>NZ_JASGHW010000004.1:0-2925577 GCF_047602195.1 Flavobacterium sp.
GGGTCCTCAAGCTCGATAGGCGCGGTAACGTGGAATGGGAAAAGGTCATCGGCGGTGACAGGGACGACCAGCTTTTTGCAGTCAGGCAGACTTTTGACGGAGGGTATATCCTGGGCGGGAACTCGAACTCCTCGCCTACCCATTCGAAGACACGCGGCAATGGTAAAGGAACCGATTTCTGGATTGTAAAACTGGATGCCAGCGGCGAGATGCTGTGGCAGGAAACCTATGATTTCGGGACCTCGGACATATTGACCTCTATCGTGGAGAACCGGGACCATACGTTGCTCATAGGCGGTTATGCCAAATCGGAGCCGGACACGAAAAGGGATGACAAGGGCATCAATGATTATATCGCGCTCAAGGTTTCGGAGAAAGGTGTGGTACTTTGGCAGAAAACGGTGGGCAGCGACGGGGACGATGCGCTGCGCAAGCTCGTTGAGACGCGGGACGGGGGGTATATCCTCGCAGGTACTTCCAGTCCCATCCGGAGTATGCAGGTGAAAAATTCCAATAAGAAAAATCCAAATTCCAAAGGGGAATCGCCCGTGAAGCTGGGCAACGGCAAGCCGAACCAGCAGATCAAGGAAAATACCGATGCCGTCAATGAGCAAATCAATGAGACGGCGGAGGCATTCAACAAGGATTACAACAAGGCTGTGGGCGGAACCGTCGACAAGGTCAACAATGCGGTAGGTTCCGGCAAGGATTCCTCGTTACAGTACGGCATCAACCAGCCGAAAAGTCCGCTCGGAAAAGCCCCTTCACTGGGAACCGGCGGCAGTGCGGGCGACGCACTCGGTGGGCTCATGGACAGCATGGGCAACAGCCAGCCGACACTACCGCCATCGGGTGACAAGACCAACAATTACGGCTATACCGATTTCTGGGTCGTGAAACTGCGCGACAAGATGAAGGCCCCGAATGAAAAAGGCAAGAGCCTTGAGGCGATGCCCAACCCGACCAACGGCTACACCAATGTGATCGTGAATTATGAGTATGAAAGCGGGACGGCCACGGTGGTGGACGTTTCGGGGCATGTGTTGGACACCTTCCCGATTACGGGGCGGACGGTGCCGGTGGATTTGGGTAAATATCCGGAGGGAATTTATGTCATCAACATCATGACTGATGACCGCAGCGAAGGGGTCAAGGTGATTAGGAGAAAGTAAAAATTTAGAACCAAGCAAACATCATGAAAGCAATATATAATAACATCATTACATTATCTTTCTTCTTGATACTCCTTGCCAATGTTGCGTCGGCACAGGAAGCAACCGATTTTATACAGAACAGGTTTAATTCTCCTGATTCAAATGTGAGCGGAAACAGCACCAGTGTTGATCTCCATCACGGTAAAGCCAACATTAGCATTCCTATTTTTGAGTATAAGGGAAGGGAACTAAACCTGCCTATTTCCATGGGCTATACCACAAGTGGGGCAAAAGTCGAAGATGTCGCCAGTTGTATAGGTTTGGGATGGAACCTCAGCGCGGGCGGACGTATAAACTCAATGGTGAATGTTATCCCTGACAGCCGTTATCCTGAAGAAAATGCCGGTTCGGAAGATCGGTATAGCCTGTCGCTTCCGGGTATTACTGAATATTTTCGTATAGAGTACCACTTTGTATTTGCGAATATTAATCCCGCCATTAAGGCGGAATTACGTACCGGGCCGGATGATCCCTGGATCATAACTATGCCTGATGGCGCTAAATATTTCTTCGGGCAGGATGGAAAAACCGAAATACATTCGACAATCACCGGCACAAAAACAACGAATACGACTACCTCCTGGCTGTTGACCAAAATAATCTCCCCTAACGGATTGGATGAGTACACTTTTGAATACCAAAATTTCGTATGGGCCAATGCTATGCCAAATAATGGTAAAGGATATATACAATCATACGGTAATTCCGGCACCGCTTCTTATATCACCCCATCACAGTATAAGATTAACCAACAGATGTTGAAGGTCATCTACCATAATAACCATAAAGTTATCGGATTCAATTATGGGGAAAGAGATGACATTGCGTTTGTAGACGGCGGCAATGCGCTCAATTCGATTGATTTTTATAACTATACCGATGTCATCGACGACCACAATACGACGACGGACGACCCGGTTGTTTATAGAAAGGCCATTTTTGATTTCAGCTATTTCGGCAATGGTTCGACTGCTACCAAAAAGCTTAAACTTGACGAGTTGACTTTTGTTGGCGTAGATGGCTTGAATAGTTTGACCAATGGGGATTCCTACAAGTTTGCGTATGACCGTGAAGACGAGACCCCTAACAAACTATCTTTTGGACAGGATTACCTTGGTTTATACAATGGCAAGGACAGCAATCCCGACCTTGTTGATTCTTTTGATTATGTAAACCTTTATCCTCCTTTTACAAACCCAACTACACAAAAAAGGGAATTCATTTTTGACAAGGCAACCATTGGGACTTTGAACAAAATCACTTATCCCACGGGGGGCTATACGGAATTTGAGTTTGAGCGGAATACGTTGGATGGGGATTTTAGGCATGAAATTGTACCGGCCGGCATACATACCAGTTATGAGACGACAACCCATGCTGCCATCAATGCCTGGGGAGGGGATGATTTCGTTTATGGGTGGTGCACCAGCACAACCGATATACACCCTTCTATGCAAAACGTGAACTTTGCCGATTATGGAGACGGAACTGTTACCAACAATGGGCACGTTTATAATGTTACCGATGTAACGGCAACTATGTTTTACATAGACGAGGAAGGGGAATATGACCTCACCTGTACAGGCCCGGGAATATATGTAATACAAAAACTGGATTCCCTTACCTTGGAGGATGTGGATAATTCGCCCTGTGGTTCGGGTCCTTATGCGCCTCCTTATCTCATCCCGACGGAATCCATAATTTATAAGGGAAACAATGGTCCCTTCCCTATTGAGTTTATAAAGGGTGGTGTGACATATAACGGAACGATAAACTGTCAGGCCGATGACGTTGTCGATCTCGACCCGGGAATCTATCAGTTGACTTTATGGAATTATTCGAGTGAGACTGTAAACGTTTGCAGTACCAATTCGAGCGTGCTGTTGCAGAAGACCGTCTCGATTGAGGAGCCTTATGATGCCTATCTGCTACAGGTGGATACGAACGGTACACCAGCGGATGGATTTCGGGTGAAATCGGTATCCAATTATACCAAAGCAGGGGGATTGGCCGGAAAAAAGGTCTATAAATATTCGGAAGGACATTACTATCATTACATCAACAACCAGAATTCTTGGACGTGGGGCAGAAAAAAATCAGGCCAGGGTTATCTTTATCCGGACGTAGTATTTTATAATCAAGTGACCGTGATTGAAACCGATTCTACCAACCAGGTTATCAACGGGTATGTAAGGAATCGCTTCAGGGAAACCAATGAGTATGAATATGATGAATCCTATGCTTGGCTCGGAATGCCCCACAACGGACTGCGTTATACCTATGACGTGAACTATGGCAACAGCGGACTTGAATTACATATTGGCTCAATGAACGAACACAAGCTCAGGGAAATCAAAGCATTCGACAATGACGGGAAATTGCTTCGGAAACAAAAATTCAATTATGCTATTGGAGAATACACAAGTCAATGGTACAACCCACTCGAAGGGTCGCTGGAAAGCGACTTTTATGAGAACGAACATACGCCCTTTCCTTATTTCAGCGGATCGGAGACCACTGAATATTTTAGCGGACAGCAGATACAGACCTATCGGACAATCAACTATTCTTTTAGCCAGGGAACCGATCGTAAGTTTTTACCAATCGGCGAAGTCTCCTCGGCGGGGCATGTCGACTATTCCTATGCCCAAGCCCCAAATGGAGGATACTTCTTGTCGGGGAAAGTAAACCAGTCCGGCGACGGTTACCTCAGCAACCAGGTGACGGTTGGGAACAGTGTGCTTACCGACCGCATCTACACGATGACCAGCAATACAAAATTCGAGTTCAATGCCAGAAAGGAAAGGGTAACATCGATTAGTAACATATTGGGCTCCCCGATGGACCCGACGGCATATGAGGCGATAATTTATGGTTATGGGGGACGTATTCCCGTGGCCAAAATCAGTGGAATGAAGTATACCGATATTGATACTACAATCTTGGATTTGGTTGAAGATGCGGCCAATGCTGAATATACGACAGCCAATAATGTTGCCCTGGAAAGTGCAAACAAGGCTTTGCGCACATGGCTGCGTTCTTCACTTAACACAGTTTGCCCAAATGCCCAGGCGACTACTTACACGTATAACCCAAATTTTGGGGTTACATCTATGACGAATATGTCTGAACAGACTGTTTTTTATGAATATGATGCTTTGGGCAGACCGACTTTTACCAAAAAACTGGACCTTGATTCTGATGCAATGTACATTGTCTCGGAAAAGCAATACCACACACGCGCAAATGATTCTGAGCAGAATTGGGTAAAAGAAATTGTCTATAAGGAAGATACTACGACACCGATAGCCAATCCGACCCCGGAACAGGCGGTGGTAAATGTAACTTTCCTTGATGGACTGGGCAGGCCAATCCAACAGACTGCTCACCAACAGGGGTTCGATTCGGCCACGGAAACCTATTCTGACATCAATACCCATAGTTCCTATGATATTTTGGGCAGGCAACCTAAGACTTATTTGCCTTATGCCACGGGCGATACGAATATAAGATTTGATGCCACGGAAGCAGAGACCATTAGCTATAGTGAATATTCAGGTAACAATCCTTTTTCGGAGAAGGTATTCGATGACACGCCGCTGAACCGTGTGCTTAAGGTTTCGGCTCCCGGCAATACAGGGAACTGGGCTATGGGCTCGGGCCATGAGATCACGTTTGAATACAAGCTCAACGATGGCGACAATGTTAGAAAGTTTAGCGTTTTGTATGGTGCGCTGATTGATGACGGCCTCTATCCCGAAAATTCATTGTACAAGACCGAGACCAAAGACGAGAACGGGAACGTGACGCAGCAATTTACCGATGTGCGTGGACTGACCGTCTTGAAACGTTCGTTTGATGAAATGGGTACGCCACATGACACCTATTACTGTTACGATGAGCTGTACAGCCTTACCATGGTGATCCCGCCATTGGCACAAGGTACTATCGACGCGAACATGGTAAAGAACCTATGCTATCAATATATTTATGATGACTGGATCAGGGTGATTGAAAAACAACTGCCGGGAAAACAGCGCGAATACATGGTGTATGACGGCCTGGGCCGTGTTGTGGCGACTGGCCCCGCCTACTCACCATTTGGCGGCAATACGGGCTCCAACCCGCAGGTGGGATGGCTGCGCACTTATTATGACAACATGGGTCGCGTTGCCGTGACGGGATGGGAACCAGGGGAAATTGACAGCGACAAGCGAAACTACCTGCAGGACACCTATTCCAATGACAGCCATATTGTTTCGAGTAGCGGGTCTACCACTTTTGACGGACAAGAGGTTTTTTATTCCAATATAAACACCAGTAATGATTTTATTCTGCTGACGGTTAATTATTATGATGACTACCGTTTTGCCCCGCTGAATGACCTGACCGTGGCCATATCGGAAGAATCCCCATACTATAATAATACAAATAAACCAAGCGGGCTGCCGACCGGCTCATGGACACGTGTGCTCGAAAACGGGCCGATCAAGGGGGAAAGCTCATTTATTCTCTATGACAAATGGGCACGCCCGATCGCCACACGCAAGGACAACTATCTGGGCGGTTACACGAACACCTCCTCTACCCTCAACGAAGCGGGACAGGTAAGCGAAAGCAGGATAAAACACAAAAGGGATAACCTGAGCAGCTCTACAGAAATTGCAACCCAGGACAGTTTTGAGTACAATGGCAATGGAAGCCTCAAGGAACACTACCAGCAAATAGGCACACTTTCACAGCAAGCACTTGCCAAGAACTATTACACAAAACTGGGCAGAATCTATAAAAAAGAAGTAGGCAGCAACCTCAACAACGAACCGCTGCAAACCGTGGATTTCTCCTATAATATCCGAGGATGGCTCACCGGCATCAACGGCATAGGCGACATGACCGAAAACGGCCAGAAAGACCTTTTCGGCTTTATGATCAACTATGACACCATGGGCTACGGCAGCAACGTAAACCAGGATGAGGACGCCGACGGCGTACACCCCCTGTTCAACGGCAACATCAGCGAAACCTACTGGCGGAGCGCATCGGATAACGTACTGAGAAGATACGGCTACAAATATGACGGCCTAAACCGCATGAACCGTGGTATCTACAACAAACCCGAAGGCAACGTAAGCACCAATTCCTACAACGAAACTGTGAACTATGACGCCAACGGCAACATCACCGACGTACAAAGAACCGGAAACTTCGACCTGATGGGCTTGGTCAATCCCATAGACGACCTGACCTACAACTATGACCCAGACACCAACCGCCTCACGGCCGTCAGCGACAACACCAACAGCCCCAAGGGATTCAAGGACGAGCCCGGACCGGTCGATTACACCTATGACCTGAGCGGCAACATGATCTCGGACGCCAACAAAAATATTGATTCAATCCATTACAACCACTTGAACCTGCCGACCAAAATATATTTCCAGAACGGTGACTATATTGACTATATTTACACAGCGACAGGACAAAAGATAAGAAAGGACGTTCATGACGGCAGCGCAATGCGCGACACGGATTACCTGGATGGGTACCAGTATGTAAAGAAAGAAATAAAATTCTTCCCGACATCTGAAGGTTATGTAAGTTGCATCCCGACCTCTGGCGGGAACAACTACCGCTACGTGTACAATTACAAAGACCATCTGGGTAATATCAGGATGTGCTATGGCCTCAACGAGGAACAGGAGCTGACGATACTGGAAGAAAACCACTACTACCCCTTCGGGCTCAAGCACACCAACTATAACCCGACCATCAAAGAATGGGGAACGGAACTGCCGAGCGAGGAGGTATTGCTAAGGGAGGCCGCACCGAGCAACCCGGTGGCGACGAGCAGTTACAAGTACAAGTTCAACGGCGTGGAATGGCAGGACGATCTTGCATTGAACCTGTTTGACATGGACATGCGGGATTATGACCCTGCGATTGGAAGGTGGTTGGGGATTGATCCCGTGACGCATCATGGTGTGTCGCCGTATGTGGGGATGGATAATAATCCTGTTTTACTTGCCGACCCTGCGGGAGCGGATGCGCAAAATCCAGGATGGACTATTACTATAGACGCCTCTTTATTTGTTGATAATGCAGCCACCCTTGTTCAGATCTTCGAAGAAGGAACATTGTCCATTAAAAATCCAAAATTAGCACTAGAGGATGCAATTATCAGTGCGGATGTGTATGAGAATGGCTATGCCTCGTCATTAAGAGCAATTGGGTGGACCAGATCTTCATTTAGTCCTGCTGACGTCTTGTACAGAAATCCCGATATAGGATTTAGGTCGGGCTTATATCAAAGAGGAAATGATTTCGTCTATGCGACCGCCGGGACAGATTTCAAAAGTCTCCAAGATTGGATAAATAATGGCACACAATTACTGGGTCTTTCGGAGCAATACAGTTTATCTGTAAATAACGCAACGATTCTTAGCGGCTATTTAAAAAACCTTAGATTTACAGGACACTCTTTAGGTGGCGGCTTAGCTGAAGCCAATGCATTAGCCACCGGTAGGACAGCTACAACTTTTAATGCCGCTGGACTGAGTATATTCACTAAAGGCAAAAATATGCTCAAAAACTCTAAAACAGACGCATATATTTTGTATACCGATCCATTAAATTTTGTCCAAAAACGAAATATTTTGTTACCTTCGGCAGGAGGAAGACATCACTATATCGCTCCTACATCATTATCCGGAATCTATAATGGACATAGTATCGATTCAATGATTGAAGCACTAGGGTTTTGGGGCGGTTTTTAACTATCTAATATGAAAAATGTTTTTGTAATACTGCTTTATTTCTCTTGTCTATCATGTTTTAATCAAGAGAAAATTGTAGATAAAAGTAAGTTATTAGGAAATGATATAAGATTATTTCAAGAGACACCTGCTTGGAACTTAGCGAAGGCTGTTAATGATGAAGATACTGCCGCAATTAAACGCGAAGTCGAAATTAATATGGTAAGCATTGATTATAAAGATGAACGATTTGGACATACTTTATTGTCAATGGCTATTCGAAATGACAAATACGAATCAACAAAAACCTTATTAACGCTTGGTGCGAACCCCAACGCAGCGGATAAATATATGGGAACGACGCCCATTATTTATGCTGCTAAAAAAGACGATCCGAAATATCTAAAACTACTTTTGTCGTATAACGGAAACCCAAATTCAGCTGAAGATGCCCCACCTATAGAAGGCAACACTCCAAGAAATACAGTGCTAAGTTCTGCAATTGGGTACATGGATAATAGCAGCCTTGAAAAAGTAAAACTACTAGTCGCTGCCGGTGCTGATGTAAATTCTGATAATAAAGGACGAACATCAAAACCTCTTAATGATGCTTTCATGGCTGGAAAGATGGATGTTGCATTATATTTGATGGAACATGGTGCAGATTACAGGAGTTTGATGTATACAATGGTTGATGGTGAGGAAGTCTACATCTTGAAAGCTTTGCGCAAAGCTACGTTTGATCTCAATTCCGAAGAATATAAACAGAAATTAAAAGTTATTGCTTTCTTAAAAGCTAAAGGTCTGGATTATGACGATGAACCGATTCCAGATTATATTTTAAATGAAATAAAAGAAAAATATCCGTATAACTGGAAAGATTATTTGGGAAAATATTAGGTAATGTATCAGATTAGGTGTTTTCAAAAATTAATCCCATAGACCCCCGAAAACAAAGAAAACTTAACAAAGAATTCATCAAAAGAAAGACAGCCCACAGGTTGTCTTTCGTATTTTAACGGTCTTAAAAGCAATGAATGGAAAGGTTGTTCATCCTCATGTTCCAGAATAGGTCATGGAAATAAGCTGCAAAGTTTGCTTTAAAAAGTGTGTCAAAAATGGACTCCAAAGCAACGGTAAGCAACGGTATAAATGTGGTTCCTGTGGCAGGCGTCAACAAATAGAATATTTATACAATGCCTGCAAACCTAATATCGATAACCAGATTATTGCATTTTGCAAAGAAGGAGTAGGTATAAGAAGCACCGCCAGACTCCTAAATATTTCATCCACGACATTGCTGAAAAGGATTATTGCAATTGCTGGATCTATTCCCCCTCCATGCTTATACAGGCACAAGACCTACGAGGTAGATGAGATGTGTACTTTCGTCAAAAACAAAAAAAACCTTATCTGGATTGCCTATGCGCTAGAAAGGGAAACCAAACGGATTGTCTCATTCAATGTTGGCAAAAGGACGAATAAAACCTTGAATTGGATCCTAAAAAGCCTTGTTCTATCAGACGCGGACAAAATATATACCGATGGCCTAAAAAATTACAAGTTTCTCATTCCCAAAGAACTGCATATTGTGAAACGCTTCGGTACAAATATGATAGAAAGATATAACCTGTCATTGAGAACGCACCTGAAAAGATTAAACCGCCGGACCATATGCTTCTCAAGGAGTATTGTTGTGTTAAAAGCGGTGCTGAAGATTTATTTTTGGAGTTATTGATATGAAGTGAACTTGCCATATAATTTATATCCAACATCATATCTGTACCAAAAACTCCCCCAAACCCACACCCGTCTTCTTCTCAAAGACCTTCACGAACTGCTGTGCCGACCCGAAACCGACCTCATCAGCCAATGCCTTATGCGTATAGCTTCGGTATTTCCTTTCATTTTGAAGCAGGGAAATAATATAATTAATCCGCAAGTCATTGATGTACTCCATTACCTTGCATTCCTTGTAATGGTTGATTACTTTGGAAACATAACTCGTATTGTATCCCAATATCATCGCAAGCCTTGCCTGTGTCAGTCCTTTTTCGAGAAATCCCTTTGACGCCTCAAATTTCTCAAGGTTGTCGAGAATTGCAGTCACGATTTCGAGGTTAATTCCCAAAACGTGCATTTCTTCCTCATTTTCCTCGGCAGACTGGCTGTTTATGATTTTCTCTATTTTCTTACGTTTCTTGATCTTGTTTCTCCTGTTGCGATAGAAAAGCGTCAGGGGTAAAATGAGGGCACCGACGGATACCGTGAACAATAATATTTGGAGCAGCCGTTTTGTCTCTGTGGCCTCATTGGCTTCTTTTCTTGCCGCCATCAGCTTTCCGGTATTGTATTCCTTGTCGATTTTTCGGGAAAGATGGCGAAAGTTCGTGAAAAGGTAACGGTCGACCTTGATCAATTGTTTCATAAGATATAATTCTGACCGGTAGTCGCCTTTGGATTTGTAATGTCCTATCATGATTTCATAAGCTTCGCGCAATTCCGGCCTTATGAAAACATTGTTATTGAATGTGGTGTCTACCTTGGCGAGGTAACCGATGGCTTTTTCGTACTGCTGCAACGCGATGTAGTTTTTGCCGAGATAGAAATTCCGTACTGTCTCATTGCGGATGTCGTTCTTTTTGATAAGGCTTGTATTTAGGCCCTCGAGGCTCATAATTGAATTCCTGTAATTTTTCTTGAAATATTGGTTGATTCCTTCGCTCTGCTCGAAAAATGGGATCATGTCATAGTCTTCTGTCTCGCGGGCATCCTGGATACCCATTTTGTTCAGGGCGGAACAAATATCCAGTTTCCCGACACCCTGGTAGCATAAACCCAATGCATGGAGTGAGATCAGGTAGGGTTTGCCTCCCTCGGTATCATATTGCTCTACGCATTCCCGAAGCAGGGATATGGCTTCATCATAATATCCGAGGTAGTATTTCGTCTGCCCCATTAGAAATTTGAGCTGGTAGGTATAATAAGTATCATCTGTCTGGACTGCCAACCTATTGGCCATAAGGTATTCCTCAAGGGCGGCACCGCACTTATTTTGGTTGAAAAGGACGAGTCCTTTTGTAATATGGGCCTGCAGTGCAATGAGTTTATCGGCACTCCTTTGGGCGATTATAATCATGCTATCAGCGTATATCAATTGGAATTCTTTTTCTGATTTGTGTATGAGCATCTTATATGCATTTGCCGCCTGTGCCCAGTTTTCTTCGGCAAGTGCCTTTTTCAGATAGCAGCGATTGTATAGGATATCTATTGTTTTGGGATTGTTGTCGGAGTCCAATTTTTCAATGAAGTAGTCATAACTCTTGCGAGAAAGGCTGTCTGGTATTGTATTTCCAATCTTTTGAGCGTTGGCGAAAAAGACCGATAAAAAATAAAGGATGGAAAGTTTGATGCAAAAGGGCATTTGTACCCATCGGGAATTGGGGAGAGGGTTAGTCATTTGTTAGTTGTGTTTGTTGGAATGTAAAAATATTAAAAATCCGAGGTAAAAAGTGAGCTTTTTCCCACAGTTTGATTAGTACTAATTGCATTTATCCCCAACCCTTTTATTTACAATGGATTTGCATGGGTGTATACTGTTATGGATTTATAAATGGATGTATTTGGAAAGTGTATCTATTTGCAAATGGCGATACCTACCATTTGCGGAAGGTGATAACTGCCTGTAGCTTTGCCTTCGAATTCAACCACTAGAACCTGTAGAATGGTTCTTGTCGTTCAGTCCTCCCGGGGCGGAATGAACGGACCTAAATCATTACTCATCTTAATTTCTAAACCATGAAGAATATTTTTTTATTAGCCTTTACTGCTCCGTTTTTTACTAACTGCACTACCGATAATGGGAATGGAAATCCCTTGGGAAAAGGGGCCGAAGTTGCTTCACGCTATACTTTAGAATACCCGGCCAATCCCGACAATCCTTTTGACGTTTCCGGGATATTGTTTTATGATGTCTCCGAAGCGTTCGTTGCGGGCAACCATCCTGTCGGTAATACGTCGGATGTGATTTCGACCGTTGACCGTGTCGCTACGGCGAACCTTGATTTTATGGAAATCGTGAACGAGAATTACGAATTGCCGGATACGGCTGCCATCAATACCTGTCTTATTGGCGATGACTGGACGCTTGCGGAAGCGATAAACCGGTCGGGGCTGGGTCTTGTAGCCCGCAACGAGGTGATTCGATTCTCCGGGGAATTGCTGTTGCTTGAAATCGACAGAAAGCCGTATGAGATTATTTACCGGTATATCCTCGACTTCGAAAAAAACATACAGAGTAACCCGCAAATCAGTGCGGCAGACCAGCGTATCGCCTTAAATTACAGTTCGATTTTACGCTATGCCTACTACTTTGCCAACAGGCAGAAGCAAAAGCCCCGGGACCGCAATTGGGACATTTCGATCAGTTGCCTCATTGCTGCAATCGACGGAAGCAAGACCAGCGTTGCCAAGGGTGTAGTCTCTACGGTAGTGGTCAGCTTGCTGAAAAACAAATGATAATATTTCGCCGGAGTTAATCGCCAAACAAATTTTTATACGCCTGAAGGCCGTCAATACCACTGGCGGCCTTTTTTAAATTTACAAAATATGAATGTTATAATCGTGGATGGCCATCCTGTTGCCCGTTATGGCTATCCGGTGCTTTTTGTCGGTACAAGGTTTAATGTTGAATGTGTTTCGAACCTGGAAGATATTCATGATACCCTGATGCAGGAAAGGCGATTCTCCATAGTATGCATCGATGCCACCTTCTGTATCCAGGATTGTGAGCGGCTGAAATATCTGGAGCACTTGATCCTGGACATCAGGAATACGGCAGGCAGCCGGATTGTGCTGCTTACCGGAAAGGTCGACGCTTACTCAATCCATCGCTTTAGCCGTTTGATTGGCCAAGGGAGCTTGATTGCCTTGCACGATGTTGGGTCGGAGCTACTTATCGCATTTGAAATGGTGTTGGACGGCGGCAGGTATCTTAGCCGTACCATCGAGCAAAAAGTAAAATTGGTCCATGGACAGTTTGATCTCGATGAGTTCAACTATAAAATAATAGCATTGTTGGCTGAGGGGGTCAGGACCAAAAATTTACCGGACCATATCCCTCTAAGTATAAATTCTATTGATAAGAGGAAGGCTTACATCAAGATGATCTTGAATGTGGAGGGCGGAAGCGACGGAGATATCATCAGGGAAGCGCGAAATCTTGGAATTATATA
The DNA here is from genome assembly GCF_047602195.1 of Flavobacterium sp. Taxonomy (GTDB): domain Bacteria; phylum Bacteroidota; class Bacteroidia; order Flavobacteriales; family Flavobacteriaceae; genus Flavobacterium. The sequence continues at coordinate 13,201 of NZ_JASGHW010000004.1, forward strand.
AAATGGCGATTAGTTTACTAGTATACTTGACTTTCGTTTACGATAGGCACGGTGATGGTTATTACGGTTCCTTTGCCCTTTTTAGACTTCACATCCAGACTACCATTACATTCTTTGGTCCGAGACTCCATATTTTGGAGGCCGATTCCTTTTTTCTTGGTGTTTATGTCAAAACCTTGTCCATTGTCGGTAATCTTCAATATGATGGTTTCGAGTTCCTTTTCAATCCTAACATCAATTTTTTGCGCTTGTGCATATTTGTTGATGTTTTGAAGCGATTCCTGTAGTATTCTGTATAGGTTGATTTTAATGGAATTGCCCACCTTATCCCATTTGATGTTGTCATCTATATGGGATGTTAATTCGGGTGCATGAGAAGTCTTTTGTTCTTCCAGCAAATTGCTTACGATTGCAACGAAATTATTGATCAAGACAAATTTTTCACGATTAAGGTCATGTGAAATTTCCCGAATATCCTGCTCAATGTTTTTTAACTCGTTTAAGTAATTGAATCTGTTTTCAATCGATTCATCGTCGGTGAACTTATTTAAGCTATCTAAGTTAAGCCTTGCGCCAAATAATCTTCCTAAAACCCCATCATGTAATTCCTGGGCGATACGTTTCTTTTCTTTTACCCTGCTTTCTTCTATAGTTTCCTGTTGCGATATCATAAGACTATAAATCTCCTCGTTTGCCTTTTGTTGTGCCTGAACTAGCATCAACTCTCTGTTTTTCGCCCTCTGGTTCCTAATAATAAATAAGAGCAGTCCTATCAGGAATGTCCCGACGAAAAAATATAATAGGTTTCTATTCTGCTCTGCGAGTTTGTCTTTTTCCTGTAATATCTCATCCGTTTCCAATTGTATCCTGGCAAACTTATTTTGTGATTTTCGTTCTGCCTGCTGTAGACTATCATTGATCCTAATGTAGTCCTTTCGAAAACTGTGATGCATTTTTATGGTCTACTACTGACAACTGTTTCAATGATGCCAAAATATCGCTATATGTTTTTGACTTCCTGGCCGTCGCTAAAGCTTCTTCCGCCAAGTCTTGAGATTTGACAGTATCTTCCTTATAGGCGTAATACTCTGAAAGGTGTAGTTTGCTTAAAACAACACCTGACAGGTTGTGAAGGCTGTCCCTTATTTTTAAAGATCTATAAAAAAGTGCCGGAAGATTTGAATCGTCCTTTAGTTTTAATTTCGAGTAAGCGAGATTATCAATTAATGTCGAATATAATTCAGGAGTCCGATTTTTTAGGCTTTCGTCTTGCAATGCCAGTTGAAAATAGCTTATCGCCTCTTTATCTTGATTTATGTTTTGATAGACGTTACCGATATTGCTTAGACAAGTTGCCTCTTGATTGAATTCATCATTTAAATTATTTTGACGCACTAGGTTAAGTGCCTCTTTATGTTTTTCAATCGCTTTGCTGTAGTCCTTCATCTCGTTTGAAATGATACCCATCATACTAATCGACTGGTAGAGTATTTCTTTGTCTGAAGAATTTCGCAGTAAGTTATATGCCTGTGATGTTGAAATGTCAGCCCCTAAATAATCATTTGCATAAAATTGTATAATCCCCTTTTTAAGAAAAATCCTTCCCAGATTTTCTTTGTCTTTCAGTTTTGTATATAATTTTTCGGCCTTTAGATAAAAATAGTAAGAGCTGTCATTTATTCCAAGATTCTTATAATATTCGGCTTTATATCTATAGGCTTTTGCTACGTTGAAGGTGTCTTTTGCCTGTACTGCATTGTCAAGGACGAGGTCGGATGCCAATTTGAACTTCTTCCAGTCTTTCGCCCCAAAATAATTTGTCGCCACTTGAAATATCTTCTCACGATTCAATGAGTCATTCGTTTGCCTTTTAAGAATTTCAAACGCCTTAGAATTGTACGTTATTTTTTTTTCGATGTTTTCTGATTCCCTAGCGGCCAAGCCCATATAAATGGAAAGACTGTCCCTTGATGCATTTGTAGAAACGGAGGTATTATCGTTCTTTTTGCAACCAAACAATGAGGCAAACGCTATTATGATGTAAAACTTTCTCAATCAATAAGTTTTTTTCAAAAGTAATGAAAGTGATGACAAAAAAAAAAGCTATCAGTTACGATAGCTTTCAAATATTATTTTTCTAGTTTCTTATGCTAATGGATTTCCTTTTGGAACAGTTTGCCCCCCAATTGGTTGTCTTGACAACGGCTTGCTGTCTTTTGGAACAGTTTGACCACCGATTGCCAAAGGATTCCCTTTTGGAACAGTTTGGCCACCGATGTCAGACGGACGCGATAATGGGTTTCCAGTAGGTACTGTTTGTCCGCCAATTCCTAATGGATTTTTGTCAATTGGTAAACTTTGGCCGTGATAGTGAAGAGGTTTTCCTCCTACAGGCACAGTTTGACCGCCAATTTCCGAAGGACTCGTAAATGATGTCAACACCATCATCAGCGAAAATAATCCGAATGTTAAAATAGCTTTTTTCATAATTTGAGACTTTGTTATGTTATGGTATTTTTTCTGTTTTATGGTGTGAGTCTTTTCTGATTCACGATGTAAAACTACATAGCAAGTCCCTATCAATTATAGTGTTTAAAGGGGTTTATGGTGGAATGGTGCCGTTTGATAGTGGATGACTATCAAATTTTGGTGGATGGATTTTTTAAATTTCGAGATAATTGCCGTTTGCGATGTTGCTGATGATGGAATCCACATTCTCCTTGTAGGATTTGGAGAAAGGCAATTTGGTGGTGGTGTTCTTAATATAGCAAACGGAATTTCCAGTATGGATCCTCGACACATAATCAATATTGACAATATAGCTGTTATGGATCCTTACAAAAGGAGAAGAAAGTACCGATTCGAAATGCTTGAGTGTTTTAAAAGCCGTAATCATTTCCCCGTTGTACAAATGGATGTCGGTGGAATTATTATCGGCCTGGAGGTAGCAAATATCCTTTGCTTCTATAAAACGGTAGTCCCCATAAGATTTGACACAAATGATCAGCGGCTTTTCCTCTTTGGCGGGTTTCTCAATCGTGATTACCGGAACCTCCTCGTTTATGTGTGGCTTGACACTGATGAACGCTTCAATTACTTCGGCGGCCCGTTCAGGCTCCGAAAAGTCGCCCTCATGTTCTTGTACCTCAACTGGCTGCGGGGCTTCTACAACCGGAACCAATACTTCGGCAGCAGCCGGATGATCTTCTACAGGCTCCGCCACGAAAGTCTGCGGCACATCAACCATTGCCTTTTCGAGCCTCAACAAAGATTTTCTAAGGTCTGATGGCAGCAATGGCTTGGTACAGTAATCGAATACATCGTACTTGATGGCTTCGAACGCTTTTTCGGTTGTGCCGGTCGTCACAATGATTTTGGGAACCACTTTCAAGTAACGGTACAATTCGTTGACAAACAACAATGACAAGTTACTGGAAGCGTCCTCGGGGGCAATCTCAAGAAAAATAATCGCAGGATTGTGCTGCAATACCAAATCGAGGCCGTCTTCATAATTATGCGCAGACGCAACAAACTGCAAGCTGGGGAAACGAGAGGCCACAGCCTTAGTTTCCAGCATACTTTGCGGGTTGTCATCGATAATGAGGTAAGAATGCTTCATTAATGTCTGCTTGTTGGTTCAGCACGACATTAGAAGGAAAATCAGATAGGTTTGGGGAACCAAATTTGCCAGATCAACTGAAAACATTTCTATGACAAATCTGATTGCTAATTTACTCCATTTAGCCACTTAAAAACCCGACTGTTAATAGAATCCCAAAGATTGTTGACATTTTTTTTTCAAGTGCAAAAAAATACGTTGAATAACACAGGGCTTGCATTTCATCGGATTTATAGGGAAATTTTTTTTGAGTTATATATATAATTACACTTATTTATCTATTTTTGTGTAAATTATATAAAACCCATAAAAGACCTACAAGTGATTAGTGAATCCTACAAACACCTGGACGATATCAAACAGGCATTCCCGACAGAGGAGGCATGCCTGCGGCACTTAGAGCAATTGCGATGGAATGGTTTTGTCATCAGTCCGTTCGATCCGATTTCCAAAGTATACAATTGCAAGAATGGCCGTTACCGTTGCCGCAATACCGGAAAATATTTCAATGCCAAGACCGGAACGCTCTTTTACAATTCAAAAATCGAATTGCAGAAATGGTTTATGGCCATTTGGATCATTTCGAACAGCAAAAACGGCATCACTTCGATAGAATTGGGCCAGCGGTTAGATGTCACACAAAAATCGGCCTGGTACATGCTTAGGCGCATCAAAAAACACCTAGGGTTGGACGTACCGCAGACAGATGATGCCGCAAAAACCATCCGACCGGGAGAAAAATTAGAAAAACCGAAAAAAGAGCAAGAAATCGAATTGAAAGTCGAAAAAGACAAACTACAAATGTTGGAATGGCTCCAATTGTTAAAAAAATAAAACATGCCACAAATCGTACATCAAATTTCGTTTGGCTCCGAGCAACTGCCGCTCAAGATCGGGAATATCGAACTGCCTTGCTTCATACTTGACAACCGACAAGCTGTTTTTACCAAAAACGGCCTGCAGAAGGCGCTTGGCTATGACGGGAAATCCGAAGATTGGCTTTTTGACTTTTTGGGCAGCATCAACAAATTTTATCCCATACAAGGCGAATTGTTCGAAGCTTTCGAGAATCCGATCCTATTTGAAGTCACCGCCAAGGATGGAAACAAGATCGTCTGCAACGGCATGGCGACGTACATCCTACTCATGACCTGCCAGACCATCGTCAATGCCAAAGCCGACGGCTATCTTAGCGTTGGCCAGCTCAAACATGCCAGGGCCGCACAGGCAATTGCCCAATTCGCATCGCAGTACAATCTAAACGAGGCGGTAGCGCAGGCCAGCGGCTTCAACTTCGCAAAAGAAAGCGGCAAAACCTATCTTGAGCAGTTTTTGGTTCGGCAGACCAATGATCCGGCTTATCATTGGGTACACACTTTTCGCGATGCTTTTTTTGACGCGCTTTTGCAACAGCAATCATTGGAATGGGTCGATTTACGCGATAAACCACAAGAGATAAGTAGATTATTATATGAAACTATTTTTTCACGCATCCCAGACAATTTGCTCAACGAACTGCGGTCTAATAAGCCCAAAAGAAGTTACCGCCGCAACGGAAAAGTTTCAGATACCGAGCATCCGGCGCTCAAAGAATACCTGTCCGAAATCTTGTCTTTATTAAAAGCGGCTGCGGACAACTGGACCATTTTCCTGCAACTATTGAACAGGATCCATCCCAAGAAAAACAATACCGAATTGCAATTAGAACACCCTGTCGCCGTGCCAGCCATAAGTGAGGAGCCGTTGCACCTCCTAATTAAAAAAGGACTGGAAATCAATAAGACTTACAAAAAGCACAAATAAAAAAGGCTTCCGTTCTGGAAGCCTTTTCTCAACATATATCTGATGTTATACTTTGGTTTTGAGCAACCAATTCTTCATGCTCACTTCATTTTCAATGATCTCGCGCAGCGCACCAATGGCAACACGGTCTTGTTTCATCGAATCGCGGTGACGGATCGTAACCGTTTGGTCTTCGAGTGACTGGTGGTCTACGGTGATGCAGAACGGTGTCCCGAGGGCGTCCTGTCTCCTGTAACGGCGACCTACCGCATCTTTTTCATCATAGGCCATGTTGAAATCCCATTTGAGCTCGTCGATGATGCTTTGTGCGAGTTCAGGCAGACCATCCCTCTTGATTAAAGGCAAAACCGCCGCTTTGGTCGGCGCCAAAACCGATGGCAATTGCAAAACGGTACGTGTAGAACCGTCCTCGAGCGTTTCTTCCTTGAGCGACGTGGAAAATACGGCCAGGAACATGCGGTCCAAACCAACAGAGGTCTCCACGACATAAGGCGTATAGTTCTCATTGAGTTCCGGGTCGAAATATTGCAATTTCCGTCCAGAATATTGTTCGTGTGCCTTCAAATCGAAGTCGGTACGCGAATGGATGCCTTCGAGCTCCTTGAAGCCGAACGGGAAGTTGAATTCGATATCGGCCGCGGCATTGGCATAATGCGCGAGTTTCTCGTGGTCGTGGAAACGGTAGTTCTGCTTTCCGAGACCGAGCGACAAATGCCAGTTCAGGCGCGTCTGTTTCCAGTATTCGTACCATTTCATTTCCTCGCCCGGACGGACAAAGAATTGCATCTCCATCTGTTCGAATTCGCGCATGCGGAAAATGAACTGCCTGGCGACGATTTCATTTCGGAATGCCTTTCCGGTCTGTGCAATCCCAAACGGGATCTTCATGCGACCAGATTTTTGTACGTTGAGGAAATTGACGAAAATTCCCTGTGCCGTTTCGGGACGCAGGTACAAATCCATCGCATTTTCGGCGGAAGCGCCCAATTTGGTCCCGAACATGAGGTTGAATTGCTTCACTTCGGTCCAGTTGCGTGAACCGGTCTCCGGATCGGCGATTTCCAACTCCTCTATTAGGGCTTTTACATCGGCCAAATCATCGTTGCCGAGGGAACGAGCCATTCTTTCCAAAATCTCCTTCTGGCGGGCCTTATATTCCATGACACGCGCATTGGTCGTGACGAATTCGTTCTCGTTGAACGCATCCCCGAAACGCGCGCGCGCCTTCTCGATTTCCTTTTGCGCCTTTTGGTTGATCTTTTCACAATAGTCTTCGATCAACACATCGGCACGGTATCTTTTTTTGGAATCCTTGTTGTCGATGAGCGGGTCGTTGAAGGCATCGACATGGCCGGAAGCCTTCCAGGTGGTCGGGTGCATCAGGATTGCGGCATCAAGGCCCACGATGTTCTCGTGCATCTGCACCATTGCTTTCCACCAGTACTCGCGGATGTTTTTCTTGAGTTCTACTCCGTTCTGCGCATAATCGTATACTGCGCTGAGTCCGTCGTACACTTCGCTGGACGGGAAAATAAACCCATATTCCTTGGCGTGCGACACGACATTTTTAAATAAATCTTCTTGTTTTGCCATAGTGGTGCAAAAATATAAAAAGTGCACAGAAATTAACACCGTACGACTGATTTTTATAACTTTATGTTTTCAAAGCCATTCAATATGTTTACCAGCCTGATCCATTTATTCTTCCCGCCCGTTTGTGCGGGTTGTGATTCCTTGCTGCTCGTCAGTGAAAATGCCATTTGTAGCCGTTGCCGTCATGAAGTTCCACAGACCGGCCACCACCTGATCCCTCAAAATGAAGCCTTCAAAAAATTTTATGGCAAAGTCGATGTAGTATTCGCGGCAGCTTTCCTTTATTACCACAAAAAAGGGATCGTACAGGAATTGATCCATCAACTCAAGTACAAGGGGATGGAAGAAATTGGTGCCGCATTGGGTCATTGGTATGGCGCCGATTTGAAAACGATCGGGGCGCTTCAATCGGTTGATGCCATTATACCCGTTCCCTTGCATCCCAAGAAATTAAGGCAGCGCGGATACAATCAGGTCAGCCGTTTCGGTTTGGCGCTGTCCGAAAATCTCGGAAAGCCATTGAACCAAAACATCCTGATCCGCAAAGTATATTCGAAAACACAAACGAAGAAAAACCTGCTCGGCAGGTCCGAATTGGGCACCAAGGAAATTTTTGACGTCGTCTTTTCTGAACAGGACCACCATTTGCATTTCTTGCTCATCGACGATGTGCTGACCACCGGATCCACCTTGGAATCCTGTAGCAAGGCGCTGCTTAAAATACCGGGAGCACGCATCAGTATTGTGTGTATGGCCTTATCCCATTCCTGACCCAATACTTTGACATTGAACTATATAAAATTAGTGTAATAATATACTAATCTCGATTCATTCCTTCGTTATTTAGGAATAGGAAATGGCTTCGGATACAATGCCAATAAATCTGTAAAACATTTCGTTAAGAATAAATATAATCGTTATTTTGTGGTTTGAAAAAATACGCTTCATGCTACAAAAACACTTTCGCTATTTGTGCCTGTTCTTTGTGATCGTCTTGGCCAGTTGTGCCAAAAGGGGAACCATCTCAGGCGGATTGAAAGATACCATTGCGCCTGTGCTCAAAAACAGTTTCCCAAAAAACTATTCGACCAATTTCACCGGCTCAACGATCAGACTGAACTTTGACGAATACGTCAAGCTCAAAAACATCAACAAGCAGCTCATTGTTTCCCCGCCGATGAAGAATACACCCGAAATTCTGCCGAACAACGCCAGTAAATACATTACGGTTAAGATCAATGATACCTTACAGCCCAACACCACTTACAGTTTCAATTTTGGGCAGAGCATTGAAGACAATAACGAAGGCAATGCCTATCGTCAATTCAAATATGTTTTTTCGACCGGGCCTTATATCGATTCGCTGTCGTTGAATGGAAAAATCAAGGATGCTTTTGAGAAAACGACCGACAATTTCGTAACGGTCATGCTGTATGAGGTGGATGAAAAATACAACGATTCGTTGGTTTACAAACAAAATCCGCGTTATGTGACCAATACTTTGGACAGCGCCACGGTTTTCAAGCTCGAAAACCTCAAGGCCGGCAAATACCAATTGGTCGCCATCAAAGACGCCAATTCGAATTACAAATTCAACCCAAAGGAGGAAAAAATCGGGTTTCACAAACAATACATCACCATTCCGAACGATACGGTCTATGAAATAGAAATGTTCAAGGAAGTCGTCCCGTTCAAGGTGAAAAAAATTACCCAGGCATCGGGAAACAAATTGTTCATGGGCTACGAGGGCAATCCAAAAGACGCCAAAATCTTGCTGCGCAAAGGCAACCAGCCGCTCGACATCGTGACGACCCCTTTACCCGATAAAGATTCACTCCAGATTTGGTACAAACCCATCAAACTTGACGCTTCGGTAAAATTGGATTCGCTGGTGGCAGAAGTGAGCAAAAATGACAAGACGGAACAGTTTACCGTACGCATCAAAAACCAAAAAGCCGATACGCTGAGCTTGAACCCGGTCCAAAAAAGTGTCCTGCCTTTGCGCGAAAAGTTTACGCTGCAAGCCTCCGTTCCGTTGTCAAAGTTTGACGTTACCAAAATGCAGTTGCTTGACAAAGATTCGGTCGCAGTGGCCTTAAAAACGGTATACGATGAGCCCAAGCAAGAGGTTGGTTTCGATTTTGCCAAAGAACCTTTGCAGAAATACAAGCTTAAGTTGTTTCCCGGCGCCTTAACCGATTACATGGAACGGACCAACGACACCTTGACTTATGCATTTGAGACCCGGAACACATCGGAATATGGCAACCTGACCCTCAAACTGGAAAATGTGAGGCAATTCCCGATTATTATCGAACTGACCAATGACAAAGGTGCCGTACTCTATTCCGAATATTCCGAAGGCGCCGCGAAAATCGATTTTAACCTCGTCAGCCCGGAGTTATTTACGCTACGCATCATCTATGATGAAAACAAAAATAAAGTCTGGGATACGGGCAGTTTCCTCGAAAAAAGACAAACCGAACAAGTCATATACTATTCGAAACCGATCGATGTGAGGGCCAATTGGGATGTCGAGCAAACCATCAATCTGGCATCACCTTAAACTGGTCGCGGTCTTCGAGGAACGGGAATTTTTTTCGGATCTCGCGGATGTGCTCCAAATCCAATTCGGCCATCATCACCACTTCCGACTCAGAAGGCGTAATAACAAAATTACCGAGCCCGTCGATAAGCTGCGAATGCCCGATGTATTGGTGACCGTTGGCATCTTCGCCAATCCTGTTGAGCCCGATCACGTAACTCATGTTTTCAATGGCGCGCGCTTTGAGCAGCGCATCCCAGGCATTGGTTCTGGGTTTTGGCCAATTGGCACTGTAAATCAGCAAATCATAGTTTTCCACATTGCGCGAAAAAACCGGAAAACGAAGGTCGTAACAAACCAAGGGGCAAATTTTCCAACCTCTGTAATCAACTACTAATTTCTCTTTCCCCGGGGCATAAACATTGTTTTCTCCAGCCAAGGTAAACAAATGCCTTTTGTCGTATTGCTGAATCGTGCCTGACGGATGCACAAACAGCATGCGGTTGTAAAAGTGGCCATTTTCCGCGATGACCAAGCTGCCGACCAGGGCGGTTTGTCGGGCCATCGCAGTCGATTGCATCCACAGTACCGTTTCACCCGACATCTTTTCGGCTACGCGCTGCGGTTCCATCGTAAAGCCCGTACTGAACATTTCGGGCAATACGATCAAATCGGCTTCGGTTGCTTCGATTTTGTGGCTAAAATACTGGCGGTTGGCTTCGGCATTTTCCCAAACCAATGGCGCTTGAATGAGTGCTACTTTCATGAGTGCTAAAATAAAAAATCCCAACCTTTCGATTGGGATTTTCCGAGTTGAAATCTTATTTGATGCTCGCCGATAAATATTCCCTGTTCATTCGGGCAATATTCTCGAGTGAAATGCCTTTCGGACATTCGACTTCGCAGGCACCGGTATTGGTACAGTTTCCGAAACCTTCGGCGTCCATTTGGTGTACCATGTTGAGTACACGGTCGTGTGCTTCTACCTTTCCTTGCGGCAACAACGCGAATTGCGATACTTTGGCCGAAACGAACAACATCGCCGATGAGTTCTTACAAGAGGCCACGCAAGCCCCGCATCCGATACAGGTCGCAGCGTCAAACGCACGGTCGGCATCGTGTTTAGGGATCGGGATGGTATTGGCATCGATGGTTCTTCCCGAAGTATTGACCGAGATGAATCCGCCGGCATGCTGGATGCGGTCGAATGAACTTCTGTCGACCACCAAATCCTTGATTACAGGAAACGCTTTGGCGCGGAACGGTTCGATGTAAATCGTATCGCCATCCTTGAACATACGCATGTGCAGTTGGCAAGTCGTAACGCCTCTGTCCGGGCCGTGCGCTTCACCGTTGATGTAAAGCGAGCACATTCCACAGATTCCTTCGCGGCAATCATGGTCGAAAGCCACCGGCTCATCGCCTTTGTTGATCAACTGTTCGTTCAACACGTCGAGCATTTCAAGGAATGACATATCCGGCTCGATTCCGTCGATTGGATAGTCTACCATTTGTCCTTTGTCGGCGGCATTTTTCTGACGCCATATTTTTAAAGTCAGTTTCATACTTTCCTTTGTATTATTTGTAACTGCGCGTTACCAATTTAACATTATCAAACACGAGGTTTTCTTTGTGCAATACCGCTTCGCTTGGTTTTCCTTTGTATTCCCAGGCGGCAACATAAGCAAAATTGTCGTCATCCCTTTTGGCTTCCCCATCTTCTGATTGGTATTCCTCACGGAAGTGACCGCCACAGGATTCGTTTCTGTGCAAAGCATCTTTGGCAAACAATTCCCCGAGCTCCAGGAAATCGGCCACACGCATCGCTTTTTCGAGCTCCTGGTTGAAGCTGTTGAGCGTTCCTGGCACTTTGACATCGCGGTGGAATTCTTCGCGCAAGGCGGCAATTTCACTGATGGCCTCGGTCAAACCTTGGGCATTACGCGCCATTCCGACTTTATCCCACATGATTTTTCCGAGCTTCTTGTGGAAATGGTCTACCGAATATTTACCATTGTTGTTGATGAATTTTTCCAATTGGTCGCGTACATTTTTCTCGGCCTCGATAAACTCGGGCAAATCGGTAGAGATTTTTCCCGTTTTGATGTCCGGCGCCAAATAATCGCCGATGGTGTAAGGCAATACGAAATAACCGTCGGCCAAACCTTGCATCAAGGCAGAAGCCCCGAGGCGGTTCGCACCGTGATCCGAGAAATTCGATTCCCCGATGGAGAAACAGCCCGGAATGGTGGTCATTAAATTGTAATCTACCCAAGTTCCGCCCATGGTGTAGTGTACCGCCGGGTAGATCATCATTGGCGTTTTGTACGGATTCTCATCGACGATTTTCTCGTACATCTGGAACAAGTTTCCGTATTTCTCTTCGACTACGGCAGTTCCGAGAGCGGTTACTGCTTTGGCGTCATTGGCATCGACTCCCTTAATGTAAGCCTGCTCCTTTCCGTAACGTTGGATCGCCGCAGCAAAATCGAGGTAAACGGCTTCTCCTGTTTTATTGACACCGAATCCGGCATCGCATCTTTCCTTGGCAGCACGCGACGCTACGTCACGCGGAACGAGGTTACCAAATGATGGATATCTTCTTTCGAGGTAATAATCTCTTTCTTCTTCCGACAAATCGGTTGGTTTTTTACGGCCTTCTCGGATGGCTTTGGCATCTTTCGAGGCTTTTCGGTACCCAGATGCGTCCATCGTTACGCAACGATTCGGACATCAGGGTCAATTTCGATTGGTGGTCACCCGAAACCGGAATACAGGTCGGGTGGATTTGTGTATAACAAGGATTGGCAAAAAACGCCCCTTTTTTGTGGATTTTCCAAGCTGCCGTCGCGTTGCTTCCCATCGCATTGGTCGAAAGGAAGAAAACGTTCCCATAACCGCCCGAACCGATCACGACCGCATGCGCCGAATGTCTTTCGATTTCACCGGTAATGAGGTTTCTGGCAATGATGCCGCGCGCTTTTCCGTTGACGATAACCAGGTCGAGCATTTCATGACGGTTGTACATCTTGATCTTGCCCCGTCCGATTTGACGGTTCATTGCCGAATAGGCACCGAGCAACAATTGCTGGCCGGTTTGTCCTTTGGCATAGAACGTACGGGAAACCAAGGTTCCACCAAACGAACGGTTGTCGAGCAATCCGCCATATTCACGGGCCAACGGTACACCTTGGGCGACACACTGGTCGATGATGTTGGCCGAAACTTCCGCCAAACGGTGTACGTTCGCTTCACGTGCACGGTAGTCACCGCCTTTTACGGTATCATAGAACAAACGGAACGTCGAGTCGCCATCGCCCATGTAGTTTTTGGCAGCGTTGATTCCGCCCTGAGCCGCAATAGAGTGCGCACGACGCGGTGAATCCTGGAAACAAAATGCTTTTACGTTGTACCCGAGTTCGGCCAGCGTCGCCGCCGCTGAACCTCCGGCCAATCCGGTACCTACGACAATAATATCGATGTTGCGTTTGTTGGCAGGGTTAACGAGATTGATGTGGTTTTTATAATTGGTCCATTTTTCTGCAATAGGGCCAGCTGGTATCTTTGAATCTAATGCCATGGTAAATTATGCTTTAAGGATAAAATGAATGTAAAGTGGAATGATGGCAAACAGCAAAGGAACGATGATGGAGAATCCGATTCCCGTGATTTTGATCAATCCATTGTATTTTGGATTATTGGCGCCCAAGGATTGGAAAGCACTTCCGAATCCGTGGTACAAGTGGAAAGCCAACACACCCATGGAAAGCACGTAAAGCAAAGTGTAGATCAATCCGTATTTGGCATCTTTGAAAAACGCAATGGTAATTTTGTACAAATCTTTGTAACCTTCCTTGATTTTGACATTGGCACGGCTGTCATAAAAATCTGTTCTGTCTTTGATGTAAACCATCTTTTGGTCGACCTGCGCCTTTGGCAAATATCCTCCGTCGGTGGTAACATAATATTCCGATTTCTGGCCCATCATGTCGATGTTGATCGTTTGGAGCGGCATGTTCTTGTCAAAATGCATCGGCGCCCAGAAAGTGGTCATGTGCGTCACGATAAAAATGAGAATCACCGTTCCCAAAACCCCCATGTTTCTTGAAGCCCAGGCACTGTTTGCCGCCGCATTGTTTTTAGCATAGTTGATGGGTCTGGCCTTGGCGTTTTTGTAAGTGAGCCAAGCCCCATCAAAAGCGTGAAAAATAATCGACGCATAAGTCAGGTAGGACAAGATTTTGACCGCTGGATTGGTGGTCATAAACAACGCGTATTTATTGAAGTTCAAAGCGTTGTCGGGAACAAGGAGTTGAAGGTTTCCGGCCAAGTGGCCAACGAGGAACAAGCATAAAAATAAACCTGTCAGAGCCATCCAGTACTTTTTCGCAAGGGACGACTTTAATAATGCAGATTTTGCCATAATATTTGTTTGTGAGAGTTTTAAAAATCCACACAAAAATACGGCAAACAGAGATTAACTACAACCTTTTCGATGTTATTTATAATGATTTTAAAATGAAAAATAAAAAAGCCCCAGACGGGGCTTCAAAAGATATTGTATCAATGATTTACGGCGCAATCTGGTAAGATGGAATCAATCCGCGCAAGCCCATATCGACAACATATTCACCTTGTGCCGGTTCATATTTTCCATCGAGCACCACTTCATGCCATTCGAAACTTTTGTTGACCGAAAGCGAAAGTGTTACCATCACATCTTTGGTTTCCGTACCGGTAATGGTCAATTTGTTGGCGAATTTGCCCGTCACCACGCAAGATCCCGCAGGAATCGGTGAAGTCGATGCGATGGGGTTCGGAACCGTTGTTGCGCCTGCCTGGCCTTCGGTGGAAAATGGATAATCGGCCAAAGCAAATGCCCAGTAACCCTGATTTTTATTGGCATTGACCGGAAAAATAGAATTCCCAATCTCGTGTGTCCCGATATAGGTTCGGAACCCGACAAAACTGGCCAACGTCCCGGCATAATCTACCCCATTGGCGCGAACGGGGATGTTGTAGTTTTGGTAAGCCAATGAAACACGAACCCATTCGTACTCACCGGCGGCTATATTTTTCAATGGAATCCTAAGGAAGGTCTCGCCCTGCGACACGATTTTCGACTGGCTGAAATCGATCGCATTTTGGCCGCCCATGGTCGTCTCGGGCGCATGATACAAAACCGCACCTTGTCCAATCTGCGTATAGGCGTTTGGCGCGAGTTCAAAATAATGTGCTGAAATCGAATTGAAATCGGGAGAGATGGCCGCATTGCCCGCCGCTACTGTCGAAGGTTGCCCGATATTGTTAAGACGCTCCTGGTTTTTGTCGAATTTGAATTTGACAACAAGGCTCGGCTCCGATGATTCAGGCGTTTGCGTAGGCGGATAAAGCTCCTCCTTGTCATCGTTGTCGTCACAAGAAACAAAGCCCAGACCCAGGGCCAAAACTAATCCGGCAAATAACAATTTGATTTTCATGTTGTCGGTTTTAATATTTCATTAACGCAGACAAATATAGTTTATTATAATTTCGATTCGCAAAAACCAAATTCCAACTTATTAGCTTAATTTTGGGATTCAAAAATAATTCGTATGAAATACCATCAAATTGACCGGAATCTTTTCATCAAGAACCGCTCAAAATTCACCGCACAAATGAAACCCAACAGCATTGCTGTTTTCAATTCCAACGATATTTACCCGATCAGTGCCGACAGCACGATGCCGTTCCAGCAGCACCGCGACATTTTTTACCTGAGCGGCGTGGACCAGGAAGAAAGCATTTTGGTGTTGTTCCCCGATGCCCCTTACGAACACCAACGCGAAATTTTGTTCCTGCGCGAAACCAACGAGCACATCGCGATTTGGGAAGGCGAAAAACTGACCAAGGAGCGCGCGTTCGAAGTATCGGGCATCAAGACCGTGTATTGGCTCACCGATTTCGAAAAAGTACTGTTCGAACTCATGACCTATGCCGAAACGATGTACATCAACACCAACGAGCATTACCGCCAATCGGTCGAAACCGAAACCCGTGAGGCGCGTTTCGTGAAATGGTGGAAGGAAAAATATCCCGCACACGGTGTCGCCAAGAGCAACCCGATTTTGCAACGCATCCGTTCCATCAAGGAACAACAGGAAATCGATTTGATGCAAACGGCCTGCAACATTACCGAGAAAGGTTTCCGTCGCTTGCTTTCGTTTGTCAAGCCGAATGTAACCGAATATGAAATCGAAGCCGAATTGATCCACGAATTCATCCGCAACCGTTCGAAAGGGTTTGCCTACACACCGATCATCGCTTCGGGAAACAATGCCAACGTATTGCATTACATCGAAAACAACCAACCGTGCAAGGCTGGCGATTTGATTTTGCTCGACGTGGCCGCCGAATACGCCAATTACTCCAGCGATTTGTCGCGTACGATTCCCGTTTCGGGCCGTTATACCGACCGCCAGAAAGCCGTTTACAACGCGGTTTTGCGTGTCAAAAATGAAGCGACCAAACTGCTCGTCCCGGGCACTTTATGGAAAGAATACCACAAGGAAGTGGGCAAGATCATGACTTCGGAATTGCTGGGTCTCGGACTCATCGACAAAGCCGACGTACAAAACGAAAATCCGGATTGGCCGGCCTACAAGAAATATTTCATGCACGGTACCTCGCACCATTTGGGGCTGGACACGCACGATTACGGTTTGCTGCACGAGCCGATGAAAGCCAACATGGTCTTTACGGTAGAGCCGGGCATCTATATTCCGGCCGAAGGTTTCGGCATCCGTCTCGAAGACAATGTGGTCGTCCAGGAAAAAGGCGAACCGCTGAACCTCATGCGCAACATCCCGATTGAGGTCGATGAAATCGAAAATCTCATGAATGCGTAACAAAAACAACAAGCGGCTTACTAATCGGTAAGCCGTTTTTTTTTTATGAAAAAAATCCTCTTTCTATTCTTGCTCAGTTTGGTAGCGCAGGCACAGTCCGGCGGTTTTTCTCCCAACACCGATGGTTCGAAAACCCATTACCGCACTTATGGTTCTGGCCAGCCCTTGCTCATCATCAATGGCGGACCCGGAATGAACAGCAATGGTTTTGAAGCCTTGGCACAGAAACTTTCCAAGCACAATCTCGTGATTATTTACGACCAAAGAGGCACCGGGAAATCGGTGCTGCAAAAACTCGATTCCAAGACGGTCTCGATGCAACTGATGGCCTCGGACATCGAATCGCTGCGCAAACACCTTAAATTGGAAAAATGGCATGTTCTGGGGCATTCTTTTGGCGGCATGCTCGCTTCCTATTACGCGACGCTTTACCCTGAACGGATTGACAAATTGATTTTATCGGCTTCGGGCGGGATCGATTTGGGATTGACCCAATATGTGGGTGCCGCAATCCAATCGAAACTCACCAAAACAGAGCGTGATTCATTGGCTTATTGGAATGCCAAAATCGCCAAAGGCGACACCACACACCAGACCCGTTTGGGGCGCGGCCGAAACTTGGCACCCGCTTATTTGTACGACAAAAAGTATGTCCCGATTCTCGCCGAACGGTTAACCCAGGGCAATGCCGATTTGAACCAGTTGATTTGGGACGACCTGGACCGCATTCATTTTGACTGCGCGCCGAAACTTAAAAATTACAAGAAACCCGTTTTGATCATCCAAGGCAAGGACGACATTATTAAGGCTGAAACGGCTGAGATTGCGCACCGGGCTTTTCAGAATTCGGAAGTGGTCTTTTTAGAGCATTGCGGGCATTATGGTTGGCTCGATGCGGAGAAGGAATATTTTAAGGCGCTGCATTCTTTTCTACAATCGTAATGCTTATTTTTGTTACAACCAACCCAAGTTGTACATTTTGAAAACCACCACCTACAAAAACACCCAAATTTCCTATTCCGATACCGGCAAAGGGACGGCAGTCGTTTTGCTGCACGGCTTTCTTGAAAACCAATCCATGTGGGATTTCTTCGTCGCCGAACTGTCCAAAAAATACCGCGTCATTACCATTGATTTGCTCGGTCACGGCCAAAGCGAAAGCCTCGGTTACATCCATACAATGGAAGACCAGGCCGATATGGTACAGGAGGTTTTAAGCGAATTGCGTATCCGTAAGGCGATTTTCGCGGGACATTCGATGGGTGGCTATGTGGCTTTGGCCTACGCCGAATTGTATCCCGAGAATGTAAAAGGATTGGCATTGGTCAATTCGACTTCAAGGGCCGACAGCGACGAGCGCAAAGCCAACCGCGACCGTGCGATACAAGCCGTCAAGAAAGACCACACTTCGTTTGTGCGGCTCTCGATCGCCAATTTGTTCAGCGAACCAAATCGGGAAAGGCTTGCCGATGCAATCGAAAAAGTCAAAGTCGAAGCCTTGAAAACACCGTTGCAGGGAATCGTAGCTGCGCTTGAAGGCATGAAAATCAGGAAAGACAGGGAAGTTTTGTTGCATTTCGGACCCTATCCGGTGTTGTTGGTTTTGGGCCAAAAAGATCCGGTGCTCAATTATGACGAATCGATCGAGCAGGCCGAAAATACCAAAGTGCAACTCGTCGCTTTTCCCGACGGGCACATGAGCCTGATTGAAAACCGCGATGCATTGCTCGAAACGCTTTTGGCTTTCTTTAAAAAACTCTAGTTGATTTTTTCGGTAAATGGAATTGCGGGATCGAGAATTTCCTTGAGCAATACCGCCAGTTCATCCTTATAACTTTCGGAAATCGTCTCGGTAACCACCGAAACGCCTTCTCTTTCTTCCTTGTATTGGAAGGGCAAAAATCCAGCCCTGAGGTTTTTGAACGACACGATGCCCACTTCCACCTCTTGGGTCCCAATCTCTGGCGCATACATGAAGGCATAGGCCAAAAGCTGTATGATTTTGTCGTTTTTGATGTCCTGGGTGAGCCCGTTCCAGCTTTTGAGCGTTACACTCCCCGATTCGACTTTTCCGGTCTTATAATCGATGATACGGATTTTCCCGTTGTGCTCCTCAATACGGTCGACCGTTCCTGCAATTTTTACGGGATAGGGCAAATCGCTGTGCAAAAGGTCACGCCCCTCGCATTTCTTCTCGAGTTCGAGGATTTTGATGGCCGCCCCATTTCGGATGTCTTCGCGCTCGAGCTTGAGGAAATTGGAAATATTTCGCTTGGCAACCTCAAACGCGAGCAGGTTCCGCCCCTTCCTGATTTCACCTTCCTTGTACACTTCCTTGAATTGCTTGAGCACTTCCTGATCAAGCAGCTTAAAGCAATTGTCAATGTCCGATTCCGAAAGGTATTTGCCGATCAAGGGCGTATAGAGCACTTCAAGCGTGCCATGGATGATGGTTCCGAGCGTATTGAGCGCGATGTTTTCCTCCACTTCTTCGACTTCATTGATGCGCAGGATTTTCTGGAAATAGAAATCGATCGGGTTTCGGATATAGGACGTCAGCGCCGACGGTGAAAACCCTTTTTCAGCAATTTCTTTCAACCGCAGCATTACGCTTTCCGATTTGGGAATGACCATGGGCTGGTAAACCGTTTCGGGCAAGACCGGGTTGTAGATTTCGTGCGTCAATTCGTGTTTCGGTTGCTTTTCGACTTCGAGTTGCGTAATGAATCGGCTTTTCTCACCCGCATCGAGCCCTTCGCTTTCGGTATTGTACAACAGGTAGATGTTCTTGGCCCGTTGGAGCAAATGGTAAAAGTGATAGGTATAGATTGCGTCTTTTTCCTTGAATGTCGGCAATCCCAATTCGCGTTTGACATCGTAAGGGATGAACGAATTCTGCGACTTCCCGGCGGGAAATTTTCCTTCGTTCATCGAGGTGACGATCACCGTCTCGAAATCGAGCACGCGGCTTTCGAGCACGCCCATGATCTGGAGCCCGTCGAGCGGTTCGCCTTCAAAGGACACTTCGGCTAAATCGATGACCTGCTTGTAAATCACGTGCAGTGTCTGCATGTCGTTGATGTGCTGGTGGCGTGCGTAATAATTGATGAGCTTGTTGATGGTCTTGAACACCGCATAGACAAAAGTCTTGGCGATTTTGTCTTGGTCGCTGTCGTTGCCCAGGTTGGTCTTGATGGTTTCGAGCAAATTCGAAATCGACTGCAAAACCGCCGTGGCATCATTTTCCCATTTCTGGAACAGCAGGCCAAACAACTTGTTGGGATGGGACTGAAGCTCATACAACCGCTTGTGTGTGATAAACGTATAGTTGTTTCGGTTGATGGTTTGGGCCAGCATTTTGGTATGGGCATACGGTTCAACCAACGGATGCGTCAGGATGTCGAGTACGTCTTTGTAATACAGCACATAACTTTCGCCACTTCGGGACAGGGCATTGGTATGCATCTTAAACAATTTGGCGATCAGGATCTGCGCCGGATTGTTTTTGGCCGTATACCCCATTGTAATATTCAAGGCGTTCACCGATTGGGGCAAGGCGTGCAGGACCGGAATCAGCAAATTCTCCTCGCCCAACACCATCGCTATCCGATCCAGTTTCGAATCGGGATTCTCAAGGATAAAACGCTCAATGATGCCACCGGCAATTTTGGCCTGGCCAATTGATTTCGGCGTGCCGATAATTTCAATTTTCTTGGTCTGGGCGAAATCGTCCACCATCCATTCGAAGGGATGAAATTTGTAGTGTTTCCAACTTTGCCTGAATCTCCTGATGAAAAGTCCGGCATCGTGGAAAGCGTCGTTCAAAAATGCCTGGTCGGCATCCCAATAGACCTTGGCCTGTCCGGTAGCCAGTAATTGTTGGATGATCTGTTCTTCAGCGGCATTCAAGGCATTGAAACCGGCAAACAGCAATTGCCTTTGCGCGAGTGAATGGGAATAATATTCGAGGTTGTTAACGGCTTCCCTGTAAATCAAGCCTTGGTAGCCGATTCCTTTGGCAAGCAAATGGCCGTACAGCGATTGGTAATAGTGCGGCAACAATTTCCAGAAACTGAGGTAATTCTCGATGAGCTCGGTTCGGTTTTCGACATCCACAGACCAATGCTCGATTTCCTTAATGTTTTCAAGGTATTTGAGCACCTTGTCCGGGTCGAGCAGGTAGCGATCGATTTCGTTGAAATCCTGCAACAGCGTCTTGGCCCAGTTGGCAAAGAGTTCAAACGTTTGCTGGTTCTTCTTTTCGGTAATCGACAGGTAAACTTCATAAAATTCGAAAACCAATTCGACGGCATCAACCGATCGGATTCCCGCAATATCCTGTATCAGTTCCTCGATGCTGATGATCTTGGGGGCGAAAATGGTTTGGGCAGCCTGTTTGCGAAGTGCCTCCATGAGAAATATCCTCGCCCGCTTGTTGGGCAGAACCACTATGGTTTGCGTCATCTTCGAAGAATAATCCTCAAGAATAACCTGTGCAATCTTGTCGAGAAATGTAGGGTTTGCCATTGTATAAAAATAAAAAAACGCCCCGATAAATCGAGGCGTTCTTCTATTATTTTAAGGTATCAAATTATTTTACCAATTTAACCTCAACACGACGGTTGTTGGCTTTACCTTTTTTGGTTTTGTTAGAATCGATTGGTTTAGTTTCACCGAAACCTGCAGAAGACAATCTGTCAGAAGCGATTCCGTTTTCGATCAAGTAGTTCTTAACGGCTGCTGCTCTGTCCTCAGACAATTTTTGGTTCATGGCATCTTTACCATCGCTGTCAGTGTGTCCTTCGATGCTGAATTTAGAAGAAGGGTATTCTTTCAAGATCGCAACGATAGACTGCAATACTGGGAACGTTTGTTGTTGGAAAGTAGCTTTACCAGAGTTGAACAAGATCGTTTTAGCGTAAGCGTTCAACTTCATGATTTGCTCCTCAGAGATTTCTGGACAACCATTGTTGGCTACAGTACCTTTAACATCTGGACATCTGTCGTCTTTGTCCAATACTCCGTCACCGTCTGTATCTGGCCATGGACATCCACCGTTTTCTTTTGGTCCTTTAACTTGTGGACATTTGTCATCTTTATCAGCAACACCGTCACCGTCAGCATCTGGACAACCATTCAATGATTTTGGACCAGCAACTTCTGGACAAGCATCGTCTTTGTCAGCGATTCCGTCACCGTCTGTATCAGGACATCCTTGGAATTCAGCCAAACCAGCAACTTCTGGACAAGCATCGCTTCCGTCAACGATTCCGTCACCGTCAGTATCAGGACATCCGTTGAATTGCTTCAAACCTTTTACTTCTGGACAAGCATCGTCTTTGTCGTAGATTCCGTCTCCGTCAGTATCTTTACCTCCGAATTTGAAAGTAAGACCTGCGAAGTGTTGCATATGTGAAGGAACGTTGTTCGCCATTCCTCTTTCTTCTCTTTCGTCG
This sequence comes from Flavobacterium sp., assembly GCF_047602195.1. Lineage (GTDB taxonomy): Bacteria > Bacteroidota > Bacteroidia > Flavobacteriales > Flavobacteriaceae > Flavobacterium. The sequence continues at coordinate 35,104 of NZ_JASGHW010000004.1, forward strand.
AATGATTGCTTGTAAGTAGACTGCAATGAAAGACCTACCATTTCAGAGAACCAGAAAGTCAATCCAAGACCTCCTTCTACGATTCCTGTGTTGGCATCTTCCAACCATACATAACCCCCACCTACATGAACTGAAGGGTCGATGTATTTCCAGCCCAATGCGCTACCGATGCTGTACTTGATGGTACCATCAGCAGCATAGTAAGCCAAATCACCTGGATTGCTTACAGGATATTCACCTGCACGCTCTCCGTTTACATATCCACGCTCTCCAACAAATTTTTTGATTTTGTTGATGGATCCAGTTACACCAACTGAGAAACCACTACCTACGTGTCTTGATACATTAATGTATGAAATAGATGGAAGGATGTTCCAGTTGTCTTCAACATTAAAGTACTGTGAAAGTTGATCTTCGAATTTAGATGCAGCACTCACTCTTGTGTCGACCGCATTCGTTCCAAAGGAAATCGCCCATGGATTGTTACTATCTTGTGCTTGTGTACTTAACCCCATAAATAGGCACGCAGCAGCAAATAATTTGTTAAGATGTTTCATACTTAATTTTGTTAGATTACAATATTTTATTGAACAAAAGTAAATAGTAATTTTTTAACTACAAAACTAAATGTTAAAAAAAACGGCCAAAAATGGAGATTATATAACATTTAGTGATTTACCTACAAGCGTAAAAGATTGTATGGCTTTGTCAAGGTGCTCTTTACTATGCGCAGCCGACAATTGCACGCGAATTCGCGCTTTTTCTTTCGGGACTACCGGGAAGAAGAAACCGATGACATAAATGCCTTCCTTTAACAATTCATTAGCCATTGTTTGAGACAATTTGGCATCGTACAACATCACCGGTACAATAGCCGAATCGCCATCGATGATGTCGAATCCCGCTTTTTTCATTCCTTCCTTGAAATAGTTGGTATTCCACTCCAATTTGTCGCGCAATGCGGTGTCTTTCTTGAGCAATTCGAAAACCTTGATCGAAGCGCCCACGATGGCCGGAGCCAATGAATTTGAAAACAAATACGGACGTGAACGCTGGCGCAACAACTCAATGATTTCTTTCTTGCCTGTCGTATAGCCGCCCATGGCACCCCCGAGTGCTTTTCCCAACGTTCCGGTAATGATATCCACGCGCCCCATGACGCCTTTGGCCTCCAGTGTTCCTTTTCCGGTGGCCCCGATGAAGCCCGCTGCGTGGCATTCGTCCACCATGACCATCGCATCGTATTGGTCGGCCAGGTCGCAGATTTTGTCCAGCGGCGCGACCACGCCGTCCATCGAAAACACCCCGTCGGTGACGATGATCTTGAAACGCGCCCCGGCGGCATTGGCCGCGACGAGTTGTTTTTCCAAATCGGCCATGTCACTGTTTTCATAACGGTAACGCTTGGCCTTGCACAAACGCACACCGTCGATGATCGAGGCGTGGTTCAGGCTGTCCGAAATGATCGCATCCTCTTCGCCGAAAAGCGGTTCGAAAACCCCGCCGTTGGCATCAAAAGCAGCCGCATATAAAATGGTATCCTCGGTGCCGTAGAAATCGGCTATGGCCTGCTCGAGCGTTTTGTGGATGTCCTGTGTCCCACAGATGAAACGCACCGACGACATCCCGAAACCGTGGGTGTCCAAAGCATCTTTTGCCGCCTGGATCACTTCGGGATGCGAAGACAGTCCGAGGTAATTGTTGGCACAGAAATTCAAGACCGTTTTGCCGTTGACCGTGATTTCCGCTCCCTGTGCAGAAGTGATGATTCTTTCTTTTTTGAAAAGCCCATTGCTTTCGATGGATTGCAATTCGCCTTGAAGGTGTTCTTTGATTTTACCGTACATATTGTCAGTTGTTGGTTGTTATTTTTATCGGATTACAAAGGTATTATTTTTACGGTTTCGCCTATGTAAACCAATACTTTTTTGGCGACCTCGTAGCCCATTTCTTCGATTGCTTGTTGGTAGCCTTCGAGTTGGTGCTGGTATTTGTGCTGGTGTTGTCCGGTCTTGTAATCGAGCAGCAGCACTTGGTTGCCCGGTGTGAGCACCATGCGGTCGGGTTTGACCGTCCCACGTTGTTTTTGGATAATGGACTGCTCGTTCCATACGGTGTTGTCCGCCGCAAAATAAGGTGCAAGCGCACTGTGGCCCACAATTTCTGAGATGGTTTCGCGCACCGCATCCTTTTGCAATACCGTAATGAGCCCATTTTCAGCGGCCCGTTCAAGGGCCTGTTCGATGTCGTTGGGCGTATGGATGAAAGACAATATTTCGTGCACCACATTTCCGTACGCTATGGCTTCCTGTTGGTGCGTTCCCCACATGAGCGCCTCGCTTCGGGCAATTTTGATGCTGGCCGGATCCAACGTTTGGGCAACCACCGGAATGGTCTTGGTCCCGATGGCCAAATCGTGTTTGACCGAAAGCCTTTGCGGGTTTCCGAAAGTGTACGTCAATTGATTTTCTTGGTACAGGCCCTTGGCCATCAAAAATTCGATAAAAAAAGTCGCCGTGCTTTCGGGATACTCCCCACTCTTATTGGGTTCCACAGCCTCGGAAATGACATACAACTGTTCTTCGGCCCGGGTCAGGGCCACATACAAGACGTTGATGTTGTCGAGCAATTCCTCTTGTTTTTTCTGTCGGTAAATCACCGCGGCATGCTCGCCAAAATCTTCCACGGCTTTGCTGTTGTCGATGAGCACTTTCGAAATACCGAATTCCGATTCCTCAGCATCGAGCCAAAGCCGATCCTTGCGCTGCCTGCTGTAATTCTCGTCCGCAAACGGCAAAATCACCACCGGAAATTCCAGCCCTTTCGATTTGTGGATCGAAATGATCCGCACGGCATCATTGCCTTCGGGCGATGGGATACTGAAGCTGTCCGATTTCTTGTCCCAAAACTCCAGAAAGTCTGGAATTCCGGCCTGTCCGCGCATGTCGCGTTCCAATACAATATCGAGGAAGTATTGCACATAGGCATTGCTTTTCTCGGACTGGATGAACCTCGACACCAACAATTCCACCGATTCATAAAGCGATTTCTTGCGCATTTCCTGGAACGTCAAGAAACTCGAATTGCCAGTCGCCGCTGCAAGCCAGACCTCAAATTCGGTTTCGTCGCGGTGTTCCATTCCTGCGGCGATGAAATCGTGCACGGGCATTTGGTCCTGCACATATTCCCCGATGTATTGCAGGAACAACGCCTTTGCTTCGAGATCGGCGTTGTTCTTGAGGTAACGCAACAAGGCAACCATCACCCGCACCTCGGTCGCATTCTGGATCATCAAGGTTTCGGAAGACTGCAAGGGAATGTTTTGTTCGGTCAGGTAATTCGCCACTGCAATGCCATTTTTGTTGTGCCGCACCAATACAACGATGTCTTTGTATTCGAATCCGTCGCGTCTTGCTTTTTCGATGGTCTCGAGCGTGGCGCGCACATACTGCTGGGTCTTGTCGAGCGGATCTTCGTCGGTTGCTTCGGCTTGCTGTTTGGCCAAAAAAGTGATGTTCACATAACCGCCCGTTTTGTCGTTGACTTCCTGTGCACTGTGGTTTTCATACAAATTACGGTAATCGGCCTGTTCGAAACGCGAGGCCAGTTGTGCAAAGAATTGGTTGTTAAAACTGACCACTTCTGAATAACTGCGCCAGTTTTTGCCGAGGCTGAAATTTTGCTTTTCGGGATTGTGGAACGGATTGTGGTCCTTGGAAAGCGCAATAAACTGTTCGGCCTTTCCACCGCGCCAACGGTAAATCGACTGCTTTGGGTCGCCGACGATCATCAGTGTTCCTTTTTGACCAAAGTCATCCTGGCCCGCCAGCGCATTGTCGATGAGTGGAATCAAATTTTGCCATTGCATCTCTGAAGTATCCTGAAACTCATCGATAAAAAAATGACGGTAACGCTCGCCCAATCGTTCATAGATAAATGGCGCGGGTTGGTTTTGGATTTCGCGGTGGATGATGGCGTTGAATTCGGAAATCGAAAGGATATTTTGTTCCTGCTGGATTTTTACCAATTCATTGCTGACCGTATTGAGCAGCGAAAGCGGCGTAATATTTTTGAGAAACGCCCGATAGAAATCGCGTTTTTCATAATTGCGGTAAACCGATTGCAAAATCGAAAGCCATTCGGGAATCAGGTTTTCGATGAGCGCGCGGTCGGCTGCCGTTTTATTGATGGCGATGTCGTCAAATTCATAAAACCGCTTGTGCGAACTTTTGAGTTCGTTGTTGAGAATATAACCCAAATGATTCGGGAAAGTACCGCGCGAAAATGACTTGGGATCGATGCCGTTTTGGTCGATCATTTGCAAGGCGAGTTCAGCCAGTTCCTTGTTTTGCTGATCAAGCGCAGCGACCGCCTCGGTCAGTTTATTCTTGATCGCTATGAACTCGGCAATCGATTTCTGCTGGAAATGCACAATCTCGTTGCGGTGGTTCTCGTTGAGCACCAAACGGCCCGTGTCGAGGATTTCGCGTGACACGTCCCACGATTTGTCGTCGTCGGTTTTTTCCATCGTGAAATCGATCAGCAATTGGGTCAGTTCGGGATCTTCACCGGCTTGGGCGATGATGGCATCGACGGCTTCGATGAGCAGGTTTTCGGTATCGAGTGACACCTCGAACGTCATCGGCAGATTGAGGTCGTGCGCAAAGGCACGGATGACACGGTGCGTGAATTTATCGATCGTCGAAATGTCAAAGGCCGCATAATTGTGGATGATGTGGCGGATGATGTTTTTGGCCTTCTGCTTGATTTCGGGCAGCGACAAACCCGTCTCTACGTGGATGTCCTGCATGAGCTGCTGCGCCTTGCCGTCTGGGTCGTCCTTGGCGAATTCGGAAAGACTGCCGACGATGCGCGATTTCATTTCGTGCACCGCTTTGTTGGTGAACGTGATCGCGAGAATGTTGCGGTAGGCGTCGTCTTTTTTGGAAACGAGAATGATCTTGAGGTATTCCTTGACCAACGCGCGCGTTTTTCCCGAGCCGGCCGAGGCGTCGTAAATTGAAAACGAAGGTGTTTGGAGTTTGGCCACGAATGCTCGAATTTAAGGACAAATGTTTGCTGTCTCGGAATCTCTAGCCCGGATGGCAGTGGAAATCCTTTTGCCTTGAGATTTTTCGCTGTTGCTCAAAATGACAATGTAGGCAAAAGATTGCAACGTACAGCCGGAAATAGCTCCCAATCATTATTTTCATTAATGAAATTATAACGAAAAAGGATTTCCGATTCCAAAGTTAAATTTTTAAATTTGAATAAAATATTTACGAACCAATTTTAAATCAATTCTTATGGCATTCGAATTACCGAAATTACCTTATGCATATGATGCGCTCGAACCGCATATTGACGCGCGCACGATGGAAATCCACCATAGCAAACACCACAACGCCTACACGACCAACCTCAATGCGGCCATTGCCGGAACGGATATGGAAGGCAAAACGATCGAAAATATCCTGATCAACCTCGATATGAAAAATGCAGCCGTACGCAACAATGGCGGCGGTTTTTACAACCACAATTTATTCTGGACGGTGATGTCCCCAAATGGCGGCGGGCAACCGAGCGGCGATTTGGCAGCGGCCATCGAACGTGATTTCGGCACTTTTGACGAATTCAAGGCGAGGTTCTCGAAAGCCGGCGCGACCCAATTCGGATCGGGCTGGGCTTGGCTGTGTGTGCATCCGGGCGGAAAACTCGAAGTGTGCGGTACGCCAAACCAAGACAACCCACTCATGCCAGAAGTAGGCTGCGGTGGAACGCCAATCCTGGGCATGGATGTTTGGGAGCATGCGTATTATTTGAATTACCAAAACCGTCGTCCGGATTATATCGAAGCATTCTTTAATGTCATCAACTGGACCGAAGTGGCCAGAAGATATGCGATGGAAAAATAAAATCAGTACAAACTGAAAAAAGAAAAGCGGATTCATTTTAGAATCCGCTTTTTTTATATCGATGAAAAACACCTGACGTGTCGTTCGTCGATGATTTTCAAACTTTTACAAAATAAAAAAGGTGAAATTTCTTTCACCCTTTTTGCCCCAAATCTACCATAAACTTAACCTACTAATGCTATGGTGATTCAAATGTATACTGACATCTATTTGTTAACAAATAAATTAGATGAACTACACTAAAAATCGATAAACTGCGCAAATGCACTGATTTTTAGTATGCTCTGGCGTCTTTTCCTTCGTAAAAATTCATAAATGCTTTGTTAACAACTCTGTTTCCACCCGGCGTTGGATAGTCACCGGTGAAATACCAGTCGCCCAAATTCTTCGGACAGGCTCTGTGCAGGTTGTCAACGGTCTGGAAAATGATCTTGACTTCGGCGTTGGTGTCGTCCGGACGCAGCATTTCGGCAATCTTGTCGGAAATCTCCTGGTCGGTAAACGGTTCGTAAATCGCATTGACGTGGTTCACGACATCGATGTCCTTGAGGTTTTCCTGTGCCTTGCACTTTTTATAGACCTCATCGACAATGCGGTAAAGGTTTCTTTCCTTGAGCAATTCGAGCGCGGCGCGGAAAGCGACCAATCCTTCGAGCTTGGCCATATCGATACCGTAACAATCCGGGTAACGGATTTGCGGCGCCGAGGAAACAATTACAATGCGTTTCGGTTTCAAACGGTCGAGCATTTTGATGATGCTCATCTTTAAGGTCGTTCCACGTACGATGCTGTCATCGATGATGACCAGGTTGTCGGTCGGTTTGATCACGCCATAGGTTACGTCGTAAACATGCGCAACGAGATCATCGCGGCTGCTGTCTTCGGTGATGAACGTCCGGAGCTTGGCATCTTTAATGGCGATCTTTTCGGTGCGGATCTTTACCGAAAGAATTTCCTCCAGCTTTTCTTTTGTCAATGTCTTGCGGTTGTCGAGGATGTATTGGTTCTTTCTGTGGTTCAGGAAATCGTTGGCGGCTTCGGCCATCCCGAAAAAGGAAACCTCGGCCGTATTCGGAATATAAGAGAACACGGTATTGTCGGTATCGCTGTCGATGGCTTCGAGCACCGCCGGCAAAACCAGTTTGCCCAGTTCTTTTCTTTCCTCGTAGATTTCGGCGTCACTGCCGCGTGAGAAATAAATGCGCTCAAACGAACAGGCTTTCTTGACCGTTGGCGGGATAATTTCGTTTTCGGAAACCTGGCCGTTCTTTTTGATGATGAGTGCATTTCCGGGCTGCAATTCCTGTACGGCGTCAAAGCCGACATTGAAAACCGTCTGGATGACCGGTCTTTCCGATGCCACGACCACGACCTCATCGTCCTGGTAAAAATACGCCGGACGAATGCCCGCCGGATCGCGGAACACAAATGCATCGCCGTGACCGAACAATCCCGCCATCGCGTAACCGCCGTCCCAGCCTTTGGAAGCGCGTTTCAAGATCCTTGTGATGTCGAGTTTATCCGCTATCACCGGTGAGGCTTCGCGCTTGGACAAGCCTTTTTCCTTGCATTCCTGGTACAGGTCGGTGACTTCGTCGTCGAGGAAGTGCCCGATTTTTTCCATTACCGTGACCGTGTCGGCCATTTCTTTGGGATGCTGCCCCAGTTCGACTAAGCTATTGAACAATTCGGTCACGTTGGTCATGTTGAAGTTTCCGGCCACGATCAGGTTGCGGTGCATCCAGTTGTTCTGGCGCAGAAACGGGTGCACGCTTTCGATGCTGTTTTTTCCGAAAGTACCGTAACGAACATGCCCCAAATACAATTCTCCTATATAAGGAAGATTTTTCTTTTGTGCGGCCACATCATCGGCATATTCCGGATGCGCGGCCAATTCTTCATTGATGCGGTCGTTGATCTGGGCAAAAATATCCTGGATCGGCTGACGATCGTTCGAACGCACGCGGCTGATGTAACGTTCGCCCGGCTCTACATCAAATTTAATCGACGCGAATCCGGCGCCGTCCTGGCCACGGTTGTGCTGCTTTTCCATGAGCAGGTACATTTTCTGGATGCCGTAGAAAGCGGTACCGTACTTTTCCTTGTAGAATTCCAGCGGTTTTTTTAATCTGATCAATGCGATGCCGCATTCGTGGTTGAGTTTGTCGCTCATTTTATTGTGTTGTTGTTATTTATAATTAAAAACGCCCCGTAAAACGAGGCGTACTTTTATTGTAATGCGATGTCGAACTGGGTCAATGCTCGGAATTGTTTGAGCCTGCCGACGACTTCGTCTTTTTGTAAATTTTCCATTCTTTCGGTTCCGAATTTCTCCACGCAGAATGACGCAAGGTTCGATCCGTAAATGATCGCGTTTTTCATGTTCTCGAAAGACACGTTTTCGCTTTGCGCGATGTAACCCGCGAAACCTCCTGCAAAAGTATCCCCGGCGCCGGTTGGATCGAATACTTCCTCGAGTGGCAAGGCCGGTGCGAAGAAGACTTCTTTGTTGTGGAACAACAGTGCGCCGTGCTCGCCTTTTTTAATCACTACATATTTTGGCCCCATCGTGTGGATTTTGGCTGCTGCCTTGACCAATGAATATTCGCCCGACAATTGGCGTGCTTCCTCATCGTTGATCGTGATCACGTCAATGCGTTCCATGACCGCTTTGAGTTCTGGCAAGGCACAATCCATCCAGAAATTCATTGTGTCCAAAACGACCAATTTCGGCTTGACCGTCATCTGATCCAAAACACTCGCCTGTGTCAATGGATGCAAGTTACCGAGCATCACTACATCGGCATCCTTGAAATGCTCCGGCACTTTGGGCTGGAAATCGGCCAAGGTGTTGAGTTCGGTCACCAAAGTATCGCGCGAATTCAAATCGTTGTGGTATTTGCCCGCCCAGAAGAACGTTTTGCCGCCTTTGACGATTTCCAAACCGGAAATATCAATGTTTCTTGACGTCAGCAAATCGAGGTACTCTTGCGGGAAATCATCGCCCACCACCGAAACGATTGCGGATTGCAGGTTGAAAAAAGAAGCGGAAAGTCCGATATAGGTTCCGGCACCGCCCAAAATTTTATCTGTTTTCCCGAAAGGAGTTTCAATGGCGTCGAAAGCAACGGTTCCGACAATGAGTAGTTTGTTCATTTGCAGGGTTTGAAATTAAGGCGCAAAGATAAACATAAGTTTCAGAGTTGCAAAGCACCAAAGTTCCAAAGTTTTGCCAAATTATATGGTTTGTAATGAACGGGTTAAAGCAGCGTACCTTCTTCCTTTTCGTAAAATGCATCGATGGAAAGTTTGGGTTGCAGCGCCGCCATGACGGCCAGCTCGTCGCAGCGTTCGTTCTGCGGATGGTTGTTGTGCCCTTTGACCCATTTGAAATCGACCTGGTGTTTGCGGTAAATCTTGAGGAAACGCATCCACAAATCGGGATTTTTCTTTCCCGCAAAACCTTTCTTTTCCCAACCAAAAACCCAGCCTTTGGTGACCGCGTCGATGACGTATTTCGAATCGGAAACGACCAGGACTTTCATCTGCGGTTTCTTGAGTTTTTCCAATCCGACGATGACCGCGAGCAATTCCATGCGGTTGTTGGTCGTCAGACGAAAGCCTTCATAGAATTCTTTCCGGTAACCGGTCCCGACGAGTTCCATCACCACGCCATAGCCGCCGTTCCCGGGATTTCCCCTGGATGAACCGTCGGTAAAGATGTAGACTTCGTGCGACACTTTGTAACGTTAGGAATGAAGGATGAGTTGTTCAATGACCATGGGAAAGAACCGGTGTTCGAGTTCGTGTACTTTGGCGGCAATTTCCTCGGCGGTCTCGCTCCCGTTCAATGCCGTGCTCTTTTGGAAAATGATGTCGCCTTCGTCGTAATGCTCGTCAATGTAATGGATCGAGATTCCGGTTTCGGTTTCTTTGTTTTCAATCACGGCACGGTGCACATGCATGCCATACATGCCTTTACCGCCATATTTGGGAAGCAGGGCCGGATGGATGTTGACAATACGGTCAGGATAAGCCTGGATGATGTTGAGCGGGAACTGGAGCAGAAAGCCGGCCAACACAATCAAATCGGGATGGAAAGCATGCAGTTTGAGCAATACGCTTTCGCCCAGCAATTCTTCTTTGGAGAAAAGAACGACGGGAACTTTGAGACTTTCGGCACGCGCAATGACCTTGGCTTTGGGATTGTTGCAAAACACCGCAACTACTTCGGCCTGTTGGTTTTGCCTGAAATACTGGATGATGTTCTCGACATTCGAACCCGAGCCCGAAGCAAACAGCACAATCTTTTTCATCAGTGGGAATTTTACCCCACAAAAATAAATGATAATAAATAGGTTTATAAAGTCTTTCTGAAATTATTTTCATAATTTAGTGGTCACATTTATTTAACAGAAAAACATGGTATTCAAATAAAGTTTTTTATTTTTGCCAACAATTTAAATTTTAAAATTAGAGATTATGTCAGACATTGCATCAAGAGTTAAAGCGATTATCGTAGACAAATTAGGCGTTGACGAAAACGAAGTTGTAACCGAAGCAAGCTTCACCAACGATTTAGGAGCTGATTCATTAGACACTGTTGAGCTTATCATGGAGTTTGAAAAAGAATTTGACATCCAGATTCCGGACGACCAAGCTGAAAACATTGCTACTGTAGGCCAAGCGATTTCTTACATCGAGGAAGCAAAAAAATAATAAATAATACCACACCCGTTTGCCAATAGTCAGCGGGTGTTATTATTTTTTGGAATGAAAAACTGATTGGCTCACAATCAACAAGATATCAATAATATGTAATACCTGTGTCTTTTTTATGATTAACATAGAAGAAAACATGGGTATTATTTGTTTACACTAAAACTAAAAACAAACGCGTATGGAATTAAGACGGGTTGTTGTAACAGGTCTTGGCGCTCTTACCCCAATTGGAAATAACATCCAGGAGTATTGGGATTCGCTGATTAACGGCAGAAGCGGCGCCGCACCCATTACTTATTACGATACGGAAAAACACAAAACAAAATTTGCCTGTGAAGTCAAGAACTTCAACGTGGAAGATTACATGGACCGCAAGGAATCGCGCCGATTGGACAAATTCGCGCAATACGCCATCGCCGCCAGTGACGAAGCCATCAAGGATGCCGGGCTTACCGCAGACAACGTCGATAAATATCGTGTGGGCGTTATCTGGGGCGCCGGAATCGGTGGACTAGAAACCTTCCAGGAAGAAGTTTTGTATTATGGCAAAGGCGACGGAACCCCAAAATTCAATCCGTTCTTTATCCCGAAAATGATTGCCGATATCGCCCCGGCGCACATCTCGATGCGCAACGGCTATATGGGCCCGAATTATACCACGGTTTCTGCTTGTGCTTCTTCGGCCAATGCCTTGATCGATGCGTTCAACTACATCCGTTTGGGGATGTGTGATGTCATCATTTCTGGTGGTTCCGAAGCGGCGATCACCATTGCCGGTATGGGCGGATTCAACTCGATGCACGCTTTATCCACCAGAAACGAATCGCCTGAAACGGCTTCGCGTCCGTTCGATGCGACCCGCGACGGATTTGTACTTGGTGAAGGCGCAGGTGCTTTGGTACTCGAAGATTACGAGCACGCCAAGAAACGCGGTGCGAAAATTTACTGCGAAATCGGCGGCGGCGGAATGTCTTCGGATGCCTACCACTTGACCGCTCCGCATCCGGACGGAATCGGGGTGATTGCGGTGATGACCAACACGCTCAACGATGCCAAGATGAAACCGGAGCAGGTAGATCACATCAACACGCACGGAACCTCTACGCCTTTGGGCGACGTAGCCGAACTCAAGGCAATTTCAGCGGTGTTTGGCGAGCATGCCAAAACCTTGAACATCAACTCGACCAAATCGATGACCGGACACTTGCTCGGTGCCGCTGGTGCGATTGAAGCGATTGCCTCTATTTTGGCGATGGAGCACGGAATCGTCCCACCAACCATCAACCATGAAGTGGTGGATGAAAACATCGATCCGTCCTTGAACCTGACTTTGAACAAGGCGCAAAAACGCGACATCAAAGTGGCCATGAGCAACACTTTTGGTTTCGGCGGACACAATGCCTGCGTATTATTTAAAAAACTAGATGTATAATTACCAATGCGTTTCATCAAAAAAATATTTGCCAAATCATCCCGTTCGCAAGAGGACGGGATTTTTTTTAGCGATATGGAGAAAATCCTCGGTTTTCGCCCGGTGACGATCGGTTTTTACGAAAAAGCATTTACGCACCGCTCCTCGAACAAGGTCGACGACCAGGGCAATCCGATCAATTATGAACGCCTGGAATTCCTCGGCGATGCGATGCTGAGTTCGGTGATTGCCGCCTATCTGTTCAACGAAGCCCCGATGGGCAACGAAGGCTACCTGACCAAAATGCGTTCGAAAATCGTGAGCCGCGAACATTTGAATGAACTCGGCCGCGACCTCGATTTGATCCGGTTCATCGAAAGCAAGGTGCCGACTTCGCATTTCGGCGAGAACATCCACGGCAATGTATTCGAGGCTTTGATTGGTGCGATTTACCTCGACCAGGGCTACAATGCGTGCGAAAAATTCATCCAAAGCCGCGTCATTACGCCTTATGTCAATATTTCCAAGCTCGAAGGCAAGGTCATCAGTTACAAAAGCTTGCTGATTGAATGGTGCCAAAAGGAAAAGAAATCCTTCCATTACGATGTGTTTGAGGACAACGCCATCACGGGCGAACGGCTTTTTGGCGTCAAACTCAGCCTCGATGGCAAAGTCGTGGCCAAGGCGCGCGCCTCGTCCAAAAAGAAAGCCGAAGAAAAAGCTTCCCAACGTGCCTATTTTGCATTTCAGCAAAAAATTGACAATAAATCTTTGTAATTTCTTAAAACTATAACGTTTTCGTTATTAAATTATCAGCACACCGCATACTTTTCGCGCTGGTTTTCGGTTATAAATCTTATCTTTACGGCTTATTAATGTTGAACATGGCAGTCCTCAAATTGCATCTTGACGAATTCGATGAAGTAGATTATGACCTTATTGCGATTCATTCTTCTTTGGAGGATTACCGATTGGCCTATTTCATCAACCAAAAACTCGCCATCACTTTGGGCAAAAATAAGGAGGAAGTGGGCGTCACAATCAAGGAAGGCGAAGCGCTGTTTTCCAAATTCACTTTCGATGACCAGCACAACGACATCCTCTGGAGCCTGATTCCGAATAAAAACGAAGTCATCATCACCAAAAAAAGCACCGGACAAAACCTGTTTCTCGATACGACCGTCGAAATCGCAACCAAAGTATACCTGTTGCCCGAACTCAAAAAAGTCGATTATTTCCTCAAAATCGAGAACAACAACAATACCTTAAACCTTGACGAAATCATGCGCGCCATCAAATCCATCAACCGGATTTCGACCGTTTATGCCGTGGTTCCCGAAAACATAAAATCAAAGAACAATTTAATTTTTTAGCAATGCCAACAAACAAAAAGACCAAAATTGTAGCCACACTCGGACCAGCCTGCAGCACGCGGGAAGTCCTCAAAGATATGATTGATGCGGGCGTGAACGTGTTCCGCGTCAATTTCTCGCATGCCGATTATGCCGATGTCAAACAGAAAATCGACCTGATCCGCGCCCTCAACGAAGAATTTGGATACACTACCGGAATCTTGGCCGACTTGCAAGGCCCGAAACTGCGCGTGGGCGTGATGAAAGAAGATGTAGTCGTACACAACGGCGACCTGATTACGTTCCAAACTGCCGAAGATGTTCCGGGAACCGCCGACCGCGTCTACATGAACTACAAGGAATTCCCGAAAGATGTCAATCCGGGTGAACGCATTTTGCTCGACGACGGAAAACTCATCTTTGAAGCCGTAGAAACCGACGGGAAAGCCAATGTGGTTTGTCGCGTCGTACAAGGCGGCCCGCTCAAATCGAAAAAAGGCGTGAATTTGCCCAATACCAAAGTGTCGCTTCCGGCCCTGACACCAAAGGATGTCAAGGATGCCTTGTTCGCCATCGAGGAAAAAGTCGATTGGATTGCGTTGTCTTTTGTTCGTACGCCCAAAGATTTGGAAGAATTGCAGGATTTGATCGCGAAAAATTCGGACCATAAAATTCCGATCGTGGCCAAAATCGAAAAACCCGAAGCGATTGAAAATATTGACAAGATTGTTGCCTTTTGCGACGGTTTGATGGTTGCCCGCGGCGATTTGGGTGTCGAAGTTCCGGCGCATGAAGTGCCATTGATCCAAAAGAAACTTGTCAACCGTGCCAAAACTGCAAGAATTCCGGTAATTATCGCCACGCAAATGATGGAAACGATGATTACTTCGCTCACACCGACCCGGGCCGAAGTCAATGACGTGGCGAACTCGGTCATGGACGGCGCCGATGCGGTGATGCTTTCGGGCGAAACCTCTGTTGGAAATTACCCGGTTCAGGTCATCGAAAAAATGACCCAGATCATTGAAGCCGTTGAAGATTCACCGCTGATTCAGGTGCCGCAAAATACACCACAGGTCAGAACCAAGCGTTTCATCACCAAATCGATCTGCCACCACGCAGCGATGATGGCCAACGTCATCAAGGCCAAGGCAATTTGTACGCTGACCAATTCGGGTTACACCGCTTTCCAAATTTCGGCCTGGCGACCGCAATCGCACATCTTGGTATTTACCTCGAACAAACGCATCCTGACGCAATTGAACCTGCTCTGGGGCGTCAAATCGTTCTACTACGACAAATTTGTCAGTACCGACGACACGGTGACCGACATCAACGATATCGCACGCGAAAAAGGTTTTGTAGAAAAAGGCGACTTCCTGATCAACCTCGCCGCAATGCCCGTGACCGACAAAGGAATGGTGAACACGCTGCGTGTTTCTGAAATGGAGTAAAAATTTATTATAGATTTTGTAGAATCCCGGCTTACAGTCGGGATTTTTTTTAGAAGTCGAATTTCAATTGCACCGCAATCGGTGTCTTGCGCTCCTCATTGTTCAAGTTGTTCAATGAAATCCCCAACAAACGCACCGATTCTTTCATCTTCTCCTGGTACAGCAGCTCTTTTGCGGCATCAAAGAGCAACGATTTGTCCGAAATGAAGTAAGGCAACGTCTTGCTACGCGTTTGCAGGCTAAAATCGCTGTATTTGATTTTGAGCGTTACGGTTTTGCCCGCGATGTTGTATCGTTTGAGCCGGTTTTCTAATTCGGCGGCAATCATTTCGAGTTTTTCGAGCATGAAAATTTCCGAGGTCAGGTTTTCGCGAAACGTATGCTCGGTCGCCACCGATTTGGCCGTGCGTTCGGGTTTGACTTCGCTGTTGTGGATGCCGCGCACGATGTAATAATAATACGTCCCCGATTTGCCAAAGTGTTTTTCGAGAAATTCAAGCGATTTGCTTTTCAAGTCCAAACCCGTAAAAATGCCGAGCTGGTACATTTTTTCGGTCGTAACCTTACCGACACCGTAAAATTTCTTGATCGGCAATTGCTCCAAAAAAACAATGACTTCGTCGGGATTGACCGTTTTCTGTCCATTGGGTTTATGGTAATCGGAAGCAACCTTGGCAATGAATTTATTGATTGAGATTCCAGCCGAGGCCGTCAGCCCGACTTCCTCAAAAATGCGTTTGCGGATTTCCTGCGCAATCAAGGTCGCGCTTGGGTTTCCTTTTTTATTTTCGGTCACATCGAGATACGCCTCATCAAGCGACAACGGTTCGACCAGATCGGTATAATCGAGGAATATCTTGCGGATTTTATTGGAAATCTCTTTGTAGCGATCAAATCTCGGTCGTACGAAAATCAAATCGGGACAATACTTCTTGGCCAACACACCGCTCAACGCACTGCGCACGCCAAATTTCCTCGCCTCATAACTCGCCGCCGAAACCACGCCACGCGTACCACCGCCACCCACGGCAATCGGTTTGCCGCGCAGTTCGGGATGGTCCATCTGTTCGACCGAAGCATAAAACGCATCCATGTCGACATGGATGATTTTGCGGTTTTTGATCGGTGCTTCTTCCATGGCTTAAAATTATAAAAGACTCAATCGTGGCGCAAGTAATTTTGTTCGGTGGCGGTTGTGCGTTGGCGTTCGGTCGGAAAAAAGAAACTCATCGGCTTGGTTTTGAAATGCTGCCAAATCGAGGCGATGACGAGTCCCAATTCCGACAAGGCCATGTCGCGCGAGCGGAATGCCAGCCCCAACGACAAACTGAAACTGACGATAAAATTGACAAACCCAATCACACCGATACCGAAAATCCCCCACAACAACAGCGCATTCGACACCTGCCATCCCGAACCGAAAAGTCCCAATGCCAAGTTGCCGCTGGCAAATGTAATGTGCCGTACATCGAGGTTCAATCCGAGGAATAATCCAATCGGGACCGTACTTCCCATAAAAACACCAAACCAAAAATTCGAAGTAATGCCCGCCCAGCGTTTTTCATACCATTTCGCGATGCGCTTGGTTTTGGTACGACCGAAAGTCCGTTTGAGGATCGGGTGTTCCTGTATGCGGTAATAAACCTGGTTGTGCTTGTCTCGGTTGGCGATGCTTCCCGAAATAATCCCCGAAAGGAACAGGTAAATTCCGGCGATGGCGGCATGCAATATGGCCAGCGAATGAATCGGGCTCAAATCTGAAATCAGGGTTGGCCATTTTACCGCGGCGATGTTGTATCCGAAAGTTTGCTGGATGACCCAAATTCCCAATAGCGATACCGGGAATGCCATCAATACGTTGCCCACGAAGGCGATGAATTGCGAACGAAACACCCGCGCAAATAAAATCGCAAAAGCATTGTATTTTTCGCCTTCCTTTCCTTGCTTTTTGGCCCCGTCTTCGAGCGCACGCACCAATGCCGAGGCCGTCATCGCCGGTTGTTTGGTCGCCAATGTAAAACCGCACAGGTAAATGGCGATGAAACCGATTGCATAATTCATGCTGTAGAGGAACGCATGCCCAAAGAAACTGGTGTCGGCCTTGGCCAGTAGTATTTTAATGATGCACAAAATGCCCACGATAAAACCGCCGCCCAAGGCCGCGCGCAGCATCTTGAAATATTCCGACCGGCTTTCGGTGATGTAATGCTCGCCCGTTTTGGCCGTGTGCTGCGTGATTTCGTACGAGAGCAATTGGGTACTCTCGGCAATGAAACGCCTGACATTGTTCTTGTAGCAATTGTAGCGAATGAGCAGCAAAGCCAATCGGATTGTGTGCTGTTTCTTGTCGTTTGGCGTCTCGGCCGTGAGCAAAGGCATCAAAACCTTGAGCCGCTGCAACTGCTGACGGATGCGCAACAGGTTTTGGTTGACACGCAACGAAATGCCATATTTGGCGCTATTGGCAAAAGCCTTCTCGACAAATTCCTCACACTGCGTATGCAATACCTGCAATTGTCGGTAGGACAAATCCGTTGGGTCGAGCGCATGGTTTTCCGAATTTCGGATGCGCTCCTCGATTTGCAGCAATTCGACTTCGAACGCCGAAAACGGGCTCTCAAAACCCTCAAATTCGGGCACCATCTTGATGACATCGTTTTCCATCGCGCGGCCGCTGATGCGCTGGATGACATAATCCATGGCGATCATCATTTCGGACAAGGGCGATTCGGGTTCGGCCGTTTCGTAGATGGTTTCCAATTGCAGTACCTCAAACAAGGCCAGCAGTTGGCCGGCGGGTATTTTCTGGATCCAATCGATGTCCGTGGCCAGGTAAAAAACCTGGTTCAGCACAAAATCGAGCCGGTCTTTTTGGGGTTGATACGGCAGGAATTTGGCCGAAATCCGTTTGCGCAGTTCGAACAGGAAATCGACATCCTGCAAAATCGCAGCATCCGACAAGAATTTGCTGAAGCGTTTGCCCTGCAATACCGCCCGAAGATCAATCGATACTGTTCGTGCACAATCGGGATTGGATTGCAGAAACAGAAGCAATTCGGAAAGATCGACTGCCGCCGTTTTCTTGGGTTTTCGCGGCCGGATGGTGCGCACCCATTCGACCAACCAATCGATATCAGCGTCCCGTTTTGGGTCAACCGATAGCGATCCGCAGTGGGCTTCCAGGAATTGTACGGCGGTCAGTTTTTTGGAAACGGGTTTCGATTTCATCCGCAAGGGGTTTATCGTAAAAATACAAATTGGCGACTGTAAATTCCTTAACTTAGTCATAAAAACACCCATGGTCGAAATCGAAAGAAAATTTTTGGTGGTTTCCGATGCGTTCAAAAAGCAGGCATTTGCCAAAAACCACATCGCGCAGGGTTACCTGAATTCGCACCCCGAACGCACGGTGCGTATCCGGATCAAGGGTGAAAGTGGTTTTTTGACCGTCAAGGGCAAAGGCAACGAAAGCGGCACGACACGGCTTGAATGGGAAACCGAACTCTCGCTCATGGAAGCCAAGCCTTTGTTGGCGATTTGCGAACCGGGAACGATCGATAAAATGCGATATGAGGTCAAATTGGGCAAACACGTTTTCGAAGTGGACGAGTTTTTTGGCGAAAATGACGGTTTGGTTATCGCCGAAATCGAGCTCAAGGACGAAAATGAATTTTTCGAAAAACCCGATTGGCTCGGACAAGAAGTCACCAATGACGAACGTTATTACAATGCTTATTTGAGCAAAAAACCTTTTAAATCCTGGTAAGATGAAACCAAAATTTATTGCAATTCTACTATTGGCCGTCCTTTTTTCGTGTGACAAAAGCACTGTTTTTAAAGCATTCGATTCCAGTTTTGCCGAAAACCGTTGGCAACGTACCGATGTGAAAACCTATGATGTAGTCATTGAAAAAGAAGGCGTTTACAATTTGGAAATTGATTTCAGTTATGTTGCCGGAATGCAATTCGCCGAAATTCCGATTTATTTCCAATTCATCAACCCCGCAGGAGCAATCGAAACCAAAGACATCATCCTCCAGACCAAGGACGACAAAGGGGGCGACGTAGGCGATTGTGCGGGCGATTACTGCGACATGACACATGAAGTTTTCCGATCCAAAACACTCCAACCCGGTGCATACAAAGTCAGGCTGACCAATGCGTTCAACCATGATTATTTGCCAAATGTGATTGGGATTGGAATCCGTTTGTCTAAAGCCGAATAATCAGCGTTTGACTTCTTCCTCGATCGTCACTTCCATCGAACCCGAGTTCTTGTTGTCGGCGATTTCCATGAAGGCTTTGCGCGTGAGGTCGATTTCGCGGCCCCTAGAGAATGGCCCCCTGTCGGTTACTTCAACGATGACAAATTTTCCGTTTTTCTCATTGGTGATCCGAAGTTTGGTCCCAAATGGAAATTTCCGGTGTGCGGCAGTGTAATTGTTGTTGCTGAATTTTTGTCCGCTCGAGGTGCGTTTCCCGTTGAATTTATTGTGGTAATACGAGGCGTGTGCAGATTTCTTGAACGGTTTGAACTTGAGCGTTACATTGGTCAAAGTGTCGATCAATGCGGGTTCCGACTTCATGCTCAGATTTTTTAGCGTATCTTGTTTGGGTTGGGTTGGGACAAGATTTTTTTCGTTGACCGATTTTTGCGAAGGATTTTTATCCGTGGTTTGTTTTGGTACTGGATTTTTTTCGGCGACCGTTTTCTGTGCCAAACCTTTCGTTGCAAAAGCCAATACCAATAGCAGGAGTAAGATTTTTTTACATTTCATATTCCGGATTTTAATTCGGCGCGGTTAAACAAATACTGTTCCCAAAAACAGGAAACCCTTATCGATAGTCGGTTTTTAAGCTTAAGAAAGCCAATTCCCCCATGGTATCCTGCTCAGTAACAGCACCAAACCGATGAGATAGAAAATGGAAATGGATTTGAATTTGGCCGCTGACGTTTCTGCCTTTTTGTGTTTGGACCATCCGATGGTGATGACCACAATGGCGATGATGTTGATGATTGGGTGTTCGATGACCGTGAGTCGCAAAGCTGCATTTTTCATGACTTCTCCCATCCCCAAAGCGCCGATGTTGCTGTAACCCAATGGCGAAACAAAGTACAAAATCAATCCCACCAACAACTGGATGTGCGCGCCGATTAAACCAAACAATCCTATTTTTCGATCCTTGGCCGTAAACTCTTTATGCGAGGAAGATCCGATAAGCGAATTGACAATGGCGACGACTAAAAGCAAAAGCGCCAAATACGCCCAGCCCGAATGGAATTGTTGGATAAAATTGTACATGTTTATGGGTTTATTTCTAACAAATATAACGAAAAAAACCTCAAATAATTTGAGGTTTTTATATAGAATGGGTTCAAATTACTTGTTTTTCAGGTAGTGCTTGAGCAAGAAAGTCGTAGAACTGTCGTGGCTTTTGACTGTATTGGCATTGATTTCATCCAAAATGGAATTGGCCAATTGTTTGCCGAGTTCGACACCCCATTGGTCATAGCTGAAAATATTCCAGATGACCCCTTGCACAAAGATTTTGTGTTCGTACATCGCAACCAAGGCACCCAGCGTCTTCGGGCTCAGCTTTTGAACCAATACGGTATTGGTCGGTTTGTTTCCAGGAAATACTTTAAACGGAAGCAGGAATTCTGCGTCACCGGTCGAAAAATTGATTTTGGAGAATTCCGTCATTGCCTGGGTTTCGGTTTTACCGTTGAGCAAAGCCTCGGTCTGTGCAAAGAAATTCGACATCAGTTTGTCGTGGTGGTCGAAATCACCATAGAGCGGTTTGACAAATCCGATAAAATCGGTCGGGATCAATTTGGTTCCCTGGTGAATGAGTTGGAAGAACGCGTGTTGCGAGTTCGTCCCCGGTTCACCCCAAATGATGGTTCCGGTTTGGTAATTCACCAAATTTCCATCGCGCCCGACACTTTTCCCATTGCTTTCCATAATCCCTTGCTGCAAATAAGGCGCAAGCTTCTGCAAATATTGTGTATACGGAATCAGCGCTTCGCTCTCGGCCCCGAAAAAGTTGTTGTACCAGATGCTCAGCAAAGCCAAGACGACAGGGATATTTTCATTAAAATCGGCGGTTTGGAAATGCCCGTCCATTTCATTGGCCCCCTGCAACAATTGATCGAAGTTATCAAATCCAACAGCCAATGCGATTGACAAACCAACGGCACTCCACAACGAAAAACGGCCGCCGACCCAATCCCACATCGGGAAAATGTTATCCGCATCGATGCCAAATTCGGTTACTTTTTGGATATTGGTCGAAACCGCCACAAAATGTTTGGCGACATCCTGCTGCGTCGCCGATTGCAAAAACCAGCTCCTGATGGTTTGGGCATTGCTCAAGGTTTCCTGTGTCGTAAAGGTTTTGGAAGCCACCACAAACAAAGTCGTTTCGGGATCGAGTTTCTTGATGATTTCGTTGACATGGTCGCCGTCGACGTTCGAAACAAAATGGACCTTCAGGTGGTTTTTGTAGAATTGCAGTGCCTCAACCACCATCGCCGGGCCCAAATCTGATCCGCCGATGCCGATATTGACCACATCGGTGAATGGTTTTGCGGTAAAACCTTTGCGCTCGCCATTGATGACTTCGGAAGTGAACGCCTTGATTTTATTTTTGACCGCAAAAATCTCGGGCATTACATTTTTTCCGTCCACGCTGATATTGGCCGATTCCGGTGCGCGCAAAGCGGTATGCAAAACCGCACGCTTTTCAGTCGCATTGATGGCATCTCCCGAAAAATATTTGGCGATTGCATCTTTGAGATGGGTTTCGTTGGCCAATTCCAAAAGCAATTGCAGCGTTTCGCGATTGATGATATTTTTGGAATAATCGATCAGAAAATCATTCCATTGCAGGTGGAAATTTTGTGCGCGGTCGGCGTCTTGTTCGAAAAGCGTCTTCATATGGACGCTTTTCATCGTATCGTAATGCTGCTGGAGTTTTTGCCAGGCGGCAGTCGTTGTCGGATTGGTGTTTTGTAACATACAGAATCGTTGATTCGGTTCATTCGACCGAAAAATTACGCTGCAAATTTAACAATAATGTTGTTACCGAGCCGTTAAGTTTGGCCATCAACAATTGCAAATGCACAAAGAGTTTTCAACGAAATCGTTGTAATTGTGGCAAAAACGACGGTTTGAAATCCGAATTTATTCTTTAAACTTCAAGCCCGCAATGCTGTCGAGTTGTTTTTTGAGCGGCTGCATTTGTGCCATGAAGCGCGGCAATTCGCGCTTGTCCATCGGTTCGGCATTCGGCAATTTGAGGCGAAGCGCATCGACCTGGACACCATTCTTCCAAAAACGGTAACACACGTGCGGCCCCGTCGCCAATCCGGTGCTTCCGACCCGCCCAATGACGTCGCCCTGCGTGACGCGTTGGCCGCGGCGCACAAGGATTTTGGACATGTGCAAATATTGGGTCGAATAAGTGCGGTCGTGTTTGACCTTGACGAAATTTCCATTACCGGCCGTATAACCCGTTTGTTCGACCACGCCCGAAGCCGTCGTCATGATTGGCGTTCCTGTCGGGGCGGCATAATCGGTGCCTTTGTGCGCCTTCCAGATTCCTTGTACCGGATGCAGGCGGCTCGCGGCAAAACGCGAGGTGATGTTGACGTATTTGAGCGGCGCCTTGAGGAAGAAACTCTTGAGCGCTTTTCCTTGTTCGTCGAAATAAGCCAGTTTGCCCGAACCTTTGTTTTTCTCAAACGGGAAGGCATAGATTTTTTTGTCCTTGTATTCAAAAAAGGCCGCTTTCAGGCTATCGACTCCGTCGTAGATCGTATCGTCGATGTATCTTTCGGTAAACGTAATCGCAAATTTGTCACCCTTCTTGAGTTTGAAGAAGTCAATCGACCAGGCATAAACCTTGGTGATTTGCGACACCAGCGCAATGTCGACTTTTTCTTTTTGCAACGCTTCGGAAAGCGAACCGTCGAGGCTTCCGGCAATGGTTCGTTCCTTGATCAGCATCGGACGTATTTTTTTGTAGGCCGAAATCGTGTCGCGCAAATCGACCACATAGTAACTTTGGCGGTCTGGCTGGTAGATAAATGCCTTGAGTTTGGCAAAGCGTCCTTTGTCGCGCAACAACGTAAACGGTTTTCCGGTCCGGATGCTACGTACATCAAACCCATCGTCCTTGATTTGTTCGACAATGTCGTAAACGCGCAACGTATCGAGGTTTTGGCCCTCGAGAATACTGCCGAAAGTGTCGCCGCTTCGGATCGTATCGTGCACCACACTGAAATCATTGAGGTTGAAGCCGAAATTTTCGACGACCGGTCGCGGCTGGACCACATCGGCGGTAACTTCTTCCTCGGGATCCTTACAGGAAAACAAGCTCAATAAGACAATCAGTATCGGTAGTATTTTCTTCAAGACGCTGCGTTTGGCATTCATTATTTTTCTTCCCCCCAGTTTTTGAGTTCCTCTTCGCTCCACAATTCAGGGAAAAAGATGCGGCGTTGGTATTTGGGATGCATGTATTTCTTCCAGTCGCTGCCGCCGGTGGCTTCGGCGATTCCCTGTCCACTGTCAATGTATTTGCGCGCGGCATTGAGATGGCCCATGACCCAGGTTACGTTTACGGTGTAATCATAATGGCGCATCGCGGCTACCAAATCTGGGTTTTGCTGGTCGGTTTCGGGCAATTGCTTGAATTTTCGCCAAAGGTTGATCGTATTGTAAGCTTCCATTTCACGTAGGAAAAGTGCTTTGTATTTACGCTCGAATTCGGCTAGCAAGAATGATTTTTCGCCTGTTTTATGATCTTTGCCGGCGGCTTGCCAATACAAATGCTCCAGTGCGTGTTCGTAAGGCGTATTGCGGTCGATGGTCGCACGGAAACGGTAATCGATCAGATTAATCAAATCGGTAGAGGCGAATTCGATGATGCGGTATTGTGCGCTTTGGAAACCGCTTGCCGGCGTTAAGGTGTTTCGGAATTTCATGTATTGCGCGACTTCCATGCCGTCGCCCATGATGTCGAACGAAGTCGTGAGCATGTTGAAATAACGGCTGATGCGCGCGAGTCTTTCGGTAAAGAAAGTCGTCTCGGGTTTCTCGGCATGGCAAATCTGGTTGATTTCCCACAGGATCATCTTGAACAACAATTCGTTGACCTGATGGTACATGATGAAAACCATTTCGTCGGGCAAGGTCGTTCGTTGGATTTGGAGGTTGAGCAGCGCGTCGGTCTGGATGTAATCCCAATACGTGATGGGTTTGGCCCAAATAAGCCCTTCGAGATGCGTATCGGTTTTTTGTCCGATGGCGGCAAATTTTTCGTTGAGTTGGTCTAAAATGTTAGCTGTGTTGTCGGTAATGTTCATTATGGTTTTGCTTTTATTTTGAGCGGATATTTCAATCCTTTCACCCCATCGAGATCGGCTTTGAGCGAGCCCACTGCCAAACTGGCCTTGATGCTGACGGGCACCTTGTTGTCATCGTCTGAAATCCAGACGGTTAAACTTTCCTCCTCCTTGAAAACCCTTCCCGATTGCACCAACGGCCTGAAGACCATGCACGGGACGGTGCCAAATTTAGTTTTAATATCTTCGAGCCCGATGAATTTTAACTTAAACTTGGTGATTTCATTGTCGAAAAACATGTCTACGTTGACCGACTCGCCTATTTTCATTCGGTCGATTTCGGGATAATTTCTCAAATAGTAGAAAGTCGATACAATGTCCTGGACATTTTCGGTGACGTTGAAGGTCGATTCGGTTTTGTGCTTGTAATCCTTGACGAGGACTTTGTTGGCATCCTGGTTGAAAAAACCTTCCTGGTTTTTGGTGTAACCGCCTTCGTCGATTCTCCTGACGAATTGGTAGGGCTTGCCGGTTTCCTTGTCGAAATAACTCTCGTAATTGTCATCGACCTTAAAGAAAAACCGCGACATTCCCGTGGTGTATCCTTTGCCGATTGCGTGGTAGACTTTTTTATTGTTTCGGACGGCTTCCTGGACTTCGAGGGTGGCGTATCCCGCGTTGACCAATCCGTAGTGAATGCGAAATTTAAACCATTCGCCCACATCAAATGCCCTTTCTTTTTGGGTGGTACTAAAACCGAAAGTGGTAATAATGAGTGCAAATACAAAGATTTTTTTCATCCTTTTTCAAAGTTTTTTTGGCGCGCATAACAATTTCTATTCCAAAGGTACCAAAACAAAAAAACCCAATCAAATTAATGACCGGGTTTTTATGCTATTAACCAACCAAAAAACTATAAATTATGAAAAATTTACATAAAAATTAAAGGAAACCACTCCTTCTCTTTTTGCACTGCAAAGATAGGTCGAGAATTTGCGATTTTTTAATGAAAAATCGACTTTAACACTACTTATGTGAATTTATCATAAAAACAAGGTCGAAAATTTTTAATAATGTAATTTTTCGGTGATTTTATAATGTACCGCGCAATTCCTGTTCGCGCTCAATTGATTCAAACAACGCCTTGAAGTTTCCGGCACCGAAACCTTTGGCTCCCATTCGCTGAATAATTTCGAAAAACAGCGTCGGGCGATCCTCTACCGGTTTCGTAAAGATCTGTAACAGATAACCTTCCTCGTCGGCATCGATCATGATGCCGAGTTTTTGCAATTCGTTGATGTCTTCCTTGAATTTGCTCATGTGGTCCTTGAGACGGTCGGGAATCGCATCGTAATAGGCTTGTGGCGGCGTAGACAAAAATTCGACGCCACGCGAACGCATATCGGCTACGGTTTTGATGATGTCGTCGGTAGCAACCGCGATATGTTGCACGCCCTCATCTTCATAAAAATCCAAATACTCTTCAATCTGTGAGCGTTTTTTACCATTTGCCGGTTCATTAATCGGAAACTTGATTCTCCCGTTTCCGTTGGACATTACTTTAGACATCAAAGCCGAATATTCCGTGGTAATCTGTTTGTCGTCAAACGAAAGGAAATTGACGAATCCCATCACATCTTCAAACCATTTGACGGCTTCATTCATCCGATTCCAACCCGTATTCCCGACCATGTGGTCAATGTATTTGAGTCCGACCGGCTGCGGATTGTAATCTGATTTCCATTCTCTGTAACCCGGTAAAAAGATTCCGTTGTAATTTTTTCGTTCAACGAAAATAAATACGGTTTCCCCGTAGGCACCATAGATTCCGGCACGAACCACTTCGCCATTTTCATCCTTTTCAACAACAGGTTCAAAATAAGATTTTGCACCGCGTTTGGTGGTTTCTTGATACGCAGATTTTGCGTCTTCCACCCAAAGTGCAATGACCTTAACGCCATCGCCGTGTTTTTTCACGTGTTCCCCGATTGCCGAATTGCTGTTCAACGCAGTAGTCAGAACCAAACGGATTTTATCTTGCTTCAACACATAAGAAGCGCTTTCTTTATTACCGGTTTCCAATCCAGAATAGGCGTAAGATTGAAAGCCAAAGGCTGTTTTGTAGAAATGGGCCGCCTGTTTGGCGTTTCCGACATAAAATTCTACATAATCGGTTCCGAGAAGCGGCAGGAAGTCCTGTGCGCCTTCGAATATTTTTTCGAGTCCGTATTCTACGGATTTAATTTCGTTTGACATAATTAGAAAATTTGGAAATTAGAAAATTAGAAGATGTTCCCCGAATTTTTCAATTTAGTTGTTGCTATAATTTTGTTTAGTATTCTTAATAATTCAGAGACATCAGCCAATAAATGTTTACAATCAGGATAGGATTGATGTGCATTACACAAATTCAACCAATACTCTGTCTCGTCCGCTTCTTTGATGGCAATCTTTAGTTTATGAATAAAATCGGCTTTGCTCTCTGCATTCTGTGCTTCCTTAGAATTTGCCCCTATCGAAGTTCCCGATTTCAACAGTTGATTCGCCAGAACATATTTATGCCTGTCTTGCAAAACTTCTGTGTAATCAATAATTTTCAAAGAGAAATCAAATGATTTTAGAAGCAATACATTGTCTTTGTATTTTTCATTATGAGTCATTTTAATAAGGCGTATAAATTAATTTTGGCTGGTATGTTAATTTTCTAATTGACTCATTTTTGCAAATTGGCTCATTACTCCGCCCAAGACTTGTAATACTGACCATCGTCAAGACCCATCGCTTCTTCGGTCACCATCAAAGGTCTGAACGTATCGACCATGACGGCGAGTTCTTCGGTTTCGGTTTTGCCGATGCTGCGTTCCATCGCGCCTGGAGCCGGTCCGTGCGGAATGCCTTTCGGGTGCAAGGTGATATGGCCGACCTCGATGTTGTTGCGGCTCATGAAATCACCGTCTACATAATACAATACCTCATCGCTGTCGATGTTACTGTGGTTGTAAGGCGCCGGAATCGCTTTCGGGTGGTAATCGTACAAACGCGGGCAGAACGAACACACGACAAAAGTCGAGGTCTCAAAAGTTTGGTGTACCGGAGGCGGTTGGTGCACACGGCCCGTAATCGGTTCGAAGTTGTGGATCGAAAATCCATACGGGAAATTGTAGCCGTCCCAGCCAATCACATCAAACGGATGCGTCGCGTAAACGACCTCGTGGATCATGTTTTCCTTTTTGATCTTGATCAGGAATTCACCTTTTTCGTCGTGCGTTTCGAGTTCGCTTGGCAATTTGAAATCGCGCTCGCAGAACGGCGAATGTTCGAGCAATTGGCCCGAGGCGTTTTTGTAGCGTTTCGGCGTATAGAACGGCGCGTGCGACTCGACGTAAAACAATCGGTTGTCCGAAGTTTCGAAATCAATCTGGTAAATCATTCCACGCGGAATAATCAGGTAATCGCCATATTCAAAAGGAATGTTACCGAGCATCGTACGCAATTTTCCTTTGCCTTTGTGGATGAACAGCATTTCATCGGAATCGGCGTTTTTGTAGAAATAGGAACGCAAGGATTCCTGCGGTGCGGCCAGCCCGATGACGCAATCTGAGTTGACGAGCATGGGTTTGCGGCTGTCGAGGAAATCTGCGGCTGGTTTGAGTTCGAAGCCTTTCAACAGCAGCGCCTTGATGTTTTTGCCGATGGCAATTTTGGGTTCGACCGAATAGGATTTTACAATCTCCTTGACTTGCGTCGGTCGGTGTACATGGTAGGAAAGTGAAGAATGTCCGTGAAATCCTTCGGTCCCGAAAAGCTGCTCGTAGTAATAACCGCCATCGGGTTTTTCGAAGATGGTGTGGCGCTTTTGCGGGAAATTTCCAAGTTTGTGATAGATAGGCATGACTTAATAATTGATAATTAAACAATTGAAACCCGAAGCACAGCCTTACTGCGTGGTGCGCCGCGGAATAAATTGGTAATTACAAAGCATCACTCTGGGTTTCTCTTGATGAGGAATTTAAGATGTGATAATAAATCGGTCCAGAAAGGTTTCATACTTACAAATATCGGAAAAAATTAAAACCTCTGATGTGAAATCACAATAAAAAAATCCCAAATTCCATCGCCTATTTTGGAATTTGGGATTTTAAAATTTTGTTGTTTTCTAATTATCTGATTTTTTTATAACTGTAAGCATAAATCATGGCGTGGATTGCGGCGAACGCCAACGAGAAATAATACAGGAAGTGGTCGTCAATGGTTTCATCCATGTGATGGATTACAGCTACAACAATCAGCGCAACCACCATCCCGAAACCATATGTTGCCACGGTTTTATAATTCGACAAACTAAAAGTCCCGCTATTTTGCACACTGTGTTTCATGCCATAGAACAGATATAAATCGAACCCAATCATCATCCAGACAATCAAACGGATCCAAGTGTCGAGTGGCAGGAATACCATCATAAATAAGCAAACGCCAATGCCTAAAATTGGCACCAACGGCACCAATGGCGTGCGGAAAGCACGTGGCGCATCAGGCATTTTGGAGCGCATAATCATTACGCCGATACACACCAAAATGAACGCAAACAAGGTCCCTATACTGGTCATTTCACCCACGACACGTGCCGGGATAAACGCAGCAAACAAGCTGACCAAAACCATAAACAACATATTATTCTTAGCCGGCGTGCGGAATTTTGGATGAACTTCCGAGAATACTTTCGGCATCAATCCATCTTTACTCATCGAGAAAAATACACGGCTTTGTCCCATCAACATGACCAAAATAACCGAAGCATATCCTCCCAAAATCGCGAGTAAAATAGCGTTATTGAGCCAAGGATATTCCGGGACGATTAAACCAGCAGCATTCGGATGACCCATCGATTCAACAGCTACAGCCACCGGAGCAATACCATCTTTACCGGCAAATGCCTGATAATTTACAACTCCGGTCATCACATGAGCAAACAAAATATACAACAAAGTACAAATTCCAAGTGACAACAAAATACCAATCGGCATGTCACGTTTGGGGTTTTTGGCTTCCTGCGCCGCAGTCGAAACCGCATCGAAACCGATATAAGCAAAGAACACAATGGCCGCTGCCCTGATGATGCCCGAGAATCCAAATTCACCAAAGTTTCCGGTGTTCTCAGGAATATATGGCGAATAATTTTCAGGTCGGATGTATTGCCATCCCACGGCTATAAAAATCAAAACTACCGATACTTTGAGCAATACAATAAGACCATTGACAAAAGCCGACTCCTTGGTGCCGCGCATCAAAATGAGCGACATCAGCATGACAATAAAAACTGCAGGAATATTAATAATTCCGCCTTCAAATGGAGACAACATGAATTCATCCGGGATATGGATGCCGTAATTGCCAAGAAATTTCCCAAGGTAGCGCGACCAACTGATCGAAACCGTAGCCGCACCAACAGCATATTCCAAAACCAAATCCCATCCGATGATCCAAGCCACAAACTCACCCATCGTTGCAAACGAATAGGTATAGGCGCTTCCGGCAACTGGAATCATAGACGAAAATTCTGCATAGCATAATCCGGCAAAAATACAGCCTACGGCGGCTACAAGAAACGAAATAGTGATGGCCGGTCCCGCATTAGTGGCAGCCGCAAGCCCTGTAATGGAAAACAGCCCTGCGCCGATAATAGCGCCCACGCCAAGTGCGACGAGACCAGTTGCCGAAAGGGTTTTCTTTAATCCTTTTTCGGATTCTGAAGCTTCTGCGAGCAACAAATCCAGGGGTTTTCTTCTCCAAATAGACATAATTCCTATTTTAAATTGGTTTTAGCGTCCCAAATATATTGTTTTTTTAGAAACGCTTCATTCTTTTTTCGTCAAGCGGCATTAAAACCAAAACCCGACATTGATCATCACATAGCCTTTGGTGACTTCGGGCGACCAGGAATATTTGACTTCGACCGGCCCCAAAATCGTTTCGAGTCCATAGCCAAAAGCATAGCCCGTCTTCTGGATTTTTGAAATCCAGTGCGCGGTTTCAAACAGGTTGTCCTCAATATTGGCAATGTTGGCCGTAAAGTTCAAATGGTGTTTCTTGAAAATCTCGTAATCGAGCGTCAAGGCCGACTTGATGTAACTGTCGCCCGACATGCTCAGAAAATCATACCCGAGGAAATGCCTGAAATTGTGCGTCATGTTGTAGCCGTAACCGCCCAAAACGAAATCAAAGAACTGGCTGCTCGTCCCACCGATGGCAAATCCGGCCTCGGCTTGTATTTTAGCGGTCGCCTTGCGGAACAGTTTGCGCGCAAAACCCGCATCGCCCTTGGCAATCGAAAACCGCTCGAACGTGTTGGTGTAATCCGAAGAATACAGGTACGTTTGGAAGTCGCCGTTGAAATACCAGCCTTTCTTCGGGAAATATTTGTTGTCGAACGAATCGTATTTGAGGTAACCAAAAAGACTCGCGTAATCGCTGTTTTCAAAAACAGGCGTCGCAGCCTGCAGTGTTTTCGATTTGACCTTGAGGTGGCGCAATTCAAATCCGCCGCCCAAAACGAATTTCTGCACGAATACCGTCTGCACATAAGCCGCATTCGAAAAATCGGAGAAATCGATGTTGATTGTCTTGAGTCCTAGCGCCGTGAGTACGCGCCCTTCGTTGAAATCGGTCTCGACGTTTCGGTTGAAACGGTTGTATTTCGATTTAATCCCAAAGCTCCAATAGAAACCGTTGTCGATGTAATAGTCGAAGTTGTATCGGAAATTGTCGCCCAGGATGACATCCGCCGAAAGAATGTCGTTCTTGAACAATGTTTTCTTTTGGGTGACGTTAACCAAAATTCCGCTTTTGTACAGTCCGTCGTAATGCAGTGCAAACTTGAGGAAAGTGGTGTTTGGATTTTCGGTCAATTCCAGGTGCAGATCATCCGTCCCTTCGGCATTTTTATCAATCGAATACCCGATGGTGCTAAAGTTCTGCGTTGCCGTAATGTTGTCGATCCCAATCTTCAAATCGTTGTAGCTGATCTTGCTTTCCTGCTTGAAACGCAGTTTCCCGATCACATACGAACGCGTGTAATTGTCGAGCGGATTGATCACAATATCCTTGATCGAGAGTGTATCGGTCGCCTTTTGGATGCCGTGGTAAAACGGTCTGGGTTTGCTCGAGACCGCCTTGATTTTTTCAAAAACCGCATAGGCCGCCTCCTCGCCTTTCTTGACGATTTCAGGGCCCATATCGAACGAAATCACGCTGTAATTGCTGATGTCGGGTTTGAGGTAAATGTCGGTCATCTTGACCTTTTCCTTCATTTTCTCGATCATCTGCAAATTCGAGATCTGCCCTAAAATCTTGGTGGCGTCCTGCAGCGATTTCCGGTCCTTCATGTCATCCTGCACATCGACACCGATGATAAAATCGGCCCCGAGTTTTTTGATTTCCTCGACCGGAAAATTATTGGTCACCCCGCCATCGATGAGCCATTTGCCGTCGATTTCGACTGGGGAAAACAAAGTCGGGAACGCGCCGCTGGCAAGCAACGCCTGGGGCAAATATCCTTTGTTGAGCAGCACTTCCTCACCGGTTTCGATGTCGGTCGCCACACACAAAAACGGAATCGGCAGTTGGTTGAAATCGCGCACATGGCGTACCTTGCACGTGAGTTTGTTGAGCAAATTGTAGTTGTACATCCCGCGCGACAAAGCGGTCGGGATGCCGATACGCAATTTGTTGAACGGCAAAGTGATCGCATACATCTCGTCGTTGCGCTTTTCATAAAAATTCTTCGAAGACCTCGGGATGAAATCGCTGAGCAATTCGTCAAAATCGGTATCGTTGAAAATCGAGTCGATCTGCTTGGCATTGTAGCCCGAGGCATACAATCCGCCCACGATTGCGCCCATGCTCGTCCCGCCGATGTAACTGATTTCGACGCCGGCTTCCTCGAGCACCTTCAAAACGCCGATGTGTGCGAAACCTTTGGCGCCGCCACCGCTGAGCACCAGGCCCACTTTGGGTTTCCTGGGCTGCAGGATTGAATCCTGCGCATAGTCGTACTGCGGAAAAAGAAGCAGGCCAATCACCAACAGCCATAAAGCCGTCAACGGGTTTTTAAAAAAACCGCTAGCTGTTTGTTTCTGGCTGCGTATCATCTATTGCTGTGGTTTTGTCTGGTGGTAAAAGTCGGTAATTTTTTTGGCTTTTGAAAGCCCGACGACTTCAGAAATCTCGCTTTGTGTCGCCATTTTCAAACGTTTCACCGATTTGAAATGCTTGATCAGGGTTTGCATCGTTTTTTCGCCGATTCCGGGAATCGATTCGATCGAAGAATTGAGCGCCGATTTACTGCGCTTGTCGCGGTGGAACGTAATCCCAAAACGGTGCGCCTCGTTGCGCAAATGCTGGATCACTTTCAAGGTTTCCGATTTCTTGTCGAGGTACAACGGCACCGGATCGTTCGGATAGAACAATTCTTCCAATCGCTTGGCAATCCCGACAATCGCAATCTTGCCCCGGATGCCGAGCGCGTCGAAGCTTTTGAGCGCCGCCGACAATTGGCCTTTACCGCCGTCGATGATGACGAGTTGCGGCAACGGTTCGTTCTCGTCGAGCAATCGTTTGTAACGTCGGAAAACGATTTCTTCCATCGAGGCGAAATCATTCGGGCCTTCGACGGTCTTGATGTTGAAATGGCGGTAATCTTTCTTGCTCGGCTTGCCGTCCTTGAACACGACGCAGGCCGCGACCGGATTGGTGCCCTGGATGTTCGAGTTGTCGAAACACTCAATGTGGCGCGGTTCCTGTGGCAATCGCAAGTCTTTTTTCATCTGCGCCATGATGCGCGTCGTGTGCCGGTCTGGGTCGACGATCTGCATCTGCTTCATTTGGTCCATGCGGAAATACTTGGCGTTGCGCACCGACAATTCCAAAATTTGTTTCTTGTCGCCGAGTTGCGGCACCGTTACCCTGATGTTTTCGCCGAGATCGATCTCAAAAGGCAAAATGACTTCCTTGGGTTTAAGTTTGAATCGTTCGATGATTTCCACCGCACCGAGCTGGAGCAATTCCTCGTCGGTTTCCTCGAGTTTCTTTTTGAGTTCGAGCGTATGCGAACGGATCACCGAACCGTGCGAAATCTGCAGGAAATTGACATAAGCCGCGGCTTCATCGGATACAATCGAAAAGACATCGACATTGGTGATTTTGGGATTGGCCACCATCGAACGCGACTGGTAATTTTCCAAAACCTCGATTTTGGTCTTGACGATTTGGGCCTTTTCAAACTCCATTTCGGCCGCAAAATGCTGCATCTGTTTTTTGAATTCACGCAAACTGTCCTTGAAATTTCCTTTTAAAATTTCGCGGATCTGGTCGACGTGATTTTGGTAATTCTCCAGAGATTCATGGCCTTCGCAGGGTCCTTTGCAGTTGCCGATGTGGTATTCGAGACACACCTTGAACTTGCCGTTCCGGATGTTGGTCTCGGTCAAATCGTAATTGCAGGTGCGCAGCGGATACAATTCCTTGATCAGGTCCAGAATCGTATGGATCGTCTTGAAATTGGTATAGGGTCCGAAATATTCCGAGCCGTCCTTGATCATTCTTCGCGTTGAAAATATGCGCGAAAAAGGTTCGTTCTTGATGCAAATCCACGGATAGGTCTTGTCGTCGCGCAGCAGCACATTGTAGCGCGGCTGGTGCTGCTTGATCATGTTGTTCTCGAGCAGCAGCGCATCCGATTCGCTTTTGACGACGATGTGTTTGATCGTTACGATTTTCTTGACCATCACACGCGTCCGGCCTACCTCGTGCACTTTGTTGAAATAGGACAACACGCGTTTTTTGAGGTTCTTGGCCTTGCCCACATACAGCAATTTGTCGTCCTTGTCGTAATACTGGTACACACCCGGGCTGTCGGGAAGCGTTTGCAGTTGGAGTTCTAAGGTCGGATTTTGCATGAAACAAATTTAAATAAATTGCCTTTTGAAATTTAGTTATAACTGTGTTAAGACCGAAAGATTTTGGTTACTTTTGGGTTAGTGGAGTTGCAAAGAGGCAAAGTCACCAAGCGACAAAGTTTTTGATGGGTAAAATCGACGATATTTTAAAGCAAAATGCGCATCGGCCTTACGAATTGCCCCACCGAAGCTGGGCTTTTTACCAGCAGTGGAACCATGTGCTGTTTTTCCATTGGTCGGTCGATCCCGAATTGTTGCAACCGATGCTCCCCAAAAACCTCGACTTGGACCTGTTCGACGGCAAAGCCTATGTGTCGCTCGTGCCGTTTTCGATGCAGCAGATCCGTCCAAAATTCCTGCCTGCTTTCCAGCCTGTTTCTGATTTTCACGAGGTCAACATCCGCACTTATGTGATCAAGGACGGTAAACCGGGGGTTTATTTCTTTAACCTCGAAGCCGGGAAAAGTCTTTCTGCTTTTATTTCGCGCCAGCTTTCGGGCATGCCGTACGAGAAAGCCAAAATCGAGCGCAGCCAGGGCAAATATGTATCGTCGAATGCGTTTCGCCATTTTTTTCTCGACATCGAATTTGCGATCAAGGAAAAATGCAATGACAAAACCGAAATCGAAAAATTCCTGACCGAACGCTACGCGGCTTATGTGGACATTAAGGGCAAATTGTTCCGGTACGATATCCACCACAAGGAATGGGAAATCAAAACGGTCGACATTCAGAAATTGCATTTGGATTACCGCTTGCCCGGGCTCGAATTTGCCAAAAAGCAACCCGACCTGATCCATTATTCGGATGGTGTGGAAGTATTGGCCTGGCCAAAAGTCGAAGTTTAACAACAAGCCATGGACAAAAAAGATTTACGCCAACAATACAAAGCCAAACGCGCGGAACTTTCCGAGGAGCAAATCGAGAAGCAAAGCCTCGCCATTGCCAACCAACTGTTGTCGCTGCCGATTTGGGACCGAACCTATTTCCATATTTTTCTGCCGATCGAACACCACAAGGAAGTCAACACCGAATTTATTTTACACTTACTTTCGGGTAAAGACAAGGAAATCGTGGTTTCGAAAAGTGATTTCGAGACACGCGACATGACGCATTTCCTGCTGACCGAAAACACCAAACTCAAGAAAAACAATTACGGCATTCCCGAACCGGTCAATGGATTGGAAGTTCCGGCAAAAACCATCGATGTGGTTTTTGTACCGTTATTGGCGTTTGATGTTTGGGGAAATCGCGTGGGATACGGCAAAGGTTTTTACGATAAATTTTTGGCGAATTGCAAACCGGAAACCGTCAAAATTGGGTTGTCGTTTTTTGAGGCGGTCGATGCGGTGCAGGACGTTTTTGAGAGCGATGTCAAGCTTGATTATTGCGTGACGCCGAAGGAAATCTATATGTTTTAGCCCCGATAGAAGCGGTATCCTTTTGCGGCCGCAGCGTAGCGGAGGTTGTAAAAGATAAAGCGAATAGCGGGAACAGCTCCTAAAAAATTAATCCAAAGTATTTTTAAAAACGGTGTCTTCGCGGTCATACGGTTTCGCGAAGGCTTTCTTGTTGAACACGATCAAAATCCCGACACCGGTCGAGATTGCCATGTCGGCAATGTTGAAAATCGCGTTGAAGAAGGTGAAGGTCTTGCCGCCCCAGAATGGAATCCATTGTGGCAGCGTCGCGTTTTCGATAAAAGGGAAATAGAGCATGTCGACTACTTTTCCGTGGAACCAGGTGCCGTAAGGTCGGTCGGAGAACAAAGTCGCGAGTTGGTGGTTGCTGTGGTCGAAAATCACACCATAGAACACTGAATCGATGATGTTTCCGAAAGCGCCCGCCAAAATGAGCGAAATGGAAACGATCAAATATTTCGAGTAATTTTTCTGTACCGAATCCCAAAGCCAGTAACCGATGGCCGTCACGGCGAGCAACCGGAAAACGGTCAGGAACAATTTGCCATAAGTGCCCGGGATTTTGGTGCCCCAAGCCATGCCTTCATTTTCGATGAACAAGATCCTGAACCAACGTGTCACGCGGATTTCGTGCTCGAGCTCGAAATTGGTTTTGATGTAAATCTTAACCAACTGGTCGACGAGCAAAATGATGAAAATGAGCAAATAGGCTTTACGTAATGACATTCTGTAATAATTTGTGGCGCAAAAATAGGAATTTCCTAAAAAGAAACTCCCAAATATTCCAAAAAAGAAACCCAACTTCTATAAATCTCAAAGACTTACAAAAGTTGGGTTTTAAAGTATTGTTATTTCACTTATCGTTGGAGGTTTTTGGCCTCGATGCTCATCGTTGCGTGTGGAACGATTTTGAGCCTTTCTTTCCCGATCAGTTTTCCGGTGACTTTGCAGATGCCGTAGGTTTTGTTTTCTACCCTGAACAGCGCGTTTTTCAAGTCACGGATGAATTTTTCCTGACGGATCGCGAGCTGTGAGTTCGCTTCCTTCGACATGGTTTCGCTGCCTTCCTCGAACGCTTTGAAGGTGGGCGAAGTATCGTCGGTTCCGTTGTTAAGGTCATTCATATAAGCGCTCTTGATCAAATCCAAATCGGCTTTTGCTTTCTCAATCTTTTTGAGGATAATTTCTTTGAACTCCGCCAGGTCGGCGTCTGAGTATCGTGCAACTTCATCTACCATGTTTGTTTATTTTGAAATTAATATTTTTGTTTTAAGATCGTCGAATTCTATTTCGGTTCCCGAAGGCAGGTTTTCGGCAAATGCGATCGATTCCGTTAACGTTTCCGATTGGATGTAATCTGCATTGGCTGTAATGGCCTCCTTGAGCGGGCCATCTGCCGCCTCGATCTGCACATTGATCTTGTCGGTCACTTCAAAACCCGAATCTTTTCGGATGTTTTGGATCCGGTTGACGAGCTCGCGTGCGATGCCTTCATTCTTGAGTTCTTCGGTCAGCGTGATGTCCAAGGCCACCGTGATATTTCCCGAATTGGCCACGAGCCAACCTTCGATATCCTGCGAGCTTATTTCCACATCCGAAAGTGCTAAAGTTATACTTTTTCCTGATAAATCAATATTAATGACGCCCAAGCGCTCCAATTCTCCGATTTGCTGCGGCGTAAACTCCAGTATTTGCTTGGAAATCAATCCCATATCTTTGCCAAAACGCGGCCCCAAAGTCTTGAAATTCGGCTTGATTTGCTTGACCAAAATACCCGAAGCATCATCCAAAAGTTCGACTTCCTTGACATTTACTTCGGCTTTTATAAGGTCGGAAACCGCCTCGATTTCAGCCTTTTGTTTGGCGTCAAGCACCGGAATCATTACCTTTTGCAAAGGTTGACGTACCTTGATCATTTCCTTCTTGCGCAGTGACAAAACAAGCGATGAAATCGTCTGCGCTTTCTCCATTTTGCTCTCTAACGTTTTATTAACATAATTGTCAACAGATTGCGGGAATTCGGCCAGGTGTACACTGCTGAATTTCTCGGTGTTTGTGGCCTTTACAAGGTCTCTGTACAGGCTGTCCATAAAGAACGGCGCAATCGGCGCACCCAGTTTGGCAACCGTCAAAAGGCAAGTGTAGAGCGTTTGGTAGGCTGCGATTTTGTCCTGCGCGTAATCGCCTTTCCAGAAACGTCTTCTGCACAAACGCACGTACCAGTTCGAGAGGTTTTCCTGTACGAAATCGGAAATCGCGCGCGCGGCTTTGGTCGGTTCGTAATCGGCATAATAACTGTCTACCGCTGCAACCAAAGTGTTCAATTCCGAAATGATCCACTGGTCGATTTCGGGTCTCTCATTGACCGGAATTTCGGCCTCGGTATATTGGAATCCGTCGATGTTCGCGTATAACGCAAAGAACGAGTACGTATTATATAAAGTACCGAAGAATTTGCGACGCACTTCGGCCACCCCTTCGATGTCGAATTTCAAATTGTCCCAAGGGTTGGCATTGGCGATCATGTACCAGCGCGTCGCATCGGGTCCGTACTCGGCCAAGGTCGTGAACGGATCGACGGCATTGCCTAGGCGTTTCGACATTTTTTGTCCGTTTTTGTCGAGCACCAAACCATTCGAGACTACATTTTTATAGGCGATCTTGTCGAAGACCAATGTCCCGATGGCGTGCAACGTATAAAACCAACCGCGCGTCTGGTCGACGCCTTCTGCGATGAAATCGGCCGGAAAATCTTTGTTCGCGTCGATTTTATCTTGGTTTTCGAACGGATAATGCCATTGGGCATACGGCATCGCGCCCGAATCAAACCATACGTCGATCAGGTCGGTTTCGCGTTTCATCGGTTTGCCCGAAGCGGAAACCAGCGTGATCGCATCGACTACGTTTTTGTGCAGATCCACCAAATCATAGTTTGCTTCGCTCATATTTCCGGCCTCGAATCCTTTAAAAGGATTTTCTTTCTGGAAACCGGCCGCGATCGATTTCTCGATTTCATTGTACAATTGCTCGACCGAACCGATGATGATTTCCTCGGTTTTGTCGTCGGTACGCCAGATCGGCAAAGGAATGCCCCAATAACGCGAGCGCGACAGGTTCCAGTCGTTGGCGTTTTTGAGCCAGTTCCCGAAACGGCCTTCGCCCGTGGCTTTGGGTTTCCAGTTGATTTCTTCATTGAGGTCGAACATTCGGTCCTTGACGTCCGAAATCTTGATGAACCACGAATCGAGCGGATAGTACAACAATGGCTCGTCGGTGCGCCACGAATGCGGATAACTGTGGACGTATTTCTCTACTTTGAAGGCTTTGTTTTCTTCCTTGAGTCGGATGGCAATTTCCACATCGACCGATTTTTCGGGTGCGGTGCCGGCATCGTAATACTCGTTCTTGACGTATTTACCAGCCAAATCGCCCATGTGCGGTGTGAATTTTCCTTGCAGATCCACAAGCGGAACAGGAACGCCATTTTCGTCGAGCACTAACATTGGCGGCACTTCTGGCGTGGCTTCTTTGGCCACCTTGGCATCGTCCGCCCCGAAAGTCGGCGCAGTGTGTACGATTCCGGTTCCGTCTTCGGTTGTCACGAAATCGCCTGAAATGACACGGAATGCGTTTTCCGGGTTTTGGTACGGCAATGCATAAGGCAACAATTGGTGGTATTTGATTCCGACCAAATCTTGTCCCTTGGCTTCGGCCACGATGAAAAACGGTATTTTCTTGTCTTCTGGTTTATAGTTTTCGAGTTCGGAAACCTCCGAAACTTCCGCATACTTTCCACCGAACTGTTTGCCTAGCAACGGTTTGGCCAAAATGACATTCATCGGTTCGAACGTGTATTGGTTGAACGTCGACACCAAAACGTAATCGATTTTCGGCCCGACGGTGAGTGCGGTATTCGAGGGCAACGTCCAAGGCGTGGTCGTCCAGGCCAGGAAATAGGTGCTTTCAGATAAATTGCCGACGTTAAAGATTTTAGCGAGCGGAATCAAGTTGTCTTCCAATACCTGGAACTGCGCCACAATCGTCGTATCGGTCACATCGCGGTAACTGCCCGGTTGGTTGACTTCGTGCGAACTCAATCCGGTTCCGGCTTTTGGCGAATACGGTTGGATCGTGTAGCCTTTGTACATCAGCCCTTTGTCGTAAATCTGTTTCAAAAGCCACCAGACCGTTTCCATGTATTTGGATTTGTAGGTCACGTACGGATCGTCCATGTCGACCCAGTAGCCCATTTTTTCGGTCAGGTCGTTCCACACATCGGTGTAGCGCATAACCGTTTTTTTACAGGCTTCGTTGTATTCTTCAATCGAAATGGTCTTGCCGATGTCTTCCTTGGTGATGCCGAGTTCTTTTTCGGTTCCCAATTCTACGGGCAAACCGTGCGTGTCCCAGCCCGCTTTTCGTTTCACCTGGAATCCTTTCTGGGTTTTGTAACGGCAGAAAATATCCTTGATCGCGCGCGCCATCACGTGGTGGATGCCGGGCAATCCGTTGGCCGACGGCGGGCCTTCGAAAAACACATAAGGCGTAGCGCCTTCGCGGGTTTCAACGCTTTTCTCGAATATATTTTCTTTTTTCCAAAATTCAAGGACTTCGGAAGCTACCGTAGGCAGGTCAAGCCCTTTGTATTCAGTAAACTTAGTGTTCATTTGGCCGTTTTGTAAAATCAATCGGCGAAGATAATGAATTTTCGTTTTTGTGCGACAAAACACCATACTTTTCGGTGATGGCGGCATCAATTCTTTTGCGCCACACCAGCACGTCTTTTGGTATTTTTTTGCACGTTGTGTTTTTTATCTTTAGCTTTAACTTTTTGATGGTCAACAGTTAATCTTCGCCTGATGGATCAATCGAAGTCAAAACCTGGATTTTTGCGGTTGCTGGCGGTTGTCGGATGGTTTGCTGTTGCCGTTCAATTTTACCTGATGCTGCAAGCCGGAACTGCACCGGTCATCGAATTGGCCCTTCGTTTTTTGAGCTATTTTACAATCTTGACCAACGCATTGGTGGCCATTAGTTGCACAAGCCTTGGCTGGTTTCCCGGTTCGAGTTGGGGTCGGTATTTTTCAAGCGCCCATAACCAAACTGCAATTGCGGTTTACATCACCGTCGTTTCACTGGTCTACAACACGATTTTGCGTTTCCTCTGGGAGCCTACCGGGTGGCAGCGTCTCGTGGATGAATTGTTGCACTCGGCCATCCCGGTTTTGTATGTGTTGTATTGGTGGATTTTTGTTCGCAGTCGATTCCAATGGACCGCCTTTTTGCCTTGGCTGCGGTATCCGTTGGTTTATTTGGGATTCATCTTGGTGCGTGGCCATTTCTCCGGGTTTTATCCGTATCCATTTACCGACGTGACGCAATTGGGTTATCCATCGGTACTGCTCAATTGTGCAGGCATGACGTTGTTGTTTGTGGCGGTTTCCGTTGTTTTTATTGCCATCGGAAGAACAGCCCCAATCCGCCAAGAGTAACAATTTCCTACCTTTGTTGACCAATGCGTTTGATAAATCAGAATTGACATGAAAAAAATCCTGTTGTTGCTGTGCTTGACCCTTGCCCCATTTGCAAACGCGCAGATTGCCGATTCACTCCAAATGCATCTCGACGAGGCTTTGGGCATCATGAAAAACCATTCGCTTTATGCCCGCAGCATCAATTGGGAAAAAGCCACGCAGCAAGCCTACCAAGAGGCACAAAATGCCAAAAACAAGGCGCAACTTTTCAGCCCGATCGCCAATGTCTACCGGCAACTCGGCGACCACCATGGTTGGTTCCAACAATACGAGGACAAGATCAAATTGACCGACAGCTCGGCCATCAAACGCTATACGCCCGAATTATATGCCGCTTGGAGCAAAGGCCCGAAAGTGGCCACCGCGATGATTGGCAATGTAGCCTACGTACGGATTCCGGGCATGAATGTCTACAACCAAAAACAGATCGATTATTGCGCGAATTGGCTGATCGATTCGTTGGGCAGCCTGGCCTCAAAAAAACCCAAATCCTGGATCATCGATCTGCGGCTCAACAGCGGGGGCAACATCACACCGATGATGGCACCATTGGCGGGATTTTTCAACGACGGATTTCTTTCGTGTTACCTCGACCGAAGCAACAAAGCCACCGAAATCTGTGAAATCCGAAAAGGGATATTTTACAACGATACGGTTCATGCCAATCTGAAGCGATTGCCCGAAAATTTTCAGCGTCAAAAAGTGGCGATCCTAGTCGGCCCCGGAACGGCGAGTTCGGGCGAAGGCGTCGCGTACAACTTCAAATCGCGCAAAAACACCAAGTCATTCGGGCAACCTACGGCTGGGCTTGCCAATTCTACCGAAGGCTTTTTGTTCAATGAAAAGCAAAGTTATTTTCTGCTCACGACTTCTGCCCTGGGCGACCAAAAAAGAAAACCGCAACCCGAGCAATTCACGCCCGATGTTTTAGTAAACGGCAACGAATCGTTCGACCATCCCGCCGATGATGCCTCCGTCAAAAAAGCTTTGGAATGGCTGCGCTGATCAAGAAAAAACTTCCTTCAACACCTCGAGCGACTTGGGTTTCTTGAATCCGTCGAGATGGAAACTGTAGTAATCGATCAGGATTTTGAGCAGTTGCTGTCTTTCGCCGACATGGAACGTCTTTTGGCTGTGGTCGAATTTGAGCGCGAGCAACTTCTTGAGTAAGATTGTTTCGTTTTCCGAAAGCGAACTAATGGCATGAAAATCGGAGAAAACGCCTTCGGTCATTTCAAAAAAAGGCGAATCGATTTCGGATACATCGGGATAAAAACCGAGGTATTTGGTGGCTTCCAAAAGCAAAACCAAATGAAAATTAGCCGTTTCCTCGTGGTTGTCGAGCCAATGCATCGCGGTTTTCGAGAAACAGGAACAATTGTTCGTTTCTTTCTTCTTCGTGGATGGAATGGTGCAGGATTTCGGAAATGAACATTACAATTGTGCTCTTGATTACATCCGAATGAATCGAATGAAAAGGCGTAGCAATCCTAATTTCCTTGAAGTTTTCGAGTGTGCCTTTGTTTTTATGGACAGCCTCGATTTCAAGAATAGTCAGCAGCTGGAAGTAAGCGATTTTCTGCGTCGATTTGGAAGCCGAAAAAGCCCCGCGCACAAAATAAGATTTGAGTCCGTCGGATTGCGTAAAACATTTGACAATCAGGTTCTTGTCCTGGAATTTGAGTGCCGAAATGACAATGGC
Organism: Flavobacterium sp.; assembly: GCF_047602195.1. Classification (GTDB taxonomy): domain Bacteria; phylum Bacteroidota; class Bacteroidia; order Flavobacteriales; family Flavobacteriaceae; genus Flavobacterium. Next base: position 77,920 of record NZ_JASGHW010000004.1, read on the forward strand.
TTTGGTTTTTACTAACATACGTCAAAGCCTTTAAGACCTTAAACTTTACGACTTAGACTATCTCACGATCATTACTTTCTTGACCTTGGTTTCCCCGCCGTCTTCGGCCGAAATGAAAATCATATAGACGCCCGAAGCGACTTTGTATTTGCCGAATGCGGTCGTGTCCCATTCGATGGTTCCGCCTTCGGAAATCGTTTCAAAAACAAGGTTGCCTTCGATGTCGGCAATTTTGACATTGGCTTTGTCGATGAGTCCACTCACCTTCACCGTGCCGTTGAATTCCGGACGCACCGGATTCGGGTAAACGTATACATTGCTCAGGTTGTCGGCGGCATCGGTCGCGGTTCCCTTGAATGAGACCATCCCTTTTTCGGTGGCGAAAAACACCTCGCCCGTTTTGCCATTGATCGCGATGTCGTTGATGATGTTGCTGGGCAAGGGCGAATTGTCCTTGGTGAAATGATAGATGGTCCGCTGGCCGTTCGGCGAAACCAGGAACACGCCCGAATCGACGGTCCCGATCCATTTGTTGTTCGATCCATCCACCACGATATCACGGATGCTTTGCTCGTACAGCAATTCCTGCGCAAGGTTGTCCTCGATGATGATGATGGCGTCGGTGTTGAGTTGCCCTCCCGACATAAAATTATCGACGCTGGACAATACGCGCAATCCGCTGCGCGTGCCGATCCACAATTGGTTGCGGTTGTCGATGGCCGCCACCTTGGCTTCGATATGCGGCAGGTTCCCGCTTTCGGAACCGTCCTTGATTGTTCTAGCGGGCGGATTGTAGGCTTCGTTGTAACCGATAACGCCTTCATCGCGCGTGACCATCCATTTGGTGCCGTTTTTATCTACGGTCAATCGGCCCAGGTTGAATTCCCCCACATTGGCATACAGTCCCGACATGCTGAAGCCGTTGCCCCATTGGCCGTCGGCGCGCAATACCTTGAGCCCCTTGTCGACCATACTGTTGGTGACCCAAAGGTTCCCATTTTTATCGAATGCCGTGCCGTCGATACGCAAGGTTGCCGGCCCGATTTCATCGAGCGTACTGTTGGCTTCGGTATACAATACCATTGGGGTATTGTTCTCGATCTTGAGCAATCCCGAATGGAACGAACTCACAAAGACCTGGTTTTCATTGTTGGGGTTGGCCGTCACGCGTACCAGCGCCTTGGCGCCAAACAAACTAGCGTACGGAATATCAAGCCAAATGCTGTTGCTGAACTTGCTGACCGGTAGCTCGAGCGGCATCCCGCCTTCATAAGTATACGGGTTGTAGTTTTCGTCGTAACCGCCGTAGACCGCCCAGAGCGCGTTTGGCGTGGCTTCTATAGAAAAAATATTGTTGCGTACCGGGCCGCTGGGCGTCAGGTCTTCGAAGGCAGAAGGCATCAATCCGGTACTGAAAAGTCCGTTTTTGACAGTTCCGATGTAAATCGAATTGCTGACCAAAGTCGCGCAACTGAAAGTCAATCCCGGAATTGCGAGTTCGCTGCTCGTCAAGTGTCTGACTTGGACCAGTCCGCTGTCGTATACATAGATGTGGTTGGCCGTGGTAACAATCAAATGATTCGCGCTGCTCCTGATGTCGACCGCGGTTTCGGGCAAAGCAAGGAAAGGCGCAAAATTGGCGCCCTGGAACCTTTGCAAACCGCCCGTATTGGTGACTGCCATGAGCTCGGTACCGAAAGCCTCCACGCCATTCCAACCGTTGCCGTCAAGCGTCGTCCATTGGTTGTAGTCATTGAGGTTCGGGTTGTTGATGTCGGCCACACGGATTCCGTATCCCGCGGTCGCCGCGTAAATCTTATTGTTGAACACCGTCGTCTGCTTGATGACGATCTGCGCGCCGACGTTGCCGATGAAATAAGTATCGCCGAAGACCAATGTCCGCAGGTTGTACTGTACGATTCCAAAATCGCAAGAAACATACACAATCCCGTCGTGTTCCATGAAATGGTTGACTTTCTTGATGTTGGGCGGCAATTGCTTGTTGATGATGTCGACCACGTTGAGCATGCTGCCGTCGAGGTCGTTGATCACGATCATGAGCCCGTTTTCATAACCCACCAATGTTTTCTTGAAGGTCGGGCTGTGGTAGACGGCCGAGATGGTTTGCCCCGAAAGTCCGTCGATGGTATTGGTGGTTTTGATCTGTCCGGTAAAAACTTCCTTCGAAAACAAGGCATTTTCTGTTGCTGCCACCACCTTGGTCGTCGATTGCGAAAGGTCCTTGACCGAGCGGTAAGAAAAATAGCCCTTCCACAATCTGCTTTGGGAAAAGCCACTTGTCATGGCCAAAAGGGACAGTAAAATCAGCGCATATTTTTTCATCATACAGCAATTGAAGTACAAATATATTAGGAAACGAAATTAAACGGGTTTTCATATGCATAAATTTTTATTTTATGCCAAAACCGGTTATTTGAAAAGCGCAGAACGGTAAATTTTGTGGCGGCTCAGGAAATACTGTACGGAAGTCTTCAGAACGCCGAATCCATATCGGACGCTGCGGCTGAAATTGATCGACGAGGCTTCCTCGAAATATTTGGTCGGGCAGGTGATTTCGGCAATCTCGAATCCGTGGTAGAAAACCTGGGCGAGAAATTGGTTGTCGAACACAAAATCATCCGAATTGTCATTGTACGCAATCTTTTCGAGCACTTTGCGGTCGTAGGCGCGGTAACCCGTGTGGTATTCGGACAATTTCTGGTCCATCAGGATGTTCTGGAACAGGGTCAGGAAACGGTTGGCGACATATTTATACAGCGGCATGCCGCCCGTGATGGCGCCTTTGCCCAAAATGCGCGAACCGATGACCACCGGATAGACTTCATTGGCGATCAAATAACTCATCGAATGGATCAATTTTGGGGTGTATTGGTAATCGGGGTGCAACATGATAATGATGTCCGCACCGAGTTCGAGCGCTTTGTTGTAGCAGGTTTTCTGGTTGCCGCCGTAACCGAGGTTGTGGTCGTGCGTGATGATGTGCCGGATGCCAATTTCGCGTGCCACCTTCAGCGTTTGGTCCGGACTGTGGTCATCGACCAAAATGACTTCATCGACGATGTCGAACGGAATTTCGCTGTAGGTTTGCCGCAAGGTTTTTTCGGCTTTGTAGGCCGGAAGCACCACAATTATTTTCTTGGAAAGGATCATCCGCTGCACTATTTAGAAGTAAATGTAAAATAAAAACCCCTTTTCTCGGATGAAAAAAGGGGTTTCGGGTTGCGGGGGAACCGCAAATATTATACGACGCCTTGACCGAGCATGGCATCGGCTACTTTTACGAATCCGGCGATGTTCGCGCCTTTGACGTAATCTACGTAACCGTTTCCGTCAGCTCCGTACTTCACGCAAGCCGCGTGGATGTTGAGCATGATGTTGTGCAGTCTTTCGTCTACTTCTTCTGAAGTCCAGCTCAAGCGCAAAGAGTTCTGTGACATTTCGAGACCTGAAGTTGCCACACCACCTGCGTTAGACGCTTTTCCTGGTGCGAAAAGGATTTTGGCCTTGGTGAATACTTCCACCGCCTCCGGAGTCGATGGCATGTTTGCGCCTTCCGCCACACAGATACAACCGTTGTTCACGAGCATTTTGGCTTCTTCTTCGTTGAGTTCGTTTTGGGTTGCACATGGCAAAGCCACATCGCATTTCACTTCCCATGGACGTTTTCCGGCCACGTATTTCGCGTTCGGGTATTTTTTAGTGTACTCGCTGATACGTGCGTAGTCTACGTTTTTGATTTGCATCACGTGTGCCAATTTCTCGGCATCGATTCCGTCTGCATCGTAGATGTAACCGGCAGAATCCGACAAAGTCACGACTTTACCACCCAACTGGGTTGCTTTTTGTGCCGCGTATTGTGCCACGTTTCCAGAACCAGAAATGACAACGGTCTTGCCTTGGAAGCTGTCGCCTTTGGTTTCTAACATCGCCTGTGCAAAATAAACGTCGCCGTAACCGGTTGCTTCAGGACGGATCAACGATCCGCCGAAAGAAATTCCTTTTCCGGTCAAAACACCGGTGAATTCGTTTCTGAGACGCTTGTACTGTCCGAACATGTAACCTACTTCACGTCCGCCCACACCGATGTCACCCGCAGGCACGTCTGTATCGGCACCGATGTGTTTCGACAATTCGGTCATAAACGCCTGGCAGAATTTCATGATTTCGTTGTCTGATTTTCCTTTCGGGTCGAAATCAGAACCGCCTTTTCCACCGCCCATTGGCAAAGTGGTCAAAGAGTTTTTGAAGGTTTGCTCGAACGCCAAGAATTTCAAGATGCTCAAGTTAACCGATGGATGGAAACGGATCCCTCCTTTATATGGACCGATGGCAGAGTTCATCTGGATTCTGTAACCGCGGTTCACTTGCGTGTTTCCGGCATCATCCAGCCAAACGACGCGGAACATGATCACGCGCTCCGGCTCGACCATTCTTTCGAGCAACATTTTGCCTTCGTATTTTTTATTTTGTTCGATAAACGGGATGACAGTTTCGGCAACTTCCTTTACAGCCTGCATGAATTCTGGCTCGTTCGGGTTTCTTTTGGCTACTGCATCAATAAAATTGTTAATGCTTTGTGACATGATTATTAGATTATTATACGTTTAAGAAAACGTTTTCGTTTGTACGCGGCAAATATACATTTTATAAAAAATATACGTTATCTATTTTTGGTTTTTCTGAATTGATTTTGCTTATCGTTAATAAAGGATTACCAATTCTGTTTTTCTGATAGGCTTTTAAACCTTTTTATGCTTTTTTTCGTTGATAGCCAAGTATTTTTTTATTTTATTTTAGAAGTGAATGATGTTTTTATATATTTGTCGGGAAATGATTAATCTTATGCAAATGCCCAAGTACCTTATCATAACCTTATTATTGCTGTTTGGTTATACATATGAAGCGAAAGCCCAATTTGGATTTTCGCATGAAATAGGAGCCATTGTAGGTCCGGTCGCTTTTCAGTCAGATTATGGTGAAAGACACGACTTTTCTACAAATGCTGGTAACACAGGATACGGAATCGGATTGATCCATTACCTCAACTTCTCGTACAAGGCAGAATGTAACTGTTATACGCCAGAAACATATTTCAACGACCACTTCAAACTCAGAAGCGAGTTGTCTTACAACAAGACCAAACTCAAGCACTTCGGGGAATGGGTCGATGACAGCAAACAAAAACTCTTCAACAAACAATTGCGTGCGATGCGCGGCAGCACTGCGGTGACCAACATCGGAATGCAACTCGAATATTTCCCTTTGAGTATCCGTGACTTTACGGCCACCATCGGCGCTTGGGCTCCATTTGTGAGCTTGGGCGGACAATTCAGTTTTTACGATCCGGAGGCGACCTCAACCATTGGCGATGGCCGTTTGAACCAACCTTCGACTACCCCGATCAAATATTACAACGCCACACAAAACGACGGCGGAACGGTATGGTCTGTGGTCGGAAGTATCGGAACCCGTTACAAATTGGCGCCTTTGTCTGATTTGATGGTCGATTTGAGATGGCAATACTACTTCTCGAACTGGGTGGACGGACTCAACCCGAACCCGGACATCTACACCGAAAACAAAGCCAACGACTGGCTCGTTTGGTTCAACGTAGGTTACATTTATTACTTGCAATAGGATTCATAAAATATAAAAGAAAAGCCCGATCGTTTGATCGGGCTTTTCTTATTTGGATTATCAGATCTTCAGATTATCAGACAATCGTCCCATAGTAAATTCTGAAAATCTGACTTTCTGAAAATCTGATGATCTATTAAGCCAACGCTTGTTTCAAGTCTTCAATCAAATCTTCGGCGTCTTCGATGCCTACGCTCAAACGAACCAGGTCGTCGGTGATCCCGATTTCTTTGCGTTTGTCTTCCGGAATCGAGGCGTGTGTCATCAAAGCCGGATGGTTGGCCAATGATTCTACGCCACCGAGTGACTCCGCCAATGTGAATACTTTGAGTTTTTCGAGGAAGCTGATCGCATCTGCCTTGGCACCCGAAACAAAAGTAAACGACACCATTCCGCCGAAACCGCCCATTTGTTTTTTAGCAATTTCATGGTACGGATGGCTTGGCAATCCCGGATAATAAACCGTCTTGATTTTTGGGTGGTTGCTCAAGAACTCCACCACTTTCTCCCCGTTCTCGCAATGGCGTTGTACGCGCAAGTGCAAGGTTTTGATGCCACGCAATACCAGGAACGAATCCATCGGGCCGAGCGTGGCACCGGTGGCGAATTGCTGGAAATGCAACTGCTCGCCGAGCGCCGCGTCTTTGATGATCAAGGCGCCTGCAATCACATCGGAATGCCCGCCCAAATATTTGGTTGCCGAGTGCATCACGATGTCTGCCCCCAGATCCAAAGGTTTTTGCAAATAAGGGGTCGCAAACGTATTGTCGACCGCGAACAGGATGTTCTTTTCCTTGGTGATTTTGGCGATTGCCGCAATATCGGCGAGCTTCATGAGTGGGTTGGTCGGTGTTTCGACCCAAACGAGTTTGGTGTTTTCATTGATCAACGACTGGAATTTGTCGAGGTCGTTCATGTCCACGAAATGGAACTTGATGCCCGAATCTTTGTAAATTCTGGTAAACATGCGGTAGGTTCCGCCATAGAGATCGTCCATCGCGATGACTTCGTCTCCGGCCTTGAACGAACGCAACAAGCAGTCGGTTGCGGCGAGTCCCGATGAGAAAGCCAGTCCGCGGGTTCCGTTTTCGATGCTCGCCAGTGCATTTTCCAAAGCGGTTCGCGTTGGGTTGGCGGCGCGGCTGTATTCATAATCCGGGTTGATCGGTTGTCCCGGGCTGTGTTGTACAAAAGTCGAGGTTTGGTAAACCGGCGGCATCACGGCTCCGGTGCTCGGATCGTGGTGTTGCCCACCGTGTATGGTTTTGGTGTTAAATTTCATTACTGTTGAATCGTTTATTTGTTGAATCGTTTAATCGATGACTTGGTTTGTGATGCAAAGGTATTTTATTGGTTGGAGAAATATTCGGGTTTAACGATTTTTTAGCCCCGATTGTAGCGGAAATCCTTTTTTAGAAGGATTGCCCTGAAGCAACGCGGAAGGGAAATCTTACTTCTAAAAAAGATTGCAGCGGAAAGCGGGAAAAGCTCCTAAAAAAATTCAAACAAACTTCCGAATGCCCATCATAATGCCCGTGTGCACGCCTTCGTGGTAATAGTTGAATGCCATCGCGTCTTCGGCGGTCTTGAGGTTGAAACCCGTCATCGTCGTGAATTCGTTGTAATCCTTGAAGATTCCGGCGGCAAAATCCTTTTCGGTCTGATCGATTGTTGTGGTAAGCAATGTCCTGATTTCATCGACTTCCTGTTGGTTCAGGTCGCGTTCGGGTTTGGTGCCGCGTTTGTAGGCATCGACCATTTCCTTGGAAACCATCATCGGCAAACCCGACAAATTGTAGACGAGCATTTGCTGCACAACGACAATGTGTGCGATATTCCAAATCAGGTTGTTGTTGAATCCGTGCGGGACTTTGTTGAGTTGCTCGAGCGTGTAATCGTCGAGGAATTTGGCGAGGATTTTTCGGCTGGTCCTCGTGATGGCAAAAGTGTCACCCATTTTTTAAATTTTTCGATAAAAATAAGCATTTTGATTGTCAGATGCATTTTCTTTGCACCCAGAAATACTGTTTTTATGAACAAAATTTACCATCTCGGCACTTGCGACACTTGCCGCAAAATCATCCAATCGTTGCCTTCGACCGACGGCTTTGTGCTACAGGACATCAAGACCGAACCGATCACCGAAAAGCAACTCGACGAAATGAAAAAACTCGCCGGAAGCTACGAGGCGCTGTTCAGCCGCAAAGCGATGCTGTACAAATCGTTGGGTTTGAAGGACCAAAACCTGACCGAGGCCGATTACAAGAAATACCTTCTCGAACATTATACTTTTTTGAGCCGACCGGTTTTCCTGATTGACGGCAAGATCTACATCGGCAACAGCAAAACCAATGTCGCCAACGTCATTGCCGCCTTGAGCTGATGGGCAAACGCAATCTTGCCTTACTGGCCGCGACCTGCGTCTCGATCATTTACGGCGTCACCTTTACGGTGGCCAAGGACGTCATGCCCGAATACGTCGGTGCCTTCGGGTTCATCCTGATGCGCGTGGGCGGTTCGGCCTTACTGTTTTGGCTGTCATGGTTGGTGGTGCCCAAAGAGAAAATAGACCGCGCAGATTTTCCGAGGATCATTGCCGCGGCCTTGTTTGGCGTGGCGCTCAACATGTTGACCTTTTTCAAGGGCCTGAGTTTGACATCGCCCATTTCGGCGGCCGTGATTATGGTGACCACGCCGATCATCGTTTTGGTACTGTCGGCCATCATCATCAAGGAAAAAATGCGCAAACGCAAGGTTTTTGGCATCGTACTCGGATTGGTCGGGACGGCCTTTTTGATTTTGTACGGCAAATCGGTGGGCAGCGCGACCAACGCCGGTCTCGGGAATTTGCTCGTGTTCGTCAATGCGGTTTCGTACGGATTTTACCTGATCCTGGTCAAGAAATTGATGGAAAAATACAATGCATTTACTTTTGTCAAGTGGATTTACACCTTTGGTTTTTTGATGGTGCTGCCTTTCGGATGGAACGAATTCCACGCGATTGATTGGGCCTTGATGCCGACCGACATTTACCTCAAAGCGGCTTTTGTAGTGGTGATTTCTACTTTCCTGACCTATCTGCTCAACTTGATTTCGATGAAAGAACTGAGTCCATCGACCGTTGCGGTTTTCATTTACCTGCAACCTTTGTTCGCCACCATTTTCGCCATCGGATTGGGTAAAGATGAATTGTCTTGGGTCAAAATCATTTCGGCAGCGCTCATATTCATCGGCGTTTACCTGGTCACACAAAAGCAGGCAAAAACGACTTGAATTCGAATAAAATTCATGCCTTCGTGGCCGAACTTTAACTATATTTGTTTCTCTTTTTGGAATACCTATGATACAATCAATGACTGGATTCGGCAAAGCCAGCGTGCAATTGCCCACCAAAAAAATTACCGTCGAAATCAAATCGCTCAACAGCAAAGGGCTTGACCTCAACGTTCGGATGCCATCGGCTTACCGCGAAATGGAATTGGGTCTGCGCAATGAACTCGCGCTCAAACTCGAACGCGGCAAGATCGATTTTTCGATTTTTGTGGAAATGACGGGCGAACAGACCTCGACCAAGATCAACGTACCGATCGTCAAGGCTTACATTGCCCAGATGCGCGAAGTATTGGGCGACCATGCCGACGAGACCGAACTCATGAAAATGGCCGTCCGCATGCCCGACGCACTCAAAACCGAACGCGACGAAATCGACGACGAGGATTGGAACGACATCCAGGGCGTGATTGAAGAATCGATCAAAAACATCCAGCAATTCCGCATTGCCGAAGGGACGGCGCTCGAGAAGGAATTCCTGCACCGCATCGCCAACATCATGACGCTGATGAACCAGACCGTCGCGATGGACGGCGAGCGCATCGAAACCGTCAAGACGCGTTTGCAGGCGGCGATCGAGGAACTCAAGGTGACTTTGGACGAGAACCGTTTCGAACAGGAACTCATTTTCTACCTCGAAAAGTACGACATCACCGAAGAAAAAGTGCGGCTCGAAAACCATTTGAACTATTTCATCGAAACACTCGCCGGCACCGAAGCCAACGGCCGAAAACTGGGTTTCATCACGCAGGAAATGGGTCGCGAGATCAACACGATGGGTTCCAAATCGAACCATTCGCAGATGCAGAAACTCGTCGTGCAAATGAAGGACGAACTCGAAAAAATAAAAGAGCAAGTGCTCAACGTATTATAAAATTGGCCACGAATTCGCGAATTATTTGTTTTTAAATTCGTGAATTCGTGGCAAAACACGCATCCCAACACAACATGAACAAAGGAAAACTCATCGTCTTTTCGGCGCCTTCGGGATCGGGAAAAACGACCATCGTCAGGCATTTACTCGGACTCGATGATTTGGATCTCGAATTTTCAATTTCGGCCACCTCACGCGAGCCGCGTGGCCAGGAAATCAACGGAAAGGATTATTATTTCATCTCGCTCGACGAATTCAAGAAACACATCAAGGCCGAGGATTTCCTCGAATGGGAGGAAGTATACCGCGACAATTTCTACGGTACGCTCAAAAGTGAAATCGAACGCATCTGGGCGCAGGGCAAAAATGTCATTTTCGACATCGACGTCGCGGGCGGACTGCGCATCAAACGCAAATTCCCCGATGAAACATTGGCTGTTTTTGTCAAACCGCCGAGCATCGACGAACTCAAGATCCGTCTCAAGAAACGTTCGACCGAAAGCGACGATAAGATCAACATGCGTATCGCCAAGGCTTCTGTCGAACTCGCTACGGCACCGCAATTCGACAAGATCATCAAGAATTATGACCTCGATGTGGCCAAAAAGGAAGCCTACGAACTGGTCAAAGATTTTTTAAAAAATTAAGCCTCGCCAATAGCTCAGCTACTCAGGCACTCAGGCACTCAGGTACTTAAAATGAAAATCGGACTCTATTTCGGCACCTTCAACCCCATCCATGTGGGCCACCTGATCATCGCCAACCACATGGCCGAGTTTTCCGGTTTGGAACAAATCTGGATGGTCGTCACGCCGCACAATCCGCACAAGCAAAAAGACACTTTACTCGGCGACAACATCCGCCTCGAATTGGTGTACCTGGCCACCGAAAATTTCCCAAAGATCAAGCCTTCCGACATCGAATTCCGTTTGCCACAGCCCAATTATACGGTGCATACGCTCGCACACCTGCAGGACAAATTCCCGCAGCACGAGTTTGCATTGATCATGGGCGAAGACAACCTCAAATCGCTGCACAAGTGGAAAAATTATGAGGTGATTCTGGAAAACCACGCCATTTATGTGTACCCGAGACTCGATTCCCAAGCGGAAAATATCGAATTTCAAAACCATCCTAAAATCCACCTGATCGATGCACCGGTCGTAGAAATTTCATCGACTTTCATCCGCGACAGCATCAAGCAAAAGAAAAACGTTCGGCCCTTATTGCCCGAGAAAGTGTGGGAATACATCGACCACAACAATCTGTACCGCAAATGAGACGGCCGTTTTGCGCGCCATTGTTTTTCCGCTACCGACGCCGTGGAAACGCTTGGTCGAAATCCTCGAAATTGTACTTGGCCGCAGCCATTTCGCTTGGGGTTGGGCTGCTGCTCGACAGTCTGTTTGAAAATCGGTTTTATTGGCTAATGGTTGTGGCCGTACTCACTTTTTTCATCGCGCAGATTACCAATTACTTCGAATACAAACCGCTCAACGGCACATTGGATGGCGATTTCAAAATCAACGAAGACCATTTCGAAATCCAAGGGCAAGCCTATGCCTATGAAAACATCAGCGATTTCAAATTCAAGATTGTCGATTATTACGGAGAATCAGGCAGGAGTAGCGATTATGGCGGACCTTACAGCCAAGGCGTGGGCAATTGGATTTCGTTTACCGAATCGGAAACACCTTATAAATTTCATTTCCAATTTTATTCGGATCCGCACATCGACGAATTTTTCGAAGCGCTGATCAAACTATTACATCAGGACAAATTGCCGTACGACAAAAAACACCTTTCCCAAATTCCGCACGGGTTCGGCGGCTACGGATTTTACCGGGATTACATCGGCAAACTCATCGCCGAAAGAAAAATCGACTGTACCGCAGGATTGCTGCTCATCGGCTACGATTCCGACGACGAAGCCAAGGCGTTGCGGGCCAAATATTGCGTCTAAAAATCAAAAGGCGTTCAAGAGCAAACTCTGAACGCCTTTATCAAATAACCCCAAAACAAAACTTAACTAACATAACCGGTCTCCCGATTATATGTAGGATAACGCACGAATGTCCGCGTCATTGCCCGCCAAATCATAATATTGCGTTAAAGTTACTTTTAACGGTCGTGGATTAATCGGTCTTTTCGTTTTTTCCTTTGCCTATTTTGAGTATTTTTGGGTTGATTTTTTAGGAGCTTTTCCCGCTATACGCTATTATCTTTTACGGCTTCCGCTGCGCTGCAGCCGCAAAAGGATAACCGCTGCTATCGGGGCTAAACACCAACCCATGAAAGAACATCCAAAATTTGCGGTCATCGGCGGCGGAAGCTGGGCCACGGCTATTGCCAAAATGTTGTGCGTCAACCTTCCCGAAATTGCGTGGTACATGCGCAACGACGATGCGATCCAGCACCTCAAAACGTACCATCACAACCCGAACTACTTGAGTTCGGTTGAGTTCAATATCCAGAAATTAAAACTCACGAGCGACATCAACGAAGCAGTGGCCTATGCCGATTATGTGATTTTCGCGATCCCTTCGGCCTTCCTGAGCAAGGAACTCGAGAAAATGACCGTGAGCCTCAAGGACAAGGTTATTTTTTCGGCCATCAAAGGAATCGTTCCCGAGACGAGCCTCATTGTGGGCGAACATTTCCACGATACGTACGACATCGATTATGACAACATCGGGGTCATTACCGGACCTTGCCACGCCGAGGAAGTCGCGCTCGAACGTTTGTCTTACCTCACCATTGCGTGCGGCGACCAGGAAAAAGCAAAGGTCATGGCCCAACACCTCTCGGGCAATTTCATCAAGGCCAAGATTTCGGATGACATCATCGGGACCGAATACGCCGCGATGCTCAAGAACATTTATGCCATCGCCGCCGGAATCGCTCACGGTTTGGGCTATGGCGACAACTTCCAGTCGGTTTTGATGAGCAACGGCATACGAGAGATGAAAAAGTTCATCCGTAAGGTGCACAAGATGAAACGCAACATCAACAATTCGGCTTATCTGGGCGATTTATTGGTGACCGGTTATTCGGTGTTTTCACGCAACCGCATGTTCGGGAACATGATTGGGAAAGGCTATACGGTCAAATCGGCCATGCTCGAGATGAGTATGGTGGCCGAAGGCTATTATGCCGCCAAAAGCGCCTGGGAACTCAACCAGAAATACGGGGCCAAGACGCCGATCATCGATGCGGTACACGCCATTTTATATGAAGGAAAAGAAGCGAAGAAAGTATTCAAGAAACTGACCGAGAAACTCGATTAAAACGATGTATAAAAAAGAAAAGGGATAAATCATTTTGACTTATCCCTTTTTTATTTTCTCAATCCCTTCCTGTAATCACGCCCGGTTTCCACAAATGCGGGACTTCTTCGGTATTGCCGTCATGGATGGAATTGGCTGTAAAAAAGTATTTGCGGTCGTATAAAGTATTGCCGATAAAAAACGTGAGCATGAATTCGTTGTTGAGTGCCAAAACGCTGTCTTCGATCATCTCGATTTTGACAGCAGACACCGAAGGCATCTCAACCAAAGCGTGGCGCATCAGCGATGTCTTGCGCATCTCACCATTGAGCGTTCCGAATGCCTTTGAAACCACCATAATGTCGTGCAAATCCTCGTCGGAATCATTGACGAGGTAAACGTTCCACACGTCGATGCCAAAATCGTCGTTCCATTCCTTGACCGCGGCCATGAAAACGTTTTTGACTTCGGGAATTGAAATATCTTTTCTCATTTTGAATCGTGATTTATAACGGAATGCCTTAGCCCGGATTGCAGCGGCATCCTTTTGCGGAGTTTACGAAGCAAAAGATACAGCGGAAAGCCGGAAAAAGCTCCTAATAAAACGCTAAATGCTCGCCTTAAATTGCTCCAAGAAACGCACATCGTTTTCATAAAACATGCGGATGTCACCGATTTGGTACAGCAACATCGCTATCCTTTCGATGCCCATCCCGAAAGCGAATCCGTTGTATTCATCGGGGTTGATGCCACAGTTCTTGAGTACGTTCGGGTCGACCATACCGCAACCCATGATCTCTAACCAGCCGGTTCCTTTGGTGATGCGGTAATCGGTTTCGGTTTTGAGGCCCCAGTAAATATCGACTTCGGCACTCGGTTCGGTGAACGGGAAATAGGACGGACGCAAACGGATTTTCGATTTGCCGAACATTTCCTTGGTGAAATACAGCAAAGTCTGTTTCAAATCGGCAAACGAAACCTCCTTGTCGATGTACAAACCCTCGACCTGATGGAAAATACAGTGCGAACGCGAAGAAACGGCCTCGTTGCGGAACACGCGTCCCGGCGAGATCGTACGGATCGGCGGTTTGTGGTTTTCCATGTAGCGTACCTGTACCGACGATGTGTGCGTGCGCAGAAGTACATCGGGATTGGTCTGGATGAAAAACGTATCCTGCATGTCGCGCGCCGGATGGTATTCGGGCAGGTTCAATGCGGTAAAATTGTGCCAGTCGTCCTCGATTTCGGGTCCTTCGGAAACGTTGAAGCCGATGTTGGCGAAAATGTCGATGATCTGGTTCTTGACGATCGAGATCGGGTGACGCGAACCGATCGTGAACGGCTCGGCCGGACGCGTCAAATCGCCATAAATCCCTTTGATTTCCTCTTTGCTTTCGAGCATTTCGGAAATGGTCTTTACTTTGTCCTCGGCGGTTTGCTTGAGTTCGTTGATGATTTGGCCGAATTCCTTTTTCTGGTCGTTCGGTACATTCTTGAACTCGGCGAACAAATCCTTCAAAAGTCCTTTGCTTCCGAGGAATTTGATGCGGAATGTTTCGAGCGTTTCCTTGTTGGATGTCTCGAACGCTTTGGCTTCGGCGATGTATGCTTTAATCTGATCGATCATTTGTGGTAAATTAAGAGCGCAAATTTAGTTTTTTTTGCCACGAATTACACGAATTTGCGCGAATTATTGCGACACATTTGCTTCGGATTCTAGTCGATGTATTGCTTCTCGAGGAAATAATTGACAATCGCCTCTTTCATCAAAACCGATTGTTCGCCTGCCTTGAGCGCGGGCAATTGTTCCTTGACATTGTAATGCGGCCAGCCTTCCTTGTCGACATAGTCGAATTCGTAATAGCCGTAGGGCTCGAGCAATCGGCAGATCGCAATGTGCATGAGGTTGAGCTTTTCGTCTTTCTTGTATTTTTTATGGATTTGACCGAGTTCCTGTACGCCGATCAGGTAAATGATCGCATCGAGGTCGAGGTCCTCGCCTTGTGAAAATTGGTTGGAAAGCCTATCGACGAGCGTTTCCCAGCGTTCCTTGAGTTGTATATCTCTTGACATTATTGGTATTCTATGGTAGTAATTGTAATTGGGGTTTCGCTATGGGCGTACCTCCTTTTGATCATGGTTGGAAAATCTTCGCTATTGTAATTGATTTCGCAGACAATGTTAATTGGTGCTCCCAGTTCTCCCACAGTGTAGTATTCGTTCCCAATCAGGTTATTGGTGTTCAGCCCGTCAATTGCCTGGTCAAAATAGATCAGGTTGAAATATTTGTTCATATTCTTGAACGGGTTATTCTTTTGGTCATGCGTATACGCTTGATGCAGACTGTATGGTGATTTGTTGGCATAGGTAAAGCTTTCTAATGCTTCTGATATATTTCCGCCTTCGAATGTATATTGCGTAGTGATATATGGTATATAGTTCCCCTCGTCAAAATAGAACTTCTTTCTGAACTTTAAGTATCCGTTTTCATATTCGAATTCTTCACGCGCATTGTAACTGTCGACCTGCGAGGTCTTCGATATTAGCAAATCGCCTTCGTATGCCAACGTATAGACATTTTCCTGTACATTGTTCACGAAATAGGTCATACTTGTTATTTTTTCCCCTTGATAGGCAAATTCACAACGGTAATTGGCACTTTCAAAATCTTTCAAGCGGTTATTCTCATAATGGAATCTTACAAGATAGTTGGTGGTTGATCCATCGCTGTTAAAAAAAACAGTCGTAATTCTTTTTACGACAGTGGGCATATCCGTGGGCGGATTCGTAATTATCGGAACTGTAGTCTTTGCATCCGAATCATTATCGTTGGAGCAAGCGCCCAAAATTGTCACAATCAGTAATAAAAATGCCGTCCGTAATTGTAATCTCATTTTTTTGCTTTTGGGCAAAAATAACATATTTGGAATCAAGCGGATGGAAAAGTAACCATTTATTTCACTTCCCGAATCGCATTGTTCTCAATCCATCCTGTTGAATCGTCGAGCAATTCGACCTTGCTCCAGCCAGCCGTTTTTTCGAGTACCATGACCTTGGTGCCTTCGTGCAGCACAAAAGCATTCGAGGCATTGCTGCGCGGTTCGCTTTTGACTTCGGCAACTTCGGCAAAAACGATGGCCGGACGTTCGTTTTCGTAATGCGATTTTTCGAACAAAGCCGATAGGATGCTGAGCAAAATGGCGAATACCAATACAAACATCCCGATGAAGAAAATGCGTTTGAGCAGCGTGGTCTGTGAGAAATAATAACCCACGAAAAACAACAGGAACGCAAACGACAAGGAAACGGCCATCCAAGCCCAGCAATCGTAATGGTAAGCCCCGGTGAAATCGCGCAGCAGTTTTTCAAAACCTACTTTTGGGACTTCCTTGATCTCGTCGATGGTCATTTTCTGGGCGAAATGCAGGTTGCCCAGGATTTCCTTGTCGCCCGGCTTGAGCACGAGCGCCTTTTCGTAATTGTAAATGGCCGGCGCCACCTTGTTCTGTTTGTAATAGGCGTTCCCGAGATTGAAATACAATTCAGCCGATTGGTTGCCACTGCGCAAAACCGCTTCGTAATTGATCACGGCCTCGGCGTATTTTTCCTTCTCGTACAGTTTATTTCCCGTTTCAAAACCGTTCTGTGCCCAGAAAATCTGGGTGATGAAAAGCAATATAAAGGTGATTTTTTTCATCGTTAGCTGATTTGTTTTTCTAATTCGGAAATAAGAACGACCGCCTTGTCGAAATCCTGTTGGATGGCCACGGCCGAAGACGGAGCATACCTTGCGAATTCGCAATTTTCAACCAATCGAATAAAATCGTCAACGGTTTCCGGACGAGCGTTTTTCGACAGCAAAATCTCGCGGATGCGGTCTTTGCTCATCTCGGAAGTTTCGATGTGCAGCTTGGCCTTGAGGAAATTGTGCAACGATTTCTCGAGCGCGATGTAAAACAATTCCTTGTTGCCGAGTTGCTTTTTGGCCTCCGATAAATATTTGCGCGCCAATTTGTTCGATTGGCGGATCCGGTTTCCGGCCACATCGCCATCGAGTGCTTCTTTTTTCTTGCGCGCCATCACAATGATTGGAATAATCAGCAACGGCAGGAACAACAAACTGTAAAACAACCCCGATCCGAGAAAATCCTTTCGTTTGGTCGGGACCAGTTTGGTTTTCAACGCAATGAAGCTGAACTGTTCGTTGCTCGAAACCTTTACCTTGGAAACGCCGGTTTCTTCGGTTGGTGCAGCCGCCTGCGCGCCACCCGGTCCGTCGAGCACATTGATCATGATCTCGGGAGAGGTAATGGTTTTGTACGTTCCGCTGCCCAAATCGAAATAGGTAAACGACATCGGCTTGATCGGATATTTTCCTTTAAACTGTGTAATAATAGTATAACTGTCCGAAATCTCGCCATTCATGCCCGACAATGGTGTACTGACATTTTCCTTGTGCACCGGATCGTACATCTCGAGCGAGTTAGGGACAACCGGTTTCGGGATGTCAAAAAGCTTGAGATTTCCGGTTCCGGAAACGGCCACTTTCAAATCGAGCGATTCGCCATTTTTGACTGTGGTTCTTGATGGCGTGACCTTGAAATTGAATCGGCCAACGGCTCCCGTGAAATCAACTGGTTTGCCTCTTTCGGGCAGCGGTTTGACATTGATGACTTTGGCGCCCGCGGAAACCCGTTTGTTGTCCTCCACGATTTGTACGCGTCCGAAGAAATCGCGCCGGTTCGTCGGCAATTGTACATCGACATCCATGGTGAGCGGCTCGATTTCGAGTTTGCCCGCCTTTTGCGGATACAACACCGCTTTTTTGAGCACGACCATGCCGCAACGTTCGCCGTTATAGGTACTTTCCTCGGCCTTGAGTTGCTTGATTTCGATGTTCTGGCTCCAGAAATCGTTGTACTTGGGCTTGTTGAGTTCGCGCGCACCCGTGATGCCCACGTTGTAATTGAAATACAATTTGTAAACCACGGTAATCGGTTCGTTCAGGTAAGGATTCGCCTTGGAAACTTCGGCTACGAGATGCAATGCCTCGCCGGCGGAAATTTGTGGCGTATTGTATGGATTCTTTGGCAATTCGACCGCATTGGTCACGGTAATCTTGACCGGATTGGTCTTGTAGACCTGGCCGTTGATTTCGACCGAAGCCTGCTTGATGACGATCGTTCCCTTTTGCTGCGGCAACAGAAAATAAGAATAGGATTTGTTGAACGAACTGCGCCCGTTGATCCAAGATTGGCTGATTTGCTGGCTCGGACCACCCACCACGCGGAACCCTTCAAACGATGGCGGCGTAAAATTGTCGCCGTCGCCGTTCATCACAAAATCAATGCGCAGCCTTTCGTTGAGCCCGAGCGTAGCCTTGCTGACTTTGGCCTCGAACTGCACTTGGGCCAGCAAGCCTTGGAAACCGAATAATATGAGCAATAAATACTTCTTCATTTCATTTGTCGTTGGCGTTACCAGTCTTTTTGGGCCTTGACTGGACGTCCTTTCACTTTTTTGGCATTGACTTTATCCTGTACTTTCTTTTCTTCGTTGTTTACGGCATCGAGCAGGTTTTCGAGACGCTCCTTTGGAATGTCGCCGGGTTGCGGTTTCGGCTGCCCTTGGGTTTTGTCGTCCTTGGGTTTGCCTTCGTCATTCTTGTCCTTGTCGCCGTCCTTCTTGTCGTCTTTTTTGTCCTTGTCTTGGTCGCCGTCCTTTTTATCCTGGTCTTTTTTGTCGTCCTTCTTGTCCTTGTCGTCCTTTTTATCTTCTTTCTTGTCTTGTTTTTTGTCTTTTTCTTTGGGCGGCGGATTGTCCTTGAGCATTTTCTTGGCGAGTGCAAAATTGTATCGCGTTTCCTCGTCATCGGGATTGTTGCGCAACGCATTCTTGTAGGCTTCCACGGCGGCCTGGTAATTTTTTTCCTTCATGTACACATTCCCCAAATTGTGGAATGCCTTGTGTTTCTGCGGACGCGTTTGGGCGTTCTCGATCGCTTTCAAATACGGATATTTGGCCTCCGCGGCTTTGTCCTGCTTGTACATCGAATTGCCAAGATTGTACGCCGGAACCGCATACTTGGGCTGTTTCGATTGCGAGACACGGTAATCGGCTTCGGCTTCGGTGTATTTCTTTTCGGCGAAAGCCTCATTGCCTTGTGGCAGCGCCTTGTCTTTTTCCTGTGCGAAAGTAACGAAAGCAATCCACAAAAAGCCATATGTCAAAAGTCGCTTCATGATTCTTTTTCGTTAAAAAGGTTCAACTTACTGATCCATTTGGTTTTCCTTTCAAGCAGGAAAATATCGATAAAAAGCAGCACAAATCCAAATCCGAGGAACCATTGGAACTGCGATTGGTAATCGGCCATCTGTGTCGATTCGAATTCGGTTTTTTCGATATTGTCGAGCGCTTTTTTGACGTATTCGACCACTTCCTTGGTGCTGCTGCCGTACACATAGCCGCCTTTGGTCGCCTTGGCGATGTCCTTGAGGCTTTGCTGGTTCAGCTTCGTGATCACGACTTCGCCCTCTTGGTCCCTTTTGAAACTTTCGACGATGCCATTTTTCTTGAGCGGAATCGGGCCGCCCTTTTCGGTTCCTACACCGATGGTGATGATCTTGAGCCCGAATTTATTGGCTTCCTCGGCCGCTTCTTCGGCGCCTTCGCCATGGTCTTCGCCGTCCGAGATCATGATCAGCAATTTATTGGTCTTGCCTTTTTTGTCGAAATAGGTTTCCGATAATTTGATGGCTTCATCCAAGGAGGTTCCGAGCGACGACACCATATCGGTATTCATGCTCTGCAGGAACATCTTGGCCACGCCGTAATCGCTCGTGATCGGCAGGACCGGGAACGCGCTGCCCGCATAGGCCACAATCCCGATACGGTCGCTGCCGAGGTTGTTGACAATCTGCGAAACGATCTGCTTGCTTTTCTCGAGACGGCTCGGCGCCACGTCTTCGGCGAGCATACTTTTGGACACGTCGACGGCGAATACGATATCAATGCCTTCGCGCTTGACGGTTTCGGTCTTGGTTCCGATTTTCGGATTGACCAACCCAAGAATCAGCGAAGCCAAAGCCAATAACATAATTGTGAATTTAAGCGCCGGCTTGAAATTCGATTTTTCGGGACTCAGTTTCTTGACCAAGTCCAAGTCCCCGAATTCGCGCTGTTTTTTCCTTTTCCAGAACTGGATATACAGGTAAACCAGCACCAGTACCGGAATCACCAGCAACAGGTACAAATATTTCTTTTCGTCTAATTCGTATAAATCCATAACCTAGATAAAACTTCTGAACACGGTATGCCGCAATCCTATTTCCACGAGCACCAATCCCGCGGCCAGCCAAACCAGTGGGCGGAATTTCTCGTCGTAATCATAATATTTCAATTCTTCAATCTCGGTCGTCTCGAGCTTGTTGATCGATTCGTAGATCTCGCTGAGTTTGCTGTTGCTGGTCGCACGGAAATATTTCCCGCCGGTTTTTCTCGCGATGCTTTTCATCAATTCCTGGTCGATTTCCACCTGCATCATGCGGAACAGGAATTGTCCGTTGGGTGCGATCGCATACGGGAATTCGGCCATGCCATTGGTTCCGATACCGATCGTGTATACCTTGATTCCGTATTGGCGCGCAATATCTGAAGCCGTTTCGGGCTCGATGAATCCGGCATTGTTGACCCCATCGGTGAGCAAAATGATGACCTTGCTCTTGGCCTTGCTGTCCTTGAGACGGTTGACGGCCGTGGCCAACCCCATCCCGATTCCGGTTCCGTCCTGCAACACGTTGTCGTATTTAATGCTATTGATCGCTTCGAGCACCAACGGTTTATCGCTCGTGACTGGCGTTTTCGTATAGGCTTCGGAAGCATACAACACCAAGCCGATACGGTCATTCGGTCGTTCCTCGACAAATTTGGCCGCCACTTTTTTGAGCGCTTCCATGCGGTTCGGTTTCAAATCCTTGGCGAGCATACTGCCCGACACGTCGACCGCCATGACGATGTCGATGCCTTTCGTCGTTTTGGTTTCGTTGCTGATGTCGACCGTTCTCGGACGTGCCATCGCCACGATCAGCGAGGCCAGGGCCAACAAACGGAACACGAACAAAAACGGCTTGAGTTTGGGCAAAATCGAACCTGGGCCTTGGAATCCTTTGAGCGAACTCATTTTGAGCGTCGCCGATTGTTGCTTGCGTTTCCAAAGCAGCCATACCATGGCCACCGGTAGCAATAAAAACAACCAGAAAAACTCGGGGTTCATGAAGGTGACGCCTTTCATCATGGGTTAGCTTTTTTAAGTTCGACCGAATGGATGATGCGTGCCAACATTTTTTGGCCGTAGAGATCGCCTTCTTCATAGGCGACCATGACTTCCTGTAAACCGCCGTCCTGCTTGAACAACAGGATTTCGCAATATACTTTCATGCTTTTCTGTTGGATTGGGTCGAGAAATGCCATCGTTCCATAGCCGCGGATGCCGTTGATGCCTTGCTGTGTACTGAACTCCTCGGGTTTCATGAAGATATTGCGGGCACCACGCATTTCGAGCGTCTGCAATACCCCTTCGTAGGATTTGTTGAGATCGAGTTCGGTGTCTTTGTTGAATTTCATCGTGGAGACCGCCACATAGAAATGGCTCGTAAGGCTGCCCTCGGAGAAAATTGTCATGTCCTTGAGGAATGCCATGGCGTCTTTGGGCACGACGTCGGAAGCTTTTTTGCGTACGAGCACTTTTGGTGTTTCCAAGCGTACGCCCGGATCGCCGTATTCGCTGAACACCCATTGGCCTTCAAGCAATGATTTGCTTTCGTCGAGCAAAACCGTGTCTTTTACATAGGTGAACCCTTTGGTGGCAACGAAATAGCCGCCAGTCGCCAGGATCAATAACAAAACAACACCAGCCGTAATCAGGATGCGGTTGCGTTTTTGTTTGCGCAACATCTTTTCGTGCAATTGCTTTTGCAGTTCGACGTTATCTTCGATTTCGATTTCCTGCGGGATCGATTTGTCGAGTGTGACGATGACTTTTTCGATTTTGTTGCGGTCCTCGGTGATCTCGAAATCCATCGGTTTGGATTTGGCGAATTTGACCAAATCGGCCTGGCGCAACACGCGTTCGAGGTTTTCGACCGTTTCAGGCGTGAGCGACATTTTCTTTTTGACCGTGGCATTTCTCAAGGCAGCGATCAACTCCGAAGTAGTGCTTTCCATCGCCGGGATGTGGATTGCTTCCTCAATATAATTACGGGCAATGTCGGTGAGTTCGCTGTAATAGTTCTTGACTTCGCCTTTTTGCCAAAGTTCTTTCTTTTCGAGCGTTTGCAACAACAAAGTCGCTTTTTCAATCGGCGTTTTGTACGCAAATTCATCTGCCTTGATGGCTTGTTTTTTCTTGATGTATTTGTAGACAAAATAGCCCGAAGCTACTATTATAACTACCGCTAGTAGATATTGCCACCAATCTCCTATTTCATCTTTTACTGGGACAATGGCTTTGATGTCGTACATTTTCTGTTTGAGCGTATCGACCTTGACATCGGCTACTTCCACGCGGAAACTGTCGGTCATGAACGACTGGCTGTTGATGAGCACCGGCATCGGCGGAATCGTGTATTTGCCGCTGTCGAATTGGGTCAATCCGTATTTCTTGACGAGTTCATAACGGTCATTTTTCTTGATCGTATCGACCGGATAGGACTGGATCACTTCGAGCGGGCCGAAGTTTTTATGGCCCGGGAAAATCACACGCGACAACGTATCAACGGTGGTCTTGATCGTGAGCTTGAACTCGGCGCCGATTTTATTTTTGGTCGTATCAATGCTCGTTGCCACCTTTTTCTGCTGGGCAAAAACGGTGGCTGCGGACAGCATCAATGCGAAAAGAAAAATTCTGTTTTTCATTTTGGGTTGGCGGTTATCGGGATTTGAAATAACCGAGCAATTTGGTCACATAGCTTTCGTCAACGCGCGTATGCACTACGCCCGAGCCCGATTTGCTAAACGTTTCCTTGAAATATTTGACTTTATCCTGGTAGTATTTTTCGTAGTTCATCCGCACCGATTTCGAACCGGTGTTGATCAATTGCGTGTGTCCGGTTTCGGCATCGAGCATCGGGACCATGCCGAGATTGGGCATTTTCTCCTCTCGGATGTCGTAGACACGGATGCCCGTGATGTCATGTTTTTTGGACGCGATCTTGAGCGTTTGCTCGTAACCTTCGGCCATGAAATCGGAAATCACGAATACGATCGCCTTTTTCTTTTGCGTGCCCGACAAAAACTTGAGCGCCTGTTCGATATTGGTCTTGCGGCTTTTGGGTTCAAACTCGATCAGTTCACGGATGATGCGCAACACATGCGAGCGGCCTTTCTTGGGCGGGATGTACAATTCGATTTCATCCGAAAATAAGATGAGCCCGATTTTATCATTATTTTGGGTCGCCGAAAACGCCATCGTCGCGGCAATCTCGGTCACGATGTCTTTCTTGAATTGGTTTTTGGTCCCGAAACTTTCCGAACCCGACACGTCGACCATGAGCAACATCGTGAGTTCGCGTTCTTCTTCAAAAACCTTGATGTACGGCTCGTTGTAGCGCGCGGTCACGTTCCAGTCGATGGCACGGATGTCGTCGCCGTATTGGTATTGGCGCACTTCCGAAAATGTCATGCCTCGGCCTTTGAAAGACGTATGGTATTCGCCCGAAAAGATGTGATCGCTCAATCTTCGGGTCTTGATTTCGATTTTCCGTACTTTTTTGAGAAGCTCTTTGGTATCCATGTCTTGGAATTTCAGATTTTAAATTTCAGATTTTAGATTTTAGCGGGTTGGAAGTCCATCCTGAAATCTAAAATCACAAATCTAAAATTTTACGGTACTTCGACTTCGTTGACGATTTTATTGATGATGTCCACCGAAGTGATGTTCTCGGCTTCGGCTTCATAGGTCACCCCGATCCTGTGGCGCAATACATCATGCACGACGGCGCGAACGTCTTCTGGGATGACATAACCGCGGCGCTTGATGAACGCATAACATTTGGCGGCGGTCGCCAGGTTGATCGATCCACGTGGCGAGGCACCAAATCCGATGAGCGGCTTGAGGTGTTCGAGTTTGTATTTTTCAGGGAAACGCGTGGCGAATATGATGTCGAGGATGTATTTTTCGATTTTCTCATCCATGTAGACTTCACGGACGGCGGCCTGGGCAGCGATGATCTGCTCGACCGAAATCACCGCGTTTACTTTATCGAATGCGCCTTTGAGGTTTTGGCGGATGACGAGTCTTTCCTCATCCAATTTCGGATAATCGATGACGGTCTTGAGCATGAAACGGTCGACCTGCGCTTCAGGCAACGGATAGGTTCCTTCCTGCTCGATCGGGTTTTGCGTGGCCAATACCAGAAACGGTTTCTCCAATTTAAAGGTAGTGTCGCCAATGGTCACCTGCTTTTCCTGCATCGCCTCAAGCAAAGCCGATTGTACTTTGGCCGGGGCACGGTTGATCTCGTCGGCAAGGACGAAGTTGGCAAAAATAGGACCTTTCTTGATTGAGAATTCGTTGGCTTTGATGTTGTAGATCATCGTTCCGACCACGTCTGCCGGTAATAAATCTGGTGTAAATTGAATTCTGCTGAAAGAACCGTGAACGGCTTGCGAAAGCGTGTTGATTGCCAATGTTTTGGCCAATCCCGGAACCCCTTCAAGCAAAATGTGCCCTTGTCCCAGCAGCCCGATCAGCAATCGCTCGACCATGTGTTTCTGCCCAACGATGACTTTGTTCATTTCCATATTGAGCAGTTCGATGAACGCGCTCTCTCTTTCGATTTTTTCGTTAATGGCCCTGATATCCAGAGTCGCCGTATTTTCTTCCATTGGTATTTAAAAGCTTTAAGTTTGCTGGTTAAATTTGATGGTGCAAATTGAATTTTTTTTCAGGAAGAAGATGTTAAAAAATGGTTAAAATATCTTTGAAACCTTTGGTTTTAAGGATGATTTGTGATTTTGTTTTTATAATTTTAAGACCGCATCTGGAAGGCCAAATTTGCCTAAAAAACAAAGATTAATTTCAGATGAAGTTCACAGCAAAAACCGAAAATATCGGTTTCATTTTTAGCCACTTCCAAACATGAAAACCAAACTTTCACCTGTCATTTCAGGAACGATGAACTGGGGCGTCTGGGACAAAAACCTCAGCACTTCAGACATGGCGCACCTTATCCACATGTGCGCCGAAAACAAAATCACTACTTTCGATCATGCCGACATTTACGGCGGCTACACCACCGAGGCCCAGTTCGGTAAAGGTTTTGCCGAAAGCGGGGTGAGCCGCGACAAGCTGCAATTCATCTCTAAATGCGGCATCCAACACACCGAGGGCCGCAACAACAAAGTCAAGCATTACGATTATTCGAAAGACTACATCGTGAATTCGGTCGAGCAATCGCTCAAGAATTTGCAAACCGATTACCTCGACATTTTGTTGCTGCACCGTCCGAGCCCGCTCATGCAGACCGAGGAAATCGCTGTCGCCGTGACCAAACTGAAAACCGAAGGCAAGATTGTCGATTTCGGGTTGTCGAATTTTACGGCTTCGCAAACGGCGCTGATCCAGAAATTCACCAAGGTCGATTGCAACCAGATCCAATTTTCGGCCACGCATTTCGAACCGATGCTCGACGGCAGCCTCGATTACATGCAATTGCACGACATCAAGCCGATGGCCTGGAATCCGCTTGGTACGATTTTCCGCGAGGACACCGACCAGACGCGCCGACTCAAGAAATTGCTCGCCGAACTCGTGGCCAAATACCATGTCGGTTCCGATTTGATTTTATTGGCGTGGATCCTCCAGCATCCGGCGGGAATTGTACCCGTGGCCGGAACGGTCAATGTGGCGCGCATCCAGTATTTGAAGACCGTCACCGATTTGAAGCTCGATTTAACCGATTGGTTCGCCATCTGGACCGAAAGCATGGGGACAAAAGTGCCATAACCGATGAAATGGTTCAAAAGGATTTCGATCGGGATTATCGTCGGTTTCATTCTTTTCTTTGCTTTTTACCGTTCGGAGCCGATTAACCTGGAAGGCCAATGGACCATCAAGCAAATTGTTTTGGACGGAAAGTCCCTGTATCCGGAAGAAATCGGATCGCGTTTGGACATGCGACCAAAAATTGAGATCAGCGGTTGGGGAAATTCGATGGCCATTCCGACGGGCGGACAAGACATCATTGCCCATTACAAGATCGCCGATGCCATCAAGGGCGACTACACAGTGCAGCTATCGTCAAAAGAAAAGTCATTAAACGGTGATTTCACGATGAAGATAGACACGATCCATTTGGGTTCCCGAACCTACAAGGTCTTGATCGAGCTCGAATCGAAACAAACCGTGCTTCATTTCAAACGCGAAGTACGCCTAGGGGAATGGCGGGTGCCAGGCCCTAGAAAAGGAGGAGTATAATTATACATTTAATATTTTGAAAACAGCATTAATCACCGGGGCGACCAGCGGCATTGGAAGGGCAACGGCGCGCGCATTGGCGCAAAAACAATTTAAACTGATCCTGTGCGGACGACGTGAGGACCGTTTGGCCGAGTTGCAAAACGAATTGTCGCAACAAACCCAGGTACATACTTTGGCTTTTGATGTACGCGACAAAGCAGCCGTTTTTGCCACGATTGAATCGTTGCCACAAAATTTTAAGGACATTGATATTCTTGTGAACAACGCCGGAAATGCGCACGGGCTCGGTCCGATCCAAAGTGGCGATGTGGACGATTGGGAGGCGATGATCGACATCAACCTCAAGGGATTGTTGTATGTCTCCAAAGCCGTCATTCCCGGAATGGTCGAGCGCAAAAGCGGCCACATCATCAACATCGGGTCGATTGCGGGCAAGGAAGTGTATCCGAACGGAAATGTGTACTGTGCTTCTAAATTCGCCGTGGATGCGCTCAACCAGAGCATGCGCATGGATTTAAACCCTTTCGGGATTCGCGTTGGGGCGATCAATCCCGGGATGGTGGAAACCGAGTTCTCGCAGGTGCGCTTCAAGGGCGATACCGAGCGCGCGGCCAATGTGTACAAAGGATTGGAGCCTTTAAAACCCGAAGACATCGCCGACGTGATCGTATTTGTAGTCACGCGACCATACCATGTGAACATCGCCGATTTGATGATTTTGCCGACGGCGCAGGCCAGTGCGACGATTGTGAAAAGAGAAGTTTAATGAAGTCGCCCGCAACAATATGAAACCAACAACCATAGGAGATTTGTTAGATCGCTACCATGATGGGGAACGAGATTTTGCCGATTGCCATTTTGACTGCCACGATAATTTGCAATTCATGACTTTCGATTACTGTGTCTTGGATGGTTCGACATTTAATGCGGCCGATTTTACACATAGCACTTTTGTTGGCGCCAGTTTAAAATCCTGTGTTTTTAGAAACTGTCAATTCGAGCATGTGGATTTCTCTGATGCCAATTTTTCTTCTGCGGATTTGACCGGAGCCACATTCAAAGATTGTGAATTCAAAAATGCATCATTCGATCAGGTCAAATATTTCGACCATCGTTTGAACACCGAAGATTTTCTAAAATATTTTGCGAAATAAATCGCGCCCAATTTCATGACAAATATTCTTGCTTAACATTGAACCCATGACTTCAAATCCCGATCGTGAAATTTTTAGCTCACGCATTTTAAATTATCCTTTGGAATCCGTGTATGGAGCCTTCGCCGATCCGCTGCATTTAAAAAATTGGTGGGGACCGGAAGGTTTTACCAATACCATCCATGAATTTGATTTGCGGCCCGGCGGAAAATGGATCCTTACCATGCATGGACCGGAGAATGGCAATTACGAGAATTACTCTGTTTTTAAAATCGTCGAGCCGCTGCAATTGATTGCCTGGACCAGGGTTTCACAGCCGTTGTTTGCTATGGAAATCGGTTTCAAGAAGTTGGGTGATGCCCAAACGGAGATTTCGTTTCGGATGATTTTCGAAACGGTTGAAGAATGCGATAAAATCAGGCGATTCGCCCAGCCCAAGAACGAGGAGAATTTCGACCGGTTGGAACGTGTGCTTTCTGGAATGTAATCGTGCCGTGCGCAGCACATGCGAGAGTTTACTTCGTCAGTTCGCTTCGCTCGTGTGCGTTAGGGATAGCAGCGGAAATCCTTTTTTGCTAACTTGGCGTTTTATTTAGCAAGAGACCGGAAGCAAAAAAGATTGCAGCGGATAGCCCGGGCCGCAGGTAACGCCCCAACAAATAAACCGATGATCAACAAACGCCTCTTAATCAAAAACCTGCTCGCGCACAACGACGAGAGCAGTTTTTATGACAAGAAGCGGCAGCTCAATTTGCATACGCGCGAGGGCAAGGCGAAGTTTCTCAAACACATCTGCGCGTTGTCGAACTCGAACCCGACGAACAATTCGTACATCGTCGTGGGCGTCGAGGACCAGGACAATGAGATTGTGGGCGATGACTTTTTTGACGACAGCCGCATCCAGAACCTGGTCAATGCGTTTCTAGAGAATCCGCCCAAAATCCAATATGAAAACGTGCCTTTCCCGAATTTGCCCAAGGACAAGGTGGTGGGACTCGTGACGATTCGGCCCAAAAACAAGGTGTCGTTTTTCAAAAAAGGGATTTACAATATTGTACCCAATACGATTTTCGTGCGCCGTGGCAGCAATTCGATGCCGCTTGAGGGGCCGTTCGAGAAGAATTACCAGAACACCGAAACGGTGATTGGGATCGAGAACAATTCGCGCAACAGCATCGCCTATACTTTGGATGGTGTAATCGATTTTATGAACGTCAAACACAAGGACATTTCGCCCAAATACAAGGTGTTCAAGGAATTGTTTGTGATTTGCTGGGCGGGCAACAAGCGCAAGGTGCGCGAACAGACGTTCTTTTCGCGTGTCGATATTGCGCTGATCAACGAACAGATCAAGCTGTTTTATTCGGCCCAGGATGATGTGACGATCGAATACGACGACGATACGTTTACGATCCTGGAATATGTGCCGCTCGGGCTCAACGACAAAACGAGTTATTATCCTTTGGAAAAACAGACGATCCGGTTTTACGACAACGGTTATTACAAGATCGACCGCGAGATGTTGTTCGAACCGCCCGAGTTCAACCGCAAGATGCTGTTCCACATCTACAATGCGAACCTCGCACTGATCGACAAATTGCAGAAAGGTTTTACGCTCACGGAACGAGAAAACCGCGATTTGCACAATTTACCGTCTACGTTTATGATTTGCCACCTCAACGGTTTTGACGAGGCCAAGCACAAACTCATCGATGCCAAACCGCTGCTCAAACCATTCCCGAAAGTCTATACAAGTTTCAAGGAGGCGATGCGGATCTTGCGCAAGATGAAGTATGACGTGAATTAAAAAAACCTTCCGGATGGAAGGCCTTGGCTATTGTTTTTCGGCCAAATTGTCGCCGTCGTGAAACAACCGTCCTTTGTTGTTGGCAATAAAAGTCGGCAGGCCATGGTTGTCGAGCATGAAGGTCGCGAACTGGAAATCGACAATGCCTTCGCTGGTGAGTTGTCCGGAGACGACCATGACCGAATCGGCGGTCCCTGCTTCATGGGTGACTTTGTGTTTGGCGAAAATTGTAAACTGATTGCCATGCCCGCTCACGACCGCACCTACAGCGGCGGACGTTTCTGTATTGCCCGGCGTGGTATAGGAAATGTCGATTGAATTGGTCAAGGGGTTGAAATTGCGAATCGTAAAATAGGTGTCGGCAAATATGGTCCCTGGCGTACTGTTTTCGATATTGCTTGCCTCCAGGACGTTGGGCGAATCCAAAAACTGACCTGTAACATTGGGCGGCGTGTTGCCCAGATTGACGTGGAGCCCCAAGCCCTCCATCGTTTCCAGCAGTTCGGGATTGAGGTAGTTTTGGACGCTTTCATGCGAGCCGTCGAATTGCGCGACGGGATAATAGATCGGGTCTTTATCGTCGCTGCTACAGGATGGGAAAAAGAGGCTTACGGCCAGGGCCAGTATCGCCCATTTGGATGTTGTTGTGCTCATGATGTTGATTTTAAGTTTTGTTTGGACAAACCTATCACATCACTGCTGAACACAAGTTTAGGATTTTGCGAATGCGGTTTTTTGGAACGAAGTTTTGGGTTTGGAAGTTTAAAATCTTTACTCCGCCTACGACTTCAAGATTAGACATGATACACTGGACGAAATTTCTATTTTACATAATTAAGGTCGGCTTTAACTCGGACTATCTAGGGAGTATCTATGAAGTATCTACGGATGAGGGTACTTCTCAATTCAACTATTTTCAAGACCGTTTTTTAGTGTCTTTTTTCTTTGCAAATGGTGTTGGTATAGGATGTCTAGCAGTTCGATCTCCTCCAACGGCATCAGTTGAATAGCGAGGTCGATTAGGCTTGCGATGTTCGAATTTGGATCGCGGATTTCTACCGACGACGGGAGTTGGTCTGATTCGAGGGCGAGCAACGCAGCCTTTAAAATATCCATGACGAGATAAACCAGACCGCAATATCCGGCTACATGGACTTTTACCGTTGTCCGTTCGTTGTTCTTGCCTTCGACTTGCAGTTGGGAAAAGATGTTTGGGAAGTGTTGGAGTTCCTGGAGTAATTTGATTTGTCTTTCATCGGTGATGGGTTGTAGTGGCGTTGACATGATTTTTGGCTTTTAATTTAAACTTCGGCTTATAGGCCTCAAAGTTGCAATTCGTTTTCGGTGTAACCAACCAAACATTGTGGTAAGCTACTTCCAGTGAATGTAAAGTACCAAAACGTAAAGAAACTGCAATAGGCTTCTGGGACAAAGCAATTGATTCTTATTTAGTTGGCCATTCTGGCAAAGAATTTTATCTTAGCCGTTGTCAATATACAAGATGTAAACAATATGGATATAGGCACCTTGATCTCGTACCATAAACAGGAGGCTGCGGAAGGACTCTCCTATATCATCCTGATTTTTTCGGTTATACTCGGTTTATTGGGATATATAGGATCGGCGAAAAAGATTGACGCCAATGTTCGAATCGTATTGGTAATTGTGTTTTCGATCTTCCTGACGCTGTTCGTGTCATCGCTGGTAGATTCGATGATAATCCATGACGCATTACATGAGGAAATCAGGAATTTTGCCGCGAAAAATCCCGGGGAATTTATCAACGGGGAACAAAGCAAACTATATCTTGCCCTAACCGACCACATGCAGCCGCATCATATCCCTTCGATAGTCCTTATGGGTGCCGGGCTCGGCATTGTGGTCAATCTGGGATTGCTGACCATTGGAGAGGGAAAAGTATTTTCTTTCAAGAAAAAACAAATGGGCACTTGATTTTTAACCTATTGGCACGCTTTTCCGCCAAGAAAGTTTTATATTGCGGTAAGCAAACCTGGCTGGGGCACCCCAAATCCCTTCATGGCCATTTTGTTGGCAGCCCGAATAAACATTACAAACCCTGAAATCACTTTTTATGAATTTTAAAAAAGTATTCACCAACATCATTACGTTTGGTGCGTCCGGCAGGATTGAGAAACGTTACGAACAATACCAGGCCACTTATCGCCTCGCCGAAAACAAGAATGATACATTTAATCAGGAACGGAACACGGCACTGGAGAACCTGTCCAGTTTGGCACAACAAAGAATAACCGCTGCGGAACTTTTGACCAGCCTTGACGAAGAATACAGCACACTCAAGGATCGTTATCCCGTACTTAATTCTTTTGGTTCCGGCTATCTAAAAGGACACCGCAAACTGGAAACCGGTTTTACCGCCACGGACATCGCCAACAATACCATACTTGGGCTGACCCACGGGGCAATGATTGGGATAGACATTGCCGTAGCAGCATCGTTGGTCACCACCATCCTATCCGCCAAAACCACGGCAATTGCTACGACAAAGACTGCATTGATGTCAACATTAACGACATCGAAAATGGCGGCAGTCGGCGCGGCAGGTTCTGTCAAACTTGGTGGGATCGGGCTGGCCAGTAAGGGTGCCATTGGGGCGATAGTGCCTATAGCGCTCCCCTTTGTTTTTCTGAGCATGGCATTTTTTAGCCACAGGAAGGCGAATGAAGAAATCGAAAGCATCAATTTCCATGAAAACCAACTCAACAACATTATCAGGGAAACCGAGATAAAAATTACTGAATGCAAAAAGATACAGGTCAGTTCAGAAGAGAAATTGGGTGACCTGACCTACTTCAGCTCGTGCATCAAGCAAGAATATGCGTTGTTTTCGGAAGTGACGAAACAGACACTCAACGGTTCCAATATCTTTCATCGCCTTATCATGAAAATCTGCCTGTTTTTCGATTTACCGAACAAGAAACTTGCAGCGCTAAAGGAACGCAAAAAGGAACTCGAATACAGTTGCGAGCGGATACATTCACTTATAAAAATATCAATTGCCTAAAACAAACCACATGACCCACCACAATCACTGGAACGAAAAGAAGGTCCTTGAGACCACAGACAACGCCGTGGCCGTAATGCAAAAGCTGGCCAATGTGTGTGAAAAAATCACCCAAATGCAAGTCGAATATTCCAAAATCGAAAGCGACAAACAGCAACTCGCGCTTGAGGCAGAAAAAATCGCAATCATGCGCAACGAAATATTACTTAAATTCCAACAGGAAAGAGACAAGATCGTTGCCCAATTGCTCGACCGCAATGAAGACCGGAAGTACATACAGGGGGTGCTCAATGAAGCCATCAAGACGAACGACAGGGAATTAAAGGATTTGGGATTTGATCTGTATAAGGTTTTCCTGGAGCAAAATTTTATCAGTAAATAGCCTTGATTTAATTGTAACCGATTACTCAACTACATCCAATTCAAAAATCCCCGAATTGGTAAGCCTCCTATTTGAAAATTTCACTATTTTTATCCAATAAATCAACCTTAATAAGTTCAAACCCGTTATAAGCACATAAAAATTTCAATTATGGAAACACAAAAACCAAAACACATTGGAAGGAATATAAGCCGTATCAGAGAAATGCGTGACATGAAACAAGAGGCACTTGCCACCGCTATTGGCGTAAGCCAACAAACAATTTCGAATATTGAGAATAGTGAAAATGTTGATGATGAAAAACTTATAGAAATTGCAAAGGTGTTGGGTGTATCAGTAGAAGCTATCAGGAATTTTTCAGAAGATGTAGTTTTTCAAATTATTGGAAATACTTATCATGACCAATCCTCTTCATTAAATTATACATGTACATTCAATCCGCTAGAGAAAGTAATTGAATTATATGAAAGACTCGTACAAGTCGAAAAAGAGAAGAATGGTTATTTGGAACGATTGTTAGAGAAGTAAATATCAATTACAAAATTATTACGGCCTCCAAATGGGGGCTTTTTGTTTGTGTACTTGAAAGCTTATTTTTTTCTAGAACAAGTAAACTGGTAAAGATTTTGACGAATATGGCAAGTAACAATATAAAACTACCGCGAAAAATTTTGTGTTTTTAGTCACTAGCCGTTATTCATTTGCAGAAAACTATTATATTGGCAGACAAAACTCATATCATTTTCAAGCGCTAAATAACTATCACTTTGCAATCTCACCAGATACAAAACTATTAATATGGAACCTATTACTTTAATAACAACTGCCTTGACATTAGCAACACCCTATTTAATCAAAACAGGAGAAAGTATTGCCGAGAGCATTGGAGAAGAAATTTGGAATTTAATAAAGAAGCCTTTTGCCAAAGAAGAAATATCAGAATTAGATATTAAAAATATTGACGAAAAGGAAAAGCTAACTCTATTATTGTTAGAAGAAATAAATAAAGACGACCTATTTAAAAAAAATCTCGAAATCGCTGTAAAGAAAGGTCAAAATGATTTGAATGCTTACTATCAGCAAAACATAAACAATAATGGAGAGATTGAAAAGCAGATTAATATCCAAAACAATAATGGTAATATTCAAATGTAAATGGATCAAACAATCGATAATAACGAAAATGAAATTCAGAATCAATTTAACATTGCTTCCAATCAAGCTCCTATCTATTTAACAAAACGGACTAGATTTGCCAAACGCTTGAAAAAGCTAAATAATGAAGTCGCATGCGACGAAAGATATGAGGGGATAATGGAATCGCTAAAATATTATATCACTAGTAGAGATGGTATTGATGCTCCAACCAAGCTAGAGGATGGGGGCTTTAAGGTGCATGAAATCATTGAAGCCATGAGAAAAAAAGACAAGTTTGCAAAAAGGCTAGAATTAAATAGATTCTATGAGTCAGCTCAATGGATAGACTGTCAACTATTTGCAAAAATTAAAATGGATTTTGAAGCATTTGTACTGCCATTAGTAAACCGTGCCGCTACTAAAGATGAAATCTTAAAAGAGGTTGTATTGAAAGTGATTCAACCTGTGCTTGACTTAATAAATATTGAGGGGGAAAACGACGAAGTTTTAAACTATGATGCCGATGATATTTTTGGTATGGTTTATTACTTGACCGGACAATGTCACTTAAATTGGAAAAATTATGATCGTTTATAATCATGCCTTTGATCTTTATCATACAATCTTTAGATTACTTCATTTTCTTAATAAATTTGAAAATGAAACTATTTTAGAAATAGAAAGGATAAGGATTTGGGATTTCTATCTACTTTTTCCAAGCAAAATCCATGAGATAAGATTAAAACAAAACGAATCAGTTGTAAGAAAGATCAGAAAAGAATTTATTAAGGATTCGAACAATCCGTATGAACGCATAACAGATAGCCGAAAAGTTTTTGAAAAAATCAAGCCTTATCAACTTGCGGCATTGAACTGTATTGCCTCATATGGAATAATTGATAAGTCATTGTTAAATCAACAAAGGATTTCAATCATTAACAAAAAGATTCTTACCGAGTTTGTGGGAAATTTTGAAGAATTGTCGCCAAAGGAAAGGAATGTTATAACGCTAATGACTTCACATTTCAATCAAGTTTCATTATTCGGAACAGAAGGATTGAAAAACAGAACAAATCTAATAGAGAGCAAATATGATGCGTAATAATCTATTTATTAATAGACTAAGAATAGTTACAGAAAATGGCGAAATTGCTTACGATGAGAAATTTCATAAGGGAGTAAATATAATCCGAGGTGATAATAGTAGCGGTAAATCGACAATTACTCATTTTATATTTTATGTTTTAGGCGGATCATTCAATGACTTTGTACCAGAAGCCAGATTGTGCTCCCAAGTTATTGCAGAAGTAGAAATGAATAATGCAACCTTTACAATTAGACGCGAAATCGAAAAAAACACGAATGATCATATAAGCACGCAATCACCGATTTATTTTTTTTGGGGTAATATGGCAGAAAGTTTTAACCCTCCTATTGATAAAGGGTGGCAAAAATTCGGCTATAATACTACAGACAATAGAAAAAGCTTCTCCAATGTACTATTCGACAACCTTGGTTTGCCAATCGTAAAAGGTGACAATAATATCACATTTCATCAAATTCTAAGACTACTATACATCGACCAAGATTCACCAACTAGCTCCTTGTTTTACTACGAGCATTTCGACAGCCAACTAACAAGAGAAACTGTTTCGGATTTGTTATTAGGAGTCTACAATGAGGAGTTGTATGAGAATAAAAAGCGACTAGTGTCAGCCGAAAAAGAAATCGAAGGTGTAAAAAGTGAAATTAAAGCCACCAATCATTTTTTTTCAGACCCTCTCTCTTTGAGTCCTAATCATATCCTGACATTTATTGAAAATAAAGAAAAAGAAATTTCTCTATTACAGGAGGAGATAGTCTCTATAAGAAATAAAGAAAAAGAAATAAACTATGGAGAAGCCTCCAAACTCTCATTTCAGAAACTCACAGACGAGACAATATCTCAAAGAAAAAATGTGTTAGACTTAGACAAAAAAATTAATTTTCTAAATAACGAAATTGAGGATTCATCTTATTTTGTAGAAGCTTTAAACAAAAAAATTAAAGCCTTGCAAAATTCTATTCAAACGAGAGAATTTCTAGGAAACTTGCCGTTAGATTATTGCCCTGAATGTCTTACACGAATGAAAGCAAATGACAATAGTTCAACATGCAAATTATGTAAAGAACCAATCGATGAATCATTCGGCGTTGTTCAAGCTAGGAGAATGGAATTAGAAATTGGTTTTCAAATTAATGAATCTCAAAAACTACTCGAACTAAATAGGCGAGATTTATTAGATTTAGAGTCAAAATATGTTGGTGAATTAGGCAAACTTCATGATTTACAGAAACAAGTAAATGCTGCATTAGTTGATGTAAAATCTTTTAATGAAGAAGTAGTTGACCAACTCAATAGCCAAAAAGGGTTTATCGAAGGGGAAATTCTCCAGTATAGAACAATGCTGGAAAATGCTGAGCGTCATGAAAAGTTGATACAAAAGAGAGATTTACTACAAAAAGAAATTAAATATCTGTATTGGTTCATTGATAAGACTGAAAAAGAACAGGCGAGATTGAAAGAACAAATAAATGAAACAATAAAGCAGGAAGGATTATATCTGTTGAATAATGATCTTGACCGACAAGATGAATTTAAAAATGCAAATGATTTTATAATTGATTTTTCAAACAACTTAGTTTATTTAAAAAGCAAAAATTCGGACATACAAAAAGTTTATCAGAAATTTTCAGCAAGTTCCAATTTCTATTTAAAAGTAGCAGGTCGTTTTGCAATATTTTTAGCATCGTTAGCAGTGGATAAAATGAGATACCCTAGATTTGTTTTCGCCGATAATATGGAAGATAAGGGAATAGAAATTAAGCGAGCGCAAAATCTTCAAAAGTTATTGATTGATAGAGTTAGTAAATATGATACATCTAGTTATCAAATGATTTACACGACATCATATATCACTGATGAACTTAATAATAGCAATCTCGTAGTTGGCGAATATTACACAAAAGAAAATCCAAGTTTAAAAAACATACCGAAATAGAAATCCGTTCCCACCAATATAACAGACCGCTACACAAATCTGCCCACCCCGGCAATTCTTGACAGGTATTGACTGGATTTGAGGGGGTTTGATGTATATTGACCGGTTTTGACCGGTTCTTCGCATTTTTGAGGTGTTTTGTTCGAGTCTCCTTCGGGTCTTGTTCGGGTAAACAATACCCAAAAATAACCACACCAGAACGGCAAGAAAATACATTTAATTTCCTTAACTTTAAATCCTAAACCCCAACCACTTACCTACCCGCCATTGCTATTCCTAACCAAACAAAAAGATAATGGCCAGAATTATCGCCCTCCTCCTAGCCGTATTTGCAGCCATCCCCTGCCTAGCGCAAAACCACGCGCCAAAGCAACTGTACCAAAACATCAAGACCAATAAACCCGATTCTACACAAATCGCCGCATTGCTGAAACTGGCCGATTACCACCTGAAAGAATCGAACAAGGTTTCACGGCCAAGGTCGCTCGACAGTGCCTACTTCTATACAAAAAGAGCCGAAAAGAAAAGCACCTCATCTAAAAACGGATTGGCCAAATCCTACATCCTGTATTCGAAAATCGCATTACGAAAACAACAATTTGGCCAAGCGGAAGCTTGGGCAAACAAAGCAATCGCACAACTTGGCGACAAAAACCCGTTGCTAGGGGAAGCCTATATAGCGCAACTGCTGTCGCGAGCCGACGAGAGAAACCCTGCCGAAAGCGTAGCCATAGCCGAAAAAGCCGAAAAGATTTTCAAGGAGGCGGGGGATACCAAAAACCAGGCGGTGGCGGTGGCGAAGATAGCCGAATTCACTGCCAATACCGGAAAGATAAACCCCGGGATCGAGTTGTTCAAGAAAAGCATCGCGCTGAATGAATCGGCAGGGAAACAGGACAACCAATTCCTCGAATCCTGGATATGCATACTCTATGATGCCCAAGGCCAATACAAACCTGCCATGGAACATGCCCTTAAGGCAGTGAGGCTTGCAGAAAAATTCAACGAGAACGACCAAGAAGCCGTACAGGTGAATTTCTATGCAGGGGTAGTGCACGGACACGTCGAAGATAAGGACAAAGAAATGTACTACCTGCGCAAAGCCCTTGAAATATCCCGTAATTATACCGATTACAGCACGACGAACCAAATCGAGGCCATACTCTTCCGGAACTATATGCTCGCCAAGGACAGGAATGCCGCGTTAAATGTACTGAAAGGGATGGAACAGACTTTTGCCAAACTGTCCCCGTCTGGTCAAATCTACAATATCGGGACCTTAATCAGGTCATACACCTCACTCAATGAATACAAAAAGGCCGAGCCTTATGCCAACAAAAGCATGGCGTTGTCAGATAAGATGGCACCCGATGACGATCGGCAAGAGCCCCTTTATAACGGCCTGACGGGATACCTGTACAGAACAGGACAATATGGCCTTGCACGGAAATATGCCAAGAATTACCTTAAGTATAACGAGCGATTCAAGAACCCTATAGTAGAGAAAGATATGCAACACATGCTGTTCCGAATCGATTCGGCGCAAGGAAATTTCGATGCTGCGCTGGCCAACTATAAAAGGGAGAACGAAATAAAGAATAGCCTTCTAGACACCGAAAAGAACCGCGAAATCGCGGAATTGCAGGTGAAATACCAAACCGAGAAAAAAGACAGCGACCTGCTGTTGCTGAAAAAACAAAGCGAGTTGCAGCAAAGCAAGCTGAGCAAATCTAACCTGATGCGTAACATTGCATTTGCCAGCGTGGGTGTGTTCGCCGTCATCTTGGTACTGCTCTACAACCGTTACCGGATCAAGCAAAAGACCAACCGAATGCTCGATTCACAGAAGAATGAGATCGACCAAAAAAACAGTGCGCTTGAAAAATTGGTCACGGAAAAGGAATGGCTGGTAAGGGAAATCCACCATCGGGTCAAGAACAATCTCCAAATGGTAATCAGCCTACTCAATGCACAGTCGCACTACCTTAAGGACGAAACGGCGATGGCTGCGATAAAAGAAAGCCAGGATCGAATCTATTCGATGTCGCTTATCCACAAGAAACTCTACCAGACCGAGAATGTGGTCTCGATCAATATGTGTGTCTATATCGGCGAGCTTGTTCAGTATTTCAGGCAAAGCTATAATACAGGCCAAAGGATTGTATTTGATATCGATGCCGAAAATATCGAACTCGATGCGGTACAGGCAGTCCCGACCGGCTTGATACTCAACGAGGCGATTACCAATTCACTTAAACACGGTTTCGATGAAAACCAACAGGGCTTGATCGCGATAGCATTAAAACGGATTTCAAGCGGCAGGCTAAAACTATCTATCAAGGATAACGGGAAGGGTATACCTGACTACCGTCCCGACATTGACTACCAATCGTTGGGGATGAAACTCATCAAGGGGTTGAGCGCCGACCTCGACGCCGATTTGAATATCGTTTCAGAGAACGGGTTGGCCATCATTATCGAGTTTGATTACCTGCAAAAAACCGCCGATTCTTCCCTTTCAAAAACGGCATAAAAAAACCGGGGCTTGCACCCCGGTCGTTGGAAACCAATCAAAAATCTCAATTCGTATTCTTGATGAAGTCTGATATATATTGTGCGCTCAGTTCAGGGAACTCGTGCTGAGGACCGTGTCCTGAATGCGGGTAAACAATCAGGTGTCCATTTGGAATCTTGCCGATAAGCGGATACCAGTTTGATGCCGGGACGCTCGTATCGTTATCGCCACAAAGAATGAGCATAGGGATTTGCGTCTTGGTCAACTGTTCCACACGGTTTTCTTTGTCTTCCTTGAATTTTTCATGCCCTTTAAGGTACATCTGGAACAAATCCATGGTTGCGGGTATTTTGTCTACCACGCCCGGCCTTGCATAGATGCGGTCGCGGGATTCCTTTGCTGCTTTTCTACTTGCCGCCGATTTAGGTTCGAAGAACAGGATTTCCTCGTCTTCGAGGCTGTTGATCGGTTTGAGTGCGCGGTCGACCCAAAATTGTTGGATTGGTACATCTACTTTTCCCGGAGGGTTTGTTCCTATCAGGATAGCCTGTGTCACCATTTCTGGGTATTCCAACAACACGGTCTGTGAGACGAAACCACCCCAAGACCAACCGGCCATTGTAAACTTCTTGATCTTGAGCGCGTCGGCAAAGTCATGGACAAACTTTGCGACTTTGCTGAAGTTGTCAGGAAGTTGTCCTTCGGAATATCCGATGCCTGGGTAATCGAAATAAACCACGCGGTGTTTCTTGGCAAGTTCATCGAG
Organism: Flavobacterium sp.; assembly: GCF_047602195.1. Classification (GTDB taxonomy): domain Bacteria; phylum Bacteroidota; class Bacteroidia; order Flavobacteriales; family Flavobacteriaceae; genus Flavobacterium. The sequence goes on from NZ_JASGHW010000004.1 coordinate 118,370, forward strand.
GAAAAGCGGGTCCCATGTATCGAGCGTTCCACGCATACGGTTGGCCATTAAGATCGGGCTTCCTTTTCCTATTGAACGGTAGGCTATCTTATTCCCGTCGATTGTTACGTATTGATTTTGTGCTGTTGCAGCCGACTGTGCTGCGGCATCCTGCACCCCAGTGGCAAGGGTGAGGAAAATTGCGATTTGTGAAAGTTTTGTTTTCATCAGATTGATTTTAAAATTCGATTATTGTTTTTAGGCAAACCCTTAAATGCTAAGTCTGTACCATTTAAGAACAACGCTGTATTTAAGGGCTGCCAATTTAGATTGGTTGGTAATTGATTCTTTTTATTTCGTTTTTAATTTACTGATTGGCGAAATACCGCTTCGCCGTATTCAGTTGCAAGATATTCTTCAAGGCTCATTGGCTTTCTGCCCAAAAGCTTTTCAAGTATTGGATCGGGTTCTGCAAACTCGCCTTGTTTGGTCGCCTCTCCCCAATCTGCGAGAAATCCAGCAACGAACTCCGGCAAATGGTCGGTCGCTATGCGATAGGCTATGAAATCTTCACGTGAAGCATCAGTGTAATCCAATGATTTGCCTGCGGCCTTTCCAATAATTGCTGCAATGTCAGCAAATGACCATGAGGTGGTATTGGACAAGGTGTATTTCTTGTTTTCGTGCCCTTCACCTATAAGTATCTTTGCGATTCCTTCGCCCAAATCTACACGGGTAACGTAGGCTATGCGTCCTTCCCCTGCCGGAAAAATTACGCCGTCTTTGAGTACATCGCTTCCCACGAAAACCGATACGGAATCTGCATAGATGGAATTTTCAACAATGGTGTAGGCCATTCCTGATTCCTTAATTTGTTGTTCAATGTCCAGGCTCACCTCGGTAACCATCGGCATGATGTATTGCCTGTCTTTTCGGTTTTGGATTCCTGTAAATATGATATGTTTAACCCCTGCTTCCTTTGCGGCTTGTACCGCATTGCTTTCCCTTTTGTGGCGTTGGTCTGAAAGTGCGGGTGCAGAAACCAAAACCAATTTCTCGATGCCATAGAATGCTTGCACCAGACTGTCGTAATCATCGTAGTCCCCTATCCGAACGCTGATTCCTTTTTGTCTTAATTGTTGTGCTTTCTCTTCATCCCTTGCCAATGCCACAATCGACTTGGCGGGAACCAAATTGAGCAGTGCGTCAATCGTTGCACCTCCCAAACCTCCTGTTGCTCCAGTAACTAAAATCATTTTTATATATTTAATTGATTAGTGAAATTTTTTGTTCTCGATGAGTCCCGATGACTGCCCGAAGATTTTCTGTTGTGATTCAGCGATCATGACGTGAGGCGAACCCAGGTCGATGGCACTCAAAAAATCAAGACGTTGCAGTTCTTCAGTAGACAATGATACTTCGAGTGATTTTAAATTGTCTATCAGTTGCTGTTCGGTACGCGGACCGAGCAATGTTACAGTAGACAATCCGCTGTGGTCATGCTTTTGGCGCACCCAAGCCAATGCCACTTCGAGCATCGTCACGTCTTTATCCTTGGCAATGGCTTCAAGCGCATCAAGGATTTGTGATTCGCGATTACCTGTTTCTCCTTTTACCAATGTACCGCCCCAAGCTTGCTGTCTCGAAACTGCATCAGGATTGTTATTGCGGTATTTGCCCGTCAAGGTCCCTCCTGCGAGCGGGGACCAAAATGTAGCACCCAATCCGTGTGCTTCGGCCATTGGCAATAATTCACGATCGGCTGCCCTCTCTATCAAGTTGTATTCGGTTTGAATACCTACGATAGGTGCCCATCCTCTTAAGTCTGCCAAGAGGCTTGCGTTGGCAATTTGCCAAGCTGGATAATTAGAAAATCCTGCGTACTGAATTTTTCCGGCGCGAACCAAATCGTCAAAAGCGCGTAGGATTTCCTCTATAGGGGTTTGCCCATCGGCAATGTGTGCCCAATAGATGTCTAGGTAATCAGTACCCAACCGTTTGAGACTTTGTTCAACAGCATGCATAATCGTTTTGCGGCTATTGCCTGTCGTTAACATACTGCTTCCGCCTGTAGAAAATTTAGAAGATATAACCAAGTCATGACGCTTGTCTGCAATGAATTTGCCTATCAGGGTTTCTGATTCACCGTTTTGGTAACCGTCAGCCGTATCGATAAAATTCCCTCCTGCTTCCAAATAACGATTGAAAATCTTTTCAGAGGTTTCTGCGTCGGCACCATGCCCCCAGCTAGTTCCAAAGTTTCCTGTTCCTAATGCCAATTCTGATACTCGAAGACCTGATTTTTGGCCAAAAATTTTATTTTTCATTTTATCGTAATTTTATTTTGTACTGATCGGTACAAAATTGGTTAAAAAAATTTAATTCAATAATTCAAGGTTTAGCTGGATGAGCTCCTTAAGCGAAGCCTTTTCTGAGGGCATACGACGCGTTAAATGGATACCATTCCAAAGGTTTAGTAGGTGCTTGCCCAAAAGTTCCGGGCTTGCTTTGAAAGAATATTTATTGTTCTGTTGGCCTCTTTGGATAGCCTCAGTAAAAATCACTTCCAGATCTACCAGTAATTTACTTACCTGCCTGCGTGTAAATTCATCCTTTGCAGACATTTCTGCTAAAGCATTTCCCATGAAACATCCTTTCGCGTCGTTGGAATCGCTTAAAGACGACAGGCTTAAGAAAAACTCTTTCAGGTAAAGAATCGGGTCTTTGCTTTTTTCAATTTCACCTTTTAAACCTTTTAGCAAGTTATCTGCAAATTGACGTAATGCTTTTTCGTAAAGTTCTTTCTTTCCCCCTTTGAAAAAAAGGTAAAAACTCCCTTTGCCGATTCCCATTGCTTTAAGCAAATCTTCGGAAGAAGATGCTTCATAGCCATTTTCCCAAAAGACTTCGGCAGCCTTGTTGACTACGTCGTATTCATTGAATATTTTGGGTCTTCCTGACATCTTCTGATCAATTTGATGGGACAAAGATATATTTTGTACTGATTGGTACAAAATATAATATCGTATTTAACTTTATTTTAACACTTATTAATAATTTTATAAAACTTCCTCATTCACAAATATTTATGTTATCTTTATTCACATCAAGACCGCCAATACCACTTCAGGCCGTCTCCAGGATTACTATTGCCACAATATTAGTTTCGACAGCGTGTCCCGCGCTCATTTACCCCCCCCTTTCAGACCAGGGGCCAACAACCATTTGCAACCAATGACCATGGATACATACGCACAACCTATTCCCGAAAAAACCATTCAACCCTTGAACAGCAAGGTGACCCAAAAGAAATCCAGCCCTGGCCTTGCTTTGGTAGACAACCGACCGGGAACCGTGGCAAAAAAACAAATCCAGCAAGCCCTTCATGGCAGTCCGCAAGTAAACCCATGGAATACCGATCACAAAATGGACGATCGTTTTACAAAGCCTGCCCTTGCGCAAAATGAATTCCCGGTACAGCGAAAATTTAAGTCCGAAACCGGTAGCAATTCCCCGATACAGTTGCTCAAAATGGATTCGGGAAAAGAATGGACCCCTATCCCTTGGGAAGACGATTCAGGAATGATCGGGTTGGTTAAGACGGAACTCCTAAAAAAACCCAAAGCCATCCGCAAGGCATTTGAGCAAGACGGCCATTACCGTTTTGAAGCCGGAGGCGTAAAATGGCTCGTAGACGAAACCGATGTCAAAATGTTGCAATCGTTGATTGTGGATTTCCACCGGCCTGTATCCCCGTGGACAGAATTGGGCCAACCGCCGACAAGTCGGGAGGAAAATGACAAGCAAGTTATGGTTCAATTGCTAAAAGATGTGGTTGACCTTGCCTCCAGGATGCCCGACCAACTCAAATCCATCATGCCGCACGACAAGGTTTACAACATGACCCCCGAAGGACAACTCGAATATTGCGTCAAAATGTGCAAAGGCGAACTCGACCTCGGCATACTGGCCAAATGCCTGTACACGACCTATTTCTATGCCCCAATCAACAACTTCCTGAGGAGGCTGCTACCGGGGAACGTAGACAAGGCCATCATCGCGCTCATAGAAAAAACATTGGCTGTACTTGAAAAAACGGTCCACGATGATATGGTAACCCAAGAAATACAAGCGCAAAGGGTAGAACTCAAAGCCGAATGGATGGGTGACCCGAAAAAAGGAGATTCCTTGAATTTCCCGGCCTTTACCAGCATGCATCCATCCGCGAAAGGAGTAGAAAACATGGCGGGGGATATCGGCGAAGGCACATTTGGTGACCTGACCAAACTGGCTGTATTGAAGTTCCAGGGTCGCACAAAAATATTGAAGCCCGACAAAAAATATTACCCAGATGAAGTGGAAATAGTCATCCCGCCGGGCATGAAAGCTGTCGTAATGGATGTCGAAAATTTCTCGATGATAATCCCAAAAATCGGGAAAGTCGACGGTAAAAAATACACCCTCAAAATTGTATCGCCCGAAGAAGCCTCGGGTGCAGACAAAGAAAAAAAACCAGTCGTCGATGTTGATAAATTGTAATGCCTATGTTTAAATCTTCACCCAAACCATCCGAAAAAGAAACGCAGCCATCTAGCCGCCAAGTAGTGCAAAAAAAAGGGTCCGCTGCATTACCATTTACCGACAACAGACCACAAGCGGTTGTCCAAAGGCAATTGCAAGAAATGGCCCACAACAGCCTGTTGGGCAAGCAGCAGCAAGGCGCAAACCCGAACGTGATCCAACGCGTGGAGATCAGCCGCAAAACCGTTTCTGCCGAAGTACTGGATGCCTTTCACCAAACCCATCCTTTTGTCCAGCACCTGATCCTGACCGCCGAGGAACTTCCCGAATTTTTCAGCATGAACAGCAAACAGCAAATCCAGTATTTTCACATCATGGGACAAGCAATTCCGATGTTGGGCCAAATGATCCAGGCACAGTCCGGCCAACGCATGATTGCCCATCAAGAAGATCCGTCTGCGAAAAAACCGGAGCCGCATCTGATGAACCTGCTGGCGTTCTTCGAGCTCAATCCCGATTTTATCCAACAAAGCATCTCTGTGTTCAAAGGCGGCGGGGCTACGTTGCATTTCCCCAACCCCGAGGGCCCGGTGACTTTCAAAGTAGACAATTTGCGCGCCCTGATGCCGCCTTCGATAGAAAATATTTCACATTCCCATCAACCCTTGGTTCTTCGCAACCGCACGAATGCGCCTGTAAAAATAGAAACCGAGCAGGAACGCATCGAGCGCAAGAAACGGCAGTTTACACATCCTACATTCGGAGACCGGCAAAACAATGCGCTTCGGGACATACAGGAAGAGAACGCAATGAGGGAACTGCTGCTGAAATCGTTCGATACTCCCTCGCAAGAAAAACTCAAGAACCTACCTTTCCACTTGCTAGAAGTAGAACATGCCAAGTTGACCTACGCAAAAGGAACCCTTACGGCAAAAGATTCGATGAGAAAGGTTGATCAGCCGGAGTTTGGATCAGGCATTACCCATATTGATGCGATGCGGGAGTCAAGAACCTTTAATCCTAAGGTCGAATATAAAGCGTATATGGATCGGCAAAATGCAAAATTGGAAGACGAGATAATGAAGGCTCTCAAACCAAGATTGGTATTGCTTTCACACAAAATACGGCTCACACACTATTATGATGCCGAGTCAGAAGAATCCATTCTGGACACGGGCCGATTGCAAAGCAAGGAAAGACGCATACGCAAAGCCAAGAAAGGTGAAAAAGTACCCAACAAAAGTGGTACGTTAGATGATCAATTGGGCAATACCGACCATGTGTTCTTTTATGGCGAATATGAGGAAAGCCCCGAAAAGCAATCCGTGTTTCGCAATTCACGGTTTGGCGGTTCCCCAAAAGTTGGGGATGCCACATTACACCAAAAAGGAAAACTGGATGGATCAGAACGAAGGGTGTCGTTCCCTTTAAATGCAATTCCGTCTGTCGGGATGCATGGTTATTTGGTGGATCTCAACAGCCAGTCAGGAATCAACCCAGTCGATCATGTATTTTCGGGGATGCATCTGCATAAGCCGAAAACAGAGGGTTCGGGTGGTTTACCGGTAGCTTCATCATCAAAACCAATTAAACCAATGCCCAAAGAAGAACAAGAAGACCCGCAAGGTGTACATCTGCTGATGGATCTCTTGCGGCAACGATTCAAGAAAAGCAATTTCCCTCAAAGTAAGCCCATAGAAAATAAAATGATTTTAGAACTGCAAAATATGGCTTTGGAAGATTTATACAAATTCCTGTTTTACAAACATCCAAAAGTTAAAACAGAAACAGGAAAAGTAAACCCACAAATTCTGGTTCCGGGAAGCGTTCCTTTCAGTACGCCAGGGGTTCGGTTTGATTCGCCATCGAAATTATAAGCCGTTGGGGCTCTTTCTTGTTTTGCAACCGGTTCGATCGTGACCTTCACCTCCACGACACCGATTCGCGCCTTCACAACAACGAACGATCGGCTTCTGCGGTCATTGGGTTATGTTTGCCTGCCAACCAAACAAACCTACTGATGAAAATTTTCCCTACTTTGCTCCAGTGCAGCCTGGCCGTACTGTTGACCCAAACCGTTTTTTCAAGACCATCGCTGCCGCCGCCACAAACGCCTCCGCCGCCGGGACTCAATATTGATGGCGGTGACATCCTTTTCTTTGCCGTGGTCATCTTTATTTTTTACACCAGCAACCGAATCATGAAAAGGGGTTGAAGGCATCACTTAGCTGTAGGCCCTGAAATTGGCCCAGTCGATCGCAAGGATTTCCTTGAGTTTCGAACGCAAATCCTGGAAGTCTACCGATTTCTTCATCAAATAATTGGCGCCTGAATCGAGGTAACCCGCCACAGAGCCTTTGGAATAAGCCCCCGAAATCAACACCACGGGAATGTGTTTCCATTCGGGTGAATTTTTGAGCACATCGAGGAACTGCTCGCCGTTGAATACCGGCATGATGATGTCGAGGAAAATAATATCGGGCAGCGGCTTACCCTTGGTCAGGGCCTTGAGCATGACCGTGCCGTTGACAAAAATGTGGACCTCATGACCCATTTCTTCGGCGGTTTCCTTAAAGAAATGCAGGTCGTCGGTGTCGTCGTCGAGGTAGAAAATTGCTTTTTTCATGATTGGGGATAGTCAATTTGCAATTTATAAATCCTTCACTGATTGACTTTTACATGATTTTAAAGTTTTCTTATGAAATTCCAAAATCACATCCCTCCCCATAAAAAAAATGCCCGACATCAGGCCGGGCAATCTTCGGTTTTATTTCTTGATTATTTTGGCCGTGTAGATTGTGTTTTCCGAGGTCCAAAGGTAAACCGAATAGACGCCTGAAGCCAAATGGCCGACCGGGACCTGGGTGGATTGGTCCATCACTTCATCGGCCACCACTTTGCCGCTCAGGTCGTACAACAGCAGCCGCGTTTTGCCACTTTTCTTTAAGTCGATGTAAAGATTATCCTCGACCGGATTGGGATAAATCTTGAAAGACTCGTTTTCCATATCTTCAAAGCCGATACCCGGAACACTGACCAACAGGTAATTGGTATGCGAATACCGGTTGTGGCTGTCCAGGCTCCTGACAAACAAATAATGGTCGCCAACAGAAAGCGGCGGAACGTCTGCCGAGAAGGGCCCGCTGATGGTTTCCGAAGGAGAAAAAGCGACGACTTGTCCATTTCCAAATCCCGGATCGCTATCCCAAAAATATTCGAGCGAAACGATGTCCGATTCCACCAAGGATGCCGAAACATACAGTTGGACGAAATTGGCGTGGCTCCAACGCCCGTTTGCGTCCCTGGTCCGGAAACCGATGGTATGTGCACCCGGGGACAATGACATGGTCTGGAACCCAAAATTATTGATCATGGATTGGCTGGCAAATCCCGTAATCGGAAATGCCTGCCCGAACCCCGGATCGGCATCGACCCAGTATTCCATCTTCGTGATGTTTTGTGCCTGAAACGGAATTGACCACAACGCCGCCAGCAGAAGCAAAAGTAATTTTTTCATGACGCCTTAATTATTGGTTCTGGTACTGATTGTAACGGGAATGGTTTCGCTGGGGACCGCCAATGCCGGACCGTACAGATTGGTAATGCTGGGAATACTTGGGATTCCGCTCAAACGGTAAGCCTCGACCTGCGGATTGTTGCCGCCAAACATTCCAATCTGCACGCCTGTCCCTGTCGGAAATGGAAATCCTTGGTAACATTCCGGGCACTGGTTGGCTGGCCTAACTTGGAAACGTCCGTCAGTGCTGGTCAGTGCTGTCGAGAAAATGTATTCAGAAGGCAAGCCGAAATTGTTGTTCCCGCCGACAAGCCAGGCCGGTTGCGCAAAGTCGAAAATATTGTTGTACACATTGGCCGCGCTGTTGGTGTTTTGGTGAATGATGTCGCCGAGCACAATGTTGTTGAAAAACTGGATGCCGCGAATGTTGACATTGGTGAAAATGACATTCTGGGCGACGTTTCCTTCTGCCAATTCCCCGATCTCGAGCACTTTGAGGTAATTATTGGTCACCAACAACTGGCTGATGTTGCTCGCCCCAAAGTTGATCGTAACGTGGTTCTGCTGGATCCGGATGTTGTTGAGCGGAACGGAAACCGAATTGTTGAATTCGATGAATCCCGTGCAACGCGCCACCGTAATGTCACTGAGTGCATTGTTGCTGAAATGGATGCCGGATCCGGCGCCACCGGTTGTCTCGATTCCGTAGACCGAAGAACCACTCGAGCCCGGGCCAAAAGTAATACTCGCGACACGGGAAGTATTGGAATTGTGCTGCAAACCCAGATTCTGCGTCAGGAAATAGCCCGTCCCAATGATCGTCAGTTTTTTGTTGGTGATAGTCGCAGGAAGGTAGTATTCTGAAGGCGCCGTGGCTTCCACGTAAATCGTGTCGCCCGTCTGCACGACATTGCTGTTGATGGCCTGTTGCAATTCGGTAAAAACCTGGTGGTTGGTCCACTGGTTGTAGGCCGTATTTTTATTGACGCGCCAAACGTGTTGCTGCCCCATCGCGCTTTCGGAGCCACACAGGACCAATGCGGCCCAGATCCATAAATGTAATGTTGTTTTCATAATGTGTTCATTTAAAGTGGTTTTGTTTTTATTTGACCCAAATTTAAACCGCCCCAATGGACGCCACCGCTTATCGTGATTAAACAGGGTCTTTTTATGATTGAAAGGCAAAAACCTGTACTTGAAGTACTTAAAACCGACATATTGTATTTATATTTGATCAAACACTAATACACAGAATTCTATCACTATGCGATATTTATGGATTGCCCCTTTGTTGGTGGCCCAGATGCTGTTTGCCCAACAGCCAAACGATTCGCTCATTGCGGCGATGAAACGTGACGCTGCCGCGTATACCAAAACCGATTCGGTCAAGGCGAGAAAACTATTCGAAGTAAGCCAAATACTGATCAATTACAACAACATTGAAGCGCTCAAATATGCCCAAAAAGGACTCGAGGTTTCCAAGGCAGCCGATTGGGAAAACGGTATTTTTTCGGCCAAATGGCAAATGGGAGCCATCTACCTGAACCTGGCCGATTATCCGAAAGCCCTCCACTATTCGTTGGCGTCCGAGCAACAGCTCGAAAGGATGCCCAAAGTGCCGGAGCAGAAACGAAATTTCGTCAAGGCCACGCTCTACAACAACCTGGCGCTGATTTACACGCGGCTCGAAAGACCATCAGAAAAGCATTTCATTCGGCAAAAAAGCACTTTCCATCTCGTCAAAATCAGGCGACAAGCGTTCGATTGCCGTCATCCACCTGACCCTTTCTACGAGTTATCTTGCTTTCCATCAACTCGAGAAAGCCGAAGCGCACGCCAACCAATCCATCGCCATGGCACAATCGATCGGCTTTACGCAAATCCTGCCGCTTTGTTTCGGGAACAAAGGCATGATTGAAACCCAACGCAAGCACTATGATGCCGCAATCACTTATTTCAACCAAGGCATGGCTTATACTTCGGAAGATCCGTCGGCCAAACCCGATTTGCTCTGCGGACTGGGCGAGGCTTATTTTTTCAAAGGCCGTTATACCGAAGCCGAAAAATACTTGAGCGAAGGCTTGGCGCTAGCCAGATCGTCACGCTCCGGATCGCGCGTTTATGATTCGCTCGGGCTGCTGGCCGAAGTGTATACGAAACAGCAAAAATTCGAATTGGCGCTCGACACCTACAAACAATATTCGAAAGTCAAGGACAGCATCATCGTCGATAAAAAAGAAGCCATCGCGCGTATGGAAACCCGGTTCGAGGCCGAAGCCGAAAAACGCACCGCCGCGGAAAAAATCAGGCGCCAAAATTACCTGCTCATTTCCGGGGCCGTTTTGTTCCTTGCGCTGGCCTGCATTTACTGGATTGACCGCAAGCGCAAAAGCGACAAGCTGGAACGTTTGCGCTCTGAGAACAACCTCAACATTTTCCGTTTACAGCTCAACCCGCACTTCATGTCCAATGCCTTGAACGCCATTTCGGCCTCCGTTATTCAGGAAAACCGACAAAAAGCCACGCAGCTTTTGGCGCAATTCGCTGAATTGATGCGCGGGATTTTCGACAACGCGCAAAAAAAAGCAATCCCGTTGTCGGCCGAAATCAAAATGCTCGAGGATTATATGGACCTGGAACGCTCCCGGGTCAACGACCGGTTCCGTTATGAGATTTTGGTCGATCAGGGAATCAATCGGGACCGGGTCATGATTCCGCCGCTGATGCTACAGCCGTTTGTCGAAAACAGCATCCTGCATGGGCTGGTATCCAAAAAAGACGACGGGCTGATCCGGATTCAAATCCGGCAAAACGAACGCCTGCTCCATTGCACCATTGAAGACAACGGCGTAGGATTCAAGCCCTCCGAAGCGCCAAAAACAGACCAAACCCAACACGCCATCGACTTGATCCGCGAGCGCCTGAAAATCTTAAGCCGACTCCGAAAAAATAACGGCTCGCTCAACATCATTCCCTTGGCCTCGGGTACCAAGGTTGAAATAAATGTTCCCCTATAATTCGTTTCTATGAAAGCCATTATCGTCGATGACGAATACAACAGTTACATCACGCTCGAGGCGTTGATCAAAGAGGAGTTTGCCAAGGAAATCGAAATCTTGGGTTATTGCGACAGCGTCAAGACCGCTTACCAAGCCATTACGGAGCTCCAACCCGATTTCATTTTTCTCGATATTCACCTGGGCGAAGAAACCGGATTTGATTTGTTGCAACTTTTCGCAGGCAATCATCCGTACGTGGTTTTCCTGACCGACCACAAAAAATATGCGCTCGATGCCTTCCCTTTCGATCCGGTGAATTTTCTTGGAAAGCCGCCGCTAAGCAAAAAAATGCAGGAAACGATAGACCTGCTTAAAAAAAGGATGGGCCAAGGCAAGCGCAATATCAAAAAAACGAAAGAAAAATTTGTGGTTGCGAAAAGCGGTTGCATCAAAAGACTTTTGAAATCGGGCATTTACGTCAAGCCCGAAGAAGTGATTTGCTGCGATTCAGAGAAGAACACCACCATCCTTTTCTACCTCTCAAAAGACCAGACCATAGAAAGCCACCATGACGTTTCCTGGAATTTGGGCAAATACCAAACTTATTTCGAGGCCGACCATTTCGATTTCCAACGCATCCACCGGAAACACCTGATCAATCCGGCTTTCATTACCAAAATCGACCAGCAAAATCACATGGTGGTGCTTTGCGATAAAATCATCCGCAAAATCGCGAAAGATTGAAAACGTAAAGTTTGATTTCTGTAAAAAATGTTAAATAATTTTTCCTTCGCCTTGATGTTCTTTAGCTTTAAAATATGAAAAGAACCCTTGTCATTGGCGATATTCACGGCGGACTACTTGCTTTACAGCAGGTTTTTGAACGCGCCGGCCTCTCGCCCGAAGACCAAATCATTTTCCTGGGCGACTATGCCGATGGCTGGAGCCAGACGCCGCAACTCATTGATTTCCTGATGGATTTCAGGACCAAACAGGACTGCATTTTCATGCGCGGCAACCACGACGAACTCTTGTGGCAATGGCTCAACGGGGCCGATGAAAATGTACTGTGGAACAAACATGGTGGCGGCGTAACCATATTGGCCTACGAAAACATTTCCGCATCCGACCGCAAAAAACACATCGCCTTTCTCGAATCACTGCAGGATTATTACCTTGACGAGCAAAACCGATTGTTCGTGCATGCCGGCTTCACGAGCCTGCACGGGGTATTGCTCAAACATTTTCCACGGCTGTTGTATTGGGACCGCACTCTTTGGGAAACCGCGCTCGCGCTCGACCCACAGATGGAAAAAGACGATCCTTCCTATCCACGACGGTTCTTGCTTTATAAAGAAATTTACATCGGGCATACCCCGGTGACGCGAATCGGCCAAACCATTCCGGTCAGGCGCGCCAACGTTTGGAACCTCGATACGGGCGCCGCTTTCCATGGTCCGCTCACGATTATGGACATCGAAACCAAGCAATTTTGGCAAAGCGATCCGCTGCCGCAACTTTATCCGAATGAAAATGGGCGAAATTTGTAAGGAAACTTGTTACATTTGCACCGCTAATTCAAATATTCCAAACATGAAAAAAGTTTTTACAGTGTTGTTTTTGGCTGCGGCATTTTTCGCCCACGCGCAAAAAGCCTACAATGGCAAAGGGGACAAGAAATTCCAGGTGGCGGCCAACATCCAGAGCGGCGGTACCGGTATCCACGCTTCGGCCGATTTCGGACTCGGGGAAAACATTTCCTACGGTTTTTCGGCGACTTATCTTTTGGCGGCCGATGACCAGGTTGAAATCAAACGCGATGGATTCGGATTCCCGTATGCCGCATCCGAAGAACCGGATTTTACCGATAAGTTCGATGCCAAATTCCGTTTCAATGCGAACCTTGGCAACGTAATCGGTTTGCCCGATGCAATGGATGTCTATCCGGGATTGAACCTCGGTTTGCGCAATTTCGGTACGCACCTCGGTTTCCGTTATTTCTTTACCGACGGTTTCGGCGTATTCAGCGAGGCCGGAATCCCAATCACCAAATATGGCGGTTCGGCACATGGCGTAGAGCAATACAACAACCAGTTTGTGTTCAATATCGGGGCGTCATTCAATTTCTAAACCGATCCTCTTATAAATGAAAAACCCGCTTCAATTGCGGGTTTTTTTATGCTTAATTTTCTGGAATCAGGTTGACCGAAATAATCCTCGGGATCACATGGCATTCATCGCGTTCTACCCGAACGGGATTGGACACAAAAGTTTCATAGCCTTGTTTGCTCACGGTAATGATATAATTGCCGGCGCGTTCGTAGGCGCCCGAAAAACTGGGCGTATCGGGAATATTCGGAAATAAATCCTCGATGTAATTGCCGGAACGGGCGGTAACGGTAATCCCGTCCGCGCTGACATTGGGGTTTCCGTTGAGGCTTACATTGACATTGAGTCCGGCGCGCGCTTCTTCGGTGCAAGGATAATCATGGTAATAGTAACGGTCATCGTCGGTACAAGTGTGCGACATCAGCAACGATGACAGGCACAACAGCATCAGTATTTTTTTCATAACTTTCTGAATAAGTATTGCTTGTGAGATGCAAGTTACGAAAATTGGTTGCGTAAAAAAACCGGCTCAAGAGTAAGCCGGTCTTTCCGTGTGTATTATTAACCCAATTACTAAGTTATTGGTAAGACGTCGCGCGAGGGCAATGGTTGCGTCGCGCGAAGCATTTTTTTACAAATCGAACTTAATGCCCTGTGCCAATGGCAGGCTCGTGGTGTAATTGATGGTGTTGGTTTGTCTTCTCATGTAGATTTTCCAGGCATCCGATCCCGATTCGCGTCCGCCGCCGGTTTCTTTTTCGCCACCGAAAGCCCCGCCGATTTCGGCACCCGAAGTTCCGATGTTGACGTTGGCGATTCCGCAATCTGATCCGGCTACGGAAAGGAAACGCTCGGCTTCGCGCAAATTGTTGGTCATGATGGCCGAAGAAAGTCCCTGCGCCACACCATTCTGCAACGCGATTGCATTTTCTACTTCGCCTGAATATTTGAGCAGGTACAATACCGGCGCGAAGGTCTCGTGCTGTACGATTTCAAATGAATTGTCAGCCTCGGCGATCGCTGGTTTGACATAGCAACCGCTTTCGTAACCTTCGCCCGACAATACGCCGCCCGGAACGAGAATTTTACCGCCTTCGGCTACGACTTTATCAAGTGCTTTGTTGTACAATTCCACGGCGTGCGTATCGATCAGCGGCCCGACGTGGTTGTTCTGGTCGAGTGGGTTTCCGATACGGAGTTGGTCATAGGCGTTCACGATCGCGTCTTTTACTTTATCGTAAATGCTTTCGTGGATGATCAGACGACGCGTGGACGTACATCTTTGTCCTGCTGTTCCAACGGCTCCGAACACCGCTCCGATTACCGTCATTTTGATGTCGGCATCCGGTGTGACGATGATGGCGTTGTTGCCGCCGAGTTCGAGCAATGATTTTCCGAGACGACCTGCCACGGCTTGCGCCACGATTTTACCCATTCTTGTTGAACCCGTTGCGGAAACGAGTGGAATTCTCGTATCGGCGGTCATCAATTCCCCGATTTTATAGTCGCCGTTGATGAGGCAAGAAATGCCCTCCGGAAGGTTATTTTCTTTCAATACCTCGGCGATGATGTTTTGGCAGGCGATGCCGCACAAAGGGGTTTTCTCGGATGGTTTCCAGATGCAAACGTCTCCGGCGATCCAAGCCAAGGCCGTGTTCCAGGACCAAACCGCCACCGGGAAGTTGAAGGCCGAAATGATTCCGACGATTCCGAGTGGATGGTATTGCTCGTACATGCGGTGGCCCGGACGCTCCGAATGCATCGTGAGTCCGTGCAACTGGCGCGACAAACCGACTGCGAAATCACAGATGTCGATCATTTCCTGAACTTCTCCGTAACCTTCCTGCAACGATTTGCCCATTTCATAAGAAACGAGTTTGCCCAAGGCTTCTTTGTGTTTTCTGAGTTTTTCCCCGAATTGGCGTACGATTTCGCCGCGTTGCGGTGCCGGCATCAAACGGAACGTCTTGAATGCTTCTGTAGCCGCCTGCATGGCTTTTTCGTAATCGGCGGCGGTAGACATTTTTACCTTACCGATCAATTGGCCGTCTACGGGTGAATAGGATTCGAGAAGCTCGCCTGAGGCAAAATTATTTTGTCCGGTTGAAGTTCCTTCGTTGATGGCTTTTACGCCAAGTTGTGCGAGGGCTTCGGTCATACCGAATTGTTCTGCGATTGTCGTTGTCATAATCTATATTGTTTTATTCGTGATATCGTTTTCGGACGCAAAAGTAGTTAATAATGAATAATTAATAGTTAATAATTGACATTTCGTTTGGAAACGGATGCCCTAGCCCCGGTGAAAGTGGCATCCTTTTGCTTTTTCTTTAAAAAGCAAAAGATAGAGCGGACAGCATCCCGACGCTTCGGGACCGGCTCCCCCAAACAAAAAATCCCAAACTCCGAAGAATTTGGGATTTTGAACTATTAAAAACCTAACTACTATTGTTTGATGACTTTCGCGGTTTTCACCTCATCGCCTGCAACAACCCTTACGAGGTAGGTTCCGGCAGACAAGTGCGAAACATCGACAGTACCTTCATTGGCATTGAGGGTTTTGGCAATTACTTCCTGACCGAGCAGGTTGTAGAGAACCACGGTCGAGATTTTCGAATCGTAAGAAAGCTGCAATTGGTCTTTGACCGGGTTCGGATAGACTTTCATTTGGGCTGCCGTTTCGAAATCTTCGGTTTCCAGGGTTGATGTCGGGCAGGCAATCTGCACCATGGTCGTGTGCAGCGCGTTCGGTCCGAGACCCATTTGTCCTTGCGGACTCCAGCCTGCGGTGTGGGCATCGCCGTTGGTTTTGAGGTAGATGCCGTAACGGTCGCCGCCACCGGCTTCGGTCCAGTCGTTGGCAAATCCGATGCGTACCGGTGTTGGACGGAAATTGACATCCCCGGTGCCCAATTGGCCTTGGGTATTCGATCCCCAGCCCCAAAGCGAGCCGTCGGTGCGAATGGCCATTGTGGAACCGATGCCATATTGGATTTTAGACCAAAGGTTTGATGTGCCGATTTGCGTCGGCGCATTGGCACTCGCTGTTGTGCCCAAGCCCAATTGACCCTGTTCGTTTACGCCCCAAGCCCAAAGCGTGCCGTCGGTCTTGATGGCGTAGCTCACGGCTTGGTTGGCCTCGACATATTTCCAAGAAGCGGTGCCGATTGCCGTTGGTGTGTAAACCACGGTCGTCGATGTATTGTTAATGCCCACCGATCCCAAGTTGTTCCAACCCCAAGCCCACAACGTATTGTTGGTTCTGATCGCAAGCGTATGTCCGCCGCCGGTGGAGACTTCTTTATAGGTCGCTGTACCGAGTTGTGTTGGTACCAAAAAGGTATGGAAGTCTCCGAATCCGAGAACGCCATTACCCCAAACCCACAAAGTCCCGTCGGTTTTGATGGCCATCGAAATTTCGCCGCCCGTTGCAATTTTAGCCCAATTGTTGGCAGTACCGACTTGGGTCGGCACCATCGCTGCCGTCGTTGAATTGATTCCCAACTGACCTCCGTTGTTTTGTCCCCAAGCCCAAAGCGTTCCGTCTGATTTGAGTGCCAAACTGTGGTATGCAGACGCTGCTACCGCGACCCAGTTGTTGGCGATCCCGATGCGTTGCGGTGTATTCTTGTTTCCGGTCACACCCAATCCCAATTGGTATTCGTCGTTGAGTCCCCAACCCCAAAGCGAGCCGTCGGCCTTGATGGCCAGTGTGTGGTTGTCGCCGTTGGACATTTTTACAAAGCATGGCGGTGGAATCGGCGTGTTGAAAAAGCCTCCGGAAACCCATTGACTTTGGCCGTTTCCGCAATTCGAAGCCACCCAAAAGTAATAGTCAGAATTCGGGCTGAGGCCATCGATTGTAATCGAGGTCGAGGTCGTATAATAAGGAGTTCCTCCGATCGTAGGCGAGTTGTTGATCAATACCGCATAGCCGTTTGGCGCAGGCGAAGCGGCGGTCCAGCTAAACGAAGCCGTTGTAGAAGTAGTGGTACCGACCGTCAAATTGCTCGGCGCGTTGCAGGTTCCTGCCGGTGCGGTCATTTTAACCAAACCGTTTTCATAGGTTCCAATCCAGATGGTATTAGAGTTGACCACTTCGAGACAACTGGTGTATTCGAAGCTCGCACCCGGTGTTGCCGGAATGTAGCTCGCGCAATCGGTGAAATTTTGCAAGCCGCCGCTCTCGCATTCACGAGAATAGCCGATCCAGACCTTGCCGTTTTGGTCTACATCGAGGCCGCCCATCTGACAGTCGAGCATGCACGAGTTTTGATAGTCGACACCAAAAGTCACATCTTCATTGGTGTATTTGAGGTAACCGCCGTATTTTTCAACATACATATCGTTGCCCACAATGCGTCTGATTTCCTTGGCCTGGTCGCCCAAGATCGAAAACGTGCTGCCGACGAGTTTGCGCAACGTACCCTCGTTGGTCAAATAAACCGTATTTCCGCTGGTCGCTACTGAATTGACTGCACCGCCCAGGATCGGGGAATTCGTGCCGTTGTACACGGTCCAGGTCGTACCGTTGAACTTGGCGAGTCCGCTGTAGGTCGCAAGCCAAACGTTGTTCGAAGCATCGACCGCGACGTCGTTGATGACGTTGCTCGGGATGCCCGAATTGTCCATTCGGTAATTGGTCCAGGTCGTGCCGTTGTACATGATCAAGCCGTTTTGTACGGTCGTGATCCATTTGCGGTTGAGCCCATCGATGGCAATCTTGCGCAAGCCCCAGATTTCGATTCCCGATTGAAGGCCCGAGTAATTGGTAAAAGTAGTTCCGTTGAACATCGTGAGTGCCTCGTTGGTGGCCAGCCAAAGATTGCCGCTGCCATCAATTTCGATGTCATAGATGTTGGCCGACGCAATCGCCGAATTCGACGGATGGTACAGCGTGTAATTGTAGTTCTGACCGAATACCGCCGCGGTAAAAACAGTGCAGAGCAATAGATAGAGTTTTCTCATATAAAGGTAATTGTTAGGTTTTATTGTTTGATCATTTTTGGACGAACTGTTGGTACCTGTATCCGATTGCACCAGGTAAGCACCGGCAACCAGGCCAGAAACACCGATGTTTATTTTTTTTGATTTTATTGATTGTCAATGTTTTATAGAAAAACACCTATTTTATTGGGCTTGTAATGCAGATTTTTTGGGACGCAAACATAAGTCTTAATATGGGTTTGTACAACTATTCTTAGTTTTTCCTATTAAAACACCTTCTGTCGATTAAGTACTTGGGTGATTTCAATGGATTGGGTGTTAATGCCGCCGTGGCGTATCATTTTCGGTAATGGGAGTGCGGCATGGTTTGCCTGTTCCTTGTTTTGCTGCTTGATCTGCTCGCGCAAAAGCAGGCCCCGGTAAATCGAACGGGCACTTCGGATTGAAATCAAGCCCAGGGCTACCGAAATTTTGAGTGCTGTTTTCATCGTTTTGCATTTTTACGCTGCAATAATAAAACAAACGCGCATGGGAATTTTGGCCAATGAACCAACGTCGGTTTTTGGACTATTAACGTCGGGAAACGACGGAACAACGTTTTGGGGTAAAAACGGCCTTACAACTGGTCGAGCAAAATGAGGAATTCGTCTTTTTTGCGCACCGATAGTGGGATGCTGGTCTTGTTTTTCATCACGATCGTATTGCCGCCTTCGGATTTGACAAAATGGTCGAAATAAGCCATGTTGATCAAATGCGATTTGTGTGTCCTGAAAAATTGGTACGGCGTCAGCATCGTATCGTATTCCTTGAGGTTGGTCGAAACGACGAGTTGCGGCGCATTGATGAAATGGAAAGTCGTATAATTTTTGTCGGATTCGCAGTGCACGATGTCCTGTATGTTGACCGAATAGATCTTGTCGGTGGTTTTGAGCACCAGTTTTTGCAGGTTTTTGGGGCGTTCGAGATTGGCGAACAGGTTGTTGAGCTTGAGCTCGAGCACCTCGTTGTTCAAGGATTCCTCGGCTTTTTGCACGGCCTCTACCAAATCGGTGGCCCTGAGTGGCTTGAGCAGGTAGTCGATGGCCGAAAAGCGGAACGCACGGATCGCAAAATCTTCATAACCGGTCACAAAAATCACCTTGAAATCGAATGGCTTTAGCTTTTGGAGCAAATCGAATCCCGTGCCGTCGGGCATCTCGACGTCGAGGAACACCAGTTCGGGGGCCACTTGTTTGATCAGTGCAATGCCTGATTCGACCGAATCGGCCTGTCCAATAATCGATACGTTCGGGCAATGGGCTTTGATCAATGCCACATTGTCTTTGCGTATCCCGTCCATATCGTCAATAACAACCGCTCGTACCATGTTTTAATTTTCGTAAATATAAGGGATTTCGAAACGCACCTTGGCACCGACGATGTTTTCATGCTGGTCCTTGATGTTGTCGGTCTGCACGTTGAAGTCCTGGTTTTTGGTATAGCCCACCAGGCGCTCCTTGGTGATGGTCATCGCGAGTGATTTGTGGTTGGTCGTGACTTTGGTGGCATCGAAACCTTGCCCGTTGTCGGTGACCTCAAAGAACAGTTTGCCCGCATCGAGGAAAAAACGCACCTCGACCCTGCCATTGGCCGCCTTGTTGCCCAAACCGTGCTTGATCGCGTTTTCGATAAACGGCTGGGTGAGCATCGGCGGCAGGAAAGTCGATTCGGTATCGATGTCTTCCTCGACCGACACCTCAAAGTCAAACTTGTGGTTGTAGAGCAACTGTTGGATCATGAGGTAATTGCGGATCATGTCGACTTCTTCCTCGAGCGAAATGTAATTCTCGTTGGAATGCTCGAGGATTTGGCGCGTGAGCACTGCAAATTTGTCGAGGTATTTGACCGCATCCTTGTTTTGATGGTTGTCGATCAGGTTGCGGATGTTGTGCACCGAGTTGAAGATGAAATGCGGGTTCATCTGCGTGACGAGCAGCTTTTGCTTGATCTGGTTTTTCTCGAGCACCGCGATCGACTGTTTCTGGCGGCTGTTGCGGTAATAGAAAATACCGCCGAGCACGATCAGTAAAAGGATGCCCGATAGACCAATGAGCCAATTGTTTTTGACCGCGGCCTTCCTTTCGCCCTCGAGTTTGATCGCAGCCGTTTTCTTTTGCGACTCGAGCTTGATGGCCGTGAGTTTCTTTCCCTGGGTCAGTTTTTCGTTGAGCTGTCGTTTCTCGAAATCGTACCGAAGCTGCTGCTGCTCGAGTTTGTTCCTCGACGCTTCCATGGCTTTTTCCTTGGCCGCCTCGAGTTTGAGCGCCTCGAGTTTCTTTTGCTGCAGTATTTTTTGCTGCAGTTCCTTTTTCTCGAAATCGTACTTCAATTGGCGCTGGGCGAGTTCGTTTTTGGACGATTCCAATTGGGTCGAATCCTTGAGCGTCATCGATACTTCATACATTTTGAGCGCCTTTTCATATTGTCCGCTTTCTTTGTATATTTTGTACAGGATCGTGCTCAGCGCGGTCATCGGGTGGATGCTTTTGGTTTCCTTGAGCATGACATAAGCCAATTCGCCATATTCGGCGGCCTTGTCGTAATTCTTGTTCCGGTAGTAAATATCGGCCGCCTTGGTGTACACCATTTGTCTTGATGCATCTGTCTTGCTCAATTCGAGCGCCTGTTGCAGGTAACGTTGCGTATCGGCGGGTCGGGCCAGATCGGCACTTGAGCCTGCAAGCTTGACCAGTATGATGCTTTCGGTCGACGGGTCGTTGTTGCGTTTGATAAAATCATGGGCCTTGAGGAAACACTGGTGCGCTTCTTCGAATTTACCCAGGCCGTTGTAGGCCACGCCCAGGTTGTTGTAAATGACGCTGACTTCATAGCGGTCGCCGATGTACATCGTGGAAACCGGCACGTCATAATACTTGAGGGCTTTTTGAAGATGCCCGATTGCTTTTTGCCATTCGCGCTGTACCAATCGTGCGCCCCCGATCTCTTTGTTGACGTTGGCAATGCCGGACTCGTTGTTGATGCTTTCGTAGAATTTGAGCGCAAGGAAATAACATTCGAAGGCTTTGGGATAATTGGCGAGTTTAAGGTAATGCGCGCCTTTGCTGACCATCGCGATATTGGCCGCCTTTTCTTCGTGGGCCAATTTGAAATACTTCATGGCTTCATCAAAATGCGCCGGCGGATTGCCCTTGCCGTCGATCGATTCTTTTTTGGCGACGTTGTAATAATAAACGGCCGCCGCATAATGGTATTTTTCCTTTACTTCGGGTTTGCTGTGCTTGATTTCCAGCCCTTTTCGAAAAATCGGTTCCAATTGGTACACATAGCCCATGTGTTCCTTGCTCCAGGTAATCGTATGGTCCATGAGCGCGAGCAGGGTGCCGATGCGGGCCGTATCATTGATCTTGGGATTGGCCAATACGACCTTCAAGGAATCGACATTCCTGTTCTGGGCAAAACCGGCTGAAAAAACAAAAAGGAAAAATAGCAGGCGGATCAGTTGGGGCAATCTGAACATGGATGGTTTGGGTTGGTCATTCAAAGTCCCAAATGTAACGAATTTATCAGAATATTGGTCAGACAAAAAACGGAAGCTCCGGCAAGCGGGTTTTCAACAGCCGAAATTACTGCATATAACGCGGGTCGGTAGGCATGACGGTCCCGCATTGCTTACAGGTACGCAAATCTTCGGACTTGTAAAAATGCTGGTAGTGCGGCAAGAAATCCTTTTCGATGTCGTGCAGCTCGAAATAAACCTCGTGCAGTTTGTGGTTGCAGTGGTCACAGAACCACAACAAACCGTCGGTAAAACCTTTGCCGGCGCGTTTGCGTTCGATGACCAATCCGATGGAATTCTCGGAACGCACAGGCGAATGCGGCATCTTGGCCGGATGCAGGTACAGGTCTCCGGCGTGGAGTTCCATTTCCTTGCGCTGCCCGTTTTCTTGTACGATAACCTTGATCGAACCCTCGAGTTGGTAAAACAATTCTTCGGTTTCGTTGTAATGATAGTCCTTGCGCGCGTTCGGTCCGGCGACCACCATGACGATATAATCGCCCGAATCTGGGTACATATTTTTATTGCCGACGGGCGGTTTCAAGAGGTGGCGGTTTTCTTCGATCCATTGGTGGAGGTTGAACGGCTTCATGGTTTTCGGTTTTACTGAAGTTGTGTCGCTAATTTACGAAAATAAAAAAGGCCGGATGAACCGACCTTGAAATATTGTTTGCTGTAATTATTTCACTTCCTTGATCAAGTAAATGTACACCGGGAAGTGGTCGCTAAAGCCCACTTCGTTGGCCCCGTGCCTGAGCGGATAACCTTTGTATTGGCCGGTGGTCTGGATCAGGTAGGGTTTGTTGTAGATTCCGGCTTTCCAGTAACGGAACGACGAATAGTCCTTGCGCGCGAGCGGTTCTGAAATCATGATTTGGTCGAAAATGTCGCCCGCGTCGCGGTAGAACAAGGTCGCGTTGCCTTCTTTCTGCATCTGTTCGAACGGGTTGTAGATGTCGCCCTGTTTGAGGTCGTCGCGCTTGAGCTTGGCACCGAGTTCGACCTTGACACTTTTGTTGTAAGGCCCGTCGTTCAAGTCGCCCATGGTGATGATCTTGGCGTTCGGATTGATTTTATAAAGCGAGTCGATGATCTGGCGGTTGAGTCTCCCGGCGGCTTCACGGAACGGGCTGCTTTTCTTTTCCCCGCCCGAACGCGAGGGCCAGTGGTTGACGATGATGCTCACTTCATCCCCGTCGAGCAATCCGGTCACGAGCAACTGGTCGCGGGTGTAGACTCTTTTGGAGGCAAGGTCTTCGGCCGATTTGTCATCGGTGGCTTCCTCTTTTTCAGTTTTTTCTTTGGTGTTCTGTACATCGTTGTAGATGTAGAGCGGGATATTTTTGTAACTCGTTGGCTTGAAGTGCTTTTTCTGGTAGAGCAAAGCCACGTCGATTCCCCTTTTGTCCGGGGAGTCGAAATGCACGATGCCGTAGTCCTTATTAAGGAGTGCCGGTTCCTTGACCAGGTCCTCGAGTACGAAGCGGTTTTCGATTTCGGCCCCACCGATTAAAGTAGGTGAATTGTTTGGATTCTCGCCCGTGCCGATTTCAGCAATGACACGCGCCATGTTCTTGAGCTTTTGCTTGTATTTGGCCGAAGTCCAGTTTTGTGCGCCATTGGGCAACCACTCTTCGTCGTTGTTGGCTTGGTTGATGGTGTCAAAAAGGTTCTCCAAGTTGTAGAATGCGACCGTATGAACAATAAATTTTTTTTGCTGTGCTTTTGACGCCTGAATTGCGAATATAACAAAAAACAGGGCGATAAATCTTTTAATCCTCATAAATCACATATTAAATTATGGTGAACTTTGCTATAATTTTCGCGCCAAAGGTATGTAATGTTATTAAAAGATGTACATTTGTCGGCTGTTAAGTTTTTATTAACTTACAAAAAAGGAAAATTAAACTAATTTTTATTTATGAAAAAACTTGTTATTAGTACTCTATTTGTAATGCAAGTCGTTTTGGCATTCGCCCAGACCGGAACCGGTGTTTCGGGTAAAGTGGTCGATTCGAAGACGCAACAACCATTGCAAAATGTGGTTGCTACGATTCAGAACACCAATTTGACCCAGTTGACCGATGCCACTGGTAAATTCACCTTCTCTGACATCGCTGCCGGAAATCAATTATTGCAGATCAAAACGCAAGGTTACAAAGAGCAATTGCTTCAGGTTGAAATCGTAAAGGGGAAAATTCTCGACTTGGGAATCGTTGTCCTCGAAGAAGACCAGACCGAAGAACAACAGCTCAGCCTCATCACCATCACCGAGAACGATTTGGGCGATGACAACAGTGGTTCGGAAAGTACCGCAGGATTGCTTCAGGCTTCGCGCGACGCGTTCCAACAAACGGCCGCTTTCAACTGGGGCCAGGCGCGTTACAGAATCCGTGGCCTTGACAATGAGTACGCGACTACCATGATCAATGGGGTTGTCATGAATAAAATCTACGACGGAAGACCGCAGTGGAGCAACTGGGGCGGACTCAACGACGCGACCAGAAACCAGGAATTCACCACCGGTTCCGCTCCTTCCGATTATACCTTCGGCGGCATCCTCGGTACGCAGGAAATCAATACCCGCGCGTCGATCTACAGACCGGGATCGAGAATCTCGTTTGCGGGAACCAATACCAATTACAACTGGAGGGTGATGGGAACACACGCTTCGGGAATGAACACCAACGGCTGGGCCTTTGTGGTTTCTGCCGGAAGAAGATGGGCCGACGAGGGGTATTTCGAAGGAACCGATTATGCAGCGGCTTCTTTGTTTGCGAGTGTCGAAAAGAAATTCAACAGCAAGCATTCCTTGAACCTCACGGCGATCTATGCGCAGAACAGCCGTGGCAAGAATTCACCGAATTCACAGGAAACCATCGACCTTAAAGGCGAAAAATACAACTCTTACTGGGGTTGGCAAGACGGCAAGAAAAGAAACTCAAGAGACAAGGATGTTGAGGAGCCGATCATCATGCTGAGCCACTTCTGGAAAATTTCGCCAAAAACGAATTTGAACACCAATGTGACTTTTCAAACCGGACACATCGCCAACACGCGTTTGGACTACAACGGCGGGAACAATCCTGACCCTACGTACTACAAAAACTTGCCTAGCTATTGGTTGAACTACCACTACGACAACAACCTCGACGATCCTTTCAACGTACCGGTATGGCAACCCGACTATATTAAAGCGACCGGTGCATTGGGCGATTTCATGTCGAACAGCCAAATCAACTGGGACCGTATGTATGCCGCCAACAAGGACAACGGTCGTGCGATTTACGCGCTTTACGAAGACCGCACCGAAGACGATTTGATTACCGTCAACTCGATCTTGAGTTCACAGTTGGCCGACAACATCTCTTTCAACGGAGGTGCTACTTTCCGTTCGTTGCGCTCGGAGAACTTCCAGAAAATGATCGATTTGTTGGGCGACAATCCGCTCATCGATACCGACAGTTTCTACGAAGGCGCCGAATTTTCTGAAGGTCAGAACCAATCGGATTTGAACAACCCGAACCGTGCCGTTTACGAAGGCGACCGTTACGGATACAACTACATTTTGTACGCAAGCACTTTGGATGCGTTTACGCAATTCAAATTCACCTACAAGAAAATCGATTTCTACCTGGCACAGAACTACACCAGAACAGAATACCAAAGAGACGGTCTGTACAGAAATGGTCTGTACGCCAACAATTCTTACGGAAAGAGCGAGAAAGCCGAGTTTGACAACTTTGGTTTCAAAGGCGGTATGACTTATAAATTGTCTGGAAGAAGCTTCTTCAACGTCAATGCCGTTTACATGACCAAAGCGCCTTCACTCAGAAACACCTTTACCAATGCGCGTTTGAACAACAACATCCTCGATGGTCTCGAAAGCGAAACCGTATCGGGTGCCGATGTGAGCTACATCCTCAACGCGCCTAAATTCAAGGCGAGATTGACCGGTTACTACTCAATGATCCAGAATGCAACCAAAATTGGTTTCTTCTATTCTGAAGGACTTTCTTTGGACGACGACAGCGGCGAAGACGAATTCGTAGCCGAAATCACCCAAGGCATGGACAAACGCAACCTCGGTGCCGAACTCGGTATGGAATACCAAGTGACTTCTACGATTAAATTGACCGGTTCTGCCGCTTACGGACAGTACATCTACAACAACAACCCGAACGTTTCATTGAGCGTTGACGGAAGACAGGCCGCCGGTTTGAACCCGGTAGTGAACTTCGGTCAATCGTACATGAAAAACTACAAGCAAGGTGGCATGCCGCAACAGGCTTATTCGTTTGGTGTGGAATACCGCGACCCGCACTTCTGGTGGGTGGGCGTCAATGGAAACTACCTCGCGGATTCTTACGTAGATATCGATCCATTGCTCAGAACCAACAACTTCTACCAAGTGCCTAACCAAGGCGGTATTACTTTCCCGGAGGCCACTCCGGAAAGAGCGGACTTTTTGTTGAAGCAGGAGAAATTCGACCCGTTTTATTTGGTAAATTTAACCGGTGGTAAGTCTTGGAGAATCAAAGGGAAAACCGTTGGTTTCTTTGCCTCGGTCAACAACGTGCTCGACGAAGTATACAAAACCGGTGGTTTCGAATCGGCCAGAAATGCCAACTACCGTGAAATCAACGAAGACAACGCCAGCGGCACTCGTGCTTTTGGAAACAGGTATTTCTTTGGTTACGGAAGAACTTATTTTGTAAACCTTTACATTAACTTTTAATTGCTATAAAAGATGAAGAATTATTTAAAATCGACACTGGTAGCCCTGCTTTTCGCGGGTGTATTCACCGGGTGTTCTGAAGATGATGATACCGCGCTTCCTGAGACTGCTTACGCGACTTATTCAGAAGATTTCGGTACGGTGAGTGAGTCTGGCGATTACAGCTTTGACCTTGATACCTGGACTGTTTTTGCAGAGGCCGGAACCAAGAACTGGTTCATCAATGATTTCGACGATAATGTATACCTCGAATTCAGTTCGTTCAATTCGGGCAATGCCTCCAACATCGGATGGCTTGTTAGCCCTGCGATCAATATCGACAATGCCAAACTCAAAAGATTGATTTTCCAATCGGCCCAGCACCACGCCACTTCATTGGACAACAAATTTGAGCTTTTGGTTTCTACGAACTATGACGGAGAAAATGTTTTGACTGCCGATTGGGAAACCAAAACATTCCGATTGCCAAAATACATCGGATACGGCGGAAAAAATTATGAGTTTGCAAACTCTGGCGTAGTGGATCTTTCTCAATATTCTGGAGAAATTTACATCGCTTTCCGTGTCAAAGGCAACTCGACTACACAAACCGGAGGATTCCAGGTAGACAATATCAAAATATTCTAAAACTAGACAAATGAAATCAACTCTTATAAAATCGGGTCTTTTATCCTTGGCAGCGTTGGGAATCTTTTCAGCCTGTGAAAACGACGACCGATACCAAGATCCGGCCGCGACTTGCTATACCGCTACGCCAACCACCACTGTTGCTGACGTATACGCTTTGGCACCGGCCAATTCAACCGACATCGGTGCGGTACAATATTATGACGAAGACGGCATTCTTGAGGCTTACGTGACTTCGAGCGATGCAGGAGGTACTTTTTACAAATCAATTTCGTTCCAAACCCTCGACGGAAGCCTTGCCTTCAGTATCCCGGTCGATATGTACAACATCTACACCGAGTTCATCCCAGGCAGAAAAGTGTATGTCAACCTCAAGGGAAGACACTTCAACCAGACGTATGGTTCATTGATCATCGGTGATTTGTACAACGATCCGGACACCCCGCTCATCGACCAGATCGGCCGCTTGGTTCCGGAGGAATTCAGGAGAACCGTAAAAGCTTCTTGCGAGAAAGTCGATGAGGAGCAACTCGTACAGCACCTGACCATCACGCAGGCTTTGAGCGACAGCAACATCAACAAACTGATCGAACTCGACGGGGTTCAGTTTACTGAATCGGCTTACAGCGGTGAAGAAAAAACCTATTACCAGGAGAATTCTACTGCAACCATCGGAGGGGCAACCAACCTGATGTTGATGGACGAGGCTGGAAAAAGCATCATTTTCAGAACCAGTGAGTTTGCCAAATTCGCCAACAAAAGAGTACCAACCGGAAGCGGAAAAGTACGCGGCGTCTTGACCAAATACCGTGGCGATTACCAATTCCTCGCACGTACCGAAGCCGACATCGATATGCAAGGCGATCGTTTCATCGCGCACGCGCCACTGGGCGGAACCAATATCGTTTTTAGCGGTACGCTCAACGAACCGTTTACAAGCTATGCCGCCAACGCAACAAGCTTCCCGGCTTATGTAAACGACCAAACTGTTGGAAACAGATACTGGCAGATCAAAGAATTCTCAGGAAACAAATACATCGAGATGACTTCATTTGGTGGCAGTGGTGTAACAGCCAAGGCTTATATCTTCATCCCGGTAGACTTTACCGCGGCCAGCACGATGACCTTCAAGGAAAAAATGAGGTTTATGGCCGGTGAAGTTTTGAAGGTTTACTATGTGACTTCAGACCAATACACGGCGCTGGGTTCATTCAACGTAGCCAATTTCACCGACATCACGGCAAGCTTCGGTATTACTTATCCAGCTTCAGGCGCTTCAGAAGCGAATTTCAACTCTGCAGGAACCTACAACATCCCGGCCAGTTTGACCGGAACCGGTTTCTTTGTGTTTGAGCACTCTGGAACACCAGCGGTGACCACTACAGCACAGATCGACGATATCGTGATCAACTAATCCGTTCGATTGCTATCAATCAAAAAGAGGCTCTTTAAGGGCCTCTTTTTTTATGCTTTATCTTTTCCAAGAAAAATGGTTTTGGTCGGCGTAAGCGTCAAATTTTGCTTTAAACTAGCAATAGTAGAGCATGGCTTGCGGTTGTGCTTACCATGTTTCCTTTTTCAACAATTCGGCAATCTTCTCTGTCGAAGGCAATGTTGTCAGGTTAAGTTCTTTTTTTAGATTGAAAAACTTTGTCCCTTGTAGTGGATATTTCGTTTCTTTTTTGAAATCTGTTCTGTAGAATTTATCTACGCAAAAGAAATTGTGCGATTTCGAAATATCCCAATTATTATTTGTTTTAGCAGCCGCAATCACATCAATTATGTTTTGCTTCTGCGCTTGCGTTGGCGTTTGTAAGCTTTTTTTAATATTTAATACTCCACCAACGAGATCCGCCTCTATGATATTCGTCAATTTGCCAATTCCCCGAATACTTTTTTTGCTGTATATTCCTACGTATGAATGTTCGGAATAGCCATCACTAACATTATCATAATAGAGGGAATATTCAAAATTTTCATCCAGCGTCCATCCACAGGTAACAGCTCTCATTCTATATTCACTATCCGTAATTAACTTATCGTGGATGCAATAGCTCTCAAAGTCGTCGATCAATTGTTGCAACTCAAAATCGTAATCCTCTAGAATATTATTGAATTTTTCAACTATTTGCTGAAACGTTGTTGGAAAATATTTAATGCTGACATTGTTTGTAATATTGAAACTATGAACATTGCTTTCGATTTGATTTTTCAAATGCAGTGAAGGAAATTGTGGGCTTAACGATAAAAGAATTTTATGTTCTTCGTTAGAAAAGCTATTGAGGTGACTCGTGAGTTGCTGTAATGAAAAGTTCTGGTGCAGCTTGGTTTCAATAGCAACTTTGAAACTCGACTGACTCAAGTTTCCATCAGGTATGGAACCTTTGCCTTTAATTTGTTGATGAAACAAAATTCCAGCTTCTAAATCGGTATCTCCCAAAAGTTCATTTAAAAAACCTTTGAACTTATTCGGCGACTGTTGGTAAAGCCGAGAAAGCAAATGCAAGGTGTTATTTGTTGCTACGTTCTCGGGTTGAGAATATCTTTGAAAATAATGTACTGAGCTCATTTAAGTGTTAATTGTGTGTATCGTTTTTACTGTATGACCCTGAATTCCTGCATGGTGTTTTTGCTATTCGCCGTTGTAGCAGCTATAAATTCTACAGCACATTGCTAACCAAATCCGAAACCTTCCAATGCCAAAAAACAAGCAATGAAGATTCTGTTTGCTCTTTTTAAATCGGTCTTCCGTGTCCTTTCTTTAGTTTCCCTTCCCGTTACCGAGTGAATCCATATTGGCCCATAGTTCTAATAAAAAAGCCTCCCTTTCGGAAGGCTTTTATGTTGTCTTTGTGATTCAATATTACTTGACAATCAGGAACTCGCTGCGTCTGTTCTGTGCATGCTGCTCCTCCGTGCAGTTCTCCCCGCAGTCGGCCTTAGGCTCGGATTCCCCGAAGCCCTTGCCGGTGATCCTGCTCTTGGCGATACCCTTGGAGATCACGTACTGGACCGTGCTCTTGGCACGTCGGTCGGACAAGGCAAGGTTGTACGCGTCCGAACCGCGGTTGTCCGTGTGCGACTTGGCCAATATCGTCAAGTTCGGGTTCGACTTCATCACCTGAACCAGCTTGTCCAGCTCGAAGGCACCCTCGCGCGTGACGTTAGACTTGTTGAACTCGAAGAAGATCGGGTTCAAAACGATCTCCGTTTCCTTGACGATCGTCTCGATAGGCTGCAATTTGGCCTCGACCCTCTGGTCGCCGCCGTCCTGCTTCTTCACGGGGAAGCCCGCTCCCTCGTAGCCGTCCTTCGAGGCCTGGATCGTGTACTCGCGGTTGCACTCCACACGATAGGTCACCTCGCCCTTGGCGTTGGACTGCTCGGTGGCGATCACGTTCTTCCTGTCGTCAACGATAGACACCGATGCATTGGCAAGGATGTTGCCCGTCTTGGCGTCGGTAACCACCGTCAGCAACTGCACCCCGCAGATCGGGCTCACCACGAAGATGTCGTCGTTGCCGTTGCGGTTGCTCGAGAGGAAACCTGTCTTCCTTTGCTTGTTGAACGTAAAGGCGAAGTCGTCCTTCTCGGTGTTGACCGGCTTGCCAAGGTTGGTGGCTTCCGTATTCTTCTGCAAATCGGCCTGGAACACGTCGTAGCCGCCCAGTCCGGGACGTCCCGCCGAGGCGAAGAACAGCACCGTGCCGTCATCCGATATGTAAGGGAAGCTCTCGGCCCCCTCGGTGTTGATGTTCTTCCCAAGGTTCTCCGGCTTGCCGTAGCTGCCGTCCGAACCTATCGATACCTTCCAGATGTCGGTGGCTCCGGTAGAGCCCATAGAGCCCGGCATGTTCGAGGAGAAATACAGCGTCTTGCCGTCCCTCGACAGGCTCGGGTTGGCGCAAGAGTAGGTCTTGTCGTTGAACGGAAGCGGCGTGATATCGCCCCACTTGTCCCCCTGCTTGGTCGCCTTGAAAAGGTATACCTGCCCGAACTTGGCGTTGAGTTTCTTGTTCTTTTCCGATTCCTTCTCCTTGAAGCTCTCGCTAGAGAAGTACATCGTGTTGCCGTCGGCCGAGATCGTCACGGGGCCGTCGTGCCACTTCGAGTTGAGTTCCGATACCGTTCCGGCGTTGGTGATCGTACCGTCGTCGTTGTAGTCGGCGCGGTAGATGTCAAGGTAAGGTTCCTCGTTCCAGCCGTAGTCCTTGCGCGCGCCGTTGCGGGCTGAGGCGAACCATACGCTCTTGTCGTAGAGCACCGCGGCGAAGTCCGACTTGTCAGAGCTCACATCAGAGGGCTTGACCTCATAGAGCTTGCTCTTGTCAAGCAATCTCGGGACATAGTTCGGGTTCTCGTTGAACGCCTTGGCACGCTGGTCCCCGGGGGCCATCTGCGCGAAGGTCCTCATCTGCTTGTTCGACTCCTCGTACTTGCCGTTGGCCTTGAGCATCTGCGCGTAGCGGTAGTAGATCTCCGCGTCCTGCTTCTGCTCGGTCGCCTTGGCGTACCACCTGGCCGCCTCGGCCGTGTTGAACATGTTGTAGTACGTGTCGGCTAGCTGAAGGTAGACGTAGTTGTCGGCCTTGCCCTTGTCCACAAGCTTCAGGTATTCCTGGGCCGCGTCGACGTATTCGTACTTCTCGAAGAGCTTGTCCGCCTTCTGGGTGTCCTTGTTCTGTGCAGAAAGGGTGGCTCCCGCCAGGGCGAATATCAATGCTGTATATAGATTTTTCATGTGCTATGCTGCTTTTTGGGTTAGAAATAACGTGGCGAACGCGATACCTTCTTCGGGAAGTTCAAATCGAACAAAAGGATGAACTCGTGCGAGGAAGGGGTGGTCACGTTAAGGTCCGAGATGATGTGGTCGTAGGCGTAGCCAAGCTTCAGGTTCGGGGTGATGTTGTAGCCCACCATACCGCCGAAGCTGTCCTCGAGCCTATAGGTAACCCCAAGCTCGAACTTCTCGAAGAACAAGGCGTTGACCGAGGCGTCGAAAGAGACCGGCGCGTCGAAGGCGCTCTTGACCATCGCGAACGGCTTGAGCTTGGTGTTCGGGGAGAGATCGAACACGTAACCCCCCGTCAGGAAGTAGTGCAGGCTCTCGGTACCGAACTTGCGGCCGTTGTAATCCAGGTGCGTGCTCTTGAGCATGTTGGGCACCGAAAACGCAACGTAGTACTTCTGCGTGTAGTAGAAAAAGCCCGCACCCACGTTCAAAAACGTGTTGCTGGTGTCCTCGGCGAAGGCATCGTCGCCCGCATCCGGGACATAGCCGTTGCCGATCTTAGAGAAAAGGCCCACCTTGTGGAACGTAGCCCCGGCCTTCATACCGAAGGCAAGGCGGTGCTCCCCCCCAAGGTTAAGCGTATAGGAGATGTCGGCATAGGCGTTGGTCTCCTCCACCGGCCCGATCTGGTCGTTGATCAACGACAAACCGATACCGACGTTCTTGCCAACGGGCGTCGAGCCCGAGAAGGAGAACGTGGAAGGGGCGTCCTCGATGTCCACCCACTGCTTGCGGTACAAAAGACCGAAGGACATGTTCTCCTTAGAGCCGGCATACGCCGGGTTGATCACGTTCATGTTGTACATGTACTGCGTGTAGTGCGGATCCTGCTGCGCCGCGGCTTCCGAAAGACCCAATACAAGCAAGAGGGCCGCGAAATAGATTTTCTTCATGTGTGTATGTTTTGTGCCCAACGCCCCGGTCCCATAAGACCGGGGGAAAGGCTTTTCCTTATTCTCTTATTTTACTCGGTTTATGTAAATCCAGCCCGTGGTGTTCTCGACCCCGTCGCGTTCGATCACGTAGAAGTACGTACCGTCCGGAAGCTCGTTGCCGTTGTCCGACTGGCCGTACCACTCGCGGGAGTAGTTCGTCTTGCTGTACACCTTGGTACCGTAACGGTTGAAGATCTCCAGCCTGCGGACATTGAGACCCGCAAGGTCGAAGAAATCGTTGTCTGATCCGTCACCAGGAGAAATACCGCGTTGGATCGTACAAGATACGGTGGTCGGTGTAATACTTTCGGTAGTGGTACATCCGCCCAGGTTTACAGTAAGATAGTAAGTTCCCAGCGTAGTAATAACCGCTTTAGGATTGTTTCCAGAACCTGGGATTGGTGATCCATTACTATCAGTCCATGCATACGTAACATCATCTGCTTCGAAATTGCTGCTCAAAATAGACAACGTATAATCGTTGTTGATACAACCGTCTGTCAGCGTAAATGCCGGCAAACCATTCACCGTTACTTCGATAGAAGCCGATTCAGCACATGGGTAAATGGCTGGGTCTGGCGTAAACGTATACGTTCCTGTTAGTGTATTGCTCACTTGGGCAGGGCTCCATGTTCCGCTCACCCCGTTGAGATCGGTTGGCGATAATGTTGGTGCCGTGCTTCCAGAACAAATCGCTCCAATCTGAGTAAGACTTGGGACAACAATCGGGTTCACAACAACAGTCATGGTAACCTGAGCTGCACATTGTCCTGCAGCAGGATTAAACGTATAAGTCATCGTTTGCGTATTGTCTACCGCCGGGGTCCAGATTCCGTTGATACCGTTGGTTGATTGCGCTGGCAATACCAAAGCATCACCGGCACAGATTGGTCCAAGTTGGTTGAACGTCGGTGTAATCGAAGGCAATACGGTAATATTAACAACCAATGGTACGGCACATTGACCCGAATTCGGGGTAAAGGTGTACACTTGGCTCAACGTATTGTCTACCGTCAGTGGACTCCAAGTTCCAGGGATTCCATTGTTGTCTGTTGCAGGGAGCACCGGAGGAACATCGCCTGTACAGATGGTTGATGGAAGTGTAAACACTGGAGTAGCTGGCTGATTTACCACTACGGTTACGTCAACCGGAACAGTACAACCTTGACCTGCATCAGGCGTAAAGGTGTATGTCGTGGTTTGCGTATTATCCGGTGTAGGAGACCAAGTACCTGTTACTGCGTCAGGCCCATTGGATGTCGTTGGCAAGATCAATGCATCGCCCGCACAAATAGCTGCTATACTAAATGACGGTGTGATGATAGGGTTGACAGTAACGGTCAACTTTTGATTTGCATCGGCACATGGGAACAAAGTTGGATCTGGTATAAACGTATACTCTGTAGTCAGGTTCGGATCAAAAACTGGTGTCCAAGTACCCGTCACGAATTCAGGTCCGTTTGAGGTTGCCGGCAAAGGATTCGCATCACCCGCACAAATTGGTGCAATCGGATTGAATGTCGGGATAATGCTTGTATTAACTACAACGGTCATTGTCGTTGTCGTTGCACAGCCTTGACCCGCATCCGGTGTAAAGGTATACTCCGTTGTTTGTGTATTGTCTGGTGCAGGAGACCAAGTACCGGTAATCGGTGTTTGATCGTTCGATTGCGTTGGCAAAGTAATCGTACCGCCGACACAAACCGCCGACAATTGCGTAAACGCCGGTGTAATCAATGGATCGATCGTCACTTGGATTGTTGTTGGAACTGCACAAGGAATCGTTCCATCAGGAGTAAAGGTAAAATCAAATGTACCTGCAACTGATGTATCGATAGTCAGCGGATTCCAAGTTCCATTGATAGCCGGAACGTTTGTAGAAGACGTCGGTAATGGATCGGCTGTTCCGCCTACACAGATGTTCGCGATCGGTTCGAAGGTCGGGATGATTTGATCCTGAACAGTTACCGTAAACTGGCTCTCGTCGATACAAGTGCCTTGTTGCGCATAGATGTAAATAATCTGCGTCTGGTTGATATTTGTTCCCGGCTCATAAGTCGCTCCTGTTCCACCCGGTTCTGAATGGTAGGTATTGTTCGCTGACAATTCCGGCAAGATGAATCCGTTACAATCGGTCACGTCGGCCAATACATCGGCTTCGATGGCACCAATTGAAATGGTAAAGCTGCTTTGGCTGAGACATTCGCCCACTACACCCAGAATGTAAATTGGTCCAGGCGTACTGATTACTGCTCCAGGCTCAAACTGCTGTCCGCCGCCATCTGGTTGCTCGAAATAGTAGTATGGTTCTTCAAGCGGAGGCAAGGTATAGCTTTCGCAAACTGTTACGTCCGGAAGCGTCGGTGCCTGTACCAAATTGATGGTCACATTGAACTCTTCTTCATCGGAACATGGTGGTTCGGTGTTCGAAGCTGCGTATACGAAAATGGTAGTCGATGGGTCGCAGATGGAAGTTCCGGCAGCGATTTCGGTTCCTGTTCCGTTAGGTCCGCCTGTAGCGGTATAATAGTGCTGACCTTCTTCCAATGCAGGCAATACATAGCATTCGCATTGTACTACATCTTCGATTGGCTCGATGTCCACTTCATTGATTCTGAGCAAGACGCTCACTTCTTTCACAACCTGATCACCTCCACAACCGGTATAAGTAGCACGGGCAGTCATCAATGTGGTTTCTGAGAAGCAAACGGTAACGTCAGTAGAACCATTTCCAATAGGAGAATCGCCTTGCAACCAAGTAAACTCTACGTTTGAATCACCGTTCGGTGTAAAACGCCAAGCTTCGTTATGGGTTTCCCATGGTCCGGTGTTTCTTCCTGGAGGGAAATGCGCCTGTGTTCCGGCTGCATTCTGGATTCCGATCACACCGCTTCCGCTGTTCCATCCGGTACAAACGGTTCTGTCTTGAACATATACTTCAACGATGTTCGAAGTTTCATACAATACGATCTGGCTCGTTTGCAAACCAACTGTAGTACCACAGCTAAACTGCGCTACTTGGTAGTAGTTTACCACGAATGAACGACATGGTGCCGTACCCAATACCTGGTAGTTGATACTGTGTACCAGTGGTGCGGTCGAAACGTTCGGGTTGATATCCTGATACACGCCATAGATTGCGTTTTTGATCGGGAAGTTCGCATTCGGGATGGTTTGGGTAAATGCCCATGGACAGTTGCCCGGGAATGCTTGTGGTGTAAAGGTCACTACACCATTCGATCCAACTTGTACGGACTGTGAATTCACCCCGAAGAAGCAGAAATCGAAAGGCAAGGTTACTGGTGGTCCCCAGATGTCGTCTGTGGTGATGTTCAATTCGGTGCCGCCGACGAATGGGAATGGCGGGGCGAATGGAACCGCATCTACGATATAAGTAGTCGTGTCTTTGAAATCTACGTATTCCGCTGTAAGGTCGAAGCAATGTTCTCCCGGACAGAAATCGACGATTCCCGGTATTGGCGTTTCAAGCGGCACAATAACATCCGGACATACCGAAGTAGAGTTCAAGATAAAGAAGTTAACCGGACCAGCAAGCGTACTGTGGTCGGTTTCGGTACATTGGGCCACTACATAATATTGGTAGAATCCTGGATCCATCGGTGCGCCCGGCTGGTCAGGAAGGACTCCTGTCAAAGTATTCAAAGTTATTGTCGGCCCTGCGCCATTGACAATAAAAGTAGGTGCATCCGTTCCTGGAACTGGTGCAGGTGAACCCGAAGGTACGATGTAAACCGCCCATTGCGTTGCAGGACCCACTTCGGTCCAGGTCAAGGTCGCAGAGTTCGTATCTGTTCCATCAACCATCAAATTGATTGGCTGCGGACAAGTCGGCAAAGTAGTAAATGTAGTTGGTGGAGTCCAAATACTTGGGCTGTTTGCGTCGCAAATCGCTCTTACGTACACGACGTAAGTCGTACTTGGGTTCAAGTGGAATTCAGGCAATTGCGTCAAAGTGTTGACCGAGTTGCCAGTTACACCTGAATAAGTTGGGATGGTGCTGGCATCCGGAGCAGGCGAACCTTCCGTTACGATGTACACATCAAAAGCGGTATTGAATGTAGAAGGCGTCCAAGAAATGACCGCATCAAAAATACTCGGATTCGCTGTGAGCACGGTTGGTGGCAAACACAATGGCGCCAAACAATCTACTTCATCCTGTTCGTAAAGAACCGTTCCAACCAAACCGGCACTTGCTGCAGTCATGGCATACAACTGCTGGCCAAAGTTGTTGGTAATGGCAATACGGCATTCGCCAGGGAAACCTCCGGCAACGCTCCAGTACAAATCGAATGGAACACCGTGGCAAAGTGGTACGTTGACCACTACTGGTCCGGCACCACCGGTGAAGTTGGCACCCAAGGTAGCCACTACGATACCGTTTTGTCTTACCTGCATTCTGGCGTTATTCCATCCGTCACCGAATGAATCGGTCAAAGTGAACGTATAGTTACACTGTTGTTCCGGCAAACAAATGATGGTATTGAAAGTGACCGGCGCGCTTGGCTGACCTATATCACCTCCGTCCAAACAGATCGATCTTACGTACACATCATACAATGTCCCCGAATTCAATCCGCTTGCAGGATAAGTGGTTCCCGTTTGTACCGCTGACCATGCTACTTCTGGAATAGGAAGCGTCGATGGCGATGGCAAAATCGCTACTTGATATCCAGTCGCTGCGCCTACAGCCGTCCAAGTGATGTTGGCACTGTCCAAAGTGATGCCTGCTGCCGGAACCTGAATGTTGGTCGGTTTCGGACAAGTTGGCAACGTACAGAAAGTAACCGGTGTCGTTGTCCAAACACTTGGGCTGTTCACCGTACATACCGAACGGATGTAAACATCGTAGCATTGGTCTGCCAAGAGTCCGTTTGGAATCGTGTAAGTCGGTGTCGGTCCTGGTACAGTATAAGTCGGTGGTGTTCCTGATAGCGGTGCAGCAGTTCCTTGCGGTACCACGTACAAATCCCAACCTGATGTTGGCACACCCGAAGAAGTCCAGTTGATCACCGCACCGTTAGAAGTAACGGTAGCCGTAGGAACTGCCAAAGCTGTCGGTGTCAAACACAATGGGTTGAGACAGTCAACTGTTCCTGAATAAACTTCCGTATTGACCAATGCGCCACTGGCTGTGGTCATCGCATAGATGGTTTGTCCAAAAGAGTTCTTGATCGAAATTCTGACCTCGCCAGGGAAACCTCCGCCGGCGTTCCAGTACAAATCGAATGGCAAGTTGTTACACATCGGTACCGTAACCACAATCGGTCCACCTCCTGTGGTGAAAGTCGTACCCAAAGTCGCTACGACGATGTGGTCGTTGCCTTGTCTTACTTGCATGGTGGCACCGTTCCATCCGTCTCCGAATGAATCGGTCAAAGTAAAGGTATAGTTACACTGGTCAACCGCCTCACAAATTTTGGTGGCGAAAGCATACGGTCCAGACCAAAGGCTGTTGGTTCCGTTGCCACAATCTGCACGAACCCAGAATACATATCCTGTGGCTGACGTCAATGGTGCGCCATAAGCCAGCGCCGCAGATACCTGAGGTGTTCCGTTTACTTCATATCCAGGCACTGTTGGGATGGTAACCGCATTGGCAGGTTGAACCACTACGTCCCAAGAGTTAGAAGTACTGCCTGTTCCGTTGGCCCATGACAATTGTGCATCGGTCATACCAATCGTTCCCGGTACGGCCTGTCCATTGACTGGAGCCGGACAGTTGACGATTTGCAAAGCCAAAGTATACGTATAGCTTGGTGTAGCCGTTGTCGAAGAAACCACCACATAGATGGTCGCGCCTGCGGCTACGCTGAGCGAAGGAATTTCGCGGATGGTCGCGTTGGCATTTCCAACACCGGCCAAACAGTTGTTGCTGGTGATGTTGGCACAACTGCTGTAAACAAAAACGCCGGTGTTCGTAGCCGAACCCGGATTCATTTGGATGTTAACATTGACAGCGGCCGCAGCGGTATTCGTCCAAGAATAAACCACATCGTTTCCGTTGAGGAAGTTGGCGCTGGTGCCGCAAGTGTTTCCTGTTCCGCTGATGCCGTTACCATAGTTGTTGGTATCATCAGAAGTAAAATAAGGCAATCCTGGATCGATCACGATTGGTCCCGCACAAGTCGTTCCCAAAGGTTCCGTACAAAAGTTAAAAGGTCCCGTCTGCAAACTGCTCGAACCCGTCTCTCCGGATCCGCAATGTGCCGTTACATAAAATTGGTAACAAGTGTCCGGTGTCAATGATCCTACTGGAATGACATAAGTGTCATTCGGACCGCTGTCCGGAACGTTGCTGACGATCGTACCGGTTCCTGGTGTGAAACCTTGAGGACCGTACTCAATCGTGTAGTTGCTTCCCGATCCTGTCCAACCCACGGTTGCACCGGTAGAAGAAATATTAGTTGCTGTCAAAACAGTCGGTTCAACACAGCGTTGTACCATTTTTACATTGTCAATCAACCAGCGGTCACCATTGGTCGCCGCTCCTTGTTGGGTATATACTTTTACAAACGCAAAATAGCGCATACCGGTAAAACCAAGGTTGATGATTTTTTCCTCCCAGTCCAACTGGTTTGCCGTAAGCAAACTCAACTGTGTTTCTGTGTAAGAGGCCAGAACCGTATACGCATTCAAGTTGGCTTGGTTGGCATTGCTGGAAACCCTTACCTCATAAATGGTTTGGTTCGAATCCCCGGCCAGCGTCTGCCTGGTGAAAAAACGCAATTGCTGGTTGGCAGTGACGTTTACCTGTGGGGTAATCAGCCATTCTTCCGAACTGCCTCCATTCCCAAGGTTTTCCCTGTTCACAAATGCGCATTTTACGCCTTCATAAGCCGGATAAGGCGGATCTGGGTTCACTTGCCAATCGACAGTAGAAGAGGCAACGTTATCCGTCACCAACCAGTTACCGTCGGTCAAAGTCCAAACCCCCGAGCCATCTGGCGTGTCTGGTGCTGACTCGAATTTTTCGTTAAGCCCCTGAGAATGAGCCAACGAACTACTCAACAACACCAAAAAAAGTAAAATAATTTTTTTCATAAAATGAAAATTTAGGTGGTTTAATATAGTTTTGTAAATTTTTGAGTTCCAAATTTAACAAAATTTATGAAACCGTTAAGACAAAATTACTTTTTAACTTTTTTCTGTTAATAAATGCACTGACAGTAAGGAAAATAAGTTCCTGATTTTGACGTTTTCGACTTTTTTTGGCATCCGCTTCCTCGTCCCTCGTCGGCGCCGGGCTGTCCGCGGCACACGGTGCCCTGCTGCCATCCCTGATGCGGCTCCCGGTTTCCAATAAACCACCGAGTTCGATTTAACCCTACAATAATCCAATAAAAAAACCTCCCATACAGGAGGTTTTGTGTTATGATTGCGTTATGATTGTGTTTCCGATTACTTGACAATCAGGAACTCGCTGCGTCTGTTCTGTGCATGCTGCTCCTCCGTGCAGTTCTCCCCGCAGTCGGCCTTAGGCTCGGATTCCCCGAAGCCCTTGCCGGTGATCCTGCTCTTGGCGATACCCTTGGAGATCACGTACTGGACCGTGCTCTTGGCACGTCGGTCGGACAAGGCAAGGTTGTACGCGTCCGAACCGCGGTTGTCCGTGTGCGACTTGGCCAATATCGTCAAGTTCGGGTTCGACTTCATCACCTGAACCAGCTTGTCCAGCTCGAAGGCACCCTCGCGCGTGACGTTAGACTTGTTGAACTCGAAGAAGATCGGGTTCAAAACGATCTCCGTTTCCTTGACGATCGTCTCGATAGGCTGCAATTTGGCCTCGACCCTCTGGTCGCCGCCGTCCTGCTTCTTCACGGGGAAGCCCGCTCCCTCGTAGCCGTCCTTCGAGGCCTGGATCGTGTACTCGCGGTTGCACTCCACACGATAGGTCACCTCGCCCTTGGCGTTGGACTGCTCGGTGGCGATCACGTTCTTCCTGTCGTCAACGATAGACACCGATGCATTGGCAAGGATGTTGCCCGTCTTGGCGTCGGTAACCACCGTCAGCAACTGCACCCCGCAGATCGGGCTCACCACGAAGATGTCGTCGTTGCCGTTGCGGTTGCTCGAGAGGAAACCTGTCTTCCTTTGCTTGTTGAACGTAAAGGCGAAGTCGTCCTTCTCGGTGTTGACCGGCTTGCCAAGGTTGGTGGCTTCCGTATTCTTCTGCAAATCGGCCTGGAACACGTCGTAGCCGCCCAGTCCGGGACGTCCCGCCGAGGCGAAGAACAGCACCGTGCCGTCATCCGATATGTAAGGGAAGCTCTCGGCCCCCTCGGTGTTGATGTTCTTCCCAAGGTTCTCCGGCTTGCCGTAGCTGCCGTCCGAACCTATCGATACCTTCCAGATGTCGGTGGCTCCGGTAGAGCCCATAGAGCCCGGCATGTTCGAGGAGAAATACAGCGTCTTGCCGTCCCTCGACAGGCTCGGGTTGGCGCAAGAGTAGGTCTTGTCGTTGAACGGAAGCGGCGTGATATCGCCCCACTTGTCCCCCTGCTTGGTCGCCTTGAAAAGGTATACCTGCCCGAACTTGGCGTTGAGTTTCTTGTTCTTTTCCGATTCCTTCTCCTTGAAGCTCTCGCTAGAGAAGTACATCGTGTTGCCGTCGGCCGAGATCGTCACGGGGCCGTCGTGCCACTTCGAGTTGAGTTCCGATACCGTTCCGGCGTTGGTGATCGTACCGTCGTCGTTGTAGTCGGCGCGGTAGATGTCAAGGTAAGGTTCCTCGTTCCAGCCGTAGTCCTTGCGCGCGCCGTTGCGGGCTGAGGCGAACCATACGCTCTTGTCGTAGAGCACCGCGGCGAAGTCCGACTTGTCAGAGCTCACATCAGAGGGCTTGACCTCATAGAGCTTGCTCTTGTCAAGCAATCTCGGGACATAGTTCGGGTTCTCGTTGAACGCCTTGGCACGCTGGTCCCCGGGGGCCATCTGCGCGAAGGTCCTCATCTGCTTGTTCGACTCCTCGTACTTGCCGTTGGCCTTGAGCATCTGCGCGTAGCGGTAGTAGATCTCCGCGTCCTGCTTCTGCTCGGTCGCCTTGGCGTACCACCTGGCCGCCTCGGCCGTGTTGAACATGTTGTAGTACGTGTCGGCTAGCTGAAGGTAGACGTAGTTGTCGGCCTTGCCCTTGTCCACAAGCTTCAGGTATTCCTGGGCCGCGTCGACGTATTCGTACTTCTCGAAAGAGCTTGTCCGCCTTCTGGGTGTCCTTGTTCTGTGCAGAAAGGGTGGCTCCCGCCAGGGCGAATATCAATGCTGTATATAGATTTTTCATGTGCTATGCTGCTTTTTGGGTTAGAAATAACGTGGCGAACGCGATACCTTCTTCGGGAAGTTCAAATCGAACAAAAGGATGAACTCGTGCGAGGAAGGGGTGGTCACGTTAAGGTCCGAGATGATGTGGTCGTAGGCGTAGCCAAGCTTCAGGTTCGGGGTGATGTTGTAGCCCACCATACCGCCGAAGCTGTCCTCGAGCCTATAGGTAACCCCAAGCTCGAACTTCTCGAAGAACAAGGCGTTGACCGAGGCGTCGAAAGAGACCGGCGCGTCGAAGGCGCTCTTGACCATCGCGAACGGCTTGAGCTTGGTGTTCGGGGAGAGATCGAACACGTAACCCCCCGTCAGGAAGTAGTGCAGGCTCTCGGTACCGAACTTGCGGCCGTTGTAATCCAGGTGCGTGCTCTTGAGCATGTTGGGCACCGAAAACGCAACGTAGTACTTCTGCGTGTAGTAGAAAAAGCCCGCACCCACGTTCAAAAACGTGTTGCTGGTGTCCTCGGCGAAGGCATCGTCGCCCGCATCCGGGACATAGCCGTTGCCGATCTTAGAGAAAAGGCCCACCTTGTGGAACGTAGCCCCGGCCTTCATACCGAAGGCAAGGCGGTGCTCCCCCCCAAGGTTAAGCGTATAGGAGATGTCGGCATAGGCGTTGGTCTCCTCCACCGGCCCGATCTGGTCGTTGATCAACGACAAACCGATACCGACGTTCTTGCCAACGGGCGTCGAGCCCGAGAAGGAGAACGTGGAAGGGGCGTCCTCGATGTCCACCCACTGCTTGCGGTACAAAAGACCGAAGGACATGTTCTCCTTAGAGCCGGCATACGCCGGGTTGATCACGTTCATGTTGTACATGTACTGCGTGTAGTGCGGATCCTGCTGCGCCGCGGCTTCCGAAAGACCCAATACAAGCAAGAGGGCCGCGAAATAGATTTTCTTCATGTGTGTATGTTTTGTGCCCAACGCCCCGGTCCCATAAGACCGGGGGAAAGGCTTTTCCTTATTCTCTTATTTTACTCGGTTTATGTAAATCCAGCCCGTGGTGTTCTCGACCCCGTCGCGTTCGATCACGTAGAAGTACGTACCGTCCGGAAGCTCGTTGCCGTTGTCCGACTGGCCGTACCACTCGCGGGAGTAGTTCGTCTTGCTGTACACCTTGGTACCGTAACGGTTGAAGATCTCCAGCCTGCGGACATTGAGACCCGCAAGGTCGAAGAAATCGTTGTCTGATCCGTCACCAGGAGAAATACCGCGTTGGATCGTACAAGATATCGTAGTCACAAGAATGTCTTGGCTGTAGGAACACTGTCCCGAAGTTACGGTCAATCCATAGGTTCCGGTAGTGGTAACCACAAATGAAGCTTCGTCGGCGCCCGGTATCGGATCGCCTTGTGCGTCGGTCCAGGTATAGGTAACATCGTTTCCTAAATTGGTTCCTGGCGTAACGGTCAATACATATTCCAAGCCCACACATCCGCTGGCCAGGGTAAACGCCGGTTGTCCGATAACAGTTACCGAAAGCGTCTGCCCATTGGCACATTGCCCTGCATTAGGCGTAAATACGTAGCTTGATGTCCCTACGGTATCGGTGCTGACTACCGCCGGATTCCAAGTTCCGGTAATGCCCGTGGCGTCCGAAGTAGTTGGCAAGGTAAGTGGTGGTGAATCTTCACACAAAGGACCTACTGGTTCGAATCCAGGGTCGATCGGTTGATTGACTACCACAGTAATCGTGGTATTCACCGCGCATTGACCCGGTGCCGGTTCAAAGGTATAGGTTGTGGTTTGCGTATTGTTTACCGCCGGGGTCCAACTTCCATTGATTCCGTTGGTTGATTGCGTCGGCAACACGAAAGTTTCCCCTACACAGATTGGTCCGATGGCGGCAAAAAGCGGTACTTGTCCCGCAGGAAGTACAGTCACATTGACCGAGTAAGGAACGGCACATTGACCCAAGTCCGGTGTAAACACATACACCCCGCTGAGCGTATTGTCGATGAACGACGGACTCCAGCTTCCGGTGATTCCATTGTTGTCGGTTCCAGGGAGCACCGGAGGCGCATCGCCTGAACAGATGTTTCCGATGGCATTGAATACCGGAACGATATTCGGATTGGTCAAGATCAAATCGAAGGTGGTGACCTCGAAACAACCCACCGGATTCAACGTTACCCTAACATAAATGGTCTCTCCATTCGTACCCGTATAGGTGGTCGGGGTTTCGATATCCGCATCGAGGTTGTTGCTTTGGGCATCGGCCAAAGTATTGAAATACGTCAGCGTGTAATTTCC
This sequence comes from Flavobacterium sp., assembly GCF_047602195.1. GTDB lineage: Bacteria > Bacteroidota > Bacteroidia > Flavobacteriales > Flavobacteriaceae > Flavobacterium. Next base: position 162,679 of record NZ_JASGHW010000004.1, read on the forward strand.
GCCAAGCGCACCCAAAATGACCGGTTCATTAACCGTCAGGTCAAAAGTTTCTACGCCATTCATGTCTGAATCGCACAACACCAAATCTGGCGCCTGTGTAGGTTGAACTGGGCTGTAGTATTCTACAATGACCGAGTCGGTTCCCATACATGTTGAATTGTTCAAATGCGCCTGAACCGTGTACGTTCCTTCATGGTCTACGGTCAATGTCGCTCCATTGGCACCATCGATCACCTGTTCGCCATCCAACCATACGAAAGTATAATCTGCAGGATCCAGGGTCGAGTTGATCACGACCGTTTGGCCTGAACAAACGGCATTACCCGTTTCTTCCAAAAGGTTATCCCCCAATTCGATGTCTCCGATTCCAAAACTGCCCCCTTTGAGGAACACCGCAGAATCGAGCGCATTATCCTGGAAGAACGGACCGAAGTCGGCAATCGCCAATTTAATGTGGTAAGCTTGGCCCGGCGTAACCTGAGAATAAGCCGTCAACGGGACGGTCACACCATTATAATTAATCGGAGCCTCGAGCGGGTTCAATCCCGGATCGAGATAGTAAGCCGCGAAATATTCCTCATTGGCCGATTCGCAGTTTTCATTGTACAACCCGTTGCGGATCGTGGTTACCGAAACCGGGATGTCGGTACTTGGCAATACCGCAAGATTCGTCGTTTCATTTGTACTCAAATTCGTCAACAAGAACGCGAATACATCCGAATACTGGCACTGGAATGTACCGTATTCTTCCGACGCGAAGATAAAGTCAAAGCTGATGCTGTCTGTAAGTGGCACGAAATCAAATTCGAGCGTCGTGGCATTTCCGGTGATTCCAGTGATGCCTTGGTCGGTCAGGACTTGCGCCAAATCAGGATCGCCCGGCCATTCCGGAATACCTTCACTCATGATGTTGGTGTTTGGACCCGGCGCCAAGTCGGCGTTTCCAGAAGTCAATACGATACCGTAATCGAATGGGAACGAAGATCCGTTTTTCTCAAAATAACCGATACCGTTGACCGAACCGAAATTGGTTCCTGTAGAATACGTAATGTTGGAGATGTTCGCACAGGTCGAATTGATCAATACGTCCTCGATCAACTGCACCGGTGTATAGGTTTCCGTATTCGAGGTAATCGGCGGCGGAATGGTTCCGATACAAATATTAAAAGTCGAGGTTTGGTTTGGCGTATCGGTCCAAGAATACACGCGGATGAAATAATGTCCGCCCGGTGTAAGACCCGTGGCGATACTCTGGTTGTCATCGCTGCAATAGATCTGCGTCATGTTGCCGCATTCGTCTCCTTGGTACAGGACGTGGAACAAATCTTCGGTCGAACCGGCCACGTTGGTCAGGTTGATGTTGTGTGCCGTGGTCACCGCGGTAAATTCGAACCAGACATCATCGTCGGCCGTACCGCCGCAATCTGTTGGCAATGCCGATGGCGTCGCACCGATGATGGTTCCAGAGGCAAACTCCGCACAAGACTGGTCGCCGTTAACCGGAACATGGATGGCTTCGTCGCACTCGTCGTTGGTGATGAGCGTGTTGAATGCTTTTGGTCCGCCCCAGTTGCTGATGTCGCTGTCCGAACAAAGCGCGCGTACATAAAATACGTAGGCTGTTCCTGATTCAAGAGCGACTGTAACCGGATTATCGGTGGTTAAGATAGCACCTGGGTAAGGTGGTGGCGTATTGGCTGGTGCAGTCGAGCCCGCAGGAAGTACGATGACTTCCCATGAAGTGGCCGTACCCGCTTCGGTCCAACTCAATTGAGCCGATGTTTCTGTGATTTCCAAAGCGTTGAGTTGAACTGGTCTTGGGCAAGTTGCCGGTACACAGTTGACTTCGCCTTCGAAAATAGTGGTTCCTTGCAGATCGAAACTGCCCGGTTCGAGGGTAAACACTGGATCGCCCGAGGCGTTTTCAATGCTCATGCCCACTTCTCCGGCAAAGTTTCCACCGTTATTCCAGAACACCGAGAAAGGAATGTTGTTACACAATGGAATGACTACTTCAATTGGGCCGGTTCCGCCGGTGAACTCGTTTCCGATCACCGCTACTGGAATGCCGTTTTGTAAAATCGTCATCGTGTTGCCGTTCCAGCCGTCACCGAAGGAATCGGTCATGGTAAAGGTATAGTCGCACACGTTGGCAGGCAAACAGATCTGTGTACCGAAATCGGCTCCGATGCTCCAGAAACTCTTATCGGTCTCTGAACATACCGAACGCACATAAACGGTATAGGAAGTAGCTGGGTCCAATGGACCATAAGTGTATGGATTTTGGTCTACGTTGATCCATCCCGGTGCACTCTGTATTGGTGGTGGCAAGGTAGAGGATTGGATCAAAATATCCCATGATCCAGATGGTGTCGGATTGTTTTCATCCCAAGTGATGGTCGCTGTAGTCAACGATGTGCTGGTAACCAGCACGCCAGTAGGAACCAAACAGGTTGGTGCGACGCACTCTCCTGTTCCTGAATATAAGGTTGTTCCCGGTTCGCCTGTGTTGAATGGTTTGTTGTAGATGGTCGCGCCGAGGAAGCTCGTTACTGAAACCCCTACTTCACCCGGGAAGTTTCCTTCATTGTTCCAGAACAATTCGAAAGCGACACCGTGGCACAAAGGCACTTGGACTTCGATTGGACCTGCTCCGTCTACAAAATCGGCACCGATCGTAGCGACCACAATGCCGTTTTGGAGGATGCTCATCGTGTTGCCATTCCAGCCGTCACCGAATGAATCGGTCAGCGTAAAGGTATAGTTACATTGTTCCGATGCCGGACAGACGGTCGTATTGGCCGAATGCGGTCCTGCCGGTACACTGATGTCTTCGCCTGGTATACAAACCGCGCGTACATAGAAATCATAAGCCGTCCCTTGGGTCAAATCGGTGTTGATGGTCACCGAGTTCGTACCAACTGGCAACCAAGTCGTCGGAACCGGATCTCCGTCCAGTACAATCGCGTATTCCCAAGCGGTTTCGGTTCCGCCGGCAGTCCAGGTGAAAGACAACGAAGTCAAATCGGCTGCCGTGGTTTGGATGTTGGTCGGTCTCGGACAAGTCGGTAAAGTTGTGAACGGCTCCGATGGCTCAGACCATGGGTTTTCGCCCGGTCCTGAACAAACCGCCCTTACATAAATGGTGTATTCGGTATCCGGATCCAATTGGGTGGTAAGCGTAAAGGTATTGTCGGTTCCTGGGATTCCTGTTACTGTTGGGGTTGTTCCCGCATCTGGAACTGGGTCACCCGCCTGGAGCGCATAGATTTCCCAGGTTACCGGTGCTGGCCCGTTAGGTACCCAGGCCACGATTACCCCGTTGGTGGTTGGTGTAGACCAAGTCACTTCGGTAGGTGGCAAACACAATGGGTTTTGGCAATCTACCGTTCCTGCGAAAATTTCTGAGTTTTGTGAAAAATCGCCAAATTCTTTTACGAAAATAACCTGTCCGAATGAGTTGATGACAGACAACCCGACTTCACCCGGGAAATCTCCACCCTCATTCCAGAACAACGTAAATGGTCCGTCACACAAAGGCACCGAAACGGTTACCGGTCCTTCGCCATCGGTGAATGTTGGTCCGAGTACTGCGATTGCCAATCCGTCCTGGATCACGCTGATGGTATTGCCATTCCAGCCATCGCCAAAGGCATCTACCAATTCAAACGTATAGTTACAACCGCTTGAGCAAGAAGTGGTGTTGAACAAATAAGGTCCCGCCCATTGGCTGAACGATACGCCATCAGGACACAGGGCTCTTACCCAATATTGGTAAGGTGTGCCGAGTTGCAAAGTCGTTCCTTCGGCGGTAAGCTCGGTCACTCCAAAATTGACATTAGTATCGGCTTGGATACCCGCAGTGGTAGGCACTGGGCTTCCGGCCGTCTGTACAAACACTTCCCATTGGGTCGCGTTGCCCGGATTTTGCCAAGAAAGGTTCGCGCTGTTTGGTCCTGTTCCCGTGGCGGACAATCCGGTCGGCGGGGCGCAGGTTACGTTCTGGATCAAGATGTTGTACGTGAAAGAAGGTGTGGCCATCGTCGACGACACTACTATATATATCGTACTGCCCGCCGTAACAGGCAAAGCAGGAATGCTTCTGACTCCGCCATTGCTGTTGGCGACACCTGCAATACAGTTGTTCCCGATGTCATCGCAGCTTGCGTAAACAAAAACCCCTGTGTTGGTATTGCCGAGCGGGTTCATTTCGATGCTGATCAGCCCGGTTGTGGTATCCGGCACCGTATACGAGTACACCACATCGTTTCCGGCCAGGTATTCGCCCGTCGTCCCGCAATTGGATCCCGGTGTGGTTTCATCGACGTTATTGCCTTGCTGGAGGGTATCTCCCGTATCGGAATAGGGCAATGGGGTTACTTCGATAGGACCCTCGCAAGTAGAGCCCAAAGGCGAGGTAATAAAGTTAAACGGCCCGGTCTGCAGACTCGATGAAGTCGAACACACCGAAGTCACATAAAACTGGTAAGCTGTATCCGGGGTCAAAGGTCCCGGAGGGCCTGATTGCAATGGAATCGTATAAGAATCTGTATTTCCTCCATCAGGAATACCTGTTACAATGGTCCCCGATCCCGGTAAAAATCCAGACGGTCCGTATTCAATCGTATAATTGGCCGCGTTGCCTTCCCAGGTAAGCGTGGCATTGTAAGCCGAAACATTGGTCACCCCAAATGTATCCGGTTCAAGACAGCGTTCCACGATGTGAACGTCGTCGATAAGCCAACGGTCACCCACCGTTTGGGCGTTTGGCTGGGTACAAACCTTCACAAAGGCAAAATACCGGTTGCCCGACATTCCCGTAAGGTTGATGATTTTTTCTTCATAATCCAATTGTGTAGGCGTAATGGTACTCAGTTGGGTTTCGGTGTACGTAACCAATACTTCGTAGGCGCCCAAGTTGCCTTGGTTGGCATCTGTTGAAACACGGATTTGATATACGGCGTTGCCATCATCCCCGGTCAAGGTTTGTCTGGTGAAAAAACGCAATTGTCGGTTGACATCGGTCACGTTAACCAGCGGTGTGATGAGCCATTCTTCGGCCAAAACACCAGGCCCGGTGTTCTCCCTGTTGACAAAAGCGGCTTTTACTCCGCCGTTGGCCGGATAAGTGCCCTGTGGATTGATTTCCCAATTGGGGGCTGCATTGACCCGGTTGTCTTTGACTAACCAGTTCCCGGAAGTCATGGTCCACACACCGGAACCATCCGGTGCTGCGGGAGCGGATTCGAAATCCTCATCGAGCTGTGCAAAGCCAGAAAAGGAGAGGAATCCCATTAAAATTAATAGGAAATTTTTTTTCATAAATGAAAATTTAGTTGGTTGTTATCGTTTTTGCAATTTTTGCCTCGCTAATTTAACAAAAATTATCAAACTTTTAAGATATTTTTAAATCATATGCTGAATTTAGTAATTTCGTTGAATTATCTATATTTCGCGCAGATTTTCATAGCTTTGTAAGCTCAATTTTTTGTATGCTAGAGAAAGAAAATACCAATTTTGAAAAGACCGTCATTGTCGGAATTGTCACCCAACACCAAAATGAGGAAAAATTATCCGAGTATTTGGATGAATTGGAATTCCTGACTTTTACCGCCGGCGGGGAAGTCGTCAAACGTTTTTGGCAAAAAATGGATCGTCCGAACCCGAAGACCTTCCTCGGTACCGGAAAAATGGACGAAATCAATTACTATGTCAAGGAAAATGGCGTTTCCACCGTGATCTTTGACGACGAATTGTCGCCCTCCCAACAGAAAAACATCCAACGCATCCTCAACTGCAAAATCCTCGACCGCACCAACCTCATCCTCGACATTTTTGCACAACGCGCCGAAACCTCCTACGCGCGTACGCAGGTCGAACTCGCGCAATACCAATATTTGTTGCCAAGACTTTCGGGCATGTGGACGCACCTGGAACGGCAACGTGGCGGTATCGGGATGCGCGGCCCGGGGGAAACCGAAATCGAGACCGACCGCCGTATCGTACGCGACCGCATCGCCTTGCTCAAGGACAAGATCAAGACCATCGACAAACAGATGTCGGTGCAACGCGGCAACCGTGGTGCCATGGTACGCGTGGCTTTGGTGGGTTACACCAACGTGGGAAAGTCTACGCTGATGAATGCCATCGGAAAGAGCGATGTATTTGTAGAAAACAAATTGTTTGCGACGCTCGACACGACGGTAAGAAAAGTAGTCATCAAGAATTTACCGTTTTTGCTTTCGGATACGGTGGGGTTCATCCGCAAGTTGCCGACGCAATTGGTCGAATCGTTCAAAAGTACGCTCGATGAAGTACGCGAAGCCGATTTGCTGTTGCACGTCGTCGATATCTCGCATCCTGATTTCGAGGACCATATCGAATCGGTCAACCAGATTTTAACCGACATCAAAAGCAATGACAAACCCATCATCATGGTGTTCAATAAAATCGACGCCTACAAACATTTGACCATTGAGGAAGATGATCTGATCACCGAAAAAACCAAGCGCCACTACACGCTCGACGAATGGAAACAAACCTGGATGTCGAATGTGGGCGCCGAAAATGCGCTGTTCATTTCAGCCACGAACAAGGAAAATTTCGAGGAATTCCGCGAGCGCGTCTACGAAGCCGTACGCCAGATCCACATCACGCGTTTCCCGTACAACAAGTTTTTGTATCCCGATTACAAGGACGCCACCGAAAAAGAAGATTAATAAAAAAAGCCCCTCTATTGTGAAGGGCTTTTTTATTTCGATTAATTCGTAAAGCTGTAATTGACGGCCAATCCGAACACCTGTCGCGTCTGGAATCCGCGGAAAGCGTTGTCATCGTAAATCGTCTGGAACGAAATATTGGTAGACAACACGCGGTTGATTTTCATGACCACGTTGAGTTGGTAATCCAGATCAACGTTCTGCGGGTCTTCGAGGTAATTCGAATACAAACTGATGATGTTTTCGAAAGTCACGTTGGTCATCAAAGCAAATTTGTAGTAACCCGAGGCATAAAAACCGAGCTCGTAGCGCATGCTGTTGCCGCGGTCCACGCCAAAATATTCGCCATCTACATATTCCTCAACCACCGGCAAACCTTCTTCAATCACCACACGGTCTTGCGTGAAACGGTTGTCCACAAAAGTCAATTTGGAAGTGGCCGGCGAAACATTGAACTTGAGGTTGTCGCTTTTCTTCCAGGCCATACCGGGACCGAAAGTCAGGTAACCCGGCGACAGGAAACGCGTATTTTCGGTTCTCGTTTCGGCGCCGAAATCATCTTTCCCGTATTCGTATCCTTTGGTGAACTGCGATTTGAAATTGAGGAAAAAAGAGTACGACCAATTTTCGAATGCCTTTTTACCGAGCAAGGAGTTGAATTCGAGGCGGTCATCGGTTTTCTTTTCGAACGGCGAATTGTTGGTCTTGACCAAACCATACGATCCGATGAATTTGTTGTCCCACGACCAATCGTCTTTCTTGTAATTGAGGTCGTAATTGAGCCCAATGGTTCCCGAAATGTTGTTCTCGCCCCCGGCCTGCCAATTGCTGAAGCTCGACTGGTTGAGCAACAACGAAAAATTCCCTTTAGATGTCCATGCTTTCGTGGTGTCTACAGCCGTGGCGACGGCCTCTTGGGCCTGGGCATGAAGCAGCCCCAGGAGCAAGATCGACAACGTTACAATTTTCTTCATTGGATAAAGCGTTAGTGTTTAGGAGGCAAAATTAAAAAACGCCCCGCTAATATTTTAACATTTGTGCGATTATTTGGCTTTTTTATACAGCGGGACGGCCGAACAGGCTTCCCCATACATGATGCTTTTGGCGATGGGTTGGAGCTTCTGCGCCGCCAATACATAGGCGCTCATCGGTACCGGTTTTTTCGAGCAGCCCTTGATGATAACCGGTTTGTCCTGATAGGGTGAATAGTCGAGCGTGGGCAGGATTTCTTCATACAACGCCACGTCGATGGCCTCGAGCTTTCCGTCGACGATTTTTTTGGCGTACGGCGTCAGATGCACCGTCACCAAAATCGAAGCCCAGGCCGGGACGATCGCGTCGGTACTGCAATGCACGGCCACATACGCTCCCTGGTATTGGCTCCAGTCGTGGTTCTTGAGCTGCTGGCGGAAATCCTTCTCGCGCAGCAAAAAACCTTCGAAAAGCCATTGCGAAATATCAAGCGCGACGCGTGGGCCTTTCGGATAATAATCCTCGAGGTCAAACACTTCTAGCGCGCTGCCCGCCACGCGGTTGATGATTGCTTCTTCTTCCATCTGGATTACAACATACCGAGTTCGAGTTTGGCTTCTTCGCTCATCAAATCCTTGCTCCACGGCGGATCGAAGGTGATTTCGACTTCGGTGTCCTTTACGTTTTCGATCGCCTTGATCTTTTCTTCGACCTCGCGCGGCAAACTTTCGGCTACCGGGCAGTTCGGAGAGGTCAGCGTCATCAGGATCTTGACCTCATAATCAGTGTTGACCATGACGTCATAGATGAGCCCGAGTTCGTAAATGTCGACCGGGATTTCCGGATCGTAAATCGTTTTGAGTTTTTTGACGATCTGCTCGCCAAGTGCATTGGTGTCTATTTCTTGTTCCATGGTGCTTTATTTTTGTGATTGGAAGGCCAGCGCGTACATCTTGATTTGTTTCACCATCGAAACCAAACCGTTGGCACGCGTGGGCGATAAATGTTCCTTGAGTCCTATCTGGTCGATAAAATCGGTATTGGCTTCTAGAATGTCGGCGGCTTTCTGGTGCGAAAATACGCGGATCAGGATGGCGATGATGCCTTTGGTCAAAATCGCATCGCTGTCGGCCGAAAAAACCACCTTGCCGTCCTGCTCCTGGCCATGCAACCAGACTTTCGACTGGCAGCCCTTGATGATGTTCGCATCGGTTTTGTATTGGTCGTCGATCATGGGCAGCGTTTTCCCGAGGTCGATGACGTATTGGTAACGCTCGTCCCAGTTCTCGTCGTCAAACATCGAAAACTCGTCGACAATTTCTTCCTGTATTTCGGCTATGGTCATTATTCGTCTTTTTTGGCGAGTGACAGTATTTTGTTGACCAATGGGGCAATTTCCGCCGGGGGTTGTCCGTGGTCAAAACCGGTCGTCTCATAGGTTTTGTTCTGGTAGGTTACCCTGAGATTGGCAATCGCGGCCCCGTCGTAATAGCGTTTTTCGGTCGGTGCCTTGAGGTCCTGCAATTTCTTGAGGTCTACCTTTTGGAATTCTGAAATCAATTCTTTCCATTTGGCATCAGCAATCTTTTCGGCTTGGGGTGCATCCTCGCTTTTGCGGTTTCGGGTATTGGTGACCATCTGGTCCTTGATGGTGATTTTTTGGTAAAAACCGCGCGTATTGGCTTCATATTCGACGACCGCCGTGGCTAAATCTTGGCTTGTGTCGCCACCACATCCTTTGGCCAGAAAGAGGGTCAAAAAAAATAGGGATAGTGCTTTCATGGTGTTTGATTTAAGACAACATGGTTTTGGCCTTGATTACCGCCTCGATCATGCTGTCGATTTCTGCTTTGGTATTGTAAAATGAGAACGAGGCGCGCACGGTTCCCGGAATGCCAAAAAACTGCATCACCGGTTGCGCGCAATGGTGTCCGGTCCTGACGGCAATTCCCATTTTGTCGAGTATGGCGCCCACATCATACGGATGGATGCCCTCTATATTAAACGAAATTACGGAAGTTTTCTGCTCCCCCGTTCCATAAATTTGGAGTCCTTCGATTTCGAGCAGCCGTCGGGTTCCATAATCCAACAACTCTTTTTCCTGCCGCTGGATGTTCTCAAACCCGATCGAATTCAAATAATCGATGGCTGTTCCCAATACAATTCCTCCGGCGATATGCGGCGTCCCGGCTTCAAACTTGTGCGGCAATTCGGCATAGGTCGTTTTCTCGAAAGTGACTTCCTTGATCATCTCGCCCCCGCCCATATAAGGCGGCAATGCGTTGAGCCATTTTTCTTTTCCGTATAAAATCCCGGTTCCGGTTGGCCCGCAGATTTTGTGTCCCGAAAACGCATAAAAATCACAGTCCAATTTCTGCACATCGGGTTTCAAATGCGGGGCAGCCTGTGCGCCGTCGATAAAGACCGCCGCACCGAAACGGTGCGCCTTTTCGATCATTTCCGCAATCGGGTTGATGGTGCCGAGTGCGTTCGAAATATGATTTACCGTTACGATTTTTGTTTTTCCCGAAAGCAATTGCTCGTAGTCGGCCATTATGAGTTCGCCTTTTTGATTCATCGGGATGACTTTGAGGACGGCTCCGGTCTTTTCGCACAACATCTGCCAAGGCACAATGTTGCTGTGGTGTTCCATGGCCGAAACCAGTACCTCATCGCCCGGTTTCAAGATCGAGGCGAAACCGTGGGCGACCAGATTCACGCCTTGGGTCGTGCCCGAGGTAAACAAGACTTCGTGGGCAAATTCGGCATTGAGGTGTTTTTGTATTTTTTTTCGGGATTCTTCGTAGGCATCGGTGGCGAGCTGGCTCAATTTGTGCACGCCGCGGTGGATGTTGGCATTGATTTCCTGGTAGTACTTCGCAATCGCATCAATGACCACTTGGGGTTTTTGTGCCGTCGCGCCGTTGTCGAAGTAAACCAGCGGTTTGCCGTTTACTTTTTGGGTCAAAATCGGGAAATCGGCCCTGATGGTATTTAGGTCTAGCATTTTATTTAGAAAAATTCTACACAAAAGTACTAAACTTGGCCCGTATAATTCTGAATATTATGTTATTTGTTTGGCCGCTTAAAAGGTCTCGCTCGAACCGCCGCCACTGAATCCGCCGCCGCCAAAAGTCATGCCGCCATCAGCAGCAGGTGGTGCCTTGACGCCAATCTGCGAATTGACCAGAATGGCCTGGGCGTACAGCAAGGTATTTTTGTCCGAATTGCGGTCGGGCGAAAAGGTAATCCCGGACTCCCTGTGCTTCAATTTCCGGATGCAAAAATAGGTTCCCGCAAAGAGCAGGATTCCGCCTAAAATGAGCGCCACTTCGGCCGGAATCACGCTGTAATAATACCGAATCGTGAGGATCGAACACGCCAGGCACAGCATCCCGATGATCAGCATTTCCCGGCTTTTGGATTGAAGTGAATACCAAATGTACAGCACCGGAATGGCAAAAGTCAGGAAATAAAACACAAATGCAAACGGAATGTCGTGCTGGGCATCGACGACCAAATGCAACATGTCTACCGACAATTCGCGTACGACCAAATAATTGATCGACACATAGCCCAAAACCAGACTGAAGATCCTGAGCATACGCAACGCATACTTGTAAAAATAAAGTCTCGGATTTTTAGCCAGCCTGTGGTGGGCGGCATACATCGCCATGGCGAGCAGCAAACCGACAAACGGCATGAACAATTCGGGGATGATTTTGAGTTCGAAAGACAAACAGCAGAAAAATCCAACGATTCCGACCAATCCTACCAAAGCCGCCATCGTATTGACATAACGCACGCAACAAAAAAAACCGACCAGTATCATTGCGAAAAAAGCCAGCGTCACGTTTTCCATTGCGACACCGATGGCCGTGCAAAACAACAATTGGAATCCGAGGATGAACACGTCGTCAAGGCCGTAACCGTAGTAATTCCGCGACGAAAACAATTCGCTGCCGCCCAATCCGACGAAAGCGTACACAAAAATCATCGCCTTGTATGCCTGTTCCATAAAACTGAGCCCAAACAACGAAATCACGCCCACGATTGACGAATACAGGAAAATCCCGAGCAACCCGAAGCCAATCCGGATCAACATATTGCTTTGCGTCTTGAGCCGGAACGTTTGGAGCTTGGCTGCTTTGTATTGCTCCTCGGAAATGAATTTCCCGTCGCGCAAACTTTTGGCATTTTCGATCAAAAAGGTGTTGGCCAGTAATTCTTTATTCAGCGCTATCATTGGTCTTGCGATTAAATTGTCTGATGGAACGGATGAACAAAAAGATCAAACCGATTACATAAACCGGCGAAACGAGCGTGATCAATTCAAAAATTTCATAGGCTTCGATGAGCATGATGGCCCGGAACAATAAAATATTGAAACCGATGTAGGCATACAGCAGCACGAAAACAAAAACGGTCGTCGACCGCAACCTGTGGCTTTTCCAATAAAAATAAACCGTCGAGGCTGCGAGGAAAAAAGCATAGCGGAACCAAAAATCGCCCACCATTCCGGTAAGGCTGCAAATCCCGATCAGGTGTTGGGCGAAACAGATGAAAATAAGCGCAAAGTGGTTTTTGATCTGTGTTCTTTCGGAATATTCCGTCCAAACAATCAGCAGCAATCCCAACGCGATGCCGTAATAAAACAACGCCGGATTTTCAAAAAAGTGGTTCTCGAGCAAAGCCTGTGGCGTAATGGTGATGCCGATGGCCGCCGCGAGTCCGGTGATGCCGATCGACAAGGCGCTTCGGTTGTCGAAATAATAAGCCGAGGCCAGTGCGATGAAGGCTGAAATATAAGTCGGTACGCTCAAATGGCTTCCAAAAGGATGGTATTGGAATTGTAAATAGCCGATGAAAATACAGCTCAAAATCGTCGCAAGCAAGACCAAATAGTCATACACCGGATTGTCGAAACTGATTTCCTCCGGACTGAATCCCGGCGATTTCTTAAAGCAGCAATAATAACAACCCACGCAAACCGCCAGCAACAAGGCCAAAATAATTGTATGCCCAATCGTATCGATATTCTTGTAAATCACGATTCCGGCTCCGGCCGTAAACAGCAAAACCGAAGCGTAAAGCAGGAATTGCAGTTCGTTGTGCAGTGAAAAGATGCCGAGCGAGCGATAGGCTTTTACATCGGCCAGTTCTTTGTCGGTAATGAGGTTCTCATCGTAGAGTCTTTGGGCGGTTTGTTCTTTGTCTGGTTCCATAAGTCATTGTATTCATGCCATCATGGGCGCACCTTGTTCTTTCATTCTGTTGATCAATTCCTGTTGGTCAATCTGGCGATCCGAAAGGTATTCCTGTGACCAGTCCGACGGTTTGGCGTTGCTCCTCATTTGGTTTTGGGTCATTTGTGCCACATCAATCCCAAAAATGGACGCCACAAAGTCGCGGTAATGGTAAACCGACAAATCATCGTCCTTGATCATTTCGAAAGCCTGCAACAAATCGGTGTAATTTGTCGTTTGCATCAAATGCGGCAATCTAACGACTAAGTCCTGTGCGACACTGCTTTGGGACACACGAAAAATCGCTGCTATGATGGTGGGCTTAGGGTGGGCTTGCAATTCATCCGCGAAAGCCGGTTCGAGCGGCAATCCGGTATGGTACAGGTGATGCCTCATGTCCAAAACCAGTTGTTTCAACGGATGCGCCATGGTTTTAATGCATTGTCAATCAAATATACATCGTTTTGCATTTCGGTTGTAAAATATGTTAATGTTTTTTTAATTTTACCAATTCATAATCATCTCTCAATCAATGAAAAAAAGATACTGGTTTTTGGTCATCGCCGTTACCGTTTTGGCGGCTGCGGTCTATATAAATTACCCCAAACTTGACCTGATTTCGGGTTTTGCGGCCAAAAGTGTGGCCTCCGGTCATTTTGCCGATGGCCGTACCTTGCAGATGATCGAGGAAGGCGACAACGACATCCCGCTGGTCGATTTGGCGATGAATGCCATCGATGAAAAGAACAAATGGGCAACGGCTTCGGTCTTCGGACTCAAGACGCGCAAGGCCATTTGGCGTGACGGGCTCGGTGCGATGCTCGTGGACGATGATTTCGATGCGAGCAAGCCTTACAACATTCCCAAAAGGAATACCGTAAAAAACAACCTGGCTTTCCCGTATGGCGATGCAGAGCCCAAGGACACCTTTTTTGAGAACGTCAACTACGGCAAACTGCAGAAAGCCGTGGATGAGGCATTCGACCATTCGACCGAAAAATTCAAGCGTACGCGGTCGGTTTTGGTCGTTTACAAAGACCACATCATTGCCGAAAAATACGATCCCGGATTCAATAAAAAATCAAAGATTTTGGGCTGGTCGATGACCAAAAGCCTGACCGCGACTTATTTCGGAATTTTACAAAAACAGCACAAATTCGACATCTTCAAACCGGCCCCGATTGCCGAGTGGAAAAAAGACAAGCGCGCCAAAATCACGACCAATGATTTGCTGCACATGAACAGCGGACTCGAATGGGACGAAAATTACGAAACCATTTCCGATGCGACCACGATGTTGTTCCTCTCCAAGGACATGACCAAAGTACAGCGTGGCAAATGCGCGGCCTTCCAGCCCAACCAAAATTGGAATTATTCGTCGGGAACGACCAACCTGCTTTCGGGTATTTTGCGCAAACAATTCAAGACACACCAGCAATACCTCGATTTCTGGTATTCGTCTTTGATCGACAAGATCGGGATGCAATCGATGTTCATCGAAACCGATATGTCGGGCAATTACGTGGGTTCTTCTTATGGCTGGGCCACCACACGCGACTGGGCTAAATTCGGTTTGCTTTATTTGCACAAAGGCAACTGGAAAGGCGAACAACTGTTCAATCCGAGTTGGGTGAACTATGTGACCACGCCGACCAAAGGTTCCGATGGCCGTTATGGGGCGCATTTCTGGCTCAACAAAGGCGGCTATTATCCCGATGCGCCACGCGATCTGTATTCGGCCAACGGCTTCCAGGGACAGCACGTTTTTATCATTCCTTCCAAAGATTTGGTGATTGTAAGGATGGGGCTCAAGGAAAATCCGGGATTCGATTTCAACCATTTTTTAAAGGAAATCAGCGGAAGTGTCAAAGGATGAAACCGATCATATGGACATCGCTGTGCGTCCTGATTCTGGCATGCCAACGCGAAACGCCGTCCAAACAACCTTCTGTCGTCAGGACCGGGCATTATGTTTCTAACCACTGGAAATATTTCCGTCTTTACTTCAAGGATTCGTTGGTCTCGGGCTATCGGTTTGACACCTCGTCACGGACGCAAATAGACAGCGTTTTTGGCACTGTGACCGATTCCATCCGGTGGGAAAACGTCGATTTTTCGAACGGGGCTTTGTATTGGCCGCAATCGGGTGTAGTGCGCAAGAACGGCGATATTTTTTTCGGGAAAGATTCGATGCTGCTCGAGAAAATCCCGAAAAAGATTTTCGACAGCGTCGTCAACAATGCCTTTCATCCCAAGCTGATAGACCGCGATACCACATTGATTCGAGGCAATTTCAAATTACATGTAAAAGTCCTCAATTACGACCCAAAGGATTACAGCGGGATTTCCATCGTCGACATCACAGACCGGAAAAGCGGACGGCTGGTGCAGACGATCGAGTCGAACCAATTTGTTTTTCATGGCGACATCGATGTTTACTATGCCGATTACAATTTTGACCGCCGCAAAGATTTGGCGTTTTGTATTGGAAACATGGGCAGTTACGGCACAATCATCAATGACTATTTTTTATATGACGCGGCCCAAAAACAATTTGTCTACAGTGAGGATTTGGGTAGCATCGCGGGTCATCTCGGTGTAGAATGGGACCATAAAAACCAACGCATTATTTCCGATAGCCGTGGCAGTTGCTGTAGCCATTATAAGGATGCCTACAAAATCATCAACGGGAAATTCGTCAAGGTCAAAAAGATGTCGGTCGTCATGGACAACCAAGAAAACGACGTGGTTGAAATACAGACCTTAAAAAATGGAAAATGGCACAAAACGACACGCACCTACAACGAAGAACAATTCAAAAAAGCACGCATTTATGAAGGCTTTTAAATGAAAAAACCCGATGTTTTCCATCAGGTTTTTTTATGTTTAAATACCCTAGCACCGACAGAAACAGAAATCCTTTTGCATTTGATATTAAGAGGAGGACTGCCTGTGGCAGTCAGGTAGATCTTAAAATGCGAAAGATTACCTTCGGTCAGTTCGGCCTCGGGCCTCGGGTGCAGTGGATAGCGGGAAAAGCGCCTTAAAAATCACAAATCAAATCCCATATTCACGCCCAATTTCATCGCGATGATCTTGGTGATTCTTTGCTTGAGTTCGGGAATCCTGATGCTTTCGATGACTTCGTTCGAGAACGCATACATGAGCAATGCCTTGGCTTCTTTCTGCGGAATCCCGCGCGATTGCATGTAAAACATCGCCTTGTCGTCGAGCTGCCCGATGGTACAGCCGTGTGAACATTTGACATCGTCGGCGAAAATTTCGAGTTGCGGCTTGGCGTTGATCGTGGCCTTGTCGCTGAGCAAAATATTGTTGTTTTGTTGGAACGCGTCGGTTTTCTGCGCCTCTTTTTCGACGTAGATTTTGCCGTTGAAAACCCCGGTCGAACGGTCGCCGAAAATGCCCTTGTAATTCTGGTGTGATTCACAATTCGGTGTGGCATGGTGTACCAAAGTATAATGGTCCACGTGCTGTTTCCCCTCTATAATCGTGATGCCTTTCAAGGTCGAATCGATGCGCTCGCCTTCATGGTAGAAATTGAGGTTGTTGCGCGTCAGGTTTCCACCAAACGAGAAAGTATGTACCGAAACATTCGTCTGGTCTTTCTGTGAAATATAAGTGTTGTCGATCAGCGACGCCTCGAGGTTGTCGTTCTGGATCTTGTAATAATCGACGATTGCGCGTTTCCTCGCGAAAATCTCGGTCACCGAATTAGTCAGCACCGGGTTGTCGTTGAGGCTTTGGTGGCGCTCGATGATCTGCACGTGCGCATTCTCATTGACAATGATCAGGTTGCGTGGCTGTACCAAAAGTGCTGCCTCGTTCCCAGTCGAGAAATTGATGATTTCGATCGGTTTGTCAACGACCTTGCTTTTGGGGATGTTGATGTAGGCGCCTTCCAGTGCAAATGCCGTGTTGAGCGTCGTCAGGCTTTCGTCCTTGCTCGCGACCTTGTTGAAATATTCATCGATGACCATCTTGTATTTCGGTTTGGTCAAGGCCGATGACATCAGGCAAACATCGAGTCCGTCGTGTGTCGTAGAGGACAAAAACGAGCTGAATTTCCCGTCGATGAAAATGACTTTATACGTGTCGATTTCGTGCAGGAAGTATTTCTTGACATCGGCGAATTCAACCGCGCTTTCGCTTTTCGGGAATACGCTGAAATCGTTTTTGAGCACCGCATTGAGCGACGTGTATTTCCAGGCTTCTTCCTTTTTGGTCGGGAAGCCTTTGGTTTCGAAGTTTTTGATGGCTGAAGTGCGGACATCGTGCAGGTCAGAATGCACGTCGACGCTTTCTTCAAACGCCATGAAAGACGAAATTAATTTTTCCTTGAGTTCCATTAATTCTCGTTTTTGATCCAGTCGTACCCTTTTTCCTCAAGTTCGTACGCAAGTTCCTTTCCGCCCGATTTGACGATTTTTCCATTGTACAATACATGGACAAAATCCGGCACGATATAATCCAAAAGCCTTTGGTAGTGCGTGATGACAATCACCGCATTCTTGTCGCTTTTGAGTTTGTTGACGCCGTTGGCCACGATTCTAAGCGCATCGATGTCGAGTCCTGAATCGGTTTCGTCGAGGATGGCGAGTTTAGGGTCGAGCATCGCCATCTGGAAAATCTCGTTTCTTTTCTTCTCGCCGCCCGAAAAGCCTTCGTTCAACGAACGCGACATGAATTTTCGGTCGATTTCGAGCAGTTCCGATTTTTCGCGGATCAGTTTGAGCATTTCATTGGCCGGCATTTCCTCGAGTCCCTTGGCCTTACGGCTTTCGTTGATGGCCGTCTTCATAAAGTTCGTCACCGAAACACCCGGAATTTCCACCGGATATTGGAACGACAAAAACACGCCTTTGTGCGCGCGCTCCTCGGGTGCCAATTCTGATAAATCTTCGCCGTCGAGGATGACTTCGCCCTCGGTCACTTCATAGTTTTCGTTTCCGGCGATCACGGCCGAAAGCGTGCTTTTCCCGGAACCATTCGGTCCCATGATTGCATGCACTTCACCCGCATTAACCGTTAAATTAATGCCTTTGAGAATATCTTTGTCTTCTACTTTTGCGTGTAAATTCTTGATTTGTAACATTCTAAATGAGAAAATGAGAGAAGGAGAGAATGAGAAAATTCAATCAATCCCATATTTATATTTTATTTTTTTTCTGTTTTCTAGACATTATCTAATTGACCAATCGTCTAATTATCCTACTGAACCTTCAAGAGAAATTTCTAGTAATTTTTGCGCTTCGACGGCAAATTCCATCGGCAATTTATTGAGTACGTCTTTGCTGAATCCGTTCACGATCAAGGCGATTGCTTTCTCGGTCGGGATGCCGCGCTGGTTGCAATAAAATACCTGGTCCTCCCCGATTTTAGACGTTGTCGCCTCGTGTTCGATTTTGGCCGAAGGGTTTTTCGATTCGATGTACGGAAACGTATGTGCACCACAGTTGTTGCCCATCAAGAGCGAGTCGCATTGCGAAAAGTTCCTCGCGTTTTCGGCACGGGCCGAAATCTGGACGAGTCCGCGGTAACTGTTCTGCGATTTTCCGGCAGAGATTCCTTTCGAAATGATGGTCGACTTGGTGTTCTTGCCGAGGTGGATCATCTTGGTTCCCGTATCGGCTTGCTGGAAATTGTTGGTCACGGCAATCGAATAAAATTCGCCCACCGAATTGTCGCCTTTCAAAACACAGCTTGGGTATTTCCAAGTCACTGCCGAACCGGTTTCGACCTGTGTCCACGAAATCTTTGCGTTCTTTTCGCATAACCCACGTTTGGTCACGAAATTGTAGACGCCGCCTTTTCCTTCCTTGTTTCCGGGATACCAGTTTTGTACGGTCGAATATTTGATTTCGGCATCGTCGAGCGCGATGAGTTCGACGACGGCCGCGTGCAATTGGTTTTCGTCGCGGCTCGGTGCGGTACAGCCTTCGAGATAGGAAACATAGCTTCCTTCATCTGCAATGACGAGCGTTCTTTCGAATTGACCGGTTCCGGCTTGGTTGATGCGGAAATAGGTTGACAATTCCATCGGGCAACGCACGCCTTTGGGGATGTAACAGAACGAACCGTCGGAGAAAACCGCCGAATTGAGTGCTGCGTAAAAATTGTCTTTTTGTGGCACAACCGAACCGATGTATTGCTGAACGAGTTCGGGATGTTCCTTGATCGCTTCGGAAATCGAACAAAAAATGATGCCTTTCTCGGCCAACGTCTTTTTGAAAGTCGTCGCCACGGAAACCGAATCCATCACGATGTCAACGGCCACACCGGCCAACACCTTTTGTTCGTCGAGCGAGATGCCGAGTTTCTTGAACGTCTCGCGCAATTCGGGGTCGACCTCATCGAGGCTGTTGTATTTGGCTTTTTTGAGTGGCGCCGAATAATACGAAATCGATTGGAAATCGGGTTTATCGTAATGCACGTTGGCCCAATCCGGCTCGGTCATTTCGGTCCAGGCGCGAAACGCCTCGATGCGCCAATCGGTCATCCATTGTGGCTCCTCTTTCTTTTGGGAAATGGCACGCACAATGTCTTCGCTCAGGCCAACGGGAAACGTATCCGACTCGATGTCGGTGTAGAATCCGTATTCGTATTCCTTGTTTTCGAGTTCGATCTTGAGGTCGTCCTCGGTATATTTGTTTACTGTTTTCATTAATTAATTTAATGATTGAAAAAATTTAAAGATTAAAAGATTGCATTATTCTTTAATTTTTGCGCTCAGGTATTTAATGAAATTTGAAAGATTTTGAGAAATCTCAATAGTCATATCGTATCCTTGCTTAATTTCATCTGATGTTAAAAGCCAAGTTCTTTTGATAGTATAAGTAAGCTTCTAACTTCAGCGCAACTTCCCTTTGACATTTTAAAAACCTGACAAATTGTTTGTTATTGTTGTATTCCGATCCTTCGGCAATATTGTTCGTTATCGAAATAGTGGCTCGCTTTATTTGATCCTTTATTGCGAATTCTTTCTCAAATTCTTTTCTATTCAATAATTCAAAAATTAATTTGGTCAATACAACCCCTTTCTTGTAAACATCGAATTCCTCGAAAGATGTCGTCATAATCTTTTAATTTTTAAATCATTAAATTTTTCAATTATAAAGAAAATGATTCCCCGCAACCGCATGTTCGGCTCGCGTTCGGGTTGTTGAACACGAAACCTTTGCCGTTGAGCCCGCCAGAATATTCCAAAATGGTGCCGGCCAGGTACAAAAACGATTTTTTCTCGACCGCGATCTTGACATCGTTGTCTTCAAAAACCTTATCGTTCTCGCCAAGCTGCTTGTCGAATTTGAGTTCGTAGGACAAGCCGCTGCAACCGCCGCTTTTGACGCCCACACGAACATAATCTTTAGCCGCATCAAAGCCGTCTTCCTTCATCATGTCGACGATTTTCTTGCTGGCCGTATCTGATACTTTGATCATTGCTATATTGATTTAGTCTAAATGAACCGCAAAGATACATTATAAAAAGCTTTTAGCCGCATCGAGTAACATTTTTATAACGAATACGGTAATAGAATTTGGCTATTTGCGAATTATGCAATCGGGAATTCGTAAATTGCGGAAGATTTTGAGGTTATACGGATGTTTGCGTTAGGGATTGAAGCAAGGTGCCGCGCACCGCGAAAAGCCCGGGCCGCAGGCAACGCCCCACTCATCATTGACAACCCAATAATTCATTATTCTCATGAAACTTTACCCGATAATGGCCGGCAATTTCAAGCTCGACGGCGGAGCGATGTTTGGCGTAGTGCCCAAAACGATCTGGAACAAGACCAATCCGGCCGACGAAAATAACCTCATCGATATTGCCGCGCGCTGTCTTTTGATTGAGGACGGCAACCGCTTGATTTTGATCGATACCGGTATGGGCGACAAGCAATCGGAGAAATTTTTCGGGTATTATTCGCTTTGGGGCGACGATTCGATCGACAAATCCTTGGCGAAATATGGTTTTTCGCGCGATGACATTACGGATGTGTTCATGACGCATTTGCATTTCGACCATTGCGGCGGCAGTGTGCAGTGGAATTCGGACCGCACCGGTTATGAGGTCGCGTTCAAAAATGCCAAATTCTGGAGCAACGACAACCATTGGGATTGGGCGACGAAACCGAATCCGCGTGAAAAGGCGTCGTTCCTTTCGGAAAATATTTTGCCGATGCAGCAGTCCGGCCAGCTTTCCTTTATTGCCCGCCCGCAGGGCGATTTTTTGAAAAATTCGGAACTGGGTTTCGGGATTTTTTTCGCCGACGGCCATACCGAGAAGATGATGATTCCGCAGATCCAATACCAGGACAAGACGATTTGCTTCATGGCCGACCTGTTGCCGACCGCGGGGCATTTGCCGTTGCCCTATGTGATGGGTTATGACACGCGTCCGTTGTTGACGCTTCCGGAAAAGGCCAAATTCCTGACCGAGGCCGCCGATAAAAATTACTATCTGTTCCTCGAACACGATGCGCACAATGAAATCATCACGGTCGAAAATACCGAGAAAGGTGTGCGGCTCAAGGAAGTCTTCCGTTGCGACGAGATCCTGTAGCGGTTTTAAATTTTAACATTTCGCAATTGTAACTATTTTTTTAGTTGGGCTACTCATTGCTAAAAATCCCTGAAAAGCAATTTTTTTGGATTCATGTATTTGATATATCAATTATTGATTAGTCACAATTAAAACATCAACCACGCGAAAAACCAATCACATGTTAAAAGTTATTCACTTCGTTACTTCTTTCCTGCTCATCTTATTTGCTACGATGGCTTCGGCGCAAACCGATAAAATCAGTATTTCTGGGCAATTGCAATCGGCTGACGGCAATGTTTCGGATGCCGTTGTCTATTTGCTTAGCGGAACCAGTCAATCGCTGGTCAAAACCGAATACACCGATGCCAACGGGAATTTTACGTTCCAGCACATCGCCAAGGGCAGTTATTCGATCCGGATGACACAAAACAACAAAACGATTTATTCCGGTACTGCATTTGAAGCCAGCACCGATGTAAACTTGGGCTTACTCTCTGCCGATGTGAATGCCAAGCAACTCGAAGAAGTGACCATCGTCAAGGCCCGCCCATATATCGAACGCCAGGACGGCAAAACGATACTCAATGTAGAAAACAGCATCGCGGCCGTGGGTTCTTCGGCTTTTGAGGTTTTGGAACGCGCGCCCGGTGTCAATGTCGATGCCAACGACAACATCAGCCTGCGAGGCCGCTCGGGAATTATCGTGCAGATCGATGGCAAGCCGACGCCGATGAGCGGCACCAACCTGGCGAATTACCTGCGCGGCATCCCGTCTGGTTCGGTGGAGAAGATCGAATTCATTACCAATCCGTCCTCGAAATACGACGCGGCCGGCACCTCGATCATCAACATCAAGATGAAGAAAGACAAACGCAAAGGTACCAACGGAAGCGTATCGGTCGCGGCCGGTCATGGGAAATACGTCAAGAGCAACAACAACTTGAGTCTGAACCACCGCAATAAAAACGTCAATCTTTTCGGCAATTACAGTTTTGCGTACCGCGAAGGTTTCAGCAAATTGCTGCTCGATCGCAAATTCTACGAAGGCGATGCCTTTAACAGTGCTTTCGAACAGAACAACAACCTCAAGATGAATTTCCGCAACCACATCGCGCGGCTCGGGATGGATTATTTTGTCAACGACAAACACACGATTGGCGTCCTGGTCAGCGGCGTCAACAACCGTTTCGATCCGACGGGCAGGAACAATTCCGAAGTATACGATGCGACCGGAGCACGGGTTTCGAATTTCCAGACCGAGAACCATTCGCACGACAAGTGGCACAACTATTCGGCGAACCTCAATTACAAATTTGTGATCGATACGGTCGGCACCGAATTCACGACCGACCTCGATTTTGCGAGCTACGGCAACAAAACCGAGCAGAATTTCGACACGACTTACCGCAATTACGACGGCAGTGCCGCGCCCAATCCGTACCGTTTGTTCGGCGACCTCAATGGCGATTTGAACATTTATGCGATCAAGAGCGATTTTGTCAAAACAATCAACAAAATCAAGTTCGAAACCGGAATTAAGTCGAGTTATGTCAAGGCCGACAACAACCTCAAGTATTACAACCGCAGTTCGGGAACCGATGTGTTCGACCCATCCAAAAGCAACCATTTCATCTACAAGGAAAACATCAATGCGGCCTACGTGAATGCGTCGAAGGCATTTGGCAAATGGAATGTGCAGCTCGGGCTGCGTATCGAAAATACGAACATAGAAGGCGAACAGCTCGCCTACAATTCCACGTTCGATGACAGTTACACCCAGTTGTTCCCGAGCGCACTGGTTTCGTATGCGGTCAACGACAAAAACAGTGTGGAATTCAATTACAGCCGTCGCATCCAACGCCCGAGCTATGACCAGCTCAACCCGTTCCGTTTCTACCTCGACCCGACCACCTACAAGGAAGGCAATCCATTTTTGACCGCACAGACGACGCATTCGATCGAACTCACGCACGTGCTGAACCAGAAAATCTACACGACCTTGAGCTATTCGCGTACCGAGGACAACATCACCGAAACGATTTCGCCTTCGCAAACCGAGGCACAGGTGACCATCCAGACCAACCGGAACCTGACTTCGGTCGATATTTATGGCCTGTACCTGATTGTGCCGACAGCCGTGACCAAGTGGTGGGATTCGACCAATAATTTCAATTTTTACGTGGCGACTTACAACGGAAATGTGGCCAACACCCCATTGTCGAATGCCGGGAATTTCACCTGGAATGTGAGTTCAACCAACAACTTCAAGCTCGGCAATGGATTTTTTGCCGAACTCGGCGGCGAATACCGTGCGAACGAACGCTATGCCTTCGACAAGATCGAACCGATCTGGTTCATGAATTCGGGCCTACAGAAAAAATTCAAGAACAAGAGTTCGCTCAAAATCGCCATGACCGATATGTTCGGCACCAACCGCATCAAGGCCAAGGTCAATTTTACGGGTTATGAAGAACACTTCAGGGTAAGCCGCGATACGCGTGTGGTGACCTTGTCCTACACTTACAATTTCGGAAACGGAAACGGTGCCGCGCGCAGAAGAACCGGCGGTGCCGACGACATCAAGCAACGCGCAGGCCAGTCTAACGGATAAATTTTACGATTATGAAAAGAATCATTGGGTTATTCATTTGTGTATTCTGCTTTGGGAATGTATCGGCGCAAATGCCGTTAAGGAAAGCCTTCATTGGCATCCAGGGCAAGGCGGCCGACGGCGGGATCAAGATCGACACGGTTTTCGCGAATTCGACGATGGCCAAACTCAAGCTCAAAAAGGGCGACCTAATCCAATCGGTCAACGGGAAGCCTACGCCAACACTGGAATTGTACGGCGCAACAGCGGGCCAAATCCGAACCGATGATAAAATCTCGGTTACTTATTTGCGCAATGGAAAATCTTCGTCCGTATCGACCAAAGCGGTCATGAAACCGTACGAGACTTCACCCATTGCCGACATCACCTACGACTGGGTCAAGTTCAGGAACGGTTACCTGCGCACGATGACCTATAAACCCAAAGGAAAAACGAACGTGCCCTGCATCCTGCTCATCCCGGGCTATGGCTGCGGCAGCATCGAAAACTACAGTAAAAGCTACAACGGAAGGTTGATGGATGATTGGATCCGGAGTGGCTTTGCTGTAGTCACTATAGAAAAATCGGGGCTCGGCGACAGTTTTGGCTGCGAACCTTGCTCGGAAGTCGACATCCAGACCGACATCGACAGTTTCAACGAAGGCTACAAATACATGGAAAAACTCCCGTTCGTGGACACTTCCAAATTGTTCATCTGGGGGCATTCGATGGGCGGCACGATTGCGCCCGAGATTGCCAAATTGCTCAATCCGAAAGGCGTGATGGTTTTTGGTTGCGTGTTCCGTCCGTGGAGCGAATTCTTGCTCGAAATGCACCGCGTACAGAAACCGCTTCTTGAAAATTTAACTTATCAGCAGACCGAAGATTTTACGCGCACCATCCACCAAATCTATTACGAATTTTTTATCCACAAGAAATCGCCGGCCGAACTCGTCCAAATCCCCGAATTTAAAGAACTGACGATTTCCGAGCTCGGCTACAAACCCACGAGCAACGACATGTGGGGCCGCCACTGGAAATTCTGGCAGCAGATCGATTCGCTCGACATGGCCAAAAGTTGGAGCGAAGTCAAATGTCCCGTACTGGTCTTGCACGGCGGTACCGATTACGAACAATGTTCGCTTGTGGAGCCGATGATGATCGAGAAAACCGTCAACGAAAAACACCCCGGGAATGCCCTATGGATCACGATTCCCGACCTCGACCATTTTATGATGAAAAGCAAGGATTGGCCCGAAGCGGTCAAAAATTTCCGAGACGGCCAATATGCCAAGGGAAATTTCAATACCAAGATTGCCGATGAAACCGTGAAATGGCTCAAAACGCAAATTTGACACTTCGAATGCGTTGATTTTCAAGCTCCCGTATAAATTATTGTTAATTATTATGGGATTTGTAACAAAGACGGACTATTTTTGACCAACTCAAAAAATAAAAATCTCGATGAAATTAAGACCGATTTACCTGGCTGCCTCTGCATTGGTGGTACTTACCGGATGCGGGTCGTCAAAGATGATCGCCACCGATCCTGAAAAAATTGACAAAGTTCCCTTAAAAATAAGCCCGATCAAAGAAAGCGACCTCCAACGCTGGAGCCACCTGGATTTGGTCAAGGATACCATTCCGGGAATGAGCGTCGACAAGGCTTATAAAGAATTGATCAAAGGAAAAAAAGGGGCCAAGGTCATTGTCGGTGTAATCGATTCGGGAACCGATATCACACATGAGGATTTGAAATCGGTCATCTGGACCAATACCAAAGAAATTCCAGGAAACGGCATCGACGACGACAAAAACGGCTATGTCGATGACATCCACGGATGGAACTTCCTCGGGGATTCCGCCAATGAAAACCTAGAGATGACGCGCATCGTCAAAAAAGGCGATGACGGTTCCGCACAATTCAAACAGGCCAAGGCCAAACTCGAAAAAGAGTTGCAGGAAGCGCAAGGCAACAAGCAACAAGTCGATTTTATTTTCAAGGCCAACAAAGCCGTAGCCGATTACCTCAAGAAAGAAAACTACACGCTCGAGGAAGTCAAGGCCATCCAAACCACCGATCCTTCTTTGGGCCAGAGCAAACAGGTCATGATGAGCGTGATTGGGCAGACTGGACCCGATTTCAACGAGGAGTTGAACGCCTATAAAGATCAAGTGTACGACCAACTCAACTACAACCTCAACACCCAGTTCGACGGACGCAAGGTCGTGGGCGACAATCCAGATGACCTCAAGGACAACAAATACGGCAACGGCAACGTGATGGGGCCTGCCGGTTCAGACATCGTTCACGGAACACACGTCGCGGGCATCATTGCCCAGGTTCGTGGCAACGGCAAAGGCGGAGACGGGGTAGCCAACAACGCGCAAATTCTTGTGGTACGTGCCGTCCCGAATGGGGATGAATACGACAAAGACATCGCACTCGGCATCCGTTATGCGGTGGACAATGGTGCCAAGGTCATCAATGGCAGTTTCGGTAAAGCATTTTCACCCCATAAGGAATGGGTGCTCGATGCCATCAAATACGCGGCCAGCAAAGACGTCTTGATTGTACACGCAGCCGGCAACAGCGGGTTGGATCTCGATTTGCCCGAAAACGAAAATTACCCGAACGATTCATACGACCTCAAAGCCGAAGTATCCGATAACTTCCTGAGCATCGGCGCCCTGAATACCACTTATGGTTCTGGAATGGTGGCCGGTTTCTCGAACTACGGCAGCTTCAATGTAGATATCTTCGCCCCGGGCGCCAAGATTTATGCGACCGTCCCGAACAACAAATACAAATACGAACAAGGCACCTCGATGGCCTCGCCTAATGCGGCAGGTGTTGCGGCCCTGATCCGTTCGTATTATCCTGATTTGACTGCAGCCCAGGTCAAGCAAATCATCATCGAATCGGGAACACCGATTAACACCGTGGTGACTTTGGGCGAAAGCCACGAAAAGCGTCCGTTTACGAATGCCTCCAAATCGGGCAAGTTTGTCAACGCCTACAACGCTTTGCTCATGGCGGCCAAAATGTCGAAAAAGAAATAAGATCATTTTATAATTTTAAATGGAAGGGACACAAAACCCTTCCATTTTTTTATCTCAATCCTATGAAATCAATCAACCGTAGCATCGTTTTATTGGGTCTTTTGATGGCTGGAACCGTTAGTGTTTCGGCACAAGATGGTTATTGGCAACAAAAAGCCGATTACAAAATGGATGTGGTCGTCGATGCCAAAAACTACCAGTACAACGGCAAGCAGCAACTCGTCTACACCAACCATTCGAACGATACCTTGCGCAAGGTTTTTTACCACCTGTACAACAATGCATTCCAACCCGGAAGCGAAATGGACGCGCGCCTGCAGGCGATTTCCGATCCCGATCGCCGCATGGTCACGACCGAAAAAATAGACGGCAAGGAAATCAAGACCAGCCGCATCAAGATGCTCAAGCCCAATGAAGTCGGTTACCTCAAAATTTCGAATTTCAAGCAGGACGGCATCGAGGCCAAGACCAAAGTGGCCGGAACAATTCTCGAAGTAACGTTGGCACGACCTATCCTGCCGCATGCCCAGACGACTTTTACGCTCGATTTCGACGGACAGGTACCGGTACAAATCCGTCGTTCGGGAAGGAATAACGCCGAAGGCGTCGAATTTTCGATGGCGCAATGGTATCCGAAAATTGCGGAATTCGACTTTGAAGGCTGGCATGCCGATCCGTACATCGGGCGTGAATTCCATGGGGTTTGGGGCGATTTCGATGTCAAGATTACGATCGACAAGGAATACGTTTTGGGTGGCTCGGGCTATCTGCAAAACAAGAATGAAATCGGACATGGCTACCAGGACAAAGGCGTAACGGTGACCTATCCGAAGAAAACCAAGACGTTGACCTGGCATTTCATCGCGCCGATGGTTCATGATTTTACCTGGGCGGCAGACAAGGAGTACAACCACGATGTGTATCCCGGACCCAACGGCGTCGAATTGCATTTCCTGTACAAAAACAACCCGAAATACAACGACAACTGGAAAAAATTGCAGCCCAAGACCGCGCAGCTCATGGAATTCTACAACAAAAATGTGGGCAACTATCCGTACAAGCAATACTCGGTGATCCAGGGCGGCGACGGCGGAATGGAATATGCGATGTGTACGCTGATCCTCGGCAATGGGGAATTCGACGGTTTATTGGGCGTAACGGCGCACGAAATGGCGCATTCGTGGTTCCAGCATGTATTGGCGACCAATGAATCGAAACACGGCTGGATGGACGAGGGTTTTACTTCTTTCCTCGAAGACAGCGGACTCAATGCAATTGCCGAGAAGAAAGTCGAGAATCCGTATGCCGGTGCTTATCGCGGCTATTATTTCATGGTCGATTCGGGCAAGGAATTGCCGCAATCGACCCATGCCGATCGTTTCGACGACAACCGCACCTACAGCATTACGTCGTACAGCAAAGGCGAAATTTTCCTCGCGCAATTGCAATATTTGATCGGAAAGGAAAATGTGTGGAAAGCCCTGCGCAAGTATTTTGCCGATTTCAAGTTCAAACATCCGACGCCGAATGACATCAAACGCAGCGCCGAACGTGTTTCTGGGGCTGAGCTCGATTGGTACCTGACCGATTGGACCCAAACCACCAACACGATTGATTACGGCATCAAGGCCATCAACGAAAATGGAAACAAAACCAACATTATTCTTTCGAGAAACGGCCGCATGCCGATGCCGATTGACCTGATGGTGGAATACACCGATGGTACGAAGGAATATTTCTACATCCCGTTGCGCATGATGCATTTCGAGAAACCGAATCCGTATCCGCAAATCAAACGCACGGTTTTAAGTGACTGGGCCTGGGCGTATGCGACTTATGAACTGACGATTGACAAATCGAAATCGGCAATCAAATCGGTGGTCATTGACCCAAGCGGTTTAATGGCCGATGTCAAACCCGCAGACAATGCGGTTCCACCGATTGAAAAAGAAAAGAAATAGTTTTTATTTACACCAAATGAAAAAGCCTCCTGAAATTCGGGAGGCTTTTTCGTAAAAACTAATTTCGAGCTAGTTTAATTTTCTTTTGTAGCTTCTGCTTTCTGCTTTTTATTAGCTGCTTCATTAGCTGGTACGGTAGTAGTTGTCGTTGTTGAAGTAGCGGTACCGTTATCCGCTTTTTTCTCAACAGTAGTGGTCTTTTGTTCGGTGGTCCCGTCTGCTTTTTTCACTTCGGTAGTGGTGGTCTGCTCTTTTGTTTTGGTCTTGGCCTCTTGGGCCGTCGCGCAAACTCCTACGAGTAACATTGCGCTCAAGAATAAATTTTTCATTTCTTTAATTTTTTGTGATTAAATAACTGTTGTAAACTTGTTGTTGTTGTAAAATAAATGTTGTTGTAAATGACTAGGGATTTTCAATTATAATGCCGGGACCGGATTGGGCAAATGCTCCCTCCGCATTAGCCTTGTTGCAATTAACTGTTTGTCAATGATTTCAAGGGCTTATGATAAATCTTACCGGATTTTATCCTGTGTTTTGTACCGCTTTCCACAGTGTGGATTTTGTGGAAACAGTGTGGAATGCTTCTGTTAAAAACTGTGGAAACAATTAAAATAAACAGAATTGAGCCGTACTTTGTACCTTTGCCCCGCAGTCAACGATATGGCCTTTACTTATCCCAAAAACGAAAAGCTCAAAAGCAGGAATACCATCGATGCCCTTTTTACCGAGGGTAAATCGGTGTCGAAATTCCCATTGCGGCTGGTTTACCTTCCGGTAGAGGCAACCGAAGGCGAAAAAATAAAAATGGGCGTTTCGGTTTCGAAGAAATATTTCAAGAAAGCCGTCGATCGCAATTATTACAAACGTGTGCTGCGCGAATGCTATCGTTTGAACAAACACCTGCTGTTGGAACACCTCGACAAACCTTACGCCATCATGTTTTTGTACCAAACCAAAGACCGTTTGGACTTTGCCGAAATCCAGGCGAAAACCATCCAGTTGTTTGAAAAATTTGCTGCCGAAACCAAGCCGTAAATCTTTTACAAAAGCACATACTTTTTGGTTGTCCTTTTGCGTTTTAGCTGTGCTTAATTTTTGCTTTTGGCTGAATTTCAAGTTTCTTCCTCGGTTTGCCTTATATTTCGCCTATAATTCTTATTTTAGTCGCCCTTATCTTTGTGCTCAGGAAAAGATTCAGAAGAAAGAAAACACTATAGGCTATGCACACTTTTTTGAAAAAACGGTTCGTCATTCCGGTTCTCGCAAGCGGATTTTTATTCATTGGCGTCAGTTTCAGGGAAGATTTTTTTGAAGTCGCCAAACAAATCGAGATTTTCACGACCCTGTTCAAGGCCGTCAACAGCAACTATGTAGACGAAACCAATCCGGGCGAACTCATGGACAAGGCAATCAAGAGCATGCTCGCCGACCTCGATCCGTATACGAATTACTTCAACGAACAGGATGTTGTCAAGTTCAAGATCAACAACACCGGCGAATACACCGGAATTGGCGCCATGATCACGCGCAAGGAAGGCAAGCTCATCGTCAAGGAACCCTACAAGAATTTCCCTGCCGACAAGGCCGGACTCAAGGCCGGGGATGAAATCATCCAGATCGGGGACGTATTGTTGTCCGATTTCAAGGAAGATGCCTCGCAGCTCATGAAAGGATCAAAGAACACCAAAATCGACATCAAGTACATCCGCCAGGGCAAGACGCTTGCCACTCAGATCGTGCTCGATGAAGTGGAAATCAATGCCGTTCCGTTCTTCTCCAAAATCGACGACAAGACCGGTTATATCGTACTTACGCAGTTCAACCGAAAAGCCTCGCTCGAAACCAAGGAAGCGCTCGAAAAACTCAAGTCCCAGGGCGCCGAACGCATCATTCTCGACTTGCGCGGCAATGGCGGCGGATTGCTCAACGAAGCGGTCAACATCTGCAATTTGTTCGTTCCGAAAAACGAAGTCATCGTGACGACCAAATCAAAAATCGAAAAACACAACAATACCTATAAAACCTCGCGCGAACCGATCGATACCGAAATCCCGCTCGTGATTCTGGTCGATGGCAAAAGCGCCTCCGCTTCGGAAATCGTGGCCGGTGCATTGCAGGATCTCGACCGTGCTGTGATTGTGGGCAGCCGCAGTTTCGGGAAAGGACTCGTACAGCGTCCGGTCGATTTGACTTACGGCACGCAAATCAAGATCACGATTTCAAGGTATTACACGCCTTCGGGCCGATGCATCCAGGCTTTGGATTATACGCACCGCGACAAGGACGGCAAGGCCATCCGTACTGAAGCGGCCAAATACAACGCGTTCAAGACCAAAAAAGGCCGTACGGTTTATGATGGTGGCGGTATTTTGCCCGATGTCGAACTCGAAGAAACCAAGCTCAGCACGATTGCCGACGCCGTGGTCAAGAACGACGGCATTTTCAATTATGTGACCAGTTATTATTACAAGAATCCGAACCTCGGCACCACAATTCCGACGGTGACCGATGCCGATTTTGCCGAATTCAAGGCGTTCCTCAAAAAGCAGAATTTTGCTTTCGATACCGAAACCGAATTGGCGCTCAAAAATACTTTGGCCATCGCCAAGAAGGAAAAAATCGACGCTTCGATCATGGCCGAATACCAACAACTGTTGGGCGCCTTGCAAAAGAACGACGAGAACCAACTCAACCAAAACCAGAAGGAAATCAAGAATTTGATCCTAGACGAAATCATCAAGAGATACCAGTACAAAGAAGGTTTATACCAATATTACACCAAAAACAATTCGGAAATCAAAAAGGCGGTTGCGATCTTGAACAACATGCCCGAATATAACAGGATCCTCAAAATATGATTCGATTTTTAAAGTTGCTTCCGCTGCTGTTTTGCGGAATGATCTACGCGCAAGAAGAACTCGTTCATTCGGTTTATTTTGAATTCAACAAATACAGCTTGGATGAAAACCAGGGCAACGCCGCGGTCCACTTCATCAAAACCACCGATTCCACGCGAATCGAATCCATCCAGATTTACGGTTACACCGACGACATCGGCAAAGATGCCTACAACTACAAGCTCTCGACCAACCGCGCCAACACCATCCAGGAAAAGCTCGTCAAAAGCGGCATCAAGAACAAAATCATCGTGACCATTGAAGGCAAAGGCCGCATCCTGATTGAAGACGACATGGTCGAAAACCTGCCCGAGAAACGATCCAAAAACCGCCGCGTGGACATCGTGATCAATTTGAAACCATTGCCCAAGATCGAGATTCCGGGTTTTTTCACGACCATCCAGAAAAACCACGTCATCGGCGACCACATCTACCTCGAGAACCTATTGTTCGAACGCGGCAGCAGCAAACTGACTTTCGAGGCCAAGACGCAACTTGACAAGATTGCCAAATTGCTCATGAAATACAAGACGCTCGAGTTTGAAATCCAGGGGCATGTATGCTGTACACCGCCTTATCAGAAAGAAGCGATCGATTTGGCCACGCGCAAGAGAAACCTTTCCTCTAACCGCGCCGAGGCTGTATTCAAATACTTGGTGTTCAAAAAAATCCCAAAGAAACGCATGACGTTCAAGGGCTACGGAAACACCGTCCCGTTGGGCAAAGGTTCCGAATACGACCGCCGTGTGGAATTGGTCGTCACCAAAATCTAAATCAGGACTTTTTCATTTCGATGTGTGGGATGTCGTCCTCGAGGTACATTTCGCTGGTCTGCACAAAACCATGGCTTTCGTAAAATTTCTTGAGGTATTGCTGGGCCGATATCGTAATCTCTGTGGTTCCGAAATATTGTTCTATTCCCGAAATGGCTTCGCGCATGAGGTCATGTCCCCATTTCTTATCGCGGTAATCCGGATCGACAACGACGCGTCCGATCGATGGCTCGGCGAAATAATCACCGGCTTGAAACAAACGCGCGTAGGCGACAATCGTTCCATCCAAGCTCCCGATGACATGCAGTGCTTTCGCATCTTTTCCATCGATATCCTGGTAGACGCAATTTTGTTCGACGACAAACACTTTACTGCGCAATTGCAACACCGAATACACTTCTTGTGCAGAAAGTACGTTAAACGGCTTTATTTCGAATTGGAGTGTATCCATTATTTCTTCCTGTTCTTTTTCTTTAAAAATTCAACCGATTTGATGATGGCCTCGAGCTCGAACATCAAATCCCTTTTTTCCTTCGATGGCGCGTAGCAAAATCCCTCGAGCACCAGCGCGCGTTTGTTGGCGCGGTCAATGATCGTGTAGTTGATGAACGGTCCCGACATGAAATCGTTCTTGAGTTCCCAGGTGCCTTTCATCTCATAGGTTTCCTTGCCCTTGATCTTGATGTGGAACAGATAGGGCGAATAGGAATCCTCGGTGATCATCTGCGTGCCGCGCGCCGTGCCATGGATGTACAGATTTCCGATCGAATCGCGCATGCGGATGATGTTGTTGGCCACATTCTGCCCGTTCTTGATTTCACCGATTGGCACTTGGTAGACCAGAATGCTTGTGTTGCCGCTCGTGATTTCTTTCTTGAACCATACAAACTTCTTGCGCCTCATGACCATATTGTATCCTTTGGGTACATCTAGTGTAATGTTGAACTTATCCGTTATTTTTTGGGTGTTGGCCAGCGCGGTGTCGATGGCTTTTTGGTTTTCGAGGATTTCGGTTTCGCGCATTTTCTCGATCATCTCGGGCGCATAAGCTTCGATGGTATTGAGAATTGAGGCCGCGGTTTTACCCGAAATATGGAATACATTCTGCGGCGAGGCAAATTCGTTTTGGATGAGCTGGAAACGGTTTTCTTCTTCTTTCTTGACCACGATGATGTTGCGGCTGTTGGTCATGTAGCCCTCGAGCAAACGTATCGGGTATTGGTTGATTGTAAAAAGCGGTTCTTCCTTGGGCAAACCGATTACCGGAGAGGCGAACTTGTTGCGGATGCTGTCGCCTACTTCCCCATTCCACAACTGGTCGTCGATGATGACCGAAATGGTGTTGATGTTCCCGGAAGCTTCTTTTTTCTCGGATTTGGGCGTGCAGCAAAAAAACAGAAGGGTCAGAAAAGGCAATAAAAAAAGGGCCTTTTTCATAATTTTTCGTTTTATGAAATCAGCCCTAAATTTAGGTACAATTTTTTGCAATTATCCGCTTATTTTCAATTTCATGCCCGGTCTTACCGAATTTCCACTGATGCCGTTCCATTTCTTGATGTCCGAAACGGTGATTCCCGGATATTTCTTGGCGATGCTGAAAAGCGAATCGCCTTTCTTGACATAGTAATGTTCTTCTTTCTCGACTTTGGATTTTTCTTTCCTGGTCTGTTTTTCGGCCACTGGCTGGCTGTTGTCGATCACGAGTTTTTTGCCCACGACAAGTTTGTTTCCGGGCTGGATGTTGTCATCCTCGAGCTCGTTCCATTCTTTCAAATCCGAAACCGCCACGCCATTTTTCTTGGCGATCAGGCCAAGATTGTCGCCTTTTTGCACGATGTAATCCACATTCCTGATTTCGGTACGCGGGGCTTCCTGCTCGGCCACTTCGGTTTCACCATTGGCGATATCGGCTACTTTCAATTTGCTCTCCAGACGGATGGTGTTGTCCGAAAGGTTGTTCCATTTTTTCAAATCCTCGACCGAAATATTGTGCTTGCGCGCAATCGAGCTCAGGTTGTCGCCTTTTTGTACGATGTAAAAATCTTCCGGTTTCTCGATGCTGTCTTCCGCTTCGTCGCGTTTGGTTTTTTCCACCGCCGCAATCGCGCGATCCGATTTGATTTCTTTTTTGACCGTCGTCACCACGCGTTCGTTGGTTACGATCTTGAGCTTTTGCCCGAGTTGGACATTGTTGCTTCTGAGCTTGTTCCATTTCTTGACTTCGGCAATCGTCACGCCATATTGATCGGCAATTTCGCCCAGGTTATCGCCACGCTTGACTTTGTGGAATTTAGTCACATCCTTAAACGAAACGACTTTTTCTTCTTTGTACGATTTCGGCGCGGCCGCCTCGGTAGACGCTACGCTCGAAGTGGTGTCGATGACCACGGTTTTAGGTGTCTTTTCCTTCTTCTCGCGGATTGCCACCCTTTCATCGACTACGATCTTGAGGTTTCTGCCCAGTGGCGCCTTGTTACTTTTGAGTTTGTTCCAACGCTTGATTTCGGCAATCGAAAC
Source organism: Flavobacterium sp. (assembly GCF_047602195.1). Taxonomy (GTDB): domain Bacteria; phylum Bacteroidota; class Bacteroidia; order Flavobacteriales; family Flavobacteriaceae; genus Flavobacterium. Next base: position 197,980 of record NZ_JASGHW010000004.1, read on the forward strand.
ATTGTATCGATCGGCTATTTCACTGAGGTTATCGCCACGGCGCACCTTGTGGTATTTCGTCTTGGAAACCAGGTAACTGTCGCCATTTCGTGCCGAATCACGTGAAACCAAGTTTTGCAACGAAGAAGAAAACGGTCTTTCTTTTTTGCTTTGTTCGTATTGTACGTAAGCGTAAACCTTGTCCTCGTTCGCCGTGAAAATCGCAATCTTATCGAGCGGCAAACGCAAGGCATGCATCTTGTCTTTGTAGGCCGGAATCACGTTGAGTTTGTACGATGGGTTGAGCATCTGCAATTGCGCCACCGGAACATCCAATAAATCGGACAATTGCTTGAACGTGATCTGTTGCTTGACCATGATCGTATCGGTCTGGAAATGCTTTACCAAAGCGCGATCCGGTACGATGCCGTGTTCTTTGTGGTAGGTATAAATGTACATGGTCGCCAAGAAAGCCGGTACATAACCCGCGGTTTCATTCGGCAAGTACTTGCGGATGTTCCAGTAATTCTGGCGTCCGCCCGAACGACGGATGGCCTTGGCCACGTTGCCCGGCCCTGAATTGTAGGACGCCAAAACCAAATCCCAGTCACCGAAAATCTTGTACATGTTGGTCATGTATTGCGCGGCGGCCTCACTCGATTTGAGTGGGTCGATCCTTTCATCTACATAAGAGTCGATGCCGAGGTTGTATTGCTTGCCCGTTTGGTACATGAACTGCCAAAGTCCGGTGGCTCCAACACGCGAAACGGCTCTAGGATTCAAAGCCGATTCGACAATCGCCAAATATTTGATTTCAAGCGGAACGTTTTGTTTGGCCAATGCTTCTTCGAACACCGGGAAATAATATTCGGAAACCGCCATGAGTCTTTCGTAAGCTTTCTTGCGGTTTTTGAGGAACGATTTGATGATGTTTTCGAGCCCTGGGTTGTATTCGATATTGAATGGCGATTTCGCATCCATCTCGGCCAATCTTTTCTTGAGCAGTTCGGTCGGTAAATCGTAGTCTACTTTCTGATCAAGGTTGATGGTTTTGATGTCGGTCGCCAGTTCGTTGTAAAGGTCAAGGCTCGTCAATTCCTTCATCCACAGGCTGTCCACACAGGCCGCCATATGGTCTTTTACAAATGTTTTTTTGATGGAATCGAGGTAGGAAATCTTCACTACCGGTTGCGCGTAGCTGTTGTTTTGGGAAGTGTCCTGGGCAAAAAGTCCGCCCGTGACGAGTAATAAAATTGATAAGGTGGTATTCTTCAGATTAATCATACTTACGTTGTTATTGTCGGAAAATTGGCATTGCATTCCGACTTTAAATTCGTATTTATTTTATGGGTTCGCCTTTGTTTTTGGGGTCAAATGCGATACAATAGATTATTTATCAAACAATTAGATAACGCAAAAATAGTAATCTTATAATAAAATCACCTAATTCTGTAACGTAAATTTAGCTTTTTTAGTGTTAATTATGAAATCCACAATTTACGAAAATCGCTTTTTTAGCCTCGAAAACCTTTAATAAACATAACTTTTTCGGTTGTTTTCGCGCATTTTCTGCCAAAAGTTAAAATTCAAACTTTAACGATTTGCCATTTTTGCAACGTCCGCCTAACAAAAGTCCTGCCACATCGCTTTTTTTAATCCAAAATAGCGGCGATGCCCGGCAATGTCCTGCCTTTCGAGCATTTCGAGCATGGCCCCTCCTCCGGTGGAAACATAACTCATCTTGGGCTCGAGTCCGAACTGTTTCACGGCCGCCACCGAATCGCCTCCGCCGACCAATGAGAATGCACCGTTTTTAGTGGCTTCTGCGATAAAATTTCCAAGCTCAATCGTACCATTGGCAAAATTCTCCATTTCGAAAACCCCCAGTGGGCCGTTCCACAAGATGGTTTTTGATTCGAGGATGACTTTTTTGAATTGTTCCAGCGATTTCGGTCCGGCATCGAGTCCTTGCCAGCCTTCCGGAATTTTATTTACATCGACTTCTTGGGTTTGGGCATCATTGGCAAAAGCGTCTGCAGCGATAACATCGACCGGCAAATGGATCTGTACATTTTTCTGTTTGGCTTTTTCGAGGATTTCGAGCGCCAGGTCCATTTTGTCGTCCTCGCAGATCGAATTTCCGATTGTTCCACCGAGCGCCTTGATGAATGTAAAAGTCATCCCACCACCGATGATCATGTGGTCGATTTTATCGAGAATGTTTTCAATGACCGTAATCTTAGAGGATACTTTTGATCCGCCAAGCACCGCCGTCACCGGTTTTTCGCTGTTGTTCAATACTTTGTTCAGGCTTTCGATTTCCTTGGCGAGCAAAGTCCCGAAGCATTTGTCGTTCGGGAAAAATTGTGCGATGATCGTCGTCGAGGCATGGGCCCGGTGGGCCGTCCCGAAAGCATCGTTGACATAAATATCTCCGAGCGCAGCGAGGTTTTTTGAAAATTCGACATCGCCGGCTTCTTCTTCCTTGTGGAAACGCAGGTTTTCGAGCAACAAGACTTCGCCTGGTTTCAAATCGGCGGCGGCTTTTTTTGCTTTTTCGCCTACGCTTTCCTCAGAAAATTTGACCTCGACACCCAAAACTTCTGAAGTTTTCTTGACGATGTGCTTCAAGGAATACTTTTCTTCCACGCCTTTCGGACGCCCCAGGTGCGACATCAGGATCACGCTTCCGCCATCGGCCAGGATTTTATCGATCGTGGGTTTGGCCGCTTCGATTCTTGTGTCGTCGGTGACGTTGAAATTTTCGTCGAGCGGCACGTTGAAATCGACACGGATTAAGGCTTTTTTGTGGTTGAAATTGAAGTCCTGAAGCGTTTTCATTGGAAGGTTTTTTAAATTGATTTTCGCAAATATAGGTTTTTTAAGTTTTTGCCCAAAAAGCAACTCCGATAACAAAACTGTTTTCCTACTCCAACTTTATTGCGTTATATTTGCCTCATGCGGTTTTCAGACATTTTAGGACAGGATTACATCAAGAACCATTTGGTCAAGAGCGCGACTTCGGGCAGGATTCCGCATGCGCAACTGTTTGTTGGCCCGGAAGGTTGCGGCACTTTGCCGATGGCCATTGCCTATGCGCAGTACATTCTGTGCAACAATTCCGGAAACGAAAATGAGGGCGGAAACGAATCCTGCAACCTCAAATTCGAGTCGATCTCGCATCCCGATCTGCATTTCGTCTATCCGACCGTAACGACCGAAGACGTCAAATCGAAACCCAAAAGCATCGACTTTATTGGCGATTGGCGTGACTTGCTGACCCAAAATCCGTATGCGGGTTTGTTCGATTGGTACCGTACCTTGGGCGTACAAAACAAACAGGGCGAAATCCGGGTCGAGGACGCGCAGGAAATCCTCAAATCATTGGCGCTCAAATCCTACGAAGGCGGTTACAAGGTCATGATCATCTGGATGGCCGAAAAAATGAACATCTCGGCCTCGAACAAATTGCTCAAACTGCTCGAAGAACCTTCCGACAAAACCCTTTTCATCCTGATTGCCGAAAACGAGGAAGACATCATCCAGACCATCCGCTCGCGCTGCCAAGTCTTGCAATTCAACCGACTCAGCGACAAGGTCATCGCCGATGCACTGGTTTCACGTGAAAACATCGATGCGCGTTCGGCTTCCAAAATCGCACACCAGGCCCAGGGCAATTTCAACAAAGCCTTGCAGTTGCTCTCCGATGATGGCGAGGACGTGTATTTCGAAAAGTGGTTTGTCGACTGGGTCCGCGGGGCTTTCCGCGCCAAAGGCAATGCGGCGGCCATCAACGACTTGATTGCGTGGAGCGAACAGATCGCTTCGCTCGGCCGTGAAACCCAAAAAAAATTCCTGCATTATTGCATCGATATGTTCCGCCAGGCTTTGCTGCTCAATTACCAGGCAACCTCATTGGTTTACATGGAACCCAAAATCGAAAAATTCAAGCTCGAAAATTTTGCGCCGTTCGTCAACGGTAACAATATAAATGATATCTTTAAGGAACTTTCCGATGCCGTTTACCATATCGAACGCAACGGGAACGCCAAAATCATCCTGACCGATTTGTCGATCAAGCTGACGCGTCTCATCCATAAAAAATAAGCCTATGTTCAACATCGTCTCGGTTAATATCGCTTCGATTTTAGTGTTGGTTTTGCTCGCGGTAACTTTCATCCAGTCGGGCTACGACAAGGTCATGGACTGGAAAGGCAACCTCGAATGGCTCAAGGAACATTTCGCCAATACGTCGCTCAAAAACCGTGTGCCGCTGGCCTTGCTGCACATTTTGGTTTTGGAATTGATTTCGGGGATTTTGTGTACCGTGGGCGTAATCCAATTGCTCGTGAACCAGAACCGGACCTATGGTTTGTACGGTGCGATTTTCTCGTGCATCACGCTGATTATGCTGCTCTACGGGCAACGTTTGGCCAAGGATTACGATGGCGCACGCACGATCGTGATTTATTTTATCCCTGCCGTATTAGCCGTTTTTTGGCTCAGTTAACGAAAGACTGGCCTTGAAAATCTTGAGCTCGTCCCAGGTGAAACGGTTGCCGTATTGTTCCTTTAACCCATTGAGCGATTCTTCGTTGTAGCCTTCGAACGCCTCGGCCAGTGCATCGATTTTGTCCTGCGGGAACACCTCGGTGATACCGATTTCCTTCATTTGAACCAACTTGGCAATGTGTGTCGAAATCGTTTGTGCCGTCAGTTTGCGGATTTCGGCGATTTCCTTGATCGAATTTTGGGCGTGCCACAATTCCAGGGTTTCAAGCACGGTGTTTTTCTTCGGTTCTTTTTTGGGCTTCTTGGAAACGTAGCGTTCGAGGTCTTCCTCGTCTTCAATCAGTGTGACATTTTTGACTTTGTACGCCGTGCTGACCGCCTCGATTTTGTGGTTTCGGTAGTTCCGGATTTCGCTCGTATGGAGGTTTTCCTTAGAAATTTCTTCTCCTGACACAATCGTTTCCATGAGCTTTTTCGCCTTGAGCAGTTGCAGGACGGCCTTGGTCTGCAGTTCTTCCAAAACGAGTAGTTCCTCGAAAAATGCCTTGGCTTTTTTGGTGCGCTTGACCTCCTCGAGTTTCCACAGAATTTCCGAAACCAAATGGTCCATCGATTTATAAAAATAATCGAATGCGGCATTGATTCGTTCGCTGACAAACATCCAATCGACGATTTGCTGCGCAAAAATTTTATCAAGCTGCCCCATGAATTTTCCCGACGGATCGAGCAATTGGTCCATGTTTCCCAAATTGCTGGCCGCCCAAGCCGCGTGTTTCGATTTGGGCGAATTGGCCGCCTCCTGGTTGTAGCTGAAACGGTGGTTGCGCCATTCCTGGGCAAGATTCTTCCAATCGAAGCTGTTTTTGAGGTAGTTGTGGATGAAACTCCGGCTTTCGGATTGGAGTTCATTTTCCAAAATTTCCTCATCGGCTTTGTTCTCCGAATACTCCATGACTTCCTGGTCGCTCGAAATGCCATTCATACGCAACGGAGCAAGCAAAATAAGCCCGTTTAACGAACGCAAACGCGAAAGGGCGACATAGGCTTGTCCGGGCAGGAAAACTTGCGATACGTCGAGCGCTGCCTTGTCGAAGGTCAAACCTTGGCTTTTGTGGACGGTAATGGCCCAGGCGAGTTTGATCGGGTAATGCGTAAAAGTGCCCAAAACCTCCTCCTCGATTTCCTTGGTGGCCTCGTTGACTTTGTAGCGGATGTTTTGCCATTCGTAGCGCTCGACCTCGATGGTCTTGTCTTCTTCGGGAAAATGTACGCGGATTTCGTTTTCCGAAAGCGATTGGACGACGCCCATTTTTCCGTTGAAATAATTTTTCTCAAACGACAGATCGTTTTTGACAAACATGACCTGCGCGCCTAGCTTGAGCAGCAGTTTTTCATCGACCGGGAAAATCTTTTCGGGAAAATCACCCACGATTTCAGGAAGGAAAGCAATCTGTTGCCCCGCCAAATCCCCAAGCGATTGGGCATTCATCGCATCAGCTTTGGCGTTGTGCGTGGTCAGGGTGATGTAGCCTTTGTTGGCCTTGAGATCGAAATCAGGCCGGACGAATTCATTCAAGACGGCCATGTCGTGTTGCGAAATCTGGTTGTTGCGCAAGTTGTTCAGGATCGATATGAAACGGTCGTCGGTTTGCCTGAAAATCTTCGAAAGCTCGATGTACAACGGCGGATTGCGTTGGATGACATGCGAATGGAAAAAGAATTTGCCCTTGTAATATTGGCGCAAAACGGCCCATTCCTCGTTTTTGACCACCGGTGGCAACTGCAGCAAATCGCCAATAAACAGGACTTGTACGCCGCCAAATGGTTTGCTGTTTTGCCTGACGGATTGCATCATGAAGTCGATGGCATCGAGCAGGTCGGCACGCAGCATACTGACTTCGTCAATGACGAGCAGTTCCATGTTTCGGATGACCGATTTCTTGAGTCCGCTCATCTTGAAATGCCGGCGCAAGGTGGCCTTCGATTCGAATTTGACAAAATCGGAGAAATGCGGCGCGCGTTCTTCCGGAATAAATCCCGCAAACGGCAACTGGAACATCGAGTGGATTGTGACCCCGCCCGCATTGAGTGCGGCGATGCCCGTGGGCGCCACGACGACGACGTTTTTGTGTGTCGTCCGGATGATTTCACGGAGCAAGGTCGTTTTCCCGGTTCCGGCCTTTCCGGTCAGGAAAATGGAACGCTGCGTTTGGTTGATGAACCGTAGCGTATAGGATGCGGCTTCTGATAAGGTTTCCATGGCGTAGAGTTTAGTCGGTAAAAGTATTAAAAACCTGTGATTCAATCAATAAAAAAGCCTCCAAACTGAAGGAGGCTTTCTATAGTGTAGGCTTGATTTATTTCTTTTTTTCGATGGCTTCCAGCTCTTTCTTGGCTTCGGCCTTGACATCGCCTTCTTCTTTTTTGCCTTCGGATTTGTATTGGTCGTTGAGCAATTTGGTCACATCCTTGGTGATGTCGTATTTTTCTTCGGCATACAGGATCGAAACCGCCTCGCCCGTTCCAAAAACATAGGCATAACCGTTTTTCTTGCCGTAATCCTTGATGAATTTCTTGACCTTACTTACCATCGAATCGGCTTCAACGCCTTGCTCCTGGCGCAATTGGCGCAGCATGGCTTCCTGTGCATAGCTCAACTGTTGCTCTCTTTTCGACAATTCTGCCCCTTTTTGTTGTGCCCATGCCTGTCCGTTGGCCTGTGCATTTCTTTGGAAATTGCTGGCCTCTGCCTTGAATTTGTTGATTTCTGCTTCGAGTTCGCGGCCCATTTCTTCCGATTTGGCCTTGTATTTCGCCTCGAGGTCTTTGGCTTCGGTATATTCTTCCATCAATTTGGAAGTATCCACATAGGCTGTTTTTATTTCTTTGACATCGGCTGCTTTCTGGTTGCAGGAGATGATCGAAACTGCAAGTGCAATAAGTACGATTGATTTTTTCATCTGATGGTCTCTGTTTTTTAATTCGCCCCAAAAGTATAAAATTTTTGCACCATAATTTTTTCGGTCGAAAAACTTTGGATTTTTATTGGGTTTTGCGGCTATAATTGTTTTTTATTTCGGTTTTAACCTCGATTGTTTTCTCTTATTAAAATCGGCTTCAAATAAAGCCGTCTAAGCGCGTTTCTAAAATTCGGTAGTGGCTTGGGTATTCGTTGGTGTTTGCGTTAAAGAACGACGTTTATTTTACGTTTTAGCGTTTTTGAGCACATAAATATGCGAAGAATACTCTTTGGTAGCGGCCGCTTTGGCATTGGACTTCCAGCCGGTCAGAAAAGCGCTGATGAAATTCATTTTTCCGGTTTTGTATTTTTCGGAAAGCAACGAAACATAAAACGCATCGAATTTCATCGGCAACACTTTTTCGAGTTGCAAATTTTCTTTCTCAAATAAAATGGAAATTGCCGTTTTGGAGAAATGCCACAAATGTCTCGGCACATCATAAGCAGCCCAAAATGTTCCATAGTATTTTGCGTCATGCGAATTGAAATTGGGAACTGCAATTAAAATGGTGCCAGTTGGTTTGAGCAAACGTTTCAATTCCTTGATTTGGTCTTCAAGGTTTGGCACGTGTTCGAGCACGTGCCACATCGTAATCACATCAAAAGAATGGTCTTCAAAATCCGACAATTTTTCTTTGAATGAAATGCCTTTTGGGATGGCGATTGATTTCGCTTTTTCAGAAGGTTCGATCCCCGAAATTTCCCAACCGTCTTTTTGCACGACAGCCAAAAAATCACCAGTCCCCGCTCCGATGTCCAACAGTTTTCCTTTTTGCAGTTGCAGCGAATTGACCAAATTCAATTTATTTTGGAGCGCGATGTTTTTGATGAATTGGTACATTTTTTCAAACAGCGAACGTTTGCCGTCGGTATGCGAAATGTAATCGTCGCTTTCGTAATATTTGCCCAGGTCTTTTTCTGCCGGTTGCGGATGCGTGATGAGCAGGTCTAAAGTTTCATCGCGGTGCAATTCGAAAGTTTCCCCAGAAACAGAATGGTCTTTAACGGTTAAAAATAAATTGGCTTTTGAAATCTCCATTATTGGCTGATGTATTCATTTTTTAAATCTTCAAGGTATTTCACGGTGATGTTTCGCAAAAGTGAACGTTCTTCGAGGCAATCTTCATTGTAGGCATTGATCACCGAAATCGCTATAAATTTTCGGGTATTGCTGTATTGATCACTTTTGGTTTCTTCATTGATCGGCGAATAATTGGCACTGTTGAAATACTTCTCGAAATCGGAGTTGTCGTACACGATCAATTTGTATTTGTCTTTGTGCATGGTTACCCAAAGTTCCCTTTCGAAATAATTTGCCGTGTTGTATTTCTTGGCCAGGAATTGTTCAATCTGATACGGCGCCTTTACATTGTTTTCAAAAATAAACGCATGGAGGTTTTTCCCGCCAATATTTGGCTGGCCATCGGCAACGACAATATAGTCGGGTATTTGCACCGTGGGTCTTGCACCAACGCAACTTTGCAGCACAAAAAAAAGAAACAGCAAAGCTGTCATCCCTTTAATGATACGGTTTGAGGCAAGTCGTTTCACGTGGAACATCATCTTCCCATATGAATAAGCAATACCGAAATATCGCTGGGTGAAACGCCGCTGATGCGCGAAGCTTGCGAAATGGTCACCGGACGAATGCGGCTCAATTTCTGTTTGGCTTCAATCGACATCGATTTGATTTTTTCGTAATCGAAGAATTCCGGGATCTTGACGTCTTCCAGACGCGTGAGCTTGTCAGCGTTGTTTCGTTCCTTTTCGATGTAACCGGAATACTTGACTTGTATTTCGGCCTGTTCGATGATCTCCTGATCCAAGTCGTTCTGTTCGATGTATTCTTTTACTTTTTCGAATTTAAGAATGTCTTCGAGTTCAATTTGCGGACGCGAAAACACTTTGAACATTTTATCCGATTGTGAAATCGGTGCCGATTCTTTGGCTTCGAGAATCGGGTTGGTTTCGGCTACGGTCACGCTGGTCTCTTTAAAAAAGTTGACCATCTTTTCGGATTCGTTGAACTTGTGCTCCATTCGACGCAGACGTTTTTCAGACGCCAAACCGATCGCATGCGATTTGGGTGTCAATCTAAAATCGGCGTTGTCTTGACGCAATAAGGTTCTGTATTCGGCTCGCGAAGTAAACATGCGGTACGGTTCTTCGGTTCCTTTGGTAATCAAATCGTCGATCAAGACCCCGATGTAGGCTTCATCCCTTTTCAGGATGAGTGGTTCTTTTTCCTGTACTTTCAATGAAGCGTTGATTCCGGCCATCAAACCTTGGGAGGCGGCTTCTTCGTATCCGGTCGTTCCGTTGATTTGGCCTGCGAAATACAATCCTTCAACGAGTTTGGTTTCGAGCGTATGCTTGAGTTGTGTCGGCGGGAAATAATCATATTCGATGGCATAACCCGGACGGAAAAACTTGACGTTTTCAAACCCCACCACCGAACGCAACGCCTTGAATTGGACATCTTCGGGAAGCGAAGTCGAAAAGCCGTTGACGTATACTTCTACGGTATTCCAGCCTTCTGGCTCGACAAACAATTGGTGTCTTTCCTTATCGGCAAAACGGTTGATTTTGTCTTCGATTGATGGGCAATACCTCGGTCCTAAACTCTGAATTCTTCCATTGAACATCGGTGAACGGTCAAAGCCTTCGCGCAACAAATCGTGCACCAAAGGCGAAGTATAGGTCATGTGACAAGATTTCTGATAAATCAAAGGTTTGGTTTCATCCGAATAGGAAAACTTATCCGGTCGCACATCGCCTTTTTCCTCATTCATTTTGGAATAATCCAAAGAACGGCCATCAACCCGTGGCGGCGTCCCAGTCTTCATTCTTCCTGATTCAAAACCGGCGTTGACCAAATCTTCGGTGATGCCATAAGCGGCGCTTTCGCCTGCCCTGCCTCCACCGAATTGTTTCTCGCCGATGTGGATCAATCCATTGAGGAAAGTTCCATTGGTCAACACTACAGATTTGGCTTTGATCTCAACACCAAGCGAGGTTTTGATGCCTTTGATTTTGCCATTTTCGATAATGAGCCCACGCACCATCTCTTGATAGAAATCGAGGTTCGGGGTTTGTTCGAGCATCAAACGCCATTCCTCAGCGAAACGCATGCGGTCGCTTTGCACACGCGGTGACCACATCGCAGGCCCTTTGGATTTGTTGAGCATCTTGAACTGGATCGCGGTCTTATCGGACACAATTCCCGAATATCCCCCCAACGCATCAATCTCACGCACGATTTGCCCTTTGGCAATTCCGCCCATTGCGGGATTGCACGACATCTGGGCGATGTTCTGCAAACTCATCGTGACCAACAGTGTTTTGGAACCCATGTTGGCGGCAGCGGCGGCGGCTTCCGATCCTGCATGACCAGCACCGACTACGATTACATCATATATATCTTCAAACATACTCATTGTTCCACGTGAAACATTTTAATTTCCGGTTGGAAATAATTTCATTTTTTCATCTTCCTTTTGTCGCATCAGTATTTCATCAGCCTCCGATTTGTCTTTGTATCCGGCATAATGCAACACCCCATGTGACATCACTCGCAACAGTTCTTTCTCAAACGGAACCTTGAAGTCGGCCGCATTGTCCCTAACTCTTTCAATAGAAATAAAAATATCGCCTTGTAAGACAATTCCTTCAGAATAATCGAAACTGATGATGTCCGTTAACGTGTCATGGTCCAAATACTGGCGGTTGATTTCAATCAAATAATCATCGTCGCAGAAGATGTAATTGATCTCACCTTCCTGCTTCATTTCGCTTGCAATCACTTCGGAAATCCAGCGTGCATATAGCGATTCGTCCGCTAATTCAAAATCGGTTTCGTAATTGAAATTAATCATTGCCCTTAAAATATTCTTGAACCTTCTGGTTGAAATTGGAGCGCAAAGGTAAGCTTTGTCTATTTAAAATTTCAATCGAGTTCAAATAATCCTGCAGATTGGCCGGCAGCGCATTGGCCGGATTGGTGAATTCTTTCTTGTTGGTTTCGGCCTGGCGTTTCTTTTCTTCGCCTTGCAATTGCACCGCCTTGTCGAGTTTGAGCAATTCGTATTTGAGGTTGAGCGCCTTTTGCAGCGTCTCATTGTTGAATCCTTTGTTGAGCAATTGCTTTTCGATTTGCTTCATCTGGTCGAGTGCATTCTGGCCGTTTCCGCCGAGTCCCTTCTTCTCGAGTTCCTTTTGCAGGGATTCGCGCAATTGCTTTTGCTCCCTGTAGATTTCCATGATTGCACGGGCATCACCTTCGCCGTCTTCGCCGTTTTCACCATTCTCACCGCCTTGGCTGTTGCCTTGCCCGCTCTTGCCGTCCTTTCCGGATTTCCCCTTTTCACCTTCACCGGGTTTTTCGCCCTCACCGGGCTTTTTACCTTCGCCAGGCTTCTTTCCTTCTCCTGGCTTTTTACCCTTTTGCATGCCTTCCTTCATTTTCTCGCTGAGGCCCTCCTGCTTTTTGATGATATCCGGCAACTGCATCCCCGACCCTTGGCCCTGCCCAGGTTTAGGTTTGCCGCCTTGTCCTGCACCCGAGAGCGACATTTGCATGTTGTTGAGAATATCGCTGAGGAAATCGGCAAGTTTGTTGGCCGATGAAACCGTGTATTGCTGGTGCGAAACGCCTTTGGCGACGTTGGCTTCCACCAAATTCTCAAGCGATTTATCAATATTGTAATGCACATTCCCGATTTCCTTGGTCACATCCTCGGCGATTTTCGGGTTGCGCATCGACATGGCGAACAAGCTGTCGTCTACATGCTTGAACTGCAATTTGAGGTCTTGCTGCAATTTGAGGTTCTTGTTGAACGAAGGTGAACCGCGTTTGAGTCCACGGAACTGGCCCATCAAATCTTCCTGCGAAAATGAAAACGCAAGCAAATTATCGAGGATTTGTCGCAACATCTTGACATCTTCCTCGAGTTGTTCCATTTCGCCACCAGCCATACTGTCTGACATGCTCTGGCTCATTTCCTTCATTTTTTTGGAGGCACTTTTCTGTTTGGGTTTGGCTTTGTCCTTGCCGTCCTTGCCGTCCTTGCTGTCTTTCTTGAGCTCGTCCGACGCCTTCTTCAAATCCTCATCGATGCTCTTTTCCTTTTCGGCATCTTTCGGGATGTCCAAAGGCGATTTGAGTTCCTTGTTTTCTTTGTCGAGTTCTTTCAAATCTTCTTGGATCTTATCGAACTCTTTGTTGATTTCTTCCTGCTTGTCGGATTTGTTTTCCTTATCGTTTTCGGATAGTTTGTCTTGCTTTTCAGCCAATTTTTCGAGTTTGTCCGCTAGCTGTTCGGCCTTTTTCTCGACATAATATTTCTTGGTCAACTCGACCAATTGCTCGAGGTTCTTGATCTGGTTCTTGCTGTTCTGCTTGAACTTGTCGAGCTTGTCCATCAATTCCTCGTTCTTGATCTTGTCGTTGAGTTCCTTGAGTTCGTCGAGCAATTTCTGGTTTTTCTCTAGATCTTTCTCGGCATTTTCCAAACGCTTTTGCAGTTCTTCCTTGAATTCGTCTTTCTTCTCGCTTTGGAATTTGTCGAGGTTCTCCTCCATTTTCTTGGAGAATTCCTTCATCATCTCGTCCTGTTGCTTTTGGCGTTTGATGAAATCGTTGACTTTCTGTTGGTCCTTGAATTCGAGGTTGTCCTTCTCTTTTCCGGCTTTCTGGAGCTTATCGATTTCCGACAATTGCTTGTCCTGGTTTTTGAGCGACTTCTCCATACTGTTGATGTTCTCGCTTTGCTGCTGCAGTATCGCATCGGCTTTTTCCTCCTCGGTCAGGATGCGGTTGGAAAACACCGAAGATTTAGTGCTCTTGAAATTGTGGATCGCATCGTTATCGAAAATCTCGAAATAGTATTCATAATCGACGCCTTGCTCCACCGGCAATTGGCTCGGGAACGCAAATACAAATTGGTCGTAAACTTCCTTCTTCACATTGAGATTGCCGCGTTTGGCCGCTTCCGGTCTGCCTTTCGGATAATACACAATCTGCAGTTTAGACAAACCGTAATCATCCGAAACCTGGCCCAGGACGTATTGTTTCTGCACCTTCAAGCTGTCGGGTGCATTGTTGACATTGATCGTTGGGAATTGGTCCTTGATGACCGAAATCTGGTAGTTCAATTTCTCGTAATGCTCGACTTTGCTGTTCGAGGTCAGGATCTGGTAATCGGTGTTCTGGAAAATATTCTTGGACAGCGAAAAGTTATTTTCATTCTTCGAAAAAGCCACGTTCGACTGGCCGTCGTTCCATTCCACTTTTTGCGTGGCCAAGGTATTCATGCGCCAAACCACTTTGGTTCCTTCTGGGACAATCGCATTACCGGTGCCTTTGATGGTTTCCGATTTTTTGTTCAGATAACCCGGAAACTGCAACACCATCTCGAAATTGGCAATCGACGGAACGGCCACCACCGCGAGTTCGTATTCCTTAGAAGCGATATCGTTCGCTTCCAAATGAAACGTTACATTCGATACCGGTTTGGAAACCTTGAAACTGAATTCGCCCGGTTTGGCCGATTCCATGAAGTAACTTTCGTCGCCTATAAAAATCATCGCATTTTCAGGAACGACTTTGCCTTCGGATTTGACACGTACGATAAAATCCTTGTTCTGTTCGGTTTGCAAATTGTCGTTGAGCAAAACGAATTTAAACGGTGCCGGCGGCAGGAATTGCTCCTTGAAATGCACGACGCGGTTGAGGCTTTGCGAAATCACTTCGCTGTTCCCGGAAATATAGAAAAACGCAAAAAACAAAATCGGCAGCAAGGCCAGCGGCAAATATTTCTTGTTCTTCCCGAAATTGATCGCGTTGCCAAATGGAATCGGTTGCAGCGTATGCGCCTTCTGCTCGATCGATGCAATCAGTAATTCCGACTGGTTTTTGTCGTTGGACAATTGCAGGAAATTGGTCAGTTTGTCGCTGACTTCGGTAAAATGGTTGCCGATGATGTTCGATGCCTGCGTGTAATCGATGCCTTTCTGTAGCTTGAACAATTTGAACACCGGAAACAAGATGTAACGGAACAACAGGAACATTTCCACGGCGATAAACAACCAGAACAACATCGTCCGTCCTGTCGGTTTGAGCCACAGGAAATATTCCACGAAAAGCGTAAACAATAGGTAAATCAAGCCCAATCCGGTGAAGAAAATCACACCGCGAATCAGTTCGTTGGTGTAATACTTCCGGATAAAAGCCTCGAGCTTTTCGTAAATGGCGTTCGAAGTTTCCAAAATCGTCTTTTTATAACCGCTAAAAGTAGTAATTTATATGGATAAGAAAATGTTAAATGAAAATTAGAAAATGAGACAATTAGAAAATGAGACAATTAGAAAATGAGTCCGAACGCAAACAAACGGTCATTTTCTAATTGCTCATTTTCTAATTGACCAATTGCCCGTATCTTTGCCAAAAATTTAATCGAAATGTCAAAGCCAATCCGCGTGCGTTTTGCACCGAGTCCGACCGGACCGTTACACATCGGCGGTGTCAGAACCGCCCTGTTCAACTACCTTTTCGCCAAGAAACACGGCGGCGTTTTCTACCTGCGTGTAGAAGACACCGACCAGAATCGTTTTGTCCCGGGCGCCGAAGCCTACATCATGGAAGCGCTCGAATGGCTCGGCATTGCTCCCGATGAAACCGTCGGAAAGAACGAAAAATTCGGGCCTTACCGTCAGAGTGAAAGAAAAGAAATCTACCGCCAATACGCCGAACAGCTCGTCGCTTCGGGCCATGCGTATTATGCTTTTGATTCGGGCGAAAACCTCGATGCGATGCGCAAGGATCAGGAAGCCTTGGGCCAGACGTTCATTTACAACCATTCGGTTCGGGAAAACCTCGACAACTCGTTGACCAATTCGGCCGAGGATGTGGCCAAAAGAATCGCCAACGGTGAAGAACACGTGATCCGTTTCAAGACGCCGGTGGGCGAAACTTTGCATCTGCACGACATCATCCGCGGCGACATTAAATTTGAAACCAACCTATTGGACGACAAGGTATTGTTCAAGGGAGACGGCATGCCGACCTATCATTTGGCGAACATCGTCGACGATCATCTGATGGAAACCTCACATGTGATCCGTGGCGAAGAATGGTTGCCTTCGATGCCGTTGCACGTTTTGTTGTACCGCGCCTTTGGTTGGGATGCGCCAGAATTTGCGCATTTGCCGTTGATCCTCAAACCCATCGGAAACGGAAAGTTGTCCAAACGCGACGGCGACAAGATGGGATTCCCTGTCTTTCCGCTCGAATGGCAAACCGAGGAAGGCATTTCATCGGGTTACCGCGAAAAAGGATTTTTCCCAGAAGCGGTCGTCAATTTTCTTGCGCTATTGGGCTGGAACGACGGTACAGACAAGGAATTGTTTTCTTTGGAAGAACTCGCCGCTGCCTTCGATCTGAACCGCGTACACAAGGCCGGCGCTAAATTCGACCCCGACAAGAACAAATGGTTCAACCACCAGTATTTGATCCACAAGGACGATGCGGAATTGGCCCAAGCCTTTGCTCCGGTCATCGAATCGAAATCATTGAACCGCAGTTTTTCGTTGGCGGAAATCACGCGGATCGTTTCGCTTGTCAAGGACCGCGCGCATTTTGTTTCGGAATTTTGGGAACTCAGTGATTACTTCTTTGTCGCTCCGACAAGCTACGACGAAAAAGCGGCCAAGAACTGGAAAGAGGAAACGCCGGTTTTGATGAACCAATTGATTGAAGTGTTGGCCAATATCGAGGATTTCAATTCGCACGCCATCGAAACGATTGTAAAGGATTGGATGACGCAAAATGAGATTGGCATGGGCAAAGTCATGCAACCGTTCCGATTGAGCCTTGTGGGCGCTTTAAAAGGCCCGCATTTGTTCGATATCGCCGAAATCATCGGCAAGGACGAAACAATCTCGAGGATACAGAAAGCCACCGATACTTTATAAACAAAAAGCGCCCGAATCAGGCGCTTTTTTTATTGACATTTGACATAAGTCGGTGTATCGAGAAAAACCAGGATGGTGCGGTTTTTTGTTTCGCCGGACGGACTTTCGAAAGCCGACGCGCGTTCGATGAGTTTCGGGCAACCGGCAAAATGCTTTTTGATCAGCGGCAATACTGCTGCCCTTTCGGCCGATTTCTTGTCGGTGTTTTCATCGGTGAAAATCAATTCTTCGATAACCTTGTTCTGTTGGTCGAGCACCGCCACTTGGTAAAGATTATAGGTCGACTCGAATCCGCCGCGGCTCTTGATCCTTGTTCTTTTGCTGCTGGCCAAGGTCTTGCCTTCTGATTCGGCCACCACATAATAGCCTTTGGTTTTTCCGTCAATCACAAAAGTCTTGAAGATGAAATCGTCCCAAGTCGCCTGGTCGAAATTTTTAAACTTGATGTGTGCGGCTTTTTTGCTGTCCTTGAGGAAATACGTCAGCCTTTTGTTTCCAGGCTCTACATGGATGGTGCCTCCCGAAACATCGACCTTGCTCCCATCCTTTTTCTGGATGGTTTGGGCCGAAACCGTCAGGCCCAGCAGTGATACGAACAGCAGTAATTTTTTCATATTATAGATAAATAATCAGGTTTCCGGTAAGGATTCCGGCGTGGCCGTTGAATTTTTTGGTCACGACCACATCGTCCTGTTCATTGAGTTTGCCGAGCATATTGGTCAAACCGTAAGCGTATTGGATGTTCAAACGCAGGTGCTTCACCCCTGCCGTCAATCCGACCACCGGGTAAAAATTGAATTTCGAGATTTTGAGGATGTCGTCCGCCTGGTAAGTGGTCCCGTCGATGATGTTGGTGCGGTTGTCCTTGTCGTCGATCTTGAATTTGTCGTTGATCTGGAGCATCGGCCCGAACTCGGCACTCAAATGGTTTTCGATGAATTTGTAGCTCAGCATCAGTGAAACCTGTGCCGATGGCAGTTTGTACTCCACATCTTCCTTGATACCAAGCGTAGAGGTCGTCGGTACCGAAAACTTGTTCTCGCTGAACTGCATCGCATAGACCATGTCAAAATCGTTGTAGAAATTGCCGCGCACCGAGAGTCCGAGGTTCCATCCTATCTCTGGATTGACCGTAAAATTGTCGGTATTAAGGTTGAACTGGTTGATACCGACGCTGATCCCGATCCGGTTCGAATCGCGGTATTCATATTGCGCCGAGGCTGCAAGGGTAACAAACGCAAATAGCGCTGTTAAAAGGGTCTTTTTCATGTCGTTTGATTAGAAGGACAAACCTAAATTATTTTTCGTAATTTAACGGGAATTTTAAAACTTAATTGCAGCAGTTATGAACATTCCAACGATTATTTTATTTGTATTCGCCTTCTTTATTTTCCTTTCGTCCTTCTTTACGGTCAAGCAGCAAACCGCCGTGATCATTGAGCGTTTCGGGAAATTTTTGAGCGTACGCAATTCCGGACTTCAATTGAAAATCCCGATCATCGACCGCATTGCCGGTCGTGTCAGCCTCAAAATCCAACAGCTCGACGTGATCATCGAAACCAAAACCAAGGACAACGTATTCATTAAAATGAAGGTTTCGGTACAGTTCAAAGTCATCCAGGACAAGGTCTACGATGCATTTTACAAACTCGAATATCCGCACGACCAGATCACCGCCTATGTGTTTGATGTGGTGCGCGCCGAAGTCCCGAAACTCAAGCTTGACGATGTGTTTGAAAGAAAAGACGACATTGCCATTGCCGTCAAACGCGAACTCAACGAAGCCATGATGACCTATGGTTACGACATCATCAATACTTTGGTGACCGATATCGATCCCGATTTGCAGGTAAAAAATGCCATGAACCGCATCAACGCCGCCGACCGCGAAAAGACCGCCGCCGAATTCGAGGCCGAAAGTTCCCGCATCCGCATCGTCGCCAAAGCCAAGGCCGAAGCCGAAAGCAAGCGTTTACAAGGTCAGGGTATCGCCGACCAAAGACGTGAAATTGCGCGTGGTTTGGTGGAAAGTGTCGAGGTATTGAACAACGTCGGCATCAATTCGCAGGAAGCTTCTGCACTGATTGTCGTGACGCAGCATTACGATACGTTGCAGGCCATCGGTGCCGATACGAATTCGAATTTGATCCTGTTGCCGAATTCGCCACAGGCCGGAAGCGAAATGCTCAACAACATGGTCGCCTCCTTTGCCGCCTCGAACCAGGTCGGTGAAATGATGAAAAAGAATACGCCGCCCAAACCGATCAAAAAAGAATCGCGTTTCCGGGAAGCACCTGAAAATCCTGAAAATCCAGACATTACGGTATAATTTCTGCCGTATTCCAGTAAAAAATTTAGCCACAAATTACACCAATTTTCTCGAATTGATTTGCGAAATTGGTGTAATTCGTGGCTTTTTAATTGCTTATTTTATTGGCTTTTCTTTTTGGATAACCACCCCATAATCATAGGAATAGCCATATTTAAAATGCTGCCGTAGGAATTCTGCAGCACCTCTTTCCACGAAAACGACGGCAAACTCGTCAGGAAATTACGCACCATGTTCTGTGGCGTAAAGCTGTCTTTGGTGTGCTGGATGTGCATCAATAGCTTTTGGTATTCGATTTCCTTCTCAAGCTTAAGAATCTCTAGATCGCGGTCGATTTCGGCGTAGGACGAGTATTTTTTCTTTTGCATGGCTTAATCGTTAAAGAAGATTTCGGAGAATTTTTCAAGGATTGGGCCTTCGACGATCTTGTCCTTGATCAAGAACAAAAGGGCCGTAAAAACCACATAAATCCCAGCGACAATCAGGAATCCGTAGGTATAACTGCCTAACGCATTGCCGATTGCAAATGCCGCCGCGATCGAACCGAACAGCAAAACCATCGACACACACAGTAAAATCAAGGTGAATTTGAGGATCATCACGGTCGATTTCATCGCAACCTTGAACCCCCACAATTTGTAATACGCGAGGTTGCTGTCGATGAATTTCTGCGTCTGTTCCTGCAGCGAATCGGCGGTTTCTTTAAAGTCTTCGAAAGCCATTTATTTTTGGAATTTGGCGTTTTGGGCTTTGAGCTCGGCCAGTTTCTGTTCAAGGAACGTGATGGCATCCTCAGCTTTGTGGCTCAGTTGCGACAGCAATTCCTCGTAGCTGTCCTCTACATTGTGCTTGGTGTCGGCATATTTGCCTTCGAACTTGTTTTTGGTTTCGTTGAATTTGTCCATCGCCTTGTTTTTGGCTTCATCGATTCCATCTTTGATTTTGGCTCTCGTTTTCGAACCTTTGTCCGGTGCGAATAAAATTCCGGCTGCCGCTCCAAGAGCAACCCCGGCCAAAATGGCAACCATTGTATTTCCGTTATTCTGTGACATGATTTTAAATTTTGAAGTTGTAATTTTAAAGATAACCACAATTTTAACATTTGCTTGTTAACGACAGGTTAAATTGGGCTTGGGAAATCCAAAACTTAAAATAAGCCGTTTCCTTGAACGGAAAACAACCGAAAAGCGCAATCGGGTTGGCGATTTTTGTTTCGCTGTTAGAATCGATTTATGGAAGTCAATTTTTACAGTTAAAATCGATGATTTATAAATTTTAATAGAATTTATAAATCATAAAAAAGTCCGTCGGTGTCGACGGACTTCAATTGATAAAAACTATACTTAAAATCTTAGGCGATTTTTGAAATCTCGTTTTCGAATTTCGAAAAGTTGGCCGAATCGTTTTTGAGATTTTGGACAACTTCCTTTCGGACGAATTCGGATTCGCTTCGAAGTGACATTGCATACAATTTTTCCAAAACCTCGGCATCGACATCCGAAAATTTGATTTTATCGGAATATTTCAAGATCCAGTTCGAAAACAAAAGTGACGCTTTGTTGTTGTTTACATTTTTACGGATGGAATTCTGCAACAAAGAAAAATTCGAAACCGATTGGAGGTTTTCGGCGATTGCTTTTTCAACCGAATTTCGTTCTTCCTCGGTCGAAACCTTGAAATATTTGTTGATTTCCTTGAGTGAATTGTTGATCGCGTTCTCCTCTTTCTTGCCTTTTTCTTCCCAGGCATCCTTGAGTCCTACGGTTTTATTGAACACCAATTTATTATCGGTAGCATCCTTATCCACAGTAAAATAGCCCAAACGTTGGAACTGGAATTTGTCCTCGTTTTGAGCCGTTTTCAAGCTCGGCTCGACATATCCGGTCACGATTTTGAGCGAATCCGGATTGACAAATTCGAGGAAATCCTTTTCCTTGTGCGTATCGGGCGCTTCATCGGTAAACAAACGGTCGTACAGCCGAACTTCGGCTTCCAAAGCGTGCGCGATCGAAACCCAATGCAGGGTTCCCGAAACTTTTCTGAGGCTCGCTTCGGTACCGCTGCCACTCAAACTATCGGTATCGTAGGTTGCATGGATTTCGGTGATGTTTCCATTCGAATCCTTGACAACCGATTCACCCTTAATGATATACGCATTTTTGAGACGCACTTCTTTACCGATGCTGAGGCGGAAAAACTTCGCCGGTGCTTCTTCCAAAAAGTCTTCCCTTTCGATGTAAATCTCACGCGAAAAAGGTACTTTTCTAAACCCGGCCGATTCGTCTTCCTGGTTGTTTTCGGCATCGAGCCATTCTTCTTTTCCTTCCGGATAATTCGTAATGACGAGTTTCACCGGATCGAGAACGGCCATCACACGAGGCGCCGTTTTATTCAAATCTTCACGGATGCAGAACTCCAACACCGATACATCGATCAGGTTGTCGCGCTTGGCAATGCCAATCGTATTGGCGAAATTTCGCAAGGAAGCCGGCGTATAACCGCGTCTGCGAAGCCCCGAAATCGTTGACATTCTTGGGTCGTCCCAACCGTTTACATAGTTATCCTGAACGAGTTTGAGCAACTTTCTTTTGCTCACCACGGTATGCGATAGATTCCTTCTGGCAAATTCGCGCTGTTTCGGACGTACCTTGTTTTCATCATACACCTGATCCAAAAACCAGTCGTACAATTCGCGGTGCGGCAGGAATTCGAGCGTGCAGAACGAGTGTGAAATCTGCTCCAGATAATCGCTTTCGCCATGCGCCCAATCGTACATCGGATAGATGCACCAATCGTCACCGGTGCGGTGGTGGTGTTTGTGCAAGATGCGGTACATGATCGGGTCACGCATGAGCATATTGGTCGATTTCATGTCGATCTTGGCGCGCAAGATATGCGTTCCTTCTTCGAATTCGCCGTTTTTCATGCGTTCGAAAAGGTCAAGGTTCTCCTCTACCGAACGGTTTCTGTACGGACTGTCAACGCCCGGAGTCGTTGGCGTGCCTTTCTGTTCGGCCATTGCTTCCGAAGTTTGACTGTCAACATACGCCTTGCCTTTCTTGATGAATTCTACCGTCCAGTCGTACAATTGCTGGAAATAATCCGAAGCGTACAATTCCTTGTCCCATTGGTAGCCGAGCCATTGCACATCGCGTTTGATGGAATCGACAAATTCCTGTTCTTCCTTGGCCGGGTTCGTATCGTCAAAACGCAGGTTGACCGGCGCTTGGTAATCGATCCCGAGTCCAAAATTCAACGCAATCGCGCTCGCGTGCCCAATATGCAGATAGCCGTTGGGTTCGGGCGGAAAACGAAAACGCAACTTGTTATTGGGCAAGCCGTTTTTGAGATCTTCTTCGATGATTTGCTCGATGAAATTGAGCGATTTCTCTTCGGTGGACATAATTCAAATTTTGAAGGGCAAAGTTAAGATTTTTGTTGTTCAATCGGTTAATCGTGTATTTGTTTAATCGATAGACCGCTAAAAAAATGCTACTTTTGAACGATTAAACGGTTAAACGAATCCACTATTAAACATTATGGGAAACATCAAACTCAAAAATATCCGCACTTTTTCGTACCATGGCTGTCTGGTGGAAGAAAGTAAAATCGGTTCAGAATATTCGGTAGACCTCGAGATCAAGACCGATTTGCGCAAGTCTTCGCTTTCAGATGAACTCGCCGATACGGTCGATTATGTGCTGCTTAACCGTATTGTGGTCGAAGAAATGGCCATTCGTTCCAAATTGATCGAACACGTCGCGCACCGCATTTTGCTGCGCATTTTCAACGAAATTCCCGAAGTTTCTAGAATCAACATTGCGGTTTTCGAAGATCAATCCCCCGATTGGCGGTGATGTTGAGGCCGTTACGATCGAGATGGAGGAATACCGGACTTAGAAGACTGCTTCGCTGTTAGAACAAAGAGCAAAGACCGCTACGCTGCAAGAAGAAAGACAAAAAAATTATAAATAAAAAAAACTGGAATAATCCAGACTTTTCGAGGCATCGACCGCTTCTTTTTAATCAATTTTTCTTAAAAATTATAAATAAAAAAGTCCGGAATGTTCCGGACTTTTTGTTGAGGCATCGAGCGGATTCGAACCGCTGTAGGAGCTTTTGCAGAGCCCAGCCTAGCCACTCGGCCACGACGCCATTATTGTATTGGACGGCAAATCTAAATAATTTATTTGGAATTTGGAATTATAAACCTTGATTTTATTGATATTTTACCTATTCAGGTTTTATCTTTTTTACTATCAGTAAATTATTGTTGTTCTTCCAACTTATCCAACGCCTTATCCATAATTTTTCGCTCCTGTGGAAACCAACCCTGGGACAGTAAAAACACACCCGAGATGATCAAAATCACACTGATGACTTTTTTGATCATCAGGATGTTGTTCGGATTCAATTTACTGCGCAATTGCTTGGCCAACAAAATCTTGAAGATATCGGTGATGAAATAACTCAAAATCACTGTCGTGAAAAAAGTCAACATCCTGGTCGGGTTCAATTGCAATTTCGGACCGATCGTAATCAGGATCGCGAGCCAAAAACCCAGTACGCCGATGTTGATGAAATTGAGGAAAAATCCCTTAATGAACAAATTGAAATAATTCGTCTTGGCCAATTCTGCCGGGTCTTCGGGATCGATGTTTTTCTTGGCTTTCTTGTTTTTGACAAATGAAATGATGCCATAGGTCAACATCACCAAGCCGCCAAAAACAAACAACGCCGGATCGTCCTTGATGCTCTCAATGAGGCGATAACTCGAAAAATAAGCAATCAGAATGAAGATAATATCGGCCAAAACCACACCCAAATCAAACACAGCCGCAGCCCGAAATCCTTTAACGACGCTGGTTTCCAACAGTACAAAAAAAACAGGCCCAATCATAAAGCTGAGAAAGAACCCGAGTGGAATCGCCGTTAAAATATCTTCAATCATCAAGTGCCTGAAATGGTTTTAACAAATATAGCTCAAAATTTAAAACGGCAAACCCTTTTCAAACTATTCGCGAATTTCCTGAATTTTTCCGCCTAAAGTCGTTTTGCGTTTGACTTCTTTTGGGTTGCCGTGGATGACGATTTTACCCCCGGCAGTCACACGGGCATCGGCCAATTGAGAGGCACGGATTTCAGCCTCGCCGCCCGCCTTGACATCGACTTTGGTGTTTTGGGTCTTGAGTTCCTTGGCCTCGAGAATACCGCCGGCGCCCAATGAAACATCCTGGTTATCGGCAGTTCCGGACAGTTTTACTTTTCCTCCGGTTGCTGCACGTACTTCGATATTATCCACATCGAGTTTGATTTTGACACCGGCGCCTTCCTGTGCCGAGGCATACATCGAAGCTTGTTTGAATGCCTTGTCGCAACCGATGAACGAACCTTCGTTGGCATCGATATGGGTCAGGGTCTTGAAGAAAACCTTGGCTTCGATTTCCTCGCCATCGAGCAGTTTGCCGGTGCGCATCCTGATCTTGAGCTCGCCATTTTTGTTGATGACTTCGACTTCGTCCTTGCGGCTTCCGGTGATTTCGATGCGTTGTTCATTGGAAGGAATCAATTCAACGGTAATCTGGTCGAAAGATTTGATTTTGGTGAATTCGCCCACGTCTTTCTTGACTTGGGCATTGAGGATTGGCGCTGCCAAAAGCAGTGCGGTGATTGCGATTTTTTTGATTGTTTTCATGGTATGCGTATTAATTTTCATTTCTGCGGATAAAGTGGAAATCGAGTTGTTTCTTGACCAGATCGGCATTCTTGACCTTGACGATGACCTCGTCGCCGAGCTGCAATAAATTGTGCGTCACGGCGCCCACAAGCGCGTATTGTTTCTCGTCAAACGTGTAATAATCGTCGCGGATTTCGCGGATTCGGCACATGCCTTCGCATTTGTTCTCGACAATCTCGACATAAATACCCCATTCGGTCACGCCCGAAATCACACCCAGGAATTCCTGGTCCTGGTGGTCCTGCATGTACTTGACCTGCATGTATTTGATCGAATCGCGTTCGGCGTTGGTCGCTAAATTTTCCATGTTCGAACTGTGCACGCATTTTTCCTCGTATTCTTCCTCGCTGACCGATTTGCCGCCGTCAAGGTAATACTGCAACAATCGGTGCACCATCACATCGGGATAACGACGGATCGGGGAGGTGAAATGCGAATAGTAATCGAATGCGAGTCCATAATGCCCGATGTTTTCGGTCGAATATTTGGCCTTGCTCATCGTACGGATCGTGAGCGTATCGACCAGGTTTTGCTCTTTCTTGCCGTTGACGTTGTCGAGCAATTGGTTCAGTGAATTCGATATCGATTTCTTGGTCTTGAAGTTGATGCTGTAGCCGAACTTCGAAATCACGCCCTGCAGCGCCATCAATTTCGATTCATCGGGCTCATCGTGGATGCGGTACACAAAGGTTTTCTTTTGCTTGCCGATGTATTCGGCGACCTTTCGGTTGGCCAACAGCATGAATTCCTCGATCAGGTGGTTGGCGTCTTTCGAAACCTTGAAATACACGCCTTCGGGTTCACCCGCCTCATTGAGGTTGAATTTGACCTCGACCTTGTCGAATGAAATCGCGCCGTGGTGCATGCGTTTTTCCCTCAAAATCTTGGCGAGTTTGTCGAGTTTCAACGTCGCTTCGACAATTTCTGCGGGTACTTTATAATCCTGTCCGGTCAATGAAATATCAGCCGGGATGACATCGCCTTTGGTTTCAATAATATGCTGCGCTTCTTCGTACGCAAAACGTTGGTCCGAATAGATTACGGTCCTTCCGAACCATTGGTTGGTGACCTGCGCGGTTTCGGTAATCTCGAAAATCGCTGAAAAGGTATATTTTTCCTCATGCGGTCGCAGGGAGCACGCAAAATTTGACAGTACTTCGGGCAACATCGGTACGACGCGGTCCACGAGATAAACCGAAGTGCCGCGTTGATAGGCTTCGTCGTCCAAAACCGTTCCTTCCTTGAGATAATACGACACATCGGCGATATGGATCCCGATTTCGTAATTGCCGTTTTCGAGTTTTTTGAACGACAACGCATCGTCGAAATCTTTGGCATCTTTCGGATCGATCGTGAACGTCAAAGTGTCGCGCATGTCGCGTCGGTTGGCAATTTCGCTTGCCTGAATCGAAGTGTCGAGCTTTTGTGCGTAGGCTTCGACCTCAATCGGGAAATCGTAAGGCAGACCGTATTCGGCCAGGATCGCATGGATTTCGGTATCGTGCTCGCCTGGTTTCCCAAGTACTTTAATTACCGAACCAAAAGGCGAATCGGCTTTCTTGGGCCAATCTTCGATTTTTACGACGACCACATCGCCGTTCTGTGCTTCACCAATCTTGTCTTTCGGGACAAAAATATCGGTGTACATTTTGGCATTGGCCGTAGATACGAAAGCAAAATTTTTCTGGATGTCGATCACGCCGACGAATTCGGCTTTCTTGCGTTCGAGCACTTCGATGACTTCACCTTCGGGGCGTTTGCCTTTGCGTCGGTTGTAGACGTAGACCTTAACGATATCTCCATCGAGTGCGCGGTTCAGGTTGTTGTTCGGGATGAACACATCTTCCTCGAAATCGGGACAGATGAAATAGGCCGTCTTGCGCGAGGTCATGTCGATCGTGCCTTCGTAATAATCCTGGCTGATGGCCTTGATCAGGTATTTGCCGGGTTCGGTTTCGATGATTTTCTTTTGCGAAGCGAGAATCTTTAAATCCTTGATGATCTCGTTGCGGCTTTTGGTGTCGTCTACTTCAAGAATGGCCGCTATTTGTTTGTAGTTGAATCCTTTATTGGCATTCCTGGAAAGTATCTTTATGATTTTGGATGAGAAATCTTTGTCTTTTTTTCCCATCTTTTTGAATTTCTTACTCATTGTCTGTTCTTAAAGTTTGAAAATTACGAAAACAAACAAGATTGAGGAAATAAGTTTTAACATTTATAAAAATTATAACTTTACCAAAACGACCCAAGCTATGGAAGAATTCATCACCGCGGCCATCTTCAATTATCCGCACGAGATCACGATCCTCAAACACCGGTTGGACCAGGAAGGGCTTTCGTATTATTTCGAGAACGAGGCCACGGCTTCGGTCGTCCCGATGTATTCGATCGCGCTGGGCGGCATCAGGCTCAAAGTCCATCCCAACGATCTCGAAACGGTTCGCGCCATCCTCGACGAACTCAACAACAACCCAAGCCACCTGACCATTGTTTAAACCGAAGTTGTCAACAACCATTAAAAACAACAAAAGAAAAAGGGAAATTGAAAATTGATTTTTTGATGGTTATTATAGCGTGTTAATTGTTGGTATAAGTTTCCGTTCAAAAATTTCAGACTTTAGTTTTACTTTGTTATAACGATTTGTTAACATAGGATTCAAATGGCAAAAGCTTCATTTTAAGTTGATTTTGAAATTTAATCAACAACTGTTAACAATCGAAAACCGTTTCTTTTTGTAGAAAACTAACAACGCGATTTATTGTTGAAAACCACCTTTTGGATATTGATAACTATTCCAAAAATTAACCAAACTTTATTTGCATTTTTGATCTGGGTTTTTGTTTAGGAATTTATGCCATACCACCAAAAAAATCTTCTCATTTTCTATCTTAACTTATAAACAATTCTTGTTAATTTAAAGTTAACTGAAAATCAAGCTTTTATAAATAACTTTCAACAAAACAGTTATTTAACAAATTTTCCACAATAATGATACTGTTTCATAAAAAGTATTGCATTATTGCAAGTGTGCTGCGATTTACCAAAACCAACCCATTCAATCCAAAAGGTTTGCGTAATTTTGTAGACACAACACATCTAATTGACATGACACGAGCGAAGCGACTGCATGAGATCTTAAAAAAAAATAATAGAAATCGAATGAAAATCTCCATAGGAAACGACCACGCCGGCCCCGATTACAAAAAAGCAATTGTTGACATGCTCCAAGCCAAGGGCCATGTCGTCACCAACCACGGTACCGATACTGTTGACAGTGTCGATTATCCAGACTTCGGCCATCCCGTGGCCATCGATGTATCGGAAGGCAAAGCCGATTTCGGTGTCGTAATCTGCGGTTCCGGAAACGGCATCGCGATGACCGTCAACAAACACGCCGGCATCCGCGCGGCCTTGTGCTGGACCAAGGAAATTTCGGCGCTGGCGCGCCAACACAATAATGCGAATATTATTTCCATCCCGGCACGTTTTACCTCGATTCCACAGGCCGTGGAAATGGTCGATACCTTTATCAACACCGCTTTCGAAGGTGGCCGACACGCCAACCGCGTCAACAAAATCGACTGTATGTAAATGCACGACCACAGCCACCACCATCACGAAGTCACCGGAAAAAACCTTTCGGTATCGATTTTCCTGAACATTGGGATCACGGTGGCGCAAATCGTAGGTGGATTCTTTTCGGGGAGTTTGTCGCTCATTTCCGATGCGTTGCACAATTTCAGCGATGTGCTGTCGCTGGTTTTTAGTTACATCGCGCACAAGCTGGCCAAAAAGAAGGCCAACTTTTCACACACTTTCGGATACAAACGCGCCGAATTGCTCGCGGCTTTCATCAACTCGGCGACCTTGATTGTAGTTGCGGTTTTCCTGATTTATGAAGCGATTGAACGGTTTTCAAAACCTGTCGTTATCGGTTCGGGAATAGTGATTTGGTTGTCACTGCTCGGGATTGTATTCAACGGATTTTCTACTGTATTGCTCAAAAAAGACGCCGAGCACAGCGTCAATATGCGTTCGGCCTACTTGCATTTATTGACCGATACCTTGGCCTCGGTTGCGGTGCTCATCGGTGGTCTGCTCATGAAATATTACCAATGGTTCTGGATCGACAGCGTGATTACTTTTGTTATTTCGGTTTACCTGATCTTGATGGGATTTGGCCTGCTCAAATCGACCACCAAGATGCTGCTGTTGTTCACGCCCGAAAACACCGACATCGAAAAAATCATCGAAAAGATCCACAGCAAAACCGGCAACAACAAACTGCACCACATCCATTTGTGGAATCTCAACGACAACGAGTTGCATTTCGAGGCGCACCTCGACTGTTGCGAAAACATGAGCATCAGTGAATTCAACCGGATCGCACATGAAATAGAGGAGATTTTACACCACGACTTTCACATCAGTCATTGCACCATCCAGCCGGAATTTGGCGGGAAATGTTCGAAGGAATTTATTGCGCAGGATTAAGTCTGTTTTGAAAAATACAGTTTTTCTGTAAAGAACACATTTTAAAAAATTGTATTTTTCCTGTAGGGAAGGGGGCTATGAAGGTATTCCCTAGCCAATAAAAAAATCACATCATTATAGAATTTCTGTACTTTTTGTTAAACTTTACGATTGGTTCAAATTTTTGAATTTTCTTGAACCTATTCCGGCTGTCCGTTACAAGCTTCTTTAAAAAATGCTATTTTTGGCATGGCTTGAAAAATGCTTCTCACGTCGCTTTTTCCGCCTTCAAAAATTGACATTTTTATTCAAAGGCTTTCCACTTCTCCCGACGCTTCGGGACGGGTAGGGGGCTTCATCCAAAATACCATTTAAGAAAAGAATGACCAACATCGATTTTATCAAACTCACCGTCAACGCGCCGGTCAAATCCATAGAAAATACAGTTCAACTGTTGCTCGAAGATTGCACGATCCCATTTATTTCGCGTTATAGAAAGGACAAAACAGGCAACCTCGACGAAACGATCATCGAACAGATCGCCAAACAAAATACGGCTTACGACAACATCGTCAAACGCAAGGAAGCGATCCTCAAATCCGTCGAGGAACAAAAAGCGCTCACGCCCGAATTGAAAACCAAAATCCAAAACAGTTTCGATCTCAACGAGCTCGAGGATTTCTACCTGCCGTTCAAGAAGAAAAAGAAAACCCGCGCCGATGTAGCCCGCGAAAACGGACTCGAGCCGCTGGCCAAAATCATCATGGCGCAAGGCAACGACGACATCGATTTTATTTCGTCACGCTACCTCAATAAAAACGTCAAGAACGAGGATGAAGCCTTGCAGGGCGCGCGCGACATCATCGCCGAATGGGTCAACGAAAATATCTACGTCCGCAAACAACTGCGCCGACTCTACCAAAGAAAAGCCACCATCGAAACCAAGGTCGTCAAGACCAAAAAGGACGAGGAAGCTGCCCAAAAGTTCTCGCAATATTTCGAATGGAACGAACCGCTCGGCAAGACACCGCCGCACCGTCTGCTCGCGATGCTGCGTGCCGAGAACGAAGGTTTCGTCAAGATGAAGATCGAGGTCGATGCAGAGAATTCGGGTGACGAAGCCTTGGACCTGATCGAGGACATCGTCATCAAAAAGAACAACGACACCACACCGCACATCCAACAGGCGATTGGCGACAGCTACAAACGTTTGCTCGCGCCAGCCATCTCCAACGAGAGTTTGCAGGAAGCCAAGGCCAAAGCCGACCTCAATTCGATTGGGGTTTTTGCCAATAATTTGAGCCAGTTGTTGCTCGCGCCGCCGCTTGGTGAAAAACGGATCCTGGCAATCGACCCCGGTTTTAGAAGCGGTTGTAAAATTGTATGCCTCGACGAAAGAGGCGACTTGTTGTACAACGAAACCATTTTTCCGCATGCCCCGCAGAATGAAACGGTGATTGCGATGAAAAAAGTCAAGTCGATGGTCAATGCCTACAAGATCGACGCGATTTCAATCGGTAATGGAACCGCTTCGCGCGAAACCGAACATTTCATCAAGAAAATCGCTTTTGACAAGCCGGTCCAGGTTTTTGTGGTCAGCGAAGCCGGCGCCTCGGTTTATTCGGCATCGAAGATTGCCAGGGAAGAATTTCCGAGTTATGACGTGACCGTTCGTGGCGCGGTTTCGATTGGCAGAAGATTGTCGGATCCATTGGCCGAACTCGTCAAGATTGATCCAAAAGCTATCGGCGTAGGCCAATACCAGCACGACGTCGACCAAACGAAACTCAAGGAAGAACTCGATACCGTTGTGGTGCGTTGCGTGAATTCCGTTGGCATCAACATCAACACCGCAAGCAAGCATTTGCTCAGTTATGTGAGCGGAATCGGGGAGAAGCTGGCCGAGAACATTGTGAATTATCGATCCGAAAACGGCCCGTTTGAAGACCGCAAACAGCTCAAGAAAGTACCGCGTCTCGGTGACAAAGCCTATCAACAGGGCGCGGCGTTCATCCGGATTTCGAATGCGAAAAATCCGCTCGACAATTCTGCCGTGCACCCCGAAGCCTACCCGATCGTCGAAAAGATGGCCAAGGATTTAAAGGTTTCGGTCAACGAACTTATTGCCAACAAGGAGAAAACCGCCTTGATTAAACCGGAAAATTACGTCTCGGGCGAAATCGGTTTGTTGACTTTGAAAGACATCATCAAGGAACTCGAAAAGCCCGGACTCGATCCGCGCCAATCGGCCAAGGTGTTCGAATTTGACGCAAACATCAAAACGATCAAGGATTTGCGCGTCGGGATGGTGTTGCCCGGCATTGTCAACAACATCACCAATTTTGGCTGTTTCGTCGACATCGGCATCAAGGAAAGCGGATTGGTCCATATTTCCCAATTGAAGGCAGGTTTCGTTTCCGATGTGAACGAAGTGGTCAAATTGCACCAGCACGTCCAGGTCAAAGTCGTGGAAGTCGATGAAGACCGCAAACGAATCGCACTGACGATGGTCATTTAGTTTTTAGATTTTCAGATCATCGGATTTTCAGATTTTTCAGAAATTTCCTTTCCGACGATCTGAAAATCTGACAATCCTAAAAAAATAAATCCCAAACTCCAATGATTACTTTCAGAGTTTGGGATTCTTCAATCCGGTAGGTTGCCGGACTATTGTTTTGTGTCGTCTTCTTTCTTTGCCGCAGGCTGGTCGTCTTTCGCAGCATTCTTGAATTCCTTGATACCGCTTCCAAGCCCTTTCATCAGTTCCGGAATTTTTTTACCTCCGAAAAGCAATAAAATTACTGCTACGATAATAAGGATCTCTGTAACGCCTAATCTTCCCATGGTGAATTGTTTGTGCCGAAGCCATTAAATGATAGGGCAAAGATAAAAAGAAAAAATGGGGTTTGTTTTCAGTTCTTGGCAAATATTTATGATTTCTGCGCGTTAAATGTTTGGATGCCTAGTGCGGTAGGCTTCGTAAACGACAAAAATCACTTAAATTGCTATATTTGTAACACAATTACACGGTATGTCTGAAAAACGACTCAAACGAAAAAAAATCGCCAAAAAACTCTTCACCAAAAACCGCCTGGTCATTTTGAACGAAGACAGTTTTGAGGAAATTTTCTCGTTGAAACTGACGCTGATGAACGTTTTTGTCGTGGCTACCGTAGGCGCGGTGCTGATCATTACCGTTACTACTTTCATCATTGCCTTTACACCTTTGCGCGAATACATTCCGGGCTATGCGTCGAACAAGCTCAAGAAAGACGCCACCGAACTCGCGCTCAAATCCGATTCGTTGTCGGTAGCGGTTAAAAACAACGAGGCTTACCTGAATTCAATCAAGAAAATTTTGACGGGCGATCTCGAATTCGCCAAATTCAACAAAGATTCGATCTTGGCCACCAAAGCCACGCCGGCCGAGGAAGTCGATATGAAACCCACCGAGGAGGATCTTCAACTGCGCGAGGAAGTCGCCCAGGAAGACAAATACAACCTGTTCGAGAAGGCGGCACCCAAAGTGGATGTGGTCTTGTTTCCGCCGGTCAAGGGTTCGGTGACCGAAAAATTCAGTGCCAAGAACAAGCATTATTCGGTCGATATCGCCGTGGCCAAAAACACACCGGTCAAGGCTGTGCAGAACGGCACGGTCATTTTTGCCGACTGGACGCCATCGACAGGGAACGTCATTATCCTGCGCCACAACAACGGATTTATGTCGGCCTACAAACACGCGGCTTCACTGACCGCTTCGCAAGGCGATATTGTCCGCACGGGCGAGGTGATTGCCCTTGCAGGCTCGACCGGCGATGAATCGACGGGGGTGCATTTGCATTTCGAACTCTGGAAAGACGGTTACCCGATCGATCCGGAACAATTTATAGAATTTGAATAATGGATTATTTTAAAAATATAGCGCTGGTTTGCGGCGGCCTTTTTTTGCTCACCGGCTTGATAATGAAATTTTTTCCGCCGCGCAAAATCAATTCGCTTTACGGATACCGCACGACCCGTTCGATGCAATCGGATGCGCACTGGCAATTTGCACAGCGTTATTCGACCGCGCGACTGCTCGAGGCCGGATTGTTTTCGGTAGTATGCGGTTTGGCCATCGAGATGGTGGCGTTTTCTGAACAGGCCAAAACGATTGCCGGTTTCATTGCCCTGTTTGCCGTTCCCATTTATCTGGTCGTACGCACCGAACGCGCGCTCAAAATTAAATTCCCGAAATAATGTCAATCAAATCGGTAGCCGCCAAAATATTCGCCAAACGCATTTACAGCAAAACCCAGAAATGGGCCAACAATCCTGTGGCGACCCAACAGAAAGTCTTGTCCGATTTGATCCGAAAGGCCAAGAATACCCGTTTTGGCATCGACCATCATTTCGACCAGATCAAGACCCATGACGATTTTGCGGCCCATGTGCCGATCCGCGATTACGAGGATTTGAAACCCTATGTCGAAGAAGTCGTCAACGGACACGACAATATTTTGTGGCCGGGCAAGCCGTTGTATTTTGCCAAGACCTCAGGGACGACCTCGGGGGCGAAATACATCCCGCTGACCAAAGCCTCGATGCCATTCCACATCCAGGCGGCACGCGACGCGATTCTGCATTACATCCACGAAACAGGCAAGGCCGATTTTGTCGATGGCAAGATGATTTTCCTGCAGGGCAGCCCGGAAATGGAGGAAAAAAACGGGATCATGCTCGGGCGTTTGTCGGGCATCGTCGCGCATTATGTCCCGAAATATTTACAGAAAAACCGATTGCCTTCGTGGCGTACCAACTGCATCGAAGATTGGGAGACCAAGGTCGATGCGATCGTCGAGGAAACTTTTCCCGAAAACATGAGCGTCATTTCGGGGATTCCGTCCTGGGTACAGATGTATTTCGAGAAACTCAGGGCCAAGGGGCAAAAGCCGGTCGGCGAGATTTTCAGCAATTTCAAGCTGTTCATTTACGGCGGCGTCAATTATGAACCGTACCGTGCCAAATTCGAGAACCTGATCGGACGCAAGGTCGACAGCATCGAATTATTCCCGGCTTCCGAAGGGTTTTTCGCCTACCAGGATTCGCAGACCGAAAAAGGCATGTTGTTGTTGCTGAATTCCGGAATCTTTTATGAGTTCATCAAATCGGATGAATTTTTCTCAGAACACCCGAAACGCTACACGATTGGCGAAGTCGAAACCGGCGTCAATTATGTGTTGATCATTTCGACCAATGCCGGACTTTGGGGCTACAACATTGGCGATACCGTTCAATTTACGTCGACCAAACCGTACCGCGTCATTGTTTCGGGCCGCATCAAGCATTTCATTTCGGCCTTCGGCGAACACGTCATCGGAAAAGAAGTCGAGGCCGCGCTGCAACAGGCGATGGAAGGCACCAACATCCGTGTCAATGAATTCACCGTCGCGCCGCAAATCACACCAGCCGAAGGTTTGCCTTACCACCAGTGGTTCATCGAATTCGAAAACGAACCCGAAGATCTCGAAGCATTCGCCCAAAAAATCGACGATGCCATGCGTGGGCAGAATACCTATTACGACGATTTGATTGCCGGAAATGTATTGCGCCGGCTCGTCATCACCAAAATACCCGAAAACGGTTTCCAGGTGTACATGAAATCGATCGGGAAACTCGGCGGGCAGAACAAAATCCCGCGATTGTCGAACGACCGTCAAATTGCGGATGCCTTAAGAACCATCGGATGAAAAAGTTTTTTTTAGCTGCTTTTTTCGGGATCGGTTTCGCAGCATCGGCGCAAATCAAAGGCATTGTCAAGGACAGCCTCAGCGGGGCGCCGATTCCGTATGCGATGATAGCCGTTGAGAATGAAAACATCGGAAGTTCTTCCGAGGAAGACGGAACCTTTTCGATCCGCACTTCTGCCCAAAGCCAAAACCTGGTTTTTTATGCGCTGGGCTTTGAGCGCAAAATCGTGGCCATTGCCAAGGCAAATGAAGTCAAGTTGAAACCATCGCCCGTGCAGATTGAGGAAATCGTCGTCTCAGACAGGCAAGGGACACGGCAGCTCGAGATCGGGAAATCGGAAAACCGTGTCTCGCAGGCTTTCGACCAGGCACCGCGCATCGACCTCAAATATTTCCCAAACCTGCCCGAATACAGGAAAACCAAATACCTCAAACAGGTCTGCATCGTGACCGACAGCAAAATCGAGGACGCCACGTTCAAGATCCACTTGTACAGCGTGGATGAGAACGGTTATCCGGGAAAGGAATTGCTCGAAAAGGATTTTGTCGTTTCGGTGAGCAAGGGCGTGATGAAAACCAAGTTCAATTTGTCGAAATTCAACCTGGCGATGCCCAAATGTGGGCTTTTTGTCGGTTTTGAAAAATTGATGATCGAGAAAAACAAGGTCGAAAAAACCGTGTTGGACCCCAATACCAATTATCCCGAAACCCAGATCACGCATTACCCGCTCATGCTTTACAACCGCGTCAGCCGTGATTTCGTGTTTGTATTTACCAACGGAAAATGGGTGCTCAAAAGCAACCCGACGCCCGAAGATGCGTCCAGTCAATTGAAGGTTTATGAGCCGGCAATCACATTGATTTTGACCAACTAATTATAAAATGCTACATTTGCAGGTTAGATAAGAAAAAGTAAAGCAAATTCCTCAAAAGTTTGGGGTCCGGCGGTAGAGGTTATCGCCGATAACAGAATGAACAAACAGAATGAAAGAAATCAAGAACATCGTTCGCTCGCGCGCCCAGGAATCCTCTAGCGCGGTCGAAAAATTATACATCACGATGCGCCATTTATTCAACCGCGGTTTTTACAAGCCGATGGGCGTATCGGGCGACACTTTAAGGGAGGCATTGTTGTCTTTGCGCCCCGAAATCTACGGTACCATTGCCGAGGAAAAAGTCGAACTCAACGGATTGTTGTACGTGATCGAAAGGTTGCCGATCGGCATCGAGGAATGCCGTTTCATCAACCTGACCTCGGATGAAGGCTATTCGAAATCGCACTTTACGGCGATCGTTCCACCCAAAAGAAAGAGAAACTGCTACCGCATCGACGACGAACAGATGAATGTCGAAATCACACGCGGGCGTTCGGACATCTACGATATTTTGACGCACCTGACGTTTATCTTCATCGAATCGCACAAAATCAAGCACAATGTTTTGATCGACGAAACCGGTGAAGTGACCCGCGATTGGCTCAAGCTCGAACAGGCGGTGTTGCAGAACAAGAAATTATCATTGGTCGACCGCGAGAAAACCTTGTCGCACACGGCCAACATCCTCGGAAGAACTTTCGCCGAGGTCATGGACATCTATGATTCGTTCGGCAATGCCGACAAACCGGACCGTTTCCTGCACGTCATCTATTGGCTCGGCAAACTCGCCCTCGAAGAAGCGATGGGCGGCACCAAACGCACGGTCACATTCAGCCCGATTTTGCGCGAACGCCTCGGACACCACATCCACGGGGAAATCTGGGCGACCAACATCAAGCAGGTCTTGAAGGAAAACGATTTGCTCAACCGTCCGATCCACATCATCAGCGCGAACATGCACAGCGTGATGAATTCGATTTTTGCCACACACGTACACAAAACCAAATTCAAGGACAAGACCGATTTCTTTATCTATGAGGAATTGAGTAAATCTGGCGCACACGATTTGCGCAACAAGGTCGAGGAATTCGCCAAGCAACATGGTATGATTTCGCTTCCGGATGCCTCTGGAACGAACATCGATGTGCAGATTTTCGATACGGCCAAGATCGATTGGAAAAAATCGGCTTTTGCGGGCGCAAAAATCGACGAGAAATGTCCACCGGTCATCATTGTGATGGATTACGCTTTTGGCGAACAGGCTTATGAAACGATTGACGAATTACTCAAACCCTACAAGGAATCCAAGGACAAGAAAACATTGCTCAATGTGGTATCGGTATCGATCATGGGTAAGGCCGGAATTTTGGAAGGCGGCAAGGGCGACATCATGATCCCGTCGGCGCACATCAACGAAGGCACGGGCGACAATTATCCGTTTGAAAACGAATTGACCGCCGAAATGTTCGAAGGCAACGGCATCCCGGTCTATGCCGGTCCGATGGTGACCGTTTTGGGAACTTCATTGCAGAACAAGGACCTGCTCAAGTTTTTCCACGATTCGACCTGGGGCGTGATCGGCCTCGAGATGGAAGGCGCGTATTACCAGAAAGCGGTGCAGTCGGCCTCGAAGATCCGCAAAAGCATCAATCCGGATGTCAAGGTGCGTTATGCGTATTATGCTTCGGACAACCCGTTGGAAACTGGAAGCACGCTCGCTTCGGGCGGTCTCGGAACCACGGGCGTCAAACCAACGTACTTGATTACGATTAAAATACTCGAACAAATTTTTAACCTATAACACAACAAATACCCACATGAGCACAAATTCTCAACAACAAAATGAGGAACAGGAATTAGACCTGGCCATCGTTTCCAAAAAGATTGGCGGTTTTTTCCAATGGTTTAAAGACGTCGTCTTCGATAGCATCCAGTTCGTATTCAAACATAAGATCGTAATTGGGTTGTTGTTTGTATTGGGCGTCGGATTAGGGTTGTACCTCGATAAAACCCAAAAGACCTATGACAATTTCATCACGGTCAAGCCCAACTATGGCAGCGTGGATTACCTGTATACCAAAGTGGCGCTGTTGGATGCGATCATCAGGGAAAAAGACACCGCGTTTCTCGAAAGGATTGGTGTTGCAGAACCAAGCAAAATTGGCTACATCGACATCAAGCCGGTAATCGACGTGTACCAATTCGTCAACAACAACAGCGACCGTAATTTTGAATTGCTCAAGTTGATTGCCGAAGACTCCGATATGAAAAAAGTGCTCGAGGAAACCACCACGAGTAAGAATTATTCATTCCACAACATTTATTTCAGGACCAAAAAATTGACCAATCGCAAGAAAACGGTCGAACCGTTGCTGCGTTTTTTGAACGACAACAATTATTACAAGAAAGTACAATCGGAATACATCAAAACCATCCAGACGAAAATCAAGGCCAATGATTTGATCATCGCACAAATCGACGGTTTCTTGAACGGTTTTACCACCAACCCGAACGGGCTAAAAAGTGAAAAACTGGTTTATTTCAACGAAAATTCCCCGCTCAAGGATGTCATTGAAATGAAGGACCGCGTGGTGCGTGAACAGGCCGACATCAAGCTAGACCTGATCAACCTTGACAAAATCATCAAGGAAACCAGCACGACACTCAACATCGAAAACAACGAATCGGTCAACGGAAAACTCAAGTTTGTCCTGCCGATCTTGTTCATCCTGTTGTATGTTTCCGGCTATCTCTTTGTTACTTTTTACAAAACCCAACGCTTGAAAAGAGCGCAGCAAGCTTAACCGAAATCCATGAAAGGAATCATTTTAGCCGGTGGATCCGGAACCAGACTGCATCCGCTTACCTTGGCCGTGAGCAAGCAATTGATGCCGATTTACGACAAACCGATGATTTATTATCCGTTGTCTACCCTTTTGTGGTCGGGCATCAGGGAAATCCTGATCATCTCGACGCCACATGATTTGCCCTTGTTCGAGCAATTGCTCGGCGACGGCAAAAAATTCGGTTGCCGTTTCGAATATGCCGTACAGGAAAACCCGAACGGTCTGGCCGAAGCGTTCATCATCGGGAAGGAATTCATTGGGAACGATAAGGTCGCACTGATCCTGGGCGACAACATCTTCTACGGAACCGGTTTGTCCGAATTGTTGCTGGCCAACAGCGACCCCGATGGCGGCATCATCTACGCCTACCATGTCCATGATCCCGAGCGTTACGGCGTGGTCGATTTCGACGCCAACGGCAAAGTGCTTTCGATTGAGGAAAAACCCGAAGTGCCCAAATCCAATTATGCGGTACCCGGGATTTATTTCTACGACAACG
Organism: Flavobacterium sp.; assembly: GCF_047602195.1. Classification (GTDB taxonomy): domain Bacteria; phylum Bacteroidota; class Bacteroidia; order Flavobacteriales; family Flavobacteriaceae; genus Flavobacterium. Next base: position 236,949 of record NZ_JASGHW010000004.1, read on the forward strand.
ACGTGGTCGACATCGCAGCCAACATCCAACCGAGCCACCGCGGCGAACTCGAAATCACCGATGTGAACAAAGAGTATCTCAAGCGCGGCAAACTCAAGGTCAGCATCCTCGATCGCGGGACGGCCTGGCTCGACACCGGTACATTCAACTCGCTGATGCAGGCCTCGCAATTCGTCCAGGTCATCGAAGAAAGGCAAGGACTCAAGATCGGTTCGATCGAGGAGGCCGCCTACAAGATGGGTTTCATCGACGCCGAACAATTGAAAAAACTCGCCGAACCGTTGCTCAAAAGCGGCTACGGCAAACATTTGATGAGCATAATTTAATACGCATGAATTTCATCCCAACGGAACTAGAAGACTGCTTCATCATCGAGCCCAAGATCATCACCGATGCACGCGGCTATTTCATGGAAAGTTTCAACGAAATGACGTTCCAGCTCGGCGTAGGCCAACCCGTACATTTTGTACAGGACAACCAATCGTTTTCCTCACGCGGCGTCTTGCGCGGCCTGCATTACCAAACCGGTGCACATGCGCAGGCCAAGTTAGTACGCGTGCTCAAGGGCGAAGTGCTCGATGTGGCCGTCGATATCCGCCCGGGTTCGAAAACCTACGGACAATCGGTTGCGGTTTTGCTCTCGGGCGAGAACCAAAGGCAATTGTTCATTCCCAGGGGATTTGCCCATGGGTTTTTGGTCTTGAGCGAAACGGCGGTTTTCTTCTACAAATGTGACAATTTCTACAACAAAGAATCCGAAGGCGGCATCATCTACAACGATCCGGCACTCGGCATCGACTGGAATTTCCCGGAAAATGAACTCGTGATTTCCGACAAGGACCAAGTACAACCGACTTTAGAAAACGCCAAGAAAGCATGGTAGTCTTAGTCACCGGCGGCAAAGGACAACTCGGGCAGGCTTTGCAATCCATTGCAGGGAACTATCCGCAGATTGAACTGTATTTGGCTTCTTCCGCTGAGGCCGATATTGCGAATCCCGAAAGCCTCGAAGCGATTTTTAACAAAATCCAACCCCAATTCTGCATCAATGCCGCGGCCTACACCACCGTCGATAAAGCCGAAAGCGAACCCGAAAAGGCTTACGAAATCAACGTGACCGGTGCCAAAAATCTGGCCCAAGCCTGTCATAAATTCGGGACGACGCTGCTGCACATTTCCACCGATTTTGTGTTTGACGGCCAACAGCAAACACCGTATACCGAAACCGATGCGACGAATCCGCAAGGTGTTTACGGTTTGACCAAGTGGCAGGGAGAACAGGCCATTGCTGCGGTTTTCGACCAATATTACATCGTCCGGACTTCATGGCTGTACTCGGCATTCGGGCACAACTTCATGAAGACGATGCTGCGCGTCGCTGCCGAAAGGCCGTCGCTCAATGTCGTCAATGACCAGATCGGGACACCGACCGAAGCCACGACCCTGGCAGATGCCTTGTTGCAAATGATCCGAAGCGGCAAACAAGAATATGGCATTTACCATTACAGCAACGAAGGCGTCGCGAGCTGGTACGATTTTGCCGCCGAAATCTTCGCTGTAAACGGCGTAAAGATCGAACTCAATGCAATTCCTACCGCGGCCTATCCAACGCCCGCAAAACGCCCAAAATACAGCGTACTCGACAAAACCAAGATCAAGTCGGTTTTCGGGATCCAGATTCCCGATTGGCAAACCGCGTTGAAGCAAGCATAAAAAAAGAGGCCATTGGCCTCTTTCTTTTTATCGTTTGATGATCTTCTTGGTCTCGGTGCGGTTGTCCGAGGACAATTTCAGCAGGTACATCCCGTTGGGCAAATCACCCAAATCGATTCTCGATTCGTTGATTTTCGCCTGGCGGATCAGTTTGCCATCAATCGCGAACAAAGCATATTCCAATTGACTTTCTGAGGATTTTACATAAACCACATCCACAAAAGGGTTCGGGAAAATGGCAAATGCCGCAGCCGTATGCTCGGCCAATCCTAAACCTTGTTCCACCGTAATCAGGACATCAAAAGTAACACTGCCGCCTGAATTGGTTGCCGTCACGGTGTAAGTCGTCTCGGCCGTGAGTGTCGTAGGCGTTCCCGAAATAATTCCCGTAGCGGTGTCGAAAGCCAATCCATCCGGCAACGAAGGCGAAATACTGTAGATGATGTTGTTTCCAGTGATGGATGGTGTCAAATCGGAAATGGTCGAGCCGATGTTAAATACATTCGGTGAGTTGTAGCTCAATCCGCCCGGCGCGGCGTCATTCACGGTGATGACCACTGGGAACGATACGCTTCCGCCCGAATTTTCGGCGGTGATGTTGTAGGTCGTCAATACCGAAACAACCGTCGGTGTTCCAGAAATCACACCAGTCGTCGCATCCAGCGAAAGCCCCGCAGGCAAAGCCGGAACGACCGAATAGTTGACGACGTTTCCGGTCACGGTCGGCGTCAAATTGACAACAGAACTGTTGACGGTGAATACGTTCGGCGAGGTATAGCTCAATCCGCCCGGCGCAGCATCGTTGACGGTGATGATGACCGGGAACGACACGCTTCCGCCCGAATTTTCGGCGGTGATGTTGTAGGTCGTCAATACCGACACTGCGGTCGGTGTTCCAGAAATGACGCCGGTAGTCGCGTCCAGCGAAAGCCCTGCAGGCAAAGCCGGAACGACCGAATAGTTGGCGACGTTTCCGGTCACGGTCGGCGTGAGGTTGACCACCGAACTGTTGACGGTGAATACGTTCGGCGAGGTATAGCTCAATCCGCTTGGCGCGGCATCGTTGACGGTTATGATGACCGGGAACGACACGCTTCCGCCCGAATTTTCCGCGGTGATGTTGTAGGTCGTCAATACCGACACTGCGGTCGGTGTTCCAGAAATGACGCCGGTAGTCGCGTCCAGCGAAAGCCCCGCAGGCAAAGCCGGAACAGCCGAATAGTTGGCGACGTTTCCGGTCACGGTCGGTGTCAAATTGACCACCGAACTGTTGACGGTGAATACGTTCGGCGAGGTATAGCTCAATCCGCTTGGCGCGGCATCGTTGACGGTGATGATGACCGGGAACGACACGCTTCCGCCCGAATTTTCGGCGGTGATGTTGTAGGTAGCCAAAGCCAAAACAACCGTCGGTGTTCCAGAAATCACACCAGTCGTCGCATCCAGCGAAAGCCCCGCAGGCAAAGCCGGAACAACCGAATAGTTGGCGACGTTTCCGGTCACGGTCGGTGCGAGGTTGACCACCGAACTGTTGACGGTGAATACGTTCGGCGAGGTATAACTCAAAGCGGTAGGTGCGGCATCGTTGACGGTTATCACCACATCAAAACTGGCGCTGCCGCCCACATTGGTGGCCGTAACGGTATAAGCGGCTGTTGCAGCGACTGCCGTCGGCGTTCCCGAGATTACTCCGGTAGTTGTATTAAAATTCAATCCCGCAGGCAGTCCCGGGCTGATGCTGTAGCTGGTCACCGGAGCGGCCACTTCAGGAACCAAATTGGTGATCGCCGTTCCTACCGTGAATACATTCGGCGACGGATAAATCAACGACAATTTCACACCGTCGACCGCGATGTTGTTGAATGTGACGCGGTTTCCGCTCGAGGCCGTCATGTCCGGGCCGGTGAAACGCAAACGGATCTTAAAGTCAGGGTTGTTGTTGGCCGAAACAATCGACGTAAAATCGGTTTCGAACAATTGGAAACTGTTGGTGGCGAGTGGCAGTGAAGTCGCGGCCAATCCGGTCGTGATCCAGACCGGCGCACCCGAATTCACGGCGTAATCGATCGAAATGCCTGTGGCGGCATTTTCGTCCATTGCGGCGAACGAGAACTTGATGTTCTTGTAATCGACGGTTGAAATATTGAACACCATCGTGTTTTCGCGCCCGTTGTCTTGGAACGGCTGCGTGATCTGTAGCCCTTTCATATCGCCGGCCACGTAAGGCGCATTGTTGTTGGCCTCTGCGCGGTAGTTGATCGGGGTCGGTTTGTTGCGGCGTTCCATCGAGGCTTTTCTCCAGTTTGGATGGGTCGAATCGAACGGATAACCGGCAAAGGCCGAGCTGAAGGCGATGCTCGCATCGGTGGTCACTTCATACGAAGAATTGAGCGCAAGCAAAGGCGTATCGTTCGGGATTGTGCCGCTCATCCACCAGAAATAAATCGGCTCGCTTGTTTCTACGGCAAAACCTGACGGAACAAATACAGCAGTCACCGAAAAATCGGCCGCGGTCGTCATCGTGATTTCGGCATCGGTACTGGTCGAAGCGCCCGTCCAGTGGCTGAACACATAGCCTGGATTGGCGATTGCCTTGAGTTTTACTGGGATGTTCGAGAAATAAACCCCGGTCCATGGGTAAGGATTCGCGGTGATTCCGTCCGTGCCTTGTTTGATGTCGATCGTGTTGATCTTGACGTAACCGTGCGTGGCGTTCGAAACGTTGAGCGTCGCGTTGAGGTTGTTGGCAATACCGAACATCGTACGGATCTGGTTGCGCTGTGCAGCCGGTCTGTTGTTGGCGAAATTTTTCTCCTGGTTCAGGAAGTAATTCCAATCGCCCAAATCGGCAGGGCCGTTCCAACGTGGCATCTGCTCGGGCATCTCGGCGGCGATTTCATTCTTGAGTTCGTCTACGAGCGATACTACACGCGAAGGCAGGAAAGTAGTGTTCATCAAATCGGCGAAACGCGTGATGAAGTCGTGTTTGAAAGTCGCATTCTCGAGCAGTTTGCGCAATTGCAGGGTCGACCAGTCCGGATTTGGCCAATCGGTTCCACCCGCATGCGTCGCCACGGCGAGGTTGTTGTGGTTCGGGTTGCTGAAGGTAGCCGTCATGTCGTGTGCGGCCCAACGCCAACGGCCGTCGTTCCCGTAAGGCGCGCTTGGGTTAAACGCAGTGTTCCTTCTCCAGAATACGATGTTGTTGCCCGGCCAATCGGTGTTGTTGAGGTAGATGTTCGAGATGAAATAATCGGTAAAGCTTTCGGTATCCATCTGGGTCTGGAGGTAATTGTAGTTGGCCTCGGGAACCAGCGAATTGTTGGCGATGTAATCGGCCATGGCCAGGTAATGCGGGTTGTCGCCTTCCTCGACCTGGTAGCCGTCGTTTTCGAGCAATTCGATTTCATTCTCGGGAATGTCGAATGTGCGTTTGAAGAACTTGTCGTCGTATTTCTCGCGGATCGTCAGCATGCCCCAATATTCACCGTTGATGAACGTAACGGCGGGCTGGGAAGCTTCGGTGACCGTATGTAAATTTTCGAGTACTTCGGCACACAGCGCGTCCTTGATGAACGAATTGAAATAATCGCTGCCACCGTTTTTGGCCACGACCCTCGAGAAACTCGTGCTCTCGCGGTCGGCGAAGAATTTGTAATTCATCTTGTCGGCTCCGAATTCGGCACGCGAATAAAAATTGAGCGATTTATTTGGATAGATGCGCGAATAATTTCCTTGCACACGGATGCCGATGTCCTGGTTCAGCACTTCCTGCCCACCCACAAAATAATTCAAATTGGCGCGGCGTTCAAAGCCAGAACCTTTCTGGGTGTAGTTTCCAATCGGGTAATCCGGAACGTCATTCGGGTTGTCGGTGCGGTAATCGTCGAACAATTTACCGGCCACATAAATCCCGTCCTCATAATCGAACAGTTTGTCCTCGCTGATGCTCAGTGAAATGACCGGGATGCTGAAACGCGCAGTTCCGGCAGGCGAGATGAAGTAATTCTTGGTCACCACCGGACTCGGATCTGAACCCGGCTTGACGGCCTTCACGCGGACGACCGTCCCTTTGTAGACGTTGTAAGCCGGGAAATAATCGGGTGCGGCATCGTAAGTCGAGGAAATCCCGGTGAGCTTGTTGGGTTGCGCCGTACGATCGGTAATCAGGATCGGCGCGCTGTATTGCAACGTTTGGTAAGTATTGTCGAGGAACGTCCCGTAAGGATCGCCCGGCATTTCGGGATAGATTTTCTTGTATTGGTAGGTCGTACCGCCCAGGTTGTTCTCATCGGGCTCCGAACCGTCAAGCGTATACAAAATCGTGGCACCCGGCTCGGCCGAAAGCGTCAACGTGACATTCGAGGTGTAGAAACCTGAACCCACAGAAAAAACAGGAGCCGCAAGCACCGGATTCGAAACACCGCCTTGGTTGGCAGCGCCCGGTGTTGGCGTGGTCGTATTGACAAACGCACCGGTTCCGTCAGGGATGCGCGCCCAGGAGGTGTTTTGGGCAATCGTCGCTGGTGGAACTTGATCGGCCAGTGTGCCGCCGGGCATCGTCAGCGAGATGGTTTCGCCATCGGAACTGATTTTCCAGTTGGTGTGCAAAGGTTGCCCGACCACCGTGCGGTTCTTGTCTGAACAGAACACCAAAAGATGCTGTCCTGGATTGACGGTAACGGCTGGGAAAACCCATTTGAAAAGGTTGGCCGGATCATCGCTGAGCCCGTAGCCGGAAAGGTTTACGGCCGCTGGGCCGTTGTTGTAGAGTTCGACCCAATCTTGGTAACTTCCATCTTCGTCGGTGTTGATGGAACTGTTCGAAGTAACCAATTCATTGATGACGATGTTTTGTGCAGATAGGGAAAAGCTAAGTAGGGCAAATAGTAAAACTGTAATTTTTTTCATACAAAATATCTTATTTGCTGAAAGATAAAACATTAGCCCCGCGTCGATGAATTTTCATCGGTACAAAACCCCTTTTTTCGACGAACAACCTATTTTAACAATCGACGAAATGCATAAAAAAAGAGGTGAATTTTTTTCACCTCTTTTTAAAATAGCGTTATGCTTGTGTTATTTTTTGATGACCTTCTTGGTTTCGGTCGTGTTGCCCGAAGTCAATTGAAGCAGGTACATGCCGCTGTTCAGATCCGAAAGGTTCAACTCGGCCGTTTCGGTTTTTCCAGCCTTGACGAGTTTGCCGTCGATGCTGAAAACTTTGTAATCGGCTTTCTCGACACCCACGATGTGGATCAAGTCGCTGAACGGGTTCGGGTACACCGCGAACTGCGATTTGTGGTTTTCCTTCACACCAAGCGCTTCCTCGGTAGCAATCACCGAAATGTTGTTGAACGTGATGCGGTTTCCGGCCGAAACGGTCATGTCGCCGCTGCCGGTGAAACGCAACCTGATCTTGAAGTTGGCGTTGTTGTTGGCCGCCGTCACCGCAGTGAAATCGACGTTGAAATCCTGGTACGCCGCCGTCAAAGGCAATGAAGTGGCGGTCAATCCGGTAGTGATCCAAACGGGTGCCCCGGCGCTTACCGAATAATCCACTGCAATCGCCTCGGCATTGGTCAATTCATTTTTGGCTGCGAAACCAAATTGGATGTCCTTGTAACCCATCGTGGTGAAATTGAACACCATCGTGTTTTGCAACTCAGCGGTGTGCAACGGTTCGGTAATCTGCAAACCTTTCATGATGGCTGGCGCATACGGTACGTTGTTGTTGGCCTCCGGCATGTAGTTGACATCGGTTGGGCTGTTGCGTCTTTCCATCGAACCTTTTCTCCAGTTCGGATCGGCCGAAGTAAACGGATAACCAGCCAAAGAAGATTCGTAAGTAATCACCGCATCGATTCCCGGCACTTCGAAAGTCGAGTTGAGCGAGGTAAGCGGTGTATCGTTCGGGATGGCGCCGTCCATCAACCAGAAATAAACCGGCTCCGGCGTGTTCACGACCTGTGGTGTAAAGTGTGCCACGAGGCTGATTGCCGCAGCGGCAGTAACGGTGATTTCCGCATCGGTGCTGCTCGAAGCGCCGCTCCAGTGGCTGAAAACAAAACCAGGGTTGGCCACGGCTTTGACCTTCATCGGGATGTTGTGGAAATAGATTCCGGTCCAAGGATACGGATTGGCAGTGATGCCTGGCGTACCTTCCTTGATGTCAATCGTATTGATGTGGACGTATCCGGCGGCGGCATCCGAAACGTCGAGGGTGACGTTGACGTTCGATGCAATCGCGAATTTGTTTCGGATGTGGTTGCGTTGGAAGGCTGGTCTTTCTGCGATGAAACCTTCTTCCCATTCCTGCAACCATTCGAGGTCGTCCGGAACCAAAGTTTCCCAACGCTCCATGTGGTCAGGCATTTCGCCCGCAATCGCATTTTTGTAAGCGGTAAAGATACCGTTCACGCGGGAAGACAGGAACGAAGTGTTCATCAAATCGGCAAAACGGTTGATGAAATCCACCTTGAATGTCGGGTTGTCCAACAACTTGCGCAGGAACAAGGTAGACCAGGCCGGGTTAGGCCAGTCTGGGCCATTGGTCGCTGTTGCCGCGGCAAGTGCGTTGTGGCTGTAGGTATCATAAGCTACGCCGAAAGTATCGTCCATATCGTGGAAAGCCCATCTCCAACGGCCGTCGTGCCCGTAAGGCGCGCCCGGTGTGTAAGGCACTTGTTTTCTCCAGAACGTTTGGTTCGTACCTGGCCAGTCGCCGTTGTCAAAAAAGATGTTGGCAATGTAGTAATCCATGAAATTGTCGGTGTCCATACGGGTCTGGATGTACTGGTAGTTGGCATCCGAAACCAGGGTGTTGTTTTCCATGTAGTTCACCAGGTCGATGTAATCGGCGTTGTCGCCTTCTTCGATATTGGTTTCGTAAATCCCTTCGTCCTCGAGGATGTCCACGTCTTTGGTGCCAATGACACGCCCGAAATAATCATCGTCGAATTTCTCACGGATGTTCAAAATCCCGCGGTATTCGCCATTGATGAAAGCCACCGCCGGCTGATATGATTCGTGCTCCACGCGCAATTCGGCGCAAGTGGTCTGGTTGAGTTCGTCGCGGAACATGGTGCCGTAGAAATCACCGCCTCCGTTGCGCAGCATCAATCTAGAGAAACTGTCGTCGGTCAGGTCGCTGAAGAATTTGTAGCTCAGGCTGCCGTCACCGAGTTCGGCACGGGCATAGATGTTCATCGCCTTGCTTGGGAACGCACAACTGTTTCCACCGCGCGTACGGATGCCTACATCCTGGTTGACTTTCTCCTCGCCGTTTACGAAATAAGTGAAGTTACCCACTTTCTCGTTGGCCGCACCACGGCGGTAGAAGTTACCCACTTCTTCCCAAAGTGGCTCGGCCGTTGGGTTGGCCGCACGCCAGTCGTCAAAATCCTTACCGGCTACCTGGATGCCGTCTTCGTAATCAAAGAAACGGTCCTCGTTGATGCTGATCGAAATCACCGGAAGGTCGAAGCGCGCGCTTCCTTCAGGCGTCACAAAATAAGTTTGCGTCACGATCGGGCTTGACAAGGCACCGGCTTTAACCACAATGGCTCTTACGACAGTCCCTTTGAAAATAGGTGCGGTCGGGATGTAAGTTGGATCATGGCTGTATGTGGTTGAAATATTGGCGATTTTATTCGGCAATGGCGAACGGTCTACGATACTGATCGGTGTCGTATACTGCATCGATTGATAAGTCTGGTTGATCAACGGCCCTGTAGTTTGGCCAGGCGTTTCTTCGTAAACGTTCTTGTATTGATAGGTGGTTCCGCCCAGGTTGGCAGCGCTTGGCTCCGAACCGTCGAGCGTATAATAAATCGTCGCGCCCGGAATGGTAGTCGAAATCGTCAAATTGAATCCAGCCGTATAGAATCCGCCGGCCTGTGAAAAAGCCGGCTTGGGCAGGATTTCCGAAAAAGCCGGAGTCGTATTGGCTGCACCCGGGGTTGGGGTTGGGAAAAACATAAAGCTTCCGGTTCCGTTGGGTGAACGGCCATAAGACATGTTCTGCATGATCACGGTGGCCGGGACGTTGTCTACGGTCACCGATGTCGGGCTGGTCAAAACGATGTTTTCGCCGCTCGAACTGATTTTCCAGTTGGTGTGCAAAGGCTGGCCGACCACGGTACGGTTTTTATCCGAACAGAAAATCAACAAATGGTCGCCGGTGTTCATGACCACAGCCGGGAAAATCCATTTGAATGGAACAGCCGGATCGTCGGTCAGTCCATAGCCGGACAGGTTCACCGAAGCACCGCCATTGTACAATTCCACCCAGTCCTGGTAGGTACCGTCCTCGTCGGTATTGATTGTAGTATTTGAGGTTACTACTTCATTGATCACCAGGTTCTGCGCCGTGGCAGACACGGTAAACAAGCCCAGTAATGCAATCAAATAAAGGGTAATTTTTTTCATAACTTTCACTAAAGCGTTGATTAATAAGGCGCGAAGTTATGTAAAGGTTAAGCAAACGATATTTTTTATCGATACAATACCTATTTTATCTATCAAATGCAGATTTTATGAAATCAGGGTGTTTTGAAATGGTTCAGATGCTCAACCGTTATTTCTTGACGAGTTTTTTGGTTTGGGTTTTGCCGTCGGCCGAAACCTGGAACAAATAAACGCCCGACGACAATCCCGACAGGTTGATTTCAGTGGACAATTCCCCGTTTTTGACCATTCGGCCATCGATGGTAAATACGCGGTAGGTCGCTTTCTGCAAACCATGCTTGACTTGTACGACATCCGAAAACGGATTCGGGTAAAGGCCAAACCCCATCGTCTGTTGTTGTTCGGGCCTACCCAAAAATACCGGCGAACCGATCAGGCTCACATTGTTAAAGTAGACACGGCCGCCGTTGATCAGGGTCATGTCGGGACCGGTGAAGCGGATGCGTACCTTAAAATCAGGGTTGTTGTTGATGGCCAAAATGGTCGTCATGTCGGCGGTGTACAAGGTGTAATCGTTTTGAAGCGGCAAGGCTGCAAAAGGCAATCCCGTACGGATCCAATGATCGCCGTCGTGGGCCACCGAATAATCCAGGACGATCGCATCGGCAGCATTGTAATTCTTGGCGGCAAATGAAACAATGATATTCTGGTAGCCCGTCGTGGGCAAATGAAAGGTCAACGTATTGTCGCCGGCATCCGAATGGAACGGCTGGGTAATCATGATTCCGCGGATACCCGCATTGGCATATTCAATCCCGTAATTGGCTTCGGGAATGTAATTGACCGCGGTTGGGCTGTCGATTTTGGTCAGTGCGGCTTTGCCCCAGTTCGGATGGCCGATCTCGAAAGGATAACCGTCCAGGCAGGAGGTGTACTGCAATGTTGCCTCGCTGCCCTGCTCAAAACTGGCGTCGATTGAGGAAAGCAATGACAGGTTGGGCAAGCTCGAATCGAGTGCCCAAAAATAAACCGGAACCCGGTCGGTGATCGGAGCCGTCGAAGTAAAATGAGCCACCAATGTGGCGGCCTGCTGTGGCGTTACCGTGATTTCGGCCTCGAAACTCTCTACGTCGCCGCTCCAATAACTGAAGGCATAACCGTCGTTCGGGATCGCCCGAAGCGTCACGCGTACATCCTTGAAGTAAATCCCGGTCCACGGATAAGGGGTTGGAGAAACACCAGGCGTGGTGGGCAGGATCTCAATCGTATTGATTTTGATGTAACCGCCCGCTGCGTCATTGACGTCGAGTGTCAGCGCCACATTTTCGGCAATCCCAAATTTTTCGCGGATGTGGTCGCGCTGGTATTGCGGTCTCTGGTTGGCGAATTCGGTCATGACCGCCACATTGTCATTCCATTGCGCCAACGAATTGATGCTTTGCCAACGTTGGCCGTGTGCTTCGATTTCACCCGCAATGACCTGGGCCATCGCTGTAATCATACCATTGAGCCTGTCCGGCTGGAAGGTGGTATTGATCATGTCGGCAAAACGGTTGATGAAATTGGTCTTGAACGTATTGTTTTCGAGCAATTTGCGGAACAGGAAAGTGGACCATTCCGGATTGGTGATCGGGTCGCCGCCGACCGAAGTGGCAAATGACAGCGTATTGTGGAGGAAGGCGTTTGGCGCATCGGAATTGCCAAAACCAAAATCGGTGTCCTTGAGCACCCAGCGCCAGCGGCCATCTTGACCATACGGCGCCTCCGACTCGAATGCCGCATTGTGTTTGCGCCAGAATTCGACATTGTTGTGCGGCCAGTCGAGGTTGCTGGCGTAAATGTTTGTGATGAAAAAATCGGTAAAATTGTCGGGATCGAGCTGGGTTTTGATGTAGTCGTAATGGGCATCCTCCGAAAGATCATGCGACTGCAGGTAGTTGATCATGGACAGGTAATGCGCATTGTCGCCTTCCTGAATCAAAGTGCCATCGTATTCGAGGAAATCGAGCTGGTCGGTTTCTATCCCGTAGACCCGCTTGAAGTAATGTTTGTCGTACCGTTCGCAAAAATTGAGCATGCCCCAGTATTCCCCGTTAAGGTAGACCACGGCCGGTTCATAACCCTGGGTAGCCAAGTTCATGTGTGCCACCGACCGCTGGATAAAGGCATCCCTGAAATAAGTCTTGTTGACGTCGTTGCCCGAATTGCGCAGTACCAGGGTTTTGTAGCTGTTGTAGTTCAGTTGTGTAAAAAATGGGTATTCAAGTCCGCCGGCACCGAATTCGGAACGGGCATAAATCCGCAACGATTTGTTGGGAAAATATCTTGAAAAACCGCCATTGATGCGGACACCGACGTCCTGGTTCAATACTTCTTGGCTGTCCTTGAAAAAACTCAGGTTGGCCTTGGCTTCGGTGCTGTCGCCCGAGCGGTTGTAGTTGTTGGTGGAGACCACCGTGGAGCCTTCTGGATTGGCGGTACGCCAGTCGTCAAAATCTTTGCCGGCCACATGGATGCCGTTCTCGTAGTCGAAAAACAAATCCTCATCGAGATTGATGCTGACCACCGGAAGCGTATGCGTGGAATTGGAAAAAAAATAATTCTGCGTCACGGTCATACTCGGGCTGTAACCCGGCCTGACTGCACGTGCCCGGACCACAGTGGCTTTTTTCACGGCCGCCGTAGGCAAATAATACGGATTGAAAAAAGTCGTGGAAATCGCAGAGACCTTATTGGGCAATGCCGAACGGTCTTCGATGACAAGCGGATCAGCATAGGTTTGGGTCGTATAGCTTGCGGTCAACAATTCGCCAAAAGGGTCGCCCGGAAATTCGGGATACTGGTTCTTGTATTGGTACGTCTTTCCGCCAAGGTTTTCGGAATCGGGTTCTGAACCGTCCAGCGTGTAAAGAATCGTTGCTTCGGGGTCGGGGTGCGAAAGGGTCAGGTTGAAACTCTCGTTGAAAAATCCCGAAGCCATGGAAAACACAGGTGGCGACAATGTCTCGCCCGGAGACTGGACCGAATTGGGTGCGCCCGGCGTGGGCTGTTGGAAAATCGTAAAATCGGGGCCGCCGCTTACCGTCCGGCCATAGGAAACATCCGATCCCAAAACCACGGGCGGAAATTCATCCACCATCACACCCGAGGCATTGGTGAGCCGTATGGTTTCGCCGTCGTTGCTGATTTTCCAGTTGGTGTGCAAAGGCGCAGCGGGGTTGGTGCGGTTCTTATCCGAACACCAGACCAAAAGATGCTCGCCGGGAGCCATCGTGTAATCGGGGAAAATCCATTTGAAGGGTTGCGACGGATTGTCGGTCAAGCCATATCCATTGAGCGAAATGGCCTCCGGTGTTCCGTTGAAAAGTTCGAGCCAATCCTGATGATCGCCGTCTTCGTCTGTATTGGCATTGTTGTTCGAGGCCAGTATCTCATTGATGACTAGGTTCTGGCTTTGTACAACAAACGATAAAAAAAAGAAGGGCATTGCATAAAGGAGTTGTGTTTTTCTCATTGGTTCGCTTTTAAAAAACGGATAAAGTTACAAAATTCTATTTTGACCGGCCCAAAGAATGACAAACGGTGCTCTACCGCTGCTAAATGCAACACCGGGTACAAAAACTGCTCGAAAGATTCGGGCTCTTTTTTGTAATGCCGCAAAAATGCGATAGCTTTACACGCGATTCGATACATTACGTCATTTAAAAATATTATTTTGAAAATTGTTATTACCGGAGGGGCCGGTTTTGTTGGCTCATCGCTTTGTCTGCAACTCAAGGAAAAATATCCGCACTATACGATCACGGCTTTCGATAACTTGAAAAGACGCGGATCGGAACTCAACCTCGCCGATTTCCAGCAAAAAGGAATTCCGTTCATCCACGGCGACATCCGAAACCAGGAGGACATGGCGAGCATTGGCGAATTCGATGTACTCGTCGAGGCGTCGGCTGAACCGTCGGTGATGGCCGGACTCGATTCGGACCCGACTTATGTGATCAACAACAACCTCTACGGGTCGATCAATTGCTTCAACGCCTGTCTCAAGCACAAGGCCAAATTGATTTTCCTTTCCACGAGCCGTGTCTACCCGATCGAAACCATCGAAAAGGCGGCATTTACCGAGGAAGCCACGCGTTTTAATTTCACCGACAACCAATCGGTGGCGGGGATTTCCAAAAAAGGGATTTCCGAAGATTTGCGTCTGGATGGCGCGCGTTCGTTTTACGGTACGACCAAATTGTCGTCGGAATTGTTCATCCAGGAATATGCCGAATTTTATGGTTTGCAGGCGGCCGTCACCCGTTTTGGCGTGATTGCAGGTCCAAGACAGATGGGCAAAACCGATCAGGGCGTCGTGACCTTGTGGATGGCCAAACACTATTGGAACCAATCGCTCAAGTACATCGGTTATGGCGGGACGGGCAAACAGGTGCGCGACATTTTGCATGTGGACGACCTGGTCGAATTGATCGACCTGCAGATCCACCAGATCGAAAAATTCACCGGAAAGATATTCAATGCCGGCGGCGGACTCGCAAACAGCGCATCGTTGCAGGAAATGACGGCAATTTGTGAAAAAATATCGGGCCACAAGATTTCAATCGGATCGGAAACCGAAACACGGCCGGCCGACCTTCGGCTGTTCGTCACCGACAATTCGGCCATAGAAGCCGCCACGGGCTGGAAACCGAAGCGTTCGGTGGAAACCGTTTTCACCGACATCTACCATTGGATCAAGGCCAACGAAACCCAATTGGAAAAAATCCTCAAATAGCATGTGGGCAGCACTGTGCCAAATGAACCTCCGGAAGGCTTCCGTTATGGGGACAATCCTGTCGGTTTTGGTGGCGTACCTGCTTTTTCCAAACTATTTCGAACTCGTCATCGACCCGGTCGTTTACCAGAAAAATCCCTGGCAAACCCTAGACCTGTCTTGGTCGCTGGCGCTCAATTATGCCGACCTTCAAGGACTCGAATGGGGGCGGGATTTCATCTTTACTTACGGACCGCTCGGGAATTATTGCACCCGCATTGGCTGGGGGCAGGGAAGGTTTTGGTTCGTGGCGCTCGACCTGTTTACGGCGCTCAATTATTTTTGGTTGGTATACGGTTCTTTTCGGGACAGCCAAAATAAGCTCCAGACGGCATTGGTTATTGGGACAACGGCGATCATCATTCCTTTTTGGGTGGGCGCCCCGCAATCGATGGTGTATTTGTTTTTTCTGGTGTTTTGGATCTGCAGGAGTCTTGACCGTCCGTTGCCACAGTATTATTGGTTCCAGATCGGGCTGATCAGCCTGGTTTTTTTCATCAAGTTCAATACGGGACTTTTGGTGTTCGTACTGTATTTTATGGGTTTGCTTTACAATGTGGTCTCGCGTCAAATAAATGGGCGGTTGGCCTTGGCCTATGCGGCTTTGCCGTTGGTGTTGATTGCCGTTGGCGCCCGACTCCTGAACGTGGCGCTGGTTCCTTACATCACAAGCGGGATCGAACTCGTATCGGGCTACAATGCCATCATGTACTTTGATACTATTTTGCCGCGTTTATCGTATTATGCCGGAGCGATGGCGCTGCTGCTTGTTGCCGTCCTCGGATTTTGTTTGGGGACGAAAAGGCAACCCTTGGCCAAAATTCCCGTGCTGGCATTGCTGTTTTTGATTCCGTTGTTTGTATTGTACAAACAGGCTTTCGTCAGGGCCGATGCGGGACACCTGGTCGATTTTTTTTACTTCACGCCGCTGCTGGTTTTGTGTTTTGCCGATTTGCATTCCGGGAAAAGCTACTGGACGTTGCCGTTGTTGGCCGCCGCCTTGTGGATTCCGTTCCAGGTCATCCTTTTTGAAATGAAATATCCGCTGGGTTTTGCCCAGAAGTTGGACAAAAGCCAGTATTGGAGCCAACTCGTGGCCCATCAACCGGATTCGGGCTTTCGGACCAATGAGGCAAACTTGAAATTGCCGCCACACATCATCCAAACCATCGGCACCAAAACCATCGACGTTTATCCGTGGGACATCCGGCTGCTGTTCGACAACGGGCTTCACTATCTGCCAAGGCCCATCTGCCAATCCTATACGGCCTACACGCCTTACCTCGAGCAACGCAATTTTGACCATTACAACGGCCCCAAGGCGCCAGAATATGTGCTCTACGAATACCTCTCGACCGACAACCGCTATGCGCTGTTCGATGAGGCCAAGGTCAACCTGGCACTTTCCAGGAATTATCTGCTGGAAACCGCTTTCGAATTCGACGGGCGGAAATTTTTACTGCTGCACAAGAAAAAGGATTTCAAGCCGTTGTATCTCGAACCATCGGGGGTTTATGAAATGAATCTTTCTGGGCGGCTCGTGCCGGAGAAAGACCGATACTACGAAATCGGGCTGTCGCATTCGCTGGCGGGACTATTGGTTTCGGCGGCCGACCACGCGCCCGAACTGCAACTCGAAATAAAAGTCCGGGACGAACCGGCAAGAGGGTACCGCACGTCCTTGCCTTTGCTGCAGGCTGGGGTTTTTTCGGATTCGTTTGTCAACGACACAACCGAAGCGGCTTTATTTTTGGGCCAGTCCGAAGGCAACAGGAAAGTGGATTATTATGCCTTTAAGCCCGTGCAGGCCAATAGGTTCTGCGATAAAATCAAGGTGAAAGTTTACCGGATCCGGCAGTAGTTGCGGCAAAATGTTAAAATAAAAGACACGGTAAACAAAAATCGAAAAAGTCATAAAAATGCAATAGCTTTACACGCGATTCAAAAAAGGCCCGGTGGTGAACAAAAAATCGGGAGATGAATACCCAAACCAACACTATGAAAGTAAATATTTCGAAGGTTTCGCTTCTTGACTGTGTTTCAATTGCGGTCATACTTGCCCTGATTTCGTATTTTTATTTCCAATTCTTTACTTACACGGCCAATATCCCGGTCAACGACGACTACAAGGCGATATTGGAATTCATCAACAAGTTCAAGGGCGCCGAATCATTTGCGGAAAAGATCAAGCTCATGCTGGCCCAGCACAACGAGCACCGCATTTTTTATGACCGCCTCTGGACCTTGGTCAGCTACAAGATTTACGGAACGGTCAATTTCAATTTCCTGGCGTTGATCGGGAATTTGAGCTACCTGGTATTTTTTGTATTGTTGTCGCTGCCCGTTTGGCGCAAAGGATTCGTTTACCTGATTCCGATTGCCGTACTGATTTTCAACTTTTCGTTCCACGAAAACATTACTTTCCCGATGGCGACGCTTTCCAACAACACCGGACTGCTGTTCATCGTCGCGAGCATTTATTTTGCCACCAAGGAAGGCAAATCGCAATATTGGAGCCTGCTGTTTTATGTATTGTCGGTGCTTACCGTAGGATCGGGGATGTTCCTGACCGTTTTGCTGCCGCTTGTTTTCCTGTACAAGAAGCAGAAAAAAATGGCCCTGGTTTTTGTGGCCCTGGCTGTGGTGACCTTGGCGCTTTATTTCATGGGTTACCAGAAACCGCCGCAAACGCCCGATATTTTTGAGACGCTCGTGGCATTTAAAGTCAAGGCCGTTTTGTTTTTCTTTTGTTTTGTGGGAAATATTTCGAGTTTCTACCTCATTTTCACCAACGACATCAACGATTCGGTGGTGCTTTCGGCCATGTTGGGTGTGCTTGTGCTCGTGTTTTACGGCTATCTGGTCTGGAAACAATACTACAAACAGAACTTGTTTGTTTTTGCGACCTTGACGTTTATGCTGATTGCCGCCGGTTTGACCAGCATCACGCGTACACCGTTCGGGATCGAAACGGCGATTGCTTCGCGCTACCGTTTGTACAGCGCCATCATCATCATCTGCTGCTATTGTTATGCGGTAGAACACGCCCGCATCAAAAACAGTTTGCAGTATGGCCTGATTGGTGTAATTTCGCTGTTTTATTTTGTCAACGTGAGCTACGCACAATTGGAATACCTCGATTACAGACAAAGTTTGAATTACATCGGCGCCATCAATTACCAGTCGGGCAACCACAAATTGCTCAACGGCTTTGAACAGGACGCCTACAAGGTCATATTGGAAGAATCGAAGAATTACCAGACCTACGAACTTCCCAAAGAAGAAATCGATCACTATTTCCCCGTGTCGAAACAGGCAGCCGCGCTCAACCAAGCCAACAACACCGACAAGTGGTTTACCCAAGGGGTCGAGCAAATCTACGAACTCAAGGACAGCTTTATCATTACAGGGAAAGGCTTTTTGGACGGCGAACCGACTGCTGGCCAAAAGATTTACCTCGAACTCGAAAACGGCGCGACCAAGAACACCATGACTTTTGAAACCATTCCCGTCAAACGATACGACATGAATCCGTACTTCAAGAAAAACAACCTCGATTATGGCGGGTTCAGTTGCAGGATTCCGAAGTCGTTGCTCGACGGACAGGAATATACGATTAAACTGTCGATTGTTAACGACAAGCTATTTAAAAAAGAAATTACGGACAAGAAGATTAAAAAAACATATTAATGAAAATTTGTATCATCACAGGATCCTCAGGATTGATTGGCAGTGAATCAGTAACATTTTTTGCAGATAAATTCGACAAGGTTGTCGGGATCGACAACAACATGCGCCAGGCTTTTTTTGGGGCCGATGCCTCGACCGAATGGAACACCAAGAAATTGGTCGAAACCATCCCGAACTTCGAACACCACCATGCCGATATCCGCAACGAACAGGAAATCGACAGCATCTTTGCGATGTACGGAAACGACATCAAACTCATCGTCCACACGGCGGCGCAACCGAGCCACGACTGGGCGGCTTCGGCACCGTTTACCGATTTTACGGTCAACGCCAACGGGACGCTCAACATGCTGGAAGCCACGCGCAAGCACTGTCCGCAGGCGGTTTTCATTTTCACCTCGACCAATAAGGTATACGGCGATACGCCCAATTATTTGCCGCTGATCGAACTCGACAAACGTTGGGAAATCGACGAATCGCATCCGTACTACAAGAACGGCATCGACGAACTCATGAGCATCGACCAGACCAAGCACTCGCTCTTTGGCGCTTCTAAGGTGGCGGCCGATGTCCTGGTACAGGAGTACGGCAAATATTTCGGCATGAACACTGGGATTTTCCGCGGGGGTTGCCTGACCGGCCCGAACCATTCGGGGACCAAGCTGCACGGCTTCCTGTCTTATTTGATGAAATGCGCGATCACGGGCGACAAGTACACTGTTTTTGGTTACCACGGCAAACAGGTGCGCGACAACATCCACAGTTGGGATTTGGTCAACATGTTCTGGCATTTTTACCAGAATCCGCGTCAGGGTGAAGTCTACAATGCAGGCGGCGGCCGTTTCTCGAACTGCTCGATGGCCGAGGCGATCGAAATGTGCCAGCAGATCACAGGCAAACCGATGAATTACGAATACACCGAAGCCAACCGCATCGGCGATCACATCTGGTGGATCAGTGACGTGTCGAAATTCCAGTCGCACTATCCGGATTGGACCTGGAAATACAACATCAACGATATTTTGAGCCAAATATATTCGGCGACCATTAACAAGCACTAATGAAACTCAGCATTGTAATCCCGGCCTATAACGAGGAAGAATCGATTGTGGAGACCATCGACCAGATCGAGGAAGCGTTTTCCAAGGTCAGCATCGACCATGAGATTTTTATCGTCAACGACAATTCAAAGGACGGCACCCTGCAGGTTTTGGAGCAACTCGCGGCCAAGTACCCGGCGGTCAAATACGAAACCAACCTCGGCCCGAACGGTTTTGGCTACGCCGTACGCTACGGACTCGAACGTTTCTCGGGCGATTGCGTGGCGGTCATGATGGCCGATTTATCGGATTCGCCCTATGACTTGATCCGCTATTACACGACAATGGTGGAAGGGAATTACGATTGCGTTTTCGGAAGCCGCTTTATCAAAGGCGGTAAGGTAATCGATTATCCGTTTGTCAAGAAAATCATCAACCGCATCGCCAATTTCATCATCAAGCAGACGATGCGCATCAAGTACAACGATACGACCAACGCATTCAAATTGTACAAGCGCGAGGTCATCGACGGGGTAAAGCCTATTTTGTCGCCCCATTTTAACCTGACGATCGAGTTGCCGCTCAAGGCCATCATCCGCGGATACAGCTATACGGTGGTGCCCAATTCGTGGACCAACCGAAAGTATGGTGTTTCCAAGCTCAAGATCAAGGAAATGGGAAGCCGTTATTTCTTTATTTTGGTCTATTGCTTTGTAGAGAAATATTTTTCAAGGGGGGATTTCAATAAAAAATAAACTGTTCAAACACGCCAATAATTGGAAAATTACTAGGGCAACTTCGTCGCAAGACTTAAAAAACCAAGAAAAAAAGTTTTATACCGTTAATTCTATAAAAAGATTATTTTTGTCAAAAAATTTAAAGTGTAGTACCATGAAAAAAATCCTAATTATCTTAACTGTTTTAGCATTCGTTGGTTGTAAGGACGACAAAAAAAGCGAAGACGGACAGGCACAACCCCAACAAGAACAGCCCGCTGGAAATGAATTTTTCAGAGCTACCCTGGATGTGGTTGCCAAAAAAGATGATTCATTCCACCTGTTCTACAGCGAAGACGGAAATTTCACCGAAGAAAATTCTATTTGGGTAGAATTCAAAGGAAGCGAGAACAGCCAAAAACTCAATTTCGATGTGCCGAAAGACAAATTGCCCTCACAAATCAGAATTGATTTTGGTTTGAACAAAGACCAGGGCGACATCAAAGTCAATGGTTTGGAATTGAGCTATTACGGGAAAAACGTAACGATAACCGGAGCTGATTTCTTCAATTATTTCAGACCGAACGAGACCAATACCCAAGTGGACCCTCAAACGCAAACCCTCAAGGCCAAAGACCCGAATGGCAATCCGTTCTCTGGGCCGTCGATGTATCCGTTGGAAGCCTCGATCAAGGCTATCGAACAAATCACGAGATAATTTTTTCAAAACCATACGAAGCCATATTCCTTTAGGTCTGTGGCTTTTTTTATGGAATGTAGCGAAGCAGTCAAAAAACGTTTATCTTTGAGGGACTTCATTTGGATCTGTATGAAAAAGGCGCTTTGGTTTTTATGGTTGGTTTTTGTGGTTTCCGCTTGCGACGGAAACGACAGGACCGGTGTGCAATCGCATACCATTGCCGACCAATCGCCTGTTTTTAAGGTCACAGTAGAAGTCCAGGCTGCGCAGGACGACACTTTCGCCTTGTATTACACCACCGATGGCAGCATCGATTTTTCGAGCATCAAGCCCGTTTGGGCCAAAATCAAGGGCAGTCCGAAACCGCAAAAAGTGGTTTTCAAACTCCCTCAAAAAGTGGTTCCTACCGAACTTCGCATCGATCTGGGACAAAACCCCGACCAACGCGAAATCTACCTCCAGAAAATTTGGATGTCCTATCATGGGAAAGCAGTCGAATTTCCGGGAACCTTGATTTTTTCGTACTTCCGCCCCGATTTCAACAAAACCGAGATCAATGCCACTACGGGCATGGTGCGCGGAATTGTAAAAAAAGGGGTCAAGCAATCGCCTTCGCTTTATCCCAAGGCCGTCGACGGACCGCTGCACGAACAGATTTTGAAGCTCACGGCCACCGAAAATTAACACATTCGAAACCCTTATTTTCCTGCCGCGTACAATAATAAACGGGTTTAAATGTTATATTTGCGCACGTTGTTATTAACCCCACCAAAACAATCGCATGGAGTGTAAGATTTGCGGAAGTGAAACCACAAAGATTTTCAATACACAGGTATTGTACAAATACGCGGTAGATTATTACCAATGCCCAAACTGTGATTTCGGACAAACCGAAAAACCCTATTGGCTCGATGAAGCCTATGTCAGTTCGATGAACCTTTCCGATACGGGCGTGATGCTGCGTTGCGAAAGGATGTCCAAGATCACGACCTCGCTGATTTGCCTGTTCTTCAACTCCAAGGGGAAATTTCTCGATTATGCCGGCGGATATGGGGTGTTCACGCGTACGATGCGCGACATCGGATTTGATTTTTACTGGGATGATCCGTACACCAAAAATGTGATCGCCCGCGGTTTCGACGGCAAGCTCGACGAGCGTTACGAAATGGTGACCACTTTTCGAAAGCTTTGAGCATTTCGAGTATCCGGTAGACGAGGTCGAGAAAATCCTCAAACTCACCGATACCATCGTACTGACGACCGATATTTCGCCCGACAAGCCCATGCGCAAGGATTGGTGGTACATCGCCCCAGAGCACGGGCAGCACATCGCTTTCCATTCCAAGAAATCATTCGAATTCCTGGCCCAGAAATACGGCATGCACTACTACAATGCGATGAATGTGCACATCCTGACCAAAAAGAAACTCGGCATTCTGGCCTCGGCATTCTTCCAATTCAAGTACGCCAAGCATTTGCTGTATTTGGGTTATTTCTTTTTCACGCCTTTCCTGAAGTCGAAATCGGTCGACGACATGAACAGCTTCTACCTCAAAAAACAGCAGGCTTAGCCCTTGACGCATGAAATTGGGCGGCGGCATATTGGGCAAGAAAAAAATCAAGGACCTTATGGTTTACGGTTTCGGACAGGCCATCAATTTGTTGAGCCCGCTGATCGTGATGCCTTACCTGATCCACATTTGCGGCGAGGAAGGGCTGGGGAAAATCGGTGTCGGTTTTTCGATGGCGCTGATCCTCAACGGCATTGTCGACTACGGTTCCTACATCAAGGGCGTCAAGGACATCTCGATCAACCGCGATAACCACGAATACCTTGCCGGGCGGTTCAAGGCAATCTATTTGTCGAAATTTTTGCTGCTGTTGGCGGTGTTGGGCGTGATGACACTGGTTTTCTTCATCGTACCGTTTTTCGCGCGCGACAAGGAACTGTTTTTCCTGAGCCTGTTCATGGTGCTCGGGCAGTTCATCAACCCGGCCTGGTTCTTTCAGGGCACCGAAAATTTCAAGTGGATTTCGCTGATCAACATCCTTTTCGAAAGTCATTTACGTGTGCGCCGTTTTTGTGCTGATCAACCGTAAGGAAGATTATGTTTTGGCCAATTTGTTTTTCGGCCTGGGGATGATCCTGGCCAACAGCATCGGTTTTTTCTACCTTGTTAAAACCTATGGCGTGTCGCTCGGCGGATTTTCATTGGCACCGGCCTACCAAATCCTGCGCGAGGAGTTTTCGTTCAGCGTTTCGCAGTTTTTCCTGTCGATTTACCAGTTTTTCCCGATCATGATCGTGAGTTACATCGGGGGCGATTTCATGGCGGGACAATTCCGCGTGATCGACCAGATCGTGTCGATTTTCAAGTCGTACCAAAACATCTTTTTCTATTTCGTCTATGCGAACATTTGTTACGAGCTCGACAAGAACCTCAAACGCGGCATGGCGGTCTGGAAACAATACAACGGGCTCAATTTCCTGATGCTTTTGGGCATTGTGGCCGTGTTTTTTTGGAAGGCCGAACTCATTTTTACCTATTTTAAGATCGATGCCACGCAGATGGAATCGGTGGTGTATTATTTCAGGATGGCGCTCGCGATCCCGATGCTCATTGCGGTTTCGATGCCGTTGCGCCAGCTCATGTTTGCCTTTGAAAAGAACAGGATCTACATCACGATCACCATCGTGGCTACGATCGCCAACCTCATTTTGCTCCTCGCCCTTACGCAATGGTACCAACTCGAAGGTTCGTTCTTCTCTATTATTTTTATTGAATTTATTGTGATAGTTTTGTATGTCTTTATCCTCGGGAAAAACCTAAGGCAGGCATTAAATTAATTGAATGGAGTCTAAAGCAGCTAATAACAATTTATTTTACCAAATCCTTTTTGCCATTTGCGTCGGCGTGACGTATTTGAACATTTACGAACTGACGTTTGCCATCTGGTCGTTCTCGTTGCTCATTTCGCTCCGCCGGAAATATTCGCTGACTTTGGTGCATTACCTGTTGTGTTTTGTGGCGATATTTGGGATTGCGCTGACGGTTTCTTTTTTCCGCGAATACAAACTGTACAATTTTTTCCGCGACATTTCCTATCTGCTCAAACCGATTCTGGGATTGGTCGTCGGTTACCAATTGTGCCGCAACCTGCGCATCAAGCCGTTTGAAACCATCGCCTACACCGGACTCGGTATTGCGGTGATCCACATGATCCTGATTTTCTACAATGCGTTGCTGCACCATATCGTCAACATCCACGAGCTGCGCCACTTTACGGGTTACTTTAGCGATTTCGAAATTTATGCATTGCTCGTGCTGATTTTCAGCAAGGAACTCGAGATCAAGATTTCGGCCGAAAAACGTTGGCTGTTCATCCTCATCATTGCTGTCTCGTCGGCGCTTTACGTTTCGCGGACCAATTTCCTGCAGCTCATCATCTTGTACCTGGCGATGAAAGGTTATTTCAAGATTACCACGCGTGCGGTGATTGTCATGAGTTTGGTCATTGCGGGAACATTGATCGGTTATGCGATCATCTACAACATGACCCTTACGCGAAATGGACGCGGTTTGGAAGGCTTCCTGTACAAGGTCAAGAACGCACCGATCGAGGCGTTCAAAAGCAAGGTAGATGAGGACGATTGGGAAGATTTCAACGACAACTACCGGTCCTACGAAACCATCATCACGCTCAAGCAGGTGTCTTCGGGCGGCTGGACCACCATTTTGTTTGGAAAGGGCATGGGTGCGACCATCGATGTGGGCCGCGAAATGTGGACCAACGACGGCGAATTCATCCGTTACGTCCCGACGCTGCACAACGGTTACATGACCGTTTACCTCAAATCGGGGGTGGTTGGTATTTTCTTTAGCGTGGTGTTCATGATCCTGCTCACGCGCCAACGCCAACGCAAGACCGACACGCCGCTGATCAAGAACATCAACTTGTTCCTGTCCGGGACGGGTATTTTCCTTTTCCTGGCCAACTGGGTGTTGCTGGGACTGTACCTCAAGATCGACAACAAATCACTCATCATCGGGCTGATCCTTTGCTACAAGGAACTGCTCGTCAAACAATCCTTATTGCCCAAGAATGAAGAATCCTAAAGGCCCCACCCGAATTTTTGTAGATTGTCATGTTTTTGACGAAGGTTTTCAGGGCACGCGAACATACATCAAAGGTTTGTATAATGAATTGATTGCCGATGAAACCCGTCACTTTTTCTTCGCCTCAGTCAATACCGAAATCCTCAGGGAAGAATTCGGCGACAGACCCAATGTGACCTATTTGAAATTCAAATCGTACAGCAGCATCAAAAGATTGCTCATTGAAATGCCGCGAATGATCAGGAAGCACCGCATTGATTTTGCGCATTTCCAATACCGTGTGCCGCCCCTTAAACTGTGCAAATACATCGTTACGACACATGATGTGCTGTTTGAAGATTTTCCGCAGACTTTTCCGGTAGGGGAACGCTATGAAAGTTCACTTACATACTGGATCAGCGCACACATGTCTGAAATCGTGTTTACGGTTTCCGATTATTCGAGAAGACAGATACAACGGCACATGCGCATTTCGAACCCAGTGGTGATGCCCAATGGGGTCGATTCGCTTTTCTTTGAAGATTACGACAAGGAATCTGTTCAGGCAGCAGTCAAAAAGGACTATGGACTGGACAATTATCTGATTTACATCAGCCGGCGCGAACCCAGAAAAAACCAGCATTTGCTGCTGCAGTATTTCATCGACCTTAAGTTGTATGAAAACCAACAATTGGTGCTGGTTGGACACAAGACATTCGAGGATGAAAAGTTCGATGCCATTTACAATCCGCTAGACGCCGATATTAAAAAGAAAATTCTGCTCATCAGCAACGTGGCGTTTCCAGAAATCGTCAAATTGCTTCGCGGCGCCCAAGCATTCATTTATCCTTCGATAGCCGAAGGTTTTGGGATTCCACCATTGGAAGCCGCTGCCGTGAAAATACCGGTGCTGTGTTCTAACCAGACTGCGATGTCCGATTTCCAATTCTTTGGAGACAATCTATTCAATCCGTTTGATCCGAAGGAATTCAGTGAGAAACTATTGCGAATTGCCACATCCGAACCCAATCAGGCTGAGCTCGAAACCATCAAAAACACCGTAGCCGAAAAGTACAACTGGCGAATCGCCGCTGACATCTTTAATCGGGAACTTAAAAAATTCGAATAATTATTGGTTTTTGGCCGTCGCGCTTCCGAAAAACTTGTTCTTGGTCTGTACCAGGAAATTGTAGTTTTTGGCCAATTGTTTCTTGAGGAATGACGCGTCTTCCTTCGGGAACCAGTCGGTCGTCCTTGGGGTTTCGATCAATCGTTCGTGTACTTGGTAGGCATAGGTCGCGATCGAAGTACGGTAACGGCCTTCGGGAAAATTGGTCATGTCGTAGCCGTGCAACGAATACGGCGCGCATTGTTGGACGATCATGCGGTTGAACGGCACGTCGATTTCGGTTTCCTCATTGGTGCGCAAATCCTTGATTTTGAGCCCGCCTTTGTATTCCGGTTTCCAATCCTTGTTGAGGTACAACAGCAGATTGAGTTCGCGGTACCAGTTCTTGTGCAACGGATGGTAGTTGAAATCCAGGTGCATGTCCAGGAAACTGTTCTTCTTGCCCTGGTGCAATCCGCCGCCGAAATTTTTCGGGTCGACAAAGGTTTTCTTGGCCGTGATAAAACTCAGGATTTTGTTGAAACGCTCCGAGGACAAATCGTTGTAGAACTCGTTGAGTTCCGGGCAGATTTCCTTGTAGTTCGACTTTTCGAATTTGTTGTTGGCAAACGCATAATCGCGGCTTTTGTTGTTGAGTTCCGGGATGCTCTCGTAAGCGCGCGTGAGTTTTTCGACATCGCAAAAGTTGTCGATCACCAAATGTGGAAACGGTTGCGCAGTGAGGTATTTTATGCGTAAATCGTCCAGGTTATTTTCTAAAAAGTCGAAGTTGATCATCTTGTTTTTCTTTAAGATTAGTGCAAAAGTAAGAATAAATCTAAATAAGCAATGGCGGCATTATCATTTAACAGTATGGCGCGTAAAATATTATCGATACCACCTGTGATAACGATTGGCGATGGATTTTATTATCCGGATGGAGGAATATTTAGGGTCTTGGCCGAACATCGGTTGATAATTGCAAAAAATCCCTATTTTTGCCCCCGAAAAAAGTTGCTTCAATGAAAATAGGAATTATAGGAACCCGAGGCGTGCCCAACCATTATGGCGGTTTCGAACAGTTTGCCGAGTTCTTTTCGGTCTATCTTGTCGAGAAAGGCCATGAGGTGTATGTCTATAATTCGCACAACCATCCGCACCAGGAAAAGACCTGGAACGGTGTGAACATCATCCACCAGAACGACCCGGAACACAAGATGGGCACTTTTGGGCAATTCATTTACGACTACAACTGCATCCTCGATTCGCGCAAACGCGACTTCGACATCCTGCTGCAGCTCGGTTACACGAGCAACTCGGTCTGGTTTTTCCTTTTGCCCAAAAAACCGATCGTGATCACCAATATGGACGGGCTCGAGTGGAAACGCTCGAAATACAACCGCCCGGTGCGCCAGTTCCTCAAGTTCGCCGAACGCTTGGCGGCCGTGAGCAGCGATTACCTGGTCGCCGATTCACTCGGGATCCAGTCGTTCCTCAAGAAACAGTACGGCAAGGAATCGACTTATATCGCCTATGGAGCGCATCCGTTCAACCAACCGGACGAATCGATAATCGCACAGTACAATGTGGAAAAAGGCCGTTACAACATGATCATGGCGCGTTTCGAACCCGAGAACAACCTCGACATGGTGCTCGAAGGCGTGACACTGCAACAAGAAAAGACCCCGATCCTGGTCGTGGGCAACCACAATACAAAATACGGCGCCTACCTCAAAGACAAATATGCCGGCCACGCCAACATCCGATTCATGGGCGGGATTTACAATTTGCTGCACCTGGACAACCTGCGTTATTTCTCGAATCTGTATTTCCACGGACATTCGGTGGGCGGAACCAATCCGTCGCTGCTCGAGGCCATGGCTTCCCAGGCGCTTATCGCGGCCCACAACAACGACTTCAACCGCGGCGTGCTCAAAGACAATGCATTTTATTTTGCCAATCCGAAAGAGGTTAAAAATTTGCTCGGCACTATCAAAAAAAGTGATAACTTGCGCCTGGTCGAAAACAATTACACGGCCATCGAAAATGATTTTAACTGGGAAAAAATAAATGGAGCATACCTCAAATTATTTGAAGACTGTTTTGCTCAATCTCAGACAGGAAAGTAAAGAACACCCGACCCTTCTTTTAATTGCCTTGAGTTTATTGACGATTCCGTTGCCGTATGTGTGCAACAGCATCTCGGTTATTTTGCTCGTCGGTACCACCCTGATTACGGCCAAGAAAAGAAACGTACACCTGGAAACCCGATTGTTGCTGCCCATCGGCTTGTTTGTGCTGATGATGGTTTCACTGCTTTGGAGCGTCGATTTCCGCGTCTCGGTCAAGGCATTGCAGAAAGGAATCCCATTGCTGTTGGTTCCGCTGTGCTTCATGATTTTCCCCGCGCTCGATTGCTTGCAGAAGCAAAAGATCCTGCGCTATTTCAGCTACGGAATGGTAGGATTTACGCTATTTTGGCTGATCAAGGCACTGGTTCGTTTCGTTGCCGGACAGGACAGCTCGGTTTTTTTCTACCATGAACTCGTGACCGAGGACGTCAATGCCATCCATGTTTCGGTCTATATAACGGTCAGCATCTTCTATTTTCTGACGCGTGGCTCGAAATCCAATTTCGACAAAATGGCGGTGGTATTGCTCGTGGTTTTCCTCGTGCAGCTTTCTTCCAAGAATATCCTGCTTGTATTTTTGCTGCTCGCCGGAATTTATTCGTTTCGGTTGTTCCGATCCAAGAACAGGCAACTGCTGTTGTGGGGCATTTTGGTCACTTTACTCGCCTCAGCGGCCTTTATGGGTAAAATCAAGGACCGTTTCCTGATCGAATTCAACTCGAATACGAGACAGGACACCGTCAACACCGAGGTTGGTAACAATTTCAACAAAGTCTACAACGTGACGATCTGGGAAGCCTGGAACCAGGAAACCTTCTCCGACAATGATTATTTTCCCGGGGCGGCTTTCCGCGTGTACCAAATCAGGATTTTTAAGGAATTGCTCTCGGAAGATTCCATTTTCTTTACCGGTTATGGGCTCAATGCGGTCGACGAAAAAATCAAGGAAAAAGGCCGGCAACACCGCGTGTTTTCAGGAAATGAGACGCACGACGGCTACCAGAACAAAAACTTCCACAACCAATACGTACAGGTTTTTGCCGAACTCGGCATTTTCGGATTATTACTTTTGGTGGTCATGCTTGGCATTAATCTTAAAAATGCGCTTCAAACAAAAGATTTTATCCATATTTCTTTCGCAATTCTAATGATAAGTTTATTTTTGACGGAATCTTTTTTATCAAGACAGCGGGGCATCATTTTTTTCACCGTAATGTACTGCCTTTTCAATTCGGGCATACGGTTTACGGCCGCTGAAAAAGAATAAAATAAAACTATGAAGAGAATACTCATCACCGGCGCGGCGGGCTTTTTGGGCTCACACTTGTGCGACCGGTTTATAGCAGAAGGTTATCATGTGATCGGGATGGACAATCTCATCACAGGGGATTTAAAAAACATCCAGCACCTTTTCAAAAACAAGCACTTCGAATTCTACCACCACGATGTCACCAAGTATGTCCATGTTCCGGGCGAACTCGATTACATCCTGCACTTTGCCTCACCGGCCAGCCCGATCGATTACCTCAAGATTCCGATCCAGACGCTCAAAGTCGGCTCGCTCGGCACGCACAACCTGCTCGGTTTGGCGCGCGTCAAGAAAGCCAGAATCTTGATTGCCTCGACTTCGGAGATTTACGGTGATCCGCTCGTGCATCCGCAAACCGAGGATTACTACGGCAACGTGAACACGATCGGACCGCGCGGCGTATACGACGAAGCCAAGCGTTTCCAGGAGTCGATCACGATGGCCTACCATACATTCCACGGTGTAGAAACGAGAATCGTTAGGATTTTCAACACTTATGGTCCGAGAATGCGACTCAACGACGGTCGTGTCATTCCGGCTTTTATCGGACAGGCGTTGCGCGGTGAAGATTTGACGATTTTTGGCGACGGTTCGCAGACGCGTTCGTTCTGCTACGTGGACGACCAGGTCGAAGGCATTTTCCGTTTGCTGCATTCGGACTATGTGTATCCGGTCAACATCGGCAACCCAGACGAAATCACGATCAAGGATTTTGCCGAGGAAATCATCAAGCTCACGGGAACCAACCAGAAAGTGGTCTACCATCCGCTGCCGATGAACGATCCGTTGCAGAGACAACCCGATACGACCAAAGCCAAAGCCATCCTCGGATGGGAAGCCAAGGTTTCGCGTGCCGAAGGGATGAAAATCACCTATGACTATTTCAAATCGTTGTCGACTGAAGAACTCTTGAAAGAAGAACACAAAGACTTTACGGGATACATCCACTAGCATGGTTTCACAGCATAAAGGAAGATATTCAAAGTACATCAGGCCTATAAGCGTTGCATTCGATCTTTTGGTAATTACGCTGTTGAGTTTATATTTCCTGAGGGAATTGAACCTTAACTTTGTGTATTACCTGTCCTATCAAACGCTTTTGTGGGGATTGGTGGCTTTGTTCATCCGATTTTATGAAGTGTACCGGTTCACGACGCCGGTAGAAATCGCCTCGAAGATTCTGCAACAGGGCGTATTGTTCCTGCTCGTGATCATTGCGTTTTTCCCGTTCTCCAAGGCGGTCATCTTCAGCGGGACGGCCATTGCGTGGTTCATGACCGCGAGTTTTGCGCTGATCACGATTTTCAAGTACCTGCTTTTTTATTACCTCAAAAAATACCGCATCATCACCGGAAGCAATTTCCGCAATGCCGTCATCATCGGATACACGCCCGAGGCGATCCGCCTCAAGGAGGTTTTCGAGACGCGCAACGATTACGGCTACCGCTTCTTCGGCTTTTTCTCCGACAAGAAAACCAACGCCAACATCATCGGCAAGATCGATACGCTCAAACAGTTTGTGCTCGACAAGAACATCGATGAGATCTATTGCTCGCTCAATGAGATTTCGAACGAACAGGTCAAGGACCTTGTCGAATTCTCGGACGACAACAAAGTCACGATCAAGTTCATCCCCGATGCCAAGGAGATTTTCTCCAAAAACCTCAAGATCGATTACTACGAATTGTTTCCGGTACTTTCGCTGCAGCGCACCCAATTGCACCAGCCGATCATCAAGGTCGTCAAGCGGGTTTTCGACATCTTTTTCTCGTTGTTTGTGATGCTTTTCCTGCTTTCGTGGCTCGTCCCGATCCTGGCCGTATTGATCAAGCTCGAATCGCCGGGCCCGATTTTCTTCCGTCAGGGAAGACCGGGGCTCGATGAACGCGAATTCTTCTGTTACAAATTCCGATCGATGAAGGTCAACAAGACCACCGAGAAAGAAGCCTCCAAGAACGATCCGCGCGTGACCAAGATTGGAAAATTCATGCGCAAGACCAGCATCGATGAATTGCCGCAGTTCCTCAACGTATTGGTCGGCGAGATGTCGGTCGTGGGCCCAAGACCACACCTTTGGTCACAGAACAAGGCTTACGGCAGCAAGATCAAGAAATACATGGTGCGCCATTACGTCAAACCCGGCATCACCGGATTGGCGCAGGTGCGTGGTTTTCGCGGCGAGATCGAAACCGATGAGGACATGATCAACCGCATCAAATACGACGTGTTTTACATCGAGAACTGGTCGTTGATCCTCGATCTCAAAATCATCGTCCAAACCGTCATCAACATCTTCAAGGGCGAAGAAAAAGCCTATTAGAACACGCCTTCGGCAATCAGTTTCTGGATTTGACGGTCGAGGTTGAAATGCGTCTGTGCGCGCTCGAAAACGTCTTTGCGCATGGCTTGGATCTTGGATTTTTGCGTGTTCGAAATTTCACCCAAAACCAGATTCAGGCTTTCAAAATCGCCGACTTTCGCAATCCAACCCAAATTATTTTCGGCGACAATCGTCTCGCCTTCGCCGCCCCCGAAATACAAACTCGGAATCCCGAGCGCGCCGTATTCGAAAATCTTCGACGGCACCGAACCGAAAATCCGCGTTTTGAGCGGAACCAGCGCCACGTCAAACGAAGCCAGTCTTTGGAGCAATTCACTTCGGTCAAGCATGCCGTGAAAAACAATATTCTTCTCCGGATGGTTCTGGATGTAGGTCTCGATCGCCGCTTTCTCGGCCCCGTCGCCAAAAATGTGGAATTCGATGTTGTGGCCGGCCAAATCCATGCGCTGGCACACTTCCAAAACGCCCTGCGCCACTCCGAGCAGACCGGCATAAAACATTTTGATTTTGGGATTGCCGTCCTGGACGATGGTCAGTTGGTCGATTTGGTGGTCGGGGAAATTGCGGTACAGGAAACAGCGCTTTCCAGGGATAATTTCCTGGACGTGTTGTATGATTTCATTGGATTGGCCCAAAACCAAGGTCGCATTCTTGTAGATGAAGCGTTCGAAAAACAACGAGACCTTGTGCGAGAAACTGCCTCTTTTGAGGGCGTTCAATTCGAGAGCGGCCATCGGCCAAAGATCGGAAACATTGAGGATGATCTTTTTGTTCTTGAACGAAAGCACAAAAACCGACAAGAACGACAGCAACAACGGCGGCGACTGTACGATGATTTTCTTCGGCGTTTTCTTGAACAGCAGATAGAAAAACAACACACCCGCAAACGAAAAAACCGACAGCAACCGGACGATGAGGTTTTTGCTCACGCTGGGCAAGATCCAAAGTCTGGAAACCTTGACGCCGTCCAAATTTTCATGGACGAGAAATTTGCCCTTGTAAGCCGGAAACACTTCGCCTTTCGGGTAATTCGCGAGCGGGCAAACCACCGAAACATTGTAATGGTGCTGCTGGAGCTTGAGCGCCAACTGTTCGATGCGGTTGGCCGCGGCGCCTTTTTCGGGCGGGTAATAGTTCGATATGATCAGCAGGTCTTCCACTAGGATTGCAGCAGGATTTCGATGATTCTTTCGGAGGCTTTCCCGTCCCAAAGTTCGGGAATGCCGCTTTCGCGCGGGCCGTTTTCGAGGAATTTGTTGAATTCCTTTTCGAGGTTTTCAATCGAAATCCCGACGAGCGTATTGGTGCCGATGGTTTGCGTTTCGGGACGTTCGGTCGTCGTGCGCATCGTAAAACACGGAATTTTGAGCACGGTCGTTTCTTCTGAAATGCCGCCCGAATCGGTAATCACGGCAAAGCTGTTCTTGATCAGGTACATGAAACTCAGGTAACCTTGCGGCTCGACGTAAATGATGTTCTTGAAATCGAGCATGGAGTTTTGCAGGATCGCCTTGGTTCTCGGATGCACGGGGAAAATGACTTTTTTGTCCTTGGCCAACGCATCGATGCCGAGCAGCAATTTTTGCAGCGATTGTTCTTCGTCTACATTCGACGGTCGGTGCAGCGTCAAGATGATGTAATTTCCGGTTTCAAGATTAAAGGCATCCCAAAAATCGGGTTTGGTGATGCGTCCCAAATTCTGTGTCAGCGTATCGATCATGACATTTCCGACAAAATGGATGTGCATCGGATTGGTGCCGTATTGGAGCAAATTTTCACCCGCCCAAACCGAAGTCGTAAAAAACAGGTCGGTGATGCTGTCGGTCACGATGCGGTTGATTTCCTCGGGCATCGTCCAATCGCCCGAACGGATGCCGGCCTCGACATGCGCAACCTTGATATGCATTTTCTTGGCCACGATCGCGCAGGCCATCGTCGAATTGACATCTCCCACGACCACGACCAGATCGCAAGGATTTTGGATCAGCTCCTGCTCAAACGCAATCATGATCGCGGCGGTCTGCTCGGATTGCGAACCGCTTTTGACCTCGAGGTTGCTGTGCGGCTGCGGGATGTTGAGCTCCTCGAAAAACGTATCGCTGAGGTTCTTGTCGTAATGCTGTCCGGTATGAACGAGCCGGTACGAAAGATCTGCACCTTCGTGTTGCTTTTTTTCGATGGCCTTGATGATGGGGGCAATCTTGATGAAATTTGGGCGCGCGCCGGCAACGATGGTTATTTTCATGAATCTTGTTTTAGTTCGGACACAAATTGTTTGAGCTTGCCACTTTTGCTGCGCTCGAGCACGGTTTTGCGGTGGTAGATGTACGTCAGTCCGGGTTCGAGGAAATCGGCGAACACTTTTTCCATCTCCGAAATTTCGGCTTCGCTTAGCGGTTTTTCGCTCGTGTAATCGATTTCAAAAGTATCCAATTTTGTCTGTTTGATGACAAACTCCTTGACATTTCCGTCGTCGCCGAACAAGCGTTTGGTAATCGAATAGAACGTCATCCCGGCGGGTTTTTTCCCCGAAGGCAGGATCGCGACGTCATTGGTACGCCCGATCAGCTTTTTGAGGATTGGTTTCTTGGCCGTACTTTTTTCATCCAAAATGCCATAATCGCCCACCTCATAACGGATGAACGGATGTGCGAAATTGTACAGGCAAGTGACCAAGATTCTTCCTTGTTGGCCATGTGGCAAAATTTTTCCGTTCTCGTCTACGATTTCGATGATCGAACTCTCGGCGTTGACGATCCACTCATCTTCGGTGTTTTGGAACGCGATCATGTCGACTTCACTCGCGCCATATTCATTGACGACAGGAATGCCGAGATGTGTTTCAAGTAACATTTTGTCGTCCTCAAACAGCATTTCCGAAGTGACGATGCACACCTTGAGCGTCGGACAAATTTCTTTTAAAATGAGGTTTTTCTTTTTGAGGTATTTCGCGACCAAAACGATTGAACTCGTGTAGCCGTTGATGTAATCGAATTTTTTCGTTGCAAATTTTTTGAGGATGATTTCAATTCCTGCATCCGAGAAATCGAAAATGCTAAAGCGGTAACGACGGCTCAGGATGTCCTTGAAGCGCAACGTCAGATTCGGGATGAAATCGAGCGGCATCCCATAAAACCGTGCTTGCAAAGAATGATTGAAATCGACGCCATACCAGCCGAATCGTCTAATAATGTTGGCCCAAATGAGCGCATGATAGGCTTTGTCCTTGGCAAACACCATCGGGTCGCCGCTCGAGCCCGAGGTCTTGTTGATGTAGGCGGTCTTTTGTGAATAGCCTTCTGAAAGCCGCTGATCCAAAGGCCGCTGGTAATCGATCTTGCGCATGATGGGCAAATCTTCCCAACGGTCAAACGAATTTTTACCGACGAGGCTTTGGTAAAATGGGTTGCTGGCCAGGTGGAATTCGACGAGTTCGCGTTTTTTGTGTTCGAGAAAAGCGGCATAATCTTGCTCTGGGACTGCCAAAATCTGGGCGAGTTTGCGCTTGGCTTCCTCGAGAGGGAAGCCATTCATTTTGAGCGAAAAATCGAAAATTTTAAACACCAGCGCGAATTTTTCCCAAAAATAATATTTACCCGCCACCGAGCGTTAGGATTGGAAGTTTTTTTAAAGATTAATTATTTTTTGCGCGCAAAAGCCCCTATTTTTGTGCCATCAAAACAACAACAGCACAATGACCATTTTACTTTTAGGATCCGGCGGACGCGAACATGCATTGGCCTGGAAAATGCTCCAGAGCGTACACTGCTCGAAACTTTTTGTCGCACCCGGAAATGCCGGTACCGAAGGCATCGCGACCAACATTAACCTCAATCCCACCGACTTCGACGCCATCAAGACTTTTGTCATCAAGGAAAAAGTCAACATGGTCGTCGTGGGCCCAGAAGATCCGCTTGTGAAAGGGATTTTCGATTTCTTTGAGGAAGACCCGATTTTGTGTGATGTTCCGGTCATCGGGCCGTCGAAACTCGGCGCGAAACTCGAGGGCAGCAAGGAATTCGCGAAGGAATTTCTCGTCAAGCATAAAATTCCGACCGCCGCTTATGGCAGTTTTACCAAAGAAACGGTCGAAAACGGCTGTGATTTTCTCGAAACATTGTCGCCGCCTTATGTGTTGAAAGCCGATGGATTGGCCGCAGGCAAAGGCGTATTGATCATCCAGGATTTGGAGGAAGCCAAAGCCGAATTGCGGAATATGCTCGTGCACGCCAAGTTCGGGACGGCCAGCAGCAAAGTCGTCATTGAGGAATTCCTCGACGGCATCGAATTGAGCTGTTTCGTGTTAACCGATGGCAAAAATTATAAAATCTTGCCGACGGCCAAAGATTACAAACGCATCGGCGAAGGCGACACCGGCTTGAATACGGGTGGAATGGGCGCGGTTTCCCCGGTTCCGTTTGCCGATAAGACGTTGATGGATAAAATCGAATCGCGCATCGTCAAGCCGACCATTGCCGGTTTGCAGCACGACAACATCCCATACAAAGGATTCGTTTTCATCGGATTGATCAATGTGAAAGGTGAGCCGATGGTCATCGAATACAACGTCAGGATGGGCGACCCGGAAACCGAAGTGGTGATTCCAAGATTGAAATCGGATTTGGTCGAATTGTTTGTCGCCGTTTCAAACCAACGATTGGATGAAGTAGCGCTCAAGATTGACGACAGAAGTGCCGCGACAATCATGGTCGTTTCGGGCGGCTACCCAGAAGATTATGAGAAAGGAAAGGAAATTTCGGGACTCGAAAATGTCGAAGGATCGATTGCGTTCCATGCCGGGACCAAAACCGAAAACGGCAAAGTCGTGACCAACGGCGGGCGTGTCATTGCGGTGACTTCGTACGGCGATGATTTCCAACAGGCCATAAAAAAATCTTACCAAAACATAGACAGGCTAAGCTTTGATAAGATGTATTTTAGAAAGGATATCGGTTTCGACTTACTTTAAGAACGAGTGTGCCGTAGTATCCTGGTCGTCTTCGCCGCTGGCATGGTGTAAAGTAAGCTGTTTGCACCAGTAAACGGTAGCCACAGCACAGATGATCATAAAAATCCAGTTCACGATGTTCGCCCCGGTCCAGCTCGACAATTCGAGTTGTCTGAAAAAGTTTTGCGGGATGAACATGATGTTTTCAAAAAACCACTGGATCGCTAAGAAAATAGATCGCATCATAATGACTTATTTTTATGGATTCCGCGGTTTGGCCGCGGTTTCTTTTTTAAACAATGTTATATTTACAGTCACAAAAGTATAAAATAGATTCATGATAACAAGCCTTTTTAGAAAATCTACGCCGTTAAATTATTCGCTGGTTATCCTGGCGGTCGTATTTTTCTTTTTCATTTTTCAGATCGGGCACACCACGGGGCAAAATACGCTCGCCGATTACGTCTTGAAATTCAGCTTGTTGTCGTTTATTTTCGCCTCGCTTTTCATCGCCAATTTCATCGTAAAGAAAAACGGGCTCAGCAAGGACAGCGCTTACACGGTATTGTTTTACCTGGTTTTTTTGTTGTTTTCTCCGCCCTTGATGGACAACCTGCGGCTTGTTGTGGCCAATTTTTTGGTGCTGTTGTCGATGCGTCGGCTCGTTTCGCTGCACTCGCTCAAGGCCACCAAGGAAAAAATATTCGATGCCTCGTTGTGGATTTTCCTCGCGGCCTTTTTCCACTTTTGGTGCATCGCGTTCATCGTGCTGGTGTTCATTTCGATTTTGTTCCATGCCGCGCGCGATTACCGCAATTGGTTTTTGCCGTTCATCGCCTTTTTTACGGCCGTGACGATATTTCTTTTCTTCGCCTTATTGATCGATAAGGAATGGATCAACCAATTGATCGCCAATGCGCAATTCGATTTCAAGATCAATTATTTCGACAACAATTTCCAGAATGCCGCGCTTTCGGTCTATGCGACCATTGCGCTGTTCTTCGTGGTGTCGTTGTTGCTGTCGTTGTCGAACCGGCCGTTGATTTTGCATTCTTCTTACAAGAAAATCATCTGGTCGTTTTTTATCGGCGTACTTATTTTTGTGGTGTCCCCGCACAAGAGCAACGAACTTTTGATCTTTACTTTCGCACCGTTGGCCATGATGGCCACGAGTCATGTAGAGGCTGCCGCAATCCAATGGCAGAAAGAAGTGATCCTGGCCGTGACCATTTCGAGCGGCCTGTTTGCGTACTTTCTCCAGTTGTAAGCCGGTTTTTGCTGCAGGATTTTCGCATAAGCCGAAACATGTTGCTGGGCAATTTTTTCGAAATCAAATTTTTCCTGTACCGTTTTTCGGGCCTGCTGGCCGAAGGATTGACGCAAATCGGCATTTTCAAGCAATTGCACTATTCGATCTGCATAGTGTTGGTGCTGTGTCGGGTGGACCAAAAATCCATCCTTTCCATCGGTAATCATTTCGCTGGCCCAACCGATAGCCGAAGCCACGATTGCCTTGCCCATCGCCATGGCTTCCATCCATGAAACAGGCAGCGCTTCGGCATACGACGGAAACACGCAAACGTCGGCGCTATCGATATAAGCTGCAATTTTATCATAGGCGACACTGCCGGCGTAGGTCACTTTTTTCAACGCGGTTTCCGAAAACATCGGCTGCATCATTTGCCAAACCGACGCCTTTCCGGTAACCGGATCATTGCTGTCCAAACCCACCAAAATCAGTTGGACAGACGGATTTTGCGCTACGACTTTGTTGAAAATATGGGGCAATTCCAGAGTGCCTTTCTTGCGCACCAATGTACCGAAAT
Source organism: Flavobacterium sp. (assembly GCF_047602195.1). GTDB lineage: Bacteria > Bacteroidota > Bacteroidia > Flavobacteriales > Flavobacteriaceae > Flavobacterium. The sequence goes on from NZ_JASGHW010000004.1 coordinate 275,794, forward strand.
ACAAAATCGTATGGGTGGGGTCGTGCTGGGTTTGCGGATGAAATTTCCCGATGTCGATGCCGTTCGGAATGACTTTAAAATCTTTCCGGAGCGCCATGACCGATTGGGTCACCTCCGCCGAAAATTGGCTTACGGCCAGCAAGGCATCGGCTTTGCGCAAGGCGCGTTTTTCCTGCCGCGCCGTTTCGGGATCGATGGGCCGCTGGGCCAAATGCGCAAAATAGGTTTCCGAACCGTGAACCTTGACCACCACCGGACATTTGGGTTGGATGAATGCGGTGATCCCGGTCCAATCCGGGGCTTCGACGAGATTGACTCTGTCTTCGCGGACCAACCGGCGCAGCAGTTTTTCGATCTTCTTTTGGGTTTTGTAACGGCCACGTTTGTGGCTTGGGTTGTTGCGAATCGTATAAAAATCGAATCCATCGGCTTCAAAGAAACCATCTGTTTCCTGATTGTAGACAATGATGCTCACTTTTACGCCGCGTTGGGCCAGTGCCGATCCGAGGTTTTGAATGCTGGTGCCAATACCGCCGCACAAACCGGAAATTTTCGGATGCGGAAATTCGGGCGTCAGGAACGCCACTTTGAGTTGTTGATCCATGGGGCCAAAGTAGCAGCAAACGACCTTCGGCTTTTTACAGGATTTGCGCTAAAACTTATAATTTATTGCCGTAAGCCAAATCGCCCGCATCGCCCAGTCCCGGGACGATGTAGTTCTTTTCGTTGAGCTTTTCATCGAGCGTGGCAACCCAAAGATGGCAATAATCGGGAAGGTTGCGTTGCAGGTAGTCGACGCCTTCGGGCGCGGCAATCACGACCGCGATGTGGATTTCCTTGGGCTGGCCTTTTTCGAGCAGCTTATTGAACACGGCCACAACCGATTGGCCGGTGGCTAACATCGGATCGATGAGCAATAAATTTTTATCGGCAATATTCGGAACGGCTTGGTATTCGACGCGGATTTCAAACGCATCGTCGTTATTGTGGTGGTATCGATAGGCCGAAACGAATCCGTTTTCTGCATTGTCGAAGTAATTCAGAAAACCCAGATGCAACGGCAAACCTGCGCGCAAAATTGAACACAAGACCAATTGGTCTTCGATCTCGGTTGTTTTCTTGATGCCTAGCGGCGTCTGGATTTCAACGTTTTTATAGTGCAGGTTCTTGCTCAGTTCATACGCCATCACTTCACCGATGCGCTCGATGTTGCGGCGGAAACGCATGCTGTCATTTTGTACATTGACGTTTCTGATTTGCCCGAGGAAATGGTTCAGGACGCTGTTGGCTTCGGATAAATAATGGATTTGCATGGATTCGTAAATTTTCAACAAAGATAGAAAATGTCTTTTTTGATTGTCTTGCAGCCGAAATAATTAAAAGGATATGAATTTTAAAAGATTTTCTTACTTTTATCGCGCTCTGCGATACCACAGCGGGCATGCCGCAAGATTATGGCCAGGTAATTTTGTTTCGTTTTGAAAACTTTTAAACCAAACAATATGAGAAATCTTGTTGCCATTACGGCATTTTTTTTAACAGGCATTTTATCGGCACAAACTTTTAGTTGCGGTACGGTATATACTCCGCCTTCGGGATCGAGCGGAAGGGCAGTGCCTTCGCCGCCGCCGATTGATCCGAATAAAAAATATGTGATCAGCGTGTATTTTCATCTTTTGAATGATACCGATGGCACAAATATTCTTGGGGCATCATGGGGATTGCCCCAGGTAATGAATGCAGTAAAGGCATTAAATTTCACTTTCAATCAGTACAATATTTTTTTCAAATATTTAGGACATGATGTGACCAACAATTCAAGTTTATAGAACAACGGGGGAACCTATCCATCCAATCTTTATAATTACGATGCATTCAACATTTTCTTTGCCAACTCTGCAGGGCTCAATAGCGCTTATGCCATCACAGGAAACACCAAGAGTGTCTTTTCCTATTTGGCTTTGAATGATCCGAGTACTTTTGATTTTGTAATATGCCATGAGATTGCACACTGTTTAAACCTGCTCCATATTTTCCAAGGTCATAATACTCCTGAATGCGAACATGTGACAAGAAACCCGAGCGATCCTAATTACAATGCAACGACAGCCGGTGACTTCGTGGCAGATACACCGGCTCAATCACAAGTATCATGGAGCCAATTTACAGGGTGCAACTATAATTATAATGCCGCCAATACTGATTGTCAAGGGACGCCATACCAAGGTATTATTAAGAGCAATCTAATGGGCTATCTTGTAGATCCTTCGCCTTGTTTTCATCTTACCGCAGGACAGGTGACCAGAATGAAACAGTACCTGGAATCTCCTGGTTTTTCGCATTACACACAAACCTATAATGATGTGGCTAGCTTATACGAGCCTTACGATGAATTGCTCATGGTTGGCAACCAAATCGTCAGCACACAGGAAGCACCCGGAGGAAACGGCCTCATGGTGTGCAGGAATTATGTCTTCAGGCGCAGTTACCAAAAAGGATTCACCTATCATTTTTATAATACTGAACCTTCCTCCCCAACACATGTCGATATTAATACTACTTTTGTGTACAATGACCGTCCCGACCATGCGATTAAGGTCGTAATCGATCAGGTGAATCCTACGGCTCAGGTCAGTTCTTCCACCGTATCGACGACCACGCCATATTCCTGTACCATCGAGCCCTATGTTTCGGGAAGGATCTATTCGATGGAAGTGCTGGGTGCAATGAATGTTACCGTTACCGAACTCGACGCGATCCAGGTCAATAATCCGGAACTGTACGAACAAATGATGACGCAATACTACAACATACTCAAGAAAACAACCGAAAGTGGTATCACCAAAGAATCGATCATTTACAGGAACTGATGCGAAAATTATTCAACCTATTGGCCTTTTGCAGTATGGTTGCGATTCAGGCGCAACCGGCATTGCAATGGCAGAAAACGATTGGAGGCAACAACCAAGATATACTTTACGCCATTTGTTCGGGGAGTGCAGGCGGTATATTGCTGGGCGGCGGTTCAACGTCTAACATCTCGGGAGAAAAAAATGAAAATTCAAGAGGCGGGAGTGATTTTTGGCTTGTTGCGCTCAACGTTGCAGGCCAGATCCAATGGCAAAGAACCATTGGAGGCGGTGATCATGATAGCTTATTTTCGGCTGCAGCTACCAACGACGGCGGCTGGATTACTGGTGGTATATCCTCATCGGATATCTCCGGGGAGAAAACCGAAAATACGCGCGGGGGCGGGGGCGATTTCTGGATTGTCAAACTCGATCAAAATGGTAACATCCTATGGCAAAAAACCATAGGCGGCAATAGACTTGATGTGTTGCGCTCGATACAACAAACCGATGATGGTGGCTACATCGCCGTGGGATCATCCCAATCGGATGTGTCGGGTGAAAAGACCGAACCTTCGCGCGGCATCAACGGGTCAATCGATTATTGGATACTCAAACTCGACTCAACCGGAACTATCGAATGGCAGAAAACCTATGGTGGCGACAATTATGACAATGCATGGTCGGTCATCCAAACGTCAGACTTTGGCTACCTTGTAGGTGGGTTTTCGGCCTCCAATGCCAATTACGACAAAACCGAAAATTGCCGGGGCAATGCAGACTATTGGGTTTTAAAGCTTGATGCCGATGGTATGATCCAATGGCAACGAACATTGGGTGGAAGTGAAAATGATCATCTCGAGAAAGTCATCGAAGTGAATGGAGGATATCTTTTAGGCGGATATAGTTTTTCTGAAATTTCAGGAGATAAAACGAGTTTTCTTCGTGGAGAGGCTGATTTTTGGGTGATTAAGCTCGATCCTTTGGGAGGAATCTTGTGGCAGAAAACCATTGGTGGTGAAGCAGGAGATTTTCCGTATTCACTTCAGGAAAATAACGATGGGACGATATTGATTGCCGGAGAATCAGACTCGAATATTTCTTGGGAAAAAAGCGAAAACGCAAGAGGGATTTCGGACATGTGGGTATTGAACCTGAGTCCCGAAGGTGAAATCAATTGGCAAAAAACCATCGGAGGAAGTGCCGCCGACAGTGTCAAACAAACACTAATCTTACCCAACGGCGAAGTGCTTTTGGCAGGCAATTCCCGATCACCCATTTCGGGTGAAAAAACAGAAAACGCCCGCGGCGAAACCGATTATTGGATTGTCAAACTCGAATATGGAAATCTAAGTACCGATGACTATGCAAATGTAAAAGACCCGGTAACGATTTATCCCAACCCAACCAATGGAATAATCAAGATTAACCATTCGGAAACTTTGAGCGTCAATGACATTTCCTTATACAATATGGCAGGACAGCAAATACAGATAAAGTCTTTTGCAGAAAATCAATTGGAGTTTGAAGCAACGGCAGGTGTGTATCTTCTCAAAGTAAAGAATAAAAATGGTCAATCGGATAGTTTTAAAATCATCAAGAAACCCTAAGCGAAACGTCCTATATTTTTTTCGGATGTAAAAGTATAAAAAGTATCTTTGCGTTTTAAAACCTAAAAACTATGTTTTCAAAATTAGCCTATTCCGTTTTCGAACAAAGCATTATCGATTACCACAAATACGATAACGTGGACCAGCCCATCAGCAACCCGTATCCGAAAGAGCAGTTCGAACATTTGTTGTACATGAAAAACTGGATCGACACCGTGCAATGGCACTTTGAAGACATCATCCGCGATCCGCAAATCGACCCGGTGGCGGCTTTGGTTTTGAAAAGAAGAATCGATGCCTCGAACCAGGAACGCACCGATGTCGTGGAATACATCGACAGCTATTTCATGCAGAAATACGCCAGCGTCAAAGTAAAACCGGAAGCGAAAATCAACTCCGAATCTCCGGCCTGGGCATTCGACCGTTTGTCGATTCTGGCTTTGAAGATTTACCACATGAACGAAGAAGCCACGCGTGCCGAAGCCACCCAAGCACACCGCGACGCCTGTCAGGCCAAACTCAACATCTTGCTCGAACAGCGCACCGATTTGTCAACCGCGATCGACGATTTACTCAAAGACATCGAGAACGGCGACAAGTTCATGAAAGCCTACAAGCAGATGAAAATGTACAACGACGACGAACTCAACCCGGTGTTGTACCAAAACAAGAAGTAATTTTTTAAGGAGCTGATTCCGGCTGTCCGCTGTATCTTTTCCTTGCTAAAGAAGCAAGAAAAAGGATGCCGCTTCCATCCGGGCTAGGGCTTTAGTTTCCAAAACAACTTGGCAAACAAAATCAAACATATAGCCGTCATGAGACTGTCCGCCATGGGCGACGTTGCCATGACGGTTCCTGTTTTACGCGCATTGGTCAAGCAACATCCCGACGTGAAACTGACCGTGGTTTCGCGCCCGTTCTTCCAACCGTTTTTCGCCCAAATTCCCAATGTCGATTTCTTTGCTTTCGACGACAAACAGCGCCACAAAGGCTTTTTCGGATTATTGAAATTGCATGCCGATTTGAAGAAACTGGGCATCGATGCCTTTGCCGATCTGCACAATGTGTTGCGTTCCAAAATCGTCCGCAACCTGTTTGCGGTCAATGGAAAAAAAGTCGCCGCCGTCGACAAAGGCCGCGCCGAAAAGAAAGCATTGACGCGCGAAGAAAACAAAATCTTCCAACCGCTCACCACCATGTTCGAAAGACATGCAAAAGTGTTTGAACAACTCGGATTTCCTCTTGATTTATCGAATCCGGAATTCCCCGAAAAAGCCATGCTCGATTCGGCGGTCATCAATATCGTTGGCGACCACCATTCAAAATGGATCGGCATCGCGCCGTTTGCGCAATACGATTCGAAAGTGTATCCAAAGGATTTGATGAAAAATGTCATCGATCAATTGGCCCAAAATAGCAACTTCAGGATTTTCCTGTTTGGCGGCAAAAATGAAATTCCGGTTTTGGATGCTTTCGCTTCGGGCAAAGAAAATGTGCTGAACATGGCCGGACAAATTAAATTCCAACAGGAACTACAACTCATTTCCAACCTCGACCTCATGCTCAGCATGGATTCCGGAAACGCGCACATCGCCGCGATGCTTGGTGTTACGACCGTGACGCTGTGGGGAGCGACGCATCCGTTTACGGGCTTTTCCCCATTTAACCAACCTTTGGAAAATGCAATTACTGCTGATCGCGAAAAATTCCCGAAACTGCCGACATCGGTGTACGGCAATAAAAAAGTAGAAGGTTACGAGGAGGCCATGCGGACGATTGCGCCGGAGGTTGTGGTTGAAAAAGTGACGGGATTGTTAAAGACCTAAGTCTTTAAATTTCATAAAAATCTTGACGAAATCTGCGGCCATCGCGGAATCAAAAATTAACAAAAAATACAGAATTTCTTCAACGGAATGATTTTAAAATGGCTTAGGGATAAACCCAATTCCCCTTCCCAATTGGGCGTAAGCTAGCCAAAAAAATTGGAACCGACCTACATAAAATCTGTATGATTTCACAAAAAAAAGCCAGAACATCATTTTCGAGATTCTGGTTTTTTTTGATATTTATGGGCTTGCTACACATCGTCATAATCCACGTGCAATTCCGCACTGGTCGGATGCGCCTGGCAAGTCAGGATCAAGCCTTCGGCGATTTCACCGTCGGTCAGGATCGCGTTCTTTTTCATTTCGGCGGTTCCTTTGGAAATCCGGGCGAGGCAACTGCTGCAAATTCCGCCCTGGCACGAATACGGCGCGTCGATGCCTTGTTTGAGGGCTGCGTCGAGGATGGTTTGCTTCTGCGACATCTCGAAAGTGGTTTCCTCGTCGTCGACCATAATGGTGATTTTGGTGTGGCCTTCGGGTGAAATGTGCACTTCCTTGGGCGCGAGCGAACTCGAGAACAGTTCAAATTTGACATTCTTTTCCGGGATGTTGTGTTCTTTGAGTACATCCGAAACCTTCAAGATCATTTCCTCGGGGCCGCACAGATAGAACTTGTCGAACTCGAGGTTTTTGTATTTGTTGTTGAGCACAAAATTGACTGTCGAACGTTCAATCCTGCCGAACAATTCGTTCTCGACCTTGGCCTGGCTGTACACATAATGCACAAAAAAACGACCCACATACTTAAGCTGCATCTCGTGCAATTCCTGGTAGAAAATCGTGTCTTCGGGTGTTTTATTGCCATAAACCAAAACGAAAGTGCTTTTGGGTTCGCCTGCCAAAACACCATGTATGATTGACATCACCGGTGTAATCCCGCTTCCCGCCGCAAAAGCCGCATAATTTTTCTGTCGGTCTGCATCGGGGGTGAAGGTGAAATTGCCTTCGGGTGTGCCCACTTCAACCAGGTCGCCCGATTTGAGTTGGTTGTTGGCAAACATCGAAAACACGCCGCCCTTGAGCGACTTGATCGCAATGCGCAATTCGCCGCTGCCCGGAGCCGAGCAAATCGAGTAGGCACGACGGATTTCGTTGCCGTCGAGACGCAACTTGAGGTTGATGTATTGGCCTGGGATAAACGTATAGTGGGATTTTAATTCGTCAGGGACATTGAACAGCACCGAGACGGCATCTTTGGTTTCGCGTCTTACTTCTTTGATGTTCAATTTGAAAAATGAGGACATAACAAAAATTTTTACAAAATTAGGAAACAAAACCGCAAAGCGTGCAATGTTTTCACTAAAGTTTGGAAATTAACCGCAAAGCACACGAAGTTTCATAAGCTTTTTTTCTTTGCGGAAAACTTGGCGTCCTTTGCGGTAAAACAAGCTAACGCAAAGTTTTAAGCGATAATTTTCGCTATATCAAAAAGAAACGTATTTTTACGGGTTGATATACTAAAAAGAGCTTTTGAAAGTTTAAGAATAAAATCATTCAGACATTGAAGACTAATTTACTCAAATACACCTCTATAGCGGCATTGTTGGTTTTTGTAATCGCCTGTTCGACCAAAAAGAATACCTGGTTGTCGAGGAATTCACATGCCTTGAGCGCCAGGGACAACATCCTTTTCAACGGTGGTTTGGCGTTGGACAAAGGCGTGAACGACCTCAAACTGCAATACCGCGACAATTTTTGGGAGCGATTGCCGATCGAAAGGATGCAGATCAAGAAGGAGGCCGTGATGCCGGGCGAGCAGAAAGTCGTCAACGCCGATTTCGAGCGTGCCGAAACCAAAGCGACCAAGGCGATCCAGAAGCACTCGATGAACATCGGCGGATCCGAGAAAAACCCGCAAATGGACGAGGCGCACCTGATGCTCGGGAAAGCACGTTACTATGACCAGCGTTTTGTACCGGCGCTCGAGGCATTCAACTACATCTTGTACAAATACCCGAGTAGCGATAAGATCTACGAAGCCAAGATTTGGCGCGAGAAAACCAATATGCGCATGGACAACGATGCCTTGGCGGTAACCAACCTCAATAATTTGCTTAAGGAAATCAAGTTCAAGGACCAGATTTTCGCAGATGCCAATGCGGCGCTTTCGCAGGCTTACATCAACCTCGAGATGAAGGACAGCGCCGTGGCCAAACTCAAACTCGCGCGCGATTTCACCAAGGAAAAAGAGGAAAGGGCGCGTTATTACTTTATCCTCGGACAGCTTTACGAAGAACTGGGCTACAAAGACAGCGCATTCGCTTCCTATCAATCGGTGATCGACATGAAAAGAAAAGCCGCAAGGCAATACGTGATTCATGCGCATGCCAGACAGGCGGCGCAATTCGATTACAAGACCGGCGATACTTTGGCTTTTGTCGAGAAATACCAAAAAATGCTCGAGGACCGCGAGAACCGTCCATATCTTGACGTGTTGAACCACCAAATGGCCTTGTTCTACGACAAGCAGAAAAAGGACGAACAGGCCAAGAAGTACTACAATCTTTCGCTCAAGAAAAGAACCGAAGACCAGTATCTCGTGGCTTCGAACTACCGCAACCTGGCCGATATCTATTTCAACAAGGCTCGCTATGTGACGGCTGGAAAATACTACGACAGCACCATGGTGCAGCTCGACGACCGTTCGCGCGAATACAAGGCGATCAAGAAAAAACGCGAGAACCTGAACGACGTGATCAAATACGAGGCGATTGCGACCCGCAACGACAGCATATTAAAGGTATATGCGATGTCGGAAACCGAAAAGATCGCGTATTACAATGACCACATCGAAAAACTCAAGAAGGAACAAGAAGCACTGAGGCTCAAACGCGAGAAAGAAGCCGCTGCCGCCGCTGCTTCTGGAGAGAGCTATGGTACAGACGTGCCGCTTGAAGGCAAGGAAGGCAAATTCAAGAACATGGCCAATGCCAATGCAGCCGGTGCGGAAGCGGCAGAAGAAGCTTCCAAGGCCGCGACGAAAGGAGCGGTCAAATCACCAGCCGACAATCCGGCGATGCCACCGGCGCCCAAAGCATCGGGTTCGGGCGAAAGCAATTTCTATTTCTACAACCCGACGACCGTGGCTTTCGGTAAGGCCGAGTTCAAGAAGTTATGGGGCAACAGGACGCACAAGAACAACTGGAGGGTTTCGGCCAGCAAAGGCGCGAGCAATCCGCAGGACGGCGACGTAGCCGATTCGGGCGGTGAAGAAAGCGGCGACGCCAAAGCCAATGCGGAAAAATCCGATGAAATGTTCAAGCCCGAATTTTACATCAAACAGTTGCCGACGACCCAAAAGGAAATCGACAGCATCGGCAAGGAACGCAATTTTGCCTATTACCAGTTGGGTGTGATTTACAAGGAGAAATTCAAGGAATACCAGTTGGCGGCCAGCAAACTCGAAAAATTGCTCGAAAACCAGCCCGAAGAAAGATTGGTATTGCCATCGATGTACAACCTGTACAAGATTTACGAGATCATCGACAAGAACAAGGCGGCCGCGATGAAAGACCGCATCATCCGCGAATATCCGGATTCAAGGTATGCGCAGATTCTGCAAAACACCGATGCGTCGGGATTGGCGCTCGGCGACACGCCGCAGCAGGCTTACGAAAAATTGTTCCGACTCTATGAATCGGGCGATTACAAGAAAGTCCTGACCGATACCGGAATCGCAATCGACCAGTTCACCGGAGAGGAAATGGTACCGAAATTCGAATTGCTCAAGGCCAATACAATCGGAAAACTCAAAGGCGTCGAGGAATACAAAAAGGCACTCAACTATGTGGCGCTGACCTATCCCAACAGCACCGAAGGTAAAGAAGCCGAAGGATTGCTGGGCCGTGAGGTGCCGTATCTCGAGGCGCTCCAATTCAATTCGAAGCAGCCATTGAGCTGGAAGATTTTGTACCATGCCGACAATTTATCGGACAACAAGACCATTGCGTTGTATGGCAAAATCGTCAAGTTCATCAAGGAACGTTCGTTCGAAAAAATCAATGTCTCGATCGACATTTACACGATGGACAAAAACTTCATCGTCATCCACGGCATGAAAACCGAAGACCACGCCAAGGGCATCGCGTCGATCCTCAAGGAATTCAAGGAATATAAAATCCAGGAACCGTTTTACATCATCTCGAACGAGAACTACCGCGTGGTGCAGATCAAGAAGAATTTCGACGAATTCCTCAAGGTGGGCAACGGTCCGATTGTAGCCGGGGAACCGACATTGGCACCAAAACCGCAGGAGGAAAAACCGGCGGAATTGCCGAAGAAACGTCCAGAGGAAAACCAGAAGATGAAAACCAAATCGGATGTTTCCTCACCAGACCCGAAAACCAATGCGGTACCGCCGGGATTCGCGCCTCCGGGTTCGATGATGCCGCCGCAGGAACCGATGCAGATGAACCAAAAACCAAAGCGATAATGTTTGACAAGAAGCCCAAATCGTACACCGATCTCTTGGGTAAAACCAACCGGATTGTCGAAGGCACCGCCATCAAGGGCGACATCCTTTCGCATGCCGATTTTCGGCTCGATGGCGAACTGATTGGCAATTTCAATTCGAACGGGAAAATCGTGATCGGGCCGGCCGGTATCGTCAAGGGCGACATCATCTGCAAGAATGCCGATATCGAAGGACGTTTCCACGGAAAAATCCAGGTGGCCGAAATCCTCAACGTCAAATCGAAGGCGAGCATCCACGGCGAAGTGGTTTGCGGGAAATTATCGGTAGAGCCGGGCGCCGAATTCAGCGCTTCGTGCATCATGAAACCCAACCTCAAACTGATTCCCAATGACGGACAACCAAGAACCGAACAAGCGCAGCAACAATAAATGGCTCGCGCTGATCAACATCCCGATCCAGATGGGGGTGATCGTGTTTTTGTTTGCCTGGGGCGGTAAATGGCTCGACGCCAAATACCCCAATCCGCATAACCTGTATGTCAAGATCCTGACGCTCGTGGGCGTGGCCATCGCGTTCTACAACCTGAACCGCCAGCTCAAGGAAATCAACCGAATCGACGACCAGAAATGAGCCTCAACTCACTCAGACCCATTTTGGAATTGCTCGTGGTTTCGGCTTTGGTTTTTGCCGGGCACATGCTGTTGTTCCAGTTTGTGTTTTCGGGCCGGGACGCCCATTTTTTGTATACGATTCCGCAATTGTATGGGTTCTTCGTGCTGTGTTCTGTCGTTATCCTGTCGATTTTGATCCGGATGAAACAAAAGAACATCGACAGCGTGGGCAATACCTTTATGCTGCTGACCTGTATCAAGATGGTGCTGGCTTATGTGTTGCTGCACCCGATCCTCGCGGCTACGCATTCGGAGGTGGCCGCCGAAAAAACCAACTTCTTTGTCATCTTCGCGCTGTTTCTGACCATTGAAACCACCGTGGCGATTCGGTTGCTCAATAGAAATTAAAGCACAATTTCTTGCATTTTAACAAATTTCAGCCATTTCTAAATCAGCCTTTTAAACAAAAAGCAGTAAACGGGCGTTAAAGCGGCAAAAACCTCAAAAAATATTTTTTGTGAACCCTTTTTGATATGAATAAAAAATGTACCTTTGCACCAAATTTCAGAAAGTATAATTAAGATAATAAATCCGCTATGGTGTTTTCTAAAAAGCCACTCCATTTTATAATAGCCACATTAACTGCCTGTCTTTCATTTTCTGGTTTTGCCAATCCGACCCAGGATTCGGTTGCCGCACCGGCCCAGAACCCACACGAAACACATGCTGCCGCTGCCGCTCACACCGGTCATGGTGAGGCCAAGGAAGGGTTGTCTGAAGCCGACCAGGCCGAGGCAGAAAGAAAAGAATTCATCAAGCACCACCTTTTGGATTCGCACGATTTCCACTTGTTTTCTTATGGAAAAGAATCGGGCCATGAGAAGCACGTCGGTTTCCCGCTTCCGGTTATCTTGATCGACAATGGCGTGCATTTTTTCATGTCGTCTAAATTCGAGCACGGTCATGCCGTAGCCGAATCCAACGGAAGCTACTACATGATCGGCCACCACGACGGTAAAATCTACCGAACCGACGCGGCCGGTACCGTAACCGAAGACGCCAAAGGACACATCACCAATGTCAAGCCGATCGACCTTTCGATCACCAAAAACGTAACGATGATTTTGTTGACCGGTTTGATCATGTTCCTGTTGTTTGCCGGATTGGGCAAATCGTACAAGAAAAACGGATCGATCGCCAAAGGCGCCGGAAGATTTTTTGAGCCGCTTATTTTGTACGTCCGTGACGAAATCGCGATCCCGAACATCGGTGAAAAGCACTATAAAAAATACATGAGTTTCTTGTTGACCGTTTTCTTCTTTGTGTGGTTCCTGAACATTTTCGGACTCACGCCACTGGGGATTAACGTAACCGGAAACATCGCGATTACCGCAGCACTCGCGGTCATTACTTACTTGATCACGACTTTCACTGCGAAGAAAGATTATTGGGGACACATTTTCTGGATGCCGGGCGTACCGGTGCCGATGAAGTTTGTCCTGGCGCCAATCGAATTGCTCGGAACCATCATCAAGCCATTCTCGCTCATGATTCGTCTCTATGCCAACATCTTGGCAGGTCACGTGGTATTGATGAGTTTGGTGGCGCTCATGTACAAGGCCAACAGCGCCATCGGAAGTCCATTGGCTTTCCTGTTGTCGTTTGTCCTGATGTTGCTTGAAGTTTTGGTAGCTTTGCTCCAGGCGTATATTTTTACGATGCTTGCTGCATTGTATTTCGGTGCAGCCGTTGAGGAACATCACCATGATGAGGCGCACCATTAATATTTTAGATTTGGGATTTTAGATTTTAGATTGAATCTGAAATCTGAAATCAGCAATCTGAAATCACTAATTTGAATGTTTAATTTTTAATACATATTTTATGGAAATCCCTAGAATTATCGGAGCTGGTTTGGTAGTAATCGGTGCAGGTATCGGTATCGGAAGAATCGGTGGATCTGCAATGGACGCTATCGCTCGTCAACCAGAAGCTACTGGAAAAATCCAGACAGCTATGTTGATCGCTGCCGCTCTTATTGAAGGTATCGGTTTCGCTGCAATCTTTGCATCGTAAATCAAAAAGACAAAAAGCTGTAACGGTTGGTTGCAGCTTTTGTTTACTATTAAAATTAACACTTAAGACATATATATAATGGAAGAATTATTTGGACAGTTTTCGTTAGGGTTGTTTATCATGCAGACCGTGTTGTTCCTCGGACTCATTTTCTTGTTGAAGAAATTTGCCTGGAAACCGATTCTCGATGCCGTAAACGAAAGAGAAGACGGAATCAAGAATGCCTTGCTTTCTGCTGAGAACGCCAGAAAGGAAATGGAAAACCTTCAGGCCGACAACCAAAGAATCTTGAACGAGGCCAGAGCCGAGCGCGATACCATGCTCAAGGAAGCACGTGAAATGAAAGAGAAAATGATCGCCGACGCCAAGACCGAAGCACAAACTGCCGGACAGAAAATGATCGAGCAGGCCAAAGCCGCCATCGAAAGCGAAAAGAATGCAGCCATGGCCGATTTGAAGGCACAGGTTTCTTCTTTGTCACTCGAAATCGCTGAAAAATTATTGAAAGACGAACTTTCCAACAAAGAAGCCCAGGTGAAACTGGTAGAGAAAATGTTGGGCGACGCTAAATTGAACTAATTATGTCAACAAGAGCAGCCATTCGTTACGCAAAAGCCATCCTCGACATCGCACACTCCAAAGGCGTGGCGACCGAAGTGGGCAACGACATGACGACCATCGCTTCGACGGTGAACGGCAATGCCGAACTGTCGGCGTTTTTGACCGATGAGACCAAGAGCCTCAAGGTGAAAAGCGGCGCGGTCAATGAAATCTTTTCGGGCGTCAACGGCGTGACCAAAGGACTTTTCCAGTTGTTGAACGAGAACAAGCGTTTCGAGATCCTCGGAACGATCGCATCGGAATACAACCGCCTGTTCGAGGAAATGAACGGTATGGAAACCGCAACGGTTACGACAGCCGTCCCAATGGACGCGGAACTCGAAGGAAAAGTGATGACTAAAATCCTCACGTTTTCGAACAAGAAAATCAACATCAAGAATATCGTAGATCCGGCGATCATCGGTGGGTTTATCTTAAGAATAGGCGATCAGCAGTACAACGCTTCGGTGGCCAACAGATTGCAAGTATTAAAAAGAGAATTAAGTAACTAGTTATTATATAAATAATTATGGCGGAAATTAAACCTGCTGAGATTTCAGCAATATTGAAGAAACAAGTTGAAGGGTTTGAATCTGGGGCTACACTCGAAGAAGTGGGAACCGTACTCCAGGTTGGTGATGGTATTGCACGTGTTTACGGATTGTCGAATGCACAATACGGCGAGTTGGTTCAGTTTGAAAGCGGTCTCGAAGGAATCGTTTTGAACCTGGAAGAAGACAACGTGGGTGTCGTATTGCTCGGACCGTCAACCGGAATCAAAGAAGGTTCAACAGCCAAAAGAACACAGCGTATCGCTTCGCTTAAAGTAGGCGAGCAGATGGTAGGCCGTGTGGTCAATACATTGGGTTTCCCGATCGATGGCAAAGGCCCAATCGGCGGCGAATTGTATGAAATGCCACTCGAAAGAAAAGCACCAGGAGTTATCTTCCGTCAACCTGTAACCGAGCCATTGCAAACCGGTGTAAAAGCCGTTGACGCGATGATCCCAGTGGGTCGTGGCCAACGTGAGCTCGTGATCGGTGACCGTCAAACTGGTAAATCAACCGTTTGTTTGGATACCATCCTGAACCAAAAAGAATTCTACGATGCTGGACAACCAGTATTCTGTATCTATGTAGCGATCGGACAGAAAGCTTCAACCGTAGCGGGTATCGCTAAAACTTTGGAAGAAAAAGGCGCGATGGCTTACACCGTAATCGTGGCCGCTAATGCTTCAGATCCAGCACCAATGCAGGTTTACGCGCCAATGGCCGGAGCTGCAATCGGTGAGTATTTCCGTGACACAGGTCGTCCTGCACTCATCGTGTACGATGATTTGTCGAAACAAGCGGTAGCTTACCGTGAGGTGTCGCTCTTGCTCCGTCGTCCACCAGGACGTGAGGCTTATCCAGGGGACGTTTTCTACCTCCACAGCCGTTTGCTCGAGCGTGCTTGTAAAGTGATCAACAACGACGAGATCGCCAAGAACATGAACGACTTGCCAGAAAACCTGAAGCCAATCGTAAAAGGAGGCGGATCATTGACGGCTTTGCCAATCATCGAAACTCAGGCGGGTGACGTTTCTGCGTATATCCCAACCAACGTAATCTCGATCACCGACGGACAGATCTTCTTGGAGTCTGACTTGTTCAACTCGGGGGTACGTCCGGCGATCAACGTAGGTATCTCGGTATCGCGTGTAGGTGGTAACGCCCAGATCAAGTCGATGAAGAAAGTAGCCGGTACGTTGAAACTCGACCAGGCGCAGTTCCGCGAATTGGAAGCGTTTGCGAAATTCGGTTCTGACCTCGATGCGGTTACCTTGAACGTAATCGAAAAAGGAAAGCGTAACGTAGAAATCCTCAAGCAAGGTTTGAACTCTCCGTTTACCGTTGAAGACCAAGTAGCGATCATCTACGCCGGTTCTAAAAACCTCTTGCGTAACGTTCCTGTAGACAAAGTGAAAGAATTCGAGAAAGATTTCTTGGAATTCCTCAACAACAAGCACAGAGATACACTCGATGCCTTGAAAGCAGGAAAATTGACTGACGAAATCACCGATGTGATCGAGAAAGTAGCGAAAGAAGTTTCAGCAAAATATAACTAATTAGAGAATTAGAGAATTAGAGAATTAGAAAATGCCCGGCACGATCTAATTATCTAATTTTCTAATTGTCACATTTTCTAATTGAAAAATGGCAAACTTAAAGGAAATCCGTAACAGAATTACCTCCGTTTCATCGACGATGCAGATTACCTCGGCGATGAAAATGGTTTCTGCCGCGAAGCTCAAAAAAGCACAGGATGCGATCACCGCGATGCGCCCTTATGCCGAAAAACTGACCGAATTGTTGCAGAACCTTTCCGCTACGCTCGACGGCGATGCAGGAGGAGAATTCACCGTGCAACGCGAGGTAAAGAAAGTGCTGATCGTAGCCATTACCTCAAACCGCGGATTGGCTGGTGCGTTCAACTCGAACGTACTCAAAGAAGCGCGCAACCTGACCGAGAATGTCTATGCGGGCAAGCAAGTCGATTTCGTGACCATCGGTAAGAAAGGAAACGACGGGATCCGCAAAGGAAATACCGTGGTTTTCAACAACAACTCGGTGTTCGACAGCCTGACTTTCGAGAACGTTTCCGAAATCGCCGATGAAATCACCGCGTTGTTCCTCCAAGGAAAATACGACAAGGTGGTGTTGGTGTACAACCAGTTCAAAAACGCGGCGACGCAAATCATCCAGGCCGAGCAATTCCTGCCTTTGGCCCCGATTGCATCGGACAAGGCGGCTTCAACGGTAGACTATATTTTCGAGCCATCGAAAGAGGAAATCGTCCTCGAATTGATCCCGAAAATGCTCAAGACACAGTTGTACAAAGCCATCCGCGATTCATTTGCCTCTGAGCACGGCGCGCGTATGACGGCCATGCACAAAGCGACCGATAACGCAACGGCACTCAGAAACCAATTGAAGTTGACCTACAACAAAGCCCGTCAGGCAGCCATCACGAGCGAAATCCTCGAGATTGTTGGTGGAGCGGAAGCTTTGAACGGATAAAGATTTATTCTTTTAAATATAGAAAAGGCGCTGATTTCGGCGCCTTTTTTTATTGGTTTCATCCGCGCCGAATCGACTTTAGTTCGGCGCCCTGTACAAAATTGCTGAAATCGCTTCTTGCGGTTCCTTTCGCATTGTAGATTTCGATATAATAGGCCGTCGATTGGCTGTCTTTCTTGGGTTTCAACATCAATTTGAACAAACGGCTTTTACCCGACTTCGAATTGATCCACTGACAGCTTTCCACCGTAAAATTGTGGACCACGGCATTGAGCGCATCTTTTTTCTGGTAGAGGATGCCGGGATATTTGAACATGCCCGGATACAGCAACCCAGACTCGAAGACCATCTTGAGGTATTTGTCGGTTTTGTAAATGAGCAGCAATTCGTCGTCATACTTGATAACATCTTCATCGACGACCGTGATTGTTCCCGAAAACCGTTTGTAAACCTGTTTCTTGTTCTGGGCCTGCCCACAGAAAAAGGCAATTAGGCATAAAAAAGTCAACCAATTTTTCATTGTTAAAAGAGCTGTTTATCGATTGAGATGGTACAATAGGAAGGCATAAAACTCCGCATTTTCTTCGACCGCACTTTGGTAATTTGCCTTGCCGTAGTGGCCGGATCCAGCCAGCGTCTTGAGCAAGATCGGGTTTTTTTGTGCAGCGCGGTTCTGCAACCTGGCCGCAAATTTATACGAATGGATCGGCGGCACGCGGTCGTCGTTCTCCGAAGTGATGATCAGCATCGTTGGGTAATTGACATCTTCCTTGATGTTGTGGTAAGGTGAAAACCCCATCAGCGAACGGAAACCGGACTGGGTGTCGGAATCGCCGTATTCATCCAGATGGAATTTCCCCACCGTATAATCCTTGAATTTCAACATATCGTAAGCGCCCATCATCGGAATGGCCACCTTGAATAATTCGGGTCTTTGTGTCACGGCAACCCCCACGAGCGTTCCGCCTTGCGAGCCGCCTGAAATGCCCAATTTGGGAGGCGAGGTGTATTTCTCGCGGATCAGGAATTCGGCCGCATCGATGAAATCATTGAACGTGTTCATCTTTTTCAAGCCCTTGCCCTCGGTATGCCATTTGAGTCCTTTGTCGCCACCACCGCGGATTTCGGCATAGGCAAATACGCCGCCTTTCTCGAGGAAATACAGCAAACCTGTATCGAATCGCGGATGGCTTATCGTGCCAAAACCGCCATAGCCTTTGAGCAGGGTCGGGTTGTTGCCGTCGAGTGCGATGCCTTTTTTGTGTACGATCGTGATCGGGATGTCCTTGCCGTCGCGGCTTTTGTAGGTGAGGATTTTGGTCTCGAAATAATCGAGCGGGAACAGCGTCGGTTTGGGCGGCACAAAATCGGTATAGAACGGGTGCGCCTCGCCGGTCTCGATATTGAGCTTGAAATTGTGGAACGACAACGTATACGAATAAAAACTCACGAAAAGGCATTTGGTTTCAGGGTCGTAGAAACGCACGGTATAATCCATGCCGAACGGTGCCTCAAACTTGCGGATGAAAACCCCATCCTTGCTGTAAACACTGAGGTAGTTCTTGCCCAATGTTTTGTATTTGCACACAATATAATCATCCAGGAAGTCGGTATCGACGAGCAAATGTGAATAGATCTGCGGAATGACCACGGTTTGTTTCGATCGGTCATTGAGGTCGAAACAGCGTACTTCGCCCCAGTCGTAATCGGTAGCGGAAAAGTAAACCTTGTTGTTGGCATAATGCAGGAACTTGAACCCGGTCGTGTCGCTGTCGATCAGTTTTTCGAGGTGGAAGTTCTCGGTGTCGATGGAACTCTGGTAATAGGTCTGCGCGGTTTCTTCCTTGTTGGATTCGATGACAAACAGCTTGTTCTGCTTGGTAAAGAAGCTGAAACGCCCATCGCGCTGGGTCGCGTCAAAGACCAATTGGTCCTCCGACTGCGGCTTGCCGATCTTGTGGTAAAACAATTGGTACGACGAATCGCGCGCAAAGACCGCCGCATTTGCATTTTTCTTGTAGAAAATTCCCTTGTCGCCATTCCAGGAAATATTCGAAAACTTGATGTTGGTCAATGAATCTTCGAGATAGGCGATCTTGTCGATGTCGGCGAACCGAATCTGGTGCAAATCGCTTCCATTTTTACTAAGCTCGACAGCCAAATATTTGGAATTGCGCGACGGCGCGTAATCGACTAAATAAGCATTCGAGCTCTTGTAGACTTTGTACGGATTGGCAATCTCTATCGGGTTTTCGCGCAGGCTTTTGCGGAAATACAGCACACCCGGTTTCGATTTGTCGATGCGGTAAAGACTGTAATAATACCGCCCCTTCTTGATCGGCAACGGGTTCGATGACAACCGGTCGTATTCCTTGAGCTTCGAAACAAGCGAATATTCATCGGTTGCGGTTTTCATCTGCGCTGCGGTCGTCTGGTTCTGCGCTGCGACCCAATCCTTGACTTCCTTCGAGTCGAATTTCTCTAGCCAGGTGTAATCGTCGGTAATGACTTGGCCAAATTTGGTTGTATTTTGCGGGGTTTTCTTGATGGCGGAAGCCGATTGCGAAAAGCCAACCAACGGCAGCAGCAAGAGCAGGAATGGGATAAAGTTTTTCATAGTGTTGTTGTCGCTGCAAATATACCGATAGAATGTCAATGCCGGATGGGAAAGCATAGAAAGAAATAGTTATTTTTGCGCTACACATTAAGCCCACGTTTTGAGCATTTACAAGAAACTTTTCCAACAAACTGCCATCTACGGACTCGCCACGGTGTTCCCGCGCATGATCAGTTTTTTCCTGGTGCCGCTCTACACCGATTTGCTTCCCAAGGAAGAATACGGAAAAGTCACCGTTATTTTTGCCTACCTTATTTTCTTTAACGTGGTCTTGGCCTACGGGATGGAAACCGCATTTTTCCGTTTCTACAACAAAGAAACCGACAAGCGCAATGTCGTCGAAACCTCGACCGTCTCCATTTTTTGGACCTCGCTGGCATTTCTCGGTATCGGATTGTTGTTCCGCAATACGCTCGCGGTTTGGTCCGAAATCGATGTGCAATACGTCACCTATACGATTTGGATTTTAGTCCTCGATGCGCTCGTCGTGATCCCGTTTTCGAAATTGCGCGCCAACCAACGCCCGATGTTTTATGCGGCCATCAAGATCGGCAACGTCTCGGTCAATTTGCTGCTCAACATTTTCTTCCTGATTGTATTGCCCGAACTTGCGACGCCCAATCCCGATGATTTTTTCAGCCTGCTGTATTTCGAGAATTTCCAGATTGGTTATATTTTCATTTCGAACATCATCGCGAGCCTGCTCACTTTTATCGTATTGTTTCCCGATTACCTCAAGATCAAATGGCATTTCGACTTTGATTTGTGGAAACGCATGATGCAATATGGCCTGCCGATTCTCGTGGCCGGAATCGCCTTTGCGATCAACGAGCAATTCGATAAAATCCTGCTCGGACAATTATTGCCCGCCGACGTCGCCGATGCCGAAGTCGGGATTTATGCCGCCTGCTACAAACTCGGTTTGTTCATGGTGTTGTTCCGCACGGCTTATACACTCGGAATCGAACCGTTCTTTTTCAGCCATGCTGCGAGCGACAACGCCAAAGAAACCTACGCGACCGTGACCAAATATTTCGTCATTTTCGGTTCTTTCATCATGCTCGGCGTGATCGTGTTCGCCGATCTGTTCAAGCAACTCATGATCCGTGACCAATCGTATTGGGAAGCGATGAAGGTCGTCCCGCTGATCATCCTAGCGAATTTTTTCCTCGGCATCTACACCAACTTGTCGGTTTGGTATAAACTCATCGACAAGACCTACATCGGGGCCTGGATTTCACTGGTAGGTGCAGCCGTCACGTTGGTGCTCAATTTCCTGCTCATTCCGGTGATGGAACAAAATGGCCACAACGGCTACATGGGCTCGGCCATTGCAACCCTGGCGGCCTATGGCAGCATGATGCTATTGTCCTACCTACTGGGCCGCAACCAATACCCGATTCCGTACGACCGTAAGAAAATTGGCGCCTATCTCGGATTGTCGATCGTGTTTTCGTGCGTGTCGTTCTATAAGTTCCGAGAGAATTATTTCGTCGGGATTGCGCTGCTGGTGCTGTTCCTGTACTTCATATACCACAACGAAAAAGACGTTTTACATAAAATCATCAAACGAAAAGAAAAATTACCCGCCCAGCCGCCCAAGACAGAAGTGTAGTTTTCAGGAGCTTTATCCTGCTATCCGCTTTATCTTTTATTGCTTCCCGATGCTTCGGGAAGCAATAAAAGGATGCCGCTACTATCAGGGCTAGGGCATCGAACTATAAAACAATATCATCATAAAACCATGACCATCAACATCATCAACCAATCGCAACACGCGCTCCCGAATTACGAAACCATCGCCTCGGCCGGTATGGATTTGCGCGCCAACCTTTCCGAACCCGTGACCTTGAAACCGCTCGAACGCGCGATCATCAAGACCGGATTGTTCATCGAATTGCCCATCGGTTACGAGGCGCAGGTACGTCCGCGCTCCGGATTGGCCGCCAAGAAAGGCATCACCGTCCTCAATTCGCCGGGCACCGTAGATGCCGATTACCGTGGCGAAATTGGGGTGATTTTAGTAAATTTATCGGCTGAAACTTTTGTCGTCGAGAATGGCGAACGCATCGCCCAGCTTGTCATCGCCCAACACGAACGCGCCGAATGGAACGAAGTCTCGGAATTGTCTGAAACTTCGCGTGGTGCAGGCGGATTTGGCTCGACAGGTGTGAAATAAACTGTCAATAACTAAATAAAAACTTCGTGAACTTTGCGGGAAACTTCGTGAACTTTGCGGTAAAATAGAAAAAATGAAAATAATCGTACCCATGGCCGGACGTGGTTCCCGCTTAAGACCACATACACTCACTGTTCCAAAACCATTGATTCCAATCGCCGGAAAACCCATCGTGCACCGTTTGGTAGAAGACATCGCCGGTGTCATCAACCAGAAAATCGACGAAATCGCATTCATCATCCACCAGGATTTTGGCTCGCAGGTCGAGAAAGACTTGATCGCGATTGCCGAGAAACTCGGTTCGAAAGGAAAAATCTATTACCAAAACCAGGCTTTGGGAACGGCCCACGCGATCATGTGTGCCAAGGATTCGATGGACGGGCCGATTGTCGTGGCCTATGCCGACACCTTATTTCGCGCCGACTTCACGCTCGACACTTCGGCAGACAGCGTGATTTGGGTCAAACAAGTCGACGACCCGAGCGCTTTTGGTGTGGTCCAATTGAACGAGAACAACCAGATTATCGATTTCGTCGAAAAACCAAAGGAATTTGTTTCCGATTTGGCGATCATCGGGATCTATTATTTCAAGTCGGGCGAGACATTGCGTGCCGAATTACAATACTTATTGGATAACAACGTTGTTAAAGGAGGTGAATACCAATTGACCGACGGTCTCGAGAACATGAAAGTCAAAGGGCTCAAGTTCGTTCCAGGCAAAGTCGATGAATGGATGGACTGCGGCAACAAGAACGTCACGGTAGAAACCAATTCGCGCCTGCTCGGTTTTTTGCACAGCGATGGCGAAAACCTCGTTTCGGCCAATGCCAAGTTGGAGAACTCTACGATCATCCCGCCTTGTTTCATCGGCGATGATGTGATTTTGATCAACTCGACCGTAGGCCCGAACGTGTCGCTCGGCAAAGCCTGCCATGTGATCGATTCGACGGTGAAAAACAGTTTGGTGCAAACGCATTCGCACATCCGCAATGCCAAACTCGACAACGCGATGATCGGCAGCCACGCCACATTCGACGGCAACTTTACGAGCATCAGCATTGGGGACTATTCGGTTTTGGAATAAATTTTTGAAATGAAGCAACTGGCCTACATCCTAATTTTTGCCGGAATCCTCAGTGTTCCTGCGCCGCTATTGGCGCAAACCGAACCCGAGGACATCGCCTTGGCGCAGAATGAATTCCAGGATTCGTTCTATGAATCGCTCAAGCAGAAAGGCATCGAAAATTACGACAAGGCCATCATCGCGCTCGAGAAATGCCAGCGGCTCGAACCCAACAACGCCACGGTCTTGTTCGAACTCGGCAAGAATTACCTTGCGCTCAAGGATTACAAGAAAGCCTACGATTCGTTCGAAAAAGCCACCCAAATCGATCCAAAAAACAAGTGGTTTTGGGTCGGCATGTATGATGTTTGCTACGAAACCCGAGATTGGGACCAAGCGATTGTCATCGTCAACAAACTGATCACGTTCAAGAAGGAATACAAGGAAGACCTCGTGTCGCTGTACATGAACACCCAGCAATTCGACAAGGCGCTCGCGCTAATCAACGAACTCAACGATACCGTCGGCAAGTCGGATTTGCGCGACAACTACAAGATTCAAATCCTCAAGGACTCGAAATACCAGGGTACCGAAAAGGACAATCTTTTGGCGCAGATCAAGAAAAACCCGAAAGACGAGGCCAGTTACATCGCGTTGATTTACCTGTATTCTGAAAGCAACCAGGAAGACAAGGCGGTTGAAATCGCCAAGCAACTCGAAAAGCAAATCCCGAATTCCGATTTTGCACAGGTAAGCCTTTTCAAGGAACACCTCAACAGTGGCGATGGGGCCAAAGCTTCGAAAGCGATGAACATGGCGCTCGCAAGCCCAAAAATCGACCAAAAGATCAAGCACCGCATGCTCAACGAGTTTCTGCTTTTCGTCAAGGACAAACCGCAGTTCGAAGCCGACCTCGACAACGCAATCTCGTATTTCAAGAACGACCGCGAGGTATTGGTCGCCAAGGAAATCGGCAAGTTTTACCATACCAAGAAGAACTGGGAGAAGGCGGCAAAGTATTACGAAATGCACCTCAAGACCAATTCGGATGATGTGGAAGCGACCTTGTTGTTGTTCCAAGCCTACACCGAGTTGTCGCAATTCGAACCGATGGCCAAAAGGGCAGAAGGCATGATCGAACTCTATCCGATGCAGCCGCAGTTTTACTATTACGCCGGACTGGCCTACAACCAGCAAAAGAATTTCAAGAAAGCCAAGGATTTATTAGAAATGGGGCTCGATTACCTGGTCAACGACACCCCGCTGGAGATTAATTTCAACATCCAGCTTGGGGAAGCGTATGCCGGATTGGGCGATATGAAAAAGAAAGAGAGCCATTTCCAGAAAGCGGAAAAGCTCATAAACAAAAAGTAATGAACAAATTTTTAGGACTGCTGCTCGTGGCGTTTTTGTGTTCGTGTAAAGCGGCCAAACCCGTTGTCGCAGAAAGCAATACCAGTACAGATAAAAAAATAGCCAACGCGCAAATCATCGACGGACATTATGCCAACAAACGCGATTTTGTCACGGCCTACATCAAGTCGAGCGTGCGTTACCAGGACGACAAGAATACGCAGAACGTTTCGGCCGAGATTCGCATCAAGAAGAACGAAATGATTCTGGTCAGCGTACGTTTGCTCGGCATTACGATGGCCAAGGCGCTCATCACGCCCACGCAGGTCAAGTATTACGAAAAGATCAACGGCAATTATTTCGAGGGCGATTACGCGGCATTGAGCCAATGGCTCGGCACCGATCTCGATTTCCAGAAAGTCCAGAATTTGTTGATCGGGCAGGCATTGGACGATTTGAAAACCGGAAGTTATACCGCATCGACCGAAGACAATTTATACCAATTGAAAAGCGAAGGCAATACAAGCAAGACATTTTATTTCGAGCCCGACCAATTTCTGTTGCGCAAACAGGAAATCGCACAAGCCCAGCAACAGCGCATGATGCAGGTATTGTATCCCAATTACGCCCACCGCCCGGAAGCCGTTTTGCCCACCGCGCTCATTATCGATGCCGTGCAGAAAAAAGGAAAAACCAACATCAACATCGAATACAATTCGGTGACCTTCAACGAAGCGATGACGTTCCCGTACAGCGTTCCGGATGGTTACGAAAGAATACACATCAATAACTAATTTGCACCAACCCCTTATGGCAAAAAAGCTATTAACCCTCATTTTCCTCTGCGTGGCCGCCGTGTCGTGGAGCCAGCAAACGCAGGAGAAACTGGAAAAAAGAAAAGCCCAGATTTTAAAGGAAATCCAGGAAAAGGAAGCCATGCTCCAGGAAGTCAAATCGAAGGAGAAATCGGTGACGACGCAATTGCAATTGCAGAAAGAGAAAATCCAGCTCAAACAGAAGCTCATCAATACGACCGAGAAGCAGACCAAAGTGCTCAACAACGACATTTACATCAACCAGGTCAACGTCAACCGACTCAAGAAAGAATTGGTGTTGCTCAAGGAAGATTACGCCGAGATGATCCTAAAATCCTATAAAGCACGTTCGGAACGCAGCCGTGTGATGTTCCTGTTGTCTTCACAAAACTTCCTCCAAGCCTACAAGCGCGCGCAGTACATGAAGCAATACGCGAGCTACCGCAAAACGCAGGGCGAGGAAATCGTAGCCAAGACCCAAGAGCTCGAAGACCGAACGCAGAAAATCGTCGTCCAGAAAGAAGAAAAGCAAAAACTGCTGGCCGAAAACGAAAAGGAAAAAGTCGTGCTCGAAAAAGGAAAAGCAGGAGCAGGAAGAAATCGCCAAGGCCATCAAGAAATCCAAAAACCAGATCGCCGCCGAGATCAAGAAGAAACAGCAGGAAACGCGAAACATCGACCGACAGATCGACAAGTTATTGAAAGAAGCCATCGCCGCGGCCAACAAGAAAACCGCTGCCGCAGCCAAAAAGGCCAACCCGAAAGCAAAAGCGCCGACCACACCGGCCAAAACGCGTGAAGCCGAAACTGCCGACAAGATCGTACTGACGCCCGAAGGCAAAGTCATCGCCGATAATTTCCGCGCCAACAAAGGCCGATTGCCGTGGCCGGTCGAAAAAGGATTTGTTTCCTTGGGTTATGGCGACCAGGCGCACCCGGTCTACAAATCGCTCGTCGTGCACAATTCCGGCGTCGAAATCACGACGGATGCCGGAGCCAGCGCGCGTGCCGTTTTCGGCGGGGAAGTCATCAAGGTCATGGTATTGTCGCCGGTCAACAAGGCGGTCATGATCCAGCACGGGGATTATTTTACGGTTTACCAAAACCTCAGCAGCGTGAGCGTGACCAAAGGCGACAAGGTCTCGATGAAAGAAACCATCGGAAAAATCCGTACCAACGGAGACACCGGAAAAACCGTCCTCAAATTCACGATTTCGCAAAACACGACCTACAATAACCCGGCAAGTTGGTTGTCGAATATGTAGTTTTTGATCAGGGCGTGCCGGCGGAGGACGTTACCCGTTCCAAAGAAGTTTCGTTGTCGCCGTCGGGCTGTACGCTACAATCTTTTGCTTCGTAAAGAGGAAATTTAATAATCAAAAAATACCTGACTGCCATCGGCAGTCCTCCGTTTAATTTCAAATGCAAAAGGATTTCCACTGCCATCCCTCACGCAAACCCCACTATAAAAAAATAAGCCACGAATTCTCGAATTTTATTTTCTAATTCGAGAATTTTCGTGGCGCACTATTTTAAGATTGACGTTTAGAAAAACAACGCCTTCAATTCGGTGGCTTCCGCCGGTTTCATTTTTCCGGCCAGCACCAAGCTGAGTTGTTTCCTGCGCAAAGCGGCATCGTAACGCTCTTTTTCGAGTTCGGTTTCTGGAATCACCGGCGGCACCGAAACAGGTCTTCCCTGTTCATCCACCGCCACAAACGAATAAATGGCTTCATTCGCCTTGGCACGCACCCCCGATTCGCGGTCCTCTATCCAGACATCGATAAAGATTTCCATCGAGGTGTTGAAACTGCGCGACACTTTGGCCTCGATTGTCACCACGCTTCCGAGCGCAATTGATCGGTTAAAGGCGACATGGTTCACCGAAGCCGTCACCACAATCCGGCGTGAATGTCTTCTGGCGGCAATGCTCGCGGCACGGTCCATACGTGCCAACAGTTCACCTCCAAAAAGGTTGTTGAGCGGATTGGTTTCGCTCGGCAAAACCAAATCGGTTAAGATCGTCAGGGACTCGGAAGGAAATTTTGGATGCATGGCGTAATTTTTTTGCAAAGGTAACAACAGCGCATAAAAAAACACCTTCCAAAAGTATTTTTTTGAAAGGTGTCTATAAGGTAAATCTATAACCGGTTAAAGTTCGCGTACCAACAACCAAGCTTCCTTATTGGTCGATTGGTGGATGTCTTTCATGGCCTGTTGGGCTTCGGCATAAGTGGCGTAACTGCCATACAATACCGGGAAGTTGCCGTGACGGTTGGCTTTGAGTCGGCGAGCCTTGAAGCCAGCAGCGAGCAATTCTTCATATCCCTTTTGGGCATTGGCATCGCTTCTGAACACCCCGGCCACCACATGATAGGCCAGTTTTTCTTCCTTTACGGTAAGGGTAACGGTCGGCATCGGGTTGTCAATCAGGAAAGTCGCTTCCTGGATTTTATTTTGAACTTGTTTTTGAACCGCATTCTCAACCACCAAGGTTTGCTCCTCGACATGGTTCTGGAACAATTTGAAACCGATGGTTCCCGCCACACCCAGCGCCAAAACGAAAACGGCCGCATACTTGAGGTACGAACGGCTTTCCCTTTTCTCTGGTGTAAAGGCAATGGTCGGCACTTCTTCTTCGAGCGCCTCCACTTCTTCCTTGTACACTTCGCGCTTGACCGCCGGCGATACAAACGAATTGAGACCGAATGATTCCTTGAGGTAATTGATGTTTTCGGAAGGGGTGAATACAATGTTCTTTTCGGAATTCAGGTACAACTCCCCGACATTTTTCAACGTAAAACGTTCGTTGACCTGCAGAATGCTGTTCCAGATGACCACTTCGCTTTCAATCGAAGCCACGGCATCGTTGTAGGAAGTTTTCTCAGATTGTGCGATATGGTTGGCGAGCAATCCGTCATTGTTTTTAAGATGCGAATTGAACGAAATTAATTTTTTCGGGGGATAAAAAGAATGCGTATTTTCGTGCAGGTGTGCCGACTGGATTTCGGTCAGGAAAGCACCGAATCCCGGAACCGTCACACATTGGTGCCTGTACAAAAGCTGCGAAATGTATTGTTCGATCTTCATAGAAACAAAGTTATACAATGTGTTAACAATCCAAAATTTTATCCACAATTTTTATTAACAATACCGATAAAAATTTATACTTTTCAGGCTCAATGATTTACTATGCGCCACGAAGAATTATTTTATGTACTAGCCTTGCAGCAGGTGGAAGGTGTCGGTGACATCAACGCCAAAAAACTGCTCGCACACTGCGGAAACGCTGAAGAAATTTTCAAAACGAAAACGTCGCAACTCGCTTCGATCGACGGAATCGGGAATTACAGGCTGCGGAATTTGAGGGATAAAAAAGTGTTCCGTCAAGCGGAAGCCGAACTCGAATTTCTCCAACGCCAAAAAATCAATTGTACGTATTTTCTTGATGAAAATTACCCCGAACGGCTCAAGCATTGCCCCGACGGACCGATTTTGCTGTTCACATCGGGCAACATCGACCTCAAAAACCGCAAAATCATCAGCGTCGTCGGCACGCGCCAAATTACCGCCTACGGAATCGATTGCTGCAAAAACCTCATCGCCGAACTCGCACCGCTCGATCCGGTCATCGTCAGCGGATTTGCCTATGGCGTTGACATCACCGCCCATTTGGCCGCGATGGAACACCAGTTGCAAACCATCGGCGTCGTGGCCCACGGACTCAACCAGGTTTACCCCAAGGCCCACAAGCGCTACGTTTCCCAAATGGATCAGAACGGCGGTTTTATGACCGAATTTTGGAGCGATTCGCATCCGGCGCCCGAAAATTTTGTGCGGCGCAACCGCATCGTCGCGGGAATTTCCGAAGCGACGATCGTGATCGAATCGGCAGAAAAAGGCGGTTCACTGATCACGGCCAACCTGGCCAACGATTACAACCGCGAAGTGTTTGCATTCCCGGGCAGAAATACCGACAAGTACAGCCAGGGTTGCAACAATTTGATCAAAACACAACGGGCCCATTTGCTCACTTCTGCGGCTGACCTGGTGTACCTGCTCAATTGGGATTTGCAACAAGAAAACAAGCCTGTGCAAAAACAATTGTTTGTCTCGCTCGATGCTGACGAACAAAAAGTCTACGATTTTCTATTGTCCAAAGGCAAGGAAATGCTCGACATGATTGCGCTGCAATGTGATTTTCCGATCCACAAACTGTCGGGGATTTTGCTCAATATGGAACTTAAGGGTGTGATTCGGCCGTTGCCCGGAAAATGGTTTGAAGCGGTCTGAAAAGTATAAGCCACGAATACACGAATTAATCTAAAAATTCGTGTATCCGTGGCTAAAAAAAATTCAGTTAGGGCGCTTTTATGGTCGGTAACCTAATTTTTCCCGAACACGAGACAAAACGCCATCGGCAACCTTGGCCGCCTTGGCCGCACCGAGCATCAATGCTTGCTCGACTTCCTGTGGGTTGTCGATGTAATGGTTGTATTTTTCGCGCTCGGTCTTGAATTTCTCACAGATGAGTTCAAACAATTCCTGTTTGGCATGTCCCCAACCAAAATCGCGGTTGACGTTTTTGTATTTCTCAATCATTTGCGCCAACTGGTTTTCGTTGGCGAGCAATTTATAGATTGCGAAAATCTTGCAGGTTTCGGTGTTTTTGGGTTCTTCCAAAGGGGTGCTGTCGGTTTCGATCGACATGACCTGTTTGCGCAGCGCCTTGTCATCGAGGAAAATATTGATGTAGTTGTTGGCCGACTTGCTCATTTTTCCACCGTTGGTTCCCGGTACAAGCATCGTATTGTTGTCGATAAACGGCTCGGGCAATACAAAAGTCTCCCCCATCTGGTTGTTGAAACGCGAAGCCACGTCGCGTGTGATTTCGATGTGCTGCAACTGGTCTTTGCCGACCGGGACAAAATTGACATCATACAACAAGATATCGGCCGCCATAAGCATCGGATAGGTAAACAATCCGGCATTGACATCAGACAGGCGGTCGGCCTTGTCCTTGAACGAATGTGCCAAAGTCAACCGTTGGAACGGGAAAAAACAGCTCAAATACCAAGACAGTTCGGCGGTTTGCGGTACATCCGACTGGCGGTAAAAAATCACTTTCTCAATGTCAAGCCCGAACGCGAGCCAGGTTGCGGCCGTACTCAAGGTGTTGGCGCGCAAAGTGTCCCCATCTTTGATTTGTGTGGCCGAATGCAAATCGGCGATAAAGAGGAACGAATCGTTTTCGGGTTTTTTGGACAATTCAATCGCGGGAATAATCGCGCCGAGCAGGTTGCCCAGGTGCGGTGTTCCGGTGCTTTGAATTCCTGTGAGTATTCGTGACATAATGAAAAATTTGAATTGCAAATATAAAAGATTTCAAGGTTTTATTTGGGATTGGCGATACATTGACATTTTATTAAAGCCGATTATGTATTTTTGGGTACATGAAAATGCTCAAATACCTTTTCTGGATATTGTGGCGCGTATGGTTTTACGTGCTCATCGCGATTCCCATCTTGGTGATGCTGCCGTTCCTGGTGGTTTCGATCACCAAGGAGAAATGGTATCCGTATTTTTTTATCATGGCCAGGATTTGGGCCAAGTTCATCCTGTTCGGGATGGGCTTTTATTACAAGGTCGAACGCGAACAGGAACCACAACCCGGGAAAAGCTATATGTTTGTGGCCAATCATACGTCTATGGCCGACATCATGCTCATGCTGGCCGTCATCCGCAACCCATTTGTTTTTGTAGGCAAGAAGGAGCTGGCCAAGATCCCGTTGTTCGGATTCTTTTACAAACGGACTTGCATTTTGGTCGACCGAAAAAGTTCCAAGAGCAGGATGGAAGTGTTCAACCGGGCCGAAAAACGACTCAATCAGGGACTCAGCATCTGCATCTTTCCCGAAGGCGGTGTGCCCGATGACGAATCCATCGAACTCGATGCGTTTAAGGACGGCGCTTTCCGATTGGCCATCGAGCACCAAATCCCTATCGTGCCGATGACTTTCGGCGACAACAAAGAGCGGCTTTCGTATACGTTCATGAGCGGCAGCCCGGGATTGATGCGTGCCAAGATCCATCCATTTGTGCAAACCCAAGGAATGCCGATAGACGACAAGAAGACAATCAAGGACGTCAAGGAGCAGGTCTGGCAGATCATCCACCAACAACTGCTCGAATACCGAAAATAAAAAAGAGCGCCTCGGCAAGCGCTCTTTTCCGTCGTTGCCCGCAGGCAACAACACCCTAACAAATCTAACTAATATCTAGAAGCGGAAACTTACGCCGGTGTACAAACCGAAGAAGTACGGTTTGAAGTCGCCGCTGTCTTTGCTGAATGTGTTCAACTGGTACTTGAAAATCGGTTCGAAACGCGCCTCGAACGATTTGAGGAAACCATATTTGACGCCGAGCCCGACGTTCGTACTGAAATGCGTCTGGTTCAAATTGTTCGCTTCGCCGAGATTCGTCGATAAGCCTTCGGAGGACAAGCTCACTTCGTTTTCGTTGAGGAACAACGTACTGACGCCCGCAATCACATTGACGCCTAGTTTTCTGTTGATGACCGCATACGACACCTCGACCGGGACTTCGATGTAGCCCATTTTCTGGGAAATCGTTCCCGTGAACTTATCGGTAGTCAGTGGCCCGGTATTGAGCGCCGCCATTTCGGCACGCGTACCGCTGGTCATTGCTGCCGAACGGGCAGCCAACATTTTTCCGAAATTGAGGTAATTGTTCTGTGCCGGACCATCGAGGTTGCCTAGCCCACCTTCGTCGAGGCTCGCATACAATTCGACGTTGTTGGTATCGTAATCGAGTGAAACCTTGTTCACGCCCGCACGGATGGTCAAACGTTTGTTCACCGCATAATTGACACCGAGACCATAACTGACCTGCGTGTTGTAATCTTTCGATTTGCCCGCGAAAGTCGAATCGATCGGGGAACCGCTGGAAGTCGACCCGAAATAAATAGGGGCAATATTCGAAGTGATTTGCCACCTATTTAATTTGGGTTCTTTGGTAACCTTGTTTTCTTTTTCATTTAACAATTCTTCCAACGCATTAGGGACAGTCATAGCAATTGCTGTCGAATCTAATTTCTTTACCTGTTTTTGATCTTCTGCAGCGGCAACTTGATTGATTGGTTTGTCAGTCGTGTTGTTGTTCTGATTGCGCTGTGTCTTTTGATTGACTGTTGCCGCTTCGGAAGATTTTTGATCGGTTGTATTTTTATGGGCGATGGCGGTATTTTGTGCCTCGCCGTGGTTTGGATTTTGTGGAACCGCGTCTTTTTTCACGCTAGTTTTGTCACCAGAAGCCGTCTTGTTTCCGGAATTCTGTGCATCATTCTGGACAATTGCGGTTGGATTGGTTTTGTTGTTCTGATTTTCAACCGCTTCTTTTTTCACCGAATGGCCGTTATTGCGGACCGTCGATTCTTCAGGATTTTGCTTGTCGTTTTGGGCAACGGCGGTTCGGTTATTCGGCGTGTCGTTTAAACTTTCGCTTGGTTTGCTGTCCGAAATTTTCTTCTTTGTTCGCTGTTGTTTCGAACGGTTTGTTCGTGAATTTGTTTCATCTGCCGAAGCATTGACAAACGCACGATTCGAATTCGATTTTTGGTATTCGTTAAACGGCGCCGTTTTTTTATTTTGTTTTTGTTCGTTATTTGAATTTGTATTTCCAGATTTGTCGTTTGTGTTGGCCTTGTTTTCAGAAGATTCTGCGACGGCATTTTCATTGGGAACAGTCACTGAAGTCGCCGAATCTTTTTCCGCAACGGCTTCATTTGAGGTTGGATTCCCATTGTTCGAATCAATGGCGTTGCCGTTGGTTTCGGGTTTTCCTTTCGGTGCCTCTTCAATCACCACTTCATTTTCCAGGTGATTGCCGTTGCTGAACAATCCCAATTTGTTGGCCACGAGCCATCCGAGCAGCAAAGCCGCGGCCACACCCGATAAGCGCCACCAGATTGGGATCACTTTTCGGTCTTTCTTCTTTTTCAATCTTCTTTCAAGTTCCGGCCAAGCGGTTTCGGGCGCTTCGGCTTCAAAGTCCTTGAACTTTTCCTGAAAGAGTTTGTCTATATTTTTTCTTTCACTCATTTTGCGGATGGTAAAGTATTAGTCGTGTTCAGTGCTTCAATTTTTTCCTTCAAAATCATGCGCGCACGCGACAGGTTCGATTTTGAGGTGCCGATGCTGATGTCGAGCATCTCGGCGATTTCCTTGTGGGCATAATTGTCAATGACGTACAGGTTGAAAACCAATCGGTAACGGTCGGGCAATTCCTGGATGATCTTGAGCAAATAGTCCATCGAGATGTTGTTGTCCTCGATTTCGACCATTTCCTCATCGGCGATGTCCTCGTTGATCAGCCGCAGCGAATTTTCCTTGCGGTAATACTGCAACGCGTTGTTGATCATCAGGCGCTTGGCCCAGCCTTCAAACGAACCCTTGAACGAGAACTGCCCGATCTTTTCATAAATGATCATAAAGCCGTCCTGCAAATTGTCCTGCGCTTCTTCATAGTTGCGGGAATACTTGAGGCAGACAGCGAACAGCTTAGACGAAAAGAGTCTAAATAACTGTTCCTGTGCCTTGATATTCTTTTTTTGGCAATCTAGTATAAGCTGCTCTAAATTCAACGCGTTAGGGTTATCTGTTAATTGGTTACCGGTACTTCTACTTCATAAAAAGTGTTTTCTCCTTGTTCGTTTTTTCCTGTCCAGATTTTAAAGGTATACATGGTTCCTGGGGCACCTGCCGTAAAATTGTATTTTGCTGTGGTAAAGGATGGCGATCCGTTGTTGGAGGTTGGAATGACCGTACAATCGTTTCGTTCAAAAACGGTTGCCTGTATGGCTACGGTCTTGACATTTCCTTCCCCTTCGAAATAAATCCCTTTGTAAGCGTGGCAAGTGGTCGGCATGTTGAAAAACATATCCAGTTCGTAAGTTTCCCCAGAAGACATCCGATACGGCATCTGGCACCGGTCGATGGGCACCAGTTCATAATACACCTTGGGTTGATTGTCGCCATCGGTCGAACAGCCGTTCAACGCGAACACGACAAGCAAAAGCAGCAATAGTTTTTTCATCTTGAAAAGGGTTTTCAATACCCGGTAGATACCGGTGTTTTAAAATGGTTGCGTACGGAAATAAAAAAACCCGAAAATTTTCGGGTTTGTGGTTTAGGCAACGTTTTCTTTGATCGTTTCCTTGATTTTTTGTTCGAGTTCGTCGGCCAGTTCCGGATTGTCCTTGATGAGCGCCTTGACTGCGTCACGTCCTTGTCCGAGCTTGGTGTCGCCGTAGCTGAACCACGAGCCCGATTTCTTGATGATTTCAAATTCGACAGCCAGGTCCAAAATCTCACCGGTTTTCGAAACGCCTTCGCCGTACATGATGTCGAATTCGGCGGTCTTAAAAGGTGGCGCGACTTTATTCTTGACAACCTTGACTTTCGTGCGGTTACCGATTACGTTCTCGCCTTCCTTGATTTGCGACGAACGGCGAATGTCCAGACGTACCGACGCATAAAACTTCAAGGCGTTACCCCCGGTGGTCGTTTCCGGATTCCCGAACATCACCCCGATTTTCTCGCGCAACTGGTTGATGAAAAATACCGTACAGTTGGTCTTGCTGATCGTTCCGGTCAATTTTCTAAGTGCCTGCGACATGAGGCGTGCGTGCAATCCCATTTTTGAATCGCCCATTTCGCCCTCGATTTCACTTTTTGGCGTGAGTGCCGCCACCGAGTCGATCACGACAATGTCAATCGCCCCCGAACGGATCAGGTTTTCGGCAATTTCCAAAGCCTGCTCCCCGTTGTCGGGTTGCGAGATGATGAGGTTTTCGACATCCACATCGAGTTTCTCGGCATAATTCCTGTCGAAGGCGTGTTCCGCATCGATGAAAGCTGCGATTCCGCCAGCCTTTTGCGCTTCGGCAATCGCGTGCAAGGTCAAGGTGGTTTTACCCGAAGATTCCGGGCCGTATATTTCGATAATCCTGCCTTTCGGATAGCCGTTGACGCCGAGCGCCAAATCGAGGCCGAGTGAACCCGAAGAAATCGTTTCCACTTCTTCCACAGCCTTGTCGCCCATCTTCATGACGGTGCCTTTTCCGTAGGTTTTGTCTAATTTATCAAGGGTTAATTGCAGCGCTTTTAATTTCGCTTCTTTTTCTGAACTCATTTTTTCCTTCGTTTATATTTGCTCTTAATGCTCGTAAAAATAATGCTTTTTTTGAAAGGGATTTTTAGAACCCAAAATACTTTTCCACACTTTTCCAATTTCAAAATGACGGGTCGGAAAGCCGCTTTGGCAGCATCATTTCCAACGGTCTTTTCCCGATGAAAAAAGGAACGGCCAGCTCATAAAACGAAAGTGTGGTGCCAACGTTTAAAGGGTGCTATGAATGCCGGCCATTCCGGTTTCAGGGTATTGATCTGTATTTTACTTTTCCTTATTCGGTAAAAACAACCCAATGTTGTATGGCGTGTATTCATCGGTATCGAAAAAGATCGGGTTGTTTTTGGTTTGCAAAGGCGGCAAACAGAAAACACAGCCGATGCATTTCAATTTGCCCCAATTGGATGTTGCTTTTCGATGAGTCAAACCTATCTCAATTTGCGAACGACGCCCAATAGAATTTCTGTAAAAATTGTTAAATTTTAATTGAGGGTTTTCGACCAAATGGTATTTCCCGCCGATTTAATTTCTTATTTTTGCCATTAAAATTTTAAAAATGGAAAAAATAATCTCTTACCCTTTGTCGGCCATAGCCTATGTGCTCTTTATGCTGACGTTGATTATTTTTCACCCCATCCAATGGATCTGCCTCAATGTTTTGGGCTACCAGGCACACAAGAAAAGCGTCGATTACCTTAACTTTTGCTTGTTGCGCATCGGACATTTGCTTGGCAATACCTACGAAGTAAAAGGCCGCGAAAACATCCCGCAAGACGCCCCGATCATTTTCGCCTCCAACCACCAAAGTTTATACGACATCATCCTGTTCGTTTGGTTTTGCAGAAGATGGCACCCCAAATTCGTGAGCAAGATCGAACTCGCCAAAGGCATCCCGAGTGTTTCCTACAACCTGCGCCACGGCGGCTCTGTCGTCATCGATCGCAAAGACCCGAAACAGTCGCTTCCGGTGATCCGCAGTTTGGGCGAATACATCGAAAAACACAAGCGTTCGGCCGTCATTTTCCCCGAAGGCACGCGCAGCAAAAATGGCAAGCCCAAGGAGTTTGCTGCCATGGGGCTCAAAATTTTGTGCAAGGCGGCACCTTCGGCTTATGTCGTTCCGGTAACCATTAACAACTCTTGGAAAATTGTTAAATACGGTTTTTTTCCGCTTGGTCTCGGAAATCGCCTTACCTTTACGGTGCACAATCCAATCAAGGTGAGTGAGGTTCCTTTTGACGAACTATTTGCGCAAACCGAACAAGCAGTCGTTAACGGAATTCAATAATTTCAGATTTCAGATTTAACATGAATTCATTATAAAATCTAAAATCACAAATCATAAATCAAAAAAATGTCAGTCCAAAATACCCGCCTGGAGGTCATGAAGTTCCTCGAGAAAGACATCGAAACTTCAGTCAACCAATACCTGATGCCTGTCGAAAAAATCTGGCAACCCACCGATTTTTTGCCCGATTCGCAAAGCGATAATTTCCTCGAAGAAGTCAAGGAATTGCGCGAACTCGCCAAAGATTTACCTTATGATTTCTGGATCACGCTTATCGGCGATACCATCACCGAAGAAGCGCTGCCGACCTACGAATCCTGGCTCATGACCGTCGAAGGCATCGACCAGCTCGGGCCGAACTCCTGGTCGAACTGGGTGCGCTCCTGGACTTCCGAAGAAAACCGCCACGGAGACGTGCTCAACAAATACCTTTATCTGTCCGGCCGCATCAACATGCGCGAGGTAGAGATTTCCACCCAATATTTAATCGCCGACGGCTTCGACATCGGGACCGGAAGCGATCCGTATAAAAACTTCGTCTACACCAGTTTCCAGGAATTGGCCACTTATATTTCGCACAACCGGGTTTCGCAAATCGCCAAACAGCATGGCGAGAAACGACTGGCCAAGATGTGCAAGATGATTGCCGGCGATGAAATGCGCCACCACAACGCTTACAGCGAATTCGTCAACGAAATCTTCAAGGTCGACCCAAGCGAAATGATGCTCGCCTTTTTGCACATGATGAAACTCAAGATCGTGATGCCGGCGCACTTTTTACGTGAATCGGGCCAAAGCATTGGCATGGCATTCGAACATTTCTCCGATTGTGCGCAACGCATCGGCGTCTATACCGCACAGGATTACGTAGACATCCTGCAGAAATTGATCGACCGTTGGGAAATCGGCAAAATCAGCAATTTGACCGATGAAGCCGAAAAAGCCCGCGACTACCTCATGAAACTGCCCGCACGCATGGCCAAGATTTCAGAAAGGCTCGTCATTCCTGAACAAGGCCACATTTTCAAATGGGTCACACCGGCTACGTTGTAATTTGAATTTTTAATTTTTGGGGCGTGCCACCGCCTTCGTAAACTCCGGCGCTGTCGGGCTGTCCGCTCTATCTTTTGCTTTGTAAACGCAGCAAAAGGATGCCGCTGCCATCCCTCACGCAAATCGCATACATTATGACTTCCCCATTAATCGAACACACCATTGCCTTCGTCAAAAAACAACTCGAAAACGCCGAAGGCGGGCACGACTGGTTCCACATCGAACGCGTATGGAAAAACGCCTTGCTCATTGCACAGGGTGAAAACTGCAATCTAGAAATTGTCCAGCTCGGCGCACTCTTGCACGACATCGCCGACAGCAAATTCCACGACGGGGACGAAACGATCGGGCCAAGGACGGCCAGAACCTTTCTCGAAAGCCACAATGTATCCGGAGAAACCATTTTGCACGTGATTGGCATCATCGAGAACATTTCGTTCAAGGGCGGCAATTTCGAAAGAAAATTTTCTTCTAAGGAACTCGACATCGTCCAGGACGCCGACCGACTCGATGCATTGGGCGCCATCGGCATTGCACGTTGCTTCAACTACGGCGGTTTCAAGAACCGTGCGCTCTACAATCCAGAAATCGTCCCAAACCTGAACATGTCGAAGGAAGAATACAAAAAAAGTGATTCGCCTACGCTGAACCACTTTTATGAAAAATTATTGTTGTTGAAAGACAAAATGAATACCGAAACCGGCAAGCAAATCGCGTTGCAACGGCATCAATATATGGAGGATTTTCTCGCACAGTTTTATGCGGAATGGAATGGGCAACGATAGTTTTTCACCGCAAAGTAAGCAAAGTTTTTTTCGCTAAAGCCTCAAAGTTTATCGAACTTTGCGTAATCTTTGTTCCTTTGCGGTTGAATTAAAAAGGGATTAGTTTCCTTTAAAATCCGCCTTTCTTTTCTCCAAAAACGCCGTCGTTCCTTCCTTGAAATCTTCGGTTCCGAAACATTTCCCGAACGACTTGATCTCGACTTTATACCCATTGGTGCCATCTTCGAAGTTGGCATTGACGGCCTTGATGGCTTGGCTGATCGCCGTAGGGGAATTGCGCATGATTCTCTGCGCGATGCCGTTGGCGAAATCAAGCAGTTCGGCCTGCGGCACGACATGGTTCACGAGGCCATAATTTTTGGCTTCCTCGGCCGAAATCATCCCCGCGGTCATGATCATTTCCATTGCGCGGCCTTTGCCCACGAGTTGCGGCAAACGCTGGGTTCCGCCATAGCCTGGAA
Organism: Flavobacterium sp.; assembly: GCF_047602195.1. Lineage (GTDB taxonomy): Bacteria > Bacteroidota > Bacteroidia > Flavobacteriales > Flavobacteriaceae > Flavobacterium. The sequence goes on from NZ_JASGHW010000004.1 coordinate 314,722, forward strand.
TGACGCCGAGCGATACTTCCGGCAGCCCCATTTTGGCATTGTCCGAGGCGATGCGGAAATGCGAGGCCATCGCGAGTTCCAATCCACCGCCGAGCGCAAAACCGTTGACGGCTGCAATGACCGGTGTTCGGAGATTCTGCACATAATCGAACAGCAATTCCTGCCCTTGGGCCGCGAGCTGTGCGCCTTCCTCGACCGAGAAATTGGCAAATTCGGCAATATCGGCGCCGGCCACAAACGCTTTTTCGCCGCTGCCGGTCAGGATGATCACGCGCACCTCTGCATCGTGTCCGAGCGATTCGAACGCATCGTGCAGTTCCTGGATGGTCTGTTTGTTGAGTGCGTTGAGTTTGCTGGGACGGTTGATGGTGATTGTGGCGATGCCGTTTTGTTTGTCGGTCAGGATATTTTCGTAAGCCATTGGTTGTATTTTTTAAGAATTGATGATTGGGAGTGAAACCGTAAACACGGTGCCTTTTCCCCATTGTGTTTCAAAAGTAATCGTTCCTTTGTAATTTTCAATGATGTTTTTGATAATTCCGAGGCCGAGTCCCATGCCGCTGCTTTTGGTGGTGAACTTGGGTTCGAAAATACGCGGGATGTTGTGCTCCTCGATTCCGGTTCCGTTGTCGCGCACCGAAATCAGCACTTCATTGTCCACCTTTCTGACCGAGACCGAAACGAGTTTTTCGACTTGGTGTTCCGGAATCGACTGGATGGCGTTTTTGACCAAATTGGTGATAATTCGAATGAGTTGCGTGCGGTCCATTTTGGAAATAATCGTTTGTTCCTGGCTTTCGAAACTCACATCGTCCTCGTTGAAAATATCGAGCGCGAGTTCGACGACCTCGACCACATTGAGCGTCTCGTTTTGCTGCGCCGGCATCGAGGCGAATTGCGAAAAGGCCGACGCCACCGAGCTCATCGTATCGATCTGCTGGATCAAGGTTTCGGAATAATCCTTTAATTTCTGTTTCAGATCGGGGTCGTTCGCATCGAATTTGCGTTGGAAATTCTGCACCGTCAAGCGCATCGGCGTCAGCGGATTCTTGATCTCGTGCGCGACCTGTTTGGCCATTTCGCGCCAGGCTTCCTCGCGTTCGCTTTGGGCCAACTTGACTGCGCTTCGTTCCAATTTGTCGACCATCGAATTGTAGGCGCGGATCAGCAAATTGATTTCCTTCGAATTGGCGCGGATGAAAATCTTCTCGTTCTTCTGGTTCAGGCTTGTTTCCGAAAGTTTGTCCGAAATCGTCTTGAGTGATTGCGTGATGTAGGTTGATAAAAAGTACGCCAAAGCAAACGCGATGACGAGCATAAAACCGTACACCTGGCTCAATCGGATCAGGAAGTTCTGCAATTCCTTTTCGTAAAATCCGTCGTCTTCCACGTATGGCAGGTTCAAAATCCCGAGCGGCTTGAACTTTTCGTCCTTGATCAAACTGTAGGACGAACGGTTCTTGACGCCGTCGATGTTCTTGATGTCGACGTATCGTTTTTCAATCGAAGACTGGACGAGCTTGAGGATGTATTTCGGGATCGGCGGTGAGACGCTGTCGACCGAGAAGGCCGCCTTGGACGATTTGAGCAGTTTGCCGTTGAGCCCGTAAATGTTGATCTCTAGGTTGTGGATTTGTGCCAGCTCGTGGATGCGGTCCTTGAAAATGTACGACAGATTATTGGTCGTGAGCGGATAAGTCGTATTGGCCAACACATAATTGATGTGTTCCTTGATAGCGAGTTCCTTGCGCTCCAATCGTTCCTGGTGGTAATCTTTCGCCTCATTCTTGAATTGGATGATTGAAATCGAAGCCATCAAAATCGAAGCGATCAAAATCAATACGATCATCGACAGGAAAATCCTGATTCGCAGGGAAAGCATCGACATGTGGAACCGCTTGGCCATCAGCTTTGGTTTTTTTCGCGTATTCTTTTGTAAAACTTGAATCCGAGCATGATCAATATCGAAAACAGCATGATGCCGACCACACCGAAAATCCAGTTGACCGCGCTTTTGAGTACGACCAGGAATACGACGGCAAACAAAATGATCGTCGCGCCTTCGTTCCACAACCGCATGAAATTCGAAGTGTATTTGACTTCATCTTTTTGCAATTGCTTGAAAATCTGGTGGCATTTCAAATGATAGAGGTACAATAAAAAGACAAATCCGAGCTTGACGTGCATCCACGGCATCTGCAACCAGGCACGGCCCAAATCGGTTCCGAGCAACATCCAAAACGCAAAAACACTCGCCAGTACCGCCGACGGCCAAGTGATGATGTACCACAGCCGGTAGGTCATGATCTTGTATTGTTTTTGCAAAATCTCCTTTTCGGGCGACGGCTTTTGTGCGGCCTCAATCTGGTACACGAACAGACGCACAATGTAGAACAACCCGGCGAACCAGGTCACCACAAAGATGAGGTGCAGCGATTTGAGATAGTTGTAGAGTTCCATATTTTTTTATGGCCACGAACTCACGAATTATTGCAAAGTTTGGTTTTAAAATTTGTGAATTGCTTCGCCCGTTCACTTTGTGCGGGTCGTGGCTGATTTTTTAATTATTGGCCCAGTCGTTGATCCATTTGGCGACGGTAGCGCTCCAAGCGTCATCATCGTTGAGGCATGGGATTGCGAGGAAATTTTCGCCCCCGTGTTCCTTGAACTGGTGGTTGGCTTCCATCGCGATTTCTTCCAAGGTTTCGAGGCAATCGGCTACGAAAGCGGGCGTCACGACGGCCAGGTTTTTAATTCCTTTTGCCGGCATTTTGTTGATTTCGACATCGGTGTATGGCTCGAGCCATTTGTCACCGGCGAGTCTCGATTGGAACGTCTGGCTGTATTTTCCTTCAGGGATTCCGAGCAATTCTACCACCTGGCGCGTCGTCTCGAAACATTGGTGACGGTAGCAAAACTGATGCGCCTCCGATTTGGTCTGGCAGCAATGGCCGTCGATCTTGCAATGCGATTTGGTGATGTCGGTCTTGCGGATGTGGCGCTCGGGAATGCCGTGGTATGAAAACAACAAATGGTCGTATTCGAAAGTATCCAAATGCCTTTTCATCGAGTCGGCCAGATTTTGAATGTAATCGGGTTTGTTGTAAAACGCCGGCACATCACTGAATTTCATGTTCGGGAAATGTTTTTGGCGCAGTTCTTCGGCCAGCACCAGAATGGTCACCGTCGAGGCCATCGCATGCTGTGGGTAAAGCGGAAACAGCAAGACTTCATCGACGCCCTGATCGTGTAATTCCTGCAATCCCTGCAAAATGCTCGGCTTGCCATAACGCATCGCCAGCGACACGGGCATGTCGGTCTGTTTCTTGACTTTCTCGAACATCCTTTTCGAAAGGACAATCAGCGGCGAACCTTCGTCCCACCAGATTTTTTTATAGGCCGCGGCCGAACGTTCGGGGCGTTTGCGCAGAATCAGCCCGCGGACGAGAAATGCGCGCAGCAAGAATGGCACGTCGATGACGAAACGGTCCATTAAAAATTCATCGAGATACGGCTTGACGTCTTTCGGGTCCGGACTTTCGGGCGAGCCGAGGTTGATTAAAAGTGCTCCTTTCATTTTGGATTTTAGATTGGTGATTTTAGATTTCAGATTTAACGAAAACGTCTTTGGCAGACCATTCTAAAATCTGAATTCCAAAATCTGAAATTCAATTGGTGATAGACATTAAATATTTCTTGGGTGTCGTGGCGAATTTTTTCTTGAACGCCGAGATAAAGTGGCTCGCGGTGCTGTACCCGATCTTGAGCCCGACCTCATTGACATTGTGGTTGCCTTCTTCGAGCAATTTGCGCGCGTATTCCATCTTGTAATCGAACAGGAAACTGTAGACGCTGTCGCCGTAAATCTGCTTGAAACCCATTTTGAGTTTTTTGAGATTGAGTCCGACTTGGTCTGCCAATTCCTGCAAACCCGGCGGTTCGGCCATGTTCGCGATGACGATGTCTTTGGCCTTGCGGATTTTGAGCACGTTTTCCTCATCGATCAAAAACGGGCACTGTTCGGCATCGGGATCTTCGCTGCGGTTGAAATACAAACTGAGCAGTTCGTACGCCTTGCCTTTGTAATACAAATTCTTGATCGACGGATTCAGGTTGAAATGAAACAACTGGCTCAGCACAATGGCCATCGACGGATTGATGTCGCTCTCGTCGTAATATTTGCGCTCCTGGTTTTCCTTGCTCAGGAACGGGATGTGTTCGGCCTCGGTCGAGAACAGGCCGTGGAATTTCTTGATCGAGATGATGACCGAAATCACCCACGAATTGGGCGCCAATTCTAAGTTGAGCGGCAATTCCCTTTGTGGATTGTAGAGCAACAGCGCTTTTTCTTCCTTGAGGTCGAGTGCGTAATTGCCCTGGTTGAAGATGAATTTCGCGCGCCCCTTGATGCCAAAGTGGAACTGGATCAATCCCTGGCTGATTTGTCGCTCGGCGCGAAAAACCTCATTGCCATCGTTTTGGAAACGCAGCAGCAAAAAATCGTCTTCAATTTTTATGATTTCCTGAGAACCCATAGCGGTATTTTTTGAGATGTTATTTTAAAACCGGACGAAATTTTTATTTAGAATTGTTCTACATAAGACATTTCGGAAAGCCCGATTTTATTGCAAAAGTAAAAGAAATTACATTGTTAGAGGCATTTTGGTCCAAAATATCTTGAAACGATATAAAAAGTCCTTTGAGCGTTACTTTTATAAAAGGTGAAGTAATAATTTTGTTCAACTTTTAGCAAAAAGTGTAAATATGGGAAATAATAACTTATCGAAGCATCACTACTTTTATGCGGTTGGACTCAGCTACAAAAAGGCCGATGCTGAAATGAGAGGGAAATTCAGCCTCGACGCAGCGGGAAAAACGCGTTTGCTCGAACAGGCGAAAAATGAAGGCATCGGAAGTCTCATCGTTACTTCTACCTGCAACCGTACCGAAATTTACGGTTTTGCGGAACATCCGTTCCAACTCATCAAACTCATTTGCGACAATACCCAAGGCTCGGTGGACGAATTCCAACGCGTGGGCTATGTCTATAAAACCCAAGAGGCCATCAACCATTTGTTCCGTGTCGGGACCGGTTTGGACAGCCAGATTTTGGGCGATTTCGAAATCATCAGCCAGATCAAGCTGGGCTACAACGAATCCAAATCATTCGGGCTCATCAATACGTTCATGGACCGCTTGACCAATGCCGTGATCCAGGCGAGCAAGCGCATCAAGAACGAGACGGAAATCTCGTCGGGCGCGACTTCGGTTTCGTTTGCGTCGGTACAGTACATCATCAAGAACGTCAACGACATCCGCAACAAAAATATTTTGCTGTTCGGAACGGGGAAAATCGGCAGGAATACGTGTGAAAATTTGGTCAAGCACACCAAAAATGACCACATTACCTTGATCAACCGCACCAAAGACAAGGCCGAAAAACTCGCGAGCAAACTCAATTTAATCGTAAAAGATTATGCCGATTTGCAGCTCGAACTGCAAAAGGCCGACATCGTCGTCGTGGCCACGGGCGCACAAAACCCGACCATCGATGCGGCGATCCTGAACCTCAAGAAACCTTTGCTGATTTTGGATTTGTCGATTCCGAAAAACGTGCACGACAATGTTCAAACCATCGATGGCGTGACCTTGATCCATATGGACAATCTCTCGCAGATGACCGATGAAACTTTGGAAAACCGCAAGAAACACATTCCGGCGGCCGAGGCGATCATCGAAGAAATCAAGGCCGAATTCACGACTTGGACCAAGGCGCGCAAATTCGCCCCGACGATCAACGCCTTGAAGGAAAAACTCAACGCGATCAAGAATTCGGAGCTCGATTTCCAAAGCAAAAAAATCGCCGATTTCAATGAGGAACAAGCCGAAATCATCTCGGCGCGCATCATCCATAAAATCACGACGCATTTCGCCAACCACCTCAAGGACGACAACACCATGGTGGACGAAAGCATCGAATGGATTGAAAAAGTGTTCCAAATAGACCCCGCTGTAAAATAAAAATAAGCCACGACCCGAACGAAGTGAATTGGCGCAAGCAATGCACGAATTTAATGGGGAAGTGGTTCAAAAATAATTCGAGAATTCGTGGCCAACGAAAAAAATAAAATCATCCGCATCGGAACACGCGACAGCGAACTTGCTCTCTGGCAGGCGCACACCGTCGAAAAAAAACTCAACGAATTAGGATTTCAAACCGAAATCGTCGCCGTTAAATCACAGGGCGACCTTATTCTTAACAAGCCGTTGTACGAACTCGGCATCACCGGGATTTTCACCAAGACGCTTGACATCGCCATGATCAATGGCCAGGTCGACATCGCCGTGCATTCGATGAAAGATGTCCCGACCGCGCTCCCGAAAGGCATCGTCCAGGCCGCGGTTTTGCAGCGCGCTTCCCAAAAAGACATCCTCGTTTACAAAGGCGACAAGGATTTTTTCAATACCAACGCCACGATTGCCACCGGCAGTTTACGCCGCCAGGCCCAATGGCTCAACCGTTATCCGCACCACAAGGTCGTCGATCTGCGTGGCAATGTCAACACGCGATTGCAGAAATTGCAGGACAACGATTGGAACGGGGCCGTTTTCGCCGAAGCCGGGCTCGACCGCATCAACCTCAAGCCTGAAAATTACCTCGGTCTCGACTGGATGATTCCCGCACCGGCACAAGGCGCAATGGTTGTGGTCGTGATGGAAAACGATCCGTTTATTTATGAGGCGGTCGCTCAATTGAACCACCGCGAAACCGAAATCTGTACCGAAATCGAACGCGAATTCTTGAAGACACTCGAAGGCGGATGTACCGCACCGATTGGCGCTTTCGCCGAAGTCGAAGCCGGAATGATTAAATTTGACGGGCTGTTGTGTTCGGTTGACGGGAAGCAAAAAATCCATATCCAGAAAACGACACCGATTCAAGAATATGAACATTTCGGCAGGCAATGCGCCGAAAATGCCTTGCAGAATGGTGGGTTCGAAATCATGGAACAGATCCGTAAAGATTTGAAGAAATGATACGGATTCTGTCGACCAAAAAATTACAGGCCAATCAAAAGCAGTTTTTGCTCAACGCCGGATTTGCGGTCGTCGAAGCCGATTTTATCCGCGTGACCTATTTGCCTTTTCAATTGCAAGCGGTCGCCGATAACCTGATCATTACGAGCCAGAACGGCGTCAAAGCATTGGCCCAACATCCCGAAGTGCAAGATGTCAGGAGAAAACCAGTATTCTGCGTGGGTTCCAAAACGGCCGATTTGCTCGACGAGCATGGATTTACCGTCCAGGAAATCGCCGACAGTGCACAGGAATTGGCCGAAGTCATCGTTTCGGATTATGCCGACGAAACGTTTACGTTCTTTTCCAGTACGATTCGGCGCAACGAATTGCCGATGGCGTTGCTCGAAGCAGACGTCGAACTCAACGAAATTGAGGTTTACGAAACCGAGCCGACGCCACAGAAAGTCGGGACATTCGATGGGATTTTATTTTTCAGCCCGTCGGGCGTGCAAAGCTTTTTGTCGGCCAACGAAATTACAAACGAGATGTGTTTCTGTATCGGTAAAACCACGGCAACTGAATTGGAAAAAACAACCGCTAATATTGTAATCGCCAATCAACCCTCGGTCGAGAACACGATTATCCAAGCAATCAACTATTTTAAAAAATAACCCACAGAATCATTCGGAAATCATTTGAGTATTCGTGGCCAACAAAAAAGCAATGATTAAAAACGACTTATTCTTAAAAGCCCTTCGCGGCGAAACTGTAGAACGTCCACCCGTGTGGATGATGCGCCAAGCCGGCCGCTATTTGCCCGAATTCCGTGAACTGCGCGACAAATACGATTTTTTCACGCGCTGCCAAACACCCGAACTCGCCGCCGAAATTACGGTGCAACCCATTCGCCGTATCGCACCCGATGCCGCGATTTTGTTCTCGGATATTCTCGTGGTGCCGCAAGCGATGGGCATCGAAGTGCTCATGAAAGAATCGGTTGGGCCGTTTTTGCCGAATCCGATCCGCACGATTCAAGACGTTGAAAAAGTTATCGTTCCAGATATTGATGAAACGCTCGGCTATGTCATGGACGCCATCAAATTGACCAAGCAAATGCTCGACGACGAAGTACCACTGATTGGTTTTGCGGGTTCGCCGTGGACGATTTTCTGTTATGCCGTCGAAGGCAAAGGCTCGAAAAGCTTCGACACCGCCAAAGGATTTTGTTTCCAATATCCCGAGGCCGCGCACGTGTTGCTGCAAAAAATCACCGACACGACGATTGCTTATCTCAAGAAGAAAGTCGAAGCCGGCGTCAATGCTGTTCAGGTATTCGATTCCTGGGGCGGCATGCTTTCGCCAACCGATTACACCGAATTCTCTTGGAAATACATCAACCAGATTGTCGAAGCTTTGGCCCCGATGACGCACGTAATCGTGTTCGGAAAAGGCTGCTGGTTTGCGCTCAACGAAATGGGCAAGTCAAAAGCGTCGGCGCTCGGTGTCGATTGGACGTGCTCGCCTAGAAATGCGCGTTATCTGTCGGGCGGACAAATCACGTTGCAGGGCAATTTCGATCCGTCGCGTTTGCTCTCGCCAATCCCGACAATCAAGAAAATGGTGCACCAGATGATCGACGAATTCGGCAAGGACCGTTACATCGTCAACCTCGGCCACGGCATTTTGCCCAACATTCCGGTCGACCATGCCAAGGCGTTCATCGATGCGGTGAAAGAATATGGAAAATAAGATGAAAGCAACAATTCTAGCGCTCGTATTGGTTTTGCTCGTCGGATGCCATTCGAAAGAACAAGCCTTAATCGGCCAATGGAAAGAAACCGAACAGCGCTTCGGGGGCAATAAGGGTGAAAAACTGTCGGTCGAAAAAATCGCCGACGGCAAAGTCTACACGTTCAAGGCCGACAGCAAATTGGAATTGACGGCCGACGGGGAGAAGTTCAATGGCGTATACGAATTGGTACAAAACGGTCAGGACGAGATCCTTCACACGATTACTTCGGGTGAAAAATCCAGTCGCGTTTTCGACCAATATTTCCGCATCAAGATTACCGATAGCGCGGCGACCAAAAGACTGTCGTTCATTCCGGTGCATCCCGAAAATGAACTGATGTACAGTTTTGGACGCGAGAATATTTACGTAAAGCAATAGCAATGAAAACGGTCTTTCAAAACTGGAAAATAGACAGGCTGCAGGATATTTCGGCCGAGGATTTTTTTGTTTTGATCGAACGAAACGCCCATCATATTCGGAAAACATTTCCCGTTACGCTCAACAATTGCCTCGACCTAGACAAAACAATTCAGTTTTTGGGCGAGAATATCGACAAGGAAGAAAACGGAACGGGTTACTATTTCTACCTCAGAAGCACCCAAACGCAACAACTGATTGGTTACGTCTGCATCAAAAACATCGACCCAAAAATCAAAAAGTGCGAACTGGCTTATTTCATCGATAAGGATTTTGAAGGGCAAGGCATCATTTCCCAAGCGGTTTCCCAAACCATCGATTTCTGCTTTTCGGAACTGGGCATGAACAAGGTGTTCATCTGTACCTCTAAAATCAATATGGCCAGCCAACGCATCGCCACCAAACATGGCTTTTCGCATGAAGGTATTTTGCGCGAGGAATTTAAAAGCGGCGAAGGCCAACTCGAAGACGTTATGTATTTCGGATTATTAAAATCGGAATGGAATGAAAGATAAATTTTACGCCTACATCCAAAACCTGCAAGACCAGATTTGCGCCGCGCTGGAACAATCAGACGGCACAGCCAAATTCCGCGAAGATTTGTGGCAACGTCCCGAAGGCGGCGGCGGAAGAACACGCGTGATTGAAAATGGTCCCGACGGTTCGGGAGTCATTGAAAAAGGCGGCGTCAATATTTCGGCCGTGCATGGCAAACTGCCCGAATCGATGCGGCAAATGTTCAATGTCGGTGAAGCCGATTTTTTCGCCTGCGGGCTCTCGCTGGTCATCCATCCCAAAAACCCGATGGCACCGACAGTTCATGCCAATTGGCGTTATTTTGAGATGTACGATGCGGCCGGGAACATCATCGACCAATGGTTTGGTGGCGGACAGGATTTGACGCCGTATTACTTGTTCGAACAAGACGCGCAGCATTTTCACCAAACCTGCAAAACGGCTTGCGACAGGCACAATGCCGAGTTCTATCCGAAATACAAAAAGCAATGCGATGCGTATTTCTGGAACGCGCACCGCAACGAAGCGCGTGGCATCGGCGGGTTGTTTTTCGATTATTGCAAGAAATCTGAGGCCATGTCGATGGAAGATTGGTACGATTTCGTGACGGAAGTCGGCAACAGTTTTACCTCGGCCTACATTCCAATTCTAGACCAAAGAAAAAATTTACCATATACCGAAGCCAACCGCAACTGGCAGGAAATCCGTCGTGGGCGTTATGTCGAGTTCAACCTCGTGCACGACAAAGGCACGCTGTTCGGGCTCAAGACCAACGGCCGTATCGAAAGTATTTTGATGAGCTTGCCGCCGCATGTGCAGTGGGTTTACGACCATCATCCGCAGAAAGGCAGCGAGGAAGAAAAACTCGTACAACTACTCCAAAATCCTATCGAATGGGTTTGAGAATCTTCACCATATTGTTGTTGATGGTTTCGTTTTTGGGCACAGCGCAAAAGAACGCGAAGGATTCATTGGATTTGAAATTGCAGCAAATCTACCAGCAAGGTTCGTTCAACGGTTTTTCGGTGGCGGTGGTCAATGAAAAAGGCATTCTGTATGAGAACGGAATCGGTTGGGCCGACGTGAACCTAAAGCGTCCTTACACTTCGAAAACCATCCAGAACATCGGTTCGGTTTCCAAAACGCTCGTCGGGATCGCCTTGCTCAAGGCACAGGAATTGGGCCGGTTGAAATTGGATGATCCGATCAATCAATATTTGCCTTTCAGGGTGGACAATCCGAACCATCCCGAAACGCCCATCACCATCAGGCATCTGGCTTCGCACACTTCTACGATTACCGACAATGGATATTATCTGCAAAAAAATTACATCCTCAAGCCGCAACAAAATCTCGCAGGACTGGTGTTGGAACTCGAGGATGAACAGCGCCTGAATCCTACCGATTCGGTGATTTCAATGGAAACCTATCTCAAAAATGTCCTGACCGCCCAAGGCAAATGGTACCAAAAAGCGGATTTCCTGACCAATAAACCCGGCGAAATTTTCGAGTATTCCAATGTAGCAACGGCATTGGCGGCTTATGTTTTGGAACGCGCGACGGGTCAGCCATTCAACGAGTTCACCAAAAAATACATCTTGAAACCGTTGAAAATGAAAGCGTCGGGCTGGAAATTTTCGGAAGTCGATTTTTCAAAGTATTCGCGTTTGTACCTGTCGCCCGAAAAAGGATTGCCGCATTATTCGTTGATCACCTATCCCGATGGCAACTTCATTACCTCGGCGCACGATCTTGGTTTGTACTTGAACGAGCTCATCAAAGGTTACAACGGCCACGGTAAAATATTGTCGAAAGAAAGTTACCGGGAATATTTCAATCCGTCATTGGGCGCGGTACATTTTGTCAAGCGCAATGAGAAAAATCCATACAGCGATGAATACAACATCGGGGTTTTCATCGGATTCAGTTATACCGGAAACATTGGGCATACAGGCGGAGATCCAGGCGTGGCGTCGATGCTGTTTTTCAACCCGAAGACCAATATAGGCAGGTTGTTGATGGTCAATACCAACATCAATGACAAAAAGGGCAACGATGCTTTTTACGGCATCTGGAATGCGCTCGAACAATTTCAAACCCAACTTTAAAATTTAAAATTTACGATATGTTCAACAGAAACAGACGATTAAGAACCAACGAATCCATTCGTTCCCTCGTGCGTGAAACGTCATTGAGTCCACAGGATTTCATGCTCCCGATGTTTGTCGCCGAAGGCAAAGACGTCAAGGTCGCGATTCCATCGATGCCCGGCATTTACCGCCACTCGCTCGACCATACGATCAAGGAGGTCAAGGAGGCTTGGGATTTGGGCATCCGTGCGGTCAACATTTATGTCAAGGTTTCCGAAAACCTCAAGGACAACGCCGGCACCGAAGCCTGGAACAAAAACGGACTCATGCAGCAAACGATCCGCGCCATCAAGGACGCCGTTCCCGAAATGATCGTCATGCCCGATGTCGCGCTCGATCCGTACTCGATCTATGGCCACGACGGCATCATCGAAAACGGCTATGTCGTCAACGATGCCACCGTCGATGCACTCACGCGAATGAGCCTTTCGCACGCCGAAGCCGGAGCCGATTTCGTCGCACCCTCCGATATGATGGACGGCCGCGTGTACGCGATTCGCAAAGCCTTGGAAGCAAACGGGCACCACAACGTGGGCATCATGAGCTATACGGCCAAATATGCGTCGGCTTTTTATGGCCCGTTCCGCGAAGCACTCGATTCGGCACCCGTCGATGCGATGAACATCCCAAAGGACAAAAAGACTTACCAGATGGATTACGCCAACCGCATCGAAGCGATCAAGGAAGCACTCGACGATGTGGCCGAAGGCGCCGATATCGTGATGGTCAAACCCGGAATGGCTTATCTCGATATCGTCCGCGAAGTCAAGAATGCGGTCCATGTTCCTGTTGCCGTGTACCAGGTTTCTGGTGAATACGCGATGGTCAAGGCGGCTTCCGAGCGTGGCTGGCTCGACCACGACAAGATCATGATTGAGCAATTGTATTGCATCAAACGGGCGGGTGCGAATATTATTTCGACGTATTTTGCGAAGGAAGCATCTGCGTTGTTGAACAGGTAATTTTTACAGTCTTTATGAAACAATTATCGATACTATTATTGATGGGAATTCTGCTGTTGTCCTGCGGCCCCAAAAAGGAAAAGGAATCGCTCTATCCCGAATCGGCCGCGACCGAAAAACAAACCCCCGAGGAACTCGGCAAGCAAATCTTCGAATCGACCGGGAACTGCTTTGCCTGCCACAAACCCGACCAGAAAATCGTCGGGCCGAGCATCGCCGAAATCGCCAAGATCTACAAGGAAAAAGGCGGGAACATCGTCTCGTTCCTTCAGGACAAGGAAGCGCCCATCGTGGACCCGAGCCAATTTTCGGTCATGAAAACCAATTTCGCGATCACCAAAAACATGAGTGAGGAGGAACTACGGGCGCTTGAGGCTTATATTTACAGCCATTTGAAGTAGGAGCTGGTTCCCGCTGTCCACTGTATCTTTTGTTTTTTAAAGAAAAAAAGCAAAAGGATGCCGTTGCCATCGGGGCTAGGATATCCTGTGTCATTTCGACCGCAGGGAGAAATGACAAACGTTACAAATTCATATCTTTACCACATGCAAACCGCCTACATCCATTCGCCCCTCGGCATCACCCGAATCACCGGTGACGAGAACGGCGTGACCGAAATTTCCGTACGCAACGAAGAACAGCCGCCCACCGCAAAAATTCCCAAAACGCTCCAGGAAGCGGCCAAACAACTCGCGGAATATTTCGACGGCAAGCGCACCGAATTCACGTTCAAGCTCAATCCGCAGGGCACCGAATTCCAGCAGAGGGTCTGGCAGGAATTGCGCAGCATCCCGTTTGGAAAAACCGTTTCTTACATGGACATCACCAAGAAACTCGGCGATATCAAGGCCATACGTGCCGTGGCTTCGGCCAATGGCAAAAACCCGTTGTGGATCGTCGTCCCGTGCCACCGCGTGATTGGCACCGATGGTTCGCTCACGGGTTACGCGGGCGGGCTCTGGCGCAAGAAATGGCTTTTGGAACACGAAACACCTTCTATGCAACAAAGTCTTTTTTAAATGTAGCCACGAATTCACGAATTTTTAGAGTGAATGATAAATTTGCTTAAATTCGTGAATTCGTGGCTAACATATTCTAAATGAAATTCCTCAAAAAATTCCTGCTCGGCTTTGTCCTTTTCTTCGGATTGCTGATCGCCGTCCTGTATATTTTCAATTTCGATTACTTGATCAAGGCCGTCCGTACGGTGTATTTCCACGGACACAAGACAGCCTTCCTCGATGATTACCACTATTTCGACAACCGCGAAATGTCCAAAAGCACGAATCCGCAACCTTGGCCGATTGCCAAAGACTACAATTCGGTCAAAGCCACGGCCACGATGGAGCAGTGGCACAAAAAAACCGAAAGTGTCGCCTTCCTGGTCATCAAGAACGACAGCATCTGGCATGAAAGTTATTACGACGGTTATGGCAAGGATTCCAAATCCAATTCGTTTTCGATGGCCAAAAGCGTGGTGTCGGCGGCGCTCGGCAAAGCCATCCAACAACGGAAAATCAAGAGTCTGGATCAACGGGTTTCCGATTTATTTCCGCAATTTTCCGCGGGAAAATCCGCCAATATGACCGTAGGCGATTTGTCCTCGATGGCATCCGGACTCGATTGGGATGAATCCTATTACAGTCCGTTTTCGGTGACCACGCGCGCCTATTTCGACACCGAACTTTCGCCGGTCATCCTCAATCAGAAGGCCATCGACCTGCCCGGCCAATCCTATAAATACTTGAGCGGCAACACCCAATTGCTTGCCATGTGCATCGAGAAAGCAACGGGCGAGGAATTGTCGGGTTATGTCGCCAAAAATTTCTGGCAACCGATGGGTTTTGAAAATGATGCGCTCTGGCAAACCGACCACAAGGACGGCGTCGTCAAGGCATACTGCTGCATCGCTTCGAATGCGCGCGACTTTGCCCGTTTCGGGAAATTGTACAAACAGTACGGCAAGTGGAACGGCCAGCGGCTTCTCGACAGTACTTTTGTGGCCCAATCGATCCGTCCGCGTTTTGAGGATTCACCACAATACGGCTACGGCTGGTGGCTCGCTGAAATCGACCAGAAACAGATCTTTTACATGCGCGGCCACCTCGGCCAATACGTAATCGTTATTCCACAGGACAATTTGATCATCGTACGCCTGGGCCATCTGACCCAACGCAGTACGCAGGGAAGACCCGAAAGCGACGATTTTTTGGTCTGGGTAGCGGAGACTTTTAAAATGCTCCAACAGCGCAAATAGGTTTATTGGCGGTAAGGCAGATACATCGTAAACACCGAGCCTTTTCCTTTGTCGCTTGTAGCGGCGATAAATCCGTTGTGGTCCTTGACGACTTTCTCGGCGATGCTGAGCCCGATGCCGGTGCCCGGGAATTTTTGCGAATTTTCAAGCCGCTGGAACAAACCGAATATTTTTTCGCGGTTTTCATTCTCGAAACCGATGCCGTTGTCGGTGAGTGAAATCACTACATAATCTGCATTTTTCTTGGCCTTGAAAATACCGCTCAGGTTTTCCCCGGCAACGACTTTGCACGTGATTCTGATTTCGGGTTGTCGCTCGCAAAACTTGATCGAGTTCGAGATGAGGTTGGCGAACAATTGCCGCATTTCGAATGGAATCGCTTTGAGGATGGGCAAATCCGCACTGATGATCACAGCCTTTCGCTCGTTGATCAGGATTTCATATTCGGCCCGTACATAATCGAGTACCTCATTGAGATTGGTTTCGCGGAAATTGCTTTTTCCCGAGCCGAGCCGCGAATAGACCAAAAGATCATCGATGAGTTCGCGCATCTTGGCCGTTCCCGAATTGATGCCTGCCAGATAAGCTTCTTTTTTTTCGATAGTTGCATTGGCTTCGTTCATCCGGCTTGCAAAAATCTGGATTTTGCGCAGCGGTTCCTGTAAATCGTGGCTCGCGATATGGTTGAAGGACTCGAGTTGGGTGATGGTCTGCTGGAGTTGGCTGTTGCGGTCCTGGAGCTCGTTTTCACTTTTCTGGAGTTTGGCCGTACGTTCGGAAACCTGGCGCTCCAAGGTGTCGGCAAAATCCTGCAACGTTTTTTCGGCAGTCTTGCGTACGGCGATGTCATTGAAAAGTACGGCCAGTTTCCTTTCTTTCGGGTCACCGATCCTAAAGGCAAAAACATCAAACCATCGGTTCAGCGCCTCGGCCTTGTGTTCAAAACGCTGTGGTTTTCCCGTCTGCGCAATCTTGCCATAGATTTCAAACCAAAAAGATTCGTGTTTGGGGGCAAGCGCACGGATGGTCTTGCCTGCCGCGTTGGTAAGGCCCGTTTGTAGGGCAAAGGCCGGATTCATTTCGAGGAAACGGTAATCGACTGGTTTTCCGTTTTCGAACAGCACTTCGATGGTGCAGAATCCTTCGTCGATCGAATTGAACAAGGTGCGGTATTTTTCCTCGGACAAGGTCAACGCCTCCTCGGCCCGTGCTTTTTCAAAACGGACCCAGATGCGCACGGCGATTTCCTCGACCAGTTTGATTTCGTCTTCCCGCCAATCGTGGGCCTGCGAATCACCCAGGGCCAAAAGGTAACGCCACTGGCCATTTCTGATCAAGGGTACCGATATGAGCGATCCGATCGATAAGGTCGCCATCTGCTCGGCGTGCGTACGCGAATCGGTTTTTACATCGCGCACGACATAAGTTTCCCCGGCGCGGCTTCTGTTGCGGTAGTCCTCGGTGTGGAAATCGTCCATGTGGTGCGCGCCTTTCCAGCTCGTCATGTTTGCGTGTTTCCATTCGCTGAAGATTGTTGCCGTTTCGAGTTGTTCGTCGATTTCACCGAAAGCACAGATGGTCACGTTGAAAAACCGTACAATCTTGCCGCCGATGATCGACATCGTGTCTTCGATATTTTTAAGATTGGTCAAATCCTGGCTGATTTCGGCCAAAAAAGCCAAGTTGGTTTCCACCCGTTTTCGGGCAGTGATTTCGTCAAACAAGACGGCGAATTGTTCGGGGCCATAATAAAATGCGGTCAGCGAATACCATTTGTTCAGGGGCGGAATGTAATCCTCGGCCTTGATTGTTTGTCGCGTATCGATGACCTTCTGGTAGATCTCGAACCACTTCTCGTCCAATCCCTTTAATACTTCTCGCGCAGTTTTCCCGGGTGTTTGGTTGCGGTCAAGCCCGGTGAGTTTTTCCAAAGCCGGGTTGACCTGCAGGAAGCGGTAATCGATCATTTTGCCGTTGGCATCGCGGATCGCTTCACAAATCGTGTAGCCTTCTTCCATCGATTCGAACAGCGTGCGGAATTTCTGCTCCGATTTCTGGATTTCCTGCTGCGCCAGCTTGCGTTCGGTAATATCGCTCGCGGCACCAAACCATTTGACGATTTCACCCTGCTCGTCGAGAATCGGAATCGCACGCGAAAACGTCCAGCCGATGCTGCCGTCGAGTTTGATCACACGGTGCTCGAGTTCGAAAATGCCTTTGGTCTCAATCGCTTTTTGGATGTGTTCCCAGACGCGCTGCTTCTCCTCCCCGGGAATGTAAATGCCGGTCCAACCAGTCCGCGGATCGACAGTGGTCGTTAGAAAATCCTTGCCCTTGATGAAATTCATCTGGTGCCAGTCGGCGCTCATCTCGTAGATGATGTCCGAAGTCGCGCTTACAAAAGCCTGGAGTTTGGCTTCCGAGCCGATCAGGATCTGGTTTTCGTCATTTGGGCTATGGGCAGGCATTTTACGTTTTGTTAATGGTTCAGTCCGAATGGGAGTTGCAAGATGCGGTAGCAAACGAAGGTAAAACTATTTGTAGCGCGCGTCTTTACGGAATTCTCGCGAACTCTTATAGAATTCAAAACAGCCCAACAATCAGCATAGGCTATTCCACTATAAAATCATAAGATTTGGATTAACGAATCAAACTGCTAACTTTATAGGAACTAAACTATTAACGAAAACCAATCCTATGGAAAACGGAAACGATATCAGTACCCGAGGCGGAGCCGAACCGAGCGAAGCTAAATGCCCCTTCCACAACCAACAAAATGTGGGCGGCGGCGGCACCAAAAACCACGACTGGTGGCCCAACCAACTCAAGTTGAACATCCTGCGCCAGCATGCACCGGCTTCTGATCCGATGGATGCAAATTTCGATTATGCCCAGGCTTTCAACAGTTTGGATTACAACGGATTGAAAAAAGACCTGCACGCGCTCATGACCGATTCACAAGACTGGTGGCCGGCCGATTTCGGGCACTACGGCGGATTGTTCATCCGGATGGCGTGGCACAGCGCGGGAACCTATCGCGTGTTCGACGGTCGCGGTGGCGGCGGTGCGGGCATGCAGCGTTTCGCGCCACTGAACAGTTGGCCCGACAATGTAAGCCTCGACAAGGCACGCCGGTTGTTGTGGCCGATCAAACAGAAATACGGCAACAAAATCTCTTGGGCCGATCTCATGATCCTGGCCGGAAATGTCGCACTCGAATCGATGGGCTTCAAGACCTTCGGTTTTGCCGGTGGCCGTGCCGATGTCTGGGAAGCCGATGAATCGGTGTACTGGGGTGCCGAAAACACCTGGCTTGGCAACGATGCGCGTTATGCCGACGGTGTGGCCGGAGTTGCCGGACGCGGTGTCGTTCCCTCGGATGAAAGCGCCTCGGGCGAAACCCATTCAAAAGGGCTCGAGGAACCGCTCGCGGCGGCACACATGGGATTGATTTATGTGAATCCCGAAGGTCCGGACGGCAATCCCGACCCGATCAAGGCCGCACACGACATCCGCGTCACTTTTGGCCGTATGGCGATGGACGATGAGGAAACCGTTGCGCTCATTGCAGGCGGACACACCTTTGGGAAAACGCATGGCGCCGCACCTTCCGACCACGTAGGAAAAGAACCCGAAGCCGAAGACATGGAACTGCAAGGCTTCGGTTGGCACAATACTTTTGGTTCAGGAAAAGGGCCGGATACGATCACGAGCGGGCTCGAAGTGACCTGGACCAAGACGCCTACCCAATGGAGCAACAATTTTTTTGAGAACCTTTTCGGGTTTGAATGGGAACTGTCCAAAAGTCCGGGCGGGGCACACCAATGGGTCGCCAAGAATGCCGAGGCGATCATTCCCGATGCCTTCGACAGCAACAAAAAACATTTGCCGACGATGCTCACCACCGATTTGTCCCTGCGGATGGACCCTGCCTATGAAAAAATCTCGCGTCGTTTTCTCGAAAATCCCGATGCGTTCGCCGATGCGTTCGCACGTGCCTGGTTCAAACTCACCCACCGCGACATGGGACCGCGCGCGCGTTACCTCGGACCCGAAGTGCCACAGGAACAATTGATCTGGCAAGACCCGATCCCGGCGGTAAACCATGCGTTGATCGATTCAAACGACGCGGCCCAACTCAAGGCCAAGGTATTGGATTCGGGGTTGACCATTTCCGAGCTCGTTGCTACGGCCTGGGCTTCGGCATCTACATTCCGTGGATCGGATAAACGCGGCGGGGCCAACGGGGCACGCATCCGACTGGCACCGCAGAAGGATTGGGAAGTCAACAATCCAGCGCAATTGCACAAGGTTTTGTCGGTGCTGGGCAACATCCAACAGGAATTCAATGCCGGAAACAAAAAAGTATCGCTGGCCGACTTGATTGTCTTGGCCGGAAACGCCGCAGTGGAAAAAGCCGCTCAAGCCGCCGGACACACGGTAACGGTAGCGTTCCATGCCGGACGGATGGATGCGACCCAGGAACAAACCGATTTGGAATCGTTCGGTCATCTCGAACCAGCAGCAGACGGTTTCCGCAATTACCGCAAAACCAGATCGGCTACGGCCACCGAAGCCATGCTCGTGGACAAAGCCAATTTGCTCAATCTGTCGGCGCCCGAACTGACTGTTTTGGTCGGCGGGATGCGCGTACTCGATACCAATTTCGACCAATCGAAACACGGTGTTTTGACCAGTCGTCCGGGACAATTGACCAATGATTTCTTTGTGAACCTGCTCGACATGCGAACACAATGGAAGGCGCGCACCTCCGACAAGGAATTATACGAAGGCCGCGACCGTCAATCGGGACTGGTCCAATGGACGGCCACGCGTGCCGATTTGGTCTTTGGCTCGAATTCTGAATTGCGTGCCGTCGCCGAAGTCTATGCGGGTTCGGATGCGGCGGAGAAATTCGTCCGGGATTTTGCCAAAGCCTGGGCGAAGGTCATGGAAGCCGACCGATACGATTTGAAGTAAAATCAAAACCGATATGTACAGAGAAAGGCACCGTTTGGGTGCCTTTTTCTTTTTTTATCCGATGGTTCAATGCAGCACTTTCGCCGTTGCAGTCGTGCCGTCCGAGAATTCAATCTTCAACAGGTAAACACCATTGGCCATCGCAAAATCGCGTTGGATGGACTTTTTATTTTTATCGGCGGAAAATTGCATCAAGCGTTTGCCCGAAATATCGAATACGGAAACGCTTTCGATTGCTTTGGCACTTTCGACATACAGTTGACTTTTGCTGGTAAATGCGGTGAATGGATGGGCAGCAAGGAATTCGCTGTTTTGTAAAGTCGTGTCGGTGAAGCGCAGTACAAAACGCGTGTCGAAGGTCCCGGCTTCGGAGGTAAAAGTATACGGACTTTGTTTCAAATCGTGTACGATGCCCAACAACAGGTCCTCGATATAAATGTCCTGATTTTCGAAAAGCGCATCAAAATGATCGATCCGGAACGAGAATGTATTGTTTGCCGCGGTCTTGAATCCCAAAGGAACCAAGTCTTCATTGCTAAACGGCAAGGCACGGCCCTGAATGACCAATTTGTGGTTCGGGATGACCGAATAAAATTCGATGGTATTGACTTCTGAAAAATAAGCACCGTCGTAGCTTCGGTCCCAGTCCATCGTTGCACCTTCGGCATAGCCGACCAAAATCTGGTTGAACGACCCATTGTTGCTGACCAAGTTGAGCCAGATGCGGTGTTTCTCAAAATCGCCATTTGGATGGGCATTCCTGAAAAACTGTCCGTTGTTCCCGGCCACACGCATCGAATTGTTGAAAGTCGCCACAGCCCCCGAAGCCGCGCCGGCACTTCTGGTGAAAAAACCTTGGCCCGCTGCGATGAATCCGTTCGGGACCATGCCCCCGGTTCCGGCGGCCGAAGTCGTTCCAGTTCCGCCGAGCTTGTTCCACGAGGCATAGTCGTTTGCGTTGTAATTGTAGATGAAATCGCCGTAGAAAGGATCGGGGTTCGCAGCCGCAACAGGCGAATTGTGTGTCCAGAAATAAATCGTACCGTCGAGTACGGGAACGTTTAGCGGGTCGCTTAATAATTTTTCTGCATCAACCGCACTCGGATATGGATTCGAAAGCAGGTTGTAATCGTCATTGTAATTCGGCGATGGTACGGTGCCATGGTAAATCGGAATCGTCACGATGCCGTTATTGGGTGTCCCTTCGAATGGTCCCGTATAAGGAGTTTTTACGAGCGGGTTCATCGAAAAAGTTTGCGGTGCCCGAACGATATATCCTTTGGCCGGAACCATGACCGTAGCAGTAGTTTCATGGATCCAGGTTCCGAAACTGTTGCCGACCGTTGGTGTCCAACTGAAATATTTATCAGCCAAGGTAAACGGCGATAATTGGCCCAAGGTAAAGTTGGATCCGAGCGTCATTGGCGAACCCCAATAGGTAAAATCGTAGCGGTACATCGGTTGGGTCGTGCGCTCCATTCGGATTATACCCGAATTGACTGCCGCATCGTTGGTCTGCAACAAACTCGAGGTGTCTAAAAATGTCATCGAGACTCCGGGTCCTGAATTGACCGTCAATCCTTCGGTCAGTGTCATCGCATGCGGTCCGTTGATGATGACGTCGCCACTGGTGACCGTACAACTGCATCCCGAGAGATCGCCCGTAGAGAAATAACTGCCGGTGAAATTAAGGCTCGTACCACCGGTCGGTACCGATGGTGACCAGGCCGTTCCATCCCAAGTCGAAACAGCGGTGGTAAAAGTTCCCGTTGCGGTCACCGTACATCCCGTGGCCATCGCGGTAAGTGTTGCCGTGTAGACACGTGGCGCCGAAGGCTTGACATAAACCGTAGGATAATGCGTATTGGCCACATAAGGAACGGTCGCTGCGGCATCGGTATAAAGTTCGGTGATCGGGGACCAGGTGATCTGGTTTTCGCAACCGATGGTAATCAACGGGCGCACCAAGTTGGTCGTACCTGTGGCGATCCCACATTGGCCCGTCGCAATCCCAGAAGTGGTCATCGGGCTGGTAAAGGTAGTCGTGTAGACATTACTGGCGATGCCACCCGGGCCCGTATGGCAAATATTGAGGACAATATTCGAAACACCGTCCCATTGGAATGGGGTCGAAAAGATATGCGTATTGAGTCCCGAGGTGGGTGTGAGGTTAGTGGCCGTAAATACCGTGGTGAACCCAGTCGCAATATAAGTATTGGTCAACGAAGTCGCAGCCGTATGCGCCATACTGATGGTATAACTCGGCATCGCGCCAAAACCGGTTGAGGAAACCGTAAAACCAATCGATGTGATTTTGGCCGCAGACAACATTCCCATCGCATTCATTTCGGCCTTGGTGATCAGGTATTGCACACGCGATTCACTTGTGGAAATCCCTTGACGATAAGGTGTACTGGCCGCGAGCGAGGTTCCGGTTTGTTGGCCAACAGTAATGCTGCTGTTGCCTACCGGGCTGGCGGTAAACGATTGTATGGTGTTCAGACAGGCCGTAATGACCGGTGGCGCCACGCTGATGGGTGCCGGTAACGGATGCACGGTCACGGTCACATATTTGGTCTTGACGCATCCCGATGGGGAAGTCGCGGTAATCAAATAGGTTGTTGTTGCGGTCGGGTTCGCATTGACGATGGCGCCTGTCGTAGTGTCCAGACCCGTCGCCGGACTCCAGGTATAGGTATACGTTGCATCAGAACTGGCAGCATTCAAAACTGTGCTGCTGCCCAGGCAAACGGCCGTATTGGGGCAAGTCACGTCGGCGGGTTTGGATCCCGTGAACTCGTCCGCGCCGATGTCGGGTGTCGATGCATGTCTGGCCTGGGCATCGTAATCGTCGGTGACGGCCACCGGAATCCCGCCCGATTCGGCATCGGTACAACCGCCCAAAATATGCAGGTCGGCAGTGTTGGCATCGACAAATGAGATGGCATTTCCTGAAAAACTATTGCCATCGCCTCCCGAAAGTGTTTGCCATTGCGGAAAACTTCGGTCACTGCCCATGAGCACCACGGTCGATGGATTGAGGCTGTAGAAAATGTTGTAATTGCTCGACAATCCAGAAATACCGAGCAGAGCCAACGCGTAATTTTTATCGGAGGAGCTGCGGTTGTTGTACAGGATGTTGTTCTTGAATTCTGAATTCCCAAAAGACCCGATGCCGTTGGAAAGACTCGGCCCAGGACTGGTTCCGCCGATGTAGATGCTGTTGTAGAAATATTTGCGCGTCCCGGACAGGTTGATCTCCGAAATTCCACTGGCCGAAGCCATATCGTTGTTGACAATCGAAATCATGTTGTTGGCCAGGGTCCAGTTTCCACCCGTCAGCACACATCCGATCACCGAACTGGTTTCAATGGTCGTGGCGTTGGAAAGCCCATAAACCCGGTTCTTGGCAATCGTCCCGCCCGAACTCGTCGCATTGGTAAAAATGGCCGTAAGCCCAATCGGCGTGGCGGTATTGTTGGTGATGCTGAGGCCGTGGATGGTGTTGCCTTGGATGGTCGAAGTGGCGTTGGTGTTGCCCAAATACACGCCAATCAAAGAAGTCGTGGCATTGACACCGGCGCTGTAACAATTAAAAATCGTGTTGTTGCTGATGGTGGCCGGAGCCGTACCGGCGGCTTCGAGGGCATGGACGCGCGCGCTCGATCCGGTAGAAGTATTGGTGATTTCGCTGATCGTATTTCCTGTAATGCTGATATTTGTCGACGCGGATAACCCGGCGTAAATACCCAAGACCCTGTTGTCGCCACTGGTAGAAAGGTTCGAAACCGTATTATTCGACACCGAAATGCTTCCGCCATTGCCGGTGTTGATTCCCCAAAGCACACCGAGGCTCGAACAATTGTTGACGGTATTTCCCGAAATGGTCTTGGAGGCCGATAGCGCAGACTCCCGCATGCCGTAGACGTTGCTCGCCGTGCTGCTGCTCAAACCCGAAATATTGTTGTTGTTGGTCGTGACGGCCAATGTGGTGGCAGGTTGGTCATTGGCAATCCCGGACACGACGGCGGCTGAGCTCAAATTGCTGATGGTATTGCTCGATACGTCGAGCAAAGTAGCGTTTCCAGTGGTGCCTACATTGATGCCGATGACGTTGCCGCCCGAGGTATAGTTCAACATCGTGTTATTGGATACCGAAGAATTGCCGCGGAACTGTGTACTGTTGAAGGCAGTGATTGCACCGGTGCCCGCGGTCCAGTTGTTGAACACGTTGGCGGTGATGGTTTTGACGCTGTTGGTTTCGATGTTGCGCCAACCCAGGATGGCCGATGAACCCGCCACGGTGATGTTCGAGAAATCATTGCCGTTGTTGATGGCCACTGCCCCGAGTACCGAACTGGCCGTATCGGAATAAAGCGTAAGATCGCCACCGGCCGCCTTGCCAAAAGTTCCTACAATGCGGTTGTTGTTGACATTCTTGGAACCCGTCGCAGGGGAAATGGCGCTGTTGGTGATGAATGTGGTGGTGCCGGTTGTGTTGGCGTACAGATTTGTAAAGGTATTGTTTTCAATGGCAATCGCCCCGGCAGGCGCCGAATTGCTCAGGTAGTTGTGGGCCGAGGTCGCCGTGGAAGCATACGAAATGCCACGGATATCGTTGTTGTTCATCGTCAGCGTGGCGCTGTTCGGGGCACTCGAGACCGAGATGCCGTTGAACGCCCCCGAACACGCGGCTCCGTACGAAATGAATCCGTTGCTGCTGTCCCCCAGTTGGTTGTTCGAAATGTTCACCGCGCCGGTGACCGCCCCGCTGCTGACAATGCCTGCAAATAGAGAACCCGTAGCCGTGGTACTGGCGATATTGAAACCTTTGATCGTATTGTAGCCAATGTTGGTTGTGGCGTTGGCCCCGGTTGCCTCGATTCCGCGGGCGTTGTTGTTGGCGGTCGGATAAATCAGCACATTCTGGATCGCATTGCCCGCACCCGCTGCACCGATGGTCACATTGCCCGTGGCCGATGAAGTGATGCCCCGGAAGGAGACAACCCCAGTAGAACCGGGCGTAGAACCTATAGAGAGCGCGCCATTGACTGCCATGTTCCCAATCGTATTGCCGGTTACATTGAATACCGCTGAACCGCTGATCGTAATCCCGTTAAGGGTCAGGATTGTGGTAGGATCGCCGCTCAAATTGATTGATTGGAGTGTATTGTTTTGTATGTTTACAGCCGCTGCCGATGAACTGATGCTGATACCACTCAAGATGGTGCTAAAAGTGCCCGTATTGGAAACATTGATCGGTGCAGCAGGCAAGCCAATTGTATTTCCGGTCACATCGCCTATATTCAGATAACCCGAACCGGCAATCCCTGAAAAAACAGTGGCGTTGGCGGTTAGGGAAACCGATTCGGAAATTCCCGCGATGGTATTGCCCTGGATGCTCGTTGCGGTGGTACTTCCAACAGAAATGCTGATGCCGTACAGCGTAAAGTTGAATCCTCCCGAGTAGACATACGAACTGGTTCCCGTCCCGCTGCTGTTCGAATACCCAATGGTATTGCCTGTGATGACATAACCGTTTCCGTTGGCATTGACAATCCTGATCGAGGAATGGGCTACCGAGGCACCAATCGACCGCACACCCGTTTGGTAAAAATGGTTGTTGGTGATGGTGACGGCCGTAGAACCATTGATGATTTCAATATCGGCCGAATTGACCGTACTGCTGAACACGTCATAGATCTTGTTGTTGGTGATGGTGATGTTGTTGTTTTCAAGGCCGGTCGTGAGCGTCCCCGAAAAATAAATCCCTTTGCTCGGACGGTTGGCCCCGGCCGGTCCGATGTTGCAATTCGAAACCGTGTTGTTGTCATTGCCCGTCAAGGCCGAATTCGAACCGAACCAAATGTTCCCACCGTTGGTGCCTGTCGTCGAGGAAGACGACCCCAAAACCGTACAGTTGGTGATGGTGTTGTTGGTCGCATCGGTCTGGAAACGGATGGTCGATGTGCCCGAAGTATTCGACGTATTCGTATTGGAAATCGTCAAGCTCGTGCCCCCCGAATTGATGCCGTTCACGACCACATTGTCGGCGCCATTGAAATCGATCAAAGGCCCGCCCGCAAAACTGCCCGTGATGGTTTTGGGCCCACAGGTCGGTTGGATCAACACCGAGGTCGCCGCCGCATTGTTGTTCAATTGGGCGACCAGTGTTTCGGTAGTGTCGTCGGCCACATGGATCGAAATCACGCCGGTATGTGTCCCCGAGTTGATGGCCGTAAAGGCCGCGCGCAATGTGGCATAAGCCCCGAGGGTCGTGCCGCCGGTGGCCTGCAAAACAATGTTGTTCGGAATCAGTTCACCCGCCGCGGTTAGTTTCGCCCCCGCCGGATAACCCGAAAAAGTAATCTGTGCCAATTGGGCGGCAGTCAGTGCCGTAGCCGAATTGCCAAAGAAAATGCGGCCATTGCTGCAACCCGGAATCCAACCCGTGACCGTCAAAGTCCTGCCCGCCGTCCATGCCACGGCATTGCTCGCTGCAAAATTCAGGGTATGCGAACTCAGACCCAATGCCACAATGGTGTTACCGGTCAGCGCCAAGGTGCCCACCGTATCGGAATAACCGACGCTGGTATTGAAAATCCCGCCATTGAAGGTGAGGTTGCTGGCATCGGCAATCACATTGTCGTTGCCCAACCGCAACGTACCTGCGTTGAGGACGGTATTTCCGGTATAGGTATTCGAAGCCGACAGCGTTGCTGTTCCCGTACTGATTTTTCTAATGCCACCTGTTCCCGAAATCGCGCCCGTAAAATTAACGAAACCGCCGCCAAAAGGATCGATTGTGACATCATTGTTGTTGAGGTTGATTGCGCCCGAATAGGTATGTATCCCCGAGGTATTGAGCGATCCGATTGTCGCGTTCGGCGAATTGGTCGGGACTGTGATCGTATTGGCCACCGTCGTGGCGGTCGAGGCATGGCTGATGTAAATCTTATTGAAGTTGGCCGTTCCATTGCCGACCTGTATCGGACCTTGGATCACGCCGGCCGAATTGACCCAAAGCTCACCGCTTTCGACCACATAACCGCCCGAAAGCGAAGCGGCGTTGTTATAGTTGACTTCCACAATCGAATACTGCTTGATGGCCAATTGTGTGGCGGCATTGCCCGCAGGATAATTGTTGAGCGTGAGTTTTCGGCCATTGTTGCCCCAAACCTGGAAGTTGGTGTTGTTCGGATTGTAAATGGGTTGGTTGAACACCATTGGGCCATTGACTGGATTGATCTCAATCGCCGTCGCGCTTCTTCCGCTGACCGGAAGGTTGAAGGTTTGCGTGTAATTGGCGGTATAGTTTTCAATCTTTCCGTAGAAATCAAATCCGTTGCCGTCGCTGTCGAACGGAAGTCCGGCGGCAAAGGTATTGGCGAAAGTGATGTTCCTGACATTGCGCCATCCGCCCAAATCGAAATAAAGCGTGGTTTGCGCAGCATTGTTGCGGAAATTAAAGTTCAGGTCGGTGGTGTTGTTCCAGGTCGCCGGACAAGTATCTGCAAACCAATTGCTGCACCAAGTAAAATTGCCCAACGGATTGTCGCCGTCCCAATTGTTTTGCGCCGTGGTTTCTATGGCCCCGCCCAGCAGAAAGGCCAATGCACAGATGTATCTCACCAATTTCATGGATGTGTGGTAATTTGTTGGTATTCAGGTTAGAATATGGCGGGACAACAAATGTAATTAAAAATGTGACGAATTGTTAAAAGAATGTTAGAAATGCGGTGAATAGTGGATAAAAAGCGGTGGTTCGAAGTTTTCAGGGTAAAATTTGGATGAATCTTTTCCAATCGGCGAGTAATTCGGCCTCGGAGGTATGGAGCGCGGCCAGGATTTCCGATTTTTTACTGTACGGCAAAAGTCCGATCAGTTTTTCGCGTCCGTACTTTCGTTCGATGTACATCACCATCGAACCCGAAAGCCCGTATTTGATCTTGCCGCTCCAAAAATCGTCGAGGCTATTGGGGATTTTATTTTCCTGCAGCGCTTTCTTGACTTCACTCAATCGATTGGCGTCGCATTGGCCCGAGGCATAGGTCGCCAGCCCTTCCACAAACCAATCGATGCCTTCGGTTTGGCTAAAATCGGGACTGGCGTTGCGTTGGCCGTGAAAGACATGCACGAGCTCATGTGTGATCAATTGTTGGGTTTTTTGGGTGTCCGCATAGACGTGTTCGCAGGCGTGTTGGTCCCACACTTTCGGGGAAAGCCAATCCAGTTTGGTCGCGACCCCACTGGCCACCATCCAACATTCCGATTTGAAATCGGGCATTTTCCAGTCTTTTCGCCAGGTGCTGTCCAGCGAATGGCGGCTCGGATGCACATAGACCTTGAACTGTTTCTTGAATCCGGAATCGAAAAATTGGTTGACCGCAATGATTCCGTCGACGATTAGCTTTTTATGGGCGCTCTTTTGGTCTGCATCCGAATCGGTATAGAACAGGATGAAGTTTTCGTTGCGGTCGATCCGCCATTTGGGGGCGATGGTATTCCAGCTCGTTGCGGTTGCCAGCAGCAGGATGGCGAGGGTCAGTTTAGTTTTCATGGCCTTGTTTTGATCGATTAAAGATACGCAGAAATGAAGGAAATGGTGCAGCGGCATTCCCAAAACCCAAAAATCCCAAAGGATGCTCCAAGAAATTCATTTTGAACCGTCCGCCAAAGATTTCATCATCGATTACCGCGTAACGGATTGAAACCCTGATCGGGCAGCCCAAATAAAAAAGAGAGACCTTGGCCTCCCTTTTGTTTGATTGATGATTGTTGCGTTTAGTTTCCGCAGCTACAGTTCGATCCGCAGTTGCAATTTTCACAGGTACAGTTCGGATTGCCGCACCCTGGTTTTTTTGTTGTTTTCATTTTTTTAAAAATTAAAGGTTTAACGATTGAAATTGGCCAGTATCAGGCTCAAAAAGTTTGACCGGCAACGGCAGGTTTTACACGAGCAGTTCTCCTTTCCGCAGGAATTCTTTGTGGTTGACATGATGTATGGGTTTAAATTGATAAGGCAAAGATAGACCCACCACCGGCCTGCCGTCGTATGCGAAAAAGGGAAAGATGTATATAATTTTTGGATTTTAGATTCCGTCGATCGATCGGCGTTTGAGGGTACCGACTTTCTTGAAGTGCGACGGCGTCAGCCCGGTATTTTTGCGGAACTGGGACGAAAGGTGGTGCACACTGCTAAAACCCGTGCGGAAGGCAATTTCGGTAAAAGTCAACTGGTCGTACACAATCAATTCCTTGACGCGCTCGATGCGCAGCTCGATAAAGTACTGCTCGACCGATTTGCCCTCGATTCCCGAAAATAAATCGCTCAGGTAACTGTAATCGTATGCCAGACGGTCGGTAATCAAGGCAGAAAGGTTTTGCTTGCGGTCGGCAATGGTGTTGAGGTAATCGGAGACGGCCAGTTTCATGTCGGCCACGATCTTGTTGACGCGTGTCTCGATGAGTTCAAACCCGATTGTGCCGAGTGCCTCGCGGAAGGCTTTCGTCTGGGTTTCGTTGATGGGCTGGGGCAGGAAGATTTCGCCCAATTCCACTTTGTCGTACACAATCGACTGGCCGTCCAAAATCTGCTGGACCGACAGGATACACCGCGGGCACACCATATTCTTGACCAAAAGTTTTACATCGCCTGTCATAACCGGAATTTGCCGCAATTTAATAAATCCGACGCACCCTAGGAAAAAGAAAAATCACTAAATTGCAACTTCTAAAAGCCAATTAATAACCAAAAACTACACGCCATGATCCACAAAATTCCCCTCAACAACATCCTGTTCCTCGACATCGAAACGGTGCCCAACGAGGACAACTACCACAACCTCGACGACGAATGGAAACAGCTTTGGGAACAAAAAACCCAATACCAACGCCGTGACGAGTTCACCCCAGAAGACTTTTACGAGCGCGCCGGCATCTGGGCCGAGTTCGGCAAGATTGTTTGCATTTCGGTCGGCTATTTTACGCTCAAGGGCGACATCCGGCATTTCCGCGTGACTTCTTTTTTTGGCGACGAGGTCAAGATTCTCAAGGATTTCAGCAACCTGCTCGCCAACCATTTCAACCAGCCGCAGCATTTGTTGTGCGGCCACAACGCCAAGGAATTTGACATCCCGTTCATCGCGCGCCGCATGATCATTAACCAGATCGCGATTCCCGACAAACTCAACCTGTTTGGCAAGAAACCTTGGGAAATCCCGCACCTCGACACGCTCGATCTCTGGAAATTCGGGACTACAAACATTTTACCTCGCTCAAACTGCTCACTAAAATTCTCGGGATTCCGTCTTCCAAAGGCGACATCGACGGCAGCCAGGTCGGACACGTGTTCTATGTCGAGAAGGACATCGACCGCATCGTCACCTATTGCGAAAAAGACGTCGTCGCCACGGCACAGGTTTTCCTGAGATTGCGCCGCGAAGACCTGCTCATCGAGGAAGAAATCCTTCACCTATAAAAAAATCGGAAGCAAAAAACAGGTTTCACTTCCGATTGTTATTTTTTGTTTGGGCGTTGCCCTCGTGCCTCGTGCCGGGCTATCGGCTGCACACGGTGCTTGCCTCTATCCCTAACGCGGACGTCCCATCGCGGTTCTTATTTATTCAAAACGATTTTCTTTGTCGTTTTCTGCTTGCCGTTTTCAATCGACAGCAAATACACGCCGCCCTGAAGGTTTTCAATATGCAAGGTCTCCGAATGCGAAATGTTTGCTCGGGTCAAAATCGTTCTTCCCTGAATGTCGAACAAACTCAGGTTGGTCGTCCCTTGAACCGCATCATTGAGGCGAACGTTCAGCATGCCTTGGGTCGGGTTCGGGTACACGCTGAAATCCTGCGACAGGTTGTTCTCTTTGATGCCCAAGGCCGGTTGCACGGTACAGAAATCAAGCGCGGCAAAAGTAACGGCCCCGCCATCGCCCATGTGCGGGTCGGTGACATAAATCGTCCAGGTGCCATCGGCAGGTTTGTTGTTGAAGAAGCCCAAGTCCTGATAAGGCGCCAAGGTTCCGGAAATCCCCGGCGCGGTAGCGTTGCAGATCAAATCGCCCCCCGAATCGTCGAGCGTGCAGTTGATGTTCTGGTTGTCCCCACAAGGCTCGTTGAGCAAGGTAATCCTCGGAAAGCCCAAGGCAAATGGACCTTCGAGTTCCACGGTCAGGTCCCCGATATAGGAATGCGAAATGTTCAAAGACACATTGAGGTCGCCGATGCTCATGCCGCCCGTCACCGGAATCTGGATGATGGCCAGACCAGAACCTTGATCGTTGATCAGTCCGTTGCTGTAATCGGTTGCCTCGAAATGGTGGTTGCACACCAGTTGTCCCGTCTGGAAACTCGAGACATTCGCCGTGGTACCTTCGCCGCAATTGTTGAGCGGGAAAACCCTCCAGTAATAATAAGTCGCTTCTTGCAAGCCGGTCAGGTGATAAGAAGTAGTGCTGCTGTTGCCTTCTGCAATGATGTTGTTGAACGCGGCGTCGGTTGCTGCCTGTACGTGAAAGCCATCGGCATTTTCAATCGGGTTCCAGGTCAAGGTCAAATCGGTTGAAACGCCGGTTTGCGCATCGGCCGGAAGGCTTTGCACCACATTGCCGAAATCGGTGCTCGAAATTTTGAGCACCACTACACGGGTTTCGGTTTCGGTGCCATTGTCCCCGATGACCGAAATCGGGTAAATCCCCGGAACCGCATTCTGCAAATTCGAGATGTTCATCGCAAACGGCCCCGAAGTGGTACGTGAAGCAGGTGTAAAGTTGGCCACTGCGCCATTGGGCAATCCAGTCGCAGAAAACGTGGTCGCGGTAGTGCCCGAATTGGTAAAGTTAAAATTGTAATTCGCATTGCCGTCGAGGCAAACCGTTTGGTCCTCGCTGGTCGAGGCCATGCTGAAACCAGACGAAAGCCCGGTGACGATAAACGCAAAATGCTGCGGGCCGCCCTGGAGCGTTCCTTTGTGCGTCACGGTAATGGTATAGGTTCCCGAGGCGCCGGCTACGTTGACGCGTTCCACATTGTCCACCGCATTGTCTTCGGTGGCAATCGCCGGAAGGTTGGCCGAGGCCGTTTGCAGTTTCCAAGGGTAATAGGTGTTCGCACCTTTGGTTACGCGAATGTCCAGATCGTTGACCAGGGCGGGGGTAAGTCCGTTGAGAACGCCATTGACGGCAGTCCCGGGCACATCGGTCCAGCAAATCGAGGCCAGCAATGGGTTTACCCCATCCGATTGCACGGTGAAGGTAAAGGTTTCGCCCTGCGCCAAAGTTTCCTCCGAAATCCACGACTGCAATCCATTTTGGCTAATGGCCTGCGCGGCTTTCTTGGCGTTGAGCAATCCCCAGCCCCAAACCGGGTCAGGGCCGACTTTGCCTTTGTCGTCGGCGGTGTGGCAGGCCAGCCCTTTGAGTGTGGCCGCCCGCATGAAGCGGTTGTTGACGTTGTTGTAATGTTGCTGCAATAAGATCAAGGTGCCCATTACATTGGGCGAGGCCATCGAAGTCCCCGAAAGCGAGCCGTAGTCTTGGTCATCAGTCGATCCCGAAGAAGTCAACCCAGATCCGTTACCGGTGATGTCCGGTTTGATCCTGCGGTCGTCCGTAGGCCCTTGGCTGCTGCTCGAGTTGATCCCTACGCTGACAAGGTCTCCCTGCGCATTCACGTTGGCATCCTGGCAATTGGCCACGACCAGGTTGTTCTTGCAGGTTTTGTTGCCGGTGAGTTTGTCGTAGTTGTTGGTCATCGGCGCCGGATTGTCCTGGTTGCCATCATTTCCGGCCGAAGCCACCATGAGGTAATAAGGAACTGAATAAGCCAATTGGTCCCAAAGACGCGCCACGCCACTATAAGCGCCGGCATACCAGTTCCCGGTGATGTTGTCGAGCGGAATCCCGTAAGAATGGTTCGACAGCAACAAACCGTTTTCGGCTTCGGCCAAAACCTCGGCCAGGTCGTTGTTCCATTCAAAAGTCTTGACGGTAGCTTGCGGCGCCATCCCTTTGGCATTGGCCTGAACGCCAGCCGCACCTACGGTTCCGGTAACGTGTGTTGCATGGTAGCTGTTGGAGGCATCGGTAAACGAAACGCCATCGCCCACCGTCATCCTGCCACCAAATTCTTGGTGTGTAAGTCTTGTAGGCGCACCGTCCCAGACGCCAGCCGACATGCCTTGGCCGTTGAGGTTGAGCCCCAAAGTTCCGCCGCTGTGCAAATGGTTGGCGCGTGTCGATTTGGCTGCATTGACGTTGTCGAGTGAATAATAAATCGGTTGGCCGTCTTCGGTAAGTGCCATGAGCTCGTCGTAAGTGCCATCGCTGTTTCTGCGGTACACTTCCCATCCGTTGGCTTGGGCGGCTGCCAGGGCTTTCTCCTTGTCTATCTTGGCCTGGGCCGCGAATTCGGCCTTGAGTTGGTCGATTTTTTCAAAATCATAATCTTTGGTGATTTGCTGCCGCTGTTTGGCATCTTGCGAAAAGGCCGTGTTGGCAGCGAGGGTAATTGTCAGAGGGACAATTAGTTTAAGAAAAAAAGTGGTGGTATTTTTCACGAAATAAGATTTGAGTTTTTAAAAAATTTTCCAAATATAAGCAATTGTTGTTCACACAGTTATTTAATACCCTTTTGGATGGAAAATTAACGTTTGGTTGCGCGATTTTGTGTGTTGAATCTGATAAACCGACAAAATAAATCATCGGAATTGTTTCGATAAATACTACATTTACGAAAAAAAGCAGATATGGTTCTCAGTAGGTTTTGGCTCGTCATTTTTATCTCGTCGATTGTATTTGTACTCTGCGGTTTGTTTGTCGGAAACCATTACACGATCGATTTCATCCTCAACGGGAAAAAAGACGAACCGATTTTGATTTCAGAAAAATACCTGCACCAGATCCCGGCTTTTGTTTCCGACAGCATCGAAAAAGCACCTGAGCAGACGATTGTCATCAACAAAGTCGAAAGCAATCCCGACACGACCTATGTCTACAAAAACCAAACGGTCAAAATCTACAGCGGCATCCAAAAATCGGACGGATTGCTGCCCACCTGCAAAAACACCATCATCGATTTGATCATCCCGCTCATTGCGTACCTCGCCTTTTTCTGCGGCCTCATGGAACTGCTGATCTTATCGGGCGCGGCCGAAAAACTGGCCAAGGTGCTCAGTCCGGTATTCGTCAAGATTTTCCCTGCGGTACCCAAAAACCACGAATCGATTTCGTACATGACGCTCAACTTCGCGGCCAATTTCCTCGGACTCGATTCGGCGGCGACACCGTTCGGGCTCAAGGCCATGGAAAGCCTGCAGACCCTGAATCCCGATAAGGACAAGGCCAGCGATGCACAGATCATGTTCATGTGCCTGCATGCGGCGGGGCTCACGTTGATTCCGACCTCGATCATCGGGTACCGCGCGGCGCAAAATGCAAGCAATCCCGCCGATGTGATGCTGCCGTGTATCATCACCTCGTTCCTCGGTACGCTCGCGGCTTTCCTGATTGTCGGTATCCGCCAAAGGATCAATTTCAAGAGTGCCTCGCTCGTGATCGGGATCATGTCGCTTATTGCGGGGATTGCCGGTTTGCTGTTTTACATCAACCGACTCGATTTGATCGGCAAGAATTTTTTCACCTCGAACCTTTCGGGCCTGATGCTGATCGGCATCATCGGATTCACCCTGGTGTTTTCATTCCTGCGCGAAAAGCGTTTCGTGGCGGCCGATACGACCATTTTCGACACTTTTGTCTCGGGCGCCAACAACGGGCTCAAGACCGGGATCACGATTTTTCCTTATGTTTTGGGAATGCTCGTCGCGATTTCGTTGTTCCGCAACAGCGGGTTGTTTGAGATCATCAGCAATTGGATTTCGATCCTGTTCTCGAATTTGGGCGTGGCCAAACCGATTACCGATTCGCTTCCCGTGGCCATGCTACGACCGTTCAGTTCGGGTGGCTCGCGCGGATTCATGATCGACGCGATGCAGACTTTCGGGCCGGATTCGTTTGCCGGAAGGCTCGTCTGTATTTTCCAGTGCAGCGCCGAGACCACGTTTTATGTGATTGCAGTCTATTTCGGCTCGGTCAAGATCAAGAACACGCGGTATACTTTGAGCACCATGTTGCTCGTCGACTTGATTTGCGTGATTGCGGCGATATTTGTGGCGAGCTGGTTTTTTCCGATGAACTAATTTCGAAAAGATGAACCATTGGTTTTTTTCTGCGTTGCTTTTAATGGGTTGCGCCAATAAGGAGCAAACCACAAATGCACCGACAGCAATCCCAATCGAAAACACGACTCCCGAAGAAAACACTGCCATTTCCAGTGACAAGGATTCGCTTTCATTTGACATTTCGGACAACAACGCGATTGATGCAATCCAGATTGTCCCGTTGGATTCGCCGTCGGAAGACCAGCACCATTATGAGATCCGGTTTTTCAGCAAAGGGCGACAGTTTGGTACGTACACCGCCCATACCCAAACGGGTCGAGAAGTGGGCGAGTGGAGTGTCAATACCGATTTGATGTCCAACGGCAAGCAAACCGATGCGCGGTTCCTGCATTGCAGTTACGGCGTACCGGCCTGCGGGTATGACCATGCGGAGTTTTTGTTTTTTCTCGATTCGGGCAAAGTGCAATTGGTCTCGCGTTGGAGCTCGGCCAGCGACGGCGGTTTTGGCTATTGGACCGATATCATCCCGCAATTTTCTGATGGTAAGGCGGTTTCATTCAGCAGCAGGAAAGTGGAGGTGGCCGATGATGAAGCGGTGAGCGATGCCACTGATGCGCTCGAAATCTCCTATTCGGATTCGGCGGTCTATCATTTTGAGACAGGAAAATGGAGGGGCAGAAATCTTACGCCGCAAGGCAAAATTTATCGCAAGGAAAACAAATTATTCGACGCATTTTACAAACCCGAAAAATAGTGTAACAGATTGGCGTTTGGAAACACTAAACAAATAATCAAAATCAATTCAATCAAAATCATGAACATTTTCAATCAGGAAGACAACCTCAAATTACAATCGAGATTGCAAAATCTTACTTCAGAAACGACGCCTTTGTGGGGAAAAATGAATGCCTCGCAAATGCTGCTGCACTGCCAAAAACCGCTCGATGTCGCCGATGGCAAGCTCATCCTGCCCAGAAGCCTCGTCGGTTTTTTGTTTGGCAAAATGGCCAAGAAAAGTTTCCTCAAGAGCGAGGAATTCCAAAAGAACCTTCCTACGGCTCCGGAGTTCAAGATCCAGACCTCGCCCGAATTCGAAAAGGAAAAAGAAGTATTGGTCGAACTGGTCAAGAAATTCGCGGCGATGGGACCCAAGGTCATCGTCAACAAGAAGCATCCGTTTTTCGGCACCATGACCGACGACGAATGGGGCGTGCTGCAATTCAAGCACCTCGACCACCATTTGCGGCAGTTTGGGGTGTAACCCGAATTAGTGTACCGTTACTTTTTGGGATTTGACCAATTGGTTGTTTTCGGACAGTTGGGCGAAATACAGCCCACTGCTCAGGTTCGCGCGGCTAATCGATGCTTTTTTGCCCTTGAGATTGTGGATTTCCATCACCAATTGCCCTTGCACATTGTACAATTTGAAGGTCGCGTTGGCAAGTGGCTTTTCGGCATCGATGGTCATTTCGGAAGCAAACGGGTTCGGTGAAAAAGTGATTTGCGGTTGTTGGATTGCATGCTCAGAGACACCCATCTGTTGCGAGGCACACAACGGCGGATTGCCGAATACATGTTCGCCGTCCTGGTACATGCAACGTGTGAACACACGGTAACCGCCGCCACTCGAGAACACGCTCGCATACATGTAAAAATCGGGATAAAAAGGATGGGCAATCGATCCGACACCTTCAATCCAGGTTTGGTACACATGCTGGCCGTTGAAAAGTTCGACGGATTCCAGCGTAATTTTTTTGCGGACACCGGTATTGACGGCCATGTCCTCGATCGCAGCCGTAAAAGTCACGCCTTCGAGCGTAATCTGGTCGCCATTTTCGAGGCTGAAATCGTAGATCAATTCTTCCACGCCGCTGACCATGCGATACACTTTTTGCGCGCCGACTTCTTCGCGGATGTAAACGATGTCTGCGTTGTCCCCGGTTACCGGGTCATAGCTCGGAAACGGGTCGATAAATTTTTTATAAGTATGGATGCCGATGACTTCATCGGTACCTTCGGCGATAATCTCGAATATGGGCGGACGGCAGCACGAAACCCAATCACTCACCACCCAAGAGGTGTTGTTGAGCAGCGGATGGTATTCCTGCGAAAAGGCTTGTTGGCAAACAGAAAACAATAAAAGGATGGGGAAAAGCAACTTTGTTTTCATGGCGGTCCGGTTTAAATTCCATTACAATGTTAGGGAGATTCAGACCAGCGTCCTCCTTTTTTCGGCAACAAGCGGGGAAAAACGTTGAAACGCATTTTGCGAATAGCCAATAAATGTAAATATCCTACAAAAAATAATCCGCAGATTTCGAGAAAGAAAGCTGCGGATTTTTATTGTTTAAACGTTGTATTTTAATCGATAACCATTTCGGGAATCTCACCTTCAATAATCAATTCGGCTTCCGTCGAAGCGATGATGTGCTCCACCGAAACGCCCGGTGCGCGTTCCAATAACTTGAAACCGTTGGGCGTGATTTCCATCACGGCGAGTTCGGTCACGACTTTCTTGACACAGCCCACACCGGTCAATGGAAGCGTACATCTTTTCAATATTTTTGATTCGCCTGCTTTGTTCACGTGCATCATGGCCACGATGATGTTCTCGGCCGAAGCGACCAAATCCATCGCACCGCCCATGCCTTTGACCATTTTTCCCGGAATTTTCCAGTTGGCGATGTCACCGTTTTCGGCCACTTCCATCGCACCCAAAATCGTCAAGTCGACGTGCTGGCTGCGGATCATCCCAAAGCTAAAGGCCGAATCAAAGAAACTCGCGCCGGGCAAAGTCGTGATGGTTTGTTTTCCGGCGTTGATTACATCGGCGTCTTCTTCGCCTTCGTATGGAAACGGGCCCATACCGAGCACGCCGTTTTCGCTTTGGAATTCTACGGATATATCGGTGCGTACATAATTCGCCACCAGTGTCGGGATGCCAATGCCAAGGTTTACGTAATAACCGTCCTTGACTTCTTTGGCGATGCGTTTTGCAATTTCTTCTTTACCTAACATATAATTAGAAAATTAGTCAATTAGTCAATTAGTCAATTAGAAAATTAGTCAATTAGGGCTTTATCTAATGGTAACATTTTCTAATTGGCTCATTGTCCAATTGTCACATTATTTTTTACGAACAGTTCGTTGCTCGATGCGTTTCTCAAATTTTTCGCCCTTGAAAATCCGTTGCACCAAAATCCCCGGAATGTGGATTTCGTTCGGATCCAAACTGCCTACAGGCAACAATTCCTCGACTTCGGCAATCGTGATTTTCCCGGCTCCGGCCATCGGCGCGTTGAAGTTTCTTGCGGTTCCCTTAAAGATGAGGTTGCCGGCTTCGTCGCCTTTCCACGCTTTTACGATTGAAAATTCGGCTTTGTACGCATGTTCGAGGATGTGCATCTTGCCGTTGAATTCGCGTGATTCTTTTCCTTCGGCCACTTCGGTTCCGTAACCGGCGGGCGTGAAGAATGCAGGAATTCCGGCTTGTGCGGCGCGGCATTTTTCGGCGAGCGTGCCCTGCGGCGTGAGTTCAACCTCGAGTTCGCCCGAAAGCATCTGGCGTTCGAATTCGGCATTTTCGCCCACATAAGACGAAATCATTTTCTTGATCTGGCGTTTCTGCAGCAGCAATCCAAGCCCGAAATCGTCGACCCCGGCGTTGTTCGAAATGCAGGTTAAATTTTTGACATCCATGCGCACGAGCTCGGCGATGGCGTTCTCAGGGATGCCGCAAAGTCCGAAACCGCCAAGCATAATGGTTTGCCCGTCTGCGATTCCTTGCAGCGCTTCTGAAACTGAGTGTACTTTTTTGTTGATCATAATTTTTTGTTGG
This sequence comes from Flavobacterium sp., assembly GCF_047602195.1. Taxonomy (GTDB): domain Bacteria; phylum Bacteroidota; class Bacteroidia; order Flavobacteriales; family Flavobacteriaceae; genus Flavobacterium. The sequence continues at coordinate 353,837 of NZ_JASGHW010000004.1, forward strand.
GCGTTCCGCTTCGTTCCTCGCGTCGCGCTTTTCGTTTCAATCTTTTCTAAAAGAGATTTGCCTTCGCTATCGCTTCGGCGAATCCTTTTAGAAAAGGATTTCCACTGCAATCGCTAACGCGGACTCTCGAATGTAGCACGAAACGCTATTTTATTGATTCTGGTTTTTATACCTGAAGCCCACTGGGCTTCCTCCTTTTAATTTCAAATCTAACGCGGTTCAAATGTGCAAAGCCCGGAACTAATCACTTATAACATTTGTGAATTCGTGGCTAATTTTAGCCCGGATGGCAGCGGCATCCTTTTGCGGCCGTCCCGACCCTTCGGGACAACGGAGGCCGTAAAAGATATAGCGGACAGCCGAACCTGAGCTCCAAATAAATAATATTTGGCGCGAACTGGCGAAGCAAATAGCTCCTAATTACAATTCAAACTCATCCGTATCCTGCTCAAATTCGGTATCGGTCGTGTCCTTGACAGGCACCCAACAATCCACTTTGATCGAGAGGTTTTTCGGTCGTTCGAAATCTTTTTTGGAAACGGTGAGTGTCGTGTCTTTGTAGCATTTCTTCATGAAAATACCCCAAATCGGCAACGCAGCCGTGGCACCTTGTCCGTAAGTAATTCCCTTGAATCGTGCCGAACGGTCTTCGCAGCCCACCCAAACGCCGGTCGCCAAATTCGGTACCATGCCCACAAACCAACCATCGGATTGGTTTTGTGTCGTTCCGGTTTTACCCGCAATCGGGTTCGTGAACACGTACGGATAACCCGTCACGCGGTTGTAGCCGTTGCCGCCGCCTTGGGTACGCAAACGTGCTCCCGAGCCGCTTTCGGTTACGCCTTCGAGCAATTTGATCACCGCGAAAGCAATGTCTTTGTTGAGTACGTCGTGCGATTCGGCTACCGGCTCATAAATGATGACGCCGTTTTTATCCTCGATTCTTGTGATGAACTGCGGTTTGATGTAGACGCCTTCGTTGGCAAAGGTACTGTAGGCCGCGACCATGTCCTGTACCGTGATTTCGACCGCACCGAGCGCTATCGACGGTTGTGCCGGAATATCTGATTTTACACCCAGTTTATGGGTCAATTCCACGACAGGTTCCGGTCCGGTTTTATCGATCAGTTTAGCCGAAACGGTATTGATCGACAAAGCCAATGCTTTTTTCAAGGTCACCATGCCGCGGTATTCGCCGTTCGAGTTTTGCGGCGTCCAGGTTTCGGTTACGTTGTGACGGCCTTTCGGGATCGTAAACGGCGAGTCGATGATTGAATCGCAAGGCGACATGTTCAATTGTTCGATGGCCGTCGCATACACGAATGGCTTGAATGTCGAGCCGACCTGGCGCGCACCTTGGCCGACGTGGTCGTATTGGAAATATTTGTAATTGTTGCCGCCGACCCAAACCTTGACGTGTCCGGTCGAAGGTTCCATTGCCATCACACCCGACTGCAAAAATCCTTTGTAGTAGCGGATCGAATCGGTTGGCGTCATCGTCGTGTCTTTTTCGCCTTTCCAGGTAAAGACTTTCATTTTGGTGGCTACGCCAAACGATTTGATGATTTCGGATTCGCTTTTGCCCTGGTCGTCCATCTTTTTCCAGCGGTCCGAATTCTTCATCGCCTTCATCATGAGCTTCTGTGTTTCCTGATCGTTCAGGCGCAGGAACGGACGGTTCTTGTTGTTCTTCTGCTCGCTGTCGAATTCCTGTTGCAGGTTGGCCAAGTGCTGTGAAACCGCTTCTTCGGCGTATTGCTGCATGCGCGAATCGAGTGTCACGTAAATCTTGAGTCCGTCCTTGTAGATGTCGTATTCCGAGCCGTCTGATTTTTTGTTGTCCTTGACCCATTTGCCCATGAAATCGCGCAGGTATTCGCGAAAGTAAGTCGCGAGTCCGTCTTTGTGGCTTTCGGGGTGGAAGTCGAGTACGATTGGTTTTTTCGACAAGGCTTGCTTGGCCGATTCTTCGAGGAAACCATTCTTGACCATTTGTCCCAGAACCGTATTTCTTCGGTCGAATACGAGTTGTTTCCTTTTTTCTTTCGTCGGGTTGTACAATGACGGATTCTTGAGCATGCCCACCAATACGGCACTTTCCTCAATGGTCAAATCGCGTGGTTCCTTGTTGAAATAAACCTTGGCCGCCGATCGGATGCCGACCGCGGTATTGACAAAATCGGCTTTGTTGAGGTACATCGCGATGATTTCATTCTTGGTGTATTGGCGCTCTAGACGGATCGCGATGATCCATTCCTTGGCTTTCTGTACGAGACGGAACAGGATGAATTTCGAACCTTCACCATGGAACAACAATTTGGCCAATTGTTGTGTCAGTGTACTGGCACCACCGCTGGTTCCGAGGCTCAGTGCGGCACGCATGGTTCCGCGGCCGTCGATGCCCGAGTGCTCGTAGAAACGCTCGTCTTCGGTGGCGATGAGCGCATCGACCAAATGTTTTGGGAGGTCAGAATACTTGACCATCGTACGGTTTTCATTGTAGAATTTCCCAATCGTTACGCCATCTGAGGAAATGATTTCGGTGGCCAAATTCGAATCTGGATTCTCCAAATCCTCAAACGATGGCATCGCGCCGAAAACGCCCCAAGACGCCAGGATGAAAAACAGGATGATACCGGCAAATCCATAGCCGAAGATTTTCCAGAATTGTCTTTTGTAATAAGCGATGTCTTTGTTGGGATGGTGGTTCTTTTTGATCGCTGCCATAATTAATTCATTTTTTCAATTCTAAAACCGACTTCGGTAATGCCTTCGAGCTTTTGTACGCCGGTGACTTTTCCGGTTTGGCGCGCCGCTTGGCGGATGTGTACTTTATAAGCGCCGGGCTTGAATTGCTGCCGTTGTTTGTAAACCAGTTTGTTTTCCTTGACATCGGTGAAGCCATCGCCCATTAAGGTCCCGTCGGGATTGGCCATCTGGTACTCGAGCGTATCGACCTTGGTCACGCCGCCCGGTTCTTCCATCGAGACAATCACAAACAGATTGTTGAACGGATAATTGTCGTTGTCGCGGATGTTCAGGAACAAGTTGTAATATTTAGAGGTGTCCATTTTGGGCAAATCAAAACTCACGATGCTGTCTTTGTGCCAAGCCTTTCCGACCGAATGGTATTCGTCAAAAACCCTTTTCTTGTCGCACGAAACCAGCGAAAGGAACACCAATAAAAGAATACTAGCTTTTCGGATCATTGTTCTTGTTCGAGTTGTTGCCTTTTCTACGGTTTTTGTTTCTGTTCTTGTTTTGACGCGCTTCGCCGGCCTGACCTTCGGGTTTTGGACCGCGTTCGCCTTCTGGGCGGGGTTTGGCTTCGCCTTGTTCGGCCTTGCCTCTATTGTTTTCTTGGCGGTTTGGCTTTGGTGCATTCGACTTGGCTTCGGATTGTTCTGCTCTTTGCGGTCTGCCTTCAGCCGATTTCTGTCTGTTCTCATTGCGGTCGCCGCGGTTTCTGTCATTTCTGCCGCCGCCTTGTTTTGGCCCCCCTTCGGTACGCGCTTCGGCGGTTTGCTTGTTGCGGTTCTTGTTGCGGCTTTTCTTTTTCTTGGGCTGGTCGAAACGCGTGAGGCTTTCCTGGCCCATCGCGTTGCTGAACGTTTGTGTCGGTTCGGCCACGACTTCCACTGCAAAATCTTCTAACGAAGAAACTTTGTTTTTCTGTTTGTTCTCGGCAATTATTTCTTTGACCTGTTCAATTTTGAGCATGTGCCAGTTCGCATAATTGTCGGTATAGGCAAACCACATCAGCCCTTTGAAGATGTCCTGTTTCTGGCAGACGGCCGTTCCTTTTTCGGTTTGGAGTTTGACGTCGAAATCAGGAAAATCCTGCAAAGCGTCCATGTAGGTATCGAGTTCGTAGTTGAGGCAGCACTTGAGTTTACCGCATTGTCCGGCCAATTTCTGCGGATTCAAGGACAACTGCTGGTAACGCGCCGCCGAAGTATTCACGCTGCGGAAATCGGTCAGCCAAGTCGAACAGCACAATTCGCGTCCGCACGATCCGATGCCGCCCAAACGCGAGGCTTCCTGACGGAAACCCACTTGCTTCATCTCGATTCGCGTCGAAAATTCCTTCGCGAAATCCTTGATGAGCTGTCGGAAATCGATGCGGTCCTCGGCCGTGTAATAAAACGTCGCCTTCGAGCCGTCGCCCTGGAATTCGATATCCGAAATCTTCATCTGCAAATTCTGCAAAATCGCGAGTTCGCGTGCGCGCACCTTCATCGGTTCTTCCTTGTCGCGTGCATTCGACCAGATGTCGATGTCTTTCTGCGACGCCTTGCGGTACACTTTCGACACATCGGCGCCGTTGTAGTTGACGCCTTTTTTCTTCATCTGGATCTTGACGAGTTCACCCGTCAAAGTGACGATCCCGATGTCGTGTCCCGGCGAAGCCTCGGTCGCCACGATGTCGCCGATGCTCAGGGTCAGTTTTTCGGTATTGCGGTAAAATTCCTTGCGGCCGTTCTTGAAACGCACTTCGACACAGTCAAAAGGCGCTTCGCCGTTGGGCAGGCTCATGTTCGCGAGCCAGTCGAAAACAGTGAGTTTGTTGCAGCTATCGGTGCCGCAGGTGCCATTGTTCTTACAACCTTTCGGCGCACCGCCGGTCGAGGTTGAGCAACTTGTACATGCCATGATATATATGCAGTGCCGCTTGCGCAGCTTAAGTTCGTAAATATTCGTGCGTAAAGATAGTATTTTTTGTGAGTTTTTGACACAAAAAAACCAGCTTCAAGTTGATGAAACCGGTTTGGTTTTTTAGGAGCTTGATCCCGCTTTCCGCAGTATCTTTTGCTACGCTGCGCTCGCAAAAGGATACTTGCTGTAATCGGGGCTAGGGCTTAGTCTATCAAATACAATTTATCAGATAAACGAATGCGGAACGGAACCTTAAACGAAACCGTATTTCCAACAATAGCCAAATCAGCCGGTGCGTCATTGACAAAAATTTCACCCACAGTCAATTGCTGTTCGCCTGTCGTTGGGCCTGAAATCAGGATTTTATCACCCGATTGGATTTGGCCATTTTCGAGATAAAATTGCCCAATCTCGGCTTTCGGGAAATAATGGATGCCTTTGCCGATGAGTGTTTTCTTTAGTCTTGGTTCTTGGCTCTTGGCTCTTAAATCCTTGGTTCTTTTTTCCAAAGTCGTCGCCGCGGTTCCCGTAATCCCAGAAGCCGAATCTTTATACTTCAATACCTCCGACTTCCCTTTCTTGAAAATCATGTTGCCGTTCTTGATCCCGCGGCGCAACGCTTTTTGTTCTTCCTCGGGCAAGTGGATCACGTCGACACATTCGGTCGAGCAACAGCCTTCCATATTGGCCGCGCATTCGTCGCATTGGATGAACAGCAAATGACAGGCTTCGTTCGCGCAGTTCGTATGGTTGTCACACGGTTTGCCGCATTGGTGGCAGTTCGAGACGATGTCGTCGGTAATGCGTTCGCCGAGTCGGTGGTCGAACACGAAATTCTTCCCGATGAACTTGCTTTGCAACCCTTCGGCCTTGACTTGTCTGGTATATTCGATGATGCCGCCCTCGAGTTGGTAGACGTTTTCAAAACCTTTGTGCTTGAAATAAGCGGAGGCTTTTTCGCAACGGATACCGCCGGTGCAGTACATCAACAGTTTTTTGTCTTGTTTGTGTTCGGCCAGTTGTTCTTCGATGATCGGCAAGCTTTCGCGGAACGTATCGACATCGGGTTTAATCGCACCCGTAAAATGCCCGATTTCGCTTTCGTAGTGGTTGCGCATATCGACAACAATCGTGTTCGGATCTTCGAGCAAATCGTTGAATTCCTTGGCTTTGAGGTGCACGCCGATGTTGGTCGGGTCGAATGAATCGTCTTCGAGTCCGTCGGCGACAATCTTATCGCGTACTTTGATTGTGAGTTTGAGGAATGAATGGTCGTCGTGTTCGACCGCCACATTGAGCCGGATGCCTTTCATGAAATCGTAGGCTTCGATCGTATCCTTGAATGCGTAGAAATGGTCGGCCGGCAAACTCAACTGGGCGTTGATGCCTTCGTGTGCAACATAAATTCTCCCGAGAACCTCTAAAGGATTCCAGGCTAAGAATAATTCATTTCTAAATTGGGTGGGATTTTCGATTCGCGCATAAGCATAGAAAGACAGCGTGAGGCGTTGCTTTCCGGCGTCGTCGATGAGACGGGCTCTTTCTTCTGCGCTTAAAGTGTTGTACAGTTGCATGCTATAAACAGATTAAGTTGAGAGTATTTTCGTGGTGCAAATTTAAGGGAAAGTTTCAAAGAAGCAAAGATGCAAAGTCACAAAGTTTCCTAGACGTGATTGGGAGCAGAATGCCCTAGCCCTGATCGAGCCGGTATCCTTGCTGTAGTTTACGGAAGCAAGATAAAGGCAAGAGCAGGAACCAGCTCCTAAAACAAAAAAAACCACGCCGAAGCGTGGTCTCAACTGTGTACGTTTAAATCTTAGCAGTACTCGCTGTACGCGTCCTTGAGGTTTTCTGCGATGATTTCGGCAGGACGTCCCTCGATGTGGTGACGCTCGAGCATGTGTACCAACTCACCGTCCTTGAACAAGGCGATGCTTGGAGACGATGGCGGGAACGGAAACATTTTCTCACGCGCCGCATCGACCGCTTCTTTGTCGACACCGGCGAAAACCGTCACCAAATGGTCTGGTTTTTTGGCACCGGCGATGCTTTGGGTTACACCCGGACGCGCATTTCTGGCCGCGCATCCGCAAACAGAATTCACGACCACCAAAGTGGTTCCCGGCTTAGAGAGTGCATTTTCTACGGCACCCGCGCTATATAATTCTTCGAAACCCGCCTGTGCCAATTCGGCGCGCATTGGGCTTACCATTTCTTCTGGATACATAATCTTTTAATTAAAGGTTAAAGTTTCGCCCCAAAGGTACGAACATTTTGGACTTTTGATTTTAACGAAACGATAAAGATTTGTTATAGTTTAATCGGTCAGCGCAGCGTGTAGCGGATGCCCATAAAAGTGCGGATGCCTTGGTTTGGGCCGTACACATAACCCGGGTCGAAGGTCAGCGCATAAGGATTGTCGGGCGTGGCGATGACGTTGCCGTTTGGGTCGAACTGTACATTTTTGTCGAACGGGTCGTTGGCACGCGCGATGATGAACGGATTGCCCTTGGCCGGTGTCCAGTTGAGCAGGTTTTTGACCCCGGCGTAGATTTCGAAATTGCGCAGTTTCTTGAATGTGAGTTGGATGTTCTGGATGCTGTACGCGTCCGAATGGTCTTTTCGCGGATCGAGCGGACCCAGTGTCGGCAACCGCATTGGGCCATAAATATTGCCGGTGTAATCGATGTCGAGGAAGGCTTTGGGGAACGAATACGAAATGGCCCAGGTGCCCGAGAGTTTTTCGGTCAGCATTTGGCGGGTCGTGACGTTGTTTTCGGTTTTGGAAACATCCATATAGGTTGCGCCAACGATGACTTTGAGCGCGCCGAAAATCAAATCGGCATTGAGGCTGACCCCTTTGCTTTCCGAATAACCGTCGAGGTTTTTGTAAATGATCTGGTTCGGATTCGTATCGTAATCAGGAATAATCGAATTCGTAAAATACGTGTACCAAGCCGTGGTTTCGAGCCCGATGAAACTGCCGTCTTCCAAACGGATTTTCCTGAGGTAATTGAGGTTGGCGTTGTACGAACGTTCGGGTTTCAAGTCTTCCAAAACAATCACGTCGCGCGAACCGGTCAAGGCCGCATGTTCTTCGGTAAACAAATTGACGATACGGAAACCCGTACCGGCGTTGAAACGGAAAATATTGTTCGCGTTCGGATTCCATTTGTAAGCGAGCCGCGGCGTAAAAATCGAACCGTGGTTGTTGTTATAATCGTAGCGTGCACCGAGCAACAATTTGTGTTTTTCGGACAATGCAATTTCATCCTGGGCGAAAACTCCGGGAATCCAGGTTTGGTCGGCTTTGGTGGTTGCAGTCGTATTGTCGTTGTAGAATTGGTAACGCAAAGCCGTACCGAACAGCAAATCGTGGCGCCCGAGGTTTTTGTCCCACGTCAACTGTCCAAAGCCGATTTTCTGCTGCGCGAGGTACGGGATTTTACCATACACCGAATTCTGGTCGTGGTCCGTATACGAAAACGACAGCAACATTTTCTCCGAAACCGGCAACGCATACGACCCGAGCAGTTCCCAACGGCTCGTGTAAATGCTTTCGCCATAGACTTCATCACCGCCACGGTATTTTTTCTTCCATTGCATTTCGCCGCCCCAACGGTCTTCGTAGAAATAACGTCCGGCGAGCGAAAACAATTTGTCGTTGGCGCGTGCAAAATTCCATTTTTGGAAAATCGAGATTCGATTCTGCAAAGTCACATCGGTGAAATTATCGCCGTTGTCATCGATCGGATTGGTGTAATTGAAATAATTTGTTCCCAATAAAAGAGTCGCTTTTTTGCCGACGTTGGTCTTGAAACCCAAATCGACATTGGCCTCGCCCCAACTCGTCGAATACACATCGGCCGAAAAAGCCGGCGCATTCTTGGGATTCTTGGTGATGATGTTGATGAGTCCGCCGACGGCTTCGCTGCCATACAAGGAAGACGCCGGCCCCTTGACGATTTCGATTCTATCCAGCAACGAATTCGGAATGCCCGACAATCCGTACACCGTAGACAATCCGCTCACGATGGGCATGCCGTCGATCAAGACCAAGGTATACGGGCCTTCGAGTCCGTTGATGTGAATGTCGCCTGTGTTGCAGACGTTGCAGTTGAGCTGCGGACGCACGCCGTTGACGTTCTGCAAGGCTTCGAAAATATTGGCGGTCGGGTTTTTCTTGAAAAAAGTGGGTTTGTAGATTTCAACGGGGACGGGACTTTCGATGCGGTTGACGACTTTCATCGTTCCGGTGATGACGACTTCATCGATGGTATTTTCTTTGAACTCGAAATCCACTTCGATCGGTTCGGTGCCGACTTTGATCTTTTTTCGGAGTGAAGTATAACCCGGAAACGACACGCGGATTTCATGATTGCCTGGCACGATGTCAGAAAATTGGAAGGCGCCGATCGAATCGGTTGTGGTTTTTTGCGCGGCGAGTTGGACTTGCGCATTCGAAAGTGGTTTGCCCGAATCGGTTACTTTGCCGCTGATTTTTACTTGTGCAAAAGTCAAAACCGAACCCAAAAGACAACCGATCAAAAAGAAATTTTTCATTTTAGATTTGTATTCAATAAAAATTTAGGCAAAACTAAAAATTTTATTTTACAAACAAAAATATTTATATTTGCCTTGTTATTAAATCTTTGGTATGAAAGGAAAATCGCTCGAAAGAAGTCAACGAATCGATTTCGACGCAAAACAAGACCACCGTTTTTAGGAAAATCCTCGCGTTTTTCGGCCCCGCCTACCTGATCAGTGTCGGTTATATGGATCCCGGAAACTGGGCGACCGATCTCGCCGGAGGCAGCCAGTTCGGTTATGCGTTGTTGTGGGTTTTGCTCATGAGCAACATCATGGCGCTGTTGCTGCAGAGTCTCAGCGCACGTCTCGGAATCGTCACGCGTCTCGATTTGGCGCAGGCTTCGCGCGAAACCTATCCGAAGTTCATCAATTACATTCTATACGGTCTGGCCGAAATTGCGATAGCTGCCTGTGATTTGGCCGAAGTGCTCGGGATGGCGATCGGACTTAATTTATTGTTCGACATTTCATTGATCAACGGCGTGCTCATCACGGTTCTCGATACCTTTCTTTTGTTGTTCCTGATCAACAAAGGCATGCGCAAAATGGAAGCGTTCATCATCGCACTCGTAGCAATTATCGGGGTTTCGTTTGTGTTTGAAATGATTTTCGCCCAACCCGAATTGCCCAAGGTTTTCGCAGGATTGATTCCGTCGATCCCGAACGAAACGGCCTTATACATTGCCATCGGGATCATCGGCGCGACCGTGATGCCGCACAATCTATACCTGCATTCGTCGCTCGTGCAAACCCGAAAATTCGACCGCAGCAAAGAAGGAATCAAGCAGGCCATCAAGTACAATTTAATCGATTCGACGATTGCGCTCAATATGGCTTTTTTCGTCAACGCTGCGATTTTGATTTTGGCTGCCGCTACTTTTTACAAAAGCGGGATGTTCCACATTGCCGAAATCCAGGATGCGCACCGTTTCCTCGAACCGATGCTGGGTACGAAATGGGCGCCGATTCTTTTTGCAGTCGCGTTGATCGCCGCCGGACAAAGTTCGACGATTACGGGAACCTTGGCGGGTCAAATTATCATGGAAGGTTACATCAACCTGCGCATCCAGCCGTGGATTCGAAGAATTATTACACGACTCATTGCGATTGTTCCAGCCGTGATTGTCATTTCGGTTTTTGGCGAAGGCGTTACCGGAAAAATGCTCATTTTTAGCCAAGTGGTTTTGAGTTTGCAACTCGGTTTTGCGATTATTCCATTGATTCATTACGTCAGCGACAAGAACAAAATGGAAGGTTTTCATATTGGGAGATGGACGAAAATCGCCGCCTGGATTATTGCCTTGGTCATCGTTTCGCTCAACGCCAAATTGGTGTTCAATGAAATCGTCGGTTGGCTCGAAGCTTCTGAAAACCCGATTGTACTTTGGCTCACCGTTGTGCCGTTGGCTTTCGGCTTCCTGATTTTGCTGTTGTACATCGTTTTTAATCCGTTCTTCAGCAAGGTCAAGCCCAAAATGGAAAACCACTCGCCCCACAATTTATCACTCAAATGGACACGCCAAGGCACGTTCGACAAGAAGAACATCGCCGTTTCGGTCGATTTTTCCGCCGCCGATGAAGCCGCACTCAACAACGCCTTTGCACTTGGCGGTATGGATGCGAATTACACACTCATTCATATCGTGGAAACCGTCGGTGCCATGATGTACGGCAGCAACATCGTCGACCACGAAACCACACTCGACGAAAAATTGCTGCACGACTATTTCGAAATGCTGAGCGACAAAGGCTATAAAGTCGACACCAAATTGGGCTTTGGCGAACCGGGCAAGACGTTGCCAAGGATCATCAACGAAGGGCAGTTCGATGTACTCGTGATGGGTACGCACGGCCACACCGGTTTCAAGGATTTGATTTTCGGGACAACCGTAGACAAGGTGCGTCATAAAATTAGCATACCTTTGTTTATTGTGAAGCAGTAGGAGCTTTTCCGGCTATCCGTTGCAATCTTTTTGTTCTGCTGTGCGTCACAAAAAGGATTTCCACTGCTATCCGGGCTAGGGCCAACGAATACAATTTGCGACTCGCGATCATGAGAAATAAAGTTGATTTTTTGTACAAGTCCGCGTTAGATTTAGCTTCGCTCAGTTCGGCTTCTGCCTCGAGTGATATTAAGAGGAGGAAGCCCGGTGGGCTTCAGGTATGAATAACGTCGATTAAAGAAATGATGTCGAATGTAATAGGAATATGCGTTAGGGATAGCAACGAAAATCCTTTTTTGCCAAAACCGTATTTTAATTTTTACAAATAACAACCCGGCAAAAAAGATTGCAGTGAATAGCCCGGCCGCAGGCAACGCCCCAAAAAATAAAAAAATGACATTCTCAGAAGAAAATTACCTCAAAACGATCTACCACCTCACGACGCTACTCGACTCGGAAGTGAGCACCAACGCGATTGCCGAAAAAATGGACACCAAAGCGTCGTCGGTGACCGATATGCTCAAGAAATTGGCCGAAAAAGACCTGATCCATTACAAAAAATACCAAGGCGTTTCGCTCACGCAGAATGGCGTTCATGCCGCAAAGATGATCGTGCGCAAACACCGTTTGTGGGAAGTGTTCCTTGTAGAAAAACTTGATTTTTCGTGGGATGAGGTGCACGACATCGCCGAACAATTGGAACACATCCAATCGGACAAGCTCATCAACAAGCTCGATGATTTTCTGGGCAACCCGACCGAAGATCCGCACGGCGACCCGATTCCCGATGTACACGGAAGAATTATTAAAGTGGAAAAACAATTGTTGTCGGATTTGACGGAAGGCCAAAGTGGGATTTGCGTGGGCGTCAAAGATACGTCGTCTGAGTTTTTGCAGTATTTGGACAAACAGGAAATCGCACTGGGAACCAAAATCAGCGTGCTTTCCAAGGAGACTTTCGATCAATCTTTACGGATTAAAGCCGGTGAAAAGGAACTCACGATTTCGAATAAGATCGCGGGGAATTTGTTTGTGAAATTGGTTTAACAGCCGCAATCATTGCCGCAATCTTTTCCTTTTCGTTTCTTTTTGAAAAGGAATTTCCTGGCCAGGAAAACCACGGCGACGGCGAGTAAAGCAAAGGCAATAATTTCTTGTATCATCTTAAAAATAAAATCCGCCTCCTATGGCGGCAAAATTGTATTTCGGCGTCCCGATCTTGAGTTTTTCGTATCCCACCGTAACAAAAGCCCTTTTGTAATGGTACCTGCCTGAAACCTCAAAGGTGTTGACCGGGATCGCTTCGATGGCACCGGCTTTGGCGGCCGCCTGTAAACTGAAATGCTGGGCAAAAAACCATTCGGCGGACAAACCCGCTGCCAGTCCGCCTTTGTTGACGTCGTTGGCCATGTAAACAGCACCGAGGCTCCAACCCAGATTGAATTTTTCGAACCGTAAACGGTCATACGCCAAGTTGAAATAAAACAACGACAAATCTTCATCGCTGGTTTTCTCGTGCAATTGGTGGTAATCGACCTGCACGTAAAAGTACTGGAACGGCCGCACTTTTAGCGTTAAATGGTTGCCAATTAAATCTTCATCGCTGTACAGGAATTTGTCCTCTAGGTCGAAACGGAAACCGACTTTCTTGGTTGGGTCGTATTCGTAACCTTCGTAATTGCCCGATTCTTTGTTGTAGAACGGATAAGGCGTGATGGGATGATCGAGATGGTATTCGGTTTGGTAATTGCCGAAAAAAGCTTTGATGCCGAGTCCGAGGGTCAAATCCCAGATTTCTTCGCTCAACGTTTTATCGGTATCGTCGGCGGGACGGTTTTTGGCCTTCTCTTTGGGAATTTTAACGGGTTCGGGTTGTGGTTTCTCGAAATCTTTTTTGGGGTCATCGACTTTTCCTTGTCCGGAAACCGCAACGGCAAACAATAGGGCCAGAAGAAAGCTAATTTTCTTCATTATTTCAAGAACTGGTACGCCAAAAACGCAGAGAGATAAGCAATGACACTCATCGTTACCAATTGCGCCATCGGCCATTTCCACGAATTTGTTTCTTTTTTGGTGATGGCCAAGGTACTCGCGCATTGCATCGCGAAGGCGTAGAACAACAACAACGAAATCCCGGTGGCGAAGTTGAACACTTTTTGTCCGGTTTCGGGATGGATCTCGGCGGCCATCTTGTTCTTGATCGGTTCTTCGTTGTCGGTGTCGCCGACGCTGTAAATCGTGGCCAAGGTTCCGACGAAGACTTCGCGCGCGGCAAACGAGCTGATGATCGCAATCCCGATTTTCCAGTCGTAACCCAGCGGAGCGATGACGGGTTCGATCGCGTGGCCCATGAGCCCGATGTAGGAGTTTTCGAGTTTGTGCGAGGCGACGGCGCTTTCGAGTTCTTCTTCGGTGTAATTTTGATGCTGGGCTTTTTCAATCACGATCGCTTCGGCTTCGGTAAAATTCTTGCCCGGGCCATAAGAAGCCAGGAACCAAAGAATAATCGAAATCGCCAGGATGATTTTACCGGCACCGTAGACAAACGCTTTGGTTTTTTCGAGTACGTTGATCGCGACATTCTTGAACAGCGGCATTTTGTAGTTAGGCATTTCGACGACAAAAAACGTCTTGCCCGAAATTTTCATGACTTTATTCAAAATATAGGCGGCCAAAATCGCCATCGCAAATCCGGCCATGTACAACAGCATCAATGTCAAACCCTGCAGATTGATAAATCCGAAAACGCGTGTATTTGGGATGACCAACGCAATGATGATGGCATATACCGGAAGCCTGGCCGAACAGGTCGTAAACGGCGTGACCAGGATCGTAATCAAACGTTCCTTCCAGTTTTCGATATTGCGCGTGGCCATAATGGCTGGAATTGCACAAGCCGTTCCCGAAATGAGCGGCACGACGCTTTTGCCACTGAGCCCGAAACGCCGCATGATTTTGTCCATCAAAAACACGACGCGGCTCATGTAACCGCTTTCTTCCAATATCGAAATGAACAGGAACAAAAAGGCAATCTGCGGAATAAAAATGACGATGCCGCCAATACCCGGAATGATGCCCTGCGACAGCAAATCGGTGAGCATGCCGGCCGGTAAATGCTCGGAAGCATAAGCGCTCAACGAGGCAAAACTCTCGTCGATGAAATCCATCGGGTAGCTCGACCAGTCGAAAATCGATTGGAAGATCAGGAACAAAATCGCGAAGAAAATCAGATAACCCCAAACCTTGTGCGTAAGGATGCGGTCGAGTTTACTGCGGAAATCCTTGGCGACGGAAGCATCGATTTTTTGTCCGACTTTGAGCACATCGTTGATGAACTGGTAGCGTTTGATCGTTTCCTTTTGCTGCAAACGTTTCAAATCCGAATGCGATTTGGTAAACGAATTCGGGATTTCATGTCGTTCGAGGTGCCCGAAATTGACATCCTGGCAGATGACCAGCCACAGTTTGTACAACAACTGGTCGGGAAAGGCATGGCGCAATTGGCCAAAATAGTCCGGGTCGATTGTGGACGCATTCAAGCACGGTTCGGCGTTGAGCGACTTGTAATTGGCGATTAAATTTTTAAGCTCCTCTATGCCGGTTCCCTTGCGCGAACTCACGAGTGCGATCTTGGTCTGGAACTTTTGCTCCAAATACGGAATGTCGAGCGAAATGCCTTTGTAAGTCATACGATCGGCCATGTTGATGACCAAAATCGTCGGGATTTCGAGGTCCTTGATTTGGGTAAACAGCAACAGGTTGCGTTTGAGGTTTTCGACATCGGTGACCACCAACGCCACATCGGGATACAATTTGTCGTTCTTGTTGAGCAGCAATTCGACCACGACATTCTCGTCCATCGAGCTCGCGTTCAAGCTATACGTACCGGGCAAGTCAAGGATGTTCGCCTTGGCGTTGTGCGGCAGTTTGCAGAACCCGATTTTCTTCTCGACGGTAATGCCGGGATAATTGCCCACCTGCTGGTTCAATCCCGTCAAATGGTTGAACACCGAAGTCTTGCCCACATTCGGGTTGCCGATCAGCGCGACATTGATGTTTTCATTACTCATTCGGCGGCGGGGATAAGGTCGACTTCGATTTCCTTGGCCGTTTCCACGCGGATGGCCAGGTGCGAACCGTTGATTTCAAGATAAAGCGGATCGCCCAGTGGCGCCACCTGCAACAATTGCACTTCATTCCCGGGAAGACAGCCCATCTCGAGCAATTTGAGCGGTATGAGCGCAAGGTCGAAATCACGGATGACCGCGCGCTGGCCTTTCTGGAGGGAATGGATGGTGGTTCGCAAATCTTATTTAGATTGAATTAACGAAGCAAAAATAGGCATAATCTACCGAAGTTTTGCATCGAAAATGGGATTAGTCTTTTTGTTCGGAAAGCCAATTGATGTCGGCAATCAGGCGTTTGATGTCGTCGGGATTCGTGCCGTCGTAAAAACCGCGCACGCGGCGCTTGGTGTCGACCAGTACAAAATTTTCGGTGTGCACCATATCGTACAGTTCGTCGGGTTTGCCCAATTTTACCGCGAGATAGGATTTGCGCGCCATGGTATAGATGGCCTTTTTGTCGCCGGTCACCAAATTCCATTTCGAATCGACCACGCCGTTTCTCTCGGCATAGGCTTTCAAAACCGGAACGCTGTCGATTTCGGGCGTGACGGTATGCGAAAGCAATAGTACTTTAGGATTGTGCAGGATGGCTTTTTGTACTTCGGCCAGGTTCGAGGTCATCTTTGGGCAGATGGAACCGCAGGTCGTAAAGAAAAAATCGGCCACATAAATCTTGCCTTCGTAGTCTTTCTGTGTGATGGTCTTGCCGTTTTGGTTCGTGAACGAGAAATCGGCAATCGTATGGAAACGGCTTTTGTATTGGATCGTGCTGTCGACCATTTCGGGGTTCACATCCGACGGATCGAAAATTGGCAAAGTCTTCCGGTTCAAAACCCGGTAAAAAAGAAAAATCGAAACCGCCGAAACCAACGTCATCGCGGCAATCCAGATGCGGTATTTTCTAAGGAAATTCAATGTGGTACAATTTGAAGGCAAAAGTACGAAAACACGACGGGTTTCCAATCCCATTAACATCCTATTATGCTAGCGGAATTTAACACGAGAATCCATCAGATTTGATATTTTTGTGGATATAACTCAACCGAAAAAAATGAACAAACTACGCAACACCGCATTATTATTGGTATTTCCGGCTGTTTTCGGATTCTCGCAAATGCAAGCGCAAACCCAACCCGGACTCGATCTGTCGAACATGGACCTGAGTACCAAACCCGGCACCGATTTCTTCCGATTCGTCAACGGCAAATGGCTCGATAAAACCGAAATCCCGGCCGACCGCACGCGTTGGGGCGGCATGGACGAATTGCGCCAGAAGACCGATGTCGATGTCTTGGCCATCTTAAAAGAAGCCTCGAAAAATCCGGCCTACCAAGCCAACACCGACCAGGGCAAGGCACTCAATTTGTACCGCACGATTATGGATACTGTCGCGCGCAACAAGGCGGGTTATCAACCGATCAAACCATTGTTGGCCAAGATTGATGCAATCAAAAACGCCAAGGACTTGCAAAAACTCATCACCGAGAACGAACCTTACGGCGGACTCGGATTTTTTGGCTCGGGCGTCGGTCCCGACCGCAAGAACAGCAACCGTAATGTCGTAGCGATCGGTGTCGGAAGACTCGGTTTGCCCGACCGCGATTACTATGTTTCCGAAGAAAAAGATTCCAAAGAAAAACGCGACAAATATGTATTGCATGTGGCCAAAATGCTCGAACTGATCGGGGAAAAACCCGCAAAGGCCAAAACCGATGCCGATAAAATCCTCGTGCTCGAAAACCCAAATGGCCACCGCGATGCTGACCCGTGTCGAACGCCGCGACAGCCGTAAGACCTACAATCCGACGGCCATCGATGATTTGCAGAAAATGGTGCCGTCGTTCCAATGGAATGACTATTTCCTCAAATTGGGTTACCCCAAACTCGATTCGGTCAATGTATCGCAACCCAAATACCTGGCACAATTCGAAACAATCTTGAAGGAAAACCAGATCGATGCGTGGAAGGCCTATCTCAAATGGACCGTACTCAACGGCAATGCGGCTTATCTGTCGACGGCGATCGAAGATGCGAATTGGGATTTCTATGGCAAGACCTTGAACGGGGCAGTCAAGCAACGTGCGCGCGATGAACGCGCCTTGCAAACCGTCAATACAACTGTGGGTGAAGCGCTCGGCAAATTGTATGTCGAGAAAAAATTCCCTGCCGAGGCCAAAGCCAAAGCCAAAGCGATGATCGATTACATCATGCGCGCCTATGAAAACCGCATCAACAACCTGAGCTGGATGTCGGCCGAAACCAAGAAAAGCGCGATCATCAAACTCAAGAAAGTCAACGTCAAGATCGGTTATCCGGACAAATGGAAAGACTATTCTGCGCTCCAGATTGCCGGAACCGACAAGGGCAGTTTCTACGACAACATGCGCAACATCAGGAAATGGCGTTTCGATGAAGATTTGGTCGATCTCGGCAAACCGGTCGACAAGACGCGCTGGAATATGTCGCCGCAGACCGTCAACGCTTATTACAGCCCGGTGTTCAACGAGATTGTGTTCCCGGCAGCCATTTTACAGGCGCCGTATTACAATTACCAGGCGGATGAGGCCGTTAATTTTGGTGCCATCGGTGGGGTGATCGGGCATGAGATTTCGCACGGGTTCGACGATTCGGGCTCGCGCTACAATGCCGACGGCAATCTCGTCGATTGGTGGACGGCCGAAGATGCCAAACAGTTTGCGGCCCTGACCGGCGCCCTGGGCGAGCAATACGGCGCGCTGCAACCGTTGCCGGGCACTTTTGTCGACGGCAAGTTTACGATGGGCGAAAACATCGGCGATTTGGGCGGCGTCAATGTGGCTTACGATGGTTTGCAGTTGTACCTCAAGGAAAAAGGCAACCCGGGATTGATCGATGGATATACGCCCGAGCAAAGATTCTTTATTTCCTGGGCGACGATGTGGCGTACCAAAATGCGCGACGAGGCACTCAAGACCCAAGTCAAGACCGATCCGCATTCGCCGGGCATGTTCCGCGCCTATGTGCCGTTGCAGAATGTCGATGCGTTTTACGAAGCCTTCCCGATCAAGCCGGGCGATGCGATTTACGTGGAACCGTCGAAGCGCGTGAAGATTTGGTAACAATAGACAACACTTTACAGATATGAAAAAGAGGTATTTTTTTATCGCGCTGTTCTTGGGCATGACCGGCATTTCATTGGCCCAAACCCAATCAGAAATGAATGCCGACGCGCAGGCGAAATACAAAAAAGCGGACGCAGCACTCAACAAAGCCTACAAACAGCTCATGGCGCTTCTGGACAAGGACGAAAAAGTATTGCTCATCCAAGCCGAAAAAGATTGGGTCAAATTCCGGGATTCCCATTGCAAGTTTGACGCCTCACAATATGAAGGCGGCAGCATCCAACCGCTGATCCACGCCAATTGTATGGAAGAATTGACCCGGAAAAGGATTGCCGAAATCAAGGCAAGTATAAAAGAAAGAAATTTATAATAGACAAAGCGTTCGGGAAACCGAACGCTTTTTTTGATTTCCGGCGCTTGTTTATTTCAAATCGCGCTGTTTCAATAGTTTTTCCACCGCTTCATTGCGGGTCTTGTTCCTGGCGGCAATCGGCAGGTAGACCAGCGGCAAGAAAGTCAACAATCCAAAACCATTTCTAACGGCGCTGTAAACGGCCACGCCCACCAAGAAACCGATGATCACGGCATCGTAAATCTTGGTCGATTTCATTTTTTTGGCTTCGTGCAACAATTCTTCGTTGGTCAATTCGGTCAAGTCTTTTGGGTTCATTTTGGTAGTATTTAGGGAGTGTTATAGAAATTAAACCAAATCATCAGGTTCGACATGGATCAACACATCGGCGATTTCGGGGAGATGCTGTTGCAAAGTATCCTTGAGCCGATGCGCAATTTCGTGTCCTTCGGAAACAGAAATCTGGCCATTGACGGTCAGGTGCAAATCCACAAAATAAGTCATCCCGGTTTTGCGCACATGGCATTTTTCGGTATCGATCACACCTTCAATGGTCAGCGAAATGTCACGGATTTTGACAATCAGGTCGTCGTAAAAATGCTCGTCGAGGATTTCGCCCAAGGCCGGTCGGAAAATGAGCCACGAATTGTACACAATGATGCCCGAGGCGAGCAAAGCGGCCCAATCGTCGGCAGTTTCATAACCCGGACCCATAAAAATCGCAATCGAAATCCCGATAAAGGCGAGCGCCGAGGTAATCGCATCCGAACGGTGGTGCCACGCATCGGCCTTGAGCGAGGAACTGTTGGTCTCGTCGCTTTTCTTCGATACGATGCGGTAGAAAATTTCCTTGATGATGACGATGCCGCCCAGGACAAACAGCGTAAATTTTTCAGGAACCTTATGCGGTGTGCGGATGTGCCCGATACTTTCATAAGCAATGACCGTGGCCGAAATCACGAGAAATCCGACGACGGCAAAGGTCACGAGCGCCTCGGCTTTTCCATGGCCGTACGGATGGTTCTCGTCGGCGGGACGCGAAGAATACTTGAGCCCAAACAACACGAGCACCGAAGCAAAAACATCGGTGGTCGATTCGATCGCATCGGCAATCAACGCATAGGAATTCCCGAAATAACCCGCGATGCCCTTGCACAACGCGAGCGCTATATTGCCCAAAATGCTCAGGTAGGTGGTGCTGATGGCCTTTTCCTTGTTGCTCATACGATTGAATTCCGAAAGGTAAAGTTAGGTTATAATTCGCGGAATTGGAACTCGTAATGGAGCATTCGTTGCAATTTCGAAGAATCGATGGTTTTGCCACTGGACTTTTTCGAATGATCGAATTGGGGCGCAGCCAAATGAAACTGCTGCGCTTTTTGGGTGTAATACTTTTCCCTCGTAGGATGGAATGGCGCCGCGGCATTGAAAACCTCGCCCCAGGTTCCCGTTTCGATGATTTTCAAAATGATGCCGATGCAATCCTGTTTGTGGATCAGGTTGACAGGCGCATCGGGATTTTCAAGGTTTTGTTCCCCGGCGAGGTATTTTACCGGATGGCGTTTTTCGTCGACCAAACCGGCGAACCGCAACACCGTGGTTTGGAAACCGGTTTGGTTTTGAAGCGTATTTTCGGCGGCGAACAATTGGTGGCTTTTGTCGGTTTTTGGATTCGGAATCTGGTCCTCGGTGATTACCGTGTCGCTATCGGCGTAGATCGAAATCGAATTGACCAGCAATACTTTTTGAATCCCGGACGACTGGATAAAAGGGACCAGCGTCGCGATTTTTTGTGAAAAATGGAAGCGCGGCGGAATATCGATAATCAATACTTCCGAACCTTTGAGGAAATTGTCGATGTCGCCCTCGACCGCATCGGCTTCAAGCGAAACCTGAAACATTTGGATGCCTTTTGTTTCAAGCGGCTTGATTTTGGCCTGAGAAGTCGTCGAGCCTTTGACCAAAAATCCTTTGTCGATCAAGGTCTCTGCTAGCGGAATGCCGAGCCAGCCGCAGCCGAGAATGCTGATGGTTTTCATGGCTAAGGTGTCAATTTTCTACTTCTGGGTTGTTGATTTCCGGATCGGGAATCGTGTCGCGCGTGGTATTGGTGTGGTACGAAAAGTTCTTTTGCACCGGAACGGCGACCGCCACTTTTGGCGTTGGTTTTATTTTTTTGATCACGACCACTGCGTCGTTGAGCACAAACGGCGTCGGCATCATGGTATTTTTGCGTTTCTCCATCGCAAAAGTCGGGTTGTTCATCAAATCAAATGAGGATTCCATCAATTGCATGTCGAGCGCAGTCGCTTTCGGGATGGCGAATTGGAGTTCGAGCGGCTGATTGTCCACTACATAATAACTGATGATTTTCTTGCCGTTGCGCTGGTAAAGCGAGCCTTTTTGCTCCAAAGCCGTTGCGCCGTTGGCCTTGAGGTGGTGGAATACCATATTCTCGTTGGCAAAAATATCATAGCGGTTGACTTTTCGGTTCGGGCTGATCTTGATCTTGAGGTAACGGTATTTCCCGATGACCGAATCCTTGACAAAAGCAATCGTCGGTTCCGGAATGTCGCGGACGAGGGCATTGTAGGCATAGGTAAATTTCGAATCGTATTTGCTGAACAACGGCAGGCTGTTCAAATGCGTGGCCGGTTGTGGGTTGTCGCCCAAATAAATTTTTGTCCATTCGTCGAGGTTCTGGTCGTAAGTCGCCCAGTCGGCACGGTCTTTATCGGCATTGTACACATAAAGCAGGCTGTTCGGTTTGGCTTTGCCCAGTTCGTAACCGGAATTGAGGTGTGCCTTGACAAAGAATCCAATCGAAACGGCAAAGAAGATAAACGACCACAACCATTTGCGCGAAAAACTGCCAAATACCGGGAGCAGCAGGGCGAAAACCAACACCGTCAGGATGACGCTTCCGTAAAGGATTTTCAAACCGAGGCCAATCGGGAACATCACGATAAAAGGCGCGATGATGACCATCGACGGAATGCTCAGCAGCAAATTCAAAAACGCGTTGGTTTTTTGCGTGACCACGTAAAAGGCCAGCATCAGCAAACTGCAGAACACCGGGATGATAAAAAATCCGGCGCCCGGCAATTGGAATGCCACGGCAAAATTGACGATGATCCACAGCAGCAAAGGCGCAATCGAATAATTCGAAACCTGCATATCCGATTTGATCCGCCCATAAAACAGGAAAGCGACAGACAAGCCCAACAGCACAAACGCCGCGATATAGGCATGGCCGTTATAGGTAAACCCTTGCAGGATGTCGTTGTATTGCGGATAGATCGCCAGCAGCAATTTCCATCCGAAGAACGCAATCGCCCCGGCCAGCAAAATGGCCCCGAGCAAAGGCACAAACCCTTTCCCGATTTCAGCCATGTTGAGTGTCCGTTTGCCCAATCCGATAAAGACCAGCAGCACAAACAACAGGCTGGCCACGATCAGCAATGGGAAATTCCAACCGAATGGATAGTGCACAAAAACAAAAGGCGCGTTGAAATACACTTGATCATCGGCGCTGTCCAGATGCGCCAAATCGGCATTCGAGAAATGCGCCAACAACGGCATCAGGTAACTGCCCTGGTGCATCAGTGTGGTTTGGTCCAGATGTGCATAATCGTCCTGGGCCGTATGGTAATTGAAATGGCTGTCGATAAACGCGAAGTTGAATCCTTGGATTTTTCCCTGCTCGCGGAACACGGTCAAATCGGTGTCGTTCGGCAGCATCTTGTAAATGCTGTACATGAGCGAATTGCTGACCGGATATTCGGCATCGGCTGTAGCAAAAGCGTTGACCATTTCGGCATTTCCGTTGTTGACTTCCATGAGCATGTAACCTGGCCCGGAGGTTCCGCGCGCTTCAAAGTTGAGCGCGAGCCCGATGTCTTTGGCCCATTTATTTTGGGTGACGAATTGTGCGGCACCGTTGAGCCCGAGTTCTTCGGCATCGGTAAACAAAATGATGATGTCGTTCTTGTGCGGGGTCTTGTTGTGCAAAAAAGCGCGGATGCCCTCAAGGATCGTGGCCACACCCGAAGCATCGTCGCTGGCCCCTTTCGAAGCCGAATGCGGCGCGCTGTCGTAATGCGAAAGCAACAACAAAGCCTTGCCGTTTCCGGAGCCTTTGATGCGCGCCAGGATGTTTTTCGATTTCACGAGATTGCCCCAGTCGGAAAGCGTGGTGCCTTCTTCGGTCTGGGTTTCGAGCCCCATTTGACGCATTTCTTTTTCAAGATAAGCGGCAACGGTTTTGTGGTTTTCAGAGCCTACATAATGGGGCGCCTTGGTCATTTCCTTGATTTGGGCCATCGCCCTGTTGGCTGAGAATTCAGAAAGCGGGCCTTCGGCGGTACGGAAATCCCAACGCGGCATCAGGGTGAAATGAAGGAAAATAATGACAAGCAGAAGGAAAAGTGCCGAAAGAAAAGAATGGTCTATTTTTTTCATACAATTTGGGGTTGGTCCTTTTTTGCTTTTACGGAAACACCCATTTTTATTGGGGTTTCGAACAGTTTTTGGTTGGTTTGGGGGGCTAAAAGTCAATCAAATATAGCAATAAATTCTGACTTCCAACTTTCGGTGATTAACCTTGCGGGACTATATGCCGAATAATTACAGAAAATCTGTAGTGCCGTTGCCAAAAGGAATCTTACTTTTACCAGGAACAAATTTCAAAACCATTTAAAATTTTATACGCCATGAATGCACTCAGAAACAGAGTCCAATTGATTGGACACCTCGGGAACGACCCCGAAATCAAAAACTTCGACAGCGGAAAAAAACTGGCCCAACTGACCCTTGCCACCAATGAGGTCTACAAAAACGACCAAGGCGAAAAGGTAGAGGAAACCCAATGGCACAAAGTAGTGGCCTGGGGCAAGACCGCAGAAATCCTCGAAAAGTACGTCACCAAAGGAAAAGAAATTGCCATCGAAGGCAAGCTTGTACACCGCAGCTACGACGATAAGAATGGCGAAAAGCGGTACATCACCGAAGTAGTAATCAACGACCTGTTGCTGCTCGGCAAATAGCCTAGCGGTTCATTTCTTCCTGGAACCCATCGACGAATTGGCCTACATGCAAACCATCGGCCAGTGCGTGGTGCACGTGTACGGACATGTTCATCGTTCGTTTGCCGCTTTCGGAGACTATCATTTTCCCAAACGAGATTTTTGGGCAACTGTCCGGAAAACGGAAACTGCGCGCATGCGACAATGAAGTAAAATTGACCCACGGAATCGAAGAAAAATGGATCAGGTTGTCCTGGTCAA
Source organism: Flavobacterium sp. (assembly GCF_047602195.1). GTDB lineage: Bacteria > Bacteroidota > Bacteroidia > Flavobacteriales > Flavobacteriaceae > Flavobacterium. The sequence continues at coordinate 377,891 of NZ_JASGHW010000004.1, forward strand.
AACTGCGCGTAAACAAACCGGGCGTGTTTTTGACGCGCTCGATTTCGAGCAGTGCTTTTTGGGAAAAAGTTTCAAAATCAGGATGGAATTCGATAAGCGAAAACCCAAACGATCCGTCTTCGCGGCTGATCGTAGCCGAGCCATCGATGCGGTCATGGATGACGATTTGGTCTTCCAAAATGCGGTAGCGAAATGCTTCGACAGCGTTGACCGCCACAAGCGTTTTGTGCAGGTAATACAGGAAAAAGGAAACGCCCGACGCTTTGGCTTTGTCATACGCTTTGGTACAATCGATTTCAACGACTGCACCGAAAAACGGTTCTTCGAATTGGCGGAAGAAATGAAAATGTTCCTTACGCGGCCAATGGTCAAGGTCTAAAAAAGTGTTCATTATTGGAATAACGTCAGTACGTCGGTGATTTTTTCAAAGTCTTTGAAGTTCGGGTGTTCCACCTTGTGGTCAATTTTTTCATGCGCCCAGGTCGTATGGAACGGGATGTGGATCGCGTGTCCGCCAATGCCAAGCACGGGCAACACATCCGATTTGAGCGAGTTGCCGATCATCAAAAATTCAGAAGGATGGATGTCGAGACGCGTCACGAGATCGGAATAATCCTTTTCCTGCTTGTCGCTCATGACCTCGATGTGGTGGAAATATTTGCCGAGCCCTGAGTTGTGCAGTTTGCGGCGTTGGTCGAGCAAATCGCCTTTGGTCGCAACCACGAGTTTATAGTCTTGCTTGAGCGTTTGCAGCGTTTGCTCCACGCCATCGAGCAATTCGATCGGGTGCTCCAAAAGTTCTTTGCCATATTGGATAATCTTGGCGATGACCTCATTGCTGATGGTATGGTTCGAAATCTGTAGCGCGGCCTCGATCATCGAAAGGATATACCCCTTGATGCCATAACCGTACAGCCGCAAATTCCCGATTTCGGTCTTGAACAATTCCTGCGACAACGTATGCTTGGACAAATACGGCGCGAGCAGGTCACAGAATTTTTCTTCGGTTTCCTGGAAATACGGCTCGTTGACCCATAAGGTGTCGTCGGCGTCGAAAGCGATGACTTTGATTTTCATAATTTTTTTCTCGCCACGAATACACGAATTTTTTGTATGCTAATAAATAATTCGTGCATTTGTGGCTATTTTTTAATTAATGGTTTCCCCGTTCGAAACCTCCGCATCCGGATTGACAAAAACCAATTTGCCCTCGGCGTTGTTGGTCATCAAAATCATGCCCTGACTTTCGGTGCCACGCAGATTTCTCGGTGCGAGGTTGACCAAAACGGTTACTTTTTTACCGATGACTTCTTCGGGTGAAAAACTTTCAGCAATACCCGAAACAATCGTACGTACATCAATCCCGGTGTCGACTTTAAGAATCAACAATTTGTTCGCCTTCGGCATTTTCTCGGCTTCGAGAATCGTCCCGACGCGCAGGTCCATCTTGGCGAAATCGTCGTATTGAATCAAATCTTTTTGGGGCTCCACCGTTTTATTTTGATTTTTATTCGCGGTTTTGGTCGCTTCTAATTTGTCGATTTGTTTCTGGATTTGTTCGTCTTCGATTTTGGTAAACAGCAATTCGGCCTGACCGATTTGGGTTCCAGGGGACAAAATCGTTTCGGCTTTGGCCACTTCATCCCAATCAATCACCTCAGCAGGACTTGGATGCACGCCCAAAATGCGCTTCAATTTTTCAGATGTGAACGGTAAAAACGGTTCGCTCAAAACACTGAGCGCAGTTGCAATCTGCAAAGCCACCCACATTTGTGTTTTCACACGCTCCGGATTTTCCTTGACCAGTTTCCACGGTTCTTCGTCGGCCAGGTATTTGTTGCCCAGACGCGCCAAATTCATGAGTTCGTTCAAGGCTTCGCGGAAACGGTAACGTTCGATCGAACTCGCAATCACCGCCGGATACGCACGCATTTCGGCCAAGGTCTTGGTGTCGATGTCATTGAGTTCGTTCGGCGTCGGGACAATGCCGTCGTAATATTTATGCGTCAACACGACCACGCGGTTCACGAAGTTTCCAAAAACCGCGACGAGTTCGTTGTTGTTTCTGGCCTGAAAATCTTTCCAAGTAAAATCGTTGTCCTTGGTTTCGGGTGCATTCGAAGTCAGTGCGTAACGCAAAACATCCTGCTGGTTCGGAAATTCTTCCAAATATTCGTGCAGCCAAACCGCCCAATTTTTAGAGGTCGATAATTTATTGCCTTCGAGGTTCAAAAATTCATTCGCCGGCACATTGTCGGGCAAAATATACGAACCTTCGGCCTTGAGCATCGCTGGAAAAATCACACAGTGGAACACGATATTGTCCTTGCCAATGAAGTGCACGAGCTTGGTGTCGTCCGATTTCCAATACGGTTCCCAATCTTTGCCTTCGCGCTGGGCCCATTCCTTGGTCGAAGAAATATAACCGATTGGTGCGTCAAACCACACATACAATTTCTTGCCCGTCGCGCCTTCCACCGGAACGTCGATGCCCCAATCGAGGTCGCGCGTCACGGCACGTGGTTTCAAACCACCGGCTTCATCGAGCCACGACTTGACTTGTCCGTAAACGTTCGGTTTCCAGTCGTTCTTGTGTCCGACGAGAATCCATTCGCGCAAAAACGCATCGTATTGGTCGAGCGGCAAAAACCAGTGCTTGGTCGATTTGGTCACGGGTGTTTCGCCTGTAATAGTCGACTTCGGATTGATCAAATCGGTCGCGTTCAATGACGAGCCGCAGTTTTCACATTGGTCGCCATAAGCTTCCGGATTGCCACATTTCGGACAAGTCCCGATCACAAAACGGTCGGCCAAAAACTGCCCCGCTTTCTCATCATACAACTGTTCGGTGACTTCCTCGATGAATTTGCCTTCGTCGTACAGTTTGCGGAAAAATGCCGAAGCCGTATCATGATGGATTTGCGAAGACGTACGCGAATAATTGTCGAACGAAATCCCGAAATCCACAAACGATTTTCGGATGATCGCGTCGTATTTGTCAATCACCTGCTGCGGCGTGATGCCTTCTTTCTTGGCTTTCATCGAAATGGCCACGCCGTGCTCGTCGCTGCCGCAGATGAACGCCACATCCTTGCCTTGCAGTCTCAGGTAACGCGAATAAATATCGGAGGGTACGTAAACGCCCGCCAAATGCCCGATGTGGATCGGTCCGTTCGTGTAAGGCAGCGCCGCCGTAATGGTATATCTTTTAGGATTTTGTAACATAGTGTAAAAATTACTTCGTCTGTTCGGGAAGAATTTCCCTCGAGCGACTGCAAAAATAAGGAATTTACAGCTTTAAAGCTAGAAAGTTATAAAGTCGCAAAGATGCAGGGTTGCAAAGTTTTTATGAGGAGCTATTTGCTTCGCCAGTCGCAAGCTCGAGTCGACCGCAGGGAGAAATTCATGCCGCAGGCTAATAATTTGAGATTTCTCCCTGCGGTCGAAATGACACAACAACAAATTAATATATTTGTCACAACTGAAACCACCATGAAAAATCCAAAAATCCTTTCCCTAATCTTCCTCGGACTTTTCATCCAAACCACACTAGCACAAAGAAAAATGATCACACCCGAATTTTTACAAAAAGGCGATACCGTGGCCATTGTCGCCACGGCCCGAAAAATAGACGCCGCAACGCTACAACCTGCCGTTAAACTTTTGGAAAGCTGGGGACTGAACGTCGTACTCGGCAAAACCATCGGCAAGGAAGACCACCAGCTCGCCGGCCCCGATTGGCAACGCGCCACCGATTTCCAGGAAATGATCGACAACCCTAAGATCAAGGCGATTTGGGCAGCCAAGGGCGGTTACGGAACGGTCAGGATTATCGACCGCATCGACTTTACGGCGTTCAAGAAAAAGCCCAAATGGATCTGTGGCTTCAGCGACGTGACCGTGTTGCACAGTCATCTCAACAACATGGGCATCGAAACAATCCACAGCTTGATGGCCGTGAGCGCCAAGACTGCAACGCCTGAAGCAATCGAATCATTCCGAAAAGCATTGTTCGGCGAATCGTTGTCGTATAAACTTCCCGATGCGCCGTTCAATAAAAATGGCAAGGCCAAAGGCGAACTCGTCGGCGGAAATTTATCGGTGCTGTACAGCGTCATGGGTTCGAAATCGGAAATCGATTACAAAGGCAAAATCCTGTTCATCGAAGACCTCGACGAATATCTGTACCACATCGACCGCATGATGATGAACCTCAAACGCAATGGCTATTTCGATGGACTCAAGGCGGTCGTCATCGGCGGCATGACCGAAATGAACGACAACGACATCCCGTGGGGCAAGGACGCGCTGCAAATCGTACAGGACGTTCTCAAAGACTACAAATTCCCAATCATCTACAATTTCCCGGCGGGGCACATCAAAGACAACCGCGCGATGATTTTTGGCAAGACCGTATCTATTGAAGTCACCGATGCGGGTTCGACGGTCAAATTTGAATAAGGGTTAAAATGGGAACATTTCACCTTCTTTTTTTGGACCACCCGATTTCCTTCGGCAAAACGGCAGCAGTTTTTAGCCAGAAATGGGATGCGGCTGTTTTGAATTTGGGCGAAATGGTCCGCAAAGAATTCAGGCAAGAATCGGAGCTCGGCACAGCAATCCAATCCTATTTGGGTCAAGCGGAAATCATCCCGGATGTTTTGCTGCAAAGATTGGTGTTGGTTGAACTCGACAGGCACAAAGGACAAAAGGTGCTGCTGTACGGTTATCCCAAAACGCAGGAGCAATTCGTTGCGATGAAAGACCAACTCGTGGAAAATGGATGGGAAATAGAATCCATCTGGTATGTCAGTCACAACAAAATCGATCATTTTCTGGAGCAATACCTGCAAAAGCCGGACATGAAAGCATCGATGGAGAAATACGACGGTGTTGAAGCATTTCTGGAAAGAGGCAGGGCACAATATGCCGAGCGAAAAAAAGCCATTTTCGATCTGCAACAATCAACCGCCCCGATTCCTTGGCAGGTGCTCGAAATCAACGACGAATCTGAAATCGAACAAAAACTCACCCCATTTCTGAAAATCTGAAAATCCAATAATCTGACGATCTAAAAATGGCCCAGCACAACGAACTCGGCAAACTCGGCGAAGCAATGGCCGCCGAATTTCTTCGGCAGGAGGGTTATGAAATCCTCGAGACCAATTGGGTGTTCCAAAAAGCCGAAATCGACATCCTTGCGCAAAAAGGAAATGTTTTGGCGGTCGTCGAAGTCAAGACACGCTCGTCCATTGACTTTGGGTTGCCGCAGGATTTTGTCAAGCCCCAAAAAATCCAATTGCTCGTCAAAGCCGTAAACCAGTATGTGAATGCGCATAATTTGGAGGTGAACGTGCGTTTCGACATTATGGCCATTGCCAAAGACGGTAACCAATTCAAAATAGAACACTTAGCCGATGCTTTCTTTTATTTCTAGCGGTGAAAAATATGGATGAAACTGTTGTCCCGCTTGAAATATTGTTTACATTTGATGGCTTTTACTTAATCTAAAAAACTATGAAAAAAATAATTACTATGATGCTGTTGTTTGCATCGGTGGCCAGCTTCGCGCAGAAAGCCGTGGCTACCAAAGTGGGCCAACTGGTCTCACAAAATGCAGACTTCAAACGCGTTTCGATGCTGACCGTTTCCGATGGCATTGCCAACGACCAGAACCGCACCGCTGTTGAAAAAGCGACCTATGCCAAACTCAACACCCAGGAATTGACCCACCTGATGGCGGCCAAACACGAATACATCGAACTCGAGATCCCGTATCTGGGCCAGACGATCAAGACCCAATTGTACAAGGTCAATCCATTTGCCAACGGCTTCCACGCCGATACCGACCAGGCCAAAAATGTAACCTACGAACCCGGAATTTACTACCGCGGCATCATCAAGGGCGACCAGAACTCGGTGGTGTCATTCAGTTTCTTTAAAGGGGAATTCGGTGGATTTATCTCGGGCAAGAACCTCCAAAACCTCGTCATCGGGAAATTGGACAAGGCCAACAACACCTCGGATTACATCGTCTACTCGGACCGCGACCTCAAATTGCTCAACCATTTTTCTTGCCAAACCAAAGATGTGCTGCAGGAAGGACAAACCATTTCCAACCGCAACCCAGAAGGTGTCGCACCCAAATGCGTGACCATGTACATGGAAATGGATTACAACCTCTACCAAGCCAACGGCAGCAGCGTGACCAATACCAACAACTGGGCGACGCTTGTGTTCAACGAAGTCCAGACCTTGTATGAAAACGACCTCATTACCGTATCGCTCAAGTCGACTTACGTTTGGACGACCGACGATCCGTATGAAGGCGAAAGTTCTTCGGATTATTTGTACCAATTCAACGATTTGCGTCCGGCTTTTGACGGCGACCTCGGGCAATTGGTCGGCATCGATCCGGGCGGATTGGGCGGTGTGGCCGTAACCATCGACGGATTGTGCGCACAGAACAACTTCAGCTATTCGGATGTCAATTTCAGTTACCAGGAAGTACCGACCTATTCGTGGACGATTATGGTCATCACGCATGAATTCGGCCACCTGATCGGTTCGCCGCACACACACGCCTGTGTCTGGAACGGCAACAATACGGCCATCGACAACTGTGGTCCGTATGCGTTGGGCGAGGATTGGGAAGGCGCCGAATGCACCGATTTCAATGCACCGATCATCCCATCGCAAGCCGAAGGCGGCACCATCATGAGCTACTGCCACTTGACCGATGCCGGAATCAATTTCAACAACGGTTTCGGAATCCAGCCGAGAAACCAGATCCTTTCAGCAATTGCTGGCGCGAACTGCCTCAGCACCGATTGCATCAGTACCTGCATCAATGCGGTAGCCGATGTCAACGTGGCTGTCGTGGGAACCGATGCAACCGTGACCTGGACCGAACTCGGCGATGCGACTTCATGGCAAGTCGCCGTGACACCATTCGCCAGCAACAACCCGACTTGGACGACCGTGGGAGCGACGACCTATTCGACTTCTGGTTTGAACCCGAATACCTTCTATAAGTTTTGGGTACGCCCGATTTGCGGCGCCGGACTCACCGCGCCCAATGACCGTAAGGTTTTCGTGACCGGGGCGGCCTGGTGCAGCAACATCCAAATTACCGATACGGGCGGCACGAACAACGAATACACCAACAATGAAAGCTATGTAAGGGTCATCATCCCGAATGTGGCCAACAAGAAAATCCAATTGACCTTTACCGAATTCGACCTCGAAGTCGATTACGACTACCTGTATGTGTACGACGGAAATTCCACATCGGCACCTGACTTGAGCAGCGGCGGATTCACCGGAACCGATATTCCTGGCCCATTCACCTCGACGGCTGCCGACGGCTCATTGACCGTTCGTTTCTATGCCGACGGCGGGGTAACCGAGGAAGGTTATGTGGCCAATGTGTCTTGCCTCAATGTATTGGGAACCGAAAGCTTCCAGCCGAACATCGATTTCCTGTATTATCCAAACCCGACTAGTGGACAGGTAACCATCCAATCCAAAACGCCAATCGACGCGGTTTCGGTATACAACGTGGCTGGGCAATTGCTCTACAACAAAAAGATTAATGCGATGGACACCAAGGTCGATATCGCTTCGTTTGCGACGGGAACTTATTTCTTTAAGCTCAAGTTCAACGACAAGGAAGCCAATTTCAAGATCGTCAAGATGAACTAAACCAATTTTATATAAATGAAAAAACCACTCTCAAAAGGAGTGGTTTTTTGTTTGATGCGGTTTGGAGTTATTCCGTTTCGATGTCCATTCGGCGCAACAAATCGTCCTGTACGGTGTAGATGTGCTTGACCATGCCATCAAACAGGAGGTTGCCCTGCGGATCTTTGACCGTTTGGTGGACAGAAACTTCCATTGTCCCATCGGGTCTTGGTGCAAATCCGACGGGGGCTACAGTTGGATTGATCTCGGTCCATTGTTGGGTCCAATAATCGCGGATGGCGTCGTGTCCGCTTACATAGCCTCCGACAAAGGCACGCGGCCATTCCACTTCGGGATGAAAGGTGGAAAGCGCCGCATCGATGTCGCGCGCGTTGAATGCAGCGTATGCTTTTCGGATTAAATCGGTGGTGTTTTCCATGAGGTTGGTTTATGTATTTTCGAGCAGTTCCATCAATTCCAGCGCCTTGCTGATCGACTTCACGTTTTCAAAAGTCAACAGCAAACGCAATCCGTTCGGTGTTTGTTTTTCCTTCATCTTGCACAGCGCCGGGTATTTCTGCACGAACTGCAAGACCTTGTGGAATCGGTTGGATTGGTAATAATCCGATTGTTGGTCCGATACGAAATAGGCGATCATCTTGCCCTGTTTCATCACAATTTTCTCGATGCCGAACTGCAATGCAATCCACTTGATGCGGATCGAATTGAGCAAAGCCGAAGCCGGTTTCGGAAGCAATCCAAAACGGTCGATGAGCTTGCTTTCGTAAGCCGACAATTCTTCTTCGTTCTTGACCAGACTCAGTTCGTTGTACAAAATGAGTCGCTCCGAAATGTTGTTGATGTAGTCGTCCGGGAACAACAATTCGAAATCGGTGTCGTATTGCAATTCCTTGACATAGGTCTTGGTTTCGATGTCGTTTTCGGTTTCGTACAATTCCTTGAACTCATTTTCCTTGAGTTCCTCAATCGCCTCGTTCATGATTTTCTGGTAGGTTTCAAAACCGATTTCGTTGATGAAACCACTTTGTTCGCCGCCCAATAAATCGCCTGCCCCGCGGATTTCCAAATCCTTCATCGCAATGTTGAACCCGCTGCCGAGTTCGCTGAATTGCTGCAAGGCGTGGATGCGTTTTCGGGCATCGTCGGTCATCATGTGGTAGGCCGGCGTGATGAAATAACAGAACGCCTTCTTGTTGCTTCGGCCCACACGGCCGCGCATCTGGTGCAGATCGGACAGTCCGAAATTGTTGGCGTTGTTGATGAAAATCGTATTAGCGTTCGGTACGTCGAGTCCGCTTTCGATAATCGTTGTGGAAACCAACACGTCGAAATCCCCATTCATAAAACCGAGCATGAGTTCCTCGAGCTTGTGGCCTTCCATCTGTCCGTGTCCGATCCCGACTTTCGCGTCGGGCACCAAACGTTGGATCATCCCCGCAATTTCCTTGATGTTCTCGATTCTGTTGTTGATGAAAAACACCTGGCCGTTGCGTTGGATTTCATACGAAATCGCGTCGCGGATCAGTTCTTCATTAAAACTCACGACCTGCGTCTCGATTGGGTAACGGTTCGGTGGTGGTGTCGTGATCACCGACAAATCGCGCGCGGCCATCAGTGAAAACTGCAACGTTCTTGGAATCGGCGTGGCGGTCAATGTGAGTGTATCGACATTGGCGGCAATCGTCTTGAGTTTGTCCTTGACGTTGACGCCAAACTTCTGTTCCTCGTCCACAATGAGCAAACCGAGGTTCTTGAACTTGACATTTTTATTGACCAATTGGTGCGTCCCGATCAAGATATCGAGCCGTCCTTCTTCCAATTGTTTCAAGGTTTCGGTCTTTTGTTTGGCCGTACGGAAACGGTTCAAATAACCGATCGACACCGGCATTTCCTTCAAACGCTCCGAAAACGTACGGAAATGTTGGTAGGCCAAAATCGTCGTCGGAACGAGAACGGCAACCTGTTTTCCGTTGTCGACGGCCTTGAACGCGGCACGGATCGCGACTTCGGTTTTGCCAAAACCCACGTCGCCGCAGACGAGTCGGTCCATCGGGCGGTCGCTTTCCATGTCGGCTTTGACCTCGGCCGTGGCCTTGATCTGGTCGGGTGTGTCTTCGTAGATGAACGAACTCTCGAGCTCATTCTGCAGGTAACTGTCGGGCGCATATTGGAACCCTTTTTCCAAACGGCGCTTGGCGTAGAGTTGGATCAGGTTGAACGCGATGTGCTTGACACGCGCCTTGGTTTTCTGCTTGAGCGTTTTCCAGGCGTTCGAACCGAGCTTGTAAATCTTGGGCGGTGCGCCGTCCTTGCCGTTGTATTTGGAGATTTTATGCAGCGAGTGGATGCTCACGTACACGATGTCGTTGTCGGCATACACCAATTTAATGGCTTCCTGCGTTTTGCCCTCGACCTGGATTTTCTGCAATCCGCCGAACTTGCCGATGCCGTGGTCGATGTGCGTCACATAATCGCCCACCGATAACGAAGTCAATTCCTTGAGCGTGATCGTCTGCTTTTTCGAATAACCGTTCTTGATGTTGAACTTGTGGTAGCGCTCGAAAATCTGGTGGTCGGTGTAGCACACGATCTGGTTTTCGTCGTCGATAAACCCTTGGTACAACGGGAAAACAATCGTGTGGTATTGCTTGCGGATGTTCTCGTGGTTGGCTTCATCCAAAGATTCGAAAATATCATCAAAACGCTTGGCCTGCGCCTCATTCGAACAGAACAAATAATTCTTGTAGCCGTTGAATTGGTTCTCGCTGAGGTTGTTCAAAAGCAAATCGAACTGCTTGTTGAACGACGGTTGCGGCTGGATGTGGAAATCAAAACCCTTTTCGGATTGGAAATAAGGTTTGGCCAATTCGACGACGGTAAAATCGCTCGCTTTCTTTGCAAACGCCTCGCGATTCAGGAACAATTGTTCGGGCGCGACGTGGTTGACGGTCGAATGGAGGTTGTCGAAAATCTCCTGCGATTTCTCGAACAATTTCGTCAGCTTGGCCAACAGCAATTCGGTGTTCTGGAGGATCAGTGTCGTATTTTCGGGGATGTAGTCGAGGAAACTTTCGCGGTTTTCCTGAAAGAATTTGTTCTCGACATTCGGGATGATCGTGATTTTCTTTTGTTTTTCGATCGACAATTGCGTCTCGACATCAAAACTCCGGATGCTGTCGACCTCGTTGCCAAAAAACTCGATGCGGTACGGATGGTCATTCGAAAACGAAAACACGTCGATGATGCCGCCGCGCACCGAAAATTCGCCCGGTTCCGAAATAAAATCGACGCGTTTGAATTCGTATTCGAACAGTACTTCGTTGATGAAATCGATCGAAATCTGGTCGCCCACGGCCACTTTGAGCGTGTTCTTTTCGAGGTCTTTGCGCGTGACGACTTTCTCGAAAATTGCCTCGGGATACGTGACGATGAGCGCGGGTTTCTTGCGTGAATTGATGCGGTTCAAAACTTCGGCGCGCAACAAGACGTTGGCATTGTCGGTGTCCTCGATTTGATACGGACGACGGTACGAGCCCGGATAAAACAACACGTCGTTCTCGCCGATCATCTGTTCGAGGTCGTTAAGGTGGTAGGCCGCTTCTTCCTTGTCGTCGAGCACAAGCAGGAACGGATTGTCCGATTTCTTGAACAGCGCCTGCACGACAAACGACAACGAGGAACCGATCAATCCGTTCAAATGGATTTTGCGGCCGGGCTGTTGGAGACTATCGCCAATTTGCTTGACTTTAGCCGAATCGTCGTAAATGTGGAACAGGTTGGTTTTACTCAAGGTTTATGGGTTTTAGCGGCGTTCGGGATTCCTGTCGGTACCATCGGCTTGGTGTTCGGGATGGCGCGCGCCGTGTCGAGCATGCGCAGCATATCCGATTCGCCTTCTTCTTTCGGGATGTTGCTTTTGCGGACGATTTCGTCCATCTGGCGGTACAAGGCCAACAATTCCTCATTGACATCGCGTACCAAACCCACCACCTTTTGGTCGGGGATTTCCTGTAGGTTGATGTACAGGTTGATCGAATTGATCTTGGTCGTCAGCACCGAAATGCGGCTTTTGACCTCGGGTTTGTTGAACGCCTGCGGGATGTTATTGTTGAGATCCTTGGCCTTGGTGGACAATTCCTTTGATTTTTTCTGGAACGCACCAATCGAACTCTTGGGTTTCTGTGTGAGTGCCTGCAAAAACAGCCGCAGTTCGCTCCAATTGTTGAGCATGCCCTGCGTTTGCGGGTTGAGCGAAGGCGGGGTAAAATTCCACCCATTGTTGATGTTGGTAAAAATCTGTTCCTTTTTCTGGGCATCTTTTAAAGCAGCCTGGCGCTGGGCATCTTCATCGCGGCACGAAAAAAGCAGCATCAGCGAAAAAAACAAACAGAATATCCTGGTTTTCATAAGCATCTCGATTGAACGGCAAAGTTACAAAGGTAAAATGAAAGTTGGCCCGCGAAAGCCGCATCGAAATTATAATTTTGTTAAAATAATCCGCACCGAAAGGCCAAAAAATAATTGGCGAAAACGTTATCTTTACGCCCTTATAACAACCAACTCATGAGTACAAAAATTTTGATTATTGGTGCGTGCGGCCAAATCGGTACCGAGCTCACACACAAACTCCGTGCGATTTACGGTACCGAAAATGTCATCGCTTCCGACATCCGCAAACTCAACAACGAGGTCGTCAATTCCGGCCCGTTCGAGGTCGTCAATGCGCTCGACTTCAACCAGATTGAACACATTATCGAACAATACCAGATTGATGAAGTTTACCTCATGGCGGCGCTGCTTTCGGCCACCGCCGAGAAAAATCCGGCCTTTGCGTGGGATTTGAACATGAACTCGCTGTTCCACGTATTGAACCTGGCCAAAGCCAAAAAGATCAAGAAAATCTTCTGGCCGTCGAGCATCGCGGTGTTCGGGCCGACTACACCAAAGGAACAAACCCCGCAATTCACGACGATGGAACCTTCAACCGTTTATGGCATCAGCAAACAGGCCGGCGAAAGATGGTGCGAATACTACCACAATATTTTTGGGGTCGATGTGCGCAGCATCCGTTATCCGGGGCTCATCAGTTGGTCGACACCGCCGGGCGGGGGAACCACCGATTATGCAGTCGATATTTATTACAAGGCTTTGGCCGACAAAAAGTATGAATGTTTTCTGTCTTCCGAAACCAAAATGCCGATGATGTACATGGACGATGCGATCCGCGCGACCATCAGCATCATGCAGGCGCCCGAGGAAAGCATCAAAATCCGTTCGTCCTACAACCTGGCCGCGATGAGTTTTACGCCAACCCAAATCGCCGCCGAAATCCAAAAACACATTCCGGAATTCACCATTTCCTACAATCCCGACTTCCGTCAGAAAATCGCCGACAGTTGGCCGGCCAGTATCGATGACAGCCGTGCGCGCGAGGATTGGGGCTGGAAACACGAATTCGGTCTCGAGAACATGACCGTTGACATGCTCGAACACCTCAAGGACAAACAACACTAAATAAAAATGCCGCTCCTCATAAGCGGCATTTTCGTTTAAAATTGGGTAGGAAATAAATACATTCAGCCAGGCTGAACACGTTTACGTTTTTCAACTCTTTACATACGGCAAATGGTGCTGAATGGTTTTCCTATCGGAATTTATTTGGTTTTGAGGCTTTTGGCGTAATTGTCGTCGAAAGCCGATTTGAGTTTGACGACCGCCTCGATATTGTCGTTCGGAACGGTCATCGAAAGGACATAGTGTACGATTTTCCACTTTCCGTTTTCTTTGCGCATCACGCCCGAACCGCGGCACAATTTCATTTGGGTGTCGAGCAATTCGTCGAACCAGGCCATGTCTTTGGCAGCATTAAAGAAAACGTGACGCTGGATGGCCGTAAAACTCCACGCCTTGCCCTTGTCGAAATACGGTTTGGAAAAATCCTTGAATTGTTTGAGGTTCCAGTTTTCGGTCGCATCGGTGCCGATGAAAATGCCATCGTCGGTCATGAACGAAAAATAAGTGTCGAATTGGGCCTCGGCGGCGGCTTTGTGCCAAGCGTCGAGTGTTTGGTTGACTGCTTCCGTCTGTGCGGAAACAAGGCTGAACGCCAGCAAGGCGAACAAAGAGAAAAGCTGTTTCATGTCGGTGGATTGTTTTCCCGAAAGTACGCAAAAATATGACAGCTACCGCATCAAGTCGATGATTCCCATCGGGACGGGTTTGCCGTGTTCGAGGCTTTCGTCGTGCTGCGACAAATCAAGTCCTTGGTGTTCGGCCGCTTCAGAGACGCGCAGCGGGATGATCCAGTCGGTGATGCGAAACAGCAACAGCGAACCGAAAAAAGTAAACACCGATACCAATACCAAAGCCATCATGTGGTGGGCAAAGACATTCCAACCGCCGTGCAGCAGGCTCGCATTTTCACCCTGTGCGAAAATGGCCGTGAGCAGCATGCCCATGATACCGCCCACACCATGGCAGGCAAAGACATCGAGCGTGTCATCGACTTTCTGCATCGCCTTAGACGACAATACTTTGTTCGAAACGATGGCCGTGATGAATCCGAAGAACAAACTTTGCGGGACCGTGACATAGCCCGCCGCAGGAGTAATGGCAACTAAACCTACGACGGCACCTATGCACGCGCCCAAAGCGGAGACCTTGCGGCCGTTGAGTCTTTCAAAGAAAATCCACGTAAGCATGGCCGAAGCCGAAGCCGTGGTGGTCGTGGCGAAAGCCATCGCTGCGGTGGCATTGGCAGCCAGTGCTGATCCGGCATTGAAACCGAACCAGCCAAACCAGAGCATGCCAGTGCCGAGCAACACAAACGGGATATTGGTGGGTATGTGGTGGCTATTTTTGCGTTTGCCGAGTACCATCGCGCCAGCAAGCGCGGCAAATCCGGCGCTCATATGCACGACGGTTCCGCCCGCGAAATCCTTGACCCCGAAATAGGTGCCGAGGATGCCTGTCGGGTACCATACCGAATGGCACAGCGGCGCATAGATGAGCAAGGTGAACAAACAGATAAAAAGCAGGAACGAGATGAACCGCACACGTTCGGCGAACGAACCCGTGATGATGGCCGGGGTAATGATCGCGAATTTCATCTGGAACAAGGCGAATAACATAAACGGAAGGGTCGCGGCCATGGTCTTGTGCGGCAAAACGCCCACATGGTCCAGAAACGCAAAGGTGGATGGATTGCCGACCAGGCTGTAAAATTGCCCGTCGATCTCAAAACCAAGCGGCTCGCCAAATGAAAGGCTGAACCCCACGACGACCCACAACAAACTCACCACGCCCAGACAGATGAAACTCTGCAGCATCGTCGAAATCACATTTTTCTTGCCGACCATGCCGCCATAAAAGAACGACAGTCCCGGTGTCATGAGCAGTACGAGTGAGGAAGCCGTCAACAGCCAGGCCACATCGGCGGGGACGATGGCATCGGTGCTGCCGAATTGCAAGGCGATTTGTGGTGTTTGGGTAGGTGCAGGCCAGCACAATCCAGCCAAGGCAATCACCGTAATTAATCCAAAAGAAATGACCCAGCGCTTCTTCATTATGTGTTTTATTTTAATATTAACCCTAAAAAATTACAGGTTAAAAGTATAAAAATGGATAATAACTTTTAAACAGCCCCTAAAGAATTAGGGTTAAATTTAAATAATCGAAATAAAATTTAATTTTTTAGATTTTATCCCATACTTTTTTATCGATTTCTTACCAATCGACGTTTCCCAAAAATTAAAAAGCTTCGTATATTCGGGCATGGAAAACATTACCGTCATCTTGATGCTGCTTTTCGGCATCGCCTTTATGGGATTGCTCAGCAAACGATTCAATTTCCCTTTCCCGATTGTCCTCGTCCTGAGCGGCGTCCTGATCAGCATTATTCCTGGCCTTCCAGTCATCGCGCTCGATCCCGAAATCGTCTTCATCATCTTTCTGCCGCCGCTGTTGTATTACGGTGCCTGGTATACGAGCTGGCATGATTTCAAGGCAGCGATCCGTCCCATAACGTTGGCGGCTATCGGTTTGGTGCTCTTTACGACAACCGCCGTCGCCGTGGCCGCGCATTACCTGATTGCCGACATGAGTTGGCCATTGGCCTTTTTGATCGGCGCCATCGTTTCGCCACCCGATGCGGTTGCCGCGACTTCGATCACCAAAGGACTCGGATTGCAACCGCGGCTCATCACCATACTCGAAGGCGAAAGTCTGCTCAACGATGCCAGCGGCCTGATTGCCTACCGCTATGCGCTTACCGCCATTACGGCCGGCAATTTCTTTTTCTGGCAAGCCAGCGTGAGTTTCCTGATCATGGCCACGGCCGGAATTGCGATCGGGTTGGCGCTCGGTTATGCGATGTACCTGATCCACAAATACTTTGTTTGCGATCCGATTATCGAAGTGACTTTGACGTTCCTGACGCCGTTCGCCGCTTATTTATTGGCGGAACATTTTCACTTTTCGGGCGTACTGGCTGTCGTTGCGACGGGATTGTACTTGTCGTTTCGTTCGTCCAAAATATTCACGCACCAAAGCCGCATGATGGCGATGAGCGTATGGGATGTCGTGGTGTTTATCCTCAACGGATTGATTTTCGTGTTGATCGGTCTGCAATTGCGCGGCGTGATGGCAGGGATTTCAGAATATTCAACCACTTCCTTGGTCATCTGGGGGCTTTTGATCAGTTTCATTGTGATTGCCGTGCGTTTCATCTGGGTAGTTCCGGCCACGCTGGTCCCGCGGATGTTGAGCAAAAAAATCCGCACCAAAGAGCCGTTCGATCCGCGCAACATGGTCGTGTTCGGATGGGCTGGCATGCGCGGGGTGGTATCGATGGCGGC
Organism: Flavobacterium sp.; assembly: GCF_047602195.1. GTDB lineage: Bacteria > Bacteroidota > Bacteroidia > Flavobacteriales > Flavobacteriaceae > Flavobacterium. The sequence continues at coordinate 394,450 of NZ_JASGHW010000004.1, forward strand.
GGCCTTGGCCTTACCGCTGACCCTGGCCGATGGCACGGCATTCCCACACCGCAACCTGATTATTTATTTTACTTTTTGCGTCATCGTTTCGACTTTGGTATTGCTTGGTTTGACGTTGCCGTGGCTGATCCGCAAACTCAAGATCGAACCCTATTCGGCCTATGCGGAAGAATATGAGGTGCGCAACCTGGTCGTCTCGCAAACCATCACGCACATCGAGGACAATCTTTCGCTGTTGCAGGACGAATTGCTGCACAACATCAAGAGCAAATACGAGGTCAAATACAACCGTCTGCAAAAAACCGAACTGCCGGCCAATTATTTCGGCAAGGGCGAAACCCTGGGCACCGACATCTTCAACCAGTTCACCAAACTCCAGATCGATTTGATCCAGGTCGAAAGGCAGAAGCTCGAGCAACTGCACCTGGAAGGCAACAACGAAGAAGTGCTGCGCAAGATCGAACGCGAGCTCGACCTCGAGGAAACGCGGCTCACGATGGAAATGTACAACGAGTAATCAGTTCAATTTGGAGACCAGTTCCAATATGAAGCTTTGTTGTGCGGGATTGATTTTTTGAAGTGCCGTTTCAACCGAAAACCATTCGGCTTTATCAATTTCAAGAAAACTTTGCCTGATGCCCGACTGGGGCGGCCATTCGATCTCAAAGGTATTGCTCACGAGGGTTTCTGCGTTGAGGTCGCCCTCGAGAGCCCAGGCCATCACGGTCTTGCCCGATTGGAGTGTAACGGATTGCAATGCGATAAAATGGCCGTCGGGTCTGGTACCGGTTTCTTCCTCGAATTCGCGGATGGCGGCATCGAGCGGATCTTCATCATCGGTGAATTCGCCTTTGGGAATCGACCAGCTTTCCCGATCCTTGTTTTTCCAGAACGGCCCGCCAGGATGCGCGAGCAACACCATCAGTTCGGGTGTCTTTTTGTAGAGCAATATGCCGGCGGATTGGCCCATAAGGAAGCAGGTTGTAGATGGCGTTCCGTACAAAGATAGCAAAGCTGTAGGCGATGAACGGATAAAGGTTTGGCAACCAGTATTTTTAAAATATCATATTTCAAAAGCCTGATTTTGGGCAAAACGTCTTACAATCCGTTTTTGAGCCAAAAGGACCATTGCCTGTACCGTGGTTTAGTTGTAACATTGCTTACTTTCGCGACACTAATACACACTTTCATGACAAATGTGGGCAGACAACTTTCAGATTTGAAGTAGGTTTACACACTTTTTTAAAATAAGGGGTTGCAACCTTTATAAGAATGACGCATCATCATAGAATCGACATACAATCATCACAATTACCACAATCAAAAAATCAATCATCAATCAATCAAACATGCAATCAGACTTTTTTACCACGGGAAGCCCATCGCTTCCTGATCCGCATTGGACAGAAACCAAACCCTCATCCCACCCATTAAAATACACAATGGCATGATACGGGTGGTTATAATCGAAGATGAAGCCGGCGCTTCCCAATACCTCGAAAGTACGCTGGCAGAAGTGGCGCCCGACCTGCGGGTAATCCACAAAACAGACAACATGGCGCATGCCGCCGAATGGTTTTCCGGCAATGAGGCCGACCTTATTTTCCTCGACATCAAAACCGACGACGAGAACGTATTTTCTCTTTTTGAGCAAATGGGACTGCACACGCCGGTGATCTTTACCACGACCTGCAGCCACCATGCCGTACGTGCGTTCCGCTTCAACAGCATCGACTACCTGCTCAAACCGTTCTCGGGTGAGGAGCTCGGTCGCGCGATCGGTAAATTCCGTTCGAACCCCATGCGCGGCATCGATGTGGGCGGCCGGCTCGACAACCTGCAACAAAAGAAAGGTTTCCAGGAACGTTTCCTGGCTGTGAGCGGCAAGAAAATGAAAAGCATCCCGGTGCAGCAGGTGGCCTATTTCATGACGCAAGGACGCTACACCCAGCTCGTGACCAAGACCAATGAAAAGTACCTGATCGACCATTCGCTCGAGAACATCATCAACCGTGTCGACCCGAAATTGTTTTTCAGGATCAACCGCCAGATGATCGTGGGCTTTGATGCCATCGTGCACATGATCGCCTGGTCGCGCAGCCGCATCAAGATCGAATTGTCGCCGCCGGCCGAAGTCGAAGTGGTCTCGAGCATCGACAACACTGCCGAATTCCGGAAATGGCTCGACCGTTAAAAAACAAACCGCCCCGAAAGGCGGTCTGAGAGACAAAATTGAGTTAGTGGTTTTCGGTTTGTTTCTTTAAAGGCGGCTTGTTTTCGCAAAAGCTACCCAAACATTCGGGGTCATATTGATCCTGTTCGACAGAAGCAGCCAACGAGGCAGCCTTGATCTTGTCGTAATCGGTGCCGCAAATGGTCTTGAGCATGGCGGTGTAATACCGTCCCATTTTCTGTATTTTTTCCATGACGCCATTTATTTAAGGATGACTTTAGAGGCGTTGACGCTGCCGTCCTTGAGCGTGGTTTTGACCAAGACGATCGTGCCGATGGCCGACGGATTCACGGTGCGGTAATCCGAAGTATGCAAATCGTTGAGCGCGGCAATTTTCCTGCCGTTGAGGTCATAGACGATCACCGATACGATTTCGGTCGAGGCCAATACCTGAAGCGCGCCATCTGCACTGAACACCATGGTTTCGGGTTTGGATCCGGCTGCGGTTTCTCCCTCCGGTTTGGCATCGCTCGCATTCGAGAAACGCAGTTCGAAACGGTTGTTGAAGGTACCCGCAGCAGTGGTGAAATGGTAAGCCGAAGTTTTGAGGCTGTGCTGTACATTGGTCAATTTGTCGATCAGGTAAACCACCTGGCCCGGGAAAAACCCGTCGGTATCGTCAATGGCAATCGAGAACGAACCGGCGATGGTCGATTTGTAGCCCATCGGTACCACATCGTTCGGATTGAATGGCAACCCGCGTCCTTCGATCGAATAGGTATCGGTTCCCGAAACGGTATAGAACATCACCGGATTGCTGCCCGCGAAAGTCTTGCCGTCGTACAGGTTGTCGAAGCCGTTGGTAGCGCCGGCCACATAACCCAAAAGGACTTGGCTGAACGCACCGTTGGCATTCGAAAGGCTCAGCCAAAGACGATTCTTGTCGGATGTCTGTGCCAATCCCGTAGCGACAGAACCCGTCGTCGGATTGTGCGCTGCCGTGCGGTAAAAAGCGCCGTTGTTGCCTTCCACACGCATGTTGTTGCGGAAGTAGACCGTGTAATTTCCATTGGCCAAAGCCGTATTGGTTTCGATAAAGAATGCCTGCCCCGATGCAATCTTGCCATCGGGAAGTGCGCCTCCGGTGATGGCCGTCGCAGCCGAACGAACGCCTCCGGTCAGGTTGAATTTCGCATAATCGTCGGCGGTGTAATTGTACATCCAATTGCCCGGAATCAGGCTGCTGATGGCGGTGTTGTGCGTCCAAAGGTACACGGTTCCATTGACCAGTCCACTGTTGACGGGGTCGCGCAGGAATTGTTCCATATCGATGGCCGACGGATACGGATTGCCGATCAGGTTCAAGCCCGAAGTAGCTTTCTGCAATACAACCGGAATGGTTCCCGTATTGGCATTCCCGGTAAACATACCGGTGTAGACGCCCGAGGTCGCATTGGTCAACGACCATCCCTGCGGCGCACGAACGATGTACCCTTTGCCGCGTTGCATCGCCGCATTGCCGTTCATGATCAGCGACCAGTTGTTGATCGCCGGATCCCAACTGTAGTATTTGTCGTTGAGCGTGAGCGGTGACAATTGGCTCAAACGCCAAGACCAGACCGGTGCCGACCAGTAAGTATAATCATAGGCTTTCATTGGTGCCGAATCGCGTTTGATCGTCATCGAACCCGTAAAGGTGCCCACATCATCCACCTGGACCAGACTGCCGCTGCTTTCGACCATCAAGGTGGCTGCAGGTACTACGCTGACGTTTCGGGTCACGGTCAAGGTCGCCGATGGATGGATTTTGAACATCGCGGTATTGATGACATCACAGGAACACACACGAAGGTTGCTCGTCAAATCAAGGTTACCGGCTACGATGATGGGGGTGGTAGGCGTAGGAGGCGAACTCCAGGCCGACCCCGACCAAGTCACGGGCAAAGGCACCGTCACCGTTACCGTTGGGCCATAGGAAGTGCGGGCACAAGGCGCGCGGTCAATGCGGCGTACCCAGTAAATGGTCGTCACCGCCGGGCTCACCACAATCGAAACGTTGTTTTCACCCGGGATGATGTTGTCGCCGACGGACCAGCCCGTTCCCCATTCGTAATAGGCATTCGACCCTTCGGCGCCGCCCGTCGCGGTCAAAGTGGTGCTGGTGCCTTTGCAAATGGTCGTGATTCCGCTGATGGCCGTAGGAGACGAAGAAAAAGTAAAGGCATCGACATGGAAAGTGACCCCTGCCGTGATGCCGCCGCAAGGAGCCGGGTCGATTCTACGTACCCAGTAATCGGTCGGTGCCATCGGGTTGATGTACAAACTGTTGATTGTGGAAGTCGTAATGACATTCGAACCGATGACCGTTCCCGTTCCCCATTCGTATTGCGAATTGGTGCCTTCGATGCCACCGTGCGCATACAGGAACGCACCGCCTTCGGTATAGCAAAGCGTGGCCGGTCCAGTGATCGAGGTCGGTGCCGTCGAAGGAACCGATAAGGTAATGGTCGGTCCGCCCGTGGTGCGGTTGCACGGGGCAGGATCGACACGTCGTACCCAATAGGCAGTTCCTACGCTCGGGTTGACCGTAATCGACGGGCCATTTGCGCCCCCGATAATATTGTCACCAACCGAATAGCCGGTTCCCCATTGGTAATAAGAACCGCTTCCTGCCGTACCGCCGATGGCCGTCAGCGTGGTGCTGGTGGTATTGTGGCACAAGGTCGAGGCATTTGAGATGGAAGTCGGTGGTGTTGATACCGAACCGACCGTAATGGTAAACGTGACGCCGCCGGTAGGAGCGGTACATGGCCACCATCCTTGACGTCTGACCCAATACGTTGTGGTTACGCTTGGGTTGACGTAAAGCGAGCTGACCGCTCCGGTAATAATGTTTGAACCGATGACGCTTCCGGTGCCCCATTGGTATTGGCAGCCGCCGCCCTCGGAACCGCCCACGGCATTGAGCATGGTGCCGCCCGTACCGAAGCAGAGCGAGGAAGGTCCGGTGATGGCTGTAGGGGCTGTTACGGTACATTGGGCGTGCAAGGTGGCATTGGACAAAAGCAGCAGTACCATAGGGAAAAACAGGCGCCGAAAAAGAAATCTGAGGTAAAGGCGAAAAGGCCTTCGTTGGTTTGGGGTAATTGTGTTCATAGTTTATAGGGTTTTAGTATTTATGGGTTTGGGGAGTAACGGCCAGAGCCCTAATGGGTTTCGGGGATGACTGTTGCCGATTTTAAAAAAAGGCCGAAACAGGAAAATTCCCGCATCGGCCTTTGTTGTGGTATTCGTTTGGTTGTTTTTGTTACAAGGCAAAACCGGTCGAAACAAGGTTGTTTTCGGCCAGTGGTATTCAATCGAATTTCATTGCTGTAATTCATGTTCAGTAGGTTACGGGACTTTGGGTTGGCAGTTCAAAGCTACAGTCAGCCAAAGGGAAACCTGCTGTCATTGTCATGAAAGCGCGAATTTATGTCATGAACGTTTTGAAGGCGCTGCACGCTCATAACATCGGTTGGCGCGCTCATGACAATCGACAAATCAAATCGCCCCAAACGGTTTTAGGTTTGCCACCGAAACAACAACACAACGACCATGAAAAGAATGATATTAATGGCTGTACTGGCTTTAACAGCGGCCTGCAGCGATGATGACAAGGAGGCATCGGTGGATGTACAACAACCCGAGCCGCCTTTGAGCGAAAATTTTGAAAGACTTAGAATAGCAGGACACGCCAATTTTACCGACGCCTCGTTTTTTGATGAAAACCACGGGGTGCTGGGTGCAGCATCGGGTGTGATGTTACGTACAGAGGATGGTGGTGCATCCTGGGTTCCCGTAACCGGCCCGATGGTGTCCTACTCGAGCGTATTCATGTACGATACCCAAACGATTTTTGCCGGACGCGTTGCTTTCTATAAGATGAATCCGGGCAACGAAATGGACACCATTGGCGATTTGGGTTATTATACAGGTTCGATCCGCAACCTGCATTTCCAGAATGCCACTACCGGATTTGCCGTAAAAGCCAACGAGGTCCTCAAGACCACCGACGGCGGAAACACTTGGGCCGTGAGCCACAGTGCCAATTACCTCAAGCATCTTTTTTTCGCGACGCCCCAAGTCGCCTACGCTTACGGCGGCACCACACACGACGGGGCATCCGGTGGCGTACTGTCGAAAACTGTGGACGGCGGAAATACCTGGACCGACATTACTATCATGACCTCAGAAATTCTGGACTTGCAATTCACCGATGCCCAGACGGGGTATGCGATCAACTTTGCCCACGAGTTCAGCAAGACCACTGACGGCGGATTGCACTGGACCAAAATAGGCGATATCCCTGAGGCCGAATCGGGCGGCGCTCCATCCTCTTTATTGTATGTGAGCGACCAACAGATTTTCGTGACCAACTACAGCGGACAATTGCTCAAGTCGGCCGATGGTGGAAAGAACTGGGAAGTCCTCTATGCACACCCCGACGGTGCTGCACTGAGCAAGATAACAAGAATTGGACGTAAGATCTTTGTAGTAGGGGATCTCGACCAAATACTAAGAAATTGACGGATGGGATGGTAGATTAAGTTCGTTGATTTTGATTGCCGGCTCTTAGGGGAGCCGGTTTTTTTTAGTTTAGTTTTGTGAAGAAGGCGGTTCCGAAAGGGCCGCTTTTTCTTTGTTCTAATTTTGATTGAGGATTGCCGGCAACAAATAGTCCTCGACGATGGTCTGTGCCTGCGGATGGCCGTAGGGTTTGTTGTAGGCTTTCGAGGTGATGATGATTGTCAACGGCAAATCTTTGAAAATAAGAAAAACGTTTCCGCCATTGCCTGCGCAATAGAACGCCTCGTGGTGGACGAAGGTCTTGTTCCAAAACAAGTAGCCGTAATATTCCGCCTTTCTTTCAGGAACCGGAAACTGTTTGGTAAATGTCTTTTCGGTCCATTCTGTAGATAAGATGGGCTGGCCGTTCCAACTTCCCTTGTTTTGGTACAATTGGGCGTATTTGGCATAATCGAGCGAAGACATTTGCAGGCTGCCCGCGGTGTTGGGGACTTTCTGCGGCGTGAACTGCCACTGGTATTTTGTGATTCCGAGCGGATGGAACAGCTTTTCCTCGGCGTATTTCTCAAGCCCGCCAGGAACGTTTTTATCGAGGATGTCGCCCAGCAGCACGACACCCGCCGTGAAATAATCCCATTGGCCGCCATTGGTTTTGTTCTGGTCCATCGGCAAATCGAGCGCAAATTTGACCCAGTTGTCGGTCGGGTACATGTTTTCTTCATTGCCCGGAGAATCGCCATCGGAATCCGAACCTTGGAACGCCGAGCTCATCGAGAGCAGATCCTTCAACCGGACCTTGTCTTTTTTCGGGTCGTCATTCGCGAAATCTTTGAGGTTGTAAAAATGATCCAATGTCTCGTTTTCATCCTTAATGTATCCGTCATGGATGGCGATTCCCATCAGCGTCGAGGCAAACGATTTTCCCGCCGAACGCGTGTCGTGCAACGTATTGCGGTCGGCCCCGTTGAAATATTCCTCGAGCAGCAGTTTTCCTTCCTTGATCACGACGACGCTCGTAATGTCCTTGAGGCGGTAGGCCGCGATTTCGGTGTTGAGCTTCTCGATCAATTGCTGGTCCAACGCCGCATCGGAAACCGTCCAGCCGCTACCGGGTTGAATGGGTTGTACTTGAATTTGTTCGCGTGTAATTTTTGGCGGTCGGATCAAAAGTTGCACCTGGCCTTGGGCAATCAGTTCGCCCACTTTTACCGTCTCGTCGGTTTTGACATACGGCCTGATTTCAAGCCTGAGCAGGTGTTTACCATCGGTGAGTGCCTGTTCGCCCCCGTTGCGCTTGAAACGCTCCCACAGGTACATCGACCACCAGTCTTCGCCCTTGGTGCTTGTGAGCGGGACGCGGAACGTGGTCGAAGTGTTTTTGTTGCCCGCCGAACCGAAACTGCATCCGTGGTGGATGTTCTCGGAATAAATCGATTGGCCGTCGACGTAGAAAGTGAATCGGAGGTTGCCGATTAGGAGCAATTGTTCAGCAGGAATCTCCGGGGCCAGCCGGTGCAGGTAATTGGCGACCGAATTGTCCATGAACACGCGGATGTTCAAATCGGAACGCGGTTCCATGACAAATGTTTTCTCGAAATCGGATTTTTGATATTGCTCCAACGGGATGTTGCCTTTCATGAAAGTGATTCGGCCCACATTTTCTTTGTGGAGATTATTGGCAAACGCATCGGGTGCGTACAGGTTGCCGGTTTGTGCAAAAGAAGTCATGCTCCAAACACAAGAGGTGAGCAAAAGGAAAAGTCGTTTCATAACGTTTTTTGATTTTTCCGCGGCAATGTGATTTGGTTTACCGAATGTCCACTGGACATTCTCCTCTTGATATCAAATGCCTCGGGTGATGATTACCGCAAAAATAGCCAACAACCGCAATCCAAAATTGTACAGGATTAGCGTTTTGATCTTTGCAACAACACTTTTCGGTAGTCGGCAGGATTGTTTCCGTTGAAACTTTTAAAGCTTCGGATGAAATGGCTTTGGTCGTAAAACCCACATTGGTGGGCGATTTCTGTCAGCGAACTGTTTTGGGAAGGCATCAATTCGAGTGCTTTCTGTACGCGCAACTTCCGAATGTACGCGCCCAGGTTGCAGCCAAAATATTTCGGAAAGTCTTTCGACAGATGCACGGGATGGATCTGGCACAGCTTGGCCAATTGCTCCAAAGAAAAATCGTCGGTCAATTGCTCGTGCAGAATCTCATCGATCACCGGTACCCATTGCGGTTTTTTGCTGGCCGATTTGGTTTCAATCTGCTGCAACTTGGACAAGGTCTCTGTCAACAAGCTTTCAATCGAGAGATTGCTCGTACGGTCTTGCCTTTTGGATTCCCGGAAAATCCGGTACATCAGCAATTTCAAATCGGGATGCTTGATGTTGAGGCTGCCCTGCAACCGATGGGCATCGGGAAAAAACCGGTCAAACCATTGTTTGTCCATCTCCACATGGAAACCGCGTGTATATCCCTCGGGCTTGATGTTGTAATGCGGATCCTGCCAATGGTGGAACAAAAGCGTACCGGCCGGGCAATCGTACACCTCTTTTTTGTTGCCCTCGATGACCCGGCCCTCGATTAAAAAAGTGAAGTAGGCGTTTTCATGGTAGTGCCAGTCGACTTTCGGGAGGGTGTATTCGGTATCGGTCAGGGTGAGGCCGCCCAGGTGGAGGGTTTTGTTGGTTTGTCCGTAGAATTGGCCGGTTGGGGAGTGGTGCATGGGGCTTTTACTTTTGTCTTGAAACAAAAGTAACAAAAATTCAAGGCGCGATTTCCCTTTCGCTAATTTTCACAATCCATGCTTCGGCCGCGGCAACCCAAGCCGCTCGCACTGCGTGCTCGACTCCAGGGTTGGCCTTCCTTCTGCCAGTGTAGCAACGAATGGAAAAGCTACGGAAATTTAAAATAGGCCGAAGGCCGTACGAAGAACGTTTGTCGGGAATAGAATGTTTATTGTTCGCTTGGACTATTCGTTGTAATCTTGGGGTGGTTCGGCGGCTTTTGGCAAATCTTCGTGTTGGAGGTAGTTGCCGGAGGGAAGTTTGATGGGTTGGGTTTTGTAGTGGATCAGGTTTTTCTTTTCTTCGATGGTTTCTTCAATGGTGCGCACTACGGTGTGAAGATTTTTTTTGATGTCTTCGGACCAGAATCTTAGAACAGTCCAGCCGTGGGAAGTTAGGTATTCGTTGACTTGTTGGTCGCGTTCGATGTTGCGTTTGATTTTCTTTTCCCAGAATTCGGCGTTGTTGACGGGTTTCTTTTTGGTTTCCAAGTCTTTGCCGTGGAAGAATTCGGAGTCGATGAAAAGGGCGAGTTTGAGTTTTTTGAAGGTGAGGTCGGGTTTGCCAAAAACAGTTTTATCGTTTTTGCGGTAGCGATAGCCTTTGTGGTATAGGGATTTGGCAAGCATCACTTCGGTTTTGGTACCGGTAGATTTGATGGCTTGCATGTTTTTGGAGCGTTGATTTAGTGTTGGGGTATTCATATAGTAACTTAGTCATCATCATCTTCAGCATTATTTTCATCCTCCATTTTAGCATCTAAATAAGCCTCCATTAAATCCGGACATGCAATTTCAATTTCTGCCTTTTCTGCTTTGTCTAGGAAATCATACATTTCGTCAAAATATTCCATTTCTTGATCGTCATCGTCACCATTAGAATATCCATATGAAAGCAACAATAATGTTTCTGCTAAGCTAACTATGTCTATTACCTCAATTTCAAAAGTTACACAGTTATTAGTAGTGTTATAATCAAAGTTTTTTGATACTTCTTTAAGTTGTTGACCCGCAAATGCCAGTGATCCAAAATCTCTTGCGATATCACCTGTATCACTAAAAAACAGTTGAGTAGATTTATAAATGCAAACTTTGAAAGGTTGTTCTACATGTATTAACATATTTAGAATGTCATCGCTTGTTGCGTTAACAATTTTTTCGATTTCTATCATGTTTGTTGTTTTAATTAAATGATGGTTGTCCTTGTCTTGAAAAATAATTTGCAAATCGAGAGATTACATCTTTTCTAAAAGGTCCTGTAATTACACATTCTACCTCGAATTTTTCTTTGTCATTTAGATCCTTGATTGGAATACTAATCAAGTGTTGGAAATTTATGAAACCACCGTTAAATAATATTGTTTCGGGCAAGTAATGATATTTTAAGTCTAAGTTGTTTCGCTTTAGCAGCACAATATCCTCTTCTTTACGGCCATGAATTACTTCACTGTAACTATAAATGCAAGCTACTGTTACAAACTTAGCCTTTGGTTTCACCCTGAATTCATCAGTGGCCAAATCGCATGCAGGTGTTAGTATAACTCCAAAATTATTTGTCCCTTTGAACTTGATAACATCACCAGTAAATATTTTTTCTTTCACCGGAGGTTTAATGTAAAATTCTATACTATAAACAGGTTCTAAGTTGTTCTCAATATTGATTTCTAGATATTCCTGAATATGTGCAGAAATATATCTTAAGAGAACTTTTTCACAGTCCCAACTAGGTACAGACTTTTTATTTTTTACAAATTCAGGTAGTATTTCAGACAAGTGTTTCCAAAAAATCAAATTGATATTAGATTCTATTAATCCCCTGTTATTTAAAATATCAGTAATTCCAGTAGAATATATATCACAAAACTCATCCAACATTTCATCATAGTCCACTTCACCTCGGGCACTCTTTTTAAATAAATAGCTATCGGCTTGAAATTCAGGGTCTAAATCTCCAAGATTTCCAGATATTATTCTTACTGGAAATCTAAGTGTTTCGCGGATTTCTGCAAGTATCTGATTTCCTTCCCCATCATGATCATTTTGCTTCAAGCGTAAATCGACAATTGCTCCATTATAGGTGTTAGAGCGTAGTTTGTCCAAACCTGTTTTCAAATCCTCGGCAACATCTAAGATAATGTTTTTTTCATTCTTCTTGTTGTATAGCTCAATTTCATCAAGAAGATCTTTGTTTTGCCGTTTATCGTCATCAACAACTAATATTTTCATACTTATTTTGTTAGTTCAATTATAAAATTTGCTCCGTTAGTTTTGCTTATTGCTTTAATTGTGCCCTTATTTCTTTCTAGCGCCTCGCCTGAAATTGCTAAACCTAAGCCTGTACCCTCGTCTTTGGTAGAAAACCCTACATCAAAAATATCCTGATTTTCAATATTAGATTCTTCAATTCCTTCGCCTGTGTCATTATAATCGATAGTAATCTTTTTATCATCTTCATGAATGAAAATGTTTATATGTTTTTCATCTGAATTTTCTAGCCAGTGAATACTATTTTCTATAAGATTTGTGAAAACAATTTGAAAGTCGATTTCCCATCCTTTATGCACACAATTTGTATCTCCTTCAATTCGGAAAAGAATATTTTTGTCAATTAAATCATGATCAAATATTTTAAAAGCATCTTCTATAGGCTTTAACAAAAGGAACTCTTTAGGGCTTGATCTCTTACTATTTGCCAAAGGCTCAAGTTTTTTAAATATTTTGATGAAAATTTCAGCTTGTTCTTTATTGTCATTCAAACGATCGATAATTTTATCGAACAACATTCTTAAAGAACGGGTTTGATTAGAAATTTCTCGAAACTCTGTTATAAATTCCTTGCTCCATTCTGTTATAAATTTTGGATGCTGTTTAAGAGCGTTTAACGGTTTTCGCCCTTCGTGAAAAACAACATTCATTACTTTTCCAAGAGTAACTTGACCTTGATATTTTGCTATTGTATTTTTAATATCTTCAATTTGACTTTCTTTTTCTTTGGCTTCTTCGTCAATTGCTTGTTTAACTTTCGATGTGACTTCCGGAGAAACATCGGCTGTGGTCAATATTTCATCAATTTTCGTATTAAGATTCTCAAAACTAGTTGCACTGTTTAATTTTTCATCAAATGATTTAGGTTTTCGCCCACCTTTATTATTTTCTTTCCTAAATTTATATCGAATAGGTTCCAATTCGCCCAAACAAAAAAGAATAATGGTTTTAAGTCCCTCGTAATATTTGTCTTCTTTAAATCCTTCTCTGGTTGCTTTTTCTTCGAGATGCGATTCGTCTTCTTGAAGAACAGTTACATATCCAGCCACTTGATTACCACTTAATCGCATTGTTGGATTATTATATCTCCTCGAATCCAAATTAAGCCAATCGACACCTTTTTCTCCGTAGGGCCTCACTCTAAATCCTTCTCGGATTACAGCTATTCCAGGAATTTCACGCATTTGTTTCTTTGATTCCGCAGTAGATAGTCCGTCAATAGCAAAATCATCTAAGTCGAATGCCCTAATATCAAGTTCAATGTGGCCACAATATTTGCTAATATCATCAAGAGTAAATTCTTTCTCAATTGCTTGTGGGTTTGGATTGGACGACCGCCTGTTTTCCAAAAATAACTTAGCTAATAGAACCTCCTTGCCTTTTTTATCATGACCTTGGATGCTAACAGAGCCAAAAACTCTGTAGTGGTAAGATTCCAAAACAGGTAGTGGACGTATTTGTTCATTGAAAGATGAATAAATTTTACTGTCTGTTTTATTTACTTCTAGAAATATTCGAAAGTCGGTATCAATCTCGTCGAATGGAGACAAAAGTGTTTTAAGATTTGTAATCAATTCGGTTACATCAGCATCTGTCCAATTTTGGTCTGTTGATATATCTAGAGAAGTTCCAGATTTTTTTTCAAAAGCAGTATAATTTTCAATTAAAATACTTACATCTTCTAAATATTTAGAATCTGCAGCAAATTCATCCCAGTCAAGAAGTAATTCAGTTGTTGTATAAGTTTCTACATCTGTCGTAGTCAACAATAAATTCCTTCCTAAAATAGATGCTGCATATCTGCCGATACCTTTACGCCCCTGTAAAGGTCTTTTTTTATATCGACTACGCTTTAATTTTAATTTATCTTGGGTTGAGGGGACCATCCATTTTTCTGTTACTATTTGAAAATCCATACCGTGCCCGTCGTCTTCTATAATTATCTTGGAATCACCATTATTTAAGAATAGTTTTATCCACACATTTTCAGCATCAGCATCATAAGCATTTTTCACAAGCTCTAGGATCGCTGTATAAGAATCTTTGATTATACCTTTACCAACAGTCAAGATATGATTCGCTGCGGGTTTAATATGATATAACCCGGAATTTAAGATCTCTTTGTCTCTAGACATTACATATTGTTTTTAATTCCTTTTCACTAATACTCCAATTTACCTGAACTACTGTAAAAACATTCTTTTGAGGTTTTGTTGATAAAGCAGGGTTTTTAATCAAATCAATTTTAGGTTTTTTCTCAATATTGCTAACTATCGCGAGATAATATTTTTCTCCTTTTTGTCTTGCTGTTCTCCATTCTTTATCTGTAAAGACGATTCCGCCACTGACAGTGGACATTCCTTTTACTTCAACATAGTATGTCTGCGTTTTCCCCGTTAACTTAAAATCATATCCGCAGCCTTCATTGGTTACATTTTTTATTTTTACTTCTTCAGAAAATTTCAATTGACCAGTGGTTACCTGCCACTCGAATTCAGCTTCGGCTTTTTTACCGGTAATGCCTCTTGTTGTATAGGCGCCAATTTTTCTTTTTTGCTTCTCTTTTTCGGAAGGTAAAACACTTGACAATACCTCCATCTCAACATCAAATTCAGTATTATGAGCGTTTTCAAGAATGTCTTGAATCAAACCTCGTAGCGTCAGTTCATCGAAGTTTTCATAAGCATCAATAGTTCTAATAATTCTTAGTGGCATACTTCTTTTGTTCCAGCCCACACGGAAAGGATGTACAACATCAAATTCATCCCGCCTAAATTTTATGTAATTAGGTTTTATATCTAAAGCTTCGCCAATTCTTGCCCACGCTTCTTTGTCATTTTTATAACCGAGATTAGTTAACGCTTCTTTGTCAAATCGTGATAAATAGTAAGCAACAATGTGAGCTAATTTGTGTCCCTTATCCATTTATTTCCTCATTTATATTTTCAGGTATTGCATTTTGTATATCAAAAATCCCTAAAACAACTTCTGCAATCTGATAAGCCAAATAAGGCGGAACTGCATTTCCCACTTGATGAAACTGATTTGTGCGCTCACCGCAGAAATAATAATTATCGGGAAATGTTTGCACTCTTGCAGCTTCCCGAACAGTAAAACTTCTTGATTGTTTAGGGTCATAATGAATGAAATAATGACCGTCTTTTGAAATATGAGATGTTATCGTTGTTGCAGGGATGTCGGGCAACTGCACCCTAAATCGATCCGTGAACTTTCCCGATTCCGAGTTTTCGTGGTCAGGCATTAAGTCTAGCTCTGCTTGTCTATAATCAGCTAAACGGGGAAAAGTACCATTTTCAATGGCATATCTTGAGGCAAATAGATAACGTTTTATGTCTTGTAAAAGATGTTTTCGTGAAACATGGTGTAATATTCCACCAAGCCGTTCATCTCGATACCAATTAGCTAAAGGATTTTCGTCTGCAACATCAAATTGATTTGAAGGAGTGAAATTATCACCCAAGGAGCTAGGTAAATCTTGTTGATGCAATGGAGGCAAATAACCATTAATATCTCCATTAAACGCTCTTATATAATTTTGCCAACTTAAATAATTATCATTTATTCGTTGATAGAATCTTTTCTTTTTAGGTTTGCCATTTTCGTCGAAAACTAATTCACTATGTGTAAACGAACGTGTAATGCCACTTCTGATAGAAGGAAGGTTTCCAATGATCGATTCAAGGCTTACAGGTGCGTTCCTAATCAAGATTTCTTGAGGCGGATTTATGTCCTCACGAATTCCAAGTAAAATTACTCGATGCCTTTTCTGTGGAACTCCATAGTCCTCAGCTTTAATAATGTAATCACGAGGATTAAATATTGGATTTTCGTTGTCAAATCCTAGAGGTTGAGCGGTTAAAGAGTAAATTCGGTAGTTTATGTGTGGTTGGTTAATGTCAGGTATTGCTCCTTCCGATAAACAAGCAGCAACTGGATCCTTCAAATCGCGCAAGATGTTGTTAAATATATATGCGCTCTCGACTCTTGCTGACAATAAGCCTTTTACATTCTCCATCACAAAAACTGCCGGAGAGTGAACAGCAATTATTCGTAGATATTCTTTATATAGTTCTACTCTTTTATCTGTTTCACCATTGAGAACTAATTCTTGTCTGCGTGATCGTCCAACCAAGGAATAGGCTTGGCACGGCGGTCCACCTGTTAAGACCCAGTTTTGTTCTCCCTCAAGCGCAATAGTAATTCTTTGGTCGACTTCATCGTTAGAAACACCATTATTATCATCAGAGTCAGGGTCACCTAATGTGGCGCACCATGCCTCTTGACTAGCGGCTTGTGCTTCAATAGGGTAATTGTCGTATAATTCTTGTAGTTCAATTTCGCCTCTAACAAATCTATAATAATCAGTAGGGGCTTGGTTAATAGGGAATTGTCTGTAAAAGCTCCTGAGTTTTAATGTCTGGTGTGCAACTGGATCTTTTTCAATAGATAAGGCAACTTCAAACTCACGTTCGCCATGTTCGTCTATTAAAGACGAAAATCCTTCCGCCAAACCTCCTGGGCCTGCAAAGATGTCAATGATAGGGATCGCCATTATTATTTGTTCTTAAAAAAAAATTCGATTGGTTGATTATAATGATTTGCAAGAAGGAACAGTTTTGCAGCACTAATGTTTTTTACACCATTCTCTATTTTAGAAAGTTCGCTTTGAACAATGATATTTGCTTCCTGTACATTTTTTTGTGTTAGACCAGCTAATTCTCTTGCTTTTACCAATTGATTAGAAACCAATCTGTTAACTTGTTTTTCGGTCATTCGAAAAAAACTTTAATATTCCAAATAACAATATTCCAGATTTATTGTTGATATTCCATATTGGAATATTCCAATATGGAATATTATTTATATATTTGTTGAATATTTATTGCTGATTATATCAGCTTACTTATTCATCAATTTAAATCGAAGCCATGGAAACACAAAATCAAAAACTCCTCCAAGACCTCTCCCACTTCCCCAACATCTTCTCCCAACTCACCGCCGAAGGCGACAACAACGAACGCCTAACCGCTAAGATTACGGTCGCTGGCTACTCCGGCCTTATGTTCCTGATATTGGACATTTTAAAAGTTTCACTGTTGGCTCTCGAATCCGATTTACCCAAATCCTCAAACGCCCGCGACCCGAATACTGATATTGCCAGTCTCATTGATTTGGCCATCCAGTTATTGCCGTTACAGGAACTCGAACTGCTCGATATCTTGTACGAGCATCATCTAAAAACAAAAACCAACCTTAAAACGCCATGAACACAAAGAATTTCACAGTCACGCAGGAGCAGTCCGACCTGCTCAAGCCCCATTTTGTTTTACTCGAACCGCTTAGCGTTAAGAATGAACACTTTAAATGCGAGCTTTGGCTCGGCGGGTATCAGGAAATGATGCACACCGTCGCCGACCTGGTCAAGGTCTGCATGCTCGCGCTCGAAACCGCCGATTCAGGCAATTTCAAGGAAATCAAAGACCCCAATACCAACATCGCAGGGGTACTTTCATTGGTCCTGAACATGATTCCGTACGAAGAAGCGGAACTCTTGGATATCTTGCACCAAAGTTGCCTTAAAAATGATTCATCGAAATCCTAAATGGCTGCCACTTCCATTGCAAGTTAAAGACTATTGTTCAAATTCAAAAGCGGTTAGCCGATCCTGACGGGTTTTGAACGGTTTTGATGTATATTGACTGGTTTTGATCGCATCTTCCATTTTTTAAGGGGTTTTGTTCGAGTCTCCTTCGGGTCTTGTTCGGGTCGGGCTTTTAAAAAATCCGCGCTAATTTTTGTAAATAGGCGAGCTCTATTTACGCTATAGATACTCCCTAGATAAGCCGTACATAAGCCCACCTAAAGCCGACTTTAATTATGTAAAATAGAAAGTTTTTTTCATCCGAAAAGGCAACTAAAAGAAAACCGCCTCCCATTACAGAAGACGGTTCTCACCCCTAAAACTTAAATTAAAAAAACTATTGTCCGAGGGGGACAAATATAGTGGTAGCCAGATAGGACGGCTTGAAAAGCACGGGTGCGGTGCTGGGCAATTGGGTCGTAATGCGAATCGAGGGTGCGCCGTCGTTGTCGTACATTCCGGGATTTATAGCGGCGGGATGGACTTCGCAAGTGGCGGCGCTGAGTTCCGGCATTGCGCAGGTATTGAGGGTGTAAGTTCCGATGTCGATTTGGTGCTGGAAACTAGTAAGGCCAGCAGTAGTTGCGTTGTGTTCATGGTGGTAGACTTAATCCAGAGGGCAGCCCAAAGATACGACTAAACCTACAAAATGCGAATTGGGTGATTGTTAATTTTTCCTACATTTCATCGATTTTAAGCAAGCTTCAATTTCTTTTCTGTAGGCTATGCGGCCGAATGCCCGTCACTTGTACAATTCCCACCTCCAGATCAATCCGTCATCGGGATCTTCGAATTCCTGTGTTTTTTTGAAGCCACATTTGGACAGCACTTTTGTCGAGGCGTTTTCTTGGCCCAACGTATGCGCGATTACCTTGGTCACCTCGGGATGCGCAAAGGCATTTTGGATCAACCCCTTGGCCATTTCGGTAGCCAGTCCCTTGTCGCGATAATCCGGGGCGATCTCATAGCCGATTTCAACCATTCCGTCGACGGGTTTGCCTTTGTAGCCCCCGCTGCCGATCAGGGTCTGGTCGTTTTTGTGGATCGGGAAATACGTCCACCAATCCTGTTCTGTTTCGCCCCCTGACAATTTATCGAGCGAATATTGCAAAGCCGGGACGCCGAACTGGGTCCACTGGTCGGCGATCGCAACACCCAGTTCTTCAGATAATGGCCCATCGCCCGCAATGGCTTTCTGCAGGATTTCGGTACCGCAGGGAATCAGGATCAGTCGTTTGGTTACGGTTTTCATTTTTCGAATCTTTTGCGCAAATATAAAAGGCGGACCTTTCCTTGAAATCTTAAATGCGATGAAAGCCAGGAATTGCTGTTTGGAAGTGCTTTTTCAGGGGTTGAACCGTAGCCTGTTACCACGGGATGTTGTTCGCGCGCGTCTTGAACCAATTCGCCGGTCCATTGGTTCCGCCTGCGTTGTCCCCGCTCAGCAAGCGGTAGTTGGATTGGTTGCCCCATTCGGCAGGCTGGTCGTAGATCATGTAGTCCTCGCCGGTATCGTTGTCGACGTACGGTTTCAAGAGCTGCTGCCACGCGCGAATCCTGGCGTAACTTCCGTTGAAAGCAAACAAGTTGTCGCTGGCCAAGAGTGCTGAAATGTAACTTTTATACAGGTCGCGGTATTCCGGGATTGCAAGGATCTTGGTCATGAGCGGACGGTTGCCAGACGGTCCCCAGACCAAAGGATTCTGCGTCCCCGAATTGGCCAGCAACGAAGAAGTGCCGAGCGTATTGTCGTAGTCGTACGGGATAAAATAGGCTTTCCCGTTTCCGGCAAAGTAAAAATAGAAGTTGTTGGCGTTGACCCAATAATCATCCCACATGCCCACGACCACATTGACCGCATAGGTTTTAAGAAACAACTGGATATCCATTTTCTGGGCAATCCAGGTCTTGAAATCGTCGCCCGTTTTGGTGTTGAGGTCGGTGATGAATTGCATGAGTTCGGTCTTGGCCGATGCGAGTTCGTCCTCGCGTGTCTTCAAATCGTAGGCATAATAGGTCGAGGTGGCCGCACTCAGCGTCACGTCCTCGACACCCATGCTCGTGGTCTGTACCAAATTGGCGTTGAGCCCATCTGAACCATAGCCGCCCTTCCACAGGAAACCTTGGCTGCCCGTCCAGTTGGCCTGGCGCTTGGCGATGAAATCCTCATCGACGCTTTCGATCATCAGGTAGACGCCGTAATAGGCAGGCTCCGGATCACCCGCCACATGGATCTTAAGCCGGCAATACCGCGCTTTTGGGGCGGTCCATACGCCATAACGTTCGAACAAATCATAACAATACATTTCGCGTACATAGGTCGGGTCGTCCTTGCACCATTTGAGGCTCAATTTGTTGACGCCCTCAAAACGCTGGTCGTCGCGGTTCTTTGAGAAATCGAGGTTGAAATGGCAATGGTTCCACTGGGTATTCGGGGTTTGGTGCGTGGGGCCGGAGACATACGTTTCGGGACGCCTGCGGCTGGTATTGCCCTTTAATTTAAGCCCGATGCTGTCGAGTTGTACCGTTTGTTCCTGGAAGGTATAGGTGAAATGCGAGACGACCTTCTTCTCATTCTTGGGGTTGAGGTCGTAATTGGCGAGCAGTTTGTTCCATTCGGCCAAAGGGAATTCGAGTGTGATCACGGGCAATTCCTGTGCTGTTTCGGAAGGAGTTTCACCGGTCGCGGGCTGCCGGTCGTCATCGCTGCAAGCCAGCAAAAATAACGCAACGAACAGGTACAATAACTTTTTCATGGTCCAGAAGTAAACCCGAAAGATACGGTTTTATTCGGTTTACATCTCGAGTTCTTTGCCCTTTTCGAAGAAGTTCACATAGAAAAACTGGTTTGGGTCGAGGTTGAGTTCGTTGAGCGTGGCCTGCAACGCGGCAGTCTTGTCGTCAAGTCCTGCGATTTGGTGCATTTGCAGAAAGCCGATGAAATGCTCGAGGTTGTCAAACTTGAAACTGAGCTTGCTGTTGAGCGAATAAGGCGTAATGCTGAAGTCGAGCGGCCGGCCCTGCTGCTCCTTCTTTTCGGTCAGGTTGTGGAAACCTTCGCGCACTAAGGCATCGACTATGGTTTTGAAAATATCGGTCATCGTCCTGGTATTGCTTTCGATGGACTAATTTACGAAATCGCGTTTATAGATAATGGCTTAAAGTTTACAGCTTTATCGAACCGATTTGTTATTTTTGGAAGGATTCAAAAGCCCTCAAGATGATCGCGACCGAAATATTGTTGCAGTTTGGCGCCCAACTCAAAACGTATAAAAAAGGAACCGTGCTTTTCAGCGAAGGCCAGTCCGCGCGTTATTATTTCCAGGTCGAAAGCGGCGAGGTCAAGACCAATAACTTCAACGACGAAGGCAAGGAATTCATCCAGGGCATGTTCACCCAGGGCGACAGTTTTGGCGAATCGACGCTGCTCAACCACCGCAGCTACCCGGCTTCGGCAGAAACCATGACCGACGCGACGGTTTACGTTTTGCCCAAGACGGCATTTTTCGACATGCTCCACCAACATCCCGAAACCGCAATTGCATTGTGCCAGCGCATGGCCGACCGCTTGTATTACAAGGCAATCATCGCTTCCGAAATCGCTTCGCAAGACCCCGAGCACCGCTTGTTGGCCTTGATCGATTTCTTGAAAGTGGAAGTCGGCAAATGCAAAGCCGATCAAAAATACGAAGTCACGCTCACGCGCCAACAACTCGCCGATTTGACCGGATTGCGCGTCGAAACGGTCATCCGTACCATCAAGGCCCTCGAAAAAAAAGGTTGCCTGACCATCGACCACCATAAAATTTACAGATAGATTAGATTGTCGGATCTTCAGATTTTCGGATGGAATTGCCATCTCAAAATCCGAAAGCGCAGCGCGTCTGAAAATCGGTTGATCTGAAAATCCCTAACCTTATGATTCAAGTCATAAATTGACCACTGCTGACGGTTGTAATTTTACTTCAGATTAAAAGAGCAACTTAAAACAACAACGTCATGAGCACTTACAGCAGAATTTACAGTCGATTTGAACACGGATTTTTCGGAAGCATCACCCTCGGGATATTGGCTTCTAGTTGTTTGGGAGGCATTGCGGCGATGGCCGTACTGCAAAACGGAACCAGCCTGGGACAGATGTTCCAATTGTTCCTCGTCGTGGGCAGCGCGATGACCTTCAACGGATCAGTGTTGTCACAACAGAAACCCAAAACGATTTTCAATATGTTGATCGTCAGCATCGTCGTCAACACCATCCTGACTACGATCAATTTCATCCAGTATTACGGATAAAAAAAGCCGCGAATTCACGAATTGATTTCATTCGTGAATTCGCGGCCTATACAGAATCGATTAAACGGTTAAACGCTTCACCGATTAAACAATTTTACCAAATCTTCACGCGCTTGTCCGGTGCGAGGTACAACGAATCACCAGGTTTGACGTTAAAGACTTCGTAGAATTCCGGCACGTTGCGGATGGTACCGTTGATGCGGAATTTCGATGGCGAATGCGGATCCGAAGCGACCTGGTTGCGCAAAGATTCCTCGCGGTCCTTGTTGAGCCAAACCTGTGCCCAGCCGAGCAACACGCGTTGTTCCCCGGTAAAGCCGTCCATCACATTCGATTTCTTTCCACCCAGGCTCATCTTGTAGGCTTTCATCGCGATGCTGAGTCCGCCCAAATCGCCGATGTTTTCACCCAAGGTAAACTGTCCGTTGACATTCAAATCGGGAAACACCTTGAAGCTGTTGTACTGCTCGACCAAAGCGGCCGTACGTTGTTTGAAGGTCTCCAAATCTTTCGGCGTCCACCAGTCGCGCATTACGCCGTCGCCGTCGAAAGTCGCACCCTGGTCGTCGAAGCCGTGCCCGATTTCGTGCCCGATCACCGCACCGATTCCACCATAATTCACCGCGTCGTCTGCCTTGAGGTCAAAGAAAGGTGGTTGCAGGATCGCGGCCGGGAATACAATCTCGTTCAGGCTGGAGTTGTAATATGCATTGACCGTCTGTGGGTTCATGCCCCATTCGTCCTTGTCGACGGGCTTGCCCAGTTTGTTGAGGTTGCGCTGGTATTCGAATTCGGTCGCGCGTTCCATGTTGCCGTACAGATCGTTCTTGGCGATCTTGAGCGAAGAATAATCGCGCCATTTGTTCGGGTAACCGATCTTCGGGTTGAATTTCTTGATTTTTTCAAGCGCCTGTTTTTTGGTTTCCGGGCTCATCCAGTCCAAAGTCTTGATGCTTTCCTCGTAGGCTTTGAGTAAATTTTTAACCATTTGGGTCATGCGCTCCTTGGCTTCCGGCGGGAAATGCTTGGCGACATATTCCTTGCCGACGATCTCGCCGAGGTTGCTGTTGACCACTTCCACCGCACGACGCCATTGCGGACGTTGTTCCTGGGTGCCATAGATCGTTTTGCCGAAGAAGGCAAAATTTTCCTTGTCGATTGCGCTCGTCAATGAAGTCGCCGACCCGTGGATCGCGCTCCATTTGAGGTAGGTTTTCCACACCTCGAGCGGCGTGTTCTTGATGATGTTGTTGAGTGCCTTGGTGTACGCAATCTGCGATACCACGATGTTTTTCTCGTTTTGGATTCCGGCCTTGGTCATGTAGGCGGTCCAATCGAAATCGGGCATGAGTTGCTTGAGATCGGCCGTGGCGTATTTGTTGTACAAAGCCGCGGTGTTGCGCGTGTCTTCTTTTTTCATGTGCGCGCTTGCCATCTGTGTTTCGAGTGCCATGATTTTGGCCGCACTTCCGGCCGGATCGGCAATACCGCCCAAGGTCAGCATGTTCTGGATGTGCTTCACATACAAATCACGGATTTCTTTCGACTTGGCATCCTGCAAAGTATAATATTCTTTCTCAGGAAGCCCGATACCGCCTTGCCAGGTCATCAGGATCGACTGGGTCGGTGTCTTGAAATCCTGCTGCACGCTGACCCCGAAAGGCGACATATTGCCCTCGCGGTTGGCCTGTCCGAAGAACGCCGCCAAATCGCTGTAATTGGCAATGGCATCGATGGCCTTGAAAGTGGGCTGCAAAGGCGAAACTCCTTTAGCATCGCGGTCTTTCTGGTTCATGTACGAATCGTAGAAATCCCCGATTTTTTGCTCGTTCGAACCTTCTGCGGCTTTACTTTTCGCGGCGGCCTCGATGATGGCTTTTACGTCTTCCTGCGATTTGTCGTAGATGAAATCGAAGGCGCCGTAAGAAGATTTGTCGGCTGGGATTTTGGTGTTCTTGAGCCAGGTTCCGTTGACGTAGGCTTCGAAATTATCACCCGGTTTGACGAGCGTGTCCATGTTTTTCTTGATGATGCCCGATACGAGCGGCTCTTGGTTTTGTTCCGATTTGTTGCAAGAATGCAGCAAAAGGACTGACGCTGCAAGCAGAGAAATTTGCAACGGTTTGCGGTTTATTGTCATAATTTAAGTTTGAGGAATTTGTCTTTTGGGTTAGAAAAATGTTACAGGTTTCAAATATAGTTATTTAATGTTGCAAAGACTCAATGCGACAAAGATTGCTGCGCCAGTTTGCTGCGCACGTGCCAAATTTTAAATAGCATCTTGATTTGAATCTTTCACAATTTTTGAAAGAACTTTAACGACTGTTCAAACCGCTTTCCATCACCGATTGCCTACCTTTAAAATCCACGGTTAAAATCCATTTTCCCCATGTCTGACAGAATCCGCGAAAAACTGCAAATCCTTGCAGACGCCGCCAAATATGATGTTTCGTGCTCCTCGAGCGGCTCCAACCGCAAAAACACCAACAAGGGTTTGGGCGACGCCAACGGCTCGGGGATTTGCCACACCTATACCGAGGATGGACGCTGTGTATCCTTGCTCAAAATTTTGCTCACCAACCACTGTATTTTCGATTGTGCGTTTTGTGTCTCGCGCAAAAGCAACGATGTCAAACGCGCGGCCTTTACCGTCGATGAAGTCGTCGAACTCACGATGAATTTCTACCGCCGCAATTACATCGAAGGATTGTTCCTGAGCTCGGGGATTTTCAAGGACGCCGATTACACGATGGAACGGCTCGTACGCATCGTCAAGAAATTGCGAATCGACCACCGCTTCAACGGTTACATCCACCTCAAGACGATTCCGGGCGCGAGCCAGGAGCTGCTCACCGAAGCGGGTCTGTATGCCGACCGCATGAGCATCAACCTCGAAATGCCGACCGAAGCCGGGCTCAAATTGCTCGCCCCCGACAAGTCGCACGAAGAAGTCAAGAAGCCATTGGGTTTCATCAAGGACAGTATTACGGCATTGGCCGATGAGAAGAAAATCATCAAGCACGTTCCCAAATTCGTTCCGGCCGGCCAGAGTACGCAGATGGTCGTCGGGGCCACGCCCGAAACCGACATGGAAATCATGTACAGCGCCAATCAATATTACAAAGATTACGACCTCAAACGCGTCTATTATTCGGGTTACATCCCGATTTCGTATGACGACCGCATGCCCATCATCGGCAGCCAGCCGCCGCTGTTGCGCGAAAACCGTTTGTACCAGACCGATTGGCTCATGCGCTTCTACGGCTTCGAGGTGCACGAGATCCTCAATGCACAAAACCCGCACCTTGATGTCGATATCGATCCCAAGTTGTCTTGGGCGTTGCGCCACATGGACCAGTTCCCGATCGACATCAACACCGCCGATTACCGCATGATCTTGCGCGTGCCGGGCATTGGCGTGGGCTCGGCCAAGAAAATTGTGATGGCCAGAAAGTTTGGCCGCTTGCGTTCGGACCAACTCAGGCAAATCGGGATTGCGTACAACCGCGCCAAACATTTTATCCGGTGTGCCGACAGTATCTACCAACTCAATGCACCCGATGCGATGCACGTCAAGGGTTTGATCCTTTCTGAAACGAATTCCAAATATTTGAAAATTCCACAAAACCAGTTGACGCTTTTCTGATGGTGATTTATGTGTTCGACAACTCGTTAGAAGGTTTATTGACAGCGGTGTTTGAGTTTTATGAACGCAAACCGAAAGTGGTCAAACTCGTCGCGCAGCAACATTTCGAACCGGTGCTGATCGACGAAGTCTTGGAAATCGTCAGCGACGAAACCAAAGCCAAACGCGTCTGGGAAGGTTTGAAGAAGAAAATCGGAAACGACTGGCTGCTGCGGTTCTACAAGGCTTTTTTATCGGAAGACGCCCAAACGTTCCAGCAGTTGTTCGATTTTGCGTGCTATATTTTCGACCATCCCCAAGGCGCCGAACAGAATTTCGGGCACCCGGCCGTGATTGCCGTGACGCAGATGGAACGCAGCGTAAGCCGCGAACGCCACCGCATGAAAGCCTTTATCCGTTTCCAAGAAACCGCAGACGGGATTTTCTACGCGCCGATCGAGCCCGATTTCAACGTGCTGCCGCTCATTGCCCAATTCTTCAAGGACCGCTACGCCGACCAGCGTTGGATCATCTATGATGTCAAACGGCGGTACGGTTTGTATTACGATTTGGACAAGGTCGAGGAAATTACGCTCGAGCAGGCCCCCGAACTCAAAACCAATACCTATTTGCCACAGGATTTGCTGCACGACAAGGAACAATTGTACGGCCTGTTGTGGAACGATTATTTCAAGAGCACCAACATCCCGGCGCGAAAGAACATGAAGCTGCACATCCGCCATGTGCCGAAACGGTACTGGAAATATTTGACCGAGAAGATCAACAATTAATTATGAATGGTGAATGGACTTGCGTGAAGGATGGAAGCGGTATCCTTTTGTGGCGCTTGCGGAACAAAAGATTTAGCGGACAGCCTGACGGCGGCACAGGATTTCATTGGTAGGATAAATGTAAATCCGCCGACACGCCCAAACCAATAATAAAAAATAAAGCTGCCCGATGACAGCTTTTGTAGTCCCGCCTCCCGACATTTCGGGACCGACGCTTCGGGAGAACTTGGATTTAAAGTTTAGTAATAAAAAAAGCTGTCCAACGACAGCTTTGTAGTCCCGCCAAGAATCGAACTTGGATCTAAAGTTTAGGAAACTTCTATTCTATCCGTTGAACTACGGGACCTTTCGGCTGCAAATATAGCGCAAATCTGCGACAGCGCAAATCTGCGTGGCGAAACGGGATTTTTCCCCTTTCCGAAACCGGAAATTCGCCCTTTCAAAACAGGGGTATTGCCTTGTAAAATACTGGTTTTGTTTTAGTTGCTTTGGGTTTGCGATTCCCTGCCTTAAAACCAGCCGAACATGAACCTCAAGATCCTTATCGAAAAACTGGCCCAATTGGCCGACCCGGCCAATAACCTGATCAACATCGCCAATATTGCGATGCTCAATGATGGGGATGAGTTTGTGGAGTCTAAAACGGCCATCGTGATGTCGGTGGTCAATATCGAGGAAGACCGCACGCTCAAGAACCAATCGGTTTACCTCAGGGAAACGCGCACCGAGACCGAGATCATGCGGCACCGGCATCCGACGCAGCATTTGATCATTTCGCTGCTGTTCAGTTCCTACAACAAGGATTTATCGAAATACCTGGAAGGCTTGGAAAAACTCAAGAGCATCATCGGTTACTTCCAACAAAACAATTCCTTTTACTACAAAGACAACAACAGCGAGCTTATCGAATATCCTGCCTTCTTGGCCAAAACCGAGGCGCAGCAGCAACACTATTCGAGGATCACGATCGAGCCGGTCAGCCTCGGTATGGACCAGCTCAACCAGATGTGGTCCTGTTTGGGATCGCGTTACATGCCGTCAATGCTTTACAAGATGCGGTTGTATCTGGTTCAGGGCAATGTTACCGTGGCCGAGAAAATCATCCGCAAAGGCACGATCAAGTTGTGGGAAAACAATCCCAACGATCCGGTCGGGATTATTGAAACGCAGGAGTTTGAAGCCAACGAATCATAAAACAGTATCAACAATAAATAGAAAATGTCATGAATGTAAGTTCTCTAAAAACACCCGGGGTATATATCAATGAGATTGATGCATTTCCTCCCTCAGTGGCGCCAGTCGCGACAGCCATACCCGCATTTGTGGGCTTCACCCAGAAAGGCCCCGATGTGCCTACGCGAATCACTTCGTTTCTGCAGTTTGAACAGGTTTTTGGCGGCGCGCCCGCTCCTGCTTCCATTACGGTAAACCTCGATGGGAACAACATGCCGCTCGATACGAGCAGTGTGGGTGAAAGCCAGTTCAAGCTCTACAACAGCATGCGGCTTTTTTATGCCAACGGCGGCGGGATTTGCTACATTGTTTCCATCGGGAACTACGGCGGCAGTATCGACGACCAAGGACCCTTCCTCGCCGGTTTGACCAAGCTGCGCAAATTTGACGAACCCACTTTGCTGCTTTTCCCCGACGCAATCAACCTGCCGGCCAACCTGCTGGGCCTGGTACAGCAAGATGCGCTCAAGCAGTGCGGCGACCTCATGGACCGTTTTGCGATCCTCGATGTCAAGCAGGAAGGCAGTATTTTTGACGACAGTGCCTCGTTCCGCGATAAGGTGAGCAACATGAACCTCAAATACGGTGCGGCTTATTATCCGTACCTGCAGAGCAGTTTTCCGTACCAATTCCGCTTCAGCGACATCAACGGCACCGCGGCCGGGAAGGTCAATTTCAAGGCGATTTATGCGACCGACATTCCTTTGAAAACGGCCATCGAGGATTTCGAAAAAGTGGCGGCCAACAACAAAACACTGGCCGATGCCTGGGATGGAGCCGCTTCGGCGAAGACCATCGCGGTGCCGATCGACACGCACAACAAACTCAAAGCCGCCATCGACAAGCATTGGACTTTGCTCAAGGTGTTGGGCAAGCCGGATGCCTTCAACAGCGTCCGATTTTCCGATTATTCGAAAGAATTGGTTTCAAACGTACTCAAGAAATACGCACAGTCGCTCGTCGATTTCAAAAAAGCGTATGAGATACTCCGCAAGGGCGATGATTCTGATGTGGTGGATCCGCTCAACGATTTACCGGCAGACAACTTGTTCACGGCGACCTGGGGCACACTTTCCACTTATGTTGAATCGGTGCCCAATCCCTATACCGACAACATCAGTAGTATCATTACACCCGATGCTCCGGGAGTTCCTTACCAGGTGCCCGATTTCAGCAAGATCCAATTGGCGGTCCAAAAACTGCACGCCTCGGTCATCAATGCGATGGATGGCGCGGTCAATGCGCTCAACGATTTGATGCTGTTCGAGGAAAGCAACCTCATATCACGCATGCCGCTTTACGAAGCCATCGTGGCCAAGTTGTCACAGACCATGAATACATTGCCGCCTTCGGGAGCCATGGCGGGCATTTATGCACAAACCGACAATACGCGTGGGGTTTGGATTTCGCCGGCCAACAAAGGCATCATCGGCATCATCGGGCTCACCGCCGACATCAACGACAGCGACCAGGAAGACATGAATGTGAGCGACACGGGAAAATCGATCAATGCGCTGCGCAAATTCGCAGGAAAGGGTTTCATGGTTTGGGGTGGCCGTACGTTGGCCGGCAACAGTACCGACTGGCGTTACGTCAACGTAAGAAGATTGGCCAACATGATCGAGGAATCGACTAAAAAAGCCTGTATGCAATATGTTTTCGAGCCGAATGTGTCCCAAACCTGGATCAGTGTCAAAGGCATGATCGACAATTTCCTGACCACGCTCTGGAACAGCGGCGCCTTGGCCGGAAGCAAACCCGAACACGCCTTTTTTGTGCAGGTCGGGCTCAACGAAACGATGAGTTCGCAGGATGTTCTCGACGGAAAAATGATCGTCAAAATTGGTTATGCGCCATCGCGTCCGGCGGAGTTCATCATCCTCGAATTCAAGCAAACCCAGCAAAGATCCTAACCCTTATTCATTAAACCTTAAAAGATAAAGACATGCCAAATATTGATTTTCCACTACCGAAGTTCCACTTCAGCGTTGACTGGGGCGGAAGCAAAATAGCCTTTACGGAAGTATCCGGGCTCAACAAAGAGATGGATGTGATCGAACACCGCGTCGGTTCCAGCCCGTCCTTCTTCAAGGAACGCATGCCCGGCCTGCAAAAACTCAACAACATTACTTTGAAAAGGGGTGTTTTCCTGGGCGACAATGAGTTCTACGAATGGTACAACACCGTGGCGCAAAATACCGTCACCAAAAGAACCATCACCATTTCGCTGCTCGATGAAAACCAGGAACCACGAGTAGTGTGGACCGTAAAGGATTGTTTCATCGTATCGCTCAAGTGTACCGATCTCAAGGCCGATGCCAACGAGGCGGCCATCGATACGGTCGAAGTGGCCAACCACGGATTTACGCTCGAATACAAATCGTAAACCATGGCGACGAATCCGATGGTCGGCTTCCATTTTTCGGTCGTCTTTGAACTAATGCCGCAGCTTTCCCTGGTGGATACCCGGTTTCAAAGCGTCAGCGGACTCAAGGCGACGATGGAAATGGAGACCTATGCCGAAGGCGGACAAAACCGGTTCAAGCATTCTTTTCCGGTTCGGTCGGGCTACCAGGATCTGGTGCTCAAAAGGGGACTGACCACCGATCTGTCGAGCCTGTCGATGTGGTGTGCCCAGGCATTGGAAAACTTTGTGTTCCATCCGGCCAACCTCGTGGTGTCGTTGCTCAACGAAAACGGAAATCCGGTCAAAGCCTGGTATGTTTCACACGCCATCCCGCTCAGTTACGAATGCAGCGATTTCAATGCAGAGGAAAGCAAGATGGTCATCGAAACCATAACGCTCAAGTACAATTTCTTCAAGGAAATTCCAATCCCAAGCTTCTAATAGTATGGCCATCGAAATCAAAGAACTGCGCATCAAGGTCAACATTGCCGAAACACCTGGCGACCAGTCGCACCCGATCCAAAAGGCCAATGCGGCCAAGATACAGGAATTCAAGTCGGAAATCGTACGCGAATGCCTGCAGAAAGTATTGGAAAAAATCAAAGAAAAAGCCGAAAGATGATCAAAGGACTATTGGGCATCATCGACAAAATGCGCATCGAGGTCTTCCCGACCAAAGATTATGTCGAGCCGCCACAGCAAACCATTTTCGTCCAGCTCAATCCCGAGAAATACACGATGAAGCACAACGTGGTTTTTTGCGAGGGACAAGCGATGGGCACCACGGGAAGCGACCTCAAATTCAACAAGATCGAAGGCGAGGAAGTTACTTTCGATTTCTTGTTTGACAGTTCCGGTGTTGTGGCGCCAGGAAAAATCAAAAGCGGTAAGGGCACGCCCACATTCGAGGACCTCAAGGGCGATGTGGTCAATGCGCTCCAGCCCGCGATTGTCGATCCATTCGGCGAAGCGGCCACGGTAGAGAAAGAAGTCGAGGCGTTCAAGAACCTGCTCATGGGCTACAACGGCGACACGCACCAAACGGCTTTTTTGCGCTTGCTTTGGGGCGGGTACAGTTTGTCGTGCCGGCTCAAGAGCATGGACATCGAATACACGCTTTTCCGCAAGGATGGCCGTCCGGTGCGCGCGAAGGTGAAATGCCTGTTCAAGGGCACCGTCGACTACAAAGTCATGGTGGCCCGCGAAAACAAAAGCTCACCCGATTTGACGCACCAGCGTGTCGTGGAAATGAACGATAAACTGCCGCTGATGGCCGAATCGATTTACCAAAGCAACGGTTACTACATCGATGTGGCCAAGAACAACAAGCTGTTGACTTTTCGGAAATTAAATACCGGGGATTCGCTGCAATTCCAACCCATAAAATAGAAAACCATGGCCGTACAACCTTACTATCCGTCACAGACGCTGCTCAAGCTTCAGTTCCTGGTTGGGGGGAATGCTACTGGTTTGGACAGTCTGCTCAAGGAGGCGGTCGTCCAGTTCGAACTCAACAAGATCGCTTTTGCCAAGTTCACTTTTATTGCGGCCAATGAAACCACCGACAATCCGGGCCAATTGCCGCTCGATGTCCTGAACCGCAAGCCACAGGACAAACCCATTGCTATCGAAGTACAGGTAGATTTAGGCCAAGAAACCAGGACACTTTTCAAAGGCATCGTCAAATCGTTTGAAAAACAAACCGATGCGACGCAGATCACCGTAAAAATCGAATGCAAGGATGCCGCGTTCAAGCTGACCCAGCCGTCCAACGAACCCGAAAACAACACCCTCGATTTTGAAGGACGAATGAATGCCTTTGTACAGGATAAATTAAAAGTCAGCGACAGCCTCAAAGGCAAAGACTGGGGCAAGGAAAAAATCACGCACAACAACGCGACCGTTCCGTGGGATTACCTCGTAGGATTTCTGGATTCAATCGGGATGCCGGTTGCCTTGCGAAATGGCGAATTTACGGGCATCGATATTTTGGTTCCAGACGGCGACAAACCGGTTTCCTACCTCGCCGAAAACGGCATCAATGTTTTTTCGTTTTCAGGGAAAGTAGACGCCCAGAAACAGAAATCCTCGGTGGTCATCGAAAGTTGGGACATCGAGGCACAAGCCGTGAGCCGTACCTCTGCCGAGCAAGCCACCGATGAGAACCCGGAAACCATCCGCGTTGGACAGACCAGGTTGCAAAAATCGACCCTCGACCGCATCGCCCAGGCCGTCCTGACCAAGAGCAACATCGCCGCCGTATATGGCAAAGTAATGACTTTTGGCAACCTCGAGACCCAGGTCGGGCATTACCTCAGTTTTGCCAAAGTCAATCCCGAGATCGACGGAAAGGTTTTGCTGATTACCCAAGAAGTGCACACCATCGAAAATGGCTGCTGGAAAACCGAATACGCCTATGGGCTCGAAAGCGAGAAGTCATTTACCGAACAGACCGCGGCGGGACAAAACAACAGCCAGGCGCAGATTGGGCAATCGAATACCGTCAACGGGTTGCAGATCGGCAAGGTGCTCCAAATCGAGGAAGATCCCGACCACCATTTCCGCATCCGGGTCAAGATCACTTCGCTCAGCGAAAGCGGGGAAGGCGTCTGGGCCAGGTTGGCCAACGTCAATGCCTCCAAAGAGATGGGCAGTTATTTCATTCCCGATGTGGGCGATGAGGTGATCCTGGGCTGCATCGGCAACAATCCCGACACACCGGTCGTCCTGGGCAGTCTCTACAGCAGCGCGCAACCGATGCCGTTTCCGATCCAGAAAGAAAATTACCTCAAGGGGTTCGTGACCAAACAGGGTACGCGTCTGGTCATGGACGACGAAAAGAAAAGCATCGAAATGAGCACCAAAAAAGGCAACAAACTCACCATCAGCGACGAACTCAAAGGCATCACGATCGAAGACGAAAACAGCAATAAAATCATCCTGAACGACCAGGGAATCACCATAGAAACCAACAAGGATTTGAATTTGAACGCCATTGGAAATGTCAACATCAAAGGCAGGCAAGTGGCCATGACCTCAGACACGAAGATGGATTTCAAAGGCGCCATGATCAACCTCAATTAAAATGGGAGCAGCAGCCAGAATTACCGACATGCACAGTTGTCCGCTCAGCGATCCGAAACCGCACGGCGGCGGTCCGATCCTGCCCGGAGGCAACACTTCGGTGTTCATCGGCAGCTTGCCTGCGGCGACCGTGGGCAACAGTTGCGTCTGTGTGGGCCCGCCCGATGCCCTGATCAAAGGTTCGGCCTCGGTGATGATCGGTGGCCAACCGGCTGTCAGGATGGGCGATACGACTGCCCACGGTGGCAGCGTAGTTGCGGGGTTTCCGACGGTAAACATTGGCGGTTAACAATCAAAAGACATGAAAGAAGAACCTTCATTTTTAGGGACGGGTTGGGCTTTTCCGCCCGCATTCAGCAGCCAGTCGGCCGGGGTCAGGACGGTTTCGGGTGAAGAAGACGTGCACCAAAGCCTGCACATTTTGTTTTCGACCCTGCCCAAGGAAAGGATACTGCGTTCCGATTTTGGCTGCGACCTCTCGGCGATGCTTTACGAAAACATCACGACGACCTTTTTGACCAAAATCAAAGGGCTCATCGAGCATGCGATTTTGCTGTATGAGCCGCGCATCGATTTACTCAACGTGGAATTCCATACCGAAAATACACTCGACGGGCTCATCAACATCGAGATCACCTATCGGATCAGGACCACCAATTCGAGAAAGAATTTTGTATTCCCGTATTACCTCGAGGAAGGCACATTTGTAAAACAATAAGACCATGGCGAACTGCAACGGCACATTATCGGTACACGAAGGAATGGGAACCGCGCAAGGCGACAGGAATGTCCAGGCGCTGCAACCCGACTTCTTCCTTTTGGACGAAAGAAACGAGCAGGATTTCATCCGGTTTGTGCAGAAACTTGCCGCGCAGGTAAAATTCTACAACCCGTCGGATATCGTCGAAGGCGACTGGGCCGAGTTTTTTGGCAAGGAATCGACCGCCATCCTGATTGCCATCACCGGCTGGAATGTCGAGCTGATGCAGCAGGATTTCGAAAGGCAAAAACTTGTGATCCTGACCTATGCCGACTTGGCCGTCCAAAAGGAAGCACTATTGGATTATTTCCAAAAAATCCATCGGGAATTCAACCGCCTGCTCGGGAAGACCAACCAATTGGACGACGCGATTTCACAAAAAGAAAACCTGCGCGCTACTGCCTACCTGATTGGGGAACGGCTCCAGAGAATATTCGAGATGATCGATTCGGTAACCGATATGGAAGCCTTTTTGAAAAGTCCCGAATTTGGTCGGTTGTTCCAGCAATTGTTGGGCTTGTTGCTGTCGTGGAAGAATTTTTCGCAATGCGCAGTCGAT
The DNA here is from genome assembly GCF_047602195.1 of Flavobacterium sp. Classification (GTDB taxonomy): domain Bacteria; phylum Bacteroidota; class Bacteroidia; order Flavobacteriales; family Flavobacteriaceae; genus Flavobacterium. Next base: position 428,660 of record NZ_JASGHW010000004.1, read on the forward strand.
TATCAGCTCAACCAATATGCGGCACATGGCCCACATTATACGTTGTTTTTGACTTTCCTCAAATTGCTGCGGCACGCCAAGGACAGCTTCAACGGATTCACCAAAAAGCACCTCGATTTTTACTACAAAGATGTGCTGCGGATGCAAAACCAAAAGGCGCGGCCCGATTTTGTGCATTTGGTCGTCGAGCCCTTTGGCGCAAAGCCTTTGCTGGTCCCAAAAGGGACGGTATTTCCGGCAGGAAAAAATACCGATGGGCGGGACAAATTTTATGCCTCGACCGCCGACCAGACCATCAATGGCATCCAGCTTGCATCGTTGCTGAGCGTTCATTCCTCGGGGCAGCGCTACAAAACCGATTTGCTGCCGCTCAACGCCAAAGGCAAGGGCTTCGATGCTTTTGCATCGGATAAGGCAAGCTATAAGGAAGCGCTGATGGTTGCCAGTCCGCTGCTGTATCTGCAAAGCGGAAAAAGGACCATCAAGCTCCGCATCAATGAAACCAACCACCAAGCCAAGGATTTTGAGTTTTACCTGACCGGAGAAGAAAAAATACTCCGGGTCACCCAAAAAGAAGACGTTACGGTCGAAGGCAAAAAATTTATCGAATTGACGGTTCCGGCCAAGCAGAAAAAAATCATTCCTTTCGATCCGAAATTGCATCCGGAGTTTTTGGTGCAAACCCGTTTCCCGGTGCTCAAGATTGTCCCGAATCAATCCATCCCGTCCATTGCACACTTGGACCTTATCATCGAAGTGACGCAGTTCAAATCCTTTGTACTCGAGTCTGATTTTGGCAGCATCGATTTCGACAAGCCTTTTTATCCGTTTGGCGAGCTTCCCAAAAACGGCAATGGGCTCACGTTGCATTCGAACGAGTTTTTCATGAAAAAAAATGCGGTGGCCACCTTGGCCTTGCCGCCTGAGCCGAGTTCGGGGAAAAGTGCGGGCTGGATCAATTCTCGCGTCAAAGTCGCGCGTCTGGAAAACGGCCAATGGAAACATTTTGCCAATGACCTCCCGAAGGTTCCCAATGCCTATCCGCTTGACGGGTATGCGTTCGAGGAGACGGCCAAAAAGGACGGCCTGCCCAATGGAAGCTTCCGGATTGTATTGGACAGTCCGCGCTATGAAGGCGAAACCTATCTCCAAAACTATATTATCCAGAGCGGCAAACCCTCGCCAGTTCTGCCCTATAAACCCAGGGCCAATGCGTTTTCTTTTGATTATTCGGTACGCGAGACCATTGACCTGTCCGATCCCAAAACAGACAACCGCGTCGATTTGTACCACGCACTTGCTTTTGGCTTTTTCAAGTTGAATGGCCTGTTGCGTTTTTCACCCAACCAATCCCAACGCGGATCAATTTACCTGGGTTTTGAAAAGGCGATGCCCAAAGACGGACTCAGTTTCCTGATCCAACTCGAAGAAGGCACGGCCAACCCGCAGATGGAACCGGCAAATGTTTCCTGGCACTACCTGAGCAACAACAATTGGGAGGCGTTGGAGCATTCTGCCCTGGGCGATGAAACCGCTTCGCTTACGCGTTCGGGATTGGTCAGTCTTTCGGTTCCAGAGTTCAATTTCCAAAATACCAAATTGCCTGCAGGCTTGTTTTGGTTGCGCATTTCGGTTTCCAATGTCCAGGCGTTGAGCCGTTTGCTGGGCATCCATGTGCAGGCACTCAAGGCCGTTTTGACCGATTACCGCGATTCGGGTGGCCAATTCCTCGAAAATACGCCCAAGGAAACCATCAGCAAATCCGACAGGACCATCGACGGGGTCAAGAAATTCCTGCAACCGTACGCTTCATTCGATGGACGAAAGGCTGAGCAGGACGCGCTGCTGTACCGCCGGACCAGCGAAAGGTTGCGGCACAAAAGCCGGGCAATCACGAGCTGGGACTACGAACACCTGATCCTCGAGGAATTCCCCGAAGTCTACCGCGTCAAGACGTTGAACCATTACCGTTACGACCATACGATTTCGAATGTTGCGGCCGGATATGTCACGTTGATTCCCGTGGCGAAATCCTCGAAAGCGGCGAACATCAGTTGGCGGCCTTTGTTGAGTTTGGACAAAATGCTGCGCATCAAGCAATATTTGCACAAAGTGGCCTCGCCGCAGGCACGCATTTGTGTCAAGCCGCCCAAACCCGAGCTCGTGCGGGTGCATTTCAAGGTGAAATACCACGAGCAGCCCGGCATGGACAAAAGATTGCACACGCTCAGGCTCATCGAGCTCATCAACACTTATTTGAGTCCGTGGGCTTACGAGGAAAATGCAATCGATTTTGCCAACGAAATTGAATTCTCCTCGATCATCAGGCTCATCGACAACCAAAGTTTTGTGGATTACCTGACCGATTTTAAGATCGAACAGTTTCTTTTGGACGAGAACAACCAAATCGTGGGCGGCGCGATCCAAAACCTGGACCGCATCAGCCCGCAGACCGATTTCACCCTGTTCATCCCCGACGCCTCGCACCGCATAGAAGAATTATAAATCGAAACCCATGCAAACTGCCTTATTCATACCCAGAGACCGAAAGCTCCCGCCGTCACAGGACTTCACTTTCCTGCAGCAGCGAGGGCTGAAATACATCGAACAGCTCGGCCGGAAATTTTGGACCGATTACAACGCGCACGATCCGGGCATTACGATCCTCGAGGTGTTGTGCTATGCGATTACCGAGCTGGGTTATCGTTCGGATTTTGACATCAAGGATTTGTTGGCCGATGAGGGAAATGCCATCCGCAACCGCACTTTTTTTACCGCGGCGGAAATCTTCCCCAATGCGGCGCTCACCGTGACCGATTACAGGAAACTGCTCATCGACTGCAACGGTGTGGCCAATGCGTGGCTGCTGCCGACCCAAAAAACCACCGATGCCGATGGCTATCTGTTGCCGCACCCGAGCGAAGCAACGCTTTACATCAACAAACTCGAAGACAAACTGAGCCTCGACAATACCGACCGCAATGGCAAGATCCTCGACCCGTTGGGCATCCGTGGATTGGCCAAGGTAAAAATCGAACTCGAGGAAGATCCGGTTTTGGGCGACCTCAATACCCTTTTGCTCGAATTCCCTTTCTGGCACCAGGACCATTGGATCAACCTCCGGATTGCGCCGCAGTTCACCAATTGGAACCATCCCGATGCGGGACTTTTCAAGAAAATGAACACCCCATCCGAAATTACCATCGAAAGCATCCAGAAAACGGCGGGCATTATTTATTTGGTCGTGAATCGCTATGGCCATCCCGAGGATTCGTTGCGTTTCCGTATTTACGGCGACCATCCGGCCGAACTCGACATTGCCTTGGCTTATCTCGACAACGAGCAGAGGGTTTGCGAAGTGATTTCGGCCTTTGAAAAGAAAAAGGACAAAATCGAGCAAACGTTCTCTGCCGTGTCGATTGCGCTGCAGCAGAACCGCAACCTGACCGAAGATTACCTGTGCGTGGAAGTCATCGAAAAAGTACGCGTGGCCGTCTGTGCCGACATTGAGATCGAAACTGGTTTTGATGTCGTGGAGGTGATGGCGCAGATTCAAATCACGATCGACAATACCATCAGCCCGAAAATCAATTTTTATACGCTTTCGCAACTCGTGGCCGAGGGAATTGCTTCCGATCAAATTTTTACCGGACCCCGATTGCAAAACGGATTCCTCAAGGACGGGGAAATCGAAAAAGCAACACTTCCGTCGGCCATCCATGCCTCCGACATCATCGCGGCCCTGATGGAAATCCCGGGAGTCAAATCGGTCAAAAACCTGCTCATGACCGCCTACAATTATCTGGGCCAACCGCTGACCGGAGCCATCAATCAGAGTTGGGTTTTGCCGCTTTCGGGTGAGGTCAAGCCGGTTTTCGATGCCGACCGCTCCAAGTTGCTGTTGTTCCAGAAAAACATCCCGTTCCTGCTCACGGAAACCCAGCAAATGCTCGTGGCGCAAAAAGTAATGATGCACCAGATGCAGTTCAGCCAAAGAAAATTACAGGCAATCCAACAGGATTTCGAAATCGGTACGGGCAGTCATTATGCGCTGCAAAACTACTACAGCATCCAGGACGAATTCCCGGCCAATTACGGCTTGGGCAAAAATGACCTTTCCGATAAGGCAAGCCCCGAGCGGAAGGCACAGGTCAAACAACTGCAAGGTTACCTGTATTTCTATGAGCAAATCCTCGCCGATTTTTTCAACCAGTTGTACCACGCCAAGACGCTGTTCGACACGGGCGATATCGACCGTACCTATTTTCCGGCCTTTATTGAGAAAGACCCCGATTCGGGAACCGATTTTTATTCGGCGTTTTTGTACACCGACCAATTGGAAAGCACTTTGATGCAGGGCCAGTTTCCCGAGGACGAAACCTCGCTCTATGAAACCAATACCCAATTCTACGACCGCAGGAACCGGATTTTGGACCACCTGATGGCGCGGTTTGCCGAAAGTTTCAACGACTATGTGTTGATGATGTACCGCATTTCGCACGATACTTCGGGACGCGGTGCGTTGGCATTCGACCATGCCGACCTGATTGCCGACAAGCAAAATTTTATCAACGCCTATCCCGAAATCAGCCGCAACAGGGGCCTAGGGATGGATTATCTGCATGCGCGGATCGTCCCGCCGGATCCGGCTTTGCAATTGGATGCGTTTTGGAATTCGGGCCATCGCGGCGGCTACGAAAAACGCGTGGCCAAATTGCTCGGCATCAACAACAGCAACTTGCGCGACATTGTGACCGAGAAAACGGTGCAAACCCAATGGACGGTGGAGACCGAAGCCGAGTCGTATCTGTTCAAGATCATCGATCCCGATACCAATCTCGAGGAGAAATGGTATTGGGCGCAACAGCATTTTACGTTGCAAACCTTGTATCGCGCCGAAAAGTATGCGGGGAACTTCTACCTGTACCTGTACAAAGACGAACAGAAAATAGCGCGTTTCGTCCAATCGTTTCCCAATAAAAATGAGGCCGTTGCCTATCTGGCACACCTGATAAAGGAAATCAACCTTTACCACGAAAATTTCTATTGCCTCGAGCATATTTTATTGCGTCCGTTTGACAACGACCATTTTTCGGACGAGGCGCTGCTGTCGGTTTGCCTCAACGACGATTGCGACGATGAAGCGAACAACGATCCGTATTCGTTCAAGGCGACGGTGGTTTTGCCGGGTTATCTGTCGCGATTCCAGAACCTGACCTTTAGGAAATATGCCGAGAAGATTTTCAGGCAGGAAGCCCCGGCACACGTGCTGCTCAAAATCTGTTGGGTCAATACAAAGGACTTGCTGGATTTTCAGGAAACCTACAGGAATTGGCTCGAAGCCTATCGCGGTTACCGCCTGAAATTTTGCGCCAATACCTTAACCGACAGCGACCCATCGGATTATGCCGCGACGCTCGAACAATTGGTCGCCGCGCTCAAGGAACTGCATACCATTTACCCAGAAGGCAACCTGTACGACTGCCGACTGAGCGAATCGAACAACCCTATCATTCTCGGAAATACATCATTAGGAACTTTATAATACAGTATCATGGAACCATATCATACACCTGCTTATCCGGTTTTTGAAGCCGATCAGGTCTTAAGTCAAAAGGAACTCAACCAGGCCATCAGCCATTTAGAGGAGCAAGACCGGATTACCCGAAAGCAACTCACGGGAATCGGGATCGTATGTGGAGCCGAACTGACTTTTCCCAATACACACTCGGTGGCCATTTCATGCGGGACGGCCGTGACATCCCTGGGTTTCCAGATCAACTGGAAAGAGAAGACGCTTTCGGCTTACCACGAGATCGAACTTTCGGAACAATTCCTGAATCCGGATTACCTCGACGAGCCTTACCTCGATGGGATTTTCAGGTACCGTAGCCAATACGAACCGATCCGGAATTGCATCGAATTGCTCGAATCGGCTTCCGCTGCCGAGGACAAACAGGACATTCCTGATGGTTTTTTCGATGATAAGGTCATCATCCTGCTGCTCGAAACAGCACTGATCGACCAAAAGAATTGCGTGACGACCAATTGCGACGACAAGGGCAAACGCATCGAATTCAAGCTGCGGCCTTTGCTGATTCCGATCAACGATTTGGTGCGCCAGCAGCCCATCACGCCTCACTTTGCCTCGCTTGGGTTGCTGCGTTACAACGTCCTGTACAAAAACCTGACCTCGGCAGAACAGGTGCTCGACGGTTTCCGCAAAGCCTATGACGATGAATACCTGAACCAGATTTCGAGTGCCATACAACTGGTGTATGCCCATTACCAAACGATGAGCGGCGGGAATCCTTTCCCGGTATTGGCCAATGGCAAAGCGGCCATCGATGCACAGGTAAATGCCTACCGACAAGGTTCGGGCGTACAATACCTGTGGGACTGGATCTCCGATTTGGTCCAGGCGTACCATGAAATCATCGCATTTGTTGAAATCCATCCGGCGCTTTGCTGCATCGACGAGGCGCTGTTTCCGTTCCATGTAGTGTTGGGCAGCCATACGGCCAACAGCCATGCGTTGCGTACGCCTTTCATCCCAACCTTGCATGCGGCCCACAAACAACAAGCGAAAATGCAAAAACTGCGACTGCTTTTCGAAAGGCTCGAACATCTGCTGACCGGATTCAAGCTCGAGAAAAACAAACGCATCAAGGTAACCCCATCGGTTTATGGTCCTGTTCCTTTATCGGGGAAAGCCATTCCGTTCTATTACGACGACATTTTGCAGCTCAACCGCAAATGGCATCCGGGGCTTACGGCAAAAGGGCGCAATGATACCATTTTGTCGTATCATTCGGACCTGCCGGGTTACACCAACCGCGATGCAGTCAGGCGGCCGCTACGCTACGACCTCGAGCCGTACAATTTCTTCCGGATCGAAGGCCATGCAGGTATGGATTACAAGGAGGCGATCAAGGAACTCACGGTCATCAAGAACAGCTACAACCTGCCGTTCCGCATTACGGCGCTCAATGCGGTGTCTTTTGCCAATAGGGAGATGGACATTTCCAAATTCGAAGGCCGCTGGGACGACCTTGAAACCGATTACGACCTGGCGCGCAAGCGGGTCTACAACATCACCGAATTTGTGATCAACTGGATGAATACGAACAAGGAAAAATTGATTGAGGAAACCTTTTTCAGCACCGTGAGCATCAACAATTTCAACAGCATTCTGCAGCAGATGAAAAAATTGCTGACCGAAAACCTCAAGGGTTATTTGCCCAACCACGACGAATTCCAGGAAGTGTTCAGGGAACTCAACCGGGTTTTTGTATTGCATCGCTTTTGCCTGCAATTCAACAAAGAAAAGCTTACGATTTTGGTCGAAGACCTCATTGACCGACTCGACGACATCAACGAACTGTTCCTCGACGATCCGTTTACCGTAATTTTCGAAGAGGCGCAATTGCGTTGGGAAAAAATCTACACCGAGCTGTTCTTTTCGACTTTCGCCAAAAAACATCCGGGGCTTGAGCACAAGGCGGGCGTGACCAAAGGCGGCACTTTTGTACTGGTTTATGTAGACACTTCGGTATTCAAAGGAATTCCCAAACCGAAGGTCAACAAGGATTTGCTGTTGCAGATCACCGAACACAAAAACAGCATCGGGATTGACCCGGCCACCAAGAAAAAACTCGAGAAGAACCTACAGCTCACCGGCTACAAATCGCAGGTCAAGGCCAAGCCCAAGACCGAAGTCATCAAAAAGTGGCAGGACGAATCGGACGCGATCGCCGACGAGGTCCTCGAAATGGCCAAGTTCAATTTTGAAGCGGCGCACGATCCCGAAGTCAGCAGTTTCCTGCTCGAAAGCCTCAAAGGCGCATTGGCAACGGGATTTGGCAAAGGAGGTGCAAACGAACCGTTCCAACGGCTCATCATCGCCGATTTTTTCCTGCCGTACATTTGCTGCAGCGACGGCCCGTCCATCGAGCTCAAATTTGAAAACAAGCAAATCAAGATCGCACTCGAACCATTGCGGTTCTGCCGGACCGATAACGGCAAACACGAAGTAACCGTCAATGGCAGTGAAGGTGGCACTTTCAAAGGCAGTGGTGCCGGTTTGGTGACCCCGGACGGCAACCAGCATTTCCTGCAGCTCAAGGCAGATATGCCCGCCGGCATTTATACGCTGCAGTATGAGAAGGAGGGAGAATCGAGCAACACCATCGAGTTCGAAGTGTTCGCCCCAAATACGGTAGAATGGTCGCAGGAACGTTCAGCAGACGATCCGGACACCTTCGTTTTTACCAATTCACTGACCGAGACCCGCGAATACGAAATTGATTTTGGGGACGATTCCAATGTGCTCATCACGACGCAGAAAACGGCTACACATCCCTTCGATTTCGAGGCCAAGACACAATACACCGTAACAATCAAACAACGCAATACGGTTTGCGAAAGTGCACAAGCACTGACCGTGAGAAGGGTTGGGGACTTCAATTCGGAAGATTTCCACTACAAAGATTTCAATACAGATAACTAAAAAATAAGCAATTATGGCAGCAAAAACTAAAGGAGCAATCGCTCAAATCATCGACCAAGTGATTGTCACGAATGGCAATATCAGGGCGAAAGAGACCAATATGATCTTAAAAGAAATCCTGGACTGCATCGAACTCAACGACAAAGGGCAAAGCAATGTGGCACTTTTCGACATTAAAGGGGCAAATCTCACCGACAATCGCGGTGGCATCCTCAATTATTCGATCAAGGGAATCGTTTCCTCATTTGCCAATGTGACCTTGCATTTAGGCATCAAGGAAAGCAACGCGGGAAATTTTGCATTCAAGCATGAAAAACCGGAATTGTTTGAGGTTTTCAAGGCGATCTTACAGCAAAATCCCAAAGACCAACTCAATTTTCTGGTGAAACTTACGCGGAAGCCTGTCCGCGGACAAGTATTGGGTTTTGGGATTGCCAACTTGAACCTGAACATCACCAAAGAAGAAATACAGATTATGATCGAGCCGCATCAAGGCGACAAAATCATCAGCGGGGATACGATTCTTACCTCCATCGCCTTGCATTGTCCTGAAGGAATTTAAACCGAAAGCATGCACCTGATTCGCCAGCATATCCTCGACGTCGACTGTTCCTCCCAAAATCTTGGGAAGGAAATACAATCGCAATTGGGTCAGGTGCTCGAGGGTGATTTTTATCCCAAACTGCAGCAATTGCTCGATCGGTACGCCGTTGCGCATCACACTTGGAACATTGATGCGCTCACGGTTGAATTGCCGCCGGTCAGTCCGCGGAACTGGAAACAGGAATTGGTGGATGCCGCGTTGCAGCAAATCGAGTGTTACCTTCAAACGCATGCACCTGTTTTTCCAAAACAAAAAAAAGGATACGAAGCCGAATTGGGATGGATTTCCGACACGCAACAGGCCGAAAAACTGTTCTTCGATTTCTTGAAAACGGGATTACTGCCGGAGAATTCACTTTCCCGAAAACTGGTAGAAATTCTGGCCTTGTTGGTCGTAGATGCGGCTTTTGTACAGCGGTTGATGACCGAAATGACGTTGCTGGAAAGCGTTTGGATCCGTTGGGTTTTTGCCATTCCGCCAGAATTCAAACAAAAGGTCTGGTCGTTTGTAGCGCAGCCCAAAGCATTACCGCTGTTCTTCCAAAAGCTTTTCGAGGGCCAGCCGGTCGCTTTTATTTCGGCTTCAAAAATCCTCGATCCGGCATGGCTGGAACTGTTGCAATGGTTTTACCTGTTGCATCGGCAGACACCGTCAGCCATGAAATTGTTGGAGGCTTTTCTCCAGATTTCACAGCAGCACATGCAAATTTCTGCCACCGAAATGCGGGCGGTTTTTGCCTACGCCAACAACCAATCCACAGCAACGCATCGGAATGCACTTCCGGATGAAATCCAGTTTTTTCTCGAACAAAACGCGGCCCAATTGCAGGTGCTCGAGTTCCGGGAAACGATGGAGGAAACGACTGAATTGACTTCGCCAGCACAGGAATTCCTGTACGTCGAAAACGCCGGGTTGGTGATCCTGCACCCTTTCCTGCCGACGTTGTTTGAACAAACAGGACTGTGTCAGGACAACCATTGGACGAGCGAACCCAGCCAGCACAAAGCGGTACTGCTTACCCAATATTTGGTTTCGGGAGAAACGGTTTTTTTTGAAAATGAATTGGCGCTCAATAAAATCCTGTGTGGATTGCCCGTCGAAAGTGTCATCAACACCCAACTGCAGCTCAGCGATGACGAGAAGCAGAAATGCCATCAATTGCTTGAGGCGGTCAACGAACATTGGAAGGCCATGAACGGTTCCTCGATTGTGGCACTGAGGGAAACATTCCTGCAAAGGGAAGGAAAAATCGATGCGTCGAACGATCCTTTCTTCGAATTGTGGGTAGCAGAAAAAGGGGTCGACATCCTGCTCGAACAACTGCCTTGGGGCATCGGTCTTTTCAAAACGCCATGGATGCTCGACTACATGAATTGTTACTGGGATTAACCGATTAAATGCGACACATGAAAGCAGAAGCCCTTTTATCCAGTCCGGTCCCGGCGCCCAAGGCCAAGAAACCTTTTTTCAAGGCCAAGAAAAAACTTAACGTCAAGCTCAACGAAGCCAAGGAACGGGTCATGGCGCCTGCTGCCACGAAAACGGCTGAAAAGGCTGTCCAACCCAAACCCGATGGAAAAGCCACCGCGATTGCGACCTTGAAAAAACCGGTCAAGGAAATCAAGTCGACTTCCAAAAAATACCAAAAGCACAAGAAACCCGATGTGGTCCAAAGCGAAATGCAGCAATCGGCAATCCTACCGGCGCAACGCACCAACCAATCTTCGGCCAACCGAAATCAGGTAGATACCATGGCCGAACAACCTTCCAAAAAATTCGATGCCGAGAATTTCAGGGAAAAACTGCGCGAACAAATCAACGCCACCATCAAAAGCAAGGACGAAGCCAACGAGATCAAGCGCAACGGCGGTGTAAAACCCGAAGTGACCGAACAAATCAATGAAACGGTCGGCGCCGAAAAAACCAATGCGGGCGGACAGGTGGAAGCCAGTACCGCACCGCCTTCAACCCTTCGGACACCCGAGCGTGAAGTGACTTCCGAGAATCCGGTAGCCCTTGTGGCAGAAGCCCCCCAAACGGCGACAACCACACGGCATCGGGCAGATTTGGCGCCGTCCAAAAAACCGGATGCCGAAACCGACCTGAGCTCGAGAACCAAAAAACTCGACGACCAATACGCCCAGAACAATCTTTCGGCAGAAAAGCTGCAAAACAGCAACGAACCCAAATTCATCAACGCCGACAACCAAAAACAAACCTCCCAACAGAAAGCCCAGCAGCTCACGAGCCAATACCGCGAACAGGAACGCAAGACCATCGCGGCCACCCAACAGGGCAATGCGCGCGCGATCAATGCCAAGTACAACGGCATGCGCTCCGAAAACAACACGGTCAACAATGGGCGGTTCACCCAGCAAAGCGCCAAGAGCCAAGAGGAAAATGCCATCAGGGAACGGGTAAGCAAAGGGTTCGATGACATTTTCGCCCATTCCAACAGCGAAGTGTTGGCGTGTTTTGCCCGCATTGATACTTATATCGAATGGGTGTTCAGTCTGCAGATTACCCAAAATCTGCAACGATTTTCATCGCGTGTGGCCAGCCTGCTCGACGACAACACCGGTTTTTTCAGTTGGGTGGGTTCCAAAATCACAGGCAATGACCGGCTCAGCGAGATTGAGATATTCGACATCGCCAAGAAGGAATTCATCCAGCACATGCAAAGCCCGATCGATGATTTGGTACGCATCGTGGATTCGAACCTGAGCCTAGCCGTCAAGACGATCGAAGACGGAAAAATCGCAGCCGACCGGTTTTGGAACGAGCAATCGACCGAAACCAGAAGGATAGCCGATTCGGTCTACAACGAATCGGTGACCAAATTTGCGGAACTCGAAAGTGCCGTCGAAAGCAAGGAAGGCGCGATCATCGATACGGTCACCGAAAAATTCGCGGCCGCCCTCGAAGACCTCGACGCGCGTTTCGAGAAGGCCAAGGAAGAAAACAAAAGCTGGCTCGACCGGGCCATCGATGCGGTCAAGGCCGTCATCAATACCATCATCGAGCTCAAGAACGCGCTTGTGGCCATCGCGCGAAAAGCGGCCAAATACGCGAGCGAAATCCTCGACGACCCGATCGAGTTCTTCGACAACCTTTGCGACGGGGTGGGTCAGGGATTTACGAATTTCAAAAACAATATTGACAAGCATTTGGTCAAAGGCGTCCTGGAATGGCTCACCGGTTCTATGGGCTCAGACATTGTCTTGCCCAAAGAACTCAATCTCGAGGGCATTACGAGTTTGGTACTACAGATCTTGGGCATTACGATCCAGAAAATCAAGGCGATGGTCAAGGAAGCGATCGGGCCGCAGCGTTTTGAGTTCATCGAAAAAGGCGTCGAGATGGGCATGGAAGCCGGAAACAACCTGCTCAACATCTTCAAGATCCTCAACGAAAAAGGACTCGCCGGACTCTGGGAATTCATCAAGGAAGAATTCTCGGACCTCAAGGAAATGCTGATCGAAAACGTCAAGACCTTTGTCGTGGAAACCATCACGCGCAAGGCGATTGAAATCCTGTTGTCGCTGTTGATCCCGGGGGCAGGTTTTATCCGTGCGGCGCAATTGCTGATCAAATTCGTGATCACGTTGTTCAAGAAGGCCGCGCAAATCCTCAAGATTATTGAGGGCATCATCGACTCGTTCGGGAACATTTTGCGCAAGGACATTGGCGGTGCCGCCGAAAAAGTCGAAAGCGTGTTCAGTTCGTTTTTGAGCCTGGCGATCAGCTTTCTTGCCGCCGTTCTCGGTTTGGACGGCATCGTGGGCAAGGTGCAGAAATTCATCCAGCAGAAAATCAAGCCGAAAATCGACATGATCCTCAAGAAAATTGCGCTCTCGATCAAACAAATCGTCAGTAAGATCGGGTTGGACAAAATCATCGACAAATCGATGAAGGTCGTCGAGAAAGGCAAAGCCTGGGCCGAGGAAAAAAAGGAAAAAGCCAAGGAAACCGCAGTCAAATACGGGGAGAAAATCTTGAAATTCCTCGGCATCAAAAAGAAATTCAAGACCGAGGACGGCGAATCGCATACGCTTTATTTCAACGGTAGCGAAAGCAACATGACACTCATGGTGGCCAGTAATCCCAAAACGTTCAAGGATTTCCTCAAGGGAATTGGGACGGTCAAAGGCAATAAGAAACAAGCCAAGGATGCCGCCGAGGCCGAATTCGATGCCTTGCAGGCCGAGCTCGGTAAAAGGAACCTCGGAGGCAACAACGCCGATTACCAAACCGAACAGGTCAAGAAATATGAAAAAGTCACCGGGCATGTCACGACACTGAGCAATTACATGCCGCCTTTGTTTGACATTGACGGCGTGGGCAAATTCGAGCTCAATTTCGGCGGACTGACCCCGCATGGGTTTGCCAAGAAGATGGAAGTCAAAAACCTGCACAAGTCGACCAAACCGCCTATCGGTTCGGTACCAGGCGTGACCAACGACGGCTATGACACGCTCAAGAAAAAGCGCAACGGCAATTCGACCTATTACATCCTCGGGCATTTGCTCAACCACAACCTCGGCGGTAGCGGCAACGATTTCAGGAACCTAACCCCGCTCACCAGAAAGGGCAACAAGGACCACAACGTCGATATCGAGGAAACGGTCAAGGCCGACCTCAACGCGGGCAAGGTCATCCACTATACCGTAGAGCCGGATTACAGTGGCAAAAAGGTCAAGAATTGTCCGGCAGGTCTGACCAACAAAAGGAAAGCGATCGTCGATGTGGAAGAAAAAACCCCGATCAAGGTCAACTACCTTTACAAATCCTGGAAAACCACCGAAAAAGAGCCGACCGCTTTCACGAAGGATTTCTTCGACAATACTTCGGATTACAAAGAAGGTACCTACTCAGAATAAGTTTCATTTAATAGACAGATTATGCCATTCAAAGCTTTAAAACAATTCCTGCTCGCGCAGTTTTCAACAGCCGAAGACGGCCAGTCGTTCGATTTCGAAAATTCATTTGCCGAGGCGCTCGAACGGCCCACCACGCATGAGGAAGCGGTCATTTTGCTGATGGCGTTGGCTCCGCATGTCCATCCCGATTTTTTTGACGAGATTGTACGCGAACTGCATCCGGACGGTGGCGATTTCCCTGAATTCGGGGGTGTCCGGGAAGGCAATCACCGCGGCATGATGCCCACGGGCGAAACCGTACTTTGTGTATTGGCCGGGGAAGCCATCGATTCTCGGCTCGAAATCCAGCGGCTTTTTTCGCCCGAACATTGGTTTGCCAAAGAAAATATTTTGCTGTTGGAGCAAGTAAGCGAAGGCCAGCCGATGATGAGCGGCAAACTCATTTTGCCCAAGGCGGTGGTGCATTTGCTGTCGTATGGCGAAAAACTCAAACCCAAGTTCGGGTCTGATTTTCCGGCACAGGAAGTCAGTACGCCGATGGACTGGGACGACCTCGTGGTCAACGAAACCGTTGCGGCACAAATCAACCAGATTAAGCTCTGGATCAGCCACCACCAAACCCTGATGACCGACTGGGGCATGGGCAAACACCTCCTGCCTGGATTCCGAACTTTGTTCTACGGTCCATCCGGGACGGGAAAAACGCTAACGGCAACCTTGCTCGGCAAACAATTCGGCCGACCGGTCTACCGCATCGATTTGTCGCAGGTGGTATCGAAATACATAGGCGAAACCGAAAAGAACCTCGAAAAGATTTTCCGCCAGGCCGAACACAAAAACTGGATTTTATTGTTTGACGAAGCCGATGCGTTGTTTGGCAAACGCACGAGCGCCAAATCGTCGAACGACCGTTATGCCAACCAGGAAGTGAGCTATTTGCTGCAACGCATCGAGCGGTTCAACGGGTTGGTCATCCTGACTTCGAATTTCAAGAACAACATCGACGATGCGTTTTTGCGACGGTTCAATTCGATCGTCAAGTTTGCCAAGCCGACCATTGAGCAGCGCCTGAAATTGTGGGCCAACGCCATCCCGAAAAAGATCGGCGCCAACCGAGAATTGATCGGACAGTTGGCGATAGAATATGAGTTGACCGGTGCCCAGATTGTCTCGGCCATTATGCATGCCTCTTTGTTGGCGCTCGAGGAAAAGGTTGATTTTCTTTTCGAAGGAGAACCTGTTGCTCGGAATCAAAAGCGAATACGACAAGGAAGAACGGCATTTTAGCCTGATTTGAGTACAAAAAAGGGGTTTTTCCCCTTGCGCTGCTATTGGGTTAGGACTAGATTTGTGGAGAACCACAAAACAAATCATTATGAAACCGGAAAAAGCAATCAATGTAGAAACCGCCAGGGAACTGAGCGCCAATTACAACAAGACCAGGGCCGAACTGCACAAATCGGTGCTGGGCAAAGACGATTCCAATGCCGTGTGGTATTCACTGGCGGAATTGGAAGAATACATCAATTATATTAAAGAAGAGGGGGCGAAAAAAGGATATGCCGTCGAGGGCATCCGTTTCTATATGGGTGTTTATCCGGACACGGCGCCCAATGGGCACGCCGGATACACGACGCTGTTTTTGGCACCCACGGGCAAGAAAGCGGGCGACGATACCCAGGAACCTTTTTCAAGGGACATCCTGGACATCGAGGCGATGAATTTCGGCTCGATGGGCAACCCTCCCAAATTTGAATACGGAGCCTGATTTATGTTTGAAAACCTGAGATTCTTTATTGTTTATTTGGCTTTGCTGTCGGGCATCTGCGGATTGATTTCCTGGAACAAATTGCCCAACCGCAAAGCAAAATTGATTGTAATGTCGATCGGGTTTTCTGTACTTACCGAAACCATCGGGACGCATTTTACCAAGTGGACCGGATTGCTCAATTATGGGGTGTACAATGTATACATCCTGGCGATTTTCAGCCTGTATATCGTAATCCTCCAGATGTTGCTCAAAAAAGCCGCCTACAAGAGCCTGTCGTTGGTATTGCTGTTTTTGTTTTGGCTATTTTTTGGCATCAACTATCTGTTCCTGCAACGCGATTTCGGGCAAATCCTGACCAATAGTTATGTGTTGGGGGTTTTGTGCATTGTGGTATTGGGTTTTTTGTACCTGCTCGAATTGTTCAGTTCGAACCTCGTGCTCAATTACAGCAAATCGATTTTCTTTTGGTTTGTACTCGGGATTTTGATCTTTCATGTCCCGTTTTTGCCCTTTATGTTGTCATTGCGTTGGTTTTTAATCGATTATAGTCCTTCTGTTTACGGATTAATACTATTTTTCTTAAATTTACTAATGAATTTTTGTTTTATAGTGGGATTCCTATGCAGCGAGAAGAAATACAACTATTGATCATTTCCTCAAGTATCGTATTGTTTACTTTACTGCTCACGTTGTTTACGCTTTTTTATTTTTTCCAGAAAAAGAAATCGCGTTTCTTGGTCGAAAAGATGGAAGACGACCTGTTGTTCCAGTCGGAGCTGATCAAATCCAAAATCGAAATCAAGGAACAAACGCTGACCACGGTGAGCCGCGAATTGCACGACAACATCGGACAGGTACTCGCAGTGGCACTCATGCAGATGAACATCCTGATCGAAGACGAAAGCCAATGCACCAAGGAAAGCTTGGTCAACCTAAGGTACCTCGTCAACAAATCGCTCGATGAAATCCGCGTGTTGTCCAAACTGATGAACGGCGATGTCGTGATCAAGTCGAGTTTTATCGATGCGGTCTCCGACGATCTGCAACGCATCGAGCAGCTCAAGAAAATACAATGCAGTTTGCAGGTCAGCGGTCCGGTGCAGCCCATCAACCGCGAGCACGAAACGATCATTTACCGCATTTTGCAGGAGTCGATTTCGAACATTCTCAAGCATTCGCACAGCGAAACCATTGCCATCGATGTACATTTTGACGACCATCGTTGCAACATCCGGATTGCCGATTCGGGGAAAGGATTCGATGCCAAAACCGTCGCCAAAGGCAATGGGCTGTCCAATATAGAGACGCGCGCGCAGGTCATCGGGGCGCGTTTCCAGATCGAGTCGGCTTCTGGAAAAGGCGCCGAAATACAGATAGATTATCCCATTCACACCGAAGAATACCATTGATTATGGACCAGATCAAAATCACGATTGTAGACGATCACCTGCTGTTCTCGCAGTCGCTGTCGTTCCTGATCGGCAGTTTCAAGGAGTTTGCTGTCGTCGGCAATTACGGCAACGGCAAGGAATTCATCCAGGCATTGGCCACAGCCGACCCAATGCCCGACATTGTATTGCTCGACGTCAACATGCCCATCATGGATGGCGTGGAAACGATGAAATGGCTCAAGGCCAACCGGCCCGAACTCAAGGTCATCGCGCTGTCGGTCAACGATGACGAAGACACCATCATCCGCATGATCACCAACGGGGCCAAGGGTTATTTGCTCAAGGACACGCACCCCAAGACGTTGTATGAGGCGTTGCTCGAAACCCACAACAAGGGATTTTATTATTCGGAGATGGTCTCGGGGCTGCTCGTCAACCAATTGGGCAACCACGGCAACAAGGTCACACTCAAGGAACGCGAGGTCGAATTCATCAAGCTCGCCTGTACCGAGAAAACCTACAAGGAGATTGCCTCGGGCATGTGCCTGAGTCCCAAAACCATCGACGGCTACCGCGAAAGCCTGTTCCAGAAACTCGAGATCAAGACGCGCATCGGGTTGGTGTTGTATGCGATCAAGAACAAGATCGTCGCGGTGGAAAAATAGGCTAGCGTTTAAAAATGTCGCGGAACTGGTACAGCAACCGTTCAATCAACCGCAAATCTTCGGTGATGATGTCGGCGGTACCGGCCATTTCCTGGTGGAAGACGATTTTCTTTTCATAAGAGGTTTCCAGGCCCTGGGGCAGCGCTACATCGATGAGCAGGTTGCCGTCCTTGTCAGGGGTAAGCGATATGGCCTTTACAGTGCCACGGACAGTTCCAAACTCGGTATCGGGATAATTGGCCAAACGGATGTTGACGATCTGTCCGATCCGGATCTTGCCCGAATTGAGCGCCTTGGCCTTGGCCTTCCCGATGAAACCGTGTTCGTTGGTTGGGATGACCGTGAATACATTCTCACCGATATCGACCGTTTGGTTCTCGGCCCAAAGCTGCAGATAGGAAACTTTCCCATCGATGGCCGACCGCAGCACATAATTGAGTTCCCAGTCCTTGATTGCTTTTTTGAGCTGGTAAAACGCCTGGATGGCATTGCGCTCGAGATTGACCGTTTCCTTGTTCTCGTTGATTTTGGTGGTCTTGCTGCTGCGATCGAGCTCGTTGAGTGAAGACTTGAGTTGCGAAATCGTACTGAGCAGGCTTTTGTAATTTTTCTGTGCCTGCAGGTAAAGCAAACGTTGTTTTTCGATTTCCTGTTGGGCGATGATCCCTTTTTTGTGCAAGGTTTCATAGCGATCCAGGTCGCTTTTCTGCAAAGCCAATTCATTTTCGTTGAGGGTTCTTTGGGATTCCAGTAAATTCAAGCGTTCCTTGAGCTGTGTGCCCTCATAACTTTGGGAAGCGCCTTCCACCTTATAAGGCTGGAGTTTTTGGTTCAAGGCTTCGGCAACGTATTCTTTCTTCGAACACGGCAAAACTGCTTTCAATGTCGCCGAGCTGCAACGCCTTGAGCTTCTCGAAAGGAAAGCTGCTCTTGTCGATGTCGATGGTATCGACAATGCTCTTGAGCAGGAAGACATCTTTGTAATTGGCCGTGTTTTCGATGATGGCCATGGCCGTATTTTTCGAAATGACCGCTTTGTCGCGGACCAATATGGTTTCGATTTTCCCCGATGTCTTGGCCTTGAGTTTTTGGGGTGGGACATTGGTGGTGATGATGATTTCAGCCGGGATGATGTCGGGGTATTTGACGAGCCAGGACACAAAAAAGAGCATGGCCATGATCGTCAGGATCACGACCGAACCCCAGCGGATGATCCAATGCGGCACCCGCGTGAGGATTTCCTGTACTTCTTCGCTTCGCAATTCAAAAGAGGTGTTGTGATCTTCCATAATTTACGTCCCTAATTGCAGTTGATTTTTGACCAGTTGGAAATAACTTCCCTTGAGGTTGACCAATTCCTGGTGGTTCCCGATTTCGACGACCTTGCCTTTTTCGAGCACCACGATCTGGTCGGCATTCATGACCGTACTGAGGCGGTGCGCGATGACCACGACCGTTTTGTCCTTGAAGAACAGGTTGAGTTTTTGCATGATTTCCTTTTCGTTGTTGGCATCGAGCGCTGAGGTGGCCTCGTCGAAAAACAACATTTCCGGATTTTTGTACACCGCGCGCGCAATCAGCAAACGCTGTTTCTGCCCCGTGCTCATGCCCATGCCTTCCATACCGATCTTGGTGTTGTAACCCAACGGATGGTCCTGGATGAATTCGCGGATGTTGGCCACATCGGAGGCATAGACCAACCGCTCCTTGTTGATGGTATCCACACCGATGGCAATATTATTGGCAATCGTATCATTAAAAATATAGCCTTCCTGCATGACCACGCCCACATGGTAGCGCCAGGTTTTCTGTGCGATTTTTTCCAACGGGGTTTTGTGGACCGAAATGTTGCCCGAACTGGGTTCGTAAAACTTGAGCAACAATTTCATCAGCGTCGTCTTGCCGCTGCCACTGCTGCCCACGATGGCCGTAATCTTGCGCGCGGGAATCGTCAGGTTGAGGTTTTCGAGCACGTTGACATCGGAACCGGCATAACGGAATCCCAGATCCTTGATGACGATGTCGGCATCTTCGGGAATCTCGTGCGTTTTTTGGTCGTCTTCCTGCGCCTCGTCTTCCTTGTCGTGGATTTCGGACAAACGCGCCAGCGATATCTTGGCGTCCTGCGCCTCGCGGATGAAACTGATCAACTGGATGATCGGGCCGTTCAAACTGCCCACGATGCTGCTGATGGCCATCATCATCCCAAGTGTAATCTGTCCGTCGATGACCAGTTTGGCCGACAGGAACACGATCAGGATGTTCTTGAGTTCATTGATGAAATTCGAACCGATGTTCTGGGTCTGTTCGAGTACGAGGCTTTTCATCGAAACGCGGAACAAACGCGCCTGTATGTATTCCCAGCCCCAGCGTTTCTGCTTCTCGGCATTGTGGAGCTTGATTTCCTGCATGCCGTTGATGAGTTCGATGACCTTGCTTTGTTCCTGGCTGATTTCGGCAAAACGCTTGTAGTCGAGGGTTTCCCTGCGTTTGAGGAAAAGCACCACCCAAAGGAAATAGCAAAAACTGCCCAGAAAAAAGACCACGAAAATGCTCAGGTTGTAATAGGCCAGGACCGCGCCCATGACGAGCATGTTGAAAAACGAGAACAAAACACTCAGCGACGAAGTGGTCAGGATGCGCTCGATGCGGTTGTGGTCACTGATGCGTTGCAGGATGTCACCCGTCATGCGCACATCGAAAAACGAGATGGGCAGGTTCATGAGCTTGATGAAAAAGTCAGAGATCAACGAGATGTTGATCCTCGTGGACAGGTGCAGCAAAATCCAGCTACGGATGAATTCGAGCGCCGTTTTGCCCAAGAACAAAAACAACTGCGCGAATAAAATCATGTAGATGAAATGGATGTTCTGGTTGTGGATGCCCACATCGACCACGCTCTGCGTCAAAAAGGGAAACACGAGCTGGAGCAGACTGCCCGCGAGCAACCCGATCGTCAATTGGATCACGAACGATTTGTACGGAAAAATATACCGCAGCAGCAAACCGAAGCCAAAAGCCTTTTGGTCTTCCTTGTCGAATTCCGATTCGTGGAATTTGGGTGTGGGCTCCATCAAAAGCGCGATGCCGTCCTCGGTATGTTCATCGGCATTGTTCCCGATCCAGTATTTGAGGAAATCTTCCTTGCTGTATTCGATCAGGCCGACGGCGGGATCCGAAATGTAAAAAGTATTTTTCTTGATTTTGTACAGCACCACATAATGGTCCTTGTTCCAATGCAGGATGCAGGGCAGCGGCGCCTCCGACAGCTTGTTCAGGCTCAGCTTGACGCCCAGGGTCCGAAAACCGATCTGTTCGGCCGCATCGCTCAGGAACAACAAATTGCTGCCCTCGCGGTTGGTTTCGGACAATTGCCGCAGCGTCTGTATTTTCAAGACCTTGCCATAGTATTTGGCAATGATTTTTATGCAGGTCGGTCCACAGTCTTTGGTTTCGGCTTGCCTATAATTTGGAAATTTGAACATCTTTTTTGATTAATTCCTGCATATCATAAAAAGCAATGGCGCTTTGTTTCAACGGATTGGTGCTCCACTCCTCCCACTGGTTGGTATACGGGCTGTAGCCGCATTTCAATGGTTTGGAATACGGATTTTCGGGCTGTTCGGTGAAAGCGCGGCAATCAGTACAAATATGGCGAAATTCACAATCTTTACAAACATCAATCTCATCTTTGGTGATATTCCAGTATTTTTTGAAATCGGGCTGCCTGAGCGCGTCCGCGAGCGTAGTGTCCCTGATGTTGCCAAAACTTTGGGTCGTGGCCGGACAGTTCTTGATGTTGCCGAACTGGTCGATCGACAGTTTTTTGTGGAGACAGCTATTGTGATTCAGTGATTCAGCCAGGTTGTCGATGTTGGTGTAGAAATTCTTGAGGTTGACCACGCCGCATTGCTTGAAACTGGTAATGTCGCTTTCGATGTAGTGCACGTCGAAACTGCCAATGTCGCCCACCTCGAGTTTTTTGGCGAATGGGCTGTTGTGCAGGTGCAGCGAGACGATTTTGGTATGGTAGACCTCGGTCATGCCCGCGATGAGTTCGGGGGTCAAGGCCGCATCGTATTTCCCGTGGATTTCATAGGAAACCATGCGGATCGGGCGCATGATTTCGTTGATTTCATTGATTTCGGCCAAACTCAGCGGCGCATATTTGACGATCGACACATAGATGCAGCCGAGTCCGTGCAATTGCCCAATGGTATCCTTGAAGACCGCATCGACCGTGTTGAGTTCGATGATGGCGTTGCTGATCTGGTTGGGGATTTCGAATTTGAAATCGATGGGCGGGAACAAATCGAAATCCGCACGCGTGCAAAGGAATCCATAATTCCCCGACACTAAAAAATTGAGGTATTGCCCGATGGCTTCCGCGGCGCCATACATCTGCTTGAGCGCGTCGATGGTGCTGCCGCTTTCGAGTCTTTCGACAATCTCGGCCAGGTCGAGCGGGATCAAGGTAGATTTCTCTTTTTGCAAATCCATCATCAATGCCCGGCTGGCGCCTTTTACGATCTTGCAGTTTGAAAATAGTTTGAAGTGTTCCATATCATTTGAACCTCAGGGCTTTTTTAGAAAAAGGCAGTACCTTTTTTTTGCTGGTTTGAAAGAATTTATTTTCGGCATAGGTGAGCACCATGAAAGCAGGTTCCTGGGGCTCGATTTTTTTGAAGCAAAGCTGCATGCCTTGGCTTTCTTTCTTAAAATCCTCAATCTTCATAACACAAATATTTGGCGATTTCTTTTTCGATGTTGTAGTTGCAGGGCGAGGAAACCATCCCGAATTGCCCCACTGGGTTGACCTCGAGGAAAACATATTCGTTGTTCTTGGTCAGGATGAAGTCGATCGAACCGCAATCGAGGTTGATTTTCTTCATGAGCCGGTCTACTTTCTGCGCGATGTCGGTCGGCAATTGGAACGGGATATTTTTGTTGGGGTTGACTTTGTTGTAGATCCTGAAATCGGTTTTGGTTTCTTCGGTATCTTGCGAAAAAATGGCCATCGACCAGATTTTCCCACGGAAATAAAACGAACGGATTTCTATTTTTTTCTCGATGTTGTGTTGGAATAAGGAAGGCGAAAAAGTGTCGTGTGCCATATCGTCCTCTTGTACGGCCACGGTAAAAATGACCCCGCTGCAATCGTCGAAGTCGAAACCTGCCGCGGCCAGATAGTTTTTGGTGATCAGCGCGCTCGAGGCCAATGCTTTGGTGACGTCTTTTTTGTTTTCCAGAAGATAGGTTTCGGGAATGGCCAGCCCGGCCTTTTGCGCTTCTTCCAAAACAATGAGTTTGTTGACATTCGAATGGAAATAGTCATTGATGGTTCTTTTCTGCGCGAGCTTGTAATGCACATATTCTTCGAGTACCTTTGTTTCTTCTTCCCTCAAATCGGCAAACGAAGTGTTGCCATCGAAATGGTAACGGATGCGACCCCTGCGGTACCAAAACGAGTCGATTTGGTTCAGGAACACTTTCTGGTTGTCGCCATAGGTAATGGCAATGTCGTTGTATTCGAACGAAAGGCTGTAATCCTGGTCGTCATTGATGCGGATGATCTTGGCGTCTTTTTCGATGCTGTAAATCCAGTCCATCACGTGATCGGTCGTCGAATCCATGCAGGAGCTTGAAATGAGTATGGTCATAGTAAAACGTTTAAATGTTTAGAGGGCCCGTAAAAGCCCTCTAAATTTTTCTTTTGATTACGGCTCGATTGATCCGTTGTGGCTCAGGAATTTTTTACCGTTGCTTGTATCGAGATACTCCCAGTGGTCGTTGTCGTTTCCGACAGTTGGCCAGTCTTCTTTGCAGATACAGTCGGCTTGTCCTTTACCGCCTACTACTTCTGCCATTTGCAATTCAGTGATTACGTTTTGATTTTCGTTTTGAAAATCTGCGAGGTTTTTTAATGCTCTCATGTTTAACTATATTTAAAATTAATACTCAAAATGGAATCGCGGGCAGCCCGATTTTTTCTCTGGCCCTGTTGGTGGCTGCCTTGTCGGTTGGTTTGTAATCTTTATAGGTCCCGAGATAGGTATAAGGCGTTTCTTGCTTGAGCACGGCGGTGTGTACATCGAGCATGCCGGCATAAATATCCCGCGGGCATTTGCCTTTTTTTACTTCATCGAGCAGAATCGGTTCGAGTTCCATCGCGCCGGGCAAGCTCAGGTGCTTGAGCAGTACGCTCAGGTAAGCCGGCGAAATGGTCTCATTGTTGCCATTGCCCCCAACAAGCCTGAAATCGGGATAACCGTACCGCTTGATGAAATGGACGATGTAGGGCTCGTTGATTCGGTCGACCGAATCGATCTTTTTTTCGTCCTTGGTCATCCTGCGGATGCTTTGGTCTTTCTTGAAAATTTCAATGATCGAATCGCGCAAACCCACATTGAGGTTTTTCCGGAAAACCAGGTATTTATTTTTCAATTCTCCGTGCGACCATTGGCTTTGTTTGCGCAGGTTTTCCCATAATTCCCCTTCGTAATCGGCCACATCATAGCCGTAATCGGAGATCAGGATCTCAACGATTGCGTCGAGTTTGTCTTTTTTGCCGCGTTCGAGCGCCAATTCGGCGTAGATTTCCAGTTCATCCACAAACAGCGTATTGATGGGCTTGAATTGGTTGAACAGGCTGTCGAGCAGTTCAAAACATTTTTGGTTTTCCTTTTGGGTGTACAGCTTTTTGGCCTGTTCCACTTTGAGGTAATAAGGGATGTAATTCGCCTGTTTTGGATTGGAAACCGCTGTTGCATTTTGACGCGCTGAACACGAAACGATCAGCGCCATAATGAACAGAAATAATCCCAATTTTTTCATGTTTTGTAAACTTTAACCCAACCGTTTTGCCGATTGCTTTTCTCAAAATTAGAGATTCGGTTGAACCGGCAATAGCTTTTTTTTGAATGCCACACGACATTCCAGAATTTC
Source organism: Flavobacterium sp. (assembly GCF_047602195.1). GTDB lineage: Bacteria > Bacteroidota > Bacteroidia > Flavobacteriales > Flavobacteriaceae > Flavobacterium. Next base: position 453,425 of record NZ_JASGHW010000004.1, read on the forward strand.
GGGTTTTTAGTTATTTAAATAACTGTAAAACAATAATTTACATAAATGAAAACAACTGAATTTTTCTCCAAAAAAGAGCCCCGATGGCGTCTGGACTATCGGGGCTCGAGCGGTTGCGATTTGAAAAAAGTCTTTTTCTTGTAATGCCGGTGCAGGTGATCGTAAATCAGGCATTCATATTGGCGTTGTTTGGAGGTAAATTGGCGGTTGACCATCATGTGAATGTGGCTTTGGAGGAAGTCGAACAGCGCAACTTGTAAGTTTTCTTTTATAAACAAAATCAAAGGCTGAAGTTGCTGTTGTTTTTGGGCGACCAATTGTACCAATTCGGCCTGCAGTTCATCCCCAACATGGCCAAAAGCGTCTATTTTTGGTGCCAACCCGCGGAAATTTTTATCGAATTCCTTCTTTAAAACCTTGTCGGCGTTGAATTCTTTCTTGAAAGCGAGCTGCAATTCATCGGCTAGTGCGCATTTTTCAGCAACAGTCAACGAAAATCCCTCCAAAAAAGCGTCAATCGAAAACAGGCTGAAAAACAATTCGGTCTCGGGATTCCCAAAATAAGGTTTCAAGGCCGTGTACTGCACCACCATTTCACTGTCCCAATAAAAAAGACTCTCGGAAACCTCCATCGTGGCGGTGCCATACCGTTCGATTTCACGGTTGTAGGTGTCGGTTTGGAGTTTCCAGACCAAATCGTTTTGGAGCAATTCGTCGAAAATGGGGTACAAGGTTTGGATGACCAGCGCCGTTTTTTCTGGCGTGGCGCAATGCAACCGCAACCGCAGGTGTTCCTCGGGGTCTTTGTATCGGATGAAAAACCATTGATCGATGGCGCCTTGCTGCTTCAAATCGGAGATGACGGGATGCAATTTTTGCGACAAAACAAGGTCGGCCGTCTTGACGCCCGTGTAGATTTTATAGTACAGCCATTCGCTGCCCAGGCAAAAGTTTCGCTTCATGGCTTATTGTTTAAAGAAGGACAAGATGATTTGGTTGGTATAGCTGTCGCCGTTGGTGTTTTTAACCACGGTGTCGGCATCGAAAAGGAATTCCTCCAAAGTGACCTGGGTATAATTTTTCACCGATCGCAGGAACAATTGGATGCCCATCACGGTGTCTAAATCCAATAAGAGGGTATTGTCGCCATTGACCCAGTTGACCCATCTCGGGATTTTTCTGTGCTGTTTCCAGGTTTCGAATGCCGTCGCCAAATCGGATCCGGCCAATGGATGAAAGGCCGCGATTTCTTGGTCGGCGACTCTCCATTTGGCCTTGGCCAAGATGACCTCTTTGTAAACCACCCTCGGAAAGAAAACATAATGCTGCTGCAAAATGCCCCAGTCGAAACCATAAACCGGCTTGAGGCGTTGCGCCTGCAAATCGCACAGGAATTGGTAAATGGGCAAAGCCTGGTGGCTGTAATTGTGGGCGTTGGACAGACATGGAATGACTTCCTTATTGTGTTTTTTCGACCGCAGCACGATGGCATTGTCCTTGACCGAAACCATCAGGTCCGAAACCGGAATCTGGAAATCCCGTGCTACGCCGCTGGGGGACAGATACGGAATTTCAAACTCCCGCAAAACAGGTCTCCTGAGAATATTGCCGGTTCTCGATTGCGGAATGTGGGCAATTTCGGCCAGGATCTTGTCCGGGAATTGGGCCGTTTCCTTCTCGATAATTTCTAAGGTCAATCGGTGGATGCCGGGATTTCCATGGCAAAAGCGGCCCAATAATTTGGCGGCGCTGATTCCCGCAACCGATTCGAGCGCGATTTGCCGACCATCGGCGGTGGATACCAGCTCGAGCATGACCGAAAGTGTGGCCGGGCTGTGCTCCCAATGGCTGTCGAAATCGGGGAAATCTTTTTCGGTCAATAGGATTTCGGGTTGGTCCTTGGCGATGGCCTGTTGTAATTTCTGTTCCAGGATCAAGTCGTTGGGCGACCAATTTTGGCTTTGCGAAGGTTTGCCATTTGTCTTGAAAGATAGAGGGTCGAGCAGCGGATGCATGTCATTCATGCCCGACTGTTGCAGGTAACCGATGCCGGTCTCGGTGTCCAAAACCGTGGCGAGCGGCATTTCGCGTGTTTCGTAACGTTGCGAAAAGGCTTTGATAAATTGTTGTTGGTTGGGCAACGGCTGTTTTTGCTGGATGCCGTTCAGGAAATGCAATGCCTGTTTGACTTGCGTTGCGATTTTTTGGTCGAGCGCATGATGCACCGTAGCCGTATTCAAATCGGTTTGGAAAAGGTATTTCTCGTCGTAGGGACAATCGATTTCGGCCACCAACTTTTTAAGGGCGGTATATTGGCTGGATTCGGGAACGATTCCCTGGTCGAGCCAATCGAGCTGTACCTTGGTTTGTTGGAGCAGGTCCAACTCCCGGCCCAAGGCCGGAATTTTGGATAGGATACCAAAAACGCGCTGCCATTCGTCATTACCGGTAACCGGTGCGTCGAGTTCACTCACGAGCAATTGAAAATCGATCAATTGGTGGATGTATTCGAGTGCTTCTTCCTGTTCCGACGTATCCTCGGCCAACAAGGCCACCATTTGGGAAACAGTCATTCCCGTTTGCGCGCGCCTCAGAAGATCGGCCAGCATTTCGGTTTGGGGTACCGCAGCAATATGGTGTTCCCGGTTGGTTTCCAGATATTTGTATTCGATGTAGCGGTAGAAATCCCCTTGGGCATAAAGCGAACTGTTGGGGTAGAACAGCAGGTAAGGCACGACATCCTTGCGTTTGGCAAAATGCTGCAACAGCGCAATCCAATAATGCATGTCGAATTGGGTGTGTCTCGTAAAATGTTCTTCAGCGGACAAAACAATCCGCGACTGATCCGAAAGGGCGCCCACGGAACAGCCCGCAAACAGCCCAAATGGCGTGCAACGGCTGCAGATCCTGGCGGTGTATTTCAAAAAAGAAAGTGCAACGGTTTGCTTTTTTTCCTTGGAATGTTGCGTCCAATGGTCCAGCGCTGTCATTAAATCGGGCGAAGCGATACCGATGGCTTCCTTGAAGTAGCGGTTTTGGTAAAGCCCCAAAAGTTTTTCGTCGCTGTAATTCTTGAGCAAATCCAAATACAAGCGGATCGGGAAAGCGGGATTCCGCAAAATGAAATTCGAAAAGGGATGTAGGGTCGGCATTATTTTTTTTCGCTGATGGTTTTGGCCATTTCCATGGCCCGATAAACGTTGAGTATTTTTCCCGATTTCGACAAATTCCGGAACGGGACTTTTTGGTTTTCACCACCCGGAATCCACACCTCAAGGTCATAGGCAGTGCCCGAATCGAGCAGGATTTGCTTGACTTGTTGTACGGTGAGCCCGGGATAATGCAGCCAGATCAATGCGGCGGCTCCCGAAACCATGGGCGCGGCAAGCGAAGTGCCCGAGTCCGATTGGTACTGGTTGCCCGGCACCGTCGTGAAGATTTGGGCGCCGGGTGCAAACAAATCGACATTGTTTTGCCCATAACCCGATGTGGCATGTACCAGCGCAACATCTGGTGTGTGTGTGCTGGCGCCGACGGTGATGAAATTGGAAGCCACTTCGGTATGGGTTTGGTACGAGTAATCGCTCGGGAAATAGGGATTTTTATCGATATCCATTCGCGTGTTTCCCGCCACATGCACAATCAGCACATTCTTTTGCTGGGCATATTGGATGGCCTCGGTGACCCATTGCTGTTCGAGCGAGAACTCTTTGCCAAACGACATATTGATGATTTTGGCCCCATGGTCGACGGCATAGTAAATGGCCATCGCGATGTCCTTGTCGTATTCGTCACCCGAGATCAAAAGCGCCAAGGGCATGATCCTGATCTGGTTCGAAAATCCTTTGATCCCGCTGTTGTTGCTTCGGTTGGCGGCAATGATGCCCGCCACTTCGGTACCGTGTTTTTGGTTTTGCCCAGCCGACACTTGGTTGTTGCCGTATCCTTTTTCCAAGATGTTGGGATTGTCCCCGATTAAATCGCGTTCGTTGTAAGCCAGGTTGGTATTCTTTTGCAGAATGGAATCGATTTCGGCTTTTTTCCGGATGATTTCGGCTACATTTTTTTCACCGCTTTCGACGAAATCGCGCATGTAATCGATCATCGCGCCCCGGTCGCGATCCTTGTCGTCGCGTCTTTGCCAGTAGGTTTTGTCGTTGGTCTTGTAAAGCGCATAGACGCTGTCGAGGTCTTTTAAGGTGTAATTTTCGTCAGGGAAAATTTTGCGGAGCGAATCTTTGCAGCTCGGGAAGATGTCGATGCTGAATTGCAACGATTTGCCCCAGTTTTGGTAAAATTTCCGATAATAATTTAGGGATGCGTTGGCGCGTTGGTATTCCTTGAAATGGTAGCGGTCTTGCTGTGAAAGTTGGGTCGTGTCCCTGTCCTTGAAATAAGGTTCCCACTTCCTGACCAGGCGCACATATTCCAAATTGCCCCAGCCGACACTGCCGCCCTGCTTTTTTCCGGTGAAGTTCCAGCCGTTGACATCGTCGGTGTAGCCGTTGTGGTCATCATCGAGCTGGTTGTCGGGTATTTCTTTTGTATTGACCCAGAGCTGGCCCTGCAGGTCTTCGTGGTTGAGATCGATAGGAGTGTCTAAAACCGCCACAATGATGGTGTTGGCGGTCTTAGGCACTTTTTTTTTCTGGTACAGTTTTTCTAATGATATTCCGGGAATGCCATCGGTGACAGGATCCTTGGCGTACCAAAATTGAAGCGTTTCAGGATTGGTTTTGTTTGGACTCTGCCCTTGTTGCGTGCGTTTTAACGAATTACAACCGACCGTTATTGTAAGTATAGCCGTCAAGAGGTAAAAGTATTTTCGCATGAATTTCTTTAGTTACGCCCTTTTGGAGGATCTGCAATAGCTTCCGGAAAGATAAGCATTATGGTGTAACCGTAAAACCGATATCGCCAGGTTTTGGAGCCGGGAAGGTACATTTTCTCGATGAGATGTTGGCCGCATCGGTCGTACAGATTTGCGAAGACATCGGTTCTCCGAAACCGCCCGCAACAGATTTGGCATTGGTCAGTTTAGCGATTTCAAATTTTTCCAAATTGAATTTTTGGTTTTGTTTTTTAGGTTTCATGGTCAAAGTTTTAAATGTTGTTTCGGCAATGTATTTAATTTTTCAGTTCGAAAAACACCCAATTGGTCGAAATTCTAGAATTTCGAGTGGCAAAAACTTAAATCACTGTAAATCAACAGTTTGTTTTTTCTTTTTTTCGAGCTCCTTGATGAAAAACGATGGTTTTATACCTGTTTTCTTATAAAAAGCCTTAGAGAACGACTCGGCATTGTTGAAGCCTATTTCTTCAGAAATCGCGTTGATCGTGTATTTGCGCAACGACTTGTTGTGTTGCAGTTCCTGTACGATGTAATCGATGCGCAAATCGTTCAAATAATTGGTCAGCGATTTCTTACTGTAATAGTTGATGACCTTCGAAATGTACTTGCTGTTGGTTTCAAAACTCTGCGACAGGGTAATGAGGCTGACGTCGTTTTTGAGGTACAATTTGTCCTGTTCGAAAGCCTTGAATTTTTCGATGATCTTGTCGACGATCTCCTTGCTGATTCCAATGTCTTCCTCATTTTTCTTGACCAAAGGCTCGGTAGAAATCCCCGATTGGTTTTCTTCGCGTGACAGCCCGGCAATCAGTTCTTCAAACTTGATGCGCTCGTTCTTTTGCTGTCGTTTCAAACGGAACGTATACGCTAAAATCAGCACGATGGTCACGGCCATGAGCGCAAAAAACCACCGGCTTTTGGCTTTGTCGGTCTTGAGCCTGCTGATGATCGATTCTTTTTCCTGGATCAAATGCGGGATGTCGTATTTGTATTTGAGCAGTTGGTTCCATTGGACATAGCTTTTCCGGAAATTTCCGTCGATTTCGATAAACGTACTCAAATACTTGAGTTGCTTGTCCTTGTCTTTTTTCTGTTTGTAATAATCGATCAGGAACCGGTAACCGCCGACAAATTCGGGGGTGATGTTTTTGTCGATGTTGTACAGCGAATCGACCACGAGGTAATTCTTTTCGGCCAACTCATCCTGGTGCGTTTTCTCGTAGATTTTGCCCAGGTAATGGTAACTGGCCAACAGATTGAGCCCGATGTTGGTCATCGTTTTTAGTTTGGGCTGCGCTTTATGGATGCTGTCCAGCGCCGCGGTATAATTTTCCTTGGAAGCCTGGACCGCACCTTCGTTGAGCATGAACAAATACTGCATTTTTTCGTCCTTGCTTTTTACCGAGGCACGGTAGCCGATCGCATTGTATTGTGAAGCCAGGTCATATTTTTCGAGCGCGCTGTAACCATCGGCCAATGCAAAGACGATGTTGTTGTATTGGGAGGCATAATAGGGATCTTTCAAATCCTTCGACTTGATGTGTTCGAAACATTCCTTATACAAGCCGACCGCTTCCTGTACCTCGCCGATTTTCTCCGACTTAAACACCCCGATCTTGTACCGGACTTCATAATAACTATCGGTATTTTTATGGTCCTGGGCATATTTTTCGGCGGTCAGGAAATTTTCAAGGGCTTCGGTATTTTTGAACAGCTTCGACAACAAATCGGCTTTCTCGCAATATGCCGCCACGGGAAAATAAAGGTCGCCCGTTCCGTTGGAATAATGGATGACCTGGTCGAGATAGTCGATTGCTTTAGGGTAATCGGTCGCGTAATATTTAATCGCCAGCAGGTAATATCCCCTTGCGATATTGATGTTGCTCTTTTCCTTCTGGGCTTTCTCGATGTACAACCGCGCAAATTGCGTCGTTTTGAGGGTGTCTTTCTCATTGTCGAAATACTGGTTTTGGATCTCATAATACGACAAGTCGGTTCCTTTTTTTACGGTATTCTGGGCGATGAGAAGCGTCGAACATAAAAACAGGAAGGCCGGAAAGAAACTTTTCATATTTGCGGATTTGCACATTCGACCTGCAAGCTAGTAAAAAATCGAGTGCTGTAAGGCAAAAGATTACAGCCTGCGAAAATATATTTTACAGCCCCTATCGCATCAGGTAAACCCAGCCATTAAGCGGCCGAGGATAAGTTGGATCGTTCAAATCGAGCCAATAAAAATAAGTGCCTGCGGGCAATGTATCGCCGTAAAGTACAGCACCGACATTGGTCTGCCCCGACCAATCTTCCGCATTTTTGTCGCCACTCCAAACCTGGCGCCCCCAGCGGTTGTAGATTTCGAGCTTGAAATTGGGAAACGATTCCCGGAGCCCAGCAATCAAGAGTGTCTCGTTGAGCTGGTCGTTGTTGGGCGAAATCACATTTGGCACTACCGGGATACAAACCCGCGCCTCGACTTCAAATGAAGTGATGGCTGCGCAGTGTTGGTTGGCAATCCGCACAAAAACAGGGTGCATCCCAACTGTCGTCGCAAAATTTTGGGTATTCGAAATCGGATTTTCACCGTTTTGCGCATCCGCCATATTGGTGTAAAACGAGACCACGTCGCCGGGGTTTACAACGACATCGGCGGCATGGGCGGACAAATCAAACACCGCCTGCGCATTGGCTTGCAAACATTGGCTCATGTTGGCCAGCGCATTGAATTCGGGCGTGACCCCAAGACTTACATTTACAATGGCCTCGTTGTTTGTTTCGATGGTCTCCTCGACGGTGCCTTGGCCCAGCCCGTTGTCATCCACGACAAAGCGAATGCTGAAATCCTGCCCGGCCATTGCTGAAAAATCGATCCCGACGGTTTGGACGGCCTCGCCAAGCGGTACAATCGCAGCGGTTGTAAGGGTGGTGCCAAACAGGATGTCATTGATGTAAATCGCTATGCTGGTTCCCATCGGCAAAACGTCGGTAGGGCTGGCATTGGTTACGGTATAATTGACCGAGACCACACGCGAATCACAGGCTTGCTGCACCGGATCGAGCGCAATGGTGGCATCGATGTACCGGCTGTTGAACCGCGTCACGACGGTGCTGATCATGACAAAATCCTGGTCCGACGTGAGTTGTATGTCTGCAGAAGTATCGCCTATACTGACAAAGTTGGCCAAACTGTAGGCGTCGATGTCCATGTTGTAAAAGTTGGTCGCGTTGGTAAAGGAATTGGTGCCGTTGAAGGCATTGCTGACAGGATTCAGCGGCGGATTTCCCACGAGCTGGCCGTTGATCCGTACACTTTCATTGTTGTGGAGCTGTTGGTCACCTTCCCAAGCGACAAATGCAATCGAAGCGTTGTCGTTGTTGATGATGTCCAAATCGAAATTGGTCAGCGTAAAATCGATTTGCGAAGGCATCGCCTGTAATCCGTCATAAATATTGATTTGGTTCGAGGGCGCGGCTGTATCGGCATAGACCACGACCAGGGCCCATCCCGCAAAATTGCCACCGAGCGGACAATACGGCGCAATGACCGCAGTCAGGTCCAGGTTCGACAATTGGTAGAGGCCGTTGCCCTGTGCCAGGACAATGTCGGTCGCGTCATAGAAGGCGCTAAAGTAGGGCAGTTGCGATGAGGTCTGCACCACCGAGAAAGTGCGTTGCGCGCTGATGTCGGTGCCGTTGAGCGTGACGTCGAAGTCCCCAGAACCGCTTCCGGCCCAATACAGATAGGCTTTTTCAACGGTTGTGCCCGCGGGCAGGTTGAGTGTTGCCGACGCACCGGTAAGGATGGAGCACGGCATGAACGCGCCATTCTCGAAGGTGTTGAGGGTATTTCCGATGATGGTGTAGTCGTAAAATCCGTAGAATTGATCGTAAAGGCTGACGGTTTGGCCGCTGCCGAAGTTGCATATCAATAAAAACAAAACTAGTAATCTGTATTGCATGGGCCAATGGTTAAAGCCACAGTTCATCGGGTCTGGCGAATAAGATTGGGGTAGGTTGGGGGTATGTTGGTCGCAGCGCAAATATAAGGCAAAACCCAACAGAGTCATAAACCGCTAAGATAGAAAAAACCCGACCATCTCTGATCGGGTTTTGTGTTTCCCCTACTGACAAAAACCATCAGCGAAAATGGGCGATTTTCTTATTTCTAAATTTCAGACATTCTAAAATCAATTCTCAAAAAGGTTATTTTTGTAGAATGGAATTGCCATTTTATAGCTAAAAACCAAATCTAAAAGCGAATCCATGCGCGTGTTTCTAAAAAAAAGAGTATTCATTCTGGTCATGGCTTTTTTTTGCATGTCCCAATTGCATGCGCAATACAATATAGATTCCTTGAAAACAATCGTGGCCAATACCAAAGTACATGATACGACACGATTGGCCAACATCTCCTTGCTTTTGGATAACCTTTATGAAAGCAAAGATACTTACCCCTATACCAGACTGATGGGGCAAATTGCCCAAAAAAATCTTTCCCGTAAGAACGACCCAACGCTTCATAGAGCGTACACAATTTACCTGGCGGCGTATTACAATAATATTAGCATTCTGTTGGAAGACAAGGCAGATGCGAGGTCTTTGGATTATTTAAACAAGTCTATAGCATTATACAAATCGGTTGGGGACAATGACGAAGTCTATTCTTCAACAGTAAGCAAAGGGTTGTTGCTTTCGAGGAGAAAGCGCTACAAGGAAGCCATAGATTGTTACTACCAAGCACTAAAATATTTTGAACAAAACCCACAAAAAAACGCGGAAGATATTTCTTATGTGTATTCTAATATAGGCGTGATATACGGCGAACAGGGACAAGATAAAATTGCCATCAATTATTTAAAAAAGGCCATTTTTTATATTGATAAGAAAGTGGAAAAAACTACGGTAGAAGACGAACTTCGAAAAGCCACTTTTTATTACAATATCGGCGCGAAGTATATTCTGCTGAAAGACTATGATAAGGCGGTCGACAATTTAAATACATCATTAGAATTATCGGGGAAACACAATCATAATGCCTTCAAAAGTTTTGCTTTGGTTAAATTGGGCGTTATTGATTTGCATTTCAAAAGAATCGACGCAGCCGAAGAAAAATTGCTAAAAGCCATTGCCATTGCCGATACAGAACACTCCAAAGCCATTACATTGGTGAACCTGGGAAACGTTTATTTTGAAAAAGGAGCGTATGAGAAGGCCGAAAACAATCTTAAAAAAGGACTGCAAATCAGTAAAGGAATCAAGAATAACGATTTAAAGGAACTGGCTTATCATTTACTTTATAAAGTCTATAAGGCAAAGGGAAATTATAAAGAAAGTGTCGAAATGCTCGAGTCGTATAACACGATTAAAGATTCTGCAAAAGTGGAAGAAACCAAAAACGAACTCAAGCGACAAGAACTCAAATACGATTACGAAAAGAAAGAACTCAAATATAAATTGGATTCCCAACGCAAAACCGCAGCCAAAAACAATCTGCTGATCGGGCTTTGTTCGGCATTGCTTTTATTGCTGGTCGGGTCTTATTTCCTGTACAGGAGTTACCGTCAAAAGCAGGCCATCAGTACCTTTGAAAAAAACGAACTCAATCAGAAATTGTTGTTGACCCAAATGAATCCGCATTTTATCTTTAATTCAATCGATAACATCCAGAGCCTGATCTACAACAAACGAGAAAAGGAAGCCGTAAATTACTTGACCAAGTTCTCCAGATTGACCCGTCAAATATTGGAAAACTCCAATGAAAATTACATTTCGTTAGCCGAAGAATTGCTGATGATGGAAAATTACCTATCTATTCAGCAACTCTTGTACAATAACAAGTTTGACTTTAAAATAGAAGTGGAAGAAGCCATTGATGTCGAAACAATCCAGCTTCCGCCGATGCTTACCCAGCCTTTTCTTGAAAACGCGATCAAGCATGGTTTGAGGGATGTAACCGAAAATGGATTATTGGCGATACGTTTTTATCTTAAAGAAAAGCACCTCTATTTCGAGATAACGGACAATGGCGTTGGATTTCCTGCCATAGATCAAACAAAAGGAACAAAATCGCTGGCAATGAAAATCACCAAAGAACGATTGGTTAATTTAATTGGTAAAACCAATTTCGAGGTTCGGGCAGAGAACCTTTTGGATGCCAATGGAAATACAATCGGGGCAAAAGTTTCTTTTGAAATTCCCTATATTTACTAAAATTACACCTTAGTATGTTACGAGCAGTTGTTATTGACGATATAGACGAAATCCGTAAAAAGAACATCCATATTATCAAATCGAATTGTCCAAATATAGCGGTAATCGGCCAGGCCAATAGTGTAGAAAGTGGCGTGAATCTGATCAGGCAAATTGTTCCGGATATTGTTTTCTTAGATATAGAAATGCCGGGCGGCAATGGATTTGATTTGCTTCAAAAGTTAAAACCAATACAGTTCAAAGTCATTTTTATAACCGGTTATGAGGACTTCGCGATTAGGGCGTTTCGGTTCAGTGCAATCGATTATTTGCTCAAACCGCTTGACCCTGCCGAACTGATCGAGGCGGTTAATAAAGCAGAAGAATCACTTCACAAAGAAGCTTTCGAACTCAAAATGAATACGTTGTTTTCTAATTTAGAGCGTCCCAGGGATTTGCAAAAGATCGTGCTCAAGACGTCAGAAAAAATATACTCGGTCAACATACAGGATATTGTCAGTTGTGAAGCAGATAAAAACTATACGACATTTCACTTTATCAATGCGCCTAAATTGCTGGTTTCTGTAACCTTAAAGGAATATGAAACACTTCTCAAGCCCTTTAACTTTTTTCGGAGCCATCAGTCGCATTTGATCAACCTGCTCTATTTCGATCATTTTATAAAATCAGATGGTGGCAATACCATCATTATGAAGAATAAATCGGCGATTCCATTATCCACCCGAAAAAAAGAAGAATTTCTGGCGATTATCGAAATGCTTTAAATAAAGCAAATTTTCATTCAACGTTCGCTAATTTTCGTACAACTCCCGCGCATATTCATTTGCCGATTTGCACTCTTTTTTTATCTCTAATTTTGGTTTACAAACTTTAAAATAGAATAAAAATGAGAAAGTCGATACTGGTGATTATGGCTCTTTTTGCTTGTCAGGCACAAGCGCAAATCAAACTAAAAATTAACGGTAATCTGGTGACCGAAACCTCAGTAATAAAAGCTGAAGATATCAGTAAAATAGAAGTTGCTTTTGATAAGTACAAGAAATTGGATTATTACGGTTTAGGAAGATTATTCCTGTATATTGAGTATCTTGATGAGAAAGGAAACCTAAAAGAAGAATACGGTATAAGAAAAGATGGTACGAATGCCATTAAAGTTTTCTTGGAAGACACCAATGTCTTTTACCAGATGGCTACAAATACAGATGCAAAAAACGACGTGATCGCCTTTTCGAACACATTCGGATAGGAATATTGCCACTAAATTAAAATTCTTTGGAAAAAATTTCGACTCAAAAACAGTTAAAATAAGGATATCCTTAACCTATAATGATAAAACAGGTTACGAAAAATATGGGGACATCATCTATTTGATCAAACCGCAGACCTATACCATAGACAACACGCTTTTCTTCACCGAAGGGCAAAAAGAAAAAGAACAAGACAAGATTGCGGACGAAGCCAGAAAAGCCGAAAATGATAAAAAAGCGCAACAAGCAAAAGCAGAAGCTGAAAATCAGGAAAAGACCAAAAAGAAAAAAGGCTTATTAAACAGTGTAATAAACAAACTATAATTATGAAAAAAACAATTTTAATGGTTGCCGTTGCAGCTACTGTAATGCTTTCCTCGTGCAAGCAAAATTATGAAAAAACAGAAAGTGCGACCACCGAAACCACTGAGCAAGCTGTAGAGCCAAAAGAAGAAGCTTCGATCGTCGGAGTATGGAAAATGACCGCATTTGACATCGATATGGAAATTCCGAAAGGCCAGGAAAAAGCCATAGAAGAAATGAAAAAGAAAATGATTGATGCCACTGTCTATACGTTTAAGGAAGACGGAAAAATGAGCCTGACCAATCATCTGGTGAAGGAAGCAACAGGAACCTACACCTATGCTGATGGTAAACTGATCACTTACAGTGATAAAACCAAAAAAACAGATACGCTGGCAGTAGACGAATTGACCACCGACAAATTGGTGTTTACTGCAAAACAAGGGGATAAAAAGGCTACGATGACCTTTGCGAAATAATACAAAAGCGAAGCAATAACAGCGGGCTAACTTTGAAAACCATCAATGAAAATTGGTGGTTTTTTTTGGAGTGCACACAAGCTACAAAATGCCTGTACTTTCCGGAAGTGATACAAGCGGAATCATTTTCGCTCTGGTTATTCTCGCAGCGCAAATATAAGGCAACAACCCAACTGAATCATAAATCGTTAAAATAGAAAAACCCGATCATTTGATTACTAATCATTAATATCATTCAATGATTTCGGATGCAACAAAATAAATGGAAAGTTTAGAAAGGCATGAATACTTGTAATTCCGGATAGCCTAAAGATTTGATGTATTACAGACACTAAATAGTTTAATTAAATTAAAAATAAAACTTACAAATGGCTAACAGTTAATTGTTTAAACTGATATTTTAACAGTTTGTCGAAATCTCCCTATTTGTTATTTATTATTTGGATAAATTTAATGGGTTGGTGTAACTATTCTGTAGTAAGACACACGAAAAATTTATTTTTTGATTTAATAAAGGATTATCAAATGTTGACCAATAAAGATATTGAAGAGCTCATCCAGATTAGGCGCGCAATACATCGAAACCCAGAATTAGGATATGCCGAATTTGAAACAGCAAATTTGGTTTGCAGAAATTTGGACTCCCTTAAAATTCCGTACGAAAGAGGAATAGCCAAGACAGGAATCATTGCGCAACTAGGGAATGGAAACGGCAAATGTATTGCATTGCGCGCAGATATGGATGCATTGCCCATAACCGAAGATACCAATCTCGAATTCTCATCACAAAAGGCAGGATTAATGCATGCATGCGGACATGATGTTCATACGACAATGCTTTTAGGTGCTTGCAGAATACTTAAAAACACATCGTTTGAAGGCAAAATTAAATTTATTTTCCAACCATCTGAAGAAGGTGTTTATGAAGATGAAGAAAATAAGTCAGGCGGACAACGTATTGCAGAATCAAACGTGTTAGATGATGTTGACTATGCTATGGGGTTGCATGTTCATCCATTACTGGATGTAGGAATCCTTGCGTATACACCAAATGAGGCATTGGCTTGCACCAATTTTTTTACTATTAACATCTATGGAAAGTCCGGACATGCAGGAGCTGCGCCTCATTTAGCCATCGATGCGATTCTAATTTCTAGCCACCTCATAAGCGTACTGAATACTATAGTTTCCAGGAATATTGATCCAATGCTCGCAGGGGTTTTATCTCTCACAAAAATCAATGGAGGTACAGCACCAAATATCGTTGCAGATTGGGTAACTATTGAAGGGACAGTAAGATCGCTCAATATAAAAAATTATGAGCACATCATGAGTCGGATTTCAACCATAATTGATGGTATAGCGAAGACATTTGAAGCAAAAATTGACTTAAAAGTAAATTTGTTTTATCCAAGTTTGGTTAACAATTCAATTATACACAATAAATTGATTCCAGTAGCTGAAAAAATTTTTGAAGAAAAAGGATTGGTTGAGATTAAACCGTTATTAGGAGGCGAAGATTTTGCTTTCTATTCCCAAAGAGTACCGTCTGTGTTTTATTTTCTAGGAGCAAAATCACACGATGGTGAAGCCTTTTTTGTTCATCATCCAAAAGTAGTTTTTAATGAGGAATGCATTCGGCTTGGCGCAGAGTTTTTGGCCCAAAGCGCTTTGAAATTGTTACAGTCTTAATAATCATTCGGCCCTGCGGGTGACAATTTTAATCAATTCATTTCATACCAATCAGATGTTTATAACCCTAAACTTTACATTTCAAGACGGCGTTGTTTACCAACCTAAAGCAGCAAAGCCAACAGTAGTGTGAGTATATAAAAAAAGACCTCATATCTCTATGAAGTCTTTTCTTTAGATGCTCCCCCTCTTGGGCTCGAACCAAGGACCCTCTGATTAACAGTCAGATGCTCTAACCAACTGAGCTAAGGAGGAAGGTGTGTTACCTTTTAAAGCGGTGCAAATATAAAGCGATTTTTATTTTCCGCAAACAAAATCGGGAATTTTTTCAAAAAAAATTATTTACCGAGTACGGCCTTGTACAGGTCGTTGCCGTTGGCAAACAACAACAAACCGATAAGTAAAAAGAAACCAACCATTTGGGCTTGTTCCATGAATTTGTCGCTCGGTTTGCGGCGCGTGATCATTTCATACAGCAAAAACATCACGTGTCCGCCGTCGAGTGCCGGAATCGGCAATAAATTCATTACGCCCAGCATGATAGACAGAATGGCCGTGATGCCCCAAAACGCCTCCCAGCTCCATTGGTCCGGGAAGATGTTGAAAATGGCGAAGAAACCGCCCACGCCTTTGTAAGCGCCGGTGCTCGGGGTAAAAATTTTCTTGAGTTGCTTGCCGTAACCCACGAGTTCGTCCTTTCCTTTTTGCAAACCGACCGGGATCGATTCGGCAAAAGAATAGGTTTTACGGCTGAATTTGTAGATGCCCAATTGCTCGAGGTTCTTGTCGGTCATCGAACCGATCTCAATCCCCAGTTTGCCTTTGGCATTGATGTACATGGTCACATTGGTCTGCTTGTTGTCGCGCAGCACCGTGGCAGGGAAGGTTTTCCCCTTGTTGTTTTCGGTAAAGGCCAAAACCTCGTCGATGTATTTGATCGGTTGGCCATTAATGCTCGTGATGATGTCCTTTTGTTTGAAGGTTTTTTCATTGGGCGAGCCCTTGGCAAAACCACCCACGACAAACGGCACGCGCAAGGCCACGAGTACTTTCTTCTCGGCATCCACAAATTGGCCGAT
Organism: Flavobacterium sp.; assembly: GCF_047602195.1. Lineage (GTDB taxonomy): Bacteria > Bacteroidota > Bacteroidia > Flavobacteriales > Flavobacteriaceae > Flavobacterium. The sequence goes on from NZ_JASGHW010000004.1 coordinate 469,284, forward strand.
GAGGTTGTGCGGCAGGTTTACCGTTTGTTCGGCACCGTTGCGGTTGACGACCACTTCTTTCCCCATCATGATTTTGGCCCCGATCGAAGCCTCAAAGCGATTGACCTTTTCCCCATCGATCGCGACGATGCGGTCGCCGGTATGGATGCCCGCTTTTTCCAATACGGGGTTGGTCACCCAGATTCCGTCCTTGACCTGGTCGTTGGTCAGGAACATTTCGCCATAGGCATAGGTCATCCCGATGTAAATCAGGAACGCCAAAATAAAATTGACTGTCACCCCGCCGAGCATGATGATGAGTCGCTGCCAGGCCGGTTTGGAACGGAATTCCCACGGTTGCGGCTCCTGGTTCATCTGTTCGGTGTCCATGCTTTCGTCGATCATGCCCGAAATCTTGACGTAACCGCCCAGCGGCAGCCAGCCGATTCCATAAACCGTTTCGCCGATTTTCTTCTTGAACAATGAATATTTGATGTCGAAAAACAGGTAAAACTTCTCCACGCGCGTCTTGAATAATTTCGCCGGAATGAAGTGCCCGAGTTCGTGCAATATGATGAGTAAAGATAAGCTCAGTAAAAATTGTGAAAGCTTGATTGCGATTTCCATGTGTCTATTTGATAATGCGCACAAAAATAGTGTTTTCTGTTTACTAATTGCAGCGATGCGCGGATTTCCACAATTAAAAGTTTGTTAATAATTCCCGCCACATTTCGGTGTTCAATTCCAGACGGGTAACTTTACTATCCAATTCCAGACGCCATGCAAAAAATCAAAACAGCGCTGCTTTCCTACGGCATGTCGGGCAAAGTTTTCCACGCCCCGTTTCTCGAACTCCATCCCGGTTTTGAACTGACCGGTGCTTGGGAAAGATCCAAAAAACTGATCCACGAAGATTTTCCGCTCGTCAAAAGTTACCCCACATTCGAAGCCCTGTTGAAGGACGACATCGACCTGGTCATCGTTAATACACCGGTCGCGACACATTTCGAATACGCCAAGCAGGCATTGCTTGCCAAAAAGCACGTGCTTGTTGAAAAAGCCTTTACGACCACCGTGGCAGAGGCCGAAGAACTGCGCGAACTGGCCCAAGAGCAAAAGGTCAAGCTCGCCGTGTTCCAGAACCGGCGTTGGGACAGCGATTTCAAGACCGTTCGCGATATTTTCGACAAGGACATTCTGGGGGAAATCGTCGAAGCCGAAATCCATTTCGACCGTTACAGCCCGAACTTGAGTCCGAAATCGCACAAGGAAACCGCCAATCCAGGGGCGGGAATTCTATTGGACCTGGGACCGCACATCATTGACCAGGCTTTGAACCTGTTCGGCTTTCCAGACAGTTTATTCGCCGATATCCGAAGAACGCGCGACCATACATTGGTCGACGATTGGTTCGACATCACCTTATTTTATCCGAATTTTCGCGTACGCGTCAAGGCCAGTTTTTTCATCCGCGAGCCTTTGCCGTCCTACATTCTCCACGGTACAAAAGGCTCGTTCCTCAAAAGCCGCGGCGATGTACAGGAAGACGAACTCAAGCTCGGCAAAAAACCGATGGTCACCGATTGGGGCATCGAACCGCTCTACAAATCGGGCGTGCTGCACACAGAGATCGAGGGCAGCACGGTACGCGAAAACATCCCGACGCTGCACGGCAATTACTACGGATTTTTCGACGCCTTGTACCAATCCATCCGCAAAAACCTTCCCGAACCCGTGACCGCCACCGATGGCCTCAACGTGATGCGCATCATCGAGGCGGCCCAACAAAGCAGCGCACAACAACAAATCTTCAAATTTTAGACTATGGAAAAAAGAACCCTCGGAAATACAGACCTGCAGATTTACCCAGTCGTTTTGGGCGGTAATGTTTTTGGCTGGACCATCGATGAAAAACAATCGTTCGACATCCTCAACGGTTTTGCAGAAGCGGGTTTCAACAGCATCGATACCGCCGATGTGTATTCGCGCTGGGCACCCGGAAATTTGGGCGGCGAATCGGAAGCCATCATCGGCAAATGGATGAAGGAAAAGAAAAACCGCCACGATCTGGTCATCGGTACCAAAGTCGGCAGCGACATGGGCGACGGCAAAAAAGGATTGCGCAAAGCCTACATTTTAAAAGCAGCCGAAGATTCCCTGCGAAGATTGCAGACCGATTACATCGATTTGTACCAGACGCATTTCGATGAAGAATCGACGCCGGTCGAAGAAATGCTCGAAAGCCTACCAGCAGTTGATCAAGGAAGGAAAGGTGCGCTGGATCGGTACCTCGAACATGTCGCCGGCCCGCATCAACGAATCGATTCATGCCCACCGCGAAAAAGGCTTGCCCAAATACCAGACCTTGCAGCCGCATTACAACCTGTATACCCGCGAATCGTACGAAAGAAATTATGAGCCGATCGCGCAGCAGAACCATTTGGGCGTAATCGTTTATTACGCGCTCGAAAGCGGATTCCTGTCGGGCAAATACCGAAAGCACAGCGACATCATCAAAAGTCCGCGCGGCGGCAAGATGGAAAATTATTTCAACGAACGCGGTTTCCGCATTTTGGTTGCACTCGATGAAGTGGCCGAAGAATACACGACGACTCCGGCGGCCGTGGCTTTGGCGTGGCTGATCCATCGTCCGTCGGTCACCGCACCGATTGTGAGTGCGACAAGTAATAGCCAATTGCAAAGCATCATCGAAGCACCGCAACTCAATCTCGATACGAATGCGATGCAAATCCTCAATTCTGCCAGCGCTTATTAATGAAAAGAGCGCCACGAATACACGAATCTAAAAGCTTATTCGTGCATTCGTGGCCAAAAGAAATAGTCATGAAAAAATACTTGAGTTTTATGTGCGGAATATTGGTGGTGTTTTTTGGAAACGCACAGGAAAAGAAATTGGCGGTGACCGACATCAACATGGAAAACATCAAATATCCGTTTCCGGTCAAGGAATTGCCGCTCCAAATCCAAGGACAGGATCTGAAGATGGCCTATATGGATTTACAGCCCCAAAAGCCGAACGGCAAAACGGTGTTGCTGCTCCACGGCAAGAATTTCTCGGCCATTTATTGGGAACAGACCGCGGGCGATTTGGCCCAGGCCGGTTTTCGGGTCATCATGCCCGACCAGATCGGTTTTGGGAAATCCTCCAAGCCGACGAACATCCAATACAGCTTCCAACTGTTGGCACAAAATACCAAGAAAGTGTTGGATGAACTCAAAATCACCAAAGTTTCGGTGCTCGGACATTCGATGGGCGGCATGCTTGCGACGCGTTTTGCGTTGATGTATCCCGAGATGACCGAAAAGCTCATCCTCGAAAACCCGATCGGTTTGGAAGATTGGAAAACCGTCGTACCGTATCAGTCGGTCGATGATTGGTATGCCTCCGAATTGCAGCAGAATTACGACAAGATGAAAGCCTACCAAAAGGAATTCTATTACGGCGGCGACTGGAAGCCCGAATACGAGAAATGGCTCGCGGCCCCGGCGGGTTGGACGTTGCACAAGGATTATCCGATCATCGCCAAAAGTTCGGCACTCGCCTACGACATGATTTTTACGCAGCCGGTGGTCTATGAATTAGAGAACATCAAGGCACCGACGCTACTCCTGATCGGCCAACGCGACCGTACCGCGCTAGGCAAGGCCAAGGCTCCGAAGGAAGTTCAGCAAACGCTCGGCAATTACCCGGCACTCGGCAAAATGACTGCGAAAAAAATCCTGGATTCGGAACTTGTAACGCTCGACAATGTCGGGCATTTGCCGCACATCGAAGCCTATGGGCGGTTCATCGCGCCGCTGTTGGCATTCTTAAACAAATAAACCATTCACCGTGTTCGAGTTTTTCATCAACCGATTCAAGTTCAAACCCAAATTCGACAATGCCTACCGCAATGCCAAAGCGTCTTATTTGAACCGCATCCGCTTTGCCGTGGCCTTGTTTTATTTTGCGATGGGCTTGTGTTTCGCGAGCTGGGCCAGCCGCATCCCCGATGTCAAGACCGCGCTGCAGCTCAGTGAAGCCGCACTCGGCAGCCTGTTGTTTGCCGTTCCGGTCGGGCAGTTGGCGATCATGCCGGTGTCGGGCAAAATGGTCACACGCTATGGCAGTAAAAACATCCTGCTCGGTGCGATGGTGTTGTATGTATTGAGTCTGGTTGCGCTCGGATTGTCGACGGCAATCTGGCAATTGTCGGTCTCGCTGTTCTTTTTCGGGATGAGCGGGAACCTGTCGAATATCGCGGTCAACACCCAGGGCGTCGATGTGGAAGCATTGTTTCAAAAGCCCATCATGTCTTCGTTTCATGGCGTGTGGAGTTTGGCCGGATTTACAGGCGCCATCATCGGTTTGGGCATGCTCGCACTCGAATTGAGCCCGATCGAACATTTCGCGATCATCAGCGTCTTGGTGGCCGCTATTGTGCTCTATGCCAAACGGTACCTGATTGTGGCCAAGGAAAAAATCCGCAAGGAAAAACAGAAATTCTTTTCCAAACCCGACGCGACTTTGCTTTCCTTGGGCGTGATTGGTTTTTGCGTGATGGCCAGCGAAGGCGTCATGTTTGACTGGAGCGGGGTGTATTTCAAGGAAATCATCAAGGCGCCGGGTGCATTGGTCATTGTCGGTTATACCTCGTTCATGATCATGATGGCCACAGGGCGGTTTGTCGGCGATGGCATCATCCAAACATTCGGCAGGAAGAAAGTGTTGCAGATCAGCGGGGTGTTGATTTCGGCCGGGCTGTTTACCGCCGTTTTGTTTCCGAATATCATCGTATCGACCGTTTCTTTTATGCTCGTCGGATTGGGCGTCTCGACCATTGTTCCGACGATTTACAGCGTCGCCGGAAAGAGCCCCAACGTGCCTGCGGGTGAGGCGCTCACGATTGTGTCGAGCGTGAGCTTTCTCGGATTTCTGCTCGGGCCGCCGGTTATTGGCTACATCGCCGAGCTGTCGAGTTTGCGCGTTTCATTTGCATTCATCGGCGTATTCGGTTTGCTGATTGCCTTTCTGGTGTCGCGGATTTCGGCCATTTCCGAAACTACCTAAAATAAAAAATCCCCGATTGCTCAGGGATTTTAGTATTGTTTGCTGCTTTTATTTCTTGATGAATTTCATTTGTTTGCTTCCTGCACTGGTTTCTACCTGGAGGAAATAAACCCCTGATGCCAGTCCTGAGACATCCCAATTCGTTTCGCCTTTTGATTCTTTGGCTTTTTGCCCGAGCGTGTTGTAGAAAGTGGTTTTCTCAACCGAAACGCCTGCCGGCAAGTCGAGCGTCAACTGCGCAGCCGTCGGGTTTGGATACAGTGAAACGGCCGTCATCAAATCGAAACTTCCCGTGCCCAATACCGCTTCGCTGTTGCGGGTAATGATGTCGTTCTTGATATTGAAATCGACCCCGGTAATGACAAAAGGCACATCGATGTTGAACACCTGGTTGTCGGTGGTGTTCTGCAAAATGATGTCTTGTTGTTGTCCGCCGCTGCCATACAAACGAATCGGTACCGGCATCTCGAAAAAGGACACCGAACTGTGCGATTGGTTTTGCACGATGGTGATCGTGGCGTGTCCGGGAGTCGTATTGTGCGCCGTAATGTCGTAAATCGGATAACCTTGTTTGTAGACCCAGTCGTTGAAGAACTCGGTCAGGTCCATACCGGAAGCGGCTTCCATGTGTGCTTCCAAATCGGGCGTCAAGGCATAGGCGTAAGCGTGGTCCGGATCGGTCAAATAATTCTGTAATCCTTGGAAGAAAGCGGTGTCCCCAATTTTAAAACGCAGCATGTTGAGCACCATTCCACCTTTGTTATAGGTCAATCTTCCACTGAAAATGCGGTTGACATCGTTGGCTTCGTTCGCGGTCAGATACACCGCACCGCCCGCTGAACTCGTGATGTAATCGATCATTTCGGCTTTTTCATCCGTAAACGCATCGTCCCCGTCAAATTCCTCGATGACCATGGCCGCGAGGTAAGTCGCAAAACCTTCATTGAGCCAGATGTCGCGCCAAGAGCCGCAGGTCACTTTGTCGCCAAACCATTGGTGGCCCAATTCGTGTGCGATCAGGCTGCGCGAATACCCATTGTTTCCGGCGGTCATGAACGAAACCGTCGTGTGTTCCATACCGCCGCCCCAGGCAAACTGGCAGTGGCCGTATTTTTCATTGCGGAACGGATAAGGGCCAAATTTCTCCTCATAAAAATTCATGATGCCCGGTGTCACGGCAACGCTGTTCTGGATGGCCGTCGCATTTTCGGGATAGCTGTAATTGACGATCGGGAAAAACGGACTCTCGGCCGTTCCCAAACCGGCCTGCTGGGTGTAAATCGTATAGTTGGTCACCGCAATCGCGACGAGATAGGCAGGGATCGGGTAATTGTGCTTGAAATGGGTCGTCTCGGTGCCGTTGCCGTTGTTGGTCACCGATTGCTGCAAACCGTTGGCCACGGCGGTGTATTGCGTGGGTGCGGTGATGTACACATCGATACCGTCGTCGATCTTGTCGTTGAGGTCCTGTTTGCAAGGCCACCAGTCGCGTGCGCCGAACGGTTCGGACAGCGTCCACATCACGGGCGTGCCGTTGTGCTCGTCCATAATGAAAGAACCGAATCCGCTTCCTGCAGGCGAACCGTTGTAGGAGATTTCGACCGTAGCCGAAGCGCCCGTCGGTTGGAGCGCCGGAAGCGTGATGATGATTTCCTCGTCGTTGCGCGTAAACGATAAATTGACGTTGTTTTGCTTGACCGAAGTCACCTCGATCTGGTTGTCGAAATTGGGATCGTCCCCGTCGGTAATTTTGGCCAGGTCGAAGATCACGGTGGTCATATCGGCCAAGGCTTTGTAAGTCGTCGTTACCTTTCCGGTAATGCCGTACACGGCCGGGTTGACCGTGAATTCCAATTTGGAATAGGTCACGTCATAATTATAGGTGTCGGGATTGATGGCCAGGTTCATCACCTTGGCCGCCGATTTTTTCTCGGCCTCAATGATGTTTTCCAACGTTTGGCGGTTGGTCTGTGCCAGGGCAGAAACCGAAATCAATACGATAAGCAGGTATAGATTTTTCATTTTTTTCAAAAATTTTTCGCAAATCTAATGAATAACCAAATCAAATCATGTTAATATCACTGAAAATGCTTTTTTATTGCTAATTTTCTTTTTAGGATGTGCAATTTATCTTTTGGTTGCTCGCTTTTTTGAACACATTTCGACTTCTTGCGGCAAAACAGTCTTTGCCCTTTCAGTGAAACGGTCTTTCTTCTTTAAGCGGAGCGTTCTTTTTTTCTAAAAACATTTATTAAATTTGCGCCTCGTCCGGAAAGGAATCCGGCCGTTAAAAATCACAGTATGTTACAGATCGCATTTATCAGGGACAACCAGGAGAAAGTCATCCGCGCCCTGGCAAAAAAACACATGGACGCCAAGACCTTGGTGGAAGAAGTGGTGCAGCTCGATGAAAAACGCCGTGCCACACAGGTAGAACTCGACAACGTTTTATCCGAATCCAACAGGTTGTCCAAGGACATCGGCGATTTGATGCGCAGCGGCGAAAAAGCCAAAGCAACGATACTCAAAGAAAAAACCACGACACTCAAGGAGCAAAGCAAAGAACTGTCTGAAAAGGCCGAAGCTTTCGCCCATGAGTTGAGCCAGAAATTATATTTGTTGCCCAACCTTCCGGCCGATATTGTCCCAGAAGGCAAAACGCCCGAGGAAAACCTCAATGTATTCCAGGAAGGCGACATCCCGAAATTGCACGAAGGCGCACAGCCGCATTGGGAACTTGTCAAGAAATACGACATCATCGATTTCGAGCTCGGGACCAAAATTACCGGTGCCGGATTTCCCGTATACAAAGGCAAAGGCGCCAAATTGCAGCGCGCGCTGATCAGCTATTTCCTCGACAAGAATACCGAAGCGGGCTACAACGAATTCCAGGTGCCGCACCTGGTCAACGAAGCATCGGGTTACGGAACCGGACAATTGCCCGATAAGGAAGGACAGATGTACCATGTGGGCATCGATGATTTGTACCTGATCCCGACCGCCGAAGTGCCTGTGACGAATCTGTACCGCGATGTCATCCTGAGCGAAAACGAATTGCCTGTAATGGCGACCGGATATACGCCTTGCTTCCGTCGCGAAGCGGGCTCTTATGGCGCGCACGTGCGTGGGCTCAACCGTTTGCACCAATTCGACAAGGTCGAAATCGTACGCATCGAGAAGCCCGAAAATTCCTATGCGGCGCTCGACGGCATGGTTGAACACGTCAAAAACATCTTGAAAGAATTGAAATTGCCGTATAGAATCTTGCGTTTGTGTGGCGGCGACATGAGTTTTGCCTCTGCGTTGACTTATGATTTTGAAGTGTTCTCGACCGCGCAGGACCGTTGGCTCGAAATTTCTTCGGTGTCGAATTTTGAGACGTTCCAGGCCAACCGACTCAAGTTGCGTTTCCGCGACAAGGACGGCAAGAACCAACTCGCGCACACGCTCAACGGCAGTTCGTTGGCGTTACCGCGTGTCTTGGCGGGCATCATCGAAAACTACCAGACGCCTGAAGGCATCGTGATTCCAGAAGTGCTGCGTCCGTACACCGGATTCGACATCATCAACTAGACGTTAATCTTTTCTAACGATGTACTAATTTGACACGAAATGTGTTACTTTAGTACATTGTTGTTTATTGCCCAATGAAGAAGCGATTTTTCCTTTACTGCTGTTTGCTCGTCTCGTTTTGTGCTTTCGCGCAGAATGAACAATTGGCGCAGAATTATTTCGACAAAGGCGATTTCGAGAAGGCCAAACTCAGCTATGAGGAATTGATCAAATCGCAACCCGGCAACAGTTTTTATTTCCAACGGCTGGTCGAATCCTACCAGCAATTGCTACAATTCGATGTAGCCGAAAAAGCGATCCAGGACCGTATGGCGCGGTATCCGATGGGCAGTTTGCTCGTCGAATTGGGCTACAATTTCCAACTCAAGAAAGATGAGTCCAAGGCCAAGAAATACTACCAGGAAGCCATCGACAAAATCAGGAAAAATCCAAACGAAGTCTACGGGATTGCCGCGACTTTTGAGAAAAAAGTGCTGATCGATTATGCGCTGCAGGCGTATCAATTGGCGGTTTCGCTCGAACCCAAATTCAACTTCAACTTCCAGATGGCCTTGCTGTACGGCCAATCGGGCGATACCGAGAAGATGATCGACATGTTCCTGACCGAGGCTTTCGCCAATCCGCAGAATTCGATCATGATCCAAAACCAATTGACACGTTTCATGACCGAGGACGGCGAGGCGAGTTTCAACGAATCGCTGCGCAAGGCGTTGCTCGTGCGCGCACAGAAAAACCAGGACATTTTCTGGAACCAGTATTTGAGTTGGTTTTATGTACAGCAGAAAGAATACGGCAAGGCGTTCATCCAGGAAAAAGCGATCTACAAACGCGATCCAGAGACGTTCTCGAACATCGTCAACCTCGCGCAACTGTCGATCGAGGAAGGCGAAACCGAAACCGCGAAGGAAATTTTCAACTTCATCCTCGAAAACACCCGCGACATCGAATTGCAGATCCAGGCGAATTATTACCTGACAGAAATGCGCATCAACGCCGCGCAACCCAAGGATTACGAGGCGATTGCCGCAGATTTGGCGCTGTTGCTCAAGCAATTCGGCATCAGTCCGTATTCGCTGTCGCTGCAAATCCTCGACGCGCATTTCCTGACGTTCAACCTCAAGAAGCCCGAGGAAGGTAAAACGATTCTCAAGAGCGCGCTCGAATTGCCATTGAGCAAATACCAAATCGCCGATGTCAAGATGGAACTCGCCGACATTTTGCTGTTCGAGGAAAAATTCAACCAGGCACTCATTTATTATTCGCAGATCGAGGAAGATCTCAAGAACGATGTCGTGGGGCACGAAGCGAGCCTCAAATCGGCGCGGACGAGTTATTTCAAGGCCGATTTCCAGTGGGCGCAACAGCAATTCAAGGCGCTCAAGTCGGCGTCGACCCAACTGATCGCCAACGATGCGCTCGAATATTTCCTGCTTTTGGCCGACAACACCGCCGCCGATTCGACCCAAACCGCGCTCAAGAAATTCGCGCGCGCCGATTATTTGTTGTACCAGAATAAAAACCAAGACGCATTGGCCCAATTCCAAACCATTTTAAAGGATTTCAAAGGACAGGAAATCGAAGCCGTGACCTTGCTTCGGATTGGGAAAACCTATGAGAAAATGGGCGATTACAACGCCGCGTTGATTCAGTACCAAGCCATCATCGACCAACACGCCGAAAGCATTTACATTGACGAAGCGCTGTATTTTTCGGCCGAGATTTACAACAAACAACTCAAAGATCCCGAGAAAGCCAAACCGTTGTATGAGAAAATTCTATTCGGGCACCAAGACAGCATTTATTTTGTCGATGCGCGAAAGAAATTCAGGCAATTGCGCGGCGATACGAATCTTTAATTGGACAATTAGAAAATGAGTCGCACAAGGCTTTAGCCGAACTGGCGAAGCAATTAGAAAATTTGAAACGCTAATCCTCATTATCTAATTATCTAATTTCCTAATTATCTAAATTATGATCATCTATAACGTCACCATCAACCTGCAAGAAGAAATCCACGACCAATGGCTGTTGTGGATGAACGATGTGCACATGCCCGAGGTCATGGCAACGGGTAAATTCCTTTCGGCCAAACTCGTACGCGTGCACGTCGACCAGCCGATGGAAGGAATCGTTTTTGCCGCCCAATACGTGGCCAAAGACAAAGCCACGCTCGAAAAATATTACACAGAAGATGCACCCAGGCTGCGCCAGGAAGGTTTGCAACTATGGGGCGACCAAGCCTTGTATTTCCGTACGGAACTCGAAGTGCTTTCGGAATTCTAAAAACGGAATTCCAAAATCTGAAATCTAAAATCTACAATCTACAATCCCCAATGGATAAGGTAAAAGCCAAAAAACACCTCGGCCAGCATTTCCTCAAGGACGAATCGGTAGCCAAAAGAATCGCCGACACCTTGAGTCTGGAAGGCTACGAATATGTACTCGAAATCGGGCCGGGCATGGGCGTACTGACCAAATATTTGCTCGACAAACCCGTCAATGTCTATGTGATTGAGATCGACACCGAATCGGTCGATTACCTCAATGGACATTACCCGAAACTGCACGGGCACATCTTGTCGAAGGACTTCCTCAGGTATGACATCAACGAGGTTTTCAAGGGCGAGCCGCTCGCGATCATCGGCAATTTCCCGTACAACATATCGTCGCAGATTGTGTTTCGCATGCTCGATATGCGCGCACAAATTCCCGAATTCTCGGGCATGTTCCAAAAGGAAGTCGCCGAACGCATCTGCGAAAAGAAAGGCTCGAAAACCTACGGCATCCTGTCGGTACTGGTACAGGCATTTTACGAGGCCGAGTATTTGTTTACCGTCAGCGAGGACGTTTTTAACCCGCCGCCCAAAGTCAAATCGGGGGTTTTGCGTTTGCGCCGTAAGGAAAACTTCAGTTTGCCGTGCAGCGAGAAGTTGTTTTTCAACGTGGTAAAAACGGCTTTCGGGCAGCGCCGCAAGACGATTCGTAACAGTTTAAAAACTTTAAATTTGTCGGATAATTTGCGAGAAGATAGTATCTTTGACCAGCGACCGGAACAGCTCTCGGTCGAGGAGTTTATCGCACTTACGCAAAAGATAGAAGCCGATGGAGTTTAAAATCAGCAAAGAACTCATCACGCAACTGCAGGATTTGATCCGCAGCAACAACAGCACCGAACTCGAAGTGCTGCTCGCTGATTTGCACTTTGCCGACATCGCCGAAATCCTCGACGAGCTCGATATCGACGATGCGACTTATATTTTTAAGGTCCTCGAAAGCGAAAAGACCGCGGAAATCCTTCTGGAAATGGAAGACGATTTGCGCGAGAAAATCCTCAAACGCCTTTCCCCAAAAGAAATCGCCGAAGAACTCGACGAGCTCGAAACCAACGACGCGGCCGACATCATCGCCGAGTTGTCGCAGGAGAAAAAAGAAGAAGTCATCCAGGAGCTCGAAGACGTCGAGCACGCCAAGGACATCGTTGAACTCTTGCGCTACAAGGAAAACACCGCCGGTGGACTCATGCACAAGGAACTCGTGAAAGTCAACGAAAACTGGACGGTTTTGCATTGCGTCAAGGAAATGCGCATACAGGCCGAAAACATCTCACGCGTACATTCCATTTATGTCGTCGATGACGAAGACCGCCTCAAAGGCCGTTTGTCGCTCAAGGATTTGCTCGTCAGCTCGACCAAAAAACCCATCAACGATGTGTACATCCGCAAACTCAACTCGGTCAATGTCGATACCGAAGATGTCGAAGTCGCGCGGATCATGCAGAAATACGATTTGGAAGCGATTCCGGTTACCGATGAAATGGGCAGGCTCGTCGGAAGAATCACCATCGACGACATCGTAGACGTGATCAAGGAGGAAGCCGACAAAGATTACCAGTTGGCGGCCGGTATCACGCAAGACGTCGAGGCGGGCGATACCGTGCTCGAACTCACCAAGGCGCGTTTGCCGTGGCTGCTCATGGGTATGTTCATCGAATTCTTCGCCTCGTTCATTCTCAAAGGCAACGAGGAGGCGTTTCATACCTACCAAACCTTGATTATTTTCGTACCACTGCTTTCGGCTACGGCTGGAAACATCGGCGCACAGGCTTCGGCGCTCGTCGTACAAGGCTTGGCCAACGGTACGTTTACGTCGTTCAGCAAAGGCTATCTCGCCAAGGAATTGCGCGTGGCGATGATCTCGGGAGCGATCATTGCGCTGACCGTTTTCGGTTTCCACTCGATGATTTATGGCGAATACATGGCCGGACTCGCCATCGGTATTTCACTGATTGTCGTCATTATTTTCGCCGGTGTACTTGGGACTTTGATCCCGATGTTGCTCAACCGCTACAAGGTCGACCCCGCACTCGCCACAGGACCGTTCATCACGACGACCAACGACGTTTTTGGGATTTTGCTGTACTTTAGTATTGCTAAAGTGATTTTGGGAATTTAGATTTTGTGGGCGTTCCGGCTTGCTGCGCCGCCGTCGCGCTGTCCGCTTTATCTTTTACGGCTCGCTGTGCTCGCCGCAAAAGGATGCCGCTTCCATCGCTAACGCACCCCCGAATAATGTTTATTGGTAACCATCGAAATCGGCAATCCAACGGCAACCATCAAAATCATCATTCCAATCAAATTGTCCTGTAAACTGGGAAAAACGCGGTTTGGAAATACAATTTCGAGCACAATCAAATTCATCACCATCCAAACAAAAATGCCATACAGCAGTCCCTAAACGATTCTGTTTTGATGGAGCAATTTCACCAACGGATAGACCCAAAAGTAAAAAACCGCAAACGCAAACGCGATGCAGTAGTGCAAAAACAACCCGATGAGCGGCATCATAGTCGAATCGACATAAGCTTGTTTGCCAAAAACGCCGCTTGCAATCGACCGCAGGATTTGTGGGGCATCGGCCACCTGCATTAGGACGGAATACACCAAAAAAGCGGCGAGTATATCGAGCGTCCCGGCGGTAAATCCCGATAAAAAAATGGCTTTTGCTTTGGTCATTTTGACTTGCTATTGTTTGATTTGTTCTCCGATGACCTGGAGGACGATGGCAAATGCTTTTTTGCCTTTTTCCGACAGCGCAACCCTCACACCGCTTAGGTATTGGAGCTGTTCCGGTTTTAGTTTATTGGCGTATACGAAGCGTCTTGTTTTGCGGATAGGCTGCCCATCGGCTGTTTTGGATTGAATGTCCCGCTCTTGGGGTTTGAGTTGCTCGAAATAAGAACGAAATTCTTTGAGCGGCACATCCGATTGAACCAAACCTGACGCTTCAAGTTCCAATAAGGCATCAAAATCACTCGACAAGGCGAACTCGCTGTTGTCGGATGTATGGTTAACGATGCTTTGGCCTCCTTGTCCCATCGTAATCATTTTCCGGATGGCCGGGCTGGACAACCCTTTGATGATTTCTCCCAATTCCTCATTGCCCGACTTTTTGGCCTTCTGCTCGATTTCGAATGAGAATGACCCGACGGAGAACTTCGATGAATTTTCAAATTTTTGGGGCAGTACCGCAATCATCTGGTCGATTTCGGTTTTGTAGCCAAAGAAAAAGAACAAAATAATGACGGGCCACAATAGGGTCTTTAATAATTCAATCGTATTTTCAAAAGTGCTTTTGGGAGTGTCGGCCATAAATTGGGTTTAAATTGTTGAATTTCAAATATATGTATTTTAAATAAATCCGATGCTTTGTGGAAATGGTTTTTTAACTTTGAAATTCGAGCGCAACGAACCGGCGCCGTAAACTAAAACCAAAAGCTTGAAACCCGAAAACACCAAAATCCTCCACCTCGACAGCAACCATCCGCTGTTGATCGCACAACTGCAACAAGCCGGATTCTCCAACGACGAAGACTACACTTCGACCAAGGAACAAATCGAGGCCAAAATACAAGACTACCACGGCATCGTGATCCGCAGCCGTTTCAAGATCGACCAAACTTTTCTCGATAAAGCAACGAATTTGCAATTCATCGCACGAGTCGGGGCCGGGCTCGAAAGTATTGATGAAGCCTATGCTGCCGAAAAAAAGGTCACGCTGATTGCCGCTCCCGAAGGCAACCGCAATGCGGTAGGCGAACATGCGTTGGCGATGTTGCTGGCCTTGTTCAATAAAATCAATACCGCCGATGCGCAAATCCGCGCGGGGCATTGGAACCGCGAGTCCAACCGCGGACACGAACTCGACGGCAAAACGATCGGCATCATCGGTTATGGCAACATGGGAAAATCGTTCGCCAAGAAGCTGCGCGGTTTTGAAGTCAACGTCTTGTGCTACGACATCCTCGACAATGTGGGCGATGCGAATGCCAAACAGGTTTCTTTGGCCGAATTGCAACAACAATCCGATGTGCTGAGCCTGCACATTCCGTGGACGGCCGAAACCGATAAAATGGTCAACACCAGTTTCATCGACGCCTTTGCCAAACCGTTTTGGCTGATCAACACCTCGCGCGGCAAAAATGTCGTGACGGCAGATTTGGCTGCGGCCCTGGAATCGGGCAAAGTGCTCGGCGCCGGGCTCGACGTGCTCGAATACGAGAAATTGTCGTTCGAACATTTGTTCCACGACCGTGAAATCCCCGAGGCTTTCAATTATTTGCTGCGCTCGGACAAAGTCATCCTGTCGCCGCACATCGCGGGCTGGACGTTTGAAAGCCACGAAAGGTTGGCGCAAGTGATTGTCGATAAAATCAAGCAGCAATATTTTGGCACACCCGAATCGGATCAAGTCCAGAAACGGGTGACCGGAATCGGGGGGGTGTTCTTCAAATCGAAAAACCCAAAGGAACTCGTGGCCTGGTACGGCAAACATTTGGGGTTGCAAACCGATCCATACGGTTCGACTTTTTGGTGGAAAGATACCAACGGAAACGACTGCTCAACGCAATGGTCGCCGTTTGCAGAGGATACGAAATATTTCCAACCGAGCGAGAAGCCGTTCATGCAGAATTTCCGCGTCGCAAACCTCGACCTTTTGCTCGAAAACCTTAGGGCAGAAGGCGTGACCGTGGTCGGGACACCCGAAAGCTACGACTATGGCAAGTTTGCCTGGATTGTTGATCCCGAAGGAAATAAAATTGAACTTTGGCAGCCAAACGACCGCGCATTTCAATAAATTTTATATTTTTAACCAATAATCACTAAACAAACCAAAATTATGGATTCACAAAAAGTAGACATGTTCTTGATGTCGAACAGCAAGTTCTTTGAAGCACACCACCTCAATTCAATTCGCGAAACCCTTTTGCAAATGGACGACAACAAATGGTCGATGTTGCAAACCGCACAATTCAAAGACCCAACGACGAGCATCATCGTGTCTTTGTTGGCCGGAAGTTTGGGCATCGACCGTTTCATGATCGGCGATACCGGAATGGGTATCGGTAAATTGCTTACCTGTGGCGGATTTGGCATCTGGGCCATCGTAGACTGGTTCCTGATCATGGGCGCGACACGCGAGAAAAACATGCAGACTTTCCAGCAACTGGCACACTAAGATTACCCTAAAATATGACCAAAAACAAGTTATATACACTATTGGCTATAGCTTGTTTTTTTGGTTTTGTATACCTCGGTTTGTCGTTCTACACCGATGAAATCTTTAAGGGCGCCGAAGTACATCCGTGCATTCTAAAGACCGTAACCGGTTATCCCTGTCCGTCCTGTGGCACAACGCGTTCGGTGAAATTGCTGTTGTTTGAAGGCGATTGGCTTGGTGCCTTGATGATGAATCCGATCGGCATTATTGTAGGAATGCTGATGGTTTTGATCCCCATTGGATTGCTCTATGATGTGCTGTCGAAAAAGCAAATCTTATTTGACGCCTACCGCAAAACCGAAAAAATCGTAACCACCAAATGGATTGCTGTTGTATTAGTGATTCTCGTTATCCTGAACTGGATTTGGAATATAAACAAAAACCTATGACTACCACTTTTCCTTATGTTCCGAGCGAACACGAAGCCGAAAAAGCATCGAACAGCTACCTGATGTCGCTCGTTGCCGTCGTCGCCGGATTGCCGTTTCCGATTGTCAACATGCTGGCCAGTTTGTTTTTTTATGTGGCCAACCGCAAAGGAACTTATTTCGTCCGCTGGCATTGCCTGCAGGCTTTTTATTCGCAATTGGCTTTGTTGCCCGTGAACAGCATCAGTTTTTGGTGGACGTTTTCGATCTTGTTCCAGGACGAAAAACCGACCAATCAATATTTTGCGTATTTGTTCACTGTCATCATTTTCAACCTGATCGAATTCATCTCGACCATGTATGGCGCCATCCAGACGCGCAAAGGCATCCACGTCGAATTCTTCTTTTTCGGAAACCTAACCAACGCCACCTGTAAGCCATGAGGAATCCATTTGTACAAGCCATCATTTTAATCGCCTGTTTTGCGGGGACTTTTTTTGCGCTTTCGCAGATTGATTACCTCAAGGCATTCAACATCAAGGAAGCGACAAGCAGCACCGAGGAGAAGCTCGGCGATCTGTTTTGGGAAACCATCAAACGCTCGGAAACCGTCGTCACCAATGATTCGGTCAATAAACTGGTCGATAAACTCGTTACGCGTATTGCCGAGAAAAATGGTATCGACCGCAAGACAATCAAGGTACACGTCATCGAAAAGGACGAAATCAACGCCTTTGCGATGCCCAACCGTTACCTCTTGATTTACAGCGGACTCATCGAAAATTGCGACAACGAAAGCGAACTCGCCGGAGTGTTGTGCCACGAAATGGCGCACATAGAAAAGAATCATGTGATGAAAAAACTCGTCAAGGAAATCGGACTCACGATGCTGATTTCGATCACGACCGGCGGCAGAAGCCCCGAAATGATCAAGGAAGCGGCCAAGATGTTGTCGTCCTCGGCCTATGACCGCGAACTCGAATCGGAGGCCGATTTGACCGGCGTCGATTACATGATGAAAGCGAATCTCGATCCGTCCAAACTCGCCGATTTCCTGTACAAACTATCAACCGAACAATATTTGCCCGAACAATTTTACTGGGTCAGCACACATCCCGAATCGAAGGAACGCGCCGAAGCGATTGTGCGTTATATTGAAGGCGAAAAGTTTGAGAAAAAACCGATTTTGACGCAAAAGGAATGGGAAGCCCTCCAAAACAATTTATAAATTGGTCAATTAGAAAATGAGTCAATTAGATAATTATGCAGCGATGCATTTTCTAATTGACTCATTTTCTAATTAAATATTGTCCCCCGACAATTCTCCTTTTTCCGACAGCTTGCGCTCCAATTCCGCCTGGAATTCTTCCATCACGGGTTTGACGGTACTTTCGGGCAAATCGGCGATGCGGATGTACATGAGTCCGTCGACGGCATTGTTGAACAGTGGATCGACATTGAACGCAATCACGCGCGCATTCTGCTTGATGTATTTCTTAATGAGCACCGGAAGTCTCAAATTCCCCGGTTCGATCTCGTCGATGATCTTGTCGAATTTGTTGAGATCGGCTTCGGCTTCGTTGAATACGAAATCCTTGTCGGCGTCCTTGAGTTTGACCTTGAATTCCTTTTTCGGATAGACATATTGTGCGACGTACGGATCGTAATAATGCGACTTCATGAACTCGATCATGAGCGATTTGGAGAAATCCGAAAACTGGTTCGAAATGCTCACGCCACCAATCAAATATTTGTGCTCGGGATAACGCAAAGTGCAGTGTACGATGCCTTTCCAAAGCAGGAACAACGGCATCGGTTTTTGCTGGTATTCGCCTACGATGAACGCACGGCCCATCTCAATCGACTTGCTCATCATGTCGAACAATTCGGGTTCGAAGCGGAACAATTCCTGCAGATAAAATCCGTCGATTCCGTATTTCTTGAAAATTTCCAAGCCCATGCCCATACGGTACGCGCCCGCGATTTCCTTCGCGTCGTCGTCCCACAAAAACATATGGTGGTAATATTTGTCGTATTTGTCCAAATCCAACGATTCGTTCGTGCCTTCGCCGACTTCACGGAAAGTGATTTCGCGCAAACGCCCGATTTCGTGCAGGATGTTCGGGATTTTTCCGGCTTCGGTCAAAAAGACCTCGTAGTTTTTGCTGTGGGTCAGACGGCAGTCATTCTTGCGCAGCATCTCGACCTCGGCCTGCATTTTTTCCTTGTTGGCCGGGGCGACAATTTTTTTCGGGTTCTTTGGCAGTTTGAGATTCGGCGTCGTCAAAAACGGTGCTTCCTTTTCAAACGCATTGGCGAGCATATAGGTTTTCTTGCGCAAGAAATCCGAATAGGCTTCGATCGTTTCGTGCTCATTCTGTTCGGCCACCGAAATCGGTTTCCCGATGCGCACCTTGATCACGCGGTCTTTCTGCGTCAGCAATTCCGACGGCAATTTGGCCGTGCGCAAGGTGTCGCTGATTTTCGACAGCATGTAAAACAAACCGCTGTTCTTGGCGTGGAAATAAATCGGAACCACAGGAACCTGCGCTTTTCGAATCACTTTGATCGCGCCTTCTTCCCATTCCTTATCGACCATGAGCTTGCCGTCTTTGTAGGTCGACACTTCGCCGGCCGGGAACATTCCCAATGGTTTGCCGTCGCTCAAATGGCGCAAGGTTTCTTTCAATCCGATCACGCTCGATTTGGTTCCTTTGAGATTCTCGAAAGGATTGACGGGCATGATGAACGGTTTCAAAGGTTCAATTCTATGGAGTAAAAAATTGGCGATGATCTTAAAATTGGGTTCGCGCTCGAGCATCAATTTGAGCAACAAAATCCCGTCGACGCCACCGAGCGGGTGGTTCGAAATGGTAATGTACGGTCCTTCTTTCGGAAGTCTTTTGAAATCTTCTTCGGGAATCTCAAACTTGATCTGGAACTCATCGATGATCGTATTGAGAAAATCAAGGTCCTTGTGGTGCTTGGTTCGGTCGTAGATTTTATTGAGGGTCGAAATCTTAAGAACCTTCATCAGAAGCCACCCTGAAAAAGTTCCCAAAACCCCGTATTTTTCAGCATTGATCGCTTTTGCAACTTCTTTAGCGGTGACTAAACCCATGTACTGTTTGTTTTTTGAGCCGGAAACAAAGATAGCAAAAAAGTCCACTTTCTGACGCTTTTGTGAATTATACTTTGCAAATTTTACTACTTTTGAAAACCAAATTTTTACATTAAAATGAAGATCATTTCCTATAATGTCAACGGAATCCGTGCGGCCATATCCAAAGGATTTATCGATTGGCTCCAACAGGCAAACCCCGATGTGATCTGCCTGCAGGAAATCAAAGCAATGGAAGACCAGATCCCGACCGCCGATATCGCAGCGGCCGGCTATCCGTACCAATATTGGTATCCGGCGCAAAAGAAAGGCTACAGTGGCGTCGCGGTTTTGTGCAAGACCAAACCCGATAATGTGGTTTTCGGCACCGGCATCGGGCACATGGATTTCGAGGGACGCAATTTGCGCGTCGATTTTGGCGATGTGTCGATCATGAGCTTGTACCTGCCCTCGGGAACCAATCTCGCGCGGCTCGACCACAAGTTCATGTACATGGACGATTTCCACCAGTACATCCACAACCTGCGCGAGCAAATCCCGAACCTGGTCATCTGTGGCGATTACAATATCTGTCACCAACCGATCGACATCCACGACCCGATTCGCAACAAAAACGTTTCCGGCTTTTTGCCCGAGGAACGCGCGTGGCTCGACGTGTTCATCAACAACGGTTTCATCGACAGCTTCCGCCATTTCAACAAGGATCCGCACAATTACACCTGGTGGAGCTACCGTGCCGGTGCGCGTGGCAACAACAAGGGTTGGCGTCTCGATTATATTCTCGTGAGCCGTGCTATTGAAAACCGACTCACACGTGCCGTGATTTTGTCGGAAGCGAACCATTCGGACCATTGCCCGGTATTGGCCGAGATTGTTTAGGAGCTGTTTCCGGCTATCCGCTGCAATCTTTTGAAACTCCGTCCCGAAGCGTCGGGACTTCGTTCAAAAGGATTTCCGCTACTATCCGGGCTAGTGCATCCGCATCCAAAAGAGCATAAAGTAAAACCATAAAGTACAGAAAATGATTAAAAAAGTCTCTCTATTCGCAGTCACATTGGCCCTGGCCACTTCCTGCGTTTCCAAAAAAGTCTACAACGAACTCGAAGAACGCTACGCCAACCTGCGCAAGGAAAACCGCAAATTGCAGGACGAAGGCAAGGATTGCGAAAAAGCCAAGAACAAACTCGAAACCGATTACGCTTCTTTGCAATCGGAACTCGCCAAAACCAGGACCGAGCGCGACAAACTCTCTAACGATCTCAAGTCGGCGACCAATAATTTGGCGGCCTTGCAATCGTCTTACGATGCTTTGTCTAAAAACAGCGACGACGCTTTGGCCGCCAACATGAACAAAAACCGCGACCTGTTGGCACAACTCGAAGCCAAGGAAAAGGCGCTCGCCGCTGAGCAATCGCGTCTGGACAAACTCCGCAACGACCTCGACGATTCGTCGCGCCGTTTGGCCGAACTCGAAAACATGATGGCCAACAAGGACGCCGCGATGAAAAAACTCAAGGAAACCCTGTCGAAAGCGCTCAACAGCTTTGAAGGCAAAGGCTTGACCGTACAGATGAAAAACGGCAAGGTCTACGTCTCGATGGAAAACAAATTGTTGTTCTCCTCTGGAAGCTGGGCCGTCGGCGCCGAAGGAAAACGGGCCGTGGTCGAAGTCGGTAAAGTACTCGGCGACAACCCCGACATTTCCGTCCTGATCGAAGGCCACACCGACGACGTGGCGTACGCCGGATCGGGCGCGATTGCCGACAACTGGGATTTGTCGACCAAAAGAGCGACCGCCATCGTCAACATCCTGGGCGAAAACAAAAAGGTCAACAAATCAAACCTGACCGCGGCGGGCCGTAGCGAATACGCGCCGATCATGCCGAACACGACGGCCGAAGGCAAGGCCAAAAACCGTCGCATCGAAATCATCCTGACGCCAAAATTGGATGAGATTTCGAAAATGCTCAACGAATTGTAAAAAAGCTCCTGAGTTTAAAAGTGCCTGAGTACCTGAGTTTTTTCTCAGCTACTCAGGCACTCAGCTACTCAGGCACTCAGCTACTCAGGCACTACCTAATGAAATACACCCAACTCCCCAATACCCAAATCGAGGTTTCCAAAATCTGCCTTGGCACGATGACTTTCGGGCGACAGAATACTGAAACCGAAGGCCATGCGCAAATCGATTATGCGCTGGACCAAGGCATCAACTTTATCGACACGGCCGAAATGTACCCGGTGCCGGCACACGAACCCACTTACGGCCATACCGAAATCATTATCGGGAATTGGCTCAAGAAAACGGGCAAGCGTTCAGAAATCGTGTTGGCTTCGAAGATTGCGGGCGCGAACCGCGGATTGGCTTTCATCCGTGAAGATTTGGGTTTCAATGCGCAAACGATACGCGAATCGTTGGACAAAAGTTTGTCGCGTTTGCAAACCGATTATATCGACTTATATCAATTGCATTGGCCCGAGCGAAAGGTCAATTTTTTTGGGCAGCGCGCGTTTAAGGCCGAAGATGATGCGTGGGAAGACAACATCCAATCGGTTTTGGAAGCATTATCGGGACTGATTCGAGAGGGAAAAATCCGTACGATTGGCCTGTCGAATGAAACGCCTTGGGGCGTGATGCGTTTTCTTGAGGAAAGCAAGAAGCACGATTTGCCCAAAATTACAACCATACAGAATCCATATTCCTTGGTCAACCGCACTTTTGAAATGACGTTGCATGAAATTGCCTATCGTGAAAAAGTCGGGCTTTTGGCATATTCGCCATTGGCTTTTGGTTTGTTGTCGGGCAAATACAATGTCGAAACCCAAGATCCGAACGCGCGACTCAATTTGTTTCCCAATTTCGCCCGATACAATTCGCAATCCACACGCGAAGCATCGAAAATGTACCAGCAAATTGCTTCGGATCATGGTTTATCTGTGACGCAAATGGCATTGGCTTTTGTACAGCAGCAATCGTTTGTAACGTCAACGATCATTGGGGCGACCAGTATGGCGCAGCTCGAGGAAAACATCGGTTCGCAAAATATGGAATTGTCCGATTCGATTGTACGGGAAATAGAAAAGGTGCAAAACCGGTTTCCCGATCCCGCACCTTAACTCGGTTTTTTTGTTATTATTTGGTGAGGACGAGTTTCGAGCTCGAAACCGCGCCGTTGTTGTCTTTTACATTGACTACATAAACCCCGCTTTGGAACAATCCGGTGCTGATGGCATTGGTTTCTGAATCGAGCGACTGGCTCAGCAATGTTTTTCCGGTGATGTCGACCACGCTGACCGTTGCCGGATATTGGCCATTGGTCATCTTGACAAAGAACTCGGCGCTGGCCGGATTCGGCGAAATCGAAAAGGCCATTTTGTCAAATTCATTTACACCCAGCGAACTGTCGACGATGCGGTAAATTCTGCCCTGATCGGCGGCGGCCACATACAATTCACCGCCAAGATCTTGTCCAAAACTGGTATAGCCACTGATGTTGGGAAAGTTCGAAGAATAGGTAATCGCGTTCGTAGTGGTATTGACCATCCCGATGCGGTTGATGCAATAATCGGCGAAATAATACTTGCCGAGCATGTTCGGATACTGCGTCCCGCGGTACACATAACCCCCGGTGATCGAGTAGCAAGGCGCGCCGCCCGAATGTGGATAAGTCGCCACGGGAAAGGTATAGGTCACATTGGGCTGGGCACAACCGGCCGTGTAAGTGTTGTTGCCTTCATAGCACTTCCAGCCATAGTTCAATCCGGCGGGATTGCCGCTGACATGGTTGATTTCTTCGACGGCATTTTGGCCCACATCGGCTACCCACAGATCGCCGTTGCCACTGTCGAACGAGAATTTCCACGGATTGCGCAACCCGACGGCCCAGATCTCATCATTTCCGTCTGCATTGGCAAACGGATTGTCGGGCGGAATGCCGTAATTCAAAATCCCCGAAACAGTATTGACATCGATGCGCAGCATTTTTCCGAGATTTTCGTTGATGTTCTGTGCGCGGTTGCCTGGATCGCCGCCGCTTCCGCCATCGCCCATCCCGATGTACAGGTAACCGTCAGGGCCGAAACGCAAAGTCCCGCCGTTGTGGTTGGTAAAGGGTTGTGCAATGGTAATCAATGGCAGGCCGGTAGTCAAGGCAATATCGGGATTGTTCGGGTCTACGGAATAGCGCGCGACGACTGTGGCCCCGTCACCGGTGCGGGTGTAATTCACATAAAAGTATCCATTGGTCGCATATTCGGGATGGAATGCCAAACCAAGCAGGCCGCGTTCGCCGCCGGTCGAAATGGTCGCGGTGGTCAGTGTGAGGAAATTGTTGGGCTTGAGCGTTCCGTCGGGATTGGCAATGCGAATCGCACCGCCTTGCTGGACGATGAACAATCGGGCATCCCCGGCGTGGACGATTTCCACGGGAGCCGAAAGCCCGGTGGCAAATTGCTGTAATGCGATGGTCTGCGCAAAGCAACTGGCCGATAATGCTAAAAGCAATAGCGTAATTTTAGTTTTCATAGGATTGCGGTATTTGATTAGAAAGAATAAATGTAAACAATATTTGTCCAATCGGTTATAGGTTGGAGATGAATAACTTACAGAATTTCAATCAAAAGTCGAATTCTTCTATCGAAGTCGAATCGATTTCCTGTACGAGTTGTTGTTTGGTACGCACAAACGAACGCGCCGGCCCGGTCACCATGATCGGAAGTTCATAAATCGTGTCAATCGGTGTAATGACCCCGCGGCGCAGCATGAGGTTGCGCACCTGGCGGTCGCGGCTTCTGGCATACGGCTTGAGGTTCGCATCGCTGTTGAACTGGTACATGAATTTGCGCGGGCTCGGGATGATGTTGGCCAGAAACAAACATTCGTTGAGCGACAATTGCGAAGGCGATTTTTCGAAATAAAAATGCGAAGCCTCGCCGATGCCATAGACATTCGGGCCCCATTCGATGATGTTGAAATACACTTCGAGCATGCGTTCCTTGCTCACAATACGGTTGTTTTCGAGGATGTACACGAGCAGGATTTCCTCGAGTTTTCTGGACAAAGTTTTTTCGCGTGTCAGGAAAACATTCTTAATCAATTGCATTGAAATCGTACTCGCGCCGCGCGCAAATTTCTTGGTCTTGATGTTCTTGACAATCGATTGCTTGAACGCTTCGTTGATGAATCCTTTGTGCGAAAAGAACGACGGGTCTTCGGTCGTCAAAACGGCCTTGCGCAAATAGGGTGTAATTGAACTTAAGGGCGCGTAATTCGGATTTGAACTGCCCACATAAATCGGTCGTTGCGGCACATCGTTGATGATCGCGCGGTAGGTGAACGGGCCATTGAGTTTGGCCAGGTCGGCCTCGCCGTATTTGATGATCTCGAGGTTTTCCTTGTGCAGGTTGCTGTCGAAAACAATGCCGCTTGGTTTGTCCTTGTTGTATTCGAAATTGAGGTGGTAATCGAAAGTGCCTTCGGCCACCATGCCTTCGAAATGCGTAAACAACCCTTCGGGCAGCGATTCGATGAAATCCTGCGCCTTCATTTTGGGGATCGCGACCTTGAGTCGGTAGATTTTGTCCTTTTCGTTGTTGTATTCCACATACGGATGGAATTTCATCTTGTTGAGCTGCGCCGTAGACGAACTGTCGATCGCTATGAAATTTTCGCCGAACAGGAAATGGTAGTCGAATTTTGCGTCCTTGATGATGACGTCCTTGCTCGCAATTTTCTCGTGGTTGACCTGCAGATTCGCAATCGAGGAAAAACCGTCGATGTGCAATTCATCGCCGTCCATATCGATGTTGTCGACCTTGAGCCGGATCGAATCGAAAGCCGCTTTCAAATTGTAGCGTTCGTCAAAATACGGCACCTTGATTTTCCCGGTATCGATGTTGAAAAAACGCAAATCGGTTTTTTTGTTGCGCGGATCGGCCATACCGGCAATGCGCCAACGCTGTGTAAACGTATTGGTCTGTACCTGGATCGCGCTTTCGAGCTGTTTGTCCTCGAGCGCCATCTTGATCAGGCTCAACGTCGCTTTCTTGCCCATGTCGTCCATGCGCAGCGACAGGTTTTCGAGCTTCATGTCGGTCGGAATCAGGTTGAGCGCCTGGGTTAAAATCTTGTAGGCGAGTTCGGCGTAATTGGTTTTTTTGTTGGAATCGGATTCAGTTTTCTTTTTCTTCGGGAGAAAAGCATCGAAGTTTTTGCCCTTTTCAGTCTTGACCAATTGCACGAACCCGTTCTTGGCTTCAAGGCTGCTGAGTTGGATGCTTCCGGTGAGCAGGTGCCAGAAATTGACCTGCGTCCTCACGGTTTGTATGCGGAATAAGGTGTCGGCTTGGTGCGGAACGAGCAGAATGTCTTGGAGCGCGACGCTTGTGAGTCCGTCGAATTTGGCTTCCTTGACCGAGAATTTACAGTGGTAATCGCGGTCCATTTTTTCGGAAACCTCGACGAGCGCCTTTTGCAGAATGCTTTCTCGGAAGATCAGCGCCAGGGCCACCAACAAAACAAAGCATGCCCCGAAAATTTTTGCGGCGAGTATCCATTTCTGTTTCGTAGTTCTTTTTCTGGTTTTCATGGCAACTTTAAAGGTAGTGAATTATCCGAACAATTCGCTGGCGACGTCTTCGATTTTCGAGACCAGGCGCACTTTGATTCCGGTGTTTTTAAGAGAAATTTTGTTGAATTTGGAAACGAAAATGGTCGTAAATCCGAGTTTTTCGGCTTCCTGGATGCGTTGGTCGACGCGGTTCACGGGACGAATTTCGCCCGAGAGTCCGACCTCGCCCGCAAAGCAATAGCCTTCGCCGATCGGGATGTCTTCGTTGGAGGATAAAATCGCCGCAACCACGGCCAAATCAATCGCCGGATCATCAACGGTGATGCCGCCGGTGATGTTGAGGAACACGTCTTTGGTGCCCAAACGAAAACCGGCACGTTTTTCCAAAACGGCTAAAATCATGTTGAGTCTTTTGGCGTTGTAGCCCGTCGTCGAACGCTGCGGCGTACCGTAAACGGCGGTGCTGACCAAAGCCTGGATTTCGATCATGAGCGGACGCATGCCTTCGAGCGTACACGCGATAGCGGTGCCCGACAATTCCTCGCCTTTGTGCGAAATCAAAATCTCCGATGGATTCGAGACTTCGCGCAAACCCGAACCTTGCATTTCGTAGATCCCGAGTTCGGCGGTCGAACCGAAACGGTTTTTGAGCGAGCGCAAAATACGGTAGACGTGGTTGCGGTCACCTTCGAATTGCAACACCGTATCGACCATGTGTTCGAGGATTTTGGGTCCGGCGATCGTGCCGTCCTTGGTGATGTGCCCGATCAGGATCACGGGAACATTGGTTTCCTTGGCGAATTTGATCAGTTCGGCGGTGCATTCGCGGATTTGCGAAATGCTGCCCGGAGACGATTCGATGTAATCGGTGTGCAGCGTTTGGATCGAATCGATGATTAAAATATCGGGTTCGATTTCGGTGATCTGGCGGAAAATGTTTTGCGTCTTGGTTTCGGTCAGGATGTAGCAATTGTCACCGTTCGGCGTGATCCGTTCGGCGCGCATCTTGATCTGCTTCTGGCTTTCCTCGCCCGAAACATACAAAGTTTTGTACGGCAATTTGAGTGAAATCTGCAACAACAGCGTACTTTTCCCGATACCGGGTTCGCCGCCGAGCAAAATGAGCGAACCCGGGACGATGCCGCCACCGAGCACGCGATTGAGTTCGTTGTCGTACGAATCCATCCGGATTTCCTGTGCCGAATCGATTTCGTTTATTTTAAGTGGCTTGACCACTCGTTTGGATTCATTCGAAGTCGTGGTTTTCCAGGATTGTTTTTCCTCCTTCTGGATGAGTTCCTCGACAATGGTGTTCCATTCTTTGCAGGCGTTGCATTGGCCTTGCCATTTGGCATATTGGGTTCCGCAATTCTGGCAAAAAAAGGCAGTCTTAATTTTAGACATAAAGGGTTTACATGTTCTTGAGTTCGTCGGCCTTGTTGAGCATCATGTCTTTGGTCAGGTCGCCGATTTCCTCTTTCTGGAAAGCACTTTGGTACGCTTTGACCGCTTTCTTGAGGTCGCCTGTTTTTTCATACATTATGCCCATGTGGTAGTCCGACAGCATCGATCTTGGGTAATTCTTCTTGGCCAACGCGGCGAGTTGTTCGAATTCGCCATAGGCTTTGTTTTTAAGGATGGCCGCTTCAATCGCCTTGAAATCGTTGAGGCGGATCGGCAGTTTCATGCTCAGCGATTTTTCGATCACGTCATATTTCTTGACCAAATATTCGGTGTAACCCGAAGGCAGTACGACGATTTTCTGGTCGAATTCGGCCGTGGATATCGGTTGGTACACTTGAAAAAATTGGTACAAGGCGTTCGGAATCGAATGCAAAACGAGCGAATAATGCGAGGCGCCCTTGAATTCGTCGAACGAATAATTGAAAGTCGGCTTTTGGATTTTCTTGGCCTCGGCATCGAGTTTCAGGATGCGCTGCTGCATTTTCTTGACATCGCCATCGGCGGTCGATTGGTAGAAATAAATCGGTTTCTGGATGAGCTGGAACCTTTCGGGCAGTTGTTCCTCCATGCCTTTGGGCAATTCGGGGCTCATACAGATGTAGGCGTCGAAAAGCGGTTGGTCTTTGTACAGGTAAAAATTCATGAACCCGGCTGTGGTGTCGTGTCCGGCGATGATCTTGAACGGGGCTACGCGGTAATTCTTTTCGATGGCCGGGACGAGTTCCTGGCCGATGAATTCGAAAAATGCCTCACCGCTTTCGGCTGGAAGGCCGGTGGTTTCATCGACGGCACAGTCGGTGTAGCGCTCTTCTTTCTTGTTCTGGCTGATCCCGACGATGATCACTTCGGGCAAATCGTCCCAATAAGCGCCGTAGTTGAGCGCACCCTGGAACGGGTCAAACAGGTAATCGCCGTCGAGCAGGACGAGCAACGGGTATTTCTTGGTTTTGTTTTCGGCGTAGGAAGGCGGTAAACCGATGGTTATTTCGCGATCGCCGTTTAGTTTTTTCGAGGTTAAGATTTCTACTGTTTTTTGGGCTTCAACAGGGATTAAGCATAATAATGCGATGAATAAAAACAGGTTTTTCATTGAAAAGTTTTGTTGGTTATTTTTATTGGTTAATAAAATAAACCAGCAAGGTATGAATTATTTTCTTCGGTTGAATACGGGCAATAATAAAAATGAAAGTACGCCCATGACCAGTACCACGAGCATTTGGGAGGTCCATACGATCCAGCCGAAAGCCGTGCCGACTTCTTTAGAGATGGCATAAAACGAAAGGATTTGCGTAATCAGGAACGGATAAGACCCAAAGCCGCTGTTGGTAAAAGCAATCGCGATGCTTCCGACGACAAAAGAAGTGATGACGGCGTCTATTGAAAGGTGCGTGGTTTCGGTGAGGGTAAAAATGGTCACATAGAAAGTCAGGATGTAGGAACCCCAGATGAGTACCGTCTGGAAGAAATATTTCCATTTGTCCTTCATGTGGATCAGGCTGAAAAAACCTTCCTTGAGACCAGAAACCTGTTTCTTGAGCTTCAAGATCAAAGGCGATTTCGAATACATATAAACCAGCAAAAGTGCGGTAAAACCAAACACCCCTGAGATGGCCAAAATGACGAGTTTGTTGACCGGGATTTTATCAAGAATGAAAGCCTTGACGATATCGAATTGCAGGAAAAAGGCCAACAGCATGAATAGCGACAAAATAATCATGTCCACGATGCGTTCGGCGACGATGCTGCCAAATCCCTTGTCGAATGGGATGCCGTTGTATTTCTTGACGATGACCGCACGTGAGATTTCCCCCGATTTCGGGACGGTCAAATTGAGCAAATAACCAATGTTGACGGCCATGAAGTTGTTCGGAAACGTCGAAGTGTATCCCATGTGCTCGAGCGCATATTTCCAACGGTAGGCGCGCAGGGCATTTCCGAATATGGCGATGATGGCCGCGATGACAATGTACAGGTAATCGGCGTTTTTGAAATAGCCCTTGATGCTCTCGATCTGTTCGGGCGTAAACGACTGGTACGTATAAATGATCAGGTAAACGCCCAAAAGGATTGGCAGCAGGATCGACAACCATTTGCTGGCCTGGCTTTTGAAACTATTGCCAGTCGGTTGGGTCAATTCGTCGGTGCCGAGGTCTTCGGGTTGGGGATTTTCCTGCACAACAATCCAGGATTAGGTCAGGGAATTGTTTTTCTCATTCGGGAAAATGAGGCTTGGCCTGAAGTTTTTGGCCTCATCGATCGGCAACATTCCGTAAGCGATGATGATGATGATATCGCCTTGGTGTACCTTTCGGGCGGCCGGACCGTTGAGCGTAATTTCGCCACTGTTTCGGTTTCCCTTGATGACGTAAGTTTCCAGACGTTCGCCGTTGTTGACGTTGACGATGGAGACTTTTTCGCCTTCGATCAGGTTGGCGGCTTCCATGAGCGCTTCATCAATGGTGATGCTTCCGATATAATTCAAATCGGCGCCGGTTACGGTAACGCGGTGGATTTTAGATTTTACTACGTGAACTAACATGGGGCAAAGGTAAATTAATTTAGTGAAATGGTATCAATCAATCTGATTTTGTTAACAAATACGGCGATAAATGCGCGGTATTGACGGCCTTCGATTTTTTCGGTTATCGGCTCCAAAGTCGCTTCATCGGCGATTTCAAAATACTCGAGCTCAAATCCCGGGACATTGTCGAAAACATCAGTTACATAATCGGCAACCCGTTTGGCATTTTCCGTGCCAAAGCGCATTTTGGCAGCCTGCAACGTACGGTAGATGACAGCCGCATCGGCGCGCTCCTGGGCCGTGAGTCTTTCATTTCTCGAACTCATTGCGAGTCCGTTGGCTTCGCGGAAAATCGGGCAACCGATGACCTTGACGGGCATTTGCGCCTTCTCGACCATCTTCTTGACAATCTGCAATTGCTGGAAATCTTTCTCCCCGAAGTAGGCATTCGCAGGTTGTACAATTTCAAACAGTCTTTTGACAATCGTGCCGACCCCGTCAAAATGTCCTGGGCGGAATTTGCCTTCCATTTGGTTTTCGAGCCCGTCGAAATCGAAGTGCTGGGAAACGGTTTTGCCTTCGTAAATGTCATCTACGCTGGGCGCGAATACGATAATATTTGGATTGAGTTTTTCGATTTTAGCCACATCGCTTTCGAGCGTGCGCGGATACTTGGCGAGGTCTTCGGGATTGTTGAATTGGGTCGGGTTGACAAAAATACTGATGACCGTAAAATCGTTGTTTTGAAGCGATTCCTTGAGCAGTGACAAATGTCCTTGGTGCAGTGCGCCCATGGTTGGCACAAAGCCGATTGTGGTGTTGGCGGAAGAAACCGATTTCAGATGGGCGGACAATTCCACTTGCCTGTCGAAAATGCGCATGCAGAAATTATTTAAATAAGGTGCAAACTTAAGATTTTAGTAATTAACTGCGTAATTTTTTGTAATTTTGCCTGTTTTTTGTTGATAATAAGTAAAGTAAAAATTGGATATGGAGGATAAGAGGATATTGTACGTATCATCGGAGGTTGTACCTTATCTGGCTGAAAATGAGGTTTCTTTAATGTCGTATGATGTGCCAAAAATGATCAACGATCAGGGCGGGCAGATCAGGATTTTCATGCCGAGGTACGGTAATATTAATGAGAGAAGACACCAGTTGCACGAGGTGATTCGTTTGTCGGGAATGAATTTGGTCGTCAACGACCTCGACATGCCGCTCATCATCAAGGTGGCTTCGATTCCAAAGGAGCGCATCCAGGTTTATTTCATCGACAACGACGAATATTTCAAGCGCAAGGCCACGTTTACCGATGAGGAAGGCCAATTGTATCCGGACAACGACGAACGCGCGATCTTCTTTGCCAAAGGCGTAGTGGAAACGGTCAAGAAACTCAATTGGGTTCCGGACATCATCCACGTCCATGGCTGGCTCGCTTCGTTGCTTCCTATTTATATGAAGCACTATTATAAGGATGAGGCGCTTTTTGCCGATACCAAGATCGTGACTTCGGTGTATACGCCTTCATTTGAAGGGACGCTCGATATGGAAATGATCAACAAGGTCAAATTCGACGGCGTGCCCGAAGAAGCCATCTCGTTCCTCGAAACCCCGAATTACGAGAACATTCTCAAGACGGCCATCAACCACTCTGATGCAGTGATTGTTGCCTCGGAAGCACTCCCGGCAAGTTTAACAAAATTTATAGAAAGCTCGGGAAAACCTTTTTTACCTTTCGCCTCCAAAGACAAATTCGCCGAGGCTTACACGGCTTTTTACAAGAGCACGGTTTTATAAACAATTTATTTTACGCATGAACACCCATTCCTTTTTCAAGTTTTTTCTTTTTATTTTCACTGCAGCTTCATTGGTCTCCTGCGACAACGATTTCAATGAGATGGGCGCCAATATCGTAGGCAACGACAACTTCCTGCTCGAGGGCGATACTTATGAAGTTACAGCCTATACCCAGCCAATCGGTGCGGTACAGACTTCGGCTTTGGGCGTTCAGCAATTTGGGATTTACGATGACCCGGTATTCGGAACGACCACTGCGCATACGGTGGTGCAGGTCACATTGGCCACGATCAATCCGGAGTTCAAGTTTTCACCCGAGGTACAAAGCGTAGAGATGGCCATTCCGTATTTCAGCCATGTAACGCAAACCAATGCAACAGATGTGCCCGATACCTATGCGCTCGATTCGATTTGGGGCCCGGAAACGGGAAAGCTGGACCTCCAGATTTACCAATCGGATGTGTATTTGAGACCCGATCTTGAAAATGATGTGCTGACCAACGGCGGGCTCGAGAAATACTATTCCAACCAACTGGCCGATTTTACGACAGTGGGGCCGATGCTCAACAATGCCTTAGATGTCAAGCAGAATACCGCTTTCGTATTTGACAATGCCGGATCGATCGAAACCACGACAGACGGTTTGGGCAACCAGGTGAAAGTGGGGCCTAAAATGAAGATCCAACTCGACAAGACCGCTTTCCAAAACATGATGTTTGGTCCCCAGGCGGCGGGTAAATTTGTCAACAACAGTATATTTACCAATTACTTCCGCGGATTGCAGTTCAAGCTTGGCCGTTCGGGCGCTGCTGATCCCAGATTTGCCATGCTCAATTTTGCCGGCGGCACCATTACCGTGAAATACAAACAGAAACTGGAGGATGAGCCCGATGCGGAGGTCCAAGACAAAACATTGGTGTTTAAGCTCGGCAAATCGGTGAACCTGTTCGAATACCAATACAGCCCCGAATACCAGAATGTACTCGATGCCACGCCGAATCAAGCCGATGGCGATGAGAAACTCTACATCAAGGGCGGCGCCGGATCGATGGCGGTCATCGAGCTTTTCAAAAACGTGGATGAAATCAATGCACTCAGGGCGACCAAAGGCAAATGGCTCATCAACGATGCCAGCCTCAACTTTTTTGTAGAGGAAAATACCAATGCGTTACTCGGCAACAATGCGCCCAAACGATTGTACCTGTACGACCTCAATAATAAAAAGGTGTTGCTCGATTATACGATAGACCAGACGCAATCCACCAGCAATAAATACAACAAGTCGTCTTTCGGCGGAATCATCGATCGTGTTTCGAGCCAGCTTGGAACCCTGTACCGCATCCGCATCACCAACCACATCCGTACGTTGATTGCCCAGACATTGGATGAGGGCGAAACGGCCAAAACCGTAAGGCTTGGATTGGTAGTCACCGAGAATATTAACACTACATCGAATAAAAGCTTGTTTGTGCCTAAAGATTTAATTGATAATGATATATTTGGCCCCACAGAAGAGCAAAAGATTGATGTAGTACCGGCCATGTCTGCCGCGCATCCGTTCGGAACGGTGTTGTATGGAACCAATATCAGCCCGGGCAGTGCCAATTACGACAAACGACTGAGACTCACAATCCATTTTACAAAACCCAATTAATAATTTAGACTATGTGTGGAATTGTTGGATATATCGGATATAGGGAAGCGTATCCTATCGTAATCAAAGGTTTAAAAAGACTCGAATACAGAGGCTATGACAGTGCCGGCGTCATGGTATATGACGGCACCGATCTCAAACTGTCCAAAACCAAAGGGAAGGTTTCTGATCTCGAAGAAAAATCATTAAAAGAAATCACCACCGGTGGAACCATCGGGATCGGTCATACCCGTTGGGCGACGCATGGCGTGCCAAACGATGTGAACTCGCATCCGCACGTTTCCAATTCAGGAAACCTCGTGATCATCCACAACGGGATCATCGAGAACTACGAGCCGCTCAAGAAGGAATTGATCAAGCGTGGCTATGTGTTCCATTCGGATACCGATACCGAAGTGCTGGTCAACCTCATTGAGGAAGTCCAGAAAAAAGAAAACCTCAAACTCGGTAAGGCCGTACAAGTGGCCTTGAACCAAGTGGTGGGCGCTTACGCGATTTGCGTATTCGACAAGCAAAAACCAGATGAAATCGTGGCGGCCCGTTTGGGAAGCCCATTGGCGATCGGTGTGGGAAAAGACGAGTTTTTCGTCGCTTCGGATGCTTCGCCTTTCATCGAATACACGGCCAATGCAATTTACCTCGAGGATGAGGAAATGGCCATCGTTCGTTTGAACAAGCCGCTCAAAATCAGAAAAATCAAGGACGACTCTATCGTCGACCCATACATCCAGGAACTCCAGATGAACCTCGAGCAGATCGAAAAAGGCGGTTACGACCACTTCATGCTCAAGGAAATCTACGAGCAGCCGAATGTTATTAAAGATACCTACCGCGGTCGTCTGCATGCCAACGAAGGCATCATCCAAATGGCGGGCGTAGAAGACAACCTCGAGAAATTCCTCAACGCAGACCGTATCCTGATCGTGGCTTGCGGAACTTCATGGCACGCCGGACTCGTAGCGGAATACATTTTTGAAGAATTCACGAGAATTCCGGTAGAAGTGGAGTACGCTTCGGAATTCCGTTACAGAAACCCGATCATCAACCCAGGCGATGTGGTCATCCCGATTTCACAATCAGGGGAAACCGCCGATACTCTGGCTGCGATCAAACTCGCCAAGGAAAAAGGCGCCTTCGTGTTTGGGGTTTGCAACGTGGTCGGTTCGTCGATTTCTAGAGAAACACATGCCGGGGCTTATACCCACGCCGGACCAGAAATCGGGGTGGCATCGACCAAGGCATTTACCACACAAATTACCGTGTTGACGATGATTGCACTTCGTTTGGCCAAAGCCAAAGGGACGTTGTCAAACTCTGATTTCCACCGTTATTTGCAGGAACTCGAAATCATTCCGGAGAAAGTCGCCGAAGCTTTGTTGACCAATGATGTAACCAAAAATATCGCGGCCAAATTCAAGGATTCGCCGAACTGTCTGTACCTCGGAAGGGGCTACAACTTCCCGGTGGCTTTGGAAGGCGCGCTCAAATTAAAAGAGATTTCGTACATCCACGCCGAAGGTTATCCGGCTGCCGAGATGAAACACGGCCCGATTGCCTTGATCGACGAATCGATGCCGGTCATTGTCATCGCCCCGAAACAAGGGCATTACGACAAAGTGGTCAGCAACATCCAGGAAATCAAGTCACGCAGCGGTAAGATCATCGCCGTAGTGACCAAAGGCGATACCCAGGTACGCGAATTGGCCGACTATGTGGTGGAAATTCCGGATACTTCGGATGCTTTGTCCCCGTTGTTGACGACGATTCCGTTGCAATTGCTGTCTTACCATATTGCGGTGATGCGCGGATGCAACGTCGATCAGCCTAGGAACTTGGCCAAATCGGTGACAGTAGAATAAAAATTTAGATTCAATAATAAAGAAAGCGGGATTTGTTCCCGCTTTTTTTATGCTTTTCGCAGTCTGTGATTTTTGTCATTAATATAATTTTTGCAGCATTTAATATGTATGCATAGTATTTTTTACAGGTTTAGAATCAAAACGTTAGAAAAAATTTAAAATTTATTTAATATCAAATAATTAACAAACGATTAAATTTTTTAACAAATCCGAAGTTTTTTTAACTGTTTTTTATAAATATTAAAAATATTTGTATTTTGGCTTATCATAAACCAACAAAATTCTAACCCATGAAAATGTACTTATTTATTTTGTCATTGTTTTTCTGTGGCTTTACTTATGCACAGACTACAGTAACAGGGTCGGTTACAGACGCTAAGAGTCAGCCGGTTCCGGGAGCGAACGTAAAAGTGGTCGGCGACAATGCCGGTACGATTACCGACAACGACGGAAACTTCACGCTGACGGTGTCGCAAAATCCGCCTTTCACGGTCGAAGTGTCCAGCCTTGGATACGGATCCAAAACGGTGCAGGTGCAATCCAATAACCAAAAGGTGAGCGTTGTGCTGAGCGACCAGGAAAACAAGCTTGATGAAATCGTGGTTTCTGCCTCAAGAACGCCGGAAAGGGTCATCGAATCCCCGGTCACCATTGAGCGCATGAGCCAACAGCAAATCAAGACCACGACTTCGGCTTCGTATTATGACGGACTCGAAAACCTCAAAGAAGTACATTTCAACACGAGCAGCTTGTCGTTCAAGTCGATCAATACCCGCGGTTTCTCGACCGTGGCCAACACGCGTTTCATGCAACTCGTTGACGGAATGGACAACTCTTCGCCAGCCTTGAATTTTGTGTTGGGCAACCTGATCGGTATCTCCGAGCTTGATGTGGCCAATGTCGAAATCCTTCCGGGCGCCTCATCGGCTTTGTACGGTGCGAACGCCTTCAACGGAATTTTGTTCATGAACAGCAAGAGCCCGTTCTTGAACCAAGGCATCAGCACTTACATCAAATACGGCCAAACCACACAGGATGTAGCCGGAACCAATGATTATTGGGATGTGGGCATCCGTGCGGCACATGCGTTTACCAAGCATTTCGCGGCCAAGGCCAACTTCACTTTCCTCAAGGCGACCGAATGGATCGCCGATGACAACCGCAACGTACAGGATGCGGGCATTCTTGAAAACCCGAACGCAATCGGACATACTGCCAACCTCAATTACGACGGGTTGAACGTATACGGAGACGAGGCTTCAACGAACATCAAAGGCGTAGGCCGTGCTTTGGCCGAAATGGGATTGTTGCCCAATCCGGACCTCGTGAACCTTTTGCCCGATACCAACGTCAGCCGTACCGGCTACCGCGAAATGGACATGAGCGACAACAAGATCAAGAACGTAAAGGCCGATTTCTCGTTGCATTTCAAGCCATGGGCCAATGATTTCGAAATCATCCTCCAGAGCAAAATCGGGACAGGAAATACCATCTACCAAGGAGCCAACAGATACTACCTCAAAAACTTCTACATGAACCAGAACAAGATTGAGGTCAAGAACGACCGCTTTTTTGTACGTGCGTACATGACCAACGAAGATGCCGGGGATTCTTATGACATGCGTTTTGCTGCCTTGGCCGTCAACAACAAATGGAAACCCAACAACAACTGGTTCGGGGAATATGCCGGAGCTTACATCCAGGCGACATTGAACGGACAAACACCGGCCGCTTCGCATGCGATCGCTAGATCGGTAGCCGATACGGGAAGATTCTTGCCGGGTTCGGCTGATTTCAAGTCGGCTTTGGCCACGGTAATCGACGACCCGAATTTGCAAACCGGTGCCAAGTTCATCGACCATTCCCAGCTTTGGCATGCCGATGGAAACTACAACTTCAAGAATGAGATCAAGTTCGCCGAAGTTCAGGTGGGCGGATCTTACCGCAAATACGTGATGGATTCAGAAGGAACCATCTTCACCGATTTCGACGGCCCGATCAAATACGACGAATACGGTGCCTATGCGCAACTCGTCAAAAAATTCCTCGCCGAGGATCGTTTGAAATTGACCGCTTCGGTGCGTTACGACAAGAGCCAGAATTTCGATGGGTTCTTCTCTCCAAGAATTGCGTTGGTGTATTCTGCGGGCGCTTCGAAAATCCACAACTTCCGTTTGTCTTACCAAACCGGTTTCAGAAACCCAACTACACAAGACCAGTACATCGGATTGGATTTGGGGCCATACGCCTTGATCGGTTCGGCACCGGACAACTTGAGCCGTTATGAGGAATTCCGTCCAATCAGCCAGGCTGCCCAAGACCAGCAGGCTTCTATTGGTACACAAGCGAGATTGACCGGGGAAGACGCCTACAACGATTCGTTCACGATCCAGTCGGTTCAGGCTTATCGCGCGGCAGTGGCGGCAGGAAACACCGATGCAGCCCTGTTGCTCCAAAAAGCGAGCATCAATTTGGTGGAGCCAGAGCGCGTGCAGGCTTTCGAACTCGGATACCGTTCGGTGGTCAACAACGATTTGTCGGTTGACATCAATGGTTATTACAATATTTACAACGACTTCCTGAACCAATCACGCGTGTACACGCCATTGTATGGAACCGTTGGCGAAAGAACTTCGGGCGGTACGATCTTGACCTCTGTCGATGCGGTGAACAACGGCGATTTGAGAACCTTCCAGGTGTACTCGAATTCAAAGACACAAGTAACTTCGGTTGGTTTCGGTATCGGATTGTCTAAAAAAGTATACCGGAATTTCGAATTGGGCGTGAGCTACAACCACGCACAATTTGAATACGACGAAGACAAAGACCCAGATTTCATCCCGGGCTTCAACACCCCAAAACACCGCGTGAAAGCGATGTTGGGCAATGACAGCGTGGTGAAAACGGGCTCGTTCGTTTTCGGTTTCAACACCAACGTGAGATGGAGCGACGAATACCTGTGGCAATCTTCTTTCGCCGATGGTATCGTTCCTGAAAATACGGTAGTCGATGCGCAGCTTACTTTCGGTTTGCCAAAACTCAAATCGTTGATCAAGGTAGGTGCGAACAATTTGTTCGGCGAAGATTACCTCCAAGTAATCGGTGCGGGTAAAATTGGCCAACAGTGGTTTGCCTCTTTGACCATCAATCCCTAATCCATATCAGTTTAATATAAAATATCTAGCATCATGATAAAGAATTTCAAATGGCTGTTGTTGGTTTCGTTGACCTTCGCGGCATGTAACAGCGACGATGATGAAACGGTAGCACCGGTGGTCATCACTTCGGGCTCGGCCAACTTTGCGAATTATGTCGCCCTGGGCGATTCGTTCGCGGCAGGATACAGCGACGGTGCGCTTTTCGCGGCCGGTCAGCAAAACGCTTACCCGAACCTTTTGGCGCAGCAGTTTGCCTTGGCCGGTGGCGGTGAATTTACCACGCCGTTTATGGCCGATAATTACGGCGGATTTGCTTCGGGCGGCATGCAGGTTCCACAGTTTCCGGTGCGCTTGTATTTCAATGCCGATGCAGGAGCGCCGATGAGTGTTCCTGGAGCTTCAACGACAGAGCTGACCGATCATCTTTCGGGACCATTCAACAACATGGGGATTCCGGGGGCCAAAAGTTTCCATTTGGCCGCGCCGGGTTATGCGACTTTGAATCCATATTTTGGAAGATTTGCGTCTTCTGCTTCTGCAACCGTCATCGCCGATGCCATGGCGCAGGATGCTACTTTCTTCTCACTGTGGATTGGCGGCAACGATGTATTGAGCTATGCCATGTCGGGCGGTACGGGAGTTTACCAGGAAGGGAACATCGATCCGTCTACCTATGGGCCAAACGACATCACCGATCCGGGTGTATTTGCGGCTACTTATTCGGGCTTGGTCAACGGGCTTACCTCGAATGGGGCCAAAGGTGTGGTGGCCAATTTGCCGTACATCAACGCTTTGCCTTTCTTTACGACCGTACCGCACAACCCGCTTCCGCTAGATGCGACGACAGTTGGTTTGTTGTTGGGACCGGCGGCTTACGGGCCTTACAATGCAGGGCTTGACCAAGCGCAAAGTTTTGGATTGATCTCGGTTGCGGAAAGAGACCGCAGAAAAATCTCCTTCACGGCCGGTCCTGGAAACAGGGTGGTCATTGAGGACAGTTACCTGACCAATTTGAGTGGTCTCGGACTGCCTTCTTACCGTCAGGCTACCGACGAGGATTTGATCGTGTTGCCGGCGAGAACCTTTATCGGAACCATGGTAGGCGGTAATCCAATGCTTGTCAATGGGGTTTCGGTTCCATTGGCCGACAACTGGGTATTGTCAAAAGAAGAGATTGCCGAAGTCAAGGAAGCGACCGATGCGTACAACACGACAATCCAATCGGTTGCCACGGCCAAAGGATTGGCTTTTGTAGATACCAAAGCCATCATGGAACAGCTCATGACCGAAGGCATCGTCAAGGATGGTTACACGCTCAATTCCGATTACGTGACCGGCGGCGCCTTCTCATTGGACGGCATCCACCCGAGTCCGCGCGGTTATGCATTGATCGCAAACCTGTTTGCCGAAGCCATCAATGCGAAATACGGGTCGAACCTTCCGATGAAGAACATGCGCGATTTCCGTATCCTGTACCCGAAATCTTTAGAATAACAGAAAAGCGAATATTTAAAAGGCCGTTGCATTGCGATGGCCTTTTTTATTTTAAGGCGTTTGCAATAGTTTCCTAAGCATTATTTTAGGATATCAGACAATACTGCAAAAAGCCAATATTTTTTTATCAAAAAATTATTGATTTTATATTTTAAAAAATTATCTTTGCACTCGGAAAAAAGTGGGTCAATCGGCTGCTTTTTTCCCAAACCTAAATAGCTATTTAATAAATACATAAGCAATGTCGAAAGTAATAGGAAAAGTTGCGCAGATTATCGGTCCGGTAGTTGACGTGGTGTTCAGCGGGGATGTTGAGCTTCCAAAAATTTATGATTCATTAGAAATCACTAAAAAAGACGGTACCTT
Source organism: Flavobacterium sp. (assembly GCF_047602195.1). Lineage (GTDB taxonomy): Bacteria > Bacteroidota > Bacteroidia > Flavobacteriales > Flavobacteriaceae > Flavobacterium. The sequence goes on from NZ_JASGHW010000004.1 coordinate 509,835, forward strand.
GTTGGTACTTGAAGTACAATCGCACATCGGTGAAAACGCCGTACGTACCATCTCGATGGATTCCACCGACGGACTCAGCCGTGGTGCCGAAGTAGTCGGAACCGGTGCGCCCATCCAAATGCCAATCGGCCCGGATGTTTACGGACGTCTGTTCAACGTAATCGGTGACGCTATCGACGGTTTGGGCGATTTGCCAAAATCAGGAAACGACGGGATCTCTATCCACCGTCCGGCTCCTAAATTCGAAGAATTATCAACTTCAACAGAAGTCTTGTTTACAGGTATCAAAGTAATCGACTTGATCGAGCCTTACGCCAAAGGAGGAAAAATCGGTCTCTTTGGTGGTGCCGGTGTAGGTAAGACGGTATTGATCCAGGAGTTGATCAACAATATTGCAAAAGGCCACGGTGGTCTTTCGGTATTCGCAGGAGTAGGCGAGAGAACCCGTGAAGGAAACGACTTGTTGCGCGAGATGTTGGAATCAGGCATTATCAAATACGGTGAAGCCTTTATGCACTCGATGGAAGCAGGCGGCTGGGATTTGTCTAAAGTGGACAAAGCTGGTATGCGCGATTCCAAAGCGACTTTCGTATTCGGACAGATGAACGAACCACCTGGAGCACGTGCACGTGTGGCTTTGTCAGGTTTGTCAATCGCAGAATATTTCCGTGACGGAGCAGGTTCAGACCAAGGAAAAGACGTTTTGTTCTTCGTGGACAACATCTTCCGTTTTACACAGGCAGGTTCTGAGGTATCGGCACTCTTGGGTCGTATGCCATCTGCGGTAGGTTACCAACCGACATTGGCAACAGAAATGGGTGCGATGCAAGAGCGTATTACTTCTACCAACAAAGGTTCGATCACATCGGTACAGGCGGTTTACGTACCTGCGGATGACTTGACCGACCCGGCACCGGCAACAACCTTTGCCCACCTCGATGCTACAACCGTATTGTCACGTAAGATTGCCGAGCTTGGTATCTACCCGGCGGTAGATCCACTCGATTCAACTTCACGTATCTTGACCCCGCACATCTTGGGCGACGAGCACTACAACTGTGCGCAACGCGTAAAAGAGATCCTCCAAAAATACAAGCAATTGCAAGACATCATCGCGATCCTCGGTATGGAAGAATTGTCAGAAGACGACAAACTCGCCGTAGCCCGTGCGCGTCGTGTACAACGTTTCTTGTCACAACCGTTCCACGTAGCCGAGCAGTTTACCGGTATCCCAGGGGTTTTGGTAGACATCAAAGACACCATCAAAGGATTCAACATGATCATCGACGGTGAACTCGATCACTTGCCAGAGGCGGCTTTCAACTTGAAAGGAACCATTGAAGACGCGATCGAGGCAGGACAAAAAATGTTGGCGGAAGCTTAATAATTCAAAAATATGACTTTAGAAATCGTATCACCGGAAACCTCGTTGTTCTCAGGACAAGTCAACTCAGTGACCTTGCCCGGAGTCGACGGAAGTTTCCAGATTTTGAACCACCACGCGCCCATCGTTTCAATCCTCAAAGCCGGTGTGATTAAAATCGGGGCCGACAGCTTTACATTCAGCAAAGAAGCCGCACCGAAATTCACGAAGGTAGACGAGAAGAATTACACGCTCGCGATCCATTCGGGAACGATTGAAATGAATGACAACAAAGTGATTGTTTTGGTCGACTAAGACCAATCAAATGATAAGATAAAGCCTGACGAGAGTCGGGCTTTTTTTATGGGCGTTCCGGCTTCGCAAGCTCCGCCGTCGCGTTTTCCGTTGCAATCTTTTTGCACTACGCTAGCGCTACGTGAAGATTTCCCTTCGCTGCGCTACGGGTAATCCAAAAAGGATTTCCACTGCAACCGCTAACGCGGCTCTGTGTTCAAAATCTAAATCATTTATAAAGACGGCCATTCCATTGGTTTTGCTATTTTTGGAGCATGGAAGAACAGCAATACGAACTCGTCGTGTCATCAGGCGACCGGCCGTTGGGCAAAACCATCTTGGCCGCCGGGATGTTTACCGCCGTGCTGTATTTGCTGTATGAAATCGTCTCGTTGTGCTGGCAAAACCAAGCCATCCTGCTCAATCCAAAGTTTCTGGCCGGTTACCTCGAACTGATCGGGATTTTCCTCTCGGGCGGCGTTTACTTTTCGATGACCAAAACCGTGTTGATCGACACCGACCAGGACCAATTGATTTCGAGGTTTGCCATCGGGCCGTTTACCAAGAACATCATCACCAAAGTACCGCAACTCGATTACGTTTCGGTGTTCAAGAATTCCAAGGACCTTTACGAGGTCAACCTTTGGTACTACCGCAACAAGCATTACAAGATGTGCGTCTTCGGCGACAAGAAGCCCGCCTTCGGATTCGCAGAAATGGTGTCCGACAAACTCAAGCTCGATATTCTCGACGCCACCGAAAGCGGCAATTCCAAGTGGGTGGAAAGGGAGCCTGTCTAAAATGCCCCGAACATATAAAACATCACGATAAGTCCCACAAAAATAAATACCGAGGCAATCGCCGAAAAACTCGCCACATAAGCCCGCATGCGCATGCGGTTGCCCATAAAGCGGTAATAGAACCAAGAGAAATAGAACAACTGCAGCAGCAAAGTGAGCCAATAAATGTAGTTCACATCCCATTTGAAAATCAGGTTTACAAGTGAGATTACCACAAAGACCAGCGTGCAGAACCCGTACATGAACATCCCTGCAATCAGGTGTTCGGTGAAATTGTACGGCTGCCTGCGGTAGAACAACCAAAAGATGAACGCCATGATGGGCAACATCACCAGTACGGTCTTATTCGAATTGTGCTTGATGAAATCGATCGCCTCGACTTGGCGGTTGTACACCTTAAGGAAGGCTTCCTTTTGCTCGGGCGTCTGGATGCGGTACGCTTTCATGGCTTGCTCGCGCGCCATATCGGGGCGGTCGCTGGTTTCATCGACGTTGATCGCGAATAAATTCAATGCGGCTACGATCAGGAAGAAATTGAGCGGCGGAAAATATTTCTTGCGTTTGCCCTCGACGTATTCGCGCGCAATCGTACCGCCTTTAATTACCAAATCGCGGATGAGCTGGAAAAATCCCTTGTCGGCATGCGTAAAATAATGGATGCCTTCATGCACGACCTCGTGCATCGAGAGCCGGTGCAAATGCGTTTTCTGGCTGCATTTGGGGCAATAATCGTAATCGGGCTGCAATGCGACGGTACAGTTTTTACAATTTTCCATAAGCACTTAATTTAACAATCCGCCAAAACCCGAGGTGATGTAGAACCGAACCAGTGAACCCGATACGACGGCCCAAATCACTAAATTCAAAAAACTCACGCCCAATGCCTTGGCAAACTGCCACTTGTTCGTCTTTTGCAGAAAGCCATAATAAAACACGGCGAAATAAATCAATTGCAACAAAAAGAACAGCCCAATGGCCGGCTCGCCCTTAAAACCAAACGCAAACGAAAGCGGCATGATCACCAACGCATACACCAAAAGGCAAATGCCGGTCATGTAAATTCCCGCCACCAAATGTTCGATGTAATTGTATTTGTTTTTTCTGTAGAACAGCCAAAAGATGAGCGCTGTCAAGGGAAGCGAACACATCGCCATCAAGTTCGAATACTTGCTCGTAAACCGCGCCGCCTTATCGTCGCGCTGGTATACCGCAATGGTGTGCTGGCGTTTCACGGGATCCTCAATTTTGTTGATTTCGGGATGCTGCTGGATGACATCGGCCTTTTCCTGTGGCGTGCCCTGCATCGAGACAAAAACAAACACCGCGGCGATGATCAGGAAAAAATTAAGCGGCGGGAAATACTTCTTGCGTCTGCCGTTGACGTATTCATAGGCCACCAAACCGCGTTTGGTAAACAAGTCGCGGATCAGTTGCAACAACCCTTTGTCGGCGTGCGTGAAATAATGAACCGCCTCGTGCACGATGTCGTGAAAGGACAGCCGGTGCAGTTGGGTTTTCTGGCTGCAATTCGGACAATAGTTATAACGTTCCGAATAAGAAGTGTCGCAGTTTTTACAAATCGCTTCCATAAGATTGGGTGATGTCGTTGGTTTGGTTAGTCTACTGGTGTACTGCAAGATACAAATTCCAACGATTCGCAAATCATAGCCCACGATTTTCTACATTTGTACCATGGCAAAATTACCGACGGCACTTCAGGACAAATTGAATAAACGGACGCAGGAAGCGGCCTTGCGCCAACTCCCTGTCGCCAACTCCCTGGTCGATTTTGCCTCCAACGATTACCTTGGATTTTCGCGCCGCGAAGCGATTTTCGACCAAACCCACCAATTGCTGCTCGACCGCAATATCAAGACCAACGGCGCGACCGGATCGAGACTGATTTCAGGAAACCATCCGCTGTATGCCGAAACCGAAAACCACGTCGCCCGATTCCACGGCAGTGAAACCGCGCTCATTTTCAATTCGGGTTACGATGCCAATGTGGGTTTTTTCAGCTCGGTGCCGCAAAAGGGCGATTTTATTTTGTACGATGAATTGTGCCATGCCTCGATCCGCGACGGCATCAAGATGAGCAACGCCAAATCCTATAAATTCATCCACAACGATTTCGAGGATTTGCAGCGATTGATCGGGAAATGTGTTGGCGGAAATGCCGCAATCTATGTCGCTACCGAATCGGTGTTCTCGATGGACGGCGATTGCCCGAACCTCGAGGAACTGGCGCAGCTTTGCGAAAAATACCACGCGCATCTGGTCATCGACGAGGCGCACGCATTGGGTGTTTTCGGAAACCAGGGCCGCGGGTTGGTTGCCGAACACCGGTTGCAATCGAAAGTTTTTGCCACGATCGTAACGTTCGGGAAAGGGCTCGGTTGCCATGGGGCGGCGGTTTTGTGTTCGACCGAATTGCAATCGTATCTCATCAATTTTGCACGCAGTTTTATCTACACGACCGGGCTTTCACCGCATGCGGTCGCCAATATTTTAACGGCTTACCAACACCTGGAATCGAATCCGGAAGCGCTCGAATCCTTGCGCAACAACATCATCCATTTCAACCAGCAGAAAAATTTGCTGGGCCTCAAACCGATGTTCGTCCACAGCAAATCGGCAATCCAATGCGCAATCATCCCCGGGAATGAAAAGGTGAAAAAAGTAGCGAATCAATTGCGTGAAAGCGGGTTTGATGTCAAGGCTATTCTTTCGCCCACCGTTCCCGAAGGTCAGGAACGACTGCGCATTTGCTTGCACAGTTACAATACCGAAAGTGAAATTTCGGGTTTACTGCAAACGCTAGCCCAATTGATTTTTTAAATGACGAAAGATTTTGACTGGATGACATCCATTGCTGCGATTGTAATTGGCATTGCATTGTTGGTGTACCAAATCCACAAGCAACAAACCGCCGTAGCCAAAGATGATTCGCCCTATACAATGAGAGAGCACCAATTAAAAATGGAGTCACGGTTTACGGTTTATTTGTTGGCAATAGGGATGATTTTTTTTGGAGCAATTTCCATATTGAAGGAATTGGAGCTCTTGTAAACCGGTTAAGTTTTCTTACTGAACCACTTTTGGTTTTCTTCGCCGAATAAATACGCATATGGCTCCAGGTCCGGGCTCAATTCGAACAGTTTTTTCAAAATCGCAATCGTCGGGATGATCAAGATCATGCCCACGATGCCCCAAATGGCCCCGCCGATCAATAGCCCGAGAAAAGTGATGAACGCATTGAGGTTGACATTGGCGCCGGTAATCCTCGGCGTGAGCCAACTGCTTTCCATGAACTGGATCAGCGTAAAAGCAATCACGACGGCAAACGGATAAAACAAATTGTCTTTGGTAATCAACGCGAAAAAGAACGGCAAAAGTGCGCCCATAAAAGGGCCGACATATGGAATGATGTTGAGCATGCCGGCCAACATCCCAAAGAAAATGGCGTGCTTGATGCCGAGCGCAAACAAGACGGCCGTATTGACGACACCCAAAATGAGCATGACTTTTCCGGCCCCGATGATATAAGAATACACGACTTTGCGGATTGAGGCGATGTGTTCGAGCAGGATTTTATTGCGCTGTTTTTCGAAAACCTTGGTCACGAAAACGGCAAAATGGTCGCGGTAGATGAGCAGGAAAAAAATAAAAACCGGCAACAACAACATGTTCGGTAGAGTCCCGAGCGTCATCATGACCAATTCGCGGAGATTGGTATTGCCCGAATTAATGAAGGCGATGATTTTTTTCATGTCCAAGCCAAACCGCATCCCCAGATCGATTCCGCAAAAATCGAGGACCGACTGGTTGATGCTGATGACGAGTTTATTCAAATTGTCTTCCACATCCGACTCGAAATCCTGCGTAAAGTTTTGCAATTGGGTGACCACGAAATACAGAAAAGCCGCAATGCAAACCGTGATGAGCAGCAACGCGATAAAAGCGGCGAGCGAACGCGGGATTTTCCAGCCTTCGAGTTTATTGCAAAACGCCGTCATGAGCATCGCGATGTAGCCCGATACCATCAGCGGTACCAAGATCGGCTTGGCCATGATCATGAAGAATACGATGATGATGATCAGCAGCGAAATGTAGACCGCCTTGATGTAGGATGGAACGTTGGTTAAGGTCATGTGTTTGATTTTCAAAGCTTTTTCAAATGTAGCCCATTCCACTGCATGGTGTTTTACAACAAAAATAAAAATCATTGTAACGTTTCGCGATTTGTTTTACTGACAAGCCGTAACCAAAAAATCAAAATCATGAAACCCATCCATCCCTCAAAAAACGAAACAGTTCAATTTTCTTCTACCCAAATGTGCCTGCTGTTCCTGGCCACTTTCGGTATCGGCTACGCACTGGTCAAGAGTTACAAAGTGGCGGCTTTTGAAAACAGTTCGATTATTTTGATCTGTGCCGGCGTAGCGGTCATCGCCGGAATCTGCAGAAGGGTATATGCCCAAAAATAATCCACCGAAAGCGTATCTTTAGCCACCAAACCAACCCCATTGGAACAAGAACAGGAATTTCTAGCCAGGATCAAAGCCCACCAAGGCATTCTGTACAAAATCTCGAAGATGTACATGGACCACCGTGACGATCAGGAAGATTTGTTCCAGGAAATCATTTGCCAATTGTGGAAAAGTTATGGCACATTCCGCGGCGAAAGCCAGTTCTCGACCTGGATGTACCGCGTGGCGGTCAACACGGCAATCGCATTTTTCAAGCAGGAAAAGAAAAAACCCGACCGCTACGCCATCACGACCGAGAACATCCGTGAACCCGACGACGAATCGGCCCTGAAGGAATTGCAGCTCCGGCATTTTTACGAGGCGCTGCACAAACTCGAAAAGATTGAAAAAGCATTGGTTTTTTACCATCTGGAAGGTTATTCGCACAAGGAAATCGGGGAAAACCTCGGGATTTCGGAAGGCAATGCCCGAGTGAAACTCAACCGCGCCAAGAACAAATTAAAAGAAATCATAGAAAAACAAGGATATGAATTTTGACGACCTACAATCAGCCTGGAAAAATGACAGCGGAAAAGGCGGCCCGATTCCGGATAGCATAGCCAAAATCAAGTCGGCCAACCTGCCGCTCGACAAGGTTCGGAAGAATCTGCGCAACGAATTTTTCTACCAGATCATCGCCATTGTCTGGATCGGTTTCTTGCCGATGTATCCTAAATTCATTGCCGCGCTCGACTTCTGGTTCTATATTTTCTACACCATGTTCGTGTCGATCTCGGGCTACTTCCTGGTCAAGCTCTATTTGTTCTACAAGCGCATCAACAACCAGGACCTGAGCACCAAGGATGCGCTTTACGAGACCTATTACGACATCCGGCTCAGCATCGAACTCTACAAGACTTTTACCTATTCGCTGATGCCGTTTGTGCTGATTTTCTTTGGGATGTTTGTCCTGAGCTTGAACCAAGGCGCCTTTGAGCAGATGATCGAAACGGGCGATTTCCCCAAAAGCGTCGGCTACCAGTTCGCGTTTGGGTTTATTGTGGCGATGCTGACCATTGGGTTTGTCACCGAACTCTGGACGCATTCATTCTACGGAAAATACGCCAAGGAAATCCGAAAAGTGATCGACCAGCTCAAGGAAGAATAGTTTTTAAGACAGAAAACGATTCGAATTCGGTATTTTTGTATTCCACAATTGAATACCCATGAAATTATTTGTCACCGGAATTTCCACCGATGTCGGCAAGACCATCGCCGCGGCCATCCTGACCCAGGCGCTCGAGGCCGATTACTGGAAACCGATCCAGGCCGGGGATTTGCAACATTCCGACAGCCATAAAATCCAAAAACTCATCTCCAATTCCAAAACGCAGATCTTCGAAAATAGCTATGCGTTGCACACGCCCGCGAGTCCGCATCTCGCAGCGGAAATCGATGGGATTGTCATCGAACTGGAAAACATCAAGGAACCGAAAACCATAAACCACCTCGTCATCGAAGGCGCGGGCGGTATTTTTGTCCCGATCAACAACGAACAAACCATCGCCGATTTGATCCGGCCCGATTACCAGATCGTGGTCGTTTCGCGGCATTACCTGGGCAGCATCAACCATACATTGCTCACGATTGAAGCGTTGCAAAATCGAAAGGTCAACATCGCGGGAATCATCTTCAGCGGCAATGAAAATGCGTCTACCGAAAAAATCATCCTCGACAAAACCCAAGTAAAAATGATTGGACGAATCGAAGAAGAACCGTATTTCGACCAAAATGTCATCGCCGAATATGCCGATTTGTTTCGGGAAAAATTGTTGGAGATTTAAAGAACCAAGAACCAAGAGCCAAGACCGCGCTCCTAAGAGGTCTTGGTTCTTGGCTCTACTAGTCTAAAAATATGAACTTAATAGAAAAAGACCAGCAATACCTGTGGCATCCGTACACCCAACACAAAACCGCAGCGCCGCCGATCGCAATTACCAAAGGCGAAGACGCCTTGTTGTGGGATGAAAACGGCAAGGAATACCTCGATGCGATCGCGTCCTGGTGGGTCAATCCGTTTGGGCATTCCAATCGGTTCATCGCCGATGCGATTTACAAACAACTCACGTCTTTAGAGCATGTGCTTTTTGGCGGATTTACGCACGAACCGGCCGTTCAAGTCGCCGAAAAACTGATGGAAATCTTACCGTCCAACCAGCAGAAAATTTTCTTTTCCGACAATGGTTCGACCGCGGTCGAAGTCGCGATCAAGGTTGCCCTGCAGTATTTTTTCAACCAAGGCGAAAAGCGCAAGACGATCATCGCTTTTGAAAATGCTTTCCACGGTGATACGTTTGCCGCGATGGCCGCGAGCGGAATTTCGTTTTATACGATGGCGTTCAAGGGCATGTTCATCGATGTGGTCCGGATTCCGGTGCCAATAAGAGGACAGGAGCAGATCAGTTTCGATGCACTTGAACTCGTGATCAACAATTACAACTGCGCCGCCTTTATCTTCGAACCGCTCGTGCAAGGCGCGGCCGGAATGGTCATGTATGCACCCGAAAGTTTAGACAAGCTCATCCAAATTTGCCAATCCAACGGCGTGCTCACGATTGCCGATGAAGTCATGACGGGTTTCGGCAAAACGGGAAAAACATTTGCGTGCGATTATCTGCACACCCAACCCGATATGATGTGTTTGTCCAAAGCGCTCACGGGCGGCACGATCCCGATGGCCATCACGACGTTTACACAGGAATTGTTCGACGGTTTTTACAGCGACGACATCAACAAGGCGTTGTTCCACGGGCATACGTTTACGGCCAACCCGACCGGTTGTGCGGCGGCTTTGGCCAGTATCGAACTGCTGCAAACCGAGGCGATGCAACAGCACATTCAGCGCATCAACCAAAGTCATTTGGGATTCCAAAAGCGCATCGGACAACATCCGAAAGTCAAGACGGCACGGACGCTCGGCGTGATTTTCGCGCTCGAAATCGAAACCGGAGACGACTCGAGTTATTATGGCTCGATCCGTACGAAACTCTACAATTTCTTCATCGAGAATGGTGTAATCCTGCGTCCCGTGGGCAATATCGTTTACATTCTGCCGCCTTATGTCATGACCGATGCACAATTGCAAAAAGTTTACGAAACCGTCGAAAGGGCGTTAGAGATCGTCTAGATTTCGCGCTGCAGATACACCCAGCCCGTTTTCGATTCGCCATTCTCAAAGAAGATGACGTAATAATAGGTCGCCGTCGGCAATGATTTGCCTTTGTCGGTCTGGCCTTTCCATTCGTTGAGGTAATGCGCCTTCGAATACACATTGACCCCATAGCGGTTGAAAATCTTGACCTGGCTGATGCTGCCGATGCCCGTCAGGTCGAAACTGTCGTTGCTGCCGTCGCCATTGGGAGAAATGCCACGCGGAATCATGCCGTTCGGGGCCACGGGCACAGTAGGATCGGTCAACGTGACCATTATAGTGCTTTTACAACCGCTGCCGTTGATGGCCGACACCGCATAAGTCCCGGCGGGGAGGTTTTCAAAATGGGGCAGGAATACGAATTCGCCTTCGTCGAGTTGGTAGATGATGGTGTTTGAAATGGGAGCATTGATCGTGATTGATCCGTTGCTGCCGCCGATGGTAGTTGGGTTGGCCACGGTAACGATCGGTGTCGGGGGATTTTGGAAAACGACAATCGGGATTGTATTGGAGTTAAAAGAGCAATTTCCATTGATGGTCTGCGCCACGCAATAAAACGAACCACTGTCCATATTCTCGGAAGTATTGATGTGCAAGGTTGGCGTATTGGTTCCCGAAAAAATACTGTTGTTGGCCAAAGCGACCGGTTGCGTGTTGACCATTTGCATCCATTGGTAGTTGTAGGTCGCCGTATTTGGATCGGTAACCGACAAGCCAATGGTTTCTCCTTCACAAACCGCGGTGTTTCCTTCTATCGTTAAATCTGGGGCTTGCGCACCGATGTTGGCCTCGAGCATGTAATGGGTGCAAACCGAGCAATCGGCTACAAAATTCCCTATGATTTGGGCAGGCGAACAAGATTGCGTTACTGTAACCACAGAACCGTTCGGGTTGGCATTGGCCACGAGATTCGACGGCGTCCACTCCCAATGTCCGCCCGGAGGTGTATTGGCGACCGTGATGGTATTTCCGGCCACAGTTAAGGTGGGCGCAGGACGTACTTCTTCCACTTTAAGGGTAAACGTATTCATGCTGTATTGGTCTACCGGCGTCGGCGCATGCACGAGCATGTACGGAAAAACCCAAACCTTGTTGTAATTGTTGTTGGCCGTAAACGTAAAGGTGTAATCGGTTTCGACCTGATCGACCGCATGCCAGGCGGCGATGACCTGATTGACGGGATTCTCCGGAATAAAGAATTGGCCGTTGGTCGCCTGGATGTAAAAAAGCGCGTCGGGATTTTCATAACCCAATGATCCCGGCGGATTTTCGGTGCGGATCCGGATGCACAATTTGTATTGCTTGCCGCTTTCAAAATTGAAGCAGGTATAAATGCCTTCGCCGCCACCGCCATACGACCACAACCAAACACTGCTCGCGCCCGGAGTGGGCGAACCATGCGAGGTATACCACGAAGATTTCATGTAAAGGTATTCGTCGGCCGAGGGCGGATCCATATTGTCAAGACCGGAGTTTTCGATGCAGTTGGGTGGATTGGCGCAACTGACGTCGGCCGGGGAAAGGAGTTTGGAATTTTGCGCAGCAGCACTGTTCAGTACCAAGCCAAATAAGAGAAACCAATTTTTCATAGCGAATGGATTTTGATGTTTGGTTAAAAGCGCAGGTCAGCAAAATTTGGGGTAAGTGATTTGTTTTTAATGGGTTAAATATAATAAAATTTAGTTCCGGCCCCACTTTTATCCCTTTTAATTCTAGGTCCGCATTATTGGCCCAAGATGCGAGCGATTCTAAGAAAACTTTGCGACCTTTGCATCCAAACACGATTGCCTTGCAGACCAAAATTGCCATAACTTCGATCGCTTCGGTTTCTCCTTTGGGAAACGAGACTTCAAAAATTTGGGAAAATTACCTGAATCCCACGCCTTGTTTCACCGAAACCACCTTCGATGGACAAACCGCGCTCGGTGCTTTTCTCGCAGCCGATGCCCGACAAACAATCGAGGCTTTGCGCCAATCCGATACCAAATACAAATCGCTGGACGATTCGGTATTGTTTGCGATTACGGCCGCACGCAGGGCCATGCAAAATGCCGGCTGGAAAAAGGGCGACCATTTCGGGATCAACCTGGGTTCGTCTCGCGGAGCCACGGGTTTGTTCGAAAAATATTTCCGCGATTACCTCGAAACCGGTAAAACATCTACACTCAGTTCGCCCACGACCACGCTCGGCAACATCGCCTCCTGGGTCGCACAGGATTTGCAGAACGACGGCCCCGATATTTCGCACTCGATTACGTGTTCGACGGCCTTGCATGCGCTGGTCAATGGCGTGGCCTGGCTACGTTCGGGCATGGCCGACAAATTTATGGTCGGTGGAAGCGAAGCGCCGCTCACGCCCTTTACGATCGCCCAAATGCGCGCGATGAAGATCTACGCCAAGGAAAACCAACCGTTTCCATGCCGAGCGATGGATTTCGACAAGAAGCAAAATACGATGATCTTGGGCGAAGGCGCCGCAATCTGCTGCCTTGAATCGGGCGAAGAACCAAACGCGCTGGCCTATGTGGAAGGCATCGGTTATGCGACCGAAGTCCTCGAACACAACGTCTCGATCTCAGCCGAAGCGGACTGCTTCCAGAAATCGATGAAAATGGCGTTGCAGCATACGCCCTTATCCGAAGTCGATGTAATTGTCATGCATGCGCCCGGGACCAAAACCGGCGACATCACCGAACTGCGTGCAATCCAAAAAATATTCGGCGAAAACTTGCCGTTGCTCACGACCAACAAATGGAAAATCGGGCATACGTTTGGCGCTTCGGGCATGCTCGGGATCGAACTCGCCATCTTGATGATGCGGCACGATACGTTTATCGGCGTCCCATTCACGCAAGTGCCAACCCAGTCCAAATCCATCAAAAAAGTACTGATTAATGCCGTCGGTTTTGGCGGCAATGCGGTCAGCGTGCTTTTGTCCAAAGCATAAAAAACCCGCTTACCATCCCAGGCAGCGGGTTTTTCGGGGTTAAAAATGCAATCTAACTAATTCAAAAAATTTATTCCATTATTACTTTTCGGGTTACTTCGTAACCACCGTCGAGAATGACTTTGACGATCAAGACCTGTTCGGCTGAAGTGAGGTTTGGCGTGCGGAAGTTCATCGTGTGGATGTCCTTGGCGCTGTAGATTTTCCGGCCGAGTAAATCGAACACGATCACTTCTTCGATGGACAGCGAGGAACGAACGCCGACTTGTTTGTCGTTGGCCACGATCAACACACCATTTTCATTGAAGGTAACGGTTTCGGTACCCAAAGTGGTGTTGACGAACTTGATCTCGAAACGGTCATTGAACGTACCGATGGCCGAGGTAAAGCTGTAATCGGTTGCTTTCAAATCGTGCGTCACGCCCGTCAAATGGTCCACGAGATACACATTTTGACTGGTGAAGAAACCGTCGACATTCGGCAAGGCAATCGTGAAGCTTCCGGCGATGGTGGTTTTGTAGCCCATCGGGATCACGTCGTTGGCGTCGAATGGCAAGGCCCTTCCCTGAATCGAATAGTTGTCGGTCCCCGAAATCGAGTACAGCGACAGGACGTTTCCGGCAGGGAAAATCTTCCCGTCGTACAAATTGTCAAAGGCATTGGTCGCCCCGCTCACATAACCGATCAGCGCTTCGTTGTAAGCCCCGGTCGTGTTGGTGATGTTGACCCAGAGGCGGTTTTTCGATGCCGTGGCGACCGGTTGCGGGGTCCCGCTTCTGTAGAACTGATCGTTGTGTCCGGCGATACGCATGCTGTTTTTGAACGTGGCGTGGTGCGTCCCATTCGGCAGTGCTGCATTGGCTTCGATAAAGAACGCTTGCCCAGCCGCAACTTTTCCGTCAGGAATGGTTCCTCCGGTAATCGCCGGATTGGCCGAACGTACCCCTCCGGTGAGGTTGTATTTGGCATAATCATCAGCCGTGTAATTGTACAGGTTGTTGCCCGGAATGGTGCTGCTGATGGCCGTGTTGTGCGTCCATAGGTAGATGGTTCCGGTCGTGATGTTGGCGTTGGCCGGATCGGTCAGGAACAAATCGATATCAATTGCAGATGGATAAGGGTTTCCGATCAGGTTCGAGATTCCTGTTCCTTTTTGGATGGTAGCCGAAACCACACCATTGTTTGGAACGCCGTTGAATTCTGCGGCATACACTCCAGACGAAGCGTTGGTCGTGCTCCAACCTTGCGGCGCACGTACGATGTAACCGCGTCCGGCTTCCATGACCTGGTTGCCGCCAGCAATCGACACCCAGTTGTTGATCATCGGGTCGAAGCGGTAGTATTTGTCGGCCAAGGTCAATGGAGACAATTGGAACAAGGTATTGTTTTGGACCGGTGAAGACCAATAGGTATAGTCGTAGGTTTTCATCGGTTGGGATTTTCTTTTCATTTTGATGTTTCCGATATCGGTCGAGTTGTCCTCTACCTGAACCAAACTGCCTTTGTCCTCGATGATGAAATTGGCCGTAGGCTCAACTTCCAAAATCGTTTCGACAATCAGGTTCGCGTTCGGGTTGATTGTCATCGTCACGCCGTTCTTGACCTGGCACGAGCATACTTTCAAATTCGAATTCAAAGTCAGGTTGCTGTTGATGACCACGGGGGTGGTTTCATTCGGGGTGCCACTCCAGTTACCATTGGTGTAGGTAATGGCAATGGGAACCGTAATCTCAATCGGGGTTGTATACACGGTGTTGCAGCCTTGTACTACGGCACGGAAATAACGGGTTGTGGCAAATGTGCCCATATTGCTCGCCGACAACATCGGTGTCGTGACGTTGATGTCGGTCACCCCGCTCGTAAAGGCCATGTTGTTGGCATATTGCCATTTGACGATTGTTCCGCTGTAACCGGTCAGTGCGATGCTGCTTGGCGTAGTATTTCTACAGATCACGGTTTTTTCACAGCTCAGGCTTCCCGCTACGGCGAATGAACCTACGGTAACCTGTTGGCTGATGCCCGCCGTGCTGAATCCACAAACGCTGTTGATGCGACGCACCCAGTACGTTGTCGTTGCCGAAGGGCTTACCGTAATCGAAGCGCCGGTTTCGCCGGAGAGGATGTTGAACCCGACGGTTCCTGTTCCCCATTGGAAAACCCCATTCGATCCACTGGTTCCGCCCGAAGCGGTCAAGGTAGTGCTGCTGCCGGTACAAATCGATGTGGTTCCAGAAATGGCAGTGGGGGCTGTAGAAGCTACGGTCGTGTTGGTCAGTACCAATGCGGCATTGGCGCCACCACCGTGTTCCTGCGTACGCACTTCAATGGTAGAAGTACTGCTCAAACTATAGGTCCCGATGTTGCCGTTGCACGCACCGCCACCGTTCCATGAAGCGCAGCTCCACACCAAGCTGCCGTTGATGTAAACTTCAGTTTCATCATCCCAGTTGGAAAGGGCAACCGTATAGGTTCCGCAAGGGAAACCGCGGCGTTTGTGTACGAAAGTAAAGTTGTCGTTCGGTACCGTACAGCCCAACCAGTTCGAGGCGCTCGATGGCGAATTGTTGAGGTTCCAACTGGTCTGTGTGTCAAAGCCCAGTGTGGTTTGCGTATAGTATCCGGCATAGGCGGCTGTAGCCAAAGTGATGTCCCCGGTCGAATAACCGTAGACGTTCCATTGGCTGGAACCAAATAGCGTCGGGTCGCCAGACATGGTCATGTTAACGGTTGTCGTGGCGACTGCCGTGTAAGAAGAACATGGCGCGGCGTCGGCACGTCTGACCCAATAGGTCGTCGTTGCGATTGGGCTTACCGTAATCGAGGCGCCGGTTTGTCCGGCAATGATGTTGGAACCTGCGGTAGATCCGGTTCCCCATTGGAAGGTAGTCGATCCGCTTCCGCCCGTTGCGGTGAGCGTAACGCTGGTTCCCGGACACACGTTGGTTCCGCCCGAAATGGACGTTGGTGCTGTGGAAACGCTGTTGACGGTAACCGTAGTTGATGGTCCCCAAGTGGTCGTTGTACAAGGTGAACCGTCTACACGGCGAACCCAATACGAAGTCGTGGCCGTTGGGTTGACGGTAATCGAGACCCCGGTTTGTCCGGAGATCACGTTCGACCCCAAAGTCGTTCCGGTTCCCCATTGGTAAGCCGCGCCCACGCCCAGTGTTCCGCCGGTAGCCGTTAAGGTCGTGCTGCCGCCGTTACAGATGGTGGTCGTTCCGGAAATACCGGTGACATTGGTAGAAGTTGTCGTTACGTTGACCGTGAAAGTCACGGCTGCCGAAGTATTGTTGCACGGTGCCGGGTCGATCAAACGCACCCAGTAGGTCGTCGTTACCGACGGGTTGATGTACATCGTACTGACGGTACTGCCCTGAATGTTCGATCCCACAGCGCCGATACCCCATTGGTAAGTTGCATTGGTCCCTGGTGTGCC
Organism: Flavobacterium sp.; assembly: GCF_047602195.1. Lineage (GTDB taxonomy): Bacteria > Bacteroidota > Bacteroidia > Flavobacteriales > Flavobacteriaceae > Flavobacterium. The sequence goes on from NZ_JASGHW010000004.1 coordinate 526,358, forward strand.
ACCTACGGCGGTCAAGTTTCCACCACCGGCAGAATAACACAACGAAGCAGGACCTGAAATAGAAGTCGGCGCTACCGATCGTTGGTTGACCGTTACCGTATAGGCAGTCGATCCCGTTACCGTTGTACAAGGCGAACTGTCGGTTCTCCTGACCCAGTAAGTCGTTGTTGCGGTCGGTGCGACGGTCAAGGTTGCCGAAGTTTCACCCGCAATGATATTCGAACCGGCTGTACCCGTTCCCCATTGGTAGCTGCCATTTACGGCATGTGTTCCACCCGAGGCGGTCAAGGTTACGCTGGCTCCCGAACAAGTTAGGTTGCTCGTGCCATTGATCGTAGTCGGTGCGGTCGAAGCCGGATAAACCGTTACGAATACCGCAGCGGTATAAGTGTTGCACGGATTGGCGTCGTATTTTCTGACCCAATAAGTAGTTACTGCCGTTGGGTTGACGTACAAACTGTTGGTGTTGCCGGCCACTACATTTGAACCAGGCGTGTTTCCGGTTCCCCATTGGTAAGTGGTTGTAGTTCCTGATGTTCCGCCGATTGCGTTCAAGGTCACCCCACCATTCGGGCTGCAAACCGAAGCCGCATTCGAAATCGAAGTCGGTGCCGTGGCCAATTGCGCTACCGTTACATTATAAGTTGGTCCCGAAGTAATCGTCGTACAAGGCGATGCATCCAATCTACGTACCCAATAAGTGGTCGTCGTTGTTGGGCTTACCGTGATCGAAGCGTTGCTTTCGCCTGCAATGATGTTGTTGCCGATCGAACCGGTTCCCCATTGGTAAACCGCGTTCACTGCATGGGTTCCACCCGAAGCAGTCAGCACCGTGTTTCCGCCGTTACAGATGGAATTCGTCCCAGTAATGGTTGTCGGCGCAGTCGAAGCCGGATAAACGGTCACGAATACGCCAGCGGTATAAGCATTACATGGATTCGCGTCATATTTTCTGACCCAATAAGTGGTCACGGCTGTTGGATTCACATACAAACTGTTGGTGTTTCCGGCTACCACGTTCGAGCCGACAGTCGTTCCGGTTCCCCATTGGTAAGTGGTGTTGGTACCCGAAGTTCCGCCAATCGCGTTCAAGGTCACCCCGCCGTTCGGGCTGCAAACCGAAGCTGCATTCGAAATCGAAGTCGGTGCCGTGGCCAATTGCGCCACCGTCACATTGTAAGTAGGTCCAGAAGTTACGGTGTTGCACGGTGCGGCATCCAAGCGGCGCACCCAATACGTAGTCGTTGTAGATGGGCTTACCGTGATCGAAGCATTGGTTTCCCCAGCAATGATGTTGTTGCCGACTGAACCGGTTCCCCATTGGTATACCGCACCAGTTCCATGCGTTCCGCCATTCGCGGTGAGTGTTGTGCTCGAGCCGTTGCAGATCGAATTGGTTCCGGTGATGTTGTTCGGGTTGGTCGAAGGAGCCACTACGGTTACCAATTGCGTGACGCCCGTGGTGGTCATGTTGCATGGGGCGGGATCGATTCTTCGTACCCAATAAGTCGTAGAATTGGTTCCTGGATTTACCGTAATCGAAGCCGCAGTTTGGCCACCGATGATGTTGTTGCCTACGGTTGTTCCCGTTCCCCATTGGTAGTAGGAACTGGCCGCCGCATAACCGCCTGTCGCCGTCAATGTCGTCGAGCCGTTGTTGCAAACCGAAGTGTTTCCGGTGATGGCTGTCGGAGGCGTTGAAAAATCGGTACAGGCGACATAGCTGAAAGAAACCACTGCCGATCCACCTTGTTCGTAATAGTCAAGAACGAGGTTGGTGTTTCCGCTTAAGTAATAAGTGGTTGAATTTGAAGTTCCATAACCATGATCGTTCCAATTGTTGATGACATAGGTCGATCCACCATCCAAACTCAAACGATAGCCGTCATCGCCTCCAACAGTGAACGTATAATAACCTGGCGTGAAGTTCTTCTGCATTTTGAAACGCACCGAAAAACGATCGGTATACGTGCCACAAATGTTTGGCCCGGCTGGAGAACCGGTTCCCCAATCCTGGTAAAATGTTTCGGGTTCGGTCACATAACCTTTGTAAGGAACCGTAAAGGCATCAGTCGGTGGGTTGGCCGTACCGATGGTAGCGTAGACATAACCGATCCACGAATTGATTCCATAAGAAGTTTGGTCGCCGGCAACCGTGTTCACTGTTACGGTTGCAGTAGCTGCGGCCGTAGCCATACAAGGTGCGGCATTGGTTCTTCTGACCCAGTAAGTTGTCGTTGCATTTGGGGTTACCGTAATCGAGGCAGTTGTTTGACCCGATAGGATGTTCAAGCCTACAGTTCCGGTTCCCCATTCGTATTCTGATCCGGCTACCATCGTTCCGCCCGAGGCAGTCAATGTAGTGGTGGTTCCCTGGCACAAGGTGGTGGTTCCTGAAACAGTTGTCGGTGCGGTTGATCCGGTGGTTACCGTTACCGTTTGGGTAATGCCCGTAGTTTGTCCGTTGCAAGGCGCAGGATCGATGACACGTACCCAATAGGTCGTATTGTTCGCCGGGCTTACGGTGATGGAAGCCGCAGTTTGGCCGTTGATGACATTGTTGCCAACGGTCGCTCCCGTTCCCCATTGGTACACGGCACCCGAAACCAAAGTGGCCCCGGTAGCGGTGAGGGTCGTGGAAGATCCGTTGCAGATGTTGTTGGTGCCGCTGATGGCAGTCGGCGCGGTCGAATAACCACCGCAATACGTATAGGCAAATGAAATGCGCGATTGTCCACCCTGGTCGTAATTTTCCAAAACCAAATAGGTGTCACCGCTCAAGAAAAAAGTAGCGGTGGAGGTTTGGTAAGAATGGTAATTCCAATCGGTCATCGCCCAATTGGCGCCGCCATCAAAACTCAAGCGATAGCCGTCGTCACCCCCGATGGTAAACGTATAATAACCCGGCGTAAAATTTTTACGCATGCGGAAACGCAACGAAAATGAATCGGCGTAAGAGCCGCAGATGTTGGGTCCCGAAACGGCAGCGTTGTCTAGGTTCATGTTGAACTGTTCGGGCTGCGTCAGGTAACCGCGGTAAACCGTAGTGGTAAAGGTATTCTGCGGTGGATTGTTGGTGTCAAGTCCCGAATAGACATAACCAATCCAAGCATCATTGCCGTAAACGGTCGGATTTCCTGGCGGGGTAGGGCACTGTGCCGAGAGACTTTGCAGGCCAACCAGCAGCAGCATCAGGATTACAATAAAGTTGGTGACAAAATCGGCATTCTTGAATTTCACTTTTAAATAAGTAAATAATTCCATGAGTTTTTAATGTTTTGTTTGGTGGTAGTTTTTTCAAATTATCGACCAAATGTATAAAAACATCGATGAAATGCACAAATTTATTTTGAAAGTATTTTTTTTCCTACAAAGTTAACGCAAACGTTTTCGTAATTTTCAAATACACCTAAGCGGCTGTTTTTAAAGGTGATGCGCGGATTTGGTTTGTAAGAAAAAAATTTTAGAAAAAAGAACAAGAAATTTAAAAATGTAAGACAAATATTACGGTTAAATTGTAAAGCCGCTCGGGGCAAGCCATTAAAAAGCCGCCGAAGTACTACTACAAACTCCGGCGGCTCAGAATCCAAAACAAGATCGTATTAATTCATGATTACTTTTTTAGCAAATGAATTGCCATTACCCAATTTTATTTTAACCAATAATACGGTTGTGGCGTTCGGACTCAAGTTAGTGATGTTGATTTCGTTGCTGTCGATGTTCGCCTGTGTGTAAAGCACCCTGCCGCTCAGGTCGGCAACCGTAACGGTGTCCAAGGCCACTGCCGAGCGGATGCTCAATTGCGCCTCGTTGGCCGCTACCATAATGTGGTCTGCGGTGAACGTTTCGGTCTGGAGCATTCCTTCGGTGAAGCGCAGCTCGAAGCGGTTGTTGAAAGTACCGGTTGTGGTGTTGAACGTGTAAGGATACATTTTCAGGTCGGCGGTGATGCCGGTCTCGTTGTCGTAGATAAAGATGTTCTGTCCTTCGAACAAGCCGTCGAATTGGGCCAGGCTGATGGTGTAAGCTCCCGCCATCAGGGCATTGTAACCCAAAGGGATCGAAGTGCTCGCGTCAAACGGAAGCGCGCGCGCCTGAATCGAAAAGCGCTTGTCCGCGGAAATCGTATAGAAATCGACGAAGGTGTTCGCATTGAAATCGACCCCGTCGAAATTGCGGTCTACGCCATCGGTCGCGCCATCGGCATAGCCCAAAAGCGTTTGCTTGAAAGCGCCCAACGTATTGGTAAGGTTGAGCCAGATGCGGTGTTTTTCGGGACTCGTTGCCGTATTGTTGCTTCTGAAAAACTGGTCGTTCTCGAAATTCACGCGCATGCTGTTGGAGAAAACCGCCTGTCCATTGGCGAGTCCTTTGATAAAGAAGCTTTGTCCCGAAGCCACTTTACCGGTGGGAACTTCATTGTTCCCGGAGGTGGAAGTAGCGGTTCCGCCCAACAGGTTGTATGCTGCATAGTCATTAGAAGTGTAAGCCAACGAACTCACCGGGGTGTTGTGTGTCCACAGGTAGATGGTGCCGTCGGTGATGGCCGCGTTGTTCGGATCCGACAGGAAAAGGTCCATATCGATGGCCGACGGATACGGATTCCCGATCAGGTTCATGTCGCTGTTGCCAATCGCGATCGGTGTCTGGACCAATCCATTATTCGGATTTCCGACGAAATCGGCGTTATAAATATCTGAAGCCGATGTGCTGAACGCCTGCGGGGCGCGAACGATATAGCCTTTGCCTTCTTCCATGACCTGGGCGCCGTTGAGGTGCGTTACCCAATTTCCGATCGCAGGGCTGTAGCTGTAATATTTATCGGCCAAGGTATTCGGCGAAAGGTTGTACAGCGTTTGTCCGCTAACGGGTGAAGACCAATAGGTAAAGTCGTAACGCTTCATTGGGGTCGTTGTCCTTTCGGCAGTAATGTTGCCTACGTTGTTGACGTCATTGACCTGAACAAGACTGGCCTGGTCCTGTAACGTCAGGTTGGCCGAGGTCGCCACGTTGATGACATCGGTGACCAAAAGCGTGCTGCCGCTTTCCACGGTGAGCGAGGCGTCTTCGGTCAAGGTCAGGCTGTAGACCTGCATCAGCGACTCGTCTGAAATCACGGGAGCCGTATCGGTTGTTTCATTGATGACGATGTGGTCCGAAGCCAAAGGCGTAACTCCGCAGCTCCAGTTGGCCGGGTTGTTCCAGTTGTCGTCTTCGGCAGCTCCGGTCCAGGTATTGGACTGGCGTACGAGTAATCCGGCCGAAGTACCGCTCGAGCCCTCGCCATAGGAAACCGATACTTTGTAGACGCCATTCGAGGTCACATTGTAGGTTTGTCCGGTCGCGCCCGATATGAGTACGTTGTCTTTGTACCATTGGTAAGTATCGGCCACCGAGCAGGTCAGCAGCAAGCTTCCGCCGCTGCAGAAAAAGGTGGTTCCGCCCGAAGTGATCGTTGGGATCATGTTCACGGCAGTTTTGACAATGGTTTTTTCCCGAGAAATAGTCTTTTTAATGGGATGGTTGTGTGCATTCGCCACCACGGGCGACACAAGAAATAACGCTGAAATCGCAAGGGCCACGCCTTTTGAAGTCAAAATGGTAGATTTGTTCAATGTATTAGGATTTAGGGATTTCTAATATATTGGCGAAAGTGGATGGGGCAAAAGTAGACAAAAAGTCATATTATATCGAATAAAAGCAAATAAAATCGACAAAATGCATATTTTAACTTTTAAAATAAAATTAATCTTACATTTTTATAAATTAATACTCGCAGACTGTGAAGTTTTTTGTGCTAGTTTAATTCGTCCAGTTTTTCGTAGATCAGTTGGGTTTCATAACCCTTGCGGTAAAGGAAGTCGAAACATTTCTTTTTCTTGGCTTGTAGGCTGCTGCCATTCAGGCTGTTCCAGCATTGCGTAGCGATGAGGTTGAAGGTTTCAAGGTATTCGTCCGGGTCAATTTCCTTGAGCGCCGTGTTGATGTTGTATTGCGAAATGTTGCGAAACTTGAGCTCGTTGACGATCCTGATTTTTCCCCAATGTTTGATGCGGTGCTTGCCGCGCGCAAAACTTTGGGCAAACCGTTCTTCATTGAGGAAATTGTTGTTGATAAGGTACACGATGATTTCGTCGGCGGCGGCCGAAGCCACGCCCAGGCTGTAGAGTTTTTCCGAAACTTCTTTGTGGCAACGCTCCTGGTAGGCGCAGTAGTGCTCCAGTTTTTTTCGGGCTTCAAGCGGTGTGGGCGTAGCGGTAGACATAATCAAAGTTAGCAGGTTTCAAAAATAAAGCATTTAAAATTACGTTGGAAAAATAAATCGATTTCGCCCGTTGCAACAATTAATCTTTTGTTAACAATTAATTTGGTCAAAAAGCTTGAAAAATAGGAAATTACGATTAAATTTGCAGGTTCGGAATTGATAAAAATAAAAAACAAAATGCTGGAAATGACTTCCTTAAAGTCGAAGCAAAATACCACATTCGGAATGAAATTGAAAACTCTCTTTATGGCCATATTAATGGCAGTTGTTGCGACGCCGTCTTTTGGACAATCCATTTGGACCAACCCGATTACCGGAACCAATCCGGGGCTCACCAGCCCATACACGACGGGAGATGTGCGGGATGCCAACATCACGGTTTCCGGAATTACCAGGGGCGGAGGATTGACGGGCAATGTGGCCAACAACCGATACAATGCCAATGGCTGGTCTACCGGTGGCATCGTCGCCAATGACTATTTTGAATTCACGCTGACGCCCAATGCAGGGTACCGCATTGACTTTTCGAGCCTTGTGTACACCGGGCAAGCATCGGGAACCGGGCCAACGGTTTTCTCGCTGCGTTTGAGCGTGGACTCGTATGCGGCCAATATTGGTGCGGCTACGGCATCGGGAACCACCATTTCCTTGACGGCCGGTACTTTCCAGAACATCACGGGGGCAATCTCGTTCCGGTTGTATGCCTGGAGTGCGGGTGGCGCATCGGGAACCTACAGTGTCAACGATTTTACGTTTAACGGAAGTGTCAACTCGACCTGTCCTTCGGTAACGCTTACTTCGGTATTGCCGACCAGCGGGCCGGTAGGGACCGAAGTAACGATCCAGGCCGCGGGCGGTTTGACCGGTGCAACGGTTACTTTTAGTGGTATTGCGGCGACCATTGTCAGCACGACTGCGACCCAATTGGTGGTCACGGTTCCAGCCGGAGCGAGTACGGGCAACCTCGTGGTCAAAGACGCGAGTTTGTGTGCCAGTACACCGGTGCCATTTACCGTTATCAACCAAGACATCACCAGTTGCGAGGGCAATTCTTCGTTTACAGACATCATCATTTCGGAAATCTTTGACGAAGCCACAGGTTCTGGGGGAGGAATCGAATTGTTCAACCCCACGGCGGCGGCGATCAATTTGACCACCAACGACTACAGGCTGCGCCGTTATGCCGACAACGGGCCTACTTTTACCGAGTTGGATTTTGGCAGCATCTCGATTCCGTCAGGTGGAACGATCTTGATTACGGCGGTGGCCAGTCCGTTGCCTTCGTGCGGCGGGTTGACCTATCAGGCGACTTTGGGCACGGGCTACAATGAAAATGACCGTTTCGAGCTTCGCAAAAACGGGACTACGGTAATCGATGTGGCCTATGGTGCTTCGATTGCAGGCTACAGTGTTTTGAGAAATACCACTGCCGTTGGACCGACTGCAACCTACAACGCTGCCGATTGGTCGATATCTACCACGCCGGATTGTTCCGATTTGGGTTATTTCCCACCGATTACCAAGTTGGCACCAAACCTTACGGTGAGCCCGTCGGTTTCCTTGTCCTGCACCACTACCTCGGTGACGTTGAATGCCGCAGGTACCGAAGGGCATGTGGGTGGAAATGCACTGGCTTACCAATGGTATTACCTCGCGCCGGCGACCAACGTTTGGACCATCGTGACCAATAACGTCAATTACAGCGGGGCGACGGGACCGGCATTGACCATTACACCGCCTTCGTCCTTCAACAATTACCAATACTATTGCCAGATCCGCGAAAATTCGGCCACTTGTTACAAAGCTTCGAATGCGACGATCATCAAGGATATTTATTTCACCACCTGGAATTCACCCGGAACTTGGTCCAATGGGGTGCCATCGTTGACCAAAAGGGCCATCATCAACTTCAACTACGACACCACGACCCATGGCAGTTTTGAGGCTTGCAGCGTAGTGGTCAATGCTACTTTTACATTAAACATTACGCCTTCGCAGTTTGTGGCCATCCAAAACGATTTGACCGTCAATGGCACGTTGACTGTCCAGGATGATGGCAGTCTGGTTCAGATCAGCGATGCCGGTGTCAATACTGGAAGCATCACTTCGAACCGCAATGTCAACCTGGGCAAATACGATTATGTCTATTGGTCTTCGCCTGTAGCGGCATTCCCGGTGACAAGTGTTTCCACCGGGACGGCAACGAATTTCATCTACAAATGGAACCCGACACAGGCCGGAAGCTACGGCATTTGGGTCAACGCCAATGAGAATATGGTGGCGGGCAAAGGGTACATCGTTAGGGGGCCGACGGCTTTCCCGACAACGCCAACGGCTTTTTCGGCGGCTTTTACGGGAGTACCGAATAATGGTGTGGTCAATGCGACCATCCAACGCGGATCGTACACCGGACCCAATTATCCCAATGCAAACGGAGTTATCGTAACGAATAAGGACGACAATTGGAATTTGGTCGGCAATCCTTACCCAAGTTCGATTTATGCACGTGATTTCCTTTTGGCCAACACCAACATCGAAGGCGCCGTAAGGATTTGGACGCATGGTTCGCAACCGAGTTCGGCGGTCACGGATCCGTTCTACGGGAATTTCCTGTACAACTACAATTCCAATGACTATATCGTCCACAACGGAACCGGTACGGTAAGCGGTCCGGCAGGCTTTAGCGGCTACATTGCTTCGGGCCAAGGTTTTTTCATTCAAATGAACGATGGCGTGGCGTCCACGCAAACCGTCACTTTCAACAACGCCATGCGCAACAAGACTTACACCAATGCCAATTTTTACAGAAGCGCCCACCAGAACCAAAATGTAAAGGGCCTGGAAAATGAGGGTGAAACCGATCAAGGACGCCTCTGGATCGATTTGGTGTCTGCCGCTGGGAATGTGAGCCGCACGCTGGTAGGCTATGTAGAAGGCGCGACATTGGCCAAAGACAGGATGTACGACGCTTACGGAAAATTGGATGAAAACCAAAATTTCTACACATTGATTAATGATGAGGCCATGACCATCCAAGGCAGGCCCGTGCCTTTTGACCCAAGCGATTTGGTGCCGCTTGGATTGCATTTGGCTTCCGCAGGAAATTACAAAATTGCCATTGCGGCGACCGATGGTTTGTTCCAGGGCGAGGAAACGAATCTCTTTTTGGAAGACAAGACCTTAGGGATCCTGCACAATTTGAGGCTCGCTCCTTATGATTTTACTGCCGAAGCGGGTACGCTCGACACGAGGTTCGTACTGCGTTACACCAACACGACTTTGGGTAATCCTGAATTCGATGTCAACGCCAATAATGTGGTAGTGGCGACCAACAAAAACATCGCCGTGAAATCTTATTTGGAACCAATCGCATCGGTGACTATTTTCGATTTGCTCGGAAGGAAAATTTTCGATCAGTCGCAGGTGCACGCCAACGAATTGAAAATCGATACCGTGCCTTCAAATCAGCAAACGTTGATTGTTAGGATTTCCTTACAGAATGGGCAAAAACTCACCAGAAAAATCATTTTCTAGCCGATTTAAAAAACCTGAAAAATTTTAGTAAGCCTTATCTTAGATAAGGCTTTTTTGTTGGAGGATAAAATGCATTTCGTCGATTATTTTTGCGTATAGTCGATTAATCTCTTGGCCTAATATGCTGTAAATCTTTTATTTGTATGTTTGTTAGTTCGCGGTTTGGATTCGCCAAATGTGACAGTTAAAAATCCTACTTTTATGAAAATAAAATTGCTTATTACCACTATGGCAATGCTGTTTTTCTTCGGAAATAGTTACAGCCAGGTTTCTATTACAAATGCTGCCCCAACAGCGACAGTAAACTTTTCGAATACCATGCAGACTTCCGTCGGAACCAACCCGAGTACGGCTTACACCGGTGCGGGATTTTCGCCAAATCCGACTGTGGCAGGACGACTCAATTCCAATGCCTGGGAAGTCAAGGGATGGAGTTTTGGTGATTTGCTTTTTGGCGGTACACAAACCGTGGATGATTTCGGACGCGGCGCTGTTGCCGTTGGGGTAGTGACCCCGGGGATGTATGCCTTTACCGACTTTCCGGCCACCGCGGCCAACCCGGCCTTGATGATCCAGCCCGGTGTGGGTGATTTTGCTCCCGGAACCGTTGCACTCAAGATCAGGAACGACGGTACGGCCAATCTTACACAACTTTCAGTCGATTACAATCTTTTTGTTCGCAATGACGAAAATACTTCGAGTTCGTTCAATTTCTCGCATTCGGCGGACAATATCGTATACGTTCAGGAATCGGTTTTGGATTATATTTCACCCGATGTATTGGACGCCTTTCAATGGGTCAGCGTAGGTACTGCGCCCTCAAGAACCTGTATTATTTCGGGACTTAACATTCCTCCGGGCGGTGTTTATTACATCAGATGGTCGAGCGCTTTGGTCACTGGAACGGGCGATAGCGACGAGTTTGGTCTCGATGACATCCACATTACAGGAACCTATGGTTCACCGGCCCCCGAAATCAACGTGACTTGTTACGGAAATACTTTGCTGTCGGGCGATACGACGCCGACCGTAGGGGAAGGAACCGATTTTGCACCGAGTTACGCCCCGATGTCGACTTTGTTGACTACTTTGCAGATCACTTACTACATTCAAAACCTTGGCGGATTGCCGCTCAATATCACCAACGTAACGATCACCGGGGCCAACGCTTCCGATTTCTCGATCACGGGCGCCATGCCGACGGGAAGCATCCCGGCCGCTTCGGCTACGATCAGCAACAAACAGTTTGTGGTTATTTTTGACCCCAGCGCGTCCGGTTTGCGGACGGCAAGGGTCAACATTTTTAACGATGACAGCAATGAGAATCCGTATTGGTTCGACATCCAGGGTTATGGGGTGGTGCCCATTCCCGATATCCGGATCAACGGTGGCCCGACGGGAGGCTTGAGCATCGTGACCAATGGCAGCATGATCCCGAACATCAACAATAATACGTTGTATTCTAACCAGGCCGTGGGCGGAGCCGGCGAGACCAAAGGTTTTGAAATCAGGAACGACTGCCCGCAAAATGCGCCGCTGATCCTGACTGGACCAAGCCCATATGTTACTATTGCGGGGAATCACCCAACGGACTTTACCTTGGTGACCATCCCAACCGGCAACAGCATCAATCCGGGATTCAAGAGACAGTTTTCGATCAAATTTGCCCCGACGGCAACCGGAATCCGAAATGCGATTGTCTCTGTGGCCAGCGATGATCCCGATGAAAATCCGTATACTTTCCTCGTTCAGGGAACCGGTGTTGCTCCAGAGATGGATGTAACGGGCAATTTGCAACCGATTGTCAGCGGAAGCACGACGACTTCTTTCGTCAACCATACGTTTTTCGATTACCTCAACATCAATACCGGAACATTAGACCGTACCTTTACCATTACCAACAGCGGAACAGTAACCCTAACGATTGGAACGCTTACCCTGACTGGGGCCAACGCCACTGATTTCAGTATAATCACCGCTCCGCCGGCGACTTTGGCTGCGGGAGCAAGCACGACTTTTGTCATCCGTTTTGATCCATCTGCGGTAGGTTTGCGCGTGGCGACGGTCAACATCGTCAACAACGACCCGAACGAAAACCCTTATACGTTTGCCATCAGTGGTTTCGGACTCGATTACATTCCGTGCGCTTTCGGCGCCATTGAAACCATTGCAACCCAGGATTTTGAAGCCGTACCGGCCACACCTACCTGGACGTATTCAACCACTGGGACATCTACCTTGGCGGGCGGTACAGCCTTTGGCCTTTCAGGTGATGGAGGAGGATCTACGCGGTACCTTGGTGCCAGAAGTTTGCAGGTAATCAATGGTACGGCCAATATCACGATGGCCAACATCAATACGACACAATACAACGACATTGAACTCAATTTGAGATTGGCTTCGTTGGCGGTAACTACAGGCGAGGGCGCTGATGCAGCCGATCGGGTAATGGTTTCCGTGAGCAGCAATGGTGGGGCGACCTGGTCGAATGAAATCGAGGTGGTCGGAAATACCGATGCCAAATGGAGTTTTACCTCGGGAACAGGGATTGCCACCGCCGCGTTTGATAACAACAACGTCTTGACGACTTTTAACCCGGGATCGGGCGGTTACTTGACCACCAATGGGTACAGTACGCTTTCGATTTCTGGACTTCCAAAAGTAACCGGTCTGGTGATTCGCGTAACAGTGACCAACAACAGTGCGAACGAAATCTGGGCCATTGACAATGTAACCTTGTTCGGAAGAAAGGAACTTTCATCGACATGGAACGGGTCAGGATGGTCGGCCGGAGTGCCTACCAATACAATCAAGGCGATCATCGACGGCAATTACAGCACCAGTGCCAATGGCAACATCAGCAGTTGCAAATGTGAAATCAAAACCGGAAGGACCGTCACGATCAATTCGAACAATTATTTCGACATCCAAAGCGATGTCGACAATGCGGGAACGTTGATCATAGAAAATGGTGGAAGCTTGGTGCAACGCAATGATCTGGCGACCAATATCGGTGCGATCAGGGTAAAAAGAACCACGACGGCCATGAGAAGTTTCGACTATACGTATTGGTCTTCGCCGGTCATCGGGCAAACGCTGTTCAATTTGTCCCCGTTGACATTGGCGGATAAGTATTTCAGCTTCAACCCCACCACAGGATTGTGGGCGGTCATCCCGAACGGAACCGATGTGATGCTGCCGGGTAAAGGCTACATCATTCGCGCCCCGCAAGGATTCACGACGACGCCGCAACCGTATACCGGAGCAGAATTCGTCGGCGTGCCGAACAATGGTTTTATCCAAACCCCGATAGTGATTGGCGCGAGCAACATGAACCTGATCGGGAATCCGTATCCGTCAGCGATCAGTGCCGATGCATTCCTTTCGAATTCGGCCAATGTCGGTACGGTTGAAGGAACCATCTATCTGTGGACGCACAACACGGTCATCACATCGGGCGTATACAATTCGAATGATTATGCGGTTTACAATTTCTCGGGAAGCGTAGCGACCAGGGCGGCTTTGACACCGGGAGTCAATCCATTTGTTCCAACCGGCAATATTGCTTCGGGTCAAGGATTCTTCATCAAGGGATTGGCCAATGGACAGGCGACCTTCAACAACAGCATGAGACTCACCGGCAATAACCTGAGTTTTTTCAGGACGGCTCAACCTAGTTCAACTGCAACACCATCATCAATGGTAGGCATTGAGAAAAACCGTGTTTGGCTCAACCTCTCGAATTCAGAAGATGCATTCAAGCAAACGCTCGTCGGTTATATTGAAGGGGCGACCAATGGTATCGACCGCGGTTTTGACGGTGAAATCTTCAACGGCAACACCTATGTCAACCTGTATTCGATCAATGAAGGCAAAAACATGGCCATCCAAGGAAGGGCATTGCCGTTTGACCCCGAAGACAAAGTAATCTTGGGTTACAGCACTACCATGGGCGGATTGTTCCAAATCAGCATTGATAATGTCGATGGACTCTTGATGGAGCAGGACATTTACCTCGAAGACAAACTGCTGGGCATCATTCACAACCTCAAGGCGGCGCCTTACAGCTTTGAAACGGCGACCGGAACAGTCAATGATCGTTTTGAGTTGCGTTACAATAATTCGACTTTGGGCACCAATCCATTCGATTCGGTTGGAAACGACATCATCCTGACGACCAACCGCAAGCAAATCGACATCCTGTCGCAGGAAGAAGCGATGAAAAGCGTTACCGTCTACGACATCCTCGGAAGAAATGTCCATGACAACGATAAAGTCAATGCCAAGACGTATTCAATCCCGAATGCGGTATCCAACCAACAAGCATTGATCGTCAAGATTGTGCTCGAAAACGGAAAAGTGGTTACCCGAAAAGTAGTCCTCTAAAAGAGAAGTCAAAACAAATTCCAATAAAAAAGCGGCTCCAATTGAAGCCGCTTTTTGCATTAAAGAAGAATCATCCCAAATTATTCCTTAACCAATTTTTGCGTGTAGGTTTTTCCCGAAGTGGTCGAGACTTTTACCATATAGATTCCGTTGCTCAATCCCGAAACATCGAGTGATTTTGATTGCGATTCCAATACTTTTTGGCCGGTGATGCTGTACACCTGTGCCGATTGTATTTCCGCGCCATTGGCAAAAACGTTCACAACAGACGAAGCCGGGTTCGGATACAAACCAACCGGATTGCTTGAAGCAATAGGGTGGCTGGTCGACAAAGTAACGTTCGCGATGTGGTATTTGATGATGCCCAAATCAGTAGTCGCGATGTAGGCGTCCACACTGTTTCCTTCGAAAATATAATCCATGCCGTACGATTGCGCATAGTGGATTTGCTCCGGCAAGACATGGTTCCAGTTTTGGCCATTGTCTGCGGTGTAAGCGATTGAGGCCATTGCGTTTTCGGTGCTGAAAACCGTCACCATGATGACGCCGTCATTGAGCGGCGAGTGCTTGATCCGTTTGGCATCGGTGCCTTCCAGAATGGCGGTCCATGTGGCCCCTGAATCGGTTGAAGTGTACACGCCGATGTTGCTTCCCAACGTCAATTGCGCCGGGTTGAGCGGGTTGCCTTGCATGTCCCAAATGATGTCGGCCTCGGTGATGGCTTCCAAGCCGGTTCCAATGCCGTTCCAGTTTTGCCCGCCGTCGGTGGTCTTGAAGATTCGGTGTCTTTTGGCGATGTAGATCGTATTTGAGTCGGTTGGATCCACTACAATTCCCGTAATGACGCCTTCGCCGAATTCGTTGATTTCGGGCGTGACGATGTCGGTCGTTACGATGTTGTTGAGATCGGTCAGGTCAATCTTAACCATATTGCCGCCTTCGCCTGAACGCATCGAAACATAAATGATGTTTGTGTTGTTCGGGTCAATAGTCAGTTCCTGCATGTCGTCGGCGAAAGCCTGCAATATGTTGGTTGTGGTTGCTCCGTAGTCGGTACTCATGTTGACCCATCCGCCAAAGAATCCCATCGAGGCATACGTAAATACGCGCCCGGGAACCGCTGGATCGGCAAACATGTAATTTCTTTTCGGGTTGAAGGAATCCGGCGCCTCGGCATCATACACCGAAATCACGCCGGTGCTCATGTTCTTGTGCTGGCGCCCGCCCTGTCCGCCGTAGTACAAATGGGTAACGCCTGAATATTGGGCAACCGAAGGCCACAAGACATTAAAGAAAGGCGCTTCGATTTGGGTCAAGGTTTCCTGGGTGTTGTCGAAGAATTGCGGGTACAAATCGGTCGTGATGACAATCTGGTTGCTGTCCGACGGATTGAACGACGCATTGAGCCCGTAATAGTAATCCATCGAAATCCCTACCGGATACACGATACTTTCCCAGGTGTTTCCGCCATCGTTGCTGCGTACGATCTCGTTTTCCTCGAGTACAATGATTTGGTTGGTGTTGCCTGGGTTGTAGACAATCTTGGTGATGTTGTTGAGCGTCTCGTCGGTCCACGAAACCGGCACGGTATTCCAAGTCGTGCCATTGTCGGCCGAACGGTACAGGTTTTCCGGATGGATGCCAAAACCGATGCTCGAACCGATGTACATTTCGTTGGCATTGGCCGGGTTGAACGCAATGGCATCAAGCGTCACGCCTTCCAAAGAGGCAACCGAAGTCCAATCCTGTCCATCGTTGATAGAAACCCACAGACCACCGTCGATATCGGTATCGCCGTTTCCACGCGCCAAAAATACCTTGTCGGAATTGTTCGGGCTGATCGCCACGTCATTGACAAATACGTTGTCGTGGTCGACTGTATAATAGATTTCAGACCAGTGCTCACCCGAATCCTTGGTGTAAAACACTTTGCTGAAGCTGCTGAAACCGACAGAAAATCCGGTGTCTACGACCATCGTCGTTCCCGAGGTGTTGTACAAATCATAAGAATTGAGCCAGCTTGGTCCGGCACCTTCCACGCCGCTCTGCGGAATCCAGAAACTGCCGATGATCATATTAGAGGCCAAGTCCAGGATAAAAATCGCATCGCGTGTCGCAAACGAAAGCGCGCTGTTGTCTGGGCTTAATTTCAAATCGCTGAGAAAATCGGTCGAAGGATACGAATACAACAAATTCCAATTTGCACCATTGTCGGTTGAAACCACAATATGGTTGCCATTGGTCAGCGCATACATTTTGTTGGGGACGACAGGATCATAGGTAATGTCCTGCATTTTGGCATAATCGCGCGACGCCTCAAAAGTCACCTGGGCATTGGCGGAAATACCGGCCATAAGCAATAAGGCCAGAAGTGTAATCTTTTTCATTTTTTGATTAGGTTTTTAGTTCCCTAAATGTTCAAAAAAATCAAACGGTTATCAAAAATATTGGCGTGACAAAGTGTGACATCCGGGCGGACAAACCGTGATGGCTACAGCGAAGCCAAGTAATCATAGAGGTTTACGTTTTCGGGCAAATCCATTTTGGCAGAGATGCGTTCCTTTCTTTTGCGGCAGGCTTCGGCGGTCACGTTGAGCATCGAGGCGATTTCCTTGGTGCTCAAATTCATGTAAATGTAAGAGATGAAACGGATGTCATTCGCGGTCAATCCCGGATGTTTCGACTTGAGCGTGTTGAGGAATGTTTGGTTGACTTCTTCAAAATGCGTGATGAAACTGTCCCATTCTGCATCGGTTTTGAGGTGGTCCTTGAGCGTCTTGATGTGGTTGACGACCGAAGCGTCTTTTGACAATTCGGGCAAATGCGACAAATCCGACAATACTTCCTCGATCATCTGGTTCCTGCCCGACAGATACAACGCTTTGGCCGAAAGTTTACGGTTGCGCAATTCGAGTTCGTTCTTGAGCCGTTCCTGTTCGAGCAACGCCTGGGTTTCCTTTTCGATGACTTGTTTTTCCAACAGCAGGTAGTCGCTCTTTTCCTTCTCGAGTTCGAGTGCGAGGATCTGTTCGCTGCGTTCGGCAATCAGTTTATTTTGCTTGTGCTTGAGCGAACGGTTGCGCAAGGTGACCACGATAAAGGCGACCACGACCAGAATCACAGCCAAAACCGAATAAAAGATTTTGCGTTCGTTGGCCAATTTGGTTTCGTTGAGTGCAATCTCGTTGCGGTAATTCTGGATTTCGAATTTGATTTTGCTGCTCTCGAAAAGCTTGCCGTTCTTGATCTCGTTGAGTTCGGCATTGGCCTTGAGGATCGAATCCTTGAACGCCATCGCCTGGGCGAATGATTTGTTCTTGAAATGCACTTCCGACAGCAGTTCAAACACCGCAATCTTGGTCTCGAGGTTGGGTTTTCGGTCAAAAACCTTATGGGCATACACCAGCGCCATCGCGGTATTGCCTTCCTTGAGGTACGATTTGGCGATGATGATCGACAGTGAAATTCCAATATCGTTGAAATCCAGATCCTTGGTCGTGCGCAGCAATTCCTCGGCGTTTTTGCGCGCGATTTCGGGATGGCCTTCCTGGAGGTCGCATTCGGCAATCCCGATTTTGGCCAACACCACAAACATCGGTTGGTTGGCGAGCAATGGCAAGGCTTCGGTGAAATAGGCGCGTGCCTTTTTGGTGTCGCCCTGTTCGTTGGCGACATTGCCCAGGTTCATCGCATACAATCCTACCTTGATGTTGTCCTTATTTTCCCTGGCCGTTTGATAAGCCTTGAAGAAATACTCGTTGGCCTTGTCGTATTTTTTCTCTTTCGAATACAGGATCGCGATGTTGTTGAGCACAACCATTTCCTGCGTCGGGTCGAGCTCCTTGAGCGCGATGGTATAGGCTTCGAGGTAATAATTGAGCGCCTCGCCGTATTCGAGCATCGAATAATAGTTGGCCCCGATGTTGTTGATGGCCAAAAATTCCTGTTTGTGCCAATGGTTTTTGGCCGCCATGTTGCGCGCCTGCGTCAGCAGTTCGAGCGATTGGATGTACTGGTTGCGTTGCATCGCCTCTACGCCCACCTTGATCAGCGAGTCGCAGGACTGCATCGGTTGCGCGTGGCTGCACAAGCCCATTAAAAAGCAACAGGCAACAAGACAGCGAAAGAGAAAATGATGGCTTTTGTGGTCGAACATTGGTTTGGTTTTCTTCCCGAAATCGGAACAGTAAAAATAGGCAAAAAATGCAGATTATCGCGGTGGTTTTTTTGCTACATTTGATTGAATCAGAAAACAATTATTTTAAAAAACAACGCTATGAAAAGAATTTTACTTACCGCAATGCTCTCATTGACAACAGTCTTCGGATATGGGCAGGCCGAATGGCACGAAGTGTTGCCGCCGCCCGATTCGGGTCGTTTCGACGACGTGTTTTTCCTCAATCCCAATTTGGGTTGGGCCGCAGGCAATGGCGGTTACGTTTACAAAACGACCAATGGCGGTGTCACTTGGAGCGATTCCGGATACTTCCCAGAAACCTACATCAGGAACATCGAATTCATGGATGCCAACAATGGTTTCCTCGGATTACTCGACTACGGGTTCTATCGCACTACGGACGGCGGTGCGACATGGATCGACATTGCCCCAGACGTTTTCACGGCCCCCAATTTTCCGGCGGCGATTTGCGGTCTCGATGCCGTCGATGCCAATACGATTTACGGCTGCGGCGCTTATTTCGGCCCGGCTTATGTGATTAAATCGACCAATGGCGGCGCAACCTGGCAATACATCGACATGAGCGCCTATGCCGAAACCTTGGTCGAGGTTTTATTTGTTGACGCCAATGTTGGCTTTGCCTCAGGCGGGAGTGCCACTGGTGGCGTGATTTTGAAAACGACCAATGGCGGTACGACCTGGACACCGATTCACGATACGGGCATCCCGGGTGAATACGTCTGGAAATTGCAACGGCTTTTCTCGAATACCAATGTGATGTTTGCTTCGGTGGAATCAGTGGCGCCGTTGAACGGAAAATTGCTCAAATCGGTCAATGGCGGTGCAAACTGGGTTTCGAAAGAAGTCCCTGATACCGATATTCAAGCCGTGGGGTTTATCACCGAAAACCATGGTTGGATGGGCGGACACCACACCGGTTTCCTCGAAACCTTTGATGCTGGAACGACCTGGACCAATACGGGCTTCGGCGCCAACTTGAACCGCATCCAATTCTTTGACCAAAACCTGGCCTATTGTTCGGGAGCGGGCATCTACAAATTTTCGGATCAAAACCTGGGCACGAATGATTTCACCAAAAACAGCGGCAGGGAAAAATTGGAGGTCAAGATTGCGCCGAATCCGGTCGGCAGCCAACTCGAATTTACCGTCAACTTCAAATCGGCCGACCACATTATCCTGAAGGTTTTTGACAACAACGGCAAACTCGTCAAGGAGCTCAAGAATGAAAGGATTGCCGCGGCCGGGAAACGCAGTTACAGTTTTCCATTCCCGTATGCATCGGGAACCTATCACCTGAGTCTGCACAATGATACGGGAGCGCAGGCCGAGACCTTTGTCAAATACGCCCATCCATAAAACAAAAAATCCGCTTTCAATCGAAGCGGATTTTTTTATTATTCTACATCTTGGGTTTGTTTTCCTTTGACCGAAGCTTCGAGGTTGCGCTCGATCGTATGTCCGGGTCTGGTCCATTTCGGTTTTTCGCCCAAAGATTCGAATTGTGAGTTTTCGGCTTCGACGGTTTCCGGCTGTGCGTGTTTGACGAACGGTTTCTGCGGAATGAGTCCGAGCATCTCGAACATTTTCATGTCTTCGTTGACGTCCGGGTTGGGCGTGGTCAACAATTTGTCACCTGCGAAAATCGAATTGGCCCCGGCAAAGAAACACATTGCCTGGCCTTCGCGGCTCATGTTCATGCGTCCGGCAGAAAGACGCACTTGGGTTTCTGGCATGACGATTCTCGTGGTCGCGACCATACGAATCATTTCCCAGATTTCAACCGGTTTTTCGTCTTCCATCGGCGTACCTTCTACCGCGACGAGTGCGTTGATCGGCACCGATTCGGGTTGTGGATCGAGTGTCGCCAAAGCCACAAGCATTCCTGCACGGTCCTCGACGGTTTCGCCCATGCCGATGATCCCGCCGCTGCACACCGTAACATTGGTTTTGCGGACGTTTTCTATCGTTTGCAAACGGTCTTTGAAAACCGCGGGTCGAAATGACTTCTTTGTAATATTCTTCTGAGGTATCGATGTTGTGGTTGTAGGCGTACAAACCGGCTTCGGCCAAACGCTGCGCCTGGTTTTCGGTCAACATCCCGAGCGTGCAGCACACTTCCATGTCGAGTTTGTTGATCGTACGCACCATTTCGAGCACCTGGTCGAATTCTGGTCCGTCCTTGACGTTTCGCCAAGCCGCACCCATACACACACGCGACGAACCACTGGCTTTGGCCCGCAATGCCTGCGCCTTGACATGGCTCACGGTCATGAGGTCGTTGCCCTCGATTTCGGTATGGTATCGCGCTGCCTGCGGGCAATAACCGCAATCTTCGGGACAGCCGCCGGTTTTGATGGAAAGTAAGGTGGAAACCTGAACCACATTGGGATCGTGGTGCTGGCGGTGGATGGTCGCCGCTTCGAAAAGCAGGTCCATCATGGGTTTGTTATAGATGGCGATGATTTCTTCTTTGGTCCAATTGTGTTTGGTGATGCTCATTGGTGGAATTTTATATTCGGTCAAAAGTAAAGAATTCCATTTGAAGTAAAAAGTTTCGCTGCTTAAAGTTTGGCCGGTACCGCAATATAGATTCAATACAAATGAGGTTTATACTATTGCGAATATAAACCTCATTCTGCTGGGCGGATTGGTGTTAATCCACTTTATTGATGACTTCTACTTTGTCTTTCCAGTACTGCATCAGGCAGAACGAAACGATCAGCGAAGCGGCCGTAGATTCAAACAACAAACCGATGCAATAATGGTTTATCGTCAATTCGCCGCCGCCAAAAATGAAGTTTTCGGACAATCTTTTCAAGTAAGCTTCCCCGCCGTTGTAGGAAATGTAGGCCAACAGCGAACCGATGCTCAAAAATGCCCCGATCATCGAGGTGATGATGGCCGAAAGCAAATTGGTGTTGTAACCGCGAACCCCGTCGGCCTGGTTGGCCTTGATGGTACGGTTGACGCCGTAAGCCACGATGAGCAGGTTGATGATACGCAAATAAACCACATCCGAAAGCCCGGCGAACTCAAGAATCAAAAAATAAACACCGATTCCCAAGTAGATGATAATACCGTTGATTAATTCTCTTGTAAATTTCATAATAGCTGTTTTTTGAAATGTCATTAAGGTTTTACGCTAAATGATTGGTTAGACAATCTTTTGGTAAGTTTAAATTTAGGCATTAAAAAGCAGACAGCGGTATGATTTTAAATAAAAAATGTTACAAGATTACAGAGGACTATTCGTACAGCAAGATCCAATCGTTGTGTCCGAAATAGTCCCATTCTGCGGCAGCCATATCGATTTTTGGGTCGATCAGGGAACGCAACGGTCCGCCATTGACCGAGACCAGGGCTTGGACATAAACCGAAACCTGTTGGCCCTTTGCCGCGTATTCTTTCTTGATGCGTTGCGACAACTGCCAGATGCCATCGGGTTTGGTCGCGGCAAATCCCTGCTGTTTGGTGGTGAGGCGTTTGGCCAGGTCGTAAAAAGAAGTTTCACCTGTTTTTTGGTCGACAATCCGGTACACCACATAGCCGCCTTTTTGGCGCAGCATCATGCGCCAGCTCAAGCGATGGCCTTCCTCGGTCCAGAGCACGTCGCCTTTGATCAAGTGGTGGCGCAACGGCAAACCGAGTTGAAGGATGAAGTACGGGATGAAAAAATAAAGGATGCTTCGGCTGTAGGTTTCTTGCGGGAAAACTTCCGGACTGTTGTTTTTATTCCGGAAGAAAAGATGCCTGACTTTTTCGGGCGGATAAAAGAACAATACGAAAGCCAATGCAAAAAACGGAAAGATGCCAATCTGCAACACAATCGCATTGAACAGGTGGAAAAACAATGCGCCGACAAAAGCAATCGTACGGCTGCGCTTCCACAACAAGGCCGGAATAATCAGTAAATCAAACGCCAAACCCGACCACGAAATGAACAAATGGAACCAATGCTGGTCGAAAAGCCCTTTGACAAAAACGCCCGTTTCATTGGTCATGAGCAACAGTTTGATGTATTCGCCGTTGAGCCATTGCGGGTACAATTTGGACAGCACCGCAAAAACATACACAATGCTGATCTGGAAAATCATCACAAGCGAGCACCAACGCGGCATGCGGTTGGTTTTGATTGCAGGATTTCGTTTGGCGTCGAGCGAGGCATATCGGTTGGCCGGTTGGAACCACATGATCACGCAAACCAGCAGCAGCAGATAATAATGGTTGTTGTAGGATTCCTTCTGCATGAAATACACGCCAGCCCACATCAAAGTAAACAGCCCCAGCCCCAGCCGGTAGCGGTAGCCCAGCATGATCATGAGTCCAAACAGTCCCATGACGACAAAATAGACATACATGCCAAAACCCGGCAGCGGTTGCAGCCAGTCGAGCCCGATGTGCGAAAACGTGAATTCGGGTTGGAGGAACACGCGGTAAACCCAGCCGGTACAAATGGCGCCGATGCTTTCGGCAAAAAGCAGGAACCCAAAAAGCATCCTGAAGATCACAAGAGGCGCATTGTCTATGGGTTCGAACCACTTTTTCATCAGCCGTTGCTTTTGATCCAGGAAAGCGAATAATCCATGTCCTGGTATAGTTTTTCCTTCAAGAGGTCGACCGAGGCGAATTTTTCCTCGTCGCGGATGTAATCGAGGATCGAGATTTCGATTTTTTGGCCGTACAAATCGGCGCCGAAATCGAAGAAATAGACTTCAATCGTCAGCGAATCGCCGCCAACGGTCGGATTGGTGCCGATGCTCATCATGCCGTAGACGATTTTTCCTTCGAGTACGCTCTGGACCACATAGACCCCAATTTTGGGGATCAGCTTATAGTTTTCGGCGATGTGCAGGTTGGCCGTCGGGAAACCGATCGTGCGTCCGAGTTGCTTGCCCTTGACGACCGTGCCCGTAAGCAAATACGGATAGCCAAGGTATTCGTTGGCCAACGAGATATTGCCTTCCAAAAGCGCGTTGCGGATTTTGGTCGAACTCACCGAAACGGCATCGATTTCCTGGGCCGAGATTTGTTCGACTTCAAAACCATAGGTTTGGCCAAATACGATCAAATCGTCGATGTTGGCCGTGCGGTTTCTGCCAAAACGGTGGTCGTGGCCGATGATGATTTTGCGGATGTTGAATTTTTCGACCAGGATTTTCGATACGAATTCCTCGGCGGTCAATCTCGAAAAAGCCTCGTCGAACGGATGGATGATCAGGTTGTCGAGCCCGCTGTTTTCGAGCAGCTTGATTTTTTCCTCGAGCGTGTTGAGCAACTGGATCTCGGAACTTTCCTGGAGTACCATGCGCGGATGCGGGAAAAAGGTCAGGATCAGGCTTTCGCTCCCGGTTTCGGCAGCGCTTTGCAATAATTTCTCGATGATTTTTTTGTGACCGATGTGCACACCATTGAAAGTGCCCAGGGTGACGATGGTTTTCCTGGCGGAACTAAAATCGGTTATTGAATGGAAAATTTTCAAAATGCACTTGAGATGTTCGACGCAAAGTTAAAGCAACGAATCCAATTATGGTCAAATGGCCAGAAGAAAATATAAAAATGCCAAAATGCAGTAATGGGGAATACTTTAAATAAATTGTAATTTTTCTGACAAATTAAGCTTTGTACGAAATTTATTTCAAAAAAATTTGTAGGTTTAGGGCGTTAACCTTCAAACAACACAATATGAAAAAAATTGTAGGGGCATTTTGCCTCCTGATGTCTGTTTGGGCCTATTCCCAATCAGATTTGAGTCCCAATGGCGCTTTTGATACCGTTTTTGATAACTATGGCAATAGTTATACGCTTTCAGAGATCCAAACCCAATCGGTTTCAACATTAAAAAATGGTTCCACTTCGACCACGCAGTTGTTGTGTAGCTCCGGAATGTTCGAATTGTATTTTGAATCCAACAGTGGCATGTCGAACGTGGGCAATCCGGTCGAAGATGCGAGACGCAACGTGATTTGCCAAGTTTTCCAAGATGTTTCCAACTTCATCAATTCGCCTTTGAAGAATCCCGGAAACTACAACAAAATCCGCATTTGGGTTCGCGACATCAATCAGGTATTGCCCGCGAACCAATTGCCGTCCTCTACGAGTGGTGTTGGCGGATTGGCCACTTCTTTCTTCAATCTTTCGACTTATTCGGCATGGACTTCGGGCGGAATCGTAGACAACCAGATCTGGCAAATGATCCACACCGGAGTCGATCCTTACAACGGATTGCTGTTTCCTGTCGTTACCACCAATTCGGGAACCAATTCTACTGGGATTTTTTACCACGGCATGGTTTCCATCAACTTCAACAATCCTTCACGGGTTTGGAATACAGACTTGAACGCCTACAACGCGGCTACCGGAATGAGCGGCAAGGTAGATTTGTATACCGTGATGTTGCACGAATTGACCCATGCATTGGGATTTGCGACGCTGATGAACCAATACGGGACGTCAATCTATTTTACCAATCCAGGGGGTAATGTGTTCAGCCGTTATGACAAGCAGTTGAAAAACGGCGCGAACACCGCTGCCATTATCAATAACCCGACGACCAGCGGGCAGATGTATGCTTATTCGTTAAACATTCCACAAGGGAATTTGTGGCCGGGCTGTACCGCTACGGACCATCTTTTCAACGGTTCGTACAACCACACACAATGTACCGGGAACGTGGCCATGAAGTATGTGAGCGGAGCGGTGAATTCGCTGGTTTACACACCGCCTTGTTTTGAGATGGGAAGCAGCCTGAGTCATTTTGAAGACGAATGTACACAAGGCAACGACGCTTATTTTGTGATGAGCAACCAGACCCCGTTGGGTGTGTCGAAGCGTTATTTAAAAGACGAAGAGCGCAAGGTTTTGTGTGACCTCGGATACAGTGTGAATGGGGTTTATGGCGTGGCTTCGCAAGCATCCCAACAGATTTACTACAATTACAATACATCGGCTTGCAGCGGCATCATCGTGGCGGGTGTCAGCGACGGCCTGACTTCGACCAGTAGTTTTGTTTACACCGGAAATACCGGTGCCGCAATTAAAATCAACGGTTCGGGCGTGACGAGTATTTTGTCCAATGACTATTCAATCAACGGGGTTGCCAACATCCGTTTTGAAAAACTCCAGGACATCTACGACGCCAACGCGACGTTTACCGTAGACAATGGAAGCCTTTCGACGAATGTATTCCTGACCAGCAACGTGCCGGGAGTCCATTTGCTGCGCTACGTGCCTTATGATGTGACGACCAACCAGCGCGGCAATATTACTTATGTGTATGTGAATGTGAAGAATACTTGTACGGCACAGAATACCTGTAACCTGGTCAAGAATGGCAATTTCGAGCAATACGCCACGACGATGTATCCTACGGCGAGCCAACTCAACAGGGCTTGCGGTTGGGAAGGGGCTTCTTATTTTAGTACGCCGGATTATTTCAATTCTACCGATTCGAGTCCGTCGGTTTCGATTCCGTGCAATTTCAACGGACACCAAAACGACAATGTTTCCGGAAACCATGGCTATGCGGGCATGTACATTACCAATCCAAGGGTCAATGCCTACCAGTCGACCTACAGTGAAACAATCAAAACGCAATTGGCCACGCCTCTGTCGGCCAATACGGCCTATCAGTTGAGTTTTGATGTTTCGCTTGCCGAAGGACAAAGCCAGAAAGCGATCAAGTTTCAAGCCTTGTTGATGGATGCCGAAGTCGGATTGCTCACCGGCGGAATCATACCGACATCGCAATTCACCCCGAATTATATATTGCTGCAAAATCCGACTTTTTCGACTGCATCTAGCGCCGCTACAGCCAATGGTTGGGAAAGGATTACGTTTACATTCACTACGGGAAGTGTGGCCGGACAGAAATACTTGTATCTGGGCGGAATCAACAATGTACAGTTCCAGGTGCAAACGGCGTTGTCGAATCCTTGCCCGAACCCGGCATCGACCGCGCCAGAGAATTCCTATTACTACATTGACAATGTTAACCTTCAACCGATTCCTTCGGGTGTACCAACCTTGAGTCTGCCTGCATTGATGTGCAGTCCGGGCGGGATTACGAACCTGGCAGGATACCTGAGCGCCGCACAACCCGGGGGGTATTTTACAGGAAACGGGGTAACTTTTTCGGGCGGGATGTACTCGTTTTCGCCGGTTGCTGCCGGAATGGGCAATCATGCAATTGTCTACAACTACTCTTACCAAGGCTGTCCGGTAACCGTAACCGATTACATTCGGGTGGATTTGCAAAGTGGAAGCATCGGCGGAAGCACTACGGCCTGTGAGACCTCCGGGAGCAACAGTACGACCAATAGCTTTACGATTCCTGCCGGTTACACGGCGCTTTGGAGCATTATCCAAGGCGAAGGGACGATTGTGGGGGCCAATAACCAATCTTCGGTCAACATCAACTGGACCGATCTGCCGGGTTACATCAACCTGCAACTCACCAGCCCTAGTGGTTGTGTCTTCAATTTCGAGAAAGTAATCATTGACCAATGTGCCTGCAATTGCCTTTCGACGATTGCCTACAACCAAACGGTTTCTGGAAATACATCGAGCTTCACTGCTTACAATACCAATCCGAATTGCAGCGGAACGGCCAACGTAAAATATGTTTGGGATTTTGGGGACGGAAGCAGTTTCAGTTCTTTTTCTTCTTCGACATCCCACACTTATGCAACTTCGGCCACGTATACGGTAACCGTGACCACAAGGATTATCGGCATCCATGACGAGTCGTTGTGCAACAACACGAAAACCTTTACGACCTATCCTGGTTCGGGCGGCAGTACCCGGGACAGACACATGCAGGTCGGGGGAGATGAGACGCAAAACTTCGATGAGATCGTAAAAATCCATCCCAACCCCGCCAGTACAGAGATCAATGTAGATGTCGAAATGCTTACCGACGGGCCATTGCTGGTGCGGATGACCGGAATGGACGGCAAGCTCTTGGCCGAACGCAAGACCGAACTCCAAAAAGGCAAGCAATCGCTCAAAATAGAATTGCCGAACTCGCTACCCGATGGAATTATTTTTGTAGAAGTTTCGGGCCAGCGAACCAAAGTCGTCAAAAAGCTCATGATCAAAAAATAAGCAACTGTATTTTAGGAATAACCCAAAGGCTGTCAAATTGTTGGCAGCCTTTTTTGTTGGCCCCGGATATTGTTAAATTGAGCAAGGAGGCCGTGGGAATTAAAAAAATAGCTTAGCTTTGTTTGCTATTATAACTATCAAAAAAATGAAAAAATTACTACTCTTCTCGATGGTTGTACTTTCGTCCGTACAATTGTCAGCACAAAAAAATGCCTGGAGGAAAGTGAGCCTCGAAAGCGTGGACCAGCTCCAGAGAATCAAGGAAGATTCCTATTCTGAAAGGAAACAGCTTTTCCAGGTCAACGTAAATGCCATCAAGCAGACTTTGGCACAGGCATCAGACAAGCTTTCGACAGCGCCAGGTGTTGTGGTTGAATTTCCCAATATTGATGGCCAAATGGAAAAATTTCAGGTTTGGGAAAACTCCAATTTTGCGCCAGAATTGCAAGCGCAATATCCAGAAATCAGGGCTTACATCGGCAAAAACATGACCGATGGTTCCACGATCCATTTCAGCGTTTCGCCTTTGGGCATCCAAACCATGCTTTTAAGACCGGACAGGACGGCGGAGTTCATCGAGCCTTACACCAAGGACCACGCTACTTACGTATTGTTTGATTCCCAAACAAGAGAAAGAGGAAGGTTGCCTTTCAACTGTGCCACCGAAGACGTAGCCCTGAACAACGACGTTGTTGACGGAATAACCGCAAGATCGAGTAACCTTTCCTACAAGACGATGCGTTTGGCCTTGTCCTGTACAGGAGAATACACGACCTATTTTGGCGGTACGGTAGCCGGAGCGCTCGCCGGAATGAACAATACGATGACCCGCGTGAATGGGGTGATGGAAATCGACCTGGCCATCCACCTCAATATTATCGCCAACAACAACTTGGTGATCTATACCAATGCGGCGACCGATCCTTATTCGACTGCAGCAGTAGGTACGGCGGCGGCCAATGCCGACAATCTGAATGGATGGAACCTCCAATTGCAAAACGCGCTGACCGCACAACTGGGGAACGGGGCGTATGATATCGGACACCTTTTTGGCGCTTCGGGCGGCGGCGGTAACGCGGGCTGCATCGGATGCGTGTGCAGGGATGACGATACCGGGACCAACATGGACAAGAACAAAGGAAGCGGCTACACTTCGCCTTCCAACAATATTCCTGCAGGGGATAGTTTCGATATCGATTACGTAATCCATGAAATGGGACACCAAATGGGGGCCAACCATACCTTTTCGCACAACGTGGAAGGTGCCAGTGTAAATATTGAGCCGGGCAGTGGTTCTACCATTATGGCGTACGCGGGAATTACAGTCGATTATGACGTACAGCAACATTCAGATCCGTACTTCACGTACCGAAGCATCCAACAGATCCAGGACAACATGGCAACTAAGACCTGTCCGGTGAGCACGGCCATCACCAGCAATACCCCGCCAACGGTTACGGCTCCGGCTGATTTCACCGTGCCTTCGGGAACTGCTTACATCCTCAAAGGCGTGGTAACAGATGCAGAAGGCGATACCTTGAGCTACTGCTGGGAACAGAACAACAACGCTTCTTCGGCATTTGACCAAGCGCAGAGTATTTGTTATCCAACCAAAACAGGTGGGCCGAACTATCGTTCCTTCAACCCCAAGACTGTTCCAGACCGTTATTTGCCGGAATACAGCAAAGTATTGGCAGGTCAACTGAGCACTACATGGGAATCGGTTTCATCGGTACAAAGAAGTTTGAGGTTTACCTTGACGGTAAGGGACAACCACGTCGGTGGATGGCAAACCAATACCGATGAGGTAATCATTACTTCTGCGGCTCCTTACAACGGGATCGGTGGTGTTGGACCATTCCAAGTCACTTCACAGAACACAACCGGTGTTTTGTGGGGAGCGCCAGGAACCAACCAAACGGTTACTTGGGACGTGAACAACACGACGTCTTTGCCTGGATCGGCCAACATCAATATCAAATTGTCAACAGATGGCGGACTGACCTGGCCAATTACTTTGGTAGCCGATACGCCAAATGACGGAAATGAAGTAATCACAGTTCCAGCCGTGACTTCAACCAATTGCAGAATTTTGATCGAACCGACCGGAAATGTTTACTATGCGGTCAATTCAAATGCATTCGCGATCGGATATGAATTGGTGACGACTTGTACAACCTACAATTACGATACGCCGTTTACCTTGAACGACAACTCGACATCCTATAACGTCAAGCAAATCAATGTACCTACAGCCGGTACGATCAGCGACGTGAACATCCACATCAATGCGACGCACCCGAACATCCAGAACCTCAATATTGCGGTCATCAGACCGGGAGGATCGATGATGCCTTTGTTCAACCAACAATGCGCCGGTAACGCCAATATGAATGTGACTTTCGACAGCGAAGCCGCTGCTTTTGCCTGCGGAAGCCCGCTGAGCGGAACCATGGCGTTGCCTACCGGAACGCTGGCCGCAATGAACGGTTTCTCGCAAATGGGCAACTGGCAGTTTGGCTTTAGGGATTTGGCTGCCGGCAATGTCGGTACGATCGATTCATTCTGGTTGGAGATTTGTTCGACTGCCTTGGTGCCGCTTAAAGCACAGGAGTTTGACTTCGCGAACTTCGCATTGTATCCAAACCCGAACAACGGAAGCTTTAAAGTAGAATTCAATGCATCGAGCAAAGTGAGCATCCAGGTGCATGACATCAGTGGAAGACGCATTTTCAACAAAGCCTACGACAGCACCGGATTGTTTTCTCAGGAAATCCAGTTGACCAATGCCCAAGCGGGTGTTTACCTGGTTTCGATTGCCGATGGCGACAAGAAGATGGTCAAGCGAATTGTTGTAGAATAATTCCTAAAAACGCAATAGTAAAGCGCCCTGATCCAGGGCGCTTTTTTTATGAAAAAATATTTATATTTGAGGCTATTAACTTTACAACAATCCATGATGAAGAAATTACTATTTTTTGTATCTTTGGCTGTACTGGCTTTTACCGACAGCTACGGGCAGCAATTGTGGCGAAGTACCAACGATGCGGCTATTGCGGGCGAAAGACTGAGCCGTGATTCGCACCCAAGGACTTACCAACTGTATGCACTCGACCTTGATGCGCTCAAAGCCACGCTGGTCAATGCGCCGTCCAGAATGTCTGGACAACAATCCAATGTGATTGTAGATTTTCCTACCCCTAGTGGCGAATTGCAGAAATACAGAATCTATGAAGCCTCGGTGATGCACCCCGATTTGGCGGCAAGACATCCTGAAATCCAGTCCTATGTAGGAAAAGGCATCGACGACCCGACGGCAACCATCCGCTTCAGCCTGACCTTGTTCGGTTTGCACACGATGACCCAATCGGGTAAAACCGGAACCACGTACATCGATCCTTACACCAAGGATTTGAAAAACTACATGGTTTTTTCAAGGGCCGAATTGACGACCAACAAAACATTCCGTTGCGATGTAACCGATACCGATGAGGGCCTGATTCCTGAAATTCCGTCGGACCAAAATGTATTGCGTTCCAACACCAGCGTCTTCATGACCTACCGACTGGCCATGGCCTGTACGATCGAATATGCGGCATTCCATGTCAATGCAGCCGGTTTGGGTGGCGGTACCATTGCGCAGAAAAAAGCGGCCGTACTCGCCGCGATGAATGTAACGGTAAACCGCATCAATAGTGTCTACGAACGCGATTTGTCGGTTACCTTGGAATTGGTACCCAACAACGAAGACATTATCTTCATCACCTCGGATAATTTTGACAACAACAACACCAACAACATCCTGCTCGACCAAAGCCAGACCGCTATCGATGCGGCCATCGGCACGGCCAATTACGACATTGGACATACCGTGAGTACTGGTGGAGGTGGTGTGGCCCAAAGGCCATCGGTTTGTAACCCAACCGGAAAAGCCAGGGGACTCACCGGATTGCCATCGCCTGTAGGGGACGAATACGACATTGATTTCGTGGCACACGAAATGGGCCACCAATTCGGGGGGTCGCATACTTTCAACAGCGACCAGGGCAACTGTGCTCCGCCGAACCGTATGACGACTTCTTCTTACGAACCGGGCAGCGGAACCACGATCATGGGATATGCCGGAATTTGCGCACCACACGATGTGCAGCCGCATTCCGATGCTTATTTCCACGCGCGAAGCCTGATCGAAATCCAGAACGTACTCAATACTTCCGGGAATTGTGCTGCGACGGTTCCCAATGGCAATACACCGCCAACCGTAAGCGCTGGGGACAATTATACCATTCCTTTTGGAACTGCTTTCAGGCTCACCGGTATTGCTACCGACGCCGAGGCGACTGCGCTGACCTATTGCTGGGAGCAGTACAACCAACAGATTTCGACACAGCCACCGGCGGCTACGAGTGTTTCTGGACCGAACTTCAGGTCTTTCGAGCCTTCTGCTTCGGCGACAAGATATTTCCCGGTCTTTTCAAGTGTGTTGGCCAACAACCTGACACCAACTTGGGAAGTAGTTCCAAACGTGGCGCGCCAGATGGTGTTCTCCTTGGTCGTTCGTGACAACGGCGGACCATTGGGCGGACAGACAGAAAGAGCGACGATGACCTTGACTTATGCCAATGCAGGTCCATTTAAAGTGACTTCACAGAGCACCAATACCGAAGCCTGGTTGCAAAATACCACGCACGACGTGACCTGGGATGTGGCCGGAACAACCGCAAATGGAATCAATACAGCGTTGGTCAACATCCGTATGTCTATTGACGGTGGATTGACTTTCCCGTACCTGTTGGCAGAAAACACGCCAAATGACGGCAGTGAAACCGTAACGGCACCGGATGCGGTTTCTACCCATTGTAGGATTATGGTTGAAGCCGTCGGCAATGTATTCTATGCTTTGAATTCAAGGGAATTCCCTGTCGGATACCAAATCCAGACGGTCTGCGATACCTATACTTTCAACACACCTTTTGCGTTGACCGACAACAGTACGGTTTACAATGTCAAGCAAATCGCGGTAGCCAATACCAACACGATAAGTGATGTGAACATCAGAATCAATGCGACGCACCCGAACCTGCAAAACCTCCAGATGGCGGTCATCAGACCGGGCGGAACCATGCAACAATTGTTCAACCAGCAATGTTCTGGCAATGCCAATATGGATGTAGTGTTCGACGCCCAAGGTTCTGCCTTTACCTGTGCAAGCCCAACTACGGGAACTTATGCGCCACCAACGGGTTTCAACCTCAATACGTTCAACGGTTTCAGCCCGAACGGCAACTGGCAGTTTGGTTTCAGGGATTTGGTGGCAGGAAATACCGGAACGATTAATTCGATTGAACTTGAAATTTGTACATTACAACTCGTATTGGGTACGCAAACGTATGATTTTGATCAATTCGCCTTGTTCCCGAATCCGAACAACGGTGATTTTACCGTTCGTTTCAACTCGGCTTCAGGCAATAAGATCAACATTGCCGTGCACGACATGAGGGGCCGTAAGATTTTCGACCAGACCTATCACAATTCGGGATTGTTCAACGAGACCATCAGCCTCAAGAGCAAACAGGCCGGGGTTTACCTGGTTTCGATTGCCGACGGCGACAACAAAATCACCAAAAGGATTATCGTAGAATAAACGACAACTCCAATCAAACGAAAGCGCTCCAAACGGGGCGCTTTTTTATTTAAAAGCAGTATATTTGGATCTTCAACCCACCAAAATAATAAGCTATGAAGAAATTGATACTACTCATTGCACTCGTTTGTTCTTTCGTCCAGGCGCAGTCCCAAGGATTGTGGAGAAGCATAAACAACGAGGCAAATTTCCCGAATAAAATGGACCGGAATTCGCATCCAAGGGAATTCAAACTGTTTGCGCTCGATCTCGACGCCTTGAAAAGCCAACTTGCTCAGGCCCCGAAAAGAGGCCAAGGCCAGCAATCGAATGTCATCGTCAGCTTTCCGAACGCCGATGGACAGATGGGTAAATTCCGCATTTTTGAAGCCCCGGTATTGGCTGCCGAACTGGGCGCCGAACATCCGGGCATCAAATCCTATGTAGGCAAAGGCATCGATGATCCGACGGCCACGATCCGTTTCAGTGTGACCTTGTTCGGGTTGCATACGATGACTTTTTCGGCCAAAAGCGGAACCACCTACATCGACACCTATACCAAAGATCTGAAAAACTACATCGTGTATTCAAGGTCTTCGCTGACCAGCAACAGGACTTTCCAGTGTGGCGTGACCGAAGAAGCACAAGGACTTGTCGAAGAACTTTCGGGAGAAGTGGTACAGATGCGCGCCAACAACAGTCTTTTCAAGACCTACCGTCTGGCCATGGCGTGCACGATCGAATATGCCGCGTTCCACGTCAATGCGGCGGGTTTGAATGGCGGTACGATCGCACAGAAAAAGGACGCGGTATTGGCGGCCATGAACGTGACGATGACGCGTGTCAACGGGATTTACGAAAATGAATTTTCCTTGACCATGGTGATTGTGCCCAACAACCTCGACATCATTTTCATCACTTCGGATGAATTCGACAATGCCAACACCAACAACATTTTGCTGACCCAAAGCCAAACCGTCATCGACGCGGCCATCGGCTCGGCCAATTACGACATCGGACATACCGTGAGTACAGGTGGCGGAGGTGTGGCCAATTTGCAATCGCCTTGTACGGCAAGCAAGGCCCGTGGATTGACGGGGCTACCTTCACCGGTTGGCGATCCGTATGATGTCGATTACGTATGCCATGAGATGGGACACCAGTTTGGCTGTCACCATACCTTCAACGGTGATCTGGGTGCCTGCAACGGCAACAGGAGCAATACTTCCTCATTTGAGCCCGGTAGCGGATCTACCATCATGGGCTATACCGGTTTGTGCGAAAGCCAGAACATCACGGTTTTTTCCGATC
This sequence comes from Flavobacterium sp., assembly GCF_047602195.1. GTDB lineage: Bacteria > Bacteroidota > Bacteroidia > Flavobacteriales > Flavobacteriaceae > Flavobacterium. Next base: position 560,777 of record NZ_JASGHW010000004.1, read on the forward strand.
CTTATTTCCATGCACGCAGTTTGTTGCAGGCCGCGACATTCATCAACGGGACAGGCAATTGTGCCGAGGCCGTTCCGAATGGGAATACACCGCCAACCGTAGAACCGCTTTCGAATCATACGATTCCTTATGGGACTGCGTTTGTATTGACCGGTTCGGCTACGGATCCAGATGGCGATGCCTTGACCTACTGCTGGGAACAATACAATCCGCAGGTTTCTGTACAACCGCCATTGCCGACCAATGTGACGGGCCCCAATTTCCGTTCGTTGCTTCCGTCGCCATCACCTACGCGATATTTCCCGAAATTTTCGGACGTGTTGGCCAATAACCTTACCCCAACCTGGGAAGTGGTTCCCAACGTGATGCGCCAAATGATTTTTTCGTTGACCGTCAGGGACAACGGGGCGCCGATGGGTGGCCAAACCGAAAGGGAAACGATGACGCTCAACTTTGCCAATACGGGACCTTTCAAAGTGCTTTCACAATCGGCATTGGAAGCCTGGGTACAGAACAGCTCGCAAGTAATCGCTTGGGATGTGGCCGGAACCACCGAAAATGGCATCAATACGGCCTTGGTCAACATCAGGATGTCGGCTGACGGCGGACTGACCTGGCCTTACCTGTTGGCAGAAAACACCCCGAACGACGGATCGGAAACCATTACCGCTCCCGATTTGGTTTCCACCAATTGCCGTGTCATGGTCGAAGCGGTCGGCAATGTTTTCTATGCGGTCAACAGCAAGGCATTCGCGATTGGATATGAAGTGGTCAACACTTGCAACACCTATACGTTTGACACGCCGTTTGCGCTCAATGACGGGTCAGCTTCGTATACCGTCAAAACGATTGCCGTACCGGCTGGCACTGGAACGATAATCGATGTAAATGTACATTACGACATTACGCACCCGAACATCCAAAACCTCAATCTGGCCGTCATTCGCCCGGGAGGTCTATTGACGCCTTTGTACAACCAGCAATGTGCGAGTGGAGCCAATGTGGAGGTGACGTTTGACAGCGAGGCGCCGGCATTTGCTTGCGGATCGGGCACCTTGAATGGCACCATGGCTTTGCCGACGGGGACGCTGGCCGCGATGAACGGTTTCAGCCAACAAGGAACCTGGCAGTTCGGCTTCAGGGATTTGGTGGCAGGAAATGCCGGGACGGTTAATTCGTTTTCGGTGGAGATTTGTAACGAAGGCATTATTTTCCTTTCGGACAAACAATTCCAGTTCCAGGATTTTGCATTGTTCCCGAACCCAAACAATGGCGACTTCAATGTAAAGTTCCGTTCGAATTCCACAAGCAAAATTAACATTGCGGTTCACGACATGCGCGGCAGGATGATTTTCGACCAATCCTACGATCATTCGGCATTGTTCGATCAAACCATTAAACTCAACAATGCGCAGGCCGGGGTTTACCTGGTCTCGATTGCCGATGGCGACCACAAGATCGTCAAGCGAATTGTCATAGAATAAAACAGAAAAGAGTCCGGAAACGGGCTCTTTTTATTTTAGCGAAAATCGGATCTGTTGCGTGACTTGAGGCACTTCGGGAATAGTGAAGTGGAGTTCGCCGTTGTGCTGGGCATCGATAGACAAAGTTCCTTGTTGGACTTTGAAAAGTCCGATTTGTGCTTTATCGCAGAAACAAAACCTGCCGAAAATCATTTTCGTGCTTTGCAATTGCTCGTTGGAGAGATGGATGGCCGTCACCTTTTTATCGAGCTCGAAAACGACTTCTTCATTGTAATTGGCATCCTGCGTATTGTCTTTGGACGTTCTGCTGAATTTGTAGCGAATCACATTTTTATTCGGATTGTCTTCGATGATGTATAGAAGGCTACTGCCTTTGGCACTATTGTCGGCTTGTATGAATAACCCTTTGTTGGGCATGACCGTTATCGTGCAAGTAGCATTTTTGTCGCAGGGTTGTGCCAATGAAACCGCCGTCGGGTTGAAATCCTTTTTGCTGCTACAGCCAAACAACAGGATTGCGAATAAAAAAGGAACAATCGGTTTCATCTTATTTCCCGTTAAAACCACTCATGGTGTGTTCGAGTCCGGCCGTACCGAAGGATCGGATGATGTCGCCAGACAATTCGAGACGTTCCGGTAATTTGGCATTTTCTTCCTCGTTCCACTGGCCGAGCACGTAATTGACCTGCTGGCCTTTCTTGAATTCGTCGCTGATGCCGAAACGGAAACGCACATAGTTTTGTGTGTTGAGCACGAGGTTGATGTTCTTGAGCCCGTTGTGGCCGCCGTCACTGCCTTTGGGTTTGATGCGGATCGTGCCGAACGGCAGGTTCAGATCGTCCGTGATGACCAGGATGTTTTCGAGCGGGATGTTTTCCTTGTCCATCCAATATTGGACAGCTTTGCCCGACAGGTTCATGTACGTATTGGGCTTTAAAAGGAAGAACGTTCGGCCCTTGAACTTGTATTCGGTGAGTTGCCCGAGCTTGACCGTTTGCCAGTCGAGCGATTCCTTGCGCGCGAAAAAGTCGAGGATCTTGAATCCGATGTTGTGGCGGGTGTTGGCATATTCGGCGCCGATGTTGCCGAGACCGACGATTAAGAATTTATTACTCACAATTGATATTGTTTTTTTGGTGTTCGTGACCCGAGCCTGACCCGAGCGATAGCGAACGGGCGAAGCAAAGGCGAACGGATGAAATAATCTTCGATTTCATGGATCGATGTGTTCTTTTTGTTCCGGTTTGGAAAATAGTTGGGTGAACCAGTTCATGGGAGCAAAGATAATGTTTGTTTTGTCATTTGCTACGCCAGTTCGCTTTGCTCGAGTCGACCGTAGGAGAAATCTCGGGATTAGTTCGGCTTCGCCTGAGATTTAGCTACGTTCAGTTCGGTTTTTTAAACCTCGGGTCTCCCTGCGGTCGGAATGACAACGGGACGCCCGCGTTAGGGATGGAAGCAAGGTGCCGTGCACCGCGTACAGCCCGGCCGAAGGCAACGCCCAAATAATCAACCGCAAAGACTCAAAGCTCCCGCAAAGTTCGCCAAGCTTTGCGGTAAAACCAAAAAACAAAAAAGCCCCGTCTTTCAACGAGGCTTTCTTTATAAGGACTAAGTAAATTACTTTTTCTTTCCTTTTGCCGGAGCTCCTTTTGCTGCTTTCGCTGCTTCTTGGGCCGCTTTCATCGCCGCACGTGAAATTCTCACTTGAGCGACAACAGTGTTGTCCGGGTGCATCAATTTGTAGCTGTCCGAAACGAGTTTCGTCACATACATTTTGTTACCCATTTCCATTTCAGAGATGTTGGCCTCCACGAAATCAGGCAAGTTTTTAGGCAAAGCCTTTACTTTGAGTTTGCGTTGGTTGAGACGCAACACACCACCGTTCAAAACCCCTGGAGAAGTACCTGTTACTTTCACCGGAACTTCCATGGTGATTTCCTTGGCATCGTTCAATTGGAAAAAGTCGATGTGCAAGATTTTGTCAGATACCGGGTGTACCTGGATGTCTTGCAAAATTGCGTTGTAAGAGTTTTTACCGGCCTCGATCACCACTGTGTGTGCGTTCGGGGTGTAAACCAAGCTTTTGAAGGCTTTCTCTTCTGCTGCAAAATGCACTGGCTTGTCTCCTCCGTATAACACGCAAGGTACCTGTCCAGCATCACGTAAGGCTTTAGTAGCTTTTTTGCCTACGCTTTCTCTTTCTGATCCTTTAATCGTAATCGATTTCATTGTAAAAAATTATAGTTAATAAATATTTATTCTTTTTTTGTTGGGCGTTGCGCTCTCCCGAAGCGTCGGGATCGCGCCGCGCTTTCCGCTGCAATCTTTTTTAAAAGAGATTTGCCTCCGCTAAGCTCCGGCGAATCCTTTTAAAAAAGGATTTCCGCTTCTATCGCTAACGCGGTCGTGAACTACATCAGGAACTTCCCGCTGATCGAACTGTTGTTCTGTACCATCTTCATCACATCGGCGAACAATGGCGCGCAGCTCACTACTTTTATTTTTGGCGATTGTTTCTTGAGCGGAATCGAATCCGTCACAATCAATTCGCTCAATTGCGATTTTTCAATCTTTTCATACGCCTCCCCAGACAAAATCGCGTGCGTGCAGATTGCCCTGACACTCAAAGCGCCTTTTTCGATCATGAGGTCGGCGGCTTTGGCGAGCGTTCCCCCGGTGTCGATCATGTCGTCCACCAAGATTACATTCCGGCCTTTCACTTCTCCAATCAGTTCCATCGTGTCGATCACGTTGGCCGCTTTCCTTTGCTTGTAGCAGATTACGACATCCGACTCCAAGAATTTCGAATACGCATACGCCCTTTTCGAACCGCCCATATCGGGTGACGCAATCGTCAGGTTGTCGAGGCTCAGGCTTCTCACATACGGCAAAAAGATTGTCGATGCAAAAAGGTGGTCCACCGGTTTTTCGAAAAACCCTTGGATTTGGTCGGCGTGCAAATCCATCGTCATGATTCGGGTCGCGCCGGCCGTTTCCAACAATTTGGCTACGAGCTTGGCCCCAATCGGAACGCGCGGTTTGTCCTTGCGGTCCTGACGCGCCCATCCGAAATAAGGAATCACGGGCGTGATGTGGCGTGCCGAAGCACGTTTGGCTGCATCGATCATGAGCAACAGCTCCATCAAATTGTCCGAACTTGGAAAAGTCGAACACACGATGAACACGCGGATTCCGCGAATCGACTCCTTCGAAAGAAGGCTGGAATTCGCCATCACTATATTTAGAGAACGTAACCTTACCGAGCGGAATGCCGTATTGTTCGGCGATTTTTTCCGCTAAATAAGTGCTTTGTGAACAGGCAAAAATCTTTGCTTCTGGTTCGTTGTAAGACATTGTTGTGTAGTTAGTTAGTTGTGCGTCGTTTTAACGAGGTGCAAATTTAGAAATAAAAATCAACTCTGAAAGGATATTTTTGACAATTTTTTTTTTGGATTGCAATATATTTTTCTACATTTGCACCGTGTTTAAAAACAAGCAACGTTTTTCGTTGTGCGTTTAACGCGATAAACCAACTGTTGTTGGTTTTGTCTGTCAAGCCCGGATGGCGGAATTGGTAGACGCGCTGGTCTCAAACACCTGTGGGAAACCGTGCCGGTTCGACTCCGGCTCCGGGTACAAAAAGCTCCTCGAATGAGGGGCTTTTTTCATTTAGGAGCGAGTCAAACTTTTCTGTTTGGGCGGCTCCGGGTACAAAAAGCTCCTCTAATGAGGGGCTTTTTTCATTTAGGAGCGAGTCAAACATTTTTTGTTTGGCGGCTCCGGATACAAAAGCCTCCGATTTTTCGGGGGCTTTTTTCATTTCTACCGGCAGTTGCCCAATGAAATGAAATAAAAAGCCCCTTCGTTTCCAAAGAGGCTTTTGTTAAATCGTGAAAATTATCATCGTTTTACGACGCGCAAAGTTTCCATCGTTCCATTTTGGTTCACAATGACATTGTAAACCCCCGATGGATAACCGCTTCCGATTTTCGCACTGAACGAATCCGCGTCTTTCATCTCAACGGTCTCGAGCAATCGGCCCAGCATGTCGTATACTTTCAACTGTGCATTTTCCTTGGCCGATGTCAGCAATTCGATCGTAAAGTCGGCCGTAAACGGATTCGGATAAGCCGATGTGCGGAACGTTTGTTCCATCGCAACAGTTTCAGCAGACGGTGCGCCTTTGGCCAAAGCACCCGGCGAAGTAATGTCGCAACTGTTTCCATAAGGAGACCAGGTTCCAGAAGTCATCACCGCCACACGCACATGGTACAGCGCGCCCGGACTCGAAAACGCCGGCGGCACCGAATTGAAAATGAAATAATTGGTCGGTTTGGTAATGACGGTCGATGCATTGTCCGAATCGCGTGTGATTTCAAAACGGTATTGCGTCGCACCAGTCACACTGGCAGTCGCAATATTGGCCGTCCCTGAAGCGATGACCGCATTGCAATTGGTCAGTGTAGGAACCGCAGGCGAAGTCACATTGCAGGCCGCGCCGTATCCCAAATAATCACCCGTAGTCTTGACGGCCACTTCAATCTGGTAAACCGTGCCATAATTGTAACGCGTCAACATTTGGAGGCTGAACCAGTTTTGCACCCGGTCGATGGTCTGAACCGCATTTGGTCCCGATGGATCGGTCAAATTGCTTACGCGGAAACGATAGCCCGTCACGCCGGCCAAGCTCGTGGTGGCAATCAGCGTATTGATTTTGGGTAAGACTGCCCCGCATTGTGCCGCAATGATCGAAGACGCGCCGCCTTCGGCCAAGATGCCCGGAGTGGTGATGTTACAGGCCGGGCCATAATACCCGAGCCACACGCCATTGCGCTGCAACATGATTTCAGCCGTATAAGCGGTACCATACGCATAAGAAGGGAATTGCGTGATCATGAAGTGCGGAACGTTCTTTTCAATAACCTGTACTTCGGCACCCTGCGTAAGACGGATGCGGTATCCCGTAATGGGACCGCCAATGGTTTGGATGCCAATCAGCGATTGGATCGAGGCCAAAGTTGCGCCGCAAGAAGCCGGAAGCAACGAAGTCATGAGTTGGTTGCCTTCGTCGAGGTTGCCATCGCAATTGTTGTCCACACCGTCGTAAAGCACTTCGGCCATACCCGTATGCGCCAACGGCTCGTTGTCGTTGCAATCGTTGCTGTTCAAGACATAGCCGATTGGGCCAGCGCCACAGCCGACCACCGATACATTGGGATTCCCGAAACCGTCATTGTCGGCGTCTTCATAATAGGTATTGATGCCGGAAATGGCCAGGTTGCTGCCGTTGTCGCTTCCCGTCGTTGCCAAATTGCTGCCCACCACGCGGATGCGGTAACCCGAACCGGCAGGGGTAATCAACGGAATGGTCACCGAAATGGTCCCGCTGCCCGTCGCGTTGATGCTGCCAATCGAAACCGGAGCGGTAAAACTGCCCGAGGCATCCGACAATTGTGCGGTAAATACATTCCCGGCGGCAAAATACCCATCGGCGGTATAATTGACATCGAATGTCTGTTCGGTACAATAAGGAGAAGTAGCGCCCAATGAGACTATGGCAATGGCATTTGGCGCATAGGCGCTAATTTTGGTCAGGTTCGGCTGGGTAGTGTTGCCATTATAACTGAGGGCTTCACTGGCCACGAGCAATTTTCCGTCGGGCTGGAAAGTCGATTTGTAGACAATGCCGCTCATGCTGGTGCCCGCCACAAAACCGGTATCGACCGAACCGTCCGTGTTGAGGCGGACCATGCGGTTGACCAAAGTTCCATTGTAATTGAGGAAAGCCCCGCCAACGAGCACTTTTCCATTGGGCTGCAGCGTAAGACTTAGCGGATAATTGTCAAGACCGGTTCCGATATTGAACGTATTGTCGCGTGTACCATCGCTGTTGATGCGCACCAGGCGGTTGGTCACGACCGGGGTTTGTCCGTAGCTTGTAAAATAACCCCCGATGATGATTTTGCCATCGGGCTGCACGGCGTGGCACAATACTGCATTGTTGATGATGCGTAAATTGGTATAAGTAACATCGCGTGTACCGTCGGCATTCAGGCGCAGCAAGCTGTTTGCGGGCGTCCCATTGTAATTGGACCATCCGCCGCCGATATAGATGCGGTCGTCAGGCAAAACACTCGAAGTCCACACATAGGAGTTCGGGCCTACGCCACCTGCATTGAAACTCGTGTCGATCGTCCCGTTGGATTCGAGTCGGAACAAACGGCCTGCCGTAGCATTGAATTGGGTAAACAACCCGCCGATGATGATTTTTCCCGTAGATTGGATCGAGATGGTAATGACATCACTGTTGGCCCCGGTTCCGGGATTGAAGCTGGGATCTACCGAGCCATCGGCATTCAAGCGCGCGATGTTGTTGCGCGGAGTGCCATTGAAATTGGCAAACTTCCCACCGATCAATATCTTCCCGTCCGATTGCAAGGCCATGCAGTAGATGTTATCGGTCGACAGCGCCAAACCGGTTCCGGGATTGAACCCCGTATCGAGCGAACCGTCGGCATTGATGCGGGCGATACCGCTTCGGGCCACGCCGTTGTAATTGTCGAAAACACCGGCAATGAGAATTTTTCCATCGGACTGGTTGATTGTCGTATAGGCAGCAGCGTCTGGCCCTGCGCCGCCTGTGTTAAAATTGGCATCGATGGTTCCCATCTGCGCGATGGCCTCCAGCGATAACAGGCATAGGAGTAATAGTGTAATTTTTTTCATAGTGTGGTAATTTAAAATTAAAATCCATAAACAGTTGAAAGATAGAATTTTTATAAAAACTGCAATGTTTCTGTTTTTCAGACTTGTTAACAGTTTTATCAATAAAAAAGCACGAATTTTCGCAAATTAATCGCGTTTTTTGATGTGAAAAACTTAACATTAACCAAAGCATTTAAATCCTACATTTGTTTGTACAAAACTTGCGGTGACTTATTTTTATAGCAAATACCGCCCTAACGCCAGAAAATCATGATGGAAACCGACCCAAACACCAACGGTCCAAAGCCCGAAGCGACACCCGCCGCAACGCCAAAAACCGCAACGCCCCGCAAGCCAGTGGCCAAAAAACCGACCACGCCAAAACCGGCAACACCCAAACCAAGAGCTACCCGGGCAGCTTCGCCCAAAACAACGGCAAGCCCTGTGGCAAAGGCCAATACCCGAAGCGCATCGGCAACAGCTCCTAAAAGAGCAGCCACAACCCGTACGGTAAAACCCAAAACGACAGCAACCGCGGCAAAGAAAACGGCTGATGCCCAAGTGGAAACCAAAGCAGCAGTGACGGAAACCGCATCGGAAACCATCGCCAAGTCTATTGTTAAACCGGCATTGAAAACCCCGAGTCTGAAAATGGCTTCCGGAAACGATCCTGAGAAAGACAAAGCCAAGTCCGACAAAAAGAAGAAAAAGGACAAGGAAAGAGCCAAAGCCAAAAAGGACAAGGCCAAGCAAAAGGAAAAAGACAAGGCCAAAAAGAAAAAAGCAAAAGCAAAAGAAAAAGAAAAAGACAAGGCCAAGAAAGCCAAACTCAGAGCCAAGGCAAAAAAGAAATCCAATTCTAAAAAGAAGAAAAAATAGTGTTTGATCGGGAAGCCTCATCGTTTGATGGGGCTTTCTTTTTGACCAAAAATATAAAAACCCCTCCGTTGCTGAAGGGGTTTTTTAAAGGTTGTTTCAAAATCAGCGTTTGACCACACGCAGCGTTTTGACCATGCCATCCTGATTGACAATCACGTTGTAAACCCCCGATGGATAATCGATTCCCAAACTTTGCACCGCCAATTCCGAAACGGCGATGGTTTTCGATTCGATCATTCTGCCCAGCATGTCATAGACTTTGACCGAGACATTTTGATTCCCGGTCGCATCGATGTGGAATGCCGAACTAAAAGGATTCGGGTAAGCCGAAACTTTGGATGTGCTTTCGAGGGCAATAGCCTGGGTCGAATTGATGGCACCTTTTGCGGTACCGCCCGGAGCGGTAATCTCGCAGGCATCACCGAATGGCGACCACGCGCCCGAAGTCAATACCGCTACCCTGACCGAATACAAGGCACCCGCCGTGAAAGCCGAAGTCGGAACCGAATTGAAGATGAAATAATTGGAATTTCGGTCGATGGTCGTACTGGCATTGTCCGATTGTCTGGTGATCTGGAAACGGTATTGTGTGGCGCCCGAAACGCTTGTCGCGGCTACGGTTGTCGTTCCCGAAGCCACGGTTCCGCCACAATTGACCAATGATGGAACGGCCGGGGATGACACCTGGCATGGTGCACCAAAACCGCTGAAATCGCCCGTCGTTTTTACGGCCACTTCAATCCGGTAAGTCGTGCCATAGTTGTAACGCGTGAGCATTTGCAGGCTGAACCAATTTTGGGTACGGTCAATCGTCTGTACGGCATTCGGACCCGAAACATCGGTCAGGTTCGTCACGCGGAAACGGTATCCGGTAACACCTGCGATGCTGGTCGTGGCAATAAGCGTATTGATCTTGGGCAAGGTAATGCCGCATTGGGATGGCGAAACGGATGCCGCTCCGCCTTCTTCGAGGATGGCCGGTGTCGACACGAAACAGGCTGCGCCCCAACTGGCCTGCCAGATTCCGGCCCGCTGCAATTGGATTTCTACGGTATAGGTCGTCGCATAGGCATAAATCGGGAATTGCGGCATGGTAAAGTGCGGCACGTTTTTCTCGATGACCTGCACCTGCGCGCCATTGGTCACACGGATCCTGTATCCGGTTATCGGATGGCCGCCCACGGTCTGGATGCCGATCAATGAACCGATTGAAGCCAAGGTCGTTCCGCACGAAGAAGGCAATAATGTGGTGGTTACCGTTCCTGTTTCGTCTGTCGCGCCGTCGCAATCGTCGTCTACACCATTGTAGGGAATCTCAATGGCAAACGGATGGATAGAAGCCACACTGTCATTGCAATCGAAGCCAGACACGGCATATCCCGCCGGTGGGGTATTGGCATCTGCGGCGCAAAGATTGACCGCCGAGCCTGTTCCATAGCCATCACCATCAGCGTCCACATAGAATGGGTATTCGTTGTTGACGGTAATTGTGGCAGAACCACTGTTGTTGGTACTGGCCAGTGCATTGCTGTCGACTACAGAAACCAAGGTGTAAGTCGCCGTTGCAGTCGGGGCAAGACCGATGCTGTTTCCGGAGACGTATTCATCGACCGAAAACTGGTCCGTTCCATCGGAGAGGGTCACCACGTAAGGCGCACTTCCTCCGGTAATGTCAACGGTCAGGCTCGCCGAATCACCTGCACAAATGGTGGCGGATCCCGAAAGGACCGCAGCCGTCGGTCCGGTTGCCAAGGTAAAGCTTGCGGTGTTCAAAGTAATGACGCCCGCCGCTGCGCCGGTTGTCCAATACCCAGAGTTGGTCACCTGGGCTTTGTAGCCCGCCATGCTCAACTGGTTGTCGCGTGGACCGGTATACTGGCCGCGAGAGGCCGCACTGGCCAGCACGACAGTGGCATTGGGTACATTAAGTTGGGTCGGTAAATATGAATTGTTGGTATTGGCGGTTCCCGAGCTCAACCAAGTTGCCGTGCTCGTGCCGCCGGAGCCTTGCAATTGCAATCCGAAAAGCAGTGTTCCGTTGAAGGTCGTTGGATTGCTGTTCGAGGCAAAATCAGGAGTGCTGCCCGAAGTCGCCGCGCCTTGGTAAGCAAAAATGTTGTCACCGCCGCTGGCCAATCCGTTGAGGTTGCCCGAAACAATCGTACCGTGGTTGGTACCTGCCGATGACGTATTGTCCTGGATCGTAATCACGGTTCCGGCAGGAATGGTCGCCCCGTTGTTCCTCCAGATCACAAATTGCTCGCCGCCACGCGCATTGTTGGTGGCATTGGCCGAAGTGGCCGCGAGGAAAGCATTGTCGGTAAATTTAATATAGGTTCCGTTGGCGATGTCCACCCAGCACACGAATGCAAAATTATCAGGCGTGTTGACGTTGAACCCGATGATCGACAAGTCACCCACGTTCAGGACGGTCGGCCCGGGCGTGATGTTGGCCGTCAATCCCGTCGGTTGCGGATTGATGGCGTAGTTGCTGCCGTGTGTACCGCCCAAGGTAGATGTTGAGGTTACGGCAATGCCATTCCCGACTGCCGAAGAAGCAAATGTTCCTGTCCCGATTAAAGTCACTACGTCGGGTGAAATCACGCCCGAAAGCGTTCCGGTAATGACCGCATTGGTGTTGCCGTCAAACGGTTTGTTTTGGGCCACTGCCCCCGAAATGGTCACGAAAGCCTGGGTGATGTTGGCCGTAATCCCGGTCGGTTGTGCCAAGGTGTAATTTCCGGCATCGCTGCCAGAGAGCGAATAGCCGCTTACGGTAATCGGTTTGTTGCTGCCTACGAATTGGTTGTTGAAAGTGGCAGTTGGCGTTCCAATCGCGAACACGTCATCCGAAAGCACAAAACCACCCAAAACCGCCGTTCCGCTTAAAGAAGCCGTATTGGTTCTGTCGTAAACCTTGTTGACCCCGCTCAGTCCGGTAAGGGTTAAGCCCAAAGCGGTAATGTTGGCGGAAAGTCCAATCGGTTGTGTCAACGTATAATTGCCCGCATCGGCTCCGGTCAAGGTCAGGGCGGCGGTAACCGGGATGTTGTTGTTTACATCCTCGGAAGCAAAAGTACCACCTCCGATGGCCGTGACGTCATCGCCATTGATTGCGCCGGTCAAGGTCAGGTTGCTGATCGCTGCGTCGGTATTGCCATCGTAGACTTTGTTGTTGGCTGTCGCGCTGTTGGCGGTTAATGTTTTGACAGTGATGTCGGCTGATAAACCAGTCGGTTGGGTCAGTGTGTAATTTCCAGCATCGGCACCGCCCAATGTCGAGGTCGATGTGATCAAAATTCCGTCGGCCACATCTACCGACGCAAAAGTTCCAGTTCCGATAAACGTCACATCATCCGAATTGATCACGCCGTTCAAAGTGCCCGAAAGCGTAGCGGAATTATTGCCGTCGTAGGTTTTGTCATTGCCTGTCGCAGTCGCGGTAATCGCTTTCGGATCGACAGTCAGCGTTTGGTCTACCGGTGTTGCTTCTTCATATGTGCCGTTGCCGTCCTGTTCGGCGGTGATGGTTGTGGTTCCTGCGCCTACAATCGTCACGACATTGCCTGAAACAGTAGCCACATCGGTATTCGAACTCATATAAGTTACGGTAAGCAGCGAAGATGCCGTTGCGGTCAGGTTGAAGTTGGCATCGCCATAGGTCACATTGGCCAACGGATCGAAAGTGATGGTCTGCGGTTGCAGTGCTTCTTCATAGATGTTGGCGGTCAATCCCGTTGGCTGTACCAGATTGTAATTTGAGCTGTCGCCTGTGATGGTTGAGGTTGAAGTCACCGGAATGTTTTCCCCAACGGCAGACGAAGCAAAGGTTCCTGTTCCTACGAAATTCACGACATCGGGCGAAATGACTCCGGATAAAGTTCCCGTAATCACCGCATCGGTATTGCCGTCAAACAATTTGTCTTCGGCCTCGGCATCAACAACCGTCAGGTCTTTGGCGGTGATGTCTGCCGAAAGGCCGGTCGGTTGCGTAAACGAATAGTACGCTGCGTTGGCTCCGTTTAAAGTCAAGTTGGAAGTCACGGCAATGTCGTCATCCACATTGAAATCGGCAAAAGTACCCCCGCCGACCAAAGTGAGCACATCACCATTTTCGACGCCGGTCAAAGTCCCGGTAATCGCAGCAGCCGTATTGCGGTCATAAATCTTGTTTTGTGCGGCGGCCCCGGCAAGCGTCAGGTTTTTGATCAAGACAGTTCCGGTCGAACTCAAATCATGGAATTCAGGTCCGTCAGGGAAAACGGCCGTCGATATGGACAAAGGATAATCTCCGGGAGCCGTATTGGCAGCCAATCGGATGTAAAGCGTAGTCGTGGGGATGGCAAAGACGCTCGGCGTGATTTCGACCCAATTCGTCGAATAGCCGCTGTTTTCAGCCAATGAGATTTCATATCCCGTGGCCGGAAAAATGGTTACGGTATTGGACAAATATTGGCCGGAAAGGGTAAATGCGGTAGGCGTTGCAGCCGTACCATAAGTCGTGGTCTGTGTAGGAAACGGTCCCGTGATGGTATATTCAGGGTCCATCGCTACCCCGCCGGTTACCGTGACGTCATCGAGACGGAAAGTTCCGGTGGTTGCTGCAGTTCCCGCAGCCAAATCGGCACGTTGTGTACCGTAAGGATAGAAACGGAATTTAACCGATCCGCCATGTCGTACCAGAAAATCAGGGAAATTCCAAGTGATGGCCGATCCCGACGTGGGTGTGTTTGGTGCCGCACCCCAAGCGGTAAACGTTGCGAAATTGTCCGTGCTGTAACGCACTTCGAGCCTGTTCGGTGCGGTTCCACTGCCTTGTCGGAAAAACGAAAGCGATTGGATCCCCATTTTGTAGCCGGTATTGGCCGTCAGCGAAAATTCGATGTAATTGGTTTCCGATAATGTGGCGGTGTTGTTGAGTGTCGTGCTGTTGAACACATTGGCAGTCACCGTACAGGTCGCTCCTTGACGGGTCAATGGCGAGCCGGTTACATTGGCTGGAAAAGTGGGCACGTTGCCCGGAGTGGGACAGGTGGAGGCGCCTGTGAAAACGTTAGAATAAAGCTGTGCCTGCGCTTCATTCACTCCGAAGAAAGACACCAAACCGATCAGGCTGAACAGCCAAACCGATTTTCTGAAATTCACGGATTTTTTCTGGGGAAATAGTATTTCCCGGAATCGTAGTGTTGGTTCCATTTAAAATTTGTTTTGTTTTTGACGTTGTAAAGTTAACTGCTTTGGTCAGCCGTTCCAAAACAAATCTGGCGCGGATAGGCTAACAGCAAGCCAATCTGCAAGTTATCGTAAATTTCAAAGCATCGGCGAAATATTTATCAACAAAAGCATCGAAAATTTAACACATTCAGACCAATAAATTAATGATTTCTTAAAGTAGGCAAAAAATTGCAATATGATTTAAATCAATAACTTAGCCCAAAATTTAATCCCGATTTTATGAAAACAAACTACTCCTTTTTGACATTGGCCGCCACGGTGCTTTTCTCGATCAGCGCCTGGAGCCAAGCCACGATTGCCCAATGGAATTTCAACGGCCCCTCGGCCACCGAAGTCCCGGGAGGCAATGATTCGCCAACCCCAGTCGTGGGTGCCGGAACGGTCGCCTTGATCGGTGGTACCACGGCTACCTATTCTTCCGGGAATACCACTGCGGGAACACTCGAAACCGAAACGACCAGCCCACCCAACTACGGTTGGCAAACGACCAATTATGCGCCCTTGGGAACCGACAACAAACTGCGCGGCATCCAAGTCAATGTCAGCACTGTGGGCGAGGCCGGGATCACTTTCCATTGCGAGCAAAGGCTCAGCAACACGGCCAACAACACCTATGTAGTGCAATACACCACCGACCGCACCGCGCCCTCACCGGTTTGGGTCGATGCCCAGACATTCACTTTTACGCCGGCAGCCACCGGAACTGGGGATACGTGGTACAACGACCGTACGATCAATCTTTTGGCTGTGACCGAACTCGACAACAACCCGAATGTGGCGTTCCGTGTCGTGAGTGCCTTTGATCCGAACACGGGCGATTATTTGGCGGCACGTTCGACTTCTACCTACGCGGGAGGCAATGTACGTTTTGACATGGTCACCGTGACCAGTGCGGTTTCGCTGCATACGACCAACTTTTCGGCACCTGACAATAGCTTTGTGATTTCGCCGAACCCGACTTCGAAAGGCATGGTTTATTTCAATAAGGCGGAGGACATTGAGGTGTATGATGCGCTCGGCAAACTGATCCTGCAAAAGAAAGCGGCCACTTCGATTGATGCTGCGGCATGGCAATCGGGAACCTATTTTGTCAAAACGGCTTCAGGGTTGAGCAGGAAATTGATTGTTAAGTAAGGAAATACTGCATTTTTGATTGTCAAAAGCACCAACCTTCCCTGTTTTGGGAAGGTTTTTTTTCGGTTTTAACAAAGCTAAACTGTAATATTTTAACGTTTTCAACGATAAAACATAAGTTTTCAACGAATAAAAGGGTTTGTTAATCAGAATCTTATAAAAAGATTTACATTTGTTACGGATAATGTTTTAACATTTCCACATTTGAAGTTGGCATTTGTCCTACCAAACAAACCAATTTTTTAGCCCCCATATACTGAAGTTATGAAGCGAGTATTGTTATCCCTACTAACAATTTCCTTTCAGTTTGCCTTCGCGCAGGTTGGAATAGGAAACGCGTCGCCGAAAGCGCAGCTGGATATTTCGGCATCGAACCAAGCCGCACCAGCGCCCATCGATGGAATCCTGATTCCCAGGGTGGATAGTTTTCCGGCAATAAATCCCGCAGCAACGCAAAACGGAATGCTCATTTTCCTGACCACCACGGCAGGAACCAAACTCCCTGGATTTTATTATTGGAGCCAGCCCGCCTTGGCGTGGGTCGGACTCAACAGCGACAATAAAAGCTGGGATGTTTCGGGGAATTCCTCGGCGGTAAGCGGAACCAACTTCATCGGGACGACCAATGCACAGGACGTCGATTTCCGCACCAACAACCAAATCAAGATGCGGCTTACCCAACGCGGACAGATCGAGATCGTCAATACCGGAAAATCGGTTTTTATCGGTGAACAGGCCGGAGCGGCAGATGACCTGACCAACAATTACAATGTATTTGTGGGTTACCAAAGCGGCATGTCCAACAGCGGCGGATTCAACAATTCGGCATTGGGATACCAGGCTTTCCGCAGCAATACCACCGGGGTGTACAATTCGGCATTCGGGTCGGGCGCGCTACAGGCCAATACGACCGGAACCAACAATACGGCTTCGGGTTTCAATGCCTTGGCTTCGAACACCATCGGAACGTACAATACGGCTTTTGGCGCCAATGCGCTTTACGCCAATTCGAGCAGCATCCGCAACACGGCCATCGGCCACAATGCGTTGCGCAATACCGTCGGCGACAACAACACCGGTGTAGGCGATCATGCGATGCACGGCAACACCACCGGTTATGGCAATACTGGTATCGGCGGTAGTACGTTGCTCAACAACAACGACGGATACTTCAATACCGCTACAGGCTATACGGCCATGATGAGCAATGTTTCGGGCTATGGCAATACCGCCTTGGGTACCTCGGCCTTGTATACGAATGTGGCCGGGAACAACAACACGGCGCTCGGCGTGTCCGCTCTGCTGAGCAACACGGGCAACAGCAATACCGCCTCGGGGGCATATGCCTTGCGCGACAATACTTCTGGGGGTAACAACACGGCCTCGGGCCGCAATGCGTTGCTCAAAAATGGCAGCGGAAGCAACAACACCACCTCAGGAACCAATTCGCTTTCTTCGAATACCACCGGAAGTTCGAACACCGTTTCGGGTTTTACCGCAATGATGACCAACGCGACCGGGGGCAACAATACCGCCCAAGGCGCTTCTTCGCTTTATTTCAATGTCGATGGCAGCAACAACACGGCGGTCGGTGTAACGGCGCTTTTGGGCAATGTGTCGGGCAACAACAACACGGCGGTCGGAAATTCGGCTTTATCGGTCAATTGGACGGGGAACAACAACACGGCCGTGGGCAACCAGGCCAATGTTTCGCAAACCGCGTTGGCCAACGCCACAGCCATTGGCAACCAGGCCACGGTCAATACCTCGAACAAAGTGCGTTTGGGCGCTACCAGTGTGACGGTCATTGAAGGCCAGGTGCCGTATTCGAATCCGTCGGATGCGCGTTTCAAGAATAATGTGAAGGCCAATGTGCCGGGATTGGATTTCATCCTCAAGCTCAAACCGGTGACCTATCATTTCGACACCAAGAAATTCGACGAGCACCTGATGCAACAAATGCCAGACAGTTTGAAAAACACCTTCAGGAATCGCGATTATACGCAATCGTCTTCGATTTTGCATACCGGATTCCTTGCGCAGGACATCGAGAAAGCCGCGCAATCGATCGGTTATGATTTTGACGGACTGCACGTGCCTGATGCGACCAATCCAACCGACAATTACAGCGTGGCCTACAGCCAGTTTGTGGTGCCGATGGTCAAGGCGATGCAGGAACAACAGGCCCAGATCGAACAGCAGCAAACCGAAATTGCGCAGACCAAAACCGAAAACGCCGAATTGCGTGCAGTCGCGCAGAAACAGCAAAAACTGCTCGAGTCGTTGCAGAAACGCCTTTTGGAACTCGAAAAGAAAGTGGAATAAGACAATCTTGGTTTTTCACGATAATCATTTACCACACAAGCCAAGCGAACTGACGCAGTAAAACGCACAAAGTTTTGACTTCTTCACTTTGCAGAACCGCCGATTCTTGGCGGTAAAGACTTCTACGCCTAATTGCGTATTTCCGATTCGATTTCGTATTTTTAACTTGCAAAGCAAAGGGTTGGTTTATGAAAAAAAGAATCGGAATTGTCGAAGACAACAGGGATTTGCGCGAAGCATTGGCGATGATGATCCAGTTCACGGAGCATTTCGAATTGGCCGGCAGCTATGAGAATGCCGAAATCGCAATCGAATCGGTGCCCCAATCCAAACCCGATGCGATGCTCATGGACATCAACCTGCCCGGTTTCAGTGGCATTGAATGCGTGTCTGTCCTCAAAAGGAACAATCCCGAGATTTTATTTTTGATGTGCACCTCGTACGAGGACGACGACAAGATTTTCAAAAGCCTCGAAGTGGGCGCCAGCGGCTACATCCTCAAGACCGATGGGCCGACCAAAATCATCGGTGCGCTCGACGACCTTTTCGATGGCGGTAGCCCGATGAGCAGCAACATTGCGCGCAAGGTGGTCGCGAGTTTTTCCAAATTCGAGACCAAGAATGCTGCGATACAATCCTTGACTTTACGCGAGAAGGAAATCCTCGAATGGCTGGCCAAGGGAAAAATGAACAAGGAAGTCGCCGCCGATCTCGAGATCAGTACCGGAACCGTACGCAAACACATCCAGAACATTTACGAGAAACTGCACGTCAATACTAGGGTCGAGGCAGTTAACCTGTACCTCAAACGATAAATTGCCGATGAAAAAGAGGTTCGTCTTCCTTTTTGCGATGTGGTCTGCTTGCGGTTATGCGCAGGATGCGGGCGCACAGAAAAGGATTGCCGTTTTCAATTCGTGCCCGACCGTTGAGTGCCAGCTTTCGGAAGCCATCCGGATTGCTGAATATTACGTCGAGACCGACCACATGGACAAGGCGCAGGAATGGCTCAACTATTCCAAAAAGCTCAACCAGTTCCAGCCCAAAGACAGCATTTCGTTCTTCATCAACAGTTTGCAATCGGAGGCTTTTTATTATATGGAGCTGTACCAGTTTGGCTTGCACGAGGCCGAAAAAGGCATCGAACGTGCCAAGATCCTCAAGGACAGCGCCTATCTGTCGGACGCCTATTTCTTCAAAGGCATCAACGAAATCGAGATGAACCAGATCGGTGCCGCGCAGCAATCGCTGTGGAAGGCGCAAAAATATTATCCGTTACGGGTCAAAAAGCATTTGCGGACGCTCATCGCCAAAGCCTACATCTACAACAACATCGGGCAGGTCAAGCTAAGGGTCAAGCAACTCGATTCGGCGATTGATTACAACACCAAAGCATATGGGCTTGCGAGACAACACCAAAATTTAAGGGGAATTGTCAATGGCGAGCAAACCTTCGGGCTCATTTATGCCGAAAAGAAAAACCAGGACAGCGCGCGTTTTTACCTTTCGAAAAGCATCACCTCGGCCGAACAATATGCCCTCCAGGATGTGGCCACGCTCAATTGTGCCTACCTGATGCAAACCCATTTGGAAAACCCAGAAAAGGTCAATGAACTGTACCAAAAAGGACTTGGCATCATCGCCCATCATGAGGTGAACAATTCGTATGAGCGTTATTTCTATTCGATTGCGCTTGAGGTGTTTCGAAAACTCGGCGACCAAAAGCAGATTATGGCGTTGCAGCAAAAGGTAATCGATGTCAACAAAGACACCAGCAACCGCGCCAATTATTACATCCAGAACATCACCGAGCAGTACATGCAAAATGAGAACAAACTGCTCGTTTCCCGAATCAATGAATTGGACCAACAGCGCAACATCGCCATTTTGCAACTGGTAGCGGCCGTGTGCGGATTCTTGGTCTTGCTTTTCGTGGCGCTTTTCTTCCGGCGCAAAAACAAATTGCAACAGTCGTTGCTCGACCAGAAGAACGAAATCAGCAAGGATTTGCACGACGACATCGGCAGTGAACTGAGCAGTATTCTGATCAACGCCAATTTGCTGCTCCATCATTCCGACACCAATGAAAATCAAAAGACACTCATTGCCAAAATCAGCGACACCAGCACCGAAATTTCCCAACGCCTCAACGCATTCATCTGGTCGCTGAGCACCGAAAACAATAGCATCAGAAGCTTCAGCGAATACATCAAACACTACGCGTCGCAATTGCTCGAAAGGCACGCAAATCACATTCGAATACACCGACAATGTTGTCTCGGTAGAAGACAAACCGCTCAACGGCTATTTCCGCAAGAACCTGTTTTTTGTGATCAAGGAAGCGCTCAACAACTCGGTCAAGCACGCTTCGGCCAAGCAAATCGGTCTGTCGATTGCCGCCAATGAAAAAGAACTGCAGATTGTAATCGCCGACGACGGCATCGGAATCCAAAGCGAAAATACGTTCGGCAACGGTTTCCGCAACATCAAAAAACGCATCGAATCCTTGAACGGAAACGTTAATTTCGACAGCGGCAACGGTTTAAAAATCACCGTAAAAGTACCGCTTTCCAACCGCTAAATTTCCCATGATTCTTTTTGTAGGAAAACGACGTACGCGCTTTGGCGTAGGTTTACTTTAACCAAAAATACAGTTTTTTCCAACCGTCATTTTTTGATGTTTTTTTGGGCGTTGCCTGCGGCCGGGCTTTCCGCGGTGCACGGCACTGCTTCACACGAGCGAAGCGAACTGGCGAAGCAATCCCTAACGCGACCGTCGGGAACCATCAACTCTTTCCTAAAATAAAAACATCACAATCAACCGCTGTTCCTGTACTCCCAAATACGTATTGTGCCGTGCTTGAAAATAAGCCACTTTTGATAAATCAATCGAGTCCAATCCCATTATCAAAAGCGAAAGAGATGAAAAAAATGATACCACTGCTTTTCTTCCTCTGCACCGGAATGCTCCACGCACAGGTTGGCATCAATACGACCGATCCCAAAGCACAGCTCGACATCCGCTCAGCCAACCCAACAGCGCCGACCAATCAGGATGGATTACTGATCCCGAAAATAGACACCTTTCCCGCCATCAATCCAACCGTAGATCAAAACGGCATGCTCGTTTTCCTGACCACGACCGTCGGGACAAACGCACCCGGTTTTTATTATTGGGAACAGGCCACGACGAGCTGGAAGGGCATCGGCAACGACAACACCAAATGGGGTTTGACGGGAAATGCCGGAACCGTATTCGGCACACACTTCATCGGCACGACCGACAACCAAGACATCATCTTTAGGCGCAACAATGTCCATGGCGGACGCCTCGGCGGTACGGTCACAGGATTCGGAACCATGTCTACGCTTTCGAGCGCGGCCAACAATTCGGCTTTCGGACACCGTACACTGACGACAACGACGGGCGGCAGCAACACTGCCATCGGTGCCTTTTCGTTGCAAGGCAATGGTTCGGGCGTTTCCAATACGGGCGTTGGCGTGCGTTCGATGGAAAACAATACGTTCGGCTCACAGAATACGGGTATCGGCCAATTTGCTTTGCCCGACTTGACGCAAGGCGACAACAACATCGGTCTGGGATACAATTCGGGAATGAACATCACAACCGGATCCAACAATATTGCCATTGGTGCCAATACGCTTTTCAATACCAATGGCATTTCGCAACTCAACATCGGCAACACGATTTACGGAAGCCTCGCGGGAAATAAAAACATAGGAATCAACAGCGTTTTTCCGCAGGCGATGCTCGATGTGTCGGCGACCAACCAAGGCATGCTGATTCCGCGGGTGGCGCTTACCACTGCGGTTGCGGCTGCACCTGTAATCAATCCGCAGGGGGTGCCGCTGGTAGAATCTACGTTGGTTTACAATACCGCAACGGCTGGAACCGCCCCCGATAATGTCACCCCCGGATTCCATTATTGGAACGGCAGCAAATGGCTGCGCATCGACGCCGACGAAGCCAAGAACAAATGGGGCGTGAACGGCAATGCAGGCACCAATGCGGCGACGCATTTCATTGGTACCACCGACAACCAAAATGTCGTTTTCAAACGCAACAATGTCAGGGCAGGTACTTTGTCTGGGATCATCACCTCCTTTGGCTTGGCTTCGTTGAGCAACGCCACCGCCTATGGTAGCGCCGCTTTTGGTTTGATGGCAGGGCAGTTCATGGGCGGAATCCACAGTACTGCAATCGGATACCAATCCTTGTATCAATCCACGGGCGACGGCAATGTGGGGCTTGGTTCATCGACGCTTTCGTCACTACAGGCTGGAAATGACAACACGGCTATCGGTCTTAACGCATTGTCTAATATTACGGGCAGTACCGCCAACAACAATAATGTCGCGGTAGGAGCCAATGCGGGCAGCAGCATCCTTGCCGGCAGCGGCAACATCATGATCGGGGCCAATGCCGATTCGACGCCGAGTTCAACCAATAAGCTCAATATCGGGAATACGATTTATGGCAACATCGGTGCGGGCAAAAACATCGGAATCAATACCATTGCACCGCGGGGCATGCTCGAGGTCAGTTCGACCACCAACGGGATTCTTATTCCAAGGGTTTCGCTTACCGCCACCAACATCCAACTGCCCGTAGTCAATCCGCAAGGGGGCGCTTTGCCCGAATCGACCTTGGTCTACAACGTCTCCACCACAGGAACTGCGCCCGATAATGTGAGTCCGGGATTTTACTATTGGAACGGCACCAGGTGGCTGCGCATCGACGCTGACGAAGCCAAAAACAAATGGGGCTTGACTGGAAATACAGGAACCAACGCAGCGACAAATTTCATCGGAACGACTGACAACGTCGATGTGGTATTCAAACGCGCCAACCAACCGGGCGGTCGATTGGGAAATTCCTATACGGCATTTGGTGCTGGTGCGATGCCCGCCGTCGGTTTCGCCAATACGGCAATAGGCAGCATAGCCATGGCCAATTTAAGTGGAGGCGCATTCGGCAATACAGCCTTGGGCTTTGAAACGATGAATGCTCCGACCACGGCTTACCACAATACCGCACTGGGCCGTTCGGCTTTGCGCGAAAGCAACGACGGTTTCCAAAATACGGCAGTCGGCGCTTTTGCGATGGACGTCGCACATGGCGACAACAATACTGCGGTCGGTTTTCTAGCAATGCCCACCAATACCGGTAACGACAACACGGCCTTGGGTTTTTTGAGCATGCCTTCCAGCGGTGGAACGGGCAATACAGCTATAGGCTCCTATGCCAGTACCGGTAATGGAACCAACACGACGGCCATCGGTTATCGTGCATTGGCGACCGGGAACAATGCTTTGGTACTCGGTAGTGTTGATGGAATCAATGGTGCCACAGCCAGCGTCAATGTAGGTATCGGTACCACAACGCCATTGGCCGCGCTTGAAGTCGCCGATGAAAATGTCGTTACTTCGGGTACGGGACGCGGCAACCTCAATGTCATGACCAGCAGCCCAGGCGCAATCGACGTAGGTGGCGCGATTACACTGGGCGGCTATCGTGACCCGGCAGCCTCGACATTCCGCGTATTTGGATCGGTGGAAGGAAGAAAAACCGACGCCGTGGCCAACAGCAGCGACGGTTACCTGATGTTCAAGACGAATTTGAATGGTACGCTGCACGAACGCATGCGCATCACGCATGAAGGAAACATCGGGTTCGGTATTTCTGCACCCGAAGCGATGCTGCATCTTTTTGCCGGTGAAAGCGGAACAGTTCCCAATATCAATTCCCGATTCGTGATTGAGGACGACGATGCGGCCTACCAGCATTTCCTGACGCCGGCCGCCAACGAAAGCGGATTGTTGTTCGGGACAAGCGCCGGTTCGATACGCGGCGGGATGGTTTTCAATAATGTCAACGTGGCCAGCGGATTTCAATTTCGCGTCGGTGGAAATGTGACGCGCATGACGCTCACGGCCAATGGAGATTTGGGTATCGGGACGATCGCACCCGGCGGACAATTACAGCTTACGCTCGACGAAGGCCGCAAACCCGCGACGGGAACCTGGACCACGGTTTCCGACGAGCGGCTCAAAACAATCCACGGTGCCTACGCCAAAGGATTGGAAGAAATAAGCAAACTGCAACCCATTGTCTACAACTATAAAAATGTTGGGGAAAGAATTTTCGAACCTGAAGTACTTGGGAAAGAATACGCCGGATTTTCGGCTCAGGAAGTGCAAAAGGTTTTCCCGGAAGCGGTAGGAGTGGATGCTGACGGCTACCTCAATTTCAACATGCATCCGATTCTTGTCGCCTCGGTCAACGCCATCAAAACACTCCAACAACAAAACGAACAACTCCTAGAGACCAACCGCAAACTGCAGCAGCAACTTGAAGAGCACGAGAAGAAGCTGCAGGATATTTTGGATAGATTGCCCGAACACAAGTAAAGTGGTATTTACTCGGGTGAAAACCTCTCAGCAATGGGAGGTTTTTTTATATTTTTTTGATGACATAAGTGACGATGCCCCAAATTTGGAACTGGTTGTTTTCGTCGACTTTAATCGGTTTGTAGTTCGTGTTTTCGGGTAGGAGCCACAATCCATCTTTTTCGAGTTTGATGCGTTTGACCGTAAATTCACCGTCGATGAAACACACCGCAATCGAATGGTCCTGAGCCGAAAGACTGCGGTCGACGACCAAAACATCTTTGTCGTTGATGCCCGCATCCACCATCGAATGGCCATCGACTTTGACAAAAAAAGTGGCCAATGGATTTTCGCTGAGCGCCTTGTTGAGGTCGATGCGTTCCTGCATAAAATCGAGCGCCGGCGACGGAAATCCAGCCGACACGCCCTGATTGGTGTTCGTGACGCTGTTGCCGCTCTCGAGATCGGGCTTGAAAAAAGTCAGGTTGTCTTTCTTGTTCAGCATTTTACGGTAAGGATTTGGTCGAATCTTGTCGTGTAGCTCTGCGAGAGTTTTTCCTGTTTCATGTTCCACGTCTTTTCATCCTGCGATCCAAGCCGGATTTTGCGCTCACCGGTTTTTTTATTCACATGGTCAATTGCTTTCATCAAGGCCAGATGCTTCGGGTTTTCGTCCTCGAACAAATGAAACTGCTTTTGGTTTTCGGGAATCAATTGTGTCACGACCACACCGGCTTTGTAAAAACGCAAACCCTGGTGTTTTTGGTACAATTGGGCCAAAATTTTGATGGCCGCTTCGGCAATCGTCAACGTCGATTGGGTCGCAAACGGCAAGGTGATCATGTCCTGGAAATGCGAGCGGTAGTGTTTCTCGTCGGTTTCCATTACACCCAGATAAACCATCACGGTATGGCAACACGATTTTTGCGCACGCAATTTCTCGGCGCAGACCGAAGCAAAAGTCGAGACCCGTTCGCGCAGCGCATCGAAATCGGTGACGCGTTTGGGAAAACTACGGGTCGTGGCGATGCATTTCTTGTCGGCCGGAACCTCCAGTTCGAGTACGGGCTCGCCGCGCAGTTCTTTCTGTAGACGCAATCCCGTCACGCCCATCATGCTTTTGATCCAGGTTTCGTGCTGTGGTTGGATAAAGTCGTAGGCAGTCTTGATTTGCCGCGTGTCCATTTTCTTTTTCATGCGGTGCCCGATACCCCAAACCGCGCCGATGGCAGTCCATTTGAGCGCCTTGATCCTTTTCTCCTCGGTATCGATGACGTACACGCCGCCGGTCTTTTCGGGGAATTTGCGTGCAATCTTGTTGGCGACCTTCGACAGCGCTTTGGTCGGGGCGACGCCCACGCAGACCGGGATGCCGACCCATTTGGCGATGCGTTTTTTCATCTGCAGTCCATACGCATCAAAATCGCCATTGGGAACGATCACGCCGTCAAAATCGAGGAATGCCTCGTCGATGCTGTACACTTCGACATAAGGGGTAAACTGCCGCAGGATTTCCATCACGCGTTCGCTCAAATCGCCATACAACGGATAATTCGAGGAGAAAACCGTGACGCCTTTTTCGCGCAATTCGTCACGCACCTTGAATTCAGGGGCAGCCATATCGATTCCCAAAGCTTTTGCCTCGTCGCTGCGTGAAATAATACAGCCGTCGTTGTTCGACAAAATGGCCACGGGTTTTCCGTTGAGGTCCGGCCGAAACAGCCGCTCACACGAAGCATAGAAATTATTGCAGTCGACCAGTGCGTACATGCGGTAAATTTACGGATTATGCGGTTTGGGAAAAGTTAATGTTATTGAATTTTTGGGAGCCGGTCCCGAAGCGTCGGGATGCTTTCCGCTGTATCTTTTGCTTCGTAAACGCCGCAAAAGGATGCCGCTGCAATCAGGGCTAGGGCGAATCGTTTCAAAGACGCATCCGAAAATCATAAATTTTCTCCAATCTGTAACAAAAACCAATTCGTGCGTCTTACGGGTAATCAATCATTAATCATCATCAATCAATCATGAATCACAACATCACTTCCGATGCGGCCTCCGTAGAGACCAATCCCAAAATCCAACTCGCCGGCGAAGGCCAAAAACTCAATGTTCTCGGCGACAACCAAACCATCAAATTATCAGGAAAAGACACCGGTGGACTTTTCACGATCGTAGAAAATTACAACGATCCGGGCGTGGGCATCCCGATGCACGTGCACGACAACGAGGACGAAATTTTCTTCATCCTCGAAGGCGAAATGGAATTCGAAACCCAAGGTGAAACGTCAATCCTCAAAGCGGGCGACATGATTTTCCTGCCGAGAAGAATCCCGCATGCGTTCCGTGTGGTCGGTACGCAAAAGGCACGCGCCTCGGTAACCATTATCCCATCGGGTATCGAGGAAATGTTCGAAGCCTTAAGCGAATTGCCACCTGGCCAGCCCGACCTCGAAAAAGTCAGCGACATTTGCCAAAGTTACGGCATTAGTTTTGTATAAATTTTTGAACTTGAAACCCGATTGCGATCGGGTTTTTTTATGCGATGGTTTTGCTATATTTGCTCAAAATCATTGTCATGAAAAACGTCAGAACGATATTGATGCTTTTGTTGGTGCTTACTGCAGCAAACGCTTTTGCCCAAAAGAAGACCGAGAAAGCCGTCATCCAAACGGCCTTGTATTGCGACCATTGCAAAGCCTGTGAAACCTGCGGGCAATTGTTCCAAAAGAACATGCTCAAGATCAAGGGCGTCAAGATGTACGAGCTCGATGAAAAGGCGATGACGATTACCGTTTATTACGACCCGAAGAAAACCAACCTCGAAACCATCAAAACAGGAATTTCCCAACTCGGTTTCGACGCCGATGATTTCAAGGCCGACGCCTTGGCCTATGAAAAACTAGATGGTTGCTGTAAAAAAAGCGAGTAAGATTCAAGCATAAAAAAACCACCGTCATTGCGGTGGTTTTCTTTTTCTTTTTTCGATTATTTATCCGATGGCATCCATCACGAGCGATGGGAACAAACCGAGCAATATATTCAATGCAATGGCCGTAATCGCGACACCATAATAAATAACAGGCGTTGCGGTGCGGGTCTCGTTCGATTCTTTGGTGTACATGGCCAAAATCAACTTGAAATAATAACCCACGCTGATGATTGAACTGACGACGGCAATGATTACGAGGTACAAATAACCCGAATTGATCGTGAGGCTGAACAAGCCCAACTTGGCAAAAAAACCTGAAAAAATGGGAATTCCGGCCATCGACAACATCGCACAGGTCAAGATTGCGGCCATGAGTGGATTGGTCTTGCCCAAACCGTGGAAATAGGTCATGTCTTCGTTTTCCTTGTCGCGGCACACATACAAAATCACGGCGAACGCGGCAATACCGGCCAACGCATAGGCAGCGGCATAATACAATAAAGTACCGCCAGAATTGTTGAGGCTCAGCAAGGCCATCAACATAAAACCGGCATGTGAAATTCCCGAAAACGCAAGCATCCTTTTGACATTCGTTTGGCGCAAAGCCATGATGTTTCCGAGCGTCATCGAGGCGATCGAAACGGCAACGATGACAATTTGGAAGGTCGTATCGACATCGGCATTCATCGCGCAAAGCAATTTGTATAAGGTAGCCATCGCCGTTACTTTGGCGAGCGTACTCATCGTAGCCGTCGTCAAAGCAGGCGATCCTTCGTATACATCGGGCGCCCAGAAATGGAATGGTACGGCGGCAATCTTGAACAACATGCCAATGGTCACCAAAACGATTCCGATCGGGAACCAGATCGGCAATTCGGCCGAACGTGACAATTCTGAAATCTCGACCACGTCAAAGGTTCCCATTCCGCCATAAATCAAGCAGATGCCGAACAGGATGATGCCCGAGGCAAATGAACCCATCAGGAAGTATTTCATCCCGGCTTCGTTGCTGCGCAAGTTTAAACGGTTGCTGGCGGCAAGGACGTACAACGCAATCGACAGGATTTCAATCCCAAGGAAAAACATCGCGAGGTTGCCAAAGGCCACCATCGAAACGGCGCCCGCGAGCAGGAAAATCTTAATCGCAATAAAATCGGAAATCTTGGCCTGGTGGTTCTTGTAGAAATTGTGGCTCATGGCCACCAAGAAAATCGTCAGGACGATGAACAAGGCAGAGAACGCGGTCGAAAAATGGTCGACCATAATCATGTTGCCGTAGTAATGCCCCGGTTTTTCAAACTCAGGCACACCGACCAACAGCCCAAGGATCACCAGCAATCCGGCAATCGTAAACGGGATCATCGCTTTCCTCCAGTTTAGGATTTCAAACAAAAGGCATACAACACCTAATCCTGTAATAGCTATTAATGTATTCATCTTTTAGTTGGTTCGGTATACAAAAGTTAATATGTTTTCGAGGCTTGGCGTGATCAGATCGGTGATCGGTTTCGGATAGATTCCGAAGAAAAACAAAACACCGATGATAATCACAAGCACCGCACCTTCGTTAAAAGTCACATCGGTAAAGGTGCGCGCGTTGGTTTCACCCAGCATCACGTTCTGGAACATCTTGAGCATATAATACGCACCGAGGATGATCGTCGTTCCACCAATAATGGCAAACCACAAATTGATTTGCGACAGGCTGAACAATACGGTAAATTCCCCGATGAAGTTAAAGGTCGTCGGCAACGCAACCGAAGCGAGTACCAGAATCATAAACATCGAGGTAAATTTCGGAGATTGTGAACGGATGCCGCCCATATCGGCAATGGTACGCGTTTCAAATCGTCTGTAGATGATTTCGGCGGCGAAGAACAAACCGACCACGACAAAACCGTGCGCGATCATTTGCAATACGGCACCTTGGAGTCCGTCGAGCGTGAGCGTGTAGGCTCCGGCGGCAATGAGTCCGACGTGCGCGAGTGACGAATAGGCCAATAATTTTTTGAGGTCTTTTTGACGCAGCGCGACAATCGATCCGTAAATTACACCGGCAATGCTGAGTCCGATGAAAATATACATGAAGTTGATCGCAGCAAAGCGACCGATCGGCAACTGCCAACGCAACACCGAATACAGTCCCATCTTGAGCATGATTCCCGAAAGCAACATCGTTCCCACAGTCGGCGCTTTTTGGTACACTTTCGCCTGCCAGGTATGGAATGGAATAATCGGGATTTTGATCGCATAGGCCAAGAAAAACGCTAGGAAAATCCAAAATTGTTCTTTGACGGTTAAACGCATGTTGTACAAATCGTCAATCATAAAACTGCCCGCGCGCTGGTACATGTAGATGAATGCCGTGAGCATGAACAACGAACCGGCAAAAGTATAGATGAAGAATTTGACGACGGCGCGTTTGCGTTCCTCGGCGTCACCATTGCCCCAAATCAGCGCGATGAAATAGATTGGAATCAAAGCGAGTTCCCAGAAAATGTAGTACAGCAAACCGTCGGAGGCGAGAAATGTTCCCACCATCGCAAAGGCCATGAACAAAATCAGCGCATAGAATGACTTGGCATTTTTGTGGTCGTTTCCGAATGCGGAAAATACAATCAACGGCGTCAGTGCAGTCGTGAGCAACAACATCGCGAGCGATAATCCGTCGGCTTTTAAGGCAAAAGCAATTTTGGGCTGGGAAATCCACGGCGAGAAGAAATCGACGTTTTGCCCGGCATTAAATAAATTCAGTATGTAAAGTGAACCGGCAAATGCTGCGACAGAGAACAACAATGCGACTTTTCCCGCGAGCTTGTCACCCGAAAAATAAGTGGCCAGTGCACCAATTAAAAGAATAATCAATAAGTAAGATACATCCATTATTTAAAAATTATTTTGCTAAAAACACATAAGAAATAATCGCGCAAACGCCCAGTACGAAGGCAAACAGGTAAAATCCGACGTTTCCGTTCTGGAGTTTTTTCCCTTGGTAGCCGACTTCGCTGGTCACTTTGGCCAATCCGAAGACAAAGCCCGAAACCGCCGCTTCGACATAATCGCGGAAAAAGCGCGACAAGACGTTGATCGGTTTGACGAACAACAATTCGTAAGCTTCATCGACATAGTATTTGTTGTACAGGACTTTGTTGAATCCTGAAATATTTTCATCCGTTTCCGGCAATTGTCTTTGTTTGATGTATTTGGCGTAAGCATAACCAATTCCGATCAACGCGCCGATAGTAGCGACTGCCATGAGCATGTATTCGGTCGAGCCGAGGTGGTGCGCTTCGTGCTGCTTTTCAGCAAACAATGGTGCCAAATAATGGTTGAGCCAACTGTTGCCCGGCAACGAAATCAATCCGCCGATGGCTGCCAAAATGCCGAGTACGATCAATGGGAATGTAATCAACCCCGGACTTTCGTGCAAATGGTGTTTTTGTTCGTCGGTTCCGCGGAAATCGTTGAAAAACGTCAGGTACATCAATCGGAACATGTAAAATGCCGTCATGATCGACGCGATCGAACCGATGACCCAAAGCGAAATGTTGCCGTGGAAAGCGACCATCAAAATTTCATCTTTCGACCAGAAACCGGCCAATGGAAAAATCCCCGAAATCGCAAGCGAAGAAACCAACATGGTGATAAATGTAATCGGCATCGCCTTGCGCAAACCGCCCATGTTTCTCATGTCCTGTTCGCCATGCAATGCGTGGATGACCGAACCTGAGCCCAAGAACAAACAAGCTTTAAAGAAAGCATGTGTGATGACGTGGAAAACGGCCACTTCATACGCGCCCATACCGAGTGCGAGGAACATGAGTCCCAATTGTGAAACGGTCGAATAGGCGAGTACTTTTTTAATATCGTTTTGAACCAATCCGATTGTTGCTGCAAGCAATGCAGTAAACGCTCCGACCACGGCAATCACATCTTGGACAACGGGTGCCAAGTCAAACAAGAAATGCAGACGTGTCACCATAAAGATTCCCGCGGTCACCATCGTCGCAGCGTGGATGAGTGCCGAAACCGGTGTCGGTCCCGCCATCGCATCAGGCAACCAGGTGTAGAGTGGGATCTGTGCCGATTTTCCGCAGGCACCGATGAACAACGCCAATGCTGCCGCAGCGAGCCAAACCGTATTGCCGCTTTGCGTTCCGCCCAGGATCATGGCCTTCATTTCGGCGAAATTGAGTGTAGAGAATAAACTTGCCAGGATGAAAATTCCAATCAGTAATCCCAAATCCCCGATGCGGTTCATGATAAAAGCTTTCTTGGCCGCGTCGTTGTAATCCTGGTTTTTGTACCAGAATCCGATCAATAAATACGAACACAATCCTACGCCTTCCCATCCGATGAACATCACCAAAAGGTTGCTGCCCATCACGAGCGAAATCATAAAGAACACGAACAGGTTCAGATAAGCGAAAAACTTATGCATGTTTTCATCGTCATGCATGTACGAGATCGAGTAGAGGTGGATCAGCGAGCCGATTCCGGTGACGAACATCAGCCACAAAACCGACAATTGATCCAATAAGAATCCGAATTCTATCTTGAAATTTTTAATCGAAATCCAATCGAACAATTTGAGTTCGACTGCTTTTCCGGTACCATTGATATTCATGAAAAAAACCAATGTCACGATGAAAGATACCACGACAGCAGCGGTTCCGAGATAGCCCGCACCGTTGTGCCCGAGTTTCTTCCCAAGGAACACATTGATTAAAAAACCTGCAAAAGGCGCCAGTAATAAGAGTAAAGCTAAATTGGTATCCATGAAAGATTATCCTTTTAAGTTTTTTAAATTATCGATATCAATCGAACCGAGGTTTCGGAATATCGAAACCAAAATCGCGAGTCCGACCGCTACTTCCGCCGCCGCAACCGCCATCGAGAAAAATACGAAAACCTGTCCCTGCGCGTCCTGGTGATACGTCGAAAACGCCACGAACAACAGGTTCACCGCGTTGAGCATGATCTCAATCGACATGAACACGATGATCGCGTTTCTGCGGTACAACACCCCGAACACCCCGATACAGAACAGGATGACCGAAAGGAAAATATAGTTCTCAATACCAATCTGGTTCAATACATTACCCATGATTATGATTTTTCTTTTTTAGACAATAACACCGCACCGATCATCGCCACAAGCAACAATACCGATGCAAATTCGAATGGCACCATGAATCCGTTCTCCGAATCCAAAAGCACCTGGCCCAATACCTTGATCGATTGGTAATCGACGCCCGTGTAATCGTATAGACCGACAATCGGTTTCGATTCGAAGAAAATCGCAATCATCACACAGCACAACAGGAAAAAGAACAGCACTGCCGCCCAGCGTTGCAAACGCGGTTTGTGTACTTCGTCTTCCTTGTTGAGGTTCATGAGCATGACCGTAAACAGGAACAAAATCATGATTGCCCCCGAATACACGATGATGTGTACGAGCGCCAAAAACTGCGCATTGAGCAACAAATAATGTCCCGCAATCGAAAAGAAACAGATCACGAGGTAAATTGCACTGTGGATCGGGTTCTTCGAAAAAATCGTCATAAACGCCGAAGCCACCGCCACGGCCGAAAGTAAGATGAATAAGATAGTAATAACCGACATTAGTTCGCGTTTTTAAGTTGGGCGTTTTTCATCGCCTCGGTCAAAGGCATTACCAATTTGTCCTTGCCGAAAATGAAATCCTCACGGTCGTATTGCGACGGCACGAGCACTTTCGATTCGGTCAGGTAAATCGCGTCTTTCGGACAGGCTTCCTCACACAATCCGCAGAAAATGCAACGCAGCATGTTGATTTCATAGATCGACGCATATTTTTCCTCGCGGTACAAATGCTTTTCGTTGGGTTTGCGCTCCTCGGCTTTCATCGTGATGGCCTCGGCCGGACACGACAATGCGCACAATCCACAAGCCGTACAGTTTTCGCGGCCCTGTTCGTCGCGCTTGAGCAAATGCTGTCCGCGGTACACTTTCGAGCGTTCGCGCACCTGTTCCGGATACTTGATCGTCACCTTGCGCTTGAACAAGTGGCTCACGGTGATCATCATTCCCTTAAAGATTGTCCACAGGTACAGGCTTTCCAAAAAAGTCATCTTTTTGTTGGAAACCTCTTTTTTTCTGCCTGACAAAGACATCGTTTCTATTGCCATTTTTTTCAGATTTTAGATTTAAGAATTCAGATTTCAGAATCTTAAACCGGCTATTATTTTTTATTTCAGGAGCACAACTATTGCCCTTCTTTTCACTTTTGGTCCCGCTTTCCGCAGTATCTTTTCGGTTACACCTCAAAGGATACTTGCTGCAATCGGGGCTAATTTACAAGTCCTCGTTTCTTTCGACGATTTAAAACTTTCCGTCCGCGAGCAAAATCACAATCGCTGTCACGAAAATATTCGCAATCGCCAGCGGAATCAACATCTTCCAACCCAAACGCATGAGTTGATCATAACGGAACCTCGGGATTGTCCACCTTACCCACATGTAGAAGAAGATGAAGAAACAAATCTTGAAGAATAACACCCCGAACCCGATCAGGTTCGCGGCATTGACGCCCCAGTGTTCAATCGCCCAATCCATGCCCGGGTAATTGTAACCGCCGAAATACAGCACCGACAAAATCGTCGACGAGATGAACATGCTCGCGTATTCGGCAAACAAATAGAATCCCATACGCATCGAGGAATATTCGGTGTGGTAACCGCCAATGAGCTCGGCCTCGCATTCGGCCAGGTCAAACGGCGTACGGTTGCACTCGGCAAACGAACACACCAGGAATATGATAAAACCAACGGGTTGGTAAAATACGTTCCAGTTCATGCCGGCCTGTTGCGCAGAAATCTCGCGCAAACTGAGTGTTCCGGTCATCATGATCAACGCGATCAACGACAAGCCCATCGCGACCTCATACGAAATCATCTGCGAAGACGCACGCATCGCACTCATCAAAGAGAATTTATTGTTCGATGCCCATCCGCCAATCATGATTCCATACACCCCAACCGACAATACGCCAAATACGTACAGCATCGCCACGTCAATATCGGTCGCCTGCATGATTACGGTACGTCCCGCAATTTCCAATTTATCGCCCCACGGAATCACCGCCGAGGTCATCAGTGCCACGCTCATTGAAATGGCCGGGCCTACAACGAATAGGAACTTGTTGGGTGTATCGGGTAAAAATTCTTCCTTCGAAAACAGTTTGAGACCGTCGGCCAGCGGTTGCAAAATCCCGCCTTTTCCGGCGCGGTTCGGCCCGATTCGGTCTTGCAGCCAGGCTGCCACTTTGCGTTCGGCAAGCGTCGCATACATCGCCATGAGCATCGTCAGCGCGAAAATCGCGAAGATGAAGATGCTTTTTTCTATGATAATCGCTGAATCCATTATACGTTTCCTTCGTTAAAGGCGCGTTGTTCCTCGTTTTTCAAAGGAATTTCACGCATACTGATTTTCTTTCTGTCTTGTTCGCGGCCTTTCAAAATACCGGTTTCGGTTTCGATGACCACGGTGTCGAGTTTTCTCGTGTAGTTGTTCTGGTTGATCACCGAATCTTTCTCGAATTTACGCGGCCCTTCGATGACCCAATCCTTGACGTCCTTTTTGTCGAAACGACATTCGTTGCAGATGAATTCCTCGACTTCGTGGTATTCGTCTTTTCTGCCCGTCACACGTTGGATTTCATTACCGAACATCCAAACGGTGGTTTTGCCGCAACAGCCAGGCGTTTTGCATTCGCGGTGCGCGTTGAACGGTTTGTTGAACCAAACACGCGATTTGAATCTAAACGTCTTGTCGGTCAAGGCACCCACGGGGCACACATCGATCATGTTTCCGGAGAATTCATTGGTGATCGCTTTCGAAATACAGGTCGAAATGTTCGAGTGGTCGCCACGGTCCATGACGCCGTGTACACGTCCGTCGGTGAGTTGGTCGGCCACCATCACGCAACGGTAGCACAAGATGCAACGGTTCATATGCAATTGGATGTTCGGGCCGATGTCTTCGGGTTCGAATGTCCTTTTTTCTTCGATAAAACGCGTCTGCGATTTTCCGTGCTTGAAGCTCAAGTTCTGCAAATCGCATTCGCCGGCCTGGTCGCACACCGGGCAATCGAGTGGGTGGTTGATGAGCAGGAATTCGGTCACCGATTTTCTGGCTTCCTGAACACGGTCCGAGGCAGTGCTGTTGACTTCCATCCCGTCCATGCAACCCGTCACGCAAGAGGCTACGAGTTTGGGCATCGGTCTTGGGTCGGCGTCGCTTCCCTTGGAAACTTCAACGAGGCAGCAACGGCATTTTCCGCCGCTTCCCTTGAGTTTGGAATAATAGCACATCGCCGGTGGAACGGATTCCCCACCGATCATACGCGCCGCCTGCAGGATGGTAGTTCCTGGTTCGACATCTATGCTTTGTCCGTCTATGGTAACTTTCATAATTATACGGTTTGTTTGGCCACAAGGTGTTTTACCTTTTCGAATGGCTCATGTACAAAATGGTCTCTGTTTTTGATTTTTTCCGGGAAACGCACGTGGTATTCGAACTCGTCACGGAAATGGCGGATTGCCGCAGCCACTGGCCATGCCGCAGCATCACCGAGCGGACAAATCGTGTTCCCTTCGATCTTGCGTTGGATGTCCCAAAGCAATTCGATGTCTTCTTCGCGGCCGTGACCGTTTTCGATTCTATGCAAAATTTTCTCGAGCCAGCCCGTTCCTTCGCGGCAAGGCGAACATTGTCCGCAGCTTTCGTGGTGGTAAAAGCGTGAGAAATTCCAGGTGTTGCGAACGATACAGGTCGTGTCGTTGTAGACGATGAATCCACCGGATCCGATCATCGAGCCCGAAGCAAATCCGCCGTCGGACATCGATTCATATGACATCAAACGGTCTTCGCCGTTCGCGGTTTTGTAAATTAAGTGTGCGGGTAAAATCGGTACCGATGAACCTCCGGGAACGAGTCCTTTGAGCGGTCGGTCGTCGATCATCCCGCCGCAATATTCATCGGAGTTGATGAAATCATACACCGAAATCCCGAGCTCGATTTCGTAAACCCCCGGTTTTTTAATGTGTCCCGAAGCCGAGATCAATTTGGTTCCGGTTGATTTTTCGGTTCCGATCTTGGCATATTCGGCACCCGAATTCATCACAATCCATGGCACAGCCGAAATCGATTCGACATTGTTGACCACGGTTGGATTTTGCCACAAACCGGAGATTGCCGGGAATGGCGGTTTGATCCTTGGATTGCCGCGTTTGCCTTCGAGCGATTCGATCAGTGCGGTTTCTTCGCCGCAGATGTAAGCGCCCGCACCGACGTGAACGTACAAGTCCAAATCATAACCGGTCCCGAGGATGTTTTTTCCGAGCCAGCCCGCAGCATACGCTTCCTTGATGGCGTGTTCCAATATCTTGAAAACCCACATGTATTCACCGCGGATGTAGATGTACGACAGGTTCGCCTCCAGAGCGTAGCTCGCCGTAATCATTCCTTCGATGAGTAGATGCGGAATGTATTCCATTAAATAACGGTCCTTGAACGTGCCTGGCTCCGATTCATCGGCGTTGCACACCAAATGTCTCGGCTTGCCCGATTTCTTGTCGATGAAACTCCATTTCATTCCCATCGGGAAACCCGCGCCGCCACGGCCTTTGAGCTGTGAATCCTTGACTTGGCTCACGACTTCGTCGGGCGTCATCGTTTTTAAGGCTTTCTCCACCGAAGCATAACCGCCTTCTTTGCGGTACACTTCATAGGTCTTGATGCCTGGAACGTTGATTTTTTCTAATAATAGTTGCTTACCCATTGACTTTATAGTGTAAGTTTATTTTTCCGTCTTTGCAGTCCTGGATCAACTGGTCGATCTTTTCCTTGGTCAGGTGCTCCTTGAATTCGTCACCCAATTGCATCATCGGGGCGTAACCGCAGGCACCGAGGCATTCCACGCCGCGTACTTCGAACATGCCGTCCGGAGTGGGTTCGCCGACTTTTACACCGAGCTTGTTGCAGGTGTAATCCATCAAATCTTCGACGCCGCGTGTCGCACAGCACGAAGTCTGGCAGAATTCGAACATGTATTTGCCGATTGGGCGTTGGTTGTACATCGTATAGAAAGTAACCACTTCATACACTTCGATCGGTTGGATGCCGATGATCTCGGCCACCTTGTCCATCAACTCAATCGAAAGCCAGTTGTCGTGCGCATCCTGAACGTCGTGCAAAATGGGCAACAACGCCGATTTGCGCTTGTCGGCCGGATAGTGGCTCAGCAATTCCTCGATGCGCGCCATCAGTTCGGGCGTCATGTTGATGGTTTGTTTGATATCGTGTGACTGTTTCATTTTAATTTCAAATTTTAGATTGCAGATTTCAGATTTTGAATGTTTTAGGAGCGGTCGTTCTTTAAATTCATCAATCTAAAATCTAAAATCATAAATAATTTAAGCGTCTAATTCGCCGGCGATCACGTTGAGGCTCGAAAGGGTCGCGATCGCATCGGAAAGCATCTGGCCCTTGACCATGTCGTTGAACGCCTGGTAATAAATAAAGCACGGGCGGCGGAAATGCAAGCGGTAAGGCGTACGGCTTCCGTCGGTTGTCAAGTAAAATCCGAGTTCGCCGTTGCCGCCTTCTACCGCGTGGTAGACTTCGGTGACCGGAACCGGGACTTCTCCCATGATGATCTTAAAGTGGTAGATGAGCGCTTCCATGTTGTGGTACACGTCTTCTTTGGGTGGCAAATAATAATCCGGCACATCAGCGTGGTACGGCCCTTCGGGCAATTTGGCGAGTGCTTGGCGGATGATGCTCAGGCTTTGCCAAACTTCTTCGTTGCGTACGCAGAAACGGTCGTAGGTATCGCCCGATTTTCCAACGGGTACTTCAAACTCGAAATCTTCATAAGAAGAATACGGCTGCATGATGCGGATGTCATAATCGATGCCGGCCGCGCGCAGGTTCGGACCCGTAAATCCGTAGCTGATCGCTTTCTCGGCTGAGA
The DNA here is from genome assembly GCF_047602195.1 of Flavobacterium sp. Taxonomy (GTDB): domain Bacteria; phylum Bacteroidota; class Bacteroidia; order Flavobacteriales; family Flavobacteriaceae; genus Flavobacterium. The sequence continues at coordinate 598,899 of NZ_JASGHW010000004.1, forward strand.
TTGGCCCGACGTTAATCGTACGGTCCATGAAAATACGGTTTCTCGTGAGCAGGCTTTCGAAATCCTTCCAGATCGGCGGGAATTCCTCAAGCAATTTGTTGAGTTTCTCGAAGGCGAGTGGGCTCCATTCTCTTTCGAAACCGCCCAATCTTCCCATGTTTGTCGTCAAACGCGCACCACAGATTTCCTCATAGATCTCGTAAATCTTCTCGCGGTACTGGAATACGTAAAGGAATCCGGTCAAGGCGCCCGTATCGACCGCCAAAACCGAGTTACAGATGATGTGGTCGGCGATACGCGCCAATTCCATCACGATTACACGTAAGTATTGTGCCCTTTTCGGGACTTCTATGCCCAAGGCTTTTTCCACGGTCATCCACCAACCCATATTGTTGATGGGCGCCGAGCAGTAATTCATGCGGTCGGTGAGTGGGGTGATTTGGTAGAATGGCCTGTTTTCTGCAATTTTTTCAAAGGCGCGGTGGATGTAACCCACGGTACCTTCGCCGTCCAGGATGCGTTCGCCGTCCATCAAGAGGATGTTCTGGAAAATCCCGTGTGTGGCCGGGTGCGTCGGGCCAAGGTTCAGGATTGAAAGTTCGCTTCCATCCTCATTTTTCCTGGCTTCGATGATGCCTGCGTAGCGCAGTTCCGGTGGTAATAATAAGTCTGACATACTCTATATTGTTGACTTCATTAGCAATTATCTGTGGTACGGCCGAAGAAACGGTCGTCTTTGTCGGTGCGTCCGCCGTCTTCGAGCGGGAATTCCTTGCGCAGCGGGAACGACACCATTTCGTCCATGTTCAAAATGCGTTTCAATTGCGGATGGCCCTTGAAAACGATTCCGAAGAAATCATAGGTTTCGCGTTCCTGCCAGTTGGCGCTGCGGAACAAATCGGTTACCGAATCGATTTCGGGTTCGGGCGCCGACAGGTAGCACTTGATGCGGATGCGTACATTGTCGATCCAATTGTGCATGTGGTACACCACGGCGAATTGGCGGTCCTTTTCCGCATCGGGAAAATGCATGCCGCAAAGCGTCGTGAGAAAGTTGAAACGCAGCGTGGCGTTGTCGCGTAAAAAAAGCATTACTTCTGAAATGGAAGTCGATTCCACCTCAAAAGTAAGGATGTCGTGTATCTGTTGGAAATCGCTGACCGCAGAACCGAATTGGTCTGTAAGCGTGTGCTGTATAACCGAATTTTCTAAAGCCATGTGATTTACTTGATGTTATAGGATGCCAACAATTCTGTGTATTCTGGCGAGCTTCTACGGCGAACCGATTCCGATTTGACCATGTCCTGCAAACGCATGATGCCGTCGAGGATCTGCTCGGGTCTTGGCGGGCAGCCCGGTACGTAAACGTCTACCGGAATGACCTTGTCGATGCCCTGCAAAACCGAATAGGTGTCGAAGATGCCGCCCGAACAGGCGCAGGCCCCCACCGAGATTACCCAGCGCGGTTCGGCCATCTGTTCGTAAACCTGGCGCAGGATCGGCGCCATTTTCTTGGCAATCGTTCCCATGACCAAAAGCATGTCGGCCTGGCGCGGCGAGAAACTCATACGCTCCGATCCGAAACGCGCCACATCGTAATGCGAAGCCATCGTGGCCATGAATTCAATTCCGCAGCAAGAAGTCGCAAACGGCAACGGCCAAAGCGAATTGGCACGTGCGAGTCCGACTACATCGCTTAATTTCGTTGCAAAAAAACCTTCACCGGAATAGCCTTCCGGAGCGGGTGCGTTGGTATTTATTTTAGAGTCGCTCATTTCTTAGAATTTTATTCCCACTCGAGTCCTTTTTTCTTCATCACATAGAAGAAACCGACGAGCAGCAAAATGATAAATATGCCCATTTTGAGTAAGCCTTCGATGCCCATTTCGCGGAAATTGACCGCCCATGGATACATGAAAATCACCTCTACGTCAAACAACACGAACAGGATGGCGACGAGGAAGTATTTGACCGAAAACGGAATACGCGCGTTACCGACCGATTCGATCCCGCACTCAAACGATTTGTCTTTGTTTTTGGAGTTTCTTTTGGGTCCGAGGAAGGAAGAAACAATGATGGTCATGACCACAAATCCGACCGCGAGTCCCATTTGCATGACAATCGGTAGGTAATCTAATTGATTCGTTTGCATATCGTGGTAAATCTGGATTAAATTTGAACCACAAAGATAAGTTTACAGAATTAAATAGCAACGAAATTTTATAATTTCATGGGCACTACAACGTTGTAAATTCCTAATTTTTATTGATTATAAATAAGATGGTTTTGCGGTGGTATTTTTTAACAAACCCGAAATCTGTTGGATAATTTTCAGCAGAACAGCACAATCGCAAAATTTAGTGCAAAAAAAAGCGCCCCGTTTTGCGGAGCGCCTTGCTTTTTCCAGGCAACAAAAATAAGTCTATATTTTAGTTTTCAAGGATGACCACCTGAGCAGCCACTTTTCCTTTTCTTCCTTCTTCCTCTTCATAGCTTACACGGTCTCCTTCGCGGATTTCCTCCACTTTGATTCCTGAAGCGTGAACGAAGATGTCTTTTCCTGTTTCTTCGTCTGTAATGAATCCGTAGCCTTTAGATTCATTGAAAAATTTTACTGTACCTGTACGCATTGTAATTGTAATAATAATTTATAATGCTACAAATGTAAACTTTAAACTGACATGACAATGCGCGGTTGTTAAAAAAATCTAAAAATTATTAATTTCCCGTTTTTTTATCACATTTCCTGCAAAAAATTATCACAGATTCAGCTTGATGCTCAATTCTTTTAATTGATTTTCATCAATGGCCGAAGGCGCGTCAATCATCACATCACGCCCCGAATTGTTTTTCGGGAACGCAATAAAGTCACGAATCGTTTCCTGTCCGCCCAAAATCGCCACCAATCGGTCGAGTCCGAAGGCCAAACCACCGTGCGGCGGCGCACCGTATTGGAACGCATCCATCAGGAAGCCGAACTGGTTCTTGGCTTCTTCTTCCGAAAAGCCCAAATATTTGAACATCAATTGCTGCGTCGCCTTGTCGTGGATACGGATCGATCCACCGCCGATTTCGTTGCCATTCAAGACCATGTCATACGCATTGGCGCGTACTTTCCCCGGGTCGGTGGCCAACAAGTCCATGTCTTCCGGTTTAGGCGAAGTAAACGGATGGTGCATCGCATGCCATCTGCCGCTTTCCTCGTCGAGTTCGAGCAATGGAAAATCCACTACCCAAAGCGGAGCGAATTCGTCTGGGTTTCTCAGGCCGAGACGCGTCGCAAGTTCCATACGCAAAGCCGAAAGCTGTGTTCTGGTTTTGTGCTCCGGACCCGAAAGCACGAAAATCATGTCTCCGGCTTTCGCGCCTGTGGCTTCCGCCCATTTTTTGAGATCGTCCTGGTCGTAGAATTTATCGACCGACGATTTATACGTACCGTCTTCGTTGCATTTCACATACACCATTCCGCTGGCGCCGATCTGCGGACGCTTGACCCATTCGATCAGCGCATCGATTTCCTTGCGCGTCATCTCGCCACATTTCGGTGCGGCGATGCCCACAACGAGTTCGGCCGAATTGAACACACCGAAATCTTTGTGCTGGGCCACCGTATTGAGTTCGCCGAATTCCATCCCAAAACGGATGTCCGGCTTGTCGTTTCCATAGGTTTTCATCGCATGGTCATAGGTCATTCTTGGGAATTTCTCAACCTCGATGCCTTTGAGTTCTTTGAGCAAATGACGCGTCAAACCTTCAAACATTTCGAGGATGTCTTCCTGTTCGATGAACGCCATCTCGCAGTCGATCTGCGTGAATTCAGGCTGACGGTCGGCGCGCAAATCCTCATCGCGGAAACATTTCACGATCTGGAAATATTTGTCCATTCCGCCCACCATGAGCAATTGCTTGAAGGTTTGCGGCGATTGCGGCAAGGCGTAAAATTGGCCTTGGTTCATGCGACTCGGCACGATAAAATCGCGTGCGCCTTCGGGTGTCGATTTGATCAGGTAAGGCGTTTCTACCTCACAGAAATCCTGTTTCGACAAATAATTACGCACTTCCATCGCCACTTTATGACGCCACAACAAGGCATTCTTGACCGGATTCCTTCTAATATCGAGGTAACGGAATTTCATACGCGTTTCCTCGCCGCCATCGGTGTCGTCCTCAATTGTAAACGGCGGTGTGAGCGCGGCGTTGAGGATGTTGAGTTCGGTCACCAAAAGCTCGATTTCGCCCGTCGGCATATTTGGGTTCTTGGATTCGCGTTCAATCACGATGCCTTTGGCCTGGATCACGAATTCGCGCCCGAGCGTCTTGGCCTTTTCAAACACGGCCTTGTCGGTACGGCTTTCGTCAAAAACCAATTGCGTGATGCCATAACGGTCGCGCAAATCGACCCAGTTCATGAAACCTTTGTCGCGTGATTTTTGTACCCAGCCGGCGAGGGTAACTTCCTGATTGATATGCGCGGCGGTGAGTTGGCCGCAATGGTGACTTCTGTACATCGTGAAAAATTTATGGGTGCAAATTTAATTGATAATTGTGAATAATCTAGGGATTGGTTTTGTTTTTATGGCGCTGCTTTCAGCCCGCGCTGTCCGCTCTATCTTTTACTCCGCAGGCTTCGCAAAAGGATGCCGCTTCCATCGCTAGCGCAACCCGATTCCGCTTGGCGTTATTCGTTTCTAAATTACGGTTATATTTACGCAACCAATCAATCGTCAAATGCAGAAAATACTGTTGCTTTTCCTTTTGTCCTTTGCCGTTTCGGCGCAAACAGTTTCCGTGAAATTGAAAGTCCATATCGAAAATCCGAACAGTGATTCGATTGAAATTTCCAATATGAATAAATCGTTCCGTAAAGTGCTTCGGTCAAAAGATGGCAATTACAAAGCAAAATTCGATTTGATCCCCGGAATTTATTATTTGGAAGACGGTTCTGATTGGATCGAAATTTATTTTGCAAAAGGATTCGATTTGTCACTGATGATTGATGGCAAACACTTTATAAAGACGTTAAAATATACGGGAAAAGGGGAGAAGGAAAACAATTTTTTGGTATGGCAAATTTTAGAGAATGAGACTTTCAATATCGAACAGGCACGATTTCAGCCCACGGGAGATTACAAGGGTTTTTTAAAAATGCGTGAGGAGCACGCAACAAAAATTCAAACCAAACTAAGCCAAGAAATCTTTGATGATGTTTTGCTGGACTATATTGATCAATTAGAAAAAAGAGTACTTGAAAATCTGGATAAAATTTATGAACCGATTAAAAATACCACAACAGTCAAAGGAGAAAAATCGCCTTTGTTTGCTTACAGAAATCATAATGGCGGTATAACGAAACTGGAGGATTTTACCGGCAAGTATGTTTACATTGACATTTGGGCCACTTGGTGCAGTTGGTGTATAAAGGAATTTACCTATTTAGAAACGTTGGAAGAAAAATATCGGGATAACAACATTGTCTTCTTGCGTATTTCAGTCGATAAAGAAAGCGATATTCAAAAATGGGAACGAATGGTTTCTGACAAAAAACTTAGTGGAGTTCATCTTATCGCCGATCAAGCGGAACAATCTGATTTTATGAAAGCTTATGGTCTTTTGACGTTGCCGCGTTATGTGTTGATTGACCCCAACGGTATTATTGTTGAAACCCATGCCAATCGCCCTTCCAATCCTGAATTGCAAAAGCAACTCGATACGTTGCTGCATTAGCGGTAGCCTCCGAAGTTTCGGGGCAGCCTTTTACCGTTTTTCAGGCAAAAACTACAGCGAACGACCCGGCCGCGTTGCAAAAACCTGATTTTAACGATTTTCGTTCCAAACGCGGCAACGCCCGACAGCTAAGGCTTACCGACGTTTTTTTAAATTTCCAATGTTAAGTTTTCATGCTATGTTACCAAATTGTTAAGCAAAAGTTTTTTAATTGTAAATTCATCGCTACATTTGTTATGGAATTATTAAACAATTAAAACCTACGACATTATGAAAAAGTACATGATCATTGGAGCGATGCTGGTTTCAGGAATGATTTCGGCTCAAAATATAACATCAGAACCAAAATTGGAAGCCTACGGCAACCTCGTCAAAGCGACGTATTATTTTGAAAATGGGCAGGTGCAACAAACTGGTTTTTTCAAAGATGGTAAACTCGAAGGACAATGGGTAGCCTATGACGCCAAAGGCAATAAAAAATCGGTAGGTGAGTACAGCAACGGCGAGAAAACCGGCAAATGGATTTTCTTTAGCGAGAGCAACCTGGCCGAAGTGAATTACAGCAACAACAAAATCGAATCGGTGAAGAACTGGAAACAGGAAGCTTTGGCGAACCGCAATTAAGTAAACAAAGCATTTTAAATAGGAAAGCCCGCCCTTTGGAGCGGGCTTTTTTTTGGCCACGAATGCACGAATTCTTACTAATAATTCGTGCATTCGTGGCGATTTTTTATTTAGCCTTCACTTTCAATGTTTTTTGTGACGGTTTCTTCTTGTTGCGTCTTCCGTACCAAATCACAAATCCGGTCACCGGCAAAGCCGCCGCAATCAAACTCGCGATGAACGCGATGATCTTGCCTGGCAGGTCAAGGATTTGCCCGGTGTGGATGCCATAGCTCATCTCATTGACTTTCAAACCGAGCGTTTTGTGTTCGTACGGTTCGGCGGTGAGCAGTTTTCCGGTTTCGGGATGAAAATGGTAATTGCTCTGGTGGTCGAAACGCAGCGCATACGGATAAGCGCCCGTTTCTACCGGGTCTTTTTTATGTTCGGGGAATACCGCGTAGAACATCTCGTGTTTGGGGTGTTTTTTCTGCGTGAATAAAAAAGCCTTATCCGCTGCGGTCACTTTGTTGGCGGCAAAAGCTGTCGTGTCGATGACCGGATGCTGGGTCTCTTTCGTCTTGTCGCCTTGGCCCAAATTGAACGAATAATAAAGCCCTTCGCCCACCCAGTCATACGTAAACGTCAATCCAGTAATGGCGATAATCGTTGCGACTATGGCAATATAAAAACCCGAAATGTTGTGCCAGTCATAATTGACACGGCGCCATTTGGCCGACCATTTCACGGCGAGCCTTTTCTTCAAATCGGAACGTTTCTTGGGCCACCATTGGATGATGCCCGAAATCATCATGAAGATGAAAATCAAGGTCGATACCCCAACGATGTGTTTGCCGATGTAATCCGGCAGCAGCAGATACAAATGGATGTATTCGACGATGATGAAGAAATCGGTCGTCGGGTCTTCGATGAACAAGATTTTACCCGTGTACGGATTCAGGAACACATAGAAATTGCCTTTGTCGTTGTAGGTGTAGACTACAGCGGAACGGTTCGGACTTACATAAAATACGAGCCCCGATTTCCCGTTTGGAATCACCTTGAGCGCTTTCTCGCGCAAGACCGAAGGCGGCAAATATGGTTTGCCGGTGTTTTCGACAAAACGGATTTCCTTGCGCGTGATGTCCTTGATCTCGTCGTGGAAACAGAAAAGGCAACCGGTGATACTCACGATAAACACAATAAGCCCGGAGGTGAGTCCGAGCCATTTGTGCAAATCCCTGATGATTTTTTTAAACGTCATTAGAACTTATAGGTAAAACTGGCCGCGAAGGTCCGGGCTTGCTGCGGCGTAACCGTAGACCAGCCGTTGTAGTATTCGCGGTTCGCAATATTGTCGAGCTTGAACGACAGCAAATAGTTGCGGATGCCGTAGAACGCCGTCGCGTTGATGACCGTGTAATCTGGGATCGTGAAGGCTCCGGCCAAGTTGCGGTTCATGATCTTGTTTTCGCTCGCATAGTTCCCACCGAATCCGAGTCCGAGTCCGTTGAGTTTTCCAACGGTGAATTTGTAGCTCACCCAAAGGTTGGCGAGGTTTCGCGGTCCAGCACTTTCAGGTCTTTTCCCTACGAAATCAGGATCGCCTTCGGTCAATCGGCTGTTGCTGTAGCTGTATCCGGCCACGATGTTGAGGCCGTTGATCGGGTTGGCGACGATTTCGGTCTCGAAACCTTTGTTGTGCTGCGCCCCGCTTTGGAACGACACTTCATCCGGGACATAACCGGCCGGTGGTGTTGGGTTTTCATCGGTCGGAACGTAAGGCAATTGGATCGAATAGACCGTGTTGTCTACTTTGGTGTCATAATAACTGATACTCGCGGTCAATTTATCGTTGAGCAAATTGAGCTTAGTCCCGAACTCAAACTGGTTGGCTTTTTCAGGATTGTAGGTTCTCGGAACTTGGATGCCGTTGATGCGGTCGCTGCCCGGGGCTACGTTCACAAAACCGTTCATGTAGTTGGCAAAAACCGATACCTTGTCGAGGATCGGCTGGTAGACCAAACCGAATTTCGGTGAAAAAGCCGTCTGGTTGTAATCGTCCGATTCGGTAGAGATGTCGCCGCTGTTGATAAAACGGTCGATGCGCAAACTCGCCATGGCCGAGAGCGAAGGCGTAAAATTGATCACATCCGAAACATAGGCGCTGTAGACTTCTTCCTTGGTTTTGTAATTGTTGACCGGTGAAGTGGCCAAAATCGTTTCGGTGGCGGTTTCCGACAAGATGCCGCTGTCGCCCGTGGTGATGTACAAGGCCGGATCGGTGATGCCGAAAACCGAATTGTTGACGTTCTCCACGGTAGCGCTTCCGATGTAGATCGAACCGTTTCCGCTGTAACCGGTGCTGTTGTCAGTGACATTTCGGGTGAAATAATCCACACCCACGACCATCCGGTTGCGCAACGAGCCGATCTTGAAATCCCCGATAAAATTCTGTTGGATATCGGTCGTCAAAGTGGTTACGTTTTGGTGGCTCATGTAGCGGCCCATGACCACGCCTTCGGTCAAACCTGGGTAGTATTGGCTGCTTTCATACAAATACGAATACAATCCTTTCGATTGGGCAGAGCCTCTTGAAACCGCGGTCTGCGAAGTCCAGTTGTCCGACAATTTGTAGTTCATCTGTGCCTGCAAGTTGAAAGTCGGTGTTTCAATCGTGATGTCGTTGCTCGTGTATGATCGCTTGTAATCGTAGGCAAATTCCTTGAAATTGTGTACACGCAGTGGCGCATTTCTATCGAAGAACAACATGGTCGGATTTGTTCCTTCGGATTGCATGAACTCAGTGTTTACGAGAAATGACAAGCGGTCGTTGACTTCATAAGACAACGAAGGCGCGAAGAAGAACGATTTCCTGAAACCGGCATCCTGGAAACTGTTTTGCGTATGGTAAGCCGTATTGAGTCGGAAATTGATTTTCTCCTCTTTGCTCAGCGGCGTATTGATGTCGGCCGTCACACGGTTGAGTCCGTAACTTCCGGTCGTGTAAGAAAGTTCACCGCCCAAAGTACTGTAGGGTTTCTTGGTCGTGATGTTGATGAGCCCGCCATACGAAATCAGGCTGCTGCCATACAAGGTCCCCGATGGCCCTTTGATGACTTCGATGCGCTCGATGTTGGCCGGATCCGGTGCGCCGTTGGTCAAACCTGGCAAACCATTGATCATCGTCGGCTGTACCGCAAAACCGCGCAACGAGAAATACCCTGCGCCGTCGCCACCGCGTCCGGTTGATTCCCACAATTGGGTGATGCCGGGCGCATTCTTGAGCGCATCGTCGAAATTGGTGATGACCTGCTCCTTGAGCAATTCGTTGCTGATGGTGGTGTAGACTTGGGGGTTTTCAATATTCTTGAGCGGCATTTTCGAAACGCTGCGACTTTCCTTGCGTGCAAAGGTATTCTTGCCATTGACGTTGACTTCCCCGATTTGCTCGGCGTTGGCAGTGAGCGTGAAATTGGCAATTAATTCCTCTCCGGCTTTGAGCGTGAGGTTTTTTTCTTTGGTTTCATAACCCACAAGCGAAACCCGCAAGAGGTAATTTCCGGGTTTGAGGTTTTTGATTTCGTAATCGCCAGAGGCGTCGGTTACGGTTCCAATCGAGCTGCCTTTGAGGGCCACCGAAACATTGTCGGCGTGTTCATTGGAAGGCAAGGTAATTTTTCCTTTGATCGTAGCGGTTTGCTGGGCAAATGCACCGACGCTGAAAAACAAGGTCATCAGGACGGCAAGGATATTCTTGTGCATAAAAATGAGATTTGGTTTTTATTCGCTGCAAAATTACCCCCTGAATATAAGCCGTGCAAGTCTATTTTTAATTATTCTAAATAAAAACATATTCGAATCGTTTAGCTGCGGATTCGGCAATTTTTTAACGCCAAAAAAGCACAGCCCTGAAATTTTATGGTAAGAAAGTGCATAAAAAAACCCGCTCTTTTGGAACGGGTTTGAAGAAGTTAAACTGTATTATTCCGAAATGACTTCGGTGTCTTTAGACGTGTGGCGGTCACCGCGCAACCAGTATTTGGTGCGTTTGACGAGGAAAAACATCACTGGAACCATCACGAGCGTGAGTACGGTCGCATAGGTGAGTCCAAAGATGATCGTCCAGGCCAATGGTCCCCAGAAGATCACGTTGTCCCCACCGATGAATACGTGTGGGTTCAAATCGGTGATCAGCGAGAAGAAGTCGAAGTTGAGTCCGATCGCGAGCGGAATGAGTCCGAGAACCGCAGTGAGTGCCGTGAGCAATACCGGACGCAAACGCGATTTCCCCGATTCGATGATGACTTCCTTGATCTCGTCCAGCGTCAAATCATCGTGCGACTTGACATCTTTTTCATGCACTTTCGCATCGAGCAAGAGTACGAAGAAGTCCATCAATACGATACCGTTCTTGACGACAATCCCCGCGAGCGAGATGATTCCCATCATCGTCATCAGGATCACGAAGTCCATGTTCGCGATGACATAGCCGTAGAAAACCCCCGAGAAACTGAGCAATACCGTAAACAAGATCACGACGGTTTTCGACACCGAGTTGAACTGCAACACGATGATGATCATGATGCCCGCCAGTGCGAGGAACAAGGCATACATCAAGAAACTTTGGTTTTTGCCCTGTTCTTCCTGAACGCCCGAGAAGCCATAGGTGATGCCGTTTGGCATTTTATAGTTGGTCAAATCGGTGGCAATCTGTTTGGTGATCTCGTCCCCGTTGTAACCGGTCAGTACGTTCGAGTAAATCGTCAGGATACGCTTTTGGTTCTTGCGTTTGATCTGACTGTACGTATTGGTTTTTTCGGTGGTCGAAACCCCTGAAATCGGCACCTGTACAATCTGGCCGTTGTTCTGGTTGCGGAAGGTCAGCGATTGGTTGAACAACACGCTTTCGTTCTTGCGCTGGTCTTCCTGCATACGCATGACGATGTTGTAATCGTCGTCGCCTTCCTTATAGGTCGAGATTTCCTGGCCATACAACGAACGGCGCAGGTTGAATCCGAGTTGGCCTGTCGAAACGCCCAAACTTCCTGCGTTCACACGATCCACCTTGACTTCAAGCTCCGGACTGTCGCGGTTCACGTCTACATTGAGGCGTTCAATCCCTGGAATGTTTTTCGAGTTGATGAACGCGATCATCTTGCTCGCTTCCTTGAGCATGTCGTCATAATCCATACCGGTCAGCTCGATACTGATCGGGTAACCCGCTGGCGGACCGGCAGCATCTTTTTCTACCGTAACCGAAGCGCCCGGAATGCCTTTGACCTTGGCGCGGATTTCCTCGAGTACATCGGCGGTACTGAAACCGCGTCTGAATTTGAACTCACGGAAATTGACATATACTTTTCCTTTATACGGTGTTTCCGATTGCGAACCCGCGTCGACGTTCGGGTTACCGGCACCCATACCGACCTGCGATACGATCGATTCGGCGAGGAAATTCTCGTCGGTTTTCGGGTCGACATATTTCTTGAGGATCTGGATGAATTGTTTTTCGACGAACAAGGTCGCCTTGTTGGTTTTCTCGATATCGGTTCCCTGCGGATATTCGATGTAGGCGATGACCTGGTTCGGGATGTTGTCCGGGAAAAACAATACTTTTCTCGGGAACACGCCCACCAAAATTACAGACAAAACCAACATCCCGATGATGATGACCAAAGCCCACCAAGCCGTGGCGCCGGTCAGGATGCGATTGAGGAAACGCTTGTAACGTTCTTCCATCCTCGGGAAAAACCCGTGTTGGAAATCCTGTGTCCATTGGTAAATCTTGATGCGGTACAGCCACATCAAAACAAAGGCGATGATCGACAAATGCCCGATGGCACGCATGCCTTTCGAGTCGTATACGTTACCCAGGATCACGAAGATGACGGCGAGAACAGTAAAAATGATCGAGTACCTTTTCGCCGATTTTTTGGTGACGTTCTTGTCCTCAATGTCCATCGAACCGCCTGTCATGGCCGCGTTGATGACCATCGCAACGAACAATGATGCGGTCAGGGTCACGGTCAATGTAATCGGGAAATATTTCATGAATTTACCCATCGTTCCAGGCCAAAGCAAGAACGGCAGGAACGCCATCAAGGTCGTCGCCGTCGATGAAATAACCGGCCAGGCGATTTCCCCGATACCGATCTTCGAGGCGTGGTATCGGTCCATGCCCTTTTTCATATTCGCAAACACGTTGTCGACGACCACAATACCGTCGTCCACGAGCATCCCCAGACCCATGACGAGCCCGAATAATACCATCGTGTTGAGCGTGAGTCCAGAAGCCGACAGAATGCTGAACGCAATGAGCATCGAGAGCGGAATCGCCGCGCCAACGAACAACGAGTTACGAAGTCCCATGGTAAACATGAGCACGATCATCACGAGGATGATACCAAAGATGATGTGGTTCGACAATTCATCCACCTGGTGCTCGACACGCGAGGATTGGTCGCTCGTGAGTTTGATCTGCAAATCCTTTGGCAGGTAGGTGCTTTCGGCTTTCTCAAGTCTTTCTTTGACCTGCTCGATGGCCGAAATCATGTTGGTGTTCGAACGTTTCTTGACGTTGAGCATCACGACTTCCTTGCCCATTTCGCGCGCATAGGTCGTTTTTTCCTTTTCCTTGAAACTGATCGTGGCGATGTCCTTCAAGTAAACGGTTCCACCGTATGATTTGACAATCACGTCTTCGAGTTCCTTCGGATCCTTGATTTCCCCTATGATTCGGATGTTGTTGCGCGAACCCTGCGAAATCAAATTACCGCCCGAAAGCGTCATGTTTTCGTATTTGACCGCATTCTGGATGTCGTCGAACGAAACCTGCGCGGCCTGCATCTTGAAGATGTCGACGGCGATTTCTACCTCTTTGTCATCCACCCCGAGGATGTCGACCTTCTTGACCTCGGCGATTTCTTCGAGATCGTCCTGGATCAATTTCCCGTAATCCTTGAGCTGTTGCGTGGTGTAGTTTCCTTGCAGGTTGATGTTCAAGATCGGCACTTCTTCCGAAATGTTGAGCTCGAAAACGCTCGGTTCCACTTTTCCGCCGTTGTCGAGGTTCGGCCAATCGGTATCGGCCTTGACGATGTCGACTTTGTCTTTTGTTTTCTCCTTGGCCTGTTCGATCGTGACGTCGTCGTCGAATTCCACGACGATCATCCCGTAATCCTGGAACGAGCTCGAGGTAATTTTGTAGACGCCGGTGATGTTCTTGATTTCTTTTTCGAGCGGCTTGACGATCAGTTTCTCGACGTCTTCGGCCGAGTTGCCCGGGAAAACCGAGGAAATGTAAATTTTATTTTCGATGACTTCGGGGAAATCCTCGCGCGGCATCGTGATGTAGGCAATTACCCCCGTGATGACGATGAGCAGCGTGAAGATGTACACGGTGACGCGATTGTCTACCGCCCAGCTCGAGATGCCAAATTCGTGTTTATTGTGACTCATTGTTGTTGGTTTTTGGTTGATGGCCGGTCGTTTCCCGAGTATTTATCCGGAAACGGCCGGCAATCTTTATTTTAGAAATTGAGCTTCATTCCTTCAGAAATCGCGTTGGCGCCTTCCACGACAATCACATCGTTGTCATTGAGTCCGCTGAGGATTTCGGTGACGTTGCCCGCCGATTGGCCCACTTTGATCAATGCTTTTTTCGCCGTGGCGGTTTTGCCGTTGATGTTGTTGGCTACGAAAACGAATTTGTTGTTTTCGGCATCCTGTTGGATCACGTTGGTCGGAACGACGATCGTATTTTTATTGGTGTAGTCGATGACCTTGAGCTTGGCGACTTGGTTCGGACGCAACAATTTATCGGTGTTCGGGACCGAAACCTCGATACCAAACGTACGGTTGTTCGGGTTGATGTTGTTGGCCACCTGGCGCACCTTGCCCACATAGTTTTTACCCAAAGAAGTCAATTCGATGTCCACCGGCGTACCCACATTGAGTTTGCCGATGTACGATTCCGGAACCGAAGTCGAGATGTACATGTTCGACAAATTGACGATACGCACGATGCCCTGTGTAGGCGAAACGACTTCGCCCTTGTCGGTGATGATCTCATCGACCGTACCCGAAATTGGGGCCGTAACGACCGTCTTGGCGTACTGCGCCTTGATTTGTGCGACCGCTTTCTGTTGGCTCACCATCGTGGTCTGCGCTTGTAGGTACTGGATTTCGGAACCGATCTTTTGGTCCCACAGGCGTTTTTGTCTTTCGTACGTGGTTTTGGCCAAAGCCAATTGCGCTTCGAGTTGCGCGACCTGTTGGCCCAGACCGCCGTCATCGATCCTGCCCAGGACCTGTCCTTTGGTTACTTTTTGTCCGGCTACGACATTGAGGCTCACCAGAGTTCCCGAATACTGCGGGTAAATCACAAGGTTTTCCTTGGTATCGACATTTCCTTGGATTTCAAGGAAGTGGTTGAAAATCGTGTCCGATAATTTGAGGACGCTCACGAGTGCTTCGTCGGATTTCTTTTCCAAGGTGCCGAGTTTCTCGTCGATCTTGGTAATGTCGGCCTGAAGTGCGGCCCTTTTGGCTTTGAGCCCTTCGAGGTTGTTCGACTGGATCAGCGCGTCAACACTGCCATTGTCCTGTTTCGAACAAGCGGCAAGCAGTAGGGATAAGGCGGTAAATAAAACTATTTTTCTCATGTGTTATGTGTGATTGATGTTGGATTTATTTGGAATTGTTCGTTACTTTTTCCAAGGCGGCCTTGGTGTTGATGATGTCAACCATCGACTGCAGGTAGCTTTGCTGTGCGGTGTACAATTGGCGTTGCGCCTCGCTGAAATCAAAGCTCGACGAAAGCCCTTCGGTGAATTTGACCTGCTGTTTCCTTTCGATGCGTTCGGCCAGGCGCAGGTTGTTTTTCTGCGTGGCGTATTCCTCGATGCTGAACTCGTATTGGCTCTTGGCCTGCTCGTACTGCAATTTGATGCGCTGCTCCGATTCGATGAGTTGGGTCGATGCCTGCTCGAACGCAATCTTGGCCTGTTGGGTACGCGCCGTACGGGCGAGGCTGCTGAAAATCGGGACATTGAGCGACACGCCGAGCAAGGACGAATTGTACCACCTTTGGTCGGAATCAAACAACGGGAACTTGGCCGAATACGCGTTAGAACCATAGTTGACAAACGCACTGAGCGAAGGCAGGGCCTTGCTGCGCTCGAGCTTGTATTCCAATTGGCGTTGCTGTTGGAAATTGAGCGCCATCTGATAATCGATGTTGTTGTTCACATTGAAATCGCCTTTGGCCAAGGCCATGTCAACATTGCTGGTCGTGAGGTTTTCGAGCTTGTCGGTCAAGGTCAGTTGGTCGTTGAGGTCGATTCCCAAAGTAATCTTGAGGTTCTTGTAGGCGATGTCGAGCAAACGCGTCGTATTGTTGAGGCTCGAGTTGACCGAGGCCAATGTAATTTCGAGCTGTTCGACGTTTTCTTCCTCGATCAAGCCATTCTTGAAGGTCTCGCGCGTGTCATTGAGCGTTTTCTCGAGCGTGGTCTTGTTGCGGTTCAGGATCGCGATGCTTTCCTCGGCCAGCAAAACGTTGCCATAGGCATTGATGACCATCTCGCGTACATCGACATTCGATTTCTGCTTGGCATTCTCGTAATATTTAAGATAGGTCTTCGAAGCCTGCAAGGCCACGATATACGAACCGTCGAAAATGAGCTGGTTCAAGGTGGCCACGGCATTGGCGCTGTTGCGCGTTCCGAAGACGAATTCCTCGTTGATGCCGTCCCCGTTGATGTCGGCCACGCTGATCGGCAACTCGAAATAATGCTGCACATCGAGCTTTCCACTGATCTGTGGCAAACCGGCGGCGGTGGTTTCCCATTTCTTTTTCTGCGCCTTGGTGATGTCGCGCTGGGCGTTGATTGCCGAATAATTGTGTTCGATGGCGTGCGCAATGGCCTGGTCTAGGCTGAACGTGTAGCTCTGCTTGGGCTTGTCCTGTGCCTTGGCCAGCAGCGTCACACACAGTGTCATGATTAGTGCTATTCTTCTGGTTGATTTCATTGATGATGGATTGTATTAAAGTTGTTGGATTGTCTATAAATTGGCTAAGTTGCGTTCTAATTCTTCGACGCCCTTTTGGGTGGCGATGGCGCGGGTGTGGTATTCTAGAATGGCGAGTTCGAGTTCCTGTGTCTCTTTTTCCGAAATGGTATTTTCGTTGACCTGAAAAATGAGCATGTAATAAAATTTAATGGCGTTTTCAATGTCGAGGTCTTTGCGGTACAAACCAAGGTAGATACCGCGGTCAATGTTCTGGCGTAGGAACAAAAAGCAATCCTCGAGTTCCCGGCACATGGTTTTTTCATGGATTTGCGGATAGTGTTTTTTGAGTTGGTACAGCGGCGAAGTGTCGGCGGTTTGGAACATACTCTTGAACATCTTGCGGATTTCGAAATTCTCGCGGATCGGATTGTGATTCTGAGACATGATGGTTTCGATTTTCACATGCAATTGCTTGTGCATCGTTTCCGTAGCCTCTTCAATGAGCACTTCTTTGTTAATGAAATATTTATATATCGTTTTTTTTGAAATGCCCATCTGACCCGCAATATCGTCCATGGTGACGCTTTTGAATCCCAGTTTGAGGAACATTTCAGTGGCTTTGGTTATAATTTTTTCTTCCATTTCGCAGTTAGGGAAATATTAAAATTTCCGGGGCAAATGTAGATTGGAAACTTTGAATACCAAAATAGTTTCCAAAGTATTCACAATTTTTTAACATTTGAATCCAGAACCGTGTTTGCCATCCAATCCGAATGCTGTAAATTAGCCGAAATTTATTTCCATGCTCGCCATTACGCAATACCAGGACGCCTTTATCGCCTATCTCAAGGAGCAGCACATCCTGAGGCAACCCCAAAACCTGTACGAACCCATCGATTATATTTTGGGATTGGGCGGCAAAAGGATGCGTCCGGTCTTGACCCTGATGGCCGCCGAGGTATTCGATTGCGATTACCAACAAGCGCTCCCGGCTGCGATGGCCGTCGAGGTATTCCACAATTTTTCGCTCGTACACGACGACATCATGGACGATGCGCCGCTGCGCCGCGGCAAGGAAACCGTACATGAGAAATGGAATTTGAACACAGGCATCCTCTCGGGTGATGCGATGCTCATTTTGGCCTACCAATATTTCGAGCAATACCGTCCCGAGATTTTCCGCGACCTGGCCAAATTGTTCAGCAAGACCGCACTCGAAGTCTGCGAAGGCCAGCAGTGGGATGTCGATTTCGAAAACCGCGAGGACGTGACCATAGCCGAATACCTCAAGATGATCGAATACAAAACCGCCGTACTCGTCGGGGCGGCAATGCAGATGGGTGCAATCATCGCCGAGACTTCCGAGGAGAACAAACGATTGATTTATGATTTCGGTTTGTACCTCGGCATTGCGTTCCAATTGCAGGACGATTACCTCGATGTGTTTGGTGATCCGGAAACCTTCGGCAAACAGATTGGTGGCGACATCATCGAGAACAAGAAAACCTACCTTTACCTCAAGGCGATGGCTTTTGCCGAAAAACCCGAGGCCGAACAACTGCAGCATTTGTACTCCATCCAACCGGCCGACAACACCGAGAAGATCCAATCGGTGGCGACTGTTTTCAATGCCACCGGCGCTTCAGAAGCCACACGCGAAGCCATCAAACAATACACGCTCAAGGCTTTCGACACCCTAAACCGCATGCAGATTTCAGAGGACAAGAAGCAGGCGTTGCGTACCTTCGGCGAAAACCTGATGGACCGCAAAGTATAACAGAATTTCAACCGTATGTTTGTAGCACCTTCCACTACCGAATCGCTGTTGGCCGAAGCCGAGACCGAAAACCTGTACCTCAAGCTCATCGAGCAGATCAACAAGGATTTCAACCTCGCCAATGAGGCCATCGATTTTCCACTCAGTACCAAACCAGAGGAACTCAAGGTGCAGTTGCATGAGAAGATTTACCGCCTGATCCAATACCGCTTTGCCGAATACCTCAATCTGTTGTATGTGATCGATGTGCCCGAGGACCAGATCAAGAAACTCGACGGCTCCGATTTGGTCGCGCTTTCCGAGCAGGTCGCTTTCCTCGTGCTCAAAAGGGAATGGATGAAAGTGTGGTTCCGCAATAAGTTTTAACCCTCGCGCGGGTCGATTGGCCAATCAAATGTTTACATTCAATGCCGTGGCCAGGTAGCAGACCATGAGGCAGCGCTGGTGTTTTTCTTCGATGTCTCCTGAAAACGCTACTTCCAACGACACGCCGTCCGGATCCAACACTTTGTCCAGCGAGACGGTCGCCACGAGGTTGTTGTCCCAATACATTTTTGAAAAGTACTTTTTGTTGACGAAATAAAATGGGTTGTCCTTTATTTTGACGATCGAACCGCCATCAATCGAAAACCGGGTCTGGAAAAGACTGCTCGATATTATTTTGATGGTCGTATCCAATGCTTGGTGACGGATTTTGATTGAAAGCAAAAAGTCGGATACTTCGGCCAACAGCTCATCGCCCGTATAGATCTTTCCTGTTTTTTTGGAACCGATCAGGAACCGTCTTTCCATTTTTAAGAATAATTCGTCTTGCCGGTACACAAAGACCGTGTTGTCCGGGTGGTTTGGGAAATGGATGCGCATGGCTCAGGACAGATAATAAACGGTCAATGCCAATAAGGGAATGGAAAGCAAGATCGCCGTTCTATGGGTTTGGATGGATTGCATGCCGCGAATGAGTACCACGACCGAGCAACTGCAACCGATTATCAGCACAGGTAGGATTACAAACCAACTGATGGCCCGGTGCGTGAGGCTGTAAGGTGGAATGAACCCCAATTCATTGATCAATAGGTATTTCAAAAGAACGATAAGGAACGCAACAAATGATATCGTTGCCATTTTTTGGGTGGTCATTTTCATCTCATCCGTTTTTAATTAGACGCTGAAAGCCGTTCAGCCACAATTTGTTGCATCAGTGATTATGGTGCAAGTTAAGCAATCGGTTTAAAACTAAACGTTACGGCAGGGTGTAAATTTTAAAAACAAAAATGTTAAAACGATAACGCGGCTGGGCTTTCACGAAAGTAACTTTATCCTACTTTAACCGATATAAAACTTTAGGATAAATCATGAAAGTGACAATTAATACCGCAGCAGCCAACAGTAAAGATTATCACAACGATTTGTACAATATCATCAAAAGGAGTGAGGAAGATCTGCGCACGAGGATTCCGGATTTGACCAACGTTTTGGTCGAGGTGGGTTCGATCGTGACCAATATTGCCTCGAACACCTATGGCGTAATGACCAAGCACAGCTTGTCCAACGACGAATCGGAACTCTGTATTTCGGTCAAATACCGCAAAGAACCTTCGCCCGAGGAAATCCTCAAAAGCGTCAACCAAGAACTCAAGATCATCAAGGAAAAATACTACTAGGCCAGGTGCAATACAAAATTTTTGGCCGAGGGAATAAACGTTTTCCAGTCGTTGAATATCGCAAACTCAATGCTTTGCTGGAGTGTTTTGAACGCGGTCGGTTTGGTGATGTACATGCTCGCCCCAAGTGCCATCGATTGGGAAATGTTGCGACTGTCGCTCGAAGTCGACAAGATGATTGTCGGGATGCCGGCGCACTGGGGTTGTCTTTTGAGTTCCTGCAACACGTCGAATCCGTTTTTTACAGGCATATTGAGGTCAAGGAAAATAAGCCGTTGACAGTCGGTGACGTGTTGGGCGGCGTCCAATAATTGCTGGCCGTTCGGGTACAAATGCACGTCGACAAAATCGAGTTTGTCGGTAATTTCCTTGAACAAAATCAAGTCCTCGGCATCGTCATCTGCATACAAGATTGTAATTTTCTGCTCCATAAGCCGATTCTTAAAAAATTGTTAATAAAAGTCTCGAATTGGGGCGGCATCAATTTATATGATTTCAATGTAAAGTTACATAATTTCCATATTTGAGCAATGCAAAAGCACAAAAAATGAGCTTAAATTGTTTGAAAAGATACCGGGTAAGGTCTTTTGCAAAGACATTTCATGACCAAAAAGAACCAAGACGGCGAAGGTTCTTATCGGTTGAATCCCAAAACCAATTTTCGCGTCCGGATTTATCCCGTCAAACAATGGCGTTTTGGTTCGCGGCTCTACAAAAGTGTCGTGAAATGCGCATTGGAACCCGAACTGTGCACCAGAACGGGTGCGCCCGCAGGAGGAGGTGGAATCATGCCGGCCTGGGCGTTCGCAACCGTGCCAGGCATTGCCATGGCCATTGCGTGGCTCCGGTAATTGAGCGCCGCTGCACCAACGTTGTTTATCATCTGGTTCGAACGCCAGGAAAGTCGCCGGTTGAGTGCCGGCATCCCGGCCAGCGCAGGTGCCACCGGATTGACATGGCTGTTTGGGTCGCCGTGGCCGCCGATGCTCATATTGGCCGAGCCCAGTCCGTGGTGAAGGTTCATCGGGCTGTTGGCAATCGAACTCGCCAGATTGGTAAGTGTGGCTCGGGAAGCTGGGTTGTGCGGAATCGGGCCTGCGCCCAAAGCGGCCACTATTGCGAGGGCATTGGCATGGGCGGGGTTGGCAGCAGTCATAAATAAAAGAGGAGGCGCAACCGGGGCAAGTGCCGGATCGATGCCGGCAATCATGTTGTTTACCGGTCCCCATGCGGCGGCTCCCATGCCGAGATTGACGTTGTTGGCTGCTGTAGCGACGGTATCCTGAACCGTATGGTCGGAAATATGATGCGACATGTGCAAGGGTGGAGCGACCCAAGCCGGTATCGGTAATCCGCCGCCTATGGCGTTTTCATATTCATTGTTCACATTTCTCGCTATGTGATTTGGCGCGAGTAGTCGTTGGTTTCGCAAGGCGGCCAAAGCAATTCTGTTTGCAGCCGTATTGTGTGGACCCGAACGCCCGCGACGGATGAAAATTTGTGGGCCGGCAGCAATAGGCGTGCTGACAATACGGCGTTGGATGACACTTTTTTCAAGTCGGGTATTGGTGATGTCGTCCTGTAATTTTCGCTGTGCAACGGCTTCCGGGCGGTTGTCTGTCAGGTGAAACGATGTCCTGCCTATGTTTAGCGGCTTGGCAAACCTTGAAGTAACCTGGCTTTGGAGGGCATGAGTGATCATAAGCGATGGGAATATGCGATTGCCAATCGAATGCAATTGCTTTTATGTTGTTGTATATCAATGTGTTTTCCAGCACTAATATAACGTTTATTGGCTTAATCCAAAAGGGTTGTGGAAAAATTTACTGTAAAAACAACGATTTAAAAGTAAAGGGGCAGATGGTCAAAAATACACGCGGATGAAAGGCATTACCGGTTCACTGTACACGCTCTTGTCCCTGTCGAACAACAGGTTGTATCGGATGCCGATCGTCACATTTTCGACCGCATAACCTGCGCCGATGTACAAGGCCGTGTTCCAGAAGTTGTCATCCGGATAGCGGTTGGCGGGATCGGGGTTGAAAAAATTGCTGAAACTGGTGTTGACGCGCAATTGTTCGAGCTCCAACGAAAGCTGAACGTATTCGACCGGGCGGAACAACCCGATCAAGCTGCCGCCATAAATGTAAGATTCGTATTCATTCTTGACGCGCACGTAACTGCCCTGAAGTCCGACGCCTGCTGCGACATAGGGGTTGAAATTGTAGATCGCGCCCGGCGCCAGCGCAATATCGGTATAGCCCGAACCGATGCTCAAGCCGATTCCGCCGCCGAATTGTACCCGCTGCCAAAAATCACTTTTGGCCCGGATCGAATCTGGCTGGGTTTGTGAAAAAACCGCCGAACTCCAAAGCAGCAAAAATGCAGGGACAATCGTTTTGAAGGAACCAAAAAAAGAGGCTTTTGTAAACATTGCGGCAAGTTTGAAGTTTAAACCATAAATCTATGCTAAAAATACTTAAAATTGTGGCACAATTGTCGTACTTTTGCGGGACTATTTTTCAACCCATTAGGACTTTTAACTAAATCATGGACAGGTTTTCCTTTTTAAACGCAGCGCACACCGAATTTTTTGAAGATTTATACCACCAGTATCTAGAGAATCCCGATAGCATCGAGCCGAGCTGGAGAAGTTTCCTCCAGGGCTTCGATTTCGGAATCACCACTTACAACGACGAATACCCCGTAGGCACACCGGCACAACAAATGGCCGCCAGTGCTTCGTCTGCCGATGTAAGCCAGATTTCAGAGAAATTGCAAAAGGAATTCAACGTACTCAAATTGATCGATGCGTATCGTACGCGTGGCCACTTGTTTACCAAAACAAATCCGGTGCGTGAAAGAAGGATTTGGTCGCCTACTTTGGATTTGGCCAATTACGGTTTGTCCGATGCCGACCTGAACACGGTTTTCGACGCGGCAAGAGCCATGAAACTCGAACCGACCACGCTCAAGGACATCCTCGGGCACCTCAATAAAATCTATTGCGAGTCGATCGGGGTCGAATACATGTACATCCGTAAACCTGAAGTCATCCAATGGATCCAGGACAAAATCGGGTACAACGACAACCAGCCTAAGTTCGACAACGACCAAAAGAAACAGATTTTAGAAAAACTCAACGAGGCGGTTTCGTTCGAAAATTTCCTCCACACCAAATACGTCGGCCAGAAGCGTTTCTCGCTCGAAGGCGGCGAATCATTGATTCCGGGACTCGATGCCTTGATTGAAGCCGCGGCTGAAAAAGGCGTAGAACAATTCGTCATGGGAATGGCACACCGTGGCCGTCTCAACGTTCTGGCGAACATCTTCGGCAAAAATACCCAGGATATTTTCTCGGAATTCGATGGGAAAGATTATGACGACGATGCGTTGTTCGATGGCGACGTAAAGTATCACCTCGGATTAACGTCGGATAGAAAGACGAAGTCGGGCAAATCGATCAACATCAACCTCGCGCCAAACCCATCGCACCTCGAAACCGTTGGTGCCGTGATCGAAGGGATTACCCGCGCCAAGCAAGACCGTTATTTCCCGGAAGACGCCTCTAAAGTATTGCCGATTGCGCTCCACGGAGACGCCGCCGTTGCAGGTCAGGGAATCGTTTACGAAATCATCCAAATGGCGCAACTCGACGGTTACAAAACGGGCGGAACGATCCACATCGTGATCAACAACCAGGTAGGTTTTACGACCAATTACCTCGATGCACGTTCATCGACCTATTGTACCGACATCGCCAAAGTCACGCTGTCACCGGTATTGCACGTCAACGCCGACGATACCGAAGCGGTCGTTCACGCAATGTTGTTTGCTTTGGACTATAGAATGCAATTCGGTAGCGACGTATTCATCGACCTGTTGGGCTACCGTAAATACGGCCACAACGAAGGCGACGAGCCGCGTTTCACCCAACCGAAACTGTACAAGATCATCTCGAAACACAAAAATCCACGCGACCTTTACGCCGAAAAATTGCTCGCCGATGGCATCATCGACGGCAACTTCGTCAAAGGTTTGGAAGACAAATACAAAGCGGTGCTTGAGGAAAACCTCGAGGCCTCGCGCAAGAAAGACCTGACGATCATCACGCCGTTCATGCAAAACGAATGGCAAGGTTTCCACCAGGCCGACCAAGCCGAAATGTTGCTGCACACCGACACGACTTTCGACAAGGCGGCACTGACCGAAATCGCAAAAGTCATCACCGAATTGCCATCGGATAAAAAATTCATCAGCAAAATCACGAAGCTCATCGCGGACAGAAAGACGATGTATTTCGATACCGACAAACTCGACTGGGCCATGGCCGAATTGCTCGCGTACGGCTCACTCTTGACCGAAGGTTACGATGTGCGTATTTCTGGACAAGACGTAGAACGCGGTACGTTCTCGCACCGTCACGCCGTCGTTAAGGTCGAAGATTCAGAAGAAGAAGTGATTTTGCTCCAACAGCTTCCGAAAGCCAAAGGCAAATTCCACATCTACAACTCTTTATTGTCAGAATACGGCGTAGTCGGTTTCGATTATGGCTATGCACTCGCTTCACCTAAAACGCTCACGATCTGGGAAGCCCAGTTCGGGGATTTCTCGAACGGCGCGCAAATCATGCTCGACCAGTATATTTCGGCTGCCGAGGACAAATGGAACAACCAAAACGGACTCGTGATGTTGCTTCCGCACGGTTACGAAGGCCAAGGTGCCGAACACTCGTCTGCCAGAATGGAGCGTTACCTGCAAATGTGTGCGAACGAAAACATGTACGTCGCCAATTGTACGACCCCGGCCAACTTCTATCACTTGTTGCGCCGCCAGATGAAAACGACCTTCCGCAAACCGCTCATCGTGTTCACGCCGAAAAGTTTGCTGCGTCATCCGCTCGTGGTGTCCACCGCCGATGAGTTCGCAAAAGGAAAATTCCAGGAAACGATCGACGATACGACTGTCGACAAGAAAAAGGTCAAAACCCTCGTGTTCTGTACCGGTAAATTCTATTACGATTTATTGGCCGAACGCGAAGCCAACGGACGCACCGACGTTGCATTGGTTCGCATCGAACAATTGTTCCCATTGCCGACCGAACAACTCAAGGAAATCATCGCGTCTTACCCGAACGCCGACGATTACGTTTGGGCGCAGGAAGAGCCGCGCAACATGGGCGCGTACAGTTACATGCTCATGAATTTCACCGAAGTCAAGTTGCGTCTCGCGGCCCTCAAGGCTTACAGCGCACCGGCGGCCGGAAGTTACGCGCGTTCGAAAAAACGCCACGCTGCCGCGATTGCGATGGTATTTGATAAGAATTTATTTAATTAACTTTAGGAGCCGGGAACCTGCTCCGCTGTATCTTTGCTTCGTAAACTACGCAAAGGATGCCGCTTCCATCAGGGCTAGGCCGTTGAATAACCAAGAACAATAAAACTAAAATCTATGATTCTCGAAATGAAAGTGCCCTCGCCGGGCGAATCAATCACAGAAGTAGAAATCGCAACATGGCTCGTTAAGGACGGCGATTATGTAGAAAAAGACCAGGCCATCGCCGAAGTCGATTCAGACAAAGCCACGCTCGAACTCCCAGCCGAAGCTGCCGGAATCATCACGCTCAAGGCCGAGGAAGGCGACGCGGTCAAAGTAGGCCAGGTCGTTTGCCTCATCGACACCGATGCCGCCAAGCCATCGGGCGCTGCACCAGCCGCCGAAGCGAAGAAAGAAGAACCAAAGGCAGAAGCAACCAAAGCCGAGCCTAAAAAAGAAGAACCCAAAGCGGCTCCGGCTCCAGCGGCAACTTACGCCACAGGAACGCCATCGCCGGCAGCCAGAAAAATACTCGACGAGAAAAACGTCGATCCGGCAACCATTTCAGGTACCGGAAAAGGCGGACGCATCACCAAAGACGATGCGGTCAATGCACCGGCCTCGATGGGAACGCCAACAGGCGGCAACCGTGGTTCAGAGCGTACGAAATTGTCGATGCTCAGAAGAAAAGTAGCCGAAAGACTCGTCGCTGCGAAAAACGAAACGGCGATGTTGACCACATTCAACGAAGTCAACATGACGCCGATCAACAAAATCAGAAACGAATACAAAGACGCGTTCAAAGCCAAGCACGGCGGACTCGGACTCGGTTATATGTCGTTTTTCACCAAAGCGGTAACACGTGCGTTGCAACTGTTCCCGGATGTGAATTCGATGATCGACGGTGACCAGAAAGTGTCGTATGATTTCTGCGACATTTCCGTAGCGGTATCAGGACCGAAAGGCTTGATGGTTCCGGTCGTGAGAAATGCTGAAAGCTTGTCTTTCCGTGGCATCGAAGCCGAAATCAAGCGTCTCGCGATCCGCGCACGCGACGGACAGATCACCGTGGACGATATGACCGGCGGAACCTTTACCATTTCCAACGGTGGTGTTTTCGGATCGATGTTGTCGACGCCAATCATCAACCCGCCACAGTCGGGAATCCTCGGGATGCACAACATCATCGAGCGTCCAATTGCGGTCAATGGTCAAGTAGAAATCCACCCGATGATGTATGTTGCGTTGTCGTACGACCACCGCATCATCGACGGGCGCGAATCGGTTGGTTTCCTGGTAGCCGTCAAGGAAGGACTCGAAAATCCTGCAGAATTGTTGATGGACAACAATCCGAAGAAAGCATTGGAATTGTAATTTCCGATCGATATAAAATAAAAAATCCCGCTCGTGAAAAGCGGGATTTTTTTATGTCTGTTATTTAAAATTATCGTTTCACGACCCGAATGGTCTTGACCACCTCTTTTTGCGAGACGATCACATTATACACCCCGCTCGGATATTGTTCGCCTATAACGGCATACTGCAAATCTGAAGCTTCGATTTCTTGGGTTTCCATGAGACGGCCCAGCATGTCATAAATTTTAAGCTGTACTTTTTCGGTGGACGGCAAATCGGTGACCAATGAGAATCCGGAGTTGAACGGGTTCGGATGCGCTTTGGCCGCGATCGTGTTTTGTGCTTCGGTTGTATGCCTTGCGGCCGAGCCAGGAGCCGTAATCGTACAAACGTCCCCATAAGGCGACCAGGTTCCGGTGGTCATGACCGCAATCCTGACATGGTACTGCGCGCCGGCCGTAAAGGCAACCGCTGGCACCGCATTGAAGATGAAATAAGGAGTATTCCTATCGAGCAGGGTCGTGGCGTTGTCCGAAGCGCGCTTGACTTCGAAACGGTATTGCGTCACACCGCCCAGACTATTGGTCGATACATAACTTGTCCCGTTCGATACCGTTGCATTGCAGTTGGTGAGTTGCGGCACCGCAGGCGAGGAGACTTCGCAGGCCGTCCCGTAATTTCCAAAAACACCCGAACCGATTTTGAGTGCCACCTCGATGCGGTAAGTCGTACCATAATTGTAACGCGTAAGCATCGGAAGGCTGAACCAATTCTGGGTACGGTCAATGGTCTGCACGGCATTCGGTCCGCTGGTGTCGGTCAAATTGGTCACGCGGAAACGGTAACCCGTCACGCCGGCAATACTGGTCGTGGCAATCAAAGTGTTGATTTGCGCCAAGGTGATGCCGCATTGCGAAGGCGATATCTGCGCGATGGGTCCATTGGAAACCACCGCCGGGGAAGTAATCTGGCAGGCCGGGCCATAATAGCCGAGCCAAACGCCGTTGCGTCTGAGTTCAATTTCTACGGTATAAGTCGTCGCAAAACTGTAAGTCGGGAAATGGCCCAGCGAAAAGTTCGGGACATTGCGCTCGATGATTTGCACCTGGGCTCCATTGGTCAACCTAATCCGCCAGCCATTGTAAGCGGCGGCAGGGGCCAAAGTCGTGATTCCGATCAGTGTATTCATCGAGGCGACGGTCGTGTTGCAAAACGACGGCAACAGCGAGGTCGTAATTTGGTGGCCTTCATCCATTTGACCGCTGCAATTGTCATCGATGCCGTTGTATAAAATTTCGGTAGCCTCTGGATTGATGTCGTTGTCGTCGTCGTCACAATCGCCGCCAATCAGGGAATACCCTGCCGGAACGGCATTCGCATCGGCTGCGCAGAGGTTGACAGCACTGCCGGTTCCATAGCCGTCGCCATCGGCATCTGCGAAGAAAGGATACAATTGCTGGACATTAATGTTGGCTGTGCCTGAAAGATTGGCAATCGGCGTCGCATTGGTACTGGTTACCGATACCAAGGTGTAGGTGGTATTTGCCGTAGGGTTGACTGCAATCGGGTTGCCGCTGCTGTAATTCGAGACGGTTGCATTTGAGGAACCATCGCTGTACACGACCGTAAACGGAGGCGTTCCCCCCGTGATCGCTACGCTAAGGTTGGCGCTGTCCCCATTGCAAATCGTAGCGCCGCCCGAAAGTACAGCGGAAGTCGGTGTCAGCACCGGAAACCAGGTATTGGTCGAGGCATTGCCAAAATAATCGTGGATGCCGTGTGAGGTATAAATGCCCAATTCGGCATGAACATAGCCGCGGTTGATGTCGGCCTGGTTGATGGTATAACTCGCGGAAAAACCCGAATAGGATCCGCCCGGAGGAATAGGGCCCGATAAGGTCGTCGTATAGGTAATCGAAGCCGGCAAGCCCCCGGTCAGTTGCGCATCATCGATGCCCCAGCCTGGTCCAATATTGTTGGTGAGCAGGATGGTATAATTGAATTTGTCGCCCGGGCTGACGATGCCATCGTTGTTGAAATCCTGGAATGTGCCGGTCATCACCGTGGTGATGCCACAATCATAATTGGGTGTTTCCAACCCGACATAAGGCGATTGGCAACCCGTGGCCAAATCGACAACGGCCACTTCGATATAAGAACCGCTCGGCAAAGTGCTCAGCGTTGCACTGGTACCGCTGCCGGTTTGGGTGCGGTAGGCGTTTCCGTTTTGCTTGATTTTGGCGATCCAGCCCGCTGCGGGGAGCCCGGTTGCAGAGAAGGCTTGGCTCAAACAAGGACTATTCGGGACCAGAGCGATTTGCGGTGCGGGTGTCGTCTGACAATCGTTGATGAACAAGGTCGCGATGGCCGTGTCACAGATCGACGGGTTGTTGACGCGGCAAATTTGGTACTGGATGGTGTAAGTCCCGGCCTGCAATATCCCGCCGGGAAATGAAGTGACCACATTTCGGTTGACGAGATTCACGTACGGACTCGATTGCGAAAGGACCGTGATCGTGACCAAATTGGGCGCTACGGGTGAGGTCGTTCCGTTGAAGTCGTTGGACAGGACGTTGCTGTAGACAATCCCGTTGGCATCGCCCAAAGTGCGGTGCGCATAATCGTTGATGGCATCCAATGCTTGGGCTTTGGCGCTTAAGGACGATAGGCATGCCGTAAAAAGGACTATTAGAAATAGTTGAGGGTTGAAATTCTTCATAAAGTGCTGTTGGTTTTGTTTGTGGTGACACTCAAATATATGTATAATTTCGACAGTTAAAATAAGTGACTTCACTTTGGACAAATTCTAAATTACTCACGGATCACCTTAAAGGTCTGCATGCTGTTTCCACTGCGGATTTTCACAAGATACATGCCTTTGGCCAATGCGCCCAAGTCAATGGCGACATCGGGACGGTTTGCCGTTGCCGACAAAACGGTTTTGCCCAGCATGTCGGTGACCGTCACGGTTTGGATGTTGGTGTTTTTACGGGTAATGTGGAGTGTGTTTTTTGTAGGATTTGGATAGACTTTCACCGCGTCGGTTTCGAATGTCTTGGTGGCCAGGGCCGAAACAAATTCGGTGTGGAAAGTTTCGGTGACAATCGCCGGGTTGAAATCGAAATAAATGCTCGCACTGGCCGGGATGATGTCGCCCACGGCATAACCCGGCTTGGGTTTGACTTCAAAGACAATATAACCTTTCCCGATGTCGGTGCCTTCCACCGATGGGTCGAGGTTGATGCCGCCAAACGTCCAGGTCAAATTATTGCCGACGCGTTCCATCACATAATTGTGGCTCGCATCGAGCACCCGGATAGTATTCTCATCGAGTAGCCCGTCGAGCAGGTGGTCGACCTCAATGTTGATCGCCTCAGCGTTACCGGTATTCTCGAAACGGATGGTGTAGGTCAGGTAATCGGCCGAGGAAAAAGACGAATGCAGGATTTGCGGTCCGCGCGCTTCGGTAATGTCGTTCGGGTCGTAAGAGCTGTTTACTGCTTGAACTTTGGTCGCGGTATGGGTCGGTTGAACGGCACTCGCATTTGGGTTGAGCGAGGTGGCCGTAGACGTAAGCGAATCCCCGATATTGACGGCAGGAGACGGCAGAACCTGCAAAGCAACGGTAACCTCCTGCGTGTCGTTGGGATACAAATTGTTGACCGCAAAAGTAAAACCTCCCGGAATCGCAGTGACCGGAACCGACGTATTGGTGATGGTCATCCGCGAATCGGGCGTATACGAGATGGTGCCAGAAACGGGGACATTGCCAATATTGACGTATCGTATTTTATGGGTTGTCGGAAATCCTGGCCGGACCAACGAAGGCGCGTCCAACCAAATCTTGAGATCGGTATGCGGAATCAAAGAGACGGGAAAGTAATAGGTCGTGATTCCCGAACCTGCCGCTACGGTGATGTTGTACTCGGTTGTGGATTGGTAATAGGCCGCATAGTCCGGGGTGAGATTCAACGACAAATGATAAGTATTCAAGGGGTTGGTTTCGTAAAACGTAAAAGAGGTATTTGAAGTGCTGATGTGGTGAAGCTGCCCATCGTTGTTGACTTCATAATCAAAAGTGCCAATGTTGAAATAGGAAGAATGGGCTTGTTCATTGTTGTCCATGATTCCATTCATGTTGTAATCGAAAAAAACCACCATCTTGAAACCATCAGGAATTTGCAGGGCGGTGGTGACGTTGTACGAATCGCTTCGGGTCACCGAGCCGTCGGTGCCATAGACCGTGGCGATGTGTTCAACCGTATTGGCGTGGATTTCATCCTGCGTGAGCACATGGGTAGCGGTAAAAGAGGTTGTGTCGGTGGCACCTACAGCCATCAAGGGAATTGCCGTGCCCTGTACCGTAAGTGTAGGGGAATCGATATAGACATTGGTCAATGGAACGCTGCCGTCATTGGTCACCGTGAACTGGTAGTCGATGGCATCGCCCGCATCGGTAATGCTGTTCGCATTGGTGTCGACGAGCGTGCCATTGAAAGTCAGGTTGAGCTCGCACGAAGGATGGGGCAAGTAAAATTGCGTCACCGAGGAGCGAATCCCATCGATAATGTCTTCTACGGATAGGGTCAGCAATCCCACAGGAACATTTTCAATGATGACATCTTCACTGTTTTCCTGGTAGCCATCATATTCAAATCCGGCTTGTTGATTGCCCAGCCAGACGATCCATGTGGTGATTGCGGGATAAGGGAAATTAGACAATTGGATTGTCGCAAACGGATGGTTGCAGGTAGGCGGCTCTAACACCGTAAGGGTTGGCGCAGGACCAAATGGCGGCGCCGGCGATACAACCCAAAGGTCAAAATAACTGGTCGAGCAGTTGTTCGGATTGGCCATGTCGCATACTTCATAATAAAAGGTAGCCCCTGATTCGAGCGTAAAGTCGTGCAGTGCTTTGACCGAACCGTCGGGCAGCAATTGCACATCGGGATTCGATCCGATTTCCGTGACGATCACCTGCGACGCATCAACGGGCGCATTGTTGAAATAATCATTCGACAACACATTGCCTATAATCGCGTTGGCACTGATGGGAGTGGATGTATAGATGTAATCCAAGGCGGCGACCATCTGGGCATTTGCCAAATGGGTAAAGCAGAGTGCCAGAAACAAAAAGAAGTAAATTTTTCTCATAAGCGGTTTTATTACAAAACAGCCCAACGCTCAGATTCCCTACTGCAAGCCAACAAAAAAGCCTTCCCATTTTCGGAAGGCTTCGGCTTGCGTAATAATCCTGTTTCACAGATTTAAAAGAAGGCATCCATTGTGCCTGTATGGGCAGCGGAGACAGCAAGAAAAAAGTCAGTATGAAAAAATAAAAGTAGTTTCTTTTCATAGTATGCAATGTTGGTTTATTTCAAATACAAACAATGGTTGTAATAATCAATGATGGCCCTTCCGTTGAGCAGCACATCGGCGCCAATGATGCCCTGTACCGCCTTGGTCTTGTATTCGCGCAGGGCCTGGTTGACATGCGACAGGTCGAAAATGACCAAATTGAAGTCATGGTCTTTCCAAGTCCCGATCTTGAGCTTGTTGGCCTTGGCCAGTTGCGTAAACATCCCGGTGGCACCGGCGCCCGCCGCCTTGGTTTTGGAATGCCCGGCCGTGAGGTGGAACAATTCGACGCCCGAAAAATCGACGCAACTGTTCGAGGCGCCCGTATCGAGGATAAAATTGCCCTTGACACCGTTGATCTCGGCCCTGATGAGCAAATGCTGCGTTTTGGTAATCCTGAATTTGATCTTTCGGTATTTTTCTTTCTTGAGGATCTCGTGAAGGTCTTTCATGTCATGCGAAACTGCTAGTAAACGTTTCGCGCCTTCAGAAAATCACTGGTCCGACAGCGCGATTACTGCGAATGTATGATTTATTTCGACTGAAAGTTGGGACTGCCTGCCTATTTTTTGAGAAACTTCCCGGTAAAGGTTTCCGTTTCCGATTTTACAGTGATGACGTACCATCCGGCGCTCAAGTCTGCTACATTCATGTGGTGCAAGGCCGACCGAAGTTTTTCGCTTTTGCATTTGGCGCCCAGTGCATTGTAAACTTCAACCGTCGCGTTGTTGTAGGCGGTATTGTCCGATTTCAGTTCAATGTAATCGCTGGCCGGATTCGGCTGGATGCTGAAATTGCTTTGGGCAAATTGCCTGGTCGCCAGCAACTGGTTCGAATAAAAAGCCTGGTCGCCGTTTTGCGAAGTCAGTACCAACGATAGGACCTGGTTGGCTTCGGTGATGGTGTAGGTAAAGGTATCGTTCGGGTAATTGCCGGTAAAGAAATGAAAGTACTGTGCCTCAAAACTGTTGTTGTTCATCGAGTTGCACATCATCAGCGTCACGGCGTAGTCCCGATACCAAAGGCTTTCGGCATCGTCGAATTCGGCCACGCCAAATACCGTATTGCAGACGTTGGAGGCCATGGCCGTTCCCTCGATGTTTTGGGTAAAATACAACGGCACATTCTGGACTTCTTCGTTGCTGGGTGGAAAATAGTCCGCGCCGTTTTGGGTCAGTTGGCTCAGGTACCAAGTGTTTTCGTACAATCGCAGGTCTTGTGCCAGGGCGAGTTGTCCGATCAACAATAAAAAGAAAAGGTAGCGTTGTTTCATACTGTTGTGGTTTAATGGGTTGGTTGTCCGATTTACTTTCTTACAAAAGTAAACAGTCTGGCGCTTAAAAACCCTACGCGGCCGGTTTTCTTTTCTGCCAATAAGACGTACCTTTGCCGCTCAAGCCAAAACCCATGATCCTGACCGACACCCATACGCATTTGTATAGCGAAGAATTCGCCGATGACCGAAACGAGATGATCCTGCGCGCCATCGACCAAAGCGTCAAGCGCTTTTTTATTCCCGCGATCGATTCGGGCTATACCGATGCGATGTACGATTTGGAAAAGCAATTTCCGGAGAACATTTTCCTGATGATGGGGTTGCATCCCACCTATGTCAAGCCCGACACCTTCGAGGCCGAATTGCGGCACGTGGAAACCGAACTCGCCAAACGGAAATTCTACGCCGTGGGCGAAATCGGGATCGATCTGTATTGGGACAAAACCACACTCGACATCCAGAAAATTGCCTTCAAGCGCCAGATCCAGCTTGCCAAGAAATACCAATTGCCGATTAACATCCATTGCCGCGACGCGTTCGATGAGATTTTCGAGGTGCTCGAAACGGAACGTTCGCCCGAACTGTTCGGGATTTTCCACTGCTTCACCGGAACCCATGAGCAGGCATTGCAGGCCATTTCGCTGGGCATGAAACTCGGCATCGGTGGCGTGGTCACGTTCAAGAACGGCAAGATCGACCAGTTTTTGCACCAGATCGACTTAAAACACCTCGTGCTTGAGACCGATGCGCCTTACCTGGCGCCGGTCCCGTTCCGCGGCAAGCGCAACGAAAGCGGCTATGTGGTCAATGTGGCGCAGAAACTGTCGGAGATTTACCAACTCCCGGTCACCGAAATCGCGCGGCTGACGACCGAAAATTCCAAACAGGTTTTTGGGATTTAGGCTTTTGTAAAAACCGTGATTTTGCATTGCGTATTTGCAATTTTATAACAAAAGATTCAATAACTTTTCGTTATTTTGTCGATACCATACCAAAAAGACCTGAAATGCAGAGATTCGATGCGATTCGTCCTTATTACGATGCCGAGGTAAACGACGCGATCCACAAGATTGTCCATCATCCGATGATGAAAGCGCTGATGGATTTTACTTTTCCCGACGTGCCCGACGAGCAGTGGGCCGAGCAGCTCAAGCGTACGCATTCCATCCGCGATTTCCAGTGCAACTTCATTTACAGGTCGGTCCAGAAAGTGCTCGAACGCAGCTCCGA
Organism: Flavobacterium sp.; assembly: GCF_047602195.1. GTDB lineage: Bacteria > Bacteroidota > Bacteroidia > Flavobacteriales > Flavobacteriaceae > Flavobacterium. Next base: position 633,217 of record NZ_JASGHW010000004.1, read on the forward strand.
CGGGCTCACGACCTCGGGTTTTGAAAAGCTCGAGCCCAATACGTCCTATCTGTTCATTTCGAACCACCGCGACATCATCCTCGATACCTCGTTGCTCAACTGTTCGCTGTTTGAACACGGTTTGGTCATGACGGCTTCGGCCATCGGCGACAACCTGGTCAAGAAGAATTTCCTGCTCATGTTGTCCAAATTGAACCGCAATTTTCTGGTGCAAAGAAGTTTGTCCCCACGCGAATTGCTCGCGAGTTCCAAGTTGATGAGCGAATACATCGGGCAATTGCTGTTGCGCGAAAACCGTTCGGTGTGGATTGCGCAGCGCGAAGGCCGCACCAAGGATGGCAACGACATGACCCAGCAGGGCGTGCTCAAGATGATTGGGATGGGTTCGGATGAGGCCGACCTGATGGATTACTTTCGCAAGCTCAAGATCGTTCCGGTTTCGATTTCGTACGAATACGACCCGACCGATGCGCTAAAGATGCCGCGACTGCTGGCCGAGGCGAACAACGAAAAATACATCAAGGAAAAGAACGAGGATTTCATGACGTTGCTCAGCGGAATCATGGGGCAGAAGAAGCGCATCCACATCCACGTTTGCGACATCCTCGATACCGAAATCGACAGCATCCAAAAAGAATTCGACAACAGCAACAAACAGATCCAGGCCCTGTCGCAGCTCATCGACGATTCGATTTTGTCGAGTTACCAGTTGTGGCCGACCAATTACATCGCCTACGATTTGCTGCACAATACCAACAAATTTGCCGACCGTTATACCGAAAACGAGAAATCGGTTTTCGAACGCCGATTGGAGATGCGCATCGACGAGGACAATCCGGTCGCGTTGCAAGGATTCCTGGCCATGTATGCCAATCCGGTCATCAATAAAATGAAGTACGAAAATGCAGTCTAAGCCCAACATTCTGCTTCTGTATACCGGCGGAACCATTGGTATGATGAAGGATTTCGAGACGGGCGCGCTCAAGGCGTTCAACTTTTCCAAACTCCTCAATAAAATTCCCGAGCTCAAGCAACTCGACTGCAACATCGAGACGATCTCATTCGAAAACCCGATCGATTCGTCGAACATGAACCCAAAGGAATGGGTCAAGATCGCGACGATCATCGAGGACAATTACCAAAAGTTCGACGGATTTGTGGTGCTGCACGGTTCCGATACGATGTCGTATTCGGCTTCGGCCTTGAGTTTCATGCTCGAAAATCTGGGCAAGCCCGTTGTGTTCACCGGCTCGCAATTGCCGATCGGCGACTTGCGTACCGATGCGAAGGAAAATCTCATAACGGCCATCCAGATTGCGTCATTGCAGCACAAGGGGAAGCCCGTGATCAATGAAGTCTGCCTCTACTTCGAATACAAACTCTACCGTGGCAACCGCACGACGAAAATCAATGCCGAACATTTCAATGCATTTGCCTCGCCCAATTATGCGCCACTAGCCGAATCGGGTGTGCATTTGAAAATCAACCACGAATCGTTTTTAGCCAAAGCCAACGGTAAACCGTTTACCGTGCGCAAGGAACTCGACGACAATGTCGTGATCGTCAAGATGTTTCCGGGTATCAACGAGGCGGTATTGTCGGCCATCATCAACCTGCCGAACCTCAAGGGCATGGTACTCGAAACCTACGGATCGGGCAATGCCCCTACCGATGAATGGCTCATTTCGGCCTTGAAAAAAGCGATCAAGAACGGACTGCACGTGATCAATGTGACCCAATGTTCGGGTGGCAGTGTGAGCATGGGGCAATACGAGACCAGTACCGCACTCAAGAAAATTGGCGTCATTTCGGGCAAGGATTCCACCACCGAAGCCGCCATCACCAAACTCATGTACCTGCTCGGGCAACAAGTCGCGCCAGCGGTTTTCAAGACGATTTACGAAACCTCGATCCGCGGGGAATTGTCTTAAAAATTTGGCTTCCAAAATTTCGCCAACTGAACTTTTTTTATGTTATTTGCATCCTCGATTTAGAGAGGTGGCCGAGTGGTCGAAGGCGCACGCCTGGAAAGTGTGTATGCTCCAAAAGGGCATCGAGGGTTCGAATCCCTTCCTCTCTGCTGTAAAATGCGCTCCCGGTTAGGGAGCGCATTTTTTATGGGGACGGCCGTAGAAAGGCCAAAGGCTTTTCTTAAGGGCGAAGCCATAAAAAATGGAGCCGTTGCAAACGGCGCATTTTGCAGGACAGTCCCCTTTAACGGGAACACCGAAGGTAATCCCTAAACCATTCCAAAAAATATTTTCTATTTTACATAATCAAAGTCGGCTTTAGGTCGGCTTATCTACGGCTTATCTAGGAAGTATCTACGGAGTATTGCCACACCAAAATTTACAACCAAAAGCACTTATTTTAACACTATTTAACACGCTTCACAAAGCCAGTAAAGATTATTGTTGTTTTTGTGCAATGGAGTATAAAATTTCAGCAAAGGATTTAGCCCAATCGCACAGAAAAACGGTTTCAGCCTGCAAAGCGCTGGTTGACCAATACAAAGCGCATCCTGACACCAAAATTATTTTAGACTTTGGTGATTGTGACTTTATCTATCCGGATTATGCATTGTTGTTTTTATGCACCATCAAATATTTGGAAAAATTAGGGTTTACTGTTGGGGGCGAAATATTGGCGAACCAGAAGTCTGTTCCCGTAAAATATCTCGCGAGCATGAATTTTTTTGAGAACCTCAAAGTTCAATTGCCTTTCCATGTAGACCAAGCTGACGAAAAGAATTCAGTCCTAATCCAAAAGTATACAAAAGAGACCCAGTTAGACGTACTCAAGAATATCCTTAACGTATTAAAGGAAAAAAGTTCTATGGATGATAATGTATTCACAGGACTTGATTATTGCTTCAATGAAATACTGGACAATGTATTGAACCATTCGGCGGAAAAGGAGGGGTGGGTCGCCGCGCAATATTTCGAATCGATTAACTCAGTGCGGTTGATCATTTCCGATTCAGGAATTGGGATACACCAGTCTTTGAATGAAAAGCATAACTTTTCGGAAGAAGAGGCCATGCTTAAATGTATTGAGGAAGGGGTGACCAATGGAAAAGGGCAGGGGCATGGACTGTATGCGACCTCGACCTTCGTTAAGCTCAATAAAGGTTGGCTTACCATAATTTCGGGCAACAAGTCGCTTAACGTTAGCGAGAAAGAGACCGTGGTCAAAGATATCGACTATTGGCCGGGAACCAGTGTTTACGTAAGGATCAATACCAATGTCACGGTCGATTATACCGAATTTACGAGCCGAAATTATGACTACAAGAAGCAATTGTTCGAGGATATGTTTGAAGCCGGAGCGCGAGAATAACACAACTTTAATATGTGGGGTGTTGCTTTTTAGCTATATTCGCTATACCTTTGCGTAAGTTTTTAAAACAAAAAGTCGATAATCATGGATACAACTGTCTTCTTCGGAAAGATAGGCTCTAGTCTCGGTACGCGAGATTTGGGGGCTGAAGTCCGTGTATCCATTATTGATAAAATCGAGACGAACGATAAGGTTTACCTTGATTTCGAAGGTGTCGATATTGTGACCAATTCTTTTGCAGATGAATGTTTCAGTAAATTGCGTCAGCACGTAAACGACGAAATTTTTAAGAAAAAAGTAGCTTTCCTCAACACAAACGATTTTGTACAGAGGGTAATTATTTCAGCACTTTAATATATAACCGGAATAGTATTCCGGTTTTTTTATGCCAAGAAATTTCCTGTGAACAAGCAATTCCATTTTTAGATTTATTCAATCACGACGTTTAACGCCTTTATGATTCTCTATAGCCATAATTAAATTGTCGGTTGGCGTTTGTGAGTGCCGACCATAAGAAGGCATCGAACAGTTTATTTATGGGAAACATTGTTGTTGTGTAAGGGCTAGCAACAATGTATTTTTTGTGGTAACCCCGAAGGAGACTTCGGGGTTTTTTGCTGCCTGACCTTTAAAGTTAGATAAGTTGACATGCATGCAATTTAAGATGGCCAGGACGTAAAGATTGCTTAGCGGTTATTTTTTCGCAGAGACGCTTTTCGCTGCCTCGATAATCACGGCTGCGACTTTAGCAGGCTGGGAGATATAGACGGCATGGCTTCCCTTAATCTCAGTGACCTTTGTTTTTGACCTCTTGTACATATTGCGTTGGATGTCGGGCTGGATGCTTTTGTCCTCAGTAGCTACGATACCGAAACTTGGCTTGCTTCTCCATGCGGCATCGGTGATGTTTGTGGCGAAGCATTCCCCGAAAAATGCACCCTGTGATGCGTATAGGAATTCCGATTCTGCTTTTGTGAGGTCGCCGCAAAACCCTGAATGGTATTTTGCCTTGTCATAATAGACGATGCCGTTTTGGTCTGGAGGAAGGACGCCGTTTTCGGGTGCCGGGGGCAAGGTCTGGAACCAATACAGGGCAGATTCGCCGTTGTCGGGCTGGAATGCCGCGATGTAGACGAGACCGGCCACTTTAGGATGATTCCCGGCCTGCGTTATGACGGCCCCGCCCCATGAATGTCCCGCCAAGATTGCCGGACCGTCCTGTTTGTCGAGTGCGAGCTTGACCGCCGCGACATCATCGGCCAATGATGTGAGTGGGTTTTGCACGATGGTTACGTTGTACCCTTTTTTGGTTAATTCCTCATACATTCCCTTGTAGCCGGAACCGTCTGCGAACGCGCCGTGGACGAGTACCACATTCTTGACGTTTTGGGAATTTGCGTCGTTTATGCCCCCGGTCATCGTCGAGATTACCAGCGTGATTGCATAAACACCTTTTTTCATGCTCTGTTTGATCGTTGTACTTTTCATCAGATTTAAATGTTAGTTAATGATAGTGCAAAGGACGTCACGGCACCGGCCTGATGCAATGCATTAAAAACAGGAAAACATGGACAATTAGAGGTATTTCTTCCGGAATTCGTTTGGGGACATATTCTCATTCTTGGAGAACATGCGGCTGAAGTAGTTGTAGTCGTCGAAGCCGAGCTCGCTTGCAATCTGCTTGACACTTTTGTCGGTGTAGAACAGCAGGCGCTTGGCCTCGCCGATTATCATGTATTGTATCCAGTAGGACACGGTGAAGCCCGAGGTTGCCTTGACGGCCTCGTTGAGGTAGGCGGTGGATATGTTCAGGGCATCGGCATAGGCGGAAGGCTTCTTGATTTTCTTGTACTTGCGGAACAGCAGTGTCCTGAAATCCTTGGTAATCGAGACATTCCTTGAATCCTTGGCATCGCCCAATGCGCCCTTGTGGGCATATTCCTCGGATATCTGGCCGATGATGGCATCGATGATGCCTTGCTTGATGATCTGCCTGTGCTTTGTGCCTTCGAGCGTCTTGACGATTTCCAACAGCAGTGCGGCGCAAGTCTCCAGATGCCTTGCTTTTGGTTCGTCTACTTCGGTTGGGGTTTGCGTGAAACAACTGTCCTGCAATACCGACTTAAAGGTGTTCTTGACCAGGGGCGAATCGACGGCGACTACAAAGACATCGACGCTGGAGCCTATGTGCTGGTGAATCTGGCCGGGTAGTATGAAATAGACGGATTTTCTCGGGATGAATATCCTCTTGAAGTCTACCAACAATTCAAGGTGCCCCTCGTTTACAAAGACGAACAGGTAATCCTTGTCCCTGTGCGGCGACTTGACAAAATGGCTTTCGTCTACGGTATCGTACCTGACGACCTGCACGCCGAATTTCTTGACTTCGTCGAGGGTTACGATTGGGATGTCTGTTATTTTGCCGGGCTTTTTCATTTTTTAATTTAAGGTGCAGGAAAGTTTCGGAAACTTGTGGTAAAAAATTAGTGATTAACCTTTGTTGCAGCGTCGAGGTACAGGACCTGTCATATCGAAGATAAAACTTTCTTGGGGAAAAGTTATTTATATGCTGAAAAAGTTTGCAGTGCTGGCTTGTATTCATGAGCGCCGACCATAAGAAGGCATCGAACAGTTTATTTATGGGAAACATTGTTGTTTTGTAAGGGCTATAAAACAATGTATTTTTGTGGTGACCCCGAAGTCTCCTTCGGGGTTTTGTTTTTTTCTAATATCTTGCTAGCCGTGGTGATAAGCCGTTTAATCTTGTAAAATCTTATTAATGATGATTTCTAAATCCGTACTTTCATCGATTATTTCACCAGACTCTAACCATTCCTCTTTTGTCATTTCGTCAAAAATAGCGAAGTTGTTCTTGGCTTTAAAATTTAAACCTGAAGGTTCAAGAATATGCACTTTAATTTCCTCCTTGATATCAGAATAATCATTGATTTCAAATGCTTCAGGTAAAATAAAAGTATCACCCAATATTCGTTGAATCGCCGCTCTTGAATAGTAATTTTCTATCTCTCTTTTTCTTAAGATTTCAAATTCGCCACCTAGTTCCTCTACTTTTTCAATTAGCAACGCCTTGTTAGCTAATTTAGATGCATAATCTGTCGCACCTCTATCGGAATCCAAAATGAAAATGAATTTTCGATTGATTTTTCTACAAAGTTCAGCATTTACAAAAAATTCCACTTGATCACCACCACAAGGAATAATCAATATATCATCAGGTAATTCGCCGTGAATTTTTGTAAATGCTCTTTCCCAAAATTTTACATCGCCACTGCCTTCAACAAAAACGGCTTTTCTATAATTGTCATTCAGCAAATTATAGTTTGGCCGAATTCCTAATTCTTTGATTACTACATCTAAAATATCATCTTCGTTTTCATAATTAAAGTAGTTAGATATTTCATTCTCTTTTTTTACAACTACAATATTTGAACTCTTCGTCGCGCCAGCAAAAACTGGAGAATGAGTAGTTATAAAAAACTGACTATTTTCGGCTAATGAAATTATTGATTCTAACAAGTCATTTTGCAATTCTGGATGTAAAAAGGTTTCCGGTTCTTCAATTCCGAAAATTTGATATTTCTTTGTTGTTTTTTGTGCGAGGTATTCAAAATAAGCGACCATTAAAAGGCGCTTGAATCCAGTTCCTTTATTGGAAATTGGGATTTCAAATGTATCATTTGAAAATTTAAGTGATAAATCAAATTTTACTAAGCCTGACCAATTGCAAGATACAGATGGTTTTATTCGCTCTAGCTCCGGAACATTTCTTTGCATTAATCCTGTAATTATCCCAAACTCGGTTTCTAAGTCATCTTGAACATTTGTTTCTATTTGAGAAGTCAGTGCTGAATTATTTTGCAATGAAAGTGTCGCGATTGGTTTAAATTGCCCTTGAAAACTTGTAGAGCCGACATTTAAATCCTGTTCTGCGTCGAATAGTGAATATTCCGGTAATTCAAAAAAGTCATACTGTTTTTTTAAGTTCCCGATAAATTCTTCCGCCGAATGTATTTTTTCAATTCGACCTAAATCTTGAGTACTTTCGTCAATAAGCTCAATTTTTGAAATATTTGTAACCCCACGTCCTGAACGGGAATGTTCAACATTCAAGGAAGTCAAAAAAGCATTAATCCCGGCCTCTTTTATTCCCCAACAATTAGAATATTGATCGCTATTTATGTCATTACACTTATAAAACACATCTTTGACTAATTTTCCTGCACCTGAAAATGAAAACACTTTTTTCAAACTAATTTTTCCTTCAGAATCTAAAGCTAACGGGTTGATAACTTCTGCAGTTTCGAATCGAATTGTTATTTCAGTTTTTTCGCCCTCTGCAATTCCTTTGAAGACACAATTAGAAGTAAATTTATCATTAAAAAAGGCATCGAGCGCCTTTAAAATATTGGATTTGCCAGCATCATTTTTTCCGACAAAGGAATTTATATCACCCACCTTCAAATTATTTAAAATATGGATTCCTCTAAAATTTCTTATCGAGATGTCGTAAATTTTCATTGTGATATTTAGTTAGGTCGTGATGAATGGCTCATAACGTTTCGCTTGTAAGCGAATTCGCGGCCAAGCGGATTGAGTTCTTTCTGCCGAAGATAAAAGTTTCTTCGTGAAGAAACAACTTCCTGTGACCAAAAATGAACGCAATTAGCTTACAGGCTGTTAGCTGCCGTTTATAAATCAAGTCTCCAATTTCTAAAATTTTTGCACTCTTTCGGCAACTTTATTACCATGTTGATAATACTCGAAAGTGCAAGTTCTTTGTGCGAGATTTAATATCATATAAACACCAATTATATAACCGCATACATGCTCAGGATGAGTCTGTCCATCATATGAATAAATATCATCACTAGGGTCTTTCGTCATAGCTCTTAGTCTTTTTCGATCATCAACTTTTTCTGCTTCAGGTCTTGTCGATTTTTTCATTTCAATTGCGATTAAATTATCTTGCCCTATAATTTTACCTCGACTATGAACTATAAGGTCGCATTGAATATTTATTATATTCATTTCATCATCTAAAATTGTCTTTACTTGACCGCCTTGTTTACGATTATATTCAGGATCGGCATAATAGCCTTTAATACCATATTCAGCGATTTTTGGTGTCATGTGAATTGCTAATCGTCCACAAAGATTTCGTTCAGCTACATCATCCAAAATATTTTCGACTTCATCTTCTAAAAAAATATCTGCACACTCATCGAACAATTCAGTTAATAGTTCCTCCATTTATATTTTTGTTTAAGTTTAATTTCCGGTCATTTTTGGGTTTAATGACAACTAACGTTAGGCCGCTTTGCGCAGTTGCTGATCAAAGCGAACTGAGTTCTTTCTGCCGAAGATAAAGTTTTTTCGTAAAGAAAAACGTCCTGCAACCACAAAACCCAGCAATTGCTGCAAAACGGCGGTTGGTGGCAGTGGTGTGCTATGATAATCGTGATAGCCTTTTGTCAATATTATTGTACTGATGATTGTAATTTAATATTTTTTGATTCAATAATGATTGCAAATAGTTAAGACGTTCAGTTTCATAATCATTTAGTGAACTAAATATTCTCAAACTCTTAAAAGAGTTATTGAAATTTTTCACAAAATCTTTTGTCAAATTTATGCTGGATGACTGATTGGTTATAACATCATAGAAACGACTATTAAATTCACTTGAGTTAAGATTTTCCATATTGCTCATAGCAGTAATACGTAAATTTTCGGCTAAAAACTCTTTTCTTCTAATTTCAAAGAATTCAAAAACCTCTTTTTCTTTAATTTCGATCCATCTTATAGCAGATAGACCATCAAAATCATTTTCATATTTTTCCATGATTTTTTCATTTGTTAGATTTTCAAAAAAAATCTCTTTCTCAAAATCTTCCAAAAGAATATTATGATCTTGTTTCTCTTTAATCGAACTTCCTATTTTTAAAAGTAATAGCAATGTAAAAAAATGCAAAGTGAATTTTACAATTGGAGGAATTTCTTTGAAGTCAATTTTGAAGTTAAAATTTATCCAAGCTAAAGATGTTACAATTATTAATATAGAGCTATAAATGAGTAGAGATTTTTTCATCATCTCCGTTGCTTCTGAATTAAAATATGTAAAGTCAATTACTTCAATTGTTTCTCCTTTTTTCTTCTTCTTAATTAAGCCTAACTCTTGTATTAACTTAATAATCCAAGGAAATAAAATATTAGCCAATGAAATAGTTAGAAAAGAACTCAAAAATATTATGTGCGAAATGTTTTGATATTGCTGTAGTCCTAATAAATTCAAAATGAAGAAAACTAAAAAAGCAAAGAAAAGTAAGAAGTCACTGAAATCTACACGAAGTGGCTTCTGAAAAGGAAATATTTTAGTAGTCCTAACTATTCTAGTGGATATTTGATATGCAATAAAAATATATATAAATATTTGGAAAATGTTTGCTGTAAAAATTACTACATTAAGTAAATTTTCGGTAATGAATATTTTATAGAAAAGAGTAATATTCTCAACAAGATAAATCATGCAATATATTATAGCAGCACCTACTGCATATAATGTAAATCCGGATTCACGCTGTCTCTGAATATTTCGGTCATTTAATTTTACAATGTATTCTTTTAAATCTCTTTCGGACATATCCAATGTGTGTTGTTACCATTGCCACCAACGTTAGCTCGCTAACCGAAGTGGCGGAAATAGGAGCAGAGTTCTCTCCGCTAAGATAATATTTTCTTGGTTTGGACAAACGTTCAAGCCACAGAAAACCAGCCATTTTGGTTAGCGAGGGTTGGGCGATGTTTATTTGATAACTAATTCAATTTTTAATAAAGATGTAATAAATGTTATTGGGATAATTTGATCATAATATTTTGGATTGTATGATCTAAGTGAGACTTTATTATTAACCAAGTCTAAGAAGTTTATTGTTTTGCATAGGCAGAAATCTTTGCCTAATGATGTTTTGCCTGCAATAATTAGCGGCTTATTGATTGGGATATCGAACCATTTATTTGAAATAGATTTAAAATCAATTTGTAAATCATAGGCTAAAACATTCGAACCATTTGGTATTGACTTTTCTGATTCCGCGCATGTCATACTATCTCCTACAACAGGAAACGCCCCATAAAAAATACCTTTCTTTTCCCATTCTGTTATTCGCTTCTTAAGATTTTCATCGATAACTATCGGAATAGATTCTGTTGATTTTGGAAATTCCATGTGTATGATGATTTTGATTAAATATCGCCCAACTTATTTATCCCTGAAATAGATTGACATTATTATACAATTATGTCGAGATAAGCGAAAAGGAAGTCAAATATAAATAAAAAAACCTCCACTTGGAGGCGTAATAAATTTATAAACAGATATTTACTTATTCAGTAACTTTTCTAAATACCCTATCTTATCTTTTTCAGTTTGTACTAATCGTTCGTACAATTCAACAACTTTGTCCAAAGGATTAAACGTACAGTTGTAGTTTACAGTTGGCCCGTCATTAATGATTGCGCCTTCGTGATTGTTTTGGATATTATTGAAAACGGCTTCCTCACTAAAATTCCTAATCGCCTCCGCACTAACCCCCAACTCCCCCGCAATCTTCAACAAAACCTCCTCCTCAACATTCTCACTCTGCTCAATCTTAGAGATCGTCTGCTGACTCACCCCAATAGCAATAGCCAAAGCTTCCTGCTTAATGCCTCTTAATTCACGAATACGGCTTATATTCCTTCCAATGTGTTTTGGTTTTTGTGTTTCCATGATTGAAAATTTTATGTGCTTATAACTGTTTTGAACTTATTACGGTTGATTTATTTGATAAAAATAGTGATTTATTTTGTTTGTGATATGTGGATTTGGGACTTTTTGAGTTGGAGATATTAACAGGGGGGATAAGCGATACCCTAATTTAGCGGTTTTATTTCCTTTGGTATTTTTGTTAAATCAAAATTATAATCTACACCTTGATTTTCTTTAATGGCTTTCGAGACGTTAAATATTTTTATATGAAGTGAATCGAGTGAACCCTTAGTATTTCTTTTTAAATACCCTTCCATATCAGTAACAATGTTGTAAATATCTACCTGAATACCATTGTATATATTGTATTTGCTTAGATTGCTAGCCGCATTCTCCTTGGTAGATAAAACGCTCGGAAAAATGCCACATAAAGTTGAGCATGCAAATGCAATTAAAAAGGAAGCTTTCAAATAAAAGTTTTTTGAATTTTCCCAACCGCTCTTAAGCAACAAAAATCCCAAGATTCCACCAACTACGGATGCGATGCACAAGAACACTGTAAATGCATATCCATATGAGGAAAATCTATGTGCTAAGAGCAAGTTTGTTTTCTTTACCTTTTGTATGTAATCAAATTGGTATTTGAGGATTTTAATTTCAGGAACATTTGAATCTGTTGTTTTAATGGCATTAATCAATATCATATCACGGCTATGATATGAATTCGCAATTTCATCCGCTGTCTCTTTGTATTTTACCACAGCAAACCAATACATTATACTAATTAATACATTTAGTGCGAGTACAAATGTTATTTTAACAGATGTCCATTCAAATGAAATGTTCTTCATAATATTGCATTAATATGGTTCATGACGTTTGGCCGTTGAGCGGTGGCCAATCAAAGCGAGTTCAGTTCTGACGATGATAATGTTTCTTCGTGAAATCGAAACGTCTGGCTTCTGAAATCTAGGCAATCTCTATTTAGCGGCTGGCTTTATCTCTATGATTGTTAATGGTTCTTCACGAAGAAAACCATTTTCTTATCATACAAACCTTTATAAACTAAATAGGCTCGATTTCCTTGGTCGTCTGCGAAATGAAGCTGCTCTCCTGGTGCCAAACCCCGTTTCCAGCCATTAATAATTATTGTAACCTTATTATTTTCATCGGGTGCAGCACTAGATACGGCAAGCTGATTTTTAGTATCTATTACAACAGCGTTTTTATTACCTAATTCAATATAAAAGTCCCTATTTTTTCCAGGGAATCCTTGTCTGTCATTTAATCCTAAAGCTTCTGAAATAAGATTTTCAGAATTATTGGTAAGTCGCTGTACGTTTGCCTCTAAATTTTTTACACTGTTTAATACCGCCTTATTATTGCATTCCCTTGAAATTTGGGAGGTAAGGGTAGAAAAGCCAGCACTGATGGTTTTCGATTGACTTTTTATTTGATCATCGGCAGATTGCAACAATAAATTTGATCTTTCTACATCGGCTTGGAGTTTATCATTTTTGGTAGCATCGTCCTTTGCTATAAAGTAAGTAATTACGGTTCCTAATAAAATAATAGCGGTAAATATTACTCGCGGTTTCCATGTTTCCATTTTCCAAAAAGCCTGAACCAGAGTAGCTATAGCAGTGATAGCAATTGAAATTACGAGAAGAGTCATAATAATTGTTTTAGGGTTATTTTATAGCTTATTACTGTGGTCTCTATACAACAATCAGCATAGAAAACAGACTACTTTTTCAAAAATTAGTGATTTTATTGCTGATTTGGGAAGATTTGGGGTTGTTTTATAATCAGCTAAATATTTGAAACTAAGGTAATAATAAATTTCAAATAAACAACTTTCAACAACTTAAAAACAAACCTGGCCTCTCTATATGCCATTTCTGTTTTTTCTCGCCTTTCTCTTCAAAAGGATTGCTTTTAGTTTCAGCGTATCATAAAAAACGGCCACCAATAAAGTTGCCCCGGCGATTGACAGCACATAAAGGTTCATGCTTGAATAAAAAATGCCTCCAATTATTCCTCCAAAGAAAAAGAAGCTAATGATGGTCAGTCTTAATCTAATGGATGCATTTAGTTTTTGTTTCTGCTCTTTCTGAGAATAAAAAAATAGTTGCGACAATTCGATCCCCAAATCTGTAAACAAACCGGTTAAATGGGTTGTCCTTACAGTAGAATTAGAAATTGTTGTGACTAATGAGTTTTGTAATCCCATTGCGAAAAGCAAACTGAAAGCAAGTAAATCAGGATTTTCAGATATTAGAAAATTACCTGTAAATGAGGCAAAAAACAAAATTAAGCTTTCGAGAAAAATAGGAACCGTAAAGCTTGACGTTTTGTTTTTTCTTGAAACCCATTCTATAAGAAAATTGGAGGTAAAGGAACCCAAGAAAAAGAAAAAGATGTAGAGGAAATAAATAATTCCTTTCCATATTTCTAACCTGAATACTTCATCTATGAGATACGCGAAATGTCCTGTCACATTGGTCGTTAAACGCTGGACGGCCAAAAAACCGGCGACGTTTACAATTCCAGCGACAAAGGATAAGAGCGATGCAATCCTTAAATTGTGCTTTAGCGTTCTTGTTTTGCCTTTGTGTCGGAACATTTTTTCTTCTAAAGTACGGAGATTCTTCCAAATGGCATATAATGTTTCGGTTTGCCGGCAGTCAACTCCTGTCTTTATTTCATTTCAATATCAACTATTTTTCTACCCTTCTCCCCCAAATAATGTTTGATTAAGGCTTCATAAACATTTCCACCAGTATCAGAATTCGTAAAGATTAAAAGCCCTTGTTTTGTTTTCGGTAAGATGAATACAATCGTTTGGACGCCACGGTCGGAACCGCCGTGCGACAATGCTATTTCTCCGTTGCCCAGATCATAGATTTCGAAACCCAGTCCGAAGTGCTTTCCTTTTATCGTCTCCACTTGGTTTGCGGTCATCTCATCGAATACGTTTTTTGTCAACCCGCCGCCATTGATGACATTTACCAGAAACTTTCCGTAATCTTCGATGGTGGTCAGTAAGTCGTCCGCGGCATTTGGCGTCTTGTTTTTTACTGTTTCATAAGATTTTCCATTTTGATCGTAACCAGTCGCCAATCTTGAAGTGTCGACATTTTTGTCCCAGACGTATTTGGTGTCGGTCATTTTTAATGGTAGGAAAATAAGTTCGTCGGCCAACTGTTGCAGTGATTTATTAAACTTCTTTTCCAAGGCTTTCCGCAAATATTCCATTCCCTCGCCCGAATATTGGTATTTTGTTCCGGGTTCAAATTGGAAGTCGAGCTTTTTGTTTTCGTTCATCCAGCGCCAATTTGGGAAGCCTGTCTGGTGGCTTAAAATTAACCTTGTGGTCAGTTTTTTGTTTCGGGAGTCGTTGGCAATATCTGGGTCAGTCCAATATTTGTAAAGCGGTTCGTCTAGATTCCATTTGCCCAGACTAATGAGTTTTAGTGCAACCATTGCCGTCACGGGTTTGGTCAAGGAAGCCACATTGAAAATCGTGTTATAAGGCGCAGCAGTTCCGGGGGTAATTTCGCCGAAAACTTTTACTTGTTGCAGCTTGCCGTTTTCAATGACCCCGATGCCCAATGTGGGAACCTTATTTTCCTTCAGCCAATTTTCGATTGCAGTGTCATTGTCAAAAATCGGATTTTCAATTTTCTTGTTTTCATATGCCTGATGGTCGAAACTGAATGAAGCTGCCAGTCTCCATTGGCCATTTTCGATTTGCCAAACGTTGGTGAACTTGGCGATTCCTGTCTGGGTTTCGCGCTTTTCGGAAAACAGATGTTCCCCATTTTGGACTGCTGCATAGAGGACGCCATTTTTGTACAGCGGAAAGATTTCTGTGCTTTCTTTGACCAGAAACCGCTTGGCTTGACGGTTTGCCTGGTTGTTGCAAATTCCGTTCTTTAAATCGGTCAGGAATTTGGCTTTATCGGAAATGCCGTCTTTGTCGTGATAGAATTTGAGGTTGTCGCTCAATAATATTTCAAACTGCTTGATGTCGCAAGTATTGAAACCGACGTCGAATAATAAACTGTCTTTTGCAAGAATGGTTTTATAGAGGTCGGAATTTTTATCAACTTGTGCGGATGCTGAGCAAGTTGCAAGCATGATAAAAAGTATTAGTTGTTTCTTCATTTGATTTTTGTCAATCGGGTTTGCGGTATTGTTTGATAAAATGGCGCGAGCTTGTTTGTACCTGCAATTTAGCGCGATTATAGCATATGATATATTTTTTGGCTTATAATTTCTGCTGGGTGTAAAAAACAATGACCATTGCGTGAGTTACAACTTGCCATGGTTATCTACAAGAGATTGTATTTTAAACTTTGGAAATTATAAGCCTAAGTTAAATTTAAAGCCATGTATCATGACGACAACCACCCAACCCACCGAAAGGGACCTCCAACTCCTTCAAGATGTTACCCGTTTCCCAAACATCTTCTCACAGCTCGCAGCGGAAGGAGAGAACAACGAACACAAAATTGCAAAAATAAACGTAGGCAGCTATTGTGGCCTTGTATACCTGGTCATGGATATATTGAAAGCGTCCTTGCTGGTGCTTGAAAGCGACGAACTGCCACGGACTGATTTGCGCGACCCAAATTCTAATGCGGCAAGTTTGATTGATCTCGCGATACAACTGATGCCGTTGGAAGAAATTGAGTTGCTGGATATTTTGCATGAACACCGTTTAGGAAAAGGATCGACCACCGATTGAAATAAAAAGCCCCGCATATCGCGGGGCTTTTTATTTGTAGGAAGCGGCAAGGATTTATAATTAATACATCTTTTATCGCCAATTGACAATTGAGGTGGCTTCATGGCCGGGGTACATTTGTAGGTAATGTATAGTCCCGGGATGTTCCGCGGACTCAAATGGGCAACGATGAGACACATAGTAGTTATAGGCGGCGGATTTGCGGGGCTGAACTTCGTAAAGAACCTAAGGAAGGAAAAGAAGGTGAGGATAACCCTTGTAGACAGGGAAAACTATAATTTTTTTCCGCCCTTGCTGTACCAGCTTGCCACCGGTTATCTTGAAACCTCGAACATATGCTATCCTTACCGCAAGCAGTTGCAGGGATGGAAAAATGTTACCTACCACATGGGCGAGGTCTTGAGGATAGAGCCGAAGAATAAAACAGTCGTGCTTAGCACAGGGAAGTTGGAATATGACTGCTTGGTACTGGCCACGGGTGTCGAGACCAATTATTTCGGAATGGAAAACATAAAGGCCAATGCATTGCCGATGAAGACTGTAAATGATGCCCTGGCACTCAAGAACCATTTGTTCAGGCAGATGGAAAGTGTGTCGATACGATTGGGCGAGGGAGACTGCCCGAAGCAACTGAACGTAGTGGTGGCCGGCGCAGGACCTACCGGGGTGGAGATTTCAGGAATGCTTTCGGACATGAAACGTTTCGTATTGCCGAAGGATTATCCTGAACTGGCAAGGCAGAAAGTATCGCTTGAGGTCTACCTTGTAGATGGTGGGGACTCGGTCTTGAAACCGATGAGCGAAAAAACACATAAGTCATCCTACTTGGCACTTGAGCGGCTTGGGGTAAAAATTGTGCTGGGCACGACGGTAAAGGATTACCAAAACGGTAAGGTTGTTTTTGGGGACGGATCTGAAATAGAGACGAATACCCTTATTTGGGCGGCGGGTGTTAGCGGTGCCATGATTGAAGGCATACCGGCCGAATGTTATGGAAGGGGCAAGAGACTGATTGCCGATGCTTTCCATAAAGTAGAAGGATTCCCCAATTTATTTGCCATAGGCGACACCAGCATACAGGCCCACGACCCCTCATATCCCAATGGGCATCCCCAGGTGGCCCAGGTGGCTTTGCAGCAAGGGATGAACCTTGCCAAAAATCTCAGTGTTATTTTTAACGGGAGGGGGTTGCTGAATGTGTTCGCTTATAAGGATAAAGGCAGTATGGCGATCATTGGCAGGAACAAGGCCGTAGTTGATTTGCCAAAGGGCATGCATTTCAGTGGTTTTTTTGCATGGGCAATGTGGCTTTTCGTGCATTTGGTCTCGCTGCAAAGGACAAGGAATAAAATCACGACGCTTTACAATTGGGTGGTGGCTTATGTGACCAAGGACCAATCGCTGCGGATGATCATAGGGAACCCTAAACGATAATCATGGTATATAAATGAAAATTATGAAACATATTTATCTTATTTTCCTTCTCTTTTGCATTTGCAGTTTCGGACAGCAGAAGACGCAAGCAGCCGATATAAAATTGGGATTTGACAAGGACGAGTATGCCGATATGCTTTGGCTTTCCTTCATAGGAATACAGGACAGTATGGCGCAGAAGAACAATTTCGCATTGCGTAAGGGTTCTTACAGGCGAATTTTCAGGTCGAAGGAAGTGGGGCTCAAGAATCTTTGCGAGGTTTATTTGGTGGATGACAAAACAGCGGTTCTTAATCTCAGGGCGACGATTGACCACCAGGACAGTTGGCTGGAGAATTTTTACGGTGCGATGCTGCCGGCAAAGGGCAAACTGAAAATAGATCATTCCTATTGGTTCGATTATAAGTTGGCCGAGCTTGAGAATGCTTCTGTACACGCGGGCTGGCTGCTTGGAACGGCTTTCCTTGTAAGGGAATATGAGCCCGTGATTAAATCGCTGTTGTCTCAAGGAATTGAGCGCCTAGTTGTCTCTGGACATAGCCAGGGAGGGGCGTTGTCGTTCCTAAATGCTTCCTTGCTTTACTATCGTTATAAGAGCAAGTATCCCGATTTGAGGATGAAGGTGTATGCGAGTGCAGCACCAAAACCCGGGAACTTGTACTATGCCTATGATTTTGACCATATTTTTTCTGGTGAGGCGTTCCGTGTGGTGAATACTTCTGATTGGGTTCCTGAAATGCTGATGGGGATGCAGACCTGGCATGATTTGAATCAGGTTAACCCAATGACTGCCCCGTCTAAGCCTGACGGCTCTTTCCTTACTGAGCTCCCTAACAACAAGGTTTTTTTGCAGACCGTTTCGGACAACGCGACGGCGGCAAATTCTGGCCTTCGATTTTACGGCAATGAAGTGTATGGGCAAGTGTGTAGGGTGTTGCCCGATTTTGTGGAACCGACCTATGCGAAAAGCTTCAATTATGTGCCGGCGGGCGTTCCGGTTGTTTTGGTGCCCGATGGGGAATACCATAATAAGTTTGATTCAACCGGCGGCCTTTTCAGGCACCATCTATATGAGCCTTACATGTATTTGCTTAATAGATACAATTCGAAATGAAGACAAAACCAAAACCAGAAATCATTTCTGCGCCCGTAATTTCGTTGGCGGAGAACCATAGCGAAGGGGTGGTGTTTTGCCAACGGCTTCGCAAGGGATTGTTGAATGGAGTGGAAATCAGACGGCTCAAGGCTTATTCTGATTGGTTTGTGGAGAACCATTTGAGGCAGTTGTTTGCGCTTGAGGAGATGCATTTGTATCCTATTCTGGACGGTAATGATAAAAGCATGAAACGTGCACTGGCGGGACACCGCAGGCTGCTGCGCTTGGCAACGAACAGCTCCAATCCGCTGAAATCCTTAAGTCTCCTTGAGGAAGAGCTGATGCTCCATTTTCGGTTTGAGACATTGGTTTTATGGCCGAAGATGAATTCGGTATCTGTTGCGCTTTCAATCAATGCGACCAATGCGATACTGTATGGGATTGATGCCTGGACTGATTATGATGATAAATTTTGGAATTAACTTAATAAAGGAGAAGATGAAAGCGATTGTATATTGTATTGCCATCCTGGCGTGTTTTTGCGCCGCTGCCCAAGAGGCAGAGAAAAAACCGCAACATGTTTTGTATGTTACCGGAATTTCATCGCGTGGTGTTGACGGCAGTGCCGTTCTGCAAGCCATAAGTAGCTCCTTGGGGACAGGAGAACCTAGCAGTGTCGTGATTACCGGAAGCGGGGGAAACGAGGGAGGGAACTTGTTTTCGGGTTTGGCCGGCTTGAAATTTGAGCCGTCGAAGATATATGTGCTGCCGGGTCCGCTGGACTGGGAGGAGGGTTCGGTGATTTATAAAAAGCAGGAGGCGGCAAATCATATCAAGAGTGTGAAATGGTTGCCTGGAAACGGTTGCGGCATAGAAAAGACTAAGCTGAATGAGCTGGCGGACCTGATTTGTGTGGATTCTCGATGGGCGATGATGGACTGGGATGGGCTGTTGGACTTTAATGCCGATTGCGATATTCGAAGTAAGGATGCGTTTTACACCAAACTGGAGCAGGAGATTGTGAAAAGCCAAGGGAAAACCGTTTTTGTGGCCATGTACCATGCTCCGGTTAACCGGGGTAAATTTGGCAATCCCTATTCGTTGGGGTTTGACCCCAACCAGGTCAATAACAACTACTATGAGAATTTTAGTGACAGGGTCATGACCTTGTCCAGACGTTTCAGCAACGTTATTTTTGTCTCGGGAGGGGAGCCGGATTTGCAGTATATTGTCAAGAACGATATTCCTGTTGTGATAAGTGGCATAGGCGAGCCGGCTTGTAAACCGAAAGGAGGAAGCCTTGTTTTTGGGTCGGGCGAGGAAGGTTATGCGAAAATATCGCTGTATGCTGATGGCTCTTCGTTCCTGGAAATGTTCGGATCGTCGAACCATTTTAGCAAGGCTGTGTTTTCGAAAGAAATATTCCCTGCCGATAAAGCCCTTTCTGAGGTTGATTACCATGAAAAGGAAAACCCGCAGTATGTATATAAGTCCATTTATACGGAAGAAGAACTCCATCACTCGGCAGCCTATAGGTTACTTTGGGGGAACCATTTCAGGAAGGATTACCTTACTCCGGTAAAAATCAAGACGGTGCTGCTGGATACATTGTACGGTGGTTTGACACCGGTACGGAAGGGTGGCGGGCATCAAACCAACTCGCTTAGGCTGACCGACAGGAACGGCAAGGAATATACTTTGCGAAATTCGAGGAAAGATGCCTTGCGATTCATGCAATATTTTCTTTTCAAGACTTTTTATCTCACGCCGGACATGAACAACACTTATTTCATCCGTGTCTTGCGGGACAGTTGGACTACCGCCAATCCTTATGCACCGTTGACCGTTCCGGAATTGTCGGATGCCATTGGGCTGTACCATCCCAATCCGAAATTGTTCTATCTGCCACGCCAGAAGGCACTTGGGATATACAATGAAGAATATGCCGAGGGGGTTTATTTTATTGAGGAACAGGCGGGCAGCGGATTTGGAGATGCGCCTAATTTTGGTTTCCATGACAAAATTATTGGCACGGAGGACTTGCTGGAGAAATTGAGAAGGCGTGATAAAAACGAAATAAACGAATCGCTTTTTATCAGAACGAGGCTATTTGACAACGCTATCGGTGATTTTGACCGCCACCGCGATCAATGGCGTTGGACTGAAGACAAACGGGATGATGGGACTTCGGTTTATAGTCCGGTTCCTCGTGACCGTGACCAGGCTTTCTGTGATACGGACGGTTTTGTTGCGAGATTGTTGACTACCTTCAACCCGATGCTTCGCTTTTTGCAACGGTATAAAAGTCACTACCAGAGTACCCGCTGGTTCAATGATGCTGGGGACGATGTGGACCGGCTTGTCCTTGTTAAAGACACGGAGGAAGACTGGATACGTGAGGCACGGTACATTAAGGCGCACTTGACCCCCGAAGTTGTTGACCGGGCTTTCCTGAATTTTCCTGAGGAAATTGACAAGAAACGGCAGAAGCAGATCCGCGATGCATTCCTTGCGCGGATTGACAAGATTGAGACACATGCAGGTGACATGTACCGCAACCTAAAGTCGTTCCAGATGATTACCGGGACCGACAAGGATGATCATTTTGTAATTACGCGATTGGCGGATGCCAGGACAAACATAAAGGGATATAGGGTTGATAAAGAAAAAGGGGAGACGGTCTTCATGGATGTTGATTATGATGAACGAGTCACGAAGGAAATCTGGCTGTATGGCCTTGACGGGAATGATGTATTTGAAGTGCAGGGGCAAGAGCGGGCAAAGATTTGCATCAAGATTGTTGGGGGAAAGAAACAAGATATATACCGACTGTCCAATAAAAGAAAGGTAAGGATATATGACCAGAAGTCTGACAATGATGTATTCGAGACCGGGGCACATAAGACATTAAACCATGATTATGAATTGAACCAGTATAATTATATGGCCGGACGCAAGGTGATTCCTTCGTATCTGCCATTGCTGGCTTATAACCCGGACGATGGTTTTGGGATTGGGGTTTCCGGTAGCTTGACCGTGAACGACATAAGACGCAATCCGTTTACATCGCAGCACAAGGCGCAAGCGTCCTTTTTTACGGCCACGAATGGGATAAAAGTAAATTACAAGGGAGAGTTTGCCCATGTTTTCCAAAATGTGAACCTGGCTGTTTCGGCAGGATATACTTCGCCTTTGTACACTAACAATTTTTTCGGGTTCGGGAACGAGACTGTTTTTGACCGGGACCGGGATATGGATTATTACAGGGTTCGCCTCCAAACCATCCATATTGCGCCTTCGTTGATTTACAGGAGTTATGGAGGTAGTTCATTGCGCTTCGGACTACGTTTTGAGGATATTGAGGTCGAGGATACCGATGGACGCCTTATAAATTCTTTTTCTTTTCCTGACAGGATTTTCAAGGATCAGCGCTTTTATTCGGCCGAGGCGTCGTACCAATATGACAACTTTGACAATGCGTCGTTTCCAAGGAATGGGCTTGGCGGCGGATTGACCGTGGGGTACACGACAAGTTTTGAAGACAACAAGAATTTTGTATATCTGAATCCCGAGTTGAGACTGACGACAAGGCTTGATCGCCGTGGAATTGTTGTCTTTGCAACGAAAATCAAGGGGAAACATATTTTCAATGACAATTATGAGTTTTATCAGGCTGCTGTTATAGGAGATGGTGATGGCCTTCGTGGATTGAGGCAGCAACGCTTTAGCGGTAAAACCGCATTGTACCATAATACGGACATAAGGGTTTCGCTTGGACGGTTACGGACTGGAATTATACCGGTGAAGTGGGGCTTCTTTGGAGGTTTAGATTATGGACGGGTATGGCTGGAAGACGATTATTCAAGAAAGTGGCATATTACACCGGGTGGTGGGCTCTTTTTTAACCTTGCGGGCTTTACCACTGCAAACGCTTCTTTTTTTAGCTCTGAGGATGGGGGCAGAGTGAGTGCAGGGTTAAAGATTGAATTTTAATCCGAAATAACGTAGCTATATTCGTATTTCTACGATATTTAGTAGATTTTGAAATGGCGAAAGGTTTTAAGTATTTGATTTTCAATATTTTGAAAAGAGGCATTGTGTTTGGATTCTCAATTGAAACACAACACTATCATGCAAAAATTTACTTTTTCTGTCAAATCGGTTACGACCCATTATCCTTCTTGTTTGCCAAAGGTAGGCTCCCATTACTCGTTGCTTTGGTTACAAAACGGTGAAATCCAAACGGTACGCAATGGATCAATAAACCTGATCAACCAAAACACTCTGACCTGTTTGCGTTCTGAAGAACTTCAAGATGCCTTGAAGACGGTTTCTGGAGGGTATATCTTTAACTTTCCTGTGGAATTTTTGGCCAGACTCCAGACGGAAATGATTATGACCGGAGATGGCCTAGGGGTTTTCAATTTTCTTGTTCCTGAGAAATTATGTACAACGGTAACCCCCGAGATTCAACTTTTGTTAGGTTCACTTTTGAGGGAATATGAATCTGAAAAAGATATATGCCGCAACGAAATGATGACTGGGTTGATGAGGCTTTTACTTTTACAAATGGCGCGGGATTGTGAGATAGATGATGTATCTCTCCCTTACTCACTCGAGGACATACGATTGGTAAACCGATTCATCGATCTTGTCAAAAAAAATTTCATGACACTTAAAAGGGTTTCCGAGTATGCGGATCTCCTTCATATCTCTCCTAATTATTTAAATATCAAGATTAAAAGAATATCTGGCTTTACTGCTAGTTATCATATCCATAATGCTATCCTTGAAGAGGCTATAGGCAAGGCAAGGAATGAAGGGATGGGGTTGAAGCAAATTGCCTATCATTTGGGGTATGAGGATGTGGCGTATTTCAGTAAGTTCTTTAAAAAAGCCACGGGTAAAAATTTTGCTAAATTTAAATGCTTGGAATTGAATTAAGAGTATTCAGAATAGTGCTTTTTTTGGATACCGAGTTTTTTCAAGCGTGAGTGTAAGGTTGTTCCAGGCATATCCAATAATTCTGCTGCACCTCCCGGCCCCTGAATTTTTCCTTTGCAATATTGCAGCACTTGGAGCAGGTAGTCCCTTTCCATTTGCTGCATTGTTTTCATAACGAAATGTTCATTGCCAGGGAGGAGCATGTCGCCGTTTATCCTCTTTCCAGGAAGAATTACTGACTTTATTAGGTTGGTATCTGCTAACAGTACGCTGCGTTCAATCAGGTGCTCCAATTCGCGTACATTGCCCGGCCATGAGTAGTTTGTCATTAAGTTGAGTACGGATTGTGTCACACCTGTTACTGGATGTTTGCCATTCCTGGAGAATCTCTTAATGAAAAACGTTACCAAAGACGGGATGTCTTCCTTTCTTTCTCGTAGGGGCGGGAGCGCAATAGGGAACACATTGAGGCGATAAAAAAGGTCGCTGCGGAATTTGCCGTCCAAGACTTCTTTTTGCAAATCGCGGTTTGTGGCTGCAATAATCCTTACATCAACTGGAATTGTGTTTTGTCCGCCTACACGTTCGATTTCTTTTTCCTGAAGGGCACGTAACAGTTTTACTTGCAATTCAAGGGGTAATTCTCCAATCTCGTCAAGAAATAGTGTACTCTTATTGGCCAGCTCGAACTTGCCAATTCGCCGTTCGGTTGCTCCTGTAAAACTTCCACGTTCATGACCGAAAAGTTCACTTTCGATAAGTTGCGGCGGTAAAGCGGCACAATTGACTTTAATCATCAATTTTCCTTTTCGCGGCGAGGAATCATGTATGGCACGTGCGACCAGTTCTTTTCCTGTTCCTGTTTCGCCGGTAATCAATACTGTACTGTTTGTGGCTGCCACCTGTGAAACCAGCCGATAAACTTTTTGCATTTCCGGACCGCTTCCAATAATCTCGGAGTAATTGTAGACGGTATCTATTTCCTGTTGCAGGTAAAGGTTTTCCTGCTCCAGTTGTTGTTTGTATGAATTGATTTCCTCCAGTTGTCTCACAATACGTTCATTGGCCAGGATATTGGTTATGGCAATCGCAATCTGGTCTGCTATTCCCCGTACCATTGAAAGGTGGTTTTCGGAGAAGTTATGGCTGTCTATGGAAAGCAAACATATAAACCCAATCGTACGTCCTCCTGATTGTAGACGGGCAAAGATTAACTGTTTGTAATTGGCTGATTTCAAGCGTACAAAAAAATTGTTCTTGCCTTGGTATTGCTCCAAGTTCAATATGGGGTTTCCTGCGCCGCTTATGATAATCTCGATTGCATTTGCATCGGACTTATTTAAATTGAAAAAAGCCTCCCCAAGCGAGTGCTGTTTTGAAAAATCGACCAAAAATGGGACAGTCAGACTACGTTCGGAGTCGTAAAGTGTGATCAGCAAATCCTCGAAGCCAAATATTTCCCGAAGTTTTGCAGGCAGTGCCTTTTTCAGGTCCTTAACTCCCCGAATTGCCGACATTTCGTTGCTGATGGACAATAGGCTTTCTTTTTCTCTTTCCCGTTGGCGGACATCCTGATGTGCCACTATGTTCGATACCGCTATGGAAATCTGGTCTGCAATGCTTTTGACTATTTTTTTGTACTCGGGTGTGAAGACGTTTTTACGATCGGAATAAAAGGTCAGTACCCCGAAAATTTCCTCATGTTCACCGAAAAGGGCGATGGATGCGGCCTGTTTCAGGCCAACGGCCAAATGGATTTTCGCATAGGATGGAGCGTTTGGACGGGTATTGATTTCCTCTACATCAGAAATCGTTACTTCTGCGGATTGGATCAAGGTGTCAAATACCCCGTCATGGATTGGAAAAGGTGTGGTGACCATTTCATCAAATCCGGGATGACGGCGCGAACGGGAATTAGGATCGGTGAAGAAAACGGTAAAAGTTTCGGTTTTCCAATCAATGACTTGCACACTTGTGTGTGTAAAATAGAGTATATCCCGAAGCTTGGTATTGATAACGGCAAGCAGTTTGTCTTTGTCGCGAATCCTTGCCATTTCATAGCTGAGCGAAAGCAGCATTTCTTTTTCTCGCTCGCGCTCGGAGATTTCCTCGTTTGCGATGGCATTGTATGCGGCAATTGAAATTTGGCTTCCGATGGCTTTGATAATTGGTAGATGCTCGATAAAACCTCCGGGATATTCTGAAAAGAAATGCAGTACTGCCCAGACTTGTTCCTCGTTGAAAAGCGGAACTGAAATGGCTTCCCTTACGCCGGATTCAAAGTGAATTTTAGCGTAGCCAGGCGGAGTTGGCATATTGATCACCTGGTCGTAAAGTGTTATGGTGGGTTCTTCTGATTTAATCAATCGGTCATAAACACCATCTTTTATCTTGTAGTGGGTTTGTATGTGTGACTGGTAGTCAGGATGCTGTTTCGAGGGTGAGTCCGGGTCAAAAAGGTACATTCGAAAGGATTCCCTGTCTTTGTTTATTATGGTTACCGTACTAAAGGCAAAGTAAAAAATCTTTTTTAGCTCTGAATTTATCGTTGACAAAAGCTCAGATTTGTCCCTAATCTTTGCCATTTTCTGGCTCAAATCGAGTAGGGTTTGTTGTTCGGATTCTTTTTTACGGATGATTTGGTAGGCGACAATATTGGCCACTGCTACCGAAACTTGACTGGCGATTCCCATAATCGTATCCAAGAAATTGTCAAACTGTCCGACTGAATCGGAAAAGAAACTTAAAACCCCGAATATTTCCCCATCTACCTGTAATCGTACCGATACGATTTCGACAAGACCCGATTCCTGTGCAGGTATTAAGTATACGGGTAGGCAATTGCTTTTTTTGGCCTCGGAAAGATTCAACACAACGGGCATATCTTGTTGGAGTACTTTTTTTAGAAGACAATCGTCAACAGGAAAGCGGTTGACCAATAATTTTTGATAACTGGAATGCGTTTGTGATGCCGAATCGGGATCGGTCAAAAAGGCAGAAAACGTTTCTTTGCCGGGATTCAATTGTACAATATTCGAATGCTTGTACGGAAATACCTTCCGGACCTGTGTATTCAAAAGTGTAAGCAATTCTTCTTTTCGATTGACCGAAGCCATATGTCTGCTTAGCGTAAGCAAAAGTTCTCTCTCAGCCTTGTTACGGAAGGTTGAGGTTTCGGAAGGTTGAGAGATTTTGTTACGCTTTTCCATAGGGATTGGATTGGTAGTTAAAAGTAATAAAATTGTTTAGGTTTAATAATAATATCCTCCGAAAAGAAAGGTTTGGGAGACCGCTTTTTAGCAATATCTCATCCTGATTCTTTTTGGAGGATATCCAAAAGAGATTTTTACATTTTACTACTTGTCTAGCCCTAGTTTATAAGCCCTTCTCTGAGTCAACAAGTCGATATAATGGTCATAATCCTGCGCTTTTGTTTGATACAATTTCCAAATCTTCTCATGTGATGATACCATGAATTTTTCTTTTTCTATCGCTTCGATGATCTGGTTGACCAATTCTTCGGGTTCGATAGCATCTTCTTGCATAGCAGCCACTCCTACCGACATTGGTGTACGTACCGGCCCCGGGCAAACCACGGTGACCTTGACTCCGGCCTCACTGTAGGTCGCTGCAAGCCACTCGGCCAATCCGATACAGGCATGCTTGCTCGTGCTGTACAGCACAGAATGAAATTCGACCAACAAGCCCGCTGCCGAAGCCGTATTGACTAAATAACCGCTTCCTCTTTCAACCATTTGTGGCAGAACATGTTTGGCGGCATAGATTTGCGACATGAGATTTACGCCCATGGTAAAATCCCAATCAGCTTTTGAACTCTCGATGCCTCCAAATTTTGCAATCCCGGCATTTGAAACAAAGATGTC
The DNA here is from genome assembly GCF_047602195.1 of Flavobacterium sp. Classification (GTDB taxonomy): domain Bacteria; phylum Bacteroidota; class Bacteroidia; order Flavobacteriales; family Flavobacteriaceae; genus Flavobacterium. The sequence goes on from NZ_JASGHW010000004.1 coordinate 660,435, forward strand.
AATGCGTCCAAAGCGATTGGTGGTTTTTTCAACCAGATTGCGTACATCTTCTTCAATGGCTACATTTGCGGGGATGGGCGTGGCTTTTATTTCTGCGGCCTTTTCATTTAAGGCTTTCTCATTGATATCTGAAATGACCACAGTGGCACCTTCCTTAATGAAGCGCTCGGCCAGTGCGAGCCCAATTCCACTGGCACCGCCTGTAATCACTGCTATTTTTCCTTGTAATTCCATAATATTATTTTAATTGTTGAATAAGTCTTTAGATTGGGAAACCAGCCACTTAAGACCATTTATCCCCGGAAGAAACACATGTTCCCCTCCTTTTGTGACCGTGAAATCTGGAAGTCCCATAATATGCTTGCGGATTGGTTTTGCCGGATAAGTGTAATCGTTTGATAAATCGCGCCTTCCTATTATTGGGTCTGTTTTTTGTCCTTGCGAAATAAAATCACCGTCATTGACCCATTGAGACTGTACAAATTCAAATTGTCTGCCGGGATTTGCATTGACGAAAGCCACAACAATTCCTCTGTCTACTCCGTCGTCTTCTGTGGCATTCTCAGGGAGCAATGGTCCATAGGCCGCGCCACGCCTTAATAGCTTGTGGATTCTTGAGTTTGTGCTTGTGCCTTCGAGGCCGTCGCGTGGATTTACACGGCGGATATGGCTTCCCAAAGGCGTTTTCTTTCCATCGGGATCGTCATGCAGGTAATTGAAATCGTTGTTACGCATGGGGTCCCGTGCCAGTTCGAAATTGTCTTTCTCGGGAGAAAGAGATAGCGGGCAACCGCTTCTCCAACGCCCCATCATTTTAGCGGCGACGAATTCCTGTTCGTCCCGTGTTTGGCCATGCTGCTTTAGGAATTCACGAAAAAGATGAACTTTTTGGTAAATTTTTCGGATGGATATATAGGTTCCGTTTTTCCAGAATTCTTCTGGCCCGGGTCCAGTCGCAAGATTTCCAGTTTCATCAATGTAACCCAGTAAAAACTCTCCGGCTTTGTATGGTTTTTCTTGGCCGGGTAGTGGACTTCCACCCTCTCCTTCAATAAACGGGCGGGACAGTCCATCGGTATATCCGAAATGTTCGCGAAGGGTTGGCGGTACGCCCACTTCAAGTCGGCAAATGGTTTTTACCCCGGGTAGTTCAGCGATCGCCTTTTGGCCAATCCTTATTTTTTCTTCACGTAAAACTTCAGTTCCCGCCATCACGAACAAGCCGATATGAAATCCGGTACCGCCGTGAGGTAGATTCCAGTTTTCAGGATCGCTAGGACCTAGGTCCCCCAAGAAGCTTTTGCGGGCAGCCATGCCTTGCTTAAATTCAATAGGAAAACCATCAAGAATTTCTTTGGGTAAGCATAACCTTTTGAGACCTTCATGGGTGAATACAATGTTGATCCAGGCGTTTTCGGCCGGCGCATTCCAGTCGGCTGCTGAAGTGATGTGTGGGATTAGGCGTTCGATCAAGGCATAAGCCGATTTTGGATCTTCGATGCTGAACACCAAGTAAGAACCAAAATACGGCATTGGCCTATTGCGGAGCACGGTTCCTTGAATATTTTCCAGTTCTAGTGGCATATCCATTCTATATTAACTCATAGCATCTAAAACCTCACCGAAAGATTTATGTAGTTTTTGCATCTTGATAATGTCGCGTACTGTTACCTCTGAATTTGCTGCCCAAAAGAATTCCGCCGGTAATAACCTGTCTTTGACAAATTTGATCATCCCGGGGTTAGTGGATCCCGGATAGTCTTCTAATACCCCGGTCGCAACTGCGTCTAGCCATGGTCCTGCAAATTGTCCGATATCCCGAACGTAAGGCTCGAAATCGCCGTCATATACTACTGTTAGGATGTAACGAGTATCGTTATCGAAAATGACAATCCGGAAATTTTGGACTGTTCCCACTCTTGTTTCCCAATAGTTAGATTCTGCTTGGAATTGAGGTAATCGTTTGCGGAATAGTTCGGCACCACCTGGGGTAAGATTACCAATCATTGTTAACTCACCTCTTTTGCCCATCCTCAGACCTGGCCCGTCGGGTTGGCTTGAAATCTTGATTTCTTCGGCTGTGCGCTCGTTTTGGATAATTCCATTTGTTTCCATGTGATTTTTATTTTAATTGTTTAACCATTCTAGTATGAAATCTGCATCTTCTTTCCATGTTGGTTGTCCTAACACGAAATGATTTCGTCCCGGGAATTCTTTGTAGTTTACCACTGATCCGTTTTGCTTATATTGCTTGAAATTGCGATAATTCAAATGTGCGGGAATAATATTGTCCTCGGAGCCGGCAGTTATAAGTAAAGGGGCGTGTTGTTTTTTGAAATCAACCTTAGCTGCATCTGTAAGGCCGCCTCGTGAAACACGTTTTGACTCAGGTATGACATTTTCCTCATAGGCAGTTTTTTGGTCGTTCAAGTCCATCCCGTTTACGAACGCATATTGGAAATCCTTGAAAGACATGAGGTAGGGTTTGTCAAGGGACGTAAACAATCCCAGTGATTTCCAAGCTCCTTTGAGAAAGGAAAACTCATAAGGGACAATGCCTTTTGGAGGAACTGGGTGAATTGCGACACCTGCCGCCGCATACCCACGGTTAACTAGAATCTGGACAATCAATCCGCCCAAGGAATGTCCAACCAGGATGGGTTTTTGAGGATAACGCTTGACAATGTTTGCATAATGGTTGACCAATTGATCCAGTGTTAGCCGCGCTAAGGCGGTATTGTCGAATTTCTTTCGGAGTTCCTGTGGTGATTCTTCTTTGAAGGGCCATGGCGGTGCTGCTGTTTTATAGCCATGGGCTTCAAAATATTCCTGCCACTCTTTCCAACCAAGGTGAGAAACAAAGGCCCCTGTTATAAAAACTATGTCTTTTGTAAGTATGGATTTCATGTTTATTTTTTTTAGTTAGACCCACGCCCGAAACCGAACGGGCATTGGTTATGCCATCCGCCGCTGCGTTGGGCTGCGGAAACTTCGTAAACGCCTCGGCGGATTTGGATGATGGGATCGTCGGTGACATCTATGCCGTCTGTTAGTGCAGTGGGGTCGTGGTTCATGACAGTATCCCCGAATTCTTTTTCTGAAGCCGCATGTATTACGGAGAGCGTCCCAATTATGACACGTTTACGCTGTTCAGGCCAGAGTGCTGTGGCGTCATTTAATGGGTCTCCAGACTCGGCCAATTCTACAACAAGATTGAAAGTTACGGGCTGTTGACCCAAACGCTCTTCAAGTTCATCATAAAGGATGTGAATATCTTTATCAGATAAGTTCTCTACCGGTTGCCCTTTTATTCCATCGGTTGGTTCCCAATGAAAGCGGACCGGCGTGACTGCTTTTTTGTTGTTCGAAAGCAGGAAAGCGTGGATAGAATTGAACTCTGTATTTGCAAAGCTGATGGGAGCTGGGCTTTCGGCCCGCATTTGGAATACCTTTGCGGAGTTGGGGTTTTTTGCAAGAAATGCTTTGAGCCCCTCAAGGTTCGGCTTTCCTCCTGGTTCTGTCGGGAGTCCGGCGTCAAGCAATTCCCTGAATTGTTCTACCGTGTTGGCGATGAAGAGTTTTTGGCTCAACATAACAAGGTTGGTTACGCGTCCGTCAGGCAGATAGAAACGTACGGCCATCCCAACGGTTGCATTGAAGTGTGCATATGGGTCGCCGCCGCCCTTTGAAAATCTAATACTTACTGGGATTTCATTCCCCGAAAAATGTACCGCCCTAGAATATTTTGAAGCGTTCTCATTTGCACGAAATATACCTTTATAAAGTCGGCCGTCGGCATGAAGACTCCGATAGCCTTCGAATTTGCCCAATATCAGATTGATCTTCTCGACAATCTCGTTGGCATGTGTGTATTGACTGTGTTGTGACATAACGATTGATTTAACCATTGTAAAATTCCTTTTTTTCAAATCACGATTCAATGGAGGAATGCTTGTTTAAGTTGTCAAAATCATCGTGTCCGGATTTTAAAGATTGCTGAAAGGCAGTAAGAAAGAGAGTACTGAAATCACTATGCCAAACATAAAAACATGATATGTCATGCGCAGCAACCTGTATTTGTGTTGAAGTACTTTTCCCAGTAAGAATAGGTCTTGGGCGAGTGAATCGTAAAGGTAGTCGCGATCATATATCATTTCATGAAGTCTTTGCTGGAAATCTTCAAGATGCATGTGTGTGAAATTCCCAAAGAAGAGGAGATTTACTTTGCGTTGGTTTAAATCGTTTGTCGAAAAATGCATGTGGCTAACCTTCGGACGAGTCGATAGGATAGCGAAAATGATTGAAACAACACTGGAAAAAATAAGTATGAACGTAGGCAATAAAAAATGCTCTTTACCTGGATTGTTTAGCTTTGGGACCAAGGATGAAAGCGCCACGGAAATAATGATGGCATTTACCGAAAGGAGAATATTGGCTTTATTGTCGGCAATTTGACTCAGTTGGGAATGATTGCTCAAAGCAGATCGAAATAGCGTCTCTACCCCTCGTTCTAATTTTGGCTTTTTGTTCTTTTTGGGCTTCTCAATTTCATTCATGGCAGAAGGTTTTTATATGGGTTGCTTTTAGGTAAGGAGTAAGTACTTCCAACAATTCTTTTCCTGAGGAGCAAAAATGCAAGGATGGTATAAATGAAAAGCTGCATGATTTGGATTAGAATGTATTGCCATATATCTGGTAGCGAACCGTGTTCGGTCAATAGAATCCGGAACCCACTTACAAAAGGGGTATATGGGAACAGATTGGCAAAACCAATAGCAAATGCGCTGCTTTGATCACTCGGCCAACTGTAACCTGACGCAATGAAAACAGGCATTGAAAGTACCATAAGGAACTGAAGTGATTTGAGTTGCGAGCGAAATAGCAACCCTGAAATCATTCCAATTAAAAGTGCTGTCAAGACAAATGGAACTGCGATCAGTACAACTTGTAAGGAATGTTCGGGGTAAGGTTGTCTGAAAAGGGAAAAGTATATTGTATATACGCAGAGGCTGATACCTGATAGCAAAAAGTAAAATACTATTTTGGTCAATCCAAACAGGGCTATGGATTTTCTGGCTGCCCGCACTGAACGTCTAAACGAACGTTTTTCAAATTCAACAGAAATACTGAGCGCCATTACAACCATCGCTACCGATTGCAGGATAATGCCCAAGTAAGATGGCCAGATGTAAAGAAAATAATTAGAAGATGGATTAAACAGCCTAAAAGTATTCAAATGAAAAGCCTCGGTTTTTTTTCCTGCGCTGGCTGTCTTCATGGCGTTGAATGTCGACAGTACCGCCGTAAGTCCACGGTTGGTGTGCCCTGCGGGCATCAAGTTGGTGTTGTTGATGTAAACATTGATTTCAGGTTGGCGGCCCTGAAGCAAATCGGCCTCAAATTGATAGGGTATTATTACTGCGGCATAGTTGCTGTCGGCAATAAAGGTCCGGCGCAAGTCATAAACATCATGCTTGAGAATATTAACGTGCAAGAGGTCGGAATCTTTGAGCATGTCGGTCAACTGACGGCTAGAAGGTGAACAATCTTGGTCTACAATGACTATTGGCAGATTATCGAACTTTCCTTTGGTATATACCAAGCCAAACATCCCTCCATATAAAATTGGACCGCCTAAATATAAAACGACCATGATTTTATTTGAGAAAAAAAGGCGAGCTTCTCGCTTCAGCAATCTTAAAAGCCGATTCATTAGGTCGTTGGATTAATATTGGTAGGCAATTGTTTCTTTGCTTTTTTAATTTTGGAAGCAAGTAACCACCAAGAAAGGATTAAGTATACTACAATCAATATTGTCTGGTGTTTTAGTTGCGGGAGACATTCTGCCCAGTCAGCATCCTGTATCAACGTCATCCGAAGCAATCGTAGATAGGGTGTAAGTGGGACTATTTTACCAAAAGCGGCCAAAATCCAAGGGTCTTGATGTACCGGCCATGTGAATCCCGATAAAGTAAATGCTGGAGTTGCAATAGACATCAAAGTCTGTGAAGCCTTAAGTGGTATTGGAAATAGTATGCTGTACAAAATTCCCAATAGGGTTGCGCCTATGACCAATAAAAGCTGTGAGAACAATAATAGTTCAGGATGTTTTGGAAGTGGTACACGAAAAATGAAACTCAATATAAAATAAAGCCCAATTGTAAAAAGTGACATCAAGAAGTAGGGAAGAAGTTTAACCAAAATGAGGAGCAATGGTTTATCTGTAACAGATAAGAGCCCGGAATAATTGAATGTTCCCGCCTCCATTTCACCTGAAAAGCTGATGGCCAAAGCCAACAATAATAGTTGGTGAAGGGTAGCGAAAATTAATCCAGGCCATAAAAAATATAAATAATTGCTTCCCCGGTTGAACTCGAAAAAGGTATTTGATTTAATTGCCATATAATTTGCTGAAACTGTGCTAGGAATTCCTTTCTTCTGTAAGCTTTTGCTTATTAAGGAAGCATTCATTGCTGCTGTGCACATACTGACAGCACCACTTACTGCACCAGAGGATATGGTATTGGCCATGTTGAGATAGCAATTTACTTCAGGTTTGCGTTGCTGCAATAAATTGGCCTCGAAGTAATCGGGAATTACGACGATTGCCACCGCCTTGTGTTTAATCAAGGTTTGGTTTAAATCGATTGTTTCCGGGACTTCGGAAACTGGATTAAGGATGTTGTGATCGGCGAGCATTTGTACAAATTGTCGGCTGGATGGCGAGTCATCTTTGTCAACAATGACAATTGGTTGATTACGGATTTTGGCCTTTCGGTACACGAAAGCGTTTGTGAGTGACAATAACAACGGCAGCCCTAAAAAGGCAATAAGGAAAATCTTGTTGTTTCGGAAGATTGCGAACTCTCGCTTGAAAAGAAGGCCAAAATTTTTCATAGTTATGGCTTATCTAGGGTAACCGTAGCGTTATAAAGAAGTAATTGTGCTTTTAACACGTCATTGGGCACGACTTTAATTTCGTAAATCGCATCGTCCATTTCATAGTCGGGGTAAGCAGTGGTGATATCAGCGTAGCGAGGCATTTGCCGTATGACAGCAATTTTGCCTTCGAATGATTGTTCATTATAAGGGATTCTTACACTTTTTTCCTGACCTTTTGCAAATGATTTTATCTGGCTTTCGGGGATGGTAAACCGAAACCATGTGCTGTTTGGAATGTAACCGTTAAATAAAGGGAAACCAGCGGCAGCCAATTCACCTTCCCTTAAGCTGATTGTTTCGACAGACATATAATTTGTGGCGATAACGTAACGTTCGGAATAGGCTACTTCTATTTCTTCCAAAACACCTCCGGCTTGCTCTTGCTGGCCTTGTGTAGCAATTTTCGTTTCGAATCGCGTGCCTGTTTCGGCTTCATTGAGTTCTGCGGCCGTTGCGTCAAATTGGGCTTTGGCGCTTTGATATTTGGCATAATATTCATCGTGAGCCTGAGGGGACATCAAACTGTCAGCAAACATATTGTTCGCGCGCTGATAGGATTTGCGGGCGAATTCATATTGCTCATGGGATGATGCAAACTTAGCACGGAGTTGTTTCATCTGGTTTTTTGTGACACCGTTATCGGCCAAAAGGTGTTGTGCGGATGTTGCTTTTACAGCACCTTTGGCTTGGGCAATCTTTGCGCTTACTTCCGGAACATCTAGCATGGCCAAAGTATCACCAGGTTTCACCAAGTCACCCTCGCTCACGTACAGTTTTAAAATCCTTCCGGTCACCTTTGGTGAGAAAGCTATGGTTTCGCGTTTGATTTTGCCATGCAATGAAGAGTCTTTTTTATGACATCCTACAAGCAAGATGAATAAAGATGCGGTGATAAAGTAGAGGTATTTCATAAATCGTTATTATTCGGTTATTGAATCGGCACTAAGTTTTCCTGTTGCCTGAAGCAAGGCAATTGCGGCACGTCGTTGGTTGAAAATCGACTGGATGTAAGCTAAGGCGGAGGCTTGAAAGTCTTCTTCGGCTTCTATCAATTGGGATGATTTTATTAGTCCTGTTTTGTATTCCGAAGTTGCTTGTGTCAGGGCATTAAAAGCCGTTTGCCTGCGGGATTTTCCTACCTCCATACTGCTTAAAGCAACTTGATAATCGGATTGTTTACGAACGAGGTTTAGCTCGAGTTTATCTGTCAATTCATTTTTATCATTTTGTACTTTGTTTTTTTCCATCTGTGCTCTTTGGACTTCCCGGCGGCCTTCATTTGCATCAAAAATGTCCCATTTGAGCCCGATACCTGCACTGAACATTGGGAAAACGTCGAACCCCGGCATGCTGCGATCCAATGGTTCTCCACCTTCAATTACTGCATCACGACTTTTGATATGGCCATTTGAAATGCCAAGATATTTAAGTGATGTTACAGCTTGAAGTTTTGGCACAATCCACGTTTTCTCAGCTTTTATTTTATGGTCTGAAGCGGCGACGACGGCCTCTGAAGCTTGTAATTCGGGACGGTTTGAAACAGAAAGGTCGTTTGTTTGTGTATTAACCGGGGATAGTTCAGGGGTTATTGCGGAAAGTTTTGCTTTATCGATATCTGTCATTAACCATAAATATTCAAGGACGATTTCGAGTTTACCGCGGTAATCTAGTTGACGTGCTTTTAGTTGGGCTTGGGCCACCTCTATTTTCTGATGCTCATATTTGGTAATCAGACCATATCCTAAAGCTTTATCGGCAGTCCTCATATCAGTTGCCAAGCGTTTCTCGCTCTCCTCGAGTACAATTTGTATTTGACGGAGTAAAGCCAATTGATCATAGGCAGAGATAATTTCGGAGATAAGCTCTTGACGGTCTTTTTCGAGAAGAAAACTAAGGGCTTTTTGTTTTTCCGTCAAGACACGTCTTAAGTGCGTTATTTTGCCACCAGAAAAGAGTAGGGCTGAAATCCCTAGCTCGGCTTCGAGCAAATTGGAACGGGTTGTGAATTTATTATTCCCTTCTGCAATCTCTACATTAAGGCTTGGGATTGAAAGCCCAGGGGAGTCAATGAAATAGGAACTTAGGAGGTAAGCATCCTTGGCACCGAATTCTACTTTTGGTAAAAAGGCTTCTCCTAACTTTTTCCTGTCGAGAATTGTCATCTCCACATCGAGTTGGCGATTGGCGAGGTTGTAATCTTTTTTGAGGGCTGCGGTGATTATGTCTGTTAAAGTAACTTGCATTCCTTGTCCTGAAGATAGATTGGACAGAAGGAAAAATAAAAAGAAAAAGTATTTCGCATTTGAGACCATGTGAAGCGGATTATTGCGTTTCCGCAAAGCTATCGCCCCAGATAAGGTATTGCAATTGTCAAATGGCTTTAATACTTGTCCTTTTTATTAATATGACGTTTCCAAAAGAATCTACTTTAGATAATTATAAATAGCTTCTTGCGGATGTTGCTCGATTGAATTTGTTGCATTGGATTGTAACGAGACGAGATGTAGCAATCTGCTTTTTATTTCTGGATCATAGATTGGGAAACATATTTCAATACGGCGATGAATGTTACGCCTCATCCAGTCGGCTGAGCCAAGGTATACTTTTGGATTGCCATTATTGCCGAAGACAAAAATGCGGCCATGCTCTAGGTATCGCCCGACAATACGGATAACTTTAATATTTTGACTCAAATCATCGATGCCGGGAACTAAAGCACATATTCCCCGCACTATGAGTGTTATTCTCACGCCAGCCAGAGATGCTTCGTATAGTTTGTCGATTAACGTCTTTTCTTCGAGATTATTTAATTTAACGGTTATCGACGCTGCGAAACCAGATTTGGCAAACTCAATTTCATTATCAATAAGCGCGATAAAGCTTTCGAGTAGATTTGATTTTGCGACCAAAAGTTCTTTAAATCCAGAAAAGCTATTGTGTGTTTCCTGTCGTTGTTTACGAAGCAACTTGAAAACTGAATCAAGTTCTTTTGTTAGGCGAGTGTTTGAAGTGAGCAAAATATGGTCGGTGTAGAAACGAGCTGTATCTTCATTGAGATTACCAGTGGCCAAGAGTGCGAGTGGCTTTTGATTACAGCGCCTTTTAAATTTAATCAATGAACATTTAGCATGTACCTTAAGTGAGGGTCGGCTGTGAACTATTTTTATGCCTGCTTCGCGGAAACGTTTTGTCCATTTAATATTATTGTTTTCGTCAAATCTAGCTTTTAGTTCTATTATAACGGTAACTTTCTTACCATTTGCTGCTGCACTGATCAAAGAATTGGCAATAATGGAATCAGTGGCCACACGATAAAGTGTTACGTACAGAGATTCAACATCAGGGTGAATTGCCGCCTCGTTAAAAAAACGCAAGACTGTCTCATAAGAATCGTAAGGAGGATTGATTAAAAGGTCTTTCCTTCTAATGTTATCGAGTAAAAGACCGCCATATTTGTTCAATTTGTTGGACGGCCAATCAGGATATTCCAAGCTAGGTTTTTTGTACGGGAATTGAGCCAAATCTTTTAAATTGTGATAACTACCACCCTTAACCTTTATGGCATTACTTAAGTTTAATGAATGTATCAAGTGTTGAAATACTTCATCAGGCATTGCTTCGTCGTAAAGTAGTCGAGTAGCGATACCGTAATCCCGTTTTGCTAGCTTTCTTTCCATTTTTTTGGCAAGATCACCTGTGTAGTCATCGTCAAATTCTAATACTGCATCCCGGGTAATCTTGAATGAGTGGATTGATTTGATATCAGTATCGGGAAATAAATTCTTGATGAAACACTTTATGAGGTCATCAATGAACAATATATAGTGAATGCCTTTTTCCGAAAGGCATGTGAATCGATTTGTTTTGTCTGAAGGGATATTGATCAAAATATGACCATGCTTTTTTTCAGAGGAATATTTAGCAATGAAATAGAGCTTGTTGTTCTCTGGAAAGAAATCGCAATTTTCTAAGACTTCAGTATATTTTAGGTAGGCTAAAAGTTTATTGAAAAAGTATCTTGAAGCAGAATCTAATAGGCTGTCTGGAATAATAGCGTTATATAAAAGTATAACATTTTCCTTTTCGAGTGATGGTAGAATTTGTTCTCTTAAAATGTTACCGAAGTAAGATTGTTGACGATTGACGATGTCGGACGCTTTAGACAAAATATCATTACTGTTATTTTTTGTGTTTTTGCCGACTTTTTTAAGGGCGTTGAGGGCAGGAATTCTAACGCGGTAAAATTCGTCAAGATTAGAAGAAAAAATAGACATGAATTTGATTCGTTCGAGAAGAGGGGTGTTTGAATTAGCAGCTTCATCTAATACTTTGCCATTGAATGAGAGCCAACTTATGTCACGATCCAGATATTGAAATTTTGTGAGTTTATCTTCTAGTTCCATATTCTATAAATATATGGCTCCAAATTTGGCAAAATTCAAGTAGCCTTTGAGGTAAAAAAAACAAAAATAGATGTATTATTAAACAGAGGCACTTCTCTCACATCAAGGTAGAAGGAAAAGGACAACCAACACAAAATGGTAAAAGTAACGGAGTTGAGTTCGTCATGGATATTTTATATAAGGTCCATGCAACGGGAGGCGTACAATCAACCAATCGACGTCATCTGTACCCCCGCGTGAGGGATGGCAGCGGCATCCTTTTGCAATAAAACGCAGTGAAATTGCAAAAGATATAGCGTACAGCCCGACCCGCAGGGGCACGCCCAAACATCAATACCCACCCCGCTTAATCCCCAATTTCAACATTTTCGAAGCCAAAGTCGTAGGCGGAACCCCAAGAATCGCCGCGGCGCCGTTTTCCCCACGTATCCGGCCGTTGCATTTATTGAGCGCGGCAATAATGTGGTGGCGTTCGTTTTCCTCGATGGTACGCTGCTGCCACTCTTTTTCGGGGCTGTAGGGTTGTGACGGATTCTCGGGCAGCGGCAGGCTTTCGATAGCGGTTCCCTTGGCGAGCAATACCGACCGTTCCATCAGGTTTTCGAGCTCGCGGATGTTGCCGGGCCAATCGTACGAGAGCATGCTTTTAAGCGCAAGATCAGAAAGTTGATCGATCGTCTTGCCATTTTTCTTGCTGTAAATCGACGCAAAATGATGGGCCAACAACGGGATGTCGTCTTTGCGCTCCCGCAATGCAGGCAACCGGATCGGGAAGACATTGAGCCGGTAATACAGATCCAGCCTGAAACGGCCCTCGGCGACTTCCTTTTCCAGGTTGCGGTTGGTCGCCGCCACAATGCGTACGTCCACTTTGATGGAGGCGCTTCCGCCCAGTCGTTCCAGTTCTTTTTCCTGGAGCACGCGCAGCAGCTTGACCTGCATTTCAAGCGGCAATTCGCCAATTTCGTCAAGGAACAAGGTGCCTTGGTGTGCCTGTTCGAATTTCCCCACACGCCGTTCGGTGGCACCGGTAAAGGCTCCCTTTTCATGCCCGAAAAGTTCACTCTCGATCAAGGTGGCCGGCAAGGCCGCACAATTGATCTTGACCAATGGTTTTTTGGCCCTCGGCGACAATTGGTGGATGCTGCTGGCGATGCGTTCCTTGCCCGTACCGCTTTCGCCCGTAATCAGGATGGTGGTGTCGGCCGGGGCGACTTGGGCAATGTGGTCAAAAACTTCGAGCAGCAATGGGTTTTTCCCCACGATGCCTTCAAACCCCGATTCGAATGCAAAGGCGACGGGCGACGGGCTGGCTTGGCGTCCCGAAAATCCCTTGTTGTCTTGTGCGAGGATGCTCTCGACCATGTAGATCAAAGGCTCCTGCAACCGTCTGCACATCGTGGCATGCGACTCGTCGAGCGCATCGGGTTTGCGGCTGAAAAACGAAATGTAGAATTTGTCCTTTTCATGGATGGCCAACGGAACGGGCAAGGTCAGGTTGCACCGCATGCCCAGGTGTTCGGCAATGAGCCTTTTCATGGTGGGTTCCTGGGTGGCCTTGCGGAACGAGTAGCCCGAATACAGCGTGATGGCATTGTCGAGCACCGAATGTTCCTGGAGCAATTTGATCTCGTGCGACTTGAGGTTGGACAGGCCCTGAAGGTCATCGATGGTTATTTTGCGGTACTCGTTGAATCCGGTGCGCAGGTAACCCAGCACGGTGTCTTCCTGGCTTTCATGCGTACGGTAAACGGTCAACAGCAGGTCGAATGGAATCAACGGCTGCAACGACTGGCTCACTTTGAGCAACCGCTGTTCCCAGTCGTTCTTGATGCCTGCGATGTCCCTGAGTTGGTTTTGGAACAACTGCTCCTTCCTGATGCTCGACTCTATACCGTGCTCGAGGTGGTAGCCCGCAATCTGCATCATGACCAACAGGTCTTTTTCCCTAAAAGGCTTGACCAGGAAACCATAGGGGTGTGTGGCTTTGGCCGCGTTAAGGATTTCCTCGTTCGAGTTGGCCGACAGGTAAATGAACCCGATGCCCTGCTGCTTGAGTTCCTTGGCCAGATCGATACCCGTTTCCCTTCCCGAAAGGAAAATATCAAGCAGCACCAGCCCCGGACGTTCGGCGGCAATCAATTTTCGCGCATCGGCGGTACTGCGCGCAATCCCCGAAACCGAATAGCCTGCATTTTTGAGCATGATCCGCAGGTGATTGGCTTCTACAAAATGGTCTTCAACGATCAGGACTTTGGTATTGGTATCCATGGGTCAATTTAAAATAGGGTTGGCAATGTCTGGGTCGGGAATGGAAAAATGCATTTCGATTTTTGTTCCTTGGGCAGAAGTAATCTTGAGTTCCGCCTGGATGTCGTCGCTGAGCCCTTGGATGAGCTGGAGCCCGAGCGTATGGGTCTGTTGGAGGTCGAAATCCTCGGGCAGCCCGATCCCGTTGTCCGAGATGGTCAGCGAGAAAGCATCGTCCTGCAGTTTTTTGAGTACAATTCGGATGATTCCCGGTTGGTTGTCCGGAAAGGCATATTTGAGCGCATTGGTGATGGCTTCGTTGAGGATCAACCCGATGGGAATCGAATGCGATATCGGGAATTGGATTTTTTCGACATCGAGCGCAAAGCGGATGTTTTCGTTGTTGATCGAACTCTTGAGGTAGGAAGTCAGTTCCACGATGTACGAAGGCATATCGATCATCGATAAATTTTCTGACTGGTAGAGTTTCTGATGGATCATGGCCATGGCCTCGACACGGCGTTGGCTTTCCGCAATGGCATCGACGGCTTCCTTGCCTTTTAGGAATTCGGTCTGGCTCGCGAGCAATCCCACGACCATGTGCAGGTTGTTCTTGACGCGGTGGTGGATTTCGCGCAGCAGCCATTCTTTTTCCTTGATGACTTTCTCGAGCGATTGGTTCTTGGAAGTAATCTCCTCCTGCTTGACCTGGAGCGCCTGGTTTGACCGCTTCTTGATGCGAAAGCCTTTGTACAACAGGAAAATGATGACGGCCAGAAAAAATACGGTACCGTACATGATGTTCCGCGTCAGGGCGGCCTTTTCGAGCTTGATCTTTTGGTTGACCGCCTCGTTTTTGAGCAACGAGATGTCTTTGTTCTTTTTCTCGGTTTCGTACAGGATGTTGAGCTGGTTGATTTCGTGGGCCTTGGCGCTGTTGAAATTCTGGCGCCGCAGGATGACGTATTTGTGGAAGTTCTTCAAGGCCGAATCACAATTGCCCTGTATCGAATCTCTGAGGTATCCGAAATGGTAATACTCGGCCGTAAAGACTTTCTTGTCGAGCTTTTGGCAGAATTCCCCGAAAAGGGTGTGGTATTTTTCGAAACGCTTGAAATCGCGATTGGCAAGCGAGGCTTCCTGCAATAGGTGATAGCCCAACAGCAATTCGTCGTAGCCTTGCGCGGTCTGCAGTCTTTTCTCGATCGAAGGCAGGTAACGCTTGGCCAATTCGGGCTTGCCCAAAGAATGGTATATCTTGACCATGATCCCGTCCCAGGCCATCGAAGTCGACTCGAGTAGGGCCGGGTATTTTTCGACATAGGTATTGACAAAGGCCAATGCCTCACGCGTGCGGTTTCTTTTGACCAAGGCCCCGGCATAATTTTCTACCAGCATACCGATGTTCTCCATATTCTGGAAACGGATGGCCACGTCGAGCGATTTTTTATAATAAAGCAGGCAGTTGTCTATGTCGGCCATCTCGATGTAGGCTATACCGATGCGGTTGTACACCGTACACAGGAATTCATCTTCCCCAAAGGCGATGGCATTCTTTTCGGCCAAGAAATAATACTCGATGCCTTCCTTGTAATCGCCCAGGTAGCAATAAGTGGAACCGATCAGATCATATACATAGGCAAGCCTTTCATAATGCGCCTCACGGTACAATTGCAAAGCCTTTTTCAATACATCCATCCCTTTGGCCGCATCTCCTGTGATGTGGTAAATGTCACCCATTTCGCGATAGCAGTCGCCTTCACGTTTTTTGTTCGCCGATTGGTGGAACGCATCGGCGGCCTTTTGCAGCAACGGCGGTCTTTGGTCGAGTGGCATGCCCGTGAGCACATTGGTCGACCAATACATGACCCACGCTTCGCCCAATTGGTCGGGATCGGCTATTTTCTGGAATGAGTTCACCGCCAAAGCCGCATACACTTTGCCCAGTTGGTAATTTTTCTTTTCCTGCAAGACCACGGCCAATTGCAGTTGGCTTTGCGCGATGCCTTTTTGGTAGCCGAGTTTTTTGCTCAAAGCCAAAGCCTGCAGGGCCAGATGATGTGATTTGTCAAGCGCGGCTGGGGTGGAGGGTTGTTGGGGCTTGAAGGCCGATTTGCTCAGGGCCAACAGCGAGTCGACGCGGCTCAAATCGCTGCTGTGGTTTTGGGAGGTGGTGATGGTTTGTAAGTCCTGTGCTTTGTCCGACTGCCGGCAACCGGATGCCAACAGTATAAAGAGGACCAACAAAAAAACCGAATTGTTTCTGGGAGCCAACGTATTCATTTGTGCTAAAATCTAAGCCAATTTACAATTTAATACACTGGCCAGCAATAGCCCGCGGTTGAAATGGGCAAGATTGGACCAATCCAACGATATATCGTTGCCTGCATTTCGTTTTCCGACGACATAGAGTCGTCTTAAAAACGATTTATAAAGCTAACGTGTTGATTTTCAATAGGTATTGAATTTTGGCACATTGTTGTTAATGGTCTTGGCAAATCTCTAAATAGCAAGAACATGCCTACCGAAAATTCAAGAACCATCCTTTTCATCACCGGCGCCTTTGTGAGCCACACCATTTGGGACGAATGGAAAATCTTTTTTGAAAGCAAAGGCTATACGACGCTTGCCCCGTCATGGCCCTACAAAGATGCCTGTGCCGAAATATTGCGCAGCCGACACCCTGATCCCGAAGTGGCCTCGATGCGACTCGCCCAATTGGTCGAACACTTCAAGAATGTCGCCATCAGTCTTCCGGAAAAACCCATCATTATCGGGCATTCCATAGGCGGCTTGGTCGCACAGATCTTAAACAACCGGGGTCTGGCCAGTGCCGTGGTGGCCATCCATTCGGTTCCGCCACAAGGAATCTTTACGTTCAAACTTTCTTTCCTGATCGCGGGCTGGGGGCCGCTCGGTCTTTTCACTTCTGCCCAAAAGACCTTCCTGATGAATTTCAGGCAATGGCAATATGCCTTTACCAATGGGATGCCGCTCGAATGGCAGGAAAAAGGATATGAGCAATTCGCAATACCGGAATCCAAACGGATCGTTCGCGATACGACCACCTCGGCGGCCAAGGTCGATTTTGGCAAACCCCACCGCCCGATGTTGTTTGTGGCCGGAAGCACCGATCACACAATTCCGGCCTCGCTCAACAAGAGCAACTATACCAAATACACCCATGCCGATTCTGTACGCGATTATGCCGAGTTCGAACGCAACCATTTTGTGCTTGGGCAGCCCGGATGGCAGGAAATCGCCCTGTACATCGATCAATGGTTGCAGAAGAACAACAGAAAAACGATTTATTAATCCTCCAATCCAATTCTTATGAAAACAATTACTTCTTTTAAAATGGTATTGCTGGTGGTGATTTTAGCCATGCAGTCGGCTCAGGTCGATGCGCAAAACAAGAAATCCACCGGCAGATTGCCCGCAGCTTTGGGCCGCGAAGAATACATCGAGGTCGAGAAAAATGTCAGGCTCCACGTCACCGACCTCGGACAGGGCCAACCCATCGTATTGATCCACGGCTGGCCGCTCAGCGACGAAATGTACGAATACCAATACCAGTTCCTGGTCAAGAAAGGCTTCCGCGTGATCGGGATTACCTTGCGCGGTTTCGGGCATTCGGACAAACCTTATGGCAAATACGATTACGATGTGTTTGCCGATGACATCAAGGTCGTGCTCGACAAACTCAACATCCAGAATGCCGTTCTCGGTGGATTTTCGATGGGTGGCGCAACCGTACTGCATTACACCGCCAAATACAACAACGCCCATGTGGGCAAGCTCGTTTTGTTTGCCGCCGCGGCGCCATCCTGGGCACGCCGACCAGATTATCCGTATGGCACGCCGCCCGAAAACATCAACGGCATGGTGGCGCTCAACAACAGCAACCGCCCGGAATTACTCGGGGTCTTTGGCGGAATTTTCGGGGCGACCGAGAATGCGCTGCCCGCAGGAATCGGTGGCTGGCTCAACAACATCAACCTGCAGGCCTCGTCCTATGCGGCCGAACAATGTCTGCTGTTGCTGCGCGATGCCGACTTGCGTCCCGACATGGCCAAGATCAAGGTGCCTACCGCGCTGTTTTACGGCAAGAAGGACAAGATCGTGCCTTTTGAGCTGGCCGAGGTACTCCACCAAGGCATCAAAAAATCCAAAATCGTTGTTTTTGAAAACAGCGGACACGCGTTGTTTCTTGAAGAAATGGAAAAATTCAACAACGAATTGCTCCAGTTTGCCCAACATTGAATCGACAATCCAATCCTAATTTATAATTACAAAAACCACACATTATGAAAACAAAATTTTCCCAACCGATGCGCAGATTTACTGCAATCCTGATCCTGGCCGCTTTATTGGTCCTGAACGCCTGCACCAAGAAAGACCATGCGCCAACCGACGCCAAAGAAACGACCGCGATTGAAACCAAAGCGGTCCAACCCGCCGATCCGCCTGCGAATTTCAAGCACCAGACCGCATCGGTCAACGGCATCAAACTCCATTATGTCATCGGCGGCAAAGGCGAACCGTTGGTATTGGTCCACGGATTTGGCCAAAATTGGTACATGTGGAACCGACTGCTGCCCGAACTCTCCAAACATTTTACCGTCATCGCCCCCGATTTGAGAGGTGTGGGCGAATCGGACAAACCCGAATCGGGCTACGACAAAAAGACGATGGCTTCCGACATCCACGAACTTGTCAAAAGCCTCGGTTATAACAAAATCAACCTGGCCGGGCACGACATCGGTCTCATGGTGGCCTATGCCTATGCGGCGCAATACGGTCCCGAAGTCAAAAAACTGGCGCTCATGGATGCTTTGTTGCCCGGTGTGGAACCGGTATGGTCGCAAGTTTCGGCCTCGGCCTGGTGGTTTGGGTTCTTCTCTTGGCCGGCCTCGGGCGAAATCGTCAACGGCAAGCAAGCCGAATTCCTGACCAATTTCTGGCCGATGGTAGGGCATGTCAAAGATCCGTTTACGGCAGCGGAAACCGCCGAATTCATCAGGGCCTATTCGGTCAAAGGAGCAACCACCGGTGCTTTCCATTGGTTTGGCGCTTTCCCGCAGGATGGAAAAGACAATGTCGAACTCATGAAGACCAAGCTCAAAATGCCACTGCTGGCCATGGGCGGCGAATATTTTGCGGCGGCATTCCTGAAAGACCATTCCAAACTGGTGGCCGAAAACGTCAGCGAATCGAAAATCGCGGGAGCCGGACACTGGATCGTACAGGAAAATACCGAGCAGGTGCAAAAGGATTTGCTTGCCTTTTTTACAGCCCCATAACCTTGACTTGTTTTGCTTCAATACCTGGAAATCATGAAGAATTTATTTTTAACCCTGGTCCTTTTCACCCTGTTTTCATACGCGCAGCCCAAAGCCGATTTGATCGTGTACAACGCCAAAATCGCGACGATGCTCCAGCCGAATGATTTCAAGGAAGCCATCGCGATCAAGGACGGGCTTGTCCTCGAGACCGGTACATCCAAATACCTGTTGGCGACTTATAAAAGCGCGTCGACCCAAACCATCGACGCCCAAGGCAAGACCATCATCCCGGGACTCAATGACAGCCACATCCACGTCATCCGAGAAGGGCTCAATTACAACGCAGAATTGCGGTGGGATGGCGTAAAAACGCTCAAACGCGCGATGGAAATGCTCAAGGAGCAGGCGGCACGAACCCCGCCGGGCGTATGGATCAAAGTCGTTGGCGGCTGGAACGAATTCCAATTCGCCGAAAAAAGACAACCCACGATGGCCGAGATCAACGAAGCCGTCCCGGACAAACCGGTTTTCATCACCTACCTGTACGGCAAGGCATTCCTGAACCAGAAAGGAATCGAGACGCTCGGTTATACGAAAGACACCCATTATGAGGGCAGCGTGTTGGAACTGGATGCCAACGGCAAGCTGACCGGTTTGATGTTTGCCAAGGAAACGCCCAAGGCCATTTACACGACACTCGGCTTGACGACCAAATTGAATGCGGAAGAACGGCGCAACAGTTCGATCAACTTCAACCGCGAACTCAACCGTTTTGGGCTCACCAGCGCGATCGATGCGGCCGGCGGCGGACAGAATTTCCCGGCCGATTACGCCACCTCGCTCGAATTGGCCAAACAGGGCAAACTCACGCTGCGCATTTCCTACTATTTGTTTGCCCAGCAAAAGGGCAAGGAATTGCAGGATTACGAGAAATGGGTATCCGAAACCCTGCTCAACAAGAACGACAACCTGTTCATGGCCAACGGTTATTCCGAGGAAGGTGCAGGGGAAAACCTCGTCGCTTCGGCTGCCGATTTCGAGAATTTCCTCGAACCGCGCATTGAACTGTCCGAGCAGATGGAAGCCGATTTGGAACCGATCATCCGTTTGCTCGTCAAAAACCGTTGGCCGTTCCGTTTGCACGCGACCTATGGCGAATCGATCGACCGCATGCTCAACGTGTTCGAGAAAGTCAACCGGGACACGCCGTTCAACGGACTGCGTTGGCTGTTCGACCATGCCGAGACCATTACGCCATCTGAACTCGAACGCGTCAAGAAACTCGGTGGCGGTATCGCGGTGCAGTTCCGGATGTATTTCCAGGGGGAATTGTACCAAAAGCTGTACGGTACGCCAAAGACACAAATCCCACCGATCAACCAAATGCTCGACAGCGGCATCCCGGTAGGCATGGGAACTGACGCGACACGCATTTCGACCTACAATCCGTGGATGGCGTTGCATTGGTTGCTGACGGGCAAGACACTCGGCGGCATGCAGTTCTGGCCCAAAGGACAGCAGCTCGATAAGTTTGCCGCGCTCGCGTTGTATACCTCGGGCAGCGCCTGGTTCTCGGGAGAAGAACAACTCAAAGGGAAACTGGCCAAAGGGATGTATGCCGATCTGGCGGTACTTTCTGCCGATTACTTTTCGCTCCAGCCGGACGACATCCGAAACATCGAATCGGAGCTTACGATCGTCAATGGAAAAGTCGTGTATGCCGCCCAAGATTTCAAGGCGCTTTCGCCCGTCGCCGAGGAAGTCATCCCAACCTGGTCTCCGGTCAAATATTTTGGCGGTTACCAGCGGTAAATCAACACCACAAAAATGCACATCCGATGAAAAAAATGATACTGTTCCCGTTGCTGTTGATGGCCACTTTGGCCGTGGCGCAACAGTACCCGAACTTCAAGCCGTTGCGCTACGATGAGAATTATGCGGTGCTTCAAAACGATACGGTCCACAACGATTGGTACAAGACGATGAAGTTTGTATCGTTGTCGGCCACGCGGAAAACCTACCTGAGTTTTGGCGGCGACATCCGGTTCCAGTATTTCTACGCCAAGAATGAAAACTGGGGCGATGAACCCAAGGATGCCGATGGGTATGTCTTGTCGCGTTACCTGTTGCATGCCGATTTTCACGCCGGAAGCCATTTCCGCGCTTTTGTGCAACTCCAGAGCAGCAATGCCGATGGCCGCAACAACCCGAGCCCGGTGGACCAAAATCCGCTCGAGTTGCACCAGGCATTTGCCGATCTGGCATTTGGGGCAGACCAAAACCGATTGCTTTTGCGCATCGGAAGACAGGAACTGGCCTATGGCTCGCAAAGGCTCATCGCGGTCAGGGAAGGGCCAAACAACCGCCAGTCTTTTGACGCCATCAAATTGTCGGGAAGCAAAGGACGGTATACTGCCGATCTGTTCTACAGCCATTATGTGCTGGCCGAAGACGGGATTTTCGACGACACCTCTAATGATCAAAAGCAGTTTTGGGGCGGTTACCTGGTCATCAACCAGTTCCCGTTGTTTAAAAATGCCGATCTGTATTACCTCGGTTACCAAAGGGCACATGCCACGTTCAATGACGGTTCGGGCAAGGAACTGCGCCATTCCGTCGGATTGCGGCTGTGGGGAAAGTCGGGCAACTGGCGCTATGACGGCGAGGCGGTCTACCAGTTTGGCGGTTTCGGAACCCAAAACATCAAGGCATGGACAGCCTCGCTCAATGCGGGCTATCGTTTTGAGCAGTTATGGCTGCATCCCGAAATCGGGCTCAAGGGCGAAGCCATCAGCGGGGACAAGAATGCCGGCGACCAGACCCTCGGGACATTCAATCCGCTTTTTCCGCGTGGGGCTTATTTCGGCTTGGCTGCGGTGATCGGGCCGTCGAATTTGGTCGATGCGCATCCGTCGGTCAATTTCGAACTGAGCAAAACCATAGACTGGATCATCGATTACGACCTGTTCTGGAGGTACAGTTCAAACGATGGAATCTATGCGCCCAATGTGTCGCTGATTTATCCCGGCGATACAACGACGAGCAAGGAAATCGGGCGGCAGCTCGAAACCGAAATCATCTGGCAACCCAATCCATACCTGTATTTCCGTGTCGAGGCGACCTGGTTTGAAGCCGGCGATTACCTGCAGGCTTCGGGTGCGGGAAAGAACATCTTTTTTGCGGGAGCGACCGCGCAACTTCGATTTTAAATGTAACATTCAACCACTTTAAAAAACTACATCATGAAAAAAATTATCTTATCTGCAGTCGTAGCTTTGGCTACCTTGTCGGTCTCGGCACAAAAACCGTCTCCGGCACTTTTGAATCCAACGAACCATTCGTTGCTGCTCATCGATTTCGAAGGCCAGATGGCCTTTGCCACCCACAACATCCCGATGGACCATTTGCGCACCAATGTGGCGATCATTTCGGGCGCCTCCAAAATTTTCAAGGTCCCGACCGTGGTCACTACGGTGGCCGAGAAATCGTTCAGTGGTCCGGTATTCCCCGAAGTACTGCAATTTTACCCCGATGTGTCGACCTATATCGACCGCACAACCATGAATACCTGGGAAGACCTCAATGCCTACAAGGCCATTACCGGAAAAGGGAAGAAGCGCATCGTCATGGCCGGACTCTGGACAAGCGTCTGCATCGTAGGCCCGGTTTTGTCGGCGCTTTCCGAAGGGTATGAAGTGTACATCATCACCGATGCCTGTGGCGATGTCTCGGAGGAAGCCCACGAAATGGCCATACAGCGCATGATCCAGGCCGGAGCCAGGCCGATGACCTCGATGCAGTACATCCTTGAACTGCAACGCGATTGGGCCAGACAGGAAACCTACAAACCCGTCAACGATTTGATGCAGCAATACGGCGGATCGTATGGCATCGGGATCCAATATGCGCGCGAAATGCTCAAGCATTAAGACATGAAAAAGAGGCTATTCATTTGGTTGATGCTCTGGGCATTTCATTGGACCCATGCCCAGGGCACCCCAACCGCTTTGCAGGAAACCGAGACAAAAAGGGCCGTGGAGAACTTCTTTGTACAGTTTGGGAGCAAGAATCCGGATCAGATTGCACAGTGCTTCTCGGAACAGGTCGACTGGTATATTTTCGAATCGACCCAATTTCCATGGACCGGTAGACGAACCCAACGGTCAGAAATCCCCAAGGTTTTTGAAACGCTGTTTTCCTATTTTGTCGATGGGCACGAAAAATTTGAGCTTCAGGATTTTCTCGTCGATGGCGATCAGGCTGCGGTATTTGCCCAATTGGGCCGGCGTTTCAAAAACAGCGGAAAAGACTTTAGCATGTTGGTCGCCCTGCATTTCGTTGTCGAAAAAGGGTTGATCAAAAAATTTTACCTCTACGAGCAGACAACGGTTTTGGAAAAAGCCTACAAGCAATGACGATAGTTGTACTGTCAAAACCAAACCCTAAAACCAATAGTTATCATGAGCACAAGACGTGATTTTATCAAGACAACTGGCCTTGCCGCCGCGGGAATGGCGACCAGCCAACTCTCTGCACTTTCATCCCATAACCCAATGGCAAAAGACCATGCTGCTCCCAAAAGCAAATGGCTGGATGGATCCAGGTTGGTCGTTTCGATCTCGATGCAATTTGAGGCCGGCGGACAGCCCGACAACGCCGAAAGCCCGTTCCCGCAAAATATGCAAAAGGGGTATGTCGATTTGCCTTCGGCGACCTGGTACCAATACGGCTACAAGGAAGGTATTCCGAGAATGCTGGACAATTGGGACAAGCACGGTGTACAAGTGACCTCGCACATGGTCGGAACCGCCGTGCTCAAGAATCCTGCACTGGCCAAGGAAATTGTGCAAAGAGGGCACGAAGCCGCGGCGCATGGCATGAGTTGGAGTTCCCAATATGCCCTGCCGTATGAGCAAGAAAAGAAATTCATCGCAGACGGTGTCGAAGCCGTCAAGAAAGTGACCGGATTTACCCCCGTCGGCTACAATGCCAATTGGCTCCGGCGCGGCGAAAATACGTTGAAGATCTTACAGGAATTGGGTTTTACCTACCACATCGACGATTTGAGCCGGGACGAACCGTTCCTGATCAAGGTGAATGCAAAAGACTTTACCGTGGTGCCTTACACCTTGCGATGCAACGACATTGTACTTATCGAGGGAAAAAACTTCTCTGCCGACCAGTTCTTCCACCAGGTCAAGGCCGAATTCGATCAATTGTACCTCGAAGGTGAATTCAGCCGCCGCCAACTATCGATCAGTTTCCACGACCGTATTGGCGGAACTCCGCAGATGGTAAAAATGACCTCCGATCTTTTGGATTACATCAAGAAACACCAAGGCGTGTCGTTCAAACGCAAGGATGAAATTGCGCGCATGACACTGCAGGATCCTTCGTCCATTCGGGAATAAGGCCGATGCGGTCGGATCGAAACAAACCCCAATCCGTTCAAATACCTATGGAACGAATTGGGGTTTTAAATGGCTTCCTAAAGTTATTGCTGGGATAAAATCTTTGCCTCTGTTCGTGCCAGCAGACGCGCACGCCCAATGGATAACCCCGTTATTCCTTTACAAATTTTCCGACCCAATTGCCTTTGTCCGTTTTCAAGACCACTTGGTAAATCCCGGAATTGAACGAAGAAGTGTTGATCGACGCATAGCTGGAATCGTCATAAACCCGTTGCCCGAGCATGTTGAAGATGGCACATCGGACGACTTTGATCGAATGGTTTGGGGGCAACTTGACATGGAGAACGTCTTTGGCCGGATTCGGATACAGCGTAATTTTATTTTGGTAGGCGGCCATTTCCTCGATGCCGAGACAACCCACCTCGATGTGCAGTGCCATTGTAACGGTCGTGCCGCATTCGTTGGTCATCTCGCAGACATAATCGCCCGAATCGGCTGCCGTGATGCTCGGGAAATTCAAAATGGCGGTTGTTTGCGAAGGGACAATTTGGTCGTTCTTTTTCCAGACGTACGAAGTCGCGTTGGTGTTTTGGACATCAAACGAAAAAGGCGTGTCGACGCAAGGCTCAAACGTGTCGGTTTCGAAAAAATGATACGAGGGTTTGCGGCAGACCTCGATCAGGTTCTGGACCTGGGGAGATTCCAGGATGTTAACGCTCTGATTGGTCGTCGGATTGAACCTGAAGATCCCGCGTTTGTGGCTGCCATAGAGGTTGCCGTCTGATCCTTTGAGCAAGGTACCTTGCATCGCCCCGCCGGCTTCGTCCCAAGTGAAATCGTGCAGTACCGTCATGGTGCCGGTAGGAATGTCGTATTCATATAAGGAACCCATGATCGATCCTTCGGGGGTCTGGGCGTTGTAATATCCTGATAAAAGGCCATACAACTTACCGTTGGCGCCAAGGGTCAGTGGACCCGGCAAATAGCCATTGGTGTCTATATCGAAATCTATCTTTTTGGTATACATATTTGTGGCAATATTGTATTCAAACAAAATACCGCTGCCATAAGGGGCATTGGCCGTTGCCCCATAATGGATGCCGCCCAAAGCGGTCGTGCCGTAAAGTTTTCCGGCTACGCCTTCGACGAGGCCCCCTGTTGGCGCCCAGCCTTCTTCGGTTGGTACGCAGTAAAACGGATGTAAAATAGTGAAGGAGTTGTTTGCAGGATTAAATCTTGCAATGGCCCCGAGAAACGGACTTGAATCAGGACATGACGATAAACGACGGGTGGTGCCATAAATCATCCCGTTTGTCGCTTTCATAAGTTCGCCGGTTATTTCGTTCTGATGGTTATTGAAATTGGGTATTTGCGCGCCAAACGATGTGGCTTCTGTAACCAAGTTGTATTTATAAATGGATCCATATCCCGAAGTGGTTCCATAAAGGACTCCCGCATTTTCTATAACGCCTGCTTTTGGCACCGTTGCCGTAGGAAGCGGTTCGGTTCCAAAAAAGGTTAGGACATTGAACGTATTCAGGATTAAATCATACTCAAATAACACTCCGGCACCATCATGGAGACTGGAATTGGGTATGGAAAATCCGCCTCTAGAGGCTGTGCCATACAATTTACCATTGGAAGCGAGAAACAACTTTTCAAGTTCGTACGGCAGTTTTCCGTTGATTGAATCGAACGTATGTACGATGGTTTCGTTTTGCCCGTCAAAATCAACTTTTCGGATGCTTCCATGATTTGCTGGGAAGCCCGGAATATCGGAGTTATAACCGGTATACAGCCACCACAGTTCTTTCTGTGAAAAAGCAGAAAATGAGACAGATAACGTCAGGGTTAATAAAATTATTTTTTTTCTCATAGCGGCAACATTAGATTTAGGATTGGTAAAAATAAGAAAGTTTTGACCGCGAAGGGCCAAAACTTTCTGCAACTTAAAAAAGCGCTTATTTTACCATCATCTGTCGGGCTTCCTGTTGGCCGTCCACTTTGAGGATTACGAAATAACTGCCTTTGGCCAAACCGGCATGTTGGATGTTGTTTTCCCCTTCATGCAAGCTGTAATGGGCGATTTCTTTTCCATTCTGGTCGACGAGCGTGGCCGAAGCGTTGTCCCTGATGGCATCCACCTGGATCATAAAATTGCCGTCGTTCGGGTTCGGGAATATTTTCACCCCGTTGATCACGTCTTTCGTATTGCCCGATTGGTTCGGATTGGCCTGTCTGAGGCCATGCGTACCGAAACTGGTCGCGCACATCGTCAATGGAGAACCATTGAAAGTCGTAAGGGCACATACCGAAGTAGGAGCCGGGCCAGGACCGCCGATCAACAATACATTGCCGGCAATGATCACGTTAGCTGAAGGTACTGCTGCCGCACCGTTGATGGTCCATGAGGAGGCCGTTCCGCAGCTTAAAATGTATTGGTCGAAACCACCTGCTGATGGGAAAGTATTCACCACCAGATAGGTGATGAGTAAGCTGGCCTGCGCGCTGTCGCATCCGCCGGTTCCTGTACGCTTCACCTTCAAGGTTACCGAAGCGCCGGCCGAACCGCTAGTAAAAGTCGGGTTGGAAGAATTCGGGTTGGCCGTGATCGACCATCCCGGAGCCAATGACAAATCCCAAACATAGCCCGTTGCAGCTACCGGGGTCACCGAAATCGAAGTGATTCCGGCGGTCGACTTAGGCACGCAAGTAGGTGAAGTCCCTGTAAAAACAGGAGCCGCCGGTGGAATATTGAACGCGATGCTGGTGTTGTTCGAGGTACAAGACGTTGAACTGTGCGAAGTGGCGACAAGCGAGAAAGCGCCCGATGCCGTACCCGGCGTTACGGTAGTGGATGAGTTTGGCGCTACACCGTTGGTTACCGTTGGGCCGTTGGCCACTATCGGGCTGATGGTCCAAGTGGTGTAATTTCCGATGGCGCTGGTTGGCAACGAATAATTCGCGGCAGCCGTAAGACAGGCGTTAGCAGGTGTTCCCACTATGCCCAGACTTGGCACAAGCGTACGGTTGATTTGGTAATTGAATTCAATAGGATTACAAGCACTTGTGATTTTTAAAGTGAGTTTACCCGGGTTGTTGTCGGTATTGAAGTTGATGTTCAAAACCCAATTCGATCCTACCAATGATTGGCTCAGTATCCATGCACCATTGGTCGAGGTCCACTGATAAGTTTCACCGGCTACTACTGGAAAAGAATAGGAAGTACTTGCTAGACCTGTTGCGACGCAGTTGGATGCAGGTACCTGTGTCAAGGTTGGCGTTATCGTCGGTGCCACAGGGACAATCCGGATGTTTTTGTTTGAACAGGTGGTGTGACTGCCCCCTGCATCTCCGTCCCATACATTGGCGCGTCCGTAGCAGCAGGTTAGCGTAAACGGCGTAACGGTAGCACCGGTAGTAAAGGTAATCGAACTTTTATCGGCCGAGTTGTAGATGTCGAATGCCCCGGCAGGAATTCCGCTCCAATAGTATTTGTCAAAGCCAATTGCATCATCGGCATTGTCGCTCGCAATCTGGTCAACCGAATAAGTATAGGTTTTATTGGGCTCCACGCAATCAGGTCCGATGATGGGCGGAACTACACTTGGCGAAACCGTTGTATAAACCTTGAAAATCTCAAATGTGATTGAATTGTTGCACGGCGGGGCACTGTAAGTTACCGTAACACGGCCTTTGCTGCGTCCCCATTTGGTGTTGGAAGTGGGCAATAATGGGGTAGGTCCTTCCGCAGCCCTCAATCTTCTGTTGTAAGATTCAATGTTAAGCGGAGAAGTGGCACCTGCGCTGTAAACACCCGCTGCCGGTGGTACATTGGCCGTCTGTACCGAAATGTCACCCCATAAGGTCCATCCTAATAATGTAGTGCTGTTGGGAACATACGTGAAATTTCCGCTTGCTCCGCTGTTATCGAAAGGATCGGTCATGGTGACGATTCCGCCGTTGCCGACCCTGCCGCCCAAGCCCGTTACGGCTCCGGCTCCGGTACCCGCCACGACTACATTACAGGTTGCCGGTACTTGTATAACCGGCTGTGCCACGCCAATGGTGGCAAAAAGCAGGGTAATGGCCAAGGCCAGTTTGATCTCAAAGTGTGTTTTAATGTTTTTCATACTGGTTAAATTTTAAGGTTCAATTAAATCGCCATGATGGCTTGTTACTTAGTCATAGAAAATCGGATAGCCGCAGGGTTCCTCGGGTTAATAAAACCATCCAGTTGACTTTGCCATTGCAGAACCCTTTTTGACAATTGGCGAAGGCAACCAAACTCCGTTAGTTACAAATTAACTGGCGATTAAATGCTTGAATAACAGTGGTGTAGAAGTGATAGACAAATATAGCCGTTGGTCGTTTTTCGACTGTACCGGGATATACTGATTTTACAGGCGGTTGCGGCCTACGTGTAAATACCAAGAACAATGCTGTGGCTTGGGAACATTTTGGAAACCATTGGATAACAATCAAATGAAACGGGACTGTCGGGAAAGCAAAATGTACAAAAGCCAGAAAATACTTCGCGTTCTGAGCAGCAATAGTGTTCATAATACGTACATTTGTCAGGATTCTCAGTATAAATACCTAGATAAATACGTATTTACAGGTATTTTTTGATGCCTTAAACTGATGTAGCTTTCGGCTTATTAACCAAATAAATCAACTATGTCAGCAGATCAAAATTCGGGATCCATCATCAGTAAAGCAGAAGCCCAGACGTACATCAACGCCTTCAAGGCCAAATATCCACAGGAAGTGACGGCTTTTTTTGTAGGATCGGTCAATGTAGAATTGATCCTCAACCAAGCGGAATGCATCGGAATCCGTATTTACAACGGGTATAATGATAAAGAGTCAAAAATGAACCAGGTACTCGTCGGTGTCAATGCACAGCAACAGGACATGGACAAGGGCATCATCATCGAAAGGCTCTACACCTGTCCGCCTTATTGTCCACCGGGCGGCTTAATGGATTAAATTCGCTATGTTTCAATACTTTACCCACTTCACGCTAGCACTTGGAATGGTTCCGCTGGTGGTCTTCACGACAAACAGGAAAAGGCAAAGTATGGAAACGTTTTATTTTTTTCCGTTTATACTGCTGCTGGCCCTATCGACGGTTTATGAGTTGGTCTTTACGCTGTTGCTCCAGCGAAATGTAAACTTCTGGTTTTCGTTTTACCTGCTGCTTGAATTCTACACGCTCTCTTATTTTTTTCTCAAGTTGTTGGGCCATAAAATCCTGTGGACGATTTTTTCCACGGCTTATTTGGTTTTGTTTGCCGCCTTGTACTTTTTCCGCAATGACCACAATGAACTGGTGCTCGACGGATATTTGTCGGCTTTTACATTGGTCTGTATGCTGGTCTACAGCATCATGTGGCTTTTAAAGATCGTCCAGCAGCCGACTGAAAAAAGCTTGGGCGGGAATCCGCTTTTTTATTACATTGGCGGAATGCTTCTGTATTTGACGGGAACCTTGTTCCTGTTCCTGATGGGGCATGTGATTTATTTGAAAAGCCGAAGTGATTTCCAATATTTTTGGCTTTTGAATGTAGGGTTTAGTTTCCTGTTCAGGATTTTAATCATCATAGGGATTTGGAAGGATCGCAAAATATAAACGTTGTCTTTTGGCTCGGCACCTGCATCATGCTGTTGTTCGCTTTGGGCTTGATCGCTGTGGTTTTGGCCTATCAGCGTCATTTATTTAAGATCAAGAAGAAAGAAGCGGCACTGATGCTCGAAACCGCATTCGTCAGCGAAATGAAAGAAAGGAAACGCGTCGCGGCCGATTTGCACGACAGTGTGCTCGGTGATTTGGGCGCCATGCGGGTTTACCTTTCCATTTTGAAGAAAGAATACGGCAGCAGCGATTTGTTCCAGGAATTGGACGAAGCCATCGTGCAGGCCCTCGAAAATACCCGTTTGATTTCACACAACCTGATGCCGCCATTGCTCGAGAGCCAAGGTTTCACCGCCGCGCTCGAGGAGCATTTCCAGCGGTTATCCGTAAAAACACGTATCGCATTCCAGGTGTCGTCTTCACCTGAACTGACCATCGATCCGTTGCGGTGGTATGCGCTGTACCGGGTCGTCCAGGAATTCGCTAACAACATTGTCAAATACAGCGGGGCCAAAACGTGCCGCGTTGTGCTCCGCGACGAATCGGGAGTGCTGTTGCTCACGATTGCCGATGATGGCAAGCCCTATGACTTTGCCCAGTGTCTCAAAAATTCGCAAGGTCTCGGACTGCAAAACATCAAATCAAGGCTCGAAACGATAGGCGCCAGCTTGCAACAAATACCGGTGCCAAACGGGAACGAATTTACCATCACACTAAAAATGTAAGGGATGCTCAGGATCGCCATTGCAGATGACCACCGACTGTTCCGAAAGGGCCTGGCCGGGCTGCTCAATAGTTTTGAAAATGTATCGGTCGTGCTCGAGGCCGAAAACGGGCTGAAACTTCTCGAATCGATGGAGTCCATTCCCATAGACCTGTTGATCACCGACCTGCAGATGCCGCAAATGGATGGCTTTGAAACCTGCAAGACCGTCCGGCAACTGTATCCCGAGGTCAAAATCCTCGTAGTTTCCCAACTCACGACCAAAGAAGCCATTTACCAGATCATGCAAATCGGGGTGCACGGTTATTTTTCAAAAGATTCCAATCCCGACCAGCTTCAGGAAGCCGTCTTTAGCATCCGGGACAAGGATTTTTATTTCGGGCAGGAATTGGGCGCGGTGATCCGCGAGGCGATCCTGTGGGAAAAGAAAAACAAAAACCAATCGGTCAAGCAGGAAGCGGCCCTGACCAAACGCGAGATAGAAGTGATCCAGATGGCCTGCAAGGAATACAGCAGCCTGGAAATCGCCGAGAAATTGTTCATCAACGTAAGGACGGTCGAGACCCACCGAAAAAAAATCATGGAGAAGACCGAATCCAAAAACTTCATTGGTGTGGTCTTGTATGCGCTCAAGCACAACCTGGTTCGGATGGAGGATTTGTAATTCCTGCTGCTGTCGCAGGGGCTTAGTCCACAATCAATTTTTTGCTGCTTTTTTGGGTACCCGAATACACGGTGATCCAATACACTCCTTTGGACAAATGATGCAGTCCAATCTCGTTGGAATGTGTGCTGGAAGTGACCAATGCGCCCAACAGGTTGTATATTGCTATCGAATCGATCGGGCTTTCCGAATACACACGCAGCATTCCGTGCGCGGGATTTTGAAACGTGAACCCCGCCAATGCATTGGTTTTTTCTACACCCAGCATGCAATCGTTGCCCACCACATACGAAAAGTATTGGGTCACGGCCAAGCCGCCCGCGTAGGCAAATTTTACCGCATAGTTGATCGTCGAACCGAGGGTTTGTCCGGTGATGGTTTTGGTGAACCTATTCCCCGAAACGTGATCCATCGCGAATTCGGCAAAAGGATTCTGTCGCCACAGGATGCCCACGACGCCCACGTGATTGGTATCGAGCATCTCGAAGGTGATCTTGACATCGGTACCGATGGTTTCAAATTGATAGGTGTAGCCGGTATTGAACGTGCCCTGCTGTGCTTCGGTGTCGGTTCCGGAGCAGCTCAAATCGAAGGCTGTCGTAGTGTTGAGCACAATCGGATTATTGGCAAAGGCATTGCCCGCCAGATCGGTCGCCGTTACCGTAAAAGTATAGTCGGTATTGGGAACCAGATTCGGAATGGTCACGGTTTGTGGCGTACCAGCCGGATAGGTAAACGTCAGCGTCGTCGATCCATAGTTCACGGTGTAAACCACTGTTCCCGAGTTGTCGTTGGCATTGAGTTGTAATTGTACCGATGAACTGCCGACCGTTCCAAGCCCAGCCGTGAAATTGGTCGGTGCCTGCGTATCGGGAGCGGTATTTTGGTAAACCCGCACATAATCGACCTGCATCGAGGCTTGAGTGAAATTGCCCGGGATGTTGCCTGCAATCCCGCCCATCGCTACATTGAGCAACAGGTATTGCTCGGCGTCGAAAGGCCAGGTGCTCGCATTTTTGACCGTCGGGTTGTAGGTGTAATAGGCCACGCCGTCCAAAAGAAAGGTAATCTGGTTGGGCGACCAATTCATCGAATAGACATGGTAGCTGTTCTGCAAATCGGAGGCGATGGTACCGCCGTGGTTGATCGAATTGCCATGCGACGAAGGCGTATGCAAAGTGCTTTGTACATAATTGATGGGTT
This sequence comes from Flavobacterium sp., assembly GCF_047602195.1. Lineage (GTDB taxonomy): Bacteria > Bacteroidota > Bacteroidia > Flavobacteriales > Flavobacteriaceae > Flavobacterium. The sequence continues at coordinate 692,955 of NZ_JASGHW010000004.1, forward strand.
CGGACGGAAAAATCCCGTGTTCCATGATGTCGATCTCACCGCAGGCCGGCCAGCTTACGGTACCGTATTGGGCATCGAAATAGGCCCCGTCTTCGTTGACATTTTTGCCCAACATCCAGATGCCTGGCCAAGTACCTTGGTTGATCGGCAATTTCGCACGCACATCGACGCGCCCATACTTGAACGCAAATTTAGCATTGAGCCGCGCCGAAGTGAATTGTTTGGTCACGCCCTGGTCGGTGTAGTTTTCCCTTTTGGCCACGATGTGGAGCAGACCGTTGTCCACAAAAGAATTTCCCGTCAGGTTCGTGTAATGCTGCTGTTCGCCATTGGCCCAACTGTCCCCGCTGATCAATTGGGTCTGGTGGTGCCAGTTGGCCGCATTGACCGGTCCATTGGTGTCGAATTCGTCCGACCAGACCAGGTCGTTGTACACCACATCCACCTGCGCAAAACAAGGCAGGCTCAACAATAGCAGCAATAAGGAAAAACGGGTCATTTTTATCATGGGATTGTTTTTATGAGGTCACTGTAAAGCAAAAGTCCCTCGATAGAGGGACTTCCTAATTCAAAAATACAACTACGGCTTAGGTAAGCCCAAACTACTCTCGTCCTTGCTTCCTACCGGGTTTTCAACGAGTTCGAAGCTGCTTTTCTGGCGGATGTCTTCGGAAGACGAACCCACCATGAGTTCGAATTCGCCGGCTTCCGACCTGAGTTCGAGGTCGTTGTGGTAGAAAGATAATTTTTCATTGTCGACGGTAAAGCGGACGGTTTTGCTTTCACCGGCTTCTAATTTTATTTTTTGGAATCCTTTGAGTTCCTTGACCGGACGTACGATCGAAGCCACTTTGTCTTTCAAATACAATTGTACGACTTCCTCGCCCGCGATTTTTCCGGTGTTGGTTACCGTGACGGCCACCTCTAGGTTTTCGTTTTTGCGGACCGTGGTTTTCGACAGTTTGAGGTCGGAATACGCAAAGGTCGTGTAACTCAATCCGTAACCGAACTCAAATTTCGGGCTGTTCTTGATGTCGGTATAGGCCGAAACATAGATGTGATCGTTTTCGTCCTTGGCCGGTCTTCCGGTGTTCAAATGGTTGTAATAGATCGGGATTTGTCCTTCGTTGCGCGGGAACGTCATCGGCAGTTTACCCGATGGGTTGTAGTCGCCAAAAAGCACATCGGCAATCGCGTTGCCCGCTTCCGATCCGAGCCACCACGAGTAAACAATCGTCGGCATGTTGTCGGCGGTCCAGTTGAATACCAACGGACGTCCGGCATTGATGAGCACGACAATAGGCTTGCCCGTCTTTTGCAGTTCCTTGATCAGGTCTTCCTGTACGCCCGGTAGATTGATCGTGCTTCGGCTTTTGGCCTCGCCGCTCATGTCGTGTCTTTCGCCCACGCTCAGGATGACCACATCGGCCTGATTGGCCACATCGATGGCTTCCTTAAAACCGGCTTTGTTGGTGTCGGTGATGCCGCAGCCTTTGGCGTAAAGCAACTTGGTGTTTTTACCGACTTTTCTTTGCAATCCTTCCCATTGCGAAACGATGTAAGTGGAGTCGACATCCTTGAGGTCTACCGCCCAAAAACCGTGATTGGCGCGTTTGAGCTTGACCATAGGCCCAATGAAAGCGATGGTTTTGGCTTCTTTTGAAAGCGGCAAAACCTTGTTTTCGTTTTTGAGCAAAACAATACTTTTGGCCGCCATTTCACGCGCTGCCTTGGTGTTTTCAGGATTGGTGAGTTCTTTTTGTTGGCGTTTGGCATCGCTGTAACGGTAAGGATCGTCGAACAATCCCAATTCGAATTTCTTGCGCAGCACCCTTCTCACGGCGTCATCCACCAGCGATTCGGCTACCTTGCCTTCCTTGACGAGTTGCGCGAGGTTGAAACGGTAGGCGTTGCTCTCCATGTCCATGTCGCTTCCTGCGGTAATGGCCGCCTGTGCCGCCTCTTTCGAATCCTTGCTGTAACCGTGGGCAATCATTTCGCCGATCGAATTCCAGTCGGAAACGACAAAGCCCTTGAAATTCCATTTGCCTTTGAGGATGTCGCGCTGGATGTATTGGTTGCCCGTGGCCGGAATCCCATTGATGTCGTTGAAGGAGTTCATGAAAGTGGCCGCACCCGCATCGAGTGCCGCCTTGAATGGAGGCAGATAGGTTTCCCACAAAGCCCTTTCGCTCATATCGACCGAATTGTAGTCGCGTCCGCCGATGGCCGCACCATAAGCCGCAAAGTGTTTGGCACAGGCCATGATCGAGGTCACATCGCCCAATTGGCTGCCTTGAAACCCTTTGACACGTGCATAGGCGATTTTGGATCCCAGATAAGTGTCTTCGCCGGCGCCTTCCATGACACGTCCCCAACGCGGGTCGCGCGAGATGTCGACCATGGGCGCAAAGGTCCAATGGATGCCGCTCGAGGCCGCTTCACGTGCCGCGACACGTGCCGAAAGCTCGATGGCTGCCAAATCCCACGAAGCCGCTTCGGCCAGAGGGATCGGGAACGTGGTTTTGTAGCCATGGATGACATCCAGACCAAAGAGCAAAGGAATTTTGAGTCGTGACTGCATGGCCAAGTCCTGGTACTGCCGCGTGTACTGTGCGCCCAAGATATTGAGCATAGAGCCTATTTTTCCGGCTTTGATTTCCTGTTCCTTGTTCGGGTTGATGGTCAGCGGTCCGGTGACGGTATTGTCGCCCGAATATTGGTTGAGCTGGCCTACCTTTTCCTCGATGGTCATTTTCTGCAACAGCTCGTTTACGCGCTGGTCAATGCTTTTTTGCTGCGAAATCCCCGAAAAAGAAAGTAAAAGGAACGGTATCGATAGATAATAGTTTTTCATTTAGCGATTCGATTTATGACGAACCCAAACACAGGGGCATTGCATTCCGGAACTTATCAGTTTTTTAAATTATCAGCTTATTATTGGTATACCCTTACGTAGTCGATGGTCATTTTTTGCGGGAACGGCGTCTGCGCGGTTGGGAAACCGGCAAATGTACCGCCCACGGCGATGTTGAGCATCAAGTAAAAAGGATGGTCGTAGACCCATGGGCCTGGTACATCTTTCTTTTCGATGCGGTTGTACAGGAAACCGTCGCAGAAAAAGTCGAGTTGGCCTTCGCTCCATTCCACCGCAAAAACGTGGTAATCCTGGTCGAAACGGCTGTTCTTGAGCGCATAGGAACCCGAAATCGCGTTGCCTGCCGAATAACCCGGTCCATGGATGGTTCCGAGGATTACGTTGGGCGCTTGGCCCCGCATTTCCATGATGTCGATTTCGCCACAGTTGGGCCAACCTACATTCGGTTCGTTTACATTGGCACCCAGCATCCAGAACGCCGGCCAAACTCCCGGACCGTAAGGCGTTTTGAGACGGGCTTCGAATCTTCCGTAAGCCTTGGTGAATTTGTTTTGGGTCTTGACGCGGGCAGAGGTAAACGCGTTGCCGTTCTTGATGGCAGTGATGACAAGATTTCCTTTTCCGTCGAGGGAGACGTTCTGCGGATCGTTGGTGTAACTTTGGAGTTCCTGGTTACCCCAGCCGCCGTTGTTCCCGAGGTCGTAGCCCCATTTGGAATCATCGGGCAAGGAACCAGCCGAACCATTGAAATCGTCGCTCCAAACCAGTTGCCAATTGCGTTTTGGGACATCTTGTTTGTCGTCTTCGTTGCAACCCGACAGGGATAGGGAGAGCGCAGCCAAAAGGCCCAATGCCAAAGGCTTGCTGTAAATCGTTCTTTTTGAAAAATAGGTCATTTGATATTTTTTAAATTTTTAGACTTTTGGAATAGCCGCCCCGATGTAGGGTCACCGAGGCAGCGATGGGGTTTTGTATAATCGAAGCAGAATTTTAGTTTCGGAATAAAATATTGTCTACATAAATGTCCCCGTTTCCATCAAATTTCAATTGGATTATGTCGTTGAGGTTGACCGGTGCGAATGACGACAACGGAATATCGATGCTGTTCCATCCGCCTGTGGTCGGTACCGTAAGCGAAACCAGTCTTTCCACAGGTCCAGGGCTGATCAGGTACACGTTCAAAGCGTTCGAGTTGGCCGAATAGAAATCGAGGTGCAAGAAATTCCTGCCCGATACATTCGTACTGGCGCCGAGTTGCAATCCTTGGTAGTTCAAGTTGCCGTATCTGAGCGTATTGTTCCCGGCAATCGGGACTTGTGTAGTCACGGTCACTTGTCCCCAGTTCGGGTTCAAATCAGATCCAGGAATGTTGGTATAGGCATCGCTGAAAACCGAGGTTACATCGGCTGCCGGATAAGTAGGCGTTGGTGCTGCGGTTGTCGGTACCGGTGGGATCACGCTTCCGTCGTTGTGGAAATAGATGTTGTCTGCGTAGAAGTTGGTGATGTTACCTCCTTCAAAAATGATCTGTCCGAGGTGGGCACGGCTTGCCAATCCGGCAAAATTCGCCAACGGAATGTTCAAGGTAATCCAATCTTGCGACACCAGGACCGGTGCGGTAAAGGTGAGTGTAAAATTCGAGTCGTTTCCGCCGCCAAAGGCACCGTCTGCCCCAAAATCAACCAATTGGACCTTGAAATTCGCTCCCGCAGCCAGTGTGCCCGGAATGAACAAATTGACGTGCAAATGCGACATGCCAGAAGCGTCGATTGTTGGGTTGGCAAATTGGATACCGACGAAATTGAAGTTGGTGTAATTCAGTACGTTATCGGTTCCTACAGTAAAGTCGGCCGATTGCGTGGTTTGGTACGGCGCCCAATAACCATTGTAATAGTCTACTGGAACGTTCGGGTACTTTTCGGTGAATACAGAAATGACATCTGCCGGATCGGCCATAGGCTCAGGCGCATGCTCATAGGTTCCATTCGAATTGATGGTCAAGGAACCCAACGCTTCGACACCGCCTACGGTAGCGGTAATTTCGGCCGTTCCTGGGCCAACCGTGGTGACGATTCCCGTTTCACTGACCGTTGCCACTCCTGCATTGGAAGAAGCAAACGTAAAATAGGCTGGGGTCACGTTGACCTGTTGGTTGATGCCGTTGGGCATGTTAAACGTGGTCACCAATCCGTCGATGGTGTTGGTCACGCCTACGTAGGAAGTCTGTTCGACATCCTGTCCGTTCAAGATGAGCGGTTGTTGCGGTGTGATGGTACCGAGTCTTTCAAACCGGACTTCATCGATATAAAAGGTATAACCTTCTCCGTTTTCAGGGCCTTCAGAAATAAAGAACATGCCTTTTTCCTGCGTCAGTTTGGCGGCATCAGGAATCGGGATGATGTATTTTCTCCAGGCGGTGCCGATTGGCATGCCCGAAATCGATGCCTGGTATTTGTTGGCGCCAAAGTCATTCCCGAAACCGACCACATCGATCGTAGCGGCCTTGTCACTTTTGGCCCAGAAGGTGAGCGCATCATAACCCGTCAAATCGCGCCCTACGCTGGTGTAAAACGAACCACCGGCGTATGCACCTTTGGGGTCGTTGACACTCGGTACATCGAAACGCATCGAAGCCGCAGAGTTGTTATAGGTAACTTCGTAATCGACCTGGAAAGCATCGGGTACGGCGCCACCATAGGCCGAATAAATCAATCCGGGCGTGAAGGTATCGATGAATACTTCTGGATTTTTGGAAAAGGTCGCTTCCTTAAAATCCTCCTCATCGTTTTCACAGCCAATCACAGCAAATACAGCAATCCACAAGGACAGTTGATAAGCCAAATGCGTTTTAAAATTTGATTTCATATTTCAATTTTTTTAATTACCAATGTTAATGTGAATGTAAGTTCTGATTTCCCATTCGTCTCCTTTAGAGAAGCCGATGGCCGTTGGATCTGGTTCCCATGTTCCAGTCGGGCCCAAGATTTGGGTTGGGTTGTATCTTGGCGAATATTGGTCGAGTGAACGCCAGGTGCCACGGATACCGATTCTGGTTCCCGGCAGGACGAACCAATCCGGTTTGCCGATTTCGGTCGACAAATCTGCCATCAATTGGAGCGGGAAAGTCAGGTTGTAATCGCGGTGGTAATCGTATGGTCCCCAGTCGTTGATTTTTACGAAGGTGCTCAATTTGATTTGGTTGTAGATCATACGCAAGTCCACGCCATAACGGTGGATTGTTCTAGGGTCGCTGCCGTTGGCTTGGGCGTCGCCTGTGTAGGCGTTCATGATGAATCCGAGGTTTTTGTTCCATTTGGAGACCAAACGCGCGTTGACTTCATACAAATCCTTGGCAGGAGCCGCACCGTCAAAGGCGAAAGTGGTTCTTCCATCAGGCAAGATACCGATGGCCGCATCCTGTGTAGTCGGCAAGTGGCGGAATACCACCCCGGCGCTTACGGCAAATTTTGAATCTTCCGAACGGTCGCTGTCCCAGTCGTACATCCAGGTGCCCGGTGTCGGGTCGTAGGTCAGCAAGAGCTCGCCGGCCACTTGTTCGCGGTTGGCACGTACCACAAATGGATCGTCGAGGATGTTTCTCGGTCTGCCCGGAGCAGGAACGTTGTTGGCATCAATCGGGCCTTCAAGCGGTTTTTGCCACAGGAAGTTCGGCGCAATCTGCAATTTTCCAACGGTATAGGTCAAACCACTCAAGAAGTTGTATTGGTTGCCGCTGCCGCTGTCCTTGAGTCTCCATCCGGTAAAGGTTTGGGTCAAGTCGGCGCCACCGTTGGCGACCAAGCCCATTGCGGCTGCCTGGCCGTACCAGTTGAATTTGCCGCCGGTATAGGTGAATTTTACTTTTCCACCCCAGTTGTCTTTGTTTTCAATTTCGTATTGGTAAACCTGTTGGTTGTCTTCTGGACCTCTCACCACTTGGTATTCGCGGCCGTTCAAAGGCTGCCCTGCCCAGATACCGCCCACATTGACTCCGAATTTTCCGAAATTGCGGTTCACGGCCAAGGTCAAGCGTCTGGTTTTAGGCTGCGGAATCGCAAATGAACTTTCGGTCGAGCCTTTTTGTTCCAAATCTTCGTGGAATACACCCGTTACCCCAAATTTCCCGATATTTTTCGAGTACTTGAGCAAAATTGCCGGGTTGGCACCCCACCAAAGCTGTGGTCCGAAAGCGAGCTTGAAGCCGTTGAACCATTTCTTGCCTTCCATCTCGAAGCCGAGCGGCGCAATACCGTTGTAGGTGTCGATGGCTGGGCCGTAGTTCGCCTCTGGGTACAATCCGAAGAAATCGCCTTCGTAGCCCCAGTGGTAGTGGCCGGTTCTGTAGAATCCGTTGAGGTTGAATAAATTGTGGTTCCAGCTATAGCTTGCGCTGTACACCTGTACACGGTTGTTCGAATCCAGACGGATGTCCTGGTTGTTGTTTTCCACCGTTACCGGACGGCCGCGGTTTTCATAGAAAATCTGGTCGATCGGGTTCAAGGCTACGTTGCCCAAGATGTTGAATTCGACATTGGCCTTCATATTCGGCGCCGGATTGCCCTCTACGCCCACATAGAACGATTGCATGTGGTCGAAGCCCAATTGGTTCGGGTATTGGTTTACGTTCGGGTTGGGTTCGTCTGGCGTGTCGATCAATGATCCGCCGGTGTTGAAGGTCGTGAATTCAGCCCTGAGTTTGCTGAAACGGATCTTGCTGCCTTTTTGGGCATCCAGGGCCGCTTTGTCGCCACGGGCCCTTAAGGTTGCGTCCATGATCTGGATGCTGTTGAAGTAATTGTCTACGGTGAACACTGAAGTGCCTGCCGCGAAGGGGTTGAATTTGTGTGCTTCCTTGAGTACGTAATAAGCCGAACGCGGATACAATTCATAGAAACCTTTGGCGTTCGTGGCGCCTTTGGCACAGATTCCGAACCATTCTTCGTTCATGTTGTTCTGGCCTTGCTCGAAATCGCGCATGTAACCACCATTGGACCACGAAGCGTTTGAATCGTGAACGTCGAGCCCCGAAGTTTGTCCGTATTTCCACCAGCCGTCGCTGAACTGGAACGTAAAACCACCGAGCGCGTTTTGGGTTTTACCCACACCTGCGGCATTTTGGTAGATTTCTTTCCATTGGTTCAATACATAATATGCTTGCGAAGTTTGGTCTTCCTGGTTGGTGATGGCGTTGAAGGCATCGGCACCAAATTCGGCGAACAATACCGGTTTGCCATATTCTCTTTTGACACGCTCGAACAGGTCCCCGAAAGTTTGTCCGCGGTACACGTTGGTCGCGAAAATGTCAAAATCCTGGCATTCCTGGTTGATGATGTCGAGGTACATCAAATCTCCGTTACAGAACGCAATCGGATGCGAACCGTCGATGCTTTTCATCGATTTGGCCGCTTCGTTGAACAATTTGTACATCGCCACGGCGCGTTTGGTCGAAACCCTTTCCGGCATCGGGATGTTTTGTGTTTCGGCACCGTCCCAGAACAAACCGTAGTTGTTTTCGTTTCCTAACAAGAAAAGGAGCAAACCTTTGGTGTCTTTGTATTCGGTGGCCAATTGGTTGACTTCCTTGAGTAACAATTCGCGCACGGCAGGATCCGAATATTCGGTGTTGGGTCTCCATGCGCCGTTAATGTCCAGACCGTAACGGCCGAACGAATGGTTGAGCATGGTGTAAATGCCGTGGGTCACATAGATGTATTCGATCCACTTCTTGGGCATGCCTGCATACACCCTGATGGTGTTGACGCCCATGTTCTTGAGCAACGACATTTCTTCATCGAGGGCTTGCTTGATGAAATCGTCGGATTGGTTCCACAAACTATATGTATAGTTGGTCCCGATGGGATAGTAGTCCCAGTTCATCCCGTTTACGATAAAATCATTTCCGTTGACGACCAATTTAGAACCTTGGCTGCCATTCACCACGACAACTTTGCCGTCTTGTGAAAAAAGGGAAGGTGAAAAAATAAGAATGGTTAGTAATAAATAAAGTTTTCTCATTTTAAAGTTTATTTGGTTTGGTGTGAGTTAGTGATTGGGTCATTCCGATCGCTTGCATACAATTTGGCAATGTCTCGGGTGTTTTTTTTTGATTTTGATAAAATCTGCAATTAAATACTAATGATTTGCTAAAACTACATTTTTTATAATTCTACAAATCAATTGGTTTGTCTAAAGAAACTATACAAAACGACTTTTGATTCAAATTTTTGCAATAGCCTTTGTCCAGTACTGTTTCTACCACTTCCATAGCGGTAAATCAGCACCGTTTTACGGGCAAAATTTTCGATCTGTATAGTTAATGTATAGTTAAAACTACAGCCGTATGGGTCAACTATATCGATAGAATATACTCTACGACACTGGTTTCGTGCGGCAAATCCATTTTTTTACGCAAACGATATCTTTTTACTTCAACGCTACGCACCGAAATATTGAGCAATGGGGCGATTTCCTTCGAGGATAAGTTGAGCCTCAAATAGGCACAAAGCCTTAAATCGTTTGGCGTCAACGAAGGATGGAATTGTTTGATGTTTTTCAAGAAATCATTATCGGCGCTGTTGAACGCTTCTTTGAAAATCGTCCAAGAATTGTCCTCCGAAATGCTTTCGTTGATCGTATTGATGACCGATTTGATGCTCTTGTCGTCGTGTTCGGTACTGGTCCGTTTCAAGTCGTCCTTGATCAGTGCGAGCAATTCGTTTTTCTTCATCAAGCTCATCGTCGATACGGCGAGTTCGCGGTTTTTGCTGTCCACGTCGCTCGAGAGTTGCTCGTTCTTGAGTTTCATGAGGCGCTGTTCGTTTTCGAGTTCCTTGATTTCGAGCAACAGGTTGTTTTCCTCGATGAGCTTTTGTTCCTTCTTGCGGTAAAATTCCTTGTAGGCTTTGTGGATGTAAAGCGCCAACAACACACCCAAAATCAGGTAAATGATCAAAGCCAGGGTGGTCGCATACCAAGGTTTGAGAATCGTAAAACTGTAGGAAGCCATGTTCTTGGGATTCGAATTGGCAATCTTGGCCCTTACCTTGAACACATAATCCCCGGGCGGCAGGTTCTTGAAATTGGCCGATGTCTTGGCCGACCAGTCGCTCCATTCTTTCTGCAAGCCTTCGAGGATGTATTGGTACTCGGTGTAGATGTATTTGTTGTATTCCGGAACGGTATAATTCAAGATGATGCTGTTTTCATCGTAGGCAAATTCGCCATTGCTCTTGACCGGTCGGCTGATGAGCTTTTCGTCCAATTTGTTGATCGAAACATTCGTAATCGAAACGCTGTTGCTCTTGAACCGCAGGTCATTGAGGTTGATCGTGTAATAGCCATCGGTGGTGCCGATCAGGAAAATCGAGTTCGAGAGCCGCGTCACGTTTTCGTAGCCCAACATCGAGCCGGTCAGCGACATCGGGATCGGAATCGTGTTCTTCTTGAGTTGGTTGCCGATTTTGCTCACGGTAAAATAATGGATGTAATTCTTCGAGAACAACCACAACTTGTTGGAGCTGTCGGCAATCAATTTCCCCGAGGTGTATTCGTCCTTTTCGAAAACGGCGCTCAGGGTTTGGTCCTTGCGGAAGGTTTTTTGGGCGGGATCCAATACGTAAATCCCTTCCTTGCTGGCGTAATAGATGTTCTTGTCGAACTTGATCAGACTGGCATTTTTTCCTTTCTTGGGCGTCTTGAGCATGGTGAGCCCGGAACAGCTCGTGAAATTTTCATCGAGATGGAAGCGGAATACGCCTTTGTATTCGTGGCTGATGTAGACATCCCGCGCACTGGAAACCTCAAAATGCTTGGACGAATAATCGAACTTTGAAATCTTGTTCCTGAACTTCCACAGGTTGCCCACTTTCTGCAACACCGAAATGCCATAATAATTGCCTTGGAGCAACAGGTCATTTTTGCCCGGAATTTTGACAAATCCCCAGGTTCCCGATGCCCCAAAGATAGGGATGGCGTTGATACCCGAAACGATAAAAGTCCCCGAGTCGTGTCCACAAAATACGGTGCCCTGGTATTCAAACAGCGACCAGACCTGTCCCTTGGTGCCCGCGATGAATTTAAAGGATTCGTTGGAGTTGTAGGTTTTGTAGAACAATCCCTGATTGGTTCCGATGTACAATTTTCCGTTGTTGAGCAATGAAGCGTAGACTGTTCCCAAAGACCCTGTATTGTCCGAAAAGCTCCTGATCGGCGATTGCAGGTTGATGCAGTTGATGCCGTTGTCGAGCCCAATCCACAGGTTTTGGTCGACATCTTCAAAGACCGACAAAACGGTATTGTTGCTGAGCCCTTTGTCCTGGGTGATGTGGTAGCGCAATTTCCCATTGGCCGAAAGGATAAACACCCCGTTGGATACCGTACCGATGGCAAATCCCTTGTCGGACAATTGCTGGCAACTGTACACGCTGCTGTTGATGATCTGCTCGTCGACATCCGAAAAGAAAGGCGCGAAGTTTCCGTTGATCAAGGTAAAGAAACCGTTGTGCTGGGTCTGGAGCAGCAAACCGTCATCGGCCGAAAAGATCGAGACGATCTTGTGCTGAACCGCAATCGGGTGGTTCGAGACCAGCTTGGGTTTGCCGTTTTCAATCTCATACAAACCTTCGTTGGCCACCTGGTAATAAATCGAATTGTTGGCCTGGAACGATTTGAGCACGCCATTTTTTGGCGCAATGACCGAAAACTGTCCCGTCTTGGTATCGTAGATGTGGATCTGGTTCAGCGATTGGAAGATCATCCATTGTTCGTAGGAGAAAATATTCCAGATTTGCTCGTCGTCCAGCACCTTGCTTTTGATTTTGCTGCTCAGTGAATGGTATTTGAGGTGGTTGTTGACATCGCGCGTCCAATAGCCGAACTCCATGTAACATCCTGTGTACACGCGGTCGCCGACTACTTTTACCGATCGGATGATCGTTTCATTGGGCGAAGGATAAAGTGTCCAGGCCGAACCGTTGAACTCGAGCAAACCTTCGTTGTTGGCAAAATAGAGGAACCGTTGCGAATCCTGCGAAATCATCCAGTTTTGGTTCCCGGCATTGTAGTTGGCAGGAGCATATTTTACGATGGGGGCCAATTCCTGCCCGGACAGCAAAACAGGGAGGAGCAATAACCAAATAAACGCGAATTTGATTTTCATTTTTACAAATGAGTTTCTGTTGCAGTTGTTGAAATAATGCGAGTAGGTGTGGAGCATGCCAAAAGTTTTTGGCGCAATATAATTAAAGAGGTTGACTTATTATACTAATTGCCTTGTCAGTAGGTCTCTTTTTTTGGAAAAAAGCCCCCGAAGGGGCCTCCGATGGAGCCGGTATCCAGCTCCATGCAGAAGCAAAAAAAATGTTGGTTGAGAATTGTTTGGTATTATCGAATCTGTTCAATTTCAAAGATGGTCTTTCCGCTATAGCCGTCCACGTCTACGCCACTGACAAAGTTTTCTGCGAATACCTCGATGTAATCGCCCACGGCCAATTGCACCAGGCAAGTAACCGAACGCTCCACCGTACCGATCCCGAAATGGTCGGCGGCGGTTTGCTGGTACAAAGCATTGTTGACATAAATGCCAATCGAATAGCCGTTGTTGTTGTTCTGGATGTTGGTGTGCATGGCAGCGTTTACGCGGTAAAAACCAGCCTTGGTGGCCGTAAAACGACCCGCGGCAAATTCACCACCGGTGTCGAAAGCCTCAGTGCTGAAATTCAATTTTTGCCAACCTCCTGTCGTCAGGGTTTGCGGCCCAGCCAAACTGACCCTGGCCATCGACAACGTATTGAGTGGGTTTTGTACCCAAGCGCCATTGCCGGCACCATCGCTTTGCAGGATGTAACCGTTGGCGGCCCCGTTGGTCATTTGGAAATTCGTGGTTCTGGTTTTTCCGTTCACATCGAGTCGGATGCCCGCCAATGGAACCGTTCCGATACCCACGTTGGCGTTGTCGTCCCGGATCACACCGTCAACAAGCGTAGTCCCATTCCATCTCGGCACATAATTGACCGTGGTCGAAGAAACCTGCGGATCGGTTTCGGTCACGGTAGCCGGGGTAACCCATGAAGTGGCACCGGCGCCGTTGGTTTGCAAAACCTGTCCGTTGGTTCCCCTTACAGTAGGGAAAGCATATCCGGCCACAGTAGGGTTGCCCACTTGAATCGTTCCGTTTACACGTACGATGTTGTTGTCGAATTCACCGTAAATCAAGGCGCCGTCGGCATTGGCCGAAGTGTTTTCGATGTAGAGTTTGTTCGAGCCGGTTTCGGCAGAAGCCGCACTGTATCCAATCGCGACGTTTCCGGTTCCGGTATTGCTGGTCAGCGCATTGTATCCGATGGCGACGTTATTGGCCGTAGCGGAATTGGCTTTTAAAGTATTCGAACCGAGTGCTACGTTGAACGAACCCGTTGAAAAGAGTCCGGCCTGGTAACCGAGAAATGTATTGTTGTTGGTCGCAAACGTATTGTACCTTCCGGCTTCAAATCCGATATAGGTGTTGTTGGTCCCTGTTTGGTTTTCGAATCCGGCGGAGGTACCCAGGGCGGTGTTGTTGGCGCCTGTTTCATTGTTCAGGGCACCCGAACCGATGGCGGTATTTCCGATAGCGGTAAGGTTTCCTTGAAGTGCATTGTACCCCAAAGCAGTGTTGCCGCTCCCTGAATTCTGGAACAAGGCATGCCACCCGATGGCGGTAGTGTTGTTAAAAGCCAGACCCGAACCAAACTCTGCTTCGTGGCCGATGACCGTGTTGCTCGAACCGGTGTTGCGTCCGAGCGCATAATTACCGATGGCCGTATTGTCGTTCCCGCCGATGTTCATCTGCAACGCCTGGCTGCCGATAGCGGTATTGCGGGCACCATTCTGCAAGGCGGCGGCGGCCTGGAAACCAAGCGCCGTATTTTGGGTAGCCGATGTATTGGCGGTCAACGCCTGAAAACCAACTGCGGTATTGTTGTTGGCGGCATTCAAACGCAATGCTTGAAAGCCCACGGCAGTGTTGTTGTTGGTCGCCCCATTCGAGGTCAACGCCTGATTACCGACTGCGGTATTGGCACTTCCGGTATTGATGGCCAAAGCGGCATTACCCACACCTGTGTTTTGGATTCCTCCCACAACTGCTGATAGCGTACCATTTCCAAAGGCTACGTTATCAGTACCTGTGCTCAGGGCCAAAGCGTTTGTACCAAAAGCGGCATTGTTGGTGGCCACTCCGGCGGACAGTGCATTGACACCAAATCCGGTGCTGGTCGCGCCGATTTTACCCGCGGCGGCATTGTTTCTCCTGAAAGCCAGGTCAACATTGTCGGTCGTTCCCAAGAAATTGGTCGTTCCCGATAATCCGGAATTCCCGGTGACATTCCAAGCGTTGGTCGCACCCGAGCCCAGTCTTTCCCAAACGGTACCGTTGAAGAAATAGAAGCCCACGGCCGTTACATTGACCGTTGTTCCGGCGGCTGTTCCGTTGGTAATGTCGTTTACATAAATCATGGTTGAAGTGGGCGTGCCCGTCATGGTTTGCGCCCGCAACCTCGAAACTCTTGGAATTAAAAGCCCATCCACCGTCGTTCCTACCAAGTTTGCAGCCGTAACGTCAAGCGTCGCTGCAGGAGTGATGGTTCCAACACCTACTTGGGCCATTGCGGCCATTGAAAATAGAAAAAACAGTGTTGCTAATTTATTTCTTGAGTTTTTCATAGTATTCGTTTTTTTTAAGAAATTAAGCACACCGCCCTTGATTGGGCGGTGTGTTAATTAATAACCCAATTTATCTTTTAACGACTCTTTGTGTTTTTACGAAAGAGCCTTGTGTAACAATTACATTATAAACACCCGATGGATATTGTGCGCCCACTTTCATCATGCTCAAGTCGGCGGCATCCATTTGTGTAGTTTCCATCAATCTGCCGAGCATGTCATAGATGCTCACCTGTACTTTCTCTTGGCTTGGCGTTGCGATATCGATGCTGAAATCGGTCGTGAACGGGTTAGGGTAGGCTTTCGATTTGAATGCCTCGGCAGTCGTAGCTTCATCCGAAGCGACCCCTCTGCTGACCCCTCCAGGAGCAGTGATTTCACAAGCATCCCCGAATGGAGACCAAGTACCCGAAGTCATTACAGCCACTCTTACGTTGTACAAAGCGCCAGCGGTGAAAGTGGTGGTAGGCAACGAGTTGAAGATGAAGTAATTTGTGCTTCTGTCCATGGTAGACGATGCATTGTCAGACTGTCTCGTGATCTGGAAACGGTATTGTGTAGCACCAGAAACGCTGGCCACGGCAATGGTTTGTGTTCCAGAAGTAGCCACGCCGCCACAGTTGATCAGTGACGGTACGGGCGGCGACATGATTTCGCATGGAGCACCAAAACCACCGTAAGTTCCTGTGGTCTTAACGGCCACCTCGATACGGTAAGTCGTTCCGTAGTTGTAACGGGTCAGCATTTGCAGGCTGAACCAGTTTTGAACACGGTCGATGGTCTGTACCTGGTTCGGGCCGGAAGTATCGGTCAAATTGGTGATGCGGAAACGGTATCCGGTAACACCGGCGATGCTGGTAGTGGCGATCAACGTGTTGATCTTAGGAATCGTGAGTCCGCATTGTGATGGAGAAACCGAAGCGGCTCCGCCTTCTTCCAAGATGGCCGGAGTCGATACGAAGCACGGTGCGCCCCAGCTTGCCTGCCAAAGACCGGCGCGTTGCAATTGGATCTCCACGGTGTAAGTCGTCGCATACGCATACGATGGGAATTGCGGCATGGTGAAATGCGGTACATTTTTCTCGATGACCTGTATTTGTGCACCATTGGTCACACGGATTCTGTACCCGGTGATCTGATGTCCGCCTACGGTCTGGATACCGATCAATGATCCGATAGAAGTCAAAGTCGTTCCGCAAGAAGAAGGCAACAAAGTAGTCGTTACGGTTCCGGTTTCGTCGATGGCGCCGTCGCAATCGTCGTCTACGCCGTTGTAAGGGATTTCAACTGCATTCGGGTGGATCGATGCCACTGAATCGTTGCAATCGGTATTGTCCATTACCCATCCGGTAGGCGTAGAACCGTCGCAGATGTTTTGCGTTACGGCAGGATTTCCGTAACCGTCGTGGTCGGCATCTTCATAGTACGTGTAGCATTCGTTGCTGAAATACACGTTGTCGATGTAGATTTGCGTCGCAGCGTTGATGCTTTCGAGTTTCAATCCCCAGGCTTGCGTCAAATCGGCGGCCGAGAAATTGCTCATCGGGATGCTGATCGAGTTCCATCCTGTCGCCAAATTAGAAACCGGGAACAGGTAATCGCCATTGGCCAACAAGAATACATTGACTCTTGACAAGGCTGGGTTGGCGTTCAAAGGCTCATTCAAATAGAAATCGATGTGCAAATGGCTCATGCCCGAAACGTTGACACGTGCCTCGGCCACATCGGTCAAGCCCAAGTATCCGAAGTTGTCCAACTGCAAAGCGGTGTTGGTTCCATTCGGAATTTCAGTCATTGTCGCGGCAGACCAAGCGGCACTTACCGGAGTGATTGCGTTGGTGTAAACCGCTGGTGTTCCTGTGAACAAAGAGATTACCCTGTCTGGCGTTCTGGCCGGTGGAACCGGTGAAGCGGCAGGAGGCGCGAATGTTACAGTGAATTGGGCTGCGATGCTTCCTGCGCCGTAGCCACCGTCGGCTGCCTGATTGGCGGTGATGGTAGAAGTTCCGCCGCCAACAATATGGATCATATTGCCATTGACGATGGTCGCCACCGATGGGTTGCTGCTTGTGTAAGAGAATGCCCCTGGGCTATCTGAAGTAGGCGGCGTGATTGCGAAATCAGCATCATTGTAAGCTTTGGTAGGGATGCTGAAGTTGGACAACGTCGGCGGCAATTCTGTGGCCGGTCTGAAGAAATAGATGTTGTCTACATAAACGGTTTTTCCAGCGCCGTTCAAACTTTCGAATTTGAGGAAGAACACACCGTTCGGGTTCAATGATTGGTTGGTATACGTCGTCATTGGGATGTTGATGCTGTTCCATTGGCCAGGCAACAACGTAATCATCGCGTTTCTGTCGCCGTTGTTGAGCAACCAGATGTTCATGGCCGAGCAATCGTTCGAATAAACATCCATGTGCAAGGTTTGCATCTGGGTCAGGTTGGCAGGGGTAAACGTGAAAATCTCGATGCTGAAATTTTCCATCTTTTTGGTATCGTTGCCTTCCAACTGTACATCAGAAAGCGAGGATTGGTTTTGCCAAGTCAACTCCGAGTGCGGCGTGTAGGCATTGCTGTACAAAGAAATCACATCCCAGGCATTTCTGGCCGGAGGTGTTGGTGCGGCAGTCGTCAATGGCGGATAAGTGACCGTCAAGGTAGCCGTCGTTGATCCGGGGTTGTACAATCCAGATGCGGCTTGGTTGGCGGTGATGGTTGCTGTTCCTGCGCCTACGATGTGTACGGTATTTCCGCTGATGGTAGCCACAGCACTGTTGTTAGAACCATATGTGATTGCGCCTGGGCTGTCAGAAGTAGCATTGATGGTGAAATCGGCATCGCCTACCATGGCGTTGATGTCGCCCAATGTAATGGTTGGGTTGATCAATTCCGCTGCGGGTTTCCAGAAATACATATTGTCTACATAGATGGTTTTGCCGCCCGAACCGACCATTTTGAATTGGTAGAGGCTTGAAGCGCTGAATCCTCCTTGAGAGGTGTAGCTCGTCAATGGGATGTCGTAACTGTTCCAACCATTTTGTGTAATAGGCGTCAATGCCACCGATCTTTCCCCAGTTACGGTAGAAATGAGGAAGAAATTGAGCGAAGTTTCATTCTGGCTGTACACATCGATGTGGATGAATGACATTCCAGATGCGTCGATGTTGCTGCCGAAGTCGGTTCCTTGGTAATTCAAATTGGTGTATTTCAGCAAATTGTCTCCTGAGATGACTTCATTGGTAACAGTTGTTGCTTGTCCCCAATTCGGGTTGTAATTTCTGGTTCCCGGAGCAGGCGTATACGCGTTGCTGTAAATCGAAATCACATCGGTGCTTACCCTGGCCGGTGGTGTTGGCGCTGGTGTAGTCAATGGCGGGAATGTCACGGTGAACGTAGCCGTAGCCACCCCTTGTCCGTAAGGACCGTCTGCCGCTTGAGTGGCAGTGATGGTTGATGTTCCGCCGCTTACGATATGGATCATGTTGCCGTTAACGATAGTCGCCACTCCAGTATTGCTGCTGGCATAAGACCAAGCGCCGTTGCTGTTGGAGGTTGGCGGAGTGATGGTAAAATCGGCATCGCCCACTACTTTTGCAGGAACGGTGAACGCGCCCAATGTAGGTCCTTGCGTGGTTGCTGCTCGGTAGAAATAGATGTTGTCTACCCATACATTATCTTCAGGGGCGTTTGCTCCTGTAGGGTTGTTCAAATCAAAAAAGTTGATGCTGGCCATAGAGGAGCCAGTGAATTGAGACAATGGAACGTCAAGGCTTACCCAGCCTGTTGCCGCAACCGTTCTGGTCACGCTGCTGCCTTGAAATTGCAACCAAATGGTGCCGATCGTACCGCAATACACATCGACGTGCAAAGTGGTCATTTGAGAGAAATTGGTCGTAGGAAAAGCGATTCGCGACAACAACATATTGGCGATGTAGCGTGTCGGGTTTCCGGCAATGGTAACCTGGGTTCCGTGTTGGTGTGACACACCTGAAATTGGCGTGTAGGCGTCGCTGTACAATGACATCACATCCCAAGCATTTCTGGCAGGTGGAGTCGGAGCAGCCGTGCTTGGTGGAGCAGCGTTTACAGTAAGTGTAGCAGTGGTGCTTCCGGCAGAGTGTGAGGTGCTGGGATCGGCTGCCTGATTCAAAGTGATGATGGACGTACCAACTCCATTGATTTGGATTTGGTTGCCATTGACGATGGTAGCCACCGATGTGGTACCGCTGGTGTAAGTGATCGCACCATTACTGTTGGTTGTTACCGTAGGAATGGTAAAAGTCGCATCCCCAAGCACTTTGGTAGGAATGGTAAATGAGCCGAAAGTTGGAGGTGGGTCGCCGCTCACCACACAAGTTCCCCAAGTAATGCTTGAAAGGAACGGGATACAATGCCAGGTCGGCCCCTGTCGTTGGGGGAAACAAAACGTGGATCTGCGTGTACAGAACAGGCGTTGAAGTAGACGTAAAGTTGATCGTGATCGTCTTACTGTCGCCGCTCAAAACCGCATAGTTCTTCACCTGGACATTGTTGCTGCCATTGATGGTCATGAACCAACCATCGTGTATGCCGGTCATGTTGACAGCAGACTTGACGGTGATCTTGTAATTGTTGGTGCTGGGCTGTTCAAAACTGATCGTAATCGAACGCCCGTTTGAGGAAGTCATCGGATGATCGCAATACTGGATCGCATATCCCGATGAGATACTCATCAGGAAAAAGAGCAAAAATAATTTTTTTAATGTTTCCATAATTGTTTGGTTTTCATTGTGGTTTTAGTTAATCACGGGTCTTACTGGCACCCGTTTTTTTAGGTTTATTTTTTTCATTAATTGTCTTGGCGGCCGAAACCACAAAGAGGCTTTTACTGTTCCGTTACGGCATAAAAATGCTATATCGTTTTCGTAAAAAATCTAAAAAAATCCACGGATGTGGTTAAACAATTTGGTAAACCTTGGGGGCTAACTTTATAACTGTGGCATTTTAAATCGGCAATAGTTTAGTAGGAAAATTGCCGATCAGTATTGTAATTGAAAAGAAGAAAACAGGCCATTCTGGCAAAATGGCCTGTTTCCAAAAAAAGTATGAATTAATTCTTAACGAGCTTAACGGTTTTGTTTCCGCTTTCGGTGGACACTTTGGCGAAATAGATGCCGCTTGACAATGCTGATGCATCGATGGCAGCAGTCAGGTCATTTGGCTGTACAGTTTGGATTTGTTTTCCGGTCAGGTCAAACAATACTACCGAAGTGATGTTTTGTGTGGCCGTGATGTTCCATTTGTTCTGCGTAGGGTTCGGATAAGTGCTGAAGGCCACTTTGTCGAAATCGGTGGTGCCCATGGTCGGCTCTACCCCAGAGAAATAGATGTTGTCGAAATAAACGATGTCAGAGACCAAATCAGAAGAAGTGCCTAATTTGAATTGGAAGAACGTCGTCTTGTTGAAGCCCAATCCTTCGAAAGAAGCTCAGCGGAACGTTCACACTCTGCCAAGATCCTTGTACCAAAACCCCGTTGCTGCCTTCGGTTCTCAATTCGTATACATATTCATTTACCCCACCGTTGTTACCGATGATGATGAATCGGATTTCATTCGAGTTCGCATCGGCGAAATAATCAAAGTGCAACCAGTTGTAGGCAGAAATATTGGTCACCAGGTTGGTTCCTTCGCCATAGCCGGCCACGGCAAAATTCATCTTGATTGCCTCATTGACGGCATCATTGGTGTCGAGGTCTACTTTGGCACTGTAACCACCGAAAGCATAGTCGCGGATCCAGTTGTTGGTGAAGCCGCCCGTGTCGCTGTAAATGTTCAACACTTGGTTGTTCGGTGTGGTTGGTGTCGGTGAAGGCGTCGGAATCGTAGCCATGAAATTAATCGTGTAGGTTTTGGTCACGTTTCCATTTTGTGAAGTCACCAATACTGTCGCAGTCCCAGGAATAGCCGAAGCTTGTGTAATTGTGGTCACGGTGGCGCCTGCATCGGCAGTCGTAGCCGAGGTAATCTGCGGAACCGCAGTCGTACCTACAATCAACTCATAATTGTACTGTGTTACCGAAGAATTGAATCCTGGCAAAGTGTTGCCATTGACCTTCAAGTCGCTCAAAGAAGCATCAGAGCCCGGAGCGGCTGCCGTTTTCCAGAAATAAATGTTGTCGAGGTAAATGGTCGATGGCACAACGCCTTGCTGGCCGTCGAACTTGATTTGGAAAACCGAATCCCAGGTCATTCCCGGGAAAGCGCTTTTCGGGATGTCAACGCTGCTCCATCCGCCTTGTACCAAGGTGACATCGGCCAAAATTTCCGAAACACCGGTTCCATTATTAATAGGAGAAACTTTTACGACAGTAGCCGTTGACGTCCAGATGTCGATGTGTAAAAATTCCATTCCCGACGCATTTTGGGTGGTCAACTCTGTTCCCTGATAATTAAAGTTGGGGTAAGCCAAAATAAAATTCCCATTTCCGGGGTCGAAGGTCGGGTTGACTTGTGCGTGTCCCGATTGGCCCCAGTTCGGGTCATAATTGGTTGCGACGTTGGTATAGGAGTCGCTGTAAATGGAAATCACATCCGCAGCGGCACGTGTGGGAACTGGAGCTGCAGTTGTGGGCTGTGCATAACTCAAAGTGGTATTGAACAACACAGTTAATAATGATAGTAAAGTAATTTTTCTCATATGATATTTTTTTAGAGTTAAATTTGTCAAAAGCTAAAATAAAAAATAAGATGTCTAAACAATTCGCAATTATACATATATAAACTATACAACCAAAAAAATTAAAAAATGCCCGTTTTTGCCGTAAAACCTTCAAAATAAATCGATAAGCGGTAATGTGAAACCGTGTGTCGACAATTGTGTATGGTTGTTGTATAGTTTTTTTCTCTTTTCGTTGAAACTACAACGTTTTCATTTGGTTGCTCAACAGCGGCAAAACGTCCAAAAAAACGCCGACTTTGCGGTTAAGCCAAAATTATCTTTTCATGGCAAAATGTGCCTTGAAAGTTTTCCTTGCTCCATTCTCATTGTAATCAATCGTGAACCAATAATCGGTCGATGGTAAAACACGCCCGTTGTAGGTTCCGTCCCAACCCAAACCTTCCGGACTGATCTGCTTGAGCAGTTTGCCATAGCGGTCAAAAATCCGAATGACGGCATCCTTGATTCCTTTGATGTTCCAAGTGTCATGATAGCCATCGGCATTTGGGGTAAAATATTTGGGATAATCCAAAATCGTAACGGTCGCCGTGAGATTGGTACAAAATTCATCGATAACGGTAATGGTATGGGTGCCCGCTGAAACCTGGTAAAATACATTCGACGGTTGAAACGCGCCCTCATCCAATTGATACGAAAACGGTCCGCCACCGCCAATGACCGTCACACGAATCATCGGATCGTCGCTGAAAGCTGCCGAAGGCTGGATCACCAAACTTTCGCCTTGCGGCATTTCGCCTACTGTCGCATTGACCGGATCAGAAATACAACCCGCGCTGCTGGTGGCAATCACGGTATAAATTCCGGTTTGGTCGGCCGCGTAGGTGCTTCCCACGGCGCCCGGAATCGGATTGCCGCCGAAGAACCATTCGAAACTGTGGTTGGCTGGATTCAGGTTCGTATCCAACACATACGAATTATGGCCCGAACCGGTTGTACAGATCACGCCGTCCACAATCTGTGGTACTGGCAACGGATGTACCGTGACCGTAATGGTGATCGGGGTTCCCGTACAGCCGCTCAGCGACGGGGTTACGGTATAGGTGGCTGTTCCTGTTGCACTGCCCGTCAACGTCAAGGTTTGGTTAATCTGGTTGCCGCTGCCCGATGCCGCACCGCTGGTCCCGTTTTGGGTGACCGTCCAATTGAAAATCGTTCCGGCTACGGCCGAAGCCAAAGTAACCGCAATCGGTTCGCCGTCGCAATAAGCAAGGTTTCCGCTGTAGGTTGCATTGGGTGTTGGATTGATCGAAACCGTCACCGAGTTCGAGAGCGCGCGGTTGCATCCCGCCAATGCCACGCCTACCAACTGGTAAGTGGTATTGGTCGACAAAGGTCCGGTGCTGGTCGAGGCATTGCCCGAGGCATTGAGCGTTATCGTTTGGTTGCCGCTGCCATTGGAATAAGTCACCACGGCATTAGGGGTTCCGCTGAAATGGATCATGCTGGTTTGGTTTGAGCAAACCGTCAACGGATTGGCGCTGATTGAAACCGTAGGCAAGGTGGTCGCCGATACCGGAATCGATTGCGAAAGCGTCCGTGTACAAGCGTTTGGTCCGGGCGAAGTGACATCGATCAAGGTATAATTTGTAGTAGAAGTGACATTGGGCACCACTACCGAAGCATTTCCCGAGGCATTCAACGTAATCGTCTGGCCTGCGCTTCCCGCCGAATAATTGACGGTCGCATTCGGCGTTCCGTTAAAAGTAACCGTGGCCGAAGATCCGCTGCAAACCGGGGCATTGCTCGAAATCGAAGCCGTCGGTAGTGCGTTTACCGTGATGGTCGTTGCGCTGCTGAGTGGGCTGCTACAAGTATTCAGCGTAGGCGATGTGACACTGACCAAGGTGTACGTGCTATTCGAAGTCAGGGCTGGCGTGGTAAGGCTGGCCGAACCTGTTGCATTCAGCGTAATGGTCTGGTTGGGTCCGGTGCCTACTTTATAGGTGACAACGGCATTCGGCGTTCCCGTGAAATTGATCGTGCTGGTTTGGCTTGAACAGATTGTGGTGGGGCTGGCACTAATGGCTGCCGTTGGCAAAGGGACAACGGTCAGCGTAACCGATTGGGTAAGGGCTTGCGTACAGACGCCGCCTACCGTCACGCTGATTAAGGTGTAAACCGTAGTAGCGGTCGCGCTCGGGATGGCTACCGATGCATTTCCAGTGGCGTCCAAGGTGACCGTCTGGTTGGTACTTCCCGCCGAATAGGTGACCGTTGCGTTGGGCGTTCCCACAAAAGTAAGTGTGGCCGAACCGCCCTGGCAAACCGGTGAACCGATTGAAACTGCGGCTGTCGAGGTATTGTTG
This sequence comes from Flavobacterium sp., assembly GCF_047602195.1. Lineage (GTDB taxonomy): Bacteria > Bacteroidota > Bacteroidia > Flavobacteriales > Flavobacteriaceae > Flavobacterium. The sequence continues at coordinate 716,558 of NZ_JASGHW010000004.1, forward strand.
ACCGTAATGGTAACCGAATTGTTCTTGAGTCGGATGCAGGTATTCAGCACAGGCGATTCCACACTGACCAAGGTATAAGTCGTCGTAGCAGTCAATACGGGCGTAGTCAGTGTAGCGACACCGGCTGCGTTTAAGGTGATGGTCTGGTTTGCGGTTCCATTGTTATAGGTGACGATGGCGTTTGGCGTACCGTTGAAGCTGATCACCGCTGTATTTCCGCCACACATGGTGGTGCTTCCCGAAATGTTCACATCGGGCTGGGGTACAATCGTGAGCGAAACCGGTGTTCTCGGGCTGCCGATGCAATTGCTGGTCGTGTCGTAGGTTTCCGCATAATAGATACCTGCTGCGGTCGGTGTATACGACAAACTGTTGGCCTGTACCAACGTGCCGCCCGTAGCCGCATTGTACCAATTGACGCCCACGCCGGGTTGCGGCCCTACCGATAAGGCAGGGACGGGTTGGTCGCTGCAAATCACCTGGTTGCCATTGCTCGTGGCCGGACTGGGCGAGGGCAATACATCTACGGTAAACACATTCGACGCGGTCGAGCAAAATAGATTGCTCAGGTTGGCGGCATCCTGTGCGGCCCTGACCCTGAAATAGGTCTTTGTGCTCAAGTTGGGTGTCGTATAGGTCGCATTGGTGGCTCCCGCAATATCGGTCCAGGTGGTGCCGTCGGGGCTGGTTTGCCATTGGTAGAAATAAGGTACGGCGCTTGTGGTGGTGGCGTCGAGTTGGATCGATACGGGATTGGTACAGGTCGTATAAGTGGTTCCTGCCACCGATGGACTCGAAACCGTGGTCAAATCGCCGCAGGCGCTGAACGAAATGTCGTCGATGGCCAAATCGTTTCCACAACCGCCCAAACCGTTGTTCTTCATTTTCAAAACCACCGATGTTTCGCTCACCGTTGTAAATACCAGTGCGAATTGTTGCCAGAGCGGGGCATTGCTGCCCATAATGTTTCCTGTATTGCCCGAGCCCAACAGGATTGTTTCGGTGGCATTCCATATTTCAAAGCGCACATTGATCGGGATTTGGCCCGCTCCGCAGAAATTGGAATTCGGATTGTACACATTCATGAGCCAGGCCGAAAATTCGAAAGTCGTATTGACGCACAATCCGGTCACGGTCTTCTTGTAAAAATCCCCCGAAGTGGCGGCATTGGCATTGACAATCAGCATTTTTCCATTGGGGCCGTTGGTCGCGTCGGGCGTATGGTCCAATGAATAGTGCCAGGTGCTGTAAAGGCTCGAATGATAATATAAGGTGTAAAATCCGTCGTTGGGCGCGCCGGTCACAAATGGGTAAGTGGTGATTCCGGCGGGCAGGGCCGGTCCATAAGTGGTTCCGTTTCCAAAATTTTCGCTAAAAAGGGGATCCCCTTTACTGCCGGGGCAAAATCCCAATTGGGCATAACCGCCCAGCGACAACAGTAGAAGCAAAAATGCAAATTTTGTTTTGGTTTGGCTCATCAATTAATCAATAGGTTTTTTGCGTCGATACCTATTCGTTCAAATTGACCAGTCAAAGGGATAAAACTTATTTGAAAACAGAACAATTAGGTTGAAAAGGACGCTAAATTCGTCAATCATAAAAATAGCCCTAATGTTTTTTCGTTTTTTACATTTAACTGTGATAAAAACTATACAATTCCTAATTTTATTCTTAATTGACCCCTGTGCTGAATTTGTAGTGGACATCATTGCCGTGTGAAGTGAGGTGTTGTGCGCAAAAATACCCCCAAAAAAGCGTTTTGTTGTGGTAATGTAATGTTAACGAAAACGATTTCAAATGGTGTGTTTGGGTCAAAATCGCTTGAATTCGTGCTGATTTGTGATTTTTTCCAATTTGTTACGGGTGCCAGCGGTACAACAAAATCATCAGGCAGAAAACCCTTTTTTGTTGGTGTCTTGATGAATCGCTTCCATAAAATTAAACCTACAAATCAAAAAGGTTGTTGTTTTTTGTATCGTTGAGAAGGAAGGTCAGAGGCGGGAAATGACGAGCGATGGACCCAATCGAATCCATTAAAAATTCGTTATTGATTTCTCAAATATTTGTTAAAATCATTTAAAAGTTCTAAGTTTGGCTTCGTCTTGAAAAATGACCTGCTTTAGGACAATCCCCAGAACCACTTATCGGCTTAACCTCCATGTTCAACTAACCAAACAACACATCATGGAGTACTTTACACGATTGTCTTTAATCAAAAAACTAGGCTTTTTACTTTTCCTTATTGCTTTTTCGAATGCCTTGACGGCGCAGGTCAGGATCAACAGCACCAATTATCCCAATTTGCGCGAAGCCTTCAATGGCATCAATGCCGGGCATTATGTGGGCCAAAACATCGTTATTGAGATTACCGGCAATACTACGGAAAGCCAAAAGAGCGAAATCACATTTAACACGCCGTCCTATCAATCCATTACGATTCGTCCTTCAGGAACGGGCACCAGGACGATTACCTTTCCCTCCGGAGTTGCAGAATCTATCGTATTCAGGGACGCACACGACATCACGATTGATGGAAACAACAAACAACTTAGTATTGTAAACCATAACGGTTATCGGGCCATCCAATTCTACAACACCGATGATGTAATCGTAAAGGATTGTCTGGATTGCCGGCCACAGTAACGGCGGGATGGTGTATGTTGGAGGTGCCAGCGAAAATTGCCAGATTACAGGATGTCGCATCGGCAGTGTCAATTACCTCTACTTACCGGAGATGGGTATTGAGGTTCAGGGAGGCGGCCCAAACGGAAGTCCCAATAATATTACCATCGAAAACAACCTGATTTCCGATTATGGCCATAGTCCCGGTTCGGTCAATACCACTTCGGGTGCGATTTCGTTAACCATGGCCGGTTCTTTCAAAATCAAGGGAAACCTGATGTACCAATCGTTTGCGCATCCGTCAAGGTTAATTTATCCGATTTATTTGGCTGACATGAATAATAATGTGGGTAGTGCAAGCGAGATTTCCAACAATGTGATCGGAGGCCAAGCCAGTAGTGGTATATTTCCCATTACGAATGAAAGATGCCTTGTCTACAACGCCATCAGGTATTCTGGACCTTCGGCCTTTGTGGTTAAGATTGATGAAAATATCATCTCGGACATTACCGTAGAAGGCATCGACTGGGAGACTTCCACCGATCATGACTTCACCGGGATCAATATCATTGCGGGCTCGGCGACCATCACCAACAATACCATCGGAAGCGTCATCAGTACAGGTAAGATTAAGGTCAACAGCAACAATACCGGCGCGACTACGATCTTTGGAATCAAGACCGTCCGTACTGGAAAATTTACCATCACCAGTAATTTCATCGGAGGATTTGAGGCTTATACGCCCGCAACGAGTATTCCGATCACTATGTACGGCATCAATGTGGGCTATGCCGGGGAGGAAGTAGGAAACAACCAGCAGATGACCTGTACCAATAACTATATCGGTGCCGATGTGCCTTTGTCGTTCAGGAACGATTCGCAGCATGCCGCCAGTTCCGTTATTGGAATTTCTACCACGAACCAATTCGGACCCATCAGTTCGAATACGATCCAAAACCTGAGTGGTTATGGCCTTACGAATGGTGTAGTCGGGATCGAGCGGATTCTTTTCGTGGGCGCGAATGGTGCCAAACCGATATCGGGCAACACAATCTACAACCTGCACAATGGCAATGCAAGCGCTGCGGGCGAGACTATTGGCGTCAAACAGGACATTTCGGTGCAGACCGACTCCAATGAAATCGAACGCAATTTCATCTATGGCTTGACTTCGGCTTCTTCGAACGCATCGGCACAGGTCACCGGTATCGATATGATTCACTTGCCAAGCAGGGTACTCAACAATATGATTGCGCTCACGGGCGACACGGCTGCGGCGCAAGTCACGGGAATCAAATCGAACTACAGCACTGCATCTTTCACCCAGGGACATTTTGAAAACAATAGTGTCTACATCGGTGGAACGCAAAGTGTAGGCAATGCCCCTTCAAGTGCTTTTTACATGACGGGCACCACCATGATCATGCACAAAATCTACAACAATGTTTTCGTCAACAGCAGAACCCTTTCGGGCAGCAGCACGGCAGCACGTTACGACATTTATTACAACCCGGCCTATACGAATTACCGCGATTTAAAAGCGAACCTGTTTGCCGATCCGAATTTTATCGCACCAACGGCCACCCCGCCGAACCTGCACATCAATCCGGCCATACCGACTTTGGTCGAGGCGCGCGGTTATACCGATGGTGGTTTTCACCCATCGGCAGATTTTGACAACCAGACACGCTCGGGACTGACACCGGTCGATATCGGGGCCGATGCGGGGAATTTCATCAAAATCGAGAATTTGGTCATCGATGCCGTAAGCGCGACGAATGTCTGTACCGATTGGTATTTCAATGTCACGGGTACGGGATTGTCTACGGTCACCGAAGCCAAAATTGGCAGTACGGTCATGACCATTTCGAGCATCAGCGATACTTCACTTACGATTGAAACCGGAAGTGTCGCGTTATCGGGGACTTTACAATTGACGTATCCGGTCGGCACGGTCACGCATCCGACAACCATCAATATCTATACACCGCCGACGATTACCCAACAGCCCAATTCGTTAACCGTTTGCCCGGGTACTCCAGTATCTTTTAGCGTGGCGGCCACAAATGCGGTGACGTACCAGTGGCGCAGGAACGGTTCGGGGATTGGAGACGACAGTACCTTTTCTGGGACGAACACGCCGACGCTCAACATCAGTAATGCCTCGCTTGTGACCGGAAGCTATGATGTGGAAATCATGGGTACGGCCGATGCCTGCCGCGTGGTGTCGGCTGTTGCAGTTCTTTCGACCAACATTCCGCCGTTGCCGGTCATCAGTGCCAGCGGAACGACGAACATCTGCCAGAACGGTTCGGTGACCTTGTCTACGAATTACAATGGGCCGGCGATTCAGTTCAATGGCGGCAACCAGTATTTTGATTTCCCACGCCAGTTTTTGGGCGACTTCACGATTGAATATTGGGTCCGGACGACGCAAACCGGAAATTCGGGCAGCAACTGGTACAACGGCCAGGGCATCGTCGATGCGACCTCGAGTACGGTCAATGATTTTGGTACTTCGCTCGTGGGCAACCGATTGGCGTTCGGGGTAGGGAATTATATCTTTAGCTCTTATTTTTCGAGCACCATCATCTCCAACACGGTCATCAATACCGGGCAATGGATCCACGTGGCCGTGACGCGATCGACTTCGGGACAATTGCGGATCTACATCAACGGTAATCTCGATGCGTCGGGCGGCACGGCTATGAACGCAGGTATCGCAACGCCAAACCTTAGGGTCGGTGGCAAACAGAACGGCGGCAATTTCTTCAACGGTGCCATCGATGACCTGCGCGTGTGGCCTTATGTGCGTACGCAAAACCAAATCCGCTCGGGCATGAGCCACAGTTATCCACCGGGCACAATCGGACTGAACAATAATTTCACGCTCAATGAAAACGGCGGTTCAAATGTGACGAATACCGCTACGGGCCAAACCTCTGCTTTGCCCAACGGCGCCAGTTGGACGAACAGGTCTACGACTTCCAATTACAACACTTACCTGTGGTCGAATGGGGCCACAACACCGAGCATCACGGTCAACACGGCGGGCAATTATTCCGTAACCGTAACCGATGCCAACGGCTGTACGGGAACCAACGCGCCAACTACCGTAACGGTACAAAGCATTTCGGCCACCACGGCTGCTACAATATGTGTCGGAAGTTCAACAGTACTTTCGGCCAGTGGCGCGGTCAGTTACAGTTGGAGTCCGCCAACCGGACTTAATGCCACCGCCGGGCCGTCGGTAACAGCCAATCCGACACAAACCACGACTTATACCGTGACGGGACAAATGGCCAGCGGTTGCATTGCCACCAAACAGGTCACGGTGACGGTCATTCCGGCCATTACGCTATCGGCTTCGCAACTGTTTATTGCACCGGGCGGAAGCACGACCTTGACCGCTTCGGGCAGTACAGGTTACACCTGGAGTCCGGCCACGGGACTCGATACGACCTCGGGACCAACGGTCATTGCTACGCCAACAGAAACGACTACCTACACTGTAACCCCGGCTACCTGTAGTGGCAATACACGGACAATCACAGTAACCGTTTTGCCGCAACCATCGGCGGGCAACAATGTACTCGATTTCGACGGCACTGACGATTATGTTTCCATTCCGGTACAAACCGCTGCGGTGACAGGCAATTTCACTGTAGAGGCTTGGGTCAAGCCGACGCACGCGACTAAAAGGATGCATGTGTTGAGCACTCGAAATGGCGGCGAATTCGGTTTCGATATCCAGCTCAGGGATGGCAATACCATTCATGCGGACATCGGCAATGGGACAAGCTGGTTGACCACGACGGCCGATGCGAATTTCAATTATACGATTGACGAATGGCTGCACATCGTTTATACCGTTACCCCAGATAATTATAGGGTTTATGCCAACGGGAATTTGGTTGGCATCGGTTCATTTACAGGTTCAGCGATACTCTATGGAGGTGCGCGCTTCATGACCATCGGGAAAAGCGCATCGGAAAATACCTATTTTCAGGGAACGATGGACAACATCCGTTTGTACAATACAGCCTTGAATCCAGCGCAAGTCGTTTCGAATATGGAAGGCAATTACGCCACTTCTGGGTTGCTGGCCCACTACAATTTCAACGTGGGCGTTCCGGGCGGCAATAATGCTGGCCTGACAATCTTACCCGATAGCAACATTCCGGGGAATTTCCATGGAACATTGCACAATTTTGCGTTATTGGGCAATTCGAGCAACTGGGTGAGCAGCAATCCGACACAGACACAGTCAATCATTTTTAATCCATTGGCCGATATCATTTATGGTAATCAATTTAACCTCACAGCCACCACAACTGCCGGACTTGGCGTATCCTATTCGAGCTCGAATCCAAGCGTGGCCGAGGTCTACAATGGCGTGGTGTACGCTTATGGTGTCGGTACGGTCGAAATCACTGCGACCCAAGAAGGAAACGGAACCTATCTGCCGGCCACTCCGGTGGTTCAGACGCTTACCGTCATTCCTAGAACCTTAACTATGTCTGGTGCTTTCGCCCTGAGTAGAGCTTACAATGGCACCACGGCAGCGACCATCATTACCGGTATTTTGGATGGTGTCCTCGGTACGGATGATGTCAATTCCGGGCCTGGTGTAGGAACCTTTAATTCACCCAACGTGGGCAACAACATTTCGGTGACGGCACAAATCTCATTGATCGGCGAATCGGCTGTCAATTATGTTTTGCAACAACCTACCGGATTATCGGCCAACATCAACAGGAAAATCTTGACTATTGCAGGTGCGGCCGCCAACAATAAAATCTACGACGGTACGACGGCAGCTACGATCAGCGGCAGCTTGTTTGGCGTGATTTCACCCGATGACGTGTTCATTGCCTCGAATGCAGGCGTGTTCAGTTCGCCCAATGTGGGGAATAATATTCCTGTCACGGCACAGATGACTTTGGGTGGCGCTGCTATGGGCAATTATATATTGATGCAACCCAGTGGGCTTTCGGCCAACATTACTGCAGCAGAACTGACTGCTGCGTTTACGGGTTCGGCGGTTATCTGTTCGGGACAAAGTACGGCACTTCAGGTATCGATTACGGGCAGTACGGGACCTTTTACTGTCGTGTACTCCGATGGGAATCTCCAGTACACCGTCAACAATTACCACTCGGGCGGCAACATTAACGTAACACCAACCGTGACCACCCAGTACACGCTGGTTTCGGTAATCGATGGCAGTCTATCGGCAGATGTGAACGGAATCGCTCCGGTAACGGTAACCGTGATGCCAAACATCACCTATTATGCCGATGCCGACGGGGATGGTTATGGTAACGCTGCGGTTTCGCAAACCAATTGTACCGGTGTGGTTCCAACAGGTTATGTGACCAACAATACCGACTGCGACGATGGTGACAACACGGCTTGGCAAACCGCCCTGCTGTATGTGGATGCCGATAATGATACCTATACCAATGGGGTCAGCGAAATGGTTTGCTACGGCAATTCGATTCCTTCAGGTTACGTGTCGGCATTAACGGCCATCGATTGCAATGACGCCATTGCGGCCATCCATCCCAATGCGGCTGAGATTCCATTCAACGGTATGGACGACAATTGCAACGGATTGATTGATGAAAACGGAACCGTTACCACCACCTTATTGCCTTCTTCCTGTGGCAGTACGTTGGCCGCCATGGGTTCGCTTATCGGGATTGAAACCTTGCCTGTCCCGTTGATTACGGGTTACCGAATCCGTTTGACCCATGGGTCTCAAGTGCAGATCATTGAAAGAACGGTTCCGCATTTTACCATGATGGCTTTTCAATCCTATGAATATGCGACGACTTATATGGTCGAGATCCAATTGCAGCGTGCCGGATTGTGGCAGGCCAGTTGGGGTACACCTTGTTTCCTATCGACGCCTGCGATTTTGGAAAGCGGAGGAGCTGCTTCGGTATCGCCTTCGCAATGTGGAATTACGTTGCCTAAAATCAATACCCTCATTGCCACGACGAGTATTTTTGGCGTGACCGGATACCGCTATCGCGTGACCAACCTGACCGATCCGTCTGGAGTGAATGCGGTCCAAGTAATCGAACGCACGCAAAACTGGTTCAGCCTCCAAATGCTCACGCGATACAACTATGGTACGCTCTACCGCATCGAAGTGGCCGTCAAGACCACTGGGAATTACGGCGGATTCGGCGCACCGTGTGAAGTTTCTTCGCCACCGGTTCCATCACTCGTGAACTGTGGCGGGGTGGCACTTACCGGAACGCAAACCATAGCCGCAACCAGTGTTTCTGGGGCGACACAATACCGTTTCCAGATTACCAGACAATCGGACAATGCGAGCACGACCATCGACCGCAACGCCAATTATTTCATCTTCAATTCGGTTCCGTCTTCGGCCTTTACGGCGGGCGCTTTGTACAGTGTCCGCGTGGCCGTCATGACTACGGGAACCTGGTCGCCTTATGGTGATGCCTGTGAAATTACGGCTCCGGGAGGCACGGCCAAAGCAATGGCTGCGACTGCAACCGAATCGGAAACAACCGATTGGTTCAAGGCGCAGGCGATGCCGAATCCTTTCACCGCTGATTTCAATATCGAATTGAGCAGCTCGGGCAACGGAGCGGTCGATTGGAAAGTATACGACATGCTTGGCCGATTGATCGAGTCGAGGACGGTGGAATCGGAAGAAGTAAGCGTCGAGAAAATCGGGGCGAATTATCCGTCGGGCGTTTACAGTGTAATCGTGAGCCAAGGGACGAAAGTCAGAACGCTACGTGTCATCAAGCGATAATCTTCAACGAATAAATAAAAGCCTCCGGTGTACGATTGCATCGGAGGTTTTTTATTTGCTAACATTGGCTTTGCGTTCTTAAATGTAAGCTTACAAACCCAACATTGGCTTAAACTTCCCGTCTTGTTTTGTTAATCCAAACATAAAGTTCTTCTAATCTGTCCTGTTGATGGGCTGGTTAATTTCGTGTGCACAATTTCCTAAACCACCACACATGAAATTAAAAATTACCTGCTGCCTATTGATGGGCTTTACCAGTTTGGGTTACGCCCAATTGACCGCACCCGGAGACCTTGCCTTCGTAGGCTTCAATGCCGATGGAAACGACGACCTCGCCTTTGTCACCTTCAAGGACATCCCGGCCAACACCAACATTTATTTCTGCGACTCCGAATGGAACGGATCGGCCTTCGGGACCGACGAAGGCGATTTTACCTGGTCGTCCGGAACTTCTATCATTCCCGCCGGCACCGTCATCAGTTTGAACAGCGTGAGCTCGGGGATGACCGCTTCATTGGGAACCATTTCACAAAACAACGCAGGGGGTCTGTCCAATGACGAGGAAGCGATGTTTGCCTTTCTCGGAACCGGCCCAAGGATACCCACGACCCTGCTCGCCGCGATTGCCAACAACGCCAATGCTTTTGGAACCTTGAGCGGAACGGGATTGACCGCCGGTACTTCTGCCATCGTTTTGCCCGAAGGAGCCGACATCGCCAATTATGGCGGACCGCGCACGGGTTTGAACCAAACCAGTTACCTTGCCCAACTCAACAATCCTGCGCAATGGCAAGTCGAGAATGCGACGGGAGACAATTCCAGCAACAGTATTTCGCCTGATTTGCCGTTTAACGCAACGCCATTCGCGATCAACGGAGGCGGCAACCTACAGCCGTCGTTGGCGTTCAGTTCCGAGTTTAATTTTGTTGCTGAAAATGCGGGCACGGTTTCGGTTGCCGTGGCTTTGTCGGCCAGCTCGCCCGTAGCAGTGACCGCGCAAATTTCGGTTTTGCCCGCAATAGGCAATGCCGTTGCCGGTACCGATTTCACCTTTTCGCCCCAAACGATTGTTTTCCCGGCCAATTCCACCGAACCGGTCAACATTGCCGTGTCGCTTACAGACAATGCCTATGGCAACATCGACAAGTTTTTTGTACTCCGATTGACCGATGCCAATGGCGCGACTTTGGGCATGTCCTATAAAACAATCTACATCCTCGACGACGACAACCATACCCCGACGGCGACCAACGCACTCGACATCGATTTTGTGAACAGTTATGCGGTCGATGGCTCTGGCTCTGCCGAGATTGTGGCTTTCGATCCGGTTTCGAAAAGATTGTTCGTACTCAATTCGACGGCGACCAAAGTGCACATCCTCGATTTTTCCAACCCATCGAACATCACGCCGGTGCAGACCATCGATATGTCGGCCTACGGCATCGGTGCGACGAGCGTGGCCTGTAAAAATGGCATTGTGGCCGCAACGGTCGAAGGGGCCGATTTTGGCAACGGAAAAGTCGTGTTCATGGACGTCGACGGAAACAACATCCACGTGGTCGAAGCCGGCGTGTTGCCCGATATGGTAACTTTTTCCCCGGATGGCATGAAAGTGTTGACGGCCAATGAAGGCCAGCCCAAATCGGACTATTCGATCGATCCCGAGGGCAGCGTTTCGGTCATTGACGTGAGCGGCGGTCTGGGCAATATCGGTCAAGCCAATGTCACGACGATCGATTTCCACGCGTTCGATGCACAGAAAGAAAACCTGAAGCAACAAGGTGTGCGCATCTTTGGCCCCAATGCAACCGTTTCACAGGATTTCGAACCCGAATACATCACGGTTTCAGAAAACGGACAGACGGCCTGGGTGACGTTGCAGGAAAACAACGCGATTGCTACAATCGATTTGGCCACGAACCAGGTCACGGCCATCCATCCGCTTGGGCTCAAAGATTTTAGCCTTGCCCAGAATTCGATTGATTTTTCAGACCAGTCGCCCGAGATTTTCTTTTCGACCTGGCCCGTCAAAGGCATGTACATGCCCGATGCGGTTGCGAATTACACGGTCAATGGCGTGCCGTATTTGGTCACGGCCAATGAAGGGGACGTACGCGAATACGATGCCTTGGAAGAAGAAGTAAAAGTGGGCAGCGGTTCGTATGTTTTGGATCAGACCGTGTTCCCGAACGCGGCCTTGCTCAAGAAAAACAACAACCTCGGACGATTGGCCGTCACCAACCAAGATGGCGACCTCGACGGCGATGGCGATTTCGATGAAATCCATGCGTTTGGGACACGTTCGTTCAGCATCTGGAATGGAAATACAGGCGAATTGGTCTACGATTCGGGTGATGATTTTGAACGGATTACCGCTGCCGATCCCGAATTCGGCGTGCTGTTCAATGCGAGCAACGACAACAGCAACAAGAAGAACCGCAGCGACAACAAAGGCCCGGAACCCGAAGGCATTACCGTCGCCCATATCAACGGCGCGACCTATGCGTTGATCACACTCGAGCGCATCGGCGGGGTCATGGTCTATGACGTGACCGATCCGGTGCATCCGGTTTTTGTCTCCTATAAAAACCATCGTACGGCCATGCAGGGCGATTTGGGGCCGGAGGGCATCATCTACATCAAACCCGAAAACAGCCCGCTTGACAAAGGATTGATCGTGATGGCCAATGAAGTCAGCGCGACGATCAGCGTTTACCAAATCAACAACGACTTGTTGGGCTTGGAACCAATGCAGGCGCAAAGCGACTTTAAAGTGTATCCAAACCCCGCAAATAACGGAATGCTGTACCTGAGCCGTCCGGCCGATGTGGTATTGTACGATATTTCAGGCCGAAAGGTGGCCGAGAAAAACAACGCGTCGTTCCTCAATGTGGGCGGCATTTCCAAAGGAATCTACCTGCTGCAAACGGCAAACGGCATAAGCCGCAAAGTAATTATTGAATAAAATTGGGTTATAATATAGTTCTTGCGCGAAAGCCTGTCTTTAGGGATGGGCTTTTTTTATGCGTACCGTTTAATATTCCATTGATTCTAAGTTGGTCGTGCTGTAATACTTTTTTTCAAGAAATCCATCTTTGTAGGCTTTTAGGAACATTTTTATTATGATTTTCTCATCGTCGGTGTATTCTGCTAAATTGAAGTTTTCGATTCGGGCCTTAATGTTTTCGAGATCCATCCCGGCAAAAAATTGATACTTGGCGACTTGGTATCCTATCTGGTCTCCCGAAGACATCGAATTGCGTTTCATTACCATGTGAATAAATCTGATGAGGTTTTTATTGTCTTTAATCAGCGAAGGGAAATTAGCGTCATAGTAGTCGCTGTGGTTGTATTTTACAACGCTTAATATTGAGGTCAATTCATCATCATTGAGGTACTCTGGATCTTTTAAAACTTTGTCAAATAAAAATTTGGCAGCATTGCCGTGATGCCGTTTAACCTGATCAAAAAATTCGTTTTCTATAATTTTATCTATCGGAATAAGTCCATCGTTCAGGATGTTAAACCAAAGGTTGTTGTGTGATAATTTGTCTTGGTCAAATTGGGATTTTGAATAGAGCAAATTGTCGGCTATAAAAAATGCCGAGAAGCTGTAATCTTTGTTGGTGTTTGAAATGTGCTTTAACAATATATCGCGGCGTTTGTCAATTTTTTCATGGTCTAACATTTTAGAGGCAAACCGGATTAAAGTCATAAAATTGATGTCGAGTCCCCAAAACGATTCCTTTTCATACTTTAATGAATCGGTAAAACCCAAACAAGCCAATATCATGTTTTCAATTTTGGCAGTTTCTTGATTCAGGCTTTTTATCTCTAGCCAATTTAGAAAATCGAATAGTTTTTTCTCGGAGGTTATTTTTTTGAGTATGTCAGTCTGTTCCGTTAGGTCGCTTTCATTAATAAACTTATCGAATACCTGTTCCGGAATATCCAAGGAACTCAGTTGAAGATTGAAATACCGATCAAAATAATTGGGATTGGCTGCCCTGCGGTCGCGGATCAGGGCTTTAGAATCGATTGAATCGAAGAAACTCATGATCCCGGTAGAGAAAAGGTTGTTTATTATTTCTTTCGTTGTATTGTTGAATTGGGTTTGATTGATAAAATCTTTTGTTGAAGTTTTGGGTGTTGGTGAAGCCGCATAAATTGTTTCACTGTCACGAAAAACAAGAGAATCCTTGTTTTCGATAATGAATTCATAACTTTCGTAATCAAAAATTCTTAACGCTTCAACCAGTAGAAAATCGGTTAAGTTTAATTCAGAATAAATACTCGGCAGCCGAAGTTTTATACTATTGTTAAACCGATAAATATCCCGCAGTGATTTAAAATAACGCATGAACGGCTTGTCTTTTATCGTTTCAGTCAAATTGTAAATCAAATCGCGCAACTCGCCTTGTGGAAACAAATCATTAAAACTATCAATAAAGATTCGGGTAATATTTTGCCTAGATATTGGCGGTAACGTATAATCGATTTGAACAATTTTTTCAATATACTTTTTTCCATTATCGCCGAATTGGCGTTTGAGCGCGGACAATACCACCCCTTGGTCATAAGCCAGTAGAAAAATAGTATTTGCAAAATTTCCGTTGAGCTTGACCAACTGGAAAATATCGGTTATTTCAGAAGGCGTCAACCGGTCTATATCATCAATCGTTATATACAATTTAACTTTGGAATTAATCAGAATTTGATCAATATCTTTTTTCAATTGTTCTACATCTTTAGACTTGCTTATACCGTCTAGAAATTCCTTTGCATCAGCAACAGCTTCACCCGCACCTTGGTGTATGTATTTCAACCAGTTGAGATGACTTAAGAAGTCTGCTATTTTTTGAGAAATACCTTTGAATTTCTCTTTGTTGCTTTCGAGTTTTAAAAGCATTTCTTTCAAAAAAATATTCTGCAGTTCTTTTTGACCTGTAAACATCCACGGATTGAATCGGATAACAATGATTTCATTTCCATTCTCGACAGAAATTCGCTCAACTTCATTAATGATGAAATTAATTATAGTCGATTTTCCCGAACCCCAATTCCCATTTATTCCTATAACAATGCTTTCATTATTGTCGCTAAAAGAATTGACCAAACCTGATGCTACTTCAGTCGCGAATGAAAATCTTCCTAACTTGTCGTCTGCTCTTTTATTTAACGGTAAATCACTATTCATCTGTTCTCATTTAAATTACCAATAACCGAATTCTCGCTTTAAGAGTGGAATGTTGCCAATGCTAAAGATAATAAACATTCCAAATAAAAAAGGGACAGTCACCTGTCCCTTTTCCCGTCTTAAACAAAAACAAATTGATGAAATCAATTATCTCTTGACCATGCGCAGTGTCTGGATGGTTTCGCCTTGGCTGACGATCACATTGTAAACACCCGATGGGTAATTGTTGCCCAATTTTAAGCCATCGGCGGTTTTGATTTCGTTCGCTTCGACCAACCTTCCGAGCATGTCATAGACTTTCACTTGCGCATCGATTTGATCTGCAGCCGTAATCTCAATCCCGAATTCATAAGAGAACGGGTTCGGATAAGCCGTGATTTTTACATCGGATGCATTTTGGGCTACAGATGAAGTCGGTGCCATTGCCTTGGCCGTTCCGCCCGGAGCCGTAATCTCGCAGGCATCGCCAAACGGTGACCAGGTTCCCGAAGTCATCACTGCTACGCGAATGGTATACAAAGCACCCGCCGTAAAGGCCGAAGTCGGAAGCGAATTGAAGATAAAGTAGTTCGTGCCGCGGTCGATGGTCGCACCCGCATTATCCGATTGTCTGGTGATCTGGAAACGGTATTGGGTCGCACCCGAAACGCTCGTGGCCGACACATAAGAAGTGCCCGAAACGATCGATCCGCCACAGTTAACCAATGATGGAGCCGCCGGAGAAGTCACTTCGCAAGGCGAGCCGAATCCGCTGAAAGCGCCCGATGTCTTGACGGCCACTTCGATGCGGTAAAGCGTTCCGTAGTTGTAGCGGGTAAGCATTTGCAGGTTGAACCAGTTTTGCGTACGGTCGATGGTCTGTACCGCGTTTGGTCCCGAAACATCGGTCAGGTTCGTCACACGGAAACGGTATCCGGTCACGCCCTGGATGCTGGACGTGGCAATCAGCGTGTTGATTTTTGGCAACACGATGCCACATTGCGAAGGAGAAACCGCCGCGGCCCCGCCTTCTTCCAAAATGGCCGGGGTAGAGACGAAACACGGCGTTCCCCAGCTTGCCTGCCAGATGCCCGCGCGTTGCAATTGGATTTCTACCGTATACGTCGTTGCATAGGCATATACCGGGAATTGTGGCATCGTGAAATGCGGTACATTTTTCTCGATGACCTGCACCTGTGCGCCATTGGTCACACGGATCCGGTAGCCCGTAATGTTGTGTCCGGCCACGGTCTGGATGCCGATCAAAGTCCCGATCGAAGCCAGGGTCGTTCCACAAGAAGATGCCAGTAAAGTTGTCGTCACCGTTCCGGTTTCATCGATCGATCCGTCGCAGTCGTCATCGACGCCGTTGTATGGAATCTCCACTGCATTCGGATGGACGGCGGCCACTGTATCGTCGCAATCGCCATTCAATACCGCAAACCCCGTTGGAGGCGTATTGGCATTGACCGCACAAATATTGGTGGCCGTTCCTGCGCCATAACCATCGCCGTCGGCATCGGTGTAGAAAGGATATTGTTGGTTGACCGTAACGACGGCAGAGCCGCTGTTGCCCGTTCCCACGAGCGCATTGGCATCGACCACAGCAACAAGTGTATAAGTCGTGGTTTGCGTCGGTTCTACGCTGATCGGGTTGCCGCTCAGGTATTCGTCAACGATAAACTGGTTCGTACCGTCGGTATAAGTGATTACATAAGGTGCGGTTCCATCGGTAATGGCGACCGATAAATTAGTGACACTGCCCGCACAGATGGTAGCCGATCCGCTCAAAACCGAAGCCGTCGGTGGTGTCAATGGAATTTGCATCGCTTCAAACTTGACGTTGTCGAAACGCCAGGTTCCGCCGGTGGCCACGCTCGAAGGGGTTTGCACCTGTCTGAATTGTCCGGTGCTTTGATAGGTCGCGGCCACGATTCGTACCCCAAAATTGGCATTGTCGTTCACGCCGGTAATCGCTGAAAGGTCCACCGAAATCCTGCGGTATTGGTCGCCCGTGCTGTTGGTTTCGAAACGGCCGTTGTTGAGACTGCCGAGGCAATAGGTCGTGTTCGAATCGGTCATCGTGAAATTGGTCCAGTTCGTTCCGTTGGTGGTGTATTGCAAACGCAGGGTGTTGGCAGAGGTGTTCGACCAACGTTGTTCCCAGCTCACTTTTACATTTTGGTAACCCACGGTGCTCGTGCTGAAACGTGCGCCGCTGGTTTCATTGGTTCCCGGTGCTGCCGTCGCAACCGCCCAGGCACTGGTTCCTGAAGTCTGCGCGCCGCAACCCGAAGCCGTGTTCATTCCCGTGGCCAAGCTCAATCCCGACATCGATCCGACGAGTGAAGAAGTTCCCGTCCCGATGTTAGGCGTCGGTGCGGTGATTACGCCGTTCAAAGTTTCATAAGTCCATTGCGCCAAAACGGTTGGTGCGGCTAAAATGTTAGCGGTCAAACCGGTTGGTTGTGGGTTGATGGTATAATTCGGTGCATCAATACCGGCCAAAGTCGATGTGGATGTCACGGCGATGTTGCTACCCACAGCCGATGAAGCAAAAGTCCCCGTTCCGACCAATGTTACGACATCTGGACTGATGACACCCGAAAGCGTTCCGGTAATGGTCGCAGCGGTTGTTCCATCGAAGGCTTTGTTCTGTGCCACGGCAGAGGCGATCGTGATTGATTTTACCGTGATATCGGCAGTAATTCCTGAAGTGGCCGACAAAGTATAATTGCCCGCGTCGTTTCCAGAAAGCGTCAAACCTGAAATGGTAACCGGTTTTGCAGTGGCTACATTTTCATTGTTGAACGTTCCGACAGCAGTTCCAGAAACGGTCACGTCGTCGCCTCCGATGATGCCCGACAATTCGGCTGTTCCTGAAATCGTAGCTGAAGTATTGGCATCGTAGATTTTATTTTCAGCGGTCAAGCCCGACAGGGTCAAAGACGCCGCTGTGATATCGGCAGTCAACCCGTTTGGTTGTGTCAAGGTGTAATTGGCGGCATCGTTTCCAGCCAAAACCAAAGCGGCAGTTACTGCGATATTGTTGGCCACGGCCGCAGAAGCGAAGGTTCCGTTTCCGGAAACCGTCACCTCATCCGAACCTACAATTCCATTGAGGATGGCGCCGTTGAGGATGGCGTTGTCGTTGCCGTCGTATATTTTATCCGAAGCGATTGCGCCAGTAACTGTCAAGGTTTTTGGCGTAATGTCAGCGGTCAATCCTGAAGGTTGCGCCAAGGTGTAATTGGCGATATCGGTTCCTGTCAGTGTCGCATTGGCCATCACTGCAATGTCGGTTCCAGCCGAAGCAGTTGCAAAGTTGGCCGCTCCGATGAACGAAACGTCATCCGTGCCAACGATTCCGAAAAGTGTTCCTGAAACCGTCGCAGAATCGTTGCCGTCGTAAATTTTATCATTGGCAACAGCAGAAGCGATCGTCAATTCTTTTGGCGTTACGGTCAAAATTTGCGCTACCGGTTCGGCGGCGTCATAGGTCAGATCGCCCGATTGGGTCGCGGTAATCGTCGTTGTCCCGACGCCTACAATTGTTACGGTAGTTCCGGAAACCGTCGCCACATTTTCGTCTGAACTGTTGTAGCTTACCGTCAAGGTGGAGCTGGCCGTAGCCGTCAGGTTGAAATCGGCGCTACCATAAACCACCTCGGTCAGAGGATCGAAAGTGATGGTTTGCGGCAAAAGCGCACCGGCCGAAATGTTGGCCGAGAGTCCGGTCGGTTGTACCAAAGTATAATTGGCAATGTCGCCTATAATGTCGCAATTGGCCGTTACTGGAATGTTCAATCCCACGTTCGGTGAAGCGAAAGTTCCGGTTCCTACGAGCGTCACGTCATCGGGAGCGATTATGCCCGACAAAGTTCCGGTGATGATGGCGTCTGTATTGCCATCGAACACTTTATTTTGTGCCGTGGCATTTAAGATTGTCAATTCCTTGGCCGTAATATTTGCGGAAAGATTGGTCGGTTGGATCAAATTGTAATTGTCCACATCGGCACCGATAAGCGAGGAAAAAGAAGTCACGGGAATCGCAGTCCCTACAAACGGGCTGTCGAAACTCACGACTGGATTTAAAACCACATCATCTGGCGAAACCACGCCGGTTAAGGTCCCCGAAAGTGTCGCATCGGTATTGCCGTCGTAGACTTTGTTGTTGACCGAAGCCGATGCGATCGTCAAATCTTTGGCCGTAATGTTGGCGCTGATTCCGTTGGGTTGCGTCAAACTATAGCTTGTGGCGCGTGTACCGCTGAGGGTCAAGGCTGGGGTAATCGCAATGCCTGTTGCCACATTAATGCTCGCGAAAGTGCCGCCGCCCGAAAGCGTGATCACATCGCTGTTGACGAGTCCGACCAATGTTCCGCCGCTGATGGCAGCCGCATTGGTTCGGTCGTAGGTTTTATGCACACCGGTTGCACCGGTTACGGTCAGGCCCTTTTTGGCCACCGAACTCGAAACCGTCGCCACGTTGGCCGAAGCCGGTGAAGCGGCTAACGTTATGTTGCCTGAATAAGAGCCAAAAGGCGTGGTCGCTGCCAATCGCACGTAAATCGTTGTTGCCGCAACGGCTCCGCTGGATTGGTTGAGCGTTTGTGAAGTGGCATATCCGCTGGCGCCGCCCACCGTTTTCGAAATCTCGAATCCGGTCGGTGCGTTGATCGTGATGTTGTTGGTCAGGTTGGAACCCGAAACCGAGAAAGAGGTAAAGCTCGAAGCGGTTCCATAAGTCGTGCTGACCGCCGATAAAGCTCCTGTCGTCGAAATCGTAGGCGAGGAGCCGTTGACCGTGATGTTCCAGGTCGGGAAGGTGAGTTGCGAACCGCCGCCGCCGAACCATTTGGTACCGTCGGAGAACAAGGCCAGCAATTGCGCCGGTGTTCCCGAAACCGTTACGGTGGTCGCGCTCGAAGACGAATTGGCAAAATAACAGTTGTAGTAGGTCGAAGTCGGAACGTTCAAAAAGTAAGGCGCCGGCAACGAAGACGGCTGCAAAGTGTTGGCCGAGGCCGAAGTAGCCGACAAAGGCACCCCGAAATTCGCGCCATAAATCAATGTGATTCCCGATTGCGTGCCCCAGTTAGAAGTCGATCCCTGGAACAAAAACAACTGGTCGCCCGAGCCGTTGATCGCAAAGTTTGTCGGGTTGTTGCTGCTCCAACCGGTTCCGGCAATCGTCATGCCGTTGAACCAGGTCAGCACCGTTCCCTTGGTTTGGGCCGATGGCGCGGTATAGGTCACAAATCCTTCGTTCGTACGGCCGAGGTCACCCGAAAGGATGCCGTTGTCGGTCACGTTGATGACCGTGTTGGCCGCGATGTCTTTGAGAAGCACGATCGAGAAACGGTCGGTGGTTTGGGCGTTGAACCCAATAATGGCAGCGTCTCCGGCTACCAAAGGCGTTTGGGCGTGTGCGGTCTCCGCCATTCCCATGAAGCAGAAAAGGATCAGCAGCAGGGTACGCGCCGAAATCTTTCTTTTACCGGTATTGGTCTTTGATCGGAGACCGCCGCCGGGCATTCGTAAAATTGATTTCATAGTTTAATAATTAAATTGTTTTGAGCTATAAAAGTATCGGCTTCGTTTGTCCTGCCGGGAAACAAAAGGTTATCAGTAGGTTAACAACGGAAAGAAAACGTTATCAATGGGTTAAATTAAAAAAGCGACCGGGGAAATGGTCGCTTTCGGAGGAGATGAAGGTAAAGTACAGTAAGCTCAATTGATGATTTTTCGATGGATGATTTGTTGGTCGATGGTCTTGATTTGAACCAACAGCACTTGTTCCGATGCGATGGCGTCCAAAGTGACTTGGTTCGAACGGATGTCGTTTCTTTCGAGCAATTGGCGTCCGGCGAGGTCGAAAATTTTGACCGATTGCATTTGCACCGTACCAGAATGGATTGCGATCTGCTGTTGGTTTTTATAGATAACAATGCCGTTGGCAACCGCTTCGGGATTTTGCGTTCCCAGATTCGCATCGGTAAAGCGAAGCACGAATCGATCGTCGAAGATGCCGGTTGCCGTGGCAAAAGCATACGGACCGTCTTTTAGATTGTGGACCAGGTTGAGCAATTGGTCTTCCACATACACATTTTGATTGGCGAAGCCATCATCGAAATTCGACAAATCGATTTCAAAATTCCCGGCGATGTTCGTACGGTAACCCAACGCGATCCGGTCGTTTGGGTCAAACGGAAGTGCCTTGCCTTGAATGGTCAATCGGGTATTGTCGAGTGTCGAATAAAACGAAACCGGGTTGCCGGCCTCCATGATCTCGGCATCATAACCACGGTCCAAACCATCGGTCGCATTTTCGATGTAACCGACCAGAATTTGCTTGTACGCGCCGTTTGCATTTTTGAGTTCGAGCCAAACGCGGTCTTTCTGGTTTTGCGCCATCCTAAAAAACTGGTTGTTGTTCGCCCCGTCACGCATGCTGTTCTTAAAAGTGGCCGTTCCGTTGGCCAAGCCTTTGATCATAAACGATTGGCCCGCCGCGATAAAACCATTCGGGATGTTCGTGTTGAGACCGGGAGCAATGGCGGCCGCGGTTCCGGTTCCACCGCTGAAATTGTAGGTCGCATAATCGTTGGCCGCATATTCGTAATTCAATACCGGCGAATTGTGCGTCCACAGATAGATCGAAGTTCCGGTTCCGATGGCCGCAGCGTTGGCCGGATCCGACATAAAGGCATCGGCGCTCAGGGCACTCGGATACGGATTGCCAAGCAGGTTGAGGTTGTTCGCCCCCGAAACGGCAATTGGGACAGTGTAATCGCCATTGTTCGGCCTGCCGATGAAAATGCCTTCGAAAACCGCGGTTGATGCCGGGTCGAAAGTTTGCGGTGCCCGGATGATGTAACCTTTCCCGATGTCCATCGGCGTGATGCCCGGTGCGGTGACGGCGCTCCAGTTGTAGATGCTGGTGTTCCACCAGAAGTATTTGTCGGACAAAGTTTGCGGGGACAGATTGGCCAAAATCTGGGCGTTGACCGGCGATGACCAATAAGTGAAATCGTAACGCAACATCGGTGTGCTGTTTCTTTTGTAGGTGATGTTTCCCGAATTCGTCGTATTGTTGATTTGCACGAGGCTCGCATTGTCTTCAAAAGTCAATGTTCCGCCCGAAACCGCCAGCGCATTTTGCAAGGTCAATGTATGCCCCGGATTGAACACGACATTTCCGGAAGTCACCGATGCCGAACAAGCCGCAAGATCACCCGTCGAGCTGTAATCGGCGGCGAAAATGGCCGTCACCGATGAATCGGGCACGCCATTGCTCCAGGTTCCGGTCCAGGTGGTCGATTTGATCTCGATCTGGATCGGCACGGTCGCCAATACCGAACAACTGCCATTCTGCACCAATGCCCTGATGTAAGTCGTTTGTACAATCGGTCCAATTGCCGTTCCAGCCAATGTAGATGAGGTGTCGGCGATGTCTTGTACTCCTGTCGTGAAACCAACATCGGTGGCTTTCTGCCATTTGACAACGGTTCCCGAATTTCCGCCCAAAGTCAAATCGGACGGAATATTTCCGGCGCAAATGACCTGGTCCGAGGAGACCGTTCCGGCCACCGTTCCCGGTACTACGGTAAAAGCCCCAGTGGCATTCGCGCTTTTGATGCTCGTGCAACTGTTGGTCACGACCACATAATAATACAGCGTTCCAATGGTCGTTGACAAAGGAAGGTAGCTCGCGGTCTTGGAACCGTTGGCGATTTGGGCCGCGGTAGTCAAAGGCGTTCCACCTGTCGTCGATGCGGTTGTGTTGCTGTACCATTGGTAGGTCAAGGTAGCCGATCCTGTAGCCGTAATCGAAACCGGTGTAAAGGGTTCACCCTGACAAACCGTTTGCGTCGCCGTGGAAGGTTGGACGGTGATTGCCGGAGCGACGTTTCTCGTAAAGGTATAGGTCGCACTGGTTTTTGTGCAATTGTTGGCATTAGTATAGGTATACGTAAATGTGGTGGTGCCACCCGAATACGGATTTGGGATGCTGTACGTTCCGCCGGCCGGGCTTCCACCGGTCAAGGTAACCGCGCCGACCGCACAGGTCGTGATGTTTGAAGCCGTGACTGTCGGCAGTGGATTGACCGTAATGACTGCCGATCCTGAATTGCCTGTTCCCGTGAGTCCGTTCGCATCGGTAACCGAAACAATCGTATAGGTGCGCGTCGATGCAGGATTGACCGAAATGTTGGCCGCGCTCGTATAATTGTTGACCGTAAAATTCGAAGTGCCGTCATTGTACACCACCGTATACGGACTCGTGCCGCCCGTAATGGTCACGCGAATATTGACTGCTGTGCCGACGCAAGTCGAAGTTGTCCCGGACATTACCGAAGGATTCGGCCCCGGCATCAAGGTTCCGGTGACCGTGACGTTGTCGAAACGCCAAGTTCCGGCGGTTCCCGCAATCGAACCCGGAGCCGCGCATTGGCGGAATTGCCCGGTCGATTGGTAATGCGCGGCCAAAATCCGCACGCCGAAATTGGGGTTGTTGTTGAGGCCCGTAATCGCCGACAGGTTCACGCTGATGCGTCGGTACTGGTCGCCCGAGGAATTGGTTTCGAAGCAACCGTTGGCATTGATCGAACCGTTGCAATAGCTGGTGTTGGCCGCCGTCATCGTAAAATTGGTCCAGGTCGAGCCGTTGGTCGTATACTGTAACCTTGCCGTGTTGGGCGCGGTGTTTGACCAACGTTGGTCCCAAGTAAAAAAGATGTTTTGGTAATTGGCGGTGCTCGTACTGAACTGCGCGCCGTTTCTTTCATTGAGCGATCCCGGGTCGAAAGGTTCGAATGCCCAAGCGTTCACGCCATTTTGGTTGCCACAACCCGAACCTGCCATTCCGGTGCGCACCATTGGGGTGATCGTACCGCCGCCGCCGTTGATGATGGCCGAGCTTCCGGTTCCGGTATTCGGCGTGGGCGTGGCCAGTGCGCCTTGTTGCGGTTCGTAATTCCAAACGGCAATTTGGGCGTGCGATTGGAAGCCTGAAAAAAGCAAGCCTGCCAAGCATAAAGATTTGAATAAGAATTTCATAGTCATTGTTTTGGTCTGGGCAAAGCTAGAGCACCAATGTTATGAAAATGAGGTAGTTGAATTAACAGATGGTTAACGAATTGTAAACAGGTATTTGACCGATGTTATTGGTTTTTGGTCGATTGGCCTTTGAAAAGACAAGGCTCAAATTGGACAGAAAATGCCCTAGATTGGCAAAGCCGTTTTGAAACAGCCAATCAAAAATAACCTTTTGATAATTTAAGGCTGCGGTTCAATTCAACTCGTCGCTCTACCTTTCGCCGATTTTAAATTCTGTAAAATGAAAGGTATAAATACGCGCTGTCGGTTGTTCTTTGTAAGTTGTTTTTTGCTGTTTTCGCATTCGGCATTGGCCCAATGTTTCCAAATCGAAAGCATCCTTGTCGATGCCTGCGGCGTCCAGGAAGGACTCAATGAAATGGTGCGGTTGAAGGTGGGCAACGCGCCGCTCAATACAGCCAACCTCAGTGTGGATTGGCCCAACAACCCATGGCAAGGTCTGGTGCAGAATGCCACGACGGCCTCCAAAGTGGCGGTACTCAATGCCGATATTCTCGATGCGGGCGGTTGTGGACAATTGGTAGAACCGACAAACGGCATACTTCCGGCCAATGCGACCGTGATTCTCGTGACGAGTTTCAACTTCGATACCGCGCTCAATTCTTTTGACGCGTTGACCGAGACCTATTATATATTGTTCCAAAACAATCCGACCACCGCTTCGGGGCATTTCGCCAATTCGGGAACGGGTGTGCGTACGTTGTCGATGGCTTTTGGCAGTTGTTCCGATACGGTAAGCTATGACCGCGCCCTGCTCGTCGACCCCAATGGTACCACCGTTGCCGCCGATGGGGCAATCGTGTTGTTCAATCCTGCCGGAAATCCGACTTACATCAACAACGGATGCTCGGCTCCGGTTCCGCCCTTTACAGTCGATGCCGGTCCTGCAGCCCTCAATGCCTGCGCAGGTGCGACCCTTTCGTTGACAGGCACGGCGCAAGGGCAGCAATCGGTTTCATGGACATCAACTAGCGGCACTTTTTCCAACCCGAATGCGCTCAATACCAATTTCACCGTTCCGAATAACAGTGGTAACCTAACGTTGACTTTGACGGCGACCAACAGTTGCGGTGCCACAACAACCGATCAGATCGTCATTATTGTAGGAAACGGCATCGTCCCAAATTTTGCCACAACACTCACTTTGTGTACAGGAACGACCGCACCGGTTCTGAACCCGATTTCGCCCAACGGCATCACGGGAACCTGGAATCCATCAACAATCAGCAACACAGCCAGCGGCAGTTATGTTTTCACCCCGAACCCGAACCAATGTGCGACTTCGGTGACTTTACAGGTCACTATTTCGAACAGCATCGTACCGAATTTTGCCACAACACTCACTTTGTGTACTGGAACGACCGCACCTGTGTTAAACCCGACTTCGCCCAACGGCATCACAGGAACCTGGAATCCATCAACAATCAGCAACACGGCCAGCGGCAGTTATGTTTTCACGCCGAACCCGAACCAATGTGCGACTTCGGTGACTTTACAGGTCACTATTTCGAACAGCATCGTCCCGAATTTTGCTACGAACCTGAGCTTGTGCACGGGAGCGACCGCGCCGGTTTTGAACTCTGCTTCGCCCAACGGCATCACAGGAACTTGGAACCCATCTACGATCAGCAACACAGCCAGCGGCAGTTATATTTTTACCCCGAATGCGAACCAATGTGCGGGCCTGGTTACTTTGCAGGTCACCGTTTCGAACAGCATCGTCCCGAATTTTGCGACGAGCATGACTTTGTGTACAGGAGCGACCGCGCCGGTTTTGAACCCGACTTCACCCAACGGCATCACAGGAACCTGGACTCCATCAGCGATCAGTAACACGACCAGCGGCAGTTATGTTTTCACCCCGAACCCGAACCAATGCGCGGGCCCGGTTACTTTGCAGGTGACGGTTTCGGGCGGCATCGTCCCGAATTTTGAGACGACCTTGACTTTGTGTGCGGGGGCGACCGCGCCGATTTTGAATACTACTTCACCGAATGGTATCACCGGAAGCTGGAATCCACCGATGATCAGTAATGAACAAAGCGCGGATTATATTTTTACGCCTTTTGACGGGCAATGTGCTTCGGCAGTGGTTTTGGCAGTGACCGTTCCTGTCGTGAAATTTGAGATCGAGCAATATTGCAAAGAGGGAAAATACTACCTCGAAGTGGTTCCCGATGCCCAAATGCCAGCCACGGCGCAATACCGATGGGAGGACAGCAATGGCCAATTTCTGGGCGACGAAACGATGCTCAATGTGTCTGATTGGGTCGATCCGGAAACGGTTTACCCGACCAATTTCATGGTCCATGTCTTTGTTCCGGATGCTTGTGGAACCTCGCGCAACGTAACGGTATACAGCACGATGTGTACGATTCCAAAAGGCATCTCGCCGAATGGCGATGGCAAAAACGATTGGTTCGATTTGGGCGGAATGGGTGTGGTGCAGTTGCGCATTTTCAACCGATACGGGACCGAAGTCTACACCAAACAGAATTATTCCAATCAGTGGAGCGGACAGTCCGGCAACGGAAAAGAATTGCCCGACGGCACCTATTATTACGCCATCGAATTGTCGGATGGCCAAACCCAGACGGGCTGGGTATATTTGAACCGGTAAATACCAACCGAATGACCAAATTCCTAAAGCCGATTTAACATTAAAATAAACTTTAAGTGACTGTTTAGTAACCATTTGATAAACGCTTAAAAAATTCAGGATGAGGCCGATGGCGTAATTTTGTCGAGTTAAAACAAACTGGAATGCTCAATAAAAATTACCCCATCGCAACAGCCAGAGTAGGGTTGTGTAAATTCTTTCTTTCGGTTTTTCTGTGCCTATTTTCGACTGTACAAATGAGTGCGCAAATCTATTCGCACAATTTTGGCACGACCGCCATTTCGGCGCATCCTTATACCGTGGCGCCAGCCGTCTTCAATTCGCATTTGTCCAACTCCTCTTGGAGCAACAGTGCAGGCACTTGGACCAGTGCGGCGGGTTCGGCCGGGGAAGCCATTCGGTTGACCCATGCGGCCAACGCGACGATTACGTTGACCTTCAATGTGGCGGCCAATTTTGAGCTCAGTGTCACCTCGTTCGATTTTTGGCGCATGCGCAGCAACCTCGGTGCACAAAACTGGAGCATGACCATCAACGGCACCAATGTGGGCGGCGGAACGGTTCCTACAGTAGGAGCGGCGATCGGCAATACGGCGGTGGCCAACCCGGTTACAGGACTCACGGGCACGGTTACCGTGGTGCTTTCGTTGACTGGAAATACCGGAAACGGGACTTTCAGGCTAGATGATTTTACCCTGAATGGTACCGTGACATCATCTTGCACGGGCTCGACGGTGACTTCGGTGGTGCCGATTACGGGGCCGCAAAATACTTTGGTGACCATCAACGGTAGTGGATTCCTGTCGGGTAGCGGAACCTCTGCGGTAAAATTCAATGGCATTCCGGCGACCAGTTTCAATGTGGTTTCCGACAACGTGATCAAAGCCTATATTCCTGCCGGAAATGCGACCGGCGAAATCACCGTGACGACCAATTCCTGCGAGACTTTTACGGGCATCGGTTTTACCAAACTGGTTTCCTTGGCCACCCCCAATTATTCTTCCGACATCTACATTTCAGAGATTTACGATGCGCAGGCCGGCGATGGCGGCGTGATTGAAATTTACAACGGAACGCCCAACCCCGTCAACCTTTCGGGCTATACCATCCGGCGTTACGGCGACATCGGCGGCGGCACTTTTTACACGATCAACCTGACCGGGATTATTCCACCGGGCGGAATTTTCCTGATCGGGATCGGGACGGGAACCACGCCTTGCGCCATTGTCGAAAACCAGCATTATGGTACCGGTTTCAATTCGAACGACGAATTTGAATTATACAACAACGGCACGCTGATCGACAATGTACACGCGCCGGTCAACGTCGGTTATTCGGTCATCCGGAACCCCAATGCCACGGCGCCCAAACCCGTTTTCAATGCGGCCGACTGGAACACTTCGACTACGGAAAACTGCGCCAACATTGGTGTGCACAATGTCCCGACCAACAATCCACCGGCCATCGTGAGCCCGAACAGCACGGTGATTTGCGACACCAATTCGACGGTATTTTCGGTCTCGTTGGCCAATCCGGGCAGCTATACTTACCAATGGAAAACGCTCAATGCTTCGGGTGTTTGGGTCAATGTGGGCAATGCCGCGCCTTTCAGTGGGGCCAATACGCCAACGCTTATGGTGAATCCGGTCAATCCGGCTTTGGATGACAGCCAGTATTATTGCCAGATTACTTCTTTCGAGCACCAATGCGCTCAGCAATGCCGCGCAGCTTGAAGTGGACACCATCATCATCCCTGATTTTGCGACCGCGCTTTCGCTTTGTTATGGGGAAACGGCGCCCGTTTTGAATACGACTTCACCGAATGGAATTTCGGGAACCTGGAGTCCGGCAACCATCGACAATACGGCCAACGGCAGTTACCAGTTTACGCCCAATCCGGGCCAATGTGCCGCCAATGTGACTTTGGCCGTAACCATCAACACACCGATTACCCCCGATTTTACCACGATGATTGCCTTGTGCCATGGTGAAACGGCACCGACCCTGAACCCGATTTCCCCCAACGGGATTGCTGGAAGCTGGTCGCCGGCGGCAATCGACAATACGGCAACCGGCAATTATACGTTTACCCCAAATGCGGGACAATGCGCCGATATTGTGGTGTTGTCGGTGACGGTCAACACCCGTCTTATCCCCAATTTTCCGACAACCTTAACGTTGTGTCAAGGCGAAACCGCGCCTGCCTTGAACCCTGTTTCCCCGAACGGCATTTCGGGAACTTGGAGTTCGCCCGGCATCAGCAACACCGTCAGCGGGGCCTATATTTTTACACCCAATGCGGGCCAGTGCGCCGATCCGATGACGCTCAATGTTACGGTAACCGCGTCATTGGTTCCTGATTTTGCCCCGACGCTGCAGATTTGCCACGGAAGCACGGCCCCGGTTTTGAATGCGGTTTCTCCGAATGGGATTTCTGGGAGTTGGTCGCCATCGATCATCAACAATACGGTTTCTGGGACGTATGTTTTTACGCCGAATATGGGACAATGTGCGACACCCACGACATTGAATGTAACGGTCAATCCACAAATAATTCCTGATTTTCCGACAACACTTGTATTGTGCCAAGGCGATGCGGTGCCGGTCCTGAATGCGGTTTCGCCCAATGGGATTTCGGGGACTTGGAGTCCATCGACCATCAGCAATACGGTTTCGGGTATTTATGTTTTCACACCGAATGCGGGTCAATGCGCCACAGGCACAACCTTAAACGTTACCGTGAATCCGCCGATTGTCCCAGATTTTACTTCGGTATTGACTTTGTGCCAAGGTGATGCCGTACCGATGCTGAACGCGGTGTCGCCCAATGGGATTTCGGGAACCTGGAGTCCACCGGCCATCAGCAATATGGTTTCTGGAATGTATGTTTTTACACCCAGCGCAGGCCAGTGTGCGACCAATGCCACGTTGAATGTGACGGTAAATCTGCCAGTAACCCCAGATTTTGCGACCACATTGGTACTGTGCCAAGGCGATGCCGTACCGGTCTTGAATTTGGTTTCGCCCAATGGGATTTCAGGAACTTGGTCTCCGTCATCGATCAATAATACCGCGAATGGCATTTATACGTTTACGCCCAATGCTGGACAGTGTGCAACCCAGGCGATTTTAAATGTGACGGTAAACCCATTGACCGTACCCGATTTTGCGACCACGCTCGTGATGTGTCAAGGAACGATTGCGCCGATGCTGAACTCGGTTTCGCCCAATGGGATTTCGGGTACCTGGAGTCCGGCTACCATCAGCAATACGGCCAACGGGACTTATACATTTACCCCGAACCCGGGGCAATGCGCCGATACGACTGCCTTAACAGTCACGGTAACCACTGGTTTGGTTCCGGATTTTGCACCGAACCTGACCCTGTGTGCCGGGACAACTGCGCCCGTGTTGTCCCCGATTTCCCCCAACGGAATTACCGGAAGCTGGAGTCCTTCGGTGATCGACAACACGGTTTCTGGACATTATGCCTTTACGCCCGATGCGGGACAATGTGCCACCAACGTCATTTTAAATGTTACGGTCAATCCGGTGATTTCCCCCAATTTTGCAACGACACTCCAACTGTGCAGTGGAACTGTAGCACCGGTCTTGGATGCCATTTCACCCAATGGGATTTCTGGAACCTGGAATCCATCGGTCATCAACAATTCGGTTTCTGGAAGTTATGTCTTTACGCCGAATGCCGGGCAATGCGCCACAAACCGGACTCTAGTGGTCACGATCAATAATTTGGTCACGCCCGATTTTCCAACATCAATGACCCTCTGCAGCGGAAGCGTTGCGCCGGTTTTAAATGCAATTTCGCCGAATGGAATTTCTGGAACGTGGTCTCCATCTGTGGTCAACAATACGGTTTCGGGAAATTATGTGTTTACGCCCAATGCGGGACAATGCGCCAACAGCACAACCTTAAACGTAAATGTGCAAAATGCAATTGTTCCTGATTTTACGACCTCACTCTTGATTTGCAGCGGTGGTGCAGTGCCCGCCTTGGCCAATGTTTCTCCGAATGGGATTGTGGGAATTTGGACCCCATCGGTCATCAGCAATACGGTTTCGGCGAATTATACATTTACGCCCAATGCCGGACAATGCGCCAGTGCGGTAACTTTGTCGGTGACGGTCAATGCGGCTACTGTTCCCAATTTCCCAACAGCACTGCGTTTTTGTACAGGAAGTGTTGCACCGGTTTTGAATGCGGTTTCGCCCAACGGAGTTTCTGGAACGTGGTCTCCATCTGTGGTCAGCAATACGGTTTCGGGAAATTATGTCTTTTCACCAACGGCCGGACAATGCGCCACCACGGCAACGCTTACCATTACCATCGATGCTTTGCCACAGCCGGTTTTGCAGGATGCGTTTATTTGCGTCGACCAGTCAGGGAATGTCATCAATCCGGCCAATCTGTATTGCAACATTCCAAACAGCGGTTATACTTTTGCCTGGACCTGGAACGGAAATCCATTGCCGACGACAACCCATACGCATTTGGCAACGCAACCCGGACTTTACGAAGTGCTTGTAACCAACCAAACGACAGGCTGTACGGCTGCTGCGCAGGCGAATGTAAGCATGTTGCAAGGTTTCACGGCCCAAGCGATTACGGGCGTTGATTTCGACAATGACGGGACGATTACAGTGATTGCAACTGGCGGCTCGGGGCATTTCGAATACGAACTCGACGGAGCATTGACACAGCAGAACAATCAATTCTTCAACGTGGCTGCGGGCGAACATACCGTAACGGTACGCGATTTGAACGGCTGCGCGGACTATTCGTTCGACGTTTTCCTGCTCGATTACCCGCGTTTCTTTACCCCGAATGGCGATGGATTCAACGATTTTTGGAACATCGGCGGATTGGGTGACCAGCGCGATTCTAAAATTTATGTCTTTGACCGTTATGGCAAATTGATCAAATCCTTAAAGCCTTCGGACACCTCGGGCTGGGATGGCACCTACAATGGTCGGCCGTTGCCGTCCACCGATTATTGGTTTGAGTTGTTTTATCAGAACAGGAGCGGCGAGCCAAAGAGATTCAAGGCGCACTTTGCCCTCAAAAGATAAATATCCCCAGTTGTTATAAGATAAAGGCTTTCTGTTAAGGAAGCCTTTTTGTTTGGCTAAGATTGGATTATGAAATCGTTAATATAAATGATTGATAATTAGTTTGTTATTTCAATTTGATAAAGAAACCTTGTTGTAGAATTCGCATTTTGTCAACATTGTAAAGCTACTTTTGGTTTGTTAGTGATCCAACCCTGCAGGTAATCCCTTAACCCAATTAATTACAACAACCTAAAAATTATTAATCATGCTTACAAAACGATTTTTCTTAGCTGTGGCTTTCTCGGCCATCATGGGGCTGATGAGTTCGAATGTTGCGGCGCAATGTATCGGCGGCGGTTCCGAAACTTTTTCCAACTTGGGCAGCAGCTCGAGTTCGTATGCCACCAGGACCTGGACCGGAAACAACGGTGTGGCCTGGTCGGCTACCGATGCCCGAACAGACCAGGATTTGACCGGCGATGCCATCGCACTCAGAACCAGTACGCTTAAAAACACTTCTACCGTAACAGGCGGCGTGGGTACGCTTTCGTTCAACTACAAAAGGGTTTTCACCGGCAACTCGACCTTGAAAGTGTATGTCAACGGAGTCCAGTATGGCGGCGACATCACGGTTTCGGCCGACACGACCACGCCATTTTCGCAAGTAGTCAACGTGGCGGGCAACGTCGTGATCGAAATCAAGAACAGCCTGAACCGTACGATTGTGGATGATGTAACCTGGACTTGCTACGAAACACCGGTTTCCGGACCCGAATTGCAATTGGCCGATGCCTCGAACGTGAACCAGGCTTGCGGCGCCTTGAACATCAATTTTGGCGCGCAACCGATGTTGACCAATACCGATGCGGTCTTTACCATCAAAAACACCGGGACTTCGGCATTGAATGTTTCCGCGCTCAATTTGAGCAACGCCATCGATTTTACCGTGGTGTCGCCAAGCGCGCCGTTTTCGGTTGCGGCTTCGGGTTCGCAGATCGTCTTGGTGCGTTTCAACAGCGCGGGTTCTGGCCACAAGACTTCGGTGTTGACCATTGCCAACAACGATTCGAATGAGGCTTCTTGTACCGTCAACCTCGAAGGAACGGCTTTGGCACCTTGTGTGGTTCCGACGGTAGACGCAGCCGAATTGGCAATCACCAACATTCTTGCAACTTCGGCAGACGTTGCCATCACAGGCGCAACTGCCGACCGATACCTGGCGGTCTTGACCAACGGTGCGGCTTTGTCGGCCAACCCAACCAATGGCGTAAATTATACAGTTGGAATGACCCTGGGCGGTGGAATGGTCGTTTACAACGGATTGGCGGCCAGTTTCTCCTTGAGCGGATTGACCGAAAGTACCGACTACGCGGTTTACATTTTCCCATACAATTCGGTAGATTGCACCGAAGGTCCTCTGTATTACACCGAAACTTCCATCGGCACCGATTTTGCGACCCCAGTGGCGCCATGCCTTGGCGGAAGCGAGACTTTCTCTAACCTGGGCAGCAATTCAAGCACGTATGCGACCAGAACTTGGACCGGCGACAACAGCATCGCTTGGTCGGCCACCGATGCCAGAACCGACCAGGATTTGACCGGCGACGCGATTGCGTTGCGTACGGGAATCTTGAAAAACACGACGGCGGTATCGGGCGGTATCGGCACGTTGCATTTCAACTACAAACGCGTTTTCACGGGCGACTCTACTTTGAAAGTATTCGTCAACGGCATCCAATACGGAAGCGACATCACCGTAACTTCTGACCTGACAACGGCCCACACCCAAACCATCGATGTTTCTGGTCCCGTAACCGTGGAATTGCGCAACAGCGGCAACCGCGTCATCATCGACGACCTGGCTTGGGATTGCTACCAAACACCGGAGCGTCCGGAAATCCAATTGCTCGACAACACTTCGGCTTTGAAAGCCTGTGGCAATTTCACGATTGCCTTGGGTGAAGTGGCTGTGAATACGGATGTGGATTCGACTTTCACGATCGAAAACAAAGGAACCGAAGACCTCGAAATCAGCGCGCTGACTTTGAGCGATGCGGTCAATTACACGATTGTTTCTC
This sequence comes from Flavobacterium sp., assembly GCF_047602195.1. GTDB lineage: Bacteria > Bacteroidota > Bacteroidia > Flavobacteriales > Flavobacteriaceae > Flavobacterium. Next base: position 750,049 of record NZ_JASGHW010000004.1, read on the forward strand.
CAACAGCCCCGTTTACCGTAACGGCTTTGTCTACGCAAGTGGTAACGGTTCGTTTCAACAGCGCAACTGCCGGAAATACGCCATCGACTTTGACGATCGAAAGCAACGACGCCGACGAGGCTTCTTGTGTGATCAACTTTACTGCTACGGCTTTGGAAGCTTGCGTGGCCCCGGATATGTCATTGGCCAGCATCACGACCGATAACATCACCGCTACTTCAGCCGATGTAGCAATCACGGGCGCTACTGCCGATGGCTATATTGCGGTCATCAGTTCAACGGGTTCATCAACGGCTCCGGTCAACGGAACGGTTTACCTCGTGGGCGATACCTTGGGTGCAGGAACGGTGGCTTATGTAGGTGCGGCGGCTACTTTCACGCTTTCAGGATTGACTTCGGCTACGAATTATGCCGTAAATGTATACGCTTACAACAACACGGCTTGTATCGGTGGACCGGCTTATGTGGAAGGGGCGCTGGAAACCGAAGTGACTACCGAAGAAGCCCCATGCATCGGCGGAGGCGAAACCTTCTCTAATCTGGGCAGCAATGCCAGCTCATACGCTACCCGCACTTGGACGGGCGACAACGGGGTGTCATGGTCGGCTACCGATGCCAGAACAGACCAGGATTTGACCGGCGATGCGATTGCCGTAAGAACCGGAACGATCACCAACACGACTGTGGTTTCAGGCGGAATCGGAACCTTGACGTTCAACTACAAACGCGTGTTTACCGGAAACTCGACAATGAAGGTATTCGTCAACGGCATACAATACGGTGGCGACATCACGGTATCGGCCGACACGACAACCTTGTTCTCACAGGCCATCAACGTAACTGGAAACGTAACGGTTGAAATCCGCAACAGCGTCAACAGAATCATCGTCGATGACATTTCTTGGAACTGCTATGCCGGAACCGGGAAAATGGCGCCAACGACCACTGCCGATTTCAAGGTATACCCGAATCCTAGCCACGGCCAATTCCAACTCGATTGGCCAGGCAACGAGAAAAGAGCGGTTGAAGTCTACAATTTCTCGGGCAACCTCATTTTGAGCAAAACCGTTTTGGGAGACGAAATGATCGATCTAGGAAACGCACCGAAAGGCATTTACCTTTTGAAAGTGAAATCGGCCGAAATGGTTTCTGACCGAAAAATTGTTATCGAATAACAATGGTTTTTTAGATGAAGAAAGCCCGGCTGCGAAGTCGGGCTTTTTGTTTTTATGGTTTATAAGATGTAATCGGTACTCAGGAAATTCGAATTGTGGTCGTGCACGATCTGGTTGATGAGTTGTTTGTTGGTCTCGGTCGCCTTGGTCGTCACGAGCGAACGGATCGAGAACGAACGCAGCGCATCGGAAACCGACAAGGTGCCTTCGGCGCTGTCCTTTCTTCCGGTGAACGGAAACACATCAGGGCCGCGTTGCGACTGGCAATTGATGTTGACGCGACTCACGAGATTCACGAACGGATCGATCAGGCTCGAGATTTCGGGAGCGTCGTTGCTGAAAATACTGACCTGCATACCGTAAGGCGATTGGATCTGGTATTGGATCGGCTCCTCGATCGATTCGAACGGAACAATCGGGATCACGGGCCCGAACTGTTCCTCGTGGTACAATTTCATCTTCTCGTTGACCGGATAAACGACCGCCGGAAACACAAACGATTCGAGCGTATCACCGCCATTTTCATTGCGGACCGAAGCCCCGTGCGCGATCGCATCTTCAATGCACTGCCTGAGATAATTGGGTTTGTCGGGCTCGGGCAAAGGCGTGACCTGAACGCCCGGTTCCCAAGGCAATCCGGCCTTGAGCGCAGAAACCGCTTGGCTGAATTTCTCGATGAACTGCTCTGCGATGTCGCGGTGTACGAAAATGATCTTGAGCGCCGTACAGCGTTGGCCGTTGAACGAAAGCGTGCCGGTGATGCATTCCTCGACGGCAATCTTGAGATCGGCGTTTTTGGTGACAATCGCGGCATTCTTGGCCTCGAGGCTCAAAATTGAACGCAGTCGGCTGCTTTTTGGATGGTGCCGTTTGAGGCTGTTGGCCACCGTACTCGACCCGATGAATGCCAAAACGTCAATCTTGCCGCTTTGCATGATGCCCGGCGTAACGACCGCGCCACGTCCATAAATGGTATTGACGACGCCTTTCGGGAAGGCTTCCTTGAATGCCTTGAGCAACGGATAATGCAGCAAAATGCCGTGTTTGGGTACTTTGAACAAAATCGTGTTGCCCATGATCAAGGCCGGAATCAAAGTCGTGAAGACTTCGTTGAGCGGATAATTGAACGGCCCCATGCTGAGCACTACACCGAGCGGCGATCGGCGTACCTGCCCGATGATGCCTTCGGCGATCTGGAAACGAGACGATTGTCTGTCGAGGTCCTTTAACGCTTCGATGGTCGCGACGATGTATTCTACCGTACGGTCAAATTCCTTGGCCGAGTCGTTGTAGGATTTCCCGATTTCCCACATCAATAATTTAATGACGATTTCGCGCTGCTCGATCATGCCATAGACGAATTTGTGCATGCAGTTGATGCGTCCTTCGATGCTCATCGTTGGCCATTCGCCCGCGCCGTTGTCGTAGGCTTTGACGGCCGCATTCAACGCAGCCTCGGCTTCTTTTTCGGTGGCCAAAGGATAAGTGCCGACGAGTTTGCGTTTCGGGCCGTCCGGCGTCGGTAGGCACACGGGCGAATACACTTCGCTGACGGGGCCGTGCCATGGAACCATTTCGCCGTCGCACAAATATTCGCGCTGGTGGATTTCTTCGATTTGGAAATTTTGGGGAATCTCGCTTTCGTTCTTGAAAAGCGTATCGATCGAGAATTTTTCGGAAGCTTGCATAATCAGATGAGAGTTTTATCGAATAAATTTACGGAGATTATCGGCAAATAAAAACCGAAAGCCTGCAGTTATAATTTATTTTTTTCGGCCGGTGCAATTTTTTTTATTTTTAGCCGGTTGGAATAGTGGAAATTCTTGATTTGATGCAGATTCGATATTTATTTTTACTGTTGTTTTGCTTTTCGATGAACGGCATCGGTTCCGCGAAAATGCAAAGTCATGCCTGTCCGGTTTTGGAGGCAACCGATTATTACCAGGCATCTTATTTCGTCCAATTGCGCAACCACATCCGCCAAACGGGAAAGGTCGAAAAGGTGAACGGCTCGTCAAGGTTGGATAAACCGATTTACCTCACGTATCATTCGATCATGCAGCAAGGCATCAAAATCACAACCGGCAAGGCAGGCCGGATTTATTTCTACGACGGCAGCAACCACATCGGGAATTTATTGCTCGCGGATGACGGAAAGGTTTCCATAGAAAGCAAAACCGAAGAAAACAAGACCAGGATCCGCCAAGTCTACACCAACATTTTAAAAAATACCTTGCACCAATGAGCGCAGAAACCGACTATAAAAGGCCCTCGAAAATAGAAGGAATAGCAGCCCTTCTCGGATGCTTGATTTTCCTGCTGCTGCACATCGCCGCCACGATCAACATGGGATTTGAACTTGAAAAGATGGGCAATTCCCCCGACGTCTATGAAAATCCGCTCCTACGCTTCAGCCCGATGGAATTTTGGCTTTTGAGCGGCATCATCGGTATGGTCAGCGGCATCATGATGGAATACAGGCGGTTTGTGATTGCAGGGATTTCGGGACTGGTCGGCGGTTTGAGCATTGTCGGTTTTACGATGTTGTACATCGGTTGGCGCGATTCTTATGAGCTGGTCGAAACGATCATTATGCTCGGCATCGGCATCATTCCCGGACTCGTATTGTATAACTTTCTGGCACGCAAATTCCCGGTTAAAACCAATTCCTAATATGTGTCAAAACGGCCAACATTTTAAATTGTGTACGTGTCACGGAAAACCGCTGACATCGGACGATTACAGATGGACATTAAAAAGATATGTCGGGCAAACTTTGTCTACCATGGATGGCATGCTCATCGAACCCGACTTCGAACTGTCGCCCGAACTCACCGAAGCTTATTTTACAGCAGAATTGAACCAACGCCAATGTTTCGATTTCGACTACATTCCGTCAGAAGGCGACAATCTTTATCTGTACAATCCGAGAAGCAAAAGCTATCGATTCCTGTCGTTTATTTTTAGGAGCGGCCAATGGGTTTGGGGTTCCTACAATGCTTTCGTCGACGAGACGGAAGACTTCAACGAAGGCAAAATCTCGTTCGAATAAATGGATGCCTTCGGATACAAAACGCTCGAAAACGGCACGACCGAGTTCATCTGGATCGTCGAAGACCTCGGCGAAATCGTCGCGCTCAATGGTCCGTTGGGCCAGTACCGCGATTCGTTTTATGTGATCGGGCCGCAATCGGAAGCGTTGTACCATGAGGCGATCCGCATCGCGCGGCAGAATGGTTTTGTGTTCGATTTCAACGACAAATGCGGGCAATTGCTGTTGCGTTTTCCGCTGTCGCAGGTTTCGGATGTGGGTCATTTCAGGTTTGAAGTTATCGAGCCTGTCTTGAACACTGCCTTGCAACAATCGGGCAACGGTTTTTGCGATTACGGTTTCTGCGATGAAGCTTTTTTCAATGAAATGCCTTTTGTTTATGACCCTGAAATTGCGGTACAAACAATAGTCGATACTTTGAAGCAACATGAAGTTGACATTGAAAATCTGGCGGTATTTTCGGTCAGAAATGGCGCAGCCGAAAAACAATGGTGGCCTTAAGATTTGACGTATGAAAGTGGAATTCGGATTGATGGCGTTGCCTTACGATTGGAAAAAAGACATTGTTTTTGTGCTCGAGTCCGAATTGCGCAGCCATCCCGAAAAATACCTGATCGAGGAACTTTCCGAACCCACGAACAGACACGTCGGGCGTTTTTACATGGGCGAAGGCGGACAACACTATGCGTTCAAGGATTCGATCGCGCATGCCGTACACATCTTGTGTTTTTTGGGTGTGAAGCAATTGGCCGAGGGTAAACCTTTCGAATACATCGGCTTTATGAATGGGAAAACCACGATGTATACGCCCAAAGACAACCTGATTGAAATCCTTCCCGATGTGCTTGACGAAGTTACGCGGCATTACGTCAAAGGCGATCCCATTTTTCTCGACCGAAAAAGATTGCTGCCCGCGTTGTACCAATGCGGCTGCCGTTACCTCGATTTTTTGACCGAAACCTTACCGCACAAAGGCCATGAAAAAAGCGTCCCGATGCTCAAGCCTTTGGCCGATGCGGCTTTGTTGGCCCTGCGTCAGAACGGTTATGGGCAGGATTAAATCTTGATGAATTTTACCGGGATTTTTTTTCCTTCTGCAAAAACCATCAGCCAATAGAAACCACTTTGGAGCGGTTGCACATCGATGGATTTTTCGGTTACGATGGGCTCCAAAATCACTTTCCCGGCCACATCGATGATCTGGATCTGGTCGATCTTGAAATCTTCAAGTGCATGCAAAGTAAGGATTTCCCTGACCGGATTCGGATAAACCGTAAAGTATGACTGGGTGTAACTGTTGGTGCCCAAAGTCTGCGGACAATCCACCGGTTGCGGGTTGTTGTGGCCCACGAGCGAGCCGATGCCCAATTCGCCATAAGCGTTTCCGCCCGAGGTGAAAATTTCTCCGTCCTTCACAAATAACGAATGTTGCAACCCGCCATCGGCGAGCGTCCAATTGCCGATACCGCCGACCTGTACAGGTGCCGGTCGGTCGATGGTCGAATGATCGCCCAATTGCCCGTCGGTGTTTTCACCCCAGCCCCACAAGGTTTGGTCTTCTTTGATCGCCAAGGTATGGTCAATGCCGCCGGCCGCGAATTTCCAGTTATTGGTATTGCCTAAACGGGTCGGCACGGATTTGTAAAATGATCCGTCATTGAGCCCCAACGCAAAATTGTTGTTGTTGCCCCAGATCCACAGGCTGCCCGTTTCGGTGATGGCCATGCTGTGGCGGCCACCGGCTGCGATGCACCTCCAGGCGTTGGCCGGCAATGCGGCGATGAGCGTTGGGACGTTGAGTTCGGTGCCGAAACCGGCCGTGCCCTGACCCAATTGTCCCGAGAAATTGTAGCCCCACGACCAAAGCGTCTGGTCGGTCTTGACGGCGAGCGTATGGAAAGTACCTGCGGCTACCGTTTCCCAATCGGTTTGCGTTCCCACTTGGGTAGGAATGTTGGTGTGGCCAAACGTACCGATGCCCAATTGCCCGAAATCGTTGCGGCCCCAACCCCAAAGCGTACCGTTGTTTTTGATCGCGAACGAATGGGCGCCACCGGCGTGGATGGATTTCCAGTCGGAATCGCTGCCGACCTGCGAAGGTGCATTGGTCGGACTTCCGGGATTGCCCCCGAGCCCAAAATCATTGCGGCCCCATACCCAGATGGTCCCGTTGGTTTTCAAGGCCAGCACAAATCCGTAGCCCGAGGAAACGGTTTCCCAGTCGGTTTCCGATCCGACGCGGGTAGGGATGGTTTTGTTGTCAAAGTGGCCGAGTCCGAGCTGGCCGCTGTTGTTGTTGCCCCAGGACCAAAGCGTGCCGTCTTCTTTGATGGCGATGCAAAAGTCGGCGCCGGGGCTGACCGATTTCCAGCATTGCGCGTGGACGGTGCATTGGAACAGCAATAAAAGAATAAGGATTGTTTTCTGGATAAAGGATACTTTTGTCATGATTGGTGACTGTTGATGATGATGATTGATGACGATGATTCGCTGTTAAGTCGGTTTCAAAACCGAAATGTTACTTTTTAGGATGCGAATTTTCGATTTGGTTGCCTCTTGTCTCGAAATCATTTCGATCGGCCGTCAAACGAGCGTTCGCGAATGAATGTTGTTGTATTGGTCTTTCAAGTTTTATCCGCCAAATGAAATTCTCACGCAACCCAATTGAAAATAAATGCTCTACATAGCGTTAACCAACAAAAAACCGCTATGAAAAAAACATTACTCGTTCTTCCATTTTTGATTTTAATGTTCGCCGCACAGGCACAGTCGTTTTACGACACCAACAGCATCCAGGAAATCCGATTGTACTTTGCCCAAACCGATTGGGAGCAGCAACTCAACGTCCAACAGCAAACGACACAGAATTACATCCCGGCAGAATCGGTCGTGATCAACGGGACGGCTTTCGAGAACGTCGGTGTCAAGTACAAGGGCAACAGCTCGTACATCCCGTTCTTTCCGAAAAACCCGTTCCACATCGAGCTCGATGCATTCCAGGAGCAGGATTACCAAGGTTACACCGACATCAAGTTGAGCAATGTCATCTTCGACCCGACCTTCGTGCGCGAAACGCTTTCCTATTCGATCCTGAGCCAGTACATGGCCGCCCCGCAGTGCAATTATGCCAATGTGTATGTCAATGACGTGTTGATCGGGCTGTATGTGAACGTCGAATCGGTGTCGAAGAAATTCGTGCAGAAACATTTTTATTCGAACGATCATCCGTTTTTTGACTGCTCGCCCGTCAATGGTGCGAACAATGTCAACAGCCTGCAGGAATTGCCGGCTCTGATCCATTGGGGCAACAATGTCAATAATTACAACCTGGCTTACCGCATGAAGTCGGATACGGGCTGGAACGAACTCATCGGGTTGACCAATACGCTCAACAACAATGTGTCGAACATCGAATCGCAGCTCGACATCGACCGTACGTTGTGGATGCTTGCCTTCAACAACATCATGGTCAACATCGACAGCTATATTGGGATTTTCAACCAGAATTATTATTTGTACCAAGATGAGAATGGCCGCTTCAACCCGGTACTGTGGGACTTGAACATGTCGTTTGGCGTGTTCGCCGATTTGGGTTCGTCCGTGTTGCAGAATACGACCGCCAAGGCGCAGTTGTCGCCGTTCCAGCACTTGAACGACAACACTTTCCCACTCGTCAACAAATTGCTCGTCAATACACGTTACCGCCGAATGTACCTCGCGCATTTCAATACGATATTGCAGGAGAATTTCGTCAACAACTCCTATCTGCCGAAGGCACAGGCATTGCGGACTTTGATCGACGGGGCCGTACAGGCCGATCCGAACAAGCTCAACAGTTATGGGGCGTTCCAGACCAATCTCGACAACGACATCGTGACCAACAACAGCCTGGTCGCGCCAGGCATTACCAATTTAGTAAACCAGCGCAAGAATTTCCTGAACGCTTTGCCTGATTTCACGGCACCGAAACCGATCATCACCAATGTGCAACCTTCGGTGGCCACACCGACCGTAGGCAGTACCATTGCAATTGCGGCGCAGGTTGCCAATACCAATGCCAATGCGGTTTTCCTCGGTTTTAGGAACAACTACAAATCGGTTTTTACCAAAGTGGCGATGTTCGACGATGGCGCACACAACGACGGTGCGGCCGGGGACAATGTCTACGGTGCCTCGGTGACGGTGACCAATGCCTATTTGCAGTATTACATTTATGCCGAAAACAATTCCATTGGCGCTTTTTCGCCTGAACGCGCCGAATATGAATTCCACAGCCTCGACGCGACCTACCCGACGATCAATGCGGGTGAGTTGGCGGTCAATGAAATCATGGCACAGAATACAACAGGGACGACCGATCCGGCCGGACAATTCGAGGATTGGATCGAACTCTACAACAACACCGACAACACGGTCAGCCTCGACAACCTGTACCTAACCGACAATGCGAACAATTTGCAGAAGTGGCAATTCCCAGCCGGACTCACCATCGAACCGCACGGTTATTTGACGGTTTGGGCCGATGAGGATTTGGCCGAAAGTGGGCTGCATGCCGATTTCAAACTCTCGGCGAGCGGGGAAAGTGTGATCCTGTCGTATCCGAACGGGACGATCATCGATCAGGTGACTTTTGGGGCCCAGACCGAAAATGTGGCCTATGCCCGTATTCCGAACGGTACCGGGAATTTTGTCAACCAACCGCCTACTTTCGGGGCCAACAACGAAAGCCTTTCTACACAAGATTTCGAGGCGGCATTCGCACTCAAGGCCTGGCCGAATCCGATGCGGGAAACACTGTTGCTTTCGGCTGAACAGCACATCAACGAAGTGCGGCTTTACAACCTGATGGGGCAGGAGGTGATGGTCGAGCAAACGCAAGGGCGCAATGCCAAAATCAAAACCGGCTCACTGGCCGCCGGCGTCTACACGGTCAAAGTGTTCGGGGACAACGGGAGCGCCACGATCAAAGTCGTCAAGCAGTAAAAAAAGAAAGCTCCCGATTGGGAGCTTCTAAGTTGAGTAATCTATACCGGTGGCGGCAATCCGCTGAAGTAGACAGGAGCTTTCGCCAGAATTGCTTCCTGTTTTTTCTTTGGCTGTTTCGGGTTGCGCTTCCGGTACCACTTCCGTAAGCTGAACGTTCCCGATACAGTTTATAACTGTCACCAGCAATATTTTTATGCAGCAATTGGGTAAATTATCTGCTAAAATCAAGCAGTTCGTAGGGAGAAACTGTCTTAACTGTGATAAAAATACTAACAAAAATCGGGACTCGTATACGCGCGGCCCAACCTTTAACGAAGTAGGTTGTAAATGCGTAAAAAGTGTTAAAATTTTAAGCTAAAACTTTGGTTTTTTGAAGGTTTTGGTCGTGCTAGGGTCGTTTGCGTTAGCGATTGCAGCGGCATCCTTTTTGCTGTCCCGAAATGTCGGGACAGCAAAAAAGATAGAGCGGAAAGCGCGGCCGAAGGCAACGCCCACCCGAGGCAACGCCAAACTGAGCGAAGCTAAATAACAATAACAAAAAATCAAATAAATCCCTGGCGGATGGCTTCCTTGACCAGGCTCGTGTCATCGGAAACGTCGAAAGCCTTCTTCATGCGGCTGATGCGTTTCTGGATGGCGCTCGAAGTCAGGTAAATGGTTTGTTCGAGGTCTTTGATCTTGAATCCTTTTGACAGGTAAAACAAAATCTGGCGGTTGTAGTCTTCGACCATCAGTTCTTTTTTCCAGATTTCGCTGATGCAATTCTTGACCAGCGGGCTCTGGTAGGTATTCCCCTTGAGTACTTCCATGACGGCGAATTGCAGCTTTTCGGGCGTGACATCGTTCTTGATGATGAGTCCGTCGGGACGCGCTTTCTTGGCCAGATCGTAAACGATGATGACTTCGGTGTGCGCGGTGATGATGATCACTTTGCAGTTCGGTAGCTTTTGGCGGATGAACAGCGCGAGGTCCATCCCCGAAAGGATCGATGCCTCGGCATAACCGGGCATGCTGTTGTCGATGATGGCCAGTTCGAATGGGTTCTTGTCGACCGCATGGTAGGCATCTTCGAAGTTGTAGACTTTGGTAAAAATAGGGTGGAAGGTCGAGAACGGTTCGTTGCGCAGGGCGTCGCAATAGCCTTCGATGGTCATCGGGTGATCGTCTGCTAAAAGTACGTGCATAAAAATTTCTTAAACAAAATTTAACAAAATGTGCTGTTTTTGTGCACCAAAAAAAAATAGTTCTTGGCTAGATTGCACTATTTTTCACACAAGTATGCGGTTTTCTTTTCTCATTATCGACAACAACAGCGCCGCTATCGATGAGACGCTCAAACTGTTCGAAAATTTCCCGAATTATTTCTGTGCCGGGATTTTCAAGAATGAGGAAATTGCCGTGGACCAAATCTTCAAACTCAAACCGCAATTGGTGGTCATGGGCGTTCCATTCGACCCCAAAGATAAGAGTTTATCTTTTGCTGCGCTATCCGAAATGCATCAATATATGGACAGCATGCCCTATTTGATCGCGCTGTCCAAAACCCCCGACCATGCTTTCGAGGCAATCCAGTCGGGTTTTTCCGATTACATCCTCAAGCCTTTGCAGTTGCACCAGCTCGGGAAATGCCTGTTCAAGTTTGAGAAGAAGTGCAGCCCGACGACGGCTTCCACGATCTGCATCAAATCGTACAGCGACTACCAGTTCGTGGCTTTGCAGGACATCATTTACCTTAAGGCCGACAACAATACCACCGACATTCGGCTCATCAACGGCAAGACGGTCAATGCCTACAAGACGCTCAAGCATTTTGAGAACAGTTTGCCTTTTTATTTCCTGCGCATCCACAAAAGTTACATCGTCAACATTAATCACGTTTCGCGAATACACTTCAGCAAGTCGAAATGTTACCTGAATTACAATGAAATTCTCCCGTTCTCAATTAGCTACAGGGAAAATATTGACGCAATTGTGCGGAATATTAACTATTGATTAAGAAATCCCTTTAAAATCAAGGCTTTTCAAAACAGGTATTTCACCCTTTAGATTTTGCATTTTCCTACTGTCTTACAGTCGTTCACAACAACGGCATTCATTTTTGCTGCTTTAACGGTTTTTTCGCTGTTAATTTGCCTTGTGAGTTGACCGAAAAATAATACCATAAAACTCGCAATTTGAGAATGGGGAAAATCAGGAAATCATTCCTGTGTCATTCTCGCCCGGACTAACACTTCCCGAAAGTTCGATCTGTAACCTGCACGGAGCAGCTTACAAAATGCCTATTGCTAATTTTTAAAATATTTACGTATGAAAACGCTATTAATTGTTATTTGCTTTGCCATTGCCACACCAACCTTTGCATCTACAGTACAAAAACCAAAATTGACAACGTCAGAAATCGGTGACAATCCGCCACCACCAACCGATCCAACTAAACCGAAAGGTTAATCCGAATACCACTATCTGAAGGGCGATCATTTTGGTCGCTCTTTTTTTTACATACAGTCGATAAAAAATGTATTTTTGATTAACCCTAGCCTTCGCGAATTGAATTCAAAAATCCTCACATATTTTTCGGGCTGTATGCTTTTGCTGCTGATTGGCTGTCGCGGCCGTGAAGAAAGCCCGGTAATGATCCAACGCGAGGTCAAGCAATTGTTCAGGAAAGCCGATTCAGTGGCAGCGGGAGCAGACAGGGAAAGGATCATCGATTCGGCTTTTGCCAAGCTGCGCACCTCCGACAATGATACGCTCAGGCGCTCGCTGCTGTTCAATGTGGCCGCGCGGTACGAAGAATTGGGCGCAAGGCAAAAATACCTCGACGTCTGCAAACTGGTCTATGCCAAAGCCAAAAAGCAAAACGATACGGTCGATTGGGCACAGGCATCTTCGTGGATCGGGGATTATTACCAGAACGAGATGCAAACCGACAGTGCTTTCAAGTACTATCTGCAATCCGAAAAGATGTACCGGTTGGTCAAGGATTCGGTCAATTACGGCCGTGCGATCCTGAACAAGTCGACGGTGCTCTACCACTCGGGCAATTTTCCCGAAGGCATCAACCAGGCCATCCGCGCGCTCAAGGTGCTCAAGCACACCAACGACCAGTACCTCATTTACAACAGTTACGTCAAAATTGCGTTGAGCCTCAAGGAGGTTCAGGATTATGCAAAGGCGCTCGAGTATTTCAACCGCTCGTTTGCCGAACTCGAGAAACTCGAAAAGACACCCAATTTTCCGGTGGAGCATGCGCGTTATTACCGTGCCATCCATTACAACAATATGGGAACGATCTATGAACGCCTGCAAGAATACGGCAAGGCCATCGGGTATTACAACCAAGGATTGCAGATCGAAAACCTCTACGAGCGATGGCCCGAATTGTATGCCGCATTGCTCAGCAACCTGGCTTATGCCCAAATGAAATCGGGGGACAATGGTAGGATCGAAAGCCTGTTGTTGCGTTCGTTGCGCATCAGGGACAGCCTTGAGGTTTTGCCTGGGATTATTTCTTCGAAGACCAAAATCGGCGAGTATTATTTGCTGCGCAAAGACACGGCCCGGGCGTTGCAGAATTTCAGGGAAGGTTTTGAGTTGGCGCGCAAAATCAAGGTCAGCGCCGAAATGCTCCAAACGCTCAAGCTGCTGACCGAGAACGATTCGAAGAACAAGGATTATTATTCCGACCTGTATTTCAAGATCAGCGACAGCGTGCAAAATGTGGAACGCGCCACGCAGAACAAATTTGCCCGGATCGCTTACGAAACCGACCAGATCGAGGAGCAGAACCAATTGCTGTCGCGCCGCAACAAGATCATCATCATCGTTTCGCTTTTCGTTTTGCTGACGACCATCACCGGATTCGTGATCCTGAGGTTGCGCGCCAAGAACAAGGAATTGCGTTACGTCAAGGAGCAGCAGGAAGCCAACGAGAAAATCTACGAGCTCATGCTCAACCAGCAATACGAAACCGAGGCGGCGCGCAACGAAGAACGCAACCGCATTGCGATGGAACTGCACGACGGCATCGTCAACAGTGTGTTTACGACGCGCTTCAATTTGATGCAACTCGAATCGGGTTCAACCGAAAAGAAAAACGAACTCGTGCGTGAACTCGAAAAAACCGAACAGGAAATCCGCAAAGTTTCGCATGATTTGCAGCAAAGCCTGTTTTTTGAAGACAAGAACCTGCCCGAAATCCTGGGTAACCTGGTCAACGCACAGCAAAATGATTTCAACACCGAATTCGATCTTTCGGTCGACCGGTACATCGATTGGTCGGTGGTTTCGGGCGCCGATAAAATCCATGTGTACCGCATCATCCAGGAAGCCATCCAAAATGTCAACAAATATTCGAAAGCCGCCAAATGCCTGATCATGCTGCTCAAGACCGGCGACAAAATCACGATCCGGGTTTGGGACAACGGCGTGGGCTTCCAGGTGGACAAGGCCAAGGACGGCATCGGGCTGCGCAACATCAAGACGCGGACCGAAGCGCTCCAGGGCGAACTGCGCATCATTTCGACCCCCGATAACGGAACCACCATTGAGGTAGTGTTTTAATTCAATTGCCGTTCATGAGCGAATCTTTCGTAACTTTAGACCGCAAAACAATCAACATGCGTTTCCCACTACCGGTTTTATTTCTTCTTTTGGCATTGAAGACGTTCGCACAGGACAAACCAGCGGTCACCTTGCCACCGCCCATGATTGCTGTCGATTCGCTCTATCGCGAGGACCAATTTTACGTGGCGGCGACCTACAACCGCCTGCTCAACAAACCGGCCGGGGTTTCGGAGAACAAATTTTCCTCGGGTTTTACGGGCGGATTTTTGCGCGACATGCCGATCAACAAACGCCGTACGTACGCTATTGCCGTCGGGCTCGGTGTTTCCTACAACAAATATTTCCAGAACCTGGTCGTTTCGAAGGCAGACGATGTGGCGCAGTACAATTTCATCGCCACCGGTACGCCCTACGAGAAAAACAAATACGAACAATTGACGGTGGATGTGCCGATTGAATTCCGCTGGCGCACCTCGACGCCCGAAAGCCACAAATTCTGGCGGATTTACACCGGGGTAAAGTTGAGTTACCTCGCCATGGGACGTGCCAAATATGTCGATGCCAATTATGACATCACCGTGACCAACAACAACGACCTCAATAAGTTTCAAGTGGGCGCTTACCTGACCTGGGGCTACAATACGTGGAATTTCTACGGCTATTATGGGCTGACGTCGTTTTACCAATCGTCGGCGAAGGTCAACAATGGTTCGGTCGGGCTCAACCCGTTGCACCTGGGTTTGATGTTCTACATCCTATAGCCAAAAATATAAACATCCCAACTGCGGCAGCACGCCTGCGAGGAATCCGATGAGCAGTTCTTTTGTCGTGTGTGCCTGCATTTCGAGACGCGAGGCCGCTACGGTTCCGTTCATCAGGATCAGAAATGCAATCGGACCAATCGCATTGTATTGGTAGTGCATGTTGAGCCCGATCACAAAAACGGTCAATGCGCTGATGCCGACCATGTGCAGGCTCGCCTTGATTCCCGCGAACAACAGCGCAAAAGCCGCAACCGTACTGGCCAAGGCACCCAAAAAGAAATAAAACAATTCGGGGACGACCTCCTGCGTCAGGCTTTTGGTGATCAGGGTGATGATGAGCAATGCTTGGATAAACAAAGGGATGCGCCGTTGCGAGGCATCAGAAAGCATGATCGAGTTGACCTTGCCCAAAGTCTTGAGCAGGAAGAAGAAACAAAGCGGGATGAACACCATGATGATCGATACCTGGACCAGGACCAATAGCTTCTGTTCAAGCACGAAATAATTATCGATGGCGAACAGGTAAAAGGACACGGCCAAAAGCGGCATGAAAATCGGGTGGAACAGGTAAGAGAATAGTGGCAGGATCTTTTTCAAGGCGAGGGACAATTTTTAGCAAAACTACTCAAAAATAATTTTCGGGCGTGCTGTTCGTCGGTGGTTTTGTGAAGTTTATCTAATAGTTCGGCCGATTTGAACGGCCACGCAAAACTGCCATTATATTTGTTACGAAATTCATCCCCAATGAAATTGACCTTCAAGATATTCCTACTGTTTTTACCGGTTTTGGCGTGGGCCCAAATGCCCGGACAGCGCAGCGCAGCGAATCATCTCCTTGGGGAACCCAGAAACACGGCGAGATCGACCACCAATACTTTTCAATTCTGCGACACCGATAGCGATGGGTTGCTTTCGATCAACCTCGAATCGATCCAAAGCCAAGTGCTCGACGAAAACGTCAACCAGTTTGGGACGCAAGAAGGCATCTACATCAGCACGCGCCTGGCCAAGGTGCATTTGGTCACCAATATGGACAACACGCCGCAGTGCCAATTTATTTGCAACGGAAGCGCCGGACTGGGCGGTTATGGCATGCTCGACATCGCCATCAACCAGGAAGGTGATATGTATGTGGCGGCCACCGACAAGATCTACAAACTCAACCCTACGAGCTGTGCGGTCCAGAACACCATCGATTTGGGACTCAACGGCAATGCGATCACCTCGCTTTCCTTTGACCGCAACCACAATATTTACCTCGGCGGATTCGATGCCAAGGTCTACCGCATGCCCAATGGCTCCTATGGCACGATGAATCCGTGGCATGATTTCGGACAAGGAGCGGCGGCGGGTGACTTTGTGATGTGCCGCGACAAAATGTACATCGCCTGGAAAATCAACGGCGGTTGCCGGTTGTATGAAGTCACGGTCGACAGCAATACCAACTACATTTCGCATGTCGATTTGGGGAGCCTGCCCGACAATACGTTTGGCTTGGCCAGCGAACTCGGGAAGCTTTATGGGGTGACGCCTTTCCAACTCTACAAGATCGATACCCAGCAGCCGATGGCCTTTACCGCCGTCTTGAACAACCCAAATGCATCTGACGATTGGTATGGCGCTGCGGGGAAAAATGAGGCGGTCGATTTCGAGATCAAGGTTTTCGAGACCGCGCAAAATGCACACGACAATACCAATCCGTTGCCGTCGCAATGGACCAATACCGTTCCTTTCGGACAAACCGTTTACGTGGTCATCCGCAATCTGGTCAACAACCAGATCGTCACCATTCCGGTGCAACTGGTCATCAATGCGGCTCCGGGCTACAACGATCCGGTGCAAATCGTGCATTGCGAAAATGACCCGAACGCGAACCAATTCGACTTGGGTGCGCTCAGGACGGCAATCATCGGCCTACAGCCCAATGTACAGTTGAGTTACCATTCCAGTCTGATGCATGCCCAAAACAATACAGGCCCGATTCCCGATTGGTACACGACCAGCAGCAATACCAATGTTGGCGTGCGGTTGACCAATACGGTGACCGGTTGCTTTTCGGTATTTCAGTTTGCACTGCAAGTCGCGCCCAAACCCGATTTCAACCAACCCAAGGACATGATTATTTGTACGGCCCATACCGGTTCGGTACAATTAGACAGTCAAATCCCGCAAATCTTGAACGGACAGGATTCCGAAGACATCGAAATCACTTTCCACCACAGTATGAATGATGCGGAAAATGACGCCAATCCACTCGCAGTTCCCTATCCGATGACCAGCGGTGTAAAAGAGATTTTTGTACGCATCGAAAACACCTACAGCGGCTGTTTTCGAGACCGGCAGTTTTTGGGTCAAGGCATTGGCCGAAAACAACAATTTCCCGGTACAATATGCAGTAGTTACCGAGGATTGGTCCTACGACAACAATGCCATCGAAGTCGTGGCCACGGGCAATTACGAATATTCACTCGATGGAATCCGTTACCAGGACAGTCCCTATTTTGGCGGTTTGCCGATGGGCGAATACGAGTTGCATGTGCGCGACAAAGACAATTGCAGCAAATCGCTCAAGGACGTATTCCTGCTCATGTATCCGAAATATTTCACGCCCAATGGCGACGGTTACCACGATACCTGGAACATTATCCTAAGTTCGACCGAACCTGATATGGAAATTGAAATCTACGACCGCTACGGAAAAATCATCACCGGTTTCTTGGGTAAAAGTGCAGGTTGGGATGGAACCCTGAACGGAAAAGAACTCCCATCCTCCGATTATTGGTTTACGGTCAAACGCCAAAGCGGCAAGGAATTCAAGGGGCATTTTACATTGAAACGATAATTACCCTTTAAATCTTCTTGCGCATCCGCGCCACCGGAATCTCGAGTTGTTCACGGTATTTGGCAATCGTACGGCGTGCAATCGGGTAGCCTTTTTCTTTTAGGATATCGGCCAATTGGTCATCGGGCAACGGTTTGCGCTTGTCTTCTTCCTCGATGACGTTTTGCAGGATTTTCTTGATTTCAATTGTCGACACGTCTTCGCCTTGGTCGTTTTTCATCGCCTCCGAGAAGAATTCCTTGATCAGTTTCGTGCCGTACGGCGTTTCGACATATTTACTGTTGGCCACACGCGAAATCGTCGAAATATCGAGCCCAACCATGTCGGCGATGTCCTTCAAGATCATCGGGCGCAATTTGGTTTCATCGCCGTCGAGGAAATATTCCTGTTGGTAATGCATGATCGCGTTCATCGTCACGAACAAGGTTTCCTGGCGTTGGCGGATCGCGTCGATGAACCATTTGGCCGAATCGAGTTTCTGCTTGATGAATTGCACCGCGTCTTTCTGTTGCTGCGATTTGTCGCGCGAAGCCTTATAGGTTTGCAGCATTTCTTGGTAATCACGCGAAACGTGCAAGGTCGGTGCGTTTCTGCCGTTGAGTGTCAGTTCGAGTTCGCCGTCGACGATACGGATCGTAAAATCGGGTACCACGTGTTCGATGAGCCGCGTACTGCCCGCGAAAACACCACCCGGTTTGGGGTTCAGTTTCTCGATTTCGCTGATCGCATTCTTGAGCTGTTCCTGCGAAACCGAATATTTCTGTTGGAGTTTGTCGTAGTGTTTTTTCGAAAAGGCATCGAATTGGTGCTCGATGATGTCGGTAGCCAAACCAATCGATTCGGTCGGGGTTTTGTGTTTGAGCTGCAACAACAGGCATTCCTGCAAATCGCGCGCGCCCACCCCCGAAGGTTCCAATTCGTGGATCACATGCAAAATCCGCTCGACCGTTTTCTCATCGGTGTAAATGCCTTGCGTAAACGCCATGTCGTCTACGATGTCGGGAATCGAACGGCGGATGTACCCCATATCGTCGATGCTGCCCACGAGGAATTCCGCAATCTCGCGCTCCTCGTCGGTCAGGATAAAAGTGTTGAGTTGGTTGAGCAGATCCTGGTGGAAACTCACGCCGGCCGCCAGTGGCGATTCGCGTTGCTCGTCATCGGCCGAGTAGTTGTTCGCCGATAATTTGTAATCGGGCGTCTCGTCGTTGCTCAAATATTCGTCGATGTTGATCTCGTCGGCCTCGATCGTTTCGTTGTCGTCGAAATCATCGTATTCGTCCTCGTTGTCGAACTCGTCCTTTTCGTATTCCTCGTCTTCCTCTTTGCCCGCCTCCAAAGCCGGATTCTCGTTCATTTCCTCCTTGAGCCGTTGCTCGAAAGCCTGCGTCGGCAGTTGGATCAGCTTCATGAGCTGGATTTGCTGCGGCGAGAGTTTTTGCGAAAGTTTGAGGTTGAGGAATTGCTTGAGCATGATTTTTTCTTTGTGGCGTTTGAATGGTCAAATTTACTAAAATTTTTTTTAGGAGCTGTTCCCGCTATTCGCTGCAATCTTTTAAAATTTTCTCCACTGCGTTACGCAAATTTTAAAAGGATTTCCACTTCAATCGGGGCTAGTTTCTCAACTTTTGCCTCGCCGTCCCGAAGCGTCGGGATTGCAAAAAGGCGAAAACACTCTAAGAAAGTTTTTTCGGGAATTTTACAATTTACCGCTCCAAGCGAAGAATAATCTTCAAATTACGAACAGACGTTCTTCGTGAGGTTGCGCGCTTTGATTGTGGCAGGCGGGTACCAGCCGTTTGAAGATGGCGTAAAAATCGAAAGCTGTTTGAGCGAAGCGAGTTCTTTCGATTTAGCCATCGAAAACGAGCTGGTCGCCGAACAATCGCGCGCCAGGCATTTTTGTTTCTTTTGTTGCCAGACAAAAGAAAGCTTGCGGCAGCATAGCCCCGATAGAGCCGGTATCCTTTTGCGTAGTTTACGAAGCAAAAGATAAAGGCGAAAGCGGGAACAGCTCCCAACAAAAAAGCCCAACGAAACGTCAGGCTTTGAATATTATAAGGATACAAAACGCAGTTTTAAAACTCCGCATTACCCGGCGTTCTCGGAAACGGAATCACGTCGCGGATGTTCGTCATGCCTGTTACGAAAAGCACGAGCCTTTCGAAACCAAGTCCGAAACCCGAGTGGACCGCGGTTCCAAAACGGCGCGTGTCGAGGTACCACCACAATTGCTTCTCATCGATACCGATTTTCTGCATCTTTTCGATCAGTACGTCGTAACGCTCCTCACGCTGCGAACCACCGACGATTTCACCGATGCCCGGGAACAGGATGTCCATCGCGGCCACGGTTTTGCCATCTTCGTTCATGCGCATGTAGAACGACTTGATGTTGGCCGGATAATCAAACAAGATGACCGGTGATTTGAAGTGTTTCTCGACCAGATAACGCTCGTGTTCACTTTGTAAATCGGCGCCCCATTCGGTGATCAGGTATTGGAATTTTTTCTTTTTGTTCGGGGTCGAATCTTTGAGGATGTCGATCGCTTCGGTATACGACACGCGTTTGAAATTGTTGTCCAATACGAAGTTCAATTTTTCGAGCAAGGTCATTTCGCTGCGATCGGCCTGCGGTTTCGATTTTTCTTCGTCGATCAAGCGGCCTTCGAGGAATTTGAGGTCGTCGGCGCAACGGTCCATCGCGTATTTGATCACGTACTGGATGAAATCTTCGGCCAGGTCCATGTTGTCGTCGAGGTCGTTGAACGCGACTTCGGGTTCGATCATCCAGAATTCGGCGAGGTGACGCGAAGTATTCGAATTCTCGGCACGGAATGTCGGTCCAAAGGTGTAAATCTGGCCCAAAGCCATCGCATAGGCTTCGCCTTCCAATTGTCCCGAAACGGTCAAATTGGTATGTGTCCCGAAGAAGTCTTCTTTATAGTTGATGCTGCCGTCGTCATTTTTAGGCAGTTTGTCCAATGGCAACGAAGTCACCTGGAACATTTCGCCCGCGCCTTCTGCATCGGCACCGGTGATGACCGGCGTGTTCACATACACAAATCCTTTTTCCTGGAAATATTGGTGCACGGCCGCCGCCAACACCGAACGCACGCGCATGATTGCGCCGAATGCATTGGTTCTGACACGCAAATGCGCATTTTCGCGTAGGAATTCGAGCGAGTGTTTCTTGGGTTGCATCGGGAATTTCTCGGCATCCGAGTCGCCCAGGATTTCGAGCTTCTTGACCTGGATTTCGTATTTCTGTCCGGCGCCCTGGCTTTCCACCAAATCGCCAAACACCGAAACCGCGGCTCCGGTCGTGATGCGTTTCAAAGTTTCCTCGGGTGTATTTTCAAAATCAACCACACACTGGATATTATGGATCGTCGACCCGTCGTTGAGCGCGATGAATTGGTTGTTTCTGAACGTACGGACCCAGCCTTTGGCGGTCACTTCCTGCAGGGTTTTGCTGCTGCTGAGGAGGTCTTTTACTTTGGTATGTTTCATTTTTTTAGGATTGTCAGATTGTCAGATTTTCAGACCTTCAGACCTTCAGACCTTCAGACCTTCAGACCTTCAGACCTTCAGACCTTCAGACCTTCAGACCTTCAGACCTTCAGACCTTCAGACCTTCAGACCTTCAGACCTTCAGACCTTCAGATTGAAAATCAGAGTGCAAATATAATTGTAATTTTATTTTAGGAGCTATTTCCGGCTATCCGCTCCAATCTTTTTTAGGATTTTCTTCGCTGCGCTTCGTCAATCCTAAAAAAGGATTTCCGCTTCTATCCGGGCTAGGGTGAATATTTCAAAATTCATTATTCGTTAATCTGCGGTTCTTCGGTTCAGAAAAAGGAATGTCGATTAGCAAACAACGAATGTCGAAGTATCAATCCTCAATAATTCCGTCGTCGACCAATTCTTCCTTGCGCAGACGTTTTTTCTCAAAGGTCAACACCAAGGCCGGCAACACGATCAAATTGGCAAACATCGCAAACGTGAGCGTACACGAGATGAGTCCGCCCAGTGCAATCGTCCCGCTGAAGCTCGACAACGTAAAGGTTGCAAATCCGCAGATGAGTACAATCGAGGTGTAGAACGTACTGATTCCGGTTTCCCTAATTGCGCTCATGACCGATTTCTTGACTTTTCCGTTGTTCAAAATCAAATCGTGTCGGTATTTGGCCATGAACTGGATCGCGTTGTCGACCGAAATTCCGAACGCAATACTGAACACCAAAATCGTCGACGGTTTGAGCGGAATGCCCATATAGCCCATAATGCCCGAGGTGATGCACAACGGCAAAATATTCGTAATGAGCGAAACGGCAATCATCTTGACCGATCGGAACATATAGGCCATCAAAACGACGATCATCAAAATCGCAAAAATGATCGATTCGATGAGGTTGTCGACGAGGTAGGCCGTTCCTTTCTGGAATACGAGTGCCTTTCCGGTCAGCGTGACTTTCGAAGCGTTCCTTCGGGAAAATCTCGTCGATTTTCTTTTGGAGTTGGCCTTCGACACGTGCCATTTCTTCGGTACCGATGTCGCGCATAAAAGTCGTGATGCGTGTGTATTGCCCGGTCGAATCGACATAGGCTTTCATGATGTTGTCCTTCGAATTCTTGGTCGCGTTCTTGGCATAGCTCAAAATGAACGCCTGTTCCTGTGCGGTCGGCAGGTCATAATATTCAGGGTTGCCGTTGTAATAAGCCTGTTTGGCATATTTGACGAGGTTCACGATCGAAACCGGTTTGGACAATTCGGGGATTTCTTCGATGGTTTTCTGCAATTCGTCCATTTTCTTGAGCGTCGAGAGTTTCATCACGCCTTTCTTGCGCTTGGTGTCGATCATGATCTCGAGCGGCATCACGCCATGGAATTCCTTTTCATAAAAAACGATGTCCTTAAAGAACGAGGCGGTTTTCGGCATCTCGCCAATCAAACTGCCCGACACTTTCATGCGCGACAAACCGAAAAGACTCACGACGAGCAAAATGGCATAAACGGTATAAATGTAATTGCGTCGGTACTTGACAATCGACTCGATCTGGTCGGTGAGCGTAGTCAGATAGGTACGGCTCAAGTGGTACAGGTGCTTTTCCTTTGGAACCGACATGAAACTGTACATGATCGGGACGATCAAAAGCGTGAGCAAATAGACGCCCATGATGTTGATCGAGGTCACCAAACCGAATTCAAACAACAACTCATTGCCTGTAATCATAAATGTCGCAAAACCCGTCGCGGCGGTCAAATTCGTCATCAGGGTCGATACCCCAATTTTCGAAATCACGCGCTGCAACGCCTTCGCCTGGTTGTTGTGCAATTTGATTTCCTGCTGGTATTTGTTGATCAAAAAGATGCAGTTGGTAATCCCAATGACGATAATCAGCGGTGGAATAATCGCCGTCAGAATCGTAATCTTGTAATGCAACAAACCGAGCGTGCCGAACGACCACATTACGCCAAAAACCAAAATCGTTGTCGAAATCAACGTCGCGCGGTGCGAACGGAAAAACAGGAAGAAAATGAGCGAAACGATGAACAGGGCCGAACCGATAAACAATCCGATTTCGCCTTTCATGTCTTCGGCATTGATCGTCCGGATGTACGGCATACCCGAAACACGCAGATCGATTCCGGTGTCTTTCTCAAATTTGTTCACGGCAGGGACGAGCTTCTGGATGATGAAATCCTTTCGTGCCGCCGTGTTGACAATTTTCTTGTTCATGTAGACCGCCGAACGGAAACTGCCCGATTCCTTGTTGTAGAGCAAACCTTCGTAAAACGGCAACCGTTGGAACAGCTCGTGCTTGATTTTTTGCAGATACGACGCATCGCCGGCCTGGGCTGCATCGATGAGCGGGACAAGGTCGAACTTCTCGGCCACGGTATCTTTCTGCAATTTCTTGAGGTCCTTGAGCGAAATAATGAGGTCGACTTCCTTGTTTTTCTTGAGCGAGGCCATCATTTCGTTCCAGGCCGCGTACGCTTTCGGGGTAAACAAACGGTCGTCCTGGACGCCGATCACGACCAGGTTGCCTTCTTCGCCAAAACGGTCGAGGAATTCCTGGTACTGTTGGTTGGCGATGTGTTTCTTGGGCAACAGGTTGGCCTCGGTGTAAGTCATGCCGAGGTTTTTCCATTGCAGCGCCAGCACAACGGTCAACAGGACAATCGCAGTGAGTATGGTGATGCGGTTCTTGAGGATGATTCGGGCAACGCCTTCCCAAAAACCGACCTTGAATCTCTTTTTCATAATTTTAAAAATGGTTGCAAAGGTAAACAAAACACCAGAAAAAGGAAAAGTTTTGGGCTACAGATTTCTACAAAAAACGCCTTGATTTTTAAGGGACATTAAATTGGCGGACGGGTTTTTTGTGTCCGTATAATTTATATATTTGGTTTCGCTCCCGAGCGGTCGGGATGCCAAGCCATATTCATTTATTTTTGCATGAAGAATTTCAAGAATTCCATTTTTTACGTTGTCATCACCGGTGGTTTTTCGCTGTTGATTTACTGGATTCTTTCTAAGGGCAAAATACTCGAACACGGCAGACATGTCACGGTTCCCGACGGCAAAGACCAATGGTCCGAATTCCTCGCGTCGATGCAGCACAACCTCGGTCACCCGTTGGCCATTTTGCTCGCGCAGATCATCACGATTATTCTCGTGGCGCGTTTCTTTGGCTGGATGTTCCGAAAAATCGGACAGCCCACCGTCATTGGTGAAATGGTCGCCGGAATCGTACTCGGCCCATCGCTTGTCGGGATGTATTTTCCGGAATATTCGGCCTTGTTGTTTCCAAAGGAATCGCTCGGCAATTTGCAGTTCCTGAGCCAGATCGGATTGATTTTATTCATGTTTGTCATCGGGATGGAACTCGATCTCAAAGCCCTGAAAAACAAAGCCAACGACGCGGTCGTAATCAGTCATGCCAGTATCATTTTTCCGTTTACTTTAGGGATTGCGCTGGCCTATTTCATCTACCACAAATACGCACCCGATGGGGTCGAATTCGCATCTTTCGGATTGTTCCTCGGCATTGCGATGAGCATCACGGCTTTCCCTGTTCTCGCGCGGATCGTGCAGGAACGCGGCATCCATAAAACCAGGCTCGGCACCATTGTCATCACCTGCGCCGCCGCCGACGACATTACCGCCTGGTGCATCTTGGCCGCCGTCATTGCGATTGTCAAGGCCGGTTCTTTTGTGAGTTCGTTGTACATCATCGCGATGTCGATCGGTTATGTGCTGATCATGCTCAAGGTCGTGCGTCCGTTTTTGGAAAGGGTCGGCGCGCTCAAGAATTCGCGTTCGAGTTTGAGCAAACCGGTCGTGGCCATCTTCCTTTTAACGTTGATCATTTCGGCCTACGCCACCGAGGTCATTGGCATCCACGCGCTTTTCGGGGCATTCATGGCCGGTGCGATTATGCCCGACAACACCAAATTCCGCAACATTTTCATCGAGAAAGTCGAAGACGTATCGGTCATTTTATTGCTGCCGCTGTTCTTTGTCTTTACGGGTCTGCGTACGCAAATCGGGCTCATCGGCGATCCTTACCTGTTGAAGGTCACGGCGCTGATCATTCTCGTGGCCGTCATCGGGAAATTTGTCGGAAGTGCGCTCGCCGCCAAATTTGTGGGCCAGAGTTGGCGCGACAGTTTGACGATCGGGGCGCTCATGAACACGCGCGGACTCATGGAACTCGTCGTGCTCAACATCGGTTACGACCTTGGCGTATTGACCACCGAAGTGTTTACGATGATGGTCATCATGGCGCTTGTCACGACTTTTATGACCGGCCCGGCCCTGGACCTGATCAATTATATTTTCAAGACCAGGGACGAATTCATTCCGGCCGAAGTCAAGACACAAAGCCAGTACAAAGTCCTGATATCATTCGGGAATTCCGATCGCGGCAAGTCGTTGCTGCGTTTGGCCAATAGCCTGATCAAAAAAGAAAACAGCCAGGCTGCCGTTACCGCAATGCACCTGACCTTGAGCAACGAATTGCACACCTTCGACCTCGAGGAACACGAACGCAAGAGTTTCAATCCGGTGATCCAGGAATCGGAAAACCTGAACCAGCCGATCGTTAAATTGTTCAAGGCGTCGAATGACATCGATGCCGATATCATTGAGATTGCGAACCACGGCGAATACGATTTGTTGCTCGTCGGATTGGGGCAATCGATTTTCGAGGGCACCTTGCTCGGCCGATTGCTGGGCTATACCACGCGCATCATCAACCCGGACCGCCTCATCGATAAATTCACCGGAAAGGAAGGCTTGTTCGAAAATTCGCCTTTCGATGAAAGAACGCGCCAGATCGTAGCCAAAACCAAAATGCCGGTCGGCATACTCGTGGACAAGAACCTCGAAAACCTCGATGAAGTTTTTGTCCCGATTTTCACCGAAGGCGATGCGTTCCTGGTCGATTTTGCCAAGAAACTCATCTTCAACAACAATTCGCATGTGACTTTTGTCGATCCGAACAATGCAGTCAAGGAACATCCCGAAATCGGCGAAAGCATTCTCGCGTTGGAGGAAGAAATGCCGATCAACATCACGATGATGGAAGAACGCACGATGAAAAAGGACTTCCTTTCCAAACAGGACATCATGATTGTGAGTCTTGAGAGCTGGAAAAAACTCGTCGACTCGCAAAGCATCTGGCTCAGCAACATACCATCGGTACTCATCCTAAAACCATAAACCATGAATTGGATCTTACTCATCATCGCCGGTTTCTTCGAAGTGGGCTTTGCTTCCTGTCTCGGCAAGGCCAAGGAAACTTCGGGCACGACCGCCACGCTGTGGATGGTTGGCTTTTTCGTTTGCCTTTCGATCAGCATGTTTTTATTGTACAAGGCCACCCAAACCCTGCCGATCGGGACGGCTTATGCGGTGTGGACGGGAATCGGGGCCGTGGGAACCGTTTTGGTCGGGGTATTTGTATTTAAGGAACCCGCGACTTTTTGGCGTATTTTCTTTTTGTCTACCTTGATCGCGTCGATCATCGGGCTCAAATTCGTATCCAGTCATTAATTTTATGGAAAGCCAAACGTTATTGATTATTGCCTTGATTGGACTGTTGGCCGTTGTCGGTTGGCTGGCTTTTCGTTTGCGCGAATCCGAGAAGAAAAAAAACGCCATCGCCGAGAAGTTCTACAATCTCGAGATGAAAGTGGGCGACCTGCAGCTCGAAACGCTCGAGTCGCGGCTCAACCCGCACCTGTTCAAGAACATCCTCAATTCGATCCAGTCGCATGCCTACCAAACCTATTTTGCGTTGGACAAACTGGCCAATGTGCTCGATTACATTTTGTACGAAAGCCAGAAAAAACTTGTCTCGCCCAAGGAGGAAATCGAATTTGCATTGAACCTGATCGAAATCAACAAGATCAAGGTCAGTCCGCTTTTCGAACTCAAGGTCAAGACCAAGATCAACGAAAACGAACCGTTGTACGACCAATCGTTGTTGGCACCGCTTATTTCGATCGACCTCATTGAGAATGCGTTCAAACACGCCGACCTGCAAAGCGCCGATGCGTTCATCTCGATTGTTTTCGAATACCGCGACAACACTTTTTCGCTGACGGTCTCGAACAAGATTTCCGACAAGAAAGCGCTCAAAAAGGAAAACAGCGGCATCGGATCGACAACGTTGGAACAACGCCTCAAGATCATATACAAAGACGATTTCAAACTCGAACGGTTTACCGAAAACGACATTTTTACGGCCCATTTAAAAATCAATTTGCTTGGATACAAAACTGAAGTGTTTGCTGCTGGATGATGAGCTGCCAGGCTTGGCTTATCTCAAAATGTTGTGTGAGCAGTTGCCCGAACTCGAAGTCATCAAGGCGTTCAACGACCCTGAAAAACTGCTTGCCGAAATGGACGCGCTCGATTTCGACCTGCTCATTTCCGATATTGAAATGCCCGGCATCGATGGATTGACCGTGGCCCAGAAACTGCAAGGCAAATTGGTGATCTTTACCACGGCCTACAAGGAATACGCTGTCGATGCGTTCGAGCTCGAAAGCCGTCGATTACATCACCAAACCGGTCAAATTGGAGCGGTTGCAGAAAGCGGTCGGCAAGGCGGTCGAGCAGTTCCGCAAACCTGCCGTGAACCGTTTTGCTCCGTTCAATACCGATAAGGGCAAGGCGTTGCTGTATTTCAACAGAATCATTTTGGTTAGAACCGCCGTCCAGGATAGCCGTGACAAAGAGGTTTTGCTGCAGGACGGCCAAGTGATGCTGCTCAAGAACATCAGTTTTGATGCCTTGTCCGAAGTTTTGCCGCCCAACGGATTTTGCCGCGTGAACAAAAAGGAAATCTTGGCACTGTCTGCAATCCGGTTTTTTTCACACGACGAAATCACGCTGCAGGCCACCGATAAAAATGGCAAACCGATTACGGTGGGTTTGAGTGAAAAATACCGCCCGGACTTTCTCGAAAAGGTCAACGGCTAGGCTTTGTTACAATATTTTTCCCGCTTGTTACACGAAGTGGAAATTAGCGTTGAAAATGTTTTTCCGCCACCAAAACACCGCCCATATTTGCAGCACGAAAAGAATCTTTCATTCCAAACAAACATGGGAAAATTCAAGAACTCCATTTTTTATATCGCGATCATCGGCGGATTCTCTGCACTGATGTACTGGATCATGACGCAAGGCAAGCAGCTCGAAATGGGCCGCACCATTGCCGACAAACCTTTTGAAAGTGGGCATTGGCAGGATTTCATTGCGTCGATGCAGCACAATTTGACGCATCCATTGGCTATTTTATTGGCGCAGATCGTGACGATTATTTTCGTGGCGCGGTTCTTTGGTTGGGTATGCCGCAAGATCGGACAGCCGTCTGTGGTGGGCGAAATGATTGCGGGGATTTTGCTCGGGCCGTCTTTCGTGGGCATGCACTGGCCGGAATTTTCGGCTTTGCTGTTCCCAAAGGAATCGCTCGGGAATTTACAGTTCTTGAGCCAAATCGGATTGATCTTGTTCATGTTCGTCATCGGGATGGAACTCGACCTCAAGGCGCTGCGCAACAAAGCGCAT
The DNA here is from genome assembly GCF_047602195.1 of Flavobacterium sp. GTDB lineage: Bacteria > Bacteroidota > Bacteroidia > Flavobacteriales > Flavobacteriaceae > Flavobacterium. Next base: position 778,523 of record NZ_JASGHW010000004.1, read on the forward strand.
GATGCGGTGGTCATCAGCCATGCGAGTATCATCATCCCGTTTGCACTCGGTGTGGGATTTGCCTATTTTACCTACGAGCAATTTGCACCGGCCACCATCGAGTTTGCTTCGTTTGCGCTTTTTATGGGAATCGCGATGAGCATTACGGCCTTTCCGGTTTTGGCCAGAATCGTGCAGGAACGCGGCATCCACAAAACCAAACTCGGGGCGGTCGTCATTACTTGTGCGGCTGCCGACGACATCACGGCCTGGTGCATTTTGGCTGCCGTCATCGCAATCGTCAAGGCGGGTTCGTTTGCGAGTTCGCTGTACATCATCGCGATGGCCATAGTGTATGTGTTTTTGATGCTCAAAGTGGTACGTCCGTTCTTGAAACGCGTAGGCGATCTCAAATCGACACGCGAAAGTTTGAGCAAACCGGTCGTGGCGATTTTCCTGTTGACCCTGATTATTTCGGCTTATGTGTCCGAAATCATCGGAATCCATGCGTTGTTCGGCGCATTCATGGCTGGGGCGATCATGCCCGAAAGCGGCAAATTCCGCAGCATCATCATCGATAAGGTCGAAGATACGGCGGTGATTTTATTGTTGCCGTTGTTCTTCGTGTTTACGGGATTGCGCACGCAAATCGGGCTCATCAGCGACCCGGCCTTGTGGCAAATGACGCTCATTATTATTGGTATTGCGGTCACCGGAAAATTTGTCGGTAGCATGCTCGCGGCCAAGTTCGTCGGCCAGAGTTGGAAAGACAGCCTCTCGATCGGCGCACTCATGAATACGCGTGGACTCATGGAACTGGTCGTGCTCAACATCGGTTACGACCTCGGCGTGTTGTCGACCGAAGTCTTTACGATGATGGTCATCATGGCACTCGTGACGACGTTCATGACCGGGCCGGCGCTCGATTTGATCAACTACATTTGGCGCGATAAACCATCGATTGTGCCTGAGACGATCAGCAACAAAAGCAAGTACCGCATCCTGATTTCGTTTGCTTCTTCAGACAGCGGAAAAACCTTGCTGCGCATGGCGCACAGTCTGGTCAAAAAACAATCGAGCAATACGCAAATCACCGCGATGCATCTGTCGCTGAGCACCGAATTGCATACGTTCGATCTCAAGGAATACGAAAACAAGACGTTCCGTTCCGTCTTGGCCGAATCGGACCATCTCGACCAGAAAATCACGACCTTGTTCAAGGCGTCGAATGACATCAATACCGACATCGTCGAAACGGCCAACCAAGGCGAATATGATTTGTTGCTCATCGGGCTTGGGCAATCGATTTTCGAAGGGACGTTGCTCGGGAAAGTGCTCGGTTTTACGACGCGCATCATCAATCCCGACCGACTTATCGATAAATTTACGGGTAAGGAAGGACTGTTCGAAAATTCGCCTTTCGATGAACGCACACGACAGATCGTGACCAAAAGTAAAATGCCTGTTGGGATTTTGCTCGATAAAGAGCTTCAGGACATCAACCGTATTTTTCTTCCAATGTTTGGCAACGACGATGTGTTCCTGATGGAATACGCACAGAAATTGATCCACAACAACGGTTCGCAAGTCACGGTGCTCGATGCTTTGGGTGAAATCAAGAACAATTCGGCGATCAAGGAAAACATCCGTTCGATTGAACAGACCGCACCGAATCACATCATGGTGATGAACGACAAAACCGTAAGGAAGGAATTTCTCGACGAACAAGACCTCATGATCATCAGCCTGGAAAGCTGGAAGAAACTCGTCGATTCGCACAGCATTTGGCTCAACCATACGCCATCGGTCTTGATTATCAAACCTTAAAACTCAAAGAACATGATTAATTTTAAAACTTGGGTACTGCTCGCCGCAGTATCGGTCACTCCTTTTGCCTTTTCGCAGACGACTGCTGAAACCCCTGTTGAAAAGAAAAAGCAAATCGATATTGGTTTCGACGGTATGCTCGGTGTCTCTTACGGCAGCGAGACCTTGGGGATTAATGTCGGTGGGCCGAGCCTTAAATTTCGTGTCAACAAATTCAAGATTGGCGTAGGCGCATTTCCATCGCTGATCGTGCAGGATCAAAAGGCCATGCCGCGGCTCGCGGTTTCCCCGATTGTCGAATACCGCAACGTGATGCTCATTGCGCCGTATTACGGTTACGACAGCAAGGACGAACAGATTTGGACGTTCGGTTTGGGGTATCGGTTTTTTTAACCACAAAGAACACTAAGTTTGCGCAAAGTTTCAAAGCTTTGCGTTCTTTGCGTGAAACTTTGGAACTTTGCGGTAAAACTGGTATTATTGCGTGTGAACTCATTTTTTAAAAATCTCAGCCCAGCCAATAGGAATACCGCCCTGACGGGAATCTTCTACCTGTGTTATTTTTTGGTGTGTTTTTTATTTTTTTGGCTGTTTCCGGGCGGCCCTAGTTGTGGCCCCGGCGTCAACGCCATTCCGATGTTGTTGCTTCCGTTTGTGGTTGGGATTTTGACGGTGGTCAATCTGGTCAGGCTGTGCCTGAATCGGGATCATCTGGGTTCGGTCCTCATCCATTCGGTTGTTTTATTGGCATTGGTTATTTTGGTGAACCTATGAAAATCCTGAGTTGGAATGTCGAAAGACCCAAAAACAATCCTGTTTCTCCCAAGAACATTTTCATCATTGATTGGATCGGAAAAATAAAACCGGATATTGTTTTTTTGACCGAGACCAATTCCGCCATCCGTTTTGAAAAGTACCATTGCTGCCAAAGTGCCGCCTTGCCTGCGATTCACGACGGCCAAGCGTACCGCGATGGAGAAAACAGGGTTTCGGTATGGAGTAAATTCCCAATCGTAAAACAACTGCCAACCTATGATCCGTATACGGCAATCTGCTGCGAAATCGATACCCCGTTAGGTCATTTGGTCCTTTATGGAAGCATCATTGGAAGCTTCGGGGGCAGGGGCGCTTTTTTTGAAAAGGATTTGCAATTCCAAAAAAGGGACATCGAAAAGTGGGCCCCGGGCAACAACCTCATTTATTCGGGCGATTTCAATATTTCATTTTCGGGATTTCCTTACCCGAGCAAAAATACCATCGCGGAGATGAATGCGTTTTTCGATTCGAATGCGCTGGTCAATCTTACGGGCAAAAATGAAAATTCGGTCCTTCATATCGTCGTGAGCCAATCGATGGTAAGCGGCAGGGCCATTAATCAGCAAATGATCAAGATGGACCGAAAAATCTCAGACCATCCTGCGATTGTCGCCGAATGGCTAAAACCCGAGGTTTAAGATAAAAGACAGTTTCACCGCGATGTTGTCTTCCAATCGCGGCAACTGGTTCGGACCGTAACGGTAGAAGCCCGCGAGTCCGAAACCGCTGTAAATCTGGTTGATCTCGAGTCCGGATTCGAAATAACCATCCTGCAACGTCTTGTAATCGATGCCCACGTGCTGTTCGGGTTTGTCGAGATCGCCATAGGCCAGACGCGACACCAGTACAAATGACGGCCGCACTTTCTTCAAAAATGTGAGGCGCTTTGAGCTGTGCTTGAATTGGAACATCGCGTATTTGCTCGAAAAGAATTCATTGAAATACATCGTCTCGAAGGCATTTTTACCCGCAATCGTAATCCTTTGGATAAGCCGATCCTTGGTCAGGTTGTTCGGCGAGGTGTTGTAGAGGTGCGTCATCGGGACATCGCCATAGGCATAGCCGGCCTCGAGCAGCAAGGTGGTTTTTTGTCCGTTGAGGTATTTCTGTTCGTATTCGGTACGGAAATCGATTTTGGCGAAATTGAAATCATTGCCCAAAATGTGCGGCAAGGCGCGTGTGTATTGGAAGGTGAATTTTGGGAAGCGTTTTTCGACTTCGATGCGCCCGTGCGGCGTCTGCATGTAATCGCTGAACGGATTCCATTGGATCGCGACCTGTGCCGTGGTCATCGTGAAGCGTTCGTACAGTTTGTCATCGACCGTATAGGCGTAAAAAAACTTGGGTTCGATGTTGCTGTAGGTGAGCTGCCAGATGCTTTCGGTTTTGGGGATGATCTTGGTCTCGAGATAGGCACGCCAGGTTTTGTGCTGGTAAAAAGTACTGACGTTGATCGGGCGCGGATCGTACAATTTGAACACCCGTTTGTCAATCGCAAAAGAAGTGCTACCGATCTCGCGTACGTCATCGGTATACGAAAGCCCAATCCACGAACTCGAAAATTTCCCGATGCGTCCGCTGAAACCCAGGCTGTACTTGAACATGCCGTCCTTGATGCCATAGGCCGTATAACCATCGATGCGGTACTTGCGCGAGAATTTTTCATTGGTCCGTCCGCCGAGTCCCACGCGAAAACCTTCGTAATTGTTGTAGCTCAACAGGTAACGCAAATCCATATCGACCGGGCCGAAAGGCACATAACCGTTGAGGATTTTGCGTCCTTGCAGCAAGCGTTTTTCAATGCGTTCGGTTTCGACGATGCTGTCGAGCGCGATATAAGTTTTGCGGCTGCGCAAATCGAGGCTGTCCTTGCGGTATTGGTTCCAAAAAACTTCGGGTTTGTTCTCGGCGTCGTCCTTGACCTCGATGTAAATCGACGGGTTGCGCATGACCACCGGCACGTTGTATTCCATGTCGAAATAATTGGTTTCCGACAGCACATAAGTGAAATCGGAAGCGACTTTGGGACGCGAGCCGTTCTCGGCCGCATTTTCATCCGAATCGAATTTGAGGGTTTCGCCCAATACGCGGATGTCGTCGTCGTTTTTGCCCTTGACGATCCTGAAATTTTTGCGGACCGGGAACCACAACCGTTGTTCGGGCAGGTAAGTGAATTCGTGCGTACCGGTCACATCGATCACGCCCCGGATGCGCATGATGGCCTTGGCGACGGCATAATTTTCACTGTCGATGTAGAGCATACCCTCGAGACCGGCGGCCTTTCGTTTTTTCTTGTTCTTGAAATAGATCATGTAGGTTTTGCGGCCCTCGATCTGGGTGCTGTCGAGCAGCTTGAAGTTGTAATCGAAAAAAGAATCTCCCGAAATCGGGCTGTTGTATTTGGTCTCGAACAATTCGTAGCGCTCATCGTAAATCGAAAACGACTGCAAATTGAACGCGAGGATTTCATAAATCGGGCGCTTGAACCCCGACATCTTCGTGGCCAAAACTGTTTCCTTGAGCGCGTGGTTGCTGAATTGGTAGACCGAAACCTTTTCGGTCTGGAACAAATGCTGCTGCTTGATGACCTTCTTGAATTTGTAGTCAGAAGAATCGACCTTGACAAATTTCGGCTTGCCCGCTTTCTTGGTGAAAACCGTATCGATGCGGCCGTCGATCGAATCCGGGTTGGCCGTTATGACCAATTTGTTGTACGCCTTGAGTTCAAAACTGCTGAGTTTTTTCTGCGGATTGTTGGTGTTGCGGTCGCGCACCACACGTCGGATGATGTTGAGTGCACGGTTGTCATTCGAGACCGAAACGGCATTGATTTCATTGGCCTGCGGTTGCAGGTACACCGTATAGAATTTTTTGGTCGGTACAAGCGTAAGTTGCACCGAGGTAAATCCGACGTACGATACGGTAAGCGATCGGATTTCGCTCAGGGCGTTGAGCGTAAACTTTCCGTCCACATCGGCGATGGTGTAGATTCCCGAATCGGTGGCGACCGAGGCAAACGGCAACGGTTTCTTGGTCGAGGCGTCCTTTACGATGCCGTTTACGCCCAATTGCGCCTGGGCAGCAAGCGTAAAAAAGAAGCACAACAGGAACGCGTATCTCATCTAAATGATTTCGTAGAAAAGCAAAATGGGAATTTGGGTTTAAAGATAGCCAAAATGAAAAAAATCTGTTTGGGTTTTAACAAAATGGATTTTTGGGAGCTTTTTGCTTCGCCAGTTTGCTTCGCTCGTGTCCCGCTTTCCGTTTCAATCTTTTACGCTCGTTCCTCGCGCAAAAGGATTCCCACTTCAATCGGGGGCTATCGCTGCCGCGAGGGCCTTCTTTTGTTGCCAGACAAAAGAAGCAAAAATGCCTGGCGCGCTATCGTTCGGCGACCTGCTAATTTTCAAGGCCGAAATTGAAAGAACTCGCTGCGCTCAAACAGCTTTCAATTTTACGACCTTTTCAAATTGCAGGTGCCCGCCTGCCACGATTGAATCGCGCTGTCTCACGAAGAACTTTTATGGTAATTGAAAATCTGTTGTTCGCTTGGAACGGGAAATCGTTCGAACTACGAAAGAAGTTCTTAGGAGAATTTTTGGCGCTTTGAAAAAAGCCAAAAATAAAATAGAGATTCCTGACGGCGCTTCGCCTTTTTGCAATCCCGACGCTTCGGGACGGCGATGCAAAAGTTGAGAAGGTTGCGCAGCGCAAAAAAAAGGACGCTGAAAAAGCGTCCTTTTTAATTCTTATCAAAGAAAGTTAAACCTTCATAATCTCGGCTTCCTTGAGCGAAAGCAAATCGTCAATTTTTTTGATGTAGGTGTTGGTCAAGGTCTGCACGTCGTCCTCGGCGTTTTTGCACACATCTTCCGAGAGCCCGTCTTTCTCCAATTTCTTGATTTCTTTGTTGGCTTCCTGGCGTGCGTTGCGGATCCCGATTTTGGCATCCTCGGCTTCCGATTTGGCTTGTTTCACAAGGTCGCGGCGGCGTTCCTCGGTCAGCGGCGGCACGTTGATGATGATCTGGTCGCCGTTGTTCATCGGGTTGAAACCGATGTTGGCCACCATGATCGCTTTCTCGATCGCATGCAGCATGTTCTTTTCCCAAGGCGCGATCGTGATCGTACGTGCATCGGGCACATTGACGTTGGCCACCTGTGCAATCGGGGTTGCCGATCCGTAATAGTCCACGAATACGCCACCGATCATCGCCGGGCTGGCTTTTCCTGCACGGATGTTGGTAAATTCTTTTTCGAGGTGCGCGAGCGAACCGTTCATCGATTCTTCGGTGCTGTCGAGTATAAAATCAATTTCTTCCATTGTTTCTGGATTATTTATTTGGGCGTGCCCCCTGCGGGTCGGGCTTTCGGCGGTACGCGGTACCTTGCCTCAATCCCTCACGCGCGAGCCGCGACAATTCAAATTTGTATTTCTATTCGGCGTTCCCGAACTTCGGATTTGCGGCGAATGTTGTTAGCTGTGGGAAGCCCTAGCCCTGATGGGAGCGGCATCCTTTTTTTCTAACTAAGATTTCTCTCGTTTCCTCGAGATCTCTTCGAAAAAAAAGATACAGCGGACAGCAGGAAAAAGCTCCCGAAAATTCATTAAACGTTGACGACCGTCCCAATATTTTCGCCTTCGCAAATTTTGGTCAGGTTGCCTTTCTTGTTCATGTCGAACACGAGGATCGGCAATTGGTTTTCCTGGCTCAGCGTAAAGGCGGTCGTGTCCATGACGTTGAGTCCTTTTTTGATCACATCCTCAAACGAGATGTAATCGAACTTCGTCGCCGAAGCGTCTTTCTCTGGGTCGGCGGTGTAAATGCCATCGACGCGTGTGCCTTTCAAAATCACATCGGCGTGGATTTCGACCCCGCGCAATACCGCAGCGGTATCGGTCGTGAAATACGGGTTTCCGGTTCCAGCACCAAAAATCACGATGCGTCCTTTTTCGAGGTGGCGCACCGCACGGCGTTTAATGTACGGCTCGGCAATCGCCTCGATTTTGAGGGCCGTCTGCAAACGCGTCAGCATGCCTTTGTCCTCGAGCGCGCCCTGCAATGCCATCCCGTTGATGACGGTCGCGAGCATGCCCATGTAATCGCCCTGAACACGGTCCATGCCGTTGGCTGCACCGGCTACGCCGCGAAAGATGTTTCCGCCTCCGATGACGATGGCAATCTGTACGCCCTTGTCGTGGATTTGTTTGATTTCTTCGGCATATTCGGCCAAGCGCGCCGGGTCGATGCCGTATTGACGGTCGCCCATTAATGCTTCGCCGCTTAATTTCAGGAGGATTCTTTTGTATTTCATCTGGCGTTTTGTTCTTTTTCAAATGTGTGTGCAAATATAATGATATTCTGTTTTTCGGGAACAGGATTTTAAAAAATGTTAAGTCGGTCTCAAAGCGTACCGTTTTTATGCATTTTGTAGTAAATTTGTAAGAGGACCAAATGCCAGCGAAGATGAAGATTGCAATTGCCGAAAGCCTGCTCAAGAGCCATTCCTATACGAAATACAGGACCATTGTTACGAAGCTGTTCAAGGAAGGAAAATCTTCCGGGGACCAGCAATCGGAAGCGCTGTTGCATTACACCGAACTCAACGAGGCACGCATGAACCGGCTCGACAAGAAAACGGTCATCTCCGAAGACAACATCAAGAAACTGTTGTCGCTCAAAAAGAAATATTTGTGGCTGGTGATTTCTGAAGGCTGGTGCGGCGATGCGGCGCAAATCCTGCCGATTTTAAACCAAATGGCTTTGATTGGAAACCACATCGACCTCAAGATTGTGTTCCGTGACGAAAACAACGCGCTCATGAACCAATTCCTGACCAACGGCAGCCGTTCGATTCCCAAACTCATTATTCTCGACCAAACCCACAATGTTCTCGGCAGTTGGGGTCCGCGTCCCAAAGGCGCCACCGATCTGATCACGAGCTACAAACGCCAATACGGCACGATCGATGAAACCGCCAAGACCGAAATTCAATTGTGGTATTTGCGCGACAAAGGCATCAGTACCCAAAATGAGGTCGCCGATTTGATAGTGGAATTGGAACGGTTGATTTATTGTAAAAGATAGTGGCTTGAAAATACAGTTTTTCTGTAAGGGGTATGTTTGAAAAAGGTGTATTTTGGCTCTAGGGTAGGGGGCAAAGTAGTAGGTTTATCCCTAGCAAATTTTGATGATTTTGCGCTACAGATTTTCTGTGCTTTTTGTTAAAATTTAAGTGTCATAGGCAATCGCGACCTAATTCCAATCAAAGCATTAGTGTTCGTTCGCATCCGACCCAATCGAGTCGACAAACGCCAAAACATCCATTGCATTTTCCACATCGAAATCCCCAATTTTCGTACGGCGCAACACCGTCAAATGCGCGCCTGATCCCAATGCTTTTCCAAAGTCGTAAGCGAGCGAGCGGATGTAAGTGCCTTTGCTGCATTGCACGCGAAAATCGATTTCAGGCAAGGCAATGCGTGTGATCTCGAATTCGTAAATAGTGGTTTTGCGGGAAGCGATTTCGATTTCCTCGCCGGCGCGCGCGTGTTCATACAAACGTTTGCCGTCTTTCTTGATCGCCGAAAAGATCGGTGGTTTCTGGTCGATTTCGCCCAGGAATTTTTGAATGGTTTGCTGGATCAGATTTTCATCGATGTGCTCGGTCGGGAAAGTCTCGTTGATTTCGGTTTCGAGGTCATAGGATGGCGTCGTGGCGCCGATGTAGAAAGTACCGGTGTATTCTTTGGTCTGGCCTTGTAGTTCGGAAATTTGTTTGGTGGCTTTTCCGGTGCAGACCAGTAGCAATCCCGAAGCCAATGGGTCCAAAGTTCCGGCATGCCCGATCTTGATTTTCTTGAGGCCAAGCTTGCTCTTGAGCGCCCATTTCATTTTGTTGACCGCCTGGAAAGAGGTCCAATGCAAGGGTTTGTCGATCAGCAAAATTTGCCCGGCGAGAAAATCTTCGGCAGTCATTAAATGATCGTGAGTTTGTAGAAAAAGAAATGGATCACAAGAATCGCGAGTCCGGCCACGATGCGGTAGTAACCAAATACCTTAAAGCCGTTTTTGCTCAGGAATCCGATGAATGTCTTGATGGCGAGCATCGCGACAATGAATCCGACGACGTTCCCGATAATGAGTAAATTGACCTGGTCGTCGCTCAAAACCAACCCATGTTTGTAGTAATCGTAACACTTTTTGGCCGTTGCGCCGAACATGGTCGGAACCGCAAGAAAAAAGGAAAATTCGGCCGCGGTCGTACGCGATAATTTCTGCGCCATACCGCCCACAATGCTCGCGCCCGATCTGGAAACACCCGGAATCATCGCCAAACATTGGAACAAACCGATTTTAAAAGCGGTCGCATAACTGATTTCATTGGTCGATTGTTTCTCCTCTGAATCGGTGAACCAGCCGTCGACCTTGAGCAATACCAATCCGCCGAGTACAAGCGAAACGGCAACCGTTACGGGGTTTTCCAATAATCCATCGATAAAATCGCTGAGCAATAAACCGAGAATAACGGCAGGGATAAATCCGACCAGGAGTTTGAAATAGAAATCCATCGTCTGGAAAAAGCGCTTGAAATACAACACAATCACCGAAAGGATCGCGCCGAGTTGGATGACAATTGTAAACAATTTGGTGAAGTCGTCCTGTGCAATCCCGAAAAAAGAACTGGCGATGATCATGTGTCCGGTCGATGAAACCGGCAAAAATTCGGTCAGTCCTTCGATGATGGCCAGAACGATGGCTTGGAGTGTGGTCATTAATGAGTCAATTAGAAAATTAGGAAATTAGAAAATGGCCATGAAAATAAATTATCTCATTTTCTCATTGACTAATGGTCGGATTTTTTCGGGTTTTTCAGGATCGAATAGGCCGTAATGCCAAAACCGATCAGCACCAAAGTAGGCGACAAACGGATCCTGCGGAAATCAAAAACGGCATCATTCCAGACTTCTGGGTTGTCGCTTCCGCCACCGGCCATGAGGATGAAACCGAGGATAATTACCGCAATCCCAATCAACAGGATTTTGTAGTTGGCTTTGTCGAACAAAAAGCCGGGTTGGTTTTCTTGATTTTCCATCACATTTATTTTTTGAACGGTTGAACAAATAAGCGATCAACCGATTAAACAATCATTTTAATACAGGTCGTCGGTCCTGAGGTTGAGGAAACGCGTCGTCGCAAAAAACGTACTGATCCACGTAATCAGGATGCCTACGAGCAACACGCCGCCCAAAACGGCTGCCACCAAAACCGGTTCGGCCATGATTTCGAGGTCGGGATAATTGGTGTCGAGGTAATACAAAACGCCCGCCAATGCTGCGATAGCGAGGATAGAACCCAAGATTCCCAAACGGATGCTGCGCCAGATAAACGGTTTGCGGATGAACGATTTGGTCGCCCCGACCATCTGCATCGTCTTGATGATGAAACGGTTCGAGTAAATCGACAGTCGCATCGAACTGTTGATGAGCAAAACGGCGATGAGTCCGAAGATGCCGCACACGATCAGGATCCACATCGAGACTTTCTGGATGTTGTCGTTGACGAGCGTCACGAGCTGTTTGTCGTAGACCACATCCGAAACCATCTCGTTCATGCGGAACGTGCTTTCGATTTTGCGGATGCCTTCCGGGTTGATGTATTCGGAGTTGAGGTAAATGTCGAACGAGTTCTGGAGCGGGTTCATCCCGAGGAATTCCATGAAATCTTCGCCGATGATGTCCTTGTGGTTTTTGGCCGCTTCTTCCTTGCTCACATACACGCTCGATTTGACGAATTTTTCGGCTTCGAGTTGCGTCTTGAACGCGCTGATGACGCTGTCGTTGGCTTCATTTTTAAAGAAAACCGTCATCGCGATTTCTTCCTTGAAATTGTCGGACAATCGTTTCGAGTTGATCACGAACAATCCCAAAATCCCAAGCAAAAACAACACGAGGAAAATACTTAAAACAACCGAAAAATAAGATGAAATGAGCCTGCGCTTCTGGAACTTTTCGAAAGAAGGTTTCATATAGGTGAAATTATGCGGTAAAAATAATAAACATTTCGGTTTATAACGGACAAAGTTTTAATTTTCGTCTGTAAAGCGTAAATTTGCGCGCCGGGTTAAGAGACTCGACTAAATATAATGTGTTACAGCAATTTTAGATTTTAGATTTCAGATTTTAGATTGAACCCTAAATCAGAAATCAGAAATCTATAATCTACAATCCAAAATGAAATACAATCCAAACGAAATCGAAGCCGACTGGCAAAAATACTGGGCCGAAAACCAAACCTTCGCCGCCGACAACCATTCCGACAAACCGAAATATTACGTCCTCGACATGTTTCCGTACCCGTCGGGCGCGGGCTTGCACGTCGGGCATCCGTTGGGGTACATCGCCTCGGATATTTATGCGCGCTACAAACGCCACAAAGGATTCAACGTATTGCATCCGCAGGGCTACGACAGTTTTGGATTGCCAGCCGAACAGTATGCGATCCAAACCGGACAGCATCCTGAGAAGACGACACGCGAGAACATCGCGCGTTACCGCGAACAGCTCGACAAGATTGGGTTTTCATTCGATTGGGACCGCGAAGTGCGCACTTCCTCGCCCGATTATTACAAATGGACACAGTGGATTTTTATCCAATTGTTCAATTCGTGGTACAACAAAACTTCCGATAAGGCCGAAAGCATCTGCACCTTGATCGAGCAATTCCAAAAAGACGGCAACGCCAATGTGAATGCGGTTTCCGATGACAATATCGACATTTTTTCAGCCGATGAATGGAATGCATATTCAAAAGAAAAGCAAGAACAGATTTTACTCCAATATAGGCTGACTTATTTGGCCGAAACCGAAGTCAACTGGTGTCCGGGTCTCGGAACCGTTTTGGCCAACGACGAAATCGTCAACGGCGTTTCCGAACGCGGCGGCTTTCCCGTCATCCGTAAAAAGATGACGCAATGGAGCATGCGTATTTCGGCTTATGCCCAACGTTTGCTTGATGGCTTGAAAGATATTGATTGGACACAATCCTTGAAAGACGCGCAGGAAAACTGGATCGGAAAATCGGTCGGTGCGCTCGTGACTTTCAAAGTTTTGGATTCGGAAGAAAATAAAAGCGAAGTCGACCATTTCCTGTCCGGCAACGAACATTCGGGCCACGAAATCCAAGTCTTTACAACGCGTCCCGATACCATTTTCGGTGTGACGTTTATGACGTTGGCGCCCGAACATGAACTTGTTTCAAAAATCACCACACCCGAATGGAAACAGTCGGTCGAGCAATATGTAGAAGCGACTGCCAAGCGTTCCGAGCGTGAAAGAATGGCTGATGTCAAGACGATTTCGGGCGTATTTACCGGCGCTTATGCCGAGCATCCGTTTACCAAGGAACCGATTCCGGTTTGGGTGGGCGATTATGTTTTGGCGGGTTACGGAACCGGCGCGGTGATGGCTGTCCCTTGCGGAGACGAACGCGATTATGCGTTTGCAAATTTCTTCAAGGGCAAGAACGGCATGGGTGCCATCAAGAATATTTTTGACGGCGTCGATATTTCGAAGGAAGCCTATGGCTCGAAAGACAACGTCAAGATTGCCAATTCAGATTTCCTGAATGGATTGAATTATAAAGATGCGACGAAGAAAGCGATCGAAGAACTCGAAAAACTCCAACTCGGAAAAGGCAAAACCAATTACCGTTTGCGCGATGCGGTGTTTTCCCGTCAACGCTACTGGGGCGAACCGTTTCCCGTTTACTACGTGAACGGGTTGCCGCAAATGATCGACGCGAAACATTTGCCGATCGTGTTGCCTGAAGTCGAAAAATATTTACCGACCGAAGACGGACAGCCGCCACTCGGAAACTCCAAGGAATGGGCGTGGAGCACATCTGAAAATAAAGTCGTTTCTAATGATTTGATTGATAACCAAACCGTTTTTCCGCTCGAACTCAATACGATGCCGGGCTGGGCGGGATCCTCGTGGTATTGGCTGCGTTACATGGATCCGCACAATACCGAAGAATTCGTTTCGAAGGAAGATGAGCAATATTGGCAGAATGTCGATTTGTACATCGGTGGCAGCGAGCACGCGACGGGGCATTTGCTGTACAGCCGTTTTTGGAATAAGTTCTTGTTTGATCGTGGATTCATTCATCAGCAAGAACCGTTTAAGAAATTGATCAATCAGGGGATGATTTTGGGGACTTCGGCTTTTGCGCACCGACTCGAAGGCACGAATACTTTTGTCTCGAAAGGCAAAATCGATGGTCGTCGTACGCAACCGATCCATGCTGATGTTTCGATGGTCAATTCCTCAGATGAACTCGATACTGCTGCATTTGCCAATTGGCGTGAAGATTTCAAGAATGCCGAATTCATCACCGAAGACAACGGCAAATTCATTGTTTCCCGCGAAGTCGAAAAAATGTCCAAATCCAAATACAATGTCGTAACACCTGACGATATTTGCAACGAATACGGCGCCGACACTCTAAGATTATACGAAATGTTTCTCGGCCCGCTCGAACAATACAAGCCATGGAATACCGCCGGAATTTCGGGTGTTTTCGGGTTCCTTAAAAAGCTGTGGAAATTGTATTTCGACGACAAAGGTTTGATCGTTACTTCGAATCCGACGAGCAAAGACGCGTTAAAAACGTTGCACAAAACGATCAAGAAAGTACAGGAAGACATCGAAGGATTTTCGTTCAATACGTCGGTTTCGCAGTTCATGATTTGCGTCAACGAACTGACCGCGACGAACTGCCACGAACGTACGATTCTCGAACCGTTGGCAGTTTTGGTGTCGCCTTATGCGCCGCACATCGCTGAGGAATTGTGGAAACAATTGGGGCACCAGGAAAGTATTTCACGTGCACCGTTCCCGAAATTCAACCCTGAATATTTGGTCGAAAGCAACAAGGAATATCCGGTCTCGTTCAATGGAAAAATGCGCTTCACTATTGATTTGCCTTTGAGCCTGACCGCTGCGGAAATTGAAGAAATTGTGATGAAAGACGAACGCACGATCAAGCAGCTTGAAGGTCGTACGCCGAATAAAGTTATTATCGTTCCAGGGAAAATCATCAATTTGGTCGGGTAGTGGAGTTTAGGGAAAAAGTTATCCAAAGCCTTCTCGTACTCCTTGTATTTGGCGCTTCACGCTTGATGATTTTAGTGATTACTCAAATGCGCAAACAAAAAGGGCTCGCGATTATCAATTGGTGGAGAGACTTTGTAAATGGTGTGGGGCTCGTGATTTTGAAATATGTGATGCCTGTTTTGTTCGTGGTCCAACTCATAAGAATCTGGGCGGATTTGTAAGCAGACGTCCGCGTTAGCGATTGCAGTGGAAATCCTTTTGTGTAGTTTTACGAAACAAAAGATTGCAACGAAAAGCGCGGGCCTTTAGGCAACGCCCAAAAAAACCAAAACTGCCAAAATTTCATTTAACCTGACATTAACGACCCGTGGCGCAACTTTTGTGGCAAGCGCACGACCACTCGAGCCAAAGGCGTCCCGAACCGTCGGGAGAGCGGAGCTAAAACCTTAAAAATTAAAACTATGTATTTAGGATGGATTATCATGGGCGCGATCATGCTGGCGAGCTGGCTGGTGTCCCAAAGATTGCAAAGTAAATTTGACCATTATTCGAAACTGCATTTGCAGAACAATATGAGCGGTGCGGAAATCGCCGAGAAAATGCTCGCCGACCACGGCATCCGTGACGTACGCGTGATTTCGACCCCAGGCCGATTGACCGATCACTACAACCCGGCCGATAAAACGGTCAACCTTAGTGAAGCGGTTTATAATCAACGAAATGCTGCGGCTGCGGCTGTAGCGGCGCACGAAGTCGGGCACGCGGTACAACATGCCGCGGCTTACAGTTGGTTGGAAATGCGTTCGAAACTCGTTCCGGTAGTATCGTTTACGTCCAACATCATTCAATGGGTGTTGCTCGCGGGCGTTTTGCTTGTAAATACTTTTCCGTCATTATTGCTGATTGGAATTGTGTTGTTCGCGCTCACGACCTTGTTTGCGTTCATTACGCTTCCAGTGGAATACGACGCGAGTAACCGCGCCTTGGCGTGGCTCGACAACAAGCGAATGCTCACCCGTGAAGAACATGCGGGCGCGCAGGACGCACTCAAATGGGCCGCCAGGACTTATGTGGTAGCGGCGATTGGTTCACTCGGAACCTTGCTGTATTATGTCATGATTTATATGGGAAGACGCGATTAACTTTTTCCGTTTGAAAATAGAAATCCGCTCTTGTAGCGGATTTTTTATTTGGAGCTGTTTCCTGCTTTCCGCAGTATCTCTGCGAGAATACTTGCTACACTCGAGGCTAGTGCTTATCCTAATCCATTAGATTTTGTTTGAACATCGCCACCGCGCCGCCTGGCTCCTTCGCTAAAAATGTCCACAGGACATTTTCTTAACGCTCGGCCCGATTGTATTTCAAGCCCCAATTCGCCAAAGTATCGAGCGCGGGAAGCAATTCCTGTGCAGCATCGGTGAGTTTGTATTCCACATGCGGCGGCATGATTTCAACGACTGTCCTTGTAACGAGTTGGTCGGCTTCGAGTTGTTTTAAATGTTGAATGAGCATTTTTTCGGTAATCGGCGGGATGGCTTTGCGCAGGTCGCTGTAGCGTTTTTGTCCGAAGCGCAGGTTCCACAATATTAACGGTTTCCATCGGCCGCCCACTTTATCCAGCGTAAAACTGACGGGGCAGGCCACGATGATTTGCTTTCTATTGTCGTTGTTGGTCGAAGCTTCTTTGATGTCTCGCATATCACATACTTTTTAGTAGGTACTTGTACAAAAGTAAGTACAATTTTAACTTTGTACAACCATTTTAAAATAAAATAGTATGAAATATGTTTTGACCGGTTCAACCGGAAATATCAGCAAGCCGGTAGCCCAAGCTTTAACCGCTGCCGGACACGAAGTGATTGTCATCAGCAGTGATGCGAATAAGCAAAAAACCATCGAAAATCTCGGTGCGAAAGCCGCGATTGGAGATGTCAATGACGTAGCGTTTTTAACCCAAACTTTCAAAGGTGCCGATGCGGTCTATCTCATGATCCCGCCAATCTGGACACCCGAGGACTGGCCGGCGTTCATGCGGCAAATCGCCGACAATTACACCCAAGCGATTCAAGACAGCGGTGTCCCAAAAGTAGTTCAATTGAGTAGTATCGGTGCGCATCTGGGGTATGGCGCGGGTCCGATCAATGGATTGGCATACCTTGAAAAGCAACTCGACCAATTAAATATTGATGTCATTCATTTGCGTCCGTCGTATTTCTACACGAATCTTTTCTCGATGGTCGATTTGATCAAGAATGCAGGCATCATGGGCTCGAATTTCGGTCAGGCCGACGAAAGGTTCGTGCTCGTCCATCCATCGGATATTGCAGCGGTTGTGGCCCAACATTTACTCGCGCTCGATTTCAAGGGCCAGTCCCACGAATACGTTTCGAGCGATGTCCGCACTTTTGCAGAAATCGGCCAGGCGATTGGGAATGCCATAGGGAAACCTGAACTGTCCTGGATCCAATTCCCGGATGCTGATGCGATGAACGGCATGCTCGGTGCAGGTTTGCAACAAACGATTGCCGACGGTTACCTCGAAATGGGGCAAGGCATCGCTTCGGGCATCGTGCAGGAAGATTATTTTGCCTCGGGTGCAAAACCACAGGGGAAAGTGAAGTTGGAGGATTTTGCCAAGCAATTTGCCTCGGCCTTCTAAAGCAACCTCATTCAAAAAGTAAGAATCCGCCTCGAAAGTCGCGGATTTTTTTATGGCGAGTTCAATGCATCGGGATCATAAAAACCAAAACCTCCAATTTGATCAAAAGGGCCATCGCAATCCAGCAGAGCAAATGGACGCCGAGGCATTCGAGGTAAAACGGATTCCCTTTAAAAAGGCGCAGCAGGTGGATTCCAAAATAGAGAATACCCACCGGAACCAATAACAGGATCAGCAACGGGGCAATTTTTGGCGCCACTATATTTGACAGATAAATAACGCCCGCATAGGCGGTATAAAACCAAAGGATCGAAATGGTTTTCCCGATGAATGGCTTTTGCGTGTCCATTACAATTGGATTTGTCTCTCGATCTGCTGATCGAGCGAAATGAAGGTCTCGGTTCGCGAAACGCCCTCAATTGCTTGGATTTTGGTGTTGAGCAGGTGCATCAGGTGTTCGTTGTCGCGGCAGATGATCTTGATCAGGATCGACCAATTTCCGGTCGTGTAATGGCATTCCAACACTTCGGGGACTTTCCTTAGCTCGCGTACGGCCTCGAGGTTCTTGGCGGCCTTGTCGAGATAGATTCCGACGAACGCCATCGTGCTGTACCCCAGTACCTTGTTATTGACCGTAAATTTCGAACCCGAGATCACGCCTGCCTGTTCGAGTTTGCGCAACCGTTGGTGGATCGCGGCGCCCGAAATCCCAATTTTATTGGCAATTTGCAGGATGGGTTTTCGCGCATCTTCCATCAAGGCACGCAGGATTTCTTTGTCGATGCCGTCAATTTCAATTTGAAGTTGGTTTACTTTCATGGTCTTTAAAACTTTAAGCCAAGCTAAAGCTTGTGTACCTCAAGCCCACCGGGCTAAAGCCGAATGTCTGCTAGACATTCTCCTCTATATATCATTTCCTCTTAATATCAAATCGTCAATTTCGATTTGAAGGGGATTGATTTTCATTCGGTCTTGGTTTCGGATTGGAATCAAATGTAGTGATTTGATTTTAATCTGAAACAAAATAGAACAGTCGGGTATTGTTATTTGATCTTTTCGATCGCTCTCCGCACCGACAAGAGATCCAAGCGTTGCTCGCAATTTTGGACACCCTCGGGATTTTTCTCAGAAATAAAAGCATTGAAATCCTTGCACTGCCTGAAAATATTGAACTCGTGTTTCCAGAAATCCCATACAAATCCTTTGTTCCGGAGTAGGCTGGTGTGGGTACCGCCCGCTTGCATGACGCCGGCCATTTCAAAAGTATCGGCAAAATCAGATTCGGCATAGATGTAGTTTTGCCCGCCGATCAACGCCCTGACGAAATCAAAATTCCGCCCGCCTCCTTGGAAACGGTCCTTGCGGTTCAGGTCCACGACGATTGAACCGGCCTCGAAATACAGGAACCCGTTGTACGAAACCGCAAATACGTCGTGCACAATCTTGTCGTTGCTTTTATAGCGAAAAACGACCGTATTGCCAGGGTCGGCGACCGGGCCGTCTTTGTAGCGTTCGTCTTTTCGGAATGCCTTGGGGTATATTTCGTAGTTCTTGCGGCGTCCTTTTACGAAATCTTCTTTGGTTTCGAAAACGCCATCGAGGAAATTCGTGCGGTAGATGCTGTCGAGCGATACCATCGAGTCATTGTTCTGGGCAAAATTGGCCGCAGCCGCCATCAGGCCCAAAAAGAGAAACAGTTTTTTCATGGTTTTACAATTGCCCTGGATTGTAGCCCAAATAAGGGACTTCTTTTTCGATAAACACGACACCGAATGTTTCGAGTTCTTTCAGGATCGGCAAATAGACTTCGCGGTTGATTGGCAGTTGCACACCGGGCGTGGTAATGTTGCCGTTGAGGATTTGCAAAGTCGCCATCGCCACCGGAAGCCCGACCGTTTTGGCCATGGCGGTATAGGTTTGGTCGTCGCCGATGCACACCATTTTGGAATCGATTTGTTTTTTGACACCATTCAATTCGTAGCCGAATTTGTGGTACATCACGATCATGTCTTTGTCGTCTGGCTGCAATGTCCAGGCATCCGATAATATCTTTTCGAGGATTTGCGCCGGCGTCGCATTGGGCAAACCGACTTTCTTGTGCGGGTTGAACAAATCGAGTTCGAGCAATTTGTCCCACAGCACATCGTCCTGTTCGATACCGAGCTGTAAACGCAACTTGATTTCGACCGAATCGCTCGGATGGTACGGCAGGAACAGATTGGTGAATTCCCTATAGCTGATGTTTTTCGAATCGTCGATGACATAAGTATCGTCGGTCATGCCGAGTTGCACGAACGTATTCCACGCGCGCGAATAACCCACACGACGGATCGTGCCACGGTACAAAGTCAGGATGTCGTCGAGTCCGTACACACTGCGGTATTTGAGTGAATCGCGGTTGGCGTACCCTTCGAATTTGCCGTATCCTTCGACTTCGAGGAACTCGGTTCTCCGGAACAATTTATGGTACGGAATGTATTTATAGGTGCCTTCCTGTAGGAATTTAGCCGCGCCGCCCTGACCCGCGAGCACCACATTGCGCGGCGCCCAGGTGAACTTGTAATTCCAAAGGTTGTTGTCGGATTCCGGGGCGACGAGCCCACCGCAGAACGATTCGAACAAAATCATCTTGCCGCCCTTGTCGCGGATCTCATCGATGATTTTCATTGCGCTCATGTGGTCGATGCCGGGGTCGAGCCCGATTTCGTTCATGAACACGAGGTTGTTCTCTTTGGCCGCCGCATCGAGACTTTGCATCGCATCGCTGATGTAAGAGGCCGTGACCATGTGTTTTTTATAGGTGATACAATCCTTGGCGACCTCAATGTGCATGTGTGCCGGGAGCATCGAAATGACGATGTCGGCTTTCTGGATTTCAGACTGGCGTTGTTCGACGTTGTGGATGTCGAGCGCAATGGCCGTCGCATTCGGATGGTTTTTGGTTTTGCGCTGCGCGAGTTCGAGCGACAGATCGCCGATGGTCAGGTGCAGGTTTTCTGCAGCCGATTTGTTCAAAAGGTATTGGATCAGGGACGAAGCCGAACGGCCCGCGCCGATAATCAGGATGTTTCTCATAATTTTTGATGGCCACGAATACACGAATTTAAACGATCATTTGTGCATTCGCGGTTAACTTTTTATTCTAAACCTTCGAGCTGCTCGAGGTCTTTTAAATCTTCATTTTTGGATTCGATTTTCTTTTGGTCGAATTCGGTGTCTTGTGCCACTTCATCGGGCATCATCGCTCTGGCAACCACTACAACAAGAAGAATCGCAGATACAATCAATAAAATTCTTGGGAATTTCTTCGCAGCGCCTTCCGAAATGAACATGGCCAATCCGCTAAAAATAAGCGCCAATCCAACGGGAATGTACGCGATTTGGCCCATCGGCAAAATGGCGCATACAATACTGATGACAATAAATAGGACGGCTAAAACATTGTATACTTTTCTCATGGTTATATTCCGGTAGCGTTGGTTAATGATAATTGTCCGGTTCCGACAGGAATCGAGAATTTGATCAGTGCCGGCACTTTACGCGCATCGGCGGTGAGCCAGATCAGGTTTTTGTCGACGCCTTTGAGCTTGTCGGTCTTGGCGGCAATCGAAATCTTGTAGCATTCCTTGCTGCCCAAATTGCCGGCTTTGACGGTTTCCTTGCCCATGTATTTGGCCGAAACGGTCATTTGTTTTTCGTCGAATACGATCGTGAAAGTCTGGGTTTGCCCGACCTTGAATTTGCTGAAATCGACATTGCGCAATTTGTACAATACCGTCACTACATCGGCGGTGTTGTCGCCAATGCTGAAATTTTTGGTGGTTTCAGCCGCGCCTTTCTTTTTGACGGTGCTCGAAATCGTGTTGCCTTTGAACAGGTATTTCTCTTTCTTGGTGTATTTGCCTTCGAAGATGTCGCGCTTGTACAGGCTTGGCTTGAAATTGGCCGGATTCACATACGACTCATAAATGTCACGGATCTTGAAAAACGAATCCCATTTGCTGAAGGTCGTCGCCTCGCAGCTCAGGTGCAACAAAGTGTTTTTGGAAGTCTTGACGGTTTCGGTTGACATCTTGACCTGGGCCAGCGGTGTCAGCAATCCACTCATGTTATAGGAGGCGGAATAGGTAAAAGTTTCCCCCGATTTGACGGCTTGGGCCGAAACTTGGCTAGCGATCAACAAGCCAAATGCCAATAGCAGTTTTCTCATTTGATTGATTTTAAAGTGCAAATGTACTATTTTTTTGTTAGGAGCAATTTCCGGCTCTTCGCTTTATCTTTTACTGCTTAAAGAAAGCAGCAAAAGGATGCCGCTGCGATCCGGGCTAGGCATGATCGTTCAACATTGATTATTCGTTAATCCGCGGTTCTTCGGTTCAAAAAATTGAATTTCGAATATCGATTAACAAATAATGAATTTCGAAGTTTTATCAGTGTCAGTTAACCATAGAAATGTAACTTTGTCATCCAAAACCCAATCAACATGGAAAGAAAAATGACCGCCACCGCCGCGATTTTAGGATTGCTGGCCATCATCCTCGGAGCCTTTGGCGCGCATGCGTTAAAAAAAGTGCTTGAACCCGAACAACTCGTCGCTTTTGAAACCGGTGTCAAGTATCAAATGTACCATGCCTTGTTTCTGTTGCTTGTCGGATGGAACGGATTGGTGTCTGAAAAAGCCAAGAAAACAATCTATGGGTTGACAGTGGTTGGCGTGGTTTTTTTCTCAGGCTCGATCTATTTATTGTCCACTAAAAATTTATCGGGAATCGACTTCAAATCCATCGGAATTATCACCCCAATTGGCGGATTGTTACTGATTGTCGCATGGTTTTGGCTTTTTATCGATTTGATACGCAAAAAATCATAAATTTCTAACGAAATCGATGTAACTCGAATTTTAATTTCTACTTTTGTCCCCTTAATAAGTGTCAACACAAACTCAAATTTATGGATAATTACACTCAAACTACGAAATCGATTTCGTTAGAAAAGTATGGAATTAAAAATGTTGAAGAAATCGTATACAACCCGTCATACGATTTGCTCTATGAAGAAGAACTGAATCCAAATCTGGTTGGTTTTGAACGAGGGCAATTGTCCGAGCTTGGAGCAGTGAATGTAATGACCGGGGACTTTACCGGCCGTTCCCCAAAAGATAAATATATCGTCAAAGACGCCGTTACCGAAAACACCCTTTGGTGGCCGTCTGAAAAAGCACCCAATGACAACAAACCCATTTCACAAACGACCTGGAATGCGCTAAAGGAAAATACCGTAAGCCAATTGTCCGGCAAAAGATTGTTCGTAGTCGATACTTTTTGTGGTGCCAATGAAAATACAAGATTGAAAGTGCGTTTCATCGTTGAGGTGGCTTGGCAGGCGCATTTCGTCAAAAATATGTTCATCCGCCCGACCGAAGCCGAACTCGAAACCTATGGCGAGCCTGATTTCGTCGTGATGAACGCTTCCAAAAAAGGCTTCAAGGATTTCGCCGCACATGGCATGAATTCGGAAACCTACATCGCCTTTAACCTGACCGAGAAAATCCAATTGATCGGCGGAACCTGGTACGGCGGCGAGATGAAAAAAGGATTGTTCTCGATGATGAACTACTACTTGCCGTTGCAAGGAATCGCTTCGATGCACTGTTCGGCCAACAAAGGCAAGAATGGTGACGTGGCCGTGTTCTTCGGATTGTCTGGAACCGGGAAAACCACTTTGTCTACCGATCCGAAGCGCGAACTCATCGGGGACGACGAGCACGGTTGGGACAACGACGGGGTCTTCAATTTTGAAGGCGGTTGCTACGCCAAAACCATCGATTTGAGCAAAGAAAATGAACCGGACATCTACAATGCGATCAAGAAAGACGCTTTGCTCGAAAACGTCACGCTCGATGCCAACGGCAAAATCGATTTCAAGGACGGTTCGGTTACGCAAAACACGCGTGTTTCTTACCCGATCTACCACATCGAAAACATCGTGAAGCCGGTTTCCAAAGCCGGACACGCCAACAAAGTCATCTTCCTTACGGCCGATGCCTTTGGTGTTATGCCGCCGGTTTCTAAACTCACGCCGGAACAAACCAAATACTATTTCCTTTCTGGATTTACCGCCAAATTGGCCGGAACCGAGCGCGGGGTAACCGAGCCGCAACCGACTTTCTCGGCTTGTTTCGGAAAGGCGTTCCTGTCGTTGCATCCGACACAATACGGCAAGGAATTGGTCAAGAAAATGGAGGAGCACAACGCCCAGGCTTATATGGTCAATACGGGTTGGAACGGAACCGGAAAGCGAATCTCGATCAAAGATACGCGTGCGATCATCGACCGCATTTTGGACGGATCGATTGAAAACTCAGAAATGAGTATGGTGCCAGTCTTTAATTTCCGGGTACCGACTTCACTCGAAGGGGTTGATACAGGTATTTTGGATCCAAGAAAAACCTATGCCAACGAAAACGAGTGGACCGAAAAAGCCACCGATCTTGCCGGCAGGTTCATCAAGAACTTCGCGCAATACACCGATAATGAAGAAGGACAAAGCCTTGTGAAAGCCGGGCCGCAATTGTAATAGTTATTATTGATTCATACCAAGCGCCGTTCGAAAGGATGGCGCTTTTTTTATGCGGATTATTTTTACGGATAGCATAAAAAAGCCCCAACATTGTTGAGGCTTTCGGTATAAAAGTATTTTCACTTCATTATTTTCCTTTGTTGGCTTCTGCGATGTATTTTTCGAGTGCCATCGTCATCGAAGGTGTTTCGGGCGTCGGGGCGAGGATATCGATACGCAGGCCGTGTTCGAGTGCTTCTTTTTGCGTCGTGCTGCCAAAAACGGCGATACGCGTATTGTTTTGTTCGAAATCGGGGAAGTTCTTGAACAGCGACTTGATCCCGGTCGGGCTGAAGAAAGCCAAAACGTCGTAATACACATCGGCCAAATCCGACAAATCGCTCATCACGGTTTTGTAGAACGTACCCACGGTCCAATCGACTTTGAGGTTGTCCAATACGGGCGGAACATCTGCATTGAGCTGGTCCGAAGCCGGCAACAGGAACTTCTCGTCTTTGTATTTCTTGATCAGTGGCGCCATATCGGCGAAATCTTTCTGGCCGACATAAATCTTGCGCTTTCTGTAAACCACATATTTTTGCAGGTAAAACGCAACGGCTTCCGATTGGCAGAAGTATTTCAACCCTTCAGGTACTTTGTAACGCATTTCTTCGGCGACCCTGAAAAAATGGTCAACAGAATTCTTGCTCGTTAAAATGATGGCAGTATAATTATTGAGGTCAATTTTCTGCAATCTAACATCTTTCGCGCTGACGCCTTCTACGTGGATAAAAGGCCTGAAATCGACTTTCACTTTATGCTTTTGTTGCAGCTCAAAGTATGGTGAGTTTTCAACTTTAGGCTCTGGCTGTGACACCAAAATAGTTTTCACTTTCATATTTGACATTTTCTCTTATAGCTAACTTTTCGTAAACCAATAATACATGAAATAATAGGGCGCTATTTCAAGTGCGCAAAGATATAAAATAAAATAAAATAACTTGCCGAGTAAGAAGTTTTGATAATTCTTCAGGGAAACCAGATAAGTCAGCATGTTTATTGTCAAAACAATAACAATAATGAGCAAAATAATGATTTTTGATGGATTATCGTTATAAAACAGAATGATGTCAATCGGTAGCAAAAGCAAGCCGATGTAGGTTCTGTAACTGACTTTCTGCAAATTGAACTGTTCGGTGAATTCCTCTATGCTGAAAGCGGTGGCTATAATCTTCTCAATCAGGAATTTGGACAGCACGAAAACCATCAAAAAAGTCAAGATCTGGGTGAACACGATCCAGTCGGTTTTCTGTACATACCCGAAGTAGCTCAGGATCAATTGGACAAAAAAGGCCAGCGAAAGCAATTGCACCACAAAAAGTACGATCGTAAACCCGCTCATGAGGTTCGAACTGTCGCGATACACCTTTACATATTTGTCCGAAACGATGAGCCGCAGGTATTCATTGAAGCGCGTCTCGAAAAATGATTTGGCGATAGCCACGAGGATAAACGCCACGATAAATAAGATGGTTGCCCAGTCTCGGGGCTCCAATGTTCGCGGGTGAAGTACGTGGTCCATCATGCGCCAAAAATAGTGATTTTTATGTTCTCCGACGGTGGCTTGTAGCCGATTCTTTCGAAAAAATAAATCGCACTTTATTATCATTTTATTATGATGCCGCTCCCATAAAAAGTTTATTTTTGCCCTAAATTTAGCGCATCAATGAGCGACAGCCTGGTCATTATTCCAACGTATAACGAAATCGAGAACATAGAAAGTATTGTTCGTGCGGTACTTTCGTTGCACAAGCCGTTCGATTTGCTCATAATAGATGACAATTCACCCGACCATACCGCCGATAAAGTGAAACTGCTGCAGCGGGAATTTCCCGATCGGCTGTTTCTCGAACAACGCGCCAAAAAATCCGGGCTCGGGACCGCTTATGTGCACGGATTCAAATGGGCGCTCGATAGAAATTACCAGCTCATTTTTGAGATGGACGCCGATTTCTCGCACAATCCCAATGACCTCGAAAAGTTATACGATGCTTGTCATTTCGGCAACGCCGATGTGGCGATCGGGTCGCGTTATGTCACGGGTGTGAACGTGGTCAACTGGCCATTGAGCCGGGTGTTGATGTCCTATTTCGCCTCGGTCTATGTCAAATTGATCACCGGGATGAAAATCCACGATGCGACCGCGGGTTTCGTGTGTTACAAAAGCGAAGTGCTGCGCAGCATGAACCTCGACAAAATCAAATTCATCGGCTATGCGTTCCAGATCGAGATGAAATACCGCGCCTTTGTCAACAAATTTAAGATCACCGAGGTGCCGATTATTTTTACCGACCGCACCAAAGGCCAATCCAAGATGAGCAACGCCATCATCACCGAAGCGGTTTTTGGTGTCATTTCACTGCGCATCAGCCATTTATTCAAAAGATTATAAAGCACCACAAATAATGAACAGGGTTTTAATAAAGAATGCCAAGATTGTCAACGAGGGAACCATTTTCGAAGGCGATGTGCTGATCGAGGATGAATTCATCGCAGAAATCGCCGAAAAGATCAGCGTCAAATCGTCTGCCACCAAAATCATCGACGCCGAAGGCAGTTACCTCATTCCGGGCGCGATCGACGACCAGGTGCATTTTCGCGAACCCGGTCTCACGCACAAGGGCGACATCGCTTCTGAATCGCGTGCCGCAGTGGCCGGTGGCGTGACCTCGTTCATCGAGCAGCCCAACACGGTACCCAATGCCGTGACACAGGAAATCCTGCAACAGAAATACGACATTGCCGAGCAAACCTCATTTGCGAACTATTCGTTCATGATGGGCGCGACCAATGATAATTTGGAAGAAGTCCTCAAAACCAATCCGAAGAACGTGGCCGGAATCAAGATTTTCCTGGGTTCCTCTACCGGAAATATGCTCGTTGACAATGAAGCGGTTTTGGAGAAGATTTTCTCGAGCACCCAAATGCTGATTGCCGTACATTGCGAGGACGAGCAAACGATCAAGGACAACCTCGAAAAGTTCAAGGCCGAATACGGCGAAGATATTCCCGTGACTGCGCACCATTTGATCCGCAGTGAGGAAGCGTGTTATTTGTCGTCTTCCAAAGCGATTGCATTGGCCAAGAAAACTGGGGCAAGATTGCATATTTTCCATCTTTCGACCGCGAAAGAAATGGAATTGTTCACCAATAAAATCCCGCTCGAGGAAAAGAAAATCACCGCCGAAGTTTGCGTACACCATTTGTGGTTTACCAACGACGATTATGCGACCAAGGGCAATTTCATCAAATGGAATCCTGCGGTCAAAACGGCCAACGACCGCAAAGTCTTGTGGGAAGCTTTGCTCGACGACCGCATCGACGTCATTGCAACCGACCACGCGCCGCATACCTTGGAAGAAAAAAAGCAGAAATACCTCCAGGCGCCGTCGGGCGGACCGCTCGTGCAACATTCGGTGGTCGCAATGTTTGAGGCACACCACCAGGGTAAGATTTCGGTCGAGAAAATCGTCGAGAAAATGGCGCACAACCCGGCCAAGATTTTCAAGATCGAGAAGCGCGGCTTTATCCGGGAAGGCTATTATGCCGACTTGGCGATTGTCAATCCAGGATTGCCTTGGAACGTCAAGAAAGAAAACATCCTGTACAAATGCGGTTGGTCTCCTTTTGAAGGCGTCAACTTTAAATCGAGAATTACACATACCTTTGTCAACGGAGAACTGGTCTACAACAATTTCAAGGTAAAGGACATCCGTTGCGGAAAACGACTTTTGTTTGACCGATAATTGAAACTATGAAAAGAGTTGCATTTTTACTGGGTCTGATGGTATTGCTGGCCAGTTGCAAAGACCAGGTAGTGGAGAAACCGGAGAAGTTGCTCGACGAAGGAACGATGGCCAACGTATTGTACGACCTTGCGGTGATTGAGGCCATGAAGTCAAGAGACCAGGGCCTGACAGGCAATTCGACACCACAGTACGTCTATAAAAAATACGGCATCGACAGTTTGCAATTCGTACAGAACAACCAATACTATGCTGCCGAAATAGCCAAGTACAAGAAGATTTACGACAAGGTCAACGAAAGACTCGAAAATGAGCGTAAAGTGGCCGATTCGCTGGCCAGGAAAAATGGCGAAACCGCGGCGCCTTCGAGTGCTTCCGCTGGCAATACGCCGCAAATCCAATAATTATTTTTTGGGATACAGACCCGCGAGCCACCCGATGTAAGGCTTGAGATCGGTAAAAGTATAATGCAACGCAAACCCGATGCGCTCGTTCGAGAAGTGGTTGTGGCTGTGCAGCGATTGGGCCATCGACCGGCTCAGTTTGCGTTTCTTGCCCAGCAGCGACAACAGCCAATCCAGACGCCAACTGATCGAGGTCGTCCACGGCTGGCCATAAATTGAAGGCGGTTTGACACCGAGACTGCTGGCGACCCACTGCAGCATTTCTTCAAAAGACAGGTTTTTGGATACAATGGTGAAACGTTCGCCGTTGATGTCGCTTTCCATCAATTTCGCCATGATGGCCACCACATCTTTCACGGTAGTAAAACCTGTCGTTCCTTTGGTGTAGAACGGTAAACCGTTGGCAACCCGTGTAAAGATTTCCCCGCTGCCGTTCTCCCAGAACAAAGGCCCGAGGATGACGCCCGGATTCACGACGACAACTTCCAAGCCTTCCTGTTGCCCACGCCAGATTTCCATTTCGGCACCATATTTAGAGATGGCGTAATCGGAATGGGGTTTTTCGGGGTTCCATTCGGTTTCTTCGGTGATGATTGTTTCGTGTTCCTTGGGGTCGCCGAGCGCGGCAATCGAACTCACATGGCACAATTTCTTGATGCCGTATTCGAGACAGAAATTGACCACATTGGCCGTACCTTCGATATTGACCTTGCGCAACAGTTCCTCGTCGGCGGGATCGAATGAGATGCAGGCGGCGCAATGATAAACGTATTCGATATTTCGAAAGGCGAATTCGAGTGATGGAACGTCGGTGATGTCGGCTTCGATCCAATCGATCTGGTCGAACAACTGTTCCTTGCCATAGAGCGCAAATATGGCCCTGGTTTTCTGGATCGAATGGTTGCTGCGGTAAATCGCGCAGACCTGCCGGTTGTTTTCCAGCAGATGCAGCGTGAGGTGTGATCCGACTAAACCGGTGGCGCCTGTGACTAAAATCATAGCGTAAAGATAGTGGCAAACGTTATAACTTCAAAGTTCAATATTCGTTGTTCTATATTCATCATTCAATTTTTTTGAACCGAAAAACCGCAGATTAACGAATATCGAAGTTCGCAACCCTAGCCCTGATGGAAGCGGCATCCTTTTGCGGCCGGGCGATAGCGAGGCCGTAAAAGATACAGCGGACAGCATCCCGAAGTGTCGGGACCGGCTCCTAAAAAACTTTCCAACTTTGAATCTCTGCAACTTTTCTACTTTCAAGCTTTCCGTTATCTTTGCCTGCAAATTCACGAAAATGAAAAACCTAGTCGAAGAACTCAAATGGCGTGGCCTGTACCACGACAGCATGCCCGGAACCGAAGAACAACTGCTCAAGGAAGCCACGACCGCGTATATCGGTTTTGATCCGACGGCCGATTCGTTGCATATCGGGAGCATGGTGCAGATCATTTTGCTCACGCATTTGAAGAATTTCGGGCACCAGCCGATTGCATTGGTAGGCGGTGCGACGGGGATGATCGGTGATCCTTCGGGTAAATCGGATGAGCGCAATTTGCTCAACGAGGAGCAACTCGCCAAGAACGTGGCCGGCATCAAAAATGTGTTGTCGCGTTTCCTCGATTTCAATTCGACCGAAGCCAACGCACCGATCATGGTCAACAACTACGACTGGATGAAGGATTTCACGTTCATCGATTTTGCGCGTGAAGTCGGGAAAAGGATTACCGTCAATTACATGATGGCCAAGGATTCGGTCAAGAAAAGACTTTCCGGTGAAGCCGGCGACGGCATGTCGTTTACCGAATTCACCTACCAGCTCATCCAAGGGTATGATTTCTACCATTTGCACAAACACTACAATTGTGTGCTGCAGATGGGCGGCTCGGACCAATGGGGCAACATCACGACGGGAACCGAATTGGTGCGTCGTATGAATCTCAATACCGAGGTCAAGGCGTTCGCACTGACTACGCCACTCATTACTAAATCGGATGGTTCTAAATTCGGAAAATCGGAAGGCGGAAACATTTGGCTCGATGCCGATAAGACTTCGGTGTATAAATTTTACCAGTTCTGGCTCAACACTTCGGATGAAGATGCCGAGAAATACATCAAGATTTTTACGTTCCTCGACCAATCGGTCATCAATGTGTTGATTTCACAGCACCGCGAAGCGGCGCATTTGCGTGCCTTGCAACGCAAATTGGCCGAAGAAATTACGATTTTCGTACACGGTCAGGAAGAACTCGACAAGGCGATCAAGGCATCGAATATTTTGTTTGGTAATTCGACTTCGGAAGAACTCAAGACGCTCGACAGCCAGACTTTTTTGGAGATTTTCGACGGGGTGCCGCAGGCGGAAATTGCAATGGCTGATGTTCAGGCAGGAATC
Organism: Flavobacterium sp.; assembly: GCF_047602195.1. GTDB lineage: Bacteria > Bacteroidota > Bacteroidia > Flavobacteriales > Flavobacteriaceae > Flavobacterium. The sequence goes on from NZ_JASGHW010000004.1 coordinate 809,081, forward strand.
GATATCGTGGATGTGCTCAACGAAAAATCGGGATTCTTGAAGTCGAACGGTGAGGCCAGACGCGCACTCGCGGAAAATTCGATTTCGGTCAACAAGGAAAAAGTGGCCGAAGGATTTTCGTTGACGGAAAAAGATTTGATCAACAACCAATTCGTGTTGCTGCAGCGCGGGAAGAAAAATTATTTCGTGCTACGCGTGGCGTAATGCTTAGAAAATATTTGAAGGCCACGAATTCTCGAATTATTTATAAGATTCGAGAATTCGTGGCCTATTTTATTCCCCGAAATTGATCCTCATTTTGTTGGAGGTAAAAATCCCTTCGATAAAAGTCGCGTCGTTTTTGATTTTCGCAAATTCCGTCTCGGACAAATCGGTTTTGAATAATGTTTTTTTGAGGTCGAGCACGATTTCGATTTCAAAGGCGTCTTTCTCGTTGAGGTAATATTCGAGGTCGCCGTTGTTGACCACGCGGATGCGGTCCCAGGTGGTAAGGATGACGAATGGTTGTTTCTGGTGCGGCTGCAGGGTCATCTTGGAACGCAGCAATTTCTGGTTGCGGATAATCCATTTCTCATCGGTACTTTTGCCGCCGTTTTGATGGTAATTGGCAATCATCGCGTCGTATTCGGCCTTGTATTTTTCGTTGGTTTTCTTGATGAACTCGCGTGCTTCTGGCGTGTTATGGTTCGGGAAATTATCGAGTTGCGCGGCTTCGGGAACGTTGGGGAAAAACGGCCCGTCCATGTCCTGGAATTCGTCGTTCTGGTAGATTTTGTATACTGCGAACAAGGTCATCGAACTGGCTGCATTGGCAATCAGCGTGTGCGGATGCAGGAAAAACGACAACGGTTTGTCGGTGCGGTTCTCGATGTGGTAATGGATGTTGTATTTGCGACGCAGCGAATGCGAATCATCGGTAGTGATGGAGTCGATGCTGACTTTGAGCGTCGATTGTGCGGAGGTGGAAAACGCAAGCGACAACAGGCAAAACGTCCAGACGAAATTTCTCATAGTACCATCAAATTGCAACCCCGTATATCGGAATGGTCAAAGCGTCCCAATACTTCAAACGAATTGTCGGCGTATTTTTTTCCCAAATCTTGCGTGGCGATGAACGAACACGAATGGATGTTGGCCAAATCGATCACATTGATGCCGCCGGTTTTGCCATTGTCGACGTAGCTCAGCGCATCTTCGGTATCGCGGACGAGGATTTGCATCCAATTCGGGCATTCGAAAATTCCGTCGCCCAATGAATAAGCCTGCGACAACAGTTCGGTCATGCCGTATTCGGAATGGATGGCCGACACGCCAAAGCCTTTGCAAAGTTGTTCGTGTAATTCTTCGCGGATCATTTCCTTTCGCTTGCCTTTCATGCCGCCGGTTTCCATGATGATGGTGTGGTTGAGTTGGAAGGGTTGTTTCTCGATCAAATCGAGCAGGGCATAGGTCACGCCAATCAGGATCACATTTTGGCCGGCCTTGTCGAGCGCGGTAAGTTTTTCGATCAATTCATCGTGGTTGTGCAGGTAGAAACCGCTGTCGGCGTTGTTGGTTCTTTGGATCAAATCCTCGACCATATAGATCAGCGAGGAGCCTTTTCTTTCGAGATAGGACGGCAGCAAGGCCAACACGACATAATCTTCGATATTGCCGTAGAAGGTTGAAAAACCTTGGCGGTAGCTTTCTTCATACCAGCTTACATCGGTTACCAAATGCCGGCTGTTGGTTGTGCCGGTTGTGCCGCTGCTGGTGAAGATTTCTTGGGCGGGATCGTTATTCGATACGACCTCGTGGCTTTTGAAAAACTGGATGGGCAGGAACGGAATCTGCTGCAGCGACTTGACTTGTTGCTTGTCTACTTTGAGCAGCTCGCAGAATTCCCGGTACACCCGGTTGTTTTCGTATTGGAAACGAAAGACCTTGAGCGCAATCTTATCGAACTGCTTCTGGTTGGAAATGGAAAAAATATCGTGGTGCGTGAGCAAACTTTTTTTTGCAAAAATACGCAAAATAAAAAAGCCCCGACGCAAATCGGGGCTCTTGATTTTATGTAGGAATCGATTACTCGATTACCAATTTCTTAGTAGCAGTTTTACCCGCTTCAGTGATTTTTACCATGTAAACACCAGCGTTGAGGTGAGATACATTGATGGCTTGGCTGTTAACGGTAGTGTTTGCCACTTGTTTACCCAATACGTCAAAGATTACAACCGATTTGGTATCGTTGCTGTCTGAAGTAATGTACAGGTTACCATCTTTTACAGGGTTTGGATATACTTTCAAACCAGCGATTTGGTATTCATTAACGCCCAATGAAGCTGGAGTTACGGCAGCCCAGTTGTCGGCTACTCTGATTTCGTCGATCTGAACGTTACCAGTTCCAGTTGTTGCAGTACCACCTTGACGGATGACCATACTCAAGATAGAAGCAGGAGCAGCACTTGTTCCAGTGGCGTTGGTTGCAGTAGCAGCAGGCTCAGCAGCACCAGGAGTTGGGTTTACAAACAAACTGGCGGTGTTAGAAGTCAAATCATACTTTACAACTACGAAATAAGTAGTTCCGATGTTGTAGTCAGCCGAAGCGAATGACGGTGTAGCTGTACCTCCTGAGTTGTTCAAGACACCAAAATTAACAGTTCCATCAGCACCACCCAAGTGTACATAAACCCTTGCAGGCAAAGTGGTTACTGTAGCGCCAACGGCACCACCCAATGACAAGAAATAATCACCAGCAACCGTGTTGTCAAACAAACCAACGTTGTCAGATACTTTGATCAAGGCAGAATAGTAAGCAGTAGTCGTGATCGGAGCGGTCAAAGCTTTGTTCATGTCTTCGGTGTTTCCGGCTACGATAGTGGTGCGGTTACCTGTAGAGGCAGCCAAACCTGCATATGACAAGCTGTTTCCGCTATCTCCAGGTGTAGTAAGGATAACCAACTGGTCGTTGATGGTTCCACTGTGGTGAACCCATCCGTTAGCAGATAATGCACCAGTTCCTGTAAAGAACTCAGTGGTTTGCGCAAAAGACGCAGCCATTGCCAAGAATGTAAAAGATAAAGTGTAAAGTTTTTTCATTTTTTAGATGTTTAAATTATGTGACAAAGATAGAAACTATTTTTCGGAGTGAAAAAATATAGGATGTAAAAAAAATATTAATTAACAGGAAAATGCCGAAAGGAATTACTTGACAATCAGCTTTCTGGTAGTGGCTGCTTCGCCTTCCCGGATTTTGATGATGTAAACGCCTGGAGAAAGTGTGGAAATGTTCAGTTCCTTGGCATTGAGTGTCGCCTGGAGGACTTTTTTTCCCAACACATCAAAAATAGTAACTTCCTTGTCGAGGGCCGACTTCGAAGTGATGTAGATCTTACCATTGCTCACAGGGTTCGGATAGAAGTTCAAACCTTCTATCGGTTGCTTGCCATCCTGCGCCAAAGCAGGCACAGAGAATAAGCAGAGCAATAAAGCTGCAATATAAAGGTAGTTTTTTGTCATGGTACTATTTGATTTGGTAAAAGTATAAAATAAAATTCAAATATTAAGCCAAAATACGACGATTGGCAATTTAAACCGTTATGTTTAAAAATATTATGCTTTTAGGATTCAAATCCGGTAGCGATATCCAATAAAAAAAAGGAGCTTCTCCAATGGGAAGCTCCTTTGATATCGAAACAACAATAAAAACTATTGCAAAAGGTTTGTACCGTTAACGGTTGTCCAAGCACCGCCAGTGATTGTAGCGCCTGTAGCACCTGAAGTAGTGGTCCAGTTTTCAGCAGGGAAGTTAACGATGATGGCTGGTGTAGCACCAACCGGAGACATCTGGGTAGTGTTGGTCACTTTTACATTGGTCAATTTCAATTTACCACTGTTTACTTGGTTGGTATTGGTGTTGGCATCTTGAATTTTAACGGCAGCACCTTGGTAAGTCGTAGCCCCTACAGTGTAGTTTCCGTAACCATCGATGATGATGTTGTTGTAAGTTCCGTTTCCTTCTTTTTTGAATTGGAAAGCGTCAACCTGAACGTCAGCGTCAGATTCAGTAACCGTTCCGGCCGCTTTTTTCAAAGTAATGTTGTTGACTTTTGGACCGTAAGAATTGTTGTTGTTTGAAGCTTCGATTTCCATACCGAAGTTGCCTTTACCCGTTTGGTAAGCATACCAGTTCGAGTTGTTTTGGCCTTGCCATCCATCTTGCCAGTCGAAAGAATCGTCATAGTTTCCGTAAGCAACAAGGTCAGTAGCGCTTACAGTTCCGCCGAAGAATTCATATCCATCATCAGCGCCTTTGTAAGCCACCAAGTGATCCAAGACTGTTCCTGAACCTACAGCGTAAAAAGTAAAAGCGTTGTTTTCTTTGGTTCCATCGCCCAATTTTGCACCAGCATACTCCACGCGAACATAGTGCAAAGCACCGCTGCTGTGGCTTGCATCCGAACCACCGTAAGTGATTGAATTTCCATCTTCAGACAAGGCCGTAGAGACACCACCCAAAGCATTGATCGGTGCGTCACCATACATGATGATACCTGCCCAAGAGCCAGGGATTTTAGAAGCTTCTGTAAATACAACCGGCGCATCCGCAGTACCGTTGATGATCAATTTACCGCCTTTCAAAACCACCAAAGCATTGTCGCCTGTGGTAGCATCGGCAGTAATCGTAGAACCTGCGTCAAATGTCAAAGTAACACCAGGGTTTACTTTAACAACACCTTCGAGGCTGTAGTTTCCATAAGCGAAAGTTTGGTTGCTGGTGTAAGTTCCGGAAATAGTTCCTTCAACCGGTACGATAGGCGTTCCCGAATCAGTACTGTCGTCGTCAGAGCAAGAGGCAAAAAAGATACTTGCAAAAGCAGCCATTGCTAAAAATTTGAGTTTCATAAGTTTAAATTTAAGTGTTGATATTTAATAGTTAATAATTAAAAAGTATAGTTTAATCCGACAGAGAAATTGGTCCCGCTGCTGTAATTGCGCAGCAATCGGTCTACGATAATGGTACGGTCAACCGATTTGTTGCCCATTTCGAATTTCTCCTTTGGATTAAGAATGTTGTCAATTGCGATCTTGAGGTCGAAATGCTCGCCCAGTTTATGACCCCAAACCAAGTCGAGTTTACTTACCGGCAACTCGTAGATGTGGTCCAATCCTCCGGTTCCAACGCTGTAAATCCTTTTGCCGAACAACGAGTAAACAACAGAAACCGTATTTTTCCAATTTTTGCTGAAATCAAACTGGTATTTCAAATCAGAATTGATGATCCATTTCGAAGCACCCTGCAAATCACGGTCGCGGTGGGTTTCGATTGACTCGCTGACTTTTTGCTGTGTCGGGTCGTAGGTTTGTTCAGGAACTTTTACATTCGTTTGCATGATTGAAGTGTTGAAGCCCAATGAAAATCCTGAAAGTCCTTTGCTGATTCTTTCCAATTCGAGCAACATTTCAAACTCGGCACCATACAAAACCGCTTTGTCTGAATTCAGGAAATAAGTAATTTGGCTACCACCGGCTTCTGAACGGAAGGTTCTTTCGATCGGGTTGTCGAGGTATTTTCCAAAAACGCCCACCGCAAACATTTCTTTAGCCGTCGGGAAGATTTCATATTTGAGGTCAACATTGTAATTGTCACTGTTCACAAGCGATTCGTTCCCTTGCTGGCTCGTCTTGTCTGCATTCACAATCGAAATAGGAAGTACTTCCATGATGACCGGTTTGGTGTATGTTTTCGAAGCCGCAAAGCGCAAGTTGGAGTCGTCATTCATCGCATACTTTAAGTTCAACGATGGCAACAGGTACATTTCCTCAATTTTCTTTTCTCTCATCGGCCTTGCAAAGGAGTCATTGAACTTGTATTTAATTTCACGGCTGTAGTTTTCCAAACGAATACCTCCGGTTACTTCGAGCTTGTTGAATTTGAGGAACAAATTCGCATATCCGGCATGTGTCGATTCCTCTAGCTTGGTTTGGTAGGAACCGTTCGATCCTTCGCGGTAAGTGGCATAACCATCAGCGATGTCGTCATAAATATGCGTGTCGAGGTTTTCCTGGTCCAGCAAGAAGGAAGGTTTGAAGAGATCGCCAGGCTGAATCAAGTACACAAAACGGTAAGACGTTTCCGCCTTATTGGCGTTGCCGTTGTAGCCAATGGTCAACTTATTGTTCTTTTCTTCACTTTGGCCAAACTTCCAGTTGTATTCGAGCATGTCCGAATAGTATGATTTGCCGTCAATATCCAAGAACTGTCTGAGGAAACTGTTGGCGCCATAGTTAATATAAACACTGCCGTCGTCCTGAAGGTTACCGCTGTAAAATTTGCGGTCAGGCAATTGGTAGTTGGTTATGGCATAAGATCCGCCTGCCTTTAGCGTGTGGTTTTTGTTTTCTGTGAGCGCATATTCGCCGAACAATTGTCCGTTGATGTAATCCGATGAACTGAATTCATTGGTACGGATAAAACTGTTGGATGTCGTATTGTTTGCCGTAAAACCGCGTTGGTCCAAAATCGTACTTTCAGTCGTACGCAAATACATCGTATTGAAAGAAAGGTTTAGGCGATTGGTCTTGAAGTTGAGTCCAACCAATGACGAAACAGAAGTTTCATAACTGTTTTCTGTAGCATCGAGTTTATTCAAATATTCACCGTTCGGATCAATCGCATTGTTGAGTCCCTTTCTGATTCTGTAATCATTGTCGAAATTAAGCGAGAAAATGTAAGACAATTGACTGTCGCCTACGGTATCAAACTTCTCCGAATGCAAAAAGCCAATGCTCGTATTGAGCGGACTTTTCGTCTCGTTTACATTCCAGCCATCGTTAAACGTATTGTTCGATTGTGCGGCGGTCAAAGTCGGATTGGTTGGTCTGTCACCAAAAATCCCAGGCAATTCACGGTCTTTTCCGTTGAGTCCGAAAAACCCTTTGGTATTGTCTGCGTTTTCTGAAGTCAGGAACTTTTTAAGATTGTTGTTGGTTCTGTAACCTGCGCCAATGTTGATTTTCGTCGTGCTTTTACCACTCAAAGAAGTGACGATATTAAAAGTACCTCCGGCAAAATCACCCGAAATATCGGGATTAAACGTTTTGAACACTTCAATCACCGAAACCAGATCGGTCGGAAAGATATTGAGTGGAATGGTCTTTTTAAAAGGGTCATTCGTAGGCGAAGCCAAATCGTTGATCAATAAGGTGTTGTAACGGTCTTCCAATCCGCGCACAAACAATCCGCGCGAACCTACTTTGGTAATTCCGGTAATTTTGGTAAGACCTTCTTCCACATCGCTAACCCCTTTGCGCGACATTTCCTGGGCGCCGATACTTTGTTTGATTTCAACGGCTTTCTTTTGGTCCAATAAAATAGCGGTTTCTTTTTCACGTCCACCAACCGATTTCACCACAACGTCTTCAATCTTGTAGCTTCCTGAACCGAGTGTTTTATTGATGGTTACAGTTTCGCCGGCTACAACCGTTACGGGAACTTCAACGTTTTCATATCCTAAAAAACTAAAAACGATGGTGTAAGTACCTGCATCAACCGATAGGGTGTATTTTCCATTTTCATCCGTAGACGTACCGATCGTTGTCCCTTTAATAACAGCATTGGCAAATGGTAATGTCGCATTGTTTGCTTCTTTGTCTGTTATTGTCCCCGTTATTGTACCTTTGCTTTGGGCAAATGTCAGCGTAGTAATAAAAAATGCAATAAATAAGAGTCTGAATTTCATTATCTGGATTAGATTAATTTTGGGGCAAAGTAAGGGGCGCGTTGTAAAGTTCGTGTTAGACACGGGTTACTATTTGGTTTGGGAATTATTACCAAATGGTTAACATATTAAATTACGGTTAACAGCAATAAGACCGTTTTTTTATCAGATTGTTTTATATTTACATTTACAATCGCAAAATGAAAGCTGCGTAAAAAAACCAGCACCACAAACACCAACGTCTGCTCATTATGAAGAAAAAAGACATCAAGATTTTACTCGTAGACGACGAACCGGATATCCTCGAAATCGTCGGCTACAACTTGTCGCAGGAAGGTTACCAGATTGTTACCGCCGAGAATGGCAAGGATGCGATTGCCAAAGCCAAAAAAGAACATCCGCAACTGATCATCATGGATGTGATGATGCCCGAAATGGACGGTATGGAAGCCACCGAAGCGATCCGCAAAATGCCCGAACTCAAAGACGTCATCATTACCTTTTTGACCGCCCGAAGCGAAGATTATTCGCAGGTGGCCGGTTTCGATGCCGGTGCCGATGATTACATCACCAAGCCGATCAAACCCAAATTGCTCGTCAGCAAAGTCAAGGCATTGCTCAGGAGATTAAAAGACGACGACGGAAAAAGTTCAGAAACACTCAATGTCGGCGGTATCGAAATCAACCGCGAAGAATACAAAATCATCAAGGAAAACACCGAAATCGTCTTGCCGCGCAAGGAATTCGAATTGTTTTACCTGTTGGCCTCAAAGCCCGGAAAAGTCTTCAAGCGCGATGAAATCCTCGACAAAGTCTGGGGCAACGAAGTCATCGTGGGCGGCAGGACAATCGACGTCCACATCCGCAAACTGCGCGAAAAGATTGGTGACGATTTCTTCAAGACCATCAAGGGCGTCGGCTATAAGTTTGAAGTTTAATGAATGTAACCTTTAAGAAAACCTACCGTTTTGCCGTAAAGTCCTCGCTTTACATCACGCTTTTTTCCACGGGCTTGGTTTCTCTTTTATTGTACTTTTTCCTGACGTTTTCTTGGGAATTTGTGCTGTATTTTGCGGTTTCCATCGCCGCATTTTCCTTTTTTGTCATCCAATACCGGGTCGAGCATTTCATCTACCGCCGCGTCAAGAAAATCTACGACGACGTTTCTTTGCTCGAATCTTCCACTTTTCGAAACCAGCCCGTGACGACCGATATGGCCACGCTGATGCGCGAGGTCAAAAAATTCGCCTCCGACAAGAAACTCGAAATCGAGATGCTCAAGGTGCGCGAAGAATACCGGCGTGAATTTCTGGGCAATGTATCGCACGAACTCAAAACACCATTATTTACCGTACAAGGTTATCTGTCAACCTTGCTCGACGGGGCGATGAGCGACAAAACCGTACGCAAGAAATACCTCGAACGCGCCGAGAAAGGCGTCGAAAGATTGATTCACATCGTACAGGACCTCGACATGATCACGAAGCTCGAAGTCGGTGACCTCAATCTCGAGATGACCGATTTCGACATCATCAAACTGATTCAGGAAGTGTTCGATTTGCTCGAAATGGAAGCGAGTAAAAAAGACATTTTGCTGCTGTTCGACATGCGCTACAACAAACCGATCATGGTGCGCGCCGACCAGGAAAAAATCGAACAGGTCATCATCAATCTCATTGTCAACTCGATCAAATACGGCAAAGACAAAGGTTCGACCGAGGTCAGCGTCGAAAGCATCACCGACGACAAAGTGATCGTGCGCATCAACGACAATGGCGAGGGCATCGAAAAACAGCATATTTCGCGACTGTTCGAACGTTTTTACCGCGTCGACAAAAGCGGTTCGCGCGATGCGGGCGGTTCGGGTCTGGGCCTGGCGATCGTCAAGCACATCATCGAGGCGCACCACGAGAAGATTTATGTGGAAAGCCAGTTCGGGACCGGTTCCGAATTTTCGTTTACGCTCGAAAAGGCACCGCAGCGGTACAGCCTGTGAGGCTATTCTTTTTCGAACAATCCAAACAATTGTTTCCAGTGGATCGGGGTTTCCATCTCGGGCAATCCTTTGAAAATGTCGATTTCGAGTAAATTCTCGATGCGAAAATTTTCCTGTTTGGCGAAAGGAACCAATCCATCTTTCTTTAGCTTTTTGGCCAAATATTCCTGTTCGTATTGCCCCGGCGTCGGGATAAAAAACGCTTTCTTGCCCAGTTTGGCCAAATCCATCACGGTCGTATAACCCGAACGGCAGAGCACTTTGGCGCTTTCGTTGAACGCGATTTCGAGCTGTTCGGTTGTCATGAAATTGTAATGCGTGATGTTCCCGATTTCTTCCTTGCGCTGTTTGGCCTCGACCTTTCCGCTGATGAAAATGACGTTGCCCGAATAGCGTTGCAAATCTTCACGCAATTGGCCCTCGAGCATGCCGCGTTGTGGTTCGGGCCCCGAAAGGATCACCATCAAATCGTATTTTATCGGGAGGTTCAATTTGCGCAAACGACTCAGCGGCCCGAGGTAACGGATCCTGTCGTCGGGGTTCTTGAGGTGGCCGAGCTTTCCGGTCAGGTTGGGTTTTTCGGCCTGGTCGGGCACCCAGCATTCGGTGTATTTCTTGATGATGAAACGGTGCATTTTGCTCGAGATCCAGGTCGTGTTTCCGGTCAGTACGTTGAGCTGGTGCGTGATGAACACCGACGGGATTTTCTTGCTGAAAACGCCCAAACGGTTGTCCGAAATGATTCCGATCAGGTTGTATTGCTTGACCCATTTCTTGACCATTTTCTTTTCCTTCAAAATAGCCTCGATCATCTTGGGTGTGTTCTTGAGCATTTTCCATTTGAAATTCGCGCCGTTCTTGGCGTATTCGATTTCATACGAAGGTAATTCCAAGGTTTGCAAGTGCGGCAATTCCTTGCGCAGCATCGCGAGTGCCACGCCATCGGAAGCCAGAATCGGCGTAAAGCCATTTTCTTCCAAGGCCACAATAATAGGAATGCAGCGCGTCGCGTGGCCCAAACCCCAATTGAGCGGGGCGACCAGAATGTTGTTGTCGGATTGATCAGCGGTCATCGGTGGTAAAAATGTATCGGCAAGATAAAAACATTTCGCGTCTTATATATTTCCCTAATTTTGCCAAAATATTAAATTACATCGTGGGAAGTAAAAATAAACTAAAAAGATTTAAGGAGAACGAGACGTTTTCCAATGTGATCCAACCCAAGCGCGACGAAGTGACCTCGGGCGAATTTGCGCTCAAAGGCAAATGGAACGCCGATTTCTTCAAGAACGAGAATCCGCTCGTCTTGGAACTGGGCTGTGGCAAAGGTGAATATTCGGTCGCGCTCGCACAGCAATTTCCGAACAAAAATTTCATCGGCATCGATGTCAAAGGCGCGCGTTTCTGGCGTGGGGCAAAAACCGCCGAAGAAGCCGGGATGAAAAACGTCGCCTTCCTGCGTTCGCAGATCGAACTCATCGACCATTTGTTCGGCCAGGGCGAAGTCGACGAAATCTGGATTACCTTCCCCGATCCGCAAATCAAGTACAAACGCACCAAACACCGCATGACCAATTCGGAATTTTTGCAGATGTACAAGAAAATCCTGAAGTCCGACGGCGTCGTGAACCTCAAGACCGACAGCGAATTCATGCATGGTTACACGCTCGGATTGTTGCACGGCGAAGGCCACCAAGTATTGTATGCGAACCACAACATTTACAAAAATGAAGGTGCTCCTGCGGAAGTGACTGGCATCCAGACGTTTTACGAAAGCCAATATTTGGAAATTAACAAAGCAATTACGTATATTCGATTCAAAATAAAATAACATGGGATACGCGCTGCCGCTGTTCTTGGGATTCCTGACTTCCTCGGTTGGAATCACGCCTCCGGGACTCATCAACATGACGGCCGCCAAAGTCAGCCTGAAGGAAGGGCGTACGCAAGCTTTGGTGTTTGCCGCCGGTGCTTCGGTGGTGGTTTTGGTCCAAACCTATATCGCGGTGCTGTTTGCGCGCTTCATCGACAAGCATCCCGAAATCGTGATCATGCTGCGCGAAGTCGGGCTCGCCATTTTTGCCGCACTCACGATTTATTTTTTCGTGGCCGGGCGCAAGATCAAACCCGAAAAGAAGGAAATCAAGCTGCACAGCAAGAAAAGCCGCTTTTTTATGGGTATGCTGCTGTCGGCACTCAACTTTTTCCCGATTCCGTTTTATGTATTCATCAGCATTACATTGGCTTCTTACAACCTGTTTTCGTTCGAAAAATGGTTCATTTACACCTTTGTGATCGGGGCGGGTTTCGGGGCTTATTTTGCGTTTTATTGCTACATCGCCTTTTTCAAGAAAATGGAATCGCGCACGCAGTTTATCCTGTACAACATGAATTACATCATCGGCTCGGTCACCGGGCTGGTTTCGGTTTTGACTTTAATCAACATCCTCGAATATTATTTTGGCTAAGAATCCCGACAACGACCATTTCTTTCGAACGCGTGTACGACATCGCACGGCAGATTCCGTACGGCAAAGTCACGTCTTATGGTGCGATTGCCAAAGTGCTCGGCAGTGCCCGCTCGGCGCGTATGGTCGGCTGGGCGATGAATGCCACGGGCGAGCGCGAAGATGTGCCCGCACACCGCGTCGTGAACCGCATCGGGATGCTCACGGGCAAGCACCATTTCGACGGTACGAACCTCATGCAACAATTACTGGAGAGCGAAGGCGTTAAAGTAAAAAACAACCAGGTCGTTGATTTTGAGAAGCATTTTTGGAATCCGGGGTTTGCGGAATGAGAAGGCTTGTTTCAATGCTGATGGCCGGAATGTTTCTGGTTTGCTGTTCGACAAAACGCACGGCCGTGTGGCCCCGTCTTATTGATAAACGTGCTGCTGTAGCCACGACCATCCGTACTATAGAAATGCTGCAGAGCGCTTCGCCCATTTTGGCGGTTAATTTTACGGGCGATACACTTGTCATGCAGGATGAATACAGTATACCCGAAAAGCATTTCAATTACTTTGGGCAGGACCCCGCATCCAAAGGCAATTTTAGAATTTTCATCGACACGACTTATGCTTTCCAAAGCAAGGGGTTTGTGTTCCGGAATTTGAAATTGCCGCATTTGCCCGATTTCGATTCGCTTGAGAAAGCTGGTTACGATTTGTACCGATTTCCCAAAATGAAAGCGTATTTTAAAACGATTGATTCTTTAAAGGCGACACCGGTCAATGCGTATCCCGTTTTGGTTTACAATGCGTCGGATACCATTCAACTCGTTAAAAAACGGCTCACCGATAACGGTCTTGAAATGATCCAAGAAGCGTTGGACAGCGACGGGATATGGAAACCGATAGAATTCTTGTATGAACCCTATGCCTGCGGAACCGGCCATGCCGATTTTTTGATTTTACCCAAGCATTATTTGGCGGCGGCCATCTTAAAGTATGCGGGAGATTTCAAAACCAAAATACGTGTGAAAATTCGTTCCCAGGACAAAATATACTATTCGAATGAAATCCCAGGAAGCATCAACAGGTCTCAATTCGACCAAAATATTGTCAAGGAATTTTTGAAACAAAGGGACTTTTTTATCGAATCGGATTTCAACGAGCTTCGAAAATATATGCTGTTGGAATTCTAGATCAGTTCAGCAAACAAATCACAAACTCCGTTTTCTCTCCCTCCGAAGTAAAACTCAAATACCCGCCATGTGCTTCGATGATGTTTTTGGATAACGTCAATCCGATGCCGGCCCCGTCTTTTCTGGTGGTGAAAAATGGCAGGAAAATCTTGTCGCGGATTTCCTTTTCGATGCCTTTTCCGGTGTCGGAAATCGTCAGGAAAATGCGGTTGTTTTCCATCTTGGAAGACAGGTAAATTTGGCGGTCCTCTTTTTCCTTTACCGCGAAAATACTGTTGGTGAGCAAGTTGATGACGACTTGTTCGATCTGTTTTTTATCGACCGGGACAAAGCCTGGAATGTCGATTTCGTTGCTGACCGAAATGCCGTCCTGTTTGAGCATCGGTTTCATCACGAGTATGCATTCGGCGATAAGCTGGTTGAGGTCGGTCGGTTGTTTTTCGGGTGTCGGCAACATCGTGAGCTTGCGGTAATTCTCGACGAAAAACTGCAAATGGTTGCTGCGGTTGACGATCGTCGAAAGGCTCTGGCGGATGTCTTCCCTATCTTCGGGTTCGAGATGCTCCTGTTGCAAAATATCCTGCAGGCTTTGCGACAACGACCGGATCGGCGTGAGCGAATTCATCAATTCATGCGAAATGACCTTCATCAGGTTGATCCACGCGAGTTTCTCTTTTTTCTCGATGACTTTCTGGATGCTGTCGAGCAAAACCACATAATAATCCTGCCCGAACGATTGCGTTTTCGAGGTCTGGATCGAAAACGTCTGCAATTCCTGCTCGTCGATCCTGATGTCGACCGAAGTCTTCATTTCCTCAAAACCACTGTGTTCGATTTCGTTGCAGAACGACGGCAATTTGTCGCGCAAATACTTCCAATGCCGGTATTTGGGCACGCCGAACAGCGTCGAAAAATAGGCGTTCATCAGGAAAATATCCCATTCATCGCCTTCTTTTTTAAGGATCAGGATCGCGGTGTCTACGTTGTTCAGGATCGAGGTGAAAACCTGCTCACGCGAGATTTGTTCGTATTGTTTTTTCTTGAGGGTCTCGTACAACTGGAACAAGCTTTCGTAATTGCCCTTGCGCAAATTTTCCGGGAAATTCGAGGAGAAATCGTCGTGCAAAATCGACAGGATCGTCTTGTCGTAAAACAACATGCGGTTGCGGATAAAGAAATACAATTCGGCGCAAAATGCCGAAAGAACCACCAAAATAAAAATTGCGCTGTACGGATACGATTGCACGAGCAGCAAAATGCCGGTCGCGATAAGCAACAGCAGCCAAAAAACCCGGGCAAATAGTGCGTTGTGGAATTTCATTTATTTGTTTCGCCACGAATTCACGAATTTTTAAAATTATAATCGTGAATTCGTGGCCTTTATTTTAAGTTGTATTTTTCCATTCTGCGGTACAAAGCCGCACGTGACAAACCCAGTTCTTCAGCAGTTTTGCTGATGTTTCCGGCATATTTGGCGAGCGATTTTTCGATCGCGGTTTTCTCCAAATCCGACAAAGCGTTTTCGTCGTTGTCCGGTTCGGGCTGGTAATCGAAAATGTCGAGCTGCGATACCGAAATCTGGTTGCCGTCCGACAAAATCACCGCGCGTTCGATCTTGTTTTCCATCTCGCGGATGTTGCCCGGCCACGGATAACGGTCGAGCCATTCGATGTTGTGCGCATCGAATGTCAGGTTGGCGTTGTTGTATTTTTCGCCTGTCTGTCTCAAGAGGAATTCGGCCATCGAGCGGATGTCGCCCTGGCGTTCGCGCAACGGCGGAATCACGATTTCCATCGTATTGATGCGGTACAGCAAATCTTCGCGGAAATGTTTCTTGCGCACCTCACCGTGGATATCGATGTTGGTTGCGGTAATGATGCGCACATCGAGTGGCCGCGGTTTGCTTTCGCCGAGTCGCGTAACGGTTTTGGTCTGCAGCACCGACAATAATTTCGATTGCAGGTGCAGCGGAATGTTGCCGATCTCGTCCAGAAATATCGTGCCGCCCGAAGCGGTTTCGAAACGTCCGGCCGTGTCGACCTTCGCGTCGGTAAATGCACCGCGCGCATAACCGAACAGTTCGCTTTCGAACAAATTTTCGCTCAGCGAGCCCAAATCGACGTGGACGAACGGTTTGTCCTTGCGTGTCGAATGCTGGTGGATGTGCGAGGCGAACACAAATTTTCCGGTACCGTTTTCGCCGAGCAGCAACACGTTGGCATCGGTCTTGGCGACTTTTTCGGCCACCGAATAAGCCTGCTTGATTTTGGGCGAAGTGCCGATGAAATATTCTTTTTCGGAAGCGAAATCAACTGGTTTTTTTTGTCTGCGGCGGCTTTCGGCCAACGCATTTTCTACGGTTTGCAGCAGCTTTTCGTTTTCCCAAGGTTTGAGCACATAATCGAATGCGCCGACCTTGATGCCTTCGACCGCGGTTTCGATTTTGCCGAAGGCGGTCATCAAGATGATGCAGGTGTGCGGCGAATGCGTGACAATTTCCTTGAGCCAATGGATGCCTTCGCGTCCGTCCTCAAAGCCGATGCGGTAGTTCATGTCGAGCATGACCACGTCTACGGTTTGCTCGGAAAGGAATTGGTAGAGCTGCTTGGGATGGCTCGTGGTCAGTATGGTTTCGAAGTGTTTTTTGAGTATGAGTTTGGCCGAGAACTGGATTTCTTCCTGGTCGTCGCACACTACAATACACGCTTGTTTTTTTCTCATGGGTTACAACTGTCCACTACCGGACAAAAACTGTTCATTATCGGACACTGCTCCATTTTGGATTTATTTTTAAATAAGTGAAAATCAGCTAATTAAAAATTTATATTTTTCTGGCACGCTATTGCTAAAGGTGCATTCGAAAATAATTAAGAATCATGGACACCGTAATCAAAAGTAAAAGTAAAAAAATTAAATACGCTACCCTAGCGGCGGTTGTTTTTTTGGCCTTTGCGACCACGGCTTATTTTTCGATCACCAAAAAGAAAAGCCTCAACGTCAACCCAAATGAACTGCTTGTGAAAACGGTCACCAAGGAAAATTTTGAGGATTTTACCGTGTTCCAGGCCCGCGTAGAACCGCTCAACGCCATGCTCGTGAACATCGTCGAAGGCGGATCGGTTCAGGAAATTTTTGCCGAGAACGGCACCCGTGTCGAAAAAGGGCAGGCATTGGCCAAGATGTACAACCCGAATTCCGAACTCAATTACATGACGCAGGAAACGGCCATCATCGAACAGATGAACAACTTGAACACCGGCAAGCTCAACATCCGCAACCAGGAATTGCAATTGACGCAGCAGTTGCTCAGTATCGAACACGATTACAACGACGCGAAGCGAATCCATGACTTGAATCAAAAGTTATTCGAAAAAGGCGTGATTTCGAAAAACGAATGGAACGCAATCCAGGAAAGCCTGCGGTTCCAGGAACAACGCAAAAACAACATCCAGCTCAGCATCCAACGTGAAAAACAATCGAATAAAGTACAAATCGGACAAATCAACCGTTCGATCGCCACGATGGAGAAAAGCCTCGAAATCTTGAGAAGCAACAAAAAGAATTTCCTGATCACGGCGCCGGCTTCGGGCAACCTGACCTCGTTCGAGCCGATCCTCGGGAAAACCTACCAATCGGGCGAAAGCATCGGCAAGATCGATGTGATGACGGGCTACAAACTCGTCGCCGATGTCGATGAATTCTACTTGCAGAAAATCGCCGTCGGGCAAAAAGGACAGGTCGACTACAAAGGCCAAATGCTTGAGGTGTCGGTTGTCAAAGTCGTATCGGAAGTCAAGAACGGCCGTTTCCAGGTCGAACTCAACTTTAGCGGCAAAGAACAATTGACGTTGCAGCAAGGTTTGAGTTTCGGGGTCAAGCTGACGCTTTCGGAAAAGGAAACCGTGCTCGTGATCCCAAGGGGACAATTTTACAGCGAAACCAGCGGCCAATGGATTTTTGTGGTCAACGGCAACAAGGCCGAGCGCAGGACCATCAAAACCGGACGCGAAAACCCCGATTACTATGAAGTGCTCGACGGTTTGAAAGCCGGGGACAAAGTCGTCACTTCTTCGTATGCCGATTTCAAGGACGTGGAAATTTTGGAGTTCAATTAATCAGTCATAATCAATTAATCATTATCAATCAAATCAATCACAATCAATCACAATCAATCACAATCAATATCAGTAGTAAGTTTCAATCATCAATCAAATCAATCAAAACGGTCTAATCAACCAACATCAATCATCAAGACCTAATCAGTCAAAATCAATCACATTAAAAAATCAATTATCATGAAATCAACAATCAAAACCTTCGCAATCGCTTTATTAGCAATGACTACAAATGCCTTCGCCATTGGCGGGCCAAACGACAATTTCCACGGGGCAGTCCACGCTTCGGGTACCTATTTCGCGACACCGCCTTCGGATTCCTGGGCCAATGTCAATGCGCAAAATTCGGTCAAGGCAGCCTTTGGCGAATTCGACGGCGAGACCTTCGTTACCTTGATCGCGTACGACAAGCAGACCGACATCAAACTCGATTTCAAAACCGCCATCGGCGAAGGCGCAATCAAGATGGTCGTCGTCAACAGCCAAGATGAAGTGGTGTACACCAAGACTTTTGCCAAAAGCGGATCGGTAGAAACCACGCTGACCCTCGATGTGTACGAAGAATACAAAGTACGTTTTATAGGAAATCAGGCCGTCGGCGCGTATACTTGTACCTGGACCCAACAATAAATGACAGCAATAAAAAACAATCAATCGATATGATCACCATTTCCAACCTCACCAAAGTTTTCCGCACCGAAGAAGTAGAAACCTCGGCGCTCAACGGCATCAGCCTGCAAATCAACCAAGGCGATTTCCTTTCGATCATGGGGCCGTCGGGTTGCGGCAAATCGACCCTGCTCAATATTATCGGATTGCTCGACAGCGCCTCGGGCGGAAGTTACCACTTGCTCGGCAACGAAATGATCGGGCTCAAGGAACAGGGCCGTGCCGCCGTGCGCAAGGAAAACATCGGGTTCATCTTCCAGAACTTCAACCTGATCGACGAGCTGTCGGTTTTCGACAACATCGAATTGCCGCTGATCTACAACAACGTCAAGGCGTCCGAAAGAAAACAACGTGTCGAGGCGATTGCCGAAAAACTCGGTATCGCGCACCGGCTCAAACATTTCCCGCAGCAACTCTCGGGTGGACAGCAGCAAAGGGTGGCCGTCGCGCGCGCCTTGGTGACCGATCCCAAAATCATCCTCGCCGATGAGCCGACCGGAAACCTCGACAGCAAAAACGGCAACGAGGTCATGGAACTGCTGACCGACCTGCACGCCAAGGGCGCAACGATCTTGATGGTGACGCACTCGGATTACGACGCTTCGTTTTCGCAACGCACGATCCATATGAAGGACGGCGTGGTCTTTTCGGAGAAGAAAAACCAACGCAACGTAGACGTATTCATCGACGCTAAAAACTAAGCCATGGGAAAAGTCATTTATACCATTACCGCCGCCGCGGCTACGATGTTCGGACAAATTTATGGGGATGGTGCGCAAACGGTCACCGAAATCAAGACCGAAAAGACAACACCGGTTGCGGATACCTTGTCGCGTAGCATGAAGAAAGAGATACGGACCGTACTGGTTCCCAACAAAAAACAACTGCCGTCATGATTTTCAACTGGATCAAAATATTCGTGTACCAATTGAGGCAGAACATGCTGTTCTCAATTCTGAACATACTGGGGTTGAGCATCGGGATCGGCGGGATCATTTTCGCCATCCTGCTCTGGAACGAGGAACATTCCTATAATGAATGGAACCCTGAAAAAGACAAGGTATTCATCGTGGTCAATGACGTGGGTGACAACATGTTGTGGCCGATGACCGTCGCGCCGATCGGGCCGGTACTCAAAAGTACGGCCACCGAAATGGAAAGCCTGTGCTACTACCAGGCCAACTACTACAGCGAGATGATCACCTACAAAGGCAAGAAGGAAATGCTCGACAAGGTATTCGATACACAGGAAACCTTCTTTGATTATTTCCCGTTCGAATTCCTCAAGGGCAACCCTAAAACGGCCTTGAAAGGTGGAAACGGCATCGTGCTTTCGGAAGAAACGGCCAAGCGTATTTTCGGGGACGAAGACCCGATGGGCAAATCGGTGCAATACGGCGGCAACTGGACGCACATCGTAACCGGCATCTACCGTATTCCTGGAAAATCTTCGGTGGCGCCGCAAGCCGTGGTGACCTTGATGGAGGACAACCTCAAGCGAAACCTGGACCAATGGGGCAATTTCAACTTCGGGATGATGGTCAAGGTCAAAAATCCCGCCGACGCCGACAAGATCGCCAAAAGGATCGAGGATGCCTTCTATCTCAACCGCACGGTCAAATATGCCAAGGAGGAAGGCATGACGCCCGAGGCTTTCGTCAAGAAATATGGCCGTCTGCGTTCCTATCTCGAGCCGTTGTCCCAGGTGCGTCTGCACTCGAGGGTCGACAATGCATTTCCAGAAGGCGTGGGCAATTACCAGTTTCTCGTGATCATGGCCGGCCTGTCGGTGCTGATCTTGGTGCTCTCGATTGTCAATTATGTCAACCTGGCCACGGCCAATGCAATCAAACGCGCCAAGGAAGTCGGCGTACGCAAAATCATCGGGGCCAGCAAGGGCAACATCATCAGGCAATTTTTGTTTGAGACGACCTTCATGACGTTGTTTGCCATTTTGCTCGCCTTGGCGATGGTCGAATTGTCGCTGCCGTATTACAATGAATTCCTGAACAAGCAAATGACGATGGTCGGCGCGCAGTTTTACCTGCAACTGATTGGGATTTTTGTCGTCGTTTTGGTTACGGCTGGGATTTTTCCTGCCATTTATGTGGCCAATTTCGAGTCGCTCAAAGTGCTCAAGGGCAATTTCGGCCGAAGCAAAAGCGGCGTTTGGCTGCGCAACGGCATGCTGATTTTGCAGTTTTCGATTGCGGCGTTTTTCATCATCGGTTCGTACATCGTCTACAAACAGGTCGAATTCATGTCGAACAAAGATTTGGGCTTCAGGGGCGCCCAGGTGGTCGATGTCAATTTTAGGTTCAAACCGAATGAGGAAGATTTTACACGTTATACCACGATCAAGCAAGAATTGCTCAAGATCAAGGGCGTACAGGATGTTTCGGCCGGGGCGTTCAATTTTGGCTGGGGCGCGAGTTCGTCCTCGGGATTCAGTTACAAAAAAGGCCCGAACATCCAGGCCAAGAACATCGCGATGGATTACAACATGCTCGACATGATGAAGATCAAGCTCGTCGAAGGCCGCGCGTTTTCGCCGCAGATCGCCTCGGATACGATCAACAGTATCATGGTCAATAAAACTGCGCTTGCGATGATGGGCGAGAAAAATCCGCTCGGCAAGGAAATCGAATGGAACGACAAAAAGCTCAAGATTGTTGGTATCGTCGATGATTTCCACATCAATGGTCCGCAGCAGGAAATCCAACCGATGATGTTTTTCCACTACAAAACCATCTCGTGGATGCAGGGCAACATGAATCATATTTTTGTCAAGGTCGATCCCGAAAACATGGACCAGACCATCGCTTCGATCGAAAAATTCTGGGGCAGCAAGGTCGATACCGAATACCCGTTCAGCTACGATTTCGTCGACAAGACCTTTGCACGCACCTTTGAGCAATTCGTCAAGCAGAAAAATCTGTTCTCGCTGCTCAACATCGTCGTGATCCTGATTGCGTTGTTCGGATTGTTTGCGCTAGCGTCCTATTCGATCGAAAGACGCATGAAGGAAATCGCGATCCGCAAAACACTCGGCGCCGAAACCGCATCGTTGCTCAAGGAATTGTCGAAACAATACCTGGTGTTCTGCATCATCGGATTCTTGGTCGCTTTCGTGCCCACGTTCATGATCCTGCAGAAATGGCTCGAGGATTTTGCCTACCGCATCGAAATCACGGCTGTCCCGTTCCTGATCGGATTCGTCGTGCTGTGTGTGCTCACGATCGTCATCGTATTGAGCAAGGCGTACCAGGCCACGCGCATCGATGTGCTCAAATACCTCAAATACGAATAAGGAGTTTAGTTTATTAGTTTATATTGGGTCAATCAGCAGGTTGTTTTCGGCCTGCTGATTTTGTTTTGGGATGTTTGAGCAGCAAAATTCAACCATCAATAAATTCAATCCATTAGCATTTGTTTGTGAACTTTTCACCCTATATTTGTAATCTGAAATCAGTCTTAATAAAGACAGAAAAAAAGTTATGAAATTAGACAGAAAAGAAATCCTCAAGGCACTGGAAACCATTACCATTGCTGGCGAAGGAAAAAATATGATCGAGAGCGGCGCCGTGACCAACGTACTGACTTTCGGAGATGAGGTAGTGGTGGATTTAACGATTGCAACCCCTGCCATGCACATCAAGAAACGCGCGGAAGACGACATCCGCAAACTCATCCACGAAACCTATTCGCCCGAGATCAAGGTCAAGGTCAACATCAAGGTCGAAGTACCCGAAAAGGAAAACCCGAACCAAATCAAAGGCAAGGCCATTCCCGGAATCAAGAACATCATTGCCGTAGCCTCCGGAAAAGGCGGCGTCGGTAAATCTACCGTTACCGCAAATTTAGCCGTCACCTTGGCCAAAATGGGCTTCAACGTGGGCGTACTCGATGCCGATATTTACGGCCCATCGATGCCGATCATGTTCGACGTCGAAAACGAAAAACCGAATTCAACGACCGTCGACGGCCGTTCCAAAATGAAACCGATCGAAAGCTACGAAGTCAAGATGCTTTCCATCGGGTTCTTTACCGCACCGAGTCAAGCCGTGATTTGGCGCGGACCGATGGCTTCGAAGGCTTTGAATCAAATGATTTTCGACGCCGATTGGGGCCAGCTTGACTTCATGCTCATCGATTTGCCACCAGGCACGGGCGACATCCATTTGTCGATCATGCAGGCATTGCCGATTACCGGAGCCGTAGTCGTGAGTACGCCGCAGGCCGTGGCCTTGGCCGATGCCAAGAAAGGCGTCGCGATGTTTATGTCAGATGCGATCAACGTTCCCGTATTGGGAATCATCGAAAACATGGCCTATTTCACGCCCGAAGAATTGCCGAACAACAAATATTACATCTTCGGAAAAGAAGGGGCCAAGAACCTCGCCGATGACCTAAACGTGCCATTCCTGGGCGAAGTGCCAATCGTACAATCGATCCGCGAAGCCGGCGATTACGGACGTCCGGCCGCGCTGCAAACCGCCTCGGTCATCGAATCGGTATTCGAGGAACTCACGCGCAATATCGTACAGGAAGTCGTCGATAGAAACGAAAACCTACCGCCAACCGAAGCCATCAAGATCACGACAATGGCGGGCTGTTCGGCTGTGAAGAAGAAATAATTAAAAGATTAAAGGATTAAAAGATTGAAAAATCGTATCGGTTCCAAAATCTTTTAATCTTTCAATTTTTAAATCTTTAAATTCATAAACATGAATACACAAGAATTAACCACCAACGTAGAAAAAGCGCTCGAAGAAATCCGCCCGTTCCTCAAATCCGACGGCGGCGACATCACGCTGATCTCGATCGAAGACGACAAGCATGTCACCGTTCGCCTCGAAGGCGCGTGCATCGCGTGCAGCGTCAATCAAATGACACTCAAGGCGGGCGTAGAAACGACCATCAAGAAGTTCGCGCCGCAGATCGAAACCGTTGTCAATATTGCATAACTCATTTGGGCGTTGCCTGCGGCCGGGCTTTGCGCTTTTATCTTTTTGTTTCGAACAAAAAGGATAATCGCTGCAATCCCTAACGCGACCGTCCGTTCAATATTCGACATTCGTTGTTTAATATTCGTCATTCAAAATGTCGAAAGCCGATTAACGAATCTCGAACTTCGAAATTCCAAAATATAAATGATTACCACCGATATACTCATCATCGGCGCCGGCCCAACCGGATTGTTCGCCGTATTCGAAGCCGGATTACTCAAACTCAAATGCCACATCATCGATGCGTTGCCGCAGCCGGGCGGACAGTTGGCCGAACTCTATCCCAAAAAGCCGATTTTCGACATTCCCGGATTTCCCGAAGTCCTGGCCGGCGATCTCGTCCACAACCTCATGGAACAGATCAAACAGTTCCAACCCGGATTCACTTTGGGCGAACGCGCCGAAACCATCGACAAGCAAGAGGATGGAACCTTCATCGTCACTTCGGACAAAGGCACGAAAATCCATTGCAATTCGGTAGCGATTGCAGGCGGATTGGGCAGTTTCGAACCGCGTAAACCGATCATCGAGGACATCGAATTCTATGAAGACAAAGGCGTCGAGTATTTCGTCAAAAACCCCGAGCAGTTCCGCAACAAGCGTATCGTGATTGCAGGTGGTGGCGACTCGGCACTCGACTGGAGCATTTTCCTGTCGAACGTGGCTTCCGAAGTGACTTTGATCCATAGAAGAAATGAATTCCGCGGCGCGCTCGATTCGGTCGAGAAAGTACAGGAACTCAAGCACGCAGGAAAGATCAAACTCGTTACGCCGGCCGAAGTCGTCGGTCTCAACGGCGCCGAACACCTCGAATCGATCGACATCGACATCGAAGGCGCGCACCAGAAAATCGAAACCGATTACCTGATCCCGTTGTTCGGACTCACGCCCAAACTGGGCCCAATCGCCAATTGGGGACTCGAAATCGAGAAAAACGCGATCAAGGTCGACAATTCGCTCGATTACCAAACCAACGTTCCGGGTATCTACGCCATCGGCGACGTGAACACCTATCCGGGTAAACTCAAACTGATTTTGTGCGGTTTCCACGAAGCGACCTTGATGTGCCAGAGCGTGTACCAGCGCATGAACCCAGGGAAAAAGTACGTGATGAAATACACGACGGTTTCGGGGGTTGATGGGTTTGATGGGACGCGGAAAGAAGCGGAGAAAGCGGTGGTGAAATCTATAGATTAATCTTCTTTTTTATATTTGTTAAAGTCCGGTTTGCACCGGACTTTTTTGTTTTCGCTGCGGTGGGCTTCTCAACTTTTGCCTCGCCGTCCCGAAGCGTCGGGATTGCAAAAAGGCGAGGCTCCCAAATTAGAATCTCAAAAACTACCTCAGGAAACGCTCCGCGTACCAAGCCGTTCGCCCTTTGGGCTCAACTCCAGGTACGCTGCCGCTTATTCCGTTCGTTGTTTTTTACGATTCTAATTCGAAGTCGCACCAGTCGGTAATTTCATATTTTATTTTTGGCTTTTTGCAAAGCGCCAAAAATCCTCCTAAGAATTTCTTTCGGAAATAGGACGATTTTCGGTACAAAGCGGAAAGAGAATTTCAATTCTACACAAACGTTCTTCGTGAGGTTGCGCGCTTTGATTGCGCAGGCGGGCACCTGCCGTTTGTAGATGGCGTTAAAGCAAATGCTGTTTGAGGCGCAGCCGAGTTCATTTGCTTTAGCCATCAAAAACTGGCAGGTCGTCGAGCAATCGAGCGCCGGGCATTTTTGTTTCTTTTGTTGCCAGACAAAAGAAAGCTTGCGGCAGCATAGCCCCGATTGCAGTGAAAATCCTTTTTGGCGAAGTATGAGCCAAAAAGATTGCAACGGAAAGCGGGAAATAGCTCCTAAAAAATTACTTTTGCATCATGGACGTAACAATCAAAATCACCGACCGCGAAGGAAACCTTCACGAAGTACAAGCGCCGACCGATATGGCGATGAACCTCATGGAATTGTGCAAAGCCTATGAAATTGCGCCCGAAGGAACGATTGGTGTGTGCGGCGGCATGGCCATGTGTGCGTCTTGCCAATGCTATATTTTGAACGACGTCGAATTGCCCGAAAAAGGCGATGACGAAGAAGCGATGCTGTCGGAGGCGTTTAACGTCAAACCGAACAGCCGTCTGGGTTGCCAGATCCAGATTACCGAGAACCTTGAAGGTTTGGAGATTGAGCTCGCGCCCGAATATTAAATTGTCGGCAGGATAAGCGGTTCTCTTTTTTTATCGCGCAATTATACTTACATTCGCTTCCTATTCGAAGGACCAACCCCATGAACCCAACCCCTTATTCACCCGGTTTGCACCAATTGGTTACGCTTCAGGTAGACGATGCCGCGAAGTTGACCGACAGCCAGGCTTTTGTGGAATTTACGCAAAAAGTGCTCGAGCGATTCGGTTTGGAGCAGGTGGGGCTTGTCGTGCACGATTTCGACAACCGCAGCTTTACGATTGCGGTTTGCCTCAAGGAATCGCACATTTGCATCCATACCTGGCCTGAGTTTGGGCAGTTGACTTTGGATGTGTACCTGTGCAATTACTTGCAGGACAATTCGGAAAAAGTGAGATCGGTGATGGCTTCGTACATCGATTATTTTGAAGCCACCGTCCTCAAGGATTTTGAAATTGAACGCTGATGGAAGTACCTTGTTCCCATTGCCATACCGTTACCAAATTGGACGTCGCTTTCGAGGTCAAGCACTTTGTTTGCCCGAATTGCCAGTCGGTCTTCAGGACCAACCAAAATGGGTTGCTGGTGTATGCGGGCAAGAAACTGCAGCACCAGACGAGTTTTTCCAAAGGACTCGAGGTGGGCCAAAAAGGTACTTTGAAAGGCACCGAATATACCGTCGTCGGCATCATCGTCAAGAAAGCCTATGGCAGTTTTTATTGGACCGAATACACGCTCCAGGACGCTTCGGGGAATTTTCGTTATTTGTCCGACAGCGAGGAGCATTGGATTTTTCTCGAGGAAGTACCCGAAAAATACGAAGTCGGGAACCGGCCGCGATTGCTCACGCACGATGACATTCGCATGCGGCTCTACCACCACACCAAAGTGGATATTGTAGGCGCGAAAGGTTTCTTTGATGTCGAATTGGCGTTGGACGGCGGCGTGTTCGTGATCGAATACATCAACCCGCCTTTTATTGTTTCGATCGAACGCATGGGCAAGGAAGAAGTGACTTTCTTTGGGGAACACATCAGCCGTAGGGAAGTCATGAAGGCTTTCGGTTTGGGAAGACCGATGCACATGAAAGTAGGCACAGGAATCGTGCAGCCGTTTTTGGTCAATTTGCGCAGCGCGGCCATCATACTTTGTTCGGTGGCCATTTTGATTTTCGTGACCCATATGTTTGTTTACAGTGGACGCAGGGCAGAAACGGTCATGCAAACCACTTTCACGATTACTGATTCGAACAACAGGCAATTTGTGAGCAATCCGTTTACGTTGCAGGGCGGTTCGGCCCCGCTCACGGTCGTTGTCGATTCGGACATCGACAATTCATGGCTCAACGTAGATGTGGCGCTTGTCAATGAACTGACCAACGAGGAAGTCTACGCCAACAAGGATGTCGAATATTACCACGGTTACGAAGGCGGCGAAAGCTGGAGCGAAGGCGATAAATCGGAAACCCTGCAACTGTGTGGGGTCACGGCCGGAAAATACCACCTGATCGTCACGCCAATGTGGGCGCCCGAAAACGGCTCGAACAATTACATGCAGGTCAAGGCCATCTGGAACAACCCGTCGATGTGGAACGCCTGGTTCCCGATCATTATAATGGGGGTAACCTTATTGATCCTGTACCTGCTCAATTTGAATTTTGAAAAGAAACGCTGGTCGGAAAGCGATTATTCACCTTACGAAGAATAAATGGAAGATATCATCAGTTTCATCAAGCAAAATGTGTGGCTTATTGTCGTCGGATTGGCTTTTTATGCCACATTTCTGGTGTTCACCTACACGGGCAACCGCATGTGCGACTGCGAGAAGACCGAGAATTACAACCCCAATCCACATGGCCGTACCTCGGTCAACCGCTTTTATCACAAATAATTTAAATCAGCTATTATGGACATGCTCTCCTTAAAACCCATCGTCAATTCGTTATTGTTTGCTTTCCTGGGCATCATGATTTTGCTCATCGGCTATCTGATCATAGAAAAGATCACACCCGAAAATACATGGAAAGAAATCGTAGACAAGAACAACGTAGCCTTGGCTGTGGTGCTCGGGGCCTTTATCATTGGGCTTTCGATGATCATCAGCGCCGCCATTCATGGGTAGGAAAATCCTAAGGTTCGAATTCCTTTTGCTGCTGGCCGTCTTTACGATCGCCACCTGCGGGCTCGTTTATGAACTCGTCGCGGGGACTTTGGCGAGTTATCTTTTGGGCGATTCGGTCAAGCAGTTTTCTTTCATCATCGGCGTGTATCTGTTTTCGATGGGCGTCGGTTCCTATTTTGCCAAGTTCCTCAAACGCCACATGCTCAATACGTTTGTCGAGATTGAGATTTTGGTAGGACTGGTCGGCGGATTGAGTTCGGTCGTGCTATTTTTGCTGTTCGAGAGCGTCAGTTATTTCCAGTTCATTCTCTATTTTTTGGTGTTCGTGACGGGTTGCCTCGTCGGGCTCGAAATCCCGCTGCTCATGAACATCCTCAAGGACAGGGTCGCTTTCCGCGATCTGGTGTCGAATGTATTCACGTTCGATTACATTGGGGCCTTGCTCGCCTCGATTTTGTTTCCGCTCGTTTTGGTGCCGTACCTTGGCGTGATGCGCACCTCATTGTTTTTCGGGATGGTCAACATCAGTATCGCGATCGTGTTGTGTTTCCTGCTCGAAAATGAACTGCGCAAACCTTGGGTCTTGAAGGTCAAGGCCATCACTTCTTTTGTACTGCTGTTGGGCGTTTTCATTTTCTCGCCTGCCATTTTGGAATATTCCGAGGGCAAGCTCTATGGCGAGAACATCATCTATTCGCATACGACACCGTACCAACGCATCGTGTTGACGCACAACAAAAGCGATTACCGTTTGTACCTCAATAACAACCTGCAATTCAGTTCGGCCGACGAATACCGCTACCACGAGGCGCTCGTGCATCCCGCGATGTCGATGGCCAGGCAGGCCGAAAACATACTCGTGATGGGCGGCGGAGACGGATTGGCGGTACGCGAAATCCTCAAATACCCGAGCGTCAAAAAAGTGACGCTTGTCGATCTCGATGCAGGAATGACCAAACTGTTCGAAACCAACACGATCCTGACCGGATTCAACCACAACGCGCTCAACAACCCCAAAGTGACGGTGCGCAACAGCGATGCCTACATCTGGGCGCGCGAAGCGAAGGAACAATACGATGTGGTCGTGGTCGATTTTCCCGATCCGTCGAATTACAGCCTCGGCAAATTGTACTCGGTCAATTTTTACCATACGTTGCAGCATTTGCTCAAACCCGATGCGATAGTGGTCGTACAAACGACCTCGCCTTATTTCGCACCCAAATCCTTTTGGTGCATCAACCAGACGATGAAACAGATTTTCCCCCAAGTCGATGCCTACCACGCCTATGTGCCGTCGTTCGGCGAATGGGGTTTTACGATTGCCTCGAACAACCCGGCCACCGATTTCCATACGGTTCACCGCAAAGTAGACGGACTGCGTTTCTACAATTACGATTTCGGGAAACTGAACTATTTTTCCAAGGACATGGTCTCGAAAGACATCGAGGTCAACCGGCTCGACAACCAGATTTTAGTGCGCTATTTCGATGAAGAATGGGGAAAACTATAATTCACGCCGGACGTTCTTCAAGGGCATAGCAGCGGCGATTTTGTTGGCACCACTGGTTCAGGCGTGCAAGGAAAAGGTCGTGACCTTGCTCATCAAACTTACCGGGACCAATCATTTGCTCGGGCACCGTTTGCGCTCGCCCGATTTCCCCAAGCCCGTTTCGCAAATCCGCATTCCGTACCTGATTGTAGGCGGTGGTATTTCGGGACTCAGTGCGGCGCGTCAACTCACCAAAAAAGGCATTTCCGATTTTCTGTTGCTCGAACTCGAAGACCATGTCGGCGGCAATTCGTCCAGTGGAGAAAACCAATATTCCAAATATCCGCTCGGCGCGCATTATTTGCCATTGCCGAACCGCGAGGATGCCGAATTGCTCCGATTTCTTGAGGAGGAAAAAATCATCACGGGCTACCAGGACGGCTTCCTTGTTTTCGACGAACAGCAACTGACCTTTTCGCCACACGAGCGGTTGTTTTACAAAAACAGTTGGCAGGAAGGACTCGAACCCAAATTTGGCCATTCGGTTGCCGAAAATGATGCGTTCAAACGGTTCTTTGCCCAGATGGATTTTTACCAAAAGGGCAGGGGGCCAGACGGCAAATACTGGTTCGATATTCCGTTGGACCAATCTTCATCGGATGCCGACATTCGCCGTTTCGATCGATGGACGATGAAGCAGTGGCTCGACCAGAACCAATTCACCGTCCAACCTTTGCTCGATTATGTCGATTATTGCTGCCGCGACGATTTCGGTTTGGGCATCGATTATATTTCGGCCTGGGCGGGCATCCATTATTTTGCGGGCAGGAAACACAATTCGGCGGCGCATGCCAACGACAATGTACTGACCTGGCCCGAAGGCAATGCCCGGCTCGCGTCGCACCTGAAGAAATACACCCATGGCAAAACCCTGCAAAACCATTTGGTGTATGAAGTGCGTTCGGATAACCGAAAAGCCATCGTCAAAGCGTTCGACGATGTCCGCAAACAATCGGTGGAAATCCTCGCCGACAAGGTGATCCTGGCCACGCCGCAGTTTGTCAACCAATACCTTTTGCAAAACCGCAAGACCATCGCCCGGCAGTTCCACTACGCGCCTTGGTTGCTCGCGACGTTGACCGTTTCTGATCTGCCCGACAATTACAGCTATCCGTTGTGTTGGGACAATGTGATCTATGGCGCCAAGGGATTGGGATACATCTATGACCAGCACCAGTCGCTTGCGCAATTGCAGCCCAGGAAGGTGATTACCTATTACGCGAGTTTTTCCACGGGCGATATTCCCAAAAGCAGGCGGAACCTGTACCTCAAGAAAGCCGATTATTGGAAGCGCTTCGTATTCGACGATTTAAGGCGTGCACATCCCGATATCGAAAAATTAACCGAATCGATCGAGCTGCATCTGCTCGGACATGGCATGATCAGTGCGGTTCCGGGATTTTTATTTGGACAGGCAAGACAGTTGGCCGCCCAACCCATTGACGGTTGTATTTATTTTGCACATTCCGATTTGTCGGGGATTTCTATTTTTGAGGAGGCGTTCCACCAAGGCATAGCCGTCGTAAACCACATTTTGCATGACACAACCCTGGATTCATAAGGCCAAAACCGACAGCCTGTTTATTTTGTCGCCGTCATTTTTGGTCGTGGCGATCGTGTTTGTTTTTCAGGGCTGGTTGCGCGAAATCGAAAACGATTATTCGTTCTACACTTGGTTGTTCCTGATCGTGTTTGTGGATGTGGCGCATGTGTACGCGACTTTGTTCAAGACCTATCTCGTGCCGGCCGAATTCCAAAAAAGGCGGAAATTGCTGATTGCATTGCCGATTGTTTGCCTGGTTGTCGGGATGGTGTTGTTTGGTTTCGGAAGCCAGGTCTTTTGGTCGGTTTTGGCTTATGTGGCGGTATTTCATTTCATCCGCCAGCAATACGGATTCATGCGACTGTATGCGCGCAAGGAACCCAAAACGAAGGCCAACATCTGGATCGACAATATCGTAATTTATTCGGCGACGGGCTATCCGATGCTGTATTGGTTTTTATCATCGCCACGTGCGTTCAACTGGTTTGTGCCCAATGAATTTTGGCGCCTCGAAAACCGGCAACTGCTTACGGTTTTGGGTTGGGTGTATTGCGGCGTGATGGTTTTTTACGCAATCCGGACCATGTACCAATCCATCCGATTGCATTACTTCAACATCCCCAAAAATGCCATCATCGTCGGTACGGCGCTTTCGTGGTATTTTGGCATCGTCCATTTCAACAACGATCTGGTGTTTACCCTGCTCAATGTGGTTTCGCACGGCATTCCGTACATGGCACTCATCTATCTCAAGGAAATTGATGGAAAATCGTCGCAGGAAATCGGCCCGTTGTACCATTTCAAGCAATGGAAAGGCTTGGTTTTTTACATCGCGATTTTACTCGGTATCGCTTTTTTTGAGGAATATCTTTGGGAAATTTTGGTCTGGAAAGAACAATTTTCATTGGCCGATCTGCAATTGTTCGAATGGCAATTTTTGCTCGTGCCTTTGCTCACGGTACCGCAATTCACCCATTACCTGCTCGACGGATTCATCTGGAAATCGAATCCTACGGACATAAAAAAAGCGGGAAATTAATCCCGCTTTTATCGTTTGTCTGCTCGCAAATTAGTTCCTGATGAACTGTAAAGTCTTTGATGCGTTTTCTTTGGTCACACGGATGAAGTACACTCCGTTAGCAAATGACGAGGTATTGATCGTCAAATTGGAAGTGCTTTGTACTTTTTGTGAAGCCACAGTCTGACCCAAACTGTTGTAAATTGTGTAAGCTTCAGGCAAATCGTTTCCGGTTGGCATGTTCAGTGTTACGAATTGGTTGGCCGGATTCGGAGACAGGTTCATGCCTTTCGAGCAACTCGAACGAAGAAGTGCCCAATGAAGGCGGCTGACAACCCAAAGAGGCCGGAAGCGTTGAACGTCTTGGTGAATTTTGCAACACGGCAAGGATTCTCGCTTTCTGGTCGAGCGTGAAAATATTCATGCAGGTATCGTTGGTGTAATCCATGTAGTTGGCCGTCATGTCATTGCCTGGGGCAGATGGACAAGTGTTGTAGGTCGATGTACAATCGTAGTGTTCTTCAGCCTGTGCCGGGGTATCCGGGCAAAAATCTTTGGCGCTGTCGGTAGCGTTCACCGTACAAGAGCCGTTGTCTCCCCAAATGTGGATGAGTCCGAAGCAATGCCCGATTTCATGCGTAGCCGTACGTCCTTTGTCGTAGTCGTCGAAATAGTTCGAAGATGGCGCCAGTGTAGACGTTCCGAAACAACGGTAATCGATCACGACCCCATCGGTATTGGCAGAACCGCCATTGGGTGCCATGCCGCCAAGGCCAGAATTGCTTGGGAATTGGGCATACCCCAAAACGCCATACATTTCGGCACTTGAGCTATCGCTGAAATAGACCACCCAGATGTTGAAGTATTGTGTCGGGTCCCATTGGGTTGCCGCCTTCATCGTTTCTACGCTGCTTTCAGAAGCATAGCTTGCGGGTGTGCGTTGTACACGGTTGATCCCGTTGGTAGCGGTTCCGTCCGGTTTTCTTTGCGCCAGACAAAACTGTATTTCCACATCGGCTCCTACAGCATTGGTGTTGTAACCCGGCGTGCCGAGCATTTTGCGGAAATCCTGGTTCAGTACCGTAATCTGTGATTGTACGCGGACATCCGAAATGTTCTCGTTGCTGCCCACGGCGTCACCGTTGTGGATCACGTGGACGACCACCGGAATGGTGACTACGGCATCAATGCCACGTGCGCTGGCCATTTGCTGTTTGACCTGGGCCACTTTGGGCGCAATCCAGTTTTCGAATTCTTGGGAGCTGGCCCTTTGCGGGTATTTTTCCTGTAAAGATTTTTCGTATTCGGAAGACACACAACGGATTTTCCCATTGACAGGGTTAATGCTCTCTACATTTTTTCCGAAAACTTTTCTGCCGTTCTGCGCGAATGAAGCCGTGCCCAGCAGGAGTAAAAGCAAGGTTGCTTTTTGGGTAAAGTTGATTTTCATCAGGTATGGATTTGAAAATTTAGCCTGCGAATATAATTGATTTTCTGTCAAATACAACAGCAATAAGAGTTAAATGAGGCCAAAGTCGAAATTTTTGCGGTGAATGTGTTATTTTTCGTAATAACAAACGGCCAGGTTGGGCTGGAAGGCAAACATCGTCGTTTCAATCCCCACGCCGGTTTCCAGGCTTTGCGATACCAAATAACAATCGTCAACCGTATCGATCAATGCCAGTACGGGCGAAAAGAACGTCAGCCCGATTTTGTGCTTGCTGCGGTCCTTGATGTCGGTATTGACAATGTCAAGCTGGTAATTTTCGAAAGGGAAAAAGTTCCTGCCCAGTTTGTCCGGTACCCGGTGCAGTTTGCCCTGAAGCTGTTGGATGTAACCATGGGCGGCAATGCCCACGAGGTAGTGCAATTTATCGGCTTTCTCGTTCTCGTGCAGCAATTCGCGGAAAGTGGGTTTGGGAAGTTCCTTCGAATTGTACAATTGGTGTTGCATCAGGTATTCGTGGTAGGTATCCTCGAACACATATTGGTCCCAAAGCAGGGAGGAGTTTGCGTCGATAACAATTCGGTAAGCCAGTCTGATTTTTGCATTTTGCATAACAATAAAGATAAATAAAAAAGAGGGAAATCAATTTCCCTCTTTTTAAACAACCAACTAAAAATAATCAATCAATCAAAAATTTTTCCAACAAAAATAGTTGATGACAAAAACACAACGGTGTAAAACTAGCCGATTTGATTGGGCCGAAAAAAAAATTGAGGTAAAAGGGAAATTTTAAGAGGTGAATTTTCAAGGACTTAGCCCACGATCATTTTTCTGTTGAGGTTAAAAACACCATCCGCATTTTCGATTTTTACTTTGTAAATGTAGTAGCCGCTGCTCAGTCTAAGACGCGCCCGGTCAAGCGTGATGGCTTGGTTTCCCGCGGCCAGTTCATTGGTAATGGTGTTTCCGATTGCTCTGCCGTTGAGGTCAAAAATTTGGATGCTGACGGTCGAGGCCGATGAAAGACCCAGCGGAATGGTCGTTTGGTCGGTAAACGGATTCGGGTAATTTTGCCCGACCGAATTTTTGCCTGCCGTCAAATCGTCCAAACCAAGCGTAGGTCCGGCGACATTGATCGTGTGGGTCAACGAATAACCCGCAGCCACACTTCCCGTAATCGCCGACATTTCATTGGTCACACCGTCCGAAAATACATTGTCGGAAGCGTTGTAGGTATAGCCGGTCATCCCTTTGGTGTAGCCATTTTCGGTCGAAGCATTGACAAGACTCACGGCACTTCCGGTTCCTTCCGGGAAAGCAATCTGCGTGACGAGCAAGGATTGCCCCGAGGCATTGTAAATGTGGACGTGTATGTGTGTCGCCCGTCCGGTATACCAACCCGGGAAAATAGAAATAAAGTTGACCTGCCCATTGGCATCGGTCGTCTGTCTGCCCCGCAGGAAATGGTAATTGGTGTAGTTGGTGGGCTGCATGCCCGTTCCGCCATATTCCGAATAATTGCCGTCCTTGTCGCAATGCCAGATGTCGACCAGCGCACCGGCCAAAGGATTGCAGGCATTGTTCGTATTGAGGACCGTAATGCCGATGTTGAACAGAACGCCCGTACGGTCGCTGCGGATATCGGCGGTTACCAATGAAGACGGCGTATGCGTCGGGAATGGCCCGGCGGTTTCCGAATTGGTCACGCTGCACACCAGTGCTTCTTCGTTATTTGGTTCATTGGCCGGTTTGGCGCGCAACAATGAAGGTGCGGCGACTGCCATGCCCAGGAATCCGAGGCTGTTTCTTAAAAATACTTTTCGTTCCATAAATAGTCAGGTTAATCGATTCAAAACTAGAAAGTTGAATCGGGTTGAAAAAAAATAAGAGGCTAAAACGGTGTTTTATGAGGTGAATGCCAATGTTTTACGCATGCAATGGCATTTCCATCACGAGCAGCATCGCATTTTCGGACAAGGCTTTGAAGTCAATCGTTTGCGAATTGACGATGGCAAGCGCGTCGCGGCTTTCGATGAGCCGGTTGTCGCATTCGAACGCACCGTTGAGCACAAATACAAACAAACCGTGGTCGGGTTGGCGCAAAGTGTACGAACCTTCTTTTCTTCCGTCAAAAAGGCCGATGGATCCCGATGCCTGCGAATGCGGTTGCAGCGCTGCGGGGTTTCCAAAAATCGGAACCAATGTATTGCGTTTGGCAAAATCAAAATCATACAAAGAAGAACCCGGCTTGAAATCAGCAGCGCTGCCCTTGATCCAAATCTGCAAATAATTGACCAACTCTTTTTTATACGGATTGGTCAATTGGTAGGCATTGCCTTTTTCACCCGAAAATAGCGCGAGCTGTTCGGTGCCGATGGTTTCTTCATTGCCAAAGCTGTCGCGGAAAATGAGCCCGCCCACCAAAGGCAGGATCAAAATATCGGTGTCTTCTTCGATGTGGCGGAAAATGGTATTGCCGGCCCCGAGCGTTTCGTCGTTCAATGCCAACAGCAGGCCAAAAGGCTCGCGCGACGATTCCTTGTAATCCCCAAAATTAAGGGTCGCGTGCCTTCTGAATACTTCCGATTCGGTACATCCGCGAAGATCGGCTTTGTAAATCTGGATCTGCTGCTGCATCGTTGTCATGGGTTTAGGCGTTGACGATAATGGTGCTTTGCTGGACATATCCTTCGGCGATGCTGCCGGAAATCGTACAGGTTTCGCATTGGTACGAATTGCTGAACACCCCATCGGCGGCATTGTAAGTGTAGCCGGTCATGCCTTTGGTGTAGCCATTTTCGGGTGAGGCATTGACGGTGGCCACGACACTTTCGGCCCCTTCGGGATAAGCGATCTGTGTCACGAGCAACGATTGCCCCGAAGCGTTGTAAATGTGAACATGGATGTGTGTCGAACGTCCGTTGTACCAACCCGGGAATTTGGTCAGGAAGGTTGCCCTTCCGTTGTTGCCGGTGGCTTGGCGTCCGCGTAGGAAATGCGCAGAAGTAAAACCGCTGTATTCCGAATAATTGCCATCCTTGTCGCAATGCCAGATGTCGACCAGCGCACCGGCCACGGCGGTTCCGGAAGTATTGGCCACATCGATGTGGACGGTCAGGTCGATGCCTTGGCGGTCGCTGCGGATGTCGCTGATGACGAGTGAATTTGGCGAATGCGTCGGGTAAGGGCCTTCGGTTTCCGATGGCGTCGTCGCACTGTCACAGGTTTCGCTGCCCATGCCGTTGGGCACGTTGTTGTCGTTGTTGTCGTCGTCGCTGTTGCACGCATTGATGATCGGCAGGGCAGCAGTCCCGAGGCCAATCAATCCCAATCCTTTTAAAAAATCTTTCCGTTCCATGGCAGGTCAATTTTAAGTTCGGGATAAAAGTATAAAGGGGGGATCAGGCGGAAAAATTTATGAGGCCAATGCGGAATTTTGTGCGGTAAAAGCGGGCGTTTTCTTAAATGTTTGTAAAAAAAAAAATCGAATCACGAAAAGGGAAATGCATATGCGTTCGTGAAATTACAGTTTTTTACTTCGTACAGTTCGCCCTTTGGGCTCGGGTCTGTAATGGACTGATGTGCAAAATAAATAGCTTCGCTTCTAGGGAAGGGGGCAATGAAAGTATATCCCAATGGAATAATATTGGTATCTCAAAGTAGAAAATCTGTAGATATTGTTAAACTTTTAGTTGTTCGATAAAAAGAAGGAACCTGGAAAAATCGGCAATCAAAATCTACTTCCCGATCATCCCCAAAAAGGCCGCTTCATAACTCGCGCTGAGCGGAATTTCTTCCTCGCCGATGTAGATGATCTTGTTGCGCACCTTGTCGATTTTGGAAATCGGGACGATGAATGAACGGTGTACACGCACAAATTCGGTCGCCGGAAGTTTTTCGAGGATCGTTTTCATCGTCATGCGCGCGACAATGGTTTTCTGACCCGAAATGTGGATCTTGAGGTAATCGTCGAGCCCTTCGATAAACGAAATATCCGAAATCAGGATCTTATTGAGGCTGTAATCGGCGCGGATGAACAGGTATTGTTCGGCAGTTTGCCCTTGGTTTCTGGAGTCATGGATGTGCTTGACTTTGCCGGTCGCCTGAACGAAACGGTCAAATGAAAAAGGCTTGAGCAGGTAATCGGTTGCGTTGACGTTGAACCCCTCGACGGCATATTCGCTAAAGGCGGTCGTAAAAATCACCTGGACATTCTGTTCGATGTCGGCATAGAATTCCATCCCGTTCTGCGTCGGCATCTGGATGTCGAGGAAAATCAAATCGACGGGTTGCTTGCGCAGATACTTGTGTGCCTCGGCCGTCTTGGTAAAGGTCTTCTCGAGGTGGATGTAGCCCACGCGTTCGCAGAAACTTTCAATCACTTTAAGGGCCAGCGGCTCGTCGTCTAAGGCTATCGCTCGAATCATGACAGGTTGATTTTGAGGTGAACGTCGAACGTTTTTGGTTCGTCTTTGATCGTCAGTTCGTGTTGCCCGGGATAAATGATCTCGAGTCTTTGCTGGGTGTTGTAAATGCCCTGTTCAGTCGCCTCGGCATCCGAAATGTTCACGCGCACCTTGTTGTTTTTGACCACTAAGATAAACTCCTTTTCGCGAATTTCAATCGCAATCGAAATGTGCCAGTCTTCTTCCGAATTGACGCCGTATTTGAACGCGTTTTCGATGAATGGGATCACAACCAGCGGCGCAATCTTATGGCCTTTCGGACTTCCGGCAATGGTATAATCGAGATTGTCTTCCTCTGAAATGCGCAGCTTCTGCATGTCGATGTAATCCGAAATATAATTCATTTCTTTTTCCAAAGGCACGAGTTCGTTCGAACTTTCGGTCACGACATAACGCATCATGTTCGACAATTTCAAGACGGCATCGGGCGCGGCATCCGATTTCTGGATCGTGAGCGCATACAAGCTGTTCAAGGTGTTGAACAAGAAATGCGGATTGATCTGCGCTTTCAAATACGACACCTCGGCCTTGAGTTTTTCGCTGTTGAGCATGCGCAGTTGGTTTCGCGTGCGCAACATGATCGACAAAATCAACACCAATAAAAATTGGAAAATCGAGCCGCCTTCGGGTTTGCCGAAAATGCTGTCGGGCGGTGGCCCCATCGGGGGATGGTCTCCGGGGAAATGACCGGGTCCAAATGGCGGCGGTCCCATGAATTTCATCGGGAAGAAAAAATCGGGAATCGCCACAATCATCGCATAACAGAAAAATACGAAGGCGCCGTATAGGAAATACCGTTTCGGGAAATAATATTTCGGAATGAAGATGTAGTAATTGAGGTAGAAGAAAACCACGAGCAGGAAATAGCTCAAAAAATTGCGCTTGAATCCGGTGACCTCAAACATGTGCTGGCCCAAATCAGGCGAGGTAAAAATCGGGATGCTCAGGAAAACCGTGATCCAGAGGATGTGAAGCGTGTAGTTGCGTGTAGTGTTCGACATAACGATTGTGCTGCGACAAAACTATCGATTAATGCCTAAGTAAGGAAAAAATTGCGACAAATGGCCGCTTTTCCGAGGTGAATCTGTTAGGTGCTGAAAATCAACAATTCACACAAAAAATTTTACCGCAGAAATTGCCGCATTCACCTATTTTTTTTCGCCAACCCAAATCGGCTTAATAGTTTTGACGCCTAACTAATAGTCAAAATGAAGCAAATTTATTTTATGATCACGGTGTTGGTTGCAGCAATGTCATCGGCACAATCGCTTCCGTCGGAGCTCTATTATTCCGAAGACGGGCGCACCTTGTTTACCGGCGGACAGGCGCCGACCGGAATGTACGACCGCACCGTCGTACGCGATGTGTACCTCAATTTTGCCCAGGCCAATTATTGGGCATTGTTGACGGCCAATTACGAGAGTGAAACCGAAATACCGGCCGAGATGATCGTCGATGGAACGGCTTACCCGAATGTGGGCGTGCGCTTCCGTGGCAATACTTCTTATACGACCATCGGGAATTCCCAAAAAAAATCATTTGCAGTCGATACCGAATTCACGACCGAGGACCAAAACGTGATGGGGTACAAGAACTTCAAATTCAACAACGCGCACCAGGATGCTACGTTCATGCGCGAGGTGTTGTACTGCCGTATGGCGCGCAAATACATCCCGATCGCCAAGGCCAATTACATCCATCTGTACCTGAACAACCAGGATTGGGGCATCTATCCGAACATCCAGTCCTTGGACAAAACCTATCTGGAGCAGTGGTTCCAAAGCAACGACGGCGCACGTTTCCGGGCGACCAATGAAGAAACCGGTGGCGGACCTGGCGGTGGCTGGGGCGACGGTACGGCCGGACTCAACTACATCAGCGCCGATACGTTGGCGTATAAAAACTACTATTCATTGAAGTCAAGTGATATTTCGTATCCGTGGCAGAAACTCGTCGATGCCTGCCAGGCGCTCAATACGACAACCGCAGCCAACTGGACGACCAACACCAAGACCAAAATCGACATCGACCGCGCGTTGTGGTTCCTGGCTGCCGAAAATATTTTCACCGATGACGACAGCTATGTCATGAAAGGCAAGATGGATTATTATGTGTATTACGAACCCGAAACCGGACGCACGACCCCGCTCGAATACGACGGAAACTCTACTTTTCGAAAGTGCTGCCGCGACGAGTTGGACGCCTTTCAAAAATGTCACGAATGCCAATTATCCGTTGCTCAATAAATTATTGACGATTCCTGAATTGCGCCAACGCTATCTCGCGCATTACCGCACCATTTTGAACGAAACGTTCACGACGGCCAACGCCAATGCGATCATCGACGAAATCAACACACAAATCAGCGCGCTCGTTGCCGCCGACCCAAAGAAACTTTACACGACTGCCCAATACACCAGCGGTGTCCCGGCCTTGAAAACGATTGTGGCCAACCGCCGCAATTACCTCATGAACAACACCGAAGTGGCACAAGTGGCGCCGGTCATTGCTTCGGCGCCGTATTACAACAGCGCGATGGCGCAATACACGATTCCGACGGCCAATGAAGTGGCCAACATCCAAACGACCGTTTCGCATGCCAGCGGACTTAATAAAGTGAACTTGTATTATGCGACCGGATTGCTGGGCAATTTCACCGTTGCGCAAATGTTCGACGACGGCGCACACAACGACGGTGCTGCAGCCGATGGTGTTTACGGCGCACAGATTCCGGGTTATGCCGCCAACACTTTGGTGCGTTATTATGTGGAGGCGATTGCAAACAACGCGACGCTTTCTGCGGCTTATTTGCCAGTAGGAGCGGAGCATGACATTTTCGTCTACACCGTACAGGAAACTATTGCGACCAATGGCGTCGTGATCAACGAAATCCTGTCGAGCAACACCGCCGATGCGATCGACGAGGCCGGCGACCACGAAGACTGGGTCGAACTGTACAACAACAACGACATCGAAGTCGATCTGAGCGGATTCTATCTTTCGGATGATGTCACCGATCTGGACAAATGGCAATTCCCGGCCGGTTCGGTTATTCCGGCCAACGGCTACATGATCGTATGGGCCGACAACGAAGCCGCCGAAGGACCGTTGCACGCGGCCTGGAAAATTTCGGTCAGCGGGGAGTCGGTGACGCTTTCCGATGCAGCGATGAATGTGGTCGACCAGGTCATTTTCGGGGCGCAGCAAGTCGATATGGGTTACGCGCGAATTCCAAACGGGACGGGCGATTTTGTGATCCAGGCCAGTACGTTCAATGCGAACAACGAAGACGCATTGGCGACAACTTCGTTTGTCAAATCGGACACTTTTGCGGTTTATCCGAACCCGGCATCCGACGTGGTGACGATTGCAGTGAACAGCGATTTCGTGGGCCAAAAAGCCGAATTGTTCAATGCGCTTGGCCAGAAAGTGTCCGAGACCACATTGTCCGAACAGACGCCAATCAATACCGGTCACCTCTCCAAAGGGGTTTACCTGGTCCGCATCGGAACCCAGAGCAAAAAGCTCATCATCCAGTAAGATTTTTATTTATATATTTTTGGGGGAAAGGGGCTGCTTTTTAAAGTGGCCCTTTTTATTGGCCCAAGGCGACAATGGCTTTGGGGAAAATCCGTTCGACGAATTGTGCATAAGCCAATGTTGAAGGATGAAGCCCGTCCGAGGCCACAAGTGCCGGGTTCTCGAGCCCGTTTCGCGTGATGTCGGTGATGTTTACGAACACGATATTCTGCGCCGCGCAATAATTTTGAGCAAACGCATTGTATTGGTCGATTTCAGCCGAAATCGTTTCAGGATTTGAACTGCCCTGCCCAAACGGGGTGTACGCATAATCGGGAATCGAAACCACGATGACGCGGGATTTTTCGCCTTTGGCCAAAGCGATTGCGGTATCGACCAATTCGGGAAATTCCTGTTGGTACAAAGCAAATGGTTTGTGCTGGTACTGGTTATTGACGCCAATAAGCAATGTCACCAAATCGCAATCGGCCGATGGGTTTTGGGTGCCGATGTTCGAAATCAAATTGGTCGTCGTCCAGCCCGTTTGCGCGATGATGTCGGTCCGGATCGCAACGCCCAGTCCGACCTCGAGCCGTTGGGCAAGCTGCGCCGGAAAGCGACAAGTGTCGCACACGTTTTGCCCAATCGTATAACTGTCGCCGAGCGCCAAATAATGGTAATCATAGGATTCGGGTTGGCCCGGAAGTGGTTGCTGGTAGGATGGCGCATAGTCATCCTGACCCGAACACGCATTCAGGAACAAGCTCAGCAACAGGAAGCAAATTGCATTTTTCATCGGATGTACGGTTTGTCCTTTGGAAGGTATACGATGAAAAATCCGTCTGGGTTTTACACCAGCGCGGTTTTCATGAGGATTTGCTCCTCGATGGCATTCCAGAGCCAGATGCGTTTTTGCAGGGCTTCGACGGCCACGGCTTCGACCTCGCGCCATTTCTTCTCGTCTGTGCCGCACAATTTTTCGATCATCTGCATCGCCATTGGTCCGTGTTCATCTGCATCGAGTGCAATGTGCCGCTCGAAATAATAGATCAGTTTCGACAAATCGGTTTCGGGGAAATTGTGCTGGAAATTCTGCAGGATTTCGGTAAACATCGCCGGAATCAGGTCTTCGCGTCCAAAGGTAAAGGCTGCGGCAATCTGGTGCGGCTTGCCTTCTTCGATCACGCGGAAGGTGAAATCGAGAAATGCCTTCACGTCGGGATGCAGGTTGCTTTTGCGGATCGCCACGAAAATATTCTGCAAAGAAAATACTTCGGCAATAAAGTTTTCGATGATCGCGGTATCGGCCCCCGAATCTTTCATCGCCTCGAGGTACATCTCGAAATGGCTCAAACGCCTGCCGTCCAAAGCCAAATCTGATTCTTCGGCCAGGACAATTTCGTTGATCAGGTAACGGGTCTCGGAATCCTTGGTGGCAAACCAAGGCGTGGTCGTACACGTCAATTTCTGCTGCAGCGCCTTGAGCAGCGACATAAAATCCCAAACGGCAAACACATGGTTTTCGAGGAAACAGTTGAGGTCCTCGATCGTGAGGATTTTGGCATAAAGCGGATGTTGCAGCAACGCCTGTTTGTGCGCTGCAATGCTGCGGTGGATGGATTCGGGGTTCATAGCAATTCGAATTTTTTACTTTATACGGTTCGACCAAAAGGTCTCCGGTGTAAAAGTAAAAAAGCTTCCCGAAAAGGAAGCTTTTTTTATAAAATTTAACCGTTAAATATTTTATTTGAATGCGGCGTGACCTGTAATGTCCATGCCCGTGATGAGCAAATGGATGTCGTGTGTGCCTTCGTAGGTAATCACCGACTCTAAGTTCATCATGTGGCGCATGATCGAATATTCGCCGGTAATTCCCATTCCGCCCAAGATCTGGCGTGCTTCGCGTGCGATTTCGATCGCCATGTTCACGTTGTTTCTCTTGGCCATCGAGATTTGTGCCGATGTCGCTTTTCCTTCGTTTCTGAGGACACCGAGTCTCCAGGTCAACAATTGTGCTTTGGTGATTTCGGTGATCATTTCGGCGAGTTTCTTTTGTTGCAATTGCGTAGCGGCAATCGGTTTGTCGAACTGTACGCGCTCTTTGGCGTAACGCAAAGCCGTGTCATAACAATCCATCGCGGCACCGATGGCACCCCAAGCGATTCCATAACGGGCAGAATCAAGACAGCCCAGCGGCGCACCCAATCCTGATTTGTTTGGCAACAAGTTTTCTTTCGGCACTTTCACGTTGTCGAAAATAAGTTCACCCGTAGCCGAGGCGCGCAACGACCATTTGTTGTGCGTCTCTGGTGTAGTGAATCCTTCCATGCCACGCTCTACGATGAGTCCGTGGATGCGGCCTTCTTCATTCTTGGCCCAAACGACCGCGATGTCTGCGAATGGTGCATTCGAGATCCACATCTTGGCGCCGTTGAGTAAATAATGGTCGCCCTTGTCCTTGAAGTTGGTGGTCATGCCGCCCGGGTTCGATCCGTGGTCCGGTTCGGTCAAGCCGAAGCAGCCGATCCATTCACCTGTAGCGAGCTTGGGCAAATATTTCATTCTTTGTTCTTCATTTCCGTATTTCCAGATCGGGTACATCACGAGTGACGATTGCACAGACGATGTCGAACGCACGCCCGAATCGCCTCTTTCAATTTCCTGCATGATGAGTCCGTACGAAATCTGGTCAAGACCTGCACCGCCGTATTCTACCGGGATGTATGGCCCGAATCCGCCAATTTCACCGAGACCTTTGATGATCTGTTTCGGGAATTCCGCCTTTTGTGCATATTCTTCGATGATCGGCGATACCTCGCGTTTCACCCACGCACGCGCTGAATCGCGTACCAATTTATGTTCCTCTGTCAGTAATTCGTCAAGATTGTAGTAATCAGGCGCCTGGAATAAATCTGGTTTCATATTATCATTTGTTAAGCGTCGCAAAAGTAAGTAAACCATATAAACTACCCAACGAAAACGATTGAATTTTGATGAATAATGAATGGTGAATTTTGGGCGTTGCCTTTCACACCGGCTAGCGCACCTGCTGGCTCCTCGCTAAAACAGTCCACTGGACTGTTTCTTAACACTCGGCCCTGGCCGGGCTTTGCGCTGCAATCTTTTACTCCGTTGCACGTCGCAAAAGGATTTACGCTTCAATCCCTAACGCACACAAATCAACGTCGGGTTTTTGAATTTAAAATTGTTGTTATATTTATAAGTAATTATTTATTAATTCATTACGTCAAAGCACCATGAAAAATTTTCTACAAAGCAGCCTTTATCTGGTGGTTTTCGCCGCAGCCGGAATCTTGTTCCAGATCAGTTGTTCGAATTCAGACGATGCGCCGCAGCAGCAATTGCTCAATCCGGCGGCAACGGGAAAAGTGATTTACACCAAGAACAACATGAGTACGATCAAGATTTACAC
Organism: Flavobacterium sp.; assembly: GCF_047602195.1. Taxonomy (GTDB): domain Bacteria; phylum Bacteroidota; class Bacteroidia; order Flavobacteriales; family Flavobacteriaceae; genus Flavobacterium. The sequence goes on from NZ_JASGHW010000004.1 coordinate 853,487, forward strand.
CTGCAATTACGATGGCTCGGGCGAAACCGAAATCCCAATCGTGCTGCCGGCCGGAATCAAGATTTTTGACGGGGCTTCGCAACACGCCACACCGCGCATTTCACCCGATGGGCAAACCATTTTTTTCCTCGCGGCCAACGCATCCTACCAAACCTTTATCTACAAGGCCAATATGGATGGCAGCGGTCTGACTTCGATTGTGACCGATCCGAATGCGCAGATTGAAATCGGAAATGTCAATTGATTACATCTTGAGGTAAAAATCCTTCGTGAGTGCGATGTATTCTGGCGTGTATTGATGGCGTGCGGTTTCGATGACAAGTTCGTCGGTCGGGATATTCTCGATGGAAATTCTTGCAAACGCGAGCAGGCTCCTTTTGGTTTCGGTCGTTGGCGTGCCTTTGACGCGTGTGATTTTGATCGGGAACAAATCGTTTTGGGCGGCGAGTGAAATGAAATTTTCCTCGGCTGAAAATGGAATGATTACGCAAAAAATACCGTCTTCCGAAAGCAATACCGATGCGGCCTCGCACAAATCTTCAAAGGGCAAGGACGCCGTGAATCTCGCGGTATCGCGTTTGTCGTCGCCCGAAAAATAATCCTCGACATGATACGGCGGATTAGAGACAATCAGATCATATGCTTCATCCTCGAGTTCGTCCATGAAATCGTCGAGCGACGAATGAAAGCAGAACAAACGGTCGTTCCAAGGCGAATTTTCAAAGTTTTCCACACATTGTTCGTGCGCGTCGGCGTCGATTTCCAAAGCTTCAATCTGTTCCGCGTCGGTGCGTTGGGCGAGCATCAAGGCAATCAATCCGGTTCCGGCGCCGATGTCGAGAATCGCAAATGGGTCGTGGTCAATAGTTGCCCAGGCGCCGAGCAGTACGCCGTCGGTGCCGACTTTCATGGCCGTTTGGTTTTGTTGGATGGAGAATTGTTTGAACTTAAACATAATTAATAATGAGATTGTTCTTTTGGATTCGGGTGCCTAGCCCTGATGGAAGCGGCATCCTTTTAGGGAGCGCAGCGAAATAAAAGATACAGCGGACAGCAGGACCCAGCTTCAAATAAAAAATATTTGGAGCGAACTGACGAAGTAAAAAGCTTCTAAAAACGGTTAAACAAATTAACGATTAACCGATTAAACATTAAAGATACATCTCCACCAATCCTTCCGGCAAATCCATCTTAATGACCTTGTTTTTGCGGTCGACTTCCACGATAAAGTGGTCGATCATCGGGATCAGCAATTCTTTGCCATCGCGGCGTACCTCGAACAAGGGTTGGGCGGTGCTGTCGTTGACCGATTCGATCGTACCGACTATGCCAAGGCGCTGGTCCTCGATGGCAAAACCGATGACTTCGTGGAAGTAAAATTTGTTGCCCTCGAGTTTGGGCAGCATTTTGAGCGGCAGGTAAACCGCGCAACCGATGATTTCGTCGGCGTCTGCTTCGGAATCTACATCCTCGAACTTGACGCGCAACAATTCGCCTTTGTGCAGGTTGCTTTGTTCAATAAAAAATGGAACCAGATTTTTGTTGAACTCAACAAAAACTGATTCCATATTTTCGTATAACTCGGGCTCGTCGGTGTCTAGATAGACCAGGACTTCGCCTTTGAAACTGAATTTTTTCGCGATCTTGCCCAAATAGAAACAATCGTCTTTACGCATTGGATCGCTTGGGAATTAAGCTTCTTTTTCTTCGTTATTTTCTTCGGTAGCTTCTTCGGCAGCAGGTGCTTCTTCGGTAGCTTCAGCAACTACTTCTTCGGTAGTTTCAGCAGCAGTTTCTACTTCAGCTACTTCTTCAGCCGGAGCTTCTTCTACAGCAGCTTCTTCTTCTACTTTGGCAGCAGCCTCGGCAGCAGCAACACGCTTGGCGTTCACTTCTTTTTCGGCTTTCAAAGCTTTGGCTTTTTCATCGGCTTTCGCTTTTGACAAACCTTCTTTCTTAGAATCTACTTTACCTGCTTTCTCGTCGAGCCATTGCGCCAATTTGGCATCGGCTTGCTCTTGTGTCAAAGCGCCTTTGCGAACGCCTCCGTCGAGGTGGTGTTTCAGCAAAGCTCCTTTGTAAGACAAGATTGCTCTGGCCGTGTCAGTCGGTTGGGCCCCATTGTGCAACCATTGTACGGCAGCATCGAGGTTCAAGTCGATTGTGGCAGGATTGGTGTTTGGATTGTAAGTACCGATTTTCTCCAAGTATTTACCATCTCTTTTTGAGCGGGCATCTGCCGCTACAACCCAGTAAAAAGGTTTTCCTTTTTTACCGTGTCTTTGTAATCTAATTTTTACAGACATAATCGTGTGATTAAATTTGGGGTGCTCGACCCCGGTTAATTAAGGGCGCAAAGATACAATTAAATTTTAAAAATGCTAATGCTGTTCAAATAAATAGTTTAAAAACAAAAGATTAACATTTGCGATGTCATTTTATGACTTTTTATTTAGCAAATGTCACATAAAAAACTATTTTTGTTGCTCTCAAAATTACTTAACATGAAAAAAATCGTCGCTTTCATTGTGCTGGCCTTTGCCCTGGGTTCGTGTAGTGAAGACATTAAATTCAACAACCAAGCTGTTTTTCAAGGAGTTAAAGACAATCTTTTTTGGAAAGGCACCGATGCCAAAGCGGTAGTAAGCATAGGGGCAGAAACGTTGACGGTCAGCTCCACTACGCTGATCGAGACCATGACGCTCGATGTGCCGTTGCCGGCTACTTTTGTCAATCCAAAGAACGACGCGACCTATGTCACCTACGCATTGGGAACCAGTCTTGACCGTACCGCGCATTATGTTTTGAACTTGGATGGCGGTGAATACATTTACCGCACCGCAATCGGTATTGGGGATGGCGAAGTTGTGATTACCGAATACGACGGGGTCAATGTTTCGGGAACATTCCGCTTCAATGCGATCAATGAGGATTCCGAATCGGAAGCGCCAGAAACGGTCAACGTTCAAAGCGGCGTGTTTTATAAAGTTCCGGTTGTCCAGACACCATAAAATAGACTAAAATACTACAAGAACCACTCGGTTGCCGGGTGGTTTTTTATTTCTACCGGCAGGCCAATGAAAACAAGGTTTGCTGCGGTTCGGCAAAGTATTATCTTAGAATTAACATTACGGATGTCGGCATTGGGATAATTAAAAGTATATTTGTTTCAACACTATAAATTACACATATGAATATTTTTGTTGGAAGCCTTCCGTTCAGTCTTGAGGAAGCAGATTTAAGAGCGTCTTTTGAGGCCTACGGTACCGTTGATTCCGTTAAGATCATCAATGACAAATTTACCGGAAGAAGCAAAGGCTTTGGCTTTGTCGAAATGCCGAACGATGAAGAAGCCGAACAGGCGATCCAAGAACTCAATGGTTCGATGATCTCCAATCGCGCCATCGTGGTCAACAAATCGGAACCGAAACCAGAGGGCCAGAGAAAAAGTTTCAACAACCGCGGCGATCGCGGGGGTTATGGAAATAACCGTGGCGGCGGCGGATATGACCGCGGCGGCAGAGGCGGCTACTAGTCATACAATTGATCCGGAATCTTTTCGGAAACAACCATTCAGGGCAGGGATTGATTTCTTGTTTCTGAATGGTTTTTTGTTGATAACTTATGCTTTTTGCTACGCTAAAATCGTTATTTTTGACAATTGCAGTTTGTGATTTTTTTCAATTGCAACTTCCTCAAAATCAACTATGTATTTAATCTTTGATACCGAAACAACGGGTTTGCCCAAGCGTTGGGATGCGCCGATTAGCGATACGTCCAACTGGCCGCGTGCGATCCAAATCGCATGGCAGTTGCATGACGAAATGGGCCGACTCGTCGAGCATCAGGATTACCTGATCCAACCCGACGGATTCAACATTCCATACGATGCCGAGCGCATCCACGGGATTTCCACCGAATTGGCACAGGCCGATGGCATTCCGCTGGCCGAAGTGCTCGAAAAATTCAACATTGCGTTATCAAAGGCCAAATTCATTGTCGGACAGAACGTCGGTTTCGACGTCAACATCATGGGCTGCGAATTCTACCGCATGGGCGTCGAATCGAACATGGCGGTCAAGCCCGTGCTCGACACCTGTACCGAAGTCACGGCGAACATTTTACAGATCCCAGGCGGTCGTGGCGGTAAATTCAAATTGCCGACGCTGACCGAATTGCACCAATATTTATTCAACAAGCCGTTTGCCGAAGCACACAACGCGACTGCCGACGTCGAGGCGACTACACGTTGTTTCCTCGAACTGATCCGTCGTGGCGTCTTCACCAAGGAAGAACTCGATGTGCCGGCAGGTTACCTTGAAGAATTTCAACGGGCCAATTCGCACGAAATCCAACTCATCGGGTTAAGGCACATCAACCTCAAGGCGGCTTCGGACAAAATCCGCGAAAGCTTCCAGCAAACCCAGCCTACGGTCGAAACGACTGGGCCTGCGGTATCGGTTGATTTAGAATCGGCGGTGTTTGCGCATTTGCACAACCATACGCAGTTTTCGGTTTTGCAATCGACGATTTCGGTTCCGGCGCTCGTGTCGGTAGCGGCCAAGGAAAAAATGCCGGCCGTCGCGATGACCGATGTCGGCAATATGATGGGCGCGTTCCAATTCGTGAGCGCGGTCATGAACCACAACAAAGCGGTCGCCGCCAAGAACAAGGAAGCCGAAGAAAAAGGCGAAATCCCTGATGGTGTCGAAATGAAACCCATAGTCGGCTGCGAATTCTACATCTGCGAGGACCACAAAGACCGCACGCGCAAGGACAACGGCTACCAGGTCGTGTTTTTGGCCAAGAACAAGAAAGGCTACCACAACCTTGCGAAACTGTCGTCGATTGCGTATACCGATGGATTCTATTACGTGCCGCGTATCGACAAAAATGTCATCACCCAATACAAGGAAGATTTGATCGTGCTTTCGGGCAATCTTTACGGAGAAATCCCAAGCAAGATCCTCAATATCGGCGAAGTCCAGGCCGAGGAAGCACTCGTTTGGTGGAAAACCCAATTCGGCGAAGATTTCTACCTCGAACTCATGCGCCACAACCAGGAAGACGAAAACCGCGTCAACCAAACGCTGATCGAGCTCGGCCGCAAACACGGCGTCAAATTGGTCGCGACCAACAATACGTATTACGCCGCCCAACCCGATGCGAATGCGCACGACATTTTGCTGTGCGTCAAGGACGGTGAGAAACAATCGACGCCAATCGGTCGTGGACGAGGCTATCGTTACGGTTTGCCGAACCAGGAATACTATTTCAAGTCGGCCGCCGACATGAAAAAACTGTTTGCCAATGTGCCCGAAGCGATCCTGAGCATCGGTGAAATTGTCGACAAAATTGAAACCTATTCGCTCTACCGCGACGTCTTGCTTCCCAAATTCGACATTCCTGCGGAATTCCAATTTGCCGAGGACAACGAAGACGGCGGCAAACGCGGCGAAAACAAATATTTGAAACACCTGACCTATGTCGGTGCCGAAAAAAGATACACGCTCGAAAGGACTCACACCCGAAGTACGCGAACGCCTCGATTTTGAGCTCGCGACGATTGAAAAAACGGGTTATCCGGGTTACTTCCTGATCGTACAGGATTTCATCGCTGCGGCACGCGAAATGGGCGTTTCGGTGGGTCCGGGCCGTGGATCGGCGGCGGGTTCTGCCGTGGCGTATTGCCTCGGGATTACGAACATCGATCCGATCCAATACGACCTACTCTTTGAGCGTTTCCTGAATCCCGATCGTGTGTCGATGCCCGATATCGATATCGACTTTGATGACGAGGGACGTGGTTCGGTCATGGATTATGTGATCAAGAAATATGGTTCGAACCAGGTCGCGCAAATCATCACCTATGGTAAGATGGCGACCAAATCGGCGATCCGCGATACCGCGCGCGTACTCGATTTGCCGTTGTTCGAAGCCGATAGGATTGCCAAATTGATTCCGGGTATGATGCCCGGCAAATGGAATTTGGCCCGTTTCCTCTCTGAAAGCGAAGGTGAAGTCAAGAAGGTATTGCGTTCGGAAGAATTCGACCGCGTCAAGGAATTGATCGAGATGGCCAAGGACGATTCGTTGGCCGCCGAAACCATCCAGCAGGCGAAAGTACTCGAAGGCTCGCTCCGAAACACCGGAATCCATGCCTGCGGCGTCATCATTACGCCCGATGACATCACGAATTTCGTTCCCGTCACGACGGCCAAGGATTCGGATTTGTACGTGACGCAGTTCGACAACGCGGTGGCTGAATCGGCGGGTCTTTTGAAGATGGACTTCCTAGGACTCAAGACGTTGACGCTGATCAAAGACACGGTCAAACTCGTCAAATACCGGACAGGCGAAACGCTCGATCCGGACAATTTTCCGCTTGACGATGTCAAGACGTACGAATTGTTCCAACGTGGTGAAACGGTCGGGATTTTCCAATACGAATCGCCCGGCATGCAGAAATACATGAAGGAATTGCGTCCGACGGTGTTTGCCGATTTGATTGCGATGAACGCGCTGTACCGTCCGGGTCCGATTGCTTACATTCCGGGATTCATCCGACGCAAGAACGGCGAGGAAGAAATCACCTACGATCTTGAAGCCTGCGAAGATTTGCTCAAGGAAACCTACGGGATTACCGTATACCAAGAGCAGGTCATGCTTTTGTCGCAGAAACTCGCCAACTTTTCCAAAGGCGACGCCGATGTCTTGCGTAAGGCGATGGGAAAGAAGCAAAAGGACGTACTCGACAAGATGAAACCGAAGTTTATCGGGCAAGCCTCGGAACAAAACGGCCACGATCCCGTCGTGCTCGAAAAAATCTGGAAAGACTGGGAAGCCTTCGCCGAGTACGCGTTCAATAAATCACACTCGACTTGTTACGCTTGGGTCGCTTACCAAACGGCTTACTTGAAAGCGAATTATCCGGCCGAATACATGGCGGCCGTACTGTCGAACAACATGAGCGACATCAAGCAGGTGTCGTTCTTTATGGAAGAATGCAAACGTATGGGACTCGAAGTGTTGGGGCCTTGCGTGAATGAATCCTATTATAAATTCACCGTAAACGAAAATTACGCAGTGCGTTTCGGAATGGGCGCGATCAAAGGCGTGGGCGGCGGCGCGGTACAAACGATTGTCGATTCGCGAAAAGACGGCAAATACCGTTCGATTTTCGATTTGGCCAAACGCATCGATTTGCGGGCGGCGAACAAGAAAGCGTTTGAAAACCTCGCCTTGGCCGGTGGTTTCGACACGTTCGACAACACGCACCGTGCGCAATATTTCCATGACGAAGGCGACGGCATCACGTTCCTCGAAAAGGCGATGCGTTACGGATCGAAGTACCAGGAAAATGAGAATTCGTCGCAGGTTTCGTTATTTGGCGAGGCCAGCGAGGTGCAGATCGCCGAACCGGTCGTGCCGCCGTGCGAAGACTGGAGCACGATGGAGAAACTTGGGCGCGAGAAAGAAGTCGTCGGGATTTACATCTCGGGGCATCCGCTCGACGATTTCAGGTTTGAGATGAAATATTTCTGTAACGCCAAGCTCGAAACGCTCAAGAATCTGGAACCTTACGTGGGGAAGACGCTTACCGTGGGCGGTATCGTGACCAACATCCAGCACCGTACGACCAAGACCAACAAGGGCTGGGCGTCATTCATGCTCAAAGGATACGACGAAAGTTACGAGTTCAGGATTTTCGACGAGGAATACCTCAAGTTCCGCCATTTCCTGACTCCCAATGGTTTTGTGTTCTTGCGCTTGACGATCAAGGAAGGCTGGGTCAACCGTGAAACGGGCAAGAAATCGGATCCGCGCATCCAGTTCCTCGAAGCCAAACAGTTGCAGGATGTACTCGGCGCCTTTGCCAAAAAACTAATTATCCATTTCAACATCAAGGATTTACATACGGAAACCATCACAAGGCTTTCGGAATTGTTCCAACTCAACAAAGGCGAACACCAAGTGACGTTCGAGGTACTCGAGCTCGAAAAGATCAAGAAGATGGTCGAGGTGGCCGCCACGGTTCCCGAACCCGAAGAAGGCGAGGAGCCCATGGACGTTGATATGGAAACCGAAGAAACGACCGTGACCACCGAGGTCGAGGAAACCAAAGTGATCACGCGTTTGTCGATGCCGAGCCGCAAGCTCAAGATCCGCATTTCGAATGAGCTGTTGATCGAGTTGGAGAAACTGCAGATCAACTTCAAGCTCAATTGATTTTAGACACGCAGCGCCTTTGGACTATTTTTCTACATATTCCAGAATGTCAGCGGGTTGGCAATCCAATACTTTACAGATGGCTTCGAGTGTTGAAAAACGGATGGCCTTGGCTTTTCCGGTTTTCAATATCGAAAGATTCGACAAAGTCAAATCGACTTTTTCAGAGAGTTCGTTGAGCGACATCTTGCGCTTGGCCATCATCACGTCGAGGTTTACTACTATAGGCATGGCTTAGATCGTTAGTTCGTTTTCGGATTGGATTTCGATGCCTCTTTTGAAGATATTGGCGATCACCAACAAAATGACCCCCATGAACAGCCATACATCGCCGCCACCGAAATGCTCATGAATTTTGGTGATTTGGGCGCCTTGTCCGTTGAGCCATTCGGAATAATTGAAACCGAAGTTCGAAAACAACCCGATTCCAAAAGCCAGATATGCCCAGTTTGAAATCAAACGGCCGAGGGTTGCCGTAAAAGGATTCGAGAGGTCCAGGTTATTGTGGTAGAATAACCTGACGGTCAAATAGAACATCAGGGCTTTGAGCACACCTACAAGGGTCATCAGGAAAATAATGACCAAATACCAACCCCAGTCATAATCGTAAAGGCCGGCCAATCCAAAATAGCTGGCCGCGCTTGTAGTGACAAAAAAGACATAACCCGCATTGAACAAATAACTGCCTGCCTCGACACACAATCCGAGGAAGATGATCCACGAAATTACATGTAAAATAGTAAGCATTCGCTTGGAACTGATTTTAATTTCCATGATTTCAGAATTTAGAATTACAGTGCAATAGTAATAAAAATTTATTGATAAACAATAAAAATATAATTTTTTTCAAAAAATGTTTGATTTGTTGTAGGTTGCGTTAGCGGTTGCAGTGAAAATCCTTTTGAGCCGGAACGCAGAGCAGGTTCAAAAGATTGTAACGTAAAACGCGCCGCGGCCGCAGTCCCTACACTTCGGGACGGAGGCCACGGAACGCCCAATCTAAAATCTGAAATCGCAAATCTAAAATCACCTCTGTCGTCCGTCTATTTAAAATGCCGCTCGTCTATTCGCGGTTTTACACCTTGCAATTATGCGCCTACTTTGCACCAGAAACTAAATCTTGTGCAGTATGAAAAAATACCTTTTGCTTTTTCTGCTTGGCGCTTTTTACGGGTTGAATGCCCAAGACATCGAGAACATTGCCCAGGAAAAACCCTTTGTTTTTTCAGGCGCATTTACGCTTTACGGTTCGAATTACCATGTAGACGGCATCACGCCGCGGCGCAAGGATTTTTCGTGGTATTTGACCGGAAACCCGAATTTCAGGATCTACGGGATCGATATTCCGTTTACGTTTACCGTGAGCGAGCAGGAACGTTCATTTCGTCAGCCGTTCAACCAGTTTTCGGTGACGCCGAGTTACAAATGGGTCAAGTTGCATTTGGGTTACACCAACATCACCTGGTCGCCCTTCACTTGGGCCGGACAGACGGCTTTGGGCGCGGGCATCGAACTCAATCCGGGGAAATTCCGTTTCGGGTTTTTGTATGGCCGATTGAACCGCGCCGTCGAGGAAGACGTGACTTCGATCGAACCCGTGACACCGGCATTCAAGCGGACGGGCTACTCGGCTCGCATCGGATATGGTACCGAGACGAGCCACGTCGATTTGATTTTCCTCAAAGGACACGACCATTTGAGCTCGCTCGATTCGATCCCGAAGGAAACCGTGGTGCTGCCGATGGAAAATGCGGTTTTTGGCATTTCGACCAAACTCAAATTGACCGAAACCTTGTTTTGGGATGTCGATGTGGCCGGAAGCGTGGTCACAAGAGATACGCGTTCGGAGCAATTTTCGGGCGATGATCCAGGTTTTACCGAATCGTTCAGTTCGATATTGAATGTGAATACGTCGAGTAATTTCTACACCGCGCTGCAAACCGAATTCGGGTATGCCGGAAAATACGTCAAGGTCAAGGTCAAATACAAACGCATCGAACCCGATTACCAAAGCATGGGCGCGTATTATTTCCAGACCGATGTCGAGAACATCACGCTCGAACCATCGTTCAATTTATTCAAATCGACGCTGCGCATCAACAGCAGCATCGGCCAGCAGCGCGACAATCTGCTCGACCAGAAATCGTTCACGAGCAAACGCCTGATCGGCAACATCAACGTCGATTGGACGGCCGGGACGGTTTTCGGTATCAATGCACTGTATTCGAATTATTCATCCGACCAGTCGCGTGGACTCAAGATTCCGAACGAGCAGCTCAAGCAAACCTATGTTTCCCAAAATGCGATGCTGTCGCCACGGCTCACATTCATCAAGGAAAAGATGTCGCACATGCACATTCTGATCGCGAACCGTCAATGGATGGAAGACCGCAACCGCAACACCGCCGCCCAAACCGAATACCAGGTCGACAATCTCAATTACACGGGTTCGCTGATTTTCAATCAAAGCGCGTTGACGCTCACGGGTTCGTATTTGCTGACCGTTTTTGACGCGAGCCTCAATTCGAACCGCCTCAACGGATTTTCATTGGGCGCCAACAAATCGTTTTTCCAGAACAAATTGAACTCGGGCGTGTCGGCTTCGTATACGATGCACGAACTCAATTCGGATCCGTTCGCGGACATTCTCAACATCACTTCGCAGCACAATTACAACCTGACGAGCCACCACGGCCTGACTTTGCTGTTCAATTTCCTGAGCAACAAGGGCAAGATTCCCAGTTCGGAATCTTTCACCGAATACAACATCGACCTAGGATATACTTATACTTTTTAAAATCAATCATTATGAAACTAACCAGACTTTTAATTTTAGGCATCTTCTTGCTGTTCCAGAAAGTCGCAGCACAGGAGGTGATTGTCAACGTGCAGGTTTTGCCGCCCTATTCGACCTACCTGCCCGATTATCTGAACAATCCGAGCAAGATTGTTTTTACGTTGTTGTCTACACAGACGCGCGATGTGAAGATCAAGGCGACGATTACCGGTGACAACGGCATTACGGTCGCGACTTCGGCTACGGGATCGGCGGCGGCACCGATTCATTTGGTGGCCAATCAAGTCAAGATGATGAATGGCACGAACCTCAAAGCGTATTTGGATGTGAACACCGTCACCGTTTCGGGCATCGACAAAAACAGTTTGTACCGCGGCAATGGATTGCCCGAAGGATCTTATACTTTTTGCCTTCAAGTGCTCGATTACCGCAGCAACGAACCGCTGAGCCAGCCGGCCCCGACGGGTTGCAGCAATCCGATCAACATCATGCAAATCAATCCACCGACTTTGGTGTCGCCGAGTTGCGAGGCTTCGATTACGGCCAATATGCCGCAGAACATGATTTTTACCTGGCTTCCGGCACCGGGTGTTCCGGTCGGGACGCAATACAGGCTCAAGATTGTCGAGCTCATTCCGAATACGAGAAATGCGAATGAGGCGATGAACAGCGCGACCACGCCAGCTTTTTTCGAAACGACGACGACGGCCTATTCGTTTTTCTACGGACCGGCGCAACCGGCATTCAAGGACGGAAAAAAATACGCCTGGCGCGTCACGGCGATGAGTCCGATCGGGACTTCGGTTTCGGCCAAGAGCAATTTCCAGAACAACGGACACAGTGAAGTGTGCAGTTTTGTCTATCAGAAAGCAACGGTCGCGCAAAACGGCCCGGCTTCTTACGGCATCAACCTGATCAAGCCGATCAAGGGCGAGAAAATCAGCAGCGGTTACGGGTTGGAATTCCAATGGAGTGCCTCAAACAAGGCCAATTTGGCGGGTTACGAACTCCAATTTACCGACCGTTACACGCAAGACCAGAAAATCACCAACTGGAATGCAATCCCCGAAAATCTGTTTTCGGTCAAAGATGCGTTCATGGCGCGCAAAGAGTTGGGCAAAAAGCTCAGCGAACAATTGCCCGGAAGCTGGACGAACGGCAAAGGCAAAATCGCGTGGAGGATCCGCGGTTATGATGCCAATAAAAAGAGCGTCGACAGCAGCCGTATCGAAATTTATGAAATCGTCGACGCCCCGATTGCCGACCGCATTAAATTGGTTACGCCCATTCAAGGAAAAAAAATCGTACAGGGTTACGGACTCAAATTGGAATGGGAATCGTCGAAGAAATCGAGCGTGCACGAATACGAATTCCAATTCACGAACGAGTACGAAAAAGGCAAACCGATCACCAATTGGAACAGCCTGCCCGACAATTTGTTCAACAAGAAAAAAGCCAATTACTTGTCGAGCAAGACCAAGAATTTGTACATGGAATTGAGTCCGTCCTGGACCAACGGCGTCGGCAAAATCGCCTGGCGCGTCGTCGGGATTTCGTACGGATTTGTCGTCGACAGCAGCAAAGTCGAGTCGTATGAAATCATCGAGGACACGAGCGAAATGGCCAAACTCAAAGGATTCATGATGGGCGGTTATTATGTTGCCGTCAAAACGATTTCGACCAAAGACGAGAACAAATTGTCGGGTTCGGGGACAATCACGCTCTGGGAAGGCGGCAAACCGATCGAGGTGTATTTCAAGGATTTGAAAGTGCGCCCTTTTGCGATTATCGCCAAAACCCAACAAAAACAATGGGTTGCGATCGAAGGCCAGATGGATGTGGAAGTCTACAAGAAATTATACGGCGCGAGCCGGTTCATGTTAGAAACCGCCGCGGGTTGCGATGGGACGTTCCAGGCCAAACTCAACACGATGAAAATCACGGCCCAAGTCGAAGGTACAATAGAATTGAACGGACTGTTCAAAATCACCAAAGATGCGAGCCACGCCGAAGGAATGGTCATCGGCAAATGGTTTACGAATTTCTTCAAACCCAAAGCGCAGCAAACGCCAGAGACGAATCTGTACGAAATCGAATCGAACGAAACGCCAATCAAGATGACTTTTGCCGACAAATTCGATGGCACGGTCACGCTCAAACCACAAAAATTTGAGGAAATGGGCAATGGCAGCATCAGTGTCGATTGTGGTGCTAACGACATGAAACTCAAGATCAAAGGACTCACGGGAGAACTCGATATATCGGGAACGGTTTCGGTGCCGAATGCCGCGCCGACCTCTAGCGCAGGAAGTGGTTTCACGAACTTGCAGTTTCCGTTCAAGAACAAGAAAAATTTGAATTTTCCAGCGAAATTGGATCAGCCGGTCAAATGGCAACTGAATAAAGATGCGTCGGTTTGGGCGAATATTTCCGAATTGTATGTACATCTTTCATCCACGGGTGAGGAAGACGCGAAGTTCAAGAATTATCCCGACGGACTCAATTTCGACAAGTTCAACATGACCATCAATCTGCCCAAAAAACCGGGTTCGACCACCGAGAAATCAATCAATTTCGCGTTCAACAATGTCTACAACAACGGCAAGGGTTACACGAACAACAAGAAAGGCGAAGTTGATGTCAAGGATGCGGTCGAAATCGCGGGCTTTTCGGCCAAACTCAAGAAGTCGGATTTTCTGCTCAACAAAAACAAGCTCGTGTTCTTGTATGTGCAGGGCAACATTTATGTGCCGTTCATCAACGACTGGTCGCCGGTCGGGCTCGACATCGACAGTGAGAAAATCCAGAACATTTATGTCGATTTTGATTACGACAAGAAATATTTCCTCAATAAAAGCGGAGGAGAAACTTATATTACGTTGTCTTCGGGAAGGCTCGAAAACAGTGCCATCGTGATTTCGCCGACAATGGTCATCAGCAGCAACAAGAACGAGGGCGTCGAATCGAAATCGCTGCATATGTGCGAGATGTACATCAACCCCGAAGGCGCGGTTTCCTACAACAATTCGTTCGCGCCCAACACCGAATCGGTTTGCGAGGGCACGAAGCAATGGGCCAAGTATTTCAACTTCGATTTCGGCATCGACAAGATGAAAATCAAGCGCAGCAACGTCAAGACCGATGTGCAGTTTATGTTCTCGGGCGATCTCGTGCTCGCACCCGGCATCAGCACGACGAGCAAAAAGGAATCTGGATTTCTGTACCACGGCAAGGAGCCGAAACCAGAAAGTTCAGGCAATAATCCGGCGATGGGCGACTACAATTACAACAATACGCCAACACCGACCGGGCCACCCAAAGTGCCTAAAAACATCTTCGGGCCGGCTTTTGAAAATGAAGATGACAATTACGACGTAGCTACGGCAGTCGTTGAAAATTCTGTCGAATGGACCGACGACAAAAAAGCGGTTCAGGGTGCTTATGAAGACGGCGGACAAAAGTTCGGCGGCGGATTCAAGGTCGTTACCGGCGATTCAACCTGGGGCGATTATTTCGAACTCAGCGGTTTCTACGAAGCCAAGGAACCCGATGCCAAACAGCTCGAAGCCAAAATGATTTTGGGCAAGAAAAAAACGGCCAAACCGTATTCGTATTGGTTCTTTTCCTTTTACCAGAAAGGATTCGCTGCGATTCCGATTATTCCGGGAATTGTGGAGGCACACGGTTTCGGCGGCAAAACCTGGTACCATATGCAGGTCGATTTCAACAATGTGGGTGAGATCAGCAATATGTTGCCCAACGATGCGTATTCGCTCGGGATTGCCGCTACGGCCGATTTCAGAACTTCTTTCGACAGCGGCATTTTAATACACGGAAAGGCGACGGTCAAAACGCAGTTTTATGGTTGGAGCCTCGACAAAATCGATTACTATGTGACGGGCTCGGCCTTGGCCAAAAGCAGCAACAGCGATGGTTTATTGCAGGCACGCCTCAACGGATCGCTCAACTGGGCCGACAAATTCATCGATGGCCATGGCCAGATTTGGGGCGGTGTCGAAAAAATCGTCTGTCTCAACGAAGGACAGGCCAATGAAGACAGCATCAATTTCCATTTCGGGGCCGATGATTTCTACATCAATGTCGGTTCGGCCGAAGTGCCGATAACCGCCGAAATCATGTGCGGCAGCGGTTTCACGACCGGCGTATGGTTCAATTTCAGCAAAACCGATTTGGGCTTCGGATTCAAGAAAGATTACGATTCGGGCTGGAAAGGACTCAACCTTGGCGTGGCTTCGGCGGCAGGTCGTTTGACCTCGTCGATGGGCGCGGACATCAATGTGCATTATTCACCGTTCCAGGCGACGGGCACGGCTTATTTCAACGGTCGCGCCTATGGCAGGGGCTGCGTCAAATATTTAGGTTGCATCGGCGGAAGCTGTGGCGCGGCGGCCAACCTGACCGTTTCGTTGCCCGATCCGGTGATTTTCGAAGGCTCGGTGCGTTGCGACGTGAGCCGATGGATTCCCGATTTTACCTTGCATGCGCGTTGGTCTTCGGACGGCGGCTTCAGTATTTCACTTTAAAAAATGATCCCATGAAACTCAAATTCAACCTTATATTATTGGTGTTGTTCGCGTTTTCGGCAAAAGCGCAGCAGGTTCAACTGTTTACGGCTTCGGCCGACAAAAGCATCCGTGTCAAATGGCTGTCGAAAAAAATCGAACCGAATGCGTCGTATGATTTGATGCGCAGGGCCAATGGCGGAAACTGGGAGCAAATCAACAACCAACCGATTGTCGCTTCGCCCGTCATTGCCAAATCGGAACTCAATTCGTCGAAAAATCCGTTCCCCAAAGACAGCGCCTACGCGATGTACGTCGAATACAAAACGAGCAAGGAAACCACGCCGAACAAGCAGGCTTATGCCGATTACACGCTCACGATGGCGGCGGTTTTCGACAATAAATTGGCGGCGCACATGGGCATTTTCTTTGAGGACAAAACCGTCGAAACCGGTAAGAAATACCAATACAAACTGATGCAGGTGCAAAAGGAAATTGCAGTTTCGGCAGAGATTGCTCTGGGTGATTTGTCTTCGGCACCGACCAATTTCAAAGTCAAGCAGGACCAACAAAAAGTACGTTTCGATTGGAAGGCATCCGAGGAATTCATCAGCTACAATTTGTACCGCAATGGGACGAAAATCAACAGCGAACCGATTTTGGCCAACCTCGAAGGCAAGGCGTATGTGGTTTCCTATTCCGAAGAAAATCCCAAACCGGGCAATTACAAATATGCGCTCAAAGGCGTGACGTATCTCAATACCGAAAGCAAATCCGCGGAAATTACCGTCGAAATCAAAGACCAAACGCCGCCGGCTGCCGTCAAAGGGTTCAAGGTCGAAAGAAAGGAAAACGAAATCGCGATGCAATGGACCGCTTCGGCCGACAAAGACCTCAAAGGCTACAGCATTTTGAGAAGCGACGACAAAGGCAAAACGTTCCAAAAAATCAATGCCCAATTGTTGGATGCAAAAACGACACAATACAGCGAGAAAATTTCGGCCAACTTCGGGACTTTGCAATATTACATCGAAGCCGAAGACCAGGCGGGCAACAAAACGCCATCGGTCAAAACGAGCATTTTTGTGCCCGACCACGAGGCACCCGAAATGCCGAAATCGTTAACCAGTCGTTCCGAAAGCGGCAAGATCACGATGTCATGGGCGGCCAATTCGGAAAAAGATCTGGCAGGCTACCGCATTTACCGCGGGCTTAAGGACGACGATGAAAACAGCATGTTATTGCTCAACGTCAAGCCACAAACCGCAACTACTTTTATCGATACGTTTCCGAAGAAAGCCAAAACCAAATTCATCTACAAAGTCACCGCGATCGACAAGGCATTCAACGAAAGCCCGAAAGCCTCGGCTTGGGTGCAATTGCCCGATATCGTCGCACCCGATGCGCCGGTCTTGCAAGAACCGATTCTCAATGGAACCGAAATTACACTCAACTGGGATTTGGTCGTAACTGATGCAATTGCAGGTTATGACGTGTACCGCATTTTCGACGGACAGAAAGCCAAGGTCACTCCGGCCAAAGTCACCGTCGGGAATTTTATCGACAAAACCGCCACGCGAAAAGGGTTGTACCAATATTATGTGCAGGCAATCGATTCGGCCAGCCTCGAATCGAAACCGTCGAACAGCGTGTACATCAACACGAGCGCATCCAAAACCAGCGGCGTCCAACTGATGTTGAGCCAGGATGCGAGGACCAAAAAAGTACAAATAGAAATCGTCGGCATCGAACCGGCTGAGGTGCAGCGCGTCAAATTGTTTCGCAAGGACGGCGATTCGGGCTTCCGGATGTTGCCGTTCCAATACAGCGCGTCGGTTTCCACTGATGAAACTTCCGAGGCCGGAAACATCTATGAATATTTTGTAGAAGTCGTTGACCATGGCGACCAGAAGTTTAAATCGGATGCGGTCATTTTCAACAATCCGTAAAAAAATACAAAGACTGGATTTTTTTATGATCGTATAATCAAAACTGATTTTTCTATAACAGAATTTCTAAATTAAATGCCTAATTTTGTTGCTCAAACTTTAAGTAAGAATAAAATTATGGCACAAGCAATAACAGATGCTACTTTCGAGGAAGTGGTATTGAAATCAGATAAGCCTGTAATGGTTGATTTTTGGGCAGCATGGTGTGGACCTTGTCGTATGGTGGGTCCGATCATCGACCAAATCAGCGAAGAATACGCAGGCAAGGCAGTAATCGGTAAAGTCGACGTAGACGCCAACCAGGAATTCGCTGCCAAATATGGGGTCAGAAACATCCCGACCGTTTTGGTTTTCAAAAACGGCGAAGTCGTAGGCAGACAAGTGGGCGTTGCTCCGAAACAAACCTATGCAGATTCATTGGACGCATTGTTGTAATCGAAATTTAGATTGCATTTTTATAAGGCCCGACGGAAGTTGGGCTTTTTTTTTTGGAGCTAGTTCCCGCTTTCCGTTTCAATCTTTTTGCTCCGTAAACTACGCAAAAAGGATTTCCACTTCAATCGGGGCTATGCTGCCGCGAGGGCTTTCTTTTGTCTCGCAACAAAAGAAACAAAAATGCGTAGCGCGCAATCGTTCGGCGACCTGCTAGTTTTCGATGTCTAAATCGAAAGAACTCGCCTTCGGCTCAAACAGCTTTCGATTTGCTCCGCCAGTTCGCCTTCGGCTCGGGTTACGACATCTTCAAACTGCAGGTGCCCGCCTTCCACGATTAAAGCGCGCGGCCTCACGAAGAACCTTTGCTAGTAATTGAAAATTTATGTTTCGCTCGGAGCAAAACACGAGCGTAGCGAACTGGCGAAACAAATCGTCCAAACTTCGAAAGACGTTGTTAGTAGGATTTTTGGCGCTTTGCAAAAAGCCGAAAATGAAAATAAATACTTCTTATTTAGGGTGGCCTTTTTCAATTTTTTCAGCAATTTCAAAACGACGCTGCTTGGGCGAAAGGAAGGCGAGCCTGGAGTTGAGCCTGCAAGGCGAACGGCTTGGCTCGCTGTGGCCGCAGCGTGGTTTTAGAAATTGCCAAAAATTGAAAACCAGCCTTGATTTTTTTGTTTACTTTTTTCATCAAGGAAAAAAGTAAAGATAATTTGTCGCTAACTTCGGTGTTTCTCCTTCGCCTCAATAGTCAAAAAATGCATATCGCACAAAGTCGTTTCCCAACCATCAACAATCGTATAACCTGCACTTTTGCCACAAACCTCACACATCTTTTGACTGATGTAATAAATCTGGTCGGTGAGTTCCTCGAACAATTCGTTTTCGCCTTCAAATTCAATTTTCAGTCCGGCCCATTTTTGGAAGACTTCGGTGATTTGAATGCCTTCGGGGAGGTTGTCAAAGGCGATGTCGACAAGGTTGAGCCAACCTTCGCCGCAGGTTTCCTGAATGTGAGCTTTAGCCGATATTCTGTCCATCATTAAAAAGAAAGCGTAAACGTTGTTCCCGAATCCACTTTGGTATCCACAACGATATCACAATGGATTGCCTTGGCCAAATCACGGATCAAATGCAACCCCAATCCCGTCTTGATGCCCACGACTTGATTCTCGTCATAGAGCGCGCGGAATTTCTCCATCGTGCCGCCCGGTCCGTTGTCCGAAACCGCAATCCTGACTTTGCCTTCGGATTGGAATGCGTTGAGGACGATGGTTCCATTTGGTGTTTTTTCCAGGGCCTTGATGGCGTTTCCGGTCAGGTTGCGCAAAATGGTCTTGAGGTAATTTTCGTCGGTGAACACTTTGATGTTTTCTGGATTTTCAAAAATGATCTTGACATTTTCGACCGACGAAAAGTGTTTCTGCAAATCGTCAAAAATAGAACGGACGGCAATATTCGTAGGTTGCGGCTTGAAATTTTCCATCTGGCCTTTGCTCCACAACAGCAAATCCTCCATCGAATCGAGCAGGTTCTCGGCCGAGGTGATCGTTTGGGTTTCCATGCGTTTTTTGGCATCGGCGTCGAGTAAATCCGGACTTTCCTTTTGCAGATGCAAAAAGTTGATTAGGCTCGAAACCGGGCTGCGCAAATCATGGTTCAGGATGCTGAAGAAACGCGCCTTGACTTTGTTGGCCTGATCGAGTTCGGTGTTGAGCTGGAGCAATTTTTCGTTGTTCTTTTTGCGGTTGCGGCTCTGCATAAAAACCAATCCGGCAATGACGAGCAAAAATCCAATCCCCGAAATGTACAGCCATTTCTCACGTTCCTTGCTTTGCAGTTTGGCCTTGTTGAGTTGGATTTGCTTGTCGCGCAGTTCGATCGCGCGTTTGTCCTCGAGGTTCTTGATCGTTTCCTTGGTGTCCTGGTTGTAGATCGAATCCTTGTATTTGATCGAAAGCTGGCTCAATTCGAACGCCTTCTGGTAATTGCCCAATAACTGGTAAGCCAAAGCCATCTGCTCATAATTCGTGAAAATATCCTTGAGGCTTTGCTGCTCTTTTTGCAACGCGCTCGATTCGTTGAAGTTGGCAATCGCATTTTGCAGCAATTCTTTTTTCTTGGCGGCATACTGCGGCAATTTGGCCATTTCGAGCTGGATGTCACCAAGGACGGCCGAACCGTAAGCGATGTTGCGGCTGTCTTGCATCTTGCGGCTGATCTCGAGCGATTCGTTGACGTACTGCATCGCCTTGTCGTATTTTTTCTGCTGGAAATAAATGTCGCCCATCGCGCTGTAACTCATCGATTTGCTCATCAAATCCCCGAGTTCGATGCTGATGGCGGCCGCTTTTTCGTAATAGCCGATGGCCTTGTCGTTTTCACCCATCGACGAATAGACGTTACCGATGTTGCCGTAGCTGTAAGCAATTCCGGTTTTTCGGCCGAGCTTGATGTTGCCCGCGAGCGCCTTGTTGTAGTATTCGAGCGCCTTCGGGAAATTTCCCAAATCATAATAGATGATCCCGATGTTCGAACTCATGCTGATGATCTGCTTTTCGTCCTTGATTTCTTCGGCCAGTTTGAGCGCCATCAGGTCATATTTCATCGCATTTTTGTAATCGCTTTGGTAGGTGTAAATCAAACCCATGCCCATGTAGAGATTCGCCAGGATGTCTTTGTCTTTGGTAAAGGTCAGCGCCTTTTGGTAATAGGCGAGTGCTTTTTCATTCGAATCGACCGAATAGTTCCAACCGATCA
Organism: Flavobacterium sp.; assembly: GCF_047602195.1. GTDB lineage: Bacteria > Bacteroidota > Bacteroidia > Flavobacteriales > Flavobacteriaceae > Flavobacterium. The sequence goes on from NZ_JASGHW010000004.1 coordinate 874,180, forward strand.
TACGCAAAGCCTCGGCCTTGCCGTTGTTGTCGTTGAGTTTCTCGGCCAGGGCCAACGCTTGCTTGGCATATTTCATTCCGGCCTGGGCGTCGATCGATTGGTAACGGTACGCAATCGTATTGAGCCGCAGGATTTTTTCCTTGTCTTCCTTCATTTTGGGAAGCGTCTGGATCAGTGAATCGATGTTGCGCTGTTTGAGATTTTGTGCGGTCGCGGCCAAAACAAAGCAGCACAGCATTAACGGAAGGATTTTTCGAAAGGCCATAGGTAGCAATTTGACAAAGTGAATATACAAAAATCCGGTTATTTCGTTCAGTTTGAGAGTGAAATAATAAATACCGTCCCGCGGGTTTGCCCCGATTCTATCGCAATGCGGGCATTGAGCAATTCGGCCATTTCCTTGACGAGTGTCAAACCGAGGCCCGATTTGCCGCTGTCGATGGCGGTCGTATGGTTAAACGCATTTTTGAGTTGTTCGGGCAAGCCGCTGCCTTCGTCGGCAATACTGATGTTGGTTTTGTCGCCCATTTGGGTGGCAGTGATCGAAATGTGGCTGCCCTGGGGCGAATATTTGACGGCATTCTGCAACAGGTTCCGGATGATGATCGTCAGGATGTTCCGGTCGGACTGCAACGTCAGATGTGTGGGGATTTGGGTGTTGATGACGATCGATTTCCGGTCGATTTCGGCCTGCATGAGCCCGACGATGTTCTGAATGCATTCCGGCAGATCAAACTTTTCGCTCGAAACCGTAAACTGCTGCATCTGCGATTTCGACCAGATCAACAAATCTTCCATTGTTTCGAGTACCGATCCGGCCGCTGCGCTGATGCGTTCGTTGTGCCGTTGCTTGTCGGCCTGGCTGAACAGTTCGGGTTCGGATTGCTGCAAATCGAGGAACTGCGTAAGCTGGCTGATCGGGCTGCGCAGATCGTGCCCGATGATGCTGAACAATTTCGCCTTGGTCGTATTGGCCTTTTCGAGGCATTCGTTGAGCGACTTCATCTGCTGGTTTTTGTGTTCGAGGATTTGTGCGCTTTTGCGTTTGTTGCGGTAGATGACCATCAGCGAAGCCACTGTCACCAGCGACAGGATCAAACCGATGATGAAGAAAATCCGCTGGCGGTTGCCGTTCTCGATCTCGAGCCGGTTGATTTTGTCCTTGGCCGAAAGCGCCTTGATTTCCTGTTCTTTCTTTTCGGTTTCGTATTTGCGCAACAGTTCTTCGCTGTTCTTTAAGGTTTCGATTTTAAAGATCGAATCGTTGTAAACTGCCGCGGCAACCTTGTATTTGTAGGCGTCTTGGTAATTTCCGGTTTGTTCGCTGAGTTCGGCAAGCGCCTCGTTAAGGGTGAATAATGATTGCGGATCTTCGATGGCTGCGGAAGCTGCAATCGCCTGAAGATAAACTTCTTTGGCCTGAACATATTTTTTCTGGACCACATACATATCGCCGAGGTTCTGGTAAACGGTTTTGAGCGGAATGGTCACTTCGAGTTCCTTGAGGATGCGCTCGGCTTCGCGGTAATATTGCTCGGCCTTTGTGTATTGTTTTGTTTTTTTGAAGACGCGTCCGAGGTTGATCAGCAAATCAGTCTGGAGCAATTTATAATCGTCTTTTCGGGCAAACGCCAAGCCTCTTTCGTAGTGTTTGGCGGCTTCGGGCTGCTTGTCCAGGTCGTCATAAAGGTTTCCGATATCGTTCTCGATCATGGCCATGCCCGAGAAATCGTTTTCCTCTTTTTCAATCGCCATCGCTTTGTTGTAATACTGTAATGCCTCGTCGAATTTCTTGTAGAGTTTGAGGTTGTTGGCGAGTTGCTCGTAAGGCCAGGATTTGAGCGGTTTGAGTTGATGCTTTTCCTGGTAATTGATCAGCCGCATCGCATATTTCGTCGCGTTTTCACGGTCGCCCAAATCGTTGTAAATGATACCGATGTTGTTGAGTGAATTCTGGTAAATCTTTCTCGGGAGCTTGTATTTGGTGATCAGGTCGTTGGCCTTGAGAAAATAGTCCATCGCCTTTTGCTGGTTCTGCTTCGAATATTCGATGATGCCCAGCATGTTCATCGTCTTGTAATAACCCGAACCGTACTGTAGTTTGCGCGACAAGGCATCGATCTTTTTCACATAGCGGTGCGCCTCATCATAATTGCCGTCCTTGACCATCAGGAATGCCCATTCGTTGAGCGCCTGCACATACAGCGTATCCTGTGGTTTGGTCTTCAAATAAACGCGCAGCGAATCCTTCGATTTCGGAACCTGTGCCAGAATGCCCGTCGCAAAGAAGCAAAAAAACAGGAGGTACAGTTGGCGCATTATTCGTAGGATTAAAGCAGGTTGTTGAGGTTGCTCTTGTAGCTTCGGCCCACCGGAATCAACACGTCGTTGTTGAGCAAGACCTCATTGGTCAGGATTTTCTTGATGTATTGTTTCTGCACGGCATAACTGCGGTGCACGCGGATGAACGAATTGAAATTGCTCTCCTTGAGCAGCACCCCGATGCTCGACAATACGCAATGCCGTTTCTGCGGCGTGACGATTTTCGTGTAATCCTTGAGTGCTTCGAGGTATAAAATATCGTGCAGTTTCACCTTGGTCTGTTCGTGGCCTTCCTTGATGTAAATCGTGTCGCCACCGATGCTGGCCTCAAACAACTGTGCCTTGTGCTTGAGTTCGAGATAGTCCTGGATGCGCGCCACGGTCTGCGAAAAACGATCGAGCTTGAGCGGCTTGACGATAAAATCGAGCGTGTCGAGCTCGAAACTTTCCACGGCGTGTTCAGGATGCGCGGTAATGAAAATACAGGCCGGAATGTGTGTGGCTTTTTTGCGGAATTCGATGCCGCTGAGTTCGGGCATGTCGATGTCGAGGAACAAGATGTGCAGGTCGTCTCGGTCGAGCATCGGCAGCGCGGCTTCGGCATTGTCGTAAACCCCAATGATATTGAGTTCGGGAAATTTCTTGGCAAACGAAACCACCGTAAGCCGGTCAATTTCGTCGTCGTCGATGATGATACAGTTGTAAATGGCCATGATTGGGATGAGGCTTTATCAAATGTATAAAAAAAATAAACAGAATCGCGTCGCCCGTCTATTTAAAATGCTGTTGGTCTATTGGTCATTTTTTCGCACCGACTTCTGCCACAACTTTGCCTCAAGAAACTTAAAAACCAAAAAAGATGCGGAAACTAATTTTATGTGCGGCGCTAATCGGGATGTTTACCGCCTGCAGCAAAGACGATGACAACAACAACGATGTGCCCTTTTACCAAGCGCCAACCGGTGTGGCCAATGTGACTTTAACGACCACCGGCGGAACGGAATTCAAACTCAATGGTCCGTGCGGTTGGGCGTATGCGGCCGGCGTCGGCTATGTGGGGGCGAACCAGGAAGGTGATGTGCTCAAGACCTTTTCGGTCGATACCAACCTGACGGCCTTGCCTGCCTCGACGACCACTTACACGATCACCGACGATGCCACCGATGAGGATCCGACAAAAATCACGATGCATTTTACCAAGATGAACAGCAACGGCACTTATACTTCTTTTGATGGTTATGTAGGCTCGGGCGAATTGACTTTGGTCGTGAGCGGCAATGAAGTGACGGCCGATTTGTCCGGAATTTTACTCGAAGCCGATGCGGCCAACGCGGCGCCTTTGAACCAAAACGGAACGCTTTCAGGAACGCTTAAATTCTACAAATAATGAAAAAGTTATTCGTAGCATTGGCAATCATGGCTTTGTTTTCTGCCTGCAAAGAACAAGAAAGTACGGCGATGACAGCCGATTCCCCCGAAACGGTAGCGGCCGAATCTGTCCCGGCCAAAGAAGGCCACGGCAAAATCGAACTCAAGGTCGGTTCGCAAACGCTGGTCGTCGAAGGCAAATGCGGCGGGGTGACCAACACCGGCGAGATGATCATCGCGGTGCAGGACCAAACCGTTGCGGCCAAGGTTTTCACGATCTCATTCAACACCAAGGACTATCCGAAGGCAGGCAAAACCTACACGATCAAGAAAAGCGATTTCATGAGCGAAGGCAAAAAACCCGACACCGACGTGTACATCGGATTTTCGGAAGTGACGCAAAAAAATCAAATGGACTGGAGTTCAGACGATGCGTCGGGAACCTTGAAATTCGACGTCAACGGCAATGAAATCCAATGCGAATTCAACAACATCAAATTACAGCCGAGCGCGATGTACAACAAAGGCGAATTCAACCACGTCGGTACCGCTTCGGGCAAAATCACTTTGTATAAAAACTAAATCTTATCTTATGAAAACAATCCAATTTTTACCCGCAATATTGTTCTGCGCACTGATGATTTCGTGCGGCAGCGACGACGACAAAGAAACAATCGCGCCCACGCAAACATTTCTCGTGAACAATGAAACAATCACAGACATGAACGACGGGATGGTGCTTCAAGAAACCGAATTTAGCTACGACGCCAACAACCGCTTGGTTTCGCTGATGAGCGGCACAGAATCCAAAACTTTTACTTGGGGCGCCAACGGAAAAATCGTCAAAATGACCAGCGGCTCCGGTTCGGCCATGCGCGAAACCATCTACACGTACAACAGCAACGGTGCCTTGACGGGCGAGCAGCGCAACCATCCGGCGACCAGTTGGGTTGAGGTACGCTACGAATACACCTATTTCGCGGACCGTTATGAAGAAAAGCAATTCAACAGCGACGGCGAATACATTTACCGCAATGCCTATTATTACACGGCCGACAAGAAAAACATTATAAAGATTGAAAACTTCTATGGGACAGGTGAACCCATCGGCAGCAAGGAATTCCTTTACGACAACAAAATTGGACTCGAGCAGTTGGCGCCTTATTCGCAAATGCCTGAACCGTTCTACAATGCCAACAATGCGGTGACGCAAACCAACCGAAACACCAGTAATGTGGTTACGTATACGGCAGAAATTCCATTCGAATACGACGTGCTCGGTCACCCGACATCGGTCACCCGAAGTGGTTTTCTCAAACACGGTTTTGGGTATTTGGTCAAGTAATTTCAGATTTCAGATTTCAGAATTGTATAATCGGTGGATACCAATTTCAATCTAAAATCTAAAATCAATTCAAGAAACAGAAGGTTTGGTTTAGTTTCTGGGGTCCGGTGAAAGCCGGGCCTTTTTTGCATTCGTCTATTTAAAATGTCGCTTGTCTATTGGTGGTTTTTTTCCAGCCAGATGCGGCAGACCTTTGTCCGACAATCAAAAGTCACACAACTAAACCAAAATATCATGAAGACACGTTTACTGCTCCCGATGCTGTTGTTTGCTGGAGCCAACACCTTGGCACAAGTCGGAATCGGGACCACCGCGCCCAAAGCGGTACTCGATATTCCCGCAACCAATACGGCCGCCCCGGCCAATACCGACGGAATCCTTGTGCCCAGGATCGATGCGTTTCCAGCCGTCAATCCAACCGCAGACCAAAACGGCATGATGGTATTTTTGACCAACGACCTGCCGTCCAAGCCCAAAGGATTTTACTATTGGGACAACCCGACCAATTCGTGGATTGGAATCGGCGCCGATGCCAAAGGCTGGGAACTGACCGGAAATTCAGGCACCAATCCGCTCACCAATTTCATGGGCACGACCGATGATAAGGACATCATTTTCAAACGCTTCAATGTGCGCGCCGGACAACTTTCGGTACAGAATACGGCTTTCGGGGTCAACACGCTCAACCCGCTCAATACGGGGATTTTCAATACTGCTTTCGGTACACTGACCTTGACGGCCAACACGACGGGAACGCAAAACACCGCGATGGGAGACGGTGCTTTGCAGATCAACACGACGGGTTATTATAATTCGGCGATCGGATCGAATGCGTTGTACGGCAATACGGGCGGTTTTTACAATTCGGCTTTTGGGACCCAGACGCTCGAGCTCAACGCCGATGGGACTTACAACAGTGCATACGGCAATTTTTCATTGCGTAAAAATACAGGCCACTTCAATTCGGGATTTGGTGTCAACAGTTTGGTCAACAACACGGTGGGTTACGAGAATGTGGGCGTTGGCGTCAATGCGGGTTACACGAACCAAACGGGTTACCGCAACGTCGCCATCGGAAACAACGCGTTGTATTACAACACTGCTTGGGGGAATGTCGGCGTTGGCCATCAGGCGGCTGCGGGCAATACGACCGGGCAGTACAATACGGCCATCGGAACCTATTCGTTATTGGACAATCAAATCGGGAGTTACAATACCGCAACCGGTTTCAATGCGCTCATCCACAACAAATCCGATTTCAATACTGCAACGGGTGTCAATGCACTGTTCACCAATACGACCGGAAATTACAACACCGCTTCGGGTGTAGAATCGCTTTTTCTCAACAACAGCGGCACGCTCAACACTGCCTCGGGTTACCGTGCTTTGCGCAACAATGCTACAGGAACAGCCAATACGGCTTTCGGCGAAAATGCACTGGCAACCAATACCGCTTCGAATTACAACGTGGCCATCGGCGGAAGCGCGCTCTTGATGAATACCGGGGCAGAGAACGTCGCGGTGGGAACCAGTGCCTTGCGCCTCAACGATGTGGGTTACAACAGTACGGCAATAGGCGTCAATGCCTTGTACAACAACAAATCGCCGGACATGCTTGCGGTAGGGAACCGTGCCTTGAGTGCGAATACGACGGGTCTGTTCAATACGGCCCTCGGGACCTATGCGATGCAAAACAGCAAGGAAGCCTCGCACAATACGGCAGTGGGCTATGGGGCATTGAACAAAAACAATGATGGTACGCCTGCGGGCGGAAGCTGGAATGTGGCAATGGGAAATTATACCTTATTGCAAAACACGACCGGGCATTCTAATGTTTCCGTTGGTTTTTCCAGTATGTATAAAAATACAACAGGTACTTGGAATGTATGCGTCGGAGGTGCCACACTTTACGAAAACACCATCGGTTACAACAACACCGCCGTCGGATATTCCGCACTTTACAACAATGTGGATGGGTATTTCAATACAGCATTGGGCTTAAACACACTCTACAAAATTCAATCGGGCAACGATAATACCGGTATTGGATACCAATCGCTGTACAATATCGAAACTGGAATCAACAACACTGCAATCGGCGCTTGGTCGATGTACGGCCAAACGGCCGGCAGCGGAAACATCGCCATCGGAAGAAACGTTAATACGGTGGTGCTTACGGGCAGCAACCAACTCAACATCGGCAACTCGATTTATGGTACCGATATCAACAATGCCGCCACTGCCAAAATCGGAATCGGTATGGTGCCGACAGAAAAACTCGATGTCAACGGAAAAACCAGAACGACCAACTTACAAGTGACCAATGGTGCAGCGGCAGGACGCGTGTTGGTTTCGGATGCCACCGGAAATGCGACCTGGCAAAATTCGGGATCAGCGGACGCGGCCTGGTATGAAACGGCAACGACCACACCACCCGACCTGAACAGCGATTCGATGTATCATACGGGCAATACGGCCATCGGTGTCAACAATCCGGGGACGACCAAATTGTATGTGTACAATCAGCAGCTTACCGCCAATGGTGACGGCCAGCAAACCGTTTTCGGATACCGGACCCGCGATACGCAAAATGATGGATCAGGTTACGGACTAAGCACATCGAACCGTGCCATCGGCGGCTACAATTTTTTTGGTGATGCCTATACTTTTGGCACGACCGGGCATTGTGACAACGATTTCAACCGAAGCGGCGGAATTTTAGGTGGACACAGCGGCGGCGTCTATTGGGCGAGTCTTGGTTACCGTGCCAGTTCGGGTAATTTTTATGGCGTTTATGGGACATCGACAACGACCGGAACAGGAAGAATGGCGCAGCAAAATACGGAATCATCCATCGGCGGCGGATTCTATGGCGGTGCAATCGGTTCGTGGAGCAAAGGCAACGCCATCGGGCAAATCAGCTCGGGCAATTTGTTTGCATCGTACAACAGCGGCGACGAATACACGGCCGGCAAGCAAATCGAACTCGTCGATACGGGCAATGCCAAGACAGCGGCTTATACCGTCACTTCAACCGAAAGCGTCATCTACAAAAAAGGGAAAATCACTTTGCAGAATGGCTCGGCCCGGATTGATTTCGATGTGAATTACAGAAATTTACTCGGCGATGTTCCCGTCGTGACGGTTTCCCCGATGGGCCAATGCAACGGATTGTACATCGAATCGGTCGACAAAAACGGATTCACCGTCAAGGAACTCGGCAACGGAACCAGCAATGTTTCGGTTTCGTGGATTGCCGTCGGGGATCGCATCGACGCTTCGGCAAACGTGCAGAAAGACGTACTCGACAAAGATTTCGATGCCAACCTGAACGACGCGATGTTCAACGAAAACAATACGCAACAAAATGGCAAGGGCGTTTGGACGCAGGGAAGCCGCATCCATTTTGGACAGTTGGCGCAACCGCAAAACCCTTCGAAGAAAGAAATCCTCAAATAGTTTTATAGTTAGTTTTTTTGGAAACGCAATTTTTTGTGCAAAAGGCTCGAGTGGTATCGGGCCTTTTTTTATTCGAAAACCAAGGTAAAAGTAGTGCCGGTTCCGGGTTTCGATTCGACCGAGATCTCGCAATGGATGATTTTCGCCAAATCGCGGATCAAATGCAAGCCGAGCCCCGATTGGATGCCGCCCACTTCGGAATCGTCATACAACGCCTTGAATTGCGCATCAGAAGCGCCCGGCCCGTTGTCGGTAACCGATAGGAAAACCTGCTTTTTGTCGCGCCAAGCTTTCCAATCGATTTTCGGATTTTCGGTTCCTTCCAGAGCCTTGATCGCATTGCCGGTCAGGTTGCGCAGGATGGTCTTGAGGTAATGTTCGTCGGTGTGGATTTTAACGTTCTGCAAATCCTCGAAATGCATTTCCACCGTTTCAAAACCGGCAAAATGATTTTGGAGGTAAACAAACAAGTCCATCGCGTGGACTTCGTCAAACTGCGGGCTGAAATGTTCCATCTGGCCTTTGCTCCACAACAAAATATCCTCCATCGAACCGAGCAGGTTTTCGGCGGCATTGATGGTCGAATGCTCGATGCGTTGTTTCGATTCGGTGTCGAGCAGGTCCGGGCTGTCTTTCTGCAAATGCAAAAAATCGATCAGGTTGGCCACCGGACTGCGCAGGTCGTGGTTCAGGATGCCAAAAAACCGCGCCTTGATTTGGTTGGCTTCGTCGAGTTCATCGTTGAGTTGGTGCAGATGCTCGTTCAGCTTTTTGCGGCTGTAACTTTGGTAAAACAGCAAAATCCCAATGGTGCCAAGCAATCCGAGCCCGATGTACAAATACCATTTCTGGCGTTCGTTGGTTTCGATGATCAATTGGTTGAGCTCGATTTCGCTGTCTTTTTGCCGCAGTTTTTGCCTGATTTCAAGCTCGGCAATCTTGTTCTTGTTGTCCTGCGAGAAAATTTCGGTGTAGATTTCGTAGTTGCGTTTGTTGTAGCGCAGTGCCGTCTCAAAGTCTTTTTGCAGCGATTTGACTTCGGACATTTTACCATAGGCAAACATCAGGTTCTGCCGCACATTCGACTGCTTGGAATAGGCAATCGACTCGTTGAGGTATTTTTCGGCCTGGGCCAACAACGTATCCCGCGAAATTTGCGGGGTGTATTTGAGCCGCAGGTTTTCTTTCGAAGCCAGGTTGATGTTGATTTCGGCCAAACCCATCAAATTCGAGACCGCGAGCAGATAACCCGGATCGATCGAATCCCAAAGCGCTTTGGACTGCAAATAATAATTTTTCCTGGCAAGCAGGTTTTTGGACACATCGCCCAGATCCATCAACGTTTCGGCTTTTTTCTGGTCGTTGTGCTGCGCATTCCAGACCGCGAGCGCTTTCTTGAAATAGAACGCCGCCTTGTTGGGTTGCTTGGCCTCGCTGTAAATGAGTCCGAAAGTCGTCCAGCAATTGGCCTTGATGTCGTCGTGCCGGTTGGCCACCGCAATTTTGAGCGCGTGGTTCGTGTACCGGATCGCCATCGGGAAATTGTGTTCCTTTTGGTAAATGACCGCCGCATTTTGCAGGGCCGTCGCGTTGAGATAGGTGTATTTTTCGGAATGGGCAATCGATTTGAGGTAGTAATCGAGCGCGAGCAAATGGTTGCCGCGGTCGTGATACGTATTGCCAATGTCGTTGTAATAGGCCGCAAATCCTTTGTCCCAATGAAGTTTTTGGACAATCTTCAACCCTTCGTTGGCATATTGCAAGCCTTTGTTCGGATTCGATGAACGCAATTCGGATAAAATCAGCAGGTAGCTGCGTGCCTTGACCGTATCGTTTTGCGTCTTTGCAATGATGTTTAAAAGCGAGTCGACTTTCGTTTGCGGATTTTGCGCCGAAACCATTCCAACCAGCAAAAGACAAAACCATCCCCTCATAAAATCCCGATTAAATTGTCTTTGTAACTGAGCCCGATCGGAATCGAAACCCCATTGTGCAGCGTCAACTGTTGCGTCCCGATTTTGTGCACGAACTGTTTCTGCACGGCATAACTGCGGTGCACGCGAATAAACCACTGGAAGGCATCTTCCTTGAGCAGGTTCCCGATGCCCGAGAATACGCAATGCCTTTTGGTCGGTGTAACGAGCAGGGTGTAATCTTTCAGGGCTTCGAGGTACAAGATGTCGTGCAGCTTGACGCGCGTCTGTTCATAGCCTTCCTTGATCACAATGGTGTCGTCGCCAAAACTCGATTCGTACAAATCGGCTTTCTTTTTAATGGACAGAAATTCCGTAATGCGCTGCATGGTTTGTCCGAAACGCTCCGGCCGAAGCGGCTTGACGATAAAATCGAGCGCCTCGAGTTCGAAACTTTCCACGGCATGTTCGGGATGCGAGGTGATGAAAATGCAGACCGGCGTGTCCATCATCGTCTTGCGGAAATCGAGTCCGCTGGTTTTGGGCATGTCGATATCGAGGAACAGAATATCGATGCGGTTCTTTTCCACAACTGGCATCGCGGCCTGTACCGACGAGAAATGGCCAAGGATGTGAAGCATCGGGTAATTCCGCGCCAGCGACAGCACTTTGAGCCGCGCTACTTCGTCGTCGTCAATGATGAGGCAATTGTATTCCATAGCTTTTGGTTACCCAAATATAGCAAATTAACGCGACCGCATTCGTCGATTAATCGGCTTGTTCGTCTATTTTTTTCATCACAGCTAGGGGCAATACAGAACTTTGTTGGATCAAACCATTTAAGATTTGTCCCATGGACACCAAAAAAATACTATCGATTGTTTGGATTTTGACCGCGCAATCTTTGGCCGCACAGGTCGGCATCAACACCACTTCGCCCGAAGCGCAGCTCGACATCCGTTCGTCCAACCAGGCCAGTCCCACCCAGACCGACGGGATTTTGATCCCCAAAATCGATGCGTTTCCGGCCATCAATCCCAGCGCGGCGCAGCAAAGTTTACTGGTGTATTTGACTACCGCTTCGGGCACAAACCCTCCCGGATTTTACTATTGGGACAACCCAACGGCGAGCTGGAAAACCATCGGCGGTGAAAAAGGCTGGGGACTTTCGGGTGATGCGGGAACCAATCCGGCGACGAATTTCATCGGCACCACCGACGACAACGATCTCATTTTCAAGCGCGACAATTTGCAGGCGGCGCGTATCGGAGCCAACAACCTATCGTTTGGCGTCGATGCCCTTTCGCCTACGACGGCAGGCGCGTTTAACCTCGCTTTTGGCAACAGCGTGATGGCGGCAAATACAACAGGTTCGCAAAACGCGGCATTCGGGACTTTTTCGATGATGGCCAATACCGATGGTTTCGGGAACTCTGCGTTCGGGACCAATACGTTGCGCAAAAACACCACAGGGAGTGGCAACACAGCGCTCGGCAGCCATACGTTGTACGACAATTTGACGGGTATGTGCAATACCGCTTCGGGCTATTCGGCCTTGCAACACACGACGACGGGCGGGTTCAATTCGGCCTATGGATTCGAATCTTTGCAAGCCAATACGGGCGGCTCGTTTTTGGTCGGATTGGGCTATCGGTCGTTGTTTTCGAATACGACGGGAGTCGAGAATACCGCCGTCGGGACGCTTTCGTTGTATGCGAACACGGCGGGCAATTACAACACCGCTGTCGGCATCTATGCACTTAATTTCAACACCACAGGCAACGAGAACAGTTCGATTGGGGCGTATGCTTTGCAGAACGCAACGACGGCCAGTTTCAATGTGGCAATAGGGACGAGCGCGTTGCGCAATACCAGTACAGGCGGCAACAACGTAGCCATCGGTCGGCAGGCGTTGTTTACCAATGCGGTCGGCGAAAGCAATGTGGCCATCGGATCGCGGTCGATGTATTCGAATACATTCGGCGGTTACTTGACCGCGGTCGGTTTCGAGTCGCTGTTCAGCCATACGTCGGGTTTCGATGTGACGGCCATCGGCAACAATGCCCTGTATTCGAATACCACGGGCAGTTACAATACCGCCGTCGGATCGCATGCGTTGCGTTCGAATACCTCTGGCGGCTACAACACTTGCATGGGATTCCAGGTGATGCAAAACAATACCGTAGGCAGCGGCAATGTGGCCCTGGGCGTGTATGCGATGCGCAGCAACACCAGCGGGAATCACAATGTGGCCATCGGCGACAATGCGCTCTACACCAATACATCGGGTTACCAGAATGCGAGCGTGGGTGTGGGCAGCATGCAGGCCAATACCAATGGTTGGGCCAATGCCGCGGTGGGTTTCGAATCGATGTTGGGCAATACCAGCGGCATCGGCAACGCGGCAATCGGTTACCGCAGCATGCGTTCCAATACGACGGGCAACGACAACACGGCCGTCGGCAACCAGGCGTTGTACAGCAACACGACCGCGGGTTGGAACACGGCCGTCGGGACTTTTGCTTTGCAAGTGAATACGACGGCCAGCGAGAATACCGCTGTGGGCAGAAATGCACTCATGACCAACAACGGCGCGCGCAATACCGCCATCGGGGTGGCCGCCGCAGAGCTCAACATGACGGGCGAGGGCAATACCGCGGTGGGAATTTTCGCGGGCCAATTCAATGCGTTCGGGAGCAACAACACATCGGTGGGTCGGCAATCGGGCAGTTTGATGGGATACAATCCATCGAATTTCAGCGCGTTCGGGTATTATGCCGGACACGTCGGCAGCGGCAGCAATTCCATCGAACTCGGCAATACGAGCGTGGGTTGGATCGGCGGGCAATCGGGTTTCTTCAACTATTCGGACGGCCGCATCAAACGAGACGTCAAGGCCGATATTCCGGGATTGGCGTTCATCCAAAAATTGCGTCCGGTGACTTATTTCCTCGACATCCACAAACAGAACCAACTGGTGTACGGTGAGCCGCTCGAAGATTGGGAAGGCAAGTACGATCTGGAGAAAGTTCGACAAACGGGTTTCATCGCGCAGGAGGTCGAACAGGCGGCGCAATCCATCGGTTATGATTTCAACGGGATCAAGGCGCCTGCAAATGGCAAAGGTTTGTACAGTGTGCAATATGCCTCATTCGTCGTGCCGTTGGTCAAGGCCGTACAGGAACAGCAACAAATAATCGAGGCGTACCAAAAGCACATCGAGCGGCTCGAGGCACGGCTGCAAGCCCTAGAAAAGCGGCTCGGCCATTAGCCAAATGTTAAGGCAAACGTGGTCCCGGCTCCGGGTTTCGATTCGACCGAAATGGTGCAATGGATGACCTTGGCCAAATCGCGGATTACATGCAAACCCAACCCTGATTGGATGCCGACCACTTCGGTGTCGTCGTACAAGGCACGCAGTTGTTCGTCGTTGATGCCAGGGCCGTTGTCGGAAATCGATAAAAAGGTTTGTCCATTTTGTTGCCAGGCTTTCCAGATGATTGTCGGGTTTTCGGTTTCGCGCAGCGCCTTGATCGCGTTTCCGGTCAGGTTGCGTAAAATCGTCTTGAGGTAATTGTCGTCGGTGTTCAGGTGCAAATCCTGTGGGTTTTCGAAGGCCAATGTTACTTTCTCAAAACTGGAGAAATGCTTTTGGGTGTCCGAAAACAAATCGGCAACGGCGACCTCCTTAAACTGTGGGCTGAAATTCTCCATTTGGCTTTTGCTCCACGCCAATAAATCTTCCATCGACTGCAACAGGTTTTCGGCCGAGGCGATGTTCTTGGCCTCGATGTTTTGCTTCATTTCGGCATCGAGCAATTCCGGGCTGTCTTTCTGCAAATGCAAATAATGGATCAGGTTGTAGACCGGGCTGCGCAAATCGTGGTTCAGGATGCTGAAGAAACGCGCATTGGTTTTGTTCGCCTGGTCGAGCGCCGCGTTTTTCTGGTCGAGGTCGTTGTTGAGCGACCGCAACTGTTCGTTGGTTTTTTGACGGTTGCGGCTTTGGTTGAATAGCAAAACCCCAATCACGGCCAATAGTGCGAGTCCGCCAATCAGGTACCATTTCTGCTTTTCCTTGTTGGCGAGCGTGATTTTGTCGCGCTTGATTTTTTCGTCGCGGATCAGGATGTCCTTTTCGCTTTCGAGGTCGGCAATCTTGTTTTTGTTTTCCTGCGAATACAGCGAGTCGGCCAGTAACCAACTTTTGTGCAATTGCTGGTAGGCTACTTGGTATTCATCGCTCGAATAATAGACGGCGGCCAGGTTCGTCCCGTGGTGGACCAACGCATTGCGGTTCTTTTTCTTTTGGGCAATCGCCACACTGCGTTCGAGGTAAATCTTTCCCAGGTCGAGCAGTCCTTTTCGGGTTTTGGGAATCAGTAGGCTTTTGCTGGGCTTGTAGATCGTATCGTAATGCGAAATGTACCACAGATTGTATCCGATGTTGCCCAGATTCATGATCGACATCGTATTTTCGGGTGCGGTGCGGTCCCAGATTTTTTGCGCCTCCATCGAGGTTTCCGTCAAGCGGATCAGGTCGTCCGCGTAACAAAGTGCCCAATTGGTCTGTACCCAAGCCTGTCCGTATTCATTGCCGATGGCGCCAAAACTGACAAAAGCCGATTTAAAATAACGGTTGGCCCTCGGTAAATCGCCCTTGAGCCGGTACACTTCACCGATGGCAGCCAATGCAAAAGCCCGCTGTATCTCGTCTTTGTGGAATTTTTGGTAAGCGAGCGATTTATTCGCATATTCCATCGCCTTGTCGAAATTGTGCTGGTCCAGGTACGACATCGCCAGCCCGCGGCAACTTTTTTGGATCAGCACATAATCCTTGCTTTTTTCGGCATTCGCAATCGCCTTGTGGAAAAACTGGATCGAATGGACGTAATCGGATTGGCGTTCCGAAAGCAAGGCCGCATTGAAATAATTGTTGGCGAGTTCGGCCACATCGTTGTTCTTGAGATGGTATTGGAGTGATTTTTCGTTGCGTTTTTTGGCGTCGTCGAGTTCGGTCAGGTAAATCTTGACGAGTGCCATCGTCGATTCGGCCTTGGCAATTTTCGCCGCCGAGCGCGATTGCTTGGCCTCTTTTAAAATCGAATTGGCCTTGGCAAAGGCGGCATCGGCGTCTGAATAGGCGAGTTGCTCGACCTGGTTCCTTCTGGATTCAAATTCCTGGTCAGCCCGTTGTTGTCCAAAGAGATGGGCAAAATGCAACAAGGCGAGAATCAGGAATAAGTTTTTCATAAAATAGCGCTTAGGTTTTCTTTGTAGCTGCGGCCGATCGGGATTTGCGATTGGTTGGCCAACGTAATCTCGTGTGCCGAGGTCTTGACCACGAATTGTTTCTGTACCGCAAAACTTTTGTGCACGCGCACGAACGAATCGAACGGTTCTTTTTTGAGCAGCGTCCCGATGTTCGACCATACGCAATGCTTCTTCTGCGGCGTGACCAACAGCGTGTAATCTTTGAGCGCCTCGAGGTACAAAATATCCGAAAGCTTGACCTTGAATTGTTCGTTTCCTTCCTTGATTGTGATCAGGTCGCCGCCAAAACTGAGCTCGAACAGCGTTGCCTTTTCCTTGATTTCGAGAAATTGCAAGACGCGCTGCATCGCCTTTTCGAAACGTTCAAACCGCAGTGGCTTGACGATGAAATCGAGCGTGTCGAGTTCGAAACTTTCCACGGCATACTCCGCGTGCCCGGTGATGAAAACACAGGCCGGAACCTGGGTTGCTTTTTGGCGCAATTCGAGCCCGCTGCCGCCCGGCATGTCGATGTCGAGGAACAGCACGTCTATTTTTTCTTTCTGCAAAGCCGCCAAAGCCTCGGCCGCCGATTTATAAATACCGGCAATTTCTATCGAAGGGAAACGTTTGACGAACGATACCACCATGAGGCGGTCCACGTCTTCGTCATCCACGATGATGCATTTCCAAGGGTTCATTTGGGAGGCTTTGTTACCCAAAAATAACAAATATTCGTCAATCGTAAACGGTCATTGGTATAATATAAATGTCGTTCGTATAAATTGCCGTAACGGTGCGGTTTATTGGCGGAATTTTGAGGGTCATTAAATCCGAAGATCATGAAAAAGGCAATTACTTATTGGGGATTGATGCTTTTTACAGCAGTTGGTTTCGCGCAAGTCGGGATCAACACCACCACACCGGCCGCGCAATTGGAAGTCAGGGCGAGCAATCCGGCCGCACCAATCAATACCGACGGGATGCTCATCCCAAAAGTCGATACCTTTCCCGCCATCAACCCGACGGCCACGCAGCAAGGCATGATGGTGTACCTGGCCACGGCGGTCGGGGCCAAACAACCCGGTTTTTATTATTGGGATTTCCCGAGTTTGAACTGGATCGGGTTTACGACCTCGGGCAACGACAAGGCTTGGTATGAGGAAGCGACGGTGGTTCCGCCCGATGCGATCACCGACGATATGTTCCATACCGGAAACGTAGCCATCGGCAAGAACACCGCCGATTTTCCGCTCGAGGTGCAGACTACGGCCTTCAACGCGGGCATCAAGAACGACTATGTGTCGAATACCAGTGATGCGGCCAATAAGATGGCGTTGCAGAATTTGGTTTCGGGCAACACTTCGGATACTCTGTTTGGCGTTGACAATACGCTTTCGGGAACCGGCAGTGGCGGCCAGGCTGGAATGCAAAACCGATTTCTATCGGGTACCGGGCATTTGACCGGCCTAGCCAATGAGTTTTCAAGCACGGGTGGTGGCAACCACATCGGTTTGTTCAACAATTATTTTGCGGCGGGCAACGGAATTTTGGCATCGAATTACACCTGGATCAATTCGAGCGTCACCGGAACCGGCACACATTACGGCACGTATATCGCCAATTCGAGCCCGGGAGGCGGTGCCCATTACGGCAGTTACCACGACCTCGCGGGTACCGGAAACGGCATTCAATACGGCGTCAGGAACATGATTACCAATACCGGAAGCGCCAACCACATTGGCGTGGACAACGAACTTTTTGGAGCTGGGACAGGAACGCAAACCGGGACGGTCAATTACCTTTCGACCAGTGGTGCCGGAAGCCACATCGGATCGCACAATTATTTTGACGGTACTGGCGCGGGTTTTCATTATGGCACCTTGACGCAAATGTTCGGTTCGGCTGCGGGAACACAATATGGAATGTTCAACGAGATCAGCAGGACAGGCAACGCTTGGCACTTCGGGGCATACAACCGGGTCAATGGACTGGGCAGCGGCCTGCATTTTGGAATCTACAATGAAGTGGCGGGTGCAGGAACGGGGCGTCAATACGGCGTGTACAATGTCGTCAGCAATACGGGCAATGAAGTGCATTATGGTACGCGCAATGAAATGTCGGGTTCGGGAACCAACGTCCATTACGGCACGGTCAACGTCATGAATGGTGCCGGAACCGGGCCGCAGTACGGCAATTATTCGCATGTCGAAAATACAGCCAATGGAACCCATTTCGGATCCTACAACCTGCTCAGCAGCGCAGGGACAGGGGCACATTATGGGGCTTTCAACGATTTAACGGGTGCCGGGACGGGTATCCAACAGGGGACGCGCAACATGATCAACAATACGGGATCGGGATTCCATTATGGGATAATGAACGAATTGAGCGGATCGGGTGTGGGCTACCATTACGGGACTTGGAACGACTTGGGTGGTGCCGGTACGGGCCGTCAATATGGGGTATTCAACATTATTACCAATACCGGAAACGAAAACCATTACGGCACACGCAATGAATTGTCGGGTTCGGGAACCGGCATCCATTATGGCTCGGTCAGTGTGATGGATGGTACCGGATCGGGTCCGCAATTTGGACATTATTCCGACATCAACAATACTTCCAACGGTACCCATTACGGTCTTTTTGCCGAAATGAACGGTACCGGAAACGGCATCCATTATGGTTCGCGTACCGAATTGGACGGTGCAGGATCCGGCGCACACTACGGTTTTTCAACCCTGATGTCCGGCGCAGGGACAGGAACACAATACGGATTGTTGGCGCAAATCACCAATTCGGGAAACAACGACCATCGGGGTTCGCAAGTGTTTTTGAATGGGGCAGGCACCGGCTCACACATGGGATACAGCGCGCTGTTGCAGGGTGCGGGAACCGGGACACAATTTGGCGTAGAGACGTTTGTTGCCAATACCAGCAATGGTTTCCATTCCGGAATGTACAACAGCATCCTCGGATCGGGAACGGGTTACCACACAGGGGTGTACAACTTTATCGGCGGTGGCGGAACCGGTGTTCAGGCCGGAACGGTCAACCAGATTATCAATACCAGCGATACCGTACATTATGCGGTAGACAATACGCTCAGCGGTAACGGGAACGGAGTGCATTACGCGGTCAATTCACTACTCGAAGGAACCGGAAATGGCGCACAATATGGCATGCGCACCGAAATCACCAATACCGGAACCGGTGTGCACCAAGGCGTGTACAATGAATTTTCGGGAACGGGCACGGGCGCGATATACGGTTTCAGGAACCAGATCGAGACCAGCGGCAACGGCTTGATGTATGGCAATTACACGAGTTATCTGGCCAGTGCAACAGGGACGGGTGCCAAATATGGCTATTATGTCACTATTCCGACGACAGTCGGCGGCACGCACTACGGTATTTACTCCAATGTCAACAAGGCGGGCAGTTATTCGGGTTTTTTTGGTGGCGATGTGCGGGTCGTAGGCGATGTGCAGATGTTCGGCAATATTCTGCCGCAGGCCAACCTGATCTATGATTTGGGAACGGCCGCCGTCGCATTCAACGACATGTATGCCGATAATTTCTTTAACGTCTCGGACCAACGCCTCAAGGAAAACATCAAATCCTTGCCTTATGGATTGGAGACCATCGGCAAACTCAAAACCTTCCGCTACAATTTCATCGCCGATTCGGCCAAAAAACCACACCTGGGATTGCTCGCGCAGGAAGTCGAAAAAGTGATCCCCGAAATTGTCTCCACAGGCGAAGATGCCATGCAAACCAAAGCCATCGACTACATCGGCATCGTACCGATTTTGGTCAAGGCGATGCAGGAACAACAACAAATCATCGCATCCGAAAAGGAAAAAAACAGCCGGCTCGAAAGAACAAATGAAGTCACTCGAAAAACGAATACTCGAGCTCGAACAAAAACTCCGAACAGCGAACTGATTTTTTTGAAAATGGTGGTATATTTTTATGCAATCAGTCGCTGAAAGTCCGGTGAAAAGCCGGACTTTTTTAATTTATAAATACGATGCAAAATTCAAGATTGAAGTCTTAAAAATGGCATTCTATTTCTTTTTTTCCTCTGATTTGGGATATTCTCTCCAAGTATAACTCTTTTGGACAATCTTCCACGAACCCTGGTATTTGAGCAATAAAAAGTAGTCTGTGAAAACCCTCCATCCTGGAATGATGATTTCAGCTTTTGCAGTGGCGGCGTCCTTCTCAAAATCAATCGAAACAATTCTGCCGATTCTGTTTGTTTTTTCTCCTTTTTTTACGCCCGCAATATATTTTTCTCCCGATCTAATTCTAAGCGAATCTTTATCAACCGTGTACAAATTGAATTCCGGATGAAAGGCTTTTACCAATTTCTCAGGTTCGCCATTGGCTGTTCCGTCAATGTAATTCATTAATGTCTCTGTGATTTGCGCTATTTCTGAGTGAGTAGATTGGGCATGCGTTTTAAAAAAACCGATTGCTAAAAGTAATGTTAGAAAAATTTTTGATCGTTTCATTTTTATGTGATTTGGTTATTACCGGTTAGTGGCTGGCCGTTTACATATATTTTTTAGGGTCGTTTGTATAAGTAACAAGATATTTCTTCTTGTCATATAAATATTCAAATGAAATAAATTTAAATTTTTTAAGATCTCTTGAAAATAGCCTATGCTTTTCACCATTTATTGATATGAGATAATCTTTATTTATATCCAGTTCTTCTAGAAACGCCAAAGGAATTAGATTTCCTTTCGAGTTCTTTAAAATTGAATCCACTATGATTTTATTTGTTTCAACATTCAATAATTTCATTCTGTCATTTTCTTTGGTGTAAGTGACATAAAAGAAACTTTTTTTTAAATAATTGCTATCTTGTTTTAAAAAATAGTTTACAGTAACTGAATCTTGGAAAGTATCACAATCCTTTTTTACAATAAAACTATTTTGTGTTCCACAACTTGTGAAGGTAATTGCTAAAATTACTATGCATACAAATTTGGCAACCTCAAATTTTGATTTCATTTTTGATTGTTTGAATCACTGTAGTTGTTTAGGCTTGTCCTAACTTATTAAAAAACGCAACCGATTTCCCAAAGGCAAAGGCCACAATTCACGCCATCGACAAAGTAAAAATCGTCCCCGAACCACCGCTTTCCACCGAAATTTTACAATGGATCGCCTTGGCCAGATCGCGCACCAAATGCAAGCCCAGCCCCGACTTGACCCCGCTGATTTCATCCTGGTCAAACAACACCTTAACCTTTTCCTGGCTCATGCCCGGACCGTTGTCGCTGAGTGACAAGAAAGTTTGGCCATTGGTTTGCCAGGCGCGCCAAACGATTTGGGGTTCGGCCCGTTCGCGTGTCGCATTGAGCGCATTGGCCGTCAGGTTCCGGATGATGGTCTTGAGGTAATTCTCGTCGGTATCGATCTCCAAATCGGTGTCAGATTCAAAACGGATCGGCGTATCGGTCACGGCCGAGAAGTGTTTTTCGATCGATTCGAAAACCGTACGGATACGGAATTTCTGCGGCTGCGGTTCAAAATTCTTCATCTGGTCCTTCGACCACAGCAGCATGTCTTCCATCGAATGCAATAAATTCTTGGCCGATTCCAAAGTCGCGTTCTCTATGCGGATCTTGGCGGCCTCGTCGAGCAACTCGGGCGATTCCTTACGGAATTGGATGTAGTGGATGAAACTGTTGACCGGGCTGCGCAAATCGTGGTTCAGGATGCTCAGCAGCCGCGTCTTGATGTGGTTCGCGCGGTCGAGGTCGGCATTCATCGAATGCAGGTGGCGGTTGGTTTCCTTGCGGCTCGCGCTTTGGTAATACAGCAATCCCCCGATAACGCCCAGAAATACGATTCCAAGACTCAGCGCCCATTTTTGCCGTTGGTTGGCCTCGAGTTGCAGGTCGTTGATCTTGAGTTCCTTGTCGCGCAATTCGATGGCGCGTTTGTCCTCGATGGCGCGAATGGTTTCCTTGTTCTCGGTATTGAAGATTGAATCCTTGAAGGTAATCGAAGTTTGGTAGGTTTCAAGCGCTTTTTTGAAGTCGCCCTGCAGTTGTTGTGCTTCGGTTAGGCTCGTGTAATCGTCATACAACCCGCGGATGTTGTCAAGTTCTTGATGGAGTTTGATGGCCTTGTTCAGGTAATCCACGGCACTGTCCAAAAGCGGACGGTTGTTTTTTTGTCCACGCGCCTTTTGTGTATACGAATCCCCGATGATGCCATAACTGAATGAAATGTTGACCTTGTCGGGTACACCAATGACTGGTACCTGCAAAGACCGTTTGCTGTAATCAATTGCTTTTTCATAATCTTCAAGATCATAATAAGTCAGCGCAATGTCCGACAGCACGCTCGCTGTAGCCGAATTGTCCCGCACGCTTTGGTAAAACGAAAGGCTTTTCTCGAAATAATCGAGCGCTTTCAGCGGTTGTCCCATATTGTTGTAAATCACCGCAATGTTGCGGTTGAGCATGGCCAGGAATGCTTGGTCATCAACTTTTTGGCGGAGCGATTTGTTGATGTACAAGACCGCTTTTTGGTAATTCTTGATACTGTAGTAGATGCTGGCGATGTTCATTGAGATTTCGGCTACGCCCATCTTGTCGTTGAGCGACTCGTCGATTTTAAGTGCCCGATGGTAAGCAGCCAGTGCATGGGAATATTCGGCCTGATTGAAATGAACGCCGCCAATGGACGTGTGGATTTTGCTCAACAGCCTTTTGTTACGGGTTTGCTGGGCCGCTTTGTTTAGGAAATCGAGCGCCTTGTCGTACTTGAAATTGGCGTCGTAGTTTTTGCCGATTGTAAAATTTGATTGGGCGATGCCGTCTTGCCACTGTATTTTCTCGGACAGGGCCAAAGCTTTTCGCGCATACGAAAATCCCTTGACCGAATCGCGCTTGAAATAGGCCAGCGACAACCTGTTGAACGCCTCGACTTTGGTTGAATCTTCACGCAATTTGGGCAAAACGTGGAGCAATGAATCAATGGTGTTTTTTTGTTGTGCCGACAACGATAGGGAAAACAGGAGCAGGAGGGTTACCCATTTTCTCATAACAACTTGTTTAAATTCTCCTTATAGCCACGTCCGAGAGGGATCGTGATGGTGTATTCGAGTTCTATTTCGTTGGCGCGGATGGTCTTGATCAGGTGTTTCTGTACCGCAAAACCACGGTGAACCCTGATGAACGACTGGAAATTATCATCCTTGAGCAAGGTGCCGATGTTGAGCAGTACGCGGTGTTTTTTCTCGGAAGTTACGATCAACGTGTAATTTTTGAGCGCCTCCAGGTAGATGATGTCGGTCATCTTGACCTTGGTTTCGGCATGGCCTTCCTTGATGAAAATCGCATCGCCACCGATGGATGCATCAAACAGCGACGCTTTTTGGCGGATGTCCATGAATTCCTCGATGCGTTTGACGGTTTTTTGGAAACGATCGAAAGTGAGCGGCTTGACGATGTAATCGAGTGCGTCGAGTTCAAAACCTTCAATCGCGTACTCGGTGTGTGAAGTGATAAAGACGCAGGCCGGAATTTCCGAGACTTTTTTGCGCAGTTCGATGCCGCTGAGGTTGGGCATGTCGATGTCAAGAAAAATCACGTCAATCGGATTCTTCTCGATGCAGGCGAGGGCTTGTTGCGAAGACTGGAACGCCCCGACTATTTCAAAAAACGGAAACCGTTTGGCGTAGGAAACTACGGTCAGGTTATCGATTTCGGTATCGTCGGCAATGACACACTTCCATTTCATAAAAGACTAATTATGAAACAAATTTATCAAAAAAATGATGCAAAAGCAGTAGTGTGTACTTTAAAAATGTCGTTTGTGTATCGACGTGTTTTTCGTAAAAAGTGTTGCCTTTATTTTGCGCCATCAATCAACAAAATATAATTTGAAATGACACACATGCAAAAGATTATCGCAACGATCACACTGGTTCTCGTGAGCTGGTGTGCCTTCCCCCAAGTCGGAATCAACACCACTTCTCCTGCCGCACAGTTGGAAGTGAAATCGAGCAATCAGGCCGCGCCTTCCAATACCGATGGCTTGATTATCCCGAAAGTGGACGCCTTTCCTGCCGTCAATCCAACAGCGGCACAACAAGGTATGATGGTTTATTTGACCACCTCGATAGCCGGAAAACGTCCGGGCTTCTATTATTGGGACAACAGCGGCGCGATCTGGACACCTGTTTCGGGGAACAAAGGATGGGAAGTAACCGGTAATTCCGGGACGACGCCGACGAACGATTTCGTCGGGACTTCCGACAACCAACCGTTGGCTTTCCGCACCAACAACACCGAACAGATGCGCATTACCAACACGGGAAGAACCGGGATGGGCACAGCTACGCCGCAATCCAAACTGCATGTCTATACCGGGGCTTCGGGCATGACGCCCAATGCGTTTGCCACAGCTACCCTTGAGGGCGACGTGAGTTCGTATCTCGACATTTTATCGACCGCAGAAACCGGCGTTTTGTTCGGCAGCAGTGGCAATGGAGCCAACGGCGGCTTAATTTACAACAGTCCTGCACTGACGGCCAACAGTATGGCATTCCGTAACAATGGCAACACCACACGCATGGTGCTTGGGCCGACAGGCAATTTGGGATTGGGGAATTTTAATCCGGGTTATCCGTTGCAGTTTGGCAATACGCTTGGCGATAAGATCGGTTTGTGGGGCGCGAGTTCGGGCAACCATTATGGCATTGGAATACAGGATTACTTGTTCCAACTCTACACAGGTGGCTCGGGCGACGATATTGCCTTTGGTTATGGGCACAGTGCCGCGTTTTTTGAAAACATGCGCATCAAGGGAACGGGAAATGTGGGTATCGGGGCTTCGAATCCGCAATCGAAACTGCATGTTTACAACGGCGCTTCGGGTATGTTGCCTAACCCGGCATCGACTTTGACACTCGAAGACGACCAAAATAGTTATTTGAGTTTATTGTCGGCGCAGGAAACCGGTATAATTTTCGGTGCCAATGCCAATTCTACTAACGGTGCCATCGTGTTCAACAATCCACCAATGCCTGATGGTCTGATTTTCCGCACCGGAGGCAATGTCACCCGGTTGTCCATTTCAGGGACCGGCAACGTTGGGGTAGGAAATTTGATACCGATTGCCAGAATGCATATTGGTGCATCGAATAGTGCGACGCCGGCCAACAACGACGGAATTATCATCCCAAGGGTGTATGCGTTTCCGGCGGTTAATCCGAATTCGCAGCACGAAGGGATGATGGTTTACCTGATTTCAGCCGCGGGCACTAAACTACCGGGTTTTTACTACTGGGACAATACGGCTGCCACCTGGAAAGGCGTCGGGGCCAACTCGGGCTGGAGCATGAGCGGAAACGCGGGCACTACACCGGGAACCCATTTCATTGGAACGACCGACGACAAGGATTTGATCTTGAAGCGCAACAATGTACGCGCCGGACAAATCGGCACCCTGAATACGGCCTTGGGCGTAGATGCGCTCGTGGGCAACAGTACGGGAACACACAACGTGGCTGTTGGAAACAATGCGCTGAGCGCGGCGAATCCGGGCAATTACAGTACGGCGGTAGGCTCTTATTCATTGTTCAAGAATACTTTTCCAGGCAGTGTGGGGGTAGGGATCAGTTCGCTCGAAAACAATACGACCGGACAGTACAACACCGCCATCGGGACCAACGCATTGCGTACCAACGTCACCGGGGCTTACAACACTGCTACGGGTTACAATTCGCTTTATGACAATACGGGTTGGTACAATACGGCTTATGGTGTCAATTCGATCTCGTCGAATTCTGATGGGCAACAAAATGCGGGCTTTGGTTTTAATGTATTGCAAAAGAACAAAACCGGAAGTTGGAATACCGCGATGGGTAACGGTGCGATGTTCTTCAACATCGGCGGCCAGGAGAATACCGCTGTAGGATATGATGCCTTGCATGCCAACCTCGAAGGCGATTACAACGTATCGGTAGGAGTCAATTCGTATTTCACCAATGAATCGGGCAATTGCAACACCGTACTCGGAACCGGGGCCATGTACTGGCACCAAACCGGCAGCAACAACGTCGCGCTCGGGATGGAGGCGATGAACAACCAAACTTCGGGAAGCAACAACATCGCCATTGGGAAGGGCGCAAATGTGCCATCGCTTACGGGCAGTGACCAGCTCTCGATTGGCAATACGATTTATGGGACGGGCATGGGTTCGGCAACAGCCAAAGTGGGCGTAAAGACGACCAACCCGACGGCCGATTTGGAAGTGAACGGCTTTACCAAATTGGGATCTACGGCACCGGCCATCAAGATCTTGAAACTGACCGGGACGACCAATGCCTCACAAGGGGTTCAAACCGCAGTAGCGCACGGACTTACAAGCTCTAAAATACTAAGCGTAAGCGTGCTGGTGGATTATACTGCGAGTGCAAGCGTGCCACCCAGCTATGGAGGTTCTGCGGGGTATGAGTACGATTATTTTGTGAATGGTACGAGCGTGGTGGTTTGGACCAAATCGGGGAATTCGGGGAATATTTTGTCGAAACCGTTCAGGATTTTGGTAACGTATGAGGAGTAATTTTAATTGACAATTTGAATCATTAAATGATGGTAACAATTGGATTGGTACTGTTGGGCGGTGTTCGACTGATTTGGAAGAACTGGTTGAAAGTAAGAATGCCGTTAGTATCGAGGGGTAAATTTTAAAATAGTTGGGTTGCGTTAAGGATTGCAGCGGCATCCTTTGGCGAAGTATGAGCCAAAGATAAAGCGGAAAGCCTGGCCGCGGCTATTCGAATGTTGATTGATTGCATTTTTGTCAAGCCGCGGCAACGCCCAACAATAAATCATAAGCAAATTGAACGAGGTTGAGCAATCGACCTCAACTAAACAGTCTTCGGGCTGTTTTTTTATTTGGCAATCTTTTAATTTTTTAATCTTTCAATCTTTCAATACATTTACCAGATGAAGATTGAATCGCAAATAGAAAAGATTTCGAGTTTCCAGCATCTGGAACTGCTCGCCAACCAGGTCGTCGAAGGGTTTATTTCGGGCATGCACAAGAGTCCGTTTCACGGATTTTCGGCTGAATTTGCCGAGCACAAGACCTACAATTCGGGCGAGAGCACCAAACACATCGACTGGAAATTGTTTGCCAAGACCGATCGTTTGTACACCAAGCGTTTCGAGGAGGAAACCAATTTGCGTTGCCATTTGATTATCGACAATTCGTCTTCGATGCATTACCCGAAACTCGAAAACGGAGAACCTTTTTTTTACAGCAAGATTGGGTTTTCGGTGCTGGCCTCGGCGGTATTGATGAATCTTTTGAAGAAACAGCGCGATGCGGTTGGGCTCAGCGTTTACTCGGACAATTACGAGTATTATGCACCCGAAAAGGGCAGCGACCGCCACCACCGCATGCTGCTCAATAAGCTGGAAGCCTTGCTCGAAAGTCCGAAAACGGCCAAGAATACCGACACGGTGACGTTCCTGCACCAAATCGCCGAAAAAATGCACCGCCGTTCGATGATCATCCTGTTTACCGACATGTTCCAGAACGCCGATGCGGCCGCAGACGCCAAATTGTTCAGCGCGCTGCAGCATCTCAAGCACGACAAACACAAGGTCGTGTTGTTCCATGTGATCGATGAAAAAACCGAAATCAGTTTTGATTTTGACAATGCGCCGCGCAAATTCATCGACATGGAATCGGGCGAAGAAGTCAATATTTTTGCCGATAACGTCAAGTCGGCCTACGAAAAACAGGTACAGGACTACTTCAAAAAGCTCGCGCAGACCTGTGCGCAGAACAAAATCAAATATGTCCCGGTCAGTGTGGGCGCGAATTTCGAAAAAATCTTGACGACTTACTTGGTTGAGAAGCAATCCTTTGGCTGAAGTCCTTAAAAAAAGTAAAATTTTTTTTTCGGAAACGCTTGCGAATCTAAAAATCTGTCCTATATTTGCATCCGCATTACAGCGAGGTTTGGTAGTTCAGTTGGTTAGAATGCCGCCCTGTCACGGCGGAGGTCGCGGGTTCGAGTCCCGTCCAGACCGCAAAAAATGTAAAAGCGAAAAGCACTTTGGAAACAGAGTGCTTTTTTTGCCTAAAAAAGGGGGGTAGTCTCATTTAAATTGATTATCTTTCCAAAAAGAAAAGTACCTCAGATGCGTTTCTGACTTTAAAGAAGAAAAGCATTCAAAATAGTTGTGTTGTTTCGAGGCGAAAGCCTCAGGTTTAGTAGTTAGACCAATGAAAAGCTTTCCACTTTTGTGGATAGCTTTTTTGCTTTATAGGTATTCTGTGCTGCGGCTATGATTCACTTGAAACAAAAAAACAACCCGAAGGTTGTTTTAAATTTGTTTCGAACTCTTGGTTATTCTTTTAAAAGCTTTCCGACTTGCCTGTAATCGTTGGCTCCGCTGATGATGTAAATGTACATGCCTTTTTCCTGTTGTCCCATATTGATGGAATCTTCCAGCGTATCTTTGGCCATGACCGGATTGCCGTTCTGATCGTAAATGCTGATGCTGTACTTCGACAAATCGTCGCCTTCAAAGTTGACAATGGATTGTACCGGGTTCGGGTAAACTTTAATTCGGTCTGCTTTGGTGTTTTCTTTGCTGTCCATACCCGTTTCGTCTCCTTGTCTGTACATGAAGCCGCAGGTTAATTGTTGACCGAGCAAAATTGCGGCATAGGCATCAACTAAACCGTATCCAGCTTCATTATTCCAAATGCCATAAGGTCTGCCGCTGGTAGGCAAATAGTTAAAATTGCCCACTTTCTGGGCCGTGTATTCGATAACGTAATTGACCTGTTGGTAGGTAAGACACGGATTGGCTGCCAATACCAATGCCGCAACACCGGCAACATGCGGTGCGGCCATCGATGTGCCAGACATGGTCGTGGTGTTATTGGGGTTGTTGCTATCGGTTGAAATACCCAGTGATAAAACCGCCCTTCCAGGCCCTACTACATCGAGTTGCGGTCCAATGGCAGAACTCATGAAAACCGCCAAATTCGATCGATTGTTCCCAAGGTCGTCAGAGTTGGGGGCATCAATAACCATTCTGTTGGCACTCTTGTCAATGGCCCCAACAACCAAAAATTTCGCATTGGAATTCCCCGGATAGTCAATCGATCCATGGTTGCCTGCAGCAAAGACCACTACACATCCTTTGCCAGCCCTACCCGAGGCCAACGCGGCGGCAAGCGCATCGTTTAGTTGGGGGCTGCTCAGGGAACTGCCCGAGGCACCCCATGAATTGTTGATGACATCGGCACCGTTCTGCCAGGCCCAGTTAATGCAATTGGCCAATTGCAACGAAGGGGATGCGGTAAGGTCGTCAGGTCTGATGATGTTCATTAAACCGGCATTGGGTGCAACACCGGCAATCCGAAGACTGTTTCCTTTTTCGGCACCGACAATGCCCGCCACATGGGTTCCGTGTAAGGAGATTGGTACAGTCGGGTTGCCCGAAAAGTTTTGCGTCGACACGATATTGGCATCAATATCGGCATGATTGGTTTTGATTCCCGTATCGATTACGGCCACCTTGATTCCTGTGCCCACCGAAACGGTCCAGGCTTGGCACGCATTGATGTCTATGCTGAGGTTGGTGGCATTGCGGAGCCCCCATTGGTTGCCATATTCAGGGTCATTTGTACAAGGAGGATCTTGCGGGCCTGGGTTGCCGGGTGCTGCTACGGGATCATTTTTTGCGGTGTTGAAATCGAACATGAAACCCGGATCGACCGCAGCAAAAAGCCCGGTTTCATAAAAAGCGTTGGTCATTTCCACGGCATTCGAATCGGCTTTTTTGTCAACCTGCAAAGTAAACCATTCCGGCATGTATTTGTTTTGCGCCAGCACCGATGCATGGTGCTTTTGCGCCACTTTTTCCAATAATGCACTGTCTCCGGCATTTTTGAGCTTGACGTGAAACAGGTTGGAAGTTCCGATTGAAATTGTCGGGCTGTCATAAAAATAAGGACTTACCGCACGTACGCCTGCAATTTTACGAAGCCGCGCTACGAGTGCCGAATAATCTTGCAGCGTGGGTTCTTTGGCCAACTGTACCGCAATCCAATCTTGATGGAACTCACTGCGGTCTGCATTGACCGTGGTCTTTAAAAAAGCCAAGCCCTCAAGCGATTGGACATCGAAATCCTGATCAACACAGATGTTCAATAATTTTCGATCGACGGTAAGGGGTATTTTTTTTCCATTGTCATAATAATGTTGTTGTGCGAAAAGGGCAGTACTGAGTAGTGCTGCCGCAAGGGTCAGTTTCAATTTCATAGTGTGTTTGGATTTATAAGTTATTGCCTACAAGTTATAAAAAAGATTCCAATCAAGTTCAATTCGACTGATAATCTGCAACTTGGGCTTGGAAAAATCCTTGGATTGAAACCAAATCGAGCAGATGAAAAACAAATAAGCCGCAAAATCCCTATCCGGAACCTGCGGCTGATGTCAAAGAGAGGTAATGTTTTCAATCATGCGTGTCGATATAGCCCACGCTTTGGCCATTGCGGTTCACGATTTCGCCTTTCTGCGCGATGTACAAATAATTGTAGTGCTTGTCCGACAGCATCAACTTATAACCCCGTCGGTTCGACTCCGAAAGCCTTCCGATCGTATACACCGAATCGTCTTCGACGGTCACCAAATTGCCTTGGGTCGTAATGAAATATTGTCCGCTCTCATCGCCGTCAAAAAACACATCGAAAGCGATATGGCTTTCATCGAGCGCCGTGTCGTTTCGCGAAGCCGGAGCAGGAATTTGCACCATCGCGGGTTTTGAAATGGGTGCGGTTTTATGGACGGCAACCGGCTGGGTTTGGCCGCTGGCATTGTTCCAACCATCCGAAATGGCCATCAAACGGTCTTTGCGCGCCGGATGCGTATGCGACGATTTCTGCGAAGCGGCCACATTCATCGCCGCCTGCGCATCGGCTTTGTTGGCGCCGAGCTTGTTGAGCACGAAACCTGAAAATTCATCGGCTTCGAGTTCGAGATTGGGACGGCTGCCACCGGACTGCAACGTATGGCCGTTGAGGTGGTGCCCGATTTCATGCGCGATGATGCTGATGCCTGCCCAATCGTTGTCGGCGGCATAATTGATTTTCGCAATGAATTTCGGATTGTACAGAATGTAGCGCTTGTTTTTCAGGATGACCGCTGCGGCGTTCGGGACATTGGCCGCGCGCACTTCAAAATTGGGACGCAGGCCCACGACGGCCAGGATTTTTTCGATGACTTTTTCGGCTCCGGCCTCGGCAGGCGCGAGCGTGATTTTCGGGTTGATCGATTCGCCGTAATAGCTGCAAAGGAACGCTTCGTCGTGCTCGTGTGGTTGTGCCTTGATCGAATAACTCACCATCAGGATGAACAAAAGGCACAAAATCAATCGGAAGAAAAAAGTGTCGAAAAAGGACTTTCCCATAACGGCCGGTTTTAAGGTTGGTTCTATCAAACAACAAAAACGCCCGATTTAGTGTAAAGGAAATCTTAAAGTTTGGCCGGGATCAGAAAAAAGCGCGGTGCTGCCACGCCACGCCGATAAACAATCCGAGGAAAATCATGCAAATCACAAATTTCATAAAGCTCGAGGCCAGGAACCCGATGAACGAACCCGTCGCCGCCTTGAGCGCACGACCGTGGTCTTTGGAATCGTAAATGAGTTCGCCCACGAAAGCACCCACAAAAGGCCCGACGATAAACCCGAACGGAATCGGTGCAAAAATGCCGACAATGAGCCCGATGTTCGTACCCCAAATCCCATATTTGCTGCCGCCGAATTTTTTCGTGCCCTTGGCCGGAATCAAATAATCGAGTACCGAAACCACTACGGTAACGGCCAGCGTGAGGCCCAAAATCCAATAATTCATCGGGACGGCATGGGTCAAATACAACAACAAAATCCCGAGCCAACTCAATCCAGGTCCTGGAATCACGGGCAGGAAACTGCCAAAAATCCCCACAATCATGCAGGTAAAACCAATGAGCAACAAAGCAATATCCATTTTTTAGTATTTTTGAAAATTAAAATTGTATTTTTAGGCCGCTCAAACAGCATTTGTTCCTGACACGAATATGAGAAAAATAATCCCGATACTGCTACTTTTTCCGCTGTTTTTTGGCGCCTGCCAATACATCAACAAACAGGTTCCCGACGAAAAGGAACTGCTAGAGAAAGAACTGCAGTCGATCAATTGGAGCCAGGTCGATGAATTCCCATCGGTGGCTTCGTGCGATTCGGTCTCCGACAAGGAACAAAAAAAACAATGCTTTTTCCAATACCTGACCGAACTCATCCAAATCAAACTCAGCGTCGATACGCCCGCGGTCGTTTACCCGCAACTCGACACCATCGACGTCAAGGTGACGGTTCTGCCCAATGCGACGATGACCTTCGAGATGCAGCACAACGATTCGCTGTCCTACAACTACGCCGCCATCGACAGCATCATCAAGGCACGGCTGGTCGATTTTCCTGAAATCAATCCGGCACTCAAGCGCGGCATTCCGGTCAAGACGCAGTTTATTTTACCGGTCGCGCTAGACGTGGTGAAGAAAAATAAGCGAAGGTAATTTTTTCATTAGGAGCTTTTTGCTTCGCCAGTTCACTCCAAATATTTTTTATTTGGAGCTCGGGTCCCGCTATCGCCTTTATCTTTTGTTCCGTAAACTCCACAAAAGGATACCGGCTCTATCGGGGCTATGCTGCCGCAGGCTTTCTTTTGCCTCGCCGCAAAAGAAACAAAAAGGCGTGTCGCGCGATTACTCGGCGACCTGCCAGTTTTTGATGGCTAAAGCAAATAAACTCGGCTGCGCCTCAAACAACATTTGCTTTAACGCCATCTGCAAACGGCAGGTGCCCGCCTGCGCAATCAAAGCGCGCAACCTCACGAAGAACTTCTTATTTAAATTGAAAGTTTATTTTCCGCTTTGGATGTTTCGGTGGCGTCAGTCGTCAATTGGACGATAAGGTTTCTTAGTAGGATTTTTGGTGCAGCGGGCAAGCCAAAAATAAAATAGAACTTTCCTGCTTGGCGCGGCATTCGTCAGATGAGCGTTAAAAAATCAAATGAGTGCGCGTTAAAAGCCAGGCTTTGTTTGAGGCACAGCCGAGTTTGGCTGGCTTAGCAAACGAATTTGATTTTTAGCGAAAATGGTGTGCCGCTACGCCTTTTTGCAACTTTTGCGGCGAGGCAAAAGTTGAAAGATCAAGATTTAAACTTACGTCCTTTCCAGCGATACCCAAAACAGACCGCATACGCCGCCACCAAAACACTAAAAAATGGATAAATCAAGCTGCTTACCAGCAACCACTTCATCCATTTCCTGTTCAGGAATTGATTGGTTTTGTACAACAAAATCGTATCAATCAAGAATTTGATCCCGAACACAATCGCAAAATCAATCCAGGAAATTTGTTTCAAAACCGCAAAAACGAGCGCTGCCAAAGCACACAAATTACCCAAGAAGACAATCACTGCCAAATCTTTCCCAAACACGCTTTGGTACGCACCTGCCTTTGACGCCCAACGCGAGTGTTGCTGGAATACGGCGCCCCAGTTCTTGAGCGGTTTGGTCACGACGATATTGCCTTCCGATTTGAGGTAGTGTACTTTTTCGGGATGTTTGGCCGCGGCTTTTTGTACCAGGAATACATCGTCGCCCGTGGCCTTGTCGCTGTTGCCGGCAAAACCGCCGAGTTCGTGGAACAGACTCTTGGTGTAGGCGAAATTCGCGCCGTTGCACATGAATCCGAGCCCGAGCCCGAAACTGCCCATCGTCGCGCCCTGTAAACTGGTGAGGTCGAGTTGCTGGAAGTTGCGGATCAAGGAATTGCCGTCGGTATATTGGACCGAACCGATCAGCATTTCAGCTTGGTTTTCCTGGATGTAACTGTCGAGCGTGCGCAGCCAGTGGGCCGGGAAAGTACAATCGGCATCGGTGGTCACGACCCATTGCTGCTTGACGATGTGGATCGCGCGCGCAATCGCATCTTTTTTGGGTGAGCCTGTTATCTTGATGTTTTCGAGCAGCGTAAATTCGAATGCGCCGTTTTCCATGCGCCAATTGTAGACGATGCGTTGGGAGTTGTCTTCGGAGAAATCATCGACGAGAATCAGTTCGAACAAATCAATCGGGTAATCCAATTTTTTGAAACTGTCGAGCAGATCGGGTAAATTCTGCGCTTCGTTTCTAAAAGGAACGACAATCGAGAAATAGGTTTGCGGATTTTTGGTTTTGGGCACGTAGGTCTTGATTTTCCCGAATCCGTAAATCAATTGCGCCATCGTAACGGCATACACCAAAATAACAACGAGAAAAAAAACGATCATGCGCGTCGGGTTTTAAATTGCATCACATAATAACTGCCGATGACCACCGGCAACACGACATTGAGCAGCCACATCAATGTGCTGATAAATATAACAATCCATTCGTTTACACCCAACAAGGAGAAGAAATAAACCGCGACCGAACCTTTGACCGCGAAGTCGAAAAACTGGAAGGTCGGCAGCGAAGACGCCAGGAAATAGACGCTCGCGATGACCGACAGTAGCATCCAATAGGGCAAATCGACATCGAAGGCGAGGAACAAAAAATAATACTGGTGCGAGAACACAAGGTAACGCGAAATCCCCAAAAGGATGTTTTTACGGTGAATGGCTTTGGGCAACGCGTTGATTTTGTGGACGATTTTCTCGAGCGAATACCCTTTGATCGCAAACGACTTGAAGAAGAACGAAGCCGCAATCAAAACGCAAAAAACACCAAAAATAATCCCTACCGTCCGTGTCGTGATGATGCCAAAACGGGCATTGAAATACAACAACCCGAAAACCCCGAAAATGACACTCAAAATCATCTGGATGCCGTTGTTGATCAGGTTCAGGAACAAGATTTTCTTGGTTTCGGTTTTGTCGAAATACAATGCTTTTCCGGCATATTCACCGATGCCGTTCGGCGTAAAAATCGAGGCGGTCAAGGCAGCCAAAACCTGTTTCGAGGCTTCGCCCACCGAAATCTTTTTGAAACTCCCGACGAGGTTCTGCCACTTCAAAATCTCCAAAAATCGGTTGATGAAACTGAGCAATAGAAGGAACAAAATTCCACCAAGGCTCCAATTTTTCTTGAAAAGTGCGACAAACTTGTCCCATTCGAGTTTGTCGTTGTGCGCAAGCTGGTCGTAGATGAAATAAAAAGCGCCGCCCACGATCAAAAGTTTGGCCGCCGAAACGAGGAATTGTTTAGCTTTGTCTGGAATCGCAATCATGATTCGATTTTACCGCAAAGAAACGCAAAGGAATGCAAAGACTTTTTAAACTTTGCGAAAATCTTTGCGCATCTTTGCGGTAGAAAAGCGGTAACGCGGTAAAATAAAATGGCAACAGAACGCATCATACTCGGCATCGATCCCGGAACGACCATCATGGGTTTTGGGCTGATCAAAGTCGTCAGCAAGAAGATGGAATTCATCCAGCTCAACGAACTGATCTTGTCCAAATACGACGACCATTACACCAAACTCAAGGTTATTTTCGAACGTACGATCGAACTCATCGAGACGCACCATCCCGACGAGATTGCGATCGAGGCACCGTTTTTCGGCAAGAACGTCCAATCGATGCTCAAACTCGGACGTGCCCAAGGGGTGGCGATGGCGGCCGGATTGTCCAGACAAATCCCGATTACCGAATACGAACCCAAGAAAATCAAGATGGCCATCACCGGCAACGGAAACGCGAGCAAGGAACAGGTCGCCAAGATGCTCCAGCAACTGCTCGGCCTCAAGGAATTGCCCAAAAACCTCGACAGTACTGATGGTTTGGCCGCGGCGGTCTGCCATTTCTTCAATTCGGGAAAAATCACTGCAGGCAAAAGCTATTCGGGTTGGGACGCATTTGTTAGGCAAAATGAAGAACGCGTTAAGAAATAATTGTATATTTACTAAAAATTGTTGCTGATGAGAAAGATATTTACTGTCATGGCCTTGGCTTTGCTGTTTAGCGGTTGTTCATCCGATGACAATGAGCCGACAATCATTTTCAATACGCTTCCCCCGGTACAACCCGACGAGCACTTTCATTTGACCGTAAATGGCACCCAGGTTGATTTGAACAACCTGAACATGAACGATATGAGGTTTGGCTCTATTAGCAGAAATTCGGACTCGTATGCTATTTTTGCCAAATGTGGTATTGGGGATTCTCCAGAGTCTACTGAGATTTCTTTGCGTTTCGATCTGAACGGCAAATTGGTTTCGGCTACACAGAAATCAGTACGCCTTGCAGATCAGGTAACACGCATTTATTATTACAGGAATTATAAAAATTTCCCATCCAATTATTTCAACATTTCAATTGTATCGGTTGATGAGGTCAACAAGAAAATAAAACTCACTTTCGAAAGGGGATTTGTATATGCAAAATGGCTCCCTGCCGATTTCTTTCGATTCCGCCAAGACATCGATCAGCGGGGACTTGGAGATGGTTTACAGTCAAAGCGAAGGTAATTCTGAATTTTCGCTCAATGGGGTTCCGCAATACTGCAATGCCAAATTCAACACTGTTGACTGGAAGGCTTGGACCGAACCACAAAATAGTATTTTCACTTCGACGGATGCCTACAGGATAGAAACCCATTTTGCCGTTACGACTACTCCGGGAAGTTATGCTATTAATGAAAGCTCGGGGAACTATGTGCGTTTTTCAAAATTCAATACGGCTACCCTAACCTATGATTATTATAATGTGACTGGTACGATCGCGCACAGTTATCGCGAATTCCACGGGGCGGCAAGTTATTCTTACATAGGAACATTTAATTTTACGGCCGTCAATCCGAATAATCCATCCGATGTCATTCAGGTGACCGATGGAACTTTCAGGTCCTATCAAAAGTTTTAAATCCATTCGTTATGAAAAAAGCAAGGGTTTTATTTTGGATTCTTCCACTTGTCATGTTGCTCTCCTGTTCGTCGGATGATGAAAATGAAGTGATTGTCATTGATGTCCCGGCAGCCGAAGTGACGCCGGAGCCTTCCGTAATGAATGTGAATATCAACGGAGAGGCACTCTCTACCTGGTCAAGAGCATACAAGTCAGAGGGCTTTTTTATCTTTCAGTTCGGCTATGGGCAAATCACCGTCCATGAATCGGGACGTTTTGGTTATTATACGATGAGAATCTTGGATGGACAGCCTAGTTTTCAGAAAACATATAGTTCTTTTGCAAACTTCAGTTCCAATTATTTTGAATTCCATATCGTTTCACATAATGACGTGACAAAACGGTTCAAGGGCTATTTTTCGGGATATGTGTACCGCAATGGCGACATAACCGCGGAATCCAAATTTGTAAATGGCACTATTGACATGGCTTACGAAGATCTCATCCCGTCCATTACTGGCCTTGGGAATTCTGCCAAAATCAATGGGGCCGAATGGCTGCAGACAAACTACAACAGCACCAGGGGTACGGGTCCTGCTTACGGCAATGTCACCCGAAACGGATACAGCGACGATGGGTATAAAATTGCCATTCATTACCAACCAAACAACTCTCCGGTAGGTACCTATAACTTTAACAGTACAGATGCAACCAATAAGGTGACACTTTCCAAATTCAATCCTTCCACTCTGACGTATACGGATTATGTTTGTACGGGAACGCTCAACATCAACCTTAAGGTCGAAAGCATTTTCGGCGGCACGTATCAATTTACCGCTGTCAATCCCAATGATCCATCAGATGTTATCCAAGTAACCGATGGGAATTTCAAATTTGTCTGGGTTTATTTCGAATAACAAGCAAAACTTAATTGGCTGGGATTTACATTCATATTCCTTTTTGCAAACAAGCTTGCCATTATTGCGATTTCCATTTCTCGACTTCGATGAAGCACAAGGAAGCGATGGTTTCGGCTTTGGCCCATGAAATGCAATTGCGCCAAAACGAATTGGGCGGTGAAACCATAGAAACCATCTACTTCGGCGGTGGCACGCCAAGTATTTTGTCGGTGGGTGAAATCAATTTCCTGATCGAAAGCGTCTACCGAACTTTCAGCGTATCCGAAAATCCCGAAATCACGCTTGAAGCAAACCCGGACGACCTTTCTTCCAGTCAAATACTCGAATTGACCAATACACCAATCAACCGTCTGAGCATCGGTATCCAATCGTTTTTCGATGACGATTTGAACATGATGAACCGGGCACACCATTCAATTGAAGCGCAACAATCACTGGCCGAAGCGACGCGGCATTTCGACAACATCTCGATCGATTTGATTTACGGCATCCCGGGCATGAGCGATGAACGTTGGAGGCAAAACATCGAAACGGCATTGTCCTACAACATCCCACATATTTCAAGTTATGCGCTCACGGTCGAACCCAAAACGGCCTTGAAAAAACTAATCCAGACCGGAAAAATTGCTGCGCCCAAAGACGAGGTCGCGCAATCGCATTTCCAGATTCTTGTCGATACGTTGCAAACCAACGGATTTGTGCATTATGAACTGTCGAATTTCGGGAAGGAAGGTTTTTTCTCGCGCAACAATTCGGCCTATTGGCTCGGGAAGAAATACCTCGGGATTGGGCCGTCTGCGCACAGTTATGACGGGGTTTCACGGAGTTGGAACATGGCCAACAATTCGATGTACCTTAAATCTTTGGCCGAAAACAAGTTGCCGAACGAAACCGAAATCCTAACCGTGGCCGACCGCTACAACGAAACCGTCATGACCGGATTGCGCACCATTTGGGGAATTTCATTGCAGCGCCTCGAAAAGGAATTCGGGGAAGAATATTTGGCTTATCTGCTTGAGCAAAGCCAACGGTTTGTCGCCGACGGATTGCTTTCGATTGAAAATGGGGTTTTACGCACCACGCCCAAAGGAAAATTCCTCGCCGACGGGCTTGCCTCGGATTTGTTTTTCGTCTGAAACTACAACTTGAAAATCGTACGGATCAGGCCCATGCCCAAAGCCGATTTCATATCGGTCGTGCCATTGGGGTTGAACGAATCAGTCGTGATGCCGTTGAGCGTCATGGGCAATGGTGCAGCGTTGACTTTTGAATAACCATTTCCGTAAGGCACGTATTGTTCGGTGCGCATCGAAGTCGGGCTGTACACCGACAAAGAACTTCCGAGCGATTCATAGCTTTTAAACCCCAACGAAAAAGTCACCGGAAAATCGGAGCCGCGGAATCGGTTGGCGGGCGAAAAAAGGTGGTCCTGTGCACTTGCGAAACCGCCGCAACCCAGCATCAAAATGAAAATCAATTTTTTCATAACGCATCATTTTAGAGGAATAAAGATAAGATTTTTTTAAGAAGGACTATCGGAAATTTGCGTAATTTGGTCATCCAAAACCGCTCTTTTGAAAGCAACAATCACACAGAACCACCAAACGTATACCATCGATTTGTCGCAACCGATCGACATTTCCATTCCGCTGACCCATACCGACGACAACCCGATTGCGTGGTACATCGACAAACCTGTCATTGAACCCGTGCGTTTCGGCGACTGGGTCGGCAAGGTTTCCGAAGGCAGCTCGTCGACCAATTTCAACAACATCCAGTTCAACCCGCACGGACACGGTACACACACCGAATGCCTGGGCCACATTACACGCGATTTTTACAGCATCAACCAGGCACTCAAGACATTCTTCTTTACGGCCGAACTCATCACGTTGCGGCCTTACAAACACGACGAAGACCAAGTAATTACGAAAATACAGATCATGGCCGCGCTCGAAGGCAAATCGCCAGAAGCGCTTGTCTTGCGTACGCTGCCGAACGAAACCGAAAAACGGCACCGCAAGTATTCGAATACCAATCCGCCGTACCTCGACGAGGAAGCGGCGCGTTACATGCGCAAGATCGGGATCCGGCATTTACTCGTCGATCTGCCGAGCGTCGACAAGGAACGCGACGAGGGAAAACTGCTCGCACACAAAGCGTTCTGGAACGTCACCGATGTGAACCAACTCAACCCCGATGCACGCCACGACGCCACGATCACCGAAATGATTTTCGTGCCCGATGCGGTTCCCGACGGCGCTTACATGCTGAACCTGCAAATCGCGTCCTTCGAGAACGACGCCACACCGAGCAAACCCGTATTGTATACAATCGATTCAAGACAATAGACCGCTGCGCTTCCAGGGTCAAGAACCAAGACTTTTCGCTGTCTTGGTTCCTGGTTCTTGATTCTAGGCTCTAAAAAGACATTTATGATTGAAGTTTCCACCGACAAATCGCGATTGGACGTCCCGTTCATCCAGGATTTTTTAAAGGACATTTACTGGGCGGCCGGCCGCACGATCGAGGAAGTGCAAACCACGATCGACGCTTCGTTCTGTTTCGGGATTTATGTTGATGGCCAGCAGGTCGGTTTTGCGCGTGTGGTCACCGATTATGTAGTTTTTGCCTACCTCATGGATGTGTTCGTCACACCCAGCCAGCGCGGCAAAGGCTATTCGTCGTTGCTCATCAAAGCCATGATGGAAGAACCGGCATTGCAGCAGGTCAAGATCTGGCGATTGGCCACGACCGATGCACAGTTTTTATACGAGAAATTCGGGTTTACGCCGCTCGCGCATCCCGAGAAAATGATGGAAAAAGTGATTAAATAATTGATAATTTGGGCGTTGCCTGCGGCCGGGCTTTCCGCTGCAAGTCCTCGCTCGTTCCTCGCTGTGGGCTTTTCGCTTCAATCCCTAACGCGGACGTCTGTGAAAACGAATACGTGTGCGTTAGGGATTGCAGCGGTTATCCTTTTTGTTGCAAACAAAAAGATAAAAGCGGAAAGCCCGGGCCGCAGGCAACGCCCAAAAAACAAATAAATTAAAAAAATGAACATCCAACAATACTTCGACTATTGCCTTTCCAAAAAAGGCGTCACCGAACACTTTCCGTTCGATGAGGATACGCTCGTGTTCAAAGTCGGCGGCAAAATGTTTGCCTTGTCTTCGATGAAAGAATGGGAAAGCGGGTCGCCGTCGGTCAATTTAAAATGCGATCCCGAAAAAGCCGAGCAATTGCGCGCCGATTACGATGCGGTCCAACCCGGCTACCACATGAGCAAGGTGCATTGGAATACGGTCGCTTTCAACGGCGACGCATCGGACAAAACCATCTGCGGTTGGATCGACGACTCTTACAACTTGGTTGTGAAAAGTTTAACCAAAAAAGCACAGGCAGAACTCGGCGCATTAGAGAAATAGCCTTACTTTTGTAGCTATCCCGAATGTTAAACCAAAATCGGACAGTATGGAAATGAAAGAACAATTCAAGAAATTCCTCAACGAAGAACAGGACCCGAAAGCGATCGAGAAAATCACGGCCAAGCTCAACGACCTGCTCATGAAAGGCGAGGAAATCGGCTACATCGGCGTACAGAAAAAGCCGGCGATTACGGTATTTCCAGACAGCATCGTTTTGACGAACAAGCGCATTATTATGTGCAAGCCCAAAAACCTTGGCTTGTCGATGGACTTCACCGATTACGCTTGGGAAGACATCGCCGGGACTTTTGTAAAAGAAAATATTTTGGGATCGGAATTTTCATTCTCGACCCAAACCGACATCCAGGTATCGATTGATTACATTCCCAAAATCCAGGCGCGCAAGATTTATACGTTTGCCAAGGAACAATTGGAGGTTTTGAAAAACGGCGCTGCTGCCACAATCAAAACGGGAACCGTTGCAGAAGAAACGGTCCAGCCTACGCCAATAGCTTTTATGGAAGAACCGGCGGTTGAAGAAATCGAAGCCGAAGAAGTGACCAACTTCGCCGAAATCATCCCGGTTTCGGGCTACCGCGATGAAAAACAACATCCCGATCCGTCGCCGGCGGTGACCACAGAAAAAGAAAAGTCCCTGGCCGAATTGTCGAGCGAGGAATTGTTCGAGAAATTGCAGAACTACAAGAAACTACTTGACAACGGACTCATCCTGCAAGGCGAATACGATTCGCTCAAAAAGGAAATCCTGAACTACATGTAAGTGAAAATAGAAAAAACAGATC
The DNA here is from genome assembly GCF_047602195.1 of Flavobacterium sp. Taxonomy (GTDB): domain Bacteria; phylum Bacteroidota; class Bacteroidia; order Flavobacteriales; family Flavobacteriaceae; genus Flavobacterium. The sequence goes on from NZ_JASGHW010000004.1 coordinate 915,931, forward strand.
CAGCCTAAGCGCTGGATTTTTTATTTAGAAGGTGCCCACGATCCCGATCGTTTTGGAAGTGAACTGCATGTTCCACGAGATTTTCTTTTTGGACATCACCGGATCGTAATTGCGTTGGCGGTTCAGGTATTTGTCAATGCTTTCGACCGTGGCCACACTGAGGGCCAATCCGACGCCCACATCCGACAGCCAATGCGCACCGGCCCACAAACGCGAAACCGGCGTGACCATGCCGAGCGCCCAGATACCCGATTTGACCCAATAACTGTCAAATTGTTTGGAAATCGCATAAGCGGTCGTAAAGGCCAAAATCGTATGGCCCGATGGAAACGAATGGTATCGTTCTTCCTTCGAAAAAGGCTCGAAGGTAGCCGAGCCCAAGCCCGCACCCGGTCTGGCGCGACCCGTCGCATTTTTGAGTACGCTTTGGATCAATCCGCCGGCCGTCGCCGAGGAAATGAGCAATACGCCCGTTTTCCTGATTTTTGGATTTTTGGTTAAAATCCCAACCACATAGATGCCGCCCGTAATCCCATAATTGTACAGCGGTTTGCCGAAATAAAAACCGGCATCTTTCACGGTTTCGGGGATGTCGTTGCTGTGTCTCATGAAATATTCGCTGCCTTCTTCATCGGCCAACCACAACAGTCCGGTACCGGCCACGACGCCACCAAAAGCGATCCAATTGCCTTTTTTCCAATGAAATGGAGCCGAATACGCATGTTTGAGGCCGCCCCAAACACTTACGCCATCGTATTTGAGCATTTCCCAACGCGTCATCTGGAGCGTATCGACAGCGACAAGCGTATCCTGTGCGCGGAGTTGGAAACAAAAGAAAAGGGCCAGGGCCAGACGGAGGAAGTTTCGGGTCAGCATAATCGAATGGTGGTTTGGTCACCTAAAATTAAAAAAATAAATCCGGACTTTCGAGATCCGGATTCAATTTCTATGGTCTTTTTACAAGGTCCGTTTTTGCTTCTCGACAAAACCATTGGCTTGCAACTCGAGCAATTCCTTGGCCTTACTGCGTTGCAGGTTGTAGAGTTCCTTGTCTTCGGCGATGTCTGCGTAGACGCGGTCGTGCATCTGGGCGCTGGTTTTGACAAGCAGGTCGCGTTGGTATTTGTCTTGTGTGATCGTCGCTTTTAAGGCCGTTTCAATGTCCTCGAGCTTGAAATCGTATTCGCCTTTCGGGGACAGCAATTTGGCGATGATCGGCGAAGTTTCAATCGCAAGGAACAACAGCATGATGAAAAAAGACGGCAGCCATGGCAGTTTGTTGAGTGCGTTGATGCGCGCCATGAGCCCATCGAAACCATCAATAATGGGTTGGGTGTCGGTGACTTTTTTATCGAGATCGGCCTGAAGCATTTTGCCTTTCTTTTCATTTTCGGCGATTTTGGCCAGGTTGGTTTTACGCAGTGCATCCAATTCGGATTTGGCCAAATCGTGCTTGGCGATTTTCTCCTTGAATACGGGCCCTTTGCCGAGTTTCATCGTGCCTTTGGTGCCTTCGGCTTCGGCGATGTAGGTTTCGTAAAGCGTGTTGACTTCCTTCTCTTTTTTCGCGATTTCCGATTTGAGGCTGTCGGTTTCGGCCTTGTTCTTGTCGAGATCGGTTTGGAAATAAGAGGACACCTGTTTTTTGTTGGCGAGCGCCATCGCATTTTTCTCCTTAAGTAGTACCGTATCGATTTCCTTTTCAAAAATCTTGATCTCTAGCGGTTTGGAAATCACGATCGCAATGATGATCGCCAAGGCAATCCGTGGCGTGGCCTGTAAAAACTCGGCCGAAAAACTGTCGCGTTTGCGGATGGTCGAAACGATGAATCGGTCAAGATTGAAAATGAGCAAACCCCAAACAAAACCAAAGGCGATGGCCGGATAAATGCTGTCGAAAACCGTAAACAAAGCGTAAGCGCTTGCGATGAATGCCATGACGGCCGTAAAGAAAACGGTGGCGCCAATACCTGCGAACTTGGTCTGTTCGCCTTCGGAGCAACCTTCGAGCAGGTTTTTATCGGCCCCGGAACACAGGATGAAGAATTGTTTGAGCATGTGATTTTGTGATTAAAGTGATTGATGAGCTTCTGCCTGAAAATCATCGGGCGTCGACTTTACAAAAGTAACGCCAAAAAGTTTCGGATGTTGCAATCTGGTGTTAAATGTTTTAGATTCAGTAAGTTGTTTTCTAGGAGCCGGGAACCTGCTTTTCGCTACAATCTTTTTAAGGATTTCCGTCGCAAGCTCCCGAAAATCCTTAAAAAGGATTTTCGCTGCAATCAGGGCTAGGTATCTGTATCCCAATAAACTTTTCGTTAATTTGCAACATGCAAAACGTACTCATCATTGGCTTTGTCTGGCCCGAACCCAATTCATCGGCGGCCGGAAGCCGCATGCTGCAACTCATCGAATTGTTTCTTGGCCAAGGTTGGAAAGTGACATTTGCCTCTGCCGCGGCCGACAGTGAATTTGCGTTTGACGTAACTTCCATCGGTGTCGAAAAAGTGTCGATTCTACTCAACGATGCTTCTTTTGATTCCTTCGTAAAAGAACGCAATCCAACGATGGTGCTGTTCGACCGCTTCATGACCGAGGAGCAATTCGGCTGGCGCGTGGCCCAAAATTGCCCGGATGCCATACGGATTTTGGATACCGAAGACTTGCACAGTTTACGTCAGGCAAGACAAATGGCCGCCAAGGAAAACCGCGACTTTTCGAATGCAGATCTGTTTTCGGATGTAGCCAAAAGGGAAATCGCGAGTATTTTCCGCTGCGATTTGTCATTGATGATTTCTGAAACCGAAATCGAATTGCTCCAAAATTTCTTCAAGGTCGACGCGTCGTTGTTGTATTATTTGCCTTTTTTGGTCGAAGCTGCTGATCCAGCCGATTGGCCCCAATTCGAAGCCCGGAAAGATTTTATTTTCATCGGTAATTTTTTGCACGAACCCAATTGGCATACGGTGCAATATTTAAAAGCCGAGATTTGGCCACGAATTCGCGAATTATTACCGAATGTTTCGCTTAGAATTTTCGGGGCTTATCCGTCGCAAAAAGTACTGCAACTGCACAAACCTTCCGAAAATTTCCACATCATGGGCCGCGCAGAAAATGCAGCCGAAGTGGTCAGGAATGCCAAAATCGTCTTGGCCCCGATCCGTTTTGGGGCAGGAGCGAAAGGCAAGTTGCTCGAGGCAATGCAATGCGGCACCCCAAGCATCACCACTACAATTGGAGCAGAATCGATGGCGGGAAATTTACCATGGAATGGGGTGATTGCCGACGGAGTAACTGAAATCGCAAATGCCGCGGTCGAACTGTATCAAGATCAAAACCTGTGGAAACAATCACAGCAATACGGGATAACAATCGTGAAGGAACGTTATGCGAAAGAAAAGTTCGCTGAGCCATTTATTGCCCGCATTTTGGGGTTGCAAGACAATCTGTCGGAGCACCGGCAAAGCAATTTCATCGGGGCAATGTTGCACCACCACAGTCTGGCGAGCACCAAGTATATGGGCAAGTGGATTGAGGAAAAGAACAAGTAGGGCGTTGCCGCAACAGAAACTTTCTGTCTAAAATGAGGCTTTTGTTTGTTGCGGCCGGGCTGTACGCTTTATCTTTTGCCGCCTTCGCTACGCTATGTCTGCAAAAGGATACCGCTGCCATCCCTAACGCAAAATATAAAAGCCACGAATGCGCGAATAATTAATTTTAAATTCGAACATTCGTGGCGAAAAATCGAGGTACTTATTTGTTCAGTTCCACAAAATATTTGTAAAACAACGGAATCGTCTCGATGCCTTTCAAATAATTGAAAATCCCGAAATGCTCGTTCGGCGAATGGATCGCGTCGCTGTCTAGCCCGAATCCCATCATGATGGTTTTGCTCTTGAGTTCTTTCTCGAACAAGGCCACAATCGGGATCGAACCGCCCGAACGCACCGGAATCGGCTTGACGCCAAAACTATCCTGGTAGGCTTTGGCTGCGGCTTGGTAACCGATGCTGTCTGTTGGCGTCACATAACCCTGTCCGCCATGGTGTGGCTTGACTTTGACCGTGACACCGCTCGGTGCAATATTTTCAAAATGTTTGGTAAACAGTTCGGTGATTTCTTCCCAGTCCTGGTTCGGAACCAGACGCATCGAAATCTTCGCGTAGGCTTTGGAGGCGATGACGGTTTTCGCGCCTTCACCGGTATAGCCGCCCCAAATGCCGTTAACGTCTAACGTAGGGCGAATCGAATTTCTTTCGTTGGTCAAATAGCCTTTTTCACCGTAGATGTCATTAAGGTCGAGTGCCTTTTTGTATTTGTCGAGGTCGAACGGCGCCTTGGCCATTTCGGCTCTTTCTTCGGCAGAGAGTTCCTGTACCTTGTCGTAGAATCCGGGAATCGTGATGTGGTTGTTTTCGTCGTGCATCGAGGCGATCATTTTCGCGAGGATGTTGATCGGGTTGGCCACTGCACCGCCGTACAATCCGGAATGCAGGTCGCGGTTCGGGCCGGTAACTTCCACTTCCACATAACTCAAGCCGCGCAATCCGGTCGTAATCGATGGTTGCTGGTTCGAGATCATGCCCGTATCGGAGATCAAGATCACATCATTTTTGAGCTTGTCGTGGTTGCGCTCTACGAACCAGCCCAAACTTTTCGAGCCGACTTCTTCCTCGCCCTCGATCATGAACTTGACGTTGCAAGGCAAAGTGTTCGATTGCACCATGTATTCCAATGCCTTGACGTGCATGTACATCTGGCCTTTGTCGTCGCAGGCGCCGCGTGCGAAAATGGCCCCTTCGGGATGGATATCGGTTTTCTTGATTACGGGTTCGAATGGTGGGGAATCCCACAAATCCATCGGGTCTGGCGGTTGCACGTCGTAATGTCCGTACACCAAAACCGTGGGTAAATTTGGATCGATGATTTTCTCGCCGTAAACGATCGGGTAGCCCGGCGTGTCGCAAATTTCGACGAGCTCGCAGCCCGCTTTTTCAAGGCTGGCTTTGACGGCATTCGCGGTATCGATAACGTCTTGGGAATAGGCTGGGTCGGCACTTACGGAAGGAATTTTTAAAAGTTCAACCAACTCGCCGATGAACCGGTCTTTGTGCTGCTGAACGTATGATTTAATGTTGTCCATTGTGGTTTTTGAATTTTAATCTGAAAACCAAATGTACAAAAAACCGCCCAAACAAAATTTGAATTATTTGCTTTGAAAGTTGGAAGTTATACTTATATTTGCAGCCACTCACGCGGATATGGTGAAATTGGTAGACATGCCAGACTTAGGATCTGGTGCCGCAAGGCGTGTAGGTTCGAGTCCTATTATCCGCACAGAAAAGCCTCTTGGAAAGAAGGGGCTTTTTTATTTATATTATAAAAGGCGTGTAGGTTCCCCCGACGCTTCGGGGCTATTATCCGCACAGAAAAGCCTCTTGGAAAGAAGGGGCTTTTTTATTTATATTATAAAAGGCGTGTAGGTTCCCCCGACACTTCGGGGCTATTATCCGCACAGAAAAGCCTCTTGGAAAGAAGGGGCTTTTTTATTTTATATTATAAAAGGCATGTAGGTTCCCCCGACGCTTCGGGGCTATTATCCGCACAGAAAAGCCTCTTGGAAAGAAGGGGCTTTTTTATTTATATTATAAAAGGCGTGTAGGTTCCCCCGACGCTTCGGGGCTATTATCCGCACAGAAAAGGCTTTTCGAGAGAAGGGCTTTTTTTATTTTGCCAAAGCGTAATCTTGCCGCGCCCATCTTTTGCACGGTACCATCCATTGGTCCATCGCGCGATAGAGAAAACCATGCCTCAAACCGGTGTGAAGTTCAATTTCTTCGAAATGTTTCACTTTTAATGGCGCGCGGGCTATTTTTTTCTTCATCGAAACGCCATAGGAATCAGTCTTTTCATAGATATTGAGGATGTTTCCACACAATTGAATGTCGGGGATTTCGGTGATGTCGTTGTCCTGGAACGCACCGATGAGTACATAATTGACATTGGGATGGGCCAAATAGGTCGAAACGTATTGGGCAATATAACCGCCTTTTGAAGTGCCGATTACCGTAATGTGCTTCGGGTTTACGCCCAGTTCAAATAAACTGTCGATTTGGGAAACGACTTTCTTTGCGTAAGATTTGACATCGGTTTGGGGTTTTCGTTTCTCAGATAGCACGATGAATCCGTCTTTTTTAAAACCGCCGATGATTTTGAGGTATTCCACCTTCCCGAATTGCGGATCGGCCTGATCGAGCTCGTGCGTTTCGAGGAATTTATTGTGCAGAAAGAAGATGTAATTCTCGGGAACAACCGATTCTTTGGTTGCCATGGGCGCTTGGTCTGATTTGGATTGGCATCCCAGCAGTCCTGCGATCAAAAAGAAAAAGGCGATTGTTTTCATCTCAAATGTCCTGTATGCGCAGCACCAAGGTTTTGGCTCCTTTGTTTTTGGCAGTGTCGATCATGTCTTGGGTGCCGCCTGGGCCATCGGCTTTTTTTTCATCCCACAGCGCCATCAGCGTGGTTTGTTGCGAACCGATGTCTAACGCGGTGTCGAGCATCCAACGATTGGTCGCCGCCCAAACATTGTCTTGCGAATTTCGCGTTGGTAGGACATGAAAAGGCAGGCGGTCGATGAGCCGGTCAAAACGTTCTTCCCAATCGGGGCCGGCAAATGAAACCGAATGTTTCTTGAATTCTTCGGGTTCAAAAGCAAGGTAGATTTCCGATGGAATGCCCAATTCAAGGCAAACTTCGTGAAACAGCATGTCGCCGCCGCAAGCACCGCCCGCAATTCCTTTCAACGCAGGACTGGATAATTGTTCCTTGGCCAACGTTGTAAATATGGCACGACGCACGCCCATTTCCTTGTCGGCCGGAAAACGCGGCTCCTTGCGATCGGCGCGGTCGATCATGTGTCCGGTAAATAGAATCGGATGGATCATTGTTGGATCATTGCGGATAAACTAAAGGTACGCAATAAAATGCAATCTATCCGTGGTAAACGCGCGAGGCGATGATTTTTCCGTCCTTGACATCTAATACTTCGGCCACGAGCATCTTTTCCTCCCCGGCCACCGAGCGTACATATTCCATAAATACGCGGTCGGAACTCGCCGTAAGTGAAGTCACCTGGTAATGCAGGGTTGGCAAGCGGTCGAATGAATCCTGCCACCATTGGCGCATCGCATCTTTCCCGATCACGAGGCCGCCTGTTTCGGGTTGGCGGATTTTGAGTTTCGGACTGAAGTGTTGGGCCTCATCATCGTACAGCGACAACAGTTTTTCGAGGTTGTGTGCGTTGAAGGCTTCAAACCAGCGCATGGCAATCGATTGCAGGTCTTGTGGTGTCATAGTTTTATCGGATAAAAAAATCCCAAAAGATTTGGGATTGATTCGTATTGGGTGGCCCAAAGGCTGGGCTAAATTACATATTTCTGAGGTTGATTACCTCCTGTTCGGTCAAAAATCGCCAGTTGCCGCGCGGCAGGTTCTTTTTGGTGAGTCCGGCAAACGCGACGCGGTCTACCTTGAGCACGTTGTATTTGAATGCCTCGAAAATGGCGCGTACGACTTTGACGTTGGCCGTGCGCAGCTTGATTCCGATCTCGGTTTTGGCCTGGCCTTCGATGTAGCTGATTTCATCCACATACAAACGGTGCTCGTCCAAGGTCACACCGTTGGAAATCTTTTCCAGGTCCTCGAACTTGAGGTTTTTGTCGAGCGACACCTGGTAAATCTTGTGCGATTTCTGGTTGGCTGCGGCAAATTTGGTGATCAGGTCGTTGTCGTTGGTGAACAATAACAATCCGGTCGTGTTCTTGTCCATGCGCCCAACCGGCTTGAGTTTGACGGTGGTCGCCATACGCACGAGGTCGAGCACGTTGCGCATCTCGGCATCGTCTTCGCCAGCGGTCGTGAAATTCTTGGGCTTGTTGAGCAAGATGTATTCTTTTCTTTCGGGGGTAATCGTCGCGCCGTCGAAGTTGACCACATCGCCGGGTTTGACCTTGTAGCCCATTTCGGTCACGGGCACGCCGTTGACTTTGACGGCCCCGGATTGGATGTAAATATCGGCATCGCGTCGCGAGCATGCGCCCGAATTGGCGATGTATTTATTGAGACGAATTTCGTCCGGGTTTTTGGACTGCTTGGGTGCGGTGGCTTTCTTTACAGGTTTTGCTGCGCCTCTGGCGGCTGGCCTGCCTTCGGTTGTAGGTTTGTCTTTCTTCGGACCTTGTGCGCGTTTGGGCAGCGCTGGCTTGGGTTTGTTCGAATTCGGTCGGCCGCTCGTACGCGCGGTTCCAGGTTTCTTGTTGCCGTCCTTTTTGTTCATAATGCGTAAATTAGGGTGCAAAGATAGTTTTTTTTCGGGAGCTTGTTCCTGCTGTCCGCTGTATCTTTAGTTGCTTAAAGAAAGCAACTAAAGGATGCCGCTTCCATCAGGGCTAAAACGCGTCGTGTAAATCAGAACCCTAGCCCTGATGGAAGCGGCATCCTTTTATGGAGCGCAGCGCAATAAAAGATACAGCGGACAGCAGGAACCAGCTCCTAAAAACGAATCACCGACAAATACTTCTGTCCATGCGCGAGCACCGACGGCTCAATGAGCATGATGCTAAAAACGCCCGCCACAATCAGCAATTTGAGCAGGTTGTGCAATTGCAGGAATTGGTCGCGCGAGTTCGATTTCCACAGGTAAATGACAAAAAAAATGAGCGAGGCGAGGCAGCAGTAGAAATAAATGTCCATGTAGCCGACGTCGTAAATGTCGGTCAACACATACACCGGAAAAACAGTGAGCGCGCACAACACCGTAATGACGCGCTTGGAAATGCGTTCGCCGTACACCACGGGAATTGTCTGGTAATTGTTGGCCAAATCGCCGACGATGTTTTCGAGGTCCTTGATGATTTCGCGGATCAACAGCAGCAAATACAGGAAAGCGGCATGCGCAAAAATAATCCCCGTTTCGATTTCATACGGATGGTATAACTCTTTTTTGTAGAAGTAAATCAGGATGCCGAAGAAAGGAAAAACGGCGAGGAAAGATGCGGTCAGGTTGCCAATAATCGGGTACTTTTTGAGCTTGTGCGAATAGAACCAGATCAGGAAAATATAGACCGAAAAGAACAGCAGCACGCGCCAAGAAATGAAAAATGCAATGAGCGCGACGAAGAAGTTGAGCGAGAAATACACATACAATTTCGTGCGTTGGCTTACCAATCGGTCGAGCATCGATTTGCGTGGGCGGTTGATCAAATCCTTTTCGGAATCGTAAAAATTGTTGATGATGTAACCCGATGCGATCGACAAACTAGAAGCAAGTACAAGGATGAATACATTGGCATCGAGCAGAATCTGCATCGCGCCCGTGTCTTTGGGCGACAGGATAAAAATCGCCGACAGGTACTGCGCAATGACAATGACGGGAATGTTGTAGCCGCGCACGACCGAGAACAGGCTGACGATTTTTCGTAACAGCAATTTGTTCTTTCTGCTCAGCATATTTTTAATGAATAATTAATAATTAACAATTAATAATTGAGTCGACATTTTGACGCTCTGTCATCATTATTAATTGTTCATTATTCATTGTTAATTAATTAAAATTGGTAAACGACTTCGAGTTTGTAATCTTTCAAAGCCTTTTTGGCCTTGTCGAAATCCTCGGCGAATCCGAGGATGTAGCCGCCACCACCGGAGCCGCACAATTTGAGGTAATAATCATTGGTGTCGATGCCGTGCTGCCAAACGCCGTGGAAGGCTTCGGGAATCATCGGCTTGAAATTGTTGAGCACGACTTTCGAGAGTTTCTTCGTATTGGAGAACAATGATTTCATGTCGCCGTGCAGGAAATTCTCGACGCAGGCATCGGTATATTTGACGAATTGGTTCTTGAGCATCGCCCGGAATCCTTTGTCCTTGAGGTTTTCCATAAAAATGTTGACCATCGGTGCGGTTTCGCCCACGATGCCAGAATCCAGAAGGAACACGGCGCCTTTGCCCGTGGCGTGTTGCGTCGGGATGCCGGTCGCTTCGATGTTGTCTTTGGAGTTGATCAAAATCGGGATGCTCAGGTAACTGTTGAGCGGATCGAGACCGGAGCTTTTGCCGTGGAAAAACGATTCCATCTGGGCAAAGATATTTTTGAGTTGGAGCAACTTCTCACGCGTCAGATTCTCCAAAACGGTGATTTTATGCTTGGCGTATTTGTCGTAAATCGCCGCGACCAACGCACCACTCGAACCTACGCCATAACCTTGCGGAATGCTCGAATCGAAATACATACCGCAGGCAACGTCTTTGTGCAGCGCCTCGAGATCGAAAGTGACCAATTCGGGTTGTTCCTTTTGCAGGTTTTCGAGGTAAAGCACAAAACGGCTCAAGCTCGCATTCGATTTGACCGCTTCCTCCGAAGGGTTTTCGGAAGTCTTGAGCGCGCCGTTGTAAAAATTATAGGGAATGGATAAACCTTTGGAATCCTTGATAATTCCGTACTCTCCGAACAAGAGAATCTTGGAGTAGAATAGTGGTCCTTTCATTTTGTTTTGGTTGTTGAAAGTGTTAACGTTTGAAGCGTTAATTTATTGGGTAAAGATACAACAAATTTGATTTTAATGCGCAATTAATTCGGCGCCAAATCCCATTTGGTCAACAATATACTGATTGTTCTGGCAATGCATCGCCAATTCCGATTCGATAAACGCCAAAACCTGTTCTTTGGTTTGTTCGGGATACAACACATGCACGTTCGCACCCGCGTCGAGCGTAAAGCAAACCGGGATTTTGGTTTCGCTTCGGAACTTCCAGATTTTGTTGATGATTTCAAGTGTGTTGGGTTTCATCAAGATGAAATACGGCATCGAGGTCATCATCATCGCATGCAACGTCAATGCTTCGCTTTCGACAATTTTGACAAATTCTTCGAGGTTTCCGTTATGCAGCACTTCGGAGATTTTATCGAGGTTTTGATGTGCCTGCGCGAATCGCTTTTCGGCAAACGGATGGTCGTGCATCAAATCGTGTCCTACCGTACTCGACACTTGTTTTTCGCCTTTGTCGACGAGCAGGATGGTGTCTTGGTAGTTGTTGAAATTGGGGTGGATGTCCTTCGGGAATTCGACCCCGAACAAATCCGAACTGGTTTCGGTATTCGCATGCGCCCCCCAAACCACGACTTTTCCTTTGACGCTCCGGCACGCGCTTCCCGAACCTAATCTTGCCAAGAAAGACGCTTTCTGACAAAAATATTCCTCGGTCATTTCAGGATTCAGCAATCTTTCCAGACTCATAAAATTTACTGCCAATGCCGCCATTCCCGAAGCCGACGAGGCGATTCCCGAACTGTGCGGAAACGTATTCTGCGTATCGATCGTAAAATGGTAATCCTTCAAAAAGGGGAGGTAGGGTTCGACACGCTCGAGAAATTTTTGAATTTTAGGCTTGAAATCTTCCTTGGGTTTTCCTTCGAAAAGCAAATCGAAGGAGAAATTGCCGTCGTTTTGTTTTTTTTCAAAAGCCAAAGTCGTAATCGTTTTGCAATGGCTCAACGTAAAACTCACCGACGGATTGGCCGGAATCTGGTTGGCTTTCTTGCCCCAGTATTTGACCAGCGCGATATTGCTCGGCGCGCTCCAGGTAAATTGTCCGGAATCGGAAGTTTGGGAATAGCTCGACGGAATAAAATCTTGGGTTTGGACCATGTTGCAAATTTTACGCAAAGATACTTTTTTGGTTGAAACCTTTGATGGTTTATTTGTACAAGGTCGAGCATAGATTTGTGTACCTTTGACAGCAAAAACATGAACCGTTACCTCAAAATACTCATTTTCGTGGCCACTTGCCTTGGCGTGGGTTTCATCTCAAGCTATGCCACACAATCGGGTGTCCATACTTGGTTCCCGACTTTGGAAAAACCATCGTTCAATCCGCCCAATTGGGTGTTTGCGCCGGTGTGGAGTTTCCTCTATGTTTTGATGGGTGTTGGCGCGGGGCGTGTTTGGGACCGCATCGATTTCGAACGCGAGAACGTCAAAAAAGCGCTGCTGTTCTTTTGGGTCCAGCTCGCGCTCAATGCGTTGTGGTCGGTGTTGTTTTTTGCGATGAAAAACCCGCTGTTGGCTTTGATCGAAATCATTTTGCTGCTGCTGCTGATTTACGAAACCTATCTCCAATTCAAGAAAATCGACAAAATTGCCGGACTGTTGTTCATTCCCTATTTGGCCTGGGTCGGTTTTGCGACAATACTCAATGCCGCGCTGTGGTGGCTCAACCGTTAATTTTTGAGCAGGACGAAATAATCCCAATCGGCCGGATTACCAACGCCTACACTTGGCGTATACACAAAAATCCGAATCGGCGCGTTTGGGTTGCTCACGCGGTATTGTGCGACGATCTGCAGGTTTTTGATGGCGTCCCAAATCGCGGCATACGGAACCGTGAAATTGGTTTGCGAATAATCCAGGAACAGGAAAGCATTGTTGTTGGGCATCGGCAAGGCACCGCCGATGGCAAACGAGGAAGCCGGCACCAAGCTCTGCGGATATGACATCGCGCCCAATCCCATCCAGACGATGGTTCCTTCAAAAATGGGTTGGCCTTCATCGGCATACACGAGCGTGACGCTGCCAAAATCGATGGGCGGGTTGTATGCCCAAGTCAAATTGAAGTTGGGGTTGTTCGGAAAAACCAACTCTTTTCCGCCCTCGAAACTTTGGGTCAGGTAATCCACTTTGAGCAATAAGGCTTTGTTGGGCACGACATTTTGCTGTGGAATATTGCGTACGGGCTTGCCGGTATTTGGCACATTGCTGTTGTCTGTCATCGGGCTGTCTTCTTCGGTGCAACCCCATGCAATGATCAGGGCAAGCATCAAAAGTGTAATTTTCGATTTCATCGCTTTAAGTGTTTGAATTACAATATTTAAAGTTATGAAAAAAAGAAAGCGATTGCTATTGGACCAACAGTTTTTTTATCCACTTTTTCTGATCGGAAGTATTGATTTCGAGCAAGTAAACGCCTTTGGACAGTTGTGAAACATCGACTTTCAATGAATTGGAATCTGCGTTTTCAAAAGTACGCACCGATTTCCCCAAAACATCCATCAATTTTACCGATGCAATCCTTTCTCCCGAATTGGAAAGCCTGACCTCAAAGGCATCGTGCGCCGGATTCGGGTACACCAAAACGGTTTGTGCCCCAAAAGTATCCAACCCAAAAGTCTGCGTAAAAGTCGTTTCAAACACATTGGTCGTAATGGCCGGATTGGTATCGAAAAAAATAGCGGCGCTGTTCGGGATCACGTCACCGGCTGAAAACCCGGGTTTCAATTTAACGCTGAAATGGACAAATCCTTGGCTTTGCGCTTCATTGGCTGACAGCGGCGGCAATTCGATCGGGTCAAACGTCCAGCTCAGTTTATTGTCGACCCTCTCGAGAATGTAATCGTGGCTCGCGCTGATGGTCCGTACGCTTTCCGGGTCGAGTTGGTCATCGAGCAAGTCCTCGATCCTGACCTTCGAGGCAAAAGCGGTTCCGGTATTCTGGAAACGGATCGTGTAATCCAGCGGTTCCGCTGCATCAAAAGTCCCGAACGGAATTTGTGGCCCGTGCGCTTCTATTTTGTCATTCGGATCCCATGAGCCCACGACAGTTTCGTAATGGTCGTCGGTGTTGTCGGTCGCATCGGTATCGTCCACTGCAGAGATGACAATCGAGTTGTGCACAAGATCGCCCAAATTCACATACGGGATAGGCGGAATGTTTAAATAGTAATCTAACCTTTTGGTCTCAAATGGCAAAAGCGAATAGTTGTAAGTGAAACCGGTTGGCGTAGGGGTGACGCCGCCGACAGCGCCCGGTGAGTCCACCGATGGATCGCGCGTAAAGTCCAATGTTCCCGATGTAGGAAGCGAACCGTAATTGGTATAGATGATTTCCAGCTTAAAAGCATGGCCCGGAACCGGGGGCTTAATTGTCGCGATTTCAACCGACACATTGGCGTTGGCCTGGATTTGCATGACCGGAAAATAAAGGTGGTGGATACCGCTTCCGTCTGGAATGCTATAGTCATTGTACAAAACCGGTGGTGCGGCATAATACATCGCAAATTCGGGATTGATGCTGAAACTGAAATCGTAGGTATTGGACGCGTTCGGGTTCTGATAGGTGTAAGTGCCAGTCGAACTGTCGATGTAATGGTAGCTGCCGGTATTGTTGATGCGGTACGTAAATCCGCCATACGGGAACAAGGGTTCGCCTTGGTCCATCATGCCATCTTGGTCCTGATCCAGGAAGGCCGTCAGCACCACATTGTCGCAGTTGTTGAAACCCGAATACAAAAGCGAATTTTGCGCGCCATACCCCCGGGGCTTGTTGTAAATGACCTGGCCATCGGGATTCACGATGGAAATGTATACCTCACTCGGGAAATTTCCGCCCGCATTCCAAAACAATTCAAACGGCGTGTCGTCGCACAAAGTAACGGTTTGATCAAACATATTAGAGCCAATTAGGTTTAGCGCAGCCACCGGCACGGAATTCTGCGAAACCGTCATCGTATTGCCGTTCCAACCGTCGCCGAAAGCATCCCTCAATTTAAAAATATAATCACAACCACTTTGTTCGGGAGCACATTGTGCCTGTGCCAATGTACCCAAACAACATATCGAAAATAAAACGAGGAATTTTTTCATAGAAAATCGGTTACCAAAACCAAACAATCCAGCCCCAAATTACCCTACCGCATCAACGATCGATTGCGCCAACAAATAGCTGCTCGTCCACGCATTCTGGAAATTGAACCCGCCCGTAATCGCATCAATATTAACGATTTCGCCTGCAAAATACAAGTTTGGATGCAGTTTGCTTTCCATCGTCTTGAAGTTGATTTCTTTCAAATCGATGCCGCCGGCGGTGACAAACTCCTCCTTGAACGTGCTTTTGCCGTTGACCTGAAACGTGGCCTGGGTCAATTCGAGCGCAAGCTTTTGCAGTTGCGCTTTCGACAAATCGGCCCATTTGGTTTCGCTGCCGATGCCCGCAGCGGACGTCAGGCTTTCCCACAAACGGTTGGGCAGTTCGAATGGGGATTTCTTCGGGACTGTTTTTTTGGGCTGTTCGCGTTTGATTTCACGCAATTGTTCCTCGACCTCGGTCGCGTTGTAATCGTTGAGCCAATTCACGACAATCGAAAACTGGTATTTGCGGTCGAACAATTCGCGTGCGCCCCAAGCCGACAATTTGAGGATCGCCGGTCCGCTCATGCCCCAATGCGTGACCAATAACGGCCCGGTTGTCTTGAGTTTGCTGTCTTTTACTTTGACGGTCACCAAAGCCGAGACGCCCGGCAAATCCTCGATGCGCGGATCCTTGATGTTGAAGGTGAACAACGACGGCACCGGAGACACAATCGCATGCCCAAAGTTTTGCAGCAAATCCCACATTTTTGGGTTGCTGCCTGTGGCCAGGACCAGTTTGTCGCAACTGTAATTGTCGTGTTGTGTATCAATTTTCCAAGCTTTTTCGCTTTTGAAAATCGACTGGACGCTTTGGCTTTTGTGGACTTCGATCCCGAGTTTTTTGGTGGCATTGAGAAAACAATCGATGATGGTCTGTGACGAATCGGTCACCGGAAACATGCGGCCGTCTTCCTCAATCTTGAGTTCGACGCCGTGTTTGTCAAACCATTCGATCGTATCGCCCGAGGCAAACTGGTGGAATGGTCCGCGCAATTCCTTTTCACCGCGCGGGTAAAACTTCGCGAGTTCATTCGGGAGGAAACAGGCGTGGGTCACATTGCAACGTCCGCCGCCCGAAATGCGCACTTTCTCGAGCACTTCTTTGCCGCGTTCGAGAATGGCAATCTTTAACTTCGGATGTTTCTCGGCAATATTGATCGCCGTAAAGAAGCCCGCCGCGCCGCCGCCTACAATGATGATGTCGTAATGATGAACCATGGCGCAAATATCCGAATTCTTTTGGGAAATGCGGCATGCGTTAAAGTGTTGACGATGAGTGGATATTTGTGTACTTTTAAGCCAAACAACACTGCTATGCAAAAAATTACCTTTTTAATCTTGGCCGCACTATGTTCGATTTCGCTGCAAGCCCAGGATGTGGAGCGGCTTTGGGGCACCTATTTCGGAGGCAGGATTTTCGAAGCTTCCGATTCTGCCATCGACAGCCAAGGCAATGTTTATGTTTTGGGAATCGTTTATGGCAGTGCACTCGGGAACAATTATTTGAGTCAATTTGCCTCTGCAGATGCCTTGCAGCCGCAATTCTGGGGAGGAATGTGCGATGCGTTTCTCGTCAAGTTCGATTCCGACGGGGAAGTATTGTGGAGCACTTTTTTTGGCGGCGATTTTCTCGAATACGCCTATGGCATTGCAATAGATTCTACCGATTCTGTCTACATCGCCGGGACCACCGAGAGCAATGATTTGGCCACTACGGGTGCCTTCATGATTGGGCATGACCAGCCAGGCGAGGAGCAAATCGGGTTCATCGTCAAATTCGCCAGCGATGGGCAAAGGTTGTGGAGTACCTATTTTCCGGGTTGGATTACCGATATTGTCTGCGATCATGAGGACAATCTGTATTTTGCCGGACAGACCGAACGCCAAAGCGGTGTGACATCGGCAGGCGCTTATCAGGAAAACTTCCTGTCTTTTCCGTTGCCGTTTACCTCGATTTTGGCCAAAAACGGTTACCTCGCCAAATTCAATAAAAATGGTGCGCGCATCTGGAGCACGTATTACGGCGGCGCCAACCCCTTGGGCATTGACGTGGACGCCGACAATAATTTATATGTGGCCGGTTTGGCCTATGAACCAGTGGAGGATGGGCATTTTTTTGCGACCGAAAATCCGCACCAATCCGAACGTTCAGACAATTTCATCTCCAAATTCGACAGCAACGGCAACCGTGTCTGGAGTACTTACTTTGCGTCGGTTTCGCATGGCGAATATGAAAAAGCGACTTACACGTTTAGCCTCGCCGTAGAAGGAGATTATTTTTACATGACCGGGTATTCATTGGAAAATCACAGCGGTTTGTTGACTACGTCGGGTGCGCCTCAAACGACCATTTCGGGCGTTTCAGATATTTTCCTGCAAAAATTCACAAACGACGGTACGCGGGTTTGGGGTAGATTATTCGGAGGTAACGGTGAAGATTTTATCGGTTCGTTCAGCCGGCTCAGCGTCAGGGGAAATTCCATTATCTTGTCAGGAAATACCAACAGTTCTGCAGGCTTGGCCACGGCAAATGCTTTTAAAACCAACTATTCGGGCGGTACCCAAGACAGTTTTTTTGCGCGCTTTGATTCAGATGGCAACCGCATTTCGACCTCCTATTATGGCGGTAGCGAAGTCGAGTTGGTGCATGGCTGTCTTCAAGCGACAGATGATGAATTCTACCTTTTCGGTTCGACTTTCAGTCCCGATGGGATTGCGACGGCAGGCAGCCACCAACCGCTGCTCAACACTGGCGGTATTGAGGTCCCGAATGCAGAAAACCTTTATCTCGCCAAGTTCAAGACGATTGCCCTCGGCGTAGCAACTTTCGATACAGCCGATTGGGCATTGTATCCCAATCCAGGCAACGGCGTTTTTGTGCTGAGTGGAAATGTACCGGCAGATGTACAGCAAATGCAAATGAAAATCTACGACAACCTCGGACGGGAAATGGCGACCGATGAAATTCATGCAAGCAGCCTAAAGATCCATCAGCAATTCGATTATAGCGGACAATTGTCGACCGGGATTTATTGGGTTAAAATCGCATCCGGGACAAAGGTTTTAAAAACCATCAGGTTGATGGTTAAATGATCACATCCGATCCGGAAAATCCGTAATAATGCCATCCACACCAAACGATTTGATTTGTTGCAAATCGGCAAATTCATTGACGGTCCATACCAATACCCTGAGGTTTTGGCTTTGCATCGCTTTTACCTTTTCGGCGGTCAGCAAATGAAAATACGGATGGATGGTTTCGGCCTGGATTACTTTGGAAAAGCTGACGGCCAAATCCAAATCGGTGCTCGTCAAAACCCCGATCGGAATCTCTTTGTGTAAGGCACGAGTCTTTTCCAAGGCCACCCAATCGAAAGACGAAACCAAAAAATCCGAATAATCCCAGCCCTTTTCAAGGACGTATTTTTCAATCAAATCGACGACAGGCCCAGCCGTTTCGCCGGCTTTGAGTTCTACATTAATCAGGCATTTTCGGCCCACCAAATCGAACACTTCGGCCAAGGTCGGAATCTCGAACTGGAAATCGATCTGATGCGTTTTGAGCACGTCCAAAGTGAGGTCTTTCACCACGCCTTTTCCATTCGTAGTGCGGTCGATCGTTTCGTCGTGGATCACGATGATTTGACCATCGCTGCTCAAATGCACATCGAGCTCGATGCCGTCCACGCCCAAGTCGATGGCCTTCTGGAAACTGGCCAGCGTGTTTTCGGGCAAATGCCCTTTGGCGCCGCGGTGTCCGATATTGAGGATTTTCATGCTGTAAAAATAAAAAACGCCTTCGGGTTGGAAGACGTTCTTGAAAATTTATTTGATTTCTTTCGAGCAATACCGTCGAAAAATCCGAATCGAAAACCACGCGGCCTTTGTCTACCGTGAATTGCTTTCCGGAATAGGCATCGCGCAATTTCGTCCCGTCTTTGTAGACCGAGGAAACCGTGATGATCTTGCGGCCCAAGACCATGTCGAGCCCGATGATCGCGCGGTCGAGGTAATCGTCCTTGACAAAACCACGGCTGAAGATGTAAGGCGAAGCCGAAATCTGGCGGTGTACGCCTGCCCCGATGCACGGATGCTTTCTGCGGAATTGTCCCAATTTCTGCCAATGCGCGAGTACTTTTTGTTTTTCTGGGCTTTTGGCCAGTTCGTCCCAGTTCATGAACGAACGCAAAGTGGCGTCACCTTCGGTACCAGGAATCTCGAGTGAACGACCGGTTTCATCCCCGTAATAAATTTGCGAAACACCGGGCGACAACAGCAGTTTGGTCGCGCTTTCGGTGCTTTTTTCGCGTTTGGCGTCGAAAGGCGAACCGTCGTCATGCGAAGACAAATAGTTCAAGACGCTGAAGCCGTCGAGCTCGATGTTGAGTTTCGACGAATATTTCGAAAAGATGTATTCGTATTCGCGCTGTGCGTCCCATTTGAATTCGAAGTTGATCATCGAGTTGAAACCGTGCGCAAAATAATTGACCTTGCGGTCGCCGAAATCGAAGTTTTTTCCTGCGGAAATTCCGTAGTTGTAGACTTCGGCAATCGTATAGAATTTATTGTTGTCGAGCACTTTCGACGGATTGTTTTTCTTCCATTCGGCAAACGCGTACTCGCATTGTGTTTTGAAATCGGCCCAAACCGTTTCATCGGTGTGCTTGACCGTATCGGCGCGGTAACCGTCGATCCCGAATTCAGTAATATAATCGGTCAGCCATTTGATGATGTAGTATTTGGGTGCACGCGGATAACCGGTTCTTTGGAAAAACGCATCGAGCGAAGCCATTTCTTGTTCGTATCGGCCTTCTTTTTTCCATTTTTCAACCAGGAATGGGGGCAATGCCACATTGGCGTTGCTTTCGGTCAATACATCGGGCAGATTCTTGACGAGCGTGCAGGCGGTGGTCGTTTTCGAAGGTTTTGTAATCGCATTGCGGTCCGGTGCGTACCCAATCCGATGGCCAGACCGTGTCGATGTCGGTGACCGGTCCGGTGTGGTTGATTACGCCGTCGAGCAAGATGCGGATGCCGTGCGCGTGCGCTTTTTCGACCAGTTCTTTCAAATCGGCTTTGGTGCCGAAATTAGGGTCGAGGTTGGTCCAGTCGCGCGTCCAATAACCGTGGAAACCATAGGTCATCCCGGTGCCTTCGTCGACACCGTCGTGGATCTGTTCGACGATTGGGGTGAACCAGATCGCATTGACACCCAATTTGTCGAAATATCCTTCGTCGATTTTCTGGATGATGCCGCGCAAATCGCCGCCTTCAAATCCGCGCAATTTGCCCGTTTTTTTGTTGCGCCCGAAATTGACGTCGTTGGTCTTGTCGCCGTTGGCAAATCGGTCGGTCATCAGGAAATACAGGTTGGCGCCTTCCCAGACAAACGGGTTGTTCGATTGGACGGGGATGTTGTTCTGGGCTTTCATCGGCAAGGCTATACAGGCTGCAAATAGCAGGAACAGCGCGTTGAGTTTGTTCATTACAATTCGATTTTGATGTCTTTTGTGGTTCCTTTTTCTAAAGTGATTGGAATTTCCAAGTGGTTGTTGTCGGCTTTAAAAGTAACGATTTTTCCGTTAACGGTCACTTTTTTGGCCCCCGATAAGTTGTGGACAATCAACAGGATGTTTTTGTCGGTCGCCCTGAATTGCTTTTGGACGGTATTCGCAATGGCAATCGCAACAATGTTGTCTTTCGGATGACACGAAAAAGTAACCGTTTCCGATTGTTTTTTGCTTGCGGCTTCCGGTGTTTGGCCATCGTCGTTGTAGAGCGTATAATCACGCGTCGGCTTCATCGGGTCCCAATAAAAATGTACCTCGAAGTTTTGCAGCGAATAAGCCGAGGTGTTCCGGATGGTCTTGATCATCGGCACAAACGCATTGCTGCGCACGTAAACCGGAATGTGGTCTTCGGCGACCTTTACCGATTCCGTCCTGCCGCCGCCAAAAAAGTTTCCGGTGTAAAAGTCAAACCAGTTGCTGCCTTTCGGGAAATAGATGGTTTCGGTGGTGACGCCTGCTTTGGTGATCGGATGTATGAGAAACGCATCGCCCCAAAAGTAAGAATCGGAAGTATTGTAAAGTGCGGGATTATTCGGTTCCTCAAAAAACAACGGACGCATCAAGGGTTTTCCCGAAACCGAGTTTTCATAGGCCAGCGTATAATTGTACGGCAGCAATTGGTAACGCAATTCGACCTGTTTCTTGGCCTTGGCCTTGGTCGCCACATCTTTGTAAACCGGCTCCGGTGCAACTTCTTCGTGCGCATGCGGACGGAAAATCGGTTGGAATACGCCATATTGCAGCCAGCGCAAATACAATTCATTGTCGAAATAATCGCCCGCAAATCCACCCAAATCCGAATGCATAAAACCGATGCCCTGCATCCCCATTTCGAGCGCGATTTCAGGTTGCGATTGCAAACCGCCCCAGCTTCTCGACACGTCGCCGCTCCAAGGCACCATACCGTAACGCTGCGATCCCGAATAACCGGCACGCATCAAAATGAATGGCCGCACATTGGGGAAATCTTTTTGGTAACCTTCGAACACCATTTTGGCCCAGTGGTGTCCGTAAATATTGTGCACCGAGCTGGCTTTTCCTTTGGTTGTAATTACTTTGGAAGGGAATGCTTCGGGTTCGCCCAGATCGCCCCACCAACCGCCGACGCCTTGACTTGCGAGGTTCTTGTAAATGTTCCAAAACCAGGTCCTGCCTTCGGGTTTGAAGACATCGACGATGCCGCCGTGCCCGAAATAGAAATCGAATTCGGCCGATTTGCCGGTTTTATCGGTCGCGAGGACTTTTTGGGTGTCGGCTTCTTGCCATTTCGAGGAAGTCGTCAGGATGAACGGTTCGGTGATCAAGATCGTTTTGATGTTTTTGGCGTTGAGGTCGGCCATCATTTTTTCGGGGTTCGGGAAGGTTTCGCGGTCCCACTCAAGATTGCCCAAAGTCCCTTGGATTTTTTTGCCGAACCAATACAAATCGAGGATGATCGCATCGACGGGAATTTGGTCGGATTCGAATTTCTTGATCGTTTTTTCGACTTCCTCCTGCGAATGATAGCCAAAACGGCTCGAGAAATTGCCGAGCGCCCAACGCGGCAACAACGGTTGCGTTCCGGTGAGTTGGGTATAGTTCGAAATCAAGTCGGTCCAATTGTCGGCGGCGATGACCTGGTAGGTTTTACGGCCTGAAACCGTTTCATAAGCGATGGTGTTGTTTTTCTGGCTGTCGAGGTCGAGTTCGCCCAAGGCCGGATTGTCGAAATGCACCGCATAAATCTTAGACGAAAGCACGAGCGGCATCGTAAAATTGAGCAGTTCGGAACGATCCCCATAACCGTAATGCGCCTGGTTGCGCAACTTGAGTTTGTTGCCCCGACGGTTGAGCCCGAGCGCACGTGCGCCGCCGCCATACAAGGCTTCCGATGGATCGATGTTGAAATTGAGGGTTTCGGTGGAATCTTTTTTGACATAGCCATTTTTCTCGGAAAACAGGTTTTTGCCTTTGTAATCGTAAGCGATTTGGAATGGGGATTTTTGGATGACCACGTTGATTCCCGCGGTGGTCAAGGTAATTTGATTGCCCGATTCCTTGGTTTTGCCGATACTTGATTTTGGAGCCAAAACCACCGCGTGCGACTCCGGATTGAACACTTCCCCGGTCGGCAGGAAAGTCGTTTCTATGATGTTTTCCGAATAGGGCTTGATGAGGTATTTGCCATCGGAAACCACAATTTCGAACGTGCCTTTATTTTGCTTGAGGCCGATGAATTTTCGTCCCGACACTTCGGGAGCGTTTTGGCTCCACGTTGTTGTGGCGACAAAAAGGAATAGGAATAAAAAGTGTTTATGCATGATTGTTTTTTTAATTCACTGAGCATCTATTTTCATAGGCGTTCAGTAGACTTCGTTTAGCCCCGATGGCAGCCGGCATCCTTTTGTTCCGCCTCTTTAGCGGACAAAAGATAGAGGCGAACAGCGGGAAAAAGCTCCTAAAAATTAATTCAATTCTAAAATGTAAACCGATTTGGGCTCGATGGAAATGTCACTTTTCAAATCGATCGTTTTGCCCGAAATCACCTCCTTGCCCGATTGGGAATCCCGAATGTTTTCAGCAAAACGATTGGTTTTGATGGTACGCGTTTCGGTCGAATTGTTCAACACGACCATGACCGATTGCTGCTCGTTGTGACGGAAATAGACGTACACATTGTCCTGCGGTAAATACTGCGTGGTTTTCCCGTGGTGGATGACCGTCGCGTTTTTGCGCCAGTTGAACAGTTTCGCGGTGAAGTCGAAGAATTGTTGCTGTTCTTGGGTTCGACCAGATCGGGTAAAGGCGTTGTTCGCATCACCGGCCCAGCCGCCCGGAAAATCGTGGCGGATGTCGGGATCGCCTTTGCCTTTGTCGCCCGCCATCCCGATTTCGGAACCGTAGTACAGTTGTGGGATGCCGCGTACCGTGGCAATGAGTGTCATCGCCATTTGGTACTTTTTGAAATCATTTTTATAAATCTGGTTGAAACGGTTCGTGTCGTGGTTTTCGGCAAAAACCAGGATGTTGTTGATGTCGGGATACAGAAAGTCGTTGGTGAAATTCTCGTAGATCTTGACCATGCCTTTGTCCCATTCGGCTTTGTCTTCGTTGAACACCGATGAAATGGCGTCGTGCAGCGTGAAATCCATCACGGTCGGCAGATGCGAATTGTAATGCTGGATTGCCCCGATTTGGGAATCCTTTTGCCAATAGGCCATCTGCGCCTGGTCGTGCATCCAGACCTCGCCTGCGATGTTGAAATGCGGATATTCGTCGGTAATCGCTTTGGTCCATTTCGCGATGCCGGCCTTGTCGCAATAGCTGTAGGTGTCCACGCGGAAACCGTCGAGGTCGGCGTATTCGATCCACCAAATGGCGTTTTGGATCAGGTAATTCAACACGAGCGGATTCGCCTGATTCAAATCGGGCATCGATTTGACAAACCAACCGTCGACGCAATATTTCTGGTCGATCGCCGAAGTGTTCGGGTCGAATTGCGTCGTCATGCGGTAATTCGATTGTTCGTAGCCCGGGAATTGGTGCAGCCAGTCGTAAGTCGGCAAATCCTTGACCATCCAATGGTCGCCCCAGTGGTTCGTGACATAATCGAGGATCAGTTTCATGTCGCGCTTGTGCAATTCGGAAGACAATTTGAGATAATCGTCATTCGTGCCGTAGCGTGGATCGATCTTGTACACATCCGATTGGCCATAGCCGTGGTACGAACCGCGCGCGTCGTTGTCCTCGCAAAGTGGCGTGCTCCACAAAGCGGTCGCACCGAGTTCCTTGAGGTAATCGAGGTTTTTGACGATGCCTGCGATGTCGCCGCCGTGGCGCGAACCCGGTTGGGAACGGTCGGCTTTTTCGGCGGTGTCGTGCGTCGAGTCGTTGTTCGGGTTGCCGTTGGCGAAACGGTCGGGCATGATCAGGTAAATCATGTCGGAAGAATCGAAACCTTGGCGCAAGGCGGAATCTTTCTTGCGTGCTTTGAGCGAATATTTCTGCGTGAACGCTATTTTATTTTTGTTCTTGAACGAGAACACGAAATCGGAGGCCGGGACATTTTTGGTGTCGATCGTGACGAAAACATAGTTCGGATTTTCGGTTTTCTGGACGTTCGTGATGACGATGTTGTTCGATACGGAGACGTCGTATTGGGAAATGTTTTTGCCGTAGAACATCACTTGCAAAATTGGGTTTTGCATACCGGAATACCAGAACGGCGGTTCTGTTTTTTGGAGCTGCGCTGCAGCGTTTATTGTAACGGTTGTTACGAGGAGGAGAAGTAGTTTTTTCATGTTGTTGTGTTTTATTTCTTCTTTTGTTGCCAGACAAAAGAAGCAAAAATGCCTAGCGACCAAATTACAATCTCGAAAACTACCTCGAAGCTGGCTGCGCGTACCAAGCCGTTCGCCCTGTGGGCTCAACTCCACGTACGCTCGCAGGCGCTTTCTCGTTGTTTTCTACGATTCTATTTTGACGTCGCAACTAAGCGGAATCTCATATTTTTATTTTTGCCTTGTTGCACAGCGGCAAAAATCCTTCTAAGAACGTTTTTTGGAATTGACGATTTGCCGTTCCAAGCGAAGAATGTTTTTCAATTGTCAACGAGCGTTCTTCGTGAGACCGCGCGCTTTAATCGTGGCAGGCGGGCACCTGCTTTTTCAAAGATTCTCAGAAATGAAATACTGTTTGAGCCGAAGGCGAGTTCATTTCATTTCCGAATCGAGAATTAGCAGGTCGCCGAACGATTGCGCGCTCCGCCTTTTTGCAACTTTTGCGGCGAGGCAAAAGGTGAGAAGAACATCATTAAAAATTCATTCGTTAATTGGAACGAAAAATTGCGCCAGGGATGGAAGCGGCATCCTTTTGCGGCCGCAGTCCCGACACTTCGGGACGGAGGACGTAAAAGATAAAGCGTACAGCCCGCCCGTGGCGCCCTTCAACTTTTATACAGTCACCAAACTATTCGGTTCGACATTTATTGCTTTTCCATTGACGAAAACGGCAATCGCTTCACCGCCTTCGAGTTCAAATTTCGTTTCGCTCGCGTGCACCGAAACCTTCAAAATCTGGTTGCGGAAATTGATCTTGAACGAATAGCCTTGCCATTGCTCAGGGATGCGCGGCTCGAAATGCAATTGGTCGTCCTTGACGCGCATGCCGCCGAAACCTTCGACGATGCTCATCCAGGTACCGGCCATCGAGGTGATGTGCAGTCCTTCCTCGACTTCCTTGTTGTAATCGTCGAGGTCGAGTCGGGAAGTGCGCAGGTAGAATGTGTAGGCCATGTCCATTTTGCCCAAAACCGCGGCTTGGATCGAGTGTACGCAAGGGGAAAGCGAACTTTCGTGTACGGTAAACGGCTCGTAGAAATTGAAATGTTTCTCGAGTTGCTCCTTGCTGAAATGGTCTTCGAAGAAATAAAATCCTTGTAAAACATCAGCTTGTTTGATGTAAGGCGAACGCAGGATCCTGTCCCACGACCATTTTTGGTTGATCGGACGTTGCGAACGGTCGAGATCGGATACCTTGACCAGATCTTTGTCGAGGAAGCCGTCCTGTTGCAAATACACGTCGTGCGTTTCGGAATACGGGAAATACATTTTGTCGGCGACTTTTTTCCAATGCGAAATTTCTACATCGTCGAGTTTGACCTTGGCCATTATTCTGGTGTAATCGGTGGCGTATTCGGCTTTGACTTTTTCGATCTGCGCGATGGCATAATCGATGCACCACTTGGCGAGGTAATTCGTATACCAGTTGTTGTTGACGTTGTTTTCGTATTCGTTCGGGCCCGTGACACCAAGAATCATGTACTGGTTTTTGTGTGTTGAATAGGATGCGCGTTGGTGCCAGAAGCGGGCAATCCCAATCAGGACTTCCAAACCTTTTTCAGGGATGTAGCTGTAATCGCCGGTGTAGCGGTGGTAGTTGAAAATCGC
Organism: Flavobacterium sp.; assembly: GCF_047602195.1. GTDB lineage: Bacteria > Bacteroidota > Bacteroidia > Flavobacteriales > Flavobacteriaceae > Flavobacterium. The sequence goes on from NZ_JASGHW010000004.1 coordinate 942,171, forward strand.
AAACGCGATCGCACCGTTGCGGTGGATTTCCTCGAACGTGATTTCCCATTCGTTGTGGCATTCCTCGCCGTTCATGGTCACCATCGGATAAAGCGCAGCGCCATTGGTAAAACCGAGCTTGGCCGCATTTTCAATCGCCTTTTCGAGATGATTGTAGCGGTACGTCAGCAAACTGCGCGCGACGTTCTGGTCTTTGGTTGCCATGTAAAACGGGATGCAATAGGCTTCGGTGTCCCAATAGGTCGAGCCGCCGTATTTCTCGCCCGTAAACCCTTTCGGTCCGATGTTGAGTCGTGAATCCTTGCCCAGGTATGTCTGGTTCAATTGGAAAATATTGAAGCGGATGCCTTGCTGCGCCTTGGTATCGCCCTCGATCGTGATGTCGCTCATCTCCCAGATTTTCGCCCAGGCGTAGGTTTGGTTGTCGAACAATTGTTCGTAGCCTTTGTCGATGGCTTTTTGGATCACTTGCTGCGCAGCGGCATAGGTGTCTTCGTGGTTCATCGAAACGGTGTAGCCGCCCATTTTATGGATCGAAGCCACTTCGCCTTTTGCGGCGTTGACCGTGTACGAAAATCCGATTCTTTCTGTATTGGTGTTGACATTTTCAGGAGAGACAACGATCGGTTCGCCATTTTTGAGCAACGTATTCTGCATAAACGTCGTCACGGTAAAATGCGTCTTGAACGTACGCGCTGTTACAAACGCCTCATTGCCGTTGTGTTTCACGTCAAGTGGTTCCCAGAATTTTTCTTCCCAGTTAGCGTCTTCGTTGTGTACGCCTGCATCGAGGTACGGTTTGAAGACGATTTTGGCGTCCTGGTTCAACGGTGTGATTTCATAATTGATGACGCCCACTTCGTCGAGATCGAGCGACAGGAAGCGGTTCACGTTGACCGAAATCTCGGTGCCGTTCTGCAAAGTCGCCTCAAACGAGCGGTTGTACCAGCCCTGTTTCATGTTGAGTTCGCGGCGGAAATTCCTGACCGATTGGCATTGGGCCAAATCGAGGTTTTCCCCATTGATTTCGATGTCGATGCCGATCCAGTTCGGGGCGTTCAATACTTTGGCGAAATATTCGGGATAACCGTTTTTCCACCAGCCCACTTTGGTTTTGTCGGGGTAATAGATGCCTGCGATGTAGCTGCCCTGGAAGGTTTCGCCGGAATAGGTTTCTTCAAAATTGGCGCGCTGTCCCATGGCGCCGTTGCCGATGGAAAACAGGCTTTCGGATGATTTCACTCGTTCTGCATCAAATCCTTCTTCGATAACCGACCAATTGTCGGGTTTGATATAATCCTGGTTCATGTCTTTAATTTTTTTAAGAGGAAAGAGAAAAGAAGAAAGAGGAAAGATTTTATTGTATTTCCTGACCGGATTAAGGTTCTTTCGACTTTATGACTTTCGTCTTGACTGATTGTTATTTTTTGATGATGTATTCGATAAAGCTCGTGTCGATGTGTACGAAATCAGGGAAATTGTACTGGGCTTCTTTCAAGATTCCCGCCTCGCCGATGCCGATGCTGATCATGCCCGCGATGTTTGCGGCCTGGATTCCGGCTACCGAATCTTCAAACACGATCGCGTTTTGGTTCGTCGCACCGATTTGTCGGGCTGCTTGGAGGAATACCTCTGGATCGGGTTTGGCATTGGTTACGTCGTTGCCGTCAACGATCGCATCGAAATAATGGATGATGCCTGTTTTTTCGAGGATCGGACGCGCATTTTTACTCGCAGAGCCGAGTGCAATCGGTTGGTGGTGTTCCTTGAGGAATTGCAAAATGTGCAACACGCCCGGCAGGATTTCGCTTTGGTCCATGTGCACCAAATAGGACAAATAATCCTCGTTTTTCTGTTTGAGCCAACGGTCCTTGTCTTGCTGCGAAGCGGTCATGCGGCCGAGTTCGAGGATCAAATCGAGCGAGCGCACGCGGCTCACGCCCTTGAGTTCTTCGTTGTGTTCGGGGGTGAATTCAATCCCGAGTTCGGCAGCGATTTTCTGCCACGCCAAAAAATGGTATTTGGCCGTATCGACGATCACGCCGTCGAGGTCAAATATGAATGCTTTCTTGTTCATTAATTTGTTTTTACGTCATCTGTGTCTTTTACTTTGGCAACCAATATTGCGGCGATGATAAAGCTCACGCCGCTGGTGACCAACGCAAAAATGGCATTGTCATGGTATAGGTATTTGACCAGCGGGCCGCCGATCAATGCGTTGATAATTTGCGGGATTACGATAAAGAAATTGAAAATCCCCATGTAGACGCCCATTTTCTTGGGTGAAATGGCTCCGGCCAAGATCGCGTAAGGCATCGCCAGGATGCTCGCCCAGGCAATCCCGATGCAGCACATGGAAAGGATGAGCCAGTTTTCATTGGGCATGACATACATCGAAAGCAATCCGATCCCGCCGATGATCAGCGAAAGCGAATGCGTGAGTTTGCGCCCGATTTTTTTGGCGATTACAGGCAACGCGAAGGCAAAAATCGCCGATACGCCGTTGTAGATGCCAAACAGGATCCCGACCCAGTCGCCGGCTTTCTGGTAGGTGGCGCTTTTGACGTCGTCTACCGGCAAACCGTAAATGTGGTGTGCGATGGCAGGCGTCGTAAAAACCCACATGCCAAACAGTCCGAACCAGGAGAAAAACTGTACCCAGCTCAGTTGACGCATCGTCGTGGGCATTTTGCGGAAGTCGTCGAAAATGTCGATGAGTTTGGCTTCGCGATGCGGCTCGGGATCGGCGGCATGTTCGGCGGCGATGGCTTCGGCACTGGCTTTTTCATCTGCAAATTTGGCCAATTCTTCGGGCGAATATTCCTTGGTAGTCAGTACAGTTACCAATATGGAAATGACCAGACAAACCGCGCCAATAATGAAAGAATAAATCAAATGCTGTGGAACGCCACCGGCCGGATCTTCATTGGAAACGCCCCACCAGTTGTGCAACGCATACGGCAACCACGAACCGATGACGGCCCCAAATCCGATCAAAGCGGTCTGTACGCTAAAACCTTGGGTAGCCTGGTCGTTTCTGAGGTTGTCGCCCACGAGCGCGCGGAACGGTTCCATCGCGACGTTGAACGAAGCATCCATGATCATGAGCATTCCGGCGCCTACCCAAAGTGCGGGTAAAAAGGCGGTGAAAATATCGGCTTGCGGCATGAGGATGAGCCCGACGGAAGCGAGCAACGCACCAGCCAAAAAGAACGGTTTTCTTCGACCGAAACGGCCCCAAGTATTGTCGCTGTAATGCCCAATGATGGGTTGGACGATCAATCCCATGAGCGGGGCAATGATCCAAAACCAGGACAATTCGTGGACATCGGCGCCAAACGTTTGAAGTATTCTGCTGGCGTTGGCATTCTGAAGGGCAAAACCCATTTGGATTCCCAAGAAACCGAAACTCATGTTCCAGATTTCCCAGAAACCTAATTTACGCTTTTCCATTATCGTAATTTAAAATTATCTACGATAAGCGCGATGCTTATCAAAACTTATTTTTTTTTTCGAAGTAAAGTATAAGCCCTGATAATCGGATGTAAATATAATAGCTTTTTCGTTTTGAAAAGCCGGGAATGCGATTTTAACATTTGCGAAACGCGAAAATTGGAGCATCTTGTCTTTTGAAAATAAAACAGTTACGACAAACTACAACGTTGGCGTAGATTCCCGCAGGACCAGATGCGTTTCGATGACTTCGGTCTTGTAATGTTCTTCTTCCTCGTCTTCAGATTCGAGTCGGTCGATGAGCATCTGGGCCGCTTTTCCGCCCATCTTGATCCCGTTTTGCGAAACCGTCGTGATGCTCGGGGACGAATATTTCGAGATGATGCCGTCGGTAAAACCGATCACCGAAAGGTCTTCGGGCACTTTTTTTCCGAGTTTTTTGGCGGCCTTGATCGCGGTCACTGCGAACAATTCGTTGACGGCAAACACAGCATCGAGATCATGATTGGCCAACAGTGCCTCGATCGGTTCGTCGCAATGCTCGATGTCTTCTATTTTGAGGATCAGGTTGTCGTCGACTTTGCGGTCGTTGTTTTTGAGCGCCTTGATGTAGCCGTCGGTACGCAATTTCCCGACGCTGACATAATCGACGGTCGTAATCAGCGCTATTTTCTTGAAGTCCTTATTGATGAGCTGCTGTACGGCGTTGAAGGCCGCGAGGTTGTCGTCGATGATGACCTTGTCGCACAGGATGTCGTTGGTCACGCGGTCGAACATGACCACGGGCATGCCCTGGTTGATGACCTCGGTGATGTGGTGAAAATCCTTTTTGTGCTGGGTTTCTTTGGACAGCGATAGGATAAAGCCGTCGATACTGCCGTTGGCGAGCATTTCCATGTTGATGACTTCCTTGTCAAACGACTCATCCGAAAGGCAGACCATGACGTTGTAGCCGTGCTCGTTGGCCACGTGTTCGATGCCGCTGATGACGGTCGCGAAAAAGTGGTGCACGATTTCGGGAATGATGATGCCGATGGTCTTGGTTTTCCGGTTCTTGAGGCTTAAGGCGATCAGGTTCGGTTTGTAGTTGTAGAGCTTGGCAAAAGCCTGGACTTTTTGGCGTGTATCTTCACTGATTTCGGGGCTGTCGCGCAACGATTTGGAAACCGTTGAAATTGATACATCTAATTCTTTTGCAATTTGTTTGAGGGTGACTTTTCTTTTCATTCGAAAAAGATAACTATTATTTTCGAAATAAAGGTAAATTTTATTTCCATGAATCGAAATTTTTCCCTTAAAAATATGTATATTCAGGAAAGTTTTCAACACGAAAACGTTTTCGGTAGGGGTTTCGAAAACGTTAACGAAAAAGGGACAGTTTTTTAACTATTTTTAACATTCGAAGTATAAAGTATAAGCTCAAAAAACTAATTCTAACTTAAACAAAATGTATGAAAACAATTTACAAAAAGTTGTTATTTTTATTACTGCTGCTTCCTTTTAGTGTGCTGGCTCAGAACACTTTAAGCGGTACGGTAGTCGATAAAAATTCAAAACAACCCATTCCGGGGGTAAATGTGGTAATTCAGGGCTCGGCTTCGGGTACCCAAACCGATTTTGATGGAAAGTATTCATTGCCTGTAAAAAAGGGTGATGTGGTAGTTTTTTCTTATCTCGGCTACAAGAGTTTCACCGTTACCTATGACGCACAAAAAAACCTTTCAGTTAGCCTCGAAGAAGAAGCTAATGTGTTGGGCGAAGTAGTGGTTCAGGTCGGATACGGGTCTGTCCGTAAAAAGGATGCGACCGGATCGGTGGCCTTGATTACGGAAAAGGATTTCAACAAAGGCGCCATCGTATCGGTCGATCAGTTATTGACTGGTAAGGCGGCGGGCGTAAGAATTACCAATTCGGGCGGTTCCCCGGATGCCGATCCAAACATCAGGATTCGTGGCGGAGGCTCTTTGGGGGCCAGCAACAAGCCGTTGGTTGTCATCGATGGTGTGCCAATCAGTGCCGACAATCCGGCCGGGATCAGCAACCCGTTAACATTGATCAACCCGAACGATGTGGAAAGTGTTTCTGTTTTGAAAGATGCATCGGCTACGGCCATTTACGGGGTGAGGGCTTCGAATGGGGTGCTCATTATCACCACTAAAAAGGGAACTTCAGGAACGCCACAATTCAATTATTCCTCCAATGTTTCGATGAGCAAAGTGGGCAGAAAGCTCGACATGATGGATGGGGAGCAATACACGAACTTCATCCGGACCTATCATCCGGACCACCTCGATGAGTTGGGTATTCCTGACGGCACGGGAACAATTGATAATCCCGCGACAGAGGCCATTGAAGGACGTATCTTGTACAACACCGATTGGCAGGATGCGGTTTTCCGTACGGCGATATCGTCTGACCATAACTTCAGTGCAAGGGCTAATCTTTATGGTAAAATTCCTTTCCGTTTTTCGTTGGGTTACAACAATACACAAGGTTTGATAAAGACAAGTGATTATGAGCGCTTCAGCTACGCGTTGAAAATGACACCTACGTTCTTCGACAATCATTTGAAAATCGATGTCAATGCCAAAGGTTCTTATTCAGACAAGAATGCCATCGACAATGATGGTTCGCTCGGCGGGGTAGTCAATATGGATCCGACCAAGCCAATTTATACCATCGACCAAAAATTTGGCGGCTATTACCAGCCGACCAACCTGACCAATTCCAATACGATCGACGGGGCATGGAACCCGGTTGCGGTGTTGGAGCAACGCAGAAGACCGGAACGCGTATTGCGTTTCTTGGGGAATATCGAATTTGATTACAAATTCCATTTCCTGCCTGAACTGCGCGCGGTCCTCAACCTTGGTCTTGATGCTTCCGAATCAAGAATTCGTGAAACTTATTACGACAATGCGATCGCGACTTATCGTACTTTGAACAGTGCGACCGATTTTGTGTTTAATCCGGGAAAAAATTACTTGGAGAACCAAACTTTCTCTAACAAAACATGGGATTCTTATTTGAACTACAACAAATCGTTCGGAGAGATTCTTCAAAAATTAGATGTGACTGCCGGTTATTCGTATCAAAGTTTCGTCAATGACGGAAACAAAGAAGTATACCGTTACCCGGATGCTACAGGAATCCGCGAACGCGTGTACAGTGCGAACGACCGTTACTACAATCCATTGGTGCTCGAGTCTTATTTTGCAAGAGTAAATATGGACTTGTTTGGCAAATACCTGTTGACCGGTACTTTCAGGACTGATGCTTCCTCATTGTTCCGTGGCAGTGAAAACCAATGGGGTTATTTCCCGTCGGCAGCCTTGGCGTGGAAAGTAAAAGAAGAATCATTCCTCAAAAATGTCGATTTGGTACAAGACCTCAAAGTGAGAATCGGTTGGGGTAAAACGGGTAACTCAGACATTAGCGGCGAAGTGGGCTATTTCCCATCGAGTCCATTGTTTGAAGTGGGAAGCGGTACCAGCCAATATTTCCCAGGCGTAAACCTCTACAGTGCCAAGAACTACGATCCAAACGTAACTTGGGAAACCTCAGAAACATTGAATGCCGGACTTGATTTTGGTTTCTTCAAAAGAAACATCCTCACCGGTAGCTTCGATATTTACAAGCGCTTCACCAAAGACCTTTTGTCGAGATATACTTTGCCTCCGGGTCAAGGTTTGTCGGATACTTTTGTAAGCAATGTGGGTGAAATCGAAAGCAAAGGTTTCGAACTCGCGTTGGATATCAACGCCATCCAAAAAGACAACTTTAACTTGTCGTTCAACGGTAACGTGGCGTACAATTATGCCGAAGTGACCGATTTGAAAGGCATCTCCAGAATCGCCGCCAAAGACGGTAATTTGCCTACCGGAACCAACGTAACTTTGGCTTACCACGGTGTTGGTTTCCAGCCTTTTTCTGCTTGGGTTTTCCAACAAGTGTATGATGGCAACGGGAAAGCCATCATCGGGGCGGTATCCGATTTGAACGGAGACGGGAAAATCAACAACGAAGACCGTTATTACAAAGCATTGCGTCCAAACTGGACCTATGGTTTCGGATTTAACATGAATTACCTGAACTTCGATTTGTCCAGCAGCTTCAGGGGCCAAGTGGGCGGCCAAACCTACAACACCAAGAAATTGGTGGCCGGTTTCACCGACAGGGCAGATGCAGGAACGGCAGGTTCACTCAACAACATCATCGACATCAACAACAGCGACAATGGCCCGATCATTACCAACTTCAACGATGGGGTGACCCAATTCTCTGATTACATGTTGGAAGACGCTTCTTTCCTGCGTTGCGAAAATGTAACGTTGGGTTATAAATTCAATAAGTTTGTTGGAAAATCAACCTTGAGGCTTTATGCTTCGGCAAGCAACCTGTTCATCATCACCGATTATTCAGGACAGGATCCGGAGAACTTCAACGGAATGGACAACAACTTTTATCCTAGGCCAAGAGTCTACACTTTTGGTGTAAACCTTGACTTTTAATTAAAAAAAATACACCATGAAAAAATTTAAAATTAATATAATAGGGCTTGGATTATCCTTATTACTATTAAGCAGTTGTACGAGCGACCTCGATACGGAACCAAAAGTAGAGTTGACGTTGGACCAACTTTTGGCGCAGGACCCAAATGCCATCAACGGACTGATGTCCAAAATGTACGGCGCATTTGCACTTTCGGGACCTACAGGGCCGGGAAGCTCCGACATTTCTGACGACCCGGGAGAATCGCCATTTCTGCGCGGCATCATCAACCTGCAGGAGTTTTCTGCAGACGGGATGAAAAACCGTTGGGGCGATAACGGACTCGACCAGTTGACCACGACTTCAGGTTGGGATGAGAACAACAAGTTCTTCAGATACCTCTACAATAGGGTTTACTACACCGTGCCACAGTGCAACAACATTTTGGCGGTCTTGAGTCGTGTGGATGTCGACAATGAAGAACAATATGTAAGCGAATTGCGCTTCCTGCGTTCCTTGGCTTATTTCTACATGATCGATTGTTTCGGAAAAGGCGTACTTGTAACCGAAGAAGATTTGGGAAGCGGGGTGCCAAAACCACAAGCTTCACGTACGGAAATGTTCAACTACGTCGAGTCTGAATTGCTCGCGATCGAGAACACTATTCCACAAACCATTGGTTACGGCCGCGCCAACAAAGCGGTGGTGAGAATGTTGCTCGCCAAGTTGTACCTGAATGCACAGGTGTATACTGGAACGGCAAGATGGAATGACGCTTACACGTACACCAAAAAAGTCATTGACGAAGGGGGTTACAGTTTGGCTCCTAACATCGTAAGCGTGTTTTCTGCAGACAACAATGTAACCGATGCCAAAAACGAAATCATCTATCCATTGATCGCTGACGCATTGGTGAGCCAAAGTTATGGCAACACGACTTATTTGGTCAACGGAAGTATGAGCGATGTGACCATGACACCAACCGATTTTGGAAACCCGGGAGGCGGTGCCAATGCATGGCAAGGACACCGCGCTACTAAAGCCTGGTACGGTAAATTCGGAGCCAATGCCGCAGAACTTGCAGCTTCTCCGGACGATCGCGCGCATTTGTTCTGGACATCAGGGCACAGCTACGAAATGACCGATTACAAAGCTTGGGCCGATGGTTATCCAAGTGTAAAATTCAGAAACACCAATTTTGCATCACCTTCAATCGCTACGGTTTTCTCGGGAACTGATTTCCCATTGTACCGTTTGGCAGACACTTATTTGATGTGCGCCGAAGCTATTTTGAGAGGCGGGGGCGGCAGCATGAGCGAAGCGCTTGGCTATGTCAATGACGTGAGAAACAGATCACACGCCGGTGCGATTACTGAAGCGCAACTGACGCTCGATTTCATCCTCGACGAAAGAGCGCGTGAGCTCACTTTTCGAAGGACACCGAAGAACCGATTTGATCCGTTTCGGCAAATTCACCGGAGGATCTTACCTCTGGCCGTGGAAAGGCGGCGTAAAAGACGGCGTTTCCATTTCGAGCACTTACAATTTGTTCCCTATTCCATTGTCGGCTTTACAGGCCAATCCTAACTTGACACAAAATCCTGGTTACTAACATTAAACTTAATTAAAAATGAAAAATATATTAAGAACCTCAATTTTTGCCTTTATGCTGGTCGCATTGGGCGCTTGTGAAAACGATACCGATCCGAACATCACACCGGGAACCAGCTTTAATCTGCAAAGCCCGGCACCAGATTCAGATTTCGTATTGACCCCACAAAATCAAGACAATCTCGCAATGTCTTTGGTTTGGGATCAAGTCAACAACGGTGTTCCATCGGTAGCATCTTACACAGTAGAAATGGCAGCGGCTGGAACCGACTTCGAAAACATCATCGAAGCAGGCGTTACCAACAACCGTTTCTTGTCGCTGACTGTAGCTGAACTCAACGGGAAATTGATTGCAGCGAATTTTGCACCGTATACCGAAGCAGACGTAGACATCAGGGTAAAATCGACTTTGGGAACGTCAATCAACGCGGTAGTGGGTTATTCAAACGTGGTAACGGTTACCATTACGCCTTACACCACAGAAAATCCAACGATTGCCGTACCGGGTAACCACCAAGGATGGTCTCCGCCAACTGCACCATTGCTCGCTTCTTCAGGATTCGGCGAAACCGATTACGAAGGCTATATGTGGCTCGATGGCGAATACAAATTCCTTTCGCCAAAACCGGATGGAACTTTTGACTGGGGTACTTTGGACTGGGGTGACGACGGAACATTCACCAACACTTTGGTAGCTGATGGCGAAGTAAACTGTACTACAGCAGCCGGGTACTATTATGTGAAAGCCGACACCGATGCGTTGACTTATTCTGCAACACCAACTGTTTGGGGAATCGCAGGTAATGCTACGACAAACGGATGGGATGGCATGCTTCCAATGACTTACGATCCAGTAGCCAAAACTTGGTCTATCGTGGCCACATTGACTACCCAGGCGGCACCGGACAATGGTTTGAAATTCAAGGCCAACGGCGCATGGGATATCAATTTTGGTGACAGTGGCGCAGATGGATCGCTCGAATACGGCGGCCAAAACATTGGAACCACAGCGGGAACTTACTTGATCGTGCTTGATTTGAGCAACCCAAGAGAGTACACTTACACGCTTACACCGCAATAAAATGCATTAAACTTTTAAAAAGGGCTGTTTCTTTACAGCCCTTTTTTATCAAAAAATACCATAATGAAAAAAATTACCATCCTGACCGTTTTGTTTGTGCTGTTTGCCATCAGCGGATTTGCACAGGTTACCACCGTGCCTACGATTCCTGAAGCCAACCAGGCGGTTACCATCAATTTCAATAAATCCGGTACTGGTCTGGCTACTTACAACGGTACGGTTTATGCCCACATCGGGTTGACCGTCAACGGAAACCTGTGGCAGAATGTCATCGGAAACTGGGGGAACAATACCTTGCAACCGGCCTTGAGTGGTTCGGGCAACAGCCAATCGCTGACCATCTCGCCAGATTTGTATACTTATTTCGGGGTTTCGACCTCGGCCGTAATTACACAAATCTGTGTGGTGTTCCGATCGGCCGATGGCGCGCAACAGACCTCCGATTTTTTCCTCAACGTAGGGGCTTTCCAGGCGACGCTCAATGCACCCGCGCTCAACAGCACCACAATCATCAATTCGGGACAAAATCTCAATATTTCGGCGAGCAATACCAATGGCAGTGCCAATTACAACCTGTTGGCCAATGGCGTCAGCATCAATACGGCCAGTGGTTCATCGTACAATTTCACCGATACGAACATCACGACCAACAAGTCCTATGAACTGCAAATCACGCAGGGCGCGACGTCTTTCACCAGAAGATTTGCCGTGATGATCAATCCGGGTACGATTTCGCAGGCATTGCCGTCAGCATCTTTACTCGATGGCATCAATTACAATTCGGGCGATGCGACCAAGGCAACCCTGGTGCTCGATGCGCCGAATAAGGATTTCGTCTATGTCGCCGGTAGTTTCAACAATTACCAGCCGAATACGAGCTACGCGATGAAGAAAGACCCATCGTCGACCAAATTCTGGCTCGAACTGACCGGATTAACCCCGGGGCAGATTTACCATTACCAATATTGGGTGGTCGATGCCACGCCGATTGCCAATTCCCCGGCCTTGGTCAAAACCGCCGATCCTTATTCGACTTTGGTGTTGTCCCCTTTTGACGACCAATACATCCCGGCGTCGAGTTATCCAAACCTGCCGGCTTATCCGGCCGGACAGGAACGCGAAGTGACTGTTTTGCAGACCGGGCAGACGCCTTACAATTGGCAGGTGACCAATTTCGTCAAACCCAAAAAAGAAGACCTCGTCGTTTATGAAGTGCTCATCCGCGATTTTGACGTGAATAGAAATTTCCAGGATTTGATCAACCGCATCGATTATTTCAAGAACCTCAAGATCAATGCGATTGAACTGATGCCGGTCATGGAATTCGAAGGCAACGAAAGCTGGGGCTACAACACCGCTTTCCACATGGCACTCGACAAGTTCTACGGTACCGAAAACAAATTCAGGGAATTCATCGACCTCTGTCACCAGAACGGCATCGCCGTGATCCTCGACGTGGCGCTCAACCATGCTTTCGGCCGCAATCCGATGAACCGCATGTGGATGAACGATCCCGATGGCGACGGCTGGGGCGGACCAAGTTCGGAAAACCCTTATTTCAACCAAACCGCCACGCATGCGTATGGTGTTGGGAACGACTTCAACCACCAGCAGGCCAGAACCAAAAACTATGTGAAACGCGTCGTCAAGCATTGGGTTGAGGATTTCCACATCGATGGATTTCGTTGGGATTTGACCAAAGGATTTACCCAGAATTGTACCAGTGGCGATGAGGGTTGTACGGGTTCTTACCAGCAGGACCGTGTCGATGTCCTCAAAGAATACGCCGATTATTCGTGGAGCCTCGACCCGAACCACTATGTGATTTTCGAACACTTGGGCGCGGACAATGAGGAAAAGGAATGGGCCAATTACCGTTTGACCGAAAACCCAAGCAAAGGGGTCATGATGTGGGCCGAAATGACCTATGCCTACAGCCAACTCGCGGGCGGTTATGCCGTGGGTGGCGACATCACCAGGATCGGGCACACTGCCCATGCCGGTTTCAATGGCAAAAGGGTGATGGGCTATCCGGAAAGCCACGACAAGGAAAGAATCATGTACAGCGCCATGACTTATGGCAATGCTGCAGGAGCCGCGCCACCGTTCAACAACCTGAACAATTCGTTGACAAGGATGTCGACTGTGGGAGCCACTTCATTATTGGTTCCGGGCCCGAAAATGATCTGGCATTTTGCCGATCTCGGGATGCAGCTTTCGATCTACACCTGCAACAACGGATCGGTCAACACCGAATCGGATCCGACGCCGGGCGATTGCAAACTCGACACCAAGCCGCAGCCGCAATGGAGCGAGAATTGGCTCGCCAACGTGAACCGCGCCAAGGTTTATAATGATTGGGCCAAGTTGATCGCGATCAAAATCCAGGAGCCGGTTTTCGAGGGCAATTACGCCATCAGCCCGAACGGCAACAACGTCAGACAACGCATCTACATTTACGACGATGCTTTGCCGAGCACGCAATTGAAGAATGTGGTCGTGTTGTCGAATTATTCGGTAGCCGTACAAAGTGTGACGCCCGATTTTCCGTATACGGGAACTTGGTACAACCTCATGGACAATACGCCATTGACCGTGACCAGTACGTCGGCAACGATCAGCATCCAGCCGGGCCAATTTTTGGTGTATGGCAACAAACCGGTGACCTTGAACACCGACCAGTTCGAAACCAGGAAGAACATCAGCCTGTATCCGAATCCGTCGGCTTCCCATTTTACGGTCAATACCAACGTCAACAAATTGGAGATTTATTCGGTAGCCGGCCAATTGGTGAAAACCTTCGGTCCGCAATCCGACCAGTACGAATACAATGTGAGCGATTTGACCAGCGGCGTCTATTTGGTGAAACTCACCGATGCGACCGACCGCAGCCAAACCATCAAACTGATCAAGCAATAAAATTTTGAGTTAGTTGAATTTTATTTCTAAAAAGCCTTTCCACAACCGGAAGGGCTTTTTTCTTTTTGTATCGTTTCTTTTGTTAGAACCGTTGATATTGTTAATTTCGCGCCATGAAAAAGTCAGTTAAAGCCACGGTGGTCAAAGTCTTAAAACGAATAGCAATCGTTAGCTGCGGATTGCTGTTGCTGTTGTTTTTGCTGCCGATTTTGTTTCCGGGACAAATCGCGCAAAGCGTCAAGGATTTTGCCAACGAGCGGCTCGACGGCGAGCTCAGTTTCAGTGAAACCAACCTGTCTTTTTTCAGCCATTTCCCATCGCTGACCTTGACCTTGAAGGATTTCAAGCTCAAGGGCTCGAAACCGTATGCGAATGAAACGCTGGTGTCGGCGAATGAAATCGCGTTCGGGATCAACCTCAAGTCATTGGTGTTTGACAGCAAGATCCACATCGACAAGATCTTTCTCGAAAATGCGCTCATGAACGTCAAGGTCAACGAGCGCGGCGAAGCCAATTACAACGTGTATGTTTCCGATTCGAAATCGGAAAGCAGCGACAATTCGGAAACCTCGCTAAAGCTCGAGAAGATCGACATCCGCCATAGCCACTTGGTTTACAACGACCAATCGGCCAAAATGCTCATCGATGCCAAAGGATTCAATTATTTGGGAAAGGGAAACCTAGATCAGGCGATTTTCGACATTGAGACCGAAGCCGAAATCGACTCGCTCGACTTTGCGTTCGGCGGCGAAAATTACCTCAAGAATAAAAAAGTCAAGGCAGAACTCATCACCAAAATCAATACGAACTCGCTGGCGTTTGTGTTCCAGCACAACAATTTAAAAATCAATAAACTTCCGGTCGAGTTTACGGGCAAGTTCGATTTCCTCAAAAACGGTTACGATCTCGATTTCCGCATCGCTTCGAAAGACAGCAAACTCAGCGATTTCTTTACCGCCTTGCCACCGCAATATGTGACTTGGCTCGAGAAAACCAAGGTCAAGGGGCGTACCGATATCGCGCTTTCGCTTTCGGGCAAATACATCGCTTCGGAAAACCGCAAGCCCAATCTGGCCTTCAACATGAAAATCCGCGAAGGCGAAATCGAATACACCAACGCGCCGTTCCCGGTTTCGAACATCTACCTCAATTTCGACACGAAGTTGCCGTCGCTCGACACCGAAAAACTGCAGGTCAACCTCGATTCGATCTATTTCGATGTGGGCAAGGATTATTTCAAGGCCATTGTCAAATCGGCGGGATTGCAAACCCCGCAGGTTGATGCGCGCATCCAGGCTTCGATGGATTTGCAGAAGATGGATCAGGCGTTCGGTATCGAGAACATGGATTTGAAAGGTTTGCTCAAGGCCGACATCGTTTCGAAGGGAAAATACAACAAGACGCAAAATATTTTCCCGGTGACCAAAGGGAATTTTTCGCTGCAAAACGGCTCGGTACAATCGATTTATTATCCGACACCGATCAAAGATATTAATGTTGTCGCGGCATTGACCAATGGCAGCGGCGCTTTGAAAGACACCAAACTCGTGATCCGTCCGGCCTCATTCAATTTTGAAGGCAAGCCGTTCGCACTCAACGCAAGTTTCGAAAACTTTGAAGACGTGGCCTACGACATCAAGGCCAAGGGTGAAATCGATGTCGCAAAAGTCTATAAGGTTTTCTCGAAAAAAGGACTCGACCTGCAAGGATACATCAAAGCCGATGTCGCGTTCAAAGGAAAGCAAAGCGATGCGACAAATGGGCGATATGAAAAACTCAACAACAAAGGCACGTTGGCGCTCCAGAATATCCGCACGACTTCGGAATATTTTCCCAAGCCTTTTGTGATCAAGCAAGGTTTGTTTGTCTTTAACCAGGACAAAATGGATTTCCGGGATTTCACCGCGGTTTACGGCCAATCCGATTTCAAGATGAACGGACAGATGCAGAACGTGATCAATTATGTGCTTTCGGAAAAGGAAATCCTCAAGGGGAAATTTGCGCTCGAGGCGAATTACATCGACGTCGATGAATTCATGACGCAGGCCACTGAACAGCATAAGCCATCGGCTTCCGACAGTACGGCTGTGGCCAAAAACGGCAACAATGGCATCATCCAAATCCCCAAAAATTTAGACATCCAGTTTACGGCAAATGTACAGAAAGTCAACTTCGACGGGCTCGCCATGGAACAGGCCAAAGGAAACCTGACGGTCCAAAACGGCCAGCTCGCTTTAAAGGAAACCGGTTTCAACCTGATTGGCACCAACGTCAAATTCGATGCACGCTACCAACCCGAATCGGCGGCGACCGCAGATTTCGATTTCAAGATAGCCGCCAAGGATTTCGACATCAAACGCGCCTACAACGAAGTCAAATTGTTCCGCGAAATGGCCTCGGCGGCCGAGAATGCCGAAGGCATCATTTCACTCGATTACCAAGTGGCCGGAAAACTCGACGGCAATATGCAGCCGATTTATCCGTCACTGATTGGCGGCGGAACATTGTCGGTCAGCAAAGTCAAAATGATGGGTTTCAAAATGTTTGGCGCCGTGAGCAAGGAAACCAACAATGAGGCGATCAAGAATCCCGATGTTTCGAAAGTCGACATCAAGACGACGATCAAAAACAACCTCATTACGATTGAGCGGTTCAAGTTCAAGGTCGCCGGTTTCCGTCCAAGAATCGAAGGCCAGACCAGTTTCGATGGCGCGCTCAACCTCAAGATGCGTTTGGGATTGCCGCCACTGGGCATCATCGGTATCCCGATGACCATTACTGGGACCAAGGATGATCCGAAAGTCAAATTGGGCAGGAAATCGGAAGATTTGGAAGAAACCCAATACCAACCGCAGGCACAACCCAAAGTACAGCCTTTGCCCGAACCGATCGATCCCGCAACCGATACGACCAACGTACCCGAACCGAAAATTCCTAGGTAAGAATCTTGAGCAGACCTTCGGCAATGTTGCGCCAGAAGAAATTGTAGAATGACTTTTCGGGGATGCGTTCGACCTCGACCTTGGTGCCCTTGATTTCGCCTTTGGAATCGTTTTTCACGAATAAATTACCCACTGCCGTCAGGAATTTGTTTTTCTTCTTGCGGTCGTTTTTCTGGTACACCACAAGCTTGAAGTTGTCGTATTGCAGTGCGAATTCGCCATACGAACGCTCGTCATTTCCGGTAAAATTGAACAGGACTTTGTTGAGTTTGCCTTCGGTCGTCGCGTTGATGTACGGTTTCGAAAAGGCATTGACGCGTTCGGCATCGACATTGGCAATGGTGCCTTTGATGTGGAAACCGTCGGTTTTGTCGAGTACGTTGAGGCGCCAGTCGACGTGCATCGGCGAGGCATCCATGAATTTACAATCGACCGAGATCTTCAAATCTTCCATTTTCTTTTGTCGGAAACCGCTGCGGATGTTGGTCGCCGTCAAATTAAACTGACTGAAGATGAGTTTTCCTGAACCTTTGTCGAATGATTTTTCTTCTTCGTAGGCGAGCAATGAATTCCGGACGTTGAGCGTATCGACCTTGAGGTTGAAATCGAGATCGCGCAACAATTTGTTGTACAAAGGCTTTTTCGTGAGGTCGTCCTCGGGCAGTTTATTGCGGTAAATATCAGCCGAAGCCTGGTCGATGTTGACCGAACCGACGTTGGCAAACAACACTTCCTTTTCAAATCCCCAATCGAGGTTTTTGAGGTGGATGTCTTGGGCCGAAACCACAAACAAATCTTTTTCCTTCTCGATTTTGCGCACGAACTCGCGACGCGAATATTCGGGAATCATCTTGAAGTTGTGGATTTTGAGATCGGTATGCGTCGCCGCAATCTGCTTGGTCGTAAAATGGTAAAACGGATTGGCGCGGTAATACAGGCTGTCGCAACGGAAGCTGTATTTTTCAAACGAGAACGGGATTTTCTTTTCGAGCGTCTGGTCGTTTACGGCAATGCCTTCCAATTGGATGTTGATGTTGGCCGCATTGAGGATGGCCTTGTCGGTTTTGGTGTAGATGATTTTGACGTCCCCGTTGTACAGGAACACATCCGAAACCGAAATGACTTTTTCAAAAGGCGCCACCACCTCGTGTCGGATATTTTTGGGGTTGACCTTTTCATTCGATTTGTACAGGATGATTTCGGGACTCGTCACCGTGATGCTGCGTGCGCTGATGTGGTCGCCCAACAACACGCTCCAAATCGAAAAATCCTTGATTTCGACCGAATGGACCGAAGCGTAAATGCCTTTCTTGGTCTGGTTTTCTTTGATCGCCGCTTTGGGTGCGACGGTAATTTCTTTGGCCTTGATGTAACCGTCGATGAGCGAATAATGGAGGTCTTTATAGGTAATGGCGTACGGCGATTTGTTTTTTTGCGCGAGCATTTCGGGCAATTGGTATTTGATCCAGCAATTAACGCCAATGCCCAATAAAAATAGAGCTGTGATGACAATAAGCACGCCGATGACAATCTTCCTGTAGTTCTTCATTCCATTGGATTAGAGAACTAAAGTTAGCGATTTGCGTCGGGAAAGCAGCCGAATTATGATTTTTTTAAAACGGCCGGGCTAGATATGGAAGGAAGTTGCGCGCCCGGCCGTACCCAAAAAGAGAGATTATTTTTTAACCGAATACGGAAGCGACAGGTTGCCGCTGGCGATGTGGTACACCTTGTAGACGCCCAGCATCGGTTTAGGTCCGGCGCCTTCGTGGCTGCCGCCTTCGCCTGTGCTGACTTCCATATAGCAGCTCAGCGCGTCAAACTTGAAATCGGTTTTGTTGTTGATGCGGTAATCGGGAACAATCACGCGGATTGCGTTGTTTTGCGTCACGACGTTGTAACCCGGGCTGTCCATGTACATCGGCATGCCCGGATTGATTTTGGGCAGCACGACACTCTTGTCGTCTTTCTTGAATTCCTTGACCGAATAACCGCCGCCGACGCGTTTGTCCTCGACCAGAACCACCCAGTGCGGATGCCAGACGATGCCATCGTTGTCGTAATTGCCGTCGGCACTTTCATCCCAAAGCGGGCTGTCGTCGAAATCGGGATGCGAAGTGAGTGCAAGCGCGAGAATACCGTCGGTTTTGTTGAAACCCACATCGCTCGGATGTAGTGTGGTCGGAAAAACATAACCCAAAACTGGGGCGCCGTTCAGGCTTCCTGCGGGTTTGGGTGTTGTGGCCCCGGCCTGGCCTTCGACCTTGATTTCCCAAATCGTCACGCCGAGGCTGGCATCGTGCCTGACCGACGCCGATTTGATCTTGAAGTTGTGGTTGTCGTAGTTTTTGCATTTGTCGCAGGCAAACGAGCTCGCATAGGCCAATAAAAAGAGGCTCAGGGAAAAAAATGCTTTTTTCATGTGTGTTGTGTTTTAGGATTAATGAATGTTGTTGCGAAAAGACAATAGACATGCCTTTGATTTAACCTATTGTAAATCAAATAATTGATATAAATTAATGTAAATGAAAATTTTCAAATACCGCGAAAGCGATATTTTTTGATGAAATACCGTGAACGTTTACACGGCTTGTTCAAACTCTGGGCAGTCGATGCGCAGGTCCTTGGTTTCGAGCGGCAGTTGCAAGAGCTTGCAGAACGCCCTGTTTCCATTTTCGGCATAATGGACGCAGCTTTGGCAATTGCGCTGCACACTGATCACGCCCGCCCGGTTCAGGCTTGCAATCAAACCCGAGAGGTTTTTCCAGATGATTTCCTTTTCCGAAGCATCGGTTTTAGACAACGCTGCGGCAATCGGGTCGGCAAAGTCCTCGGTTTCGGAAACGATCTGCTGTCCGGTCCCGGTCAGTGCCATCGTGTAGCTTCTCGAATCGGAAGCATCGGCTGTCTTGGCAATCAGTCCTTTTTGTTCGAGTACCTTGATCGCATCGCTGACCGTTGATTTGGTCACATTGCATTCCTTGGCCAGGTAACTCACGGTCGTCTTTTCGGGACTGTGGTACCGGATGAAAATGAGCAACTGGATCTGGATTGGACTGAGCCCATACGTTTTCGCCTTTTCCCACAACAAGGTTTTGAATACCTGGGACAGGCGTTCCAAACCCGCGGCAATCTTGTGCTCGAGGTCGTGGTTTTGCGTATGGAGGTTAAAAATGGACATGTTTTCCTGTGGCTAAATGATCGAGGATGCGGTACATCCGCTCGTTGTTGGCCTCGAGCAATTCGGTTTTTTCCAGAATTTCCGCAGCCGATTGGATGTAGTTCCCGGGAACCAATTCATGCTGTCCAAAAGTAACCATTTTTGAGACAGTATCCACGGTGGCTTCGAGATGAAATTGCAAACCCAGAACGCGATCCATCGCAAAAGCCTGATTCGTACACGCGTCGCTCGAGGCCAGCCATTGCGCCGAAGCCGGAAGGTCGAACGTCTCGCCGTGCCAATGGAAAGCGGTGAACGATTTGGTGCCATTGAACAACAGGCTGTCGCTTTCGGCCTGGATCGGGAACCATCCAATTTCGGTTTCCTTGTTGCGGTAGACCGCATAACCGAGCGCTGAGGCGATCAACTGGGCGCCAAGACAGATGCCGATGACCGTTTTTCCCGAATCGATGGTTTTTTTGAGCAGTCTTTTTTCGGGATCAAGCCACGGATAAACATCGGTTTCATTGACACTCATCGGGCCGCCGAGGACGATGAGCCAATCGAAATCGTCGGGTTTGGGCAAGGTATGGTCTTCGAACAGCCGCGTCACCGAAAGCGGATGCCGGTTCTGATCGGCCCAGGTTTGGATGCAGCCGGGTTCTTCAAAGGCGACGTGCTGCAGCACATGAATCCGGATCGGTTCCATTAATTCTGGCAACCTTCCATTTCGATGATGTAATAGCCGTTGGCTTCGATGGCCGCCTCGATTTCTGCCGGCGCCTGGTCGATGTGGCAGAAACGGCATTCCTTCGCGGTCAGGGTGCTGTTTTGCTGTCCTTTGGTCGCGAGGTATTGTTTGCCGTAGGCGTAAATCTGTTCTTTGTCATTGAGGTGGTCAGGGGCGAGGATGTCGAAATGCATGATCTTGCCGTCGGTTTTGGTTACATAAGTATCCCATACTGCTACTTTCATAATGGATGTTTTTTAAATTACGATGTAAAATTAGTAAGGAATCCTAACTGGATAATTTGCTTTAACATTATTTTAAGTTTGAGGTTCGATTTCAGAATCAAATAATTAATTGGATTGACGGTGCCTGCGTTAGCGATTGCAACGGAAATCCTTTTACAGCGCAACGCAGTGAAGCGTAAAAGATTGCAGAGTAAAGCGCGGGCCTGTGGCAACGCCCAAATAAAGAAATGGGAAAAGAGCAAAACAAAAAACCCGAAACAATTGTTTCGGGTTTCAGTGGTACCTCCAGTCCCGAAGCGTCGGGAGAACCAGGGACACATATTATCTTTGGGATAAGATGTCGGTTAAAATTTCAGGCTTGTCAATTATTTTTTGAATAAATGTTTTGCTTTTCATTCTCTTGATGAACTTCTCTAGATAGTTCGCTTCTTGTTCATTTTGGCATTCAAATGAGAGTACAAGTTTCCAGTCATTTGCAATTTTTGTAAATGAATTGGCGTATTGATGTTCATTGTGTTTGGCAATTCTTTCTGAAACATTATAAGTTTCGCCAACATAAAACTTATCGGCCGATATCGAGTAAAGTATATATAAGTAATGCATAGGTAAAAACAAAAAACCCGAAACAATTGTTTCGGGTTTCAGTGGTACCTCCAGTCCCGAAGCGTCGGGAGAACCAGGGACACATATTATCTTTGGGATAAGATGTCGGTTAAAATTTCGGGCTTGTCAATTATTTTTTGAATAAATGTTTTGCTTTTCATTCTCTTGATGAACTTCTCTAGATAGTTCGCTTCTTGTTCATTTTGGCATTCAAATGAGAGTACAAGTTTCCAGTCATTTGCAATTTTTGTAAATGAATTGGCGTATTGATGTTCATTGTGTTTGGCAATTCTTTCTGAAACATTATAAGTTTCGCCAACATAAAACTTATCGGCCGATATCGAGTAAAGTATATATAAGTAATGCATAGGTAAAAACAAAAAACCCGAAACAATTGTTTCGGGTTTCAGTGGTACCTCCAGTCCCGAAGCGTCGGGAGAACCAGGGACACATATTATCTTTGGGATAAGATGTCGGTTAAAATTTCGGGCTTGTCAATTATTTTTTGAATAAATGTTTTGCTTTTCATTCTCTTGATGAACTTCTCTAGATAGTTCGCTTCTTGTTCATTTTGGCATTCAAATGAGAGTACAAGTTTCCAGTCATTTGCAATTTTTGTAAATGAATTGGCGTATTGATGTTCATTGTGTTTGGCAATTCTTTCTGAAACATTATAAGTTTCGCCAACATAGAACTTATCGGCCGATATCGAGTAAAGTATATATAAGTAATGCATAGGTAAAAACAAAAAACCCGAAACAATTGTTTCGGGTTTCAGTGGTACCTCCAGGGATCGAACCAGGGACACATGGATTTTCAGTCCATTGCTCTACCATCTGAGCTAAGGTACCGTGCTTGTTGTTAGCGGCTGCAAATATAGAACGATTTTTAATTTATCCAAAACAAATTTTAAAAAAAATCAATTCGTAACTTCGCGGCCTGAACCCGTTGTGTATGCTTTTAGCGATCGATGTCGGAAACACCAGAATCAAGTATGCTGTCTTTGAACAGGATACCTTGGTCGAGGCTGCTTTTTTTGAAAAAGAAACATTGCAATCCCATGTCGAAAAAATTTTAAAAACCTATGCGGCAATAACCGATTTGGCGGTCGCTTCGGTGGGAAGTGTAGGAAAGGACGCTTTTTTGTCGTTCGAAAACATACGCATCCATTTCATCTCGCACCAAAACCGTTTCCCGTTTGTGAACCGGTATGCCACGCCAGCCACTTTGGGCATCGATCGTATGGTCTTGGCTGCTGGCGCGGTGTTGCGTTTCCCCGATCAGGCCCGACTCGTGATTGATGCGGGTACTTGCATCACGTATGATTTCGTCGATGCGGCAAATCAGTATCTCGGCGGGGCCATTTCACCCGGAATCCGATTGCGGTATGAGGCGCTGCACAATTTTACGGCGCGTTTGCCGTTGCTCGAAAAGACGGCGCCCAAGGACTTTGTCGGGGATTCGACGGCCGAGTCGATCCATTCGGGTGTCGTGCAGGGAATGTTGCATGAAATCGACGGTTTCATCAATCAATACAAGGAACGCTATCCAAACTTTATCATAATTTTAACTGGCGGTGACGCCGATTTTTTGGCTAAACGATTAAAAAATACCATATTTGCCCATTCAAATTTTCTGCTTGAAAGTCTGAACCAAACTTTTCAATATCAAATCAAAAATGATTAAAAGATTTTTCTTACCCCTATTTGTACTTTTTTCACTAGCAACTTCAGCCCAACAGGGAACCGCGTCGCCTTATTCTTTCTACGGAATCGGGGATGTAAAATTCAAAGGGGTAGTTGAAAACAGGCTGATGGGCGGGGTGTCGGTTTTTCCCGATAGCATCCACATCAACCTACAGAATCCGGCCTCTTATTCCAGCCTTAAGTTGACGACTTTTACGGTCGGAAGCAGTTTCAGTTCGGGAAAATATACCACCTATCAAGGGGAAGAAAAAGCACAGCGGACCACGCTCGATTACCTGGCCGTCGGTGTGCCGATCAATAAAAAGCTCGGGGCCGTTTTTGGACTTTTGCCTTATTCTTCGGTGGGCTACCGCGTCAGGACGCAAAGCGAGGAAGGCGCGATTTTAAAATACAGCGGTTCGGGCGGACTCAACAAAGTATTCCTCGGCGCGGCTTACAAGTTCACACCCAATTTAAGTGTTGGTTTGGATGCGGCCTACAATTTCGGCGAAATCCGGACCATCGGTATGAATTATCTTCCGGGCTTGGAATACGGCACCCAGGAAATCAATAAATCGGATCTCTCGGGTTTTAGTTTCAATCTCGGCGCCATGTACAAGCGCAAGATCAAGAACAAGTACGATTTTTACGGAAGCCTGGCCTATACGCCGCAAAGCAACCTCAAGCTCAACAACGAACGGTATTTCGGGACCATTTACTACATCGAAAATTACGACCCGCCTTTCAATGAATTTCTCGACGTAAGGACAAGCACCAATACCATCAAGATGCCATCGAAGTTTTCGGCAGGCGCCGGTTTTGGGCAGGACAAAAAATGGCTCATCGGTACCGAAGTGGTTTTGCAGCAAAGCAGCAACTTCGGCAACCGCTTCAACGATATCGCCAATGCGTCTTACGAAAATGGCGTCAAGTATAGCTTCGGCGGTTATTACATCCCGAATTATATGTCGTTTTCGAGTTATTTCAGCCGTGTCGTCTACCGCGCCGGATTCCGTTATGAGAATACCGGTCTGGTCGTAAACGATGAAAAAATCAAGGATTATGCTTTTACGGGTGGTTTTGGATTCCCGTTGGGCGGAACATTCTCGAACCTCAATATTGGAGTGGAATACGGACGCAGGGGAACGGCCAAGGCCAATCTCGTGGAGGAAAACTACACCAATGTTTTCATCAGCTTGTCGCTCAACGACCAATGGTTCATCAGAAGGAAATACGATTAATGCAGGGCTTTGGGCCACAACAATTTGCACATGAATTTGCTTAGGTTTCGCAGCGGTTTTATCCTGTTGGCCCTTTTGGCCGTAGGACTTCTGTCGTGTGAAAGCAATTTCAAGGAAGTCCAGAAAATCAACTATTCCGAATTCATGCCCAGCGGTGAGGCCATCAACTTCAACCTCAAGTACACCGATTCGGGGCGCATCAAATCGATCCTCGTGAGCCCGAAGATGCTCGACTATGCAACCGTCGAGTTTCCGTTTACCGAGTTTCCCGATGGCGTCGACGTGACGATGTTCGATACCAAGGGCAAGAAAACCTTCATCAAGGCCGATTATGCCGTGACCTTTAAGGGAACCGATATCATCGATTTGCAGCGCAATGTCAGGATTACCAATGAAACCGGGCAGTTGCTCGAAACCGACCAGTTGTACTTCGATCAGAAGAACGAATGGTTTTTTACCGAAAAAAAGTTTAAATTTACAGACCCGAAAGGCGTTTCGTTTGGCGAAGGCATCGATTTTAGCAAAGATTTCAAGATTGTGAATTCGCAGCGCATCAAAGGCAGCATCGACGAAGCCGAATAAACACTACTTATGAATTACCTAAAACTGACCCAATACGTTTACCTGGTTGCCGGATTCGTTTTCATCGGCATTGCAATCAACGATTGGCGCAACGGACAGGACCCGATTGTATTTTTTGCCTTTGGTGTCGTGGCCATTTTGATGTTTTTCTTCCGCAGGCGATTTGCCAGGAAATTTGAGGAGCGCAACAAGAAGTAACCGATGGAGATTAGTATTATCATCACGTGTTTAATACTAGCCGCCTTTTTTTCGGGAATGGAAATCGCGTTCATTTCCTCCAACAAAATTTACCTCGAGATCGAAAAGAAACAGGACAGTTTCCTTTCGCAAATCCTGACCAAGCTCACGGCCAATCCGTCGCAATTCATCGTCTCGATGCTGATCGGCAATACGATTGCGCTCGTCGTCTATGGGTTTTTCATGGGCGGGATTGTACTGCGTTGGCTCGGCAATTTGGGTTGGCAATTGACCGACGTGTCGCTGGTCCTGGTGCAGATTTTGATCTCCTCGGCGATCGTGCTGCTCACTTCTGAGTTCATTCCCAAAGTGTTTTTCCAGATTTACGCCAACAGCCTGATCAAGTTTTTCGCGCTGCCGGCCTATCTTTTTTACCTGTTGTTTTACTACATTTCGGCGTTTAGCCTTTGGATTTCGAACTTCCTTTTGCGTATTTTCTTCAAGACCGAAGGCGACAAAATCCCGTTGTTTTTCAGCAAAGCCGAACTGGGCAATTACATCACCGAGCAGATGAGCACCGTCGAGGACCACGACGACATGGATTCAGAGATCCAGATTTTCCAGAACGCGCTCGAATTCTCTAGCGTCAAGGCGCGCGACATCATGACGCCGCGTACCGAGATTTCGGCCGTGGAGATTTACGATTCGGTGGCCGAACTGCGCGAGCTGTTCATTGAAACGGGCTATTCCAAAATACTGGTCTACCAGAATTCGCTCGATGATATTTTGGGCTATGTGCATTCGTTCGATCTGTTCAAGAAACCGCGCACGATCAAGTCGGCAATGATTTCGGTCGAGTTCGTGCCCGAAACGATCCTGATCAAGGATGCGATGGAATTGCTCACCAAGAAACGCAAAAGTGTCGCGATCGTACTCGATGAATACGGCGGCACCTCGGGCATGATTACCATCGAAGACATCGTAGAGGAATTGTTCGGCGAAATCGAGGACGAGCACGATTCGGTAGAAGAAGAACTCATGGAAAAAGAGTTGGGCGAAAACACCTGGCTGTTCTCGACACGGCTCGATGTCGAATATTTGAACGAGACCTACAAGCTCCAAATTCCTGAAAGCGACTCTTATGGAACCTTGGGCGGATACATCGTCAACCACACCAAAGAGATCCCGCAGAAAGGCGAAGAATTCCGCATCGACGACTACCATTTTACAATCGAGGAAGCCACCAATAAAAAGATCGAATTGGTCAAAATGACGCTGCCTGGTTGATTTTTTTTAAAAATTTCACTTTTCTTGCAAAATAAAACGCTACTGTTATTATTATTAAATAGATAATTGTATTTTCGCAAACTGAAAATAAAAAATAACAATAATAAAAATGGCAGTTTTATCAAAAATCAGACAGCGTTCGCTACTCCTTATATTGGTCATCGGATTCTGTTTATTAGCATTCATCATTGGTGATTTATTCCAGAGCGGGCAGTTCAACAGAATGTCCAAAGACGTGGGAAGCGTGAACGGAAAAGACATTTCTTTTGACGAATTCCGAGTAAAAGTAAGCAACCTTGAAAAAAGCGGACAACAAGGCATGACGCCGACGCAGGCCGTGAACCAAGTCTGGAACCAAGAGATTTCGATTGCTTTGCTGACTGCCGAGTTTGAAAAATTGGGCATCCGTGCCGGTGAAGCGCATCTTTTGGAAACCCTCAAGAACAATCCCAACATTGGACAAAACCCGATGTTCCAAAATGAGGCTGGCCAGTTCGACGTAGCCAAATACAAGGAATATTTCAAATCGAATCCAGAACAGGAGCAATACAAGAAGGATCTTGAAAAAGACGCCGAGCTCAATTCAAAATACATGATCTACAACAACCTCGTCAGAGGCGGTATGTTTACCACTGAAATCGAAGGTAAACTCAAGTATGAGATGGAAATGAACAAAGTCAATTTTGACTATGTGGGCGTTTTGTACTCGACCATCAAAGACAGCGATGTCAAGGTAACCGATGCCGAAATCGTAGATTACATGAAGAAAAACGAGAAGCGCTACAAAGCCGATGAAAACCGCGATGTAGAATACGTTTTGATCCAGGATAAGCCGTCGCCGGAAGACGAAAACGAAATCAAGGCCAAGATCAATGGTTTGCTCAGTTCAAGAGTCGTATACAACAAAGAGACTGGTAAAAATGATACGTTGCCAGGTTTCAAAGGTGCTCCGAATACGATTGATTTCGTAAACGAGAATTCCGATATTCCTTACGATTCCACTTACGTAACCAAACAATCCTTGCCAGCGGAGCATGCAGAAGCGTTGTTCAACTTGCCGGCAGGCGAATTGTACGGGCCTTACATGCGTGGCGACTACTACTGCATCTCGAAATCGATGGGCAGAAAGGCCGGGGCACAAGCCAAAGCCAGCCACATCTTGATCAGCTACGAAGGTACACAGGTTCCGAACAAGAAAGAAAAAAGAACCAAGGAAGAAGCCAAAGCCAAAGCCGAGAAATTATTGGCCGATGTCAAAGCCAATCCAGGGACTTTCCTCATGTTGGCCTTGACCAATTCAGATGACTCGTCTGCACAGCAAGGCGGTGACCTCGGTTACTTCAGCCAAGGGCAGATGGTCAAACCATTCAACGATTTCGTGTTCAACAACCCAATCGGAACGATTGGTTTGGTAGAGACTGATTTTGGTTTCCACATCATCAATGTAACCGACAAACAAGATGCGGTCCGTTTGGCGACCATCGCGCAAAAGATCGAGCCTTCAGAGGCTACAACCGATAAATTATACACCCAATCGGTGAAATTCGAAATGGACGCAGCCAAAGGCGATTTCGAAAAAACAGCCAAGGCAGCCGGTTTGACCGTCAATCCATCGGTAAAGGTAAAAGCCATGGACGAAATGTTCGGAGCCGTCGGCGCACAACGCCAAATCGTAAGATGGGCTTTTGAAAAAGATACCAAAGTAGGTGATGTGAAACGTTTCGAAATCGCAAACGTAGGGAACGTAATCGCCAAATTGAAGCAAATCAATGAAGAAGGGCTGACCGCCGTTAGCGATGCCCGTCCGATGATCGAGCCGATCTTGAAGAACAAGAAAAAAGCCGAAAAAATCAAGGCCAAAATGAAAGGATCTTCACTCGAAGCGATCGCGCAAGCCTCAGGTTCAACCGTACAGCAAGTCGTTGACATGACCGTCGAGAATGCGAACCTTCCAGGAGCAGGCCCTGAGCGTAAAGTAGTCGGTGCCGCCTTTGCTACAGGAACCAACAAATTGTCTGCACCAATCGAAGGCAACTCTGGTGTGTTCGTGGTCAAGCCAACCGCAATCACCAAAGCGCCTGCCTTGAAAGACCACAAAGATTACATCGCTAAAGTAAAAGCACAGGTAAATGGTTATTCAGGCCGTGTCATCCCTGCGCTCAAAGAAGAAGCAGAAATCAAAGACAACAGGGCCGAGTTCCAATACTAAGCCATCTTTACCCGTATAAAAAAATCCCGATTCGTTCGGGATTTTTTTTGTTATAAAATCATGTCGGAATAGCGGATGACAGTGTCGTACCCTTTGTCCTTAAAATAACCGGTAGGGTCGGTCTCGGAAACGGCCAATACAAAATCGCCGCCCCAGGCACCCAGGCTTTTGACGGTTCCGACGAAATCAGGAAACAACCGTTGTTTGATTGTTTGCATTTCGAGGATGCCGCTGAGAATATTTTCGTGCTGTTCCAGTAAAGAACAGAAAGTTTGCAGGTCTTGGGTTCGCAGGATTTGATCGGTGAGGGCATCGACCTGCGCAATTTCATTCTGGAGGTTGCCTTTTTTTGCGTTGTAGGCCGCAATCGCCGATTTGCTGTCCTGCTTCTGGTTCAGGTAAACGAAATACAACTGTTTGGCAAATGTCGGCTCGAAATCGACCAATTCGACTTTTGGGTTTCGGTTGTTAACGGTGTAGACCAGCGCCCCGTCATTTTGCGCACAGGCGATGTCGTAACCGCTGCCGCCAAAACTGCTCCAGAGCAATTGGTAAGCATCGATCCCGAACCATTGTGCCACATTGTTGATCAGGGTCGAAGAAGTGCCCAATCCCCAGAATTTTGGAAACGTCAGGCGTGTGGTCACCGAATAACCTTCGGCCTGCAGCAAATCGGGGTTCATCCGGTCGGCTGTATGCAGGATTTCAATCAGCGTGTTTTTTACCGCGTCGTCGGTTTTCAGATTGGCGGCGATTGCATCCAGCGGAAGCTCGGCTTCAAACCAAAGACTCCCATCGACGTCAAAACTTTTCCAACAGATCGTTTTTCCACTGCCGTTTTCCACGACCAGGTCCTGCCCGAATTTCGTCGGCAACGCAAACGCCTTCGCGCCGTCTAGTACGAGATATTCGCCCGTGATAAAGAGTTTGCCGTTGCTGTAAAAGGTTTGTTTCATGTTTTTTTGAAGCTATTCCTGCTTTCCGCTGCAATCTTTTGGGTTTGCTTGCGCCTGTTCGCTTCGCTCGAGTCGCTGCGCTACACCCAAAAGGATTTCCGCTTCAATCAGGGCTAGGGCTTTTCGGTTAAAAGAAAATACATTCTATTTTCTCAGACTTTCAATAAAATTCACCACCGCCGAATGCGATACCGCATGCGTCTTGAAATGCTTCTTGATTTGCACGCGCTCGTCTTCGGTCGCGCCAAATTGGTTCAAGATATTGTTCAGGTGCATTTTCATGTGGCCTTCCTGGATTCCGGTTGTCGTCAGCGAACGCAAAGCCGCAAAATTCTGTGCCAACCCAACCGAGGCGATGACCTGCATCAAATCGGCCGCCGATGGTTTTTCGAGCATCTGCAACGCCATTTTTACGAGTGGGTGCAAAGACGTCAATCCGCCCACGGTACCCAAAGCCAAAGGGACTTCGAGCCAAAATGTAAAGATGCCATCCTCGATCTGGGCATGCGACAAACTGGAATACTGTCCGGATTTCGAAGCATACGCATGGACGCCGGCCTCAATGGCGCGAAAGTCGTTGCCTGTGGCCAAAACGACCGCGTCGATGCCGTTCATGATGCCTTTGTTGTGCGTCACGGCGCGAAACGGTTCGACTTCGGCAATGCGAACGGCCTGGATGAATTTCTCGGCAAAATATTTTGGGTTGTCGATGCTCTTGTCGGCCAAATCTTCAACCGGGCACGAGACTTCGGCGCGCACCACACAATTCGGGACATAATTCGACAAAATGCTCATGACGATGCGGATGTTTTTTTCCTCTTTCGAGAATGCCTCGTGGTTTTCGGCTTCCTCGGTCAGTGTCTTGGCAAATTGCTCGAGACACGAATTGATGAAGTTGGCGCCCATCGAATCCTTGGTTTCGAACGTCGCGTGGAGTTGGAAATAGCCCGGCATCAAAGCGGTTTTGTTGCGCAATTCGATATCCGAAATACCGCCGCCGCGTTGGCGCATGTTCTTGGTCAATTCCTCGGTATTGCTAAAGAATTTGGGTTTGGTTTCGGCAAAGAATTTCTCGAGTTTGTGGATTTCACCATTGAATGTAAAATGCACCTGCCCGATTTTTTCGGTACCGATGATCGTCGTCTTGAAACCGCCACGTGTGGCCCAAAACTTCGCCGATTTGGCTGCGGCCGCCACCACTGAACTTTCCTCGATCGCCATCGGTACCGTGTAGTATTTCGCGTTGATCAGGAAATTGGGCGCGATGCCGAGCGGCAGATAGAAATTGGTGATCGTATTTTCGATGAATTCATCGTGCAGCTTTTGCAGGTTTTCATCCGAATTCCAGTAATTCTTGATCAGCGAAACCGCTTCATCGGGATTCGAAAAATAGGTTTGGGCAATCCAGTCGATTTTTTGTTCTTTGGACCATTTGGAAAATCCGGCAACAGCGTCGTTCATTTTTGAAAGGGTAATTATTGTATTGCAAAGATAACTTTTTGCATTGTATACAGTGACTTATGTTGGCCACGAATTCACGAATTTTTTAAGAATCAATTCGATAAAAATTAGTGCATTCGTGGCTTAAAAAAATTATCAACAGCGGCCAATTTTTAACACCGGATTTTTCTTTTTGACGCGCCGAAATTCTAACTTTCAAAACCCACTTATGAAAGAAGAAAGCCCCTATATCAAAGGAAGAGGTGCGCAAATCAATGTGCAGAACCGGTTTTTTGCCGAAGCGCAGGAGATGCTCGACGACTTCCTGAACTATTGTGCGGTCGAAGGCGACCAACCCGATGACAACCGCACGCATTTCCTCGAAGTCTTTCCCAAAACCATCGTCAACAAGGTCGACAGCCCCGATGTGGGCATGGAATATTCGATGAACATTTACCAAGGTTGCGAACACGGTTGCATTTATTGCTTCGCGCGCAATTCGCATGAATATTGGGGGTACAGCGCGGGGCTTGATTTCGAGCGCAAAATCCTCGTCAAGAAAAATGCACCGATTCTGCTCGAGGACAAACTCAAAAGCAAGAACTGGAAGGCGCAAACCATCGTGATGTCGGGCAACACCGATTGTTACCAGCCCGCCGAACGCCAATTCCGGATTACGCGCCAATGCCTCGAAGTCTTCCACAAATACCGGCATCCGGTCGCAATCATCACCAAAAATGCACTGATCACGCGCGATCTCGATCTCCTGACCGAATTGGCCAAGGACAATCTCATAGGCGTGAGTGTCTCGATTACCTCGCTCAATGAAAAGACAAGGCAATTGCTTGAACCGCGTACGACCACGATCCAAAAACGGCTCGAAACCGTCAGGATTTTGTCGCAGAACGGTATCCCGGTCAATGTGATGCTCGCGCCGATTATTCCCGGAATCAACAGCCACGAGATTCTGCCTTTGGCCAAAGCCGTTTCGGAGGCCGGGGCATCGTCGATTGCCTACACGGTCGTGCGTTTGAACGGCGCGATCGGCGAAATCTTCTCCGATTGGATCCGCAAGGCGATGCCCGACCGCGCGGACAAAGTGCTCCATCAAATCGCGGAATGCCACGGCGGCACGCTCAACGATAGCCGATGGGGCGACCGCATGCGTGGTGAAGGCGAATTCGCACAAATGATACGCTCGCAAATCCAACTGGCGAGAAAGAAATTTTTCGCCGGAAAATCGCTTCCGGCACTCAACACTTCGCTGTACGAACAGTATAAAGGCGGGCAACTCAGCCTGTTCGGTTAAAAATAGTCGGCAACGGTAACAAAACCAAAAACGAGCGTCAAACAGCAATGTTTGCGGCGCCCGTGCATTTAACACATAAAAGTGCCGTTATATCCAAAATTTTCACTAAAATTGACAGTTTTTAGCTTATGAAACAATTTATGACTCCAAACAGAATTGCCGCTTTGTTTTGCTTTTTGTGTGTATCGGTACTGGCACAGCAAAAGATTACGGTCGAAGACATTTACACCGGTGCGTTCCGCGCCAAAGGGATGGACGAATTGCAGTCCATGAAAAACACCAACCAATATTGTGTATTGAATTTTGACCGCAGTTCGCGGACCATGCAGGTCGATCTGTACAGTTTTTCGTCGCTCAAGAAAGTCGAAACCCTGATCGATTCGAAAAACCACACGGAACTCGCCGATGGGATCGATGTTTTTTCGTTCAGCCCGGATGAAAAAACGATGTTGATCGGCAATGGTTCATCACCGATTTTCCGCCATTCGTATACCGCGAATTATTTTCTGTACGACATCGCTTCGAAAAAGTTGACCGAATTAGCAGACTATGCGATTCAAGAACCGACTTTTTCGCCTGACGGAAAGAAGATAGCCTTTGCCAAGGACAACAATTTGTACGTCTATGACATCACGTCCAAAAAAACAACCGAGATCACAACCGATGGACATAAAAATCGCATCATCAATGGAATCACCGATTGGGTTTACGAGGAAGAATTCGCTTTTGTGCGCGCGTTCGATTGGAGTGCCGACGGCAGCAAGATAGCCTTCATCCGATTCGACGAAACCGATGTGCCCGAATTTTCGATGAGTATGTTCCACAAGGATTTGTATCCAAAAATGGAAACGTTCAAGTATCCGAAAGCGGGCGAAAAGAACTCGGTGGTTTCGTTAAAGATGTACGATGTGAAAACCAATACGACCAAGAACATCAACCTGGGCAACTACAATGATTTTTACATTCCGAGAATCAAGTGGACCAACGACGCCAATGTGTTGAGCGTTCAAGTGCTCAACCGCCACCAGGACAACCTCGATTTGATTTTCGTCGACGGGAATTCGGGTTCGGCCAAAGTCGTACTCAACGAAAAAGACAAAGCTTACGTAGACATCACCGACAACCTGACCTTCTTGAAAGACAACAGTTTTATCTGGACGAGTGAGAAAGACGGTTTCAACCATATTTACGTGTACGACAAAACCGGAAAACTCAAGAATCAGGTCACCAAAGGCAACTGGGAAGTGACCAATTATTATGGTTTTGATGAGAAGAACAAGGTGATTTTCTACCAATCGGTCGAAAACGGATCAATCAATCGCGACCTTTACCGCATCGGCCTCGACGGCAAAAACAAGACGCGTCTGTCATCGCAAACCGGTACGAACGACGCGACTTTTAGCCCAAGCTTTGATGTGTACATCAACAAATTCTCGAGCGCGACCATCCCGCCAACGTATACGCTCAACAATGCCAAGGACGGCAAAATGGTACAGTCGATCGTCGGCAACGACGAATTGGCCGCCAAACTCAAAAACTACAATTTGGGGACGAAGGAGTTTTTTGTGCTCAAGACCGAAAAAGGCAACGAACTCAACGCCTGGATCCTCAAACCAAAGGATTTCGACCCGAACAAAAAATACCCCGTTTTCATGTACCAATATTCCGGCCCGGGTTCACAGCAAGTGAACAACGATTGGAACAATTCTGACGATTATTGGTTCCAGATGCTCGCCCAACAAGGTTATCTCGTGGCTTGCGTAGACGGACGCGGTACGGGTTACAAAGGCGCGGCTTTCAAAAAAGTGACACAGAAACAACTCGGAAAATACGAAGTCGAAGACCAGATTGATGCGGCCAAAGTAATCGGCAATTATCCATACGTAGACCAATCGCGCATTGGGATTTTCGGCTGGTCTTACGGCGGATTCATGTCGTCGAACTGTCTGTTCAAAGGCAACGACGTATTCAAGATGGCCATTGCGGTGGCCCCGGTGACGAACTGGCGTTTCTATGATTCGGTCTATACCGAAAGATACATGCAGACGCCGCAGGAAAACCCATCGGGTTATGACGACAATTCGCCGATCAATCATGTGGATAAACTCAAGGGCAAATTGCTGTTGATCCACGGTTCGGGCGACGACAACGTGCATGTACAGAATTCGATGCAGATGATGGAGGCGCTGATCCAGGCCAACAAGCAATTCGATTCGCAAATCTATCCCGATAAAAACCACGGAATTTATGGCGGAAAGACGCGCATCCAACTGTTCAATAAAATGACGAATTTCATCAAAGAGAATTTATAATAACGATTAACCCAACCAAATAAAACTAATTACAATGACAGAAACTCAGGTAAAAACAGCACATCCTAAAGGACTTTGGGTACTTTTCGGTACCGAAATGTGGGAAAGGTTCAACTTCTACGGAATGCGGGCCTTATTGACATTATTCATGGTCAACGCCCTGTTGATGAAAGAGGCCGACGCCTCATTGATTTACGGTGGCTTCCTCGGGCTGTGTTACCTGACGCCGTTGTTGGGCGGTTTTATTTCCGACCGTTTTTTCGGTAACCGCAACTGTATTTTATTAGGCGGTACCATGATGGCCATCGGGCAGTTGTTGCTTTTTGCGAGCGGCAGCGTATTCGAAGGCAATATCGGCTTGGCCACTACTTTGATGTGGACGGCACTTTTCATCATCATTTTTGGAAACGGATTTTTTAAGCCGAACATTTCCTCGATGGTGGGCAGTTTGTATCCGAAACAGGAAAAAACCAAACTAGATACGGCCTTTACGATTTTCTACATGGGAATCAACATCGGCGCGTTCCTCGGCCAGTTCATCTGTCCAATTTTGGGCGACGTGAAGGATGCAGGCGGTGTTCGTGACATCCACGCTTTTAAATGGGGCTTTTTGGCGGCATCGATTGCGATGATGATCGGAACCGTAACGTTCTATGTGCTCAAAAACAAATATGTTGTAACACCTGAAGGTCGACCAATCGGTGGTTTGCCATCTAAAAACGAAGCCGAAGATTACGAAGAAGGAGAAGCGCAAAAGGCACATTTTACAACCGCTTCATTGGTAGGCGCTGTAGTGGCATTTGTTGCACTGTTCTTTGCCATCCGTTATTTCACCGATGGCGACAACGTGGTTAAGACAATTATCTATCCGATGATTTATGCCAGCGGACTCACCTTGGCCGGACTCATTTTGTCTGATAAAACCTTGACCAAAGTCGAGACACAAAGGATTTGGGTGATCTACATCATGTCGTTCTTTATCATTTTCTTCTGGGCGGCTTTCGAACAGGCGGGATCTTCTTTGACGTTCATCGCCGATAACCAAACCGACCGTAATTTCTTCGGATGGAACATGCCCGCTTCGATGGTGCAAATCTTCAACGGATTGTTTGTCGTAATGTTTGCCGTTCCGTTCTCAATCCTTTGGGACAAGCTGCGCGCCAAAGGCAAGGAGCCGATTTCTACGATGAAACAGTCTTTCGGATTGGCACTCATCGCCTTGAGTTATTTCATCATTGCACACAATGTTAAAGATTTGGGCAGTACCGGATTGCTCGCCATCTATTGGTTGGTATTGTTGTATTTGATCCAGACATTCGGCGAATTGTGTTTGTCGCCAATTGGTTTGTCGCTTGTGGGTAAATTGTCACCAAAACGTTTCGCTTCATTGGCTTATGGCGTGTTCTTCATTTCGAATGCGGCGGGTTATGCCTTGTCGGGAACTTTGGGTTCGATTTTGCCGGCTACAGGTGATAAATTCGAAAAAGCCAAATCACTCGGCATAGAATTGCAACCGATTCTCGACAAGGCCGTAACCCCTACGGCCGAACAACTCAAATTGCTCGAGGAAAACCAGATCAGTGCGGCCAATCCTGTGTTCGCCGGATTTGAAATCCACAACCTGTACGAATTCTTTATGGTGTTCGTCGTATTGTGTGGAATCGCTTCGGTCATTTTGTTCCTGCTCACGCCGGTTTTGAAGAAAATGATGCACGGCGTCCGCTAAATCAAAGCCTATGTGGAACAAGCATCCTAAAGCCTTACCGTATTTATTTTTATCCGAAATGTGGGAACGTTTCGGATATTATTTAATGATCGGAATCTTCACGCTTTATCTCAAAGACGTCGAGGCCGGTTTCGCGATGACCGAAAAAGAATCCTCCGATTTGTACGGCACCTTCATCGCACTCGTGTTTTTAACGCCATTCATTGGCGGATTGGTCGCCGACCGTTACCTCGGCTATAAAAAATCGATTGTGCTCGGCGGGCTCATGATGGGCGTGGGCTACATGATGATGGGCATCCACAGTTATACGATGCTGTACACGGCGATGATCCTCGTCATTGTCGGCAACGGATTTTTCAAACCCAACATCTCGACGCTGCTCGGCAATTTCTACAACGACGAGCAATACAAGGAAAAGAAAGACGAAGGCTACAACATTTTCTACATGGGAATCAATGTGGGCGCGTTCATCTGCAATTTCTTTGGCGCAGCGTTCAAAATCCTTTTCGGATGGAAATATGCATTCATGGCAGCCGGTGTCGGCATGTTCATCGGCGT
The DNA here is from genome assembly GCF_047602195.1 of Flavobacterium sp. Lineage (GTDB taxonomy): Bacteria > Bacteroidota > Bacteroidia > Flavobacteriales > Flavobacteriaceae > Flavobacterium. The sequence continues at coordinate 978,888 of NZ_JASGHW010000004.1, forward strand.
GATCGTGTTCCTGCTCGGGACCAAGCACTACGGCGACAAGACCGAGAAGAAAGGCGTACAGCCCGGCGATATGCCGTTTTATAAAATCGTATTGTTCATCCTGTTGCCTTCGGTGATTTTTGGCGTAATCGGTTGGTTGCTCAAGGGCGTGGCTTCGGATGCGAATCCCGACAGTTACATCTTCGGATCCGACAGCACCGATGCGTTTATCTTTGCCTGTATTCCGGTGATTTTCTTTTACACAAGTCTATATTTCAAGGCCAAGTCCGAAGACAAACGCCCGATTGGTGCATTACTCGCCATTTTTGGGGTGGTCATTTTGTTCTGGGCCGTATTCAAACTCAATGGTTCGGCGCTCAACAACTGGGGCGACAAATACACCGACCGCCAGCTCGAAGGCACTTCGCAGACGATTGGTTCGAAGTTGGTTTTGGTCGATACCTTGGCGTATAAAAAAGATTCCGTCGCTTTGTACGATGAAGCGTTCCGCATCCAAAAGGAAAATGGCAAAGTCGTCAAGACCGTCGATTATCCGTTGTATTTCCGCAATGTGCATAAAGAAAAGTTGCCCGAAGAAGGCAGTTCCATTTATACCTGGTCGGCCAATTTGAGCCAGTCGATCAATCCGGGCTGGGTCATTCTATTGACGCCGCTCGTGGTCGCCTTTTTCACTTACCTCAGAAGCCGACACAAAGAACCGACAACTCCTACCAAAATTGCATTCGGATTGTTGATTTCCGCGCTTTCGGTTTTGGTTATGGTCGCTGCGGTCAAGGCCGGTGGCAACGGTTCGGAAAAAGTCAGCGTGTGGTGGCTCGTCGCCAATTACGGGGTCATCACGATCGGGGAATTGTTCCTGAGTCCGATGGGCTTGTCGGTCGTGTCCAAACTGAGCCCGACCAACATCACCTCGCTCATGATGGGCGGCTGGTTCCTGTCGACTTCAATCGGGAACAAACTCAGCGGTGTATTGGCCAGTATGTGGGATACCTATGAAGACAAGAGCCATTTCTTCTGGGTCAACTTCGGTTTGCTCCTGTTTGCGACCTTGCTCATGTTCGCGCTGCTCAAACAACTCAATAAAGTCATGGCCGAGAAAGGCATCAAATAATTATGGAACAAGTACCCGTTACCGGTTTAGAACAAATTCAGGATTTTAAAGGAAAGTACCCCAAACAATTGTGGTACCTGTTTTTCAGCGAAATGTGGGAGCGCTTTTGTTTCTACGGGATGCGTGGCATGCTCGTGGTTTTCATGGTCAGCCATTTGGGGATGAATGAGAAAATCGCAAACCTGCAGTACGGCGCAACCCAAGCTTGGGTGTATGCCTTTACCTTTATTGGCGGCTTGTTTGCCGACAAGATCCTCGGGTTGCGCAAATCTCTTTTCTGGGGCGGCATGCTCATGATCATCGGCAGCATCATCCTGTCGCTCGATCCCAAGAATTTCTTTTTTACCGGTCTTGGTTTTACCATTGTGGGTACCGGTTTTTTCAAGCCCAATATTTCATCGATGGTGGGCCAACTCTACAAAGAAGGTGACCCGCGTCGCGATGCCGGATTTTCGTTCTTTTACATGGGCGTCAACCTTGGGGCTTTGATCGGCGGGTACATCTGTATCGCCGTGGCCGAAGGGTCGCTTTGGCAATCGATTGTCCCGGAACATTTGCGCTGGAATGTAGGTTTCGGATTCGCCGCGGTAGTGATGATCATCAGTTTGTTGACCTTTACGCAAACGCAAAAAAGCCTCGGACCAATCGGACTTACGCCACTGCCGAATCTCGAAAAGTCAAAACGTAGGATATGGGAAATCGCCACTTATGTCGGTTCGCTCGTGATTGTTCCGGTCATCATCATCATGGTTGCCAATACCGAATACACCGATTATTTCATGATGACGATTGGGCCTGCGTCGATTTTGTACCTGTTTTATGAAATGAAAAACTTCTCATCGACCGAAAACAAGAAATTGTTTGCCGCGTTGATTTTTATCATCTTTTCGATTTTCTTCTGGGCTTTCTTCGAACAAAGCGGCGGCTCGTTGAGTTTGTTCGCGGCGAATAACCTGAACAACCAGGTTTTGGGGATCACGCTCAGTCCCAACGGCGTCAACAACTCGGCGAACTCTTTGTTTGTGATTGGTTTTGCGACCTTGGTAGGACTCGTCTGGCTTTGGATGGCCAAACGGAAAATCGAACCCGATACGGTGGTCAAGTTCGGTTTGGGCTTTTTGTTCCTTGCAGGCGGTTTTTACGTTTTCTATTACACCAAATTTTTCGCCAACGAACAAGGCATTACCTCGCTCGGGTTGTTTACTTTCGGTTGGTTTGTCATTACATTCGGGGAATTGTGTTTGTCGCCAATCGGGATGTCGGCCATGACCAAATTGTCGCCGTTGAAATTGCAGGCCGTCATGATGGGCATGTGGTTTCTGGCCAGCGCCTACGGACAGTATTTTGCCGGATTGCTGGGTGCGAACATTGCCGAAGCCTCCGAAAATGCATCCAACCTCGAGAAGCTCAACGTATATGCCGATGGGTATTACCAATTGGCATTGTATGCACTGGTTGCGGGGGTTTTACTGATCGCCATTTCACCATTCGTTAAAAAACTCATGCAAGGCGTCAAATAAATCGCCTTAGGTATTATATTTGCTAAACGGCGCAACTAAAATTCAGCATTATGAAAAAGATATTTATCGCATTATTGCTCATCGCAGGGTCATTTTCTGCCCAGGCACAAGACATTTACTGGGAAACCAACCTCAATACGGCTGCCGATAAAGCCATCAAGGAAAAGAAACCGTTGTTGCTTTTCTTTACCGGAAGCGATTGGTGCGGCTGGTGCATCCGATTGCAGAAAGAAGTGTTGAAGACACCGGAATTTGCCGAATGGGCACAGAAAAATGTCGTCTTGGTCGAACTCGATTTTCCAAGAAGGACCGCGCAACAGCCTGAAATCCAACAACAGAATGCACAATTGCAACAGATGTTCGAGGTCAGGGGTTATCCGACCGTATGGCTCGTGACGCCTAGCAAAAAGGATGGCAAAACCAATTTGGGCAAACTTGGAAGCACAGGCTATGTGGCCGGCGGTCCATCAAAATGGCTCGAAGGCGCGAACCAGATTTTGGCCAACTCTACGGCCAGTGCGGCTGCAACCAACGGACCATCTGCCGCGGCCAAAAAGAGCTAAATACGCGATTCAAAGTTTAAAATATCCCATTTCATCGGTTGCATGGAATGGGATTTTGTATTTGTGGCAGCTCGCTTTCCATCGTTTGACATACGATCGGTAATTGCTCGCATCGGCTACGATGATTTTGGGATGAATGGTTTGCAGTAAACGGTCCAGGTTGATTTTGGGCGATTGTCGAAGCAGGACCACATCCGGATTGATTCCTTTTGGATACAACGACAAGCTGTCCACAATCAAGATTTTATGGCCGTTGAAATAATCGACCTGATGTAATTTTTTCTTTTGGATGAACTGTGTGAAATGGGCTGTCGCATAAGCGCGGATGATTTTTTCATTGGTTTTCCCACTTTCAAAAACACCGATATTCCGGCCTTTCTTTTCTACAATCAAAGATGATTTCCGTGCATTGAAAACAGTCCATTCCTGCTGCTTTTCTTCCTGCCGATGGGTTCCGATTGAAATGGCCTGAAAAATCGACAGGCTTGCCAAGAGTAAAACCGCCTTCCTGAAATTGGGTTGGTGCAACCAAATAATGATACTGATAAGCAACAAGTATAAAGCGAGCATCATCCACCGGTTCAAGGCAATGTCTTGGATGACGAAATCTTCAAACGACGCCACCCGATGGATTATTTGGTTCAACAAATTGACAGTCCATTCCAAAGATTTGATCAATAATTGCGGGACTATTGCGAAACAGGCCGGAATCATTGCAGCGATTCCCAGAAACATGACTACACTCAGTAATGGAATCACGACCAGGTTGGTCACAAAAAACAAACCCGGAAACTGATGAAAGTAATAAATGCTCAAGGGCAATGTCCCGATTTGCGCGGCGAACGAAACCGTCAGGATTTGCCAGAAATAATTCACGATCTTGTATTTGGGCCGCCACCAGGCAGACAACATCGGTTGCAGCCAAAGGATAAAGAACAAGGCGAGATAGCTCAATTGAAACCCGATATCGAACAGAAACGAAGGTTCAAATACCAAAATCAACAGCATCGAGACCAATAAAGTGTGAAAAACATTGGTCTTGCGCTTGAGGTGTTGCCCAACCGCTACAAACGAAAACATCGTCACCGAACGGACCACCGAAGGCGACAGCCCAGCCAAAATTGCAAATCCCCAAAGTGAAAGTACTATGACTGCAAGTTTGAGAAAAGATTTTCCTTTGTTATTAGGCAAAAAATCCAACAAGAAATTCAGGAACATCAGGATCAGTCCGACATGCAAGCCTGAAACAGAAAGAATATGTACGGCGCCCGCAAATTGATAATCACGAATGATTTCGGGCGAAATGTCTTGCTGCTGGCCCAAAACCAGCGCGGCAATCACCGCCAATTCGGTTTGCGGCAATCCGCTTTTTTCGAGATTTCGTAGGATTCGGTTGCGAATTTTGTCGGCATGATAAAACGCATCTTTGGTCGGCGGGCTTCCAATTTGAACTTGGTTTGCATCAGCATAAACCTGTGCGAGTATCGATTTGTTTTCCAAATATTTCCCATAATCGAATTGCGATGGATTCTTTGGTTTTTGGTGCCTGATGATGTTGGCGGCAATCTTGAGAGGTGTTCCCGTTGGCAGATTTTGTTTGAAATCGACAGAATTCAAATTCACCAGAATTTTTCCCGTAACCGACTTTCCATCGATCCGTTCGACCAATGCGACATAGCGAGTCCGGTAAATTGTACTTTTTGGCCGTTCACGCAACACCACTTCGAGTGTCTGCCTTTGATTGTCTCGGATGTGATGAATGTAATTGTCGGAATCCAGATTGCCGGAATGCAACAGAAGTGTGGCGGTACCGATGCTGAAGGCCAAAATATAAGTGGCTGTTCCAAAGTAAATTTGTTGGACAAGAGACCTTTTTGAAAGGTAAAAAGCGATGCCGAAACCTGCAAAGGCTATCGCCAAACAAGCAAAAACCGGAATGGCATTCGGCGCTGCATAAAACGCGAATGCCATTCCGGCAACAAACCAGATTGTTATTTTGGCCAATGGAAATTGCAGTACTTTCATTTCCTAAAAGTACCGAACTTAAATCTTTGGCTATTACAGATTTACTATAATTCTATTGCATTGCGCATAAGTACGTCCGTAATACGGTTCCTTGGTAGAGGAGATGATGACGCCTTTTTGCGTGGACGAATGGATGAACTTGATTTCGTCATCCGATACTTCGGTGACCATACCGACGTGGTTGATCACGCTGCGGCCATTGGTGCGGAAGAAAATCAAATCGCCTTTCTGGATTTCATCCTGGTCGAGCTTGCGGCCAATCTTGGCCATGTCGTTCGAGGAACGCGGCAAGGTGATGTCGAATTTCTTGAAAGTGCTGAACATCAACCCCGAGCAGTCAAATCCGGTGTCGGGACTCGTGCCGCCGGTATGGTAACCTGCGCCCAGATTGGCCTCGGCGGTGTTGATGAGTTGCTTGACCACATAGCTCGAATTGTCGCCTTCGGTTTCGTAATCGTCGGCATTTTTCTCGTTCAGGACAGTTTTGGTGGTGGATTTTTTGGGCGTCGCAGCCGCAACCGATTTGCGTGTCGTGGCTGGTGTGTTTTCGTTGCGCACCGGAGTGCTCGTGCTCGTTCGGGCTACCGCTTTTTTGTTTTGCGGCGCTCTGTAAATGCCTCTCTTTTCGGCTTCCGACTTGGAAGTGATGATGTTGCTTGTGGGCTTACAACTCACCAAAAGAGTACATAAAAAGAATAAGTAGGTTAGCTGCTTCAAAACGTTTAAGATTTGGACAAAAATAAATAAAATATTTTAGAACGGAAAAATTACAGGTTTCGTATGATCAACTTTGCCGTTTTTTCACTCGCGCCCGTACCGCCTAATTTTTGTTCAAGTTGCTCGTAATCAGTCAGTATTTTTTGGCGCGACTGCGGTTCGAGCAATTTTTTCAGTTCGTTCCGGATGTTTTTGGTGTTGCAATCGTCCTGGATCAATTCCTTGACGACTTCCTTGTCCATGATCAAATTGACGAGCGAAATGTACTTCAAGGTGATGATTCTTTTGGCAATCTGGTACGACGCCCAGCTTCCTTTGTAACACACCACTTCGGGCACTTTGAACAAAGCCGTTTCCAAAGTCGCTGTTCCCGAGGTCACCAACGCTGCGGTGGAATGACTCAATAAATCGTAGGTTTTGTTCGAAATGAAATGCACGCTTTTGTTCGATAAGAATTGTTCGTAAAACGCATATTCCTGGCTCGGCGCACCCGCAATCACAAATTGGTAATCGGGAAAATCGCCGGTTACGCTGAGCATCACCGACAACATCTTGGTGATTTCCTGTTTGCGGCTTCCGGGCAAAATGGCGATGATCGGTTTGTCTTCGAGTTTATTTTCGGAAATAAATTGCTCCTGAGAAATTTCGGTGCGTGCATGGATCGCATCAATCAAAGGATGCCCGACAAATTCCACCGGAAATCCGTGTTTTTTCTCGTAAAAATCTTTCTCGAACGGAAGGATTACATAGAGTTTGTCCACATCGCGCTTAATGGCCTTGATGCGGTTTTCCTTCCACGCCCAAATCTGCGGCGAAATGTAATAATGCGTCGGGATGCCTTTTTCCTTGGCCCATTTGGCAATGCGCATGTTGAAGCCCGGATAATCGATGAAAATGATTACATCGGGTTGGAACTGCTCGATGTCTTTCTTGCAGACTTCGATGTTGTTCAGGATCGTACGCAAATTGAACAGCACTTCGACAAATCCCATAAAAGCCAAATCGCGGTAATGCTTGACCAAGGTGCCGCCGGCCTGTTGCATCAAATCGCCGCCCCAGAACCGGATGTCGGCGTTCGGGTCTTCCTGGTACAAAGACTTCATAAGGTTTGCGCCGTGCAAATCGCCCGAGGCTTCGCCTGCTATGATGTAGTATTTCATCTTAAAAAGTTATTGGCCCCAAATGCACGAATTTTTTAGAACAGTATTCGTATTTCATTCGTGAATTCGTGGCTAATTTAAATCAGCAATGTAAAAATCGACAGCAAAATGAGCGACAAAATCACCCCGCGTGCCATCAAATCTTTATTGTATTTGAGCAACACAAAAAATACGATCAGGTTCAACACGGCCCCGAGTGTGATCAGTTTGCCAAGGTTGTCCTGGTACTTGAGTGCGTAAAAACCTTCCCTAAGGCCCGTTCCCATAAACAAGACAATAAACAGGAAACTGCCCAAAAAGCAGCAGGCAATACCGATGATTACGCCATACAGCAAATCCATTTTTCTCATAAATTCCAAGTGTTTAGTTGCGGAATCGCATGGTGCGCCGTCAGGTCGAACTGCACCGGTACCACCGACACATAACCGTTTTGGAGCGCCCATTCGTCGGTGTCCTCGCCATGTTCGAGGTTGATGAACTCACCCGTGAGCCAATAATAATTCTTGCCCTGCGGCGTCGTGCGTTTGTCGAATTTCTCCTGCCAGATCGCTTTGGCCTGGCGGCAGATTTTGATGCCCTTGATTTCTTTTTCCTTGAGTTTGGGGAAATTTACGTTGAGCACCGTGCCTTGCGGCAAACCTTTTTCCAACACCTCGAGCGCGATTTTCTTGACAAAGGTTTTGACCTGTTCGAAATCGGCGTTCCAGTCGTAGTCGAGCAATGAAAACCCGATTGACGGAATGCCCTCGATCCCGCCTTCGACCGCCGCGCTCATCGTGCCCGAATAGATCACATTGATCGACGAATTCGACCCGTGATTGATCCCCGAAACGCACAAATCGGGTTTGTGTTTGAGGATTTCGGCCACGGCAAACTTGACGCAGTCGACCGGCGTACCCGAACAACTGTATTCGGTAACTTTTGCGCCTTCTTCCGAAATTTTATTGAGGTGGAGCGTATTGTTGATCGTAATCGCGTGTCCCGTCGCGCTCTGCGGACTGTCGGGTGCAACGACCAAAACGTCGCCGATTTGTGACATCACATCAATCAACGCGCGGATTCCGGGTGCGGTGATGCCGTCGTCGTTGGTCACTAAGATGAAAGGTTTTTTAGCCATTTTTATTTGAAGCTTTTTCCCGCTATTCGCTACAATCTTTTAAAATTTTCTCCGCTGCGCTTCGCAAATTTTAAAAGGATTTTCGCTGCTATCGGGGCTAGGGTATAGTTATTCTAATTGCGATTTTTTTAAAAAAGCCCGCGCGCCGCCTGGCTCCTTCGCTAAAACAGTCCTCAGGACTGTTTTTTAACGCTCGGCCCGGTGTAACGTTGGGCAAGAAATTCAGACTAAATCCAAGAAACTGCCGTTATAAATAGTTACGCAAAAATAAACAATTTTACACCGAACTTGCTATTTTAGTACCTTTAACAAAAAATTGGGCGCAAGGCAAATGCTTCGCATGTAATTTTGTGTACATTTAGGACGAAAATTAATGAACGCTATTCTCACATATATGAAAAGGAATTATAAGTTATTGTTGGTGGTGGCCGCATTATCAGTGGCATTGTGGAGCTTCATCCCCAAAGAGAAAAACGACCCGGAGAAAGACAAATTGTTGCTCGAATTGTTGACCTTCGTCATCGAGCGTGGGCATTACGAACCCGCCGCGATGGACGACAAATTCTCCAAAGGCGTGTACAAAGATTACATCGAGGCGCTCGACCCTTCGAAGCGTTTCTTCTTGCAGTCGGACATCGATGAATTCGCCAAGTACGAAACCCAGATCGACGACCAGATCAAGAACAAGGACCTGACGTTCTTCAACCTGACTTATGAAAGATTGATGAAACGCATCGCCGAAAGCAAGGATTTTTACAAGGAAATCCTCGACAAGCCTTTCGATTATAGCATCCAGGAAGATTTCAACACCGATTATGAGAAACTGCCGTTTGCCAAAACGACCCCTGAACTCAAGGAAAAATGGCGCAAGCAAATCAAGTTGTCGACGCTGTCTTCATTGACCGACAAGCTCAAGATGCAAGATGACCTCAAAAAAGGCATCAAGCCCGAGGCCAAGAAAGGCAACAAAACTGCCTCCGAACTGAAAAAATCCGAAGCGGCTTTCGAGAAAGAAGCGGCCAAAGTAGAATCGAAATCTTTTGAGGAACTCGAAAAGGAAACCCGCGAAAGCTCGCTCAAATCGCTCAACGAATACTACGATTTCATCAACGACCTCGACCAGAACGACTGGTTCTCGGTGTTCGTCAATGCCATCGCTTCGCGCTTCGACCCGCATACGAATTATTTCGCTCCGGATGAAAAAGAGCGCTTCGACGTGAGCATCAGCGGCAAACTCGAAGGCATCGGGGCACGTCTGCAAAAGAAAGGCGACTACACCGAGATTTCCGAAGTGATTTCGGGTGGTCCGGCTTGGAGAGGCAAAGAACTCGAATCGGGCGACATCATTCTCAAAGTGGCACAAGGCAATAGCGAAGCGATCGATGTGGTCGGGATGCACCTCGACGATGTGGTCAAGAAAATCAAGGGCCCGAAAGGAACCGAAGTGCGTTTGACGGTCAAGAAAGTAGACGGGACGATGAAAATCTATACCATCATCCGCGACATCGTGGAAATCGAAGAAACGTATGCCAAGTCAAGTGTCGTGGAGAAAAACGGCATCAAGTACGGCATCATCTACCTGCCGAAATTCTACATCGATTTTGAGAACAACGACGCGCGTGATGCCGGAAAAGACATCGCACTCGAAGTCGAGCGCCTCAAAAAGGAAAATGTACAGGGCATCATCATGGACGTACGTGACAACGGCGGCGGTTCGCTCAAGACCGTGGTCGATATTGCCGGCTTGTTTATCGAGGAAGGCCCGATCGTACAAATCAAATCGGCTGGACGCAAGAAAGAAGTCTTGTACGACCGTGATAAACGTGTACAATGGGACGGTCCACTGGTGATCATGACCAATGAATTCTCGGCTTCGGCTTCGGAGATTTTGGCGGCAGCGATCCAGGATTACCGCCGTGGCATCATCATCGGCAGCAAGCAAACCTATGGCAAAGGAACCGTGCAAAACGTGATCGACCTGAACCAATTTGTTCGCGGCAGCACGATGGGCGATCTTGGTGCGTTGAAAACGACGACCCAAAAATTCTATAGAATCAACGGTGGTTCGACCCAACTCGAAGGCGTCAGCAGTGATGTGGTCATGCCGGACAAATATGCTTACCTCAAAATGGGCGAGCGCGACATCGACAATGCGATGCCGTTTGACAAAATCGACCCGGCCGTTTTCGAATTTTGGAACAAGCAGGGCAATTTCGACCAGGCCATCGACAACAGCAACAAGCGCATCGCCGAGAATCCGCAGTTCAAGCTCATCGACGAGAATGCCAAATGGATCAATGAACGCGACAAGGAAAATGTCTACAGCCTGAACATCGACCAGTTCAAGAAAGAACAGGCGGCCATTGAGGAAAAAGCCAAGAAATACAAATCGATCACCGATTACCAGAATTCGCTCAAATTCTCGTCTTTGCCTTATGAAGTCGATGCGATGAAGAACGACGCGGCGCTCAAGGAAAAACGCGACAGATGGCACGAAAGCCTTTCGAAAAGACATTTATGTGGAAGAAGCCATCAATGTACTCGACGATTTGCAGCCGGCCAAAAGCCTGAACAAAAAGAACACGGTCGCACTCAAGAAGGAAAATACGGTCAAACCGTAATAAATATCTAAAGATTAGGCCCCGAATCCATATCGTTTCGGGGCTTTTTATTTTGAGCCCATGAGAAATATTGGTTTTTTGATTTTGTTTGGTGTGTTGTTGAATTGTCAGCAAAAGCAGGATAGGGAACCGGTTTCCCAAGGGCTCGCCAGCCGTCCGGAACCGCCAATACCGCCCAGTCTATTACAGTCGACGACGACCAACCAATTGATTGTACACGATTCCTATGTGTTGTCGTACAACGAGAAATACGAACAGGCAGAATGGGTGGCCTATGAGTTGAAAGCAGCCGATTTCGACCAAAAAACCAATTTCAAGCGGCCATTTTTCGTTCAGGACCCCAAAGTAAAAACGGGTTCCGCCGATTGGCGCAACTACAAGAAATCGGGATTCGACAAAGGGCATTTGTGTCCGGCAGGCGACCGCAAGTATTCGAAGAAGGCATTCGAGGAAACGTTTTACACTTCCAATATTTCGCCGCAACGCCATGGATTCAATGATGGGATTTGGAACCGTTTGGAACAGAAAACCCGTTATTGGGCGCAGAAGAATGGGAAATTAATCGTGATTACGGGCGGCGTGCTGAACGAGCATTTGCCCACGATCGGCAACGAAAAAGTGGCCGTACCGGCGTATTTCTACAAAATCATCCGCGATGATTCGAAAGGGAAAACCAAGTTGATTGCGTTTTTGGTACCGCACCAGCCCAGCGATCGGCCGTTGTATGAGTTTGTGGTTCCGGTAGATTGGATCGAGAAGAAAACGGGAATCGATTTTTGCCGCGACTTGCCGGATGCCATCGAAAATGAACTCGAGAAAAACGCAGATTACAAAGCGTGGAGTTTCTGATTACCACTCATTGACCTTGTTCGCATCCATCTTGAGAAAGATGAACAGCAAAATCGTGAAGCCCCAAAGTCCGGAACCGCCATACGAGAAGAACGGCAACGGAACCCCAATCGTAGGAAAAATGCCCACGACCATCGCAATATTGACGAAAAAGTGCATGAACAGGATTGCCGCGACACAATAACCATACACGCGGCTGAATTTGGTTTTCTGTCGTTCGGCCAAATAAATGATACGGAAAATGAGCCCAAGAAATAAAGCGATCACGACCATACTTCCCAAGAAGCCCCATTCTTCGCCCACGGTCGTAAAGATGTAATCGGTGTGCTGTTCGGGAACGAAACCGCCTTTGGTTTGCGTGCCTTCGAGGAAACCCTTGCCAAACCAACCGCCCGATCCAATGGCAATTTCCGACTGGTTGGTATTGTAACCGATGCCTTTCATGTCGACTTCCTTGCCCAATAAGATATTGAAACGGTCGCGGTGGTGCTGCTTGAACACATTGTCGAACACATAATCGACCGAGAACACAAAGCCCGAAACCAGTACCAGTACAATCGCGCTGGCAATGATGTTGCGGTCCACGAGACGGGTTTTCAGATACACAAAAACAATCACGCCGAGTGCCATCAAAATCACGGCCCATGGCTCAAAAATGAGCGAGAACATGAACAAGATGACGGCGACGAAACCGGTCCACAAATACCAAGGCGGCAAACCTTCGCGGTACAACACCAAGACAAACATGCTGTAAATCAAGGCACTTCCGGGGTCATGCGGTGCGATCAACGCGACGGGTAAAAAGACAATTCCGAGCGCTTGTATCTGACGGTTGACGTCCTTGAGATTGACCTGCACGTCGCTCAGGTATTTTGCCAATGCCAGTGCGGTAGCGGCTTTGGCAAACTCGGCAGGCTGGATCCCGAAAGATCCGAACGAATACCAGTTGGCCTGGCCCTTGACCGTTTTTCCAAAGACAAACAATCCCGCCAACGAAAGCAAGGCGATACCAAAGATGATGCTCGAGAATTTTTCGTAGAATTTTCCGTCGACAGCCAGGATGATGAAAATGAGCGGCACCGTCAGCACGATGTACATGAGCTGTTTGCCGTAATAAGTACTGAGGTCAAAAACGACGCTGTCTTCGACCGTAGAAAGCGAGGACGAATAAATGTTGAGCCAACCCATAACCACCATGATGATGTAGATGATCACGCTCATCCAATCCAAGTAATTTGTTACGCTTTGGTTTTTCATCTCAATTAGTTTTCGATTTCGCTGCTGTCGATTACTTTAGGTGCGGCCGGTTTGGTCAGCAACAGGGTATCGGTTTCCTTGCGGCCCGTATATTTGTCGTATTCCGATTGCAGGCTGCCTTCGAACATGCGTTTTTCCAGATCGGTACGCGTAATTTTCCCACGCAGGTATTTCTCGATCATCAAACTCGCGATCGGACCTGCCCAACGCGCGCCCCAATAACCATTTTCGACGAATACGGCCAGCGCAATCTTGGGGTTGTCTTTTGGAGCAAAAGCCACGAAAATCGAGTGGTCCTGCAATTTGACCCGTTTGCCGTTGATCTTGGCGTAATTTTCGGCGGTTCCGGTTTTTCCACAAATGTCGATGCCTTCCACACGCAAAGCATGGGCGGTCCCGAGGTTGTACACGTCAAACAATCCGGAAACGACGGGTTCAAAATATTTTTTATCGACGGTCGTATGGTGTTTGGTCGTAAACTTCTTGTCGATTTTTTCGCCCTCGATTTTCTTGATGATGTGGGGCGTATAATAATAGCCGCGGTTCGCAATGGCCGCCATCATATTGGCGAGTTGGATTGGCGTCATGAGCACTTCACCCTGGCCAATACCATTGGATACGATAGCCGTCGAACGCCAGCCGCCATTCGGGTAAATGCGTTTGTAGGTTTTGGAAGTCGGTGCCTTTCCGCGTCGGCCCGTCGGTAAATCGTAGCCCATGAATTCCCCGAGACCAAAGCTGCGCAAGTGCTTGCTCCACACGTCCACGCCGTCTGCGGGGCGCACATATTTGTTGATGGTTTTCATGTAGGTGCTCGCAAAATAAGTGTTGCACGATTCATAAATCCCACGGTGCAACTGCTGTACGCCGCCGTGGCAGTGGCAACGCATAAAACGCCCGCGCGCATAGCTGAAACCGTGGTGGCACACAAATGAAGTCTGCTCGTCGATGACGCCTTCCTGCAAACCGATCAGGGCGGTCAGGATCTTAAATGGCGATCCCGGCGGATATTCGGCCAGAAGTCCACGGTCGTACAATGGTTTGGCTATCGAATCGTTGTATAACGCGGTATAATTTCTCGAACGTTGTCGGCCGACCAAAATCGCAGGATCATAGGACGGTGCGGTCACCAAAGCCAGGATTTCGCCCGATTTGGGTTCAATCGCAACAATTCCACCGCGTTTGTTCACCATCAATTGCTCGCCGTATTCCTGCAAGGTCGCATCGATCGAGAGCGTAATGTCTTCGCCCTGCACGGCAATCGTATCGAATTCGCCGCCTTTGTATGAACCGATTTCGCGGTTGAACTTGTCTTTCTGGATGTATTTTACCCCTTTGATCCCGCGCAAAGTCGTTTCGTAACTTTCCTCTACACCTTGTTTCCCAAGCAAATCCCCGCTGTTGTAATACGGGTTTTTCTTGATTGTTTTCTCGCTGGCCTGGGTGATGAAACCAAAAATGTTCGCGCCGAATTTGACCTGGTAATCGCGCAGTGAGCGTTTTTGGATGTAGAACCCCGGAAACTTGCGGATTTTCTCCTGAAACGCCGCATATTCGGCCTTGTTCAACTGCGGCAGGAAAACCGATGGAAGACGTGGACTGAACACTTTGGCTTTGTCCAAAATACGGTCGTAATCCTTGCGTGTGATGTTGAGCAACTGGCAAAATTCATTGATGTCGATGTCTTTCTTGATGTCGCGCGGAATCACCATAATGTCATACGACGGCTGGTTGGCCACAAGCAATTTACCGTGTCGGTCATAGATGTAGCCGCGTTCGGGATAGTCGTATTGGATCTTGATCGCGTTGTTCTCCGACTTGAGCTTGAAGGTGTCGTTGATGATCTGCAAATAAAAAAGCCGCAGCACCAAAAAGATACTTCCAATGATGATGACCGTTGGGAGCAATACTTTTCTCATCGGAATGTTCTTTTGAGGTTATTGCGGAAAATAAAAAGGAGGGTCAACGCCACTGCAATAATTACGATGTAGAAACCGGTTGTTTGCGTAGAAGTCGTCGTGAAAATGTAGTCGGTATGCGGTTCGGGAACAAAGCTGCCTTTGACGGAGCTGCCGCCCGATTGGCCCAAATCATAACCATTGTCCTTCGAAAAATAGAATAATCCGAATGCTGCAATTCCAATCAGGATAAATAAAGGGACTGTTTTTTTCATCGTTTATTCGGTTTAATCAGATAAATGATGATGATGCAGATCAATATCGTAAAAATCGTACTCAAGACCGTCTTGAGCAGGATTTCCCAAAGGAAAGTCAGGTGGAATACTTCGAGCAAAAACAGCGCAAAGTGGTGGATGACCACGGCAATCAGGATGAACGAAAAACGTTCCGGCGTAAGCACATCGTTGATCTTGACGGTCTGGTATTCATAGCTGAGCCCGAACGAAAACTTGAAAATATACGGTCGGTAATAAGCCAAAGCCACACAAGAAGCCGCGTGCACCCCGCCCGAATTGCAGAACATGTCCATGATGATCCCAAGGAAGAAACTCGAAGCGAGCAATCCGTATTTGTTGCCGTTGACCGGATACAAAATGATGAACAGCATGTACGGATACGGGTTGATGTACCCGAGGAAATTCACATTGTTGAAAATGAGAATCTGCGCCGCGAGCAGCAAAATGAAACGGGCGATATTGACCAATAATGCACTATTCATCGGTTGCCTTGGATTGTTTTTCGAGGTTGATGATTTCTTCGCGGTCCTTGCTCTTGATGATGTAGACATGGCCCAGATTGGTCATGTCATTGAACAATCGGATGTCGAGCGTATAGTAATTCGTTTCGTTGTCGATATAGACTTTACTGATGGTTCCGATGCCGATGTTCTCCGGGAAAATCACCGATTGGCCGCCTGTCACGATCGTGTCGCCTTTGCGCACCGAAGCCAGACGCGGCACGTCGATCAATTGGACAAAACCGGCATTCTTTCCGTTCCAGATCAAAGACCCGAAGTGGTTCGATTTCTTGATCTTGGCATTGATCTGCGACTTGACGTTCAAAATCGAAATCACTGTCGCGTAATTTTTCGACGTCTTGTCGACGATTCCCACAATTCCTGCGCTGTTGATTACGCCCATGTCGGGTTTGACGCCCATGGCTGAACCGCTGTTGATCGTCAGGTAATTTTCGTGCGTATTGTAGGAGTTGTGGATGACTTTCGACGTGATCAGGTTAATTTTATTGATGCCCTTGATGCTGTCAATTCTTTGTATGGCCGTCGAATCCTTGATATTGTACAGCAAACTTTTGAGCCGCGCATTTTCACGTGCCAACTCGTCGTTTTTCTTTTGGAGGCCGAAATATTCGTTGATCGAATTGATTTGTTCGTACACGCCGCCGGTCAAGAAATTGGCCGATGAAATCACCTTGCTCCGGTGGTACGAATGCGCCTGGATCGTAAGCACTAACGAAGTGCCCAAAAGCAGCAAAAACAGCAATCGATAGCTGTTTTTAAATATAAAATTAAATATTTGCTGCATTTTTTAAGTGTTCAGAGTCAGTCTTCAATATCCGGTTCGTGCATTTCAGTTTAATTGGGAAGCGGCAATTTATTTGATCAGGATGCTTCTGAATTTCGGGATGTTTTTAAGCGCCATTCCGGTTCCGCGAACTACGGCACGCAATGGATCTTCGGCGATGTACACCGGCAAGTCGGTTTTTTGCGAAATACGTTTGTCGAGTCCGCGCAACATCGAACCACCACCGGCGAGGTAAATCCCCGTGTTGTAGATGTCGGCCGCGAGTTCCGGCGGCGTTTGCGACAAGGTTTCCATGACCGCATCTTCGATACGCTGGATCGATTTGTCCAAAGCCTTGGCAATTTCGCGGTAAGAAACGTCCACCTGTTTCGGTTTACCCGTGAGCAAGTCACGACCTTGAACCGACATATCGTCTGGTGGGGTTTCGAGTTCTTCCAAAGCCGCACCGATGGTAATCTTGATTTTCTCTGCAGTACTTTCCCCGACGAACAAGTTGTGCTGCGTTCTCATGTAGTACACGATGTCATTCGTAAACACGTCACCCGCGATCTTAACCGATTTGTCGCACACGATTCCGCCCAAAGCGATGACCGCGATTTCAGTCGTACCCCCGCCGATATCCACGATCATGTTTCCTTTCGGTTGCATGATGTCGATGCCGATACCGATTGCCGCAGCCATCGGTTCGTGGATCAGGTAGACTTCTTTTCCGTTCACGCGTTCACAAGATTCTTTTACCGCACGCATTTCCACTTCGGTGATGCCCGATGGAATGCAAACGACCATACGGAGTGCCGGCGTGAACATTCTTTTCTTCAAGGCCGGAATCGACTTGATGAACATCGAGATCATTTTCTCTGATGCGTCGAAATCGGCGATAACCCCGTCTTTCAAAGGTCTGATGGTTTTGATGTTTTCATGCGTTTTCCCTTGCATCATGTTCGCTTCTTTCCCGACGGCGATGATTTTTCCCGAGATTCGATCGCGGGCAACAATCGACGGACTGTCGATGACCACCTTGTCGTTGTGGATGATGAGCGTGTTTGCGGTACCAAGGTCAATCGCGATATCCTCGGTCATGAAATCAAAAAATCCCATAAGTCTTTTAAGGGTTTAAATATTTATAAAAAAATCTCGGACAAAGTTAAACAATTTGTTGCTCCTAATTTAAACTTTTTTCTAGGCTGGCAAAAGATTTTACAGCTTTTATTTTGTCCGAAACCATCACTTTTTTTAATGTTTGAAATGACGCGTTCCGGTAAAGACCATCGCCACTTTGTTTTCGTTGCAATAATTGATGCTGAGCTCGTCCTTGATCGATCCGCCGGGTTGGATTACCGCAGTAATTCCGGCATGATGCGCAATCTCTACGCAATCCGGGAACGGGAAAAAGGCATCGCTCGCCATCACGGCGCCTTCCAGTGAAAAATCGAATGATTTGGCTTTTTCGATCGCTTGTCTCAACGCGTCTACACGAGACGTTTGTCCGGTTCCGGAAGCAATCAGTTGCCCGTTCTTTGCCAATACGATCGTGTTCGATTTGGTATTCTTGCAAATTTTCGAGGCGAATAGCAGGTCGTCGATTTCCTGGTTGGTTGGGGCCGTTACGGTAACGGTTTTTAGTTGTGCTTTATTGTCCGTGGCGTTGTTTCGGTCTTGAATCAGCAAACCATTGAGCGCGGTTCTCACTTGACGTTGAGGCAATTCGACTTCGTGCTGCACCAAAATAATTCTGTTTTTCTTTTCCTCAAGAATTTGGACCGCCTCGTCGTCATAAGATGGAGCGATGACCACCTCGCAAAACAATTGGTTGATTTCGTGCGCGGTAGCGGCATCGATTGTTCCATTGGCAATCAATACGCCGCCAAAAGCCGAGGTCGGGTCGCCAGCCAAAGCGTCCAAATAGGCATCCTTCATCGTTTTGCGCTGTGCGAGTCCGCAAGCGTTGTTGTGTTTCAAGATCGCAAATGTCGGGTCTTCGCCTTTGAATTCGAGGATCAAATTGACTGCTGCATCTACATCCAGAAGGTTGTTGTACGACAATTCCTTGCCGTGCAATTTGGTGAACATCGCCTCGAAATCGCCAAAGAAAAAGCCTTTCTGGTGCGGGTTTTCGCCATAACGCAACGTCTGTCCGCCCGCTACACTGGCTTTATAGTAAGTGTCGTCGGTGTTGAAATAATTGAAAATCGCCGTATCGTAATTCGACGAAACGTGGAACGCTTTGGTAGCAAACAATTTGCGGTTTTCCAAAGTCGTCGTGCCGTTTTGTTCAGAAATCAAACCGAGGAATTCGGCATATTGGTCGACCGATGCCACGATCACCGTGTCCTTGAAATTCTTCGCCGCGGCGCGGATCAATGAAATTCCGCCAATGTCGATTTTTTCAATAATATCGGCTTCCGATGCGCCCGAAGCTACGGTCTTTTCGAATGGATACAAATCGACAATCACCAAATCAATCTGCGGAATGTCGTATTCGGTCATCTGTGCGACATCGCCTTCGTGATCCTGGCGGTTCAGGATGCCGCCGAAGATTTTCGGATGCAGGGTCTTGACGCGTCCGCCCAAAATCGATGGGTAAGAAGTGACATCTTCGACCGGAACAACCGGAATGCCCATATTTTGGATGAATTCCTCGGTGCCGCCCGTCGAATAAAAAGTGACGTTTTGCTCGTGCAATTTGCGGACGATGGGTTCGAGACCGTCTTTCGAGAAGACCGAAATGAGTGCTGATTTGATGGTTTTTGTCGTGTTCATTGTGTTGTTGCGATTAAAGGCGCAAAAGTAGTTTTTTAACACGGAAAAACCACGCAATCAAGACACAATATTTTCAAAAAATTACATCTCCCTTTTCGGTCGTGCCAATTTGCAATTTATAGCCTTTTCCATGGATATTGGACAGTTGCACATTGGGATCCGATTCGAGTTTTTTGCGCAGTTTGGAGATGAACACATCGAGGCTTCTTCCCACGATGACGCCGTCGTCTTCCCAGATTTCTTTTTGAAGCCTGGTCCGGTCGATGACCTGGTTCGGATGCTGGGCAAAAATGTACAGGATTTTGCTTTCTTTCGAGGTGAGGTTGATGACCTGGTTTGCGGTATGCAATTGCTTTCGATCCGGGTCAAAAAACAGACGGCCGATCGCAAGGTGTTGGTTTTTGGGGCCAACCATCGGCTTCGGTTCCGATTTTTGTTTGCGGTAGCGTGCCACTGCCAGCGGGAACAACAACAGCGCGGCGATGGCCGATAGTCCGGCGGCATACGTTTTTACGCCAAAGGGCTGGCCCTGGAATTCAATCGCGATCACGTAGCAACCGGTTTGTTGTTTGCGGCCGCTGCACGGAATGACATCCTCTTGTCGGTTTTGGGAAACCGAATAACCATAGACCACTTTCGATTGCGGACAATCCATCACCTTGACCAGATAACCCGATGTCTCGCCCGAAGCAGTCAGCGTTTTTCGGACGATGTCCACCAAGGTGTCGGTTTCAAAAGTAAACGGCCTGTCGAATACCAGTTGGTATTTTTCGTCCGGGAGTTTGGTGACGGGCAACACGCGAGAAATGCTGTCGCCCGAATGCAGCAAAATCCGGTGCCCGATTTGCCGCAGCAGGATTTCGCGTTTGGCCAAATCATACCGTTTGTCGCGTTTGATGTCGACGGCCAACAATCCAAAAATGGCCACAAGCAACAACGAGAGCAGGAAAAGGTGTCTGGGTTTCATGGTTCAAAATTCAGGCTTTTTTGGATCAGTACGTGTGGGGATGCGTGAAATTTACAAAATTTACATTTCTTTTTACAGCACAATTGCCGTTATAATGCGAGGTGGCTTGTAGGTTTGTGATGGGATTTCCCGGTATTCGAATTTGTTTCATCATTAAATCAAAAAATCATGGTCATTTCAATCTTCAAACAATCGCAATTTTTGGTTAGCCTGTCGTTTGTTTTGTCGAGTGTATTTTCTTGCAACGGACAAAAAGCAAGTCAAGCAACCGATCCTATCGCTGCCCAAAAATCGGACTCTGTATTTGTCGGAACCAAGCCCTTCATTGGCCCGATGCCCAATCCGATCAAGAAAGTCCAAATCAGCCAATACATCAGGCGTATGTTTCAAGACAAAGCCGGGAATATTTGGTTTGGTACCAATGGCGATGGGGTGTGCCGTTTCGATGGAAAAACCTACACCTATTACAATCCGAATGATATGCACAGCGGATTTGGCGGTGAAGCCGTTCGCGGCATTGTAGCCGATGACCACGACAACCTGTGGTTTGCCACCAACAATGGTGTTTCGCGTTACGACGGCCAAAAATTCCAAAATTTTACGACCAACGACGGCCTGCCGCACAACCAAGTGTGGGGCATTTTAAAGGACCGGTTGGGCAATTTGTGGTTCGGGACCGAAGGCGGTGTTTCGCGTTACGACGGAAAAAAGTTCACCCATTTTGCGTTGCCCGAAGCCAACCTCAAGGGTTTTCCGATGGCGTATCCCGCGCCGAAACTGGTCAACTGCCTGTTTCAAGACAAAGCCGGAAACATCTGGTTCGGGACCAACGGAAATGGCGTGTACCGATACGACGGCAAGAAATTGGCCAATTTATCAAAGCAAAATGGGCTGTGCGATAATTTCGTGCAATGCATCACACAGGACCGCCAAGGGAATCTTTGGTTCGGGACGCGTTTCGGCGGATTGTCGCGATACGACGGAAAATCATTTGCGAATTTTACCGACAAGGATGGGTTGGGCAACAATTTCATTTGGACATTCCATCACGACAAAACAGGTAACCTGTGGATCGGGCATGCGGGCGGTGGTTTGACCCAGTACAATGGGAAGACGTTTCAAAACTATTCAATCGAACAAGGGCTGCCCAACCGGCATGTGCAAAGCCTGATGGAAGATCGCGATGGGCGGTTTTGGATCGGTACTTCGGGCGGCGCGTTCCAGTTCGATGGGCAAACCTTCACCAACATCCTGCGCGAAATCAACCAGGGCGACGGCTGTTGAATCAAATGATTCGATTGTTTGTGTGTTGCTGATGGGTGCGCTTCGCATCGGATTCGACTTTGGTCATCACCATGGTCCGGCACAAATACGCGAAAAGAAGTAGGGACAAAGCCATTTTTTGCCGATTAAAACCTTAAATTTGGTCTGCAAAATCCAAGTTATGCTCGTCTACCTCCGCCTGCTCAAGGAAAGTTTCAGCTTCGCGATGAACGCGCTGCGGACCAATAAATTGCGTACGGCACTATCGTTGCTGGGCGTCACGATTGGGATTTTTTCGATCATCGCCGTACTGGCGGCAGTCGATTCGCTCGACAAGAAAATCAAGGACGATTTGAGCAGCCTCGACAAGAACACGATTTACCTGACCAGTGTTTCCTTTGGCCCGACCGAAGTGCCGCAATGGAAATACGAACAGTTTCCCAAAGTCAATTATGAGGAATACCAATACCTCAAATCGGCACTCAACCACGCCGATTACCTCAGTTTCCAGATGATTGCCTTCAACCGCGAATCGGTCAAATACGAAGACCGTACTGTCAGCGATGTCAATGTGGTTCCGGTCACTTTCGAATTCGTCGACATCCAGCGCATGGAATTGGCCGATGGCCGTTTTTTCAATGAATCCGAATCGAATTCAGGATTGCCCGTGACGATCCTGGGCTATGAAATCGCCAAAGGACTGTTCGATGGTTACGACCCGATCGGCAAGACGGTGCGTTTGTATGGGCAGCGTTTTACGGTTATTGGGGCCTTGAAGAAAAAGGGCGGCGGCGGACTCGATGAAGGCGGCGACGACCAGTCGGCTTTCATTCCCGTCAATTTCCTGCGCAAATTGTATGGCGACAACAACGAGGCGACTTTGCCTGTGATCATTATCAAGCCCCAGAAGGGTACCGATATGGCGGCGCTCAAGGGCGATATTGCGCAGAAATTGAGGAGCAAGCGCGGCATGAAGTCTGAAGATCAGGACAATTTTTTCGTCAATGTGTTATCGGGATTGACCGATTTTATAGACAATATTGTGGGCCAACTCAACATTGTGGGCTGGATCATCAGCGGATTTTCGCTGCTCGTGGGCGGATTCGGGATCGCCAACATCATGTTTGTGTCGGTCAAGGAACGTACGAATTTGATTGGGATCCAAAAATCACTCGGGGCCAAGAACAAATTCATCCTGTTCCAGTTTTTGTTTGAAGCCGTGATTTTATCGCTATTGGGCGGTATCATTGGCATTTTCCTGGTTTGGATCATCGCGTTGGTATTGACCCAGGCGTTCGATTTTAATTTTGTGTTGAGTATGGGCAACATCGTTCTGGGGACTTCGCTGGCGGCGTTCATCGGGTTGGTGTCGGGGATTCTGCCCGCGATTTCGGCCTCGCAACTGGATCCGGTGGAAGCCATCCGCACGGGGATGTAATGGTGTAAGTTTTACATTATCAAATACCTATCGGTTTGAAAACTTTTCAACATACGATTTTTCTTAACTTTTTTTAGTATATTCGAAAAGGTTTTGCCAGAAATCAGGAATTCCGCACTTTTTTCAAATACCACATTTTTTATTTCAGCAATTGGATCTGCCCTTTGGCTTTTCTGATGTTTTCTTTGTTGCTCCGAAATGCTGTTTCGGAGGGACAGGGCAGGGCTGATATTATCTATTCTTTAACCTTTAAATCAATTATTATGAAAAAAGTTTTTTTGCTTTTGTTGATGTGCCTGTCTTTTTATTCTTACGGGCAAACATGCGGTTATGTGGAAGACCTTAGTGGTTCCGGCCGTGGTCCGTTGTGCAATTTGTATGCGGCCAATACCAATACCTATTGCATCAAAGTCAAGTTCCACATTGTGCGCGACGATAACCAAACCAACGGATTTGACTATTTGCAACTTCCTGGCGTGGTCACGGCGATCAACAATTCACTTGGTTTGCAAGGAATTACGGTAACGAGTTTGGGGTATGACTACATCAATAGTACCACATACAATTCGCCGCTCGAGGACACCGAACTTTCTGGTTTGGGAGCCATCAATAGTGCCTCTGGCCAGTTGGATTTTTATCTGGTCAATCAAATTTCGGGCTCTGTGATTGGATATGCACAAGCCGGGAACGTTTTTGTCGAAAACGCCTATGCGGCAACGACGGTATCGGCGCATGAAATTGGACACGTATTTGGATTGGGTCACGTCAATCAAGGCAATGCCTGCAGTGGCGGGGAAAACAGTTCGAATTGCCAAAGTTGTTTGGATTTAATTTGCGATACATTTGCGTCCAATTCCAGCAACATCATGTACAGTACTTATATTCCTCCGCAAACTGCATTTACGGCTGGTCAGGGCGTTCGCATGCGCAATACCATCGAGTGCAATTACCAGAGTTTGATGAGCAATTCCTGTTCGGTTATTGTAGGCGATAACAGGCTTTGCGCTACCGGAACCAAAACGTATACGTTGCAAAATCACATTCCCGGTTCGACAGTTACTTGGTCGGTTACCTCAAATCTGCAAATCGTAAGTTCAACCGCTACGACGGTAACGGTCCAGGGCGCCACGTCCACTACCAGCGGGATGGCCACCATTACGGCCAATGTAGGCGGGACAATCATTACAAAGTCGGTTTTTGTAGGCAAGCCATCTTTCAACGTGGTGCGCGACAACGTCGAATATTGCGAGGGTTCGTGGCATTACCTCTATATTGAAATCGTCAATTTTGACACCACGACCCCAACTACAGGTTACACCTATAGTTTTGTGACACCACCAGGCATCACGTATACCGCAATGGGCAACAACCATTTCCGTTTCAGGTTGCCGCAAAATTATGTAGGCTATTTCGAATTGCTTGCCACGGTAACAAACTCCTGCGGATCCTCGCAATCCTACACCGAGCAAGACGTGAAGCTGTGCGGAACATTTACTTATCAGTATCCGAGGGGTGTTGCCGAATCAGGACCGACAGCCAGTAGCAAACGGTATGCGATTTTCCCTAACCCGGCCGATGACGCCATCAACATTGCGCTTGTCGATCCGGAATTGCACGACAGCACAAGAATTTCCGCCGAATTGTACGATATGCTTGGACAATCCAAAGGCCGTGTAGACATCATTGACGGTCAAGCGGTGATGGATGTGTCGCGGTTGTACCAAGGCATCTACGTCGTCAAGATCAATATCGATGGTGTGGTCGAAACCCATCAGGTCATGATCAAATAACACCACTATTGAAACCCAAAAATCCCGCTTAAAAGGCGGGATTTTGCTGCACTATTGTATAATTTAATTAAATTTTATTATGAAAAAATTCACGCATTTATTCCGATTGATTATTGGTGTAACCATCGGTTGTGTCCTTATTTCTTTTACTTCTTGTAGTACGCCAGATGAACCCGAAAATGGGCAGATGCAGCTCAAGAAAGGTATTTCTGAGACAGGCAAAAAAAGTAACGTTGGCGGACCTGTGACCAATGCTGGACCTAAATCATATAAATTGATTTTTGAGAACAACACATCGAATGCCGTTTACATTAGGGATATTTATGGACGACAAGGTTCGGCCTTGCCCAATTCCAACAACTTTATTTCGTTCAAAGGATATTCGTCTTCGGTTTTGATACCGGCCATTTCGGGCACGACCATTACCTATAATTCCTATGCGAGCGCCACACCGAGTACCTATGCCGTGCCGACTTGGCATATGGACAATGGCGTGACATCGGTTACCGACACGGGGGCCAACATACTTGCAGCTTATGGGATTACCGATCCGAATGCCGCACCCAGTGCCCGGTTTGCTTATTGGGTAGGAACCCAGCTTTACGTTAACGGTTATACGCCGACTAGCGGCCAAGACATCGGTCGAACCAGTCTCGGATACAGTGCAAGCGGCACTTTTTCAGGAATCGGCCCTACGGTCTATGCCGATTGGTTGCCGCAAAGCAATGGCGACATCAAGGTCGATATCCATTATTGATCGCAAATAATGGTCAAAAAAAATCCCGCTCAAAAGGCGGGATTTTTATTTATCGAATGTCCTGATTCAAAATCAAATCGAGGTACAGGTTGATCTTGTCTTTGAGTTCTTTCCTCGGCGTAATGAAATCGAGGAAACCGTGCTCGAGTACGAACTCTGCGGTTTGGAAACCTTCGGGCAATTCGCGTCCGGTGGTGTCTTTGACCACACGCGGTCCGGCAAACCCGATCAAAGCACCCGGTTCCGAAATGTTGACATCGCCGAGCATCGCATACGAAGCCGTGGTTCCGCCGGTCGTCGGATCGGTACACAATGAGATGTACGGGATTTTGGCCTCGGCCAATTGCGCCAACTTAGCCGAAGTCTTGGCCAACTGCATCAGTGAATAAGCGGCTTCCATCATACGCGCCCCGCCCGATTTGGAAATCATCACAAACGGCACTTTGTTCTTGATCGAATAATCGATGCCACGCGCGATTTTTTCACCCACGACGGCACCCATCGATCCGCCGATAAAAGCAAAATCCATACAGCACACCACGAGGTCTCTGCCTTTCGACTTGCCCACGGCCGTGCGTACGGCGTCCTTGAGTTTGGTTTTTTCCTGCGCTTCTTTCAAGCGATCGGAATATTTTTTCGTGTCCACAAAATGCAGCGGGTCTTTGGCCGTCATGTTTTTGTCGAGTTCCTCGAATTCGTTGTTGTCGAACAAGATTTCGAAATACTCCTTACTGCCGATCCTTACGTGGAAACCGTCTTCCGGGCTTACATACAGATTGCGCGCAAGTTCGTCGGCATCTATGATTTTTCCGGTAGGTGATTTGTACCAAAGTCCTTTCGGGACGTCTTTTTTATCTTCGGTTGCGGTGGTGATTCCTTTTTGCGTTCTTTTAAACCAAGCCATGTTTTGGATTTTAGATTTGCGATTTCAGAATTTAGATTTCAGTGTGGAACAATCTGAAATCTAAAATCAAAAATCTGAAATTATAAGGTGTTTACGTTATTCAAATCGGCAAATGCTTGTTCCAATCGTTTGTTGAATGTCATTTCGCCTTCGCGTACCCATTTTCTTGGGTCATAATTTTTCTTGTTCGGTGCATCGGCTCCGGTCGGGTTTCCGATTTGTGTCCTGAGGTAGTCGATGTTGTTGACCATATAGTCGCGGATGCCTTCGGTGTAGGCGAATTGCAAATCGGTATCGATGTTCATCTTGATCACGCCATAGCTGATCGCTTCACGGATTTCCTCCAAGGTAGAACCCGATCCGCCATGGAATACGAAATCCACCGGATTGCCTCCTGTGTTGAATTTGTTTTGTACGTAATCCTGTGAATTTTTGAGGATTTTCGGTGTCAACTTGACGTTGCCCGGTTTGTACACGCCGTGCACGTTTCCGAAAGCCGCAGCAATCGTAAAACGCGGGCTCACTTTCATCAATTCTTCGTAAGCATACGCCACTTCCTCTGGCTGGGTGTACAATTTAGAACTGTCCACATCGGAGTTGTCCACGCCGTCTTCCTCGCCACCGGTAATCCCGAGTTCGATTTCGAGCGTCATGCCCATTTTGCTCATTCTTTCGAGGTATTTTTTACAGATTTCGATGTTTTCTTCGATCGGTTCCTCAGACAAGTCGATCATGTGCGAACTGAACAATGGTTTTCCGGTTTCGGCGAAGTGCTTTTCACTGGCGTCGAGCAATCCGTCGAGCCAAGGCAATAATTTTTTCGCGCAGTGGTCGGTGTGCAAGATTACGGTCGCCCCATAAGCTTCGGCCAAAGTGTGGATGTGTTTCGCGCCTGCGATTCCACCTGCGATAGCCGCTCTTTCGCCTTCATTCGACAAGCCTTTTCCGGCATTGAATGCCGCGCCGCCGTTCGAGAATTGGATGATTACGGGAGATTTTAATTTGGCTGCCGTTTCCAAAACACCGTTGATGGTGCTCGATCCGACTACGTTAACCGCTGGAAGCGCAAAGCCTTTTTCCTTGGCGTATTGGAAGATTTCCTGAACCTGATCGCCTGTCGCGACACCGGGTTTTATATTGTGGGCCATTGTGTTGGGTTTTAAATTATCCCGACTATTCGGGATTACAAAAATACTAATTTAATCGATTCTAGAAAGGATAATTTATCCCAATGTTTACGACCGAATTCCCGAAATTGTAATCGCGTAACCATTTCTTGTTACCGGTATCGGCCGGATTATAGGTCTTGAATCCGAAATCGAGTCGGATCACAAAAAAGTTGAAATCGTAGCGGAAACCAAAACCGGTTCCGAGCGCTGTATCTTCCAAGGATTGGATGCCGCTGAACACCGCTTTTTCGTCCTCGATGTTGTCGAGCACGTTCCAGATGTTGCCCGCATCGGCAAACAGCGCGCCGTTGAATTGCCCAAAAATATTGAACCGGAATTCGGTGCTGACGGCGATTTTCAGGTTGGCTTCATTAAAGTCATTGAGCGAGGCCACGCTTCCCGGTCCAAGCGAATACGCCTGCCAGGCGCGGTTGTCGTTCGAGCCGCCGGCGAAATAACTGCGCGAAAACGGAATGCTGTTCGAATTGCCATACGGAATCGCAATCCCCACAAAACTTCTAAATGCCAAGACTTTCTTGCGGCGCAAATCCCAATGCTTGATGTATTCGATCTCGCCTTTGGCGTATTGGGAATATTCGACCTCAAAAATGGTGTTGTTCCCGTTCTGGTTTTCGAGCGTTTTCGAAGCCGAAGCAATCAAAGACAAAGTATTTCCGGCCGCCTCGACCTTGGTCTTGAACGCATAAAAACTTTCGTCGTTGATGTCGCTCTTGGTGGTTTTGCTGAACGTAAAACTCGAGGCAAAAATGAGGTTGTTCTCGGTCAATCGGGCGCGTCTTTGGCTGATGTTGTTGACCGTTTTCAAATCGGAGGCGTCCATGGCGATGTTGCCCGCAAGCACGTCATTGATGAAACCGTCGGTCCCTTCGTCGATCTTGAGGTCGTTGGTGCCGGGCTCAAAATAAGATGCATCTGCATTGTAGACATTGGCCAGCGTGCTCAGCGTTTTGTACGAAGATTTGTAGACCTTGAAATAATTGGCCACATTGATGTTCTTGACGTATTGGATGTTGAACAAATCGAAACGTGCGCTCGAATTCCGCTTCGGGGTCCAGTTGTAGGTCATCGCGCCCGTAAAATTTTCCTTGTCCAGACCGATATTTTCCTGCTTGGCAAAACCGAAACTGACCGTCGTGGAAGGGATCATGTTTTTGGGGATGACCTTGTCGGTGTCAAACAGGAAGCCGAGCGGGAAATAGATGCGCGGGAAATTGAGCTTCATGTCGACCCCATATTCCAAGACGTTGAAAAAGGTGTCATCGGGATTGGCCAAGTCGCGCGACGAACCGATGTTGCCACGCGCCGAAATGTCGAAGGTTTCCGCGCCGTTGAATACATTGCGGATCGAGAACGAGGTCGTCCCCGATATCCCGAAATCCTGGATGTTCGAATGCGTAAAATCGAGCGAGTACCCGAAACTGTATTTGTCACGCGGGGTCAGGTAAATGTTGGCGATCAGTGAATTGCTGATCGTGTCGCGCTTGTCGACTTCGTATTGGATCGTCGGGTAATTGAAGATGCGCAGGTTGCTCAAATAGCGCGTGGTGAGCGTCGTACGGAAATCGGCGAACAGGTTGCCTTTGTTGATGAACACCGCATCTGTGATTGCCTTCGGGCGGTATTTGAGTTTGCTGTGGCTGATCAGGTTGAAATCCTTGTAGACGCGTTTGAGCGTGTCGGCGGTGATTTCCTTGCCTTTTTTCGGGTCATAGTCGGTAAAGATGTTGACTTCGCTGATCTTGTAAATCTTAAACGGTTCGGTCTTGGCCGAATCGCCTTCGCGATAGGTGTAATTGTTGATTTTCATATCGACATTCGCCTTGAAATTCCCATTGAGGGTATCGATGTCGAAGTTGATGTAGTTCTGTTGGAAATTGTACACGCCGTTGTTGCGGAAATGTGTCGTCACGCGGCCCCTTTCGCTTTCGAAATCCTCGGTCTTGTACTGTTTGCCCGTCTTAAGGAACGAAGCGGTTTTGCGCGACTGGTACATCGAATCGAGCGCCGGGGTTTGGATCGAGGTGCGGATCGTATCGAGGAAAAAGGCATTGCCCGTGGTCACCAAATAATTGATGCGCGCTTTTTTGGGCGCCAGGGTGTCGATCTTGAAGCCGGCTTTTGCGTTGAAATAACCGTTGTTGAAATACCACGATTTCAAACGCTTGACCGATTTGCGCGTGCTGCTGGTATCGATGATGACCGGCGGTTCGCCCGTGTCGCGCAGGAAATTGTGGATGCCCGCATACCAGAACGACTGTCCCAAACGATTGACCTGCTTGGCCGACAGGAATTTGGACATGCGGCGGTATTTGTTCGGGTTGCTCGTGAATTTGGCCTGATAGGTCGAATCGTGTTTGAGATTCGCGAGGTTGTACATATTGAGCCTTAAACGATAGCCCAGGATGGTGCCGTTGGGTTTTTGGTACAACAGGTTGTTGATGTTCTCGGCGTTTTCCTTTTTGCCGTTGACGAGAATCTGGTTTTTGGTCAGCAATTTTTTGCCGTCGGGAACCCTTTTCACGGAATCGCAGGCCGATATAATTACCCCGGTTAGGATAAATAAAGCTATTTTTGTAACCGTGTTTCTCAAGTGACGCGCAAAATTTAATTCAAAAGTACATTATTTCTATGGTTAGTAAAAACCAAATAAAGCTAATAACGGCTTTGCAGCAAAAAAAGTTCCGGCAGGCAAACGAATTGTTTTTTGCCGAAGGCGCGAAAGTCATCGGCGAGTTGCTGCAATCCGATTTTGAATTGTACCATTTGTATGAAACTGCCGATGTGTTTCCCGAAGTATCGGCTTCCATAAAGTCGCGCATCAGCGAAAGCGAACTCAACAAAATCAGCGCGCTCAGTACGGCCAACAACTGCCTGGCGGTTTTCAAGATTCCAAAGCAAAAACCATTGGTAGAAAAAGGACTCATCGTGGCGCTCGACGACATCCGCGATCCCGGCAATTTAGGGACGATTTTGCGTTTGTGCGATTGGTTCGGGGTGGAACAATTGGTGTGTTCGCCCGAGACCGTCGATATTTTCAACCCCAAGGTCGTGCAGGCGACAATGGGCTCGATCGCGCGGGTTTCGATCCATTACATAGATTTGAAACCGATTCTCGAAAACACCAAGCTGCCTGTTTTTGGAACATTCATGGATGGGAAAAACATCTATTCCGAAAAATTGCCCCCTGAAGGCATTGTCATCTTTGGCAACGAAGCCAACGGGATTTCGTATGAAATTGAACAAACCGTCAAGAATAGGATCGCCATTCCGCGTTTTGGGAAGTTACAGCAAACAGAAAGCTTGAATGTGGCGACAGCGACGGCGATTGTGCTCAGCGAATTCCGGAGATCCTAAAAATAAGCCACGAATTCACGAATTAAAATATTACATTTTAAAAATTCGTGGCTTACTTACTTTATTAGTGGAACGCGAAGTTGATCAACACCGCACGCGTCTTCATCGACTTGACGTTGCCGGTCCACGGACTGTTCGGGTCGTTGTCCGGGATCAATTCGTTGCCCAGGCCAAAAACGCCGCGGATCGACGGTGAAAACTTGAAGTACTCCAAATACAGATCTACCCCAAAACCGAGTTCATAGTTCTTGGTCCATTGCTGTACGCGGAAACGGCCTTGTTTGTTGTCGTCGAGCGATTTGGAGTTGCTCGATAAGTTGAGTGTCGTGGAAACGCCGCCCGTCAAGTAGGGACGCACGTTTCCGGTGCGCAAGGCCGAAAACTTGAGCAACAACGGGAAATGGATGTAAGTCGCCCCGACTTCGCGCTGGGCATCGGCCTGGCGGCTGAAACCGGCAAAAGTCAGGTTGCGCTGGGTATAATACAATCCGGGTTCAAAACGCAAATGCACGTATTCCTGCAAACGCAAATCGCCGATGAGACCGACGTTGAATCCGGTAGTGCGGTCGACCAGGATGTCTGGGGCGACGGTTTTGTAATCGAATTTGTAATCGTAAAAATTGAATCCGAGGAAATAACCCCAATGCACACGTTGCTTGTCGAAATTCTCGAGGTTGATCAACGGGTCCTTGCTGAAAATGCGCATCGGGTTGTTGCGCTGTGCGTGGACGGTCAGGGCGAGGCACAAGCCCATTAAAAGGAGTATATTCTTCATATTATTTCTTCGAGGCAGCATAAATCGTGGCCACGCCAAAAGTCTGCGGCATGGCAACCACGTCTATAAACCCAATTTTTCGTAAAATATTGTTCAACGCCTCGCCAAAAGGAAAAACCGATGCCGATTCCGACAGGTAACCATAAGCCGACTGGTCTTTCGAAAACAGTTTACCGATCAGCGGCAGGATGAATTTGGTGTAAAAAACGTAGCCTTGCTTGAATGGAAATTTCGTTGGGTTGGACGTTTCCAAAATCACAAAAATACCGCCCGGTTTCAAAACGCGCAGGATTTCGGCGAGCCCGACTTCAAGGTGTTCAAAATTGCGGACACCGAATGCCACAGTAATGGCATCGAAGGTATTGTCTTCGAAGGGCATGTTTTCGGAGTCGGCGAGTAGCAGTTCGATTTTGTGGGACAATTTTTTTTCCTCGATTTTTTTGCGGCCCACCTCGAGCATGCCCGCAGAAATGTCGAGTCCGATGATTTTTTGGGCCGAGGTCTGCGCCATCAAAATCGCGAGGTCTCCGGTTCCGGTGGCAATGTCGAGGATGGTTTTGGGATTTTTATCCGAAACGAGCTTCAAAACCTTCTTGCGCCACTTGACATCCACACCAAAAGAAATGACGCGATTGAGTCCGTCGTAATTGCCCGAAATGGTGTCAAACATTTGGGCGACTTGCTCTTTTTTGCTCAGTGACGACGTTTTATATGGAGTGACGTTTTTTGACATTTTGGATTTTCGACAAATATAGTACAAAGAAAAGGAATAGGAAACGACTTTATGTTTTTTGAAAATCCTTTGTTTTCAAGTGGTTTGACAGGCACTCGCAAAATGCCACTAACCAAATTTAGTGAGCCGCTAACCAAATTTAGTGAGGAAAAAAATATACCAAAAAGTGGGTATTGTGCAGCTTGAACCACCAATGTAATTTTACACTCATCAATCAATCACTAAATTTTTGTAAGATGTTATCAAGAATCGTAGCAGCCGAAGTCAAGTGGATCATACTGGCATTTGTGATTTCACTAATTCTTGTAAGCAGTGTCAATAGTACGATCTTTTCAAGTGAGACTAGTGGCGTGGTTAAACAAACCTTCTTTGGGTTAAATTTGTTTATGGAAATTTTAGTTTTTTTTATCTTTAGTACCTTTGTGGTATTTGGTATTAAAGGTTTTTTTGAGATGTATTCTCAAAAAACGGCCAACTTCATCATCTTCATCACTGGAGTCATCATGACGGTTGCCATTTTTATTTTAACTTACCAGATACTGTTTTAAAGAGCCGGCTGCTTTTGATAACATTACAAGTTTAGTTTAGAACATCCGCGTCCTGCGGATGTTTTTTATTTACGGCGGTAGGTTTCGAAAGTAAAAGCCCAGGCGTGTTTGTCGTCGATCGCGTGCGGTTCTTCCCGGACGAGTTTCCATTGGTCTGTAATCTCAGGAAAAAAGGCATCGGCTTCAAAGCTCGCATAGACGCGCGTGATTTCGAGTTGGTCGGCCAGCGGCAAGGCGAGTTGGTAGATTTCGCCGCCGCCAATGACAAAACCGTCTTCGCCTTCGGGAATCAATTCGATGGCTTCCTCGATCGAATGCACCACAATCGTATTTTCGGGATGGTAATCCTTTTGGCGTGTCACAATGATGTGTGTGCGGTTGGGCAGCATACCGGGTAGGCTTTCAAAGGTTTTGCGGCCCATAATAATATGGTGTCCGGTCGTCAGCCGCTTGAATCGTTTGAAATCGTCGGGCAAATGCCATATCATTCGGTTGTCTTTTCCGAGTCCGTTGTTGAGCGCTACCGCTGCTATGAGGATGATCATGTGTTATTTTTTGAGGTCGTCTTCCAGTTTGTTTTCGAGTGCCTTGATGCGGTTCTGCTGTCGTGCGATGAGCCGTTCGATTTGTTGCCGTTCCCAATTCTTGTTCATGAAACGGTTGGTGATGTAGACGTTGATGAAATGCAAAATGAAGATAAAAACCCAAGCGCTGATGCCCAATTTGTACCATTGGTGTGGCTCGCCGATGTGCATGAAATGATTCGCGGCAAACATCGCGAGGCTGCCCAGAACCAAAACCACAAAATGATAATACAGGTATTTTTTCTGTAAGATCCTTTTGCGTGCGTATTCGTATTGTTCGTGTTGTTCGAGTTCCATAAGCGACAAATTTGCGTTTTAAAGATAAAATTTATTTTGAAAATAGCCTATGGGCAGTTGCGGATAATTTACTCCGGCAACGATTTCCTTTTCCAATATCGAAATATAAATTGCTTAAAATTAATGATATAAAAAAAATATAACAGCCTTAGTGTTATTTTTCTAATTCTACAAAGCGGCCTAATTTCTTTGGTTTGAAATGACGTACTTTGCTGCATAAATCTAACAATGAAATAGTTATGGCGATCAAGAAACAATTTGTAAAGACAAAACCGGTTTGCAAAGTAACTTTTAGCGTGGAGGCAAAAGAAGCAAACGCAGCGGCCGTAGTGGGCGATTTCAACAACTGGGATCCCAAAGCGGGCGAATTGGGAAAATTGAAAAACGGAACTTTCAAAGGGACGTTTGACATCGACAAAGAAGCCTCTTACGAATTCAGATACATCATCGATGGTACTTTCGTCAACGAGCCCGAGGCCGATTCGTTCCAATGGAATGATTTTGCCGGTGCCGAAAACAGCGTGCTGGCTTTGTAAAAAGTACTTTAGCATCCTCATAAAGAATCCGCTCCTTGGGCGGATTTTTTTATTGGAGCCTTACATAGATGGGGATGATCATCGAAACTTCCGATTTTATGCCGCGCGAAACCGCCGGCTCCCAGTTGCCATAACTGGCAATGAAACTGATGATCTGTCTTTTGAGGTTGCTGTTGACGTGTTGCAACACGGTAATGTTCTTGGGTTTTCCCGAAGGTTCAATGACGATGCCTACAGGAACCGCGCTGAAGAATTGGTCCATTTTGCCTTTTTGGTGGTGCCTCATTTTGGTTTCGAGATGGTTGTAAAGTCCATCGAGCCCGTTGACCGGATGTGCAGGAATGTAGATTTTTTTATAAGGGTGTTTTTGCCCGATCGAATCGGTTGAGACGCCCGAAACGAGTTCCCCGTTGTTGTAAATCTCGGTAAAAGTAAAGGCGTCTTTGTAATCGGTGCCCCACCATTCGCCGTGCTTGAAGCCATTGTAGAGTTCGCCTTCCGAAGCTGAGGTTTCGTCTTCGTCCTGAAAATGTCCTTTGCCGTCTACCACGCGTTGAATGGCAATACGCGACCAAAATTGCTCCACTTTAAGTACGGGATATTCTTTGCTTTTTAATTGGACAAATTCACATTGTGCTTTTTTGCTTCCGTTTTCATACCAAAAATAGCATTTCCCGACGGGCTGGTCGTCTTCGTAGCTGATTTGCGACTCCAGTTTGCCATTCTCGTAATAGGTCATGAAGACGCCCGTTTTGACCATCTGGTATTTGTCCGAGAAGGTGCCCACTAATTTTCGTTGTCCCGATTTGTAGTAGTCGAATACCACACAGGCTTTTCCTTGGCTGAAAAAGTTTTTGAGCACGCGGGTGTAGTCATAGTGTTCTTCACTCGCCAGACGTCCCACCGTATCGAGGTACATTACATAGTCGTTTTCTTCCTGTGCCTTTGCTGTGTTGGGAATCAGCAGGCAATACAGTGCAAAATAGCCGAAATGGAGCAACAAAAATTTTACCATGTCAATGCGATTTAGGAACGCCGGGCCCATTTTGCTTGAGCCGATCGAAGTTAATCGGGGGTTACAATATTGATGGGAATCGAATACAGTATGCGCATTTTCCGTCCCCTGACTTTGCCCGGTTTCCATGCCAGGCTTTCCGACACCACGCGCGTAGCTTCATTGTCGGCCGCTTCGCCCATGCTTTTGACGATTCGGATGTCGCCAACCGAACCATCTTTCTCGATCACAAAGCTAATGACCAATTTGCCATTGAGTCCGCGCACCTCGGGAATGCGGAAATTCTTTTGGACGTATTTGGGAAAGGCGATGATGCCACCAGGATATTCTGCTTGTTCTTCGATGGAGGTGTAAAAATATTGTCCGTCTTGGTCGACGCTGGTACCGGATACCAGTTTGCCGTCCTTGTATTTTTCGACATACGTATACTTGAAATTCTCGCTGCCCGCCCACAAGCTGTCTTTGACACCATTTTTGACGCTGCCCTCGTCGCAGCCTTTGTCGTGGACGATCACGCAATAACCGTGGCCATCCTTTACTTTGATCTGGTTGTTGCTGTCCCAAAACTGGTTGATTTTGAGCATCGACTCCTTGACCGAACGTTTTATCCCTTCGCTTTCGATTGGAATATATTCGCCTTCCATTTCGGGATTGCCGTTTTGGTGCCAGGTCGTGTAGGCACCGGTAAGGGCGCCGTCTTCATAACTGGAAATCGATTTTTTATTGCCGTTTTCGTAATACTTGGTCAACTGGCCAACCGGGGATTGCTTGTTGTTGCTGGTGGAATAACATTGGGAGTAAATGTTTCCCGATTTGTAATAATCGACCATGTGGTAGGTCAATTGTTTTTTGTGGTAGTCGGTTACGATGCGATAAAAATGGTGACGGTCTTCGGTGGTTTCTGCAAATGTAGAGTCGAGGTAAATTTTCCGGTCACTGGTATTTTGTGCCGAAACGCTCCAAGCAAGTAGCAAAAAGAAGACAATTTTTTTCATAGCAAATTAAACCGCCACGGCGCCCTTAATATGGGGATGCGGATCGT
The DNA here is from genome assembly GCF_047602195.1 of Flavobacterium sp. Taxonomy (GTDB): domain Bacteria; phylum Bacteroidota; class Bacteroidia; order Flavobacteriales; family Flavobacteriaceae; genus Flavobacterium. The sequence goes on from NZ_JASGHW010000004.1 coordinate 1,015,280, forward strand.
AATCGACCAAAGTGAAATCTTCAAAAGTAAAATCGAAAATAGTCTTGATTTCCGGATTCAAAATCATTTTGGGCAACGGACGCGGATCGCGCGACAACTGCAATTCGAGTTGCTCGATGTGGTTGTTGTAAATGTGCGCATCGCCAAAAGTGTGGATGAAATCGCCCGGCTGCAAACCGCAAACCTGTGCGATCATCATCGTGAGTAGCGCATATGAAGCGATGTTGAACGGTACGCCCAAAAAGATGTCGGCGCTGCGTTGGTACAACTGGCACGACAATTTACCGTCGGCGACATAGAATTGGAAGAACGCATGGCAGGGCGGAAGCGCGACTTTACCGTTGGCCACGTTCTCGGCGAACGATTTCGAAGTGTCGGGCAAAACCGAAGGATTCCAGGCCGAAACGAGCATGCGTCGGCTGTTCGGGTTGGTCTTGAGCGTCTCGATGATTTCAGTGATCTGGTCGATTTCCTCCGAATTCCAGTTGCGCCATTGGTGGCCGTACACCGGACCGAGTTCGCCATTTTCGTTGGCCCATTCGTCCCAGATCTTGACGCCGTTCTCGTTGAGGTAGCCGATGTTGGTGTCGCCTTTCAAAAACCACAACAATTCATAGATGATCGATTTCAAATGGAGCTTCTTGGTCGTGACCATCGGAAAACCTTCGGACAAATCGAAACGCATCTGGTAACCGAAAACGCTTTTGGTTCCGGTGCCGGTACGGTCGCCTTTCTGGGTTCCGGTTTCGAGGACGTGCTTTACTAGATCGAGGTATTGTTTCATTTGGGTTAATCGTTTATTTGTTGAATCGTTGAATCGTTGAATCGTTGAATCGTTGAATCGTTGAATCGTTGAATCGTTGAATCGTTGAATCGTTGAATCGTTGAATCGTTGAATCGTTGAATCGTTGAATCGTTGAATCGTTGAATCGTTGAATCGTAATACAGATGCGAATGTATTTAATTTGTTTGTTAAAAAAGCGATTTTGGGAATGCAGATTTCCATCGTTTTTCAACAATTGGAATGGGGAGCGGATGCGTGAAGGATGGAAGCAAGGTGCCGTGCACCGCGAACAGCCTGACAGCGCCGGAGCCTGCGCAGGCGGTGGCACGCCCCAAAATGTTTAACTGTTTTTATTGTTGAATCGTTTAATCGAATTATTTTGGCGGATACCGGTTAAACGATTAACCGATTCCACGATTAAACTTTGTTATGCTTCGCGCTTCGAAATTTCATCGCGGATTTTCGCGGCCTTCTCGTAATCCTCGTCGTTGACGGCGCCTTCCAATAATTCGTGCAATTCCGACAAACTGTGTTTGGTGTAGGTTTCGCCGGCTTGGTTGCTTTCTTCCATGCCGAAAGTTTCGGGATTCGACAATACGTCGTCCATCGCCTCGGGGTTCTTGTCGGTATCGGTAGGATTGGCCTTGAGGTAAATCCCGGCCTTGTCGAGGATGTTCTTGTAAGTGAAAATAGGAGCCGCAAAACGCAACGCGAGCGCAATCGCATCGGAAGTACGCGCGTCGATGATTTCCTCAATCTTGTCGCGTTCGCAGATGATGCTCGAATAAAACACCCCGTCGACCAATTTATGGATGATGACCTGCTTGACGACAATGTCGAAACGGTCGGCGAAATTCTTGAACAAATCGTGCGTGAGCGGACGCGGTGGCTTGATTTCCTTTTCGAGTGCAATCGCTATGGATTGGGCCTCGAAAGCACCGATGACGATCGGGAGTTTGCGTTCCCCGTCGACTTCATTCAAAATTAAGGCATACGCCCCGTTCTGGGTCTGGCTGTACGAAATGCCTTTGATCGTTAATTTTACTAAACTCATACTGCAAAAATACAATCTCTAATTGAAAGTAAAATGTTTTGTCTAAAAATTAAGTTTTCGGATTGATGTTGGATGACAATGGTTGTTGAAATTCAACTTTAACAAAAAGTACAGATTTTCTATAACTAACTGTAGCTTTTGTTTTGTAGGGGTATAACTTCATTGCCCCCTTCCCTAAAGCGAAGCTAACATTATTTGCAGTATACCAATTACAGAAAAACTGCCGATTTTGCCTTCACCCGAAACATTGCCCAATCCCAAAACCCCAAAAAACAAAAAAGGCTATCCGAACTTTCCATCCAGATAGCCCTTAAGGCAAATATTACAAAAAAATATTAATTGTTTGCCTTAAATTCTTTTAATTTTTGCGTGAGCTTAGGAACAATGTCGAAAGCATCGCCTACGATCCCGTAATCGGCTACCTTAAAGAAAGGCGCGTCGGCATCGCTGTTGATGACTACTTTTACCTTCGACGAGTTGATCCCGGCAATGTGCTGGATCGCTCCTGAAATACCCACGGCGATGTACAAATTCGTCGCTACTGGTTTTCCAGTCTGTCCAACGTGTTCGCTGTGCGGTCTCCAACCCAAATCGGATACCGGTTTCGAGCAGGCCGTAGCCGCGCCCAAAACACCCGCCAATTCCTCGAGCATGCCCCAGTTCTCCGGGCCTTTCATGCCGCGTCCGCCAGAAACGACCACTTCTGCATCGGCGATGGTTACTTTTCCGGTGGTTTTGTCAACCGATTCGGTCTTCACGCCAAAATCGGCATCGTTCAAGCTTGGAGCAAAATCTTCCGCAGCCGCAGCACCGTTGTTTTCAAAAACACCGTAAGAGTTTTTCGCAAGCGCGATGACTTTTACCTCGGTGTTGATCTCCGTAATGTTGAACGCCTTGTTCGAAAACGCGTTTCTTTTGACCTGGAAAGGCGATGTGCTCACCGGCAATCCGACCACGTTCGAAGCGAAACCGGCGTTCAAGCCAACGGCCACGAGTGGCGCGAGGTACAAACTGTCGGTCGTCGATGACAACAAAACGAGTTTGGTGCCTTCTTTCTCTGCGGCTTGTTTGATCACATCGGCATAAGCCTTTGCGGTAAATCCGTTCAATTTGTCGCTGGACACTTTCAATACTTTATCCACGCCGTATTTTCCGAGTTCGGAAACATCTCCGGCATTGATGGTTACCGCCGTTACGGTCGTTCCCATCGATTCGGCTACTTTTTTTCCGTAGGCGGCGAGTTCAAACGCCACTTTCTTGAATTTTCCTTCGGCCGATTCTGCATATATTAAGATAGACATATTTTTTCTGTTTAATCGTTTATTGTTTAATCGTTTAATCGATGTTTTGGGCGTTTCCCTTCGGGCAGTCGGCTTATCAGCCTCGTGTCCCTTCGGGTCGGGCTTTTCGTTGCAATCTTTTACGGCCTTCGCTGCGCTGCGGCCGCAAAAGGATTTCCACTGCAATCCCTAACGCGGGCATCGTCCAAATTTAGATAACTTTCGCTTCGTTGTGCAACGCATTCACCAATCCGTCGATGTCGTCTGCGCTGAACAATTTCACCGCCGATTTCGGGGCCGGTTTCTCGAATTTCACCGCTTTGGTTTCGGCGTTCGTTGCAGCCGGCTCCACGATGTTGAGTGCTTTGGTTCTTGCGGTCATGATGCCACGCATGTTCGGGATGCGCAAATCTTTCTCCTCGACCAAACCTTTCTGTCCACCGATGATCAGAGGCAACGAAGTCGTCACGGTTTCTTTTCCACCGTCGATTTCACGTACCGCCTTGGCGCTTGTGCCTTCCACCGTCAAGCCGATGCAGCCGTTGACGAAGTTACAGCCCAGGATTCCGGCAATCATGCCCGGAACCATACCGCCGTTGTAGTCGAGTGATTCTTTTCCGGCGATGACCAGGTCGTAACCGCCGTTCTTGACCACGTCGGCCAATTGTTTGGCTACGGCAAAACCGTCGGTTGGGTTCGCGTTGACACGGATCGCTTCGTTCGCACCGATGGCGAGTGCTTTTCTCAAGGTCGGTTCGGTATCAGGGCCGCCCACATTTACTACGGTGACGTGTGCGCCTTGTTGCTCTTGGAACCAGATGGCTCTGGTCAAACCGAATTCGTCGTTCGGGTTGATCACGAATTGCACGCCGTTGGTGTCGAATTCGGAGTCGCCGTTGGTAAAATTGATTTTGGAAGTAGTATCAGGCACATGGCTGATGCAAACTAATATTTTCATTTTTTAGGATTTAAAAAAGAGTTTTCAGGCGCGAAAGTATGAAATAATTTTGAATAAAAGTATTATGCATGCATAATATTTTAACCATTTCAATCGATTTCGTGCGTGGTTTTTAGCCCCGATTGAAACGGAAATCCTTTTTGCGTAGTCCCGAAGCGTCGGGACGGAGCGAAAAGATTGCAGTGAAAAGCGGGATTCAGCTCCTTAAAAAAGATAAAATCACGACTATAATTTCTTTTTTAATTCCTATTTTTGCGTTTCAAAATTTGATACAGATATGAGAACGATACAATTCAGGGAAGCGATTGCCGAGGCGATGAGCGAAGAAATGCGCCGCGACGAATCGGTTTATTTAATGGGCGAGGAAGTCGCTGAATACAACGGGGCGTACAAGGCTTCGAAGGGAATGCTTGACGAATTCGGTCCGAAACGCGTCATCGATACGCCGATCGCGGAACTTGGATTTGCGGGAATCGCCGTAGGTTCGGCCATGAATGGCAACCGCCCGATTGTGGAGTTCATGACGTTCAACTTCTCCTTGGTAGGTATCGACCAGATCATCAACAACGCGGCGAAAATGCGCCAGATGTCGGCCGGACAATTCCCGATGCCGATGGTGTTCCGCGGCCCGACGGCTTCTGCCGGACAATTGGGTGCGACGCACTCGCAGGCGTTTGAGAACTGGTATGCGAACACGCCGGGACTCAAAGTGGTTGTTCCGTCTACACCGTATGATGCAAAAGGCTTGTTGAAGTCGGCTATCCGTGACAACGATCCGGTAATCTTTATGGAGTCGGAGCAGATGTATGGCGACAAGGGTGAGGTGCCTGATGGCGAATACACGTTGCCACTCGGTGTCGCCGATATCAAGCACGAAGGAAAAGACGTAACCGTTGTTTCATTCGGAAAAATCATCAAGGAAGCGTTAATCGCTGCCGAGGAATTGGCCAAGGAAAATATTTCGGTCGAAGTGATCGATTTGCGCACCGTGCGTCCGATGGATTACGATGCGATCATCAACTCGGTCAAGAAAACCAACCGATTGGTGGTGCTCGAAAGAAGCTTGGCCGTTTGCAAGTGTCGCTTCGGAAATCACCTATATGGTGCAGGAGCGCGCCTTCGACTACCTCGATGCACCGATCCAACGCATCACCACTGCCGATACACCGGCGCCGTATTCTCCGACCTTGCTCAAAGAATGGTTGCCGAATGCGCAGGATGTGATTAAGGCGGTGAAGAAAGTGATGTATAAAAAATAATTAGAAAATGAAGCAATTAGAGAATTTGCCAATTGTTTGATTTTTTAATCTTCTAATTGTCACATTTTCTAATTTTCTAATTACCGAAATAACTATATTTGAAACTTCATCACAAAAATGGTGAAGTTTTTTTGTCTCTATGAATAACCGATTGCCGTTAGCGCTGCTTTTTTTCTTTGCGTTTGCCGTTGCTGCCTGGTCGCAAACCAAGGTCAGCGGGATCGTGCTCGACGACACCAATCTTCCGGTGCCGTATGCCAACGTGGTGTTCAAAGGGTCGAATCAGGGTATCGTGACCAATGAGGATGGTCGTTTTTATATCGAATCCGATAAAACCTATACCGCTTTGATCGTTTCGTTCGTTGGGTTTGAAACCAAGGAAGTGCCGTTGCCGAAAGCGGTCAACTACGATTTTACCGTCAAGCTCGGCGGCGGGCAAAAGCTCAAGGAAGTCGTGGTCTATGCCGGGAAAACGTCGAAAAAGGACAATCCGGCGCTCGAAATCCTGCGCAAAATCTGGGCGCGCAAACGCAAAAATGGGTTGTACATGTTCAACCAGTACCAGATGGAGAAATACGAGAAGGTGGAATTCGACATGAACTCGATCGACTCGGCCTTTATGAAAAACAGGATTTTCAAGGGCATGGAATTCATCTTCAACCAGGTCGATACTTCCGATGTGACGGGGAAAACCTACCTGCCGATTTTCATCAACGAAGCGCTCTCGAATGTATACGGCGACAACGTACTCAAAAAAGTCAAGGAAATCCTCAAGGCCAACAAGAATTCGGGTTTCAGCCAAAACCAACAGATCATCGCGTTCATCAAGGATTTGTATTCCGATTATGACATCTACAACAATTACCTGACGTTTTTCGACAAAGGTTTTACGAGCCCGCTCTCGCGTACCGGAATTGACGTCTACAATTACGTGTTGACCGATACGGCCTACATTGACAACAAATGGTGCTACAACATCGTGTTCTATCCGAGGCGCAAGAACGAACTCACTTTCAAGGGCGATTTTTGGGTCAATGACACGACCTTTGCGATCAAGCGCATCAATATGGCGGTGACCAAAAGCGCCAACATCAATTGGGTCAAGGACATTTACATCGAACAGGAATTTGAGGTTTTGAACGATTCGGTGTTCCTGCTCACGAAAGATTACATGATGAGTGATTTCGCGCTCAACAAACGCGAAAAGTCGAAAGGCGTTTATGGCAAACGAACCACCTTTTACCGCAACCACAAGTTCAACCGGCAAAAACCCGAGGACTTTTACAAACCCGAAGTCAATTATGTCGATGAATCGGCTTACCTCAAATCGGATGAATTCTGGGAACAGAATCGTTTCGAGAAACTGAGTAAGGACGAAGCCGGCGTCTACAAGATGCTCGATACGCTCAAGACGGTCAGGAAATTCCAGCGCCTGTACAATTATGTGTCGATTTTGGGCAGCGGCTATGTCGAAATCCCATCGCTCAAGCTCGATTACGGGCCGATATTTTCGACTTTCGGGTACAATGAAGTCGAAGGCTACCGCATCCGCGCGGGCGGGCGGACCTATTTCGGGCCGAACGATTCGTGGCGTCTGCAAGGCTATACGGCTTATGGTTTTGACGACAACAAATTCAAATACGGCATTTCCGGAAAATGGATGATCGATAAAAAATCGCGACTGATTATTTCGGGCGGCAATCGGCGCGACATCGAACAGATTGGCGCGAGCTTGACTACGACGAATGATGTTTTGGGCAGAAGTTTCGCTTCCTCCTCGTTGTTTTCTTCGGGCAGCAACGGCAAACTCACCAACATCAACCTCTCGACTTTCGGGATTGAGATCGAGCCGTGGAAGAATTTGGTTTTCGGGACGCAGTTTTCCTACCGCACGCTCGAATCGGCTTCACCTACGTTCCGTCTCGATTATTACACCGACGACACCCATACGACCACACGCCCCGACGTCAAGCAATTCGAGGCTGCCGTCCAACTCGATTACACACCGGGCAGGAAAACAGTCGGTTATGGTGTGGAGCGCAGCGAAGTCGACAATCCGTATACGCGCATTTTTGTCAATTATGCCGCGGGTTACAAAGGCATCGCCGACAGTGATTTCGATTACCAGAAAGTGCAATTGTACTACAAACAGCCGTGGTTGATCGGGCCGATCGGAAGAAGTAATTTCATTGTCGAACTCGGGAAAACCTTTGGTACCGTGCCGCTCGGACTCATGAGCATCGTGCCTGGAAACCAAACCTATTTTACGATCGAGAACACGTTCAGCAACCTCAATTTCTACGAATTTGTCGCCGACGAGTACGCTACTTTTCAATGGGAGCACAATTTCCACGGCAAAATTTTCGCGCGCGTACCGGGTCTGCGCAAGCTCAATTGGCGGGAGATTATTGGTATCCGTGGTGTTTTTGGCGATGTCTCCCAAGCGAACAAGGACATCAATGCTTCGGGCTTGGTTTACCGGACGCCAAGAGATGGTTATTGGGAATACAGCGCCGGAATCGGCAACATTTTCAAGGTGTTTCGCATCGATTTCTCTTGGCGTGGCAGTTATTTGAACATGCCTGATGCGCAGAAATTTGCGGTGAAGGGTTCGTTTGGGTTTTATTTCTAAGGAGCTTTTTGCTTCGCTCGTGTGTCGTTTTCAAGCGAACTATAAATTTTCAATTACCAACAAAGGTTCTTTGTGAGGCTGCGCGATTTAATTGTGGCAGGCGGGTACCTGCAATTTGAAATGGCCGTAAAAATTAAAAGCTGTTTGAGCGCAGCGAGTTCTTTTAATTTCGGCCTTAAAAATTAGCAGGTCGCCGAACGATTGCGCGCAAGGCATTTTTGTTACTTTTGTTGCCAGACAAAAGTAGGCCCTCGCGGCAGCGATAGCCCCGATAGAGCCGGTATCCTTTTGCAGAGTTTACGAAGCAAAAGATAAAGGCGAAAGCGGGAATAGCTCCTAAAAACAAATATGAAAGAAGCAATCGATTTCCTTTCGGAAAAGGAAAAAATCTTCCAAACCATCATCGAAACATTCGGTGTGCCGAACATTCCGTCGCGCCCTCAAGGTTTCCAGACCTTAGTATTGCTTATTTTGGAGCAACAGGTTTCGATTGATTCGGCCAAGGCGACCTTCAATAAAATCAAGATGCAATTTCCTGAAATGCTGCCCGAACAATTGGCAGGCGTTTCGGTAGAAGATTTTCGTGCACTCGGTGTGAGCCGTCAGAAAGCGAATTATATTTCGGGTCTGGCCCAGGCGGTTATCGACAAAACCATCGATTTGGAAAGCCTACCGCACAAACCCGCCGAAGTCGTCCGTGAAGAATTGATCCAACTCAAAGGCATCGGCAACTGGACCATTGATATTTACTTGATGTTTTGTCTGCAATCGCCCGATATCATTCCGCTCGGCGATATTGCGGTGGTCAATACGATCAAGGAATTGCTCGACATCCATACCAGGGAAGACATGGAAACCCTGGCGCAAAACTGGGCACCCTACCGCTCGATGGCCACTTATCTTTTGTGGCATCATTACCTGAACAAGCGCAACCGCAAAATTGATTATTCGCTTTAAAATCAGGCGCAAACAATTTCACTTTCAATAGTTGTTTTTTGTTAATGTTTTGTTACTTTTGCAGGCGATTAAAATAAGAACAAAAATTACTTTTATGGGATCAATGATGATTTACGTGCCGATAGTAATGGCATTAATAGGTTTGCTCTTTATGGCAGCCAAAAGAGCCTGGGTTTTGAAACAAGACGCCGGCGACGGTAAGATGAAAGAAATTTCAGATTACATCTACGAAGGTGCATTGGCCTTCCTCAAAGCAGAATATCGTTTATTGGCCATTTTCGTCGTATTGGCGAGCGTGGTGTTGGCCGGAATTACTTTCGTGCCGGGCGTCAAGACCCATTTATTGATTGTGATCGCGTTTATTTTCGGTGCCATTTTCTCGGCTTTGGCAGGGAATATGGGGATGAAAATCGCGACCAAAACGAATGTTAGAACAACCCAAGCGGCCCGTACGAGCTTGCCACAGGCGTTGAAAGTTTCTTTCGGCGGTGGAACCGTAATGGGATTGGGTGTTGCCGGTTTGGCCGTTTTGGGCTTGACCGCTTTCTTCATTTTCTTCTTCAACTTCTTTATGGGCGGTGTTTGGACCAACGGCGAAGACATGACCGTCGTACTCGAAACATTGGCTGGTTTCTCTCTCGGAGCGGAATCGATCGCTTTGTTTGCGCGTGTAGGCGGTGGTATTTATACCAAAGCGGCCGACGTTGGTGCTGACCTCGTAGGTAAAGTAGAAGCGGGTATTCCAGAGGATGATCCGCGTAACCCTGCTACAATCGCCGATAACGTTGGGGATAACGTAGGTGACGTGGCCGGTATGGGTGCCGATTTGTTCGGATCTTATGTGGCTACGGTTTTGGCTGCGATGGTTCTCGGAAATTATGTTATTAAAGATATGGGTGGAAAAATCGACGACATCTTCGGTGGAATCGGTCCAATCTTGTTGCCGATGGCAATCGCCGGTTTCGGAATTTTATTTTCGATCATCGGAACGATGCTCGTGAAAATCTCCTCTAACGACGCCAAAGAAAAACAAGTACAAGGTGCACTCAACGTTGGAAACTGGGTTTCTATCGTATTGACTGCGATTTCTTGTTTTGTTCTCGTTAAATACATGTTGCCTGAAACGATGAAGATGGAATTCTTCGGTGAAGGTTTGCAAGACATTTCTTCGATGCGCGTATTCTATGCGACCATCGTAGGTTTAGTCGTAGGCGGTGTCATTTCATCGGTTACGGAATATTATACAGGTTTGGGTACGAAGCCGGTCTTGGCGATTGTACAAAAATCTTCAACTGGTGCCGGAACCAACGTAATTGCTGGTTTGGCTACAGGTATGATCTCGACTTTCCCAACGGTATTGTTGTTCGCCGGTGCGATCTGGGCGTCTTACGCTTTCGCCGGTTTCTACGGTGTGGCTTTGGCGGCTTCTGCGATGATGGCAACTACTGCGATGCAGTTGGCGATCGATGCATTCGGACCAATTTCGGATAACGCAGGTGGTATCGCTGAAATGAGCGAATTGCCAAAAGAAGTTCGTACAAGAACCGACATCTTGGATTCAGTGGGTAACACAACCGCTGCAACCGGAAAAGGTTTCGCGATTGCTTCTGCAGCGTTGACTTCATTGGCATTGTTCGCGGCTTACGTAACGTTTACAGGCATCGACGGAATCAACATTTTCAAGGCTCCGGTTTTGGCGATGTTGTTCGTAGGAGGTATGATTCCGGTGGTGTTCTCGGCTTTGGCCATGAACTCGGTTGGTAAGGCTGCGATGGACATGGTGTACGAAGTACGTCGCCAGTTCAAGGAAATTCCAGGTATCATGGAAGGAACAGGTCGTCCGGAATACGGAAAATGTGTAGAGATTTCAACCAAAGCGGCTTTGCGCGAAATGATGTTGCCGGGTGTACTCACCATCGGTTTCCCGATTGCTATCGTTTTGTTGCCGATGTTGCTCGGATACGACAATTTGTTGATTGCTGAAATGCTCGGGGGTTACATGGCCGGTGTTACCGTTTCTGGTGTACTTTGGGCGGTGTTCCAAAACAACGCGGGTGGATCTTGGGACAACGCCAAGAAATCTTTCGAGGCAGGTGTCATGATCAACGGCGAAATGACTTACAAAGGTTCGGATGCGCACAAAGCGGCTGTAACCGGAGATACCGTTGGAGATCCATTCAAAGATACTTCAGGTCCGTCGATGAACATCTTGATCAAATTGTCTTGTTTGATCGGACTCGTTATCGCACCAATCTTGGGTAACGGAAGCCACACTGTAAAAGACGGTCACGCGATGGCTACTTGTTGTTCAGCCGAAGGCAAATGTACGTCAATGACCAAAGAAGAGTGTGTGGCCAAAGGTTGCACCAACCCAACTTGCGAACACATGGCTGCCGCTACTGCTGTCGTAAAAGAAGAAGTTTCCAAAAGCATCATGGTCGACAAAACCAATGTAGATGGAAAAGTGAAGGCAAACGTTTCGATCAATACCAACGGTAAAGAAGAGAAATTCACTTTCGAAAGGAACCGAGGCTGAAGTTCAAGCCAAAATCGATTCGATAAAATAAGAATAATCTTTCGATAATATTTGGAAAAGCCCCGCTATTCGCGGGGTTTTTTTATTTAACACGCGGCGGTTCCAAAAGCAGTTAAAAAATTGATACATTTGGGTTTCTTAACACTAATGTAACATAACAACCATGAAGAAAACCTTTTTACTCTTTGCCTTTTCGCTTTGCACGGCGGTCGGTTTTTCCCAGACGGATAAAGCCTGGACGGGTGTGACCAACCGAAACCTAAAGGCATCCAAACATACGGAAAGACTGTCTTTCCCGACCGAATTCCAACTCATGCGGCTCGAGCCGCAGGGTTTGATGCAGACTTTGCAAAATGCGCCTGCGCGCAATGTTTCGATCCGCCAAAACGGAGTCATTATTTCACTTCCAAATATCGAAGGCAAACTCGAGCGTTTCGAAATGCTCGAAAGCCTCCAACTTTACGCCAGAACTGCAGGCACAATTCCCAAACATCCGCGCTTATGCAGGAAAAGGAATCGACGATAGAACAGCGGTGGTGCGCATGAGTGTAAGCCCGAAAGGCATCCAGGCGATGGTCTTCCGTACCGAAAAGCGCAACGAGTTCATCGAAGCCTATTCGGAAGACGGCAGCGTATATGCCATTTACAATGCTTCGAGAAACAAAGGCAGTCTGCCATTTACCTGTTCCACCGAAGACATTTCGATTGCCAAATCGATCGATGTGCACGGTGAAACGAACCGTTCGAATACACAGGAGTTGCTGACGTTCCGTTTGGCGCTGTCCTGCAATGCAGAATATACAGCCTATTTCGGAGGCGAAGTGGCCGATGCGCTCGATGCGATGAACGCCACGATGACCCGTGTCAACGGCGTTTTTGAGATGGATTTCGCGATCCACATGACGATGGTCGACAACACTTCGGTCATCTATACCAATGCGGCGACCGATCCTTATACTTCGATGGGACAATGGAACAACCAGTTGCAGGCAACCCTGACGGCCAATATCGGTGAAGCCAATTACGATGTCGGACACATGTTCGGGGCGACTGGCGGTGGCGGTAACGCAGGCTGTATCGGTTGCGTTTGCGTCAACAACCAAAAAGGACGCGGCATCACTTCACCAGCCGATGGCATCCCGATGGGAGACAATTTCGACATCGATTACGTGGCGCACGAGTTGGGTCACCAGTTCGGTGGAAACCACACCTTTTCGAACAATGTAGAAGGTTCGGGCGTAAACGTCGAGCCGGGTTCGGGTTCAACGATTATGGGTTACGCCGGGATCACGGCACAGGACATCGCCAACCATTCGGATGCGTATTTTGTCTATGCGAGCATCAAGCAGGTACAGGACAATATGGTCGGCAAGAGTTGCCCGGTGCGTACGCCGCTGGCCAATACACCGCCGGTGGTTGATGCCGGAAGCGATTACATCATCCCGATCAGCACGCCGTACATCCTGACCGGATCGGCTACCGATGCCGATGGCGATGCGTTGTTGTATTGCTGGGAACAAAACGATTCGGCCACGACACAAACCGGAGGTGCCAGTCAGGCTTCGCCAACCAAAACAGGCGGTCCTAACTGGAGGTCTTACGACCCGACGCCATCACCAAGCCGTTACATGCCGCCTTTGGCACGTGTACTCAACAACCAGCTCACTACAGTTTTTAGCGGAATTACTTCGGAGGCGATCAGTTCGGTGGCACGGGAATGCAATTTCGTGTTGACCGTCCGCGACCGTGATTTGCAAGTCGGCCAGACTTCATCCGATTTCATGAAAGTAACGACGGTGGCTGCGGCTGGTCCGTTTGTAGTGAATACCCCAAACACCGCTTTCTCGATTATGGCGGGGACCAACTATGATGTGACCTGGAATGTGGCCGGCACGACAGCCAATGGCGTCAATGCAGCGACCGTAGACATTTTCCTCTCCACCGATGGCGGTTTGACCTATCCAATCGAACTGGCCAACAATGTGCCAAACGACGGATTGCAAGCCGTGGTTTTTCCTGATGTCCCGGGAACAAGCAACCGCGTGATGGTCAAAGGACACAACCACATTTTCTACGACATCTCCAATGCCAACTTTACCATTACAACTGCGGCTTCGACTTTCGTGATTTCAGCCGTGGGTGGAACCGATACGCAAAGCGCTTGTCAGGGAACCGAAGTGGCCTACAATTTTGGTTACGATACCTTGAACGGATTCAACAACCCAACGACCTTTACGGTAGCAGGGCAACCGGCAGGAACCAGCGTGACCTTTACGCCGAACCCGATCGTGAGCCCTGGCCAGGTTACTTTTAACGTAGCCAATACAGCGGGTGCAACACCAGGGCATTATGAAATGACGGTAACCGGAACTGCGGGCTCAGAAGTGAAAACGTTGACATTGTACTATGACTTGTATGCTGAGACTTTTCCGGTATCTGTGTTGACGGCTCCAGCCGATGGTGCAATTACGCAACCAACGACGTTGACCTTGGCTTGGGATGCCAACCCGAATGCGGCTTCTTACGAGGTACAAATCGCCACCGATGCGGCGTTTACCACAGGCTTAATGACCGAAACAGTGGACACCAATAGCTATGAGGTTTCAGGTTTGGCTGCGGCCACGACCTATTATTGGAGAATCTTGCCTAAGAATCCATCATGCAGCGGCGACTACAGTGCGGCTTTCTCTTTCGAGACCGGTTTGATTGCCTGCAACACGACGCCTTCTACAAATGTGCCTGTGGCGATTACGGCGACCGGTACGCCAACGGTCAACTCGACTTTGGTGGTTCCTGCGGGAAGCGGCGTGGTGGTTTCGGACCTCAATGTAACGGTTGATATCGACCATACTTGGGTGCGCGACCTGACCGTGATTTTGATCAGTCCGTCAGGAACACAAGTGAAATTGGTGGACCGCCCATGTGGCAATGTGGCGCTCAATGACGTGATTGCAACATTCGACGATGCGGGAACGGTTTTGGCGTGCGCGAACAATCCGGCTGTTGGCGGGACAATCATTCCATTCGAAGCGTTGTCGGCTTTCAACGGACAAAATACCGAAGGAACCTGGACTTTACGCGTCATAGACAACGCCAACCAAGACGGTGGCGCCATCTTGAACTGGAGTCTCAATGTGTGCAGCACGGCGCCATTGGGTGTGGCCGAAAACCAATTCACCGAATTTGCGTTGTACCCGAACCCGAACAATGGCGATTTCAACATCGAATTCAAGAACCATTCAACCGAGGAAGTAAAAGTGGCGGTGCATGACATCCGCGGCAGACAAATCTTTGGGCAATCGTATAAAAACACCGGTCTTTTCAATGAGCGTATTCAAATGCATAACGCACAAGCCGGAATTTATCTGGTGACTGTTCAAAGCGGCGACCACAAAGAAGTGCGGAAAATTGTGATTGAATAAAAACTCTAATTGCTTCAAATAAAAAAGCCTCAGGAAACTGGGGCTTTTCTTTTTTATTATTGGATTACCAAAATTTCCACCAAGGCTTTACTGCGGTTTCCTTTTCGTCGTCTTGCATTTGTTCCTTGATGTAGGACTGGAATTTTTTGTTGGTATAGTTGAGCTCTCCCGTGTCGTGCCAAAGCTCGATGACCAAACTGTCTTTTTGGGACAGATCGAATCCGGCAAAGTCCCCTGCGAAATTGTCCCCAAAGAAATGAATATGGGAGGCTGAGGGGTAAATTTCGTTCAGGCCAATAGCGCTCAGGTCCAATGGGCTTTCATACACCATAAACCGATTCTGCAAAAAACTGCCCGCGCCAATTCCTTTTAAATAATCGATGTATTCGGAAGGGAGATTGGGAAACGATTGTTGCAATTCATCCGCTTGTTGCGCATTGAGTATTTTCCGGACATTGCTGTCGGTTTGGTCTTCGGTTTTTGTGAGGAATTGTTTTATTTGGTCGTATTTCATCAAAACAAGCCGTTCAATTCCGCGTTGATCTTGTTCATGATCATTCCCAAATCTTCTGGATTGTTCACAAAATCGATGTTGTCCACGTCGATGATGAGCAGTTTGCCTTTGTTGTAGGTTTGAATCCAAGCCTCGTACCGTTCGTTGAGGCGGCTCAAATAATCAATCGAAATCGAGTTTTCGTAATCGCGGCCGCGTTTGTGGATTTGCGCCACGAGATTTGGAATTGAGCTTCTGAGGTAAATCAGCATATCGGGTGCTTCGACGAGCGATTCCATCAATTCGAACAAAGACGAATAGTTCTGGAAATCGCGGTTGGTCATGAGTCCCATCGCATGCAGGTTGGGCGCGAAAATGTGGGCATCTTCGTAAATCGTCCGGTCCTGGATGATTTTCTTGCCGCTTTCACGGATCTGCAGAATCTGCCTGAAACGGCTGTTGAGGAAGTAAATCTGGAGGTTGAACGACCAGCGCTCCATCTGGTGGTAAAAGTCATCGAGATACGGATTGTCTACCACATCTTCAAAATGCGGTTCCCATTTGAATTGTTTCGCCAGTAATCGTGTGAGTGTTGTTTTTCCTGCGCCAATGTTTCCTGCTACTGCTATGTGCATTACGGTAATGTGATTTTATAATTGCTAATTCCTTCTGTTGTAAAAATAGATAAAATTTGGGCTTGGTACTGAAAACTTTTGAACGTTTTTTCAGCAATGTCGAGCGGATATGTTTTGTCGGTTTTGGCCTCGAAAGCATATAGTTTGTCGGCTCGGGTGTACAAAATCCACCGGTCATTGGCGATGGCAAAATCGTCAAACGCGGTGAATGTTCCGTAAGCAGTGATCTTGCCGTAAATGTCGCAGGCATAACGCTGGCCTTTTTCGTCGATCCAATAAAAATAGTTGAAATCGGTTTTGAAATGGATTGGCTTGACACTCAACGGCACGGTGATTTCGCGGTAATCGTTCCTGAGATAATCGTACAAACCCACTTTCTGCGACAGGCTGTTGTAGATCCACAAACGATTTTGCGATGCCATTCCGGTCGTCAGTGCGACAATCGGTACGGTGTTTTGTGAAAAATTGATTTTCTGCGTTTCGTTGAGTTGGTTGTCGAGCAAAACCGCCGTGTTGAAATTCTCGTAGAACAGTACCATCTGCAACGGATTCTTGATGTCGGCCAACTTGATCTTGCCGAACGCGAGGTTTTTGTATTCGAGGATTCTGTTAGCGTTTTTTTTGCAGAACACATTGTCCTTGATGAAATAGGACGCGCCGAAATTGTCGTAACCGACAAAAGCATCGGCCTGCAACATTTCGGTTCCCGAAGCGGTCAGGGTGATTTTTTGCTGGGCATGTGTCGCCAGCGCGCCAAAGAAAAGCAACAGGAACAAACGGATTTTCATATTCGCTAAAATACAGCCGAATCGTTTCGAAACCAAACAATCAGCCAAATCTTTTAACAAAAACTTGGTAACATAACCCAATCGCATTCGTCATATTTGCCTTGTAAAAACGATTTTGTCATGAAACAATTCTTTCTTTTAGCTTTTTCGATACTTGCTTTTTTGAACCTCCAGGCGCAGGATTTTCAAGGAATGGCGGTCTACGAATCCAAAACCAGCACCTCCGAATTCAAGACCCGGCTCGAAGGCAACAAAGACATCACGCCCGAAATGCGTGCGATGGCCGAAAATGCGATGAAGCAGATGTTCGAGAAAACCTTCATACTCAACTTTGACAAAACGAGTTCGATCTACAAAGAAGAAGAAAAACTCGACGCGCCCGGCCAAGGCCAACCCGGATTCAAGATGATTACCTCGATGACCGGAGGCGGCGGAACGTATTATAAAAATGTCAAGGACAAAAGTTATGTGGTCGACAAGGAATTCATGGGCAAGGAGTTTCTCGTAAAAGACACGCTCACGACGCTCAAATGGAAAATGGAATCGGAGACCAAACAAATTGGAGGCTATACCTGTTTCAAGGCCACGGCGGTGCGTCCGGCGAGCAAATCGGACATCCGCAATTTCCGTCCGAAAGACGCCAAGAAAGAAGATTCCAAGACCACCAACCAAACCGATGGGAAACAGAAAACCACGAGCATCATGGAAGAAATCGAAATTCCCGATAATGTGACCGTCACGGCTTGGTACACGCCTGAAATTCCGGTCAACCAAGGACCCGAAAATTATTGGGGCTTGCCGGGTCTGATCCTCGAAGCCAATGACGGAAAAACCATCATCCTGTGTTCCAAAATCGTACTCAATCCCAAAGACAAAGCGGTCATCAAGGCACCAACGGGCGGCAAGATCGTGACCCAGGCCGAATACGACGAAATCGTACTCAAGAAAATGGAAGAACTGCGCGAAATGCAAGGGCGCAATGGCGGGATGCAATTGCGAATCGGACAATAAATCTTCAATTGCGGTCATGAAAAAAGCGCTGTTGTTTTTCCTGTTCCTCTTTTCGGGAATTTCGTTTGCACAGAACATCAAACTCGACGGATTTATTCTTGACAATTCCGGCAAGCCGCTTGAGATGGCCAATGTGATGGCGGTCCATTCGGTGACCAAGGAAATGGATTCCTATGCGATCACGAACGACAAAGGCCGTTTCCAGCTTACGCTCAAAGTCCATTCGACTTATACGGTTCGCGTGAGTTACCTCGGGATGCAAACCAAGGAAATTACGGTTTCGACGAAATCCGAAAATCTCTCCCAAAACATCACGCTCGAAGCCGGAAACCAGGAATTGCAGGGCGTCGAAATCGTACGCGAAATGCCCGTTTCGATCAAAGGCGATACGATTGTCTACAACGCCGATTCGTTCAAATCGGGCACCGAACGCAAACTCGAAGACGTACTCAAAAAATTGCCTGGGGTCGAAGTCAATGCCGATGGCCAGGTCGAAGTTGAAGGCAAAAAGGTGCAGAAACTCATGGTCGAAGGCAAGGATTTTTTCGACGGCGATACCAAACTCGGCGTCAAGAACATCCCGGCCGATGCGATCGATAAAGTGCAGGTGTTGCGCAACTACAACGAAATCGGCGCGCTCAAAGGACTCGAGAACAATGAGGAAAGCGTCGCGATGAACATCAAGCTTAAGGAAGGCAAGAAGAATTTCTGGTTCGGGGATTTGAATGCCGGAATAGGCGTGGGGCACGACGAGAGCCGCTACATCATCAATCCCAAATTGTTTTATTACAGCCCCGAATACAGCATCAACCTGATCGGCAACTTCAACAACATCGGCGAATTGCCGTTTACGCCGCAGGATTATTTCAAGTTTACGGGCGGTTTCAAGAACCTCATGCGCAAGGGCGGGACATCGTTCAACATCGGTTCGAACGATTTGGGTTTGACCTTGCTCAGGAACAACCGCGCCAAGGAGATCGAGACGCAATTCGGCGCGACCAATTTCTCGTACAATCCAACCAAAGCATGGAGTTTGAGCGGGTTTGCCATCGTTTCCTCGACCACGACCGAACTCGAAACCAAGACACGGATGGAACGCCGCAATTTCCCGCTTTTGGAACAGTCCGATGCGGTCACGGTGCAAAATACCCAAGATGCGACGCACCAGAAAAGCAACCTCGGATTGTTCAAACTCAGTTCGAGTTACAAGCCAAGCACCGCGCTGCAGATCGATTATGACGGTTTGCTCAAGAAATCCAAACAGGATGAATTCACCGATTTGTTTTCGCAGAGCAACCTCGACAACCAATACATCCACACGACCAAAAAACAGGACCCGGTTTCGTTCAACCAGAATTTCAACCTGTATTACACCAAAAACGAGAAACACGTTTTTGCCATCGAGGCGCAGCATTTGTACCAGGAAGAAGATCCGTTTTATGAAGCGAATCTGGGTTTGAACCCGTTTCCCGAATCAGGATTGTTTCCGGTGGTGCAATCGCGTTACGACCTCAATCAGGACCGTTTGGTCAAGACCAATAAGATTGATGCCAAGTTCGATTATTATTACATGCTCACGCCAAAGAGCAACCTCAATATTACGCTCGGCGATACCTGGTCGCGGCAGGATTTCGATTCGAATCTGTTTCAACGGTTGGAAGACCAAACGACGGCGCAGGGAAATGACTCGCAAAACCACGTCGATTACAGTTTCAACGATGTTTTCCTCGGGCTGCATTTCAAATGGATCATGGGCAAGTTTACGTTCAATCCCGGTTTGAGCCTGCACCAGTACCGCACCGACAACACCCAATTCCCGGTCGGAAAAACCAAGGATGATTTCTTTCGTGTATTGCCCGATGTCTATGCGATTTACCAGATCAAGAAATCGGAATCGCTGACCTACAATTACGCCATGACGACCGAATTTACCGATGTATCCAAACTTGCCGAAGGCTATGTGCTCGGCAGTTACAATTCGTTGTTCCGTGGCAACCGATTGCTCGAAAACGCCTTGGTGCAGACGCATTCGTTGCGGTATTTCAAGTACAATATGTTCAACTTCACGAATATTTTCGGATTCGTCAATTACAGCCGTCGCATGGACGCCGTCAAGACGCGTGCGAGTTTTGATGACATCAACCAATTCTCGACGCCTTACAACGCTTATTTCGCCGACGGGATGCTGACCGGTGTGGCCAATTACGGACGTTCGTTCGGGAAGTACAAAGCATCGGTCAATGTGGCGCTCAACTGGTCAAAATTCAACAACATCCGCGTGCCGTTTGGCGGGATCGAAATCCCCGAAACCACCGAATCGTTCACGCAAGGCTACACGGCCAAGTTTTCTACCAATTACAAGCATTGGCCGAATCTTGAAATCGGATACAACCTCACGGTCAACGATTACCAGCAGGCGACTTTTTACACGCAACGCCCATCGGCCAAGCTCGATTACTATTTCCTTGAGGCGTTTTCGCTCGTTTCGGAATACGAATTCTACCACTACAACAACTCCGACGATTCGATCCAGAACGAATACGATTTCCTGAGCGCGAGCCTGATCTACCAAAAGAAAGGCAGCCCGTGGGAATACAAGATTTCGGCGACGAATTTGCTCAACACGACTTCGCTCAACGACGACAGTTTTACGCAGTTTGCGACGCGCACGTCGCAGTATGTGGTGCAGCCGCGGTATTTGATTTTTTCTTTGAAGTATAATTTGTAGCTGTTTCCCGCTTTCCACTTCAATCTTTTGCATTTCAAGATTTACCTGACTGCCGCTGGCAGTCCTCCTCTTACTATCAAATGCAAAAGGATTTCCGTTTCAATCGGGGCTATCGCTGCCGCGAGGGCCTTCTTTTGTCTGGCAACAAAAGAAGCAAAAATGCCTGGCGCGCAATCGTTCGGCGACCAGCTCGTTTTCGATGGCTAAATCAAAAGAACTCGCTTCGCTCAGACAGCTTTTGATTTTTACGCCATCTTCAAACGGCAGGTGCCCGCCTGCCACAATCAAAGCGCGCAACCTCACGAAGAACGATAGTTGTAAAAATCGAATCAAATTTCCGCTTTGAACGTCAAGGTGACGTCGGTCGTCAATTGGACGGTAAAGGTTCTTGGGCAGATTTTTGGCGCTTTGTAAAAAGCCAAAAATAAAATATACAATTCCTGACTGGTGCGGCATTCGTCAGATGAGCGTCAAGAAAATCAAATGAGAGCGCGTCAAGAGCCGGCCGCTGTTTGAGGCGCAGCCGAGTTTGGCTGGCTTAGCAAACGAATTTGATTTTTAGCGAAGATGGCGTGCCGCTCCGCCTTTTTGCAACTTTTGCGGCGAGGCAAAAGTTGAGAACTAGCCCCGATTGCAGTGAAAATCCTTTTGCGCGAGGAACGAGCGTAAAAGATTGCAACGGAAAGCGGGAAATAGCTCCCACTCGAGCGAAGCGAAAACTGTACGAAGTAAATAAAAAAGCCCGCTAAATGCAGGCTTTCGAATATCAAATGCGATTTAGAATCTATTACAATCCAAATTCAGCTTTTACTTTATCGACGAAGTCCAGCTTCTCCCAAGTAAACAATTCCACTTCCACCGTTTTGCTGTTGCCGCCCGGTGAAGTAAAGGTTTTGGTTACGATTTCGGGTTTGCGACCCATGTGTCCGTATGCAGCCGTTTCGCTGTAGATTGGGTTTCTGAGTTTGAGGCGTTGCTCGATGAAGTACGGACGCATGTCGAAGATGCTCTCGACTTTCTTCGCGATTTCACCGTTGGTCAAATTTACTTTCGAAGTACCGTAAGTCTCGACGAAAATACCCATTGGTTTGGCTACGCCGATCGCGTAAGAAACCTGAACGAGGATTTCATCGGCTACACCGGCAGCCACGAGGTTTTTGGCGATGTGACGTGTTGCGTAAGCCGCCGAACGGTCTACCTTGCTCGGGTCTTTTCCTGAGAAAGCGCCGCCGCCGTGGGCACCTTTTCCGCCGTAAGTGTCTACGATGATTTTTCTTCCGGTCAATCCCGTGTCACCATGTGGTCCGCCGATGACGAACTTTCCGGTCGGGTTGATGTGGTATTGGATCTTGTCATTGAACAAGTGGGCATATTGCGGGTATTTGGCAATGATGCGCGGGATCAAGATCGAAATCAGGTCGTTCTTGATTTTGGCCAACATCGTCGCTTCTTCGTCGAAATCGTCGTGTTGCGTAGAGATCACGATCGCGTCGATGCGTGTCGGTTTGTTGTTGTTGTCGTACTCCAAAGTCACCTGCGACTTGGCATCGGGGCGCAAATATTTGATTTCGTTGTTCTCACGACGCAAAGCCGCGAGCTCCTGCAACAATTTGTGCGAAAGGTCGAGTGCCAATGGCATGTAGTCTTCGGTTTCATTGGTGGCGTAACCGAACATCATTCCTTGGTCGCCTGCACCCTGGTCTTCAGGATTGGCGCGCTCTACCCCTTGGTTGATGTCACCCGATTGTTCGTGGATGGCCGAAAGCACACCACATGAATTGGCTTCGAACATGTACTCGCTTTTGGTGTATCCGATTTTTTGGATCACTTCGCGCGCAATGTGCTGCACATCGAGGTAAGTCTTGGATTTTACTTCGCCGGCCAAAATTACCTGCCCTGTCGTTACCAAAGTTTCGCAGGCCACTTTTGAAGTAGCGTCAAAAGCGAGAAAGTTATCGATTAAAGCATCCGAAATCTGGTCGGCAATTTTGTCTGGATGTCCTTCACTAACGGATTCCGACGTAAATAAATAAGCCATAATAAATTGAATTTTTATAAATTAACGGAAAGAAGTGAATCGCCAAATGCGCTAAAGAGAAGGGTCTGCTTTAGCATTTTTATGACACAACACTTGCTGTGCCTGAGGTTGCAATCAGTTCAAATCTTTCCTCTTGATTTTTTCGTTGGCAAATGTATGAAACCATTTTCGAATTGAAAAAATAATTCGGGATTTAATTTTTGGAAGCCCTCGATAAGAACAAGGGGTGTTGGGAAAAATATTCAGAATGCAACAGTAAAATACTTAAATTAACAAGGTTAGCCGTTAAAAAAGGTTGCTTTGTTTTTATTTCTGATATTTTTGTTTAGATTTGCTCTTAAATTAATCAAAAATAGAAAATATGAAAAAAACTTTACTTATCGCAGGTTTAATGCTTGCTTCTTTGGTTAACGCAAATGCGCAAACGGTAGTGTTTAGCGATAACTTTGATGACGGAGACATTACTCCGTGGACTGTAACGGATGCCGACGGTGACGGAAGAAACTGGAGTGTGGTTCAAATCCAGGACAACGACGGTAATCCAGTAGGAACACCAGTATTGCGCTCTGCTTCATGGCAAGCGGTGCCTTTGACACCTAACAACTATGTATTTTCACCGGCCATCGACCTGAGCGGATTCTTCCCTGGTACGGCTACTGTGGAATTGTCTTGGCAGGTAATGGCCATCGATGCGTCTTGGGATTTGGAACAATATACTTGCTATATTGGAACGGCTCCGGATGTGGCTACGATGTTGGCTTCAAGCACTACACACCACGAAGCGTCATTGGCGGGGGTAAATACTTTGACCACAAGAACGCTTGATGTGTCAGATTTCCTTGGCGGACAAATGTATGTTTGCTTCAGACATTGGGGCGTAACAGATCAGTTCACTATGGAAATCGATAACGTTTCTGTAACGGTATCTCCTTTGAGCACAGACAAATTCTTTACTACTAATTTCCAAGTTTTCCCTAACCCGGCAGACAATGTGTTGAACGTGAACTCAAAAACCAACATGACTTTGAACCATGTGGAATTGACCGACATCAACGGAAGAGTGGTGAAAAACATGAATGTTGCTGGCGTAGCCAATACACAATTGAACATCGGTGATTTGAACGCTGGAATGTATTTCCTCAAAGTAACTTCTTCGGAAGGAACCGGAACGGCAAAAATCATCAAAAAATAATATCGTTTCCAAACGAATCGGAAAGCCTGTCTCTTGAAAATGAGGCAGGCTTTTTTTGTGAATTGTTGTTTTTTGGATAAAATTTGCTTTATTTACATCCTGAATATAAACCTCATACGTATGAAAAAACTATTACTCGTACTTTCTTTATCGTTTTCCTTTGTTGCCGCCCATGCACAATACATCCTGATCGAAAACTTTGATACGGTTCCCGGTATCGGCTGGACACGTACCAATCAAAGCGAACCGGTCGGAATAGGTACCTGGAGGCAAGGGGTCACGACGCAATTCGATGCCGGTGCTTTCAATGGCGATCCAACGTCCTTCGCGATGGTCAACAGTGCCAGCGCGCAAGGAAACGGAACCATCAGCAATTGGCTGATTTCTCCAAACATTTCGTTGGAAAACGGCGATGTTATTCGGTTTTTTTCACGGGTAGGTTTGCCGGTGGGACAGGTTGCGGTAACTTTTCCGGACCGTCTCGAAATGCGCATCAGTACCAATGGGGTTGCCACCGCTTTGCCTTCGGGGGCCAATTCTGTTGGTGATTTTACCACGCTTTGCCTCACCATCAACGAGGCGCTTACCACCACAGGTTACCCGACAAGCTGGACGTTATACGAATATACCATTAGCGGATTGAGTGCCCCGACCGATTGCAAGATTGCGCTGCGCTATTTTGTAACCAATGGCGGAACGCAAGGAACCAACAGTAATATTGTTGGGGTCGATTTGTTTTCGATCGAGCGTACGTTGGGAACAGAAGATTTCTTCAAGCGGCATTTTACAATTTTCCCCAACCCGGCGAATGAGGTACTGACCATTAAAAACAACGACAATACCGTCTTCAACTCGGTTTTGGTTACCGATGTCAACGGACGCACCATCAAACAGTTTTCAAACAAAGTTTCGGAAATGCAAATCAACATCGCCGATTTGGCATCGGGGGTTTATTGCGTCAAAGTGATTTCCGATCAAGGTTCGGGAACCGCCAAAATTGTTAAAAATTAAAATTTTATAAAAAGCAAAAAATGAGCTCGCCAGCAATGGCGGGCTTTTTTGTATTTTCCGATTTTTGAAAAAGTGTTAAAGTTGATTTTGGGTTGCGAAAAATCCAAAAATAGTTCAGAAGTTTGTCACTCCAAAAACAGAGAAAAAATGAAATTTACAATGTGCTATATGTGTCGTAAGATGTGGAAACTTTCCGCGGAGCGCACTATTGCATAATTTTTAAATTTAAAAATATATCGCAAAAGCCTTCCGCCAACCGGGAGGCTTTTTTATTTCAATCAACCCTAAACAAATCAGAAAACCTAAAATCCAAATGAAGTCAATAGCAACCAAAATGATGAAAAAATATTTTATGATGTGTATGCGTCCAACCCGCTATTGCCAAAGGTCAACGAGTTAAATCTCCAGTTATAGTTCAAAACTGCAAGCCCTTTTGGTAAACCTCCAAAAGGGCTTTTTTTTTCACACGAATTCAAATCAACACAAATCTTTAAAATCCAGAAATCATGAGTACACAAAAATTTGCCACCAATGCCTTACATGCCGGACACGATGTCACCAAAAATGCAGGAACACGCGCCGTGCCGATTTACCAAACCACTTCGTATGTGTTCAACGATGCCCAGCACGCGGCCAATCTCTTTGGGCTCGCCGAACCCGGTTTCATCTACACCCGGCTCAACAATCCAACCAACGATGTCCTCGAACAGCGCCTGGCTGCGCTCGAAGGTGGAATCGCCGCAGTAGTCACCGCTTCGGGAACTTCGGCTTTGGCTACGGCCTTGCTCGTTTTGCTGCAATCGGGCGACCACATCGTCGCCTCGAACAGCCTCTATGGCGGAACCTACAACCTCTTGAATGTGACGTTGCCCCGGTTGGGCATCACGACCACCTTTGTCGATCCGTCGAATCCGTCGAATTTCACGAAGGCTGCGCAGGAAAATACCCGCGTATTTTTTGCCGAAGCGCTCGGAAACCCCAAGCTCGATGTACTCGACCTCAAAGCAATTGCCCATGAAGCCCAAGCGTTCAAGGTGCCATTTATCGTAGACAATACCGTGCCTTCTCCCTTTTTGCTCAATCCAATCGAACACGGCGCGAACATCGTCATCCATTCGTTGACGAAATACATTTCTGGAAACGGAACCTCACTCGGCGGCGCCATTATCGATGCGGGAACTTTTGATTGGGGCAACGGAAAATTTCCCGAATTCACCACGCCATCGGCAGGCTACCACGGATTGGTTTACCACGAAGCGCTTGGCAATGCGGCCTTTATTGCCAAAGTACGCATCGAAGGGTTGCGCGATTTCGGCGGCGCACTGAGTCCGTTCAATGCGTTTCAGATTATCCAAGGATTGGAAACTTTGCCCTTGCGAATCCAGAAGCATTCCGAAAATGCGTTGGCATTGGCTGAGTGGCTCGAAGCACAGGAAGAAGTCGCCTGGGTCAATTATCCAGGCTTGCCGTCGAGCCGATACCATGAGCTGGCCCAACAGTATTTGCCCAAAGGACAAAGCGGTATCGTGACCTTCGGGCTCAAAGGCGGTTTCGATGCGGCGCGCAAGGTAGCCGACCAAACCAAGGTATTTTCATTGCTCGCCAACATCGGCGACACCAAATCGCTGATCATCCATCCGACGAGCACGACGCACCAGCAATTGTCCGAAGAACAGCAAATCGCCACCGGCGTGACCAAGGACTTGATCCGCCTGTCGGTCGGTCTCGAAGACATCGAAGACCTCAAAGCCGACCTCAAAGCCGTATTCCATAACATTAAGAACCCTCAACTCGCCTAAAATCATGAGCACAAAAACCGTAAACGTCCTGGGCTATGCCACCAATAATGAACAATTCATCGTCAAGGCCAGAAACCTCGACATCAGGATCAGCAAAAACCCAAAAGTCTCCGACCTCGAAGGCCCGAGCCCGATCGAGTACATCCTCGCCGGATTTGCCGGATGCATCAACGCAGTCGGCAAACTCGTCGCCAAGGAACTCGACATCGACCTGCAGTCATTGCAGGTGGAGATTTCTGCCGACCTCGACACCGACAAGTACAATGGGATTCCAACCCACAACCGCGCAGGTTTCAACCACATCGGCGTGGTCGTCAAACCCACATCGGATGCCTCACCCGAAAAGCTGCAAGATTGGTTGCGGCAAGTCGAATACCGATGTCCTGTACAGGACAATCTTATTAATCCAACGCCGGTTTCCGTGACGATAGCCACGACCCCGGAAGCAGTCATTGCTGCCTAAAATATTTGTTTTTGTTTGTTTGGAACTGTCCCGGCTGGTTCTCTTTGGCCGGGGCAGTTAAAAAAAATTAAGCACATGAGTAAAGAATTGCAAAAAATAACGCTTCCCGATTGGGAATTGAAAAATGGAAAAGTCCACGACATCTCCTTGTTTTTCCAGGTTTTCGGAAGGCCAATCGGAACGGCCCCTGTCGTGTTGGTCAACCATGCACTGACGGGAAATTCGAATGTTTCAGGAAAACTGGGTTGGTGGCGTGAACTGATTGGAAAAAGTAAAGCCATCGACACCAAAGTTTTTACCGTCCTGGCGTTCAATATTCCGGGTAACGGATACGATGGCGACCGCGACAACCTGATTGCCGGTTACAGCGATTTTACGGCCAAGGACATCGCGTCTATTTTTTGGAAAGGTCTCCAAATTTTAGAAGTGGAAAGCCTTTTTGCCGTGATTGGCGGAAGTCTTGGCGGCGGCATCGCCTGGGAAATGGCGGCGCTCAAACCCACGGGTATCGCCCACCTGATTCCCATCGCGACCGATTGGAAAGCGACCGATTGGGTCATCGCCAATGTGTTTGTACAGGACCAAATCCTCAACAATTCTGACAATCCTGTAGCCGATGCGCGGGCGCATGCGATGCTGCTATACCGCACACCACAGTCGCTCGGGCGTAAATTCAACCGCAACAAAAGCGGACAGCATTTCGATATCGAAGACTGGCTCATCCACCACGGCGTCAAATTGCAGAACCGTTTCCGGCTGGCATCTTACAAACTCATGAATCATTTGCTGCGCACGATCAATATCGTCCACGCGAAAGAAAAATTCCTGGAAACCGCTGCCCGCATTGAATCGGACATCCATTTGGTTGCAGTCGATAGCGATTTGTTTTTCATCCCATCGGAAACGCGCCAGACCTACGAAGTACTCCAATTGATCAAGTCGAATGTGTTTTACCACGAGATCCAATCGGTCCACGGCCACGACGCTTTCCTGATCGAATACGAACAATTGTCCCAAATCATTTCACCCATTTTCACCAGCATCAATACTACACAACATGTCACACAGAATTAACATCGTCCTTTTCGGAATCGGAAACGTAGGCAGTACGCTCATCTCACAACTGCTCGAAAGCCAACAATTGTTCCTCGAACGCAGCAACATCGAATTGCGGTTCCCAATCATCACCAATTCGACCCTGGCGTTTTTCGAGAAAGACGGCGTCAAGAACCAATGGGAAGCCAATTTTGCGCAATCGGCCATTCCGTTCCGCATCGAGGACATCATCGAATACGTCCAAAACCAAGAACTCGACAACTTGATTGCGGTCGATGCCACGGCGAGCAAGGAACTCGTGCAGTCCTACATTCCTTTGATCCAGAATGGTTTCCACATCGTCGCGGCCAATAAGATTGCCAACACTTTGCACGGCGATTTTTACGCCGAACTGCGCCGGAACCTCAAGAAATTTGACAAGCAGTTTTTATACGAAACCAATGTGGGCGCCGGATTGCCCGTCATCAATACCATTTCCGATTTGCATGCCGCAGGGGAAAATATCACCAAAATCAGAGGGGTTTTCTCGGGCTCGCTGAGTTATATTTTCAACCGCTTTGGTCAAGAGGATTTGACTTTTTCCGCCATTTTGAAAGAAGCAGAAAAAGCGGGCCTGACCGAGCCCGATTCGCGCGAAGACCTGTCCGGAAACGATGTGGCCAGAAAACTATTGATCCTGGCACGCGAAGTCGGTTTCAATGCCGAATTCCCCGACATCAAAATCACCACCCTTTTGCTCCCCAACCTCAATGAGAAAAACACCAAGGCCCAATATGCCATCAGCAAGGAATTGCTCGACAAACCTTACCGCATCGCCAAGTTAACGCAACCCGAAGAACACGTTTTGCGCTACATCGGCGAGCTCGATCTCAAAGAAAAAACACTCGAGGTCAAATTGGTTTCCGAACCCCGGCATACCGCGCTCGGCCAGATCAAGGGCGCCGACAACCTGATCGAGATTTATACGCAGTCTTATGGCGAACATCCCATCGTCATTCAAGGGGCAGGAGCCGGAAAAGCGGTCACGGCGCGCGGCGTGCTATCGGACATTTTGCGGATTTCCGAAAACATCAAACGACAGGAGTCGGTGTCGCTCAAAGTTTAATGCAACACCTCATACAACCATTGGCCAAACTGAAAACCGCGTTTGGCAATGTAGATGGCACCCAAAACTGCCATAAACGGGAAAATGAGGTGCGGCCATTTCAAAGTAAGTTTTGAATTTTTCATAAGCTTGATTTTTAAAGGGATAACTTAAACGGTTGGTGTGCCGTTTTGCAAAATGTTACAAGTCGCGATACAAAAAAAATCACAACGATAACGATATCGCAGATTTTTCGCACCCTACTATTGTAAAATCAAAATTGAATGCCGTACTTTGTCCCGTTCATAAACATACTGACTGTTATCACGAAAGGCCGAGGGACTAGACCCGTTGAAGCCTTAGCAACCCTTTACCTAAAGAAGGTGCTACATTCTACTTCGCCCGCGAAGACAGATAACCACGAGATTTCCCTCACTTTTTTGATAGCTTTTTTATGATTTAGGAGCAGACGATTGTTCATGCAATCACGTCTTGTCCCGCTTTCGCCTGTATCTTTTTTGCAAAAAGGATACTGGGCTCTATCGGGGCTAAACATCAAAAGCATCATTTATGTCACCAGTAGAAAAAGCCATACAACAAAGAATCCTCGTGCTAGACGGCGCGATGGGCACCATGCTGCAACGCTACAACTTCTCCGAGGAAGATTTCCGCGGCGAGCGTTTCAAGGATTTTCCACACCCGCTCAAGGGCAACAACGATTTGCTGTCCATTACCCAACCGCATGCGATTCGGGAAGTCCACGCCCAATATTTCGAAGCCGGCGCCGACATCGTCGAAACCAATACGTTTTCGGGGACGACCATCGGTATGGCCGATTACCACCTCGAGGATTTGGTTTACGAACTCAACTATGAATCGGCCAAAATCGCACGCGAAGTCGCCGATGCATTCACAGCCAAAAATCCCAGCAAACCGCGATTTGTTGCCGGCTCGATCGGACCGACCAACCGGACCGCCTCGATGTCACCCGATGTCAACGATCCGGGTTTCCGCGCCATCACTTTCGACGAATTGCGGATTGCCTACAAAGAACAAGTCGAAGCACTCATCGACGGCGGTTGCGATGTGTTGCTCGTCGAAACGATATTTGACACGCTCAACGCCAAAGCGGCTTTGTTCGCGATTGAGGAAGTCAAAGAAGAAAGAAATCTCGATATTCCCGTAATGGTCTCAGGAACAATTACCGACGCCTCGGGAAGAACCTTGTCCGGTCAAACCGTCGAAGCATTTTTGATTTCAATCGAACACATTGATTTGCTCAGCGTGGGCTTCAATTGTGCGCTGGGCGCCGACCAGCTTAAGCCGTATCTCAAAAGATTGTCGCGCAACACTGCGATGAATATTTCGGCGCATCCCAACGCCGGGCTTCCTAACGCTTTTGGGCAATACGACCAAACCCCCGAGGAAATGCAGCAACTCATCCGCGAGTATTTGCAGGACAACCTGATCAACATCATCGGCGGTTGTTGCGGTACCACGCCAGACCACATCCGATTGATTGCCGAAGTCGCTGCCGAATTTGAGCCACGAAAAATTTTAGAAAACCAAGTTTAAAAAAGAGCCACGAATGCACGAATTTTTAAAGGCTTTACGCTAAAATAATTCGTGCATTCGTGGCCAACAAAAAATAAAATGCCAGACGCAGACTGTAGAAAATACCTAAAACTTTCCGGCCTCGAGCCGCTCATCATCACACCCGAAACGAATTTCGTCAATGTTGGCGAACGCACCAACGTGACCGGCTCGCGAAAATTTTTGCGTTTAATCAAAGAAGAACGCTACGAAGAAGCGCTCGACATTGCGCGCAACCAGGTCGAAGGCGGCGCCCAGATCATCGACATCAACATGGACGAAGGCATGCTCGACGGCGTGCAGGCGATGACGACTTTTCTCAACCTGATCGCGTCCGAACCCGATATCGCACGTGTCCCGATCATGATCGACAGCTCGAAATGGGACATCATCGAAGCCGGACTCAAGGTCGTGCAAGGCAAAAGTGTTGTCAATTCGATTTCCTTAAAAGAGGGCAAAGAAGCATTTGTCCACCACGCGAAACTGATCAAACGTTATGGCGCGGCCGTCATCGTAATGGCCTTCGATGAAGTGGGCCAGGCCGACAATTACGAGCGCCGCATCGAAATCTGCAAAAGATCGTATGACATCCTCGTCGATGAAGTGGGTTTCCCAGCCGAAGACATCATTTTTGACCCCAATATTTTCCCGGTTGCCACCGGAATGGATGAGCACAAACTCAATGCACTCGACTTTTTCAACGCGACCAAATGGATCCGTGAAAATTTACCGCACGCCCACATTTCTGGAGGCGTAAGCAATGTGTCGTTTTCGTTCCGCGGCAATGACAAGGTACGTGAGGCGATGCATTCGGCGTTCTTGTTCCATGCGATCAACCACGGCATGACGATGGGCATCGTGAATCCCGAAATGCTCGAAGTGTACGACGAAATCCCAAAGGATTTGCTCAGGTTTGTCGAAGACGTTTTGCTCAACCGACGCGACGACGCGACCGAACGTTTGCTCGAATTCGCCGAAACGCTCAAGGGCGAAACCAAAACCAATGAAAAAGTCACACAGGAATGGCGTTCGCATTCGTTGCAGGAAAGACTGACGCATGCGCTCGTCAAAGGCATCGACGAGTTTATTGAAACCGATGTCGAAGAAGCGCGCCAATCGGTGACCCGCCCAATTGAAGTCATCGAAAACCATCTCATGAATGGCATGAACGTCGTGGGCGATTTGTTCGGCAGCGGGAAAATGTTCCTGCCGCAGGTGGTCAAATCGGCGCGTGTGATGAAAAAAGCCGTGGCTTATCTGTTGCCGTTTATCGAAGCCGAAAAAGACGGTAAATCTTCTTCGGCCGGAAAAGTCCTCATGGCAACCGTCAAAGGCGATGTACACGACATCGGGAAAAACATCGTTTCGGTTGTACTGGGTTGCAACAATTACGAAATCATCGACTTGGGTGTGATGGTACCGCCCGAAAAAATCATCGACGCGGCCATCAAGGAAAATGTGGACATCATCGGACTCAGCGGACTCATTACGCCATCGCTCGACGAAATGGTGTATCTCGCCAAGGAACTCGACAAACTCAACATCAATATTCCGATCATGATTGGCGGTGCCACCACTTCGCGTGCACATACCGCCGTCAAGATTGCGCCCGAATACCGCGAAACCGTGGTGCATGTCAACGATGCGTCGCGCGCGGTAACCGTGGCGGGCAACTTGCTCAACACCGATACCAAAATCGATTATGCCAAAAATTTGCGCACCGAATACGACGAATTGCGCGAAGGCTACCTGAACCGTTCGCGCGACAAGAATTTCCTGACCATCGAACAGGCAAGGGCCAACAAACTGCGGCTCGATTGGGACAATTACCATCCCGTAAAGCCAAAGGTCATTGGCGCGCAAACCATCGAAGTCGATTTGGAAACGCTCGTTCCTTACATCGACTGGACGCCGTTTTTCCGTACCTGGGAATTGTATGGCAAGTATCCCGCGATTTTGCAGGATGAGGTGGTGGGCGAGCAGGCGACCTCGGTTTTCAAGGACGCGCAGCAAATGTTGTCGCAGATTTTGACCGAGAAAAGATTCACGGCCAAAGGCATTTATGGCATTTTTCCAGCCAATACGATAAATGACGACGACATCGAAATACAAACAACCAATAACCAACAACCAACTACTTTTTTGACCTTGCGTCAGCAATCACAGAAGACCAAAGGCGCTTCGAATTTGGCCCTGGCCGATTTCGTGGCGCCCCAGTCTTCGGGCAAAACCGATTACATGGGCGCATTTTGCGTGACGACCGGTTTTGGCGTTGACCAGTGGGCAGCCGAGTTTGAACAAAACCTCGACGACTACAACTCGATTATGGTCAAGGCGCTGGCCGACCGTTTGGCTGAGGCTTTTGCCGAATATTTGCACGAGAAAGTCAGGAAGGAAATCTGGGGTTATGCCTCGGACGAAAATTTGAGCAACCAGGATTTGATCGAGGAAGAATACAAAGGGATTCGTCCCGCACCGGGTTATCCGGCCTGTCCCGATCATCTCGAGAAACCGACGATTTGGCAATTGCTCAACGTGGAAGAAAACATCGGCGTGACGCTCACCGAGAGCATGGCGATGTGGCCCGCGGCTTCGGTATCGGGTTATTATTTCGGGAATCCGGAGAGCAAGTATTTCGGGCTTGGGAAAATCAAGGAAGATCAGGTAGCCGATTATGCGAAGCGCCGCGGAATTTCGGTGGAGGAAGCAACGCGGTGGCTAGGGCCGAATATTGCGGATTAGACCGCTGCGCTGCTAGAACAAAGAGCAAAGACCGCTTCGTTGAAAGAGGGTTTGCGTGAGCGATTGAAGCGGCATCCTTTTTCGCGAAGCATAAACGAAAAAGATAAAGCGGAAAGCGCGACAGCGGCGCATGATAAATTAAAAATAGAAGAACAAACATGGCGCGCCGGTGGCACGCCCAATAAAAAAAATAGCCACGAATTCACAAATTTCTCAGCATAAGATATTTAAAAAATTCGTGCATTCGTGGCCAAAAAAACAATATGAAAGTAACCGAACACATCGAAAAAGCCCAAGGCAAGTCCCTATTTTCCTTCGAGATTTTGCCGCCGATGAAAGGGCAGAATATCCAATCGATTTTTGACAGCATCGATCCGCTTATGGAATTCAACCCACCGTTTATTGACGTGACGTATCACCGCGAGGAAATCGAGTTCAAGGAATTGCCGAATGGTTTGCTCGAGAAGAAAGTGGTCAAGAAACGTCCCGGGACGGTCGGGATTTGCGCGGCGATCCAGAACAAATATGAGGTCGATGCGATCCCGCATATTTTGTGCGGCGGGTTTACGAAGGAAGACACCGAGAATTTCCTGATCGATATTGACTTTTTGGGCATCCAGAACGTGGTGGCGTTGCGCGGCGATGCGATCAAGAGCGAGATTTATTTCAAGCCCGAGAAGGAAGGGCATCATTATGCGACCGAATTGGTGTCGCAGATTTCGAACCTGAACAACGGGATTTACCTCGACTCGGATTTGCAGAACACGAGCAAGACCGATTTCTGCATCGGCGTAGCGGGTTACCCGGAAAAGCACATGGAAGCGCCGAGCATGGATTCGGACATTTATTTCCTCAAGCAGAAGATCAAGAACGGCGCGAATTACATTATCACGCAGATGTTTTTCGACAACCAGAAATATTTTGATTATGTGGCCAAGGTTCGCGCGGCGGGCATCACTGTACCGATCATTCCGGGCCTCAAACCGATTGCGACCAAGAAACAGCTCAACCTGATTCCGCACCGTTTTAAGGTAGACATGCCCGACGATTTGATCATGTCGGTCGTCAAGGCCAAAGACAATGATGCGGTACGCCAAATCGGGATTGAGTGGTGCATTGCCCAGAGTAAGGAACTCGTCAAGGCGGGGATTCCGGTATTGCATTATTATTCGATGGGAAAGGCTGAGAACATTAAGGCGATTGCGCAAGAGGTGTTTTAGGTTCAATCATTCATCTGTTTAATCGGTAAATCGTTTAATCGTTTAACCGATTGTTCTATTGAAGTTCCGATTAAACGATTAAACACCCGAGGCCGAATGGCCGAACGGTATAAAATAAAATCAACGATTAACCGAAAAAGAATATATTTGCCGCATTCGGAATTATGAAAACATTCGTATGTGGCTTATTGTTAATGTTTTTCGGTGTGTTGTCTGCCCAGGACACGACCGAATATCCGGCCATTGACATCAATTACCTGCGCAGCAACGTCCTGTTGCATTCCCCCGAATTGGCACACCTGATTACCGGGCATCCCGAAGGATTTCTGGCGAGTGTCTCGATCAAGACCAACGGCAGCCAGGAATGGGAAGCGGTCTACAATTACCCCGATTATGGCGGTTACTTCTTGTTCCAGGATTTCCGCAATCCGATGCTGGGCAAGGCTTATGCGGTTGGTGGGCATTACAATTTTTATTTCCTGCAACGCCAATTGAGCGTCAAGATCGGGCAGGGTGTGGCGATGGTGACCAATCCGTACGACAAAGTGACCAATCCCAAGAATACCGCGTTCGGATCGAAGTTCATGGCCAATACCGCGCTCGTGATCAATTACCGCAAAGAAAACCTGATCGACAATTTCGGGTTCCAGGCCGGATTGACCTTTACGCATTTTTCGGTCGGGCGTATGAAATCGCCGAACACGGGCATCAATACGATTGGGCTCAACCTGGGCATCAATTACAATTTCCGCGAAGTGCAATACCGCAAGATCGATACGACTTTGGCCAAGGTTAAATTCGTCGAACCGATCAAATACAATATGGTGTTCCGCGGCGGCGTCAATGAAAGCCCGGTCATCGGCAGCGGGCAGAAACCGTTTTACCACATCAGCGCCTATGCCGACAAACGCATCGGGCGCAAGAGCGCGTTCCAGCTCGGGGCCGAATTGTTCCTGACGACTTCCGACAAAGACTACATCGAATACCGCGCGATTTCGTACCCCGAAGAACCGATCGATCCCGACACCGACT
Organism: Flavobacterium sp.; assembly: GCF_047602195.1. Lineage (GTDB taxonomy): Bacteria > Bacteroidota > Bacteroidia > Flavobacteriales > Flavobacteriaceae > Flavobacterium. The sequence goes on from NZ_JASGHW010000004.1 coordinate 1,051,047, forward strand.
ACAAACGCATCGGCTTGTTCATCGGACACGAATTGTTCATCAACCGCATTTCGATCGAGGCGCAGGTCGGCTATTACATTTACGATCCGGCGGAACTCGACATCGAAGTCTATGACCGCGTCGGGATGAAATATTATGTGTCGAAGAAAATCTTCGCGGCCTTATCCGTCAAAACGCATGGATTTATGGCCGAGGCTTTGGAATTTGGATTGGGCGTGCGATTATGAGAAAGTTACTGCAAATACTACTGTGCTGTGTGGTGCTCGCCTCGTGCGACAAACCCGGCGATTGCGTGAAGTCGACCGGAAAGATGGCTTCCAAAACCTACGACGGTTTGGTGTTTACCAAAATCATCGTGCGCAAAGGCATCGGTCTCGTCATCGCGCAGGGCGACGAATACAAAGTCGAAGTGCGCTCGGGCGAAAACCTGATCGGCGACATCGAAGTCAAATTGATCGGCGACATGCTCTCGCTCGAGGACAACACCACTTGCAATTGGGTGCGCGATTACGGACAAACCGTCGTCTACATCACCGCGCCGAACCTCACCGATGTGTATTCGAAAACCGAGCAGCCCATCATTTCTGCCGGAACCTTATCTTATCCCGACCTGCATTTGTATGCGATGGATTCGAACGATTCTTATTCCGGGACCGGTACGAGCGATTTTTACTTGAACATTGGCGGTGGAAATGTATCGGTGGGTTGCAACAGTGTGTCGCGTTTTTATCTTTCGGGCCAAGCCCAGAATTTGGACGTGTCTTTCTACGCTTCGGGCGGGATTCTGTATGCGCAGCAACTCGAGACCGAAAATATTCACTTGTACCACCGCGGCAGCAACGAGATGTATGTGTATCCGCAGCAAAGTTTGACTGGCGACATTTACAGTTTGGGCAATGTATATTCGGTCACGCATCCGCCGAGTGTCAATGTGGTGGAGCATTACCGAGGGAGGTTGATTTTTCTTTAGGATTGTCGGACCATCAGATTTTCAGAAACGCTTCGCTACAGAGCGGTTTTCTAATCCAAGATTGACATTCGATCATCCGGCAATCTGAAGATCGGATAATCTATTTCTTAGTCACTTCACGGAACACCGCCTCCAAATTCTTATTGCGCAAATTGAGCTGCAAGATTTTCAACCCATTGGCCTGCGCAAAATCAAATACGGCCGGTCGCATGTCCACATCCGATTCGAAAGCGAGTTCCCAAACCATGTCGTGCGTATTTTTATAAGAAGTAAGGTTCGGGATTTTGGCGATGGCCTGTTCTTCGATGCGGAAATCAAATTCGACTTCGACCACCTGTTCCTGGCCTTTGGTGATGTGTTCGATCTTTTCGTCCTTGACGATTTTGCCCTGGTTGATGATGATCACGCGGTCGCAAATCGCCTCGACTTCCTGCATGATGTGCGTCGACAGGAATACGGTTTTGTCCTTTCCGGCATTCTTGATCACGTTGCGGATTTCGACCAATTGGTTCGGATCGAGCCCGGTGGTCGGTTCGTCGAGGATCAGCACCTCTGGGTTGTGCAACAACGCATTGGCCAATCCGACCCGCTGGCGGTAACCTTTCGAGAGTTGGCCGATCTTCTTGTGGCTTTCGGGTTTCAATCCGGTCAGTTCGATGACTTCATCGATGCGTGATTGGGACACTTTATAGACGTCGGCATTGAAACCCAAATACTCGCGTACGTACAAATCGAGGTACAACGGGTTGTGTTCGGGAAGATAGCCGATCGACAATTGGACCGCTTTCGGATTCGCATTCACGTCATTTCCGTTGACGGTTGCCGTGCCCTGATCGGCACTGAGGTAGGTCGTCAGGATTTTCATCAGCGTCGATTTTCCGGCACCATTCGGACCCAAAAAACCGACAATTTCTCCTTTTTTTACCGAAAACGAAACCGAATCGAGCGCCTTCTGTGCGCCGTAATGCTTAGAAATGTTGCTGACTTCAATAGACATAAACCGAGATTTACCGCAAATGTAAACAGAAATCCATTTTGCTGTTGGTTGGAAACGCTTTTCTTGGCAAAAAATTAGTTTTTCGCAAATCCATACTTATAAACAATCTGTTAAAAACTGTTGATAACTATGTTAAAAAGCTATTTTTCGCGGCTTATTTTCCTAATTGGATTTGTTAAAACTTTGTATTAGTAATTCAATAACTTAAAAACAAAACAAATGAAAAAAGTATTCGTAATGGCTGCATTGGCTATGTTTAGCTTTGCAAGCGCACAAAAAGGAACCATTTTGGTTGCAGGCAACATCGGGTTTTCGACCGACAAGGACGAAGTAGGAACATCCGAGACAAAGACAAATGAATTTAACTTCACGCCAAAAGTGGGTTACCAATTCACAGACAACTGGACACTTGGTTTATCCGGAAATGTTGGAATGGACAAAACAGAAACCACTACCGATGCCGGTTTGACAAGAGTGACTTCTGAGACAAAAGACACTAATTTTGCAGTAGGCCCGTTTGTCCGTTATTCAAGAAACATTTCGGAAATCTTCGGTTTCTTTGCTGACCTCGATGCAGGTTACCAGTCTGTGAAAAGCACTACAGATCCAGGTACGCCGTTCTCTGTAGAGACTGAAAACAAAGGAAACGGTTTTTACGCGCAAATTACACCAGCAATCTTCATCAATGTGAAGAAAAACTTTGGTTTAAATGTAAGTTTCGGAGGTTTAGGCTTTGATTCCATCAGCTATGACAACAATGGAGGCGATAGTACTAATTTCGGCTTCAACTTTGGTAGAACAGTAAACATCGGAATTTCTAAGAATTTCTAATCGTTTCCGATTCCATACAAAAGCGCTCCAGACGGGGCGCTTTTTTTATGCCAATATTATCATTTCCCGATGCCGCCGGGATTTTTTTTTGCGTTAATTTTGTGTTCGATTCAAACACTATGAAGGACGACAAACAAATGCGGAAATGGCTCGATGATTTCAGCCTGCCGCATCCGCTCGTAATTGCCGGGCCGTGCAGCGCCGAGACCGAAGAACAGGTTTTGCAGATTGCGCGTGAACTTAAAAATTCTGATGCGACGATTTACCGCGCGGGCATCTGGAAACCGCGCACCCGCCCGGGCGGATTCGAAGGCGTGGGCGCCATCGGGCTCCAATGGTTGCAGAAAGCCAAGGCCGAAACCGGATTATTGATGGCCGTTGAGGTCGCCAATGCTACGCATGTCAAGCTCGCGCTCGAACACGACATCGATGTGTTGTGGATTGGTGCGCGAACGACGGTCAATCCATTTGCGGTGCAGGAGATTGCCGATGCACTCGCGAACACCGATAAAATTGTACTCGTCAAGAACCCCGTGAATCCCGATTTAGGGCTGTGGCTTGGCGGCGTGGAGCGTTTGTACAACGCAGGAATCAAAAAACTGGGCGTGGTGCACCGCGGGTTTTCGACTTATGAGAAAACCAAATACAGGAATACACCCGAATGGCAGATCGCCATCGACCTGCAAAGCCGTTTTCCCGATTTGCCACTCATTTGTGACCCATCGCACATTTCGGGAAGGCGGGACATGATCCAGGAAGTGTCACAGCAGGCGCTCGATTTGAATTATGACGGACTCATGATCGAAACCCACATCAATCCCGATGAAGCCTGGAGCGACGCCAAACAACAGGTAACGCCAACGGTTTTGAAACAAATTCTGAAGGATTTGCGCGTACGCCAATTGTCGACCGAGGCTGGAGATTTCAACAGCGAAATGCTCAAACTGCGTGCGAACATTGATATTGACGACAGCAAACTGCTGGAGATTTTAGGGCATCGGATGAAAATTGCGGAACAGATTGGCGCACTCAAGAAAGCCAACAACATTGCGGTTTTACAAAATAAGCGCTGGAACGAAGTACTCGAAAAAATGATTTTGGAAGGCGAACAAAAAGGGTTGAACGAAGAATTCATCCTGCGGATTTTTAAGGCCATCCATGAGGAAAGCATCAGCCACCAGCGCAAGATCATGAATTCGTAACTAATTTTAGATTTAAGAATTTAGATTTCAGATTTAGTCAGTTTGGTTCAGAAACAACCTTTATCTTTGTAGCCAATCTGAAATCTAAAATCAGCAATCTGAAATCTAAAATCCATCAATGACAGGAACCGTTTACAAATCGACCGGAAGTTGGTATACCGTAAAGACCGAGCATGGCGCGTTTATCGAATGCCGCATGAAGGGCAAATTCCGCATGAAAGGCATCAAGAGCACGAACCCGATTGCGGTGGGCGACCTCGTCGATTTTGAGATGGAAAGTGCCGAGGCGGCGACCGGGATGATCCACCACATCCACGAACGCAAGAATTACATCGTGCGCAAGTCGGTCAACCTGTCGAAACAGATCCACATCATTGCGTCTAATATTGACCGCGTGTTCCTGTTGGTCACGATCGATAATCCGCCCACGACGACGAGTTTCATCGACCGTTTTCTCGTAACAGCCGAAGCCTATGGCATCGAGGCGGTTTTGGTGTTCAACAAGATTGATACCTTGAATGAAAATACACTCGATGAGCAATTGTATTTGCAGCACATTTACCAAGAGATTGGTTATACGTGTTTGCGCGTTTCCTCGACCGAGAAGAAAGGGCTGGACCAACTCAAGGAAATGATGATCGGGAACGTTAATATGTTTTCGGGGCATTCGGGTGTGGGCAAGTCGACCTTGGTCAATGCGCTCGAGCCGGGGCTTGACCTCAAGACGACCGTGATTTCGGAACAGAGTAAACAGGGTCAGCACACGACGACTTTTGCCGAGATGTACGATTTGTCATTTGACGCGCGCATCATCGACACGCCGGGCATCAAGGGGTTTGGTATCGTCGATATGGAAAAGGAAGAAATCAGCGGGTATTTTCCCGAGTTTTTCCGTTTGCAGGACCAATGCAAATTCAACAACTGCCTGCACAAGGAGGAGCCGCATTGTGCGATCAAGAAAGCCCTCGAGCAAGACCAGATTGCATGGTCGCGCTACAAAAGCTACTTGCAGATCCTCGAAGGGGACGACGAACATTACCGCACCGATATCTACAACGACGACCGCATCGCGAGCGACCAAACACGAAAATCAGAATGAGGGTAGTGCTGCAACGCGTCGCGCAAGCCTCCGTAACGGTAGACGGACAAACCACCGGGGCGATTGCCAACGGTTTGTTGGTTTTGCTTGGGATTGAGGATGCCGATGATCAAACCGACATCGATTGGCTCGTTAACAAAATGGTGAACCTGCGTATTTTTGGCGATGCCGATGGCGTGATGAACCTTTCGGTCAAGGATACCGATGGGGAAATCCTCGTGGTAAGCCAGTTCACGTTACACGCTTCTACCAAGAAAGGCAACCGTCCGTCTTACATCAAGGCGTCGAAACCCGATCATGCGATCCCGATGTACAATCGTTTCAACGCGTCTTTGGAAATGGCCTTGGGAAAGAAAATCCATACCGGGATTTTCGGCGCAGACATGAAGGTTTCACTGCTCAATGACGGCCCGGTGACGATTGTAATCGATTCCAAAAATAAAGAATAAAAAACGTTAAGGTTTTCTAAAAAAAATCTATTTTTGGACAAACCAAAACAAACAAATGAACCTCAAACTCCTCGTCGCCTTCTTCCTGATGGGACACGGGCTTTTTGCGCAAAAAGGGCAACTGACCGCGTTGCTTTTCCCGGACAGCTTGAAGCAAAATGCCAATGCCGTGGTCAGGTTGTCTGAAAATTTGATCACGATCGAATCCCAACGCAGCATGCGGATCTCGGAAAAACGCATCGTGACCGTCTTCAATGAAAAAGGGATGGAAGCCGTCCAGGCGCATTCGTATTACAACAAGAGTACCAGCATCCGCAACATCAGTGCGACCATTTATGACGCGATCGGAAATGAGCTCAAGAAAATCAGACAAAAGGATTTTATCGATGTGAGCCCCAACGGCGGTGGCACGTTTTATTCTGATTTCCGCGTGGTTTATCTCAATTATACCCCGGTGCAGTATCCGTTTACGGTTGTTTTCGAATGCGAGTCCCAGACTTCCAATACCGCGTTCATACCGTCCTGGACCCCGATCGATTGTTTCCACGCCTCGGTAGAGAAAAGCATTTTTACGATCCGTTTTCCCGAAAACGTCGGCATGCGGAAAAAGGAGTCCAATTTTTCGACTTACAATATTGCCAAGACCCATGATTCGGCTACCGAAATCAGTTATACGGCCACCCATATCGCTGCACAGAAACACGAGGATTACAGTCTTTCCCCGCATGTGATTTTTCCGAAAGTCCTGTTCGGGCTCAATCATTTTCACCTCGAGGGCGTCGATGGAACGGCCACGAGCTGGAAGGATTTCGGGCTTTGGTATGCCGACAAGATCCTGACCGGAACGGCCGAATTGCCCGCAGAAACCAAACAGAAAATGAAAACGCTGGTAGGCAACGAAACCGATCCGCTCAAAAAAGCCCAAATCGTTTACGATTATGTCCAGCAAAAATCGAGGTACGTCGGTATCCAGGTAGGGATTGGCGGCTGGAAACCGATGCCGGCATCGGATGTCGACCGTTTGGGCTATGGCGATTGCAAAGCGCTCACCAATTATACCCGCGCCCTGTTGCAGGCCGTGGATGTGCCGTCTTATTATACGATTGTTTATGGCGACACCGACAAGAAGAACATCGAGGCCGATTTTGTATCGATGCAGGGCAACCATGCCATGCTCGCGGTTCCCAATGGCAAGGAATACGTTTGGTTGGAATGTACCAGCCAGGTTATCCCGTTTGGTTGTCAGGCCAAATTTACCGACGACCGCGATGTGCTCGTCGTGAAGCCGGAAGGGGGTGAAATTGTGCGCACCAAAGTGTACAACGCCAAAATCAATTCGCAAATCAGCGAGGGCAGCTATGCGGTTTCGCAGACCGGCAAGTTGTTTGGCAAAGTGAGCATTGCGTCGGAAGGCGCGCAATATGTGGACAAATATGGTTTGGAGAACGATTTGCCTACCGAAATGGAGTCGCATTACAAAGATTATTGGCACTACATCGCCAACCTCAAGATCAGCAAACCGGCATTCAAGAATGACAAGCAGAATGTCCGTTTTACCGAGCAGATCGAAATGGAAGCCGAAAATTACGGCAATCTTTCCAACAACCGCATGATGTTCCCGATCAACGTGTTCAACCAATACGGCTACAGCATCAAAAAAATGCGCAACCGCAAAACGGGTTTTGAAATCAGCCGCGGCAGTTATGACGAGGATGTCATTTCGGTAGAATTGCCGCAAGGTTTTTCGATTGAGGCACTTCCGCAGGCAGTGGCATTGACCGGAAAATTTGGCGAATACAAAACCGAGATCATCCAAAAAGACCCCACGCATTTGACCTACAAGAGAACATTGTTTGTCAAAGAAGGCCAATACCCCAAAACCGAATACGAAGACTTCAGGTCCTTCATGGAACAAGTCTCCAGACAAGACAACGCAAAAATTGTATTACTGAAAAACCCATAACATGACCTCAAAAAACACCTTCTGCCTCTTGCTGCTTGTATTTTGCAGCGCCTTGACCGCCCAAAAGTTCGAATTGGGTAAAGTCAGTCTTGAAGAACTCAAGCAAACCGAGCACCCCAAAGACCCTTCGGCCGTAGCCGCCATCTTGTTCGAGAAAGGCAAAGTCGATTTTGAGTATTCCCAAAACGAAGGTTTTATCATGTTTACCGAAGTCAAAACGCGCATCAAGATTTACAAAAAAGAAGGCTATGAATGGGCGACCAAGGAAGTCCGGTTTTACCTGCCGAGCAACAACCGGGAAAGCGTCAGTTTTGACGATGCGGTGACCTACAACCTGGTCAATGGTGAAATTGTAAAGACCAAACTCAAGAGCGAAGGGGAATTCGAGGAACAAGTCAACAAATATTGGGGCAAAAAGAAAATCACGATGCCGGCCATCAAGGAAGGCTCGGTCATTGAGTTTTCTTACCGCATCAAATCGCCCAATTACCAGAAAATAGCGGACTGGAATTTCCAGACGACCATCCCGGTAGATTTTTCCGAATACAAAGTCAGCACTCCGGAATATTTTGTCTACCAGCCCAGCTACAAAGGATTTGTGACACCGGTCACCACTTCCGAAAAAATCAACAAATCCATCGTCCTGAACAGCAAGGAAAGACTTTACAACGGACGTACGGTAACGACCAATTTCAATTCGGACAAGATCGACTATTATGTCACGCAGAACATTTACACCACCAAGGACTTGCCGGCAATGAAAGATGAGATGTATGTAAATAACATCAACAATTACACGTGCAGCGTGGGCTTCGAATTGTCGATGACGCGGTTTCCCAATACGCCGTTGAAGACTTATTCTACCGATTGGCAGACGGTAACCAATACGATCTACAAGGCCGAAGATTTCGGGCCGGAGTTGTCGAAAACGGGTTATTTTGAAGACCAGATCTCGGCACTCATCGCGGGCAAATCGCAGGAGGAAAGCGTCAACCTCATTTACAAACATGTCAAGGACAACGTGAAGTGGAACGGTTATTACAGTTATTACTGTGACGAAGGAGTCAAATCGGCCTACAAAAACAAAACGGGAAATGTGGGTGAAATCAACCTGATGCTGACGGCGATGATGCGTTTTGCCGGACTCAATGCCAACCCGGTGCTGGTCAGTACGCGTTCCAATGGGATTGCATTGTTTCCGAACTTGACGGCCTATAATTATGTCATCTGTGCAGTCCAATTTCCAGACGGCATGCTGTTGCTCGACGCCACCGAGAAATACGCGGTCCCGAATGTGTTGCCGTTGCGCGACCTGAACTGGTTTGGGCGTTTGATCCGTAAAGACGGGACTTCGCAGGAAATCGAATTGACGCCCAAAAATGTTTCGCGCAATGTCGTTTTTATGAACTACAGCGTCAAAGGCGATGGCCATGCCGAAGGCAAATACCGCTGCCAGCTTACCGACCACAAGGCACTCGATTTTCGCCAAAAGAACTGCAGCATGGAAAAGGATGCTTACCTCGAGTCGCTCGAAAATGACCACAACAACATCGAAATCATTGATTACACGCGCGAGAACGATTATGAACTGAGCAAACCAATCGTCGAAAGCTATTCATTCAAGGACAACAAAAGCACCGAAATCATCGGCAACAAAATGTATATCGATCCGTTGCTTTTCCTGGCACAAAATGAAAACCCTTTCCGCCAGGAAAAGCGCGAATACCCAATCGATTTTGGTTACCCGGTGCAAAAGAAATACAACATCTCGATCGAAATTCCCGAGGGCTATACCGTGGAATCGCTGCCCAAGGCTATCAATCTTTCGACCGGCGATGAGATTGGCCTGTTCAAATACCTGATCGCCAACACCGGGAACAAGATCCAGATTACGATTTCGACCGATATCAATACGGCCATCGTACCGGCTGAATATTATGAGGTGATCAAGGAGTTTTACCAAAAGATGATTGAGAACCAAGGCCAAAAGATTGTATTGGTCAAAGCATAAGGAATCGGGCATTTGAAAAAGGGATGGTCCGGTGCTTCGGATGGGGGAAACGCTTATCTTTGTAACGAACCGTGTCCCTAAAAAAGCATCAAAAATGGATATCAAAAATGCCCAACTCGAGGTAGACCGCTGGATCAAGAACCACGGCGTCCGCTATTTCAACGAACTCACCAATATGGCCCAACTCACCGAAGAAGTGGGCGAGGTGGCGCGCATCATTGCGCGTCGCTATGGCGAACAATCCGAAAAGGAAAGCGACAAGAACAAAGACCTGGGCGAAGAACTGGCCGATGTGGTCTTTGTGGTGCTCTGTCTGGCCAACCAGACCGGCGTCGACTTGCAGGCGGCTTTCGACAAAAAAATGGACCTCAAGACCCAGCGTGACCACGACCGCCACCACAACAACGAAAAGCTCAAGTAAATTAGAATTGATAATGGACTTGCATCTGGCAGCATCACGGGTCAACAGTGCATCCGAAATAAAAATCGGCGGATCCAAATCGGAAACGAACCGTTTGCTGTTGTTGCAGGCGCTGTATCCTGAAATCGGCCTCGAAAATACTTCGGAGGCCGATGATTCCGAAGTGATGCGCCAAGCGATTCAAGGAAACGATTCCCTGATCGACATCCACCACGCCGGAACAGCCATGCGGTTCCTGACGGCCTATTTTGCGATGCAACCCAACCGCGAAGTGGTCTTGACCGGTTCCGACCGCATGAAAGAGCGCCCGATCCAAATCCTTGTCGATGCGTTGCGCCATTTGGGTGCGGCTATCGAATATGCCGAAAAGGAAGGATTTCCACCGCTGCGCATCAAAGGCAGCAAACTCTTGGGCGGAAACATTTCGCTTGCGGCCGATGTGAGCAGCCAATTCATTACGGCTTTGCTGCTCATCGCACCGAAACTCGGGAACGGCCTGCAATTGACTTTAAACGGCCGGATTACTTCGATGCCGTACATCTTGATGACGTTGGGATTGTTGCGACAGATTGGGGTGCAAACCGAATTCGTGGGAAACACCATTACCGTTCCGAATCGTTCTGTATTGGCACCCGTTGCGCTCGCCGTCGAATCGGATTGGTCGTCGGCTTCTTACTTTTATTCCATCGTTGCCTTGTCGGAAATAGGGACGACAATTGCGCTTTCCCATTTCGGGGAAAACAGCCTGCAAGGCGACCGTGCTTTGGCCGAGATCTACCAGAATTTTGGTGTAGGGACGACTTTCGATTCCAACAAAATCATGCTCCAAAAAACGGCGCATCCGGTATCGGGGCATTTGCTGTTGGATCTCAATGAAACCCCCGATATCGCCCAAACCATCGCCGTGACTTGTTTCGGATTGGGCATCGGCTGTGAACTCACCGGATTGCACACGCTCAAAATCAAGGAAACCGACCGGCTTACGGCCTTGCAAAACGAATTGACCAAACTGGGTGCAACTGTTTCCGTCACCCGCGATCGCCTGACATTGGAAGCTTCAACGGCCATCCGTCCCGATGTCAAAATCGAAACCTATAACGACCACCGCATGGCCATGGCTTTCGCCCCGCTGGCATTGAAAGTCCCGATTGTCATCCAATATGCCGAAGTCGTTTCCAAATCCTACCCGAACTTTTGGAACGACCTTGAATCCATCGGCTTTAAAATCTCCCAAGGCGAGTAAACTCAGGCACTCAGGTACTCAGACACTAAATAACTCAAAAAACACTTGACAACGCCTTGTCGACAATCGTATATTTGCAGCCATCAAAAAAGTTTTATGAAATTATCACACTTCAACTTTAACCTACCCAAAGAACTTCTCGCAGAATTCCCAGCCGAAAATCGTGACGAATCACGCCTGATGGTCATCCACCGCGACACCAAGAAAATCGAACACCGCATGTTCAAAGACCTGATCGATTATTTCGAGGACGGCGATGTCCTGGTGCTCAACAATACCAAGGTGTTCCCGGCGCGTCTGTACGGAAACAAGGAAAAAACCGGAGCCAGAATCGAGGTATTCCTGTTGCGCGAACTCAACTCCGAGCAACGCCTTTGGGATGTACTCGTCGATCCGGCGCGTAAAATCCGTATCGGAAACAAATTGTATTTCGGCGACGATGATTCGCTCGTGGCAGAAGTCATCGACAACACCACTTCACGCGGCAGGACGTTGCGTTTCCTCTACGACGGTTCTTACGAAGAATTCCGCAACAAATTGACCGAACTCGGTGAAACCCCGATTCCCAAATACATCAACCGCGAAGTCAACGAAGATGACGCCGAGCGTTACCAAACGATCTACGCCAAGGAAGAAGGCGCTGTTGCCGCACCGACTGCCGGTTTGCACTTCTCGAAACACCTTTTGAAAAGACTCGAGATCAAAGGCGTGAACTTTGCCGAAATCACGTTGCATGTCGGTCTCGGAACCTTCAACCCGGTCGAGGTAGAGGATTTGTCCAAACACAAAATGGATTCTGAGGAACTCGTCATCACCCAGGAAGCCTGCGACATCGTCAACGCCGCCAAGGCCAAACGCAAAAAAGTGTGCGCGGTAGGAACGACTTCGATGCGTGCGATCGAAAGTTCGGTTTCTTCGGCCAAGACGCTCAATCCGTACGAAGGTTGGACGAACAAGTTCATCTTCCCGCCGCACGATTTCAGTGTAGCGAATTGCATGATCACGAATTTCCACACGCCAAAATCGACCTTGCTCATGATGGTTTCCGCCTTTATCGGCCACGACCTCATGAAAAAAGCCTACGAGGAAGCGATCAAGGAACAATACCGTTTTTATTCTTACGGCGACGCGATGTTGATTTTGTAAGCATCGGTTTAAAATAATAAGCCACGAATTCACGAATTAAATTAACAATTTGTGAATTCGTGGCTTTGCTTTTTTACTTCGTACAGTTCGCTTCGCTCGGGTGGGCGTTGCCTGCGGCCGCGCTTTCCGCTATATCTTTTGCTTCGTAAACTCCGCAAAAGGATGTCGCTCCAATCGCTAACGCAGACGCTAATCAAACAAATAGGGTATTGGTCACGAATACACGAATTTAGTTCAAATTATTCTCTGAAAATTCGTGAATTGCTTCGCCAGTTCGCTGCGGTCGGGTCGTGGCTAAAAAATTATTCCATAATCAATTTCCTATTGTAAATGCCGTGGTCGGTTTTGACCGCCACCAAATAAATCCCCGAAGAAAGATTTTCTACCGAAAATTCCGCCTCCGAAAATTCCCCCACGAGCAAACCGGCCAAATTGTAGATTTTGATGTTGACCAAAACTTCCGCACCGGTGGTCACTTTGACCCATCCACTGGCCGGATTCGGGTAAAGCGCAATGCGGTTGTCTTGGGGTTTGTTCTCGTTTGTGGAAAGCGGCGCGAGACTGCCCACTTTCATGCCGTTGCCAAAGCTCGTGACCCAAAGTTCATTGCTGTTGTACGGGTTGAAGAACACACGCTCGGGTTGCTGGAACGGATACGAATCCACTTGTGAAAAGGTCGGGGTTGTGTTGTTGAGGTTCGAGCACATCCACAAGCCCTGTCCTTCGGTGGTCAAATAAATCTGGTTGGCATTGGCCGGGTTGAACGTAATCGAAGCCACACGGTCGATCGTCGTTCCGGTCAGTTTGGTCCAGCTCGTGCCGCGGTTCGTGGTTTTGTATAAACCGCCAAGTCCGTTCGGTGCACCGCCCCAACCGCTGAAGACACAAACGTACCAAGTGTTTTGTGCCGTATCGTTCGGATCAATCACGACGTCTTTCGTCCAATAGTGCATGCCCGGATGCGAGACATCGGTCCACGAACTGCCGTTGTACACAAACACACCCGAACTGTTCTGGAAGCCGTCATCCGTGCGGCGCCCCGAAAAGGAAGCGACGACCGTTCCGTCGTTGAGCACATTGATGCAGGCCGGGTGTTTCTGCGTACGCGGTGGATTCGGCAACAAAGTCCAGGTCGAGGACGCGAGCAAATTCAAATTCGTCGTTTTGTAAATGCCGCCTACGCCCGAACCGCCGTTGTAATGGATGACGCTCGCATAAGCGATGTTCGGGTTGTTCGGATCAAGGGCGATCCAAAACACCGGATGCCCGAATACGTGCAAATTCTGCCAAGTCTGTCCTTGGTTCGTCGAATACACGATTTTGCCTTCGCTGTCGTTTTGGTCCAGGATTTCATCGGCCAAACGCGTACTTTGGTACATGTCGTGGATGCTTGAAGTCGCCATGAACAAATTGCCATTCGTTGGATGTTCGACGATGCGGTAACTCGTATTGGCGTTGTGCCCCGTATAATTGAACGACCACGACAAACCGCCGTCGTCGCTTTTGATGCCTTTGATATCCGAAAAACACGACCAGATTTTATTGGCACTCGTCCAATGCATTTGCCAACTCGTTGTATTTTCGAGCCCGTTGCTTTGGTACGCATGGAATTGCGGCGTTGCCACACCTGCCGGATTCTGCGTTGGCGTGGCCACATACGCTTGCTGCCAAGACGTGCCGCCGTTCGATGTTTTATGGATGAAACCGTAATCGCCAAAAATGACCTTATTGGCATTGTTCGGTGAAACCGCCATGCCAAACGGACATTCGCCGTAACTCCACGGACGGTCGCCGCCATGGCCGCTCCATCCGGTGGTGATGTTTTGGTTGTTGGTCGTCAGAAAAGTGTTGCTCCAATTGGTTCCGGCATTCGTGGTTTTGAAAACCGTCGGTCGCGAATTGGAATTGCTTCCACAGAGATACACCGTATTGATGTCGTTCTTGGCCATGCCTACGAACATCGGAAAATCGGTCGCTACATTTATTCCGGTCATCTTCGGCGTCCAATTTCCGGAGCCGTAATCCAACGAATACACACCCGTAGGAAATCCCCAATAATCGGAACCCGGCATGCCGGCATAAATATCACTATTGGCACCCGTGATGCAAAAGAAACGGGTTACGCCGCCGACTTTCGCGCCCGCAAACGACCAAATCCGGTCCGAAGCCGGAATCCCGGTCAAGGCCGCGATGCTCCAATTCGCACCGCCATTAGTCGACACCAAAACGCCGTTGTTGGTCCCGATGTAAATGTTGTTGTCGTCAAAGAACACCCCGCCCACAACAATGCCGTTGCCGGTCGCCGCGGTATGGATGCTGGTAAAACTCGTCCCACCGTTACTCGAGAAATAAATGCGGTTGTACCACGAAATAACGATGCGGTTCGGGTTGTCGAAATCGGCATCGATGCTGTACAATTCTTCGTAATTATTTGGGTTTCCGGGCAATGCAGTCCAGGTCGTTCCGCCGTCGGTGCTTTTCATCGGCCGTTGCATGTCGGCTGCATAACTGATGGTGTACATCAGGCCCGGGGTCGAGGTAAAACACACCTTAGACGCATGGCCGCCCCAAATCTGCCGGTGGTCGACCTGGGTGTAATTGGCCCCGAAATCGGTGGTGTGGAACAATTCGCCCATGTCGCACGAAGCAAAATACTCGTTGTCGTTGGCCGGATTGATCGCCATCGAGAACATGGCGCCACCACCGCCTACGCCACGTGAAGTGAACGAAGTCGGTTGCGAAAAAAGCGATTGGGAACTCAGGATTGCGCCCCATAGCAATAGGGCGGCTTTGAAAACGGGATGTTTCATAACATAAAAATTGGTTAAGTAAATGCATGTGAAACTTCCTCAAAAGTTCGGGGCTCTTTTGGAAAGCGTAGTGTAGGGCAGGATAAAGTTAACGAAGATTATTTTGAATCCGGAAATTTTTTCGGCTAATTCTTGTTTTAATCTTTGATTAAATCGGTGTTTAAACGGTTGATTTATTGTTTTTTGTGCGTTGCCTGCGGCCGGGCTATCCGCTGCAAGTCCTCGCTTCGTCGTACCTCCTCGCTGTGGGCTTTCCGCTTCTATCCCTAACGCGAGCCCGAGAATCATTCGACGTTTGTACTTTCAACCCAACCAAATCTTTGCGTCTTTGCGTTTAAAAAACTACATTCGCAGAGCAAACAACAAATCACAACATGACCTTCCAAAATACCAAAGAATTTGCGAGAAGCCTCGATGCACAGGACGCGCTCTCGAAATACAGAAACGAATTCATCTTTCCCAAAGTGGGCGGCAAAAACGTCATTTATTTCACCGGAAATTCGCTCGGCTTGCAACCCAAACGCACCAAAGCATTTGTCGATGAAGTGATGGACGACTGGGCCAACCTCGCCGTCGAAGGCCACTTTTATGCCGAGAAACCGTGGTGGGATTACCACGAACGATTTGCGAATCCGCTCAGTAAAATCGTCGGGGCCAAACCTTCTGAGGTGACCGTAATGAACACGCTCACGATCAACCTGCATTTGCTCATGGTTTCTTTTTACCAGCCACAGGGCAAGCGCTATAAAATCCTTTGCGAAGCCAAGGCTTTCCCGAGCGACCAATACATGATCCAGTCGCAGGTACGCCACCACGGCTATGACCCAAAGGATGCGATCGTCGAGATTCAGCGTCGGGAAGGCGAACACAACATCCGCCACGAAGACATCATTGCCAAAATCAATGAAGTCGGCGACGGGCTTGCGCTTGTTTTGATTGGCGGCGTCAATTATTATACGGGCCAGGTTTTCGACATCGAAAAAATCACCAAGGCAGGCCATGAGGTCGGAGCGAAAGTCGGATGGGATCTCGCACACGCCGCCGGAAACATCAAACTCGAATTGCACGAGTGGAACGTCGATTTCGCAGCCTGGTGCAGTTACAAATACATGAACTCGGGGCCCGGAAATGCCTCGGGTTGCTTCGTCCACGAAAAGCACCACGGCAACAAAGACTTGGTTCGTTTTGCGGGTTGGTGGGGCCACAACAAGGAGCGCCGATTCAAGATGGAACCCGATTTTGACCCCGTCAACGGTGCCGACGGCTGGCAGGTTTCGAATTTGCCGATTTTGTCGCTCGCTCCGTATCTCGCTTCGGTCGAAATGTTTGCCGAAGTCGGTATGGACGCGCTGATCGAAAAACGCAATAACATTACGGCCTACCTCGAATTCATCCTGCACGAAATCGACAAGGAAGTCGACAGTACGTTTGAAGTCATCACGCCAACAAATCCCGAAGAACGCGCCTCGCAACTCTCGGTATTTCTACACGGTGAAGGTCGTGCTTTGTTCGACTACCTGATGAAGAATGGCGTCATCACCGATTGGCGCGAGCCTAACGTCATCCGACTTGCGCCGGTGCCGTTGTATTGTTCGTATGAAGACATGTACGATTTCGGGCAGATCCTCAAACAAGGCATTCTTTCCCATTAAACATAAAAAAGTCCGTTGCAAAACGGACTTTTTCATTATTTGGATGTTTGTTTCTTAATTCTTCAGAATGGATTTGGTCGTTACGCCATTTTCGGAAGTGATTTTCACAAGATACTTTCCACTGGGCAAGCCTGCTGTTGACAATTGGATTTCGTTATTGTTTACATTGTTTTTCTGCAAAACCTGTTGGCCGAGTAAATTGTAAACGCCCACTTCTGAAATATTTTCTTTGGCCGTAATATTTACCACATCATGCGCCGGGTTGGGGTAAATCGCGAAAGAATCGGCGCCGAATTCTTTGGTCTTGATGAGCTGGTTCGTGTAAGTGACGGTTACCGTCCAAGTGCCATTGACGACACGATTGTAGACGACATCACATTCTCCGGCACCATAAGTACGCCAGGCGCGCAATTCGAATTCTACAGTTCCGGTAGCGCCGTCGGCAATGTCGAGCCCGCTGCGTTCATAGCTGTAAGTTCCGGTGGTTCCGCCCACGCCAGAAGTTACTTCGGTTTCGGTCACTCCAGTGGTGTTGCAAACCAATAGGGAACGTTGTTCCGACATCCAGCCGTTGAGTGCCGTTTGCATGTCATACGAAGTCGCCACCGAAGTCACGACATATCCATCTGGAACGGTTACCGTAAATACGCCCGGGCAATTTGTTGTCGTGGTTACGTCGACAAAATCGACATAAGTGGTCGAGATGTCGCCGCCGTTGTAAACCCCCGAAGTTTGGCCAGTGGTAAAGCAGATGGAATCGCTCCAAGGCCCGAAATCGGTTTCCCCGCAACGCGAGCGCACCCACACACAATAAGATTGACCGGTAATCAAACTGCTAAGGTTCAATAAAGTCAGGTCGGTATCGTCGGTTGGTGTGGTTGAAGCCGTCGGCGGTACGCTGTTGGCAGAAAGATAATACTGATAGCCCATGCCTGGAAGAATCACCGGTGCGGTCCACGAAATGGCGGCGGTGTTGTTGGTGATTGCCGAAGCATTCAGTTGCGTTGGCGCCGGACAAGTGCCCAAATCCTGTGCGCTGAGTGCCAAAATGTTGATGACGCCTTCTTCGAAAGACTGTTTGTTGAAGTCAATACTGGTGATGGTTTTGGTTTGGTTCTCTGCAAGGATGTTGATTTGAAACTGGTACAATCTCGGGTCGCCGGCCGGATTCTCTACGATGTCCGACATACGACCGACACGCCCAAAGCCAGTAGCCACAACCGGCAAAGCGTTGCTGAAAAACCAATCCGGAATAACCCCGGTTGCGATTTCCTGTGTGGTGTTGTCTGAAAAATGGATCGTACCACCCAAGGTAGCAGAACCATTGCCGCAGGCCGCCAAGACATACACGGCGGTAGACGGCACGGCGTTGCTGATGTTCATAGTGCCTGAATCAAATTGCCCCAACAGACGTAAAGAGTTGTCTCCCGTATAAGGGGCGAGTTGGTACGACAAACCAGGAGTGGCGAGGTTGTCGATCAAACCAGAAACAGGCAAAGCGAAACTATTGACGGGATCGGTGCTGAGCAATTGGTAATCGGCGCTCATGAGCACAAATTCGGAAAGGTCGAAAGAATCGGTTGTGGACAGCAATGCCGACCCGACGCCATTGGCAATGACATCGGTTGAATAACCCGAAGTGATTTGTAAAGTGCGGTAATCCTGCGCAAATGCCGTGTGTGCAAAAGCAAAAGCGCCTGCAAAGAGTAAAAATTTTCTCATTGTAAGTTTGGTTTAGGTTAGTGATTTTTAAAAAGTTGCGTTGTGCTGAAATGTTCCAGCCGCATAAAAATAATCTTTTTTTTAACATCTTTAACAGAATTATTTAATCCCAATAAATTCCCATTTTGACGGTAGTTCCCGATAATAATTTTTAATTTTGCGTTCCATTCAAAAAATAAAAAACGCCATGTTTGACACTTCAAAACAGGAAAAAATAAATGCATTCGACCCGTCGCAACCGGGTTTGGCCGACCAAAGTATTTTTGGTTTGCCGTTTACCGCCGATGAAAGTGAAATCGTCATCATTCCCGTACCTTGGGAAGTGACTGTAAGCTACGGGGCTGGCGCGTCCGAAGGACCCGAAGCCATTCTCGACGCCTCGTTCCAGGTCGATTTGCACCACCAGGAATTTCCCGAATTGTGGAAACTCGGGATGTACCTCGACCTTAACGAACAAACCGACCAATGGGCCGAAGACAGCGCCAAATACAAGGAACTTGCCCAGCCGATCATCGAAGCACTCGAAGGCGGACAGGTCGTGGCTGAAAACCCTGCATTGCAATCGGATTTGGATAAAATCAACGAAGTGTGTCGAAACCTGCACGATCAGGTGCGTGAGCGTACGTTGTATTGGATGTCGCAAGGCAAAAAAGTTGCGCTGTTGGGCGGCGACCATTCTACGCCATTGGGTTATTACGAAGCCTTGGCAACTAAACATGACCACTTCGGAATTTTGCATCTCGACGCCCACATGGATTTGCGTATCGCTTATGAAGGTTTCGAATATTCGCATGCGTCGATCATGTACAACGCCTTGAAGATTCCGCAGATTTCGAAAGTCGTTCAGGTGGGCATCCGCGATTTTTGCGAACAGGAAGCCGAAATCGCCGTCAAAGACCGCGTCGTCGTGCATACCGATAGGGACCTTAAAGCCGAAACCTTTACCGGAATGAACTGGGACCAGCAATGCGACAACATCATCGCTGCGTTACCGCAGAAAGTCACGATCAGTTTTGACATCGACGGAATGTATCCGTGGTATTGCCCGAATACGGGAACGCCGGTTCCGGGTGGTTTTTCGTTTGAACAGGCGGCGTACCTTTTGAGTAAACTGGCTGCAAGCGGAAAGGAAATCATTGGGTTTGATTTGGTTGAAGTCGCGCCAGGCGAAGACGACTGGGACGGAAACGTCGGGGCGCGGATGCTGTTCCACATGTGTGGCGTTTTGGCCAAGAACAATGGCTTGCCGGTGGGGAATAAGCTTCAGTTCAATAGAAAATAATTTTCAATTTATTACAGAGTATCTGCCGTGGAGTTTGCGGCTTTTTAACTAACTTGAACCTCGGGGTGGGCTTGGGGCATCCCCAAGGAAACGTTCAAAGTTTCTGATTTTATACAAAAGATTATAAAAGACGGTCGCCATGTACCGTCTTTTTTATTTTGGAAACCGATGCCCGCGTGAGCGATGGAAGTGGAAAGCCCGCAGTCCCGACACTTCGGGACGAGGACTTGCAACGGACAGCGCGACCCGCAGGGGCACGCCCACCCGAGCGAAGCGAACTGTACGAAGTAAAAAAATCACATTCGGACAAATCTTAAAAAAAACCATAATTTTCCCGTTTCTAGGGATTAATGCGTAATTTTGCCACGCAAACCACAACACCGCTTCATGCAAAAACCCCTTCGCATTGCCATCGTCGGATCCGGATTAGTCGGGTCACTTTTGGGGATTTACCTCAGAAAAGGCGGGCACACCGTACACATTTACGACCGAAGCCCAGACATTCGAACCATCCAGTTTTCGGGTCGTTCGATTAATTTGGCGATGTCGGACCGTGGCTGGAAAGCACTCGACGGTGTCGGTGTGGGCGATGAAGTCAGGAGCATTGCGATCCCGATGGACAAACGCGCCATCCACCTCAAGGACAAACTCAATTTCCAGCATTACGGCAAGGAAGGTGAAAGCATCTATTCGATTTCGCGTGGCACATTGAACCGCAAGATGATCGATTTGGCCGAAGCCGCCGGTGCGGAATTTTTCTTCGAACAGAAAATCTGGGATGTTTCGTTGGCCGAGGCGACTTTGCACATCGGTGAAAGCGAACGCGGCGAATGGAAAGACGTCAAATACGATATGGTTTTCGGTGCCGACGGTGCGTTCTCGAGAATCCGCCACCGCATGCAGCGCCAAAGCATGTTCAACTATTCACAGGAATTTTTGAACACCGGATACAAAGAACTCAATATTCCCGCAAATCCAGACGGTTCGCACAAACTTGATAAATATTCATTTCACATCTGGCCGCGCGGCGAGTACATGCTCATTGCGCTTCCGAATTTGGACGGCAGTTTTACCTGCACGTTGTTCATGCCGTTCGAAGGCGAGAATTCGTTTGCCCAGCTCAACGACCGCCAGAAAGTCGAGGCATTTTTTGAAAAGAATTTCCCCGATTCAATCGACGTGATCCCGAAATTGGCCGAAGATTTCTTCAAGAACCCGACCAGTACATTGGTCACGATGAAATGCTATCCGTGGACGTATGAGGACAAGGTTGCCTTGATTGGTGATGCCTGTCACGCGATTGTGCCGTTTTATGGGCAAGGCATGAATGCCGGTTTTGAAGACATTACGATCTTGCAGGAATTCATCGAGCAATACGGCGACGACTGGAAGGCCATTTTCGAAAAATACCAGGACAGCCGTAAGCCCAACGCCGATGCGATTGCCGAACTGTCCTACCGCAATTTCATGGAAATGAGTTCGAAGACCGCCGACGAGAAATTCCTGTTGGCCAAACGCATCGAAAAGCGTTTCTCCGAAAAACACCCCGACAAATGGTTGCCGCTCTACAGTCGCGTAACCTTCAGCCACCGTCCATACACCGAGGCGCTTGCCATTGGCGACAAGCAAAAAGCGATCATGGATGAGGTGATGCTGCTGCCCGATATTGAAACGATTTGGGACAGTGCACAGGTTGAAAACAAGATTTTAGAATTGTTGCGTTAGGAGCCATTTCCGGCTGTCCGCTCTATCTTTTGCTTCGTAAACTCCGCAAAAGGATGCCGCTGCCATCCGGGCTAGAGCATCCGGCTAACTTCAACATTCGATGTTCGTTAATCGATATTCGACATTTCTTGAACCGCAGAATGCCGATTAACGAACAATGAATGTCGAAGATTACAGCTTTCGTTCCACCGGAATATTATCCACTTTCTTCGTACCGGGTTTGAGCAAAATCCTGAGCGTACTGTCGTTGCTGAAATAACTGAACGCCCATTGGATGAAAATGAGCAATTTGTTCTTGAGGTTCAGGATCAGCATCAAATGCACGAACATCCAGGTCAGCCACGCAAACACGCCGTGGAAATGAAACTTGGGCAAATCGACCACCGCTTTTCTTTTCCCGACGGTCGCCATCGAGCCTTTGTCGTGGTATTCGAATTCAGTTAATGATTTATTCTTGAGTTTGGCCTTGAAATTCTTGGCCAAGATGTCGGCCTGTTCGTTGGCTACGGCTGCGAGTTGCGGATGGCCGTTGACATATTTTGGCGTCGTCATCCACGAAATATCGCCGATTGCATACACATCGGGTACATTCTGGACTTCGTTGTGTCGATCCACAATGAAGCGATTGCCGCGCGTAAGGCTTTCCTTGGGCATACCATCGAGCGTATTGCCCACCACACCGGCCGCCCAGATCAGGTTCAGGCTGTCGATGCTTTCGCCGTTCTGGAGTTGGACGGTTTTGCCGTCGTAATTACTCACGATCGTACTGGTTTTGACAATGACGCCCAAATCCTCGAGGTATTTTTGCGACCATTTGCGCGAGTCGTCGCTCATCGGGTTCAATGTGAACGGCGTACCTTCGAGTAAATAAATCGTCAGTTTGGAGAAATCTTTATCGGGATAATCTTTTGGCAATACATTCTTTTTCATTTCGGCCAAGGCGCCCGCGAGTTCGACACCGGTGGGGCCACCGCCGACGATCACAAAATTCATGAGCGGTTGCAAATCCTTGTGATCGATGATGAGTGCATCTTCGAAAGTCTGCAAAATGCGGTTGCGCAATTGGATCGCTTCGGGTACCGATTTCATCGGGAACGAGAACTTTTCGATTTGCTCGTTTCCAAAATAATTGGTCGTCGCGCCAAAGGCAATCACGAGGTAATCATAGGTAAAGGTATCGATATTGGTGCGCAAGGTTTTGTTTTGCATATCGACCGAAAGCACTTCGGCAATCCGGATGCGCACGTTTTTGGAGTGCTGGAACACTTTCCGCAAAGGGAATGAAATACTGGCCGGTTCGAGTCGCGCCGTGGCGACCTGGTACATCAAAGGCTGAAATTGGTGGAAATTGTTTTTGTCGAGGAGTAGGACGTCGTATTGGGTGTTTTCGAGATGCTGAGCAAGACGTAATCCAGCGAATCCGGCGCCCACAATAATAATGCGTTTACGGGCTTCCATAGTGTTAATGTTGGTAACACAAAGGTACGGCGCAAAAGCGGTTTACTGCTCTCTATTAACGTTTTCTATAGAAAAAGCGGGCAGGCAAATGGCCAGGTATTCGCAAGGCTGGTCAAACGGATTGGAATATTGTACGCGTGCGTTTTTTTCGATCTTGATCGATTGTCCGGCCTCGAGCACGACGGTTTCGCCTTCGATGATGAATTGCTTCTTGCCTTTGATGATGTAGGTGTATTCATCAAACGTCGGGGTTTGGAACGGTTCGCTCCAATGGGGCGGTGCGACCATGTGTGCGATCGAGATTTCTCGGTTGTTCGTCGTGGCATTGCCGTGGTGTTCTTCGATGAGTTTGCCATCATCGGTGGGGACGACAAAAGGGGTTTTCTGGATGAAATATTTCTTGGCCATTATTGTTTGATGAGTTTTTGGGTAAATTGATCCGTGTCGGTTTTGATTCTGATCAGGTAACAGCCTTTTGCCAACGCGCTGACATCAATCGACTGTTTGTCCTTTAGGTTGTTCGCTTCGATTATTATTTTTCCGGTCACATCATACAATTGGACCGAGAGGAAATTGCTTTGGGTTTCAAAGAACAATGCATCGGAAACCGGATTCGGATACATTTTGGTGGCTTTGTTCGTCCAATCATCGCGCTGCATCATCACCGTAATGGTTTGTTGCCGGATGTCGGTTTGGCCGCAATTCGTTGCGTTTAAAATAACGGTGTAGTTTCCGGGACTTTCAAAAGTATGTGCCGGATTGATTGCCTCTGAAGTTTGTCCGTCGCCAAAATCCCATAAGTATGCCTGGGCATTGATTGAAGCATTGGCAAATTCAAAAGTAATCCCGTCCGTACTGGCAAAAGTGTAATCGGCTTTCGCATCATGACTCCCGATTTTCCAATCGGACAAATGCTCGTAAACCAACATTTTCACGACATTCTTGACCAGGGAGGTCTGTTCGGGCGCAAGTCCGGCTTCATAAGTGATCAAGCTCGGGTCATTTCGGAACAAAGCCGTGTAAAAAGTACAGGCCGCGGCATAGGAACCCAACAGCGAAGGATGGCTTCCGTCATCGGCATACAACTCGAGTTCGGGATGATGGGTCCGGATGTAGCGCCATACCGCCCCCACAGGAGAAACCACTGCGGTATTGTCCTGCGTCATGGTCATGTAGCAGTTGTAAATACGGTCGTCCATGCCTTCGTAGGTACACATGGGCGTATAATAAGGGCAATATTCGCTGTCGCCGTTTTTCCTTCCCCAAGTCATGTAAAAAACGGTTTCCGCGCACGGATTGTATTGCAAGATTTTGTTGTTGAGCAATGTTGCATACTCGTAAACCATGTACGACAAACTGAAATCGGGAAGCGCGGGCCGTTGGCTTTGCTCCTGGAGTACGACAAAATCCCAATTGCCCTGTTGGATTTTGGTTGTAGTGACCGTGGCGGTCCAATGGTCTTCGAACGTATAACCACCAGGCGTAAAATTGTCATGAATGAGCATATTGCCGGTCGAAGCGGCCATGTCTGCACACAATTGCGGCAAATTATTTACCCCGGTATAGCTGTTGCCGAGAAAAAGGACATGCTTGGTCGTTTGGGCCAATCCGGTTTGGAATACGAGCAGTGAAAGAATGATCCGTAACATGTGGCCTTTGGTTTAGTTTAGTCCCAGACGTATTTCCAGGATCCGTCTGTTTGTTTTTTCCAGACCGTATGGAACACGCCTTTGTAATCGGTCGCTTTGCCAGTCGAGTCCTTGATGGTCCAAACGTATTTTCCGTAAGTGTAACCCATCGTGCCGTCTTTCGAGACATCGATGAAATCGGGTTTCCAGACCACCGATGCATTTTTGAGTTTCGGATTGCTGTAATATTTCCTGATGTTGTCGCGGCCCTTGATGAGCGTGTCGTTTTCGCGTTTGATGACGGCCTCGGGAGCAGCGAATTGGTAGAATCCTTCTGCAATCCCCTTGGTTTTCACGAGTTCGTTGAAAGCCTTTTCGGCATTGGCGATCTGGTCCTTGGTATCGACCGCGCTGTGCTGTACTTGCGGAAGAAAAGCGGCCAAAGCCATACCAAGGGCCAACAAGGCGGTTGTAGTTTTAAGCGTCATTGCTTGATAATCTTTTCAGTGCTGCTGCCATTTTCGGTCGTGACCTTCACGAAATAAATGCCCGCAGCATTTTTGTGCATACCAAAGATAACGATTTTATCATTTTGCATCGCCGTTTCGATCAATCTTCCTTGAATGTCATACAGTTGTATCGAAGTGATCTGGTCTTTCGCCCTAATGGTCAATTGGTCCTTGACCGGATTCGGCGCGACGGTAACCGAACGGTCTTCAAATTGATCGCGTGCCAGGATATTGAAAACACTCGTCGCCGGTTCGGTCGTGATCGGGAAATTGTAGTCGAAGAAGATATCGGCCTTGTTCGACACCGAACTGCCGACGGTCAAATTGTTCTTGGTTTTGATTTTAAACGCGACAAATCCGTGGCTGCCTGGTTCGTTGTCCTGTTCGGCCGGCAAATGGATGCCTTCGAAAATGAACTCGACCGTGTTGCCGTTGATGCGCGTCATCTGCGGATGCGAACTGCCGGTGAGTTGCAGCGAACTGATGTCGAATTTAGCCGTGTCTATTACATCTTTGACGACCACATTTTCGGCTTCAAATGTCCCCGAATTCTGGAAACGGATGACATAATTCAGGTAATCGCCAATCATTGTAGGGTTGATGGTCGTTCCTTCGAGACAGGTTTTGTCGTTCGGGTCGTAGGAACCCACCACCGTTTGCATAAACACAAAAGTATCGGTTACCGGTGCCGAGTCCTGTCCGTTGACCTGGATCATTGCGGTAAAAACCAACAGGTCATTGTTGTTGACCGGCGGGGTTTCCATAGGCGAGTTGAGGTTGAACGTGAGGTCGATGACGCGTGTTTCAAACGGCAACAGGTTTTGGAAATTCCATGTCAGGTTATGGGCCGATTGGCTGTTGGCAGTCGTTGTGGCCATAAGAAAATCAAGTACATTGTCATCAAAATTGAGGTTGACCTGTCCGCTCAGGATTTGGTTGCCTTTGTTTTTATAGATGATGCGGTATTGCGCGTCAAAACCAGGCCGCGCCGGTCTCAAAGGCAGCAAGGTAATTTCGGGCTCATAGACAATACCGATGGGGGTGAGACAGAAATTGCGCGTTTGCGTAAGATTGTTGCTGACATTAAAACTCACCGTGGCCGATGTTGGCGTCACCGTAAAATTGGTATTGTCTAGTACGGGCGTCAGGGTAAAATTTCCGGTGTTGACTGACAGATCGTAACTTCCATCACTCCTAGTGAAAATTGCCCCGCTTTGGCTACCGTCCGAAACATTGAGCCGGATGTTGGGCATCGCCGTGTCTGTCGCATCGCAACCATCGGCAAACAAATCATAACGAACCGTACCCGCAATGGCGTTGTGGTTGCCGCCGAGCCCGAAGCTGCAATAAGTGTTGACGGCTACGTTGGTTTCGCCGGCCAGCAGCAAATTGGTCAATACGCTTTGTTGTTCCGATTCATCGACACAGATGTATTGCAGGTTGGGGCAGTTGGTCGAATTGCTCCAGTTCAGGTAATTGAAACGTCCGTTTTTTACATTCAAAGAAGTCAGGTTGGGATTGTCGCCTACCATAAAATTAGATCCCTGTGTGGTTACATTGCTCAAATCGAGGGTGGAAAACAGGTTGCCTTGGGCATCGAGCGAATTGAGCTTGGTCAGGTGGGTCAAATCTAAATGGCTGATGGTATTCCATGCACATTGCAAATCCACGAGGTTCACCAAATCTGTCACGTCCAACGCCGTCAAATCGCAACTGCTGCAGTTGAGGTATTCGAGTTGGCTCAGGTTGTTTACATTGAGCGAAGTCAGGAAGCAGGCATAGGCATGGACGAATTTAAGGTTGGTCAGCGCACTCAAATCCAAAGCAGTAATCGGGTTCATCACCAAATCGATTTGTTGCAGATTGGTCAAGCCGGTCAGGTTGACACTGGTGACACCACATTGTCCAAAACTAAGCGAGGTCAGATTCGACATGCCGCTGACATCGAGCGTCGTGAAATTGTGCGCACTACAGTCAAGCACTTGCAGATTGGCAAACGAACGGATTCCGGTCATGTCAGTAATCGCGGCTGACAGCCCACCAAAATTAGTAATGTCCAGATTGGTGACGGCCAATGCTTCCGACAATTGGATTTGGTTGTCGTTGTTGGTGTCCACTCCACGATCGATCAAGGCGTTTTTGAATTTGATGTCTGGGATCGTAACGATTTGCGCTTGCGCGGAAAAAAGGCATAAGGTGAAAAAAATAAAAGCGTAAAGTTGTTTCATAACCATTTGTTTTGGATTGTATGCATAACAGCCCAAAATTAAAAATCCCTACCGAATGATAGGGATTTACAAGACTTTTTTACTGCTTGATGATTTTTTCGGTTCGGTTTCCTTTCTCGGTTTGGATGGTCAGGAAGTAGATCCCCGAAGCTTTTTTCGACAGGTCCAGTTGTAGGGTTTGCTGGTTTTTGTGTTCCGATAGAATCAACCGTTCCATCAAAAGGTCTCATGTTTCTTGATTTTGCTAGTTACAATTGCGGAATAAGGCATCCAAATTCTCGATCGGCGTTGTCTTCAAAAGACAACATTTATCCATTGCAAATCCCTACTTTTCGGATCAAGCTACTTCTTGAAGATGAAGTAAACCGCGAGGATCAAAAAGCAAAAACCAATCGCGTGGTTCCAGCGGAAAGTCTCATTCTTGAAAAACAACAACGAGAAAATCACAAAAACCACGAGCGTAATGACTTCTTGGATTACCTTGAGTTGCATCAAGGAAAATGGACCGCCATTGCCTTGGTACCCGATTTTATTGGCCGGTACCTGAAAACAATATTCGAATAAAGCCAATCCCCAACTGATCAAAATGATTGCAATGAGCCCAGCATTTTCAAACCATTTGAGCTCCTTGAATTTGAGGTGGCCGTACCAAGCGAGCGTCATGAACACGTTCGACAAAACCAACAGGCCAATAGTGAGGATGCTTTTCATTATTTCTTGAATAATTTGGTCAATATTCCGAAAGCCCCGCGAATGAAAGTGGCGCTGGTCAAAACTTTAATCACCGATTTGGTCGTTTGGCTCATCGGTTCGTTGGCTGCTTTGCGTTCTTCCTTGGCTTCGGCCTGTTGCTGTTGTTGCTCGGCGGCTTCTTGTTCGACCGATTCGATTTTTTTGTTGAGCATCTCGTAGGCGCTTTCGCGGTCGATGACTTCGCTGTATTTCTTGACCAGTTTCGATTGGGCGTTGATTTGGTCGATTTCGCCCTGGGTGAGTACATCCATGCGGCTCATCGGGGCGCGCATCATCGTAGCGGCGAGCGGAGTCGGTGTGCCTTTTTCGCTCAAGGCGGTGACCAACGCTTCGCCGATTCCGAGATTGGTAAGCGTTTCATCGGTTTTATAATAGTCCGAGATCGGGTAATTTTCGGCGGTCATCTTAATGGCTTTTCGGTCGTTGGCGGTAAAAGCTCGAAGCGCGTGCTGTACCTTGAGTCCGAGCTGGGCCAGGACGGCACTCGGCACATCCATCGGATTCTGTGTCACGAAGAAAATCCCGATGCCTTTGGAGCGGATCAGCTTGACAATGCTTTCGATCTGTTCCAATAATGCTTTGCTGGCTTCGTTGAAAATGAGGTGTGCCTCGTCGATAAAGATGACGAGTTCGGGTTGGCCTGAATCGCCTTGTTCGGGCATCTGCTGGTAGATCTCGGCCAGAAGGCTCAGCATAAAAGTCGAAAACAATTTGGGTTTGTCCTGGATGTCGGTCAGTCGGATGATGTTGACATAACCGCGTCCGTTTTCATCGATGCGCATCAGGTCGTTGATGTCGAACGACATTTCGCCGAAGAACAGATCGCCGCCCTGTTGTTCGAGTTCGATGATCTTGCGCAGGATGGTTCCGGTGGTCGAGGTAGAGATTTTTCCGTAGTGTTCTTCGATTTCGTCCTTGCCTTCCTCGGTGATGTAATTGATGACTTTTTTGATGTCTTTCAAATCCAAGAGCGGCATCTTGTTGTCGTCGCAATATTTGAAAATCACTGCGACGACGCCCGATTGGACATCGTTCAAGCCCAAGATGCGCGAGAACAGCACCGGCCCGAATTCGGAAACCGTGGCGCGCAGGCGGACACCGTTTTGTTCGGACAGGGTCATTAATTCGACAGGGAATCCCAACCTTTCGTACGGAATATTAATCTTAGTATGGCGTTCTGTGATAAAAGGCAATTCGGTTCCAGGTTGGGCGATGCCGCTGAAATCACCCTTGATGTCCATCATGAGCACGGGAATGCCGAACGAAGACAGTTGTTCTGAAAGTACCTGGATGGTTTTGGTTTTGCCGGTTCCAGTGGCGCCAGCGATGAGCCCATGCCGGTTGAGCGTTTTGAGTGGGATTTTGACGTGTGCATTGGGCAAGGCTTCGCCATCGAGAATGGCACTGCCCAGGATGATGCTTTCGCCTTTTGAGGCATAACCGTCAGTAATTAATTGGGTAAATTGATCTTGTTTGCTCATGTTTGGGAATGGATAAGAATTGAATTTTAAATATCAAATTTTTGGCAGTTAAATTAGTGTTATTTTAATTTTAAAAAATGATTAGCCGTAAGAAAAATAGTTCAAGATTTTTGAAGGATTTGCATTGAAATATTACCATCATATTTTTGTAAAAATTATTTAAACGTTTATAAAACTATGCTTTTATTTAACATTTTTCAAATAATCGTGAAACCCTTGCCATTGCTGACGTAATAAGGGATTAAATTAATCATAATAAAATTAAAAAAAGTTTTTTTATTTAAACTAAAAAATTAAATTTGCTGCTATTCAAAAATTTTTACAACTAAAATTTACTTAAATTATTTAAAACTATTAAAAATTAAAAAAATGGCAAACGTTAAAAAAGAAAGTAGTTCAAAAGGAGGTAGCATGTTCTCTGGAATTGTGATTGTGGCATGCGTTTTTGTGGGTTGGATTATTTGGCAATTCATCATGGGTGCAGGCTCGAACTTTGAAGGAGGCGTAAACACAGGGCACCCGCTACCAGGAAATTACCTTGCGATGGTTTACAAAGGAGGACCAATCGTACCGGTTTTGATGGGATTACTTTTGATGGTTATTGTTTTCTCTTTTGAGCGCTACATGGTGATCACCAAGGCGGCTGGAAAAGGAAACTTGGACCAGTTTATGAAAAATGTACAAGGAAATATTAAGAATGGCGATATTGACGGTGCTATTGCAAACTGCGACAAGCAACAAGGTTCTGTTGCCAATGCGATCAAAGCTGCTTTGATCAAATACCAAGAAGTTAAAAAAGAAGGTTTGAACAGCGAAGAAGCTGCTGAGACGATCCACAAAGAAATCGAAGAAGCTACTTCATTGGAAATGCCAATGTTGGAGAAAAACTTGACGATCTTGTCTACCTTGGTATCTTTGGGTACATTGGCAGGTCTCTTGGGAACAGTAACAGGTATGATCAAGGCGTTCGGTGCTTTGGCTACTTCAGGTACTCCTGACCAGGCGATGTTGGCAAACGGTATCTCTGAAGCGTTGATCAACACCGCTACAGGTATTGCAACTTCTGCTTTGGCGATTATCGTTTACAACTTCTTTACTTCTAAAATCGATACATTGACTTACTCAATCGATGAAGCTGGTTCGACTATCGTAAATACTTACAGACACTTCAGAGGTTCTTTGAAGAACTAATTTAATTTAAAATATCGCGCAAAGCACGAGGTTGTATAATTAAGGTATGACCGAAGTTTCTGCAAAGTATAAAAAAGATAAATATGGCTAACGTAAAAATGTCCAAAAAAGCCGCGTCTATTGATATGACCGCGATGTGTGATGTTGCCTTCTTGTTGTTGACGTTCTTTATTTTGACCGCCACAGCAAAGCAACAAGAACCATTGCCAGTCGATACGCCGGCCTCTACTGTACAGACCAAATTGCCTGAAAGCGATTTGGCTACGATTACGGTAGGTAAAGGAAAAGTATTTTATGACCTCAAAGGGAGAGAAGTTCGCAAGAAAGCACTCGAATTGATGGGGCAAAAATACGGAATCACGTTTACTGAAGATGAAGCAAATCGTTTTGCCTTGATGGAAGGTTTTGGTGTACCCGTCCAAAACTTGAAGCAAATCATCGCAATGACCAGTTCTGAAAGAAATAAGTTAGGCTTGCAGCCGGGGATTCCAAAAGACTCTTTGGACAACCAGCTCAAAGAATGGATTTACAATTCCAGGATTGCAAACATTGAAGTGAATGACAACGAATTGCAGATCGCTATCAAAGGAGATGCAAAAGAAGAATATCCGCAGATCAGAAAAATTATGGATATTTTACAGGATCAAAAAATCAATAGCTTCAATTTGGTTACTGGTTTAAGAGGAAAAGATTTTTAATTAAATAAAAGTATACAGAAATGGCTGAATTAAATACCGGCGACAGTGGCGGCGGCAAGAAAGGCAGTAAGAAGGTAAGAAGTAAAAAACAAAACTCAAAGGTCGATTTGACCGCGATGGTGGATTTGGCTTTCTTGCTCATTACGTTCTTTATGTTGACGACCTCACTGTCAAAACCGCAATCCATGGATTTGGGTTTGCCGGACAAAGATGATGATCCTACCAAAAACAAAGACGTAAAGGTTGACGAAAACCGTACGATGACGATTTTGTTGGGTGACAACAATCAAATGAAAATGTACATGGGATTGTTGGCCACGCCAAAATTGGCCCCGAAAGAAATCGCTTATGGAAAAGAAGGCATCCGCAAGGAATTGCTCAAACAGAAGGAAGCGGTTATTCAGTACACGGGTAATAAAGACAAAGGACTCATCGTTATTATTAAACCGAGCAAAAAATCGACCTACCGCAATTTGGTCGACATTCTCGACGAGATGGCGATTGTAGATGTTCCGACTTATGCAATCGTTAATGATTATGCTCCTGAAGAAAGTAAACTGATTGGTGTTGACAACGCCGGTGCTTCAAGCGGGTCATCCGCAACTCCAGAAGCGCCTGCAGCCGAAGCGGCACCAGCACAGTAATCTAATTAAAAGTAAAATAAGATGAAATTAGATTTATTAAAAAGAACATGGACGGACATCGTATTCGAAGGTCGTAACAAAAGTTACGGCGCCTACGAATTGCGTATGACCAATCCTAAGGTAACATGGAAAGCGTTCGGAATCGGTGCCGTCGTTTTTGCCTTCTTGGTTAGTATTCCAATGTGGGCCGACCTGATTGATTTCAGCTCTTCCGATGACGATGCTGCTTTAGATAAGAAAATCGTAACGGTTAAAATCCCGCCAAAGGAAAAACCGAAAGAAAACCTTCCGCCGCCACCGCCACCGCCACCAAAAGTGGACCAAGTGAAATTCGTGAAGCCGGTGGTTGCTAAAGCGGAGGAGGTAGTTGAAGAACCGCCGAAAATCAAAGAAATTGTCGATAAAAAGTTGGGTGCAGAAACCATCAAAGGAGATCCCGATGCAGAATTGACAGTAGAACCGGTTGGAAACGGACCTAAAGATGTAGTCGAAGAAGACAACACCATCTACAACGCGGCAGGTATTGAGGTGAAAGCCGATTTCCCTGGAGGAGTTGATAAGTTTAGGGCTTACATCAGTAAGAACTATCAATTGCCTGACGAGGAAGGACTCAATGGTAAAGTGTTTGTTTCGTTCGTCGTTGAAAAAGATGGGTCGCTCACAGACATCAAAGTATTGAGAGACATCGGATACGGTACGGGTAAAGAGGCGGTAAGAGTAATCAAGTCTTGCCCGATCAAATGGAACCCAGGAGAGCAGAACGGAAAAAAAGTTAGGATGCTTTTCTCCCTTCCGATCAACATCGTAACGGCCAGCAATTAATGTTACAAAAGACCGAAAAGAATTTCAGGAAGAAATCGCCCAAAGAGCGATTTCTTCTCGTTATAGGTATTCTGTTTTTCTTGGTCTACCTTGTTTTAGGGTTGATTGTCATTTTTTGGAAAAAATTCCCGCTCAACATGCAGCCAGGCTACAGAATTGCTTTTGGCGTGTTGCTGATCGGGTATTCGTTCCTAAGGTTTTTGCGTTTTTTCCAGTCGAATAGTGAACAATAGCATGAAAATTTCCACAAAAATATTTGGTCTTGTTTTGCTTGCATTGTGCGTAATCACCTGCAATGACAAACAGGCAAAACAGGAAACGATTCTCAAAGGCGAGATGACCCTGCTGGTGGACGAAACGTTGGTTCCCATTATTGAAGAACAGATTGAAGTTTTCGAAAGCCAATACGATGCTAAAATAACCATCGAGGCAAAATCGGAGGCCGAAGTCATCCAAACGTTGGCCAACGACAGTGCACGTGTCGCGATCCTGGCCAGGAAACTGACGACACAGGAAGAGAACGCCATCAAAGCAAGGAAAATAACGCCAAAAACCACCAAATTTGCAACCGATGCCATTGCATTAATTGCCAATAAAGGGGTAAAAGACACCATCATTACTTTGCAAAGTGTGCTGGATGTCTTGCATGGGAAACCGCAACCGGGCATCAAAGGATTGGTTTTTGACAATCCCAATTCGAGCACCGCGGGCTTTATGAATGCGTTGGCCGGAATTGAGACTTTTCCAGCCGAAGGAGTATTCTCTTTCAAGACCAACGAAGAAACCATCCGCTATGTAGCAGAAAACGATGGAATGATTGGGGTAGTCGGGCTCAACTGGTTGTCGAATCCGGCGCCAAAAATGCAACCGATTGTCGATAAGGTAAACATACTCAGCGTGAAAGGTAAAACGGGGGATTATGTTTTTCCAAGCCAAAATGACATAGCAGAAGGCAAATACCCTTTGGCACGTGATTTGTACATCGTCAATTGTCAGGGTTATGCCGGGCTGGGGATGGGTTTTGCTTCATTCATCGCCGGAGAAATCGGACAACGAATCATACTCAAATCGGGGTTGGTGCCCGCCAAAACACCTTCAAGGAAAATCCTTATCAGAAAGGAAATTGAAAAAAATAAAAATAAATAAGAATAAGATGAACAGATTAAAGATTTTAAGTTTTGCTTTATTAGCCACGGCAGGAATAACGCACGCACAGGATTTGGAACAGGCCAAAAAAGCAATCGATGCAGAACAGTATGAAAAAGCAAAAGCAATGCTCAAATCAATTGTTCAGGCCAAACCTTCAAATGGCCGTGCCGCTTTTCTTTTGGGGAATGTTTATCTGACGCAAAACATAGCCGATTCTGCGAAAATCTATTTTCAAAAAGGAATGGCTGCCACCGAAGGAGCCAAATTGAATTACATCGGGCTCGGCCAAATCGAACTCGACAATAAAAATGCCGCCGGTGCACAAACCAATTTTGACCAGGCTTTGAAAGATGTCAAGAAGAAAGACACCGAGGAGTACGTTTATGTGGCCAGGGCCTACATGAGCGCCGATAAGCCCGATTACAAAAAAGCCATCGAAATTTTGAACAAAGCCAAATTGGCCAACCCGGCAGATGCACAAGTGCAATTGGCATTGGGTGATGCTTACTACGGCGATAAAAACCAAAACGAAGCATACGCTGCTTACCGCAACGCGTTCCAGGCCGACAATACCTTGATCCGCGCCAAAATGCAATTGGGTGTTTTGCTCAAAGGGGCAAAAGCGTATACCGAAGCCGTAAAAGCCTACAACGACGTTATTGCGACCAACCCGAACTATGGTCCGGTCTACAGAGAGCTCGCGGAAACCTACTACTACTGGGGTAACAACGAACCTAAAAAATACAACGAATACATCAAACAGGCGTTGACGTATTACGAAAAATACATGACTTTGACCGATTATTCATTAACGTCACGTATGCGTCACGCCGACTTCCTGATCTTGGCCAAAGACTACAAAGCTTTGGAAGTGGAAGCCGAAAAGATGAAGCAAATCGACAAAGTCAACCCAAGAATCTTGCGTTACTTAGGTTATTCTGCCTACGAAAATGGCAACATCGATGTGGCCTTGAAATCACTTCAGGACTTTATCGCCAACCCATCGAACAAAATCATCGCCAGGGATTATTTGTACCTCGGTTTGGCCAAATTGAAAAAAGCCAACAATGCCGAAACCAAGACCGTCGATGCAACAATGTTCAATGCCGGTGTAGCCGACATCAAGAAATCAGTTGAAATGGAAATTACCATGACCGGCGACTTGAGCGAAGTAGGCAAGAAATTCTACGAGCAAAAATTGTTCAAGGAAGCAGCGGCGATTTATGAAATTGCGGTGACCAATGTGAATTCTAAGAATTACCTGCTCGACAATTTCTACCTTGGTAACTCGATCTATTACGACAACACCAGAAAAGATGTCGTCAAACCAGATCCAGTCGCTTTGCAAAAAGCCGATGCCGCTTTCGGAAAAGTAATCGAAGCTTCGCCAACTACACAGGATGCCTACATCTTCCGTGCAAGAACCAACCGTTTGCTCGAGAACGAAGAAAACATCATCAAGTATTATGAAGAATATTTGAAAGTGGTCAATGAAAAAGGCAAAGAAGAATTTGACAAGAACAAAACGAAAGTCATCGAGTCTTACAACAACATCGCGGCAAGCTACGCCAACACTGACAAAGCCAAAGCCAACGAATATTTCAACAAGACCTTGGCACTCGACCCAACCAATGCCTACGCGACCGAATCTTTGAAGTCATTAGGCGGCAAAAGATAAAAAGCATTGATCATATTTAAAAACCGGTAGTTCGCTATCGGTTTTTTTATTTTACCTCGTACTGTTCGCTTCGCTCGGGTGGAGCTTTATCCTGCTGTCCGCTGTATCTTTTGTTTCGTCCCGAAGCGTCGGGACTCCACAAAAGGATGCCGCTGCCATCAGGGCTAGGGCAATCGTCTCAACAATTACGTTTGCCAAATCAATTCACTATCTTTGCACTTTAATTACAAGAAATGTTACCAAAAGAAATACAATCGGCAGTGGAAAAAGGGGCCATGCTTCCTTTAATGGAGGAATTCTACACTATTCAAGGGGAAGGATTCCACACCGGAACCGCTGCCTATTTCATCCGCATCGGCGGCTGCGACGTAGGCTGCCATTGGTGCGACGTCAAGGAAAGCTGGAACGCCGATCTGCATCCACCCACCAGTGTGGAAATGATTGTGGAAAATGCGACCAAATACGCCGACACTGTGGTCGTGACAGGTGGGGAACCCCTCACATGGGACATGTCATTGCTGACCCAGAAACTCAAGGAAAAAAACAGGAGAATTCACATTGAAACTTCGGGAGCCTATCCATTGAGCGGGATTTGGGACTGGATTTGTCTGTCGCCCAAGAAAAACAAATTGCCCACACAAACCGTTTATGATAAGGCCGACGAACTCAAGGTCATCATCTACAACAAACACGATTTCATTTTTGCCGAGGAGCAAGC
This sequence comes from Flavobacterium sp., assembly GCF_047602195.1. GTDB lineage: Bacteria > Bacteroidota > Bacteroidia > Flavobacteriales > Flavobacteriaceae > Flavobacterium. Next base: position 1,087,527 of record NZ_JASGHW010000004.1, read on the forward strand.
CGAAAAAGTCAACCCCAATGCGATTCTGTTCCTCCAACCCGAGTGGAGCAAAAAAGAACAAATGACCCCATTAATTGTTGATTATGTGATGAATAATCCGAAATGGCGTGTATCTTTACAGACGCATAAGTACCTCAATATTCCTTAATTTGATGAAACACCTTTATCTCTGCCTGCTTTTTTGTTTTTCTTTGAGTACCATGTACGGGCAGGATATTGGGCCGGCAAGCGAAGGGGAGGTCTATAATCTCGCCGGGGTAGATGTAAAGCCTGAATTTCCGGGCGGAATGCAGGAATTCTACAATTACATCGGCAAAAGCTACAGGGTTCCTAATGTCAAAGGGCTGAGCGGTAAAGTATTCGTCAGTTTCATCGTAGACATCGATGGGTACATCAAAGACATCAAGGTGCTTAGGGATGTTGGCCACGGAACCGGTAAAGAAGCCGTACGCATATTGTCCGAATCTCCCCAGTGGAGTCCCGGGGAACAAAACGGCAGAAAAGTCAAGTGTTTGTATTCGTTGCCTATAAACATAACACCCCAAAGATAATCATGATCAAACGGCTGCAGTTTGTATTCATTTTTGTAGCGATGGGGTTGTATGCACAGCCACCCAAAGACAGTATTTATACTTATCAAGCCGTCGAAATCAAATCGTCTTATCCTGGCGGCATGACTTTCTTCAATCAATACATCGCAGAGAATTTCAAGATAGCCAAGCACACCGACTTCAAAGGCGGCAAACTACTCGTCGATTTTGTCATCGATACCACAGGTGCGGTATCCGATGTAAGGATCCTGCGCGACATCGGTTTTGGCGCCGCAGACGAAGCCAAGCGCATTTTGCCGTTGTCTGAAAAGTGGATTCCCGGAAAACAAAACATGAAAAAGGTAAAAGTACGGTATGCTTTTCCGTTGACGCTTCCGGCGTATGATCCGGCGCTTGATGTTGATGATCATATTTATGATGACAAAGAAATCGATGAATTACCGGATTATCCAGGCGGCAGAAATGCTTTCAGAATGATGGTTGCCAAAAATTTTGACATTCCCGATTTCGATAAATTATCAGGCAAATTGCTTTTTAGTTTTGTTGTAGAAACCGATGGAAGTATCGGCGACATAAAGATTATAAATGATTTGGGCTATGGAAGCGGCCAGGAAATAATACGTGTCCTGCGTCTATCCGAAAAGTGGATTCCAGCCAAAAAGAACGGAAAAAATGTACGTTCGCTTTTTAAAATGCCTATTAAATTTGGAAAAGAATAGATGAAAAAAACACTTTTAATAGTATTCCATTTGTTTGCGGCAATTGTTTTTGCCCAAGACGCCGAACTCCCCATTGAAGAAACCATCTACAAAGATTCACTCGTCGATACCAAACCCGAATTTCCCGGAGGCATCGACAATTGCTACAAATATTTCAACGGGAAAATTACCAAACCCAAAGTACCCGCTCTCGTAGACAAAGTTGTTCTGTCGTTTGTTGTTGAAAAAGATGGAACGCTTTCCGATATCAGAATTATCCACGATGCCGGTTTCGGAACCGGAGAACAAGCCGTCAAAATTCTCGAAGAAGGCCCGAAATGGATTCCAGGAGACAAAGACGGCAAACGCGTCAGGGTTTTCCAAACGCTGCCCATCGCAATTTTAACAGAAGAATAGCAAATCCCAAAACCACAATCATTTGGGATTTTTTATTTTTGGCACAAATCAATTCAATCAAAAAAAAATGAAATCACACTTTTTACTCGATCCCGAGATTACGTATCTCAACCACGGATCATTTGGCGCCTGCCCGAAACCTGTTTTTGAAAATTACCAGCAATGGCAACGTGAACTCGAATCGGAACCCGTGCAGTTCATCACCAAGAATTCGGCGCGCTATCTCAAACAATCCAAAGAAGCGCTGGCCCAAATGGTCGGTTGTGCAGCGCCAGATTTTTTCTTTACGCCCAACCCGACCTTCGCCATCAATGCCGTCATGCGCAGCCTCGACCTCAAGCCCGGCGATGAAATCCTGGCCACCGACCACGAATATGGTGCCATGGACCGGACGTGGAATTTCTATTCCAAGAAAACCGGAGCCAAATACGTCCGTGCCAATATTTCGCTGCCGATTGTTTCCAAGGAACAAATCCTTCGAAGAATTCTGGAGCCATTATTCGCCGAAGACCAAAGTGATTTTCCTCAACCAAATTTCGAGTGCGACGGCGCTGATCTTCCCAGTCAAGGAAATTTGCGACAAGGCCAAAGCATTGGGCCTGATTACGATTGTCGACGGAGCGCACGTCCCGGGCCATATCGATTTGGACCTCACTGATCTCAACCCGGACTTTTACACCGGTACCGCGCACAAATGGATTTTGACGCCCAAGGGCTCCTCCTTCCTGTATGTCAAAAAGGAGTTCCAGCCGATGCTTGACCCGCTTGTGGTGAGTTGGGGTTATGAAAGCGACAATCCAAGCGAAAGCCAATTTCTCGATTACCACGAACAGCAAGGTACACGCGACATCTCGGCTTACCTGACTGTTCCGGCTGCGTTGCAGTTCTTGCAGGACAACGATTGGAAATCGCAAACCCAGCGTTGCAAGAAAATGATCCTGGACCATTACAAAAGTTTCTGCGATTTGCTCGGCACCCAGCCGATTTGTCCGGTGACTTCGGAATTTTTGGGTCAGATGTGCAGCATCCCGATTCGTACCGAAAAGCCGCTCGAACTCAAGGAACACCTTTTCGAAAAGTACAGAATTGAAATCCCGATCATGAAAATCGGCGCGCATACCTTCATCCGTATTTCGCTCAACGGCTACAATACCGAACAAGATCTCGATAAACTGCGACAAGCACTCACCGAAATCAAATCCACCACCGATTTGATCCAATAAAAAAATCCCGGAGTTTTTATCCGGGATTTTTGTTTTTATTTTCCACCATTGGCCTGAAGATCGGCCAGGCAATTCGCGTCGAGTACGGGGAAATTACCGCCCACCATCATCCCGAGCAGGCTGCTGCCATCGGCTTGCCAATACATCAGGCAGTCTTCGTTGCTGCAGTGCTTCGGATGCGAAAGGTCTTCGTGTGCGGTAACCATAGGCGAACCTAAATTTGTGAGTCCGAGCAAATGCCCGAGTTCGTGTTGGATCACCGTGGTTTCCAAATCGACACGGTTGGGTTCACCCACGCCGTCGCTCAAATTCTTGATCGTGCTTTCATACATCACAAAAGAGGTGTTGCGGTAAGCGGTTCCAAGTGTAAACGAAGAATCGGTATCGGTAGTGGCACCGCCATCGGCAAAGAACATGTACATGGTCAGGATGTTGCCGTAATTGTATTTGGTGCGGTACAAACTTTCGATCTGTGCGATTTCGTCGAGATCGTAAGGCGCATTGCCCAGGCTTGGCACCTGCTTCTCGATAATGGTAATGCCGCCCGGTTTGTTGAGCCGGTTTTCCATAAAATTCTTGAGGTTGACCAAAGTTGCGGCCTGCGGGCGGAAATTTTCCACATAAAAAACCTCGATGATCAAAGTGTTGTATTTGGCAGCCGATAGAAAATCATTCGCGCTGCTTCCCGTTGCTTTCAAATTGGGGGAACGGTCCACGCCATTGACTACGGTCTTGTCATCATCGGAAGAACAACCGAAGAAAAACACCATCGCTGCCAAGGCCAAAAGTCTAATCTGTTTCATGTTTGTAGGAGTTAAGTTAAATGATAGGGTAAAATTAACCGAATGGTTTTCTTAATAAAAATCAAAAAATTACATAATTACCACGTCAGTTCCAGCCTTTGGCGCTTTTGAGTGAAGTGATATGCGCCAAATGATGGTTGCCATGCCAGGCATATGTGCAGATGATTTCGCGCAGTTCAAATACTTTCCCGTGTTCAGGATGTACGAAAGATTTACCCAATTCGGTTTCCGAAAGATGGCTCATGATGAAAGCAAGACGGTGATGCAAACCGTCGAGTAACTGCAAGGTCGGTTCAATCGGCATGCTGCGGTTGTCGATCCCGTTTCCCCAAAGGTCTTCGTGATAGAATTTGATCGTGGGCTGGTCTTCGGTCAAAGCCCATTTGATGCGGATCAGGCAATTCATGTGGCTGTCGGCGCAATGGTGGATGAGCTGTCTGATTGTCCAACCGTCCGGACGGTACGGCGTTTCGAGTTGCGATTCGTCGAGTTGTTCGGTTTCGTCACGCAATTTTTGTGGAAACGCGGCGATTTCGGCGATGCATTTTTCGAGGATTTCCGAAGTGATGGCTTCGGGTTTTACAAATTTCCCGATCGGGTATTGTAGTTTTTCGAGTTCGGTTTGGGTCATACGTAAAGTTTGGCTAAGTAGTCATAATGTTCGCCTTCGGCTATAAGCTCACATTGCAAACCATTGGCATGCGCGGCATTTTGCAAAGTATTGAAATCGAGGTAGAGCCAATCGAAAGGCGGGTCGGTTTCGCCTTTGTAAGTGACCGTAAAAACGAGTTCGCCGTAATAATCGCGATCGGTAGCAATCCATCTTCCGCCGTCTTCGTCTTCGTCGAACATGTAAACGATGTCTGAGCTGTCCACCAGGATTTGGCCGTTTTGAGCGAGCAATGATTTGAGTTTTTGCAGGTAAGCGGATGTGTTTTTGAGTTTGCCGAAAATTCCCGTGCCGTTCATCAGCAGCAAAATGGTGTCGAATGTTCCGTCGAAATCCATCAGGTTTGTATGCTGCACATTGTTCAATCCGCGCAGACGGCAGGCTTCGACGGCCTTGGCAGAAATGTCGATCGCAGCCACATCCAGTTGGCGCTCGTCCTGCAAATACAAGCTGTGGCTCCCCGCGCCGCAACCTACGTCGAGGACTTTCCCTTTGGACAATTGCAGCGCTTTTTGTTCGATCTTGGGCATTTCGGCAAAAGACCGGAACAGATAGGCGACCGACATTTCATCGGCTTCCGAAATATTGGTTTCGGTCACCAAATCCTGCGGATCGTTGTTGGTTTGATAGTCGAGAATCGCTTGTCCGAAAAGGTCTTTCATCTTAATGGTTTCAAAATTTGGTATTCGTTCATCGACATTCGAAATTCAAATCGTAATTTTGCCGGGTGAAACCAGCACTCCACATATTGCCGAAGTTGGCCAAAGATAAGCATAACGAAAACAAAAAGTATTTCGATAAGCTCAAAAAGAAAACGCCCAAGAATCTCGATTATGTGATGCAGGAATTGCACGAGGCTGAATTCAAGCGCACCGATTGCCTCCAATGCGCCAATTGCTGCAAAACCACCGGGCCGCTTTTTACCGCCGCCGATATCGAAAGGATTGCCAAACACTTCCGGCAAAAACCGCAGCAGTTCATTGACCAGTATTTGCGCATCGATGAAGACAACGATTATGTGCTGCAATCGGTGCCGTGTACGTTTCTCGATGCCGAAAATTATTGTATGATTTATGAAGTGCGTCCGAAAGCCTGTCGTGAATTTCCGCACACCGACCGCAAGAAATTCCAGCAAATCTCAAATCTGACTTTAAAAAATGTGGCGATTTGCCCCGCGGCTTACAACATTGTAGAAGAAATGAAAAAGCGACTGCCGCTGTAATCATTCGCTGCTCACCAAGAAACTGTCCGGATAAATCAAATACTTTTTGCGCATTTCCTTGAATGCGTCGAGACCGGGTTTCCAGCTTGCGCGGATTTGCTCCTCGGTCATCCCGCTTTCAATTTGCTGCTGCAAGATTTTGGTTCCAGCCAATTTGGTAAAGTAGGAATTGAAGAATTTTTCGGGCTGTTCGGTTTCGTGGTACGCTTCCAGAAGCCATTTGAGTTCGATACGGTTGATCCTTGGATGCTGCGACAAATCTTCCCCGCAGCAAATTTTTCCATTTTGCGGCGGTTCTTTTGAGCCGGCATTGGGCGCCGGGATAAAACTGAATTCGTAATAGGTCGTCAGGTAAGGCGAGCCGTAAATCTGGAACTGCTTGTCGGTGCCGCGACCGATACTGACATTCGTCCCTTCAAAAAAGCACAGGCTCGGATACAGGTTGATGGCCTGGTCGTTGGGCAAATTCGGTGAGGGACGAACCGGCAAACTGTATGGCATTTCGCGTCGGTAATTCTCGCAAGGCACGATGCGCAGTTTGCATTGGATGCCATCCTTGAGCCATTTCTCGCCGTTGATCATGAGCGCGTATTCGCCGATTGTCATGCCATGGACGGCGGGAATCGGGTGCATCCCGACAAAACTGCTGTATTCTTTTTCGAGAATCGGGCCGTCGATCAGGTTGCCGTTTGGATTGGGCCTGTCCAATATGATGAGCTCGATGTTGTTCTCGGCACAGGCTTCCATCACATAATGCAAAGACGATATATAGGTGTAGAAACGCGTGCCCACATCCTGCAAATCAAACAGCAAAACATCGATGCCTTCGAGTTGCTGGGGCGATGGTTTTTTACTGTTGCCATACAGTGAAATGATCGGCAGGCCGGTCTTGACGTCTTTGCCGTCGACGATGAGTTCGCCATCGGCACCTTCGCCGCGGAAACCATGTTCGGGGGCGTAGATTTTGACCAGGTTGAGGTCGGTATTGCTTACGATGAAATCGACTATGTGCATCGTCACGGCTTTCATTCCTTCTTTCTGCGAAACCGAATCCTTGATCAGGTAGTGTGCGTCGTAGGTAATCTGGCCGGACTGGTTGGTCAGTATGCCGACTTTTTTGTTCTTGAGCAATCCGAAATAGCTGGTCATATTATCGGCACCAGTCATGAACTTGGTCGATTTGACTTTGCTTTTGACCATCGTCAGTGCGGGAACCGAATAGGTCGAACTTCCGGCAGCGACCTGCGGGGTCTTACAGGATACGGCCAATAAGGAAACGACGAGAACCGCCCATAAAATTTTTTTCCTGAATGCTGCCGCAATGTAAGTGTGTGAAATAGTGCCCGAATCCATAAATCGCTTTTCCCTAATATTAAATTCTGCAAAAATCAGTTTGGAACAGGGCGAAAAGCCGTATTTTTGACACAAACAGACAAAGCAAATTGAATCCCGAATACTTTATCGCCAAGAGACTGATTACTGCTAAAGGCCGTAAAAGTAGTATTTCTGCGCCAATTATAAAAATTGCGATTGCTGCCATCGCCATCGGCATGGTCATGATGATCGTTTCTGTGGCGACGGGAATCGGGCTGCAACAGAAGATCCGGCAAAAAGTGTCGGCCTTCAACGGGCACATCATTATTGCCAATTACGACGACAACCAATCGCAGGTCAGTGTCAAACCGATATCGACGCGGCAGGATTTTTATCCCAAATTCACATCGGTCAAAGGCATCAGTCACATTCAGGCCGTTGCGAGCAAGGCCGGGATTATTAGGACGGAAAACGCTTTCGAAGGCATCATCTTCAAAGGTGTCGGCAAAGATTACCAATGGGACAATATCAAAGAGTACATCATCGATGGCCGTTTGCCGGATCTAAATGGTAAGATTTCCTCCGACGTGATCATTTCGAAATACCTCGCCGATCGGCTCCAACTCAAAACCGGCGACCGTTTCAATACCTTCTTTATGAAGGAAGACAACACAAAACTGCCCAATTTGCGTGTCTTCCGGATTTCGGGCATTTACAATTCAGGTTTCCAGGAATTCGACGCGGCCTATGTATTGGGCGACATCCGCCACGTGCAACGCATCAACAAATGGCAACCCGATCAAGTCGGGGCGTTCGAGGTTTTTGTGGACAACTTCAACAAGATCAAGGAAAAAGGCGAGGAGGTTTACGAGCATACCGGCTCCACGCTCGATACGCAAACCATTGTCGAGAAATACTATTATATTTTCGAATGGCTGCAGTTGTTCGATTTCAACATTCTCGTCATTCTGATCGTCATGATCGCCGTGGCCACGATCAACATGGTTGTCGCGCTTTTGGTGTTGATATTGGAGCGCACGCAAATGATCGGCATCCTCAAATCCATCGGCGCCAACAACTGGAGCGTGCGCAAAGTATTTCTGTACAATGCGCTCTATTTGATTTTACGCGGACTGTTCTGGGGCAACTTCATCGGCATCGGCCTTATCCTGATCCAGCAATACACCGGTCTCATCCAGCTCAATCCTGAAAATTACTACGTTAACGAGGCGCCCGTATACCTCAATTGGTTTTACGTGTTGGCGCTTAACTTCGGCACGGTGCTCGTTTGTTTGCTGGTGCTGTTGATCCCGTCTTATATTATTACGAGGATTTCGCCGGTTAGGGCGATTCGTTTCGAATAGTTTTTTTGGGCGTGCCGGCGCATCACATTTCTTTTTTTATTCAAGCTTTTTCGCGCCGTCAGGCTCTCGGCTGCACGCGGTGCCTGCCTCGATCCTTCACGCAAACCAACAAATCTGAAAAAACTTTGTCTTCCAAAAAACTTATCGCCAGAGGGTTATGTTTTTTTAAGAAAATTTTAGGGGATTTCTGCTCTGAAAAATTTGCAAAAGCAAAAATCAGTGTTACCTTTGCACCCCGCAGAAGAGAAAAACGTTCATTGATTTTCGGGAATTGAGGTCGGAGAAAATAAATTTCAAAAATATTTTCAAAAAGCTTGCCTGATAAAAAATAAGTTGTACTTTTGCACCCGCCAAACGAAAGGATGGCGAGATTAAAAAGAATGACACGTTCATAGACATATTGGATTGACAGCCGTTTCAACAGAGATGTTGAAACAAATAAAGAGAGTAAGAAAGATACGTTAGAATATCGGACTAAGTCAAGGAATCACGTCGTAAATAATATAAAAATATACGATGAAGAGTTTGATCCTGGCTCAGGATGAACGCTAGCGGCAGGCTTAACACATGCAAGTCGAGGGGTAGATGGAGCTTGCTCCATTGAGACCGGCGCACGGGTGCGTAACGCGTATGCAACCTACCTTGAACAGGGGGATAGCCCAGAGAAATTTGGATTAATACCCCATAGTATTATAGTATGGCATCATATTATTATTAAAGTCACAACGGTTCAAGATGGGCATGCGTCCCATTAGTTAGTTGGTAAGGTAACGGCTTACCAAGACGATGATGGGTAGGGGTCCTGAGAGGGAGATCCCCCACACTGGTACTGAGACACGGACCAGACTCCTACGGGAGGCAGCAGTGAGGAATATTGGTCAATGGGCGCAAGCCTGAACCAGCCATGCCGCGTGCAGGATGACGGTCCTATGGATTGTAAACTGCTTTTGTACGGGAAGAAACACCGGTTCGTGAACCGGCTTGACGGTACCGTAAGAATAAGGATCGGCTAACTCCGTGCCAGCAGCCGCGGTAATACGGAGGATCCAAGCGTTATCCGGAATCATTGGGTTTAAAGGGTCCGTAGGCGGCCCTGTAAGTCAGTGGTGAAATCTCCCGGCTCAACCGGGAAATTGCCATTGATACTGCAGGGCTTGAATTACTGGGAAGTAACTAGAATATGTAGTGTAGCGGTGAAATGCTTAGAGATTACATGGAATACCAATTGCGAAGGCAGGTTACTACCAGTGGATTGACGCTGATGGACGAAAGCGTGGGTAGCGAACAGGATTAGATACCCTGGTAGTCCACGCCGTAAACGATGGATACTAGCTGTTGGGGGCAACTTCAGTGGCTAAGCGAAAGTGATAAGTATCCCACCTGGGGAGTACGGGCGCAAGCCTGAAACTCAAAGGAATTGACGGGGGCCCGCACAAGCGGTGGAGCATGTGGTTTAATTCGATGATACGCGAGGAACCTTACCAGGGCTTAAATGAGAGACGACAGGCGTGGAAACATGCCCTTCTTCGGACGTCTTTCAAGGTGCTGCATGGTTGTCGTCAGCTCGTGCCGTGAGGTGTCAGGTTAAGTCCTATAACGAGCGCAACCCCTGTTGCTAGTTGCCAGCGAGTCAAGTCGGGAACTCTAGCAAGACTGCCAGTGCAAACTGTGAGGAAGGTGGGGATGACGTCAAATCATCACGGCCCTTACGCCCTGGGCTACACACGTGCTACAATGGCCGGTACAGAGAGCAGCCACCCCGCGAGGGGGAGCGAATCTACAAAGCCGGTCACAGTTCGGATCGGAGTCTGCAACTCGACTCCGTGAAGCTGGAATCGCTAGTAATCGGATATCAGCCATGATCCGGTGAATACGTTCCCGGGCCTTGTACACACCGCCCGTCAAGCCATGGAAGCTGGGGGTGCCTGAAGTCGGTGACCGCAAGGAGCTGCCTAGGGTAAAACTGGTAACTAGGGCTAAGTCGTAACAAGGTAGCCGTACCGGAAGGTGCGGCTGGAACACCTCCTTTCTAGAGAAACGACGCCTTGATTGTCTGGATGAAGACGTTTTTTGCTTACTCTCGCTGTTGGTTCAAAATACAATTTAAGTAAAACAGAGTCTCGTAGCTCAGCTGGTTAGAGTACTACACTGATAATGTAGGGGTCGGCAGTTCGAGTCTGCCCGGGACTACTGATACTTAAGTTAAGGAAATTCTGGAGGTTGGGTTCCATCGTTTGGGATTCTTGCGAAGGAATCTGAAATGGGGGATTAGCTCAGCTGGCTAGAGCGCCTGCCTTGCACGCAGGAGGTCATCGGTTCGACTCCGATATTCTCCACTGGTCCTGTTTAATCGGGGCATCGTTTGATCGGTTGACCGGTTCGACGACTAAACGGTTAAACAAACGGACAGAAGTTCATTGACATATTGGGATAAGAAAATACAAAAAGTAGAAAGAACACAGTTGTGGCAGTGATGCCATCAACGAAAAGTACAATAAGCAAAATAAGGGCGTATGGGGGATGCCTAGGCTCTTGCAGGCGAAGAAGGACGTGATAAGCTGCGATAAGCTTCGGGGAGCGGCACACACGCGTTGATCCGGGGATTTCCGAATGGGGCAACCCAATGCATTGAAGATGCATTACCCGATAGGGGGCGAACGCGCTGAACTGAAACATCTAAGTAGGCGCAGGAGAAGAAAACAAAAGTGATTCCGTGAGTAGTGGCGAGCGAAAGCGGATTAGCCCAAACCAGAAATGTTACGGCATGTCTGGGGTTGTAGGACCACGATATTTCATGCAAAGTGAACCGGAAGGACCTGGAAAGGTTCGCCATAGAGGGTGATAGCCCCGTATGGGTAAGCGATGTTATGGATAGTGGTATCCTGAGTAGGGCGGGGCACGTGAAACCCTGTCTGAATCCGGCGGGACCATCCGCCAAGGCTAAATACTCGCAAGAGACCGATAGTGAACCAGTACCGTGAGGGAAAGGTGAAAAGAACCGTGAATAACGGAGTGAAACAGATCCTGAAACCATACGCCTACAAGCGGTCGGAGCCCTTTCGTGGGGTGACGGCGTGCCTTTTGCATAATGAGCCTACGAGTTAACGTTGCCGGCAAGGATAAGCATTTAAGATGTGGATCCGTAGCGAAAGCGAGTCTGAATAGGGCGCTTTAGTCGGTAGTGTTAGACGCGAAACCGTGTGATCTACCCATGGGCAGGATGAAGCTGTGGTAACACACAGTGGAGGTCCGAACCGGTTGACGTTGAAAAGTCTTCGGATGACCTGTGGGTAGGGGTGAAAGGCCAATCAAACTCGGAAATAGCTCGTACTCCCCGAAATGCATTTAGGTGCAGCGCTGGATACAGTTATATAGAGGTAGAGCTACTGATTGGATGCGGGGGCTTCACCGCCTACCAATTCCTGACAAACTCCGAATGCTATATAATGATTACCAGCAGTGAGGGCTTGGGTGCTAAGGTCCAAGTCCGAGAGGGAAAGAACCCAGACCATCAGCTAAGGTCCCAAAATCTACACTAAGTTGAAAGAACGAGGTTTGTCTGCCCAGACAGCTAGGATGTTGGCTTGGAAGCAGCCATTCATTTAAAGAGTGCGTAACAGCTCACTAGTCGAGCGGACGAGCATGGATAATAATCGGGCATAAGTGTAGTACCGAAGCTATGGATAGAATTTATTCTGTGGTAGGGGAGCATTCCAGCGGGGCTGAAGGTGTGGCGTGAGCCATGCTGGACCTTCTGGAAAAGAAAATGTAGGCATAAGTAACGATAATGCGGGCGAGAAACCCGCACACCGAAAGACTAAGGTTTCCTCAGCTATGCTAATCAGCTGAGGGTTAGTCGGGTCCTAAGGCGCACCCGAAAGGGGAAGTCGATGGCCAACGGGTTAATATTCCCGTACTTGTATCAGTTGTGATGGGGTGACGGAGTGATGAAAGTACCGCGAACTGACGGAATAGTTCGTTGAAGCACCTAGCTATATTCCTTATAGGCAAATCCGTAGGGAATGGTGAAATGCGATAGTACACGGAGTCTTCGGACAAAGTGATAGTGTACCTAAGGGCTTCCAAGAAAAACCTCTAAACTTAGATTGATACAACCCGTACCGTAAACCGACACAGGTAGTCGAGGAGAGAATCCTAAGGTGCTCGAGAGATTCATGGCTAAGGAATTAGGCAAAATAGACCTGTAACTTCGGGAGAAAGGTCGCCAGCGCAAGCTGGCCGCAGTGAAGAGGTCCAGGCGACTGTTTATCAAAAACACAGGGCTCTGCAAAATCGTAAGATGAAGTATAGGGCCTGACACCTGCCCGGTGCTGGAAGGTTAAGAGGAGATGTTATCTTCGGAGAAGCATTGAATTGAAGCCCCAGTAAACGGCGGCCGTAACTATAACGGTCCTAAGGTAGCGAAATTCCTTGTCGGGTAAGTTCCGACCTGCACGAATGGTGTAACGATCTGGACACTGTCTCAGCCATGAGCTCGGTGAAATTGTAGTAACGGTGAAGATGCCGTTTACCCGCAGTGGGACGAAAAGACCCTGTGCACCTTTACTATAGCTTAGTATTGACTTTGGATAAGTGATGTGTAGGATAGGTGGGAGACTTCGATCCGGCGTCGCCAGGCGTCGGTTAGTCATTGTTGAAATACCACCCTTTGCTTATCTGAAGCCTAACCCCGTACTGCGGGGGACATTGCTTGGTGGGTAGTTTGACTGGGGTGGTCGCCTCCAAAAGAGTAACGGAGGCTTCTAAAGGTTCCCTCAGCACGCTTGGTAACCGTGCGTAGAGTGCAATGGCATAAGGGAGCTTGACTGAGAGACATACAGGTCGATCAGGTACGAAAGTAGAGCATAGTGATCCGGTGGTTCCGCATGGAAGGGCCATCGCTCAAAGGATAAAAGGTACGCCGGGGATAACAGGCTGATCTCCCCCAAGAGCTCATATCGACGGGGGGGTTTGGCACCTCGATGTCGGCTCGTCACATCCTGGGGCTGGAGAAGGTCCCAAGGGTTGGGCTGTTCGCCCATTAAAGTGGCACGCGAGCTGGGTTCAGAACGTCGTGAGACAGTTCGGTCTCTATCTACTGCGGGCGTTAGAAATTTGAGTGGATCTGATTCTAGTACGAGAGGACCGAATTGGACCGACCGCTGGTGTATCTGTTGTCCCGCCAGGGGCACCGCAGAGTAGCTACGTCGGGAAGGGATAAGCGCTGAAAGCATATAAGCGCGAAACCCACCACAAGATGAGATTTCTTTTAAGGGTCGTGGGAGATGACCACGTCGATAGGCTACAGGTGTAAAGGCAGTAATGTCATAGCCGAGTAGTACTAATAACCCGTAAGCTTATGTACGCGCACCCGGGCCGCAAGGCCCGGGGCAAACTTTCTAAAACCAAAGTATATTCTTTATCCCAGTGTGTCAACAATATAATGTGATCGAAATCCGATCGCGTAACGGCCTAAGGTGGTTATTGCGGCGGGGCTCACCTCTTCCCATCCCGAACAGAGAAGTTAAGCCCGCCTGCGCAGATGGTACTGCAATCCTGTGGGAGAGTATGTCGCCGCCTTTCTTTTGTGAAGCCCAGCTTTTTAGCTGGGCTTTATTTTTTTATAGGTGCGGCGCGATTCGGGCTACGCCCTCGGGTCGCCGCCTTTCTTTTGAGAAGCCTGTCTGAAAAGACAGGCTTTTTTGTTTTTTGTTCAGGGGTAATGATGAGCTGCCGTTTGCATGAGATTTGAGATTAAGAGGAGGAAACCCGTTGGTTTTCAGGTGTTTTCAGCGATGCCCGCGTGAGGGATGGAAGCAAGGTGCCGCGTCCCGATGCTTCGGGATGGAAAGCCCGACGGCGCCGTTTTCATCTGTTCTATCTTTGTCGGGTAGTGCCACGGCGCCGGCACGCCCAAAGAAAATCAAATAATCATATCAGGAGAGCCTTTCGCAAACCCCACCGTTTCGCGGTACATCTGCGGCGACACATCGGCGTTGGTCTTGAAGAAACGGCTGAAGTAGTGCTCGTCCTCATAGCCCAATTCATAGGCGATTTCCTTGACAGCCTTGTTGGTCAGGTACAATTCGCGTTTGGCTTCGATGATGATGCGCTCGGCAATCATATCGGTCAATGTTTTGTTGAAATGGCTTTTGGTAAGTTTGGCCAGTGCTTTTGCTGAAATATTGAGGTGGTCGGCGTAATGGCTCGGCGAATGCTTGGTCTTGAAGTTGTGTTCGATCGCGTCTTTCAGATTCTGCAGGATAAAAGGTTCCTTGGCATCGGGAATTGGTGAGGTTTGCTGCTGCAATTGTTCGGTTTTGAGGCGCGAGGCCGTGATCAAAATGATTTTGAGATACGAAATCAATAAGTCATATTGTGCGAGTTCGGAGCGTTGCATCTCGGTCTTGATCTGGTCGGTGATCATCTGGAAAGTGGCTTCTGCTGCGGCATCGATATTCGTATACGGCGGTTGATAGATGTTATTGAACAAGACGCCGTTGCACGAGACTTCCTTCTGATGCATGTGGATGCAATAAAAATCGGGGTGGAAATGAATGGCGACGCCTTCTATTTTCTCCGAAGTGCAAATCATAAACGGCTGGTAAGGCGAAAACGCGAGCAGCGAATTTTCCTCAAATTGGTGCTCCGAAAAATCGGCCTTGACTTTTCCTTTTCCTTTGCGCACCCAAATCAGCGAATAATAATTGTTGCGTTGCAAATGGTCGAAATGGTTGTTGTCCTCAAAGTTGAAAATCTTGAAAGCGAGGTTCCCATTTTGCGGATTGGTCAGCGTAAAGGCATTTTGTGCAGTCGTCGTCATATACAAATATAAGGTTTTATCGGTTGGTTTAAATGCAAAAGGCAGCCAGGAAACCCGACTGCCTGATGTAGCTTTTTGTTGGATTACAACGCAGCGACTGCTGGAAAATCCACTTCGGTATTGGCGGTGTTGTTGAAGTAATTGGTCAACACATTGAGTGCGACGTGTGCTACGGTTTCTGCAATTTCGGCATCGGTTACACCGGCTGTTTTGGCGGCGTTGACGTCTTCGTCATTGACGAGTCCGCCTTTGCTTACCAATGTTTTGGCCAATTTCAAGATCGCTTGGGTTTTGGCATCGGATGATTCGCCTGCACGCGCAGCTTCCAAAACGGCGGCGTCGGTTTTCAACAATTTCTCACCGATGAAGGTGTGGGCGGCCAAACAATAATCACAATTGTTGCTTTCTGAAACCGCAAGCGCAATCAATTCACCGGTTCTGCTGCTGATTTTTCCTTTGGACAAAGCGCCGCTTAAATTAAGGTAACCTTCGAGTACGGCATCTGAATTGGCCATGGTGCGCATCATATTGGGTACGGCGCCCAATTTTCCTTGTACGGCGTTGAACAATTCTTTGGTTTTTCCTGTTGCTGTTTCTGGGTTGATGGGTTGTAAACGTGTCATTTTTTTACTGTTTTTAAGTTACGTCTTATTGACAGTACAAAGTTGCGACGAATACCTTTCTCCCAAAATGGAGTATTTTCGCTTTGTGGTGGACAATTTTCCCTCTACTTCAAAGTGTTCTGCAAATCCTGGACAGTTGTCAAATGATAACCCGGTTTGGCCTTCTCAAAGATTTGCTTCGCCCAGGTTTTTCCTTCCGGGGTTTTCACCATTTCCTTGTACAAAGTCTGTAGCGAACCTGTGCGGCTCGTCGCAACCATAAATTGTTCGATGGCCGGATAAGCAGGTTGGTATTGGTGACGGATGGCCTGCACAAACCATTGGCGTTTGATGACAAAATTGCCGCCTTTGGTGAAATTGAATTCGTTGTCGATGGCCGTCATTTCGGCCACGGTCAAATCGGCAGGAAGGTAATCGATGAAGTGTTGCTTCTCGTTGGTCGATTTGATTTTGGCCGACAAACCTTTGACGCCGGTTTTTCTCCAGTTCTTTTGGATCTGGTCGATGGCGTTGAAATCTTCCGAGACCGGTTGGGTGATGTTCGATGGAATATCCGATTGGTAAATCCATTCTTCGGCCTTGATTTGATCAGCCAATGTTTGATCGCCTTTGATCAAATGTTCGTTGAAATATTTGAGGAAATCTTCGGTGGTAATCGATTGGAATGCGTGGCTGTTGAAATATTCGGTGATGAATGCGTCAAACTTTTCACGACCGATGGCATTTTCCACGGTTTGCAAAAAGGCATACCCTTTTTCGTATGGAATGTCGCTCAAGGATTCATCAGGGTTTTTTCCGGTCACATTCACTTTCAATTGGGTCGATGGATTTTTAGGGCCGTAATCCTGCATGTTATCGGACAAAACTTTTCGGCTCAAAACATCCTGCATCAAGGCTTCTTTCTTGCCAAAAAGTGCCTCGCCGATGCGGTGCTCGACATAAGTCGTAAAACCTTCGTTGAGCCAAACATCATCCCAAGTCGCATTCGTGACCAGGTTGCCGCTCCAACTGTGGCCGAGTTCGTGCGCGAGCAGACTCGTGAGTGAACGGTCGCCCGCAATCACGCCCGGAGTAAGGAAAGTCAGGTTCGGGTTTTCCATTCCTCCGTAAGGGAAACTCGGAGGCAAGACCAAAACGTCGTATCGGCCCCAACGGTACGGACCGAATAGTTTTTCGGCGGCGTGCACCATTTTTCCGAGTTCGGCAAATTCCCAGGCGGCTTTGTCTACGACCGAAGGTTCGGCATAAACGCCGGTTCTTTCGTCTATGGATTTGAACGCCAGATCGCCCACGGCAATCGCCATCAGATAAGATGGAATCGCCTTGTCTTGTTTGAAGGTATAAATTCCGGTATTGTTTTTCTGTTGCGGATTGGTCGCACTCATGACCGCCATCAAGTCTTTGGGAACGGCCACTTTGGCGTTATACGTAAAACGGATGGCCGGGGAATCCTGGCACGGAATCCATGTCCTTGACCACACGCTTTCGCCTTGCGAAAATAGGAAAGGGTGTTTCTTGTCGGCGGTTTGGACCGGGGTGAGCCATTGCAATGCGACGGCATCTTTGGTGGTTTTGTAGTAGATGTTGACTTTGGTCGTGCCGGGTTCGATGGTGATTTGGAGCGGCTTCCCGTGGAATTCTACCTCGTTGCCCAAAGAAAATCGCGTTTCTTTTTCTTCGTCGCCCAAGGTCACTTTTTCGATTTCCAAAGTGTTTTCATCGAAGATGATTGCATTGCCTTTGCTTTTGTTGTCGATGGTCCAGGATGCTTTTCCTGAAATGGTCTGCGTCTCAAAATCGACTTTGATGTCGAGGTCCAAATGCTTGACGACGGCTTTGTCGGGTTCGGCAAACGTGTGTGTGTCTTTTACGGCGGTCGTTTTTGTAGCGGCCGTTTCAACAGCGGTTTCTTTTTTCTGGCAAGCGGTTACCGCGATGGCAAAAACCAGCAATATTATCTTTCTCATGAAAATGGATTTGCTGACGAAGATAAAAAAGAAAAATCCGTCCCGAAAATGCGATTGGTTTATTTAACGTTTACGTTAGGGATGGCAGTGAAAATCCTTTTGTGAAGCAAAGCGGAACAAAAGATTGCAACGAACAGCCCGGCGCGACCGCCGGAAGCGCAACGCCCCCAATACTATTAAGTATTAAAATCCTTATCGTCGCCCGATGGCCCGTAAATCGACGGTACCTTGATTTCATTCATGCGCATGTAAACCGTGAGTTGCCCGCGGTGGTGTACCCAATGGTTGAGCGTCGTCGGGATGTCGATTTTGAGCGGGGACGAATACAATTCGACACCATCGCGTTTGAGCGTAAATTTATTTTCAAGTAGGGAATCGTCAGCGTTTTGAAGTGCAGATTCGGCTTTTTGGATGCAATCATCAAAGTGGGCGAGCAACTCTTTCGTCGTTTCAAATTGAAACTGCGGATAAGTCGCAAAATCGAGTTCGCCGTCCTTGATCATATAGTAAATCCATTGCGGAATCTCAGCGACAAGCAATGCCATGTAGCGCATTTCCATCGAACTTGGGTGTGGTTTGAAATCGAATGTTTCGTCGGTCAGGTTTTCGAGGCATTTGCGGGTCGATGGAATTTCGCGGCGCAATTCTTCGAGAAAGGCGGTGGTATGGATTTTTGTGGACATGATCTGCGATATTGAATTATAGAAATCAAGTTAAAAAGAAAATCCCGCCAGGTTTTACAACGAAGCGGGATTGTTTTATAGATTATTCTCGAAATTAAGCGAGCATCGTCACCGGATTTTCGAGATACGTCCTGAGCGTTTGCAGGAATTGCGCGCCTGTGGCTCCATCGACCGTTCTGTGGTCGCAGGCCAGGGTCACTTTCATGGTATTGCCCACCACGATTTGTCCGTTTCTGACCACTGGTTTTTCGACAATCGCCCCTACGGATAAAATCGCAGAGTTCGGCTGGTTGATGATCGAAGTGAACTCCGAAATCCCAAACATACCGAGGTTCGAAATCGTAAAGGTCGAGCCTTCCATTTCGGCCGGCGTGATTTTCTTGTTTCTTGCTTTTCCAGCCAAATCCTTGACTGTATTGCCAATCTGCGACAAGCCCATCTGGTCGGCGAATTTGAGTACCGGAACGAGCAAACCTTCGTCTACCGCTACCGCTACACCGATGTGGATGTGGTGGTTGATGACCGTTACATCGTCTTTCCATTGCGAATTGACTTGCGGGTGTTTGCGCAACGCCATCGCACAAGCCTTGATGACCATGTCGTTGAACGATACTTTGGTATCCGGGACCGTGTTGATGACCGCACGGGATTTCATCGCGTCGTCCATTGCTACTTCGATGGTCAGATAGTATTCGGGCGCGGTAAATTTAGACTCCGACAAACGACGTGCAATCGTTTTGCGCATTTGCGAGTTCTTGTGTTCTTCATGCGATTCTTCGCCGGCAGGGACAAACGGTCTCACCGGGGCGGCAGGCGTTTCGGTTCTTGGCGCTTGCGCGGTTGCGGCAGGAGCAGCTTGTGCTGGTGCGGCAGACGGTGTGAAGTTTTCGATATCGGCTTTGACGATACGGCCGTTTTCACCCGAACCTTTGACCTGTGAAATGTTGATGCCTTTTTCCTCGGCAATTTTCTTGGCCAATGGCGAAATGAAAATGCGTTTGCCGTCAGATACGACGTTGATGGTTTCTTCTTCTTTAGCTGGTTCCGAAGCTTTTGCTTCTTCAGCTTTTGCTTCCGATTTGGCAGCGGTTGGTGCTTTAGCATCTGCGGTTACACCAGAAACATCAGTTCCTTCCGGGCCGATGATGGCAAGCAAACTGTCCACCGGAGCGGTTTCGCCTTCGTTGATGCCGATTTTCAAAAGCGTTCCAGAATTGAACGATTCGAATTCCATCGTCGCCTTGTCGGTTTCGATTTCAGCGAGAATATCGCCTTCGGATATTTTATCGCCTACTTTCTTGAGCCATTTTGCGACGGTACCGTCGGTCATGGTGTCGCTGAGTCGCGGCATGGTCACAACAACCACACCCGAAGGCAAACCCGATGAAGCTGGCGCTTCGGTTTTGGGTTCTTCTTTTGAAGCTTCGGCTTTTGGCGCTTCCGCCTTATCCTCTGTTTTGGTTTCGGTTTTGGCTGCACCGGCTCCGCCATTCTTGATCAATTCAGAAATGTCTTCGCCTTCGTTTCCGATGATGGCCAACAACGAATCGACATTGGCGGTTTCGCCTTCCTGGATCCCGATGTGCAAAAGCGTCCCGGAATTGAACGATTCGAATTCCATCGTCGCCTTGTCGGTTTCGATTTCGGCGAGGATGTCGCCTTCGTTTATTTTGTCGCCTACTTTTTTAAGCCAGGTCGCTACCGTTCCTTCCGTCATGGTATCGCTCAGGCGCGGCATGGTTACTACTGTTGCCATAATCGATTATAATTTATGAGGTAAAAAAGGATAGTTTTCTTGTTCGTAAACCACGTCGTACAATTGCTGCGCTTCTGGGAACGGTGAGTCTTCGGCGAATTTTTCGCATTCCTCGACCAGGTTTTTCACGCGCTCATCGATGGCCTCGATTTCGGCATCGGTGGCATATTTGTTTTCCTTGATGATGTCGAGCACTTGGGTAATCGGGTCGATTTTTTTGTATTCTTCGACTTCCTCTTTGGTACGGTACAATTGTGCATCCGACATCGAGTGTCCGCGGTAACGGTATGTTTTCATTTCGAGGAAAGTCGGTCCGTCGCCACGACGTGCGCGTTCAATCGCCTCGTCCATCGCTTCGGCTACTTTGACCGGGTTCATTCCGTCTACCGGACCGCATGGCATTTCATAACCCAGACCCAGTTTCCAGATGTCGGTGTGGTTGGCGGTTCTTTCTACCGATGTTCCCATCGCATAACCATTGTTTTCTACGATGAATACGACCGGCAATTTCCACAGCATCGCCATGTTGAAGGCTTCGTGCAACGAACCTTGACGCGCGGCTCCGTCCCCGAAGTAGGTCAACGTCACGCCATCGCGTCCGAAATATTTATCGGCGAAAGCGATTCCGGCACCCACCGGGATTTGTGCCCCGACGATTCCGTGTCCGCCATAAAATCCGTGTTCTTTAGAGAAGATGTGCATCGATCCGCCCATTCCTTTGGACGTTCCGGTGACTTTTCCGAGCAATTCGGCCATGACCGCTTTCGGGTCAACGCCCATACCAATCGGTTGGACGTGGTTCCGGTAAGCCGTGATCATTTTGTCTTTCGATAAATCCATCGCGTGCAAGGCACCGGCCAAAACGGCTTCCTGTCCGTTGTATAAGTGAAGAAATCCTCTTACTTTTTGTTGTATGTAAAGCGCTGCTAACTTGTCTTCAAATTTTCTCCAAAACAGCATGTCTTCATACCATTTCAAATAAACGTCTTTTGTTACTTCTTTCATTTCGTCTTGTGATTTTTTTCAGCTAAAGATTATGTTTTTATACAACGCAAAAGAGTTTCCTCACACAAATTTGCGACAAGCAAAAGTAGGGAATCCTGTGCGGAAATAAAATAGAAATTTGTAGAACTTGTCTTGACTTTTTTCAATTGGCTGTAAAATGCTCTTTGTGTTTCATTTTTTCAGCTTTTCCTTACTCCGTAGCGCTGCTATGCAGTGCAAAAAGCTAAAATCTGAAACAAAAATTTCTATTTTTCGCGCAATCAAAAAAGTCAAGACCAGTTCGCCAATTTAAAGGAAATTCTTGTCGAAGGTCAGCGGCAGTAAATTTTTGAGCGAATCCGATTTGTAAATGTTGCCCGTTTCGCCCATGAAATAAATCTCGATCGGGTAATCCTGCTTGAATTCGTATTCGGCGATCGATTGTCTGCAGGCGCCGCAGGGTGGAATGGGAGCGGTTGTTGGATTGTTGTCCGAGGCTGCGGAAATCGCCATTTTGACAATCTTGGCTTCGGGGTAATTCGAACCCGCGTGGAAAATCGCCGTTCGTTCGGCGCAAAGACCCGATGGATAGGCGGCATTCTCCTGGTTCGAACCCAGTACGACTGTTCCGTTGTCCAACAGCAAGGCGGCACCCACGCGGAATTGCGAATAGGGTGCATAGGCTTTTTTGCGGATTTCAACAGCTTTCGCCATCAAATCTTGGATGTCGGTTGGTAACTCGCCTAGGTTTTCAAAGACTGAAAAGGTGGTTTTGATCGTGATTTCGTTCATTTCGTTACAAGGGAAAAAAAATCCAAATCTCATGGTTGAAATTTGGATTCTTTAGTTAGTATTTGTCAAATTCTAATATTCGTCATATTTGTCCCCGAAGGCAAAACTGAGCGAGAAGCGCAAGGTGTTTTCCAATGGGTTTTTCACTTTAGAAGCAGAGAACAGGTACGATACGTCTACTTTTACGATGTTGTATTTGAAACCGGCACCGAGCGAGAAGAATCTTCTGGCTCCTTTCTCCGGGCTTTCGTTGAAGTAACCCAGACGGAACGCAAACGAATCCTGGTACATGTATTCGGCGCCTACCGCATAGGTGAATTCTTTGAGTTCTTCGCTGAAACCGTCCGGCGCGTCGCCAAAGGATTTGAAGATGCCCGAGGTCCAGCCGATGCTTTCGTAGTCTTCGATGTTTTTCTGACGGGCCAATGGTCGGTCGTCGTCGTCGATCACGCCATCGCCGTTGTAATCTTGGTTGTAATCGATTTCCTGCGGGGTCGGCACCAACAATTTGGTTACCTCAAGGTTCAATGCCACTTTGTTGTAATCGTCGAGAATGAAATCGAACGCACCACCGAGTCTCATGTTGGCCGGGAGGAAGTTCGAGTTGTCGTCGTTCTCATCGGTGTCGTAGCTGATCTTCGGACCGAGGTTCTGGAAGTTGAAACCGAGTTTGTATTTTCCGTTGAATTCGCTGAAGGCAATTTCTTCCGATTGGTAATAACCCGCGATGTCAACCGCAAATGAACTGGCTGGTTTGGCATCCCCGCCATTTTCATCCGGAATTTTGAGTGCAGAACGAATGTAACGCCCAGCCACACCCATCGAGAAATGATCGCTCAATTTCAAAGAGTACGACACGTCGAATGCCAATTCATTCGGCTTTACGACGCGGGGTTGTTCTTCATAGGTTTTACGCAATTCGATTTCGCCCAAACCAAAATAACGCAAGCTCGCTGCAAATGCGTTTCTTTCGTTGAATCGGTTGTAGAAGGTCATTTGCGCCAGGGAAATGTCGTTGACGATATCGGTCAGGTAAGGCGTGTAGCTCACAGAACCTCCGAATTTCTCCGAAGCAAAAGCGTATTTTGCAGGGTTGTATTGTTGTGAAAAAGCGTCCGGTGAAGTAGCAACACCCTGGTCGCCCATACTCGCCGATCGGGCGTCTGCGGCAACCAATAAGAAAGGAACCCCGGTGGTGATTACCCTGTCGGCTTCCTGTGCCTTGGCGAACTGCGCTGCTGTAAAACAAATTAATAATAAAGCAATTTTTTTCATTCTAGAATTTTAAATAATTGGACAAATATAGTATTTTCTTAAAGGATTACAAGTTTCTCGTATTTATGTGTCTTGCTGTTGGTGAGCATCGACCGTACCGTCAGTTTATAAATGTAGACGCCTTTCCCGATTTTATCGCCAAAATCATCCTTGCCATCCCAACTGATTTCGCGTGAAAGGAAACCTTCGGTCACAACGGTCTGGTTTTTTGTCCAGACCACTTTTCCGGTGATGGTCAATACCTGCACCTGCACTTCGAGCGGTTCGAACGGTTTGTTGTGCGTAAACCAGAATTGGGTGTAATTGACAAACGGATTCGGGTAATTCAATACATTGCTGATCGTGATTTTATCATCGCCGACCACGATAAACTGGATTTCGGCCGTGACCAAATTGTTGTAGACGTCCCATGCCTTGAATGTAATGGTGTGTAGTCCCAGCGCCAAATTGCGGAACGGATACTTGAGTTTGCCTTTCTTGTAATTGTCGAGTTCGGTTTCGTAATAATCGTTGAGCTTGTACGGATTGCTTTCATCGCCGTCCAAAATCGCCACGATGTCGTGCCCGATTCCGCTGGCCGTGTTGATGCCGTTTTCGTCTTCAAGGAATGCCAGGAACAAAGGCGACTGGTTGGTGATGCCGCCCGAAACGAAATTGGTGTCGTTCATGTACAATTTGACCGTCGGCCCGATGTTGTCCGGTGGTGCATTCTCGTTGATGCCGCCCACTTTGATCGTCGTATCGAAACCGGTTTTGTCGAGCAGGATCTGGTTGCGTTTGCCGTAAAAACTCACACGTCCGTTTCCGACAGGAATCGTGATGTCTCTTGGTACCACAAACCCAAATTCGAACTGGCCGTTGGCCACGCTCGCATTGCCCTTGAAAATGGTTTCGCCCAAGGCGGTGAATGGCATGAATGGTCCGCCCACGGCATCGGCGCCGTCGTTGCGCAGTGTTTGTCGGTTGAGTTGCTTGTCGAAAATCTGTACGGCCAATTCGCCATTATAGTTGGGCATCGGGTTGTCGGCCTCGTCGACCACTTCGCCCGAAAGCGTCACGAAAGACAGTGCTTTCAAATCGTCGATCGGTCCGGTGATGGGCATGCCGTTGACTTTGGTCAGCCTGATTTTTGGTTTGGGGACCGCGAGCATCAAGGCCGGATCGCCAAGGTAGAACACGATTCGCGTCGGTCCTGCAAAATCGTTTTTGGCCAGACGAAGCGCTTCGGCAATCGAGACGTATTCATTCGATCCATACGAAAACAGGTATTGGGCCAGCTTGTCGTTGAAAGACTGTCCGGTAGGTTGGGCAATCGCACGAACCGTCGTGATCATCGATATCGCGCCGCCGGTCGGGTTCAGGTAAGTGTATTCGCCGGCAGTCGGTCGCATCGGATTGTCGAACCTCGAGAACTCGCAAGTGATCGTGATGAACAAAGGATAACGGTAACGGTTGAACAGGTTCTGTCCGTCTGACTTTTCATAGATGCGCTCCTGCGATAAACCATCTTCGCCGCCGTGTCCGAGGTAATTGAATACCAAACCGCCGCGTTCAAAGGCATTGAACAAATCCTGTCTGGCTTTTGGGTAACGGTCGCCGCCCGAAGATGTTTCCTGTACGTAAGCGTCGAGGAAAATCTTGTTGGCATTGATGAATGGCTTTTCGGCAACGATGCGGTCGGCCAGGACATTTTGGTATTGCTGCAACTGCGCGTCGCCCGAAGAATCGGCGCTCGGGTCGTCGGCAATCGAAACGTAATTGTTTCTCCAGCTTCCATACGATTTGATGTCGTGGTAGTCGATGACCTTTTGCACGAGTTGTTCGGCCTGCAAATTGGAACTTGCGATCATGCGTCCCACGGCAATATCGGCGGTGCCTTCAAAAGAGTCGACATAGCCTTCGTTGTCATCCATGAGCGTAAAGAAATCATCCGAACAGAAAGAGCTTTCCAGGGTCGTGTAGCTGTCGAGCGCATGGTAAATCGGGACAAAATTCGAAAACACCGAAATGCGGTTCTTGAAATCATACGAAGCATCGCCAAACAGGTTCAGGTATTTGACCTTGTTGCCGTTCGGGGCGTTGAAATACACATAGCGCATGAAGTTCCGGATGGCGCCGATGTCTTGTTTTCCCGATGAGAATTCTTGGTAAATGGCCTCGAGTGCCACGACTTTGACCTTCATTCCGGAATAATTGCGGTGAAAGTTGGCCAGTTTTTCGGCTTGTGGCGTAAAGGCGTAAGGCGCAACGATGACATAATCCACATCCTGCAATTGTCCTTGCGAATTGAGGAAGATGCTGCCCTTGAGGTTCTGGTTGATCACGCGCGGCTGTGCATCGGCAAGCGGTAGATAGACATCGGCCAGGTCGACGGCGAGGTATTTGCGCAGTTCGCCGAATTCGGCCTTGAAGGCAAAAGTGCCTTGTCCGTTGTTCTCGACTTTGGTTACGTCATAGATGTTGGTGATGTCCCAAACCTGGCTAATGCCGCCGGCATTGGTCAATTGGTATTCGCCAAATTGATCGCTGGTGGCAGATGCGTCGTATTGGAAACGGAATTGCTTGCCATAACCGCGAAGGTTGCGTTTGGACTTGATCATGATGTAATCGAGGTACGCTTTCGAATTCGGTACACCATTATTGTTGTAGGTCAGTTTGACCAAGACGTTTTCTGTGGCAGGGAAAGTGGTCGTCAGTTCTTTTACTTTGGCCACGGTGTTGTCGGTGAGCCCGTCGACTACCATGGTGCCGACCTGCTGGCCGTTGACATCTACCTTGAACGAAGTGGCAGCCAAGGCGACCGCCCCGGTAAAGACATTGATTGTGGCGGGTTCGGATGTAACGACGTTGGGAATGTTGAAAACAAAATCCTGCGTGTTGTCGACACTGAATTCTTCGCCAAACCAACGGCGGCCCAATCGGCCCAGGTTGTACAAATCTACTTCGTGGTATTGGTAATTGTCAAACGTGGTGACCGGTACTGTGGCGGTCGGGGGTTGCGGCATGGGCTGGATGCGTTTGCCGTCGCCGCCCTGTACGGTAATATAATAATAGGACTTGTCGGTGTAAAGGTTGTTGGTGGTTTTGCTGTCTTCATTCCAGTTGTCGACGCCTTCGGCATAGAACAGGATGAAGTCGTTGTCGTTGAAAAAACCATCGGTTTCACCCGAAACCTGGATGGCGTTTTCGGCCAGGTCGAATGGGTAGGGCACATTGTTCCTGAGTGGAACCATGCGTCCGCCATTGCCATAAATCTTGATTTTCCGCGGATCGATGATGTTCGGGTTCATGCCCAATTGTTGCAGGAACGATTTGTTGATCAGGTAGACGCCCGACTTCACGACATAAAATCGGAACCATTCGCCGGTGGCCAACACCGAATTGGAAATGGCGCTGACATTGCTCGGGGCCATCGCACGCGCGGGGCTTGGGTTGAAACTATAGGTGAACGATTTTATTTTTTTGAAACCTGATCCGTCCTTAATTATAGGGGAGAGCGTAATCAAAACCGACAATTTCTCGCGTGCCTGCAGGTTGACCAGCGTTGCGTTGATTTTGGTAGGGATGGCGGATGTCGACAGGTTGCCGAGTTGGGCTGCGGTGAGGGTTTCGTAAACCACATCGGTGATTTGCAGCGATTTTTCGTCTATTTTGGCGGTTTGTGGAATCTTAATCCTGAAGGAAAGGGCTTTGGCGGCCGCATCATAGGCGTAATTTTCAGGGTTAAAATGGGGGAGGGTGACTTTGGATTCGCCAATGATTTCGATTCTGTTTTCGGTCCAGTTAATGGCAATATTTCCCCTTTGTTGTGCAAAAGAAAACCAGGAAAAAAGGACCAAAAAGAATGTTAATGTTTTTTTCATCAGATATAAGTAACGCCGTTTAAAACGAAATATTACGGGGGAGTAAAAATAAATTATTTCATGTAATTCTATATAATATTTGTTTTAATTTTGCGTTGTTGCTCAAAGAATTCATTAATAACAGCAGGCTGATTTAATATTATTTTAAAAAAGGTGTTGCAATGTAAAGGTTAATTATTATATTGCGCCACGAAATTTATTACCTACTAAACGTATGAAAGTAAACAAGATTATGGCTGGCAAACTCTTACTATCACTGGTAATTGTGTTTGGTTTAACTGTAACAAGCTGCAGTAAAGGATCCAGCTCAAAAAATTCATCAACTGCTACAGGTTGGAAAATCAACGACAAAAAAGGGGGTTTCCAATACGCTTCTAATTTCAAGAAGCAAGCTACCGGACCCGGTTTGGTTATGGTAGAAGGCGGTACATTTACTATGGGTAAGGTTCAGGATGACGTGATGCACGACTGGAACAACTCGCCAAACCAGCAACACGTACAGTCTTTCTACATGGATGAGACAGAGGTGACCAACCTCATGTACATGGAATATTTGGATTGGCTCAAAAGAGTATTCCCGCCAGATCAAGAAAACTATAAAAACATCTACGAAGGTGCTTCGCCAGATACACTCGTTTGGAGAAACCGTTTGGGTTACAACGAGACGATGACCAACAACTACTTGCGTCACCCAGCATACGCAAGCTATCCGGTGGTTGGTGTCAACTGGATCCAGGCTGTTGAATTCAGCAAATGGAGAACAGATCGTGTCAACGAAAACACACTCGAACAACAAGGCTACTTGAAGAAAGACGCCAAAGTAACCCAGGTGAGTGCTGACAAAACATTCAGCACCGAAACCTATTTGGCTGCACCAACCAAAACCATGGGTGGTGACGAGGAAATCGTACTCAAAGGAAGAAGAAATTCAAAAGCCAAACCAGGCAAAGCCGATAAAGACGGAAACGTTAAAGAAGCTAAAAATGTATACGCACAGCGTTCATCTGGTTTGATTTTGCCGGAATACCGCCTCCCAACCGAAGCAGAGTGGGAATATGCCGCCGCTGCCGACGTAGGACAACGTGAATACAACATCTACAAAGGTCAAAAGAAATACCCTTGGTCTGGTAGCTACACCCGTTCAGGAAAACGTCAGGTACGTGGTGACCAATTGGCTAACTTCAAGCAAGGAAAAGGAGATTACGGTGGAATCGCAGGTTGGTCTGACGACGGTGCCGACATCACCAACAAAGTAAAATCGTATCCGCCAAACGACTTCGGATTGTATGACATGGCTGGTAACGTAGCA
Organism: Flavobacterium sp.; assembly: GCF_047602195.1. Classification (GTDB taxonomy): domain Bacteria; phylum Bacteroidota; class Bacteroidia; order Flavobacteriales; family Flavobacteriaceae; genus Flavobacterium. Next base: position 1,115,864 of record NZ_JASGHW010000004.1, read on the forward strand.
GAATGGGTTGCCGACGTCTATCGTCCAATCGTTGACGACGAGGCAAGTGACTTCAACTACTACAGGGGTAACGTCTACACCAAAAACAAAATTGGTGAAGATGGTAAAGCCGAAATCGTAACGGCTGAAACCCAAGTGTTCGATACTTTGTCAAACGGTAGAATCATCGCTAGAAACTTCCCGGGCGAAATCGCTCAGGTTCCGGTTGATGAAAAAGAAACTTACTTGCGTCAAAACTTCGACAAATCAGACAACAGAAACTACCGCGATGGTGACAAGCAGTCTACGCGTTATTTCAAATTCGGTGGAGCCGAGGAAGAAGACAACCCTAAAACCAAAGAAGCGCACAGAATGTACGATTCACCGGTTCACAACGTGTCAACAGACAGTTTGGGCGGAATGGTTAGAAAGTATGACAAGTCTTCGAAAAGAACCACTTTGGTCAACGACAACGTTCGTGTTTACAAAGGAGGTTCTTGGAGAGACCGCGCTTACTGGCTCGACCCTGCACAAAGAAGATACTTCCCGCAGGATATGGCCACCGACTACATCGGTTTCCGTTGCGCGATGTCGAGGGTAGGTCCTAAAGCCGACAAAAAGAAAAGACCGAGAAACTAATTTTTCACGATATTCATAAAAGCCCTTTCATTAGGGCTTTTATTTTTTAAACCCGTTCCTGATGGATATCCAACACCTGCACCGCTTATTCCTGCAATGCACTTCCGTATCGATCGATACACGTAAGATAGAACCGAATTCCTTATTTGTGGCCATCAAAGGCGAACGCTTCGACGCCAATACTTTTGCCCAAGAAGCGCTCGAGAAAGGCGCGTCCTACGTGGTCATCGACAACGCAGATTACCAGATTGATGCACGCACCATTTTGGTTTCCGACAGCTTGACGGCCTTGCAGGAACTTGCCCAATTCCATCGTACTTATTTGAAACTGCCAATCGTTGCACTGACCGGCAGCAACGGAAAAACCACGACCAAGGAATTGATCAACGCCGTGCTGTCCCAAAAGTTCCAAACCAAAGCCACGGTCGGCAACCTGAACAACCACATCGGTGTGCCGTTGACTTTGTTGTCTTTCAATGCACAAACCGAGATCGGCATCGTCGAAATGGGCGCCAACCACCAAAAAGAAATCGAATTCCTGTGCGGAATCGCCCAGCCCGATTTTGGTTACATCACCAATTTCGGCAAGGCGCATCTCGAAGGTTTCGGAGGTGTCGAAGGCGTCATCAAAGGCAAAAGCGAAATGTATACGTATTTATCGGTCAATGATAAAATGGCGTTCGTCAATCTCGAAGATGCAATTCAAGTAGAGAAAACGGCCAACATGAAAAAGTTCACGTTTGGTTTGCAAAAGTCAAATGCCGATGTCAGTATTACTTCCATCAGCGCCAATCCATTTGTACAAATCCATTACGAAACGACTTCCATCCAATCGCATTTGATCGGATTGTACAACGCCAACAACATCAACGCGGCGATAGCCATCGGGAAATATTTTGGCGTGACCGATCAGGCCATCCAAAACGGGATTGAAAACTACATCCCCGAAAACAACCGCTCGCAATTGCTCACCAAAGGCAGCAACGAAATCATCCTTGATGCCTACAACGCCAACCCAAGCAGTATGGCCGTGGCGATTGAAAATTTCCTCCAGCTCGGCAAGGACCAGAAAGTGCTGTTTCTGGGCGACATGTTTGAGCTCGGACAGGAAAGCCTGCACGAGCACAAAAACATTGTCGGTTTGCTTTCCCATCAGGGACAGGCGAACTGTTATTTTATCGGGAAGGATTTTTATGCCAATAAGACCGATCAGCCGAATTTCCATTTCTTTGAAACCTTCGACGAACTGGCGGCACATCTAAAACAAACGGCTTTTGAAAACAAAACGATTCTGATCAAAGGTTCGCGGGGCATGGCCTTGGAACGGATTCTAGAATTTTTGTAGTTTTCTGGGCGTTGCGCTTCCTGCGGTCGCGCCGGGCTTTTCGCTCTATCTTTTGCAAAGAAGCGCAGCGGAGTTGCAAAAGGATGCCGCTGCACCCGAGGCCCGTGGCCGAACTGACCGGAGGTAATCCCTAACGCGCAAGATTCCCAATCAACTGCGTCGGGCTGTAGCCAAAATGTTTTTTGAACGCAAACGAAAAATGCGATAGGTTTTCAAAGCCCACTTCGTAGCAAACATCGATTGGTTTTTTGTTCTTTTCGACAAATTGGTAATGCGCCAGTTCGAGTCGTTTTTGTGTAAGCCAACGTTGCGGAGTTGTACGGAATATTTTGTTGAAGTCCCTTTTGAATGTGGTCAGGCTGCGGCCCGTGAGGTAACTGAATTTTTCCAAAGGAAGGTTGAACATGAAATGCTGGTCCATAAAGCGGGCCAAATCTACTTTTCCGGGTTCTTCAAAATTGGCCAGTACGTTATCGATTCCGGGATCGATGCTGCGCAGGATGCTGATGGCTTCGGTTATCTTTAACGAAGCGATGTTTTCGGGGAGCGACTGCAGGTCGAAATAAGGCACCACCGAGGACAGGAAACTCTCGAGCAACGGATGGTTGCTGTAACGGTAAATTTTCTGTACGCCGACCGGATTGGAAGCCGTTGTGACCTTGGCATAAAAATCCCGGAGCCTTGCGGAGGTAAGATGCATGACCACCGTTTGGTGCGGCTCCCCGTTCTCAGGGTAATTGATGATGGTCGCCAGTTGGTTCCTCGGAATCAGGAAAATATCCCCTTTTTTGAAAAGGTACGTAGCGTCTGCCTGCACAATCTTGGTTTGGCCCGAGAGGAACCATACCAGCATGTGGTGCTCAAACATGATGTCCGACTTGAAGAATTTATCGTCGTAGCAGGACAGCTTGATGTCATCGGTGATGTATTTGGCCTGGTATTCCATATCTGGTTTGGATGGACTTGTCATGCAAAAATAAAAAATTGAATGAAACAATTCGCTGTCGTCGGTCAGTCTGCGTCGAAGGTGATTCCAGTCCAGTGCTCGCTCAATGACCACAGTTTCATCGCATGGGCTTGGTCCAAGGAATCAGGTCTCACGCCCGGCGTTACCTCGGGACCGTTGGCCAATGCAGCAATATTCGAATCTTCGCAATACACACCGCCAATGGAGTCGAGCAACGGACTCGTCGCGCACCAAACAGTTGTTGCCGCACCTTGCGGGATGGTCTTGAGCGAAGCGGCCACCTCGGGAAGCAATTGGCCATCGGTATCACAGAAACCCATCTGTTGGAACAATTCCAGTGAAGCTTCCCTGGCCAGTTCCGTACCGCCGATCGACCCCGGATTGAGCGCATAAACATTCACTTGGTGTTGCTTGGCCTTGGCATCGAGCGCGACAGTAAATAAATTCATCGCTGTTTTGGATTGACCGTATCCGCTCAGGGTTTCATAGTCACGGTGCAGGAAATGCGGGTCCTCGAAATCGAACGGGGCGAACTGGTGTCCCTGCGAGGATACATTGACCACCCTGGCGCCTTTTGCTTTCTTGAGTGCGGGCCAAAGCCTTGCGGTCAATTGGAAGTGCGCCAAATGGTTGGTCGCCAATTGGGATTCGATACCGCGGCTGTCCCTGCGCAGCGGCACCCACATGATGCCGGCATTGTTGATGAGCAAATGCAACGGCCTTCCGGATGCGATAAATTTCTGCGCGAATGCATCGATGGATTGCAAATCCATTAAATCCATGAATTCCAATTCGACATTGGCCAGGCCGTTCAAGTTTTTTCTTGCCTTTTCGATGTCCCTGGCTGGAACGACTACTGTAGCTCCGGCATGGGCCAGCACTTTGGTCGTTTCCAAGCCGATACCCGAATTGCCGCCGGTTACGATTGCGATTTTTCCCGTAAGATCGATCCCGTTGATGACTTCGCTTGCGGTAGAATTGGCGTTGAATCCTGAATGGATGGGGTGTTGTTGTTCCCCTTGAAAATTGTCTGGTCTCATAATTAAAAAAATTAATTGTTTTATGCAGACAAAATTAGGCAGGCCATAGGTGCAGGACTTTGTTTAAAAGTCCGATTTTACTTTGTTTAAAAGTCCAGTTTTTTGATTTTCGGAAACTTGGAAAAGGGGATGGGTTGATTTTGGGAGGGATTGGCTGCGCTGTTCTCGTTTGGGGTTGCCTTGTACAAAAGCCAAAATTATTGGACGATTACAATTTGGAAGTATTTTGGGAGGCATTAGCTGCGCTGTTCCATTTGGAGAGGATTTGCGTGAAAGCCAAAATTACTGGGGGCGATTACAATTTTGGAAGTATTTTAGGAGGGATTAGCTGCGCTGTTCCCGTTTGGAGTTGCCTTGCACGAAAGCCAAAATCGCTGGGGCGATTTTGCTTTTTTTATTTCCAAACGTGTTTACGAAAGTTCACTTTCGACATACTTATTGGAAATAAAAAAGTCGAAAACTTGCGTTTTCGACTTTCGTGGGCGATGAGGGATTCGAACCTAACGGCTAAACCCGCTTATATCAATACTTTCTAAAGTTTAAAGTCTCAGGGTCTCGATTTTGCACCTCGGCAGGCAGCAAACATCACTAAATCTTATGGTGTAAATTTACTGATTAGTAACGCATTATCCAAATGAATTGGTAAGAACTACACTAAAAAATGAATGGGTTTCCGAAGTGTTCAAGGATTCAGGAGACGCATATTTTCTCCGCTTTTGGCATTTATCGGAATTACCCAAATATAGTCTTCTCAACCTGTTCAATATTTAATCCCGTGTATTCACAGAATTCGCGTATAGTGACAAACTTTACGGCTTTATTTAGGTTCTCTGCGATCTCATGCAACAGTCTAAGACTTTGGCGATAGCTTTGACCCGTAACGAGTTCTACGTCGTTTGTGGTGATGCATATACGCCTTCCCATAGTTTTCATACTTTAACCATACCTTTGACTAGGCTTTGAGTTTCTTCAAAGTACTAGTTTCCATTTCTAAGAACTGGTCAAAAATAAGAAAAATTGTAGTTAGTTCGGCAATGGTAAATTTAGGATTGCTTACCTTTGATTATAACCACTATCCCATTCTTCTTATTTTAATCTGATTAGTTAAGATCGCGTCGAGAACTATTTCTTATGATTATTTTTTAAACATTAAATAAGAAGTCAGCTTACTTATTTTGCCGTTGGTGAAATGAAATACATCACAAAAAACTGCATCAAGTTTGTTGCCGTCTTTAAACTTAGCTTTTACTGTCCCTTCGGCAATTACAATATTACCTTCCTCAACAAGCCTAATTATTTTAATGTCTGGATGGCCTTCAGCATTAGGATTTTCGATCTCTTTATCGAACGCAGCCTTGCCATGGTGAAGATAATAGCCCGGTAGTTCCCAAATCACATCATCCGTTAAACACGATAATATTTTTTGATGGTCTGTTGCACGAAAGCCATCCATGTATTTTTCTACAATTTGTTTTTGCTCACTCATTTCGTTACTTTTTGTTATAGGATTATTGCACGATGTGAAAATTAATGCTGCTAATGTCAAGGAGATAATTATCTTTTTCATTGTTGTTTGCTATTAATTAAGTATCGAATTCAGATTGTCCAGCATTTGTAGCCAACTTGGATATGCTCCAGTTTTTTTAGCTAATTCCTGTGAGACAGTTTGATGAAGCTGAAGTTTAGTTTTTCCATCAACTTCCGTAAGCGTCACAGTTACTAGTGTTGCGCCCGGCCATTCGCTATCCATTCCAATATCAACCGGATTTATCGGATTACCAATTTCATCAGCATTGACCATCGTAAAAACCAATTTTGAATTTGGAATCACCTCTATATATTCCCCAATGCACCAACAATCTCCATATTGTGGATTTGAAATACACGAATGAAATTTTCCTCCAGTCTTCACTTCAATATGATTAAAGGAAATTGCGCAACCTTCGGGTGCGTACCATTTCATTAGCTTTTCAGGATCCGTCCAAGCTTGAAAAACTTTTTCGATTCTTGCGTTAAAAGTTTCTTCTATAAATACCTCATTGATATTTCTCTGATTTTCCATTACTTATTTTTTTAAATTAATCATTTGTTATCGTAAATTCTTTTCTGATTTTACATCCTGCTCCTCAACTAATGTCTTCAACGCTTTCAGTTTTCCTGCCCAAATTTTCTGATATTGTTGAACCCATTCGTGGACTTCATTTAACTTTTCAAGTTTCGCTTCGCATAAACGTTCGCGACCAGATTGCTTTATGCTCAATAAGCCACACTCCGAAAGAATTTTTAGATGTAATGAAATGGCCTGTCGGGTAACATCAAACTTCTCAGCTATGGCATTAACAGTAATCGGCTGCTGCGCTATAATTCCTATAATTTCTCTCCTCGTTGGGTCGGCTATTGCCTGATAAACATCTCTTCTGGTTTCCATAAAATGCAAGTATATGCTTGCAAATATATAAGCAAGCATATACTTGCGCAAATTTTTAACACAAATGTTAGTAGCTACTATTTCTCTGCGAACAAATTTCTTATAGGTAATTGCAAATATTTATTTGACAATTGACGCGCCAATTTTGCTGAATGCTGCCAATTTTGTCGGTTTGGTAATTCTGGTACATGGGTAGCTTTTTTATGTTGCGTATTAGTGCAAGTTTTGTTCTCGAATCAGTCGAAGTTATGTTGCAACGATAATCGAAATGAGGAGCGAGAATGAAAATGAGTATTAATCGTAAAATGTAGAAATTATGGCTAGACAGACTGGCATAATCAAGCTGAAGGGAACCATTGGTGGTATGACCTTTTACAAGACTTCCGCAGACGGGCACCTGGTGCGCGAGAAAGGCGGAATTGAGAAAAGCAGAATCGAGAGTGATCCTGCATTTCAGAGAACGCGCGAGAACGGCGCGGAGTTCGGGCGAGCCGGAAAGGCTGGCAAGATGCTCAGAACGGCGCTGCGAGCCTTGCTAATTAATTCTGCGGACAGCAGAATGGTAAGCAGGCTGACGCAGAAAATGGTAAAAGTAATCCAAGCGGATTTGGTGAACGAAAGAGGACTGCGAAACGTGATTGACGGCGAAGCCGAATTGCTTTTGGGTTTTGAGTTCAACCTGCGCGGAAAACTTGGAACTACCTTGTATGCACCATTTGTTGGCGCGATCGACAGGGTAAGTGGTGAAATTACGGTTGACCTTGCGCCGTTTGTCCCGGCAAACATGATTGTTGCGCCATCGGGAACGACACACTACAAAATTATCTCCGGCGGTGCCGAGATTGATTTTGAGAATGAGGTTTTCACGGTGGCCACATCTGAAACGGCAATTTTGCCTTGGGATGCTACACCGACCGTAGCGGTGAGCCACACGAACCAAGTTACGGCCGCGAGTACCAAGCCGCTGTTTTTAGCACTTGGGATTGAGTTCTATCAAGAAGTGAATGGCGCAATGTACCCGTTGAAAAACGGTGCATTTAACCCGCTCGCTTTGGTAACCGTAAGCGGCTTGTAAAATGGTGCTTATCCTGAAAAGGAACTATTTCCCGGACGGAACAAACGGAAAACTCGAATGCGAAGGCAAGCTGATCTGTAACACGATCGAGCTGCCGTGGAAAATGAATGAGCGAAGAGTTTCCTGCGTTCCCGAAGGGAAATATTTTTTAAGGAAGCGGTACTCGAAGAAGTACCAGTGGCACATCGAGGTTTTGAACGTGAAAGGCAGAAGCAGCATACTATTTCATCCGGCCAACAACGCCATGAAGGAATTGAACGGTTGCATTGCACCGGTGACAAAAATTTCGGGAGCCGGTTTAGGGCTGATGTCACGCAAAGCCTGTACGACCGTGAAAGCTTTAGTTTACAAAGGTTTAGAAAATAATGAGAAAGTAGTTTTAATCATTCAATCTTAAATTGATCATCATGAAAATCACAGAAAGGGCGCAAGCGCCTACGCCAAAATTTTTTAAGTTGCTTCGCACCATCGGGCTTGCGATGCTCGCCGTTAGCGGCGCATTGCTTACTGCGCCGGTGGCTTTGCCAGCGGTGATCGTAACTGTTGCAGGTTACACGGCGGTAGCCGGTGGCGTTTTATCAGCAGTAAGCCAAATTACCGTTGAGGACACTGCCAAGAATTTGCCTGAAGTCGAAAACAATGCACGCGATGGAAGCTAACATTTCACTCAAGACCGGAACCGCAGCCGGAACGCTGCTCAGTGTCATTCCCAATTTACATTCGGAAGATATTTTGAAAACGGTCGTGTTAGCGGTAATTGGTGCGATTGTAAGTTTTACGGCTACACTAATTTTGAAGATGCTCACGAAAGTGAGAAAGAAATAATCCGGATTTGATTGGTAACCTTTACTGGATTTATTAAGCCCGCCATTGGCGGGTTTTTTAATTATTTGGAACAAAAAGCATTAATATTCAGATACGTAATCTAATTTAAACTATCTTTACAAAATTATTAACCCTCTCAGGGATGTAAAACAATCGTTTATCGATTTACAAAGCTTATATTATTTATATAAACATTGCAGATTTTTAAATTCTTGCCTTTATGTTTTTGACATATAAATTTTATAGCGATGGACAACCAGCAGTCGATAAATTTAAGACACATATATTTAGCTGATGACGATCCGGATGACAGGCAAATGTTTTCTGAAGCTCTTTCTATAGTCAATTCGGCTACTAAATTATTTACTTCTGAAGATGGTCTTCAATTGATGGATGCTCTATATGTTCCCCCGTTTCCATTACCCGATATCATATTTTTAGATATCAATATGCCTAAGCAGACTGGGTTAGAGTGCCTATCGGCAATTCGGCGACACAATCATTTACAAAATCTGGTAATTGTTATGTTGACTACAAGCAATAGCTATTTAGATATGGAAACTGCCTTTACGGCAGGTGCATCGGGTTATTGCGTGAAATGCAACTCTTTTGAAGGTTTGAAAAAAATGATTGCAAAAGTTTTAGATATAGATTGGCGTGTTTACGAGGTAAGTAAAAGCAATTTTATGTTAAGTTAAGAATTTAGTTACTAAACCGTAATTTTCGGATTATCAAAGCCTGTGAGATGCAGGCTTTTTTGTTGAAAAATATTTGAAGATGAAAAAAGAAAATTATTTTGAATTGCATACATTTGTTTCACGAGGTGTTTTTGGTGTGCCTGCTCGTTCGTGCAAAGATTTTATCAACCAATAATTAGAGATAATATAACCTTCGAAGCTTATTATCCTACCAAAGTATACGAACGCAAAATCCCAGGATAATAATCTTTGAATTAAAGGATTATATTATGAATTCTATTGACTACTTCAAACTTCAAGCAAAAAATCTTTACAGAGATTTTAAGACCCAAACCCCTGTCGCTGACAAATCGAAAGGCGGTTTTAAGTACGACTATTCGCGGACGTACTTTCAAATTTATGATATCATTTCGGACTTCGGTATCGATGAAGACAATTTCACTCTTATGAATGCACAGCACGTTATTGCTAAAATAGCGGGCTTTGACAAATGGACTACCCTCATAAAAACTGAGGCATCAGAATTGGAACTTGCGAAATTACTATTTGAGCATCAAGATAAAATTGATTCAATTGCCTGGGATTTTTACATTGCCGACTGTCAAGCTATGAATGAAGAAGAACTCGACGCAGAAACTCAAGTAGAAATATTTAAACAAGTCGTTATTGAAGACTATATTTTTGACATGGAAATAGATTGCTATCTTATAACGGACGATGTTAGGCAGATTATTAGGGAAATCGAGCAAGAAGATAATGATGAATCTCAAATTATGGAAAAAGAAAGTGATCGCACAAATATCTCTATTAGCTGTGGTAAAACCACGGACAGTTTCGAGAAATTGCAGAAATTGTGTCGGGAAGAAGCAGATAAACTATCAAAAACTATTACAATTTCTAATCAGGAAACTATCTCAGTTCCTTTTTGGACATCCAACTTTCCAGAACTAATTGGTGTTGGAAAGTTCAGTCGGAATGAAAGTGGATCAGTTGTATACACTTTTAATTTTGACGAAACAACATTGTAAACCCAGCTAGTTTTAAAAATGTGACAAAGCCCGATTCATTAAGAATCGGGCTTTTAATTTTATATTTCACTAGCTATTTGGGCAATAGTTACTGTCAAAATATTTTCTAAATGTGCTCTAATGTTCTTCTCTTTCGACGGAATATCGTCTTTAATAGAGATAACATGAGGTTTAATGTCTAACGGTATTGTAGTGTCCCGATCTTCATCAGACAAGATTCCTTTAAACTCTAAAAAAGCGCCAATTGCCATTACACTGTCATCATAGCCAAAGTGATGTAAAGTGATGCCTAACTCATATCGTTTACTGTCAAATTCGATTCCAAATTTAAAATATGCTTTTGGCAAAATTCGGTTAAAATAATAGTCATGTTTTTTTGCGTAACCAACAATTTGCTCATAGTAGTAGTGTTGCTTTGTGGTATCATCTGGTCTTCCACTACCAATATATAGCGATATTTCATCATCAAAGTCCAATTCCAAACGATGCTTATATTCATTTAAAAAAGTTGAACAATAGTCAAATATCTGCATTCGATTCGTTGCTAATAACTCTTGATGTTGTTGTTCCTTTTCTTTTTGCTTTGTAACTATTTTTTGCTTCAGTATGGATGTTACGTGATCAAGTGAAGTGCTATCTACTTCTTTTATGTTCAAAGCTTCTTCTATATTTCTTTTTTGTATCTCAGCAAAATATGTTATCAATTTTTGAGGCTCATCTAAATCAGCTTCTTCTAAGGCTTGTATATACCTAACTTTTGCCTCTTCCCGTAGTACTGTAATCGGGAAAAGATTATTCTTTATAAATATAAGACTAGCAATAAGCCTTACAACTCTGCCATTTCCATCTTGAAATGGATGAATTGTAGTAAAAGCATGATGAACCCAAGTTGCAATAATTAATGGGTTGACATTTTCATCATTTAGTTTATTGTAAATGGCTATTAAATTATCCATTTCGGCACCAACATGTTCTGGAGAACAATATAAATATTTGACACCATCTCTTTCGGGATTGTTTTCGAGTTGTTTGAATCTGCCTTTTAAAAGTGGAGTGTTAACCTTATTTCCAAATTGATCAAATGCCTCTACATATTCCTGATGACGAGTTACCAATTGATGTAATTCGCAGATAAAGCTAATTGTTAATGGTCGATTCTCTCTTACAATGTCAAAAACAAGGTCAACTGCGTCTAGATGATCCTGAAGATGATTTAGAAGAGTTTGTTTTGGAATGTTAGTGTCATTGTGACTTACCAGTGACGAAATAAATCCTTCGTTAATTAACGTTTCTGTCACTCCCTTGTCAATATCATACATTCGTTCGACAACACCAGTCTCAATTGCGTGACGTCTCTTTAATTTACTAAGAAATTCATCATACTCTTTCGAGTTAGCTTGTAGCACTTCTCTCCTAGCAAACCAAGATGGTGCTATGTCATCTAATAAGGACGTGTCGGAATTTTTCCAGTTGTCTGTAAACTCGATATGTTTCCAAAGTCTTTTAACCTCCATGTTATTTTATTTAAAATACAGATAAAAAAAGGCCGAAATTCGGCCAAATAAGTTTATCAATTTTGACTACTTACTACGTTTTTCAGCGTCTAGTAATCTTTCATAAAGCTTTTTATTTTCTTCATAGGCTTCTATAAGCTTATCTAAAGGGTTGAAAGTACAGTTTGTGTTGAACCCACTGCTGTGATCGTGGAAGCTATTAAAATAAGTAATTACATTTTCTTCTGAAAAATTCTTAATTGCATCTGGACTAACCCCAAGTGCCTTCGCCACCTCAACCAATTTATCCTCATCAATTGTCTCGCTATTTTCCATCAAAGAAATTGCCTGCTGATTTGTACCCATTGCCTGGGCGAGCGCTTCCTGTTTCATATCACGTAGTTCGCGGATACGGCTGATTTTTCGTCCTATGTGGTTTTTTGTTGGTGTCATAATTCAAAAGTAATAAATGTTTTTGGAACGCTGTAAATGTAAGATACGTGTAGCATACAGAACAAAATGATACGGTACAGAAAACGGTCTTTCTTACTTGCAGTGATTTAACAAAAATACAATTTTTCAGATATGTTTCACGTCAAAATTAAGAATTATGTACCACAACTATTTAATTTCAAAGAATCATCCGCAACAAGCGGAACTTGAAAAAGCTATTGAACTGATAATGGCGTTTTCTGCCGTTCGTACCATTTATTTTTCGCCACACGTCGAGGAAGATCTCAACGCCGGTATCATCTTAATCATAATCGGTGAGGATAGTCCGCACGCCTGGGACGACCTCAATGAAAATTATTGGAAAGTGTTTGAAGATTTCCCGCAATTTTCTTTCCGGATTTTCAGTGCCCAATGGGTTAAGGGTGAATTGAAAGACGGCAATCCGTTCTTTGCTGTGCACTGCACTAAAAACAGTTTGGTTTACAGCACTGCGGAAACCAACGAATTTAGTTACGTCGAGAAATTAAAGCCGAGACGGTTTTTAAAGAAAGCAAAAAGTGAATTTGACAAAGAAGATAATTCGGCTTTTATTCTTGGACTAAACCTCAAATATTACCAAAGGCAGGAAGACCATTTACAGGCGGCGTATAACATTCACCAAAATATCCGATGGCTGTTAATTGCGGCTTCAAACTTTCTTACCGGCGAATATCTTGTCGAGCACGATTTAAAAGTGCATCAAAATCATGTTGGCAAATTTTCTAAAGCATTGGCCAAGACGTTCGACGATCAAAATGAAAAGGAAATAAAGTTGCTGGAACTGCTTAACGAAGCCTGCTGCTGTGTGCAAAATGGCCACGATATGCCGGAACTTACAAAAGAAATTATCGACGCTGCCGAAGCCAAGAAGGATTGGGTAAATTTTGAAGTCAGTAGGCTTTTCAAAGAATGTATTTGTCGTTGCCAATATGAATTTTCACGCACCAAAAGTCCGCTTATTACGATTGACCAAGCTGAACCGCTAAAACTCATTACGCAAATCGTTGCGGAATCTGTTGCCATTTCCGCGCTTTATTGTATCGGTCAGCGCAATGTCAGCCGGTCGGCTGCAAACGTTCTTTTGGAAACCAATGCCGTTGATTTTCAAAACACCCACTATTACCTTTTCTTGATTGTCAAAGATTTCCAGTCCCATGTTCCCGGAAATATTTCGTTTAAGATTAAATCCCAGACCGATGGACGATGCACGGCAACGGTAATCATGCAATCTAAGAAATCACTGATGCAGCAAAAAGGCGACCAACAACATTTTTTCTATCAGATCATGCAACGTGGTCAGCTGTTATTCCAGGAAACTTTGAAGCCGCCATTTTTGCCATTTGAAGAAATTCCGGTTAGAAATATTCCATCGGCAAGTATTTACTGGGCACAACGTGATAAAACCAAAACATTTCTGATGGAAGCCGAGGCACTCGACGGCGGCGGTGCTACAAAGATTCATGTTTACTTAATGAGTCTTGTGATTGAGCAGACCTGTCTCGGTCTGATCCGAATTTTCCTCGGTTACATGCCGAATCATTTTACACTGCCTTACCTTTTTGAACTTTGTGAATATTTTACGCCACTAACGGCTGAGATTTTTCCGCGAACTACTGATAAAGACAAGGAGCTTTTAAGGATTTTGTCAGGGCGCACAACGTCGCTTCGCTACGGCTGTATTGATGATGTTTCCTACCACGACTATGAAGTCTTGAATAATCGATATTATGAATTTGTCGAACGGGCTGATAAGCTAGCGGTCGCAGAACTTGAAAGGCTTGAACCGGTTAAAGTAAATAATGATCAAAATGATTGACTGATGGAAGAGAAAATAAAAACTATTGAAGAATTAAAGGACGTTGCAGCAAATTCGTTTGTTGTGGTAAAGCCATCAAAGCATCGCAAAGGAAACGGAAAGGTGAGTATTCCGATAAATAGCTATGCTGAACTGAGTTGGTATATAATCGATGTCCTTAAAGTGTCAGTTGCCGCTTTAGAAGCGGACAGCGAAGGTGTTGGGAATGTGCGTAATATCCCGTGCGCTGTTAGCGGTGTTCTGGAAAAAATAATTGAGATTATTCCATTGGAAGAAATGGACCTCTTGGATAAAATCCGTGCGATGCTTCCAGAAGAGGAATCCGAACAACAGCAGGACTAAATCCTGGTGTATGTGTGTAAAATTGCAGCGCGCATTTCTTTTATTAGCGCAATATTTTTTGAAAACTCTATTTCTTTTTCCTCTAACAGATTTAACGCCTGGACATTCTTTATGTGCTGGGCGTAACTATTTTGTAATGCTTCGCCTTTTGCTATGAATTGAGGCTTAAACTCGTGAAGCCTTAAAAACAAGACTACGGAACCTACCAAATAATAACGCCAAAACTTTGACTGCCAAAGGCTGTATGCAAGCCAGTAGTTATTTTCTTTTTCTTGTTCGCTTGTAAATTCCAATACAAAGCAATTCGGGCACGATTGCACTAACGGCTTACCGCTATTATAACCTTTTGATAGAATAAAGAAATGCGGTTTTTCGTAATTGTTTTTCGGATTGTGTGTCTTGATGTTGATTTTCTGCATGGCTTTGATGTTTAAATTTGACTTTTTCAAAAGAAAAAAATGAAAAAAAGAAAGGCATCCATCAAGGCGGAGATTTCAAATAAGAGCGGTTTTAAAATCAAAATACTACCCGGTTTATTTAGGGGATGGCTGTAAGCGGAAAACGACGTTAAACTTTGAGATTGTTTGTGCGTGTGCGAAATTGTAGGGTGGAGATTTTTATTTTAACCCGTAGGGCTTGAACCGAATGTTTTGAAATCGCAGCTTATCTTCGCTTTCTTTTATTTGTTTTTTGGAATGCTCCGATTACGTTCCGGTGACGACGATGTTTCTGGGGCAATCTAACACCCCGAAGCACCGCAGAAAAATAAATGTAGCCTGCGGAATTTATTTTTTGAGGAGCGCCCGGCGGTGTTGCGGCAATTGACCCGCCACCGCAGGACGGGAACGCAACGGAGCTTGCGAAGTGGAGAGAAGTACTGCGAGCGTGAAACGGCGGGGAAAAAATTAACGACTGGCCACAGCGTGGCCTAACCTTGATTTAGGGCAAAGCGCAGCGGAGCCAACCCCGATGGCGCGGGCAAGGCGGCAACCGCCCAATTAACAAGCGGCGGCAGACATAAACACGGCAACTGTAGCCTGCGGAAGTTGTGGTGTTATGGATGCAGAGCCGCGACGAACGACGAAATGAGCCGTGTGAAGACCACGACGAAAAAAGGCAAATGCAAAGTGCTTCTTTTTAAAAGCTTTTTGCATTTGCCTTTTTGAGTGTACTGCGGAACGGAAGGAGGCACGACTGACTGGAGCAGCGTGGCGGAACTAAGGTGAATGAGGAGAGAGACCGATTGATTGCCCGTATCTTTTCCATGATTTTTTCTAGCAATAATCTTCTTGTCGTTGAGTAATTTAGAACATAACTATTCAATTTTTCAACATGCAGAGCTGCCGTCTTATTATTGCAAACAAATTTCTGTTGAGAATTAAATATCTGTCTTGATCTATTATTTCATTTTGTACAATATATTTACAAAAAGAAAATTATAGCATTGGGAAAACCGTTCAAACAAGAATTACAGAGAATTCAAGAAACATATACGTGGGCAGCAAATATATCTTTAGAAAATTTTGAAGGCAGCTTACAAGCGCTAAAAAATCATCATATTCTTGTTGTTGGTTCTGGAGGTTCGTCCTCTGCGTGCAGTTACCTCGCTTTACACCATAATAATAGAGGACTAATTGCTGATGAAATAACGCCTTTAGAATTACAATATCGAAAGCCTGTAATTAATAAAAATATTGCTGTTGTGTTTATCAGTGCGGGTGGTAGAAACACTGACATTCTTCTAGCATTTGAAACTGTTTTAAAACTTGAACCACAGAAGATTATCAGTTTGTGCTTGAAATTGAATTCACCTTTAAAGAAAAAAGGCGAGAATTTTTCAATTGCCGAAATTGTTGAGTTCGATAACCCCGCAGGTAAAGACGGATTTCTTGCTACTAATTCATTAATTGCATATTTCACGATAATTTCAAGAATCTATGGTAAAACACTATCAATAAAATCTCTTTTACCCGACAAAAAGTTCATTACTGATGTGTCCCACTTCGCTGGTCAGCTATATAGCGATTTTACAATCATCGTCTTATATGCAGGCTGGAGTAAACCCGTAGCTCTCGATTTAGAATCAAAGTTTTCCGAGGCAGGTTTGGGAAATATCTTAATTGCAGATTACCGAAACTTTGGCCATGGGAGACATAATTGGTTTGATAAAAAGCCATACCAGTCCGCTGTTATTTCACTCATAACACCAAAAGAAACTGAGATAGCGGAGAGAACTTTAGCGCTTTTACCTGCGTCGATTCCAGTTTTAAAAGTTTTTTCGGAATACAACGGTTCAGATTCAAGTATTGATTTGTTAGCGAAATCATTTTTTATCGTAGAATCTGTTGGACAAGTTAAAAAAATTGATCCAGGAAGGCCGGGGGTTCCCGATTATGGAAGTAAACTCTATCATCTAAAATATTCAAAATTTTATCGTGACAATTCAAGTCTTTCAGAAAAAGTCAGGTTAGCTATTTCTAGAAAATTCGGGCCGATATCCGACTATGAAAACAATACCGCCGTTCCACTTTTTGTAGACGCTTACCATGCTTTTATAAAAAAAATGAATGCCGCCAATTTTAAGGGAATTTTGCTAGATTACGATGGGACGTTATGTTCGTCAGCTGAACGTTTGACTTTCCCACGAGAAGCAATTTCCGAAAAATTAAATTACTTTTTGGAACATGGTATCGTCGTTGGCGTAGTTACTGGTCGTGGCCAATCTGTTCGAAATGTTTTACAGAACATTATTAATGAAAAACACTGGAACAAATTTATAATTGGATATTACAATGGTGCACAAATCGGCTCACTCGATAACATTGAAATTCCAATTGCCCAAAATTTGGACAATCTCTTTGATGAAATAGAGCAATGCCTGAAAAATCAACCAATAATTTCCAAATTCACCAATATTGAATTGCGAAATGGTCAAATAACCATTTTCATAAATGATAAAAATGTTTCGCAAATTATTAAAAGTATTCTGATAGACTACTTAAAGAATCGTTACGGATTTCAAATACAAATTTTAGAATCCAGTCATTCGGTTGACATTATTTCTTCGTCGACTTCAAAAAGCAGTATTATCGACTATTGTAAAGAGCACCTGCAGCCACAAAATATGAGTCAAAAGTTTTTATGCATAGGAGATATGGGAAAATTTCCTGGGAATGATTATCAGTTACTTTCAAATGAATATTCATTAAGTGTTGATCAGGTTTCCAATGATCCCAACTCATGTTGGAATTTGTCGTCAATCGGCATCAGTGGTGTCGAAAGTACCATTGAGTATTTTGATGCTATAAAGATTGCAGATAAACATTTTAAACTTCAATTATGAGACCTGCGTTAGCCGAAAAATTACTTGCCAAAATTATGATGTGGAATTCCACCGAGTTAAGTAAGGAACGCCCACTTTTACAAGCACTATCAAATTTAAAATATAATGAATACCAACAGTTTTCTATTGGAACTAGGTTTATTGAAAGTCTTGTAAAATGGTTAAGCCAATTTGCAACACTCGACGAGCGAAATGTTGCATATGACTTTTTTAAACGTCGACTGATTTTTATATCTAACGATCAAATGCTGCATTTGGTTAACATAACTTTTAGCGATAGAATAAATCCATTTTTGATTAAAAAAACTGCTTCTGAAACGCAAACAAATCCTTACCTGATTAATAAAATCACTAAAAGTGTAAGTTATACAAAAGTTCTTAGGCGCAGTTTATTCATTGGGTTGAGTGACGGCTCGCGAATCGACCAATTGCGTAGATATAGTAATTTAGATAATGAACAGGTTATTCCTACATATCAAATTAATAGTGATAAAGTTAACGATATGATAGCTAATCTTAAAAAAAGCGGTGTATCGGATAAATATAATACTATATTCTTAATAGATGATTTTACTGCCAGCGGAACAAGTTACTTTCGTATGGAAGGCGATGAGCGGAAAGGTAAAATCTATAAAACTATTAAAGATATTTTCGACAATGAAGCCCCATTAAATTCCTTAGTTGAAATGGGTGAAACGATTGACGTTAATATAATTTTCTATATAGCTACTCATGAATCAGTAGATAAATTGCGGACAGCAATAACCGAATGGAAAATTCAAAGCAATCATAAATTTAACTTCAACATTGAGGTTGTTCAAACAATTGAGGATAATGTGAAAATTGGTGAGGTAGAAGATAAAGATTTTATAGAATTGTCGAAAAAATATATTGAGAAAGAAATTGTTGATGAGCATTGGGAAAAAGCAAAACATGGAAATTATTTTCTTGGCTACAATGAATGCGCTCTTCCTCTGGTTTTGGTACATAATTGTCCAAACAACTCAATGCCGTTATTGTGGTATATTTCACCAAAAAATAGTTTTACGGGATTATTTCCAAGAATAACACGACACAAGTAATGAGCAGCAAATTAAGAAATCCGTTTAAAATTCGAGCATCGGAAAAAATTGATTCTGACGATGGATTTATAAGACTTTTCAGCCCATTAGTGCTAGAGTCTCTCAACGAAAAATTTCTATCTGGGAAGTTATGGAACGATGTGTTATATATACACAGTTCTCCTGGGGCGGGAAAATCTTCATTGATAAGGATTTTCGAACCGTCTTGCTTAAAAATCTTACTAAATAGTAAATCTGCTCCAGATTTAATTGAATTGTTCACCTTTTTAAAAAAAATTGATGCAATAACAAATCATAAAATAGAGGTTTTGGGCGTAACAATACCCTGCACAAGAAGTTATGAGATTCTCGAAGAATTAAATATTAACGATCGGCAAAAAAACCGCCTTTTTTTCTCATTATTAAATTCAAGATTTACGTTAAGCACATTGCGTAATATTTGCACTTTCACTAATAAAAAATTTCCCGATGAATTACATGAAATTGAATTTTCATATAATAATTCAGAAAATTATTTTAAAGACGATTTACCGACGAACGGAAAATTACTTTATGACTGGGCATCAAAGATTGAGAGAAACATATATAAAGCTATTGATAGTTTTCTTCCACTAGAGGACAATGAAATTGAGGGGCATGATGAACTTTTTTCCTTAATAGCTTTGACGCCAGAAAATATCACGCTTTCCGGAAATCAAATCTGCACAAGATTTTTATTTATGTTAGATGATGCTCATAAGTTATCATCGAGCCAACGTAAGCATCTTAAGCAGTATCTAGCCGAGAAGCGAGGTAATTTCAGCATTTGGATATCTGAACGTCTTGAGGCATTAGATGCATTGGAGAATATAGGATCATATTTAGAAAGGGACTACAATGAAATCGATTTGGAAAATTTTTGGAGAAAACATCCAGGGAAATTTGATAGAATTTTGCGTAGTATTTCCGATAAAAGGGCTAGTATCTCTACCGAAGATATTTCCTCCTTTCAAAGTTACCTGAATAATAATCTCAATGAAGAAAAATATACTGAAAGTTTAACTAAGTATATTGATAACAAATTAGCATCGTTTGCCGATATAGCGCAATACACGAATAAGTTTGATGATTGGTTTGAATATGCTCGCAATTTTTCAGGGACGGAGTACCAAAAAGCTTTACTTCTTAGTGAAATTGAGATTATAGTCCATAGAAATCTTGGAAAGCAACAATTGACTTTTGAGTTCCCACTTGCAGTCGAAGAATTCAGTGTTAAGGTTAGTTCCGACGTGACCGCCGCCGCTTTACTTTTTCTGTCAAAAGAGATTAATATGCCATATTATTTTGGCTTTTCCAATTTGGTAAAAGCGTCATCTTCCAATATCGAGCAGTTTCTGTCATTTTCAGGAACACTTTTCGAGGAAATGCTATCAAAGAAAATCTCTGGCGAAAATGTTTCTATTGATGATTCCGAGCAACAAAAAATTCTACATAATATTGTTCAACAAAAATGGAAAGAATTGCGTAGATTGATTCCATTTGCGGATCAAACCATAAACTTTCTAAATGCTCTCGGGGAATTTGCTAAAAAAGAAACATTTAAGCAAAACGCTCCTTATTCGCCTGGAGTCAATGGCTTTGCGATTAAGCCTGTAAATGATGCAAGGCTAATTCCGGAAGCAATTTGGACTGAGAATGAAATTTACCTACCATTGGTAAACGTTTTGTCCGCTTGTGTAGCATATAATCTTTTGGAAATTGTGACAACAAACCAAGGTAAAAAAGGTCAAATCTGGCATGTTTACTACCTAAACCGTTGGCTTTGCATTTATTTCGGACTACCATTAACTTATGGTGGTTGGCGACATAAAACTCCTAACGACTTAATCAAATGGCTTAAAAAATGAGTAATCAAAGATGGAATCCTTATGTTCTCTTGCAAAATCAATCCGTCGATGAAATGTGGTCAACGCATTTTAGCGATATACAACGAAAAATTTTGTTCGTATTTGGTCAGGGTTTTGATGTGCGAATGAATTTAGCACTAAAAAACTTAATATCGATTTGTCCGAATCTTAATATCGAATTTTGGTTAATTAAATATGATGAGGGAAAAGATTCTGCTTCACATGTCTATCAAGATCTGATTGACGAAAATATTGAAGAATTATCTGAACTACTTAGTGGTAAAAGGATTGTGACAAAGGAGATAAAGCTTTGGAGTAGTAAAGGAAAAAAAAAGAGAAGGATTGGCGACAGAGAGGCAGCAAATTTAATTTCGGAATATTCTGAAATTTCTAGCTACACTGATATTATTGTTGATATTAGCGCTCTTCCTCGTGGGGTTTATTTTTCCTTAATTGGAAAATTACTATCTCTTATTGACAAATTTGCAAATGGGTCAATAAATTTGCTTGTGAGCGTTGCAGAACACGCAGAAATAGATAATCAAATTCAAGAAAGTGCAACAGATGAAGATATCAACTACTTGCACGGATTTGGTGGAGAAATTGAATTAACTGGGGAATTGGATAAGCCTTTAATATGGTTTCCAATTTTGGGTGAAAATAAAATTTCCCACGTTAGAAAGGCTTTTGGTAAAATTACAGAAGCAAAAAGTAGAATATTTGAAATATGCCCAACCTTCCCATTCCCTTCGAGAAATCCAAGACGTTCAGATGAAATTTTAATTGAATATCACGAATTGTTGTTTGACGAGTTGGCTATCGAGCCACAAAATATAATGTATGTCTCTGAAAGAAATCCATTTGAAGCATACATCCAATTAAGTAACGCTGTTCAAAATTATAAAACTTCTCTACAGGTTATTAATGGATGTAAGGCAGCACTTTCCACTTTCTCTAGCAAGCTATTATCATTAGGTACATTGCTCGCAGCATATGAAGATCGCGATAATATAGGTGTTCTAAATGTTGACTCTCAAGGATATAATATTATTGATAAAAATAAGGTCCGAAATTTGAAAACGGAATCTGAACTTTTTGTAATTTGGCTGACCGGAGATCCATACAATGATTAAGATAAAAAAAATAACTAATAAAGACTCGATTTGTGTTGGTTCTGGACTGGTTGCATTAGACGTAATACTCAATGGCAGTCCTACGACCCCTGCCAAGTTATGTGCTGGCGGTTCATGCGGTAACGTACTTTCTATACTGGCATTTTTAGGGTGGAATGCATATCCTGTAGCTCGTTTATCAGATAATAAGGCAACAGATAACTTACTTTTTGATTTGTCGAAGTTTGATATTAACACTTCTCTTATTACAAATACAGCAGATGGAAAAACACCAATAATAATTCATAGAATCTTAAAGGATAAGAATGGTAATCCAAAACATAAATTCGAATTTAGAATTCCTGATACTAATACTTGGCTTCCTTCATACAAACCAGTTTTATCTTCTAGCGTAAGTGAAATAGTTTTCAAACAGAAAGTTAGTGATGTTTATTATTTTGACAGGGTTTCTCGATCCTCGATTGATTTGGCAAAATATTATAAAAATTTAGGCTCTTTAATTGTTTTTGAGCCATCTTCCATTAATGACAGTAGCCAATTTTCAGAATGTCTAGAATTGGCAGATATAATAAAATATTCACATGATAGAATAAGCAATTATACAGAATTATTTCCAACTCCAAAAGCGAAGCTAGAGATCGAAACGTTGGGAAAAGGTGGATTGCAATATCGTTTGAAGAATGCGGAAAATCAAGATTGGAAGACGATTCCTTCTTTTGCCGTTACTAACGTAATTGATAGTGCCGGTGCTGGTGATTGGTGTACGGCAGGAATAATAAATCAATTAGGATATAATGGGGTACAATCTTTTAATTCTTCAAGTCGTGAAGATGTTGAGAAAGCATTATCTGTCGGACAAATACTTGGAGGTATAAATTGTCAATATGATGGCGCACGTGGAATAATGTATAGCATGAATTACAAATCTTTAATAAGTTTGGCAGAAGCTTTTTTAAACAATAAGGTTATCCCGACAAATATTGAAGTTTCTGGGGTGGAAATTGTTACAATTAAAAACTTCACCTTTGATTCAATTTTGTAGTTTTAGAGTTACTCAGCTATAGAAAATTCTTTTTCAACCTTTTTCTCGCAACAAAATTTTTTATCAATAGAATTGCAAGATTTATGCCCAACATTTTGTTTGGTATTTGGTTGATCATGACTTGAGTTTGTCGATAATGTAACAATGACATTTACAAATCCTGCAACAACTACTGCAATGATAGGGAGCCATATCTTCCATTTGTCAGCCATTTCTTTTTGCCTATCATGAAGCTCAATGGCAATTTCAATCAACTTTTTAATTAAATCGAAAGACAACTCACGAATACCATTTTCGTTTGGCTCAGTTACGTGTCTTGCTATTAAAGAAATTCCATGTTCTTTCGTCTTGTCAGCCCTAAAAAATTCGGGGTGTTCAATTGCAAGTTCTGTCCATGTCAATGCAGATTTTGGAGGTCCTTGTAATTCCTCCTGCAAACCACTTTCTCCACGATGCCCTCTTTTATCTAGTCCCAAAACTTGAATAAGAGCTAAGATATCAGATAATCTATTTTCGATCAAGTAGGGCCGGTTATTGGTCATAATGCTTTTAATTAATTGCTAATATACAAAATGAGTAATTAATTCCTCGAAGAAATCGAATTGCTCCAATAACTTAATGTATTAAGATCAATTAATAAGAATCAGTACCTTTTTTTCGATTTAAACGAAATCAAATTATCTAAGAAAGCTTGTAATTCATATAAATAAATTAGTTCATTATCTTCTTGTTCGGGCAGTTGAGCAAGTTCAACAAAATTAAGATTTTCAAACAATGACTTTTCTCCAAGCAAATCCTGTAAAATTATAAAAACCACATGCAAAAGATTTTTATTAGTGCAATGCACCGTGAAATTCTTTAGATAGACTATCATATCGATTTTTTTTAAATCGTCGTATTGAAAAGGCATGAATTTAAGCTCGCTTGCTTTCAATTCTATATCCTTAAACACATAAGGCTTATCCAATCCTGCTTCCATTTCCTCAATACTTTGTGAAGGTTGAATAAAGGCAACAAATTTCCAGTTTCGTAACATTGGTGCGCGCTCGACCAAAGTAGTAACCTGGTCGAAATATTCCGGATTACCGCTCGCCGAAATTACAAGTCGCGTCGGTTCATTTTCATTTGCCGGAAACATTAGTATGCTTTCCAGATTTTCGCAATAATTGTGTAAGTGCTTATCAAGCCAGTAGATAAACATTTTTTGTACACCAGGTTTTTCATTCCTAAGATTTCTAAGGGTGTGTTCATTATAGCGGATCCAGTCCCAAAATAATATTATTGATTTCATGAGTTTATTTTTTTATCGTTTGTCTTTAGTTGTTTTATCATAAGAAATTAGGTTTACCATTTCGCGCAGACGACTTCGTACGCGCAGACCGTAATGTGTTTCTATTTCGGAAGCAGACAGGTTTGATGTTATGTGTGTCGGAATTCTTTTACTTATGAAAATGTCATATCGGCTTAGGACAATCTCTGCCATCACGTTACATTCATTCCCGAAATACTTCAGGTTATTCTCGGCGCCCAAATCGTCGAAGCAATAAATTTTCGGTTCGGATTGATATAGTTTTCCTTTGCTATATCGATGGATTATTTCATAACCGTCATTTATGAATTCAAAGCTGATATCGCGACATGGCTTTACGGAGAATTTACTTTCGACCGGCGCGAGAAATTTCATAATGTTCAGCAATGACGTTTTACCGCAGCCGACCGGACCAGTTAACAGAATGCCTTTGTCAAAATCAATATTATATTGAAATGCCGCTTGTTCATCTTTTAGAAAATAAGCTATGAGTTTATAAACTACCGGAAAATCATTTTCAATTATCCGAAAGCGCTTACCGTATAATTCAATACCTTTTCTTTCAATCCAGGAGCACACTTCGTTATAGTTATAGTGGCTCTGAATAGTCCTTGTCTGCTGATGTGTCGAGGGATTTTGTCCTGTCTGTTCGTTCATTGGTAGTAAATTTTGGAGCGTTTATCATCCAGTTACGCGCAGCTGCCGGCCAGTCGGCCATAGGCGTTTTGCCGCCTACTAACCAACCAATGCTTGTGAAGTAATTGAAGAACTTGCTGGCTTCGAGTTCCGGATAATTTTGTTCACGGAAGTAGATAAGCACTTCTTCAATCGTGGGGCTTCGCTGTAGTTTATCGGGGATAAGTTCGGGCGGTTTTTCAGCCTGATCTAAGAACAGGCTTCGGACATGCTCGACGCTTTCCTGTTCATGCGGGGAAATCGATGCACTTTCTTCTTTTTCTTTTTTCGCGGAACTTTTTTCTTTTTCTTGAGTATCGCTTTTTAAAAAACCTGGAATATCATCTTCAATTTTTTTTGCGTACTCGCCCAAGTTTGAGCCGTTTGAATCGTTTAAAAGGTTTGTATTGTTTGTATTGTTTGTATTGTTTATAGAAGGTACTAATGCTTGTTCACTAACCTGTTCATTACTTGTATCGTCAGTTGTTTCAAGCTTGTTCGCTACTTGTTCTGCGAGAAGTTCAAAATTTGAAGTAGCTGTACGTTCGTTTCGTGGAATGGGCTTGAGTTCGTCTGAAAAATTGAATAAGTACACATGACTGCCTCTATAGGGATTGAATGACGGCTCGTACTTAATATACCCATGCGAGTCCAAAAGTTTCAGGCAACGGTGATAGGTGGCCAACGAACTGATTTTGCTTATCCTCATGATCTCGTGCCTGGAAATGCTGATTGGATTGCGGAAACGATTGACATTCCAAAATTGGAACAGTGCTATATATAAGCTGACGTGTGTTGGGTTCAACAGCTTATCTTTGGCGACTTTATCGAAAAAGCCGGTCAGGTGCTTAATGTAGTTCATGGGGAATTACTTAGTATTAAAAAGCGTACGTTCTGAACTTACTTTGTTAAGTTCGAGAAGCTTTTCGATATCCTGATGGGCGTAGTAGATGATGCCGCCGATTTTGGTGTAAGACAGTGTCTTATTTATGCGCAATGTCTGGAGCGTTCCGGGGGAAATATTCAGTAGTTTTCTGACCTCTGTTGATTTTAACCACTGCTTGGCTTGTTGCGGTTTCGCTTGAAGGATTTCCTTTAGGTCTTTGAGGAGTAATGTGCGGAATTCGTTTAGGTCTTCCCGTGTGATGATTTCGACTGCCATAACATTAGATTTAAGTTGTTATGGCGCAAATTTGTTGCGATTGAATTGTTTTATTTCAGAAGCAAATCCGAAGTTCTGTACGATTTATCGCAAAATATTTCAATTCTTAGTCTGACTTTGCTTTTTGAGTTCGCGGATGAAGTAAACCGGATTGAGTTCAGTATTTTTCTTGAAAGCTTCTTTGAACTTCTGCGGCGACTTGAAGCCCGCTTCTTCGGTGAGCGCCTTGATTGTGTAGTTGCGGTATTTGCTGTCGGTCTTTAATCGGTTGACTATGTAGTCAATTCTTAGATCATCTATGTATTCGATGTATTTTTTCTTGCGGGTCTCGCAAATTATCCGTGAGGTGTATCGCGTATTGCAATCGACTATAGCGGCCATTTTATTGAGATTAAAGTCCTGGTCGAGAAATGCGTCGCCTTCCTCAAACTTTTCCAATTTCTTTGAGACGGCTTCGATGATTTCAGGTTTTATAATCTGGTCTCCATCCACGATTTTGTCTTTACTGACGATTGGCAACGCTGTGCGGTCTTTGTGTGAAATCACACCTTTAAACTTTTGCCTTCTTAGTTTGCGGCGCTGGTATTGCTTGCATATTATAAAGCCCAAAACAATACAAACTAGTAAAAAGATGATTCCGAATATCAAGTCTAGTTTGTCCCGAAAGAATAGATGTCTTTTTAGTTCTTCCGTCGAGTCCTTAATTTTTTTCAAGTCGTATTCGCGATGCATATTCTCGGAAAGGTAGCGGAAATTTTTGCTGACGAATGTTTCGGCTTTTAGCAAGCCGGTCAGGTATTTTAATTGTTCCGCTGTATTGCCTTTGTCCTCGTAATATTGGGCCAACAGGTCATAGGCTTCCAGTACTTCATCTTTAATGAATTTTTCCTGCCGGAATAGTTCGTCTACCTTTTTGAAAAATGGAACGGCTTTCTCTTTTTCACCTAACGCCCAGTAACTACGTCCAATAAAATAATATGTTGATGATACCGTAATGAAATCTTCAAACTTTATTATCTGCGGTAGTGATTGTTGCAGCTTCTCGATTGCAACGACGTAGTTCTCCTTGAAAAACTCATTGCGGCCTTCGGCATTTTTAAAATATGGGATTGTTTTCAGTTCTTCCATATCTATGGATTCCCGATATCCTATATCAATCATATTGGTAACCAGAGCATATTCTTTAGTTTTGATATAACAAAGGCTAAGTGCGTGCAATGTCCTTAAATGCGGAAGTCCGGGTTCATTTATCTTGAAATAAGCTTCGCATTCACGGAGTAGTGCAATCGCTTCGTGGTAGTACCCCAAGTTATATTTTACGAGAGCAATTGAAAATTTAGCTTTGTGTCTTAAATACAGGTCTTCAGTCTTAGCGATAAATTTATCTGCGAGCAAATAATCATCAAGCGCCTTTGTCTGCTGCTTCAAGGAATTGTAAACTATTCCGCGTGTGAGGTAAGCGGTCCCGATTAATTTATCTTGTTTAGAACGTGCAGCTACGGAGAGCATGCTGTCGCAGTATCTCAGCCAAGATTCCTTCGGGGACTTGTGCATCATCACATTATATGCGCGAATTAAATTGTCTAGGTTGCCAGCCCTCTTCGCTTTATATAAGAACGCATTTGCATAGAGCGAATCAAGAATTTCATCATCTTCATTCTCGTCGAGCCGATCAATAACATAATCAACGGTTTTAGTTTTAAGAGTGTCAGGAATTTTAAAACCTTTATGCTGCGCGATAAGAAACTGCGCAGGCAAAAGCAATATGAAAAAGATGAAACGAAGAAATTTTATCACGTCAATAGATTGTCTGGTTGGGATGATCGGCGTGTAAAACTGCTTCGGCGTGTAAATCGGGTTTGAAATTAATACTTTAAAATCGCAACGACAATAGATAAACCTCTGCTTTGAAACTCACTAACAACCGATAATTATAACTGCTTGAAAGATAAGGCGTTGTTGCTTTTGGAATATAGCAGGATTAATTAATGCTTTATTTTTGACCAATAATATATTTCTGAATGGATAGATAGAGGAATTGGAAATCAGAACTTCTGATTTTAGATTTGGTTCGAACAAACATTACCAGTTTTCCCTATGAACGATTTTGCGACTCGGCTTTTGGAAGGGTTAGCTGCGCAGCTGAAGACTATAGAACTTGAAAAGGATTCTATTAAGGCTGCCGAAGATTCCATCAAAGCAACTATTTTGGTTTTAGAGCAGCTTAAAACTTATTTTTTGAAGTATGCATTTGATAGCAAGGTAGAAGAAATCCATTTCTTTAAAGACGTGAAACCGCAATTCGTCTGCAAGCTGATATTTTTTAATGACGTATATAATATCCAAACTAATAAACCATTTGGCGGAAACAAGTATTTGCGCAAATACTTTAATTCGGAGCTAGCCAAACTAAAATGCTATTTCAATGAAAATATTGAGTTTTATAAATATTTCCGGACTGGAAGTGTCCACTTAGATAAGAAATATTTCGTTCGTGGCAGATACGATGTAAAGCTGACGTTGGATAGTTCTTATTTTCAGGCAGACAATCGCTTTACGACCTCACACGATTTCAAGGTTGCAAAAATCTTAGCCAATGATATGTTGCAGGTTTATCTGGAAACTGAATTGTCTAAACTGGAGACAAAGTCAATGCCGTTTTCGATTCCTGACAGGCAGGTTCAAAAATGGACGGGCTCGAAAGTCGCTTTGATCGAATTGATTTATGCGTTGCACGCTGAGGGCGTTTTCAACAATGGCAACACAGACTTAAAAGAAACTGCAAAGTTCTTTGAGGAAACGTTTGATATTGATTTGGGGCAGTTTCACAGGACGTTTTTCGAAATGCGAGCGCGGAAGTCGGAGAGGACTAAATTTTTAAATTCCTTGAGAGATACTTTGGTTAGGAGGATGGATGAGGTTGATGAATAAAATATTGAAATTTATTTTCAATAAATGAAGAAATAGTTTCAGTTCAACTTTTTAAAATAACCAAATCTTAAATCGTAATTTAGCCACGAAACCATAAAAAATATTCTGAATGAGTGAGGATCAAAAAAGAGTACTGGAAACCCAACTTTGGAATATCGCTAATACTTTGCGGGGCAAAATGAATGCGGATGAATTTCGCGACTATATTTTGGGATTTATCTTTTACAAATATCTCAGCGAAAAGATGGACATTTTCGCCAACGAGATACTTAAACAGGATGGTATTCGATTCAGGGATATTGTGCCAGGTAAATCAAATAGCGAAGAATTCATTGAAGCTATTAAAGAAGAGGCCTTAGAAAAGTTAGGGTATTTTTTGAGGCCAGACGAATTGTTCTCTGAAATGACTAAGCGAGGCAGAGGAGAAAATGATGAGGATGTTGAAAAATTCGATGAACGAAAAACCAATTTCATTTTGCAAGATTTGCAAAATGTTCTCATCAATATTCAACTGAGTACTATGGGAACCGATAGCGAGGAAGACTACGAAAATCTTTTTGAAGACATGGATTTGAATAGTTCTAAACTTGGCAAAACTCCAGAGGCCAGAAATGCAATTATTGCAAAGGTACTATCGCATTTAGACAAAATTGATTTTAAACTGGAGCATACTCAACTAGATATTTTAGGTGATGCATACGAGTATTTAATTGGGCAATTTGCAAGCGGCGCCGGAAAAAAGGCTGGAGAATTTTACACTCCACAAGAGGTTTCGAAAATTCTTGCAAAAATTGTCACTAGCGGAAAACATAAATTGAAATCGGTATATGACCCAACATGCGGCTCAGGATCTTTACTTCTGCGGGTGGCCAGAGAGGTTAAAGATGTTGCTATGTTTTACGGTCAGGAGATGAATCGCACGACCTACAACCTTGCAAGGATGAACATGATTTTGCACGGCATTCATTATCGAAAATTTGATATAAAACAGGAAGATACTTTAGAGCATCCGCAACATTTAGACGATCTCCCATTTGAGGCAATTGTCGCAAATCCGCCTTTCTCGGCTAATTGGAGTGCAAATCCAATTTTTACTTCGGATGATCGTTTTAGCCAATATGGGAAACTTGCCCCAGCCAGCAAAGCGGACTTTGCGTTCGTACAGCATATGATTTATCATTTGGCGGAAAATGGGATAATGGCAGTTGTCCTGCCCCATGGGGTGTTATTCAGGGGTGCCGCTGAACAACATATTCGTAAGTACTTGATTGAAAATAAAAATTATTTAGATGCCGTCATTGGCTTACCACAGAATGTTTTTTATGGTACAAGCATACCAACGTGTATTTTGGTATTTAAGAAGTGCCGCGAAAATCCGGATGATATTTTATTTATTGATGCGAGCAAAGAGTTTGACAAGGTTAAAACCCAAAATATATTGCGTGATGAACATATCGACAAGATAGTTGATACCTTCCGAAATAGAAAAGTAATACCAAAGTACAGTTATCTGGCATCGTTAAAGGATATTGCGGATAATGATTATAATCTTAACATTCCTCGTTATGTTAACACCTACGAAGAAGAAGAACCGATTGATATTTTTGCGGTAATGCGTGAAATAAAAGAGCTGGAAGCCAAGCGCGCAGGGTTGGATAAGGAGATTGACGTTTATTTTAAAGAACTGGGATTGGTTTTCTAGGCAGCAATCATTTTAATAAAATTTAATGGAAGAACAGGGTAAAAAAGTTACAAAGGTTCCTAATTTGAGATTTCCTGGATTTGAGGGAGAGTGGGAAACTAAGAAATTGGAGGAAATTGCTAATAAAGTCAATAGCGGGAAGACACCGCTAGGGGGTGAAGCTGTTTATACAAAGGACGGTGTACTTTTTATACGAAGTCAAAATGTAAACAACGACCGGTTAGAATTAGACAATTCTGTTTTTATTCCAGAATCTGTAAATAACCAAATGAAAAATAGTATTGTTAGGTCTAATGACATACTTCTTAACATTACAGGGGCATCGTTAGGAAGAAGTTGCGTTGTTCCTGAGGATTTCAAAATGGGAAACGTCAATCAACATGTCTGTATCATAAGATTAAAACAACAATACTATCCAAGATTTGTTCAGTCAATATTTTCCTCATATAAAGGCCAAACCATTTTTAAGAGTTTACAAACTGGGAGTGGTCGAGAAGGATTGAATTTTGAGAGTATTAGGGGACTCAAACTATCTCTTCCTCACAGAAATGAACAAGAAAAAATTGGAACACTTTTGTCACTTATCGATGAACGGATCAAAACCCAAAACAAAATAATTGAGGGTTTAGAAACATTAAAGTCCACGTTAATGAATAAAGTATTTTCTCAGCAATTGAGGTTCAAGGACGGTAACGGAAATGACTTTTCAGAATGGTCAGAATCAAAAATCGGTGATATTTTGAAAATTGGAAACGGGAAAGATTATAAGCATTTAAAAGAGGGTACCATCCCCGTCTATGGAACGGGAGGTTATATGACATTTGTTAATGAATATTTATACGATGGTGAGACGGTATGTATTGGAAGAAAAGGCACAATAAATAAGCCGATGTACTACAATGGAAAAATGTGGACTGTAGACACTTTATTTTATACGCATTCTTTTCAATCGTGTATTCCTAAATTCATTTTTTACCTTTTCCAAACGATCAATTGGCTGGAGTATAATGAGGCATCAGGGGTTCCAAGTCTGTCAAAAACAACCATTGAAAAAATAAAAGTTCAAGTCCCTTTTTTAGAGGAACAGGATGTAATTTCAAAATTTCTTTCTGCAATAGACCAAAAAATCCAAGTTGAAAAAGACATTTCAGCGCAATTTAAAAAGCAAAAGAAACACCTATTACGACAAATATTTGTCTAGTTTTCTATATAAACATGTTATGTAATAAAAACTTTTTCTGCTTTTCTAATTCTCGCAAAAGTTGGATTTCAATTTCAATTTTCGAGCCGACAGCCTCTAGGAAATCTGCAATTTTAGTTTGCTCGTGCAGACTTGGAAAATGAATTAAAATTTTCTTTAAGTCACTACCGTTTATCGAATTGATAGTAGCGCCTAGATTCCTGTTAACTATCTCTCTATATTCGTCAGTATCGAACCATTGAAATATAAATTTATTGTATGGACTTCTGTAAACGGACATAAATGCCCCGAATGCGAGTCCTTCGTTATCCTTACAGATCAAAGCGTTCTTTCCGATAAGATTTTTACTTCCGTTTCTAACACAAATCAAGATATCATTTTCCTTAACCGGATTATATTTTTTAGTATTTACATAGACGTTATCGTTGAAGGCAAGACTTCTATTTTGAATATTTGAAGATCTTAGTACTAAAATACCTTTTGAGTTAATATCTTTTGGGCTATAAGTGAGTCCGTTAATAATTTCTCCAAGTTCTCCAAGTTTTTTTTTCTCCCAATTTGAAAACTGATTATTGTTTTGATCTTTAAACCTAAGCCGTTGTGAAAATATGTTTTTAGCAAGTGTAATTTTAACTACACTTAATTCCTTAATTATTTTGTTTTGGGTTTGAATTCTTTTGTCAAGTAAAGACAAAAAGGAAGAAATTTTGTTTTGTTCACCAAACTTTGGTAAACTCAAAGAAAGGGAAGCTAATTGACTTGAATACAAATGTACAACGGAAATTCCTTGGGCTAAATTGGCTATTTCCATTTTCTTCTTGCTGTTCAGATAATAAGATAAAAAGACTCCATTGTTCTCAGTTTTGATAATATTCAAGTCACTTCCTAATGCAATCCCAGACTTTAAAACACAAGAGGCTGTTGCAATATCGATTGTTGTTTCTCCAGATGCAGGAATAATAACATCATTCGATTCACTTAATACAAGGTCTGATATATCAACATTAGTTTTTGATTTGACTTCGTCGATAATTGCACCGTAATGTGTATAAAGTTCGCCGTATCTAATACATTCGGTAATTCCGGGTTCTTCAACATCACTTTTAGAAATTCCTTTTCCTTTTGAAAATGTAGCAATTTCCCCCAATTTCTTAGTTTTCCATTCATCACTAAATTCAGGAAATCTCAAATTAGGAACCTTTAAGATCCAATTTCCCTAAAGTTGCAAACAACTTTTATTTTCTTTGAGGTTAGTAACCCTTAAAAGAAAATATGAACAACAACAAAACAATTTCAGAAATTACCCATCTGTGGAAAGCAGATAAAAAAATGTATGTAAAAAAGTCTAGTTTTTCAGCGTATGTGCTTTTAACAGAAAATCATCTTTTGCCTGCATTCGGAGACAAATTTACGTTTGACGAAAAAGAGGTTCAGAAATTCGTGTTTAAGAAAATTGACCAAGGATTGAGTCAAAAAACGGTAAAGGATATTCTTATCGTCTTAAAGATGATATTGAAATTTGCGATCAAGAACAAGTGGATGGAACACAAGGCTCTTGATATACAATTTCCTACGAAACGGGAGTCAAACAACATTGAAGTATTGAGCCGATCTAATCAAAGAAAATTGATGCTGCATCTAGAAAAGCATTTTACATTCAGGAATTTGGGGGTGTTCATCTGCTTAAGTTCGGGTTTGCGAATTGGTGAAATCTGTGCTTTAACTTGGGACGATGTCGATACCGAAAATGGTGTAATACGAGTCAGGCGAACGATTCAGCGTATCTACACGATCGATGGCAATACTCGCAAGACGGAAGTAATATTAGATACACCTAAAACAAAGAATTCTATTCGCGAAATTCCGATGAGTCGAGACTTGATTAAAATGTTGAAGCCAATTAGAAAGGTTGTAAATAGTACATTTTTTGTTCTTACAAATGATATAAAGCCTACTGAACCCAGAACTTATAGAACATACTATAAGAATTTGATATTTAATCTTGACATTCCAGATCTTAAATTCCATGGACTTAGACATAGTTTCGCCACAAGATGTATCGAGAGTAAATGCGATTATAAAACAGTGAGTGTTTTATTGGGACATTCAAATATAAGCACTACCCTGAATTTATATGTTCATCCAAACCATGAGCAAAAGAAGAGGGCCATAGAACAAATGTTTCGAGGATTGAAATAACTGTTAAAACTGTTATATTTACTGCTCGTTGATAAAATAAAATATGGCAAAACAATCTGAGCAAATACTAGAAGAGAAGTTGATAACACAATTACAAAAATTGGGTTATCAATTTCTCTTGCTTCAAAATGAAAAAGATTTACTACTTAACCTTAAGCATCAATTGGAAAAACACAATTCGAATGCATTGGTCAAAACCGGCAACCTGAAATTTACAGATACCGAATTTGAGAAAGTTTTGAACACGTTAAGTAAAGGCTCAGTATTCGAAAAATCTAAAACCCTTCGACATCAGCAACATCTTATACGAGACAATGGTCAAAATCTCTACTATGAATTTCTCAATATAGAGCATTGGTGCCAAAACCAATACCAAGTCACTAATCAGATTAGCCAAGAAGGAAAATATAAGAATCGTTACGACGTCACCATTTTAATCAACGGATTGCCTTTGGTGCAAATAGAACTGAAGCGCAGGGGACTTGAGTTGAAAGAAGCATTTAACCAAATTAACCGCTATCAACGACATTCATTTGGAGCGAACGCTGCACTCTTTCAATATGTACAGATTTTTGTCATAAGCAATGGGGTGAATACAAAATACTATGCCAATAACCCCAAACAAGGATTCAAGCAAACTTATTACTGGACAGATATCGAAAACAAAAGGCTTTCGAATATTCTCAATGGGTTTACCGATGCGTTTTTGGAACCATGTCATATCAGCAAGATGATTTGTAAGTACATAGTTTTGAATGAGGCATACAAAATCCCGATGGTACTGCGTCCATATCAATATTATGCTGTCGAAGCACTAATTGAACGTGTTAAGAATTCGACAAAGAATGGTTATATATGGCATACGACAGGTTCAGGAAAAACTTTAACCAGCTTCAAAGCCAGCCAAATTTTAATGGCGCTGCCACAAGTCCACAAAGTTATATTCGTTGTCGATCGAAAAGATCTTGACTACCAAACCACAAAAGAGTTTAATAGTTTTCAGGAAGGATGCATAGACGGAACTGATAATACCAGTAATCTCGTCAAACAATTTATTGGTTCTTATGTTGATAAAAAAGGCGAAGCGAAAGATTCAAAGCTGATAGTTACGACTATCCAGAAATTGAATACTGCCATCAGCAAATTGAAATACGAAAGAAAAATGGCCGATATAAAAGACAAGCGCGTAGTATTCATTTTCGACGAATGCCATCGTAGTCAATTCGGCGATACTCATAAGCGAATCAAGGCTTTTTTTTCCAATAGCCAAATGTTTGGATTTACCGGAACTCCAATTTTTGCAGACAATGCTGCGAAAAACGAACATGGAAAAAGAACAACCAGGGATTTGTTTGAAGATTGCTTACACAAATACGTTATCACAGATGCCATTAAAGATGAAAATGTTTTGAAATTTTCTGTCGAGTACGTTGGCCGTTATAAACACAAAGATGGCAGGGAGACTAATATTGATATCGAAGTTGAAGATATAGATACCAGGGAATTGATGGAAGATTCCAGGCGCTTAAATAAAATCACGGATTATATTATTGCTCATCACGGCCGCAAAACCCATAATCGGGATTTTACCGCTATGTTCTGCACGAACAATGTAGATACGCTGATCAAATACGTTGATTTATTTAAGCAAAAGAAAGAAGCCGGGCTCCATGATCTAAATATCGCGACTATCTTCAGTTACGGCAGCAATGAAGAAGATGCCGATGCAAATGGGCTTTACACCTTTGATGATAATTTCGATGGCGATCAGATGAGTGTTGCAGCTGAACCCAACGCAAATTACAAAGTTAATGTACATAGTCGTGAAAAGCTTGAGGAATTTATAGGCGATTATAACAGAATGTTTGGTGACAATTTTACAACGCGAGACAGCCAAAGCTTTTATAACTATTATAATGATATTTCGAAAAAAGTAAAAGAGCGAAAAATTGATATCCTGATTGTAGTGAATATGTTTCTTACAGGATTCGATAGTCCGACGCTCAATACATTGTACGTGGATAAAAACCTAAAGTATCATGGATTGATACAAGCATACAGCCGGACTAATCGTATCATTAACGAGCAAAAAAGTCAAGGCAATATAGTAACGTTTAGGAATCTCAAAAATCGAACGGATGAAGCAATTACGCTTTTTAGTAATAAAGAAGCTATCGAGGTGATCATTATGAAACCCTATGAGGACTACATTGCAAAATTTGATGATGCCTTTGAACATCTTCTGTCATTGGCTCTAACTATAGATAGTGTAGATGACCTGGTAACTGAAGAAGACGAGTTAGAGTTTATCAAAGCCTTCAGGGATTTAATGCGCGTTAAAAATATTCTCGCTGCATTTTCCGATTTTCAGTGGGAAGACCTGAAAATGGATGAGCAACAATTTGAAGATTTTAAAAGCAAGTATCTTGATTTACACGATAAAGTAAAAAACGAGCATCAGAAGGAAAAGGTCTCAATTCTTGAGGATGTCGATTTTGAACTTGAATTGATTCATCGGGACGAGATAAATGTTACTTATATAATTCAACTATTGATAAAGTTGAAATCCCAAACGAAGAACGATACTGCCAAAACCGAGCAGGAAATTTTCAACTTGTTGAATACCGAAACAACATTGAGAAGTAAGCGTGAATTGATCGAACGATTCATATTAGAGAATTTGCCGATTATTGAAGATACAGATAATATCCAAGAGGAGTTCGACAAATACTGGTCGGAACAACAACAAAAGGCATTTGATGATTTGGTTTATGAAGAGAATTTGTCTGCAGAGAAAACTGAACGGCTGATTGAAAATTATTTGTTCGCTGAACGCCAACCTTTGCGGGATGAGGTTCTAGAGTTAATTCAAGGTGAAAAGCCAAGTTTGTTACAACGCAAAACACTTGGGGATAAGATATTGAAAAAAATAGTTGACTTTGTCGAGACGTTTATCAATGGAATGGCTGCATAATACTGTTAGCATAATCATCAAAAGATTAGCTACTTGCTTTCAGAACGCCGCCGCCTTGATATCTTGTGCGTAAATTTTGCATGTCCTCACTTACCTTCTTATCCAGAACTCTAGCGTAATGCTGAGTAGTCTGAATATTTTTATGGCCTAGCATTTTACTGACGCTTTCGATTGGAACTCCATTTGTCAAAGTTACTGAGGTGGCAAATGTATGCCTAGCCATGTGAAAAGTGATTTCTTTGGTAATTTCACACAAATCGCCAATCTCTTTTAAATAGCCGTTCATTTTTTGATTGCTGAGAACTGGTAAAACCCGATCTTCATTCAGACACTTAGGATGAGAGGCATATTTTTTAATCAATTCTTCGGGAATTGGTAGCAAAGGTATCTTTGATTTGGTATCTGTTTTTTGTCGATTTTTAAATATCCACTTTTGGCCGTCGATGCCAATTCCAATATGGTCTTGTTTTAATCCTTTTACATCAACGTAAGCTAAGCCGGTAAAACAGCAAAAGATAAAAATATCCCGTACCAGTTCAAGTCTTGGTGTGCGAAACTTCTTGGAATAAATGCTTTGGATTTCTTCTTCGGTTAGAAATTCCGTTTCAACTTCTTTCATTTTGCCGTCATACTTAACAAATGGGTCTTTTTCAAGCCAATCATTGCTCAGGCAAATTTTAATAATCTTTCTAAAATTGCGGACGTATTTCACTGCGGTATTATTGCTGCAGTTTTTTTCGCTCCTCAAATAAAATTCGAAATCAGTGATCAATGCGAAATCAATTTTATCAATCGCGATATCTTTTACATTCAATTTCCACAATAGGAATTCTTCAAGATGTTTCAATGAAATTTTAAATCGTTCTAATGTGCCAGGCGCGTAACCGTTTCCGAGCAATCCTTCAATCCGGTTGTTGTGGTCTCTGTAAATTGGTAAAAGCATTCGTTGAGAATCTGTTTCATCGAACAGACGCTTCCGGAAGTTTTCAATATTTAAAGCTTCTCTTTTATGGGTGAGTGTCATTTGAATATCAATTATCTGTGATTTTACAGAATCGAGATAGTTATTAATTGAACGGGCTTCCTCTGAAGTGCCTTTCATTTTCGACAGTTCATCAGACCATTTTGATTTTTCGATAAACTTTTTGGAACTAAATTCGAGACGTTCTCCATCGACAGTTAACCGGATATAAATTGGCAGAAGTCCGGCAACATTAGCTTTGGTTTTTTTTGCATAGAAATGCAAAGTGATTTTTGTTTTCATGGCGGTAACCTTTTTAATTACTAATCAATTTATTGTTCTGAGTAATTGCAAACAAGATGTTCAAATTTTAAACGGGTAAGTGAATAGGTTCGACAATACCAGTGTTTGCAAGGCTTAAGCGATTTTAGCGAGACCCTTATTTTTTGATCTGTTCGGGTCTCGATTTTATCTCCTAAGAAATAAGATTGAATGAATAATTTGAAGTATGCCTAAAAGCAAAAAGCCGATAAATCATAAGATTTATCGGCTTTTGAAACCATTTGTTTTTAAACTTGTGGGCGATGAGGGATTCGAACCCCCGACCCTCTGGGTGTAAACCAGATGCTCTGAACCAACTGAGCTAATCGCCCTGATTGCTTAATGCGAGTGCAAATATAAGGCAGTTTTTGGGAATTGCAAACAAATCATTGTTTTTTTATAAAATTTCTGCGACGACAAAAGTACTGCCGCCGATGTAAATGAAATCCGATGGAGCCGCATGCTGCAAGGCACTTTGGTAAGCTTCTGGAACCGAATGGTATATCTGTCCGGTTAAACCAAATCCGCTGGCTTTACTGGCCAAATGCTGGGCGTCGAGTCCACGCGGAATATCGGGTCTGCAAAAATAATACACCGCATTTTTGGGGAACAATGGTAAAATCTCGTCCAAATCCTTGTCGTTGACGACCCCCAAAACGATGTGGAGTTGGTCGAATTCATTTTCCTGGATCTGACGAAGCGTCATTTCCAGTCCGGCTTTGTTGTGCGCGGTATCGGCAATGACTTTGGGATGGTCCTGCAATTGTTGCCAACGGCCCAACAAGCCGGTGTGGCGAATCACATTTTGCAAACCGTTTTTTATTTGTTCTTCCGAAACGGCCAACTGGTTTTTTGCCTGTAAAACGCGAAGGGTCTGGACCACGGTTTTTTTATTGTGGAATTGGTAATTGCCTTTCATGTCCGACGGATAATCTTCCCGAACCAAATCGGAAGCAAAATAAATATCCGAATGACAGGCTTGGGCTTTTTGCTCAAAAACAGGCTTGGTTTCCGAAGTGTATTCTCCAATCACAACAGGAATGCCGGGTTTGATGATGCCAGCTTTTTCTGCGGCAATCAATTCTAAGGTGTTGCCCAGGAATTGAACATGGTCGTAACCGATATTGGTAATGACCGAAACCAATGGTGTAATGATGTTCGTCGAATCGAGTCTTCCGCCCAAACCCACTTCGATAATGGCAACATCCACTTTTTCCTTGCTGAAATAATCGAATGCCAAACCGACGCTCATCTCAAAAAAACTCAGGGCATTAGCCTCAAAAAAGGATTGGTTACGCGCAATAAAACCAACGACGAAATCCTCTGAAATTTCTTTTCCATCGATCTTGATGCGTTCGCGAAAATCCTTGAGGTGCGGCGAGGTGTACAATCCGGTTTTGTATCCGGCTTCTTGCAGGATGGAAGCGAGCATGTGCGAAGTCGAGCCTTTGCCGTTGGTGCCCGCCACATGGATCAATTTTAGGTTTTGCTCAGGATGCCCCAAATGTTGCGAGAGCAACAAGGTGTTCGTCAAATCTTTTTTATAAGCCGACGCGCCTTGTTGTTGGTACATCGGAAGTTGCGCGAACATCCAGTTGACCGTTTCGGTATAAGTCATCGTGTAATCTGGAATTAGTTCCCGGTGAGCTTGAAGCTGTAGATGATTTTACCGACCTGTTTGTCGGGTGCGCTATCATCCGATTGCCATTTGGTATCCATGGCTGCGATCTTGGCTTGGTCAAGCAAACACTTGGCCGCGTTGGTCGTTCCACGGATGCCCGGATTGGCGCTGATCACACGACCCGATTTGTCAACAGAAATCTGTACGACCACAATCCCTTCTTCATCACAAACGTAATTCGGTTTGGGTTTGCTCAGCGGTTTGCGGTTGCCGAGTTGGTAATTGCCGTTTCCGTTTCCAGAGCCGCCACCCGAACCCGAGCCATAGCCGCTTCCGGTGCCGATGCCTTGGCCCGATCCATTGCCGCCGCCGCTTCCGGTACCCGATCCGCCACCGCCGTTGTAACCGGTAGCGTTCGCATCGCCGCTTGATTTTCCTTTGTTTCCGGGCTGTTTGTCGTTGCCGTCACCGCCGGTACTGGTCCCGTTGAGCAGGTTCGACAAAGCATCGGTGGTTGATTTGGAAGGTTTCGGTGTGGGTTTTTCAACCGGTTTCGGATCTTCTTCTTTCTTGGGTTTCTCGGTCGGTTTCTTGACATTGGCAATCACCGGCGCATCGTCGTTTTCGCTGACGATGATTTCCTTTTCGGAAGATTTTTGCGGTTGGGTTTGCTTGGGAACCGATTTGACACTTTCCATCGAAGTGTAATTATCGCCCGACCCGAAGTCGCTGTCGCCAAAATTGACAGCCACATCGCCACCGCCGCCACCGCCTTCGAGCATGGACAGATCAATGGTGTTGGTCGATTTGAGAAAATACAGCAATAGAAACAATACCAGGAAAATGGCCGAAGTGGCCGCCAGTGATTGTTTCCTGTTTTCGATTTGGGTGAATGTCATGGGTGCAATTTTAACCTGTTCCTATAACGAAAATAAGTAAAATAAATTGTTCTACACCAATTGTTTGAGCGCAATTTCAAAAGCGGTCGCACTGATGTTGGTTTTCGATTGGTTTTTCGCGTGTGCCTTGACGATCGCGTTTTTGATGGTTTCAGACGTATCCGAGAAAATCGCCTCGTCGGTCATCTGTACTTTCTTTTCCATGAAATAGGCAAACACACGCGCCATGCCGCAGTTCGAAATGAAATCCGGAATCAGGCTTACCTTGTGGTCGATGTCTTCCATGGTCGGGCCGAAGAAAATTTCCTTGTCGGCAAACGGCACATTCGCGCCACACGAAATCACTTCGAGCCCCGAAGCGATCATTTTGTTGGCCTGATCTTGCGTGACCAATCTCGAAGCGGCACAAGGGGTGAAAATTTCCGCACCGATGGTCCAGATTTTCTCATTGATTTCCTCAAACGGAATCATGCGGTCGGCCACGAGCTGGTTGCCGTTTTTATTGAGGAACAACGTGCGGATTTCTTCAAAAGTAAAACCGTTCTCATTGATGAGTCCGCCATTGCGGTCGATGATTCCGACTACTTTCGCGCCCATTTCGGCCAAATAAAATGCCGCTGCCGAACCGACATTTCCAAATCCCTGTACGATGGCTTTCTTGCCTTTGACCGAACCGCCATAAATGTCGTAATAATGACGAACGGCTTCGGCCACGCCATAACCGGTGATCATGTCGGCCACAGTGTATTTGCGTGCCACATCGGGAGAGAAGCCCGGATTTTCGATTACTTTGACCACGCCTTGGCGCAATTGCCCGATGCGGTTGATCTTGTCGGCTTCGGTCGGTCGAAAATGGCCGTTAAACACGCCTTCCTGTGGATGCCAGACGCCGCATTCTTCGGTCATCGGGATCACTTCGTGGATTTCATCGACGTTCAAATCGCCGCCGGTACCGTAATAGCTTTTGAGCAAAGGAGACACGGCTTTGTACCAGCGTTTGAGAACGCCTTCCTTGCGCGGGTCGTTCGGGTCGAAATTGATTCCCGATTTGGCACCGCCAATCGCCGGGCCCGAAACCGAGAATTTGACTTCCATCGTTTTGGCCAGTGAAAGGACCTCGTTCATATCAAGCCCTTTGCGCATGCGTGTTCCGCCGCCAGCCGCACCGCCGCGAAGCGAGTTGATGACCGTCCAGCCTTCGGCATCGGTTTCAGAATCTTTCCAGTTGAAGATGATTTCGGGTGCTTTATTTTCGAATTGTTGTAAGAGTGCTTTCATTGTTGTGTTGATTGATATTTTATTTCGCTGCGCTCCATACTCCCGACTATTCGGGACGGCGCGCCTCGGGTTTGGTTCGGCAAATATAAAAAATAGAAATTGCAGATTCTTCGGTTTAAACTAATAATTCCCGATTTTTAGCTTGTTTTTCTTTTGACGAAATGCGTATTTTTGAATAAAATTGAAATATGAAAAAAATAGGGGCCGTATTGGCCATGACTTTATTATTGACCGCTTGCTCGAGTTATACGCTTTTCGAAAGAGAGTTTTGTAAGCCAACTCAAAGAGAATCAGATGGTACAACGCACACACAATGTGGCTTCAATCGGGACGGGTTACGATTCCAATGGCCTTGAAAAGATCAGATGCGTCAATCAATCGGGCCAGGAGGTTTGGCTCTACGGTGGAAAAAACATCAACTTCAAAGTCACGACGCTCGACGGTAAAAAGCAAACGATGTATTTTGATACCGTTTATTGGCAGAATGATACTATTTTTGGCTTGAAATCCAGAATCGTTGGGGGCAAGCGTGTGATTCCGGTCAGCCAAATCGCAACAGTGGGCATCAACGCCGAAGAAGCAGAAACCAAACCGGTCAACTAACTGTAAATTTTTCCCGAGCTGTGGTCGTGTTTCGCGCCTGTAACCGAAGCGAGCACATTGATTTCATTCCGAAGTTTCAACACGCCGA
Organism: Flavobacterium sp.; assembly: GCF_047602195.1. Classification (GTDB taxonomy): domain Bacteria; phylum Bacteroidota; class Bacteroidia; order Flavobacteriales; family Flavobacteriaceae; genus Flavobacterium. The sequence goes on from NZ_JASGHW010000004.1 coordinate 1,158,441, forward strand.
GCAGTGCAAAAATCAGCGCTTCCTTGAATTCCAAAATTTTCGCATCGGGGATGATGATTGGCATGTCGGGCAAATGAAACCGCATGCGTTCGACTAAAAAAATGTTGTAGGCACCGCCGCCGGTGACCAATAATTTCCCTTTTTTCTGGGGCAAAGCCGCTGCAATTTGGATGGTGATGTGCTCGACAAATGTATGCATTTGGTCTGCGGTGGGAATCTCAAAACGTTCCATCAAGGGCAAAATCGTTTCCTTGACGTATTCGAAACCGAGCGATTTGGGATAAGGTTTTTGATAGAAACCGAGCGTGTTCAATTCGCCCAGCAATTCAGGATTTAATTTTCCTGATCGGGCAATGGTTCCTTTGTCGTCATAGGCCAAGCCCAGCCGGTTTGCATAAAAATTGAGTACCGTATTGACGGCCGAAATGTCAAACGCAATGCGCTGGCCGTCGGCTTCAAAAGACACATTCGAAAAGCCGCCGAGGTTGAGGCAGTAATCATAACCGGCAAACAAAATGCGGTCGCCGATTGGCACCAAAGGCGCGCCCTGACCGCCCAAAGCCACATCCTGCACGCGGAAATCGCAGACGACTTTCTGTTTTAAAATCTCAGCAATCTCTGGCAAGTTGCCGATTTGCAGTGTCAAACCGTTGTGCGGTTGGTGTAAAATCGTATGGCCGTGCGAACAAACCGCGTCCAGGTTTTCGACTTGGTTTTTGGTGATGAAATCGGAAATGATTTTCCCGAGCAATTCGGTGTAATCAAAATTGAGTTTTTGGAGCCCGTCCGATGAAAATCCGACCGCCGTTTTTAAAGTCGAAACCCAATCTTCTGAATACGGAACCGTTTCATTCTCAAGAATTTCAAACGACCATTGTCCATCGGAAACGGTGAAGCGGATGTGGGCCAAGTCAACCCCGTCGAGCGAAGTACCCGACATCACTCCGATAACGTTATAGTTTTCTTTCAACATCGTCCAAAATTAAGCATCAAAATTCAAAATTTCGCAATTAAAAAATTATATTTGCCCACATTTTCAAACAAAAATAACACTCATTTTAGCATTATGGATTTTAACCTTACCGAAGAGCATTTGATGATTCAACAGGCGGCGCGCGATTTCGCACAGGCAGAATTGCTTCCGGGCGTCATTGAAAGAGACGAACACTCGAAGTTTCCGACAGAGCAAATAAAGATGATGGCCGAACTGGGCTTTTTAGGCATGATGGTGGATCCAAAATACGGCGGTTCGGGACTCGACAGCGTTTCGTATGTACTGGCGATGACCGAAATTGCCAAGATCGACGCTTCGGCTGCGGTCGTGATGTCGGTCAACAATTCGCTCGTGTGCGCCGGGCTCGAAAAATACTGCAACGAAGAACAAAAGATGAAGTACCTCGTGCCATTGGCCAAAGGCGAAGTCATCGGCGCGTTCTGTTTGTCGGAGCCTGAAGCGGGTTCCGATGCGACTTCACAAAAAACCACCGCGATCGACAAAGGCGACCATTATTTACTCAACGGAACCAAAAACTGGATCACCAATGGCGCAACCGCATCGACCTATATCGTCATCGCACAAACCGATATCGAAAAAGGCCACAAAGGCATCAACGCGTTTATCGTCGAGAAAGGCTGGGCTGGTTTCGACATCGGGCCCAAAGAAAAGAAAATGGGCATCCGTGGCAGCGATACCCATTCACTCATGTTCACCGATGTAAAAGTGCCCAAGGAAAACCGCATCGGTGCCGAAGGTTTCGGATTCAATTTCGCGATGAGCGTGCTCAACGGCGGTCGAATCGGTATCGCGTCGCAAGCACTCGGAATTGCAACCGGCGCTTACGAATTGGCGCTCAAATATTCAAAGGAAAGAAAAGCATTTGGCAAGGAAATTTCCAAGCACCAAGCCATCGCATTCAAATTGGCCGATATGGCGACGCACATCACTGCCGCCAGAATGCTGTGCCTCAAGGCCGCTTCTGAAAAAGACGCTGGAAAAGACATCTCGCAATCGGGCGCGATGGCCAAATTGTATGCCTCGCAAGTGGCAATGGACACGACCATCGAAGCAGTACAAATCCACGGTGGTAACGGTTACGTGGCCGAATACCATGTGGAACGAATGATGCGCGACGCGAAGATCACACAGATTTACGAAGGTACTTCCGAGATCCAAAAGATTGTGATTTCGAGAAGCATCTTGAGCGAATAATTTCGAAATAATGAACTTAAATCCCGATTGTTTCAGTCGGGATTTTTTTTAACAAAAAGTACAGATTTTCTGCCGTCAGGTGTCCAAATTATTTTGTTGGGATAACCTTCATTGCCCCCTTCCCATGGAACAAAAATATTCTTTTTTTATATACTTCTGTTACAGAAAAACTGGACATTTTTTAAAACAGTTCGCCTTATTCCAGCATGAAGCATATCAAAAAAAATCTTACCTTTAAAACATGAGGCAACCACGTTCCACCAAAGGCAAAGTCATTCTCGGTTATTTACTTCTTTTCGTCATCGCCGCGGTGTCGGTTTGGTTTGTCTACTCCGAAATCCTCAAGATTGCATTGCCCGAGAAAGACATCAATGCCGAGAACAAGAAAATCCTACAGGTCAGCAACGCGATTGCCAATCTGTATGCCGCCGAAACCGTGGGCCGCAATTCGATCCTGACCGGTTCTTCCAAGGATTTCGACGCCTACAACAAAATCCTCGACAGCGTCAACCTACAGATCGAGGCCATCAAGAAACAAAGCGACGCGGCCCAGCTCGGCAAACTCGATACGATCCAGGACCTGCTCAGGCGCAAACGCCATTCGATCAACGAGATCATCCTGTTCCGCAATTATTACAACGAAAAAAATACCTTCGACCGCGCCGTCGGCCAGATTACCAAAGTCAAGGATTCCCTGAACCGCCGCGTCAAACCAATCCAGTTCAAGAACAATACGCAAATGCGGCAATTCCTCAATGCGGTACTCACCAAACGCCAGATGGATTCACTCAGTAAATTGCCCGTGTCAAACGAACAATTGACTTCGGCCATCGAGAAAATGCTCACGCAGGTCATCATCCGCGACAATAGGATGAAGTACGAATTGTTCAAGAAAGAACAAAAACTGCAGGACGAGAACCGCATCATCTCAGACCAGTTGCGCGTCGTATTGTCTTCACTCGAAAAGGAAATCCTGCAGAAATCCTACGCCAAGATCAACAAATCCAAAACCGCAATCAACAACACGATCGAAACGATTGCCTGGATCGGCGCGGCTACATTTTTATTGCTGATCGTATTCGCGGCGATTATCCTGCGCGACCTGACCCGAAACCAGCAATACCGCCAACAGCTCGAAACGCTCAATGACGAGAAAGAAGATTTGCTGCGCAGCAAAACAATGTTACTTGCGACGGTCACGCACGATCTGCAAACGCCGCTCGGCAGCGTAATCGGTTTTTCGGACCTGCTCAAGAAAACCGAGATTTCGAGCAAGCAGGAGCAATACATCGACAGCATCAAACATTCGTCGCATTACATTCTCAAACTGGTCAACGATCTGCTCGACTTTTCCAAACTCGAAAACAACAAGATCGCGATCGAGAAAGTCAGCTTCAATTTCAAGGACCTGATCGAAAACATCTGCAAGCCTTTGGAGCAAAATGCGACGGGCAAAAACATCGAACTGCGTTGCGACGTAGAGGAAGAACTCAACGCCAATTTCATTTCGGATCCGTACCGCATCAAGCAGATTTTGACGAACCTGGTTTCGAACGCGATCAAATTTACGCAGGAAGGTTCGGTCGAGGTCGTCGCCAAAATCGTCCGCAACGACATCGTCATCTCGGTCATCGACACCGGAATCGGGATTGCCAAGAATGAGCAGGACGCGGTGTTCAAGGAATTCACGCAGGCGCATGCCGGGATCGAGAAGAAATTCGGCGGTACCGGACTTGGGCTCACGATTGCCCAGCGCATGCTGCAATTGCTCGGTGGGACGATTTCGCTCGAGAGCGAGGAAGGGCAAGGGTCGATTTTTACGGTGGTGCTTCCAGCCGTGAAATCCGAAAGCAGTTATAAAAATGACCAGCCGATGCCTTCGGTCGATACCGGTTTTCTCGAAAACAAAAAAATCCTGATTGTCGACGACGATGCGATGCAACTGTCGTTGATGAAGGAAGTGTTCGCCAATTATCCGCCCGAAGTCACGCTCTTGAACGATGCGTCGAAAGTCAAGGATTTGCTCGAAAGCGCCCCATTCGATTTGATATTGAGCGACATCCAGATGCCCAAAATCGATGGATTCGAGCTCGTGCGCATCATCCGCAACAACAACAATCCAGAGATTGCGCACATTCCGGTCATTGCCTTGTCGGGCAAACGCGATTTGAATCCTGAGGATTTTTTGAGCAAAGGTTTTACGACTTTCCACCCCAAACCGTTGCAACTCGAGGAATTGCTGTTGCAGATGAAGGCCATTTTTCGCAACGAAAAACCCGAATTCCGCCAGCGCGCCAAACACAAATCTGGCGGCAAGCTGTTCGATTTGACGAGCCTGAACCAGTTCACGCAAAACGACCCGAACGCTTTGCGCATGATCATCGACAATTTCATCGACAGCGCGAAGCAGAATTGCCAGATTTTAAAAGTGGCCGTAGCCGAAATGGATGCGGATCAAATGGCCGATATCGCGCACAAGATGATTCCGATGTTCCGCCAGATGGAAGTCTGGTCGATTTCGGAATTGCTCGAACCGATCGAGGACCGGACGCTTGATTTTGATAAGGAACAGATGCAACATTATGCCGATGACATTTGCGAACGCATCGAAAATTTATCGGTCAAGTTAAAACTGGAGGTGCAGTAAATTACAAATCGATATTGTACAACTTGAGTTTGTTGTACAAGGTCTTGCGGTCGATGTCGAGCAATTTGGCGGCCTTGCTTTTGTTGAAATTCGCTTTTTCGAGTGCGTTGCGGATCGCGTCTTCTTCGTTGCCCTTGGTGTAATTCAGTCCGGGATCGGATTTTGGCTCGGCCAACATTTCAGGCGGCAACACCTCGATCGAAACCCTATCCGATTTGGTCAGCAATACCGAGCGTTTGATGATGTTTTTCATCTCGCGCAAATTGCCGGGCCATTCGTAGCTCAGGAACAAATCGGTGACTTCCTTGCTGAAACCCGTGATGTTTTTCTCGAGATCATCGTTGGCCGATTCCAGAAAGTGGTTCGCAAAAATCATGATGTCGTGCTTGCGCTCGGACAACTTGGGCACCATGATCGAGAATTCGTTGAGGCGGTGGTACAAATCCTCACGGAAATCGCCGCGTTTGACCGCTTCGGATAAATCTTCGTTGGTCGCCGCAATGACACGGATGTCTACCTTGATTTCGTTGTTGCTGCCCACGGGTTTTACTTTTCTTTCCTGTAACGCCCTGAGCAATTGGATTTGGACTTCATACGACAAGTTTCCGACTTCATCGAGGAAAATCGTTCCGCCATTGGCCGCTTCGAAATGTCCGGTCTTGTCGTTGACCGCGCCCGTGAACGAACCTTTGAGGTGCCCGAAGAATTCACTAGAGGCTAAATCTTTCGGGATCGCGCCGCAATCAACCGCAATGAATGGACTCGCTGCTCTTTTGCTTTGTTTGTGGATCGAATGCGCGATGTATTCCTTGCCCGTGCCGCTGTCGCCGATGATTAAAACCGACATGTTCGTTGGTGCCACGAGGCTGATGTATTCGTGCAATTGGTCCGAGTGCGAGCTGATGCCTTTGACGAAGGAAATGGAGTTGGCCGCGGGTTTCGGCGCAGGTTTTTTATCCGAAGGCGTTTGCTTTTGCTGGTCGGTTTTCTTGAGTGCCTGCTCGATCGTGTGCAGGATTTCATCGGGATTGATTGGTTTGCCGACATAATCGTAGGCCCCGATTTTCATCGCATTGACCGCCGTTTTGATATCGGTGTAGCCTGTCATCAGGATGACTTGCGTCGCGAATGAGGTTTCCTTGACCGCCTTGAGAATTTCGATGCCGTCGCTGTCGGGCAGGCGAATGTCGGTCAAAACCACATCAAAAATTTGATTCTTGATGGCTTCACGCGCCTCGTTGGCATTGAATACATTGGTCACGTCGTAACCCTTTTTCTGCAAAAAGGTCTTGAGCATGATGCAGAAAGAAGTATCGTCATCGATGACCAGGATTTTGGAACTCATCAGCGGTTTGTAAAATTGGTAAGCAACAAATTTAAAGCATTACATTGAGTAAAGATGTAAAAAAATGTTATAATCTGAAAACAAAAAAGGAGACCTGATGGCCTCCTTTGATGCTGAAGATAGAAATCTCCATTACCCAATTTAACTTAACTATGCTTCTTTAATGACTTTACCGGCTTTCGAAATGTAGACGGTTTTTTTGGCATTGTCTTTACTCAAGACCAATTTGTAATCGCCGTCTTCAGCGCGGAAGGCTTCCTGGATCTGGTGGCCTTTGTATTTTGAAAGAACCGTTTTCAAGGCGTCGTTGTTGACGGAAACCGGGTCGATTTCTTTATAGTCTTTTTGGTCTTTGACGACCGTAGTTTCGACAGTTTTGGTTTTGGTTTCTGTTTTCACTTCCTGAGCGTTCGCTGCAAAAGTGAATCCTAAAAATAGGGCTGGTATTAAAAATAACTTTTTCATCTTTTTCATTTTTTCGTTGTGCATTGATGGTAAGTCTATTTGAAAGAAATGTGCCAAGAGTCAAAAGAACACCAAATCTTGTTGTAATGGCTTGTTTTATAGCAGATAAGAAGGAATGGCGCTTTTTTGAAACTGCAACAAAAACTGTGGAATTGTGTGGAAATTCACCTCAAACTGTAGAAACCGAAACAGTTTTTGACTAATTTTAGGTGGAATTTGAAAACCGAAATGTACGACGAACTCAAATATTGGTACCTGCGCGACCACAAACTGTTCCGCGTGTTGAGCTTTAGCCAGATCAAGCAATTGTGCATCATCACGGGTTTCAAGAAAGCCAGCAAAGGCGAGATCCTGTATTTTTCGGCTTCGGATGTGCCGCGTATTTTCCTGTTGAAGAAAGGCAACATCAAGATCGTTTCGGTCGATGAAGACGGAAACGAAACCATCAAGGACATCATCCAGAAAGGCGATTTGTTCGGTGAACTCGATTTGGCTCCCGACAAAGGTTCGAACGAATACGCCAAGGCATTGACCGATGAAGTTTCGATCTGCAGTTTCCTGATGTCTGATTTCGAGGATCTATTGTTGCGCAACCCGAATCTCGCGCTCTCGTATACCAAATTCGTCGGACTTAAAATGAAGCGCGTGCGGAACAATTACGCGAACCTCGTTTCCAAAGATGCCAAAACACGGCTGTCCCAATTCCTGAAAGACTGGGCCGAACGCGAAGGCAAGAAAGAAGGCGATTCGGTGACACTCGACAATTATTTGACGCAGGCCGACATCGCGCAAATCATCTGTACGTCGCGCCAAACCGCCGTGCAACTGCTCAACGAGATGGAACAGGACGGTCTTTTGCAATACCAGCGCAAGGAAATTTTCATTCCGAATATTGCCGCTTTTTAACTTTTTTACACGATCTGTCGGGTAGCCGACAAAAGCCTTTCCAGCCCCGATTTACTTTTGTTTCAGGAATTTAAAATTTAAAATCATGAACAAACGTATTTTATTTATGGTAGCCGTATTGTTGATCAACCTCACGGCTTTTGCACAAACGGCGGCGCAACGCAAGACACATTTCAATCTTGAAAACAAGGTCGCCATCCAAGGGTATGATCCGGTGGCTTATTTCAAACAGAACAAGGCCGTCAAGGGCAAAAAGGAAATGGCCGCATCGTATGAGGGCGTAACCTACTATTTCGCTTCAACCGCCGATAAAGACCTTTTTGTCAAAAACCCGACGGCCTACGAACCACAATATGGTGGCTGGTGTGCTTACGCGATGGGCAGCTATGGCGACAAGGTCGAAATCAATCCCGAGACCTTCAAGATCACCGACGGCAAACTGTACCTGTTCTACAACAAATTCTTCAACAACACCTTGAAGGATTGGAACAAGGACGAGACGAACCTCAAAAGGAAAGCCGATGCGACCTGGAAAAAAACCATCAACTGAGATGAAAAAGTCACTATTCGATTGGATGCTAAGAATCGCCGCAGCCGTAATCCTGTTGCAGACCTTGTTCTTCAAATTCACCGCAAGCGAAGAATCGGTGTATATTTTTTCGACTTTGGGCATGGAACCTTTCGGACGGATCGCTTCGGGCGTGGGCGAATTGATCGCTTCGGTTTTGATTTTGATTCCGAGGACAACCGTTTACGGCGCCTTGATGGGATTGGGAATTATTGCGGGCGCCATTGTATCGCACCTTTTCGTACTCGGCATTGCGGTCAAGAACGACGGCGGTTTGCTTTTTATACTGGCCGTGGCCGTGTTTTTGTGTTGCGCGATTTTGATCTACCGCGACAGGGTAATCTTGCAATCGATTCTTTTTAAATATAAAAACCGATTGGCTTGAATCGCCGTACTTTGAAATGTCAATCAAAACCTGTCGCGCACCGTTTTTATGCTTAAATTTACGGTGCGCGCGTTAACCAAAATCATCTGACCATGCTTATAACGGCCATCCAAAACAGCCTCGACGAACTCAGCGATTTGCTCGGGCGGCTTTCCGACAAGGAATATGCCTGTCCGTGCGACGAACTGGGACACGCGACCATAGGCGAACACACGCGGCACATCATCGAAATGTTCCAATGCCTGCAAAACAATTACGACACCGAAGTCGTCAATTACGACCTGCGGCAGCGCAACATCCTGATCCAAAGCAGTACCGAATTTGCCGCCCTCAAAATCAACGAAATCAAGACCAAGCTCGACCGCCCGAACAAGAGCATCCAGTTGCAGCAATCGCTCGACGGAACCGAAATCGACATCGAAAGCAATTATTTCCGCGAATTGTTGTACAACCTCGAACATTGCATCCACCACCAGGCGCTGATCAAGGTCGCGCTTTTGAAATGCACGCAAATTTCGGTCGATGAAAACTTTGGGGTCGCGCGTTCCACCATCGAATACAGAAAACAATGTGCACCGTAAGTTTCGTCCGTTCCCAAAATAAAATCATCCTGACCTCGAACCGCGATGAGGAAGTCGTGCGGCCGTCGCTCGAACCCAAATGTTATGCGGTCGGCAACAAAAATGTGTATTTCCCGAAGGATCCAAGAGCGGGCGGAACCTGGTTTGCCGTGGCCGAAAACGCCAACGCGATCGTCTTGCTCAACGGCGCATCCGAAAGACACGAATGGAAACCGCCTTACCGCAAAAGCCGCGGCTTGATTGTGCTCGATCTCGTCAGTGCCGATTCGCCCATCGCGGAATGGGACGGCATTGATTTGGATCACATCGAACCGTTTACGATTGTGTTGTACGAAAAGGAGAAACTGTATCAACTGCGTTGGAACGGCACCGAAAAGGAATCGAAACCGCTTGATCCGGCAAAGAATTACATCTGGTCGTCGACGACGCTCTATCCGAAGAACATCCGCGACAACCGCGCGCAATGGTTCGAACAATTCCTCGACACCAGGCCCGATGTCAACGAAGCCGAAATGTTCAATTTCCACCGCTACACCGAGGAAGGCAACAACGAAAGCGGACTCGTCATCGACCGCAGTTTCCTCAAGACGCTCAGCATCACGCAGACGGTTATCGAGGACAACAAGGTCAGTTTCCTGCACCACGATCTGCTCGGCCAACAGGAATTCGCGCATTCGTTTCTAATCCTGTAGTTTTGAGGCTGTTCTTCCACAAACTGACGCATTGGGAATACTGGCCGTTCAAGCTGGTCTATGTTCCGATTTATTTCCAGTGGGCGTTTTATGCGTTGCGCTCGGGTTCGATTTTCTTTTTCAACGCCTGCAACCCGTCGATCAAAAACGGTGGTTTCATTAATGAGTCGAAGAAGAAGATTTACGACTTGATGCCGCCCGAACATTACCCCAAAACCGAACTCGTGCGTTGGGGCGATTCGATCGATGCGGTGTTGCAAACAATCGGAATCGCTAAAATCCAATATCCGTTCATCGTCAAGCCTGACATCGGTTTGCGCGGTTCGGCGGTCAAGAAAATCAACAATGAAACCCAGCTTAAAACCTATCATCGTAAAGCCGATTTCGATTACCTGTTGCAGGATTTGATTCCATATGCGAACGAAGTAGGTATTTTTTATGTGCGTTACCCGAACCAGCCCAAAGGCAAAATCACAGGAATCGTCGCCAAGGAATTCCTGATCGTGACCGGCGACGGGCAATCGACCTTGGAAGATTTGATCCGCAAAGACCCGCGCTACGAAATCCAATTCCAGGCGTTGCAACGCGAATACGGCAACCGCCTCGATGAGATTCCGAAAATAGGCGAGAAGGTCAATCTCGTTCCGTATGGCAACCACGCGCGCGGGGCGAAATTCACCGACGGCTCGCATTGGAATTCCCCCGCTTTGGAAAACGTCATCAATCAAATTTGTCTGCAGGTACCCGATTTTTATTTCGGGCGGTTGGATTTGATGTACGACAATTGGCAAGATTTGGAACAAGGGAACAATTTTTCGATCGTAGAACTCAACGGCGCGGCGAGCGAACCGACGCACATCTACGATCCGAAGCATTCGATTTTTTTCGCATGGAAGGAACTCTCGCGCCACATCCGTTACATGTATGAAATCAGCGTGATGAACCACAAGAACGGCGCGCCTTACCTGTCGCACAAAACCGGCATGGCCGAATACCGTTTGCACCAGGCGCAATGCGACAAAATTTTCGATTTCTGATGGGACGGCTCAAGAACATCGGCGTGGGTTTTTTGGTGAGCTTTGCGGGTTCGGTGCCATTGGGTTACCTCAATATTGCGGGTTATGAGATTTTTGCGCGACGCGGTTGGGATGCTTTGCTGCCGTATGTCTTGGGCGTGATTGCGGTCGAGGCGGTCGTGATTTATGCGACTTTGTTGTTTGCCGATCGTTTGGCTTCGGAAAAGAAATTAATCCGCGGTATCGAGGTTTTTTCGATTGTATTTATGTTGACGTTGGCCGTGGTGTTTTTTCTCAATGGCAATGAACGCGGGCAGGATGTTTTCTTCCGCAGATATTTCGACCATTCGCCGCTGGTCATCGGTTTGATATTGAGCAGCCTCAATTTTATGCAATTGCCGTTTTGGACGGCTTGGAATCTGTATGTCGTCAACCAAAATTACGTGGCGACTTTCGGCAACCGCAAATTGTTTTACGTACTGGGAACGTTGATGGGTTCGTTTGCGGGAATCGCGGGCATTTCGATTGGATTGGATTATGTGGGCCGAAGCAGCGCTTTCCTGTCGCAACACCTTATGCCGTATCTTTTTCCGCTGGTGTTTTTATTGATCGCGTTGTACCAAATCGTGCTGTACGTCCGCAAATACCATTGGGCCCCAAACGGATGATTTACCGATGGTACACGTATTTGTCCCGCAGAAAAGCGTTCAAAACAATACCGGGAATACTGCCCAAAATAATCATCAACACGATTTCATAATTGTAAATCGAATCGCGCCAAAACAGGTACAGGAAGGCGAATCCCGTCATTGCCAAAGCCGTGACCAAACCCGAAAAAGCCGAAACCCATGGATGTCTGTAATCCATGAGTGCGCCGCCAACGATTCCGAGTGCCGCATTCAAACCCCAAAGTTCCCAGGCGGTTAAAAATGCAGTGTGGACTTGCTCGTGGTAAACGGCCGCCGATGCCTCGTAAAAATGGAGGTGGAAACTCACGAAAATACAGGGCAGGGTAAAACAGATTCCGCCCAAGAGGATACACACTTTTTGGAGTGTTGGGGTAGGTTTTCCGGATGCTTCGGAAGTCATTTGGCTAGCCGTTGAAATTGTTCAAAATCGCGAGCAATTGCGCCTTCTTGCGCTGTGAAACCGGCACGGTGCTTTTGTCCGATAAAATCACATAACCACCGTCTTTGTTCGTGTAGCTCGTCAGATGGTCGAGGTTGATGATGTGCGAATGGTGGACGCGCTCAAAGCCCGACTGCCCGAGCATTTCCTCAAATTCCTTGAGCGTCTTGGCAAACAGCATTTTCTTGCCGCCCACAAAATACACGCAGGTATAGTTGCCTTCCGATGAGCAACGGATGATCGATTCGAGTTCGAAAATCGAAATTCCGTCCGAGGTCGGCAATGCAATTTTCTTGCGCCCGAAATTGAGCTGGTTTTGCAAAAACGTCTCGAGTTTTTTCTTGTAATCCTGCTGGCTGCTTTGGATCGCGCGTTTTACGGCCTCACGCAATTCGTTGCCGTCGATCGGTTTGAGCAGGTAATCGATTGCGCTGAACTTGATCGCCTTGATCGCATATTGGCTGTAAGCCGTCGTAAAAATCAGATGGAAATGCTTGTCCTTGACCAGGTTGAGCAGATCGAAACCCAGACCGTCCGAAAGCTGGATGTCGAGGAACACCAGTTCGGGTTCGAGCATCCGGATTTTCTCGGCGCCGTCCTTGACCGATTGCGCGATGCCCACGATTTCAAGCTCGGGGCAATGGTATTGGATTTCCGCCATCAGGGCCGAAATGGCCTGTTCTTCGTCTTCGATAATCAGTGTTTTCATTTACCAGATTGTTGTTAGTGGAATGGCTATAAAGACTTCGGTGCCCGCCGGGTTGCCGTCCTTGTCGGAGAGGTCAAAGATGGATAGGGCCGAGGCGGTTTCCCGGGTCGCGAGCAATTCGATCCGTTCCGAAGTGATCTCGGTGGCCTTCGAAATGTATTCCTTGTGGGTTTTCTGTGAAGCCGATCGTCCGATGCCATTGTCGGTGACCGTACAAATCAACTGTCGGTCTTTTTTCTCAAACCGGATTTGCAATAAACCTTTTTCCTTCTTCGGGGCCAATCCGTGGATGATGGCATTTTCGACCATCGGTTGCAACAGCAAGGCCGGAATTGCGGTATCGTCAGGGTTGAGGTTGGGATCGACCGAAATGGCATAATCGAATTTGCCCTTGTAGCGGATTTGCGTCAGCGCGATGTACAGTTGCAACATTTCGACTTCCTTCGAGAGCGGGATCAATTGTTCGGTGTTCTCGAGCAGCATGCGCAATAACTTCGAGAATTTCGAGATGTAATCGCTGGCCTTGACATCGTTCCCTTCGGCATAATAGCCTTTGATCGTATTCAAGGCATTGAAGATAAAATGCGGATTCATCTGCAAACGCAGCGCCTTCTGTTCGAGTTCGATCATCTGCTTCTCGAGCGTGGCCTTGTCGCGTTCGGCCTGGATGGCCTTGCGTTCGAAATTGAATTTGTGTTCGAGCTTTTGCAATCTCATGCGCCAGATGAACAATAAAATGGCGATACTGACCAACAGGAAAAGCGCCACAAAAGGCAAGGTTTTCCACCAGGGCGTGTCGATCGAAAACCGGATGATGCTCGTTTTGCTTTTGTTGTTGCGCGCATCGGTCACATAGACCTTAAACGTGTAATGGCCGGGAGCGAGCGCCTTGTAATTGATCTGCGAATTGGTGGTCGTGAACCAGATTTCATCGGCGCCCTCGAGTTTGTAATGGTATTGCAACTGCTGGGTGTTGAGGAAACTGATGCCGTCGAAGGCAATCGTCAATTCGTTCTGGTTGTACGGCAGGCTGATTTTTTTGTCCCACGGCCTCGGTTGGCCGTTGACCCTGAATTCGGTCAGGTGGATGTCGGGACGGGCCTTGTTTTCGAAATCCTTGTACTGGTTGAAATACAGAATCCCGTTGTCGGTCGCGACATAGACCGTATCGTTGATGACCTCAATGTCGTTGATTTTTTGGTCGTCGATGGCCAGCACAGGATTGAAATTGCGGATGTGGTATTTTCCATCGGCCAAATACAGCTTGTCGATTCCGGTATTGGTCCCGATCCAATAACTGTTGGCCCCGGCCTTGGCGATGGCGCGCGCGTTGTTGTTGCTCAGGTTGTTGCGGCGTGTAAAATGGCTGATGATGTGTCCGTCTTTTAGGATCAGCACGCCCTGCGAATTGCTCGCGATCAACAACGTGCGGTGCTGTTTGTCGAAATACAGGTCTTCGATGTTGGCATTGAGCCCTTCGCCGTTTTGCGTGTAATTGATGATCGAATCGGTTGGATTGTATTTGTAGAGCCCAAAATTGGTCCCGAGCCATAAATCGTTTTTTTCACCCGCGGCGATCACATTCGTGCGTTTGTTGAGTTTGAGGAATTCGGTGTAATTCTTGGAAATCAACGACTGCCATTGGTCGGAATGCAAAACCTTTTTCGGGCATTTGAGTACAATGACGGTACCAAACCAGACGTTGCCCAACCCGTCGTCATATACGCTGTTGCCCGCCATCTGGACGGCTTGCTTGAAATTCTTTACGTGTATCAGGCTGTATTGGTTGCCGGTCACGTAAAATCCTTCGGGGGTAAACAGCAAATCCTTGATGATGTTCTTGTCGCCTGCACCAATGTTGTATGCGCGGACACTGTCGCGCGTCAAATGGTAATAATTGCCTTCATAACCGCCGGCCCACAAGTCTTTTTGGAGGTCGGTATCGAGCACCGAAATTTTGGTATTGGCCAACGCATCCTTGCTGTAGACGCCCATGTCCGGAATCATCAGCGCACCGGCCTCGAGCGAGCTGAGCCAGTAATTGCAGTTCCGGTCGCGCATCACTTTGCTGATTGAAAGCGAGGGGAACAGATGACGCAATTGCCAACGCTTGTCCTTGATCTGGCAAAAATAAACGCCCTTTCGTGTGCCGATCCACAGATTGCCCACCGGATCCACATCGACCGAAATGATCACGGCGCTGGTCTTGGGCAACGAAAAAAGCCAGGTAATGCGGTGCTCGTCGATGCGGTAAATGTGGTTCTCGAAATTGAAATAAACCGTTGCGCCGTTTTGGCTCACCCGCGACCGGACCAAATCGGGGACCACCTTGCCCGAGGAAAGCAGCAATTGGCCTTTGGAGTTGTTGATCCCGGTATTCATGAACATGCGAATGTCGCCCGATTTGGATTCGAGGTGGCACATGATGACACGGTAATTGGGAACCAGCCCGCCCGGCGCATAGGCAAATTGCGTCGTTTCGGATACGCGGTTCTGCGCATCGAGCCGGTACACATTGCTCATACGGTCGGTAATGTGGATGGTGCCTTTGGAGTCGCAAAGAAACGTCTGTAGCATCCCGCTGAGCATTTTCGACTTGAGGTAAGGCGTGTTTTTTTCGTTGTGGAATTTTCCGTTGGCATAAAAACCGAGCTTGCCGTTGAGCGTCAGGAACCAGAGCCGGCCCTTTTGGTCTTCGTGGATCTGGAAGACTTCGTTGTCGGCCAGACCGTCATCGGTATTGTAATGGATGAAATCACGGCCGTTGTATTTGACCACGCCCACATCGGTGGCAAACCAGATGTAGCTCTTGCTGTCCTGGAAAACGTAATACACGTTCGACGACGGCAAACCTTCCTCGATGCTGTAATTGATCGCGTGCGGCGTCTGGGCCCAAGCCGAAACGACGAAAAGAAACAAAAACAGTCCGATGATTTTCTTCACAGGTGGTGGTTAATATTGGTAAAAGTAAACTTAAAAATCAATATGAAGGTTTAAAAATGAATCAGATACCCGCTTCAAATCCGGTATTTCAAAACCCAAACGCAGCACTTAATAAGTCAAATGTTGCAGTTATATAATTTTTAGGTACCGTCCGCCAAAATTAATTTTTTTTACCACTAAATTATTTGGACAGAAAATTTAGCTTGAATGGGTATGATGCGAACTTTTATAACAATGTATCGGATAGAGATCATTTTCTTTTTCGTCTATCTATTCCTTGGATTCATGCTTTATTGGATGTTATAGTTAAGGTAATAGTTTTTTTGTAATTTTTGGTGAAAAAGCATCCCAAGACCGGGGTGCTTTTTGTTTTATATGTATTTTTACGGCTCAATACATCAGCATGAAAAACATCATTGTTACAGGAACCAGCCGTGGAATAGGCCATGCACTGGCCCTGCAATTGGGCGATGCCGGGCATCAGGTCCTGGCCCTTTCGCGTAAAACCACGCCCGATTTACTGCAGCATCCCAACATCAGTTGCCTTTCGGTCGATTTGTCAAAGTCCGAAGATTTGGCACAGGTCGAAAATTTCCTTTCGGCTTCATGGAAACGCATCGACGCCATCGTGCACAACGCCGGAAGTCTGTTGCTCAAACCGTTCGAAAATACCTCGGTGGAAGATTTTGAGAATGTTTATAAAGTCAACGTTTTTGCCGTGGCCAGTCTTACCAGAATTTGTCTGCCGTATCTGGGCAAGGGCAGCCATGTGGTGACGATCAGTTCGATGGGCGGCATTCAGGGCAGTATGAAATTTGCCGGATTGGCAGCGTACAGTTCGAGCAAGGGCGCGGTCATCACGCTTTCAGAATTGCTGGCAGAAGAATACCGAGAACAAGGCATTGCGTTCAATGTTTTGGCGCTGGGTTCGGTACAGACCGAAATGCTCGCCGAGGCGTTTCCGGGTTACCAGGCACCCATCCAACCTGCTGAAATGGCCCATTATATTTTCGATTTTACGTTAAACGGAAACAAATATTACAACGGCAAAGTGCTGCAGGTTTCCTCAACCACACCATAAATTTGAACGAAACGCTGCTCAAATATTTACCCGAACACGCCGTAAAACCCGTTTTCGATTTGATTGTCGCCAACGAGGTGCACCTCAAGATCGTCAACGAACGCGTCACGCGCCACGGCGATTACCGCAAAGGACCCAGCGGCAAGCATGAGATCACGGTCAATGCGAGTTTGAACAAATACCGTTTCCTGATTACGCTCGTTCATGAAATCTCGCATCTGGTGGCATTTGAAAAATTCGGCAGGCACATCAAACCGCATGGGCAAGAGTGGAAATATACCTTCCAACGGTTGATGGTGCCCTTCATACGCCCTGAGATTTTTCCGTCGCAACTGTTGCCTTTGCTCGCGCGGCATTTCAAGAATCCGGCGGCCAGCAGCGACACCGATGCGACTTTGTCGCTTGCGCTCAAACAGTTCGACCAACACAACGATAAAAATTATATCTTTGAACTCCCTTACGGCAGTGTGTTCAGGATCCACAACGGCAAGATTTTCAGGAAGGGCGCGCTCAGGACCAAGCGTTACGAGTGTGTCGAGATCAGTTCCGGGCGCATGTACCTGTTCAACCCCAATGCCGAAGTGGAAGTTTTACCGAATCAGAAATAACAAGACATGAATAAGAATTATTACGCCATTCTAATGGCAGGCGGCGTAGGCTCGAGGTTCTGGCCAGTGAGTACCGCCGATTTCCCGAAACAGTTTCACGACATGCTCGGATCGGGACAAACGTTGATCCAGAAAACCTTCAGCCGTTTGTCGCAATTGATCCCGGCCGAGAACATCCTGATCCTGACCAACGAAAAATACAACCAGATCGTGCTCGACCAGTTGCCGATGGTCAAACCTGAACAGGTTTTGCTCGAACCGGCCATGCGCAACACGGCGCCGTGTATTTTGTACGCGTCTTTAAAAATCCAGAAGGAAAACCCGGATGCCGTGATGGTCGTCGCGCCAAGCGACCACTGGATCGAAGACGAAAAGGCATTTGCCGAAAACCTGCAGGCGTGTTTCGATTACTGTTCGAATGAAAACGCGCTCATGACTTTGGGCATCCAACCGACGTTCCCGAACACCGGTTTTGGTTACATCGAATTCGACAAGACCGATGCCAACCGCATCAAGAAGGTGAACCAGTTTCGTGAAAAACCCGATTATGAGACGGCCAAAAGTTTCCTGGCCAGCGGCAATTTTCTTTGGAACGGCGGAATTTTCATCTGGAGCGCCCAAACAATCACCGAGGCTTTCGAGAAATTCCAACCGCAGATGAACGCCTTGTTCCAGCAAGGAATGGACCGTTACAATACGCCAGGTGAAGTCGATTTCATCAACCAAAATTACGCTTCGGCCGAGAACATCTCGATCGATTACG
This sequence comes from Flavobacterium sp., assembly GCF_047602195.1. Lineage (GTDB taxonomy): Bacteria > Bacteroidota > Bacteroidia > Flavobacteriales > Flavobacteriaceae > Flavobacterium. Next base: position 1,176,487 of record NZ_JASGHW010000004.1, read on the forward strand.
CCGTGATGGAAAAGGCAACGAACGTGTACGTCTTGCCCGCGACTTTCGACTGGAACGACCTCGGAACCTGGGGGTCGCTGCACGAAAAACTCGACAAGGACGAACAGAACAATGCCGTGGTCAATGCCAAAGTGATTCTGGAAAACGCGAGCAACAACATCATCCGCACCGATGCGCAGAAACTGATCGTGATCGACGGATTGGACGATTTCATCATCGTCGACAACCAGGATGTGCTGCTCATTTATCCGAAGTCCAAAGAACAGGACATCAAACGCATTACCTCGCTCGCGCAGCAATCGTAAGGCAAGGAAGAAATAAGTTTAGAAGGCGGAAGTGATTCCGCCTTTTTTTATGCGCGTCAAATAATAAGTGGGAGTAGGGTTATAATAGTTTGCACTGTTTTATCACGAGAGAACAAGTTAAATTTGAATGGGTAGATATGATAAGAACACTACTGCTGAAGGTTATGGTTATTGGGTTTCTTTTTTGGGGTGGTTCGGGCTGGGCGCAATTGGATCCTTTTACATTGCAGGTCACGCCTGTAACGGAAAGTTGTACAGCCAATGGAACCCTGAATTTTGAAGTAAGCAACACCACGCCGGGTGCGACCATACTTTACCGGGTATACCATTTGCCCGATGTGACCACGCCTATTGCTGTAACGCCACTGAGTAGTTTTACAGGGCTGGTCGCCGGAAATTACCGCACCATTGCCACCCAGTCGTTGGGCAATTTGAGCAATACGCAACAACAGGATGCGGTGGTTACCAATACGATCGATCCATTGGACTATTATGCGACGGGACAAGCTGAAGTTTGCGGTAATGATGGCCGTATATTCATCCATGTGACAGAAGGTAATCCTGTTTCGTATGAGATTTTTTCGGGACCGGTAACGCGTCCGCTGCAAACTTCGAATGTGTTTGATAATCTCCCTGGCGGAAGCTATATGTTGCGTGTATTTGATGATTGTGGGGAAGGTGTGGCCCAAAACTTTACCCTTAACTCCTATGGTTCTCAAATAACAATCGGCAATGGATATGTAGAGCATAGCGGATGCAATAATTTTATACTCCATCCAACTTATTACGCCCCATCGGGAAATACGTTGGCTTACCCGATGACAGGAACAATTACAGTATTTCCACCAACCGGGCCGCCATTGACCTTTCCGTCTTTAAATTGGCCGACTATCCCCGCGATTTATACGCAGCCTTACACTTATAATATTTCAATTACCAATGCTTGCGGCGAAACCTATGTGCGCAACAACATTCCCATTGTCGGATCGCCGCTCAATCCACAAGTCAACTGGGGGTTGCAACAGGTAGGTTGCAGCGGATTGCGACTCGTGCTGAGTACCGATGATATGGTTGGCGCAGTTACCTATACCTTTACCAATGCACCGGCTGGATTCAATCCGCTTATGTTTAACCCCAATTATCCGAATGCGGTCACGTTTTACAATCCCAATGTGCCTTTGCCAAACGGCAGTTATACGGTTACGGCTACCGATTCGTGTGGCCATACCGACAGTACAACTTTTACCATTTCACATACGCCACCTGCACCTGGCGATATTACCTATTGGAACAGGCCAGGCTGCCAAATCGGTTATGGTTCGCTGCTAATTTATGGGCAAGACACCATTACCAATATTGTGTTGGTTTCGGCGCCTGCGGCATTCACCACAGTGGCTTTGCCGCATGATTACACCAGTCAGATGACAGGCCATTACTTTTATTTCGGTTCGGTTCCGGCTGGCAATTATGTTTTTAAAACCATAGACGGTTGCGGTGTTGAGGTATTTACCACCATTCCGGTTATCGGTTACATGGTCGGGGCAACGACGGCAACCATCACGGAAAATTGTTCTTCTTTTACTTTTCACCTGGAGCACATCACCAATTACGGTCAATCCGATTTTCAATATTATTTACAGAAGTGGTTTCCGCAGACCAACCAATGGGGACATCCGGCTACCGGCAATCCAGGTGTGCCGAATGTTTTCGATTACAACAACGGCATCGGATTTTACAATTATTCCAACCTGAATGTAGAATACAGTGGAACATTCAGGGTGGTCAAAGTGCTCCAGCCTTATGTCACCGGAAGCCAGACCCCGCTCAAATGTCCGTTTGTGATCTATACCTTCGAATACAGTGTAGGACCCAAAATCACAGATGTCTATTCTTTCGTTTGCGAAAATGGTACCTATGATGCGGTGGTCATCGCCCAGGGGTATGCACCGCTTACGTACCGCATCACTTCCAAAAACGGGCAGCCCTTTTTTGTAAACAATGGTGCGTCAAGTGTTTTCCTCGGATTACAGCCTGCCATTTACAATTTCCAGATTGAGGACGGTTGTGGCAACATCCTCAACAGCTTGTTCGATATTTCGAATCCTTCTGTCCTGGATGTCACGGCGGCAGGATTCTGCCCGGAACAAAATGCCTCGCTCACGGTTCCTGTGTTTCCGTTTCTGAGTTACCAATGGTGGAACAGCAACAATCCGTCGGTTATTTTAAGCACGCAAAATCACCTCAATTTCCCCAATTTCAACCCGGCCATTTCCAACGGAAATTACCAAGTCCGGATTTATTACGAAGGCAATCCCAATTCGTGTATCGATTTTACACAGGATTATGCGATTAATGTTAATCCGACCATTCCCAACGCGGGGCAGGGACAAAACCAATCGTATTGCGGCAACCAAGGAACCATTGATCTTTTCGAATTATTATCGGGCGGATTCGACACCACGGGAACCTGGATTGAAACCACTGCCAGCGGTGCACTCGAAGGCCATCTGTGGGATAGTTCGGCGGTGGCGGTGGGCAGTTACCAATTTCAATATACCGTTAATGGTGCCTGTGGTGTCTTTGACCAGAGTACAGTTAATATTACCATCAAGCCACAACCCGACGCACCGTTGGCATCATTTGAAGCACCGGTTTGCGATGCAGGTACGTTGCAGCTTTTGGCCAGCGATATTTCGTTTGGTACTTACCAATGGGCAGGTCCCAACGGTTTTGAATCCCATGAACAAAATCCGGTCATTGAACATTTGTCGGCCATCCATAACGGTATTTATACGGTTAAATCGGCCCATAACGGTTGCCAATCGGAATCCTCATCGGTCGAAATTACCGTCGGAACCTTACCGCAATTGACACTTGAAAGCGGTTGCGAAAACAACCGGTTTAAGTTGCGCGCCGTACCGCGGGAAAATTCATTCGATCCGTCGACGGTGACCTACGATTGGACAGGACCGAACCAGTTTACGGCCTCCGAAAACCCAATCGATATCACCCGGGCTACGTCCGGAAATTACCAAGTGACGGTCATTACGGCCGAAGGATGTTCCGCTACAGCATCGGTCAACATCAGCAGTACTTTTTGCAGTGTCCCGCCCGGAATTTCCCCCAATGGCGACCATAAAAATGACGTCCTGGATTTAACCGGTATGGAAGTGCTCCAATTTAAAGTTTTCAACCGTTACGGGCGCATGGTTTTCGAACAAGACAACTATACCAATCAGTGGCATGGACAAGACCTGAACGGCCGTGAATTGCCCGATGCGACCTATTTTTATTACATCAGCCAAAAGACAGGCGAAGAAAAAACGGGTTGGGTTTATGTCACCCGATAGATTATACAAGAAAAATTCTTACATTGTGAACGTCAAAGAAATACCCCATGACAAAAAAAATACTTTATAAAAACAACTTGCTGCTCGCCTTGATCCTGTTTTTCTGTGGCCAATGGTCTAGTGCACAATTGACGGATTTCACCTTGAACGTGGCCGTCACGCAGGAAACCTGTACCGGTAACGGGGCGCTGAATTTTGAGACCACCGGGACCACGCCGGGTGCAACGATGCTGTATTCGGTCTATCTTTTGCCCGATACCGTAACGCCGATCGCGGTCTTATCGGATACCTCTTTCACCGGATTGACGTCGGGCGATTACCTGGTCGTGGCCACGCAAACGCTCGGAAACCTGACCAATTCGCAGCAGCAGAATGTAACGATCTTAAACCAGATCACCCCGCTGACCTTTCAGGTGACGGGAACCCCAGAGAGTTGCGCCAATGGTACGATTACCGTGACGGCGCAGGGCAATGTGGCGACCTATGAAACCATTTCGGGGCCTGTGATTGTGCCGCCGCAAACTTCCAATGTGATGACCGGACTTTCGGCCGGAACCTACAACATCAGGGTGACCGATACCTGTGGGGATGCTTATGTCCAGACCTACACCTTGATTGGCGCTACCTATCTTACCTTGTCGGGTTTTGAGATGCAGTGCGAAATGCTCGACTGCGATACCACATTGGCGAGTTTTATCATCAACAGCGATGTGAACCTGCCCGAAATGGAAATCGTTTACCCGCTTTTTATTACCTACACGGTCTATCCGCCTGGTGGCGGTACGCCGGTCACTGCGACACAAATGATCGCTTCGGGCGACAACCACGAAATTACCGTTACGGGCGAAATCCCTTATTTTGAAGGGGAATACACTTGCGACATCACGGTTGCAGACAGTTGCGGACATACTTTTACGATGAGCGGCAACGACATGCTGGGCGGAATGACGACCTCGGTCGATCCGATCATCGGGCCGCCCAACGGGATCACGATCGATGTGTGCCAAGGCGTGCCGCCGTATACCGTAACCTTTGGCGATACGCCGGCCGGATTCAATCCCGCCAACCACAACCCGAACCATCCCGGTCCGTTCACCACGCTGCCGATTGTTTACATGTCTACCCCCGAACACGAGATGCCGGAGGGCGATTATGAGGTGATTGTCACCGATTCGTGCGGCAATGCGGTTCCGGGCCATTGTGGCATCGTGATTTGTCCGACCAGTTACAGGGTTGATCCGGTTTGCCCGAAACACGGCAGGGTCACATCGCCTGATACAGGCGGGACACCATTGATGACGGGTTGGATTGCATCGGCACCCCCTGAATTTCCATTTCCGTTGCCGTTCAACTTGGCATCGTATATTGATTCGTTCGGGAATTTGTCGATTGATTTGCCTCCTGGGGAATACGCCATAGAAGGGCTGACCACCTGTCAGACCGATTACCGTTTCCTGATCCAGATACTGGAACCGCATATCGAGGCCGAAGGGCTTAACGAATACGGATGCCGCAACAATTCGGGTTCGATCAAAATAAAATTGGTCGATGGTTTGTTTTTGTCGTCGGTCGTCATTACCAGCGCGCCGGCCGGTTTTAATGGAAACTTGCCTTTCGACGCTTCTTCCTTCATCACCGCCGATCCCAAGCAATGCGACATCACGGGATTGATCGCAGGAGATTATGTGCTTTCGGTGACCGATTTCTGCGGCAATGTATACCCCGTCAATGTCAATGTTCCGGTGATGGTTTACCAAGGGCTGCCGGTATTTGCATCGCTGCCGGGTTGTGGCGTCGGATATGGCGCCATTGCGATGTCGACCTTGAACGGGGCTTTTGTCCAAGTCATGGTTTTGGCGGCACCGGCAGGTTATCCGTCCCCATTGCCGCATGATGTTACTTCTGGGATCAACAGCAACGGGGCCTTTGCATTGAGCAATTTGCCCGAAGGCACTTATACCTTCTACACCAGGGACGCTTGTGGCGTTGAACAAACCTTTACACAGTCGTTTACCGGTTTCCATATTGTAGCCAACGATGTTACCGTACGCGGGAATTGCGGCTCTTTCGACCTGGATTTGCGTTACAGCCCGAACAATCCTTATGGACAGGCATTTTGGTTGCAACGCTACAATGCCACAGACAATGTATGGGAACACCCGATAACGGGAGTCGATTACGAGGGAACGGCTAGTGCAATCAATTCGATTCTGTTGTTGAACGATGCGGTCAATTACAACATCGCCGTTTTGGGCCAGTTCAGGATCATCCGCACCAATATGGTCTACACCACGGGCAGCAACCTGTGGACGATTTGCAGCGAAGTCATCAAGGAATTCGAATTTACAGGACAACTGCGCATCCAATCGGCGTACAGCATTCCTTGCAGCAATGGCGTGTCGCAGGTATTCATCATTGCCGGCGATACTTTTCCGCTCGAGTACCGCATTACCGAAAAGGACGGACAGCCTTTTTTTGTCGACAATGGCAATTCGAATGTGTTTTCTGGACTCGAACCGGGAATCTACAATTTCCAGGTCGAAGACCAGTGCGGCAATATCGCCAACCGACTGTTTGACATCGTTTCGCTTTCCGAACCGGCAATCTCCGCTTTCAACCTTTGCGAAGGACAAAACGGCTACCTTTCGGTACAGGCCATTTCCTATCTGAGTTACCAATGGTGGAATGCCAACGACCCGGGTACCATTTTGAGTACGACGAGCAAATTGTATTTCAGCCCGTTTTCGGCCACGACCACGCCGGGCACTTATTTTGTACGGATCTATTCGACTTCTTCTTTGTCTTGCATCGATACGACGATTTCTTATACGATTCCACCGGTTTACACCCCCAATGCAGGACAAGACGCGACCATTACCTTGTGCGGCAGCAACAGAGCGATCGATTTGTTTACCTTACTCGGCGGCACTTTTGACCAAACCGGTTATTGGCAGGAAATCTCGGGCAGCGGCATGCTCAACGGGCACATGTGGCTTCCGATGAATCTGCCGCACGGCACCTATGTATTCCGTTACCACGTGGATGGATTCTGTACCGATTTCGACGAGGCGACCCTGACTATCGATTTCAGGGGATTTGCTCCCGTACCGACCATTACCGTCGATCAGCAGCAGTGCAGCGGCGGTCCGATTGCGTTTACGGCCAGTACGATTCCGGAGGCAACCTATCATTGGGTAGGACCGGCCAATTTTACATCGGATGTGCAAAACCCTGTCATCGAAAACAGCACGGCCTTGCACAGCGGCGCATACACCCTTACGATTACCGTCAATGAATGCACCGCCAGCGCGACTACAAATGTACTCGTCACGCCTTCGCCTGAATTTATCATTGCACAGTTTTGCCAAAATGGGGCGTATACGCTCAAGGCTGATCCGGTCGGCAACGACTTCGATCCCGATGTGGTGACTTACAGTTGGAGCGGTCCGCAGAATTTCGTCAGCACCGATAATCCGACCGTGATTACCGGAATGCAGAATGGCACTTATGAACTCACGGTTACAGGTACCGATGGCTGTTCAACGTCACAATCCATTCAGGTCAATACGACGCGGTGCACGATCCCGACCGGGATTTCACCGAACAATGACGGCGACAATGATGTGTTCGATTTGACCGGATTCGATATCCTTAAGTTCAAGATTTTCAACCGCTACGGGCGCATGGTTTTCGAACAGGACGGTTACACCAACCAATGGCACGGGCAGGATTTTAAAGGACGCGAACTTCCGGATGCGACTTATTACTATTACATTAAACTGCGGTCCGGGGAAGAAAGAACTGGCTGGGTTTACGTCACCAAATAACACAATATGATTAGATTGCATTCCCCAAAATGGTTTTTGTTGGTTCTTTTTTTATCGTTCCAATCGGTTTTTGCCCAATTGACCGATTTTACCCTACAGGTGACCGCTACCGATGAAAGCTGTACCGGAAACGGAACCCTGACTTTTTCGGTAGGCAATACCACACCTGGTGCCAATATGCTTTTTGCGGTGTACCTGCTTCCCAATACGACCACGCCCGTGGTGTCGACCTCGGCCTTGACCGTCAACGGATTGTCGGCGGGCAATTACCGCATCGTCGCTACGCAAACCTTGGGCAACGATTCCAATTTTGAGCAGCAGGACGCGACGATTACGACCACGATCGAAGAATTGGCCTACCAACTTTCGGGGAACATCAACTGCAATGACGGCGTGATTACCGTCAATGTATCCGAAGGAAATCCGGTGCAGTACGAAATCCTTTCGGGCCCCGTGACCGTTCCGCCACAACCTTCGAATGTTTTTGCCGATTTGCCAATGGGAATGTATGTCATCCGCGTGACCGATGCCTGCGGGGATGCATTGGTACAGGCGTATACCTTATCCAATCCGAATGTGGGGTTCGACATCGCCGGGGTCAACACCCCCGATTGCAAACTGGTCAGTTGCGACCTCATTGCGCTCGAAACCACAATCGCCCCGATACCGGGTGGCTCGATCACTTTTCCGATCAACATACAGTATACGATACATCCGCCATCGGGTCCCAATATTGTCCTGAGCCAAAATTACCCTTCGGTTCCCGACGAGTTCCTGGTCGATATCCCGTTTTACCACAATCTGTCTTATACGGTAGATGTTCAGGTAACCGATGCCTGTGGCCATGTGGAAGTGCTCAACGGCAGCGTCATCAATGAACACCTCGACCTGATCCTGCAAACCGATGTGTCGCTTTGCGACCGCAACATCAAGATCGAGGCATGCAATTACGTACCGCCGTTCTCGGTTAGTTTTATTTCGACTCCGGCCGGATTCAACCCGTCGCTGTTCAATACCGCGCACCCGGGACCTTACGCCGATCTGCCGATTAGGTATACGTCATCAAACAACAACAGTCTTCCCGTTGGCGTTTACATGGTCCAGCTTACCGATGGGTGCGGCAGGACGTCGGTGAGTTCGATCGAGATCGAGGAAAATGTCGAGCCCAATTATTCGGTGCTTCCGCAAAGCTGTGGTTTTGGGCAGGTGAGCATGCCGGGGCAGAATGGTTCGCCGGTGGCACAAGTGATCATTACCTCGGCGCCTGCAGCCTACGATCATCCGTTGCCGCACAATGTTTCATTCAATATCAATGAAGGTCATTTCGTGATGCCGGGTTTGCCTGCAGGTACGTACGTCTTTACCGTGGTGAGCCTGTGTCTCGATACGTATGAGTATACGATTACGATTCCGCCGTCGGGCCAACAGCCGGTGTTGACCAGTTACATCCGCGGATGCGAGATTGGTTTTGGATCGATCCGATTGGCCATCCAAAATGCCGAGTTGACGGTGGCCCGAATCATGGCCGCCCCGGCAGGATTTACGCAAACGCTGCCGTATGACATCAGTTTCAACATCGATGACGAAGGGAAATTGTACATGAATTCCTTGCCGCAGGGCATCTATACTTTTTATCTCCAGGACAATTGCGAAGGGCAGCGCACCATAACCATTGAAATCCCGGGTTACCAGGTAACGCTCGATGACATCTCGGTGCAGGAAAACTGTGGCTCTTTTAATGTGGACCTGAACTATACGCCAAATGAAACTGCGCTGCACACCTATTGGCTGCAACGTTACAATACCGTTTCGGGCCATTGGGAACACCCGATTACGGGCTTGTCTTATGTAGACGGCGCCGAACCCGACAGCAACAATGCGCTGCCGTTGACCAATTACACCAACAACCTGAACATCGCTTCGGTGGGGAAATTCAGGGTCATTCGCGCACACCGCTATTTTGCCAACGGCGATGCCAGCATGATTTTTTGCATCACGCCCATCAAAGAATTTGACTTCACGGGAAGGCCGCGCATCATCGATGCGGCAATCCTGCCTTGCGTGTCCAATCCGGGGCAGGTGGTAGTTGTGGCCCAAGGCTTGGCCCCGTTGCATTATTACATCACGAGCAAGGATGGCGCGCCGTTTTTCGTGGACAACGGCAACTCGAACATTTTTACCGGATTGACCCCGGGCATCTACAATTTCCAGGTGCGTGACCTTTGCCAGAACATCGTGAACCGGTTGTTCGATTACAATTCGATTCCGCCGCCGCACATTTCACAAAGCGTGTTGTGCGACGGGCAGAATGGGCAATTGTCGGTGCAGGGATTCGACTTCCTCAATTACCAGTGGTGGAATGGCAACAATCCCGGCAATATCCTGAGCACGACGAGCCAACTCAATTTTTCGCCTTTTAATACAAGTGCCAATTCGGGGACTTATTATGTGCGGATTTATTCCGCCCAACCGGGTTTGTGTACCGACCAGATCATTTCGTATGTCATTCCGGTTTCGGGCAGCAACCCGTTTGCGGGCAATGATGCGACGACCGATATTTGCGGCAGTTCGGGAACCGTCGACCTGTTCTCGTTACTGACCGGAAATTATACCACGGGCGGTTATTGGGAAGAAATTACTTCGAGCGGCATGCAGATTGGGCACAGTTGGTTGCCGGTCGGGATCCCGTACGGAACCTATCGTTTCCGTTATACCGTGGATGGTTTGTGTGGCGTAAGCGACAGTGCCGAGGTCACGATCCATTTCAATCCGCTGCCAAGTATGCCGGTCATTGCCGCCATTCCGGCGTTGGCGTGCAGTTCCGAAACAATCCAGTTGTCGGTGGCGGAGATTCCGGGCGCGACTTATGTGTGGACAGGCCCCAATAATTTTTCCTCTACCGAGCAAAATCCGGTTGTCGCCAATGCCACTACGGCAGCCAGCGGCACCTATTCGGTCAAAGCCAGTATCGGTAATTGCCAGTCACCGACGGCCAGTGTAACGGTCGAAGTGCTGGAGTTGCCTGAATTTACTTTTATAAAAGGGTGCAACGGGAACCAATATTCGATTAGGGCGGTGCCGGTTTCGGGAGCCTTTGACGCATCGGATTCGTTTGTGTGGAACGGCCCGAACAATTTTACAAGCACAACCAACCCCGCGGTGATTACCGAAAAAGGGAATTATGTGCTTACCGTCACTACCGACGAGGGTTGTACTGCAACACACGCCATCGACATCGCCACGACCGCCTGCTCAATTGCCACGGGCATTTCCCCGAACGGCGACGGCAAAAACGAACGGTTTGACCTGAGTGGTTTCGACGTGTTGAAATTCAAGATTTTCAGCCGCTATGGCAACATCGTCTATGAGCAGAACGACTACACCAACCAATGGCACGGGCAGGACAAAAACGACCGCCAGTTGCCCGACGCGACCTATTATTATTACATCAAGCTCAAGACAGGCGAGGAGAAGACGGGTTGGGTGTATGTGACGCAATAGACCGCCGGGCCGCAAGAGCCAAGACCATTTCGTTGCAAGGCCGCTTCGCTACAAGATCGGCCGATAAGTATAAAGGGAGGTAAAAAATAATCTTTTTTTAACAGCGGTCCCTGTATCCGGCATGCCCAAAATCGCTTAACTTGCACGGCATGAGCAAGCGTTTATTTTTATTTCTGATTTTGGGTTTGATGGGCAAGACCTGTTTTTCTTGCACGCCCGACCGCGAACCCTTCCAAAAAAGCCTTCTGCAGGATACGCTGACCCTGTTCGACCAGCAGCGCAACCGCAAAATCCCGATAGCGATTTACCATTCCAATGCTAAAAATGTCCAGAACAAAATCCCGGTCATCCTGAACCACGGCTATGGCAAAAACAAAGGAGGCGACTACCTCAAGTATTCCTATATCGCCGAGACTTTGGCGGCCAGGGGTTATTTCGTAATCAGCATCCAGCATGAATTGCCGACCGATGAATTGATGCCTACCTCGGGGAAACCACAGGAAGTGCGTTTGCCGTTTTGGGAGCGCGGCGTGCAGAACATCAGTTTTGTCGTGGGAGAGATGAAAATCAGGTATCCCGAATTGCATTTTCCCCAACTGGTCTTGATCGGGCATTCGAACGGCGGCGACACCAGCATGCTGCTCGGGCAGAAGTTTCCCGAATTGGCCGACAAGATTATTTCCTTGGACAACCGCAGGATGGCGCTGCCAAGGACCAAGCAACCCAAGATTTACACGATACGCTCGGTCGATTTTCCGGCCGATGAAGGCGTATTGCCCAATGAGGCCGAACGCCGTGAATTTGCCATCCGGGTCGATTTTTCCAAAGTACCGCACAACAACATGGGCGATTCGGGTAGTGAAGAAGAAAAACGCTACCTGATCGGCAAAGTGCTCGAATACCTTCAGTATTAATTTTAGCGGAATCTCGCGTGAAGGATGGAAGCGGCAGCCCACAGCGCAGCGAGGACTAAAGCGGACAGCCTGACGGCGGCCACAAGATTTTGATTGCAACGCGAATTTGATTCGCCGGCACGCCCCAAAAGATCACTTCGTTGCAAGAGCCAAGACCGCTTCGCTGCAAGAAACAAGACTGTTTGAAACCAGCGTTGGCTTTATCCTTTGAGCATAGCCTCGCGTACCTTCTTGAACAGGTTCGACGAATACACGAAGTCGATGACCGCTTGGTTGTCGGCGCGGAAAATTTCGTCTTTGGTGCCCTGCCATTCGAGGATTCCATTTTTGAGGAAAATGATGTTTTCGCCGATTTCCATGACCGAGTTCATGTCGTGGGTGTTGATGACAGTGGTGATGTTGTATTCCTCGGTGATTTCCTTGATGAGGTTGTCGATGAGGATCGAAGTGTTTGGATCGAGCCCCGAGTTGGGTTCGTCGCAAAACAAATATTTCGGGTTGTTGACAATCGCACGCGCAATGGCGACGCGTTTCTGCATCCCGCCCGAAATTTCCGAAGGCAGTTTGTGGTGCGCATCGATGAGGTTGACGCGTTTGAGTACGAAGTCGACGCGGTCGTCCATCTCCGATTTCGATTTGTTCGAGAACATCTTGAGCGGAAAGCCTACGTTTTGCGCCACGGTCATCGAATCGAACAAAGCCGAGCCTTGGAAGACCATACCGATTTCGGTGCGCAATTCGCGTTTTTCATCTTTGTCGAGATCGGCGTAGACGCGGCCGTCGAAAATGATCTGGCCCGAATCGGGTGTATGGATGCCGAGCAACGACTTGAGCAAAACGGTCTTGCCCGAACCCGATTGGCCGATGATGAGGTTGGTTTTTCCCGTTTCGAACACGGTCGAGATGCCTTTGAGCACTTCGACGCCGTTGAACGATTTCTTGACGTTTTTGACTTCTATCATGCGAGCAACAATTGGGTTAATATGTAATTCATCAAAATGATGGTCACCGAAGTCCACACAAACGAGACCGTACTGGCTTTTCCTACCTCGAGCGCGCCGCCTTTCATATAATAACCGTGGAAGGACGGGACGGTGGCCAAAATGAGCGCAAAAACAAAGGTCTTGATGAATGCGTAAGCAATATGAAACGGAATGAATTCCTGCTGCAACCCGCCGATGAACTGGTCACTCGAACCGAATCCGCCGTAGACCGCCGCGATCCAGCCGCCCAAAATCCCGAGGAACATCGAAATCCCGATGACAAATGGGTAGAGCAGCAGCGCCATCAATTTAGGAAATACAAGGTAATTCAAGGAATTGACGCCCATGACTTCGAGCGCGTCGATCTGTTCGGTCACGCGCATCGTTCCAATGCTTGACGTAATGAACGAGCCCATTTTTCCGGCCATGACGATCGAGATAAACGTCGGGGCAAATTCGAGGATCACCGATTGACGCGTCGCAAAACCGATCAAATACTTAGGAATCAAAGGATTGGTTAAATTGAGTGCTGTCTGAATGGCCACAACCCCGCCCACAAAGAACGAAATGAACGCCACAATCCCGAGCGACCCAATAATGAGGTCGTCGATTTCTTTCAAGATCAGACCTTTCATCACAGACCATTTGGTCGGTTTGTTGAAAATCTCTTTCCACATCAAAAAATACCTTCCAATCTGCGATAAATATCGAATGAGCATCATGTTTTAAAAATAAACGCTAAAATAGGGATTAGTTTGCAGTTTATGGTTTTGGGGTGGGAGTTTTTTAGTTTTTTGTTGGGCGTGCCCCTGCGGGTTGCGCTGTTCGCTTTATCTTTTGCGATCCCGAAGTGTCGGGATCGCAAAAGGATGCCGCTGCCATCGCTCACGCGGTCGGAACTTCAGAATTCAACATTCGTTAATCGACATTCGAAATTCAAAAATACCGAATATCGAACGCTGAATGTCGAATAACGAATTACAAACGCTCCAAAACACCTTTGCGCTTAACGATATTCTTATAATCCCACTGGATCGTTTTGGATTTTTCGAGCCAGCGTGCCAAATCGGTTTCGTTAATTTGGTCTGCTGAAGTATAACGCGCTTCGGCGGCCTTGAAAGAACCTTCATTCTGCAAACCTGCTTCGTCGAACGATTGTCCGCTCCAAAACAACAAACGCACGCAATGCTTGAGTTTGCTGTAACCCACAATCGGGTTGCCGTCCAAGAACCAAACCGGATGCGCATGCCAGATTTTGTTTTCGGCTTCGGGTAAGTTTTGGTTGATGATTTGCGCCAACGCGTTGCAGATGGATTGGTCTTCGGCGGTTTGCTTGTCATTATAGGCTTGGGTGTCTGGATGCATACACTTGGGTTTTATCGTTGGTTTGACGGGGTCGGTTTGCCTGTTTTTTGTTTGATCAGGTGGATGAATTTTCGGCCGCATTCCCCAATCTTGACATAATAGTTCATTGCGTTTCCGGTATTTTGGATCGTCAAGGTGTCTTTGCCCAGGAAGGCTTCCACTTCGGTGGGCAACACCAATTCTTCCTTGGTTTCGTCGTCGTTCGATTCATCTTCGTCGGTTTCATTGGTTATATCGCCTTCGTATTCGTCCCATTCGACGCCTTCAAAAACCAAATAAACCTCGTTCGATTCCCCGCGGTCGAAGCTTACTTTGCCACTCAGGTTGCGCAAATTGGTCAGCAGATGGTATCGGTACGAACCCTTTTCTTTGTATATCCTGATCGAGAACGGACATTCTTCGGTTTCGAGGCTGTCTTTTTCGGTTTTGTAAAATCCCGAAATGGTATCGAGGGAAGTCGTTGCTAGGTCTTGCGAAACGACCGCATCGGTTTTCTTTTCTCTACAGCAGGTGAGAAGGATGGCAATAAAAAAAAGGAAGACAGTCCTGTTCATAGCCCAATTTATTTCGCTCAACGTTTCGCGTTGTTGCTACCGAAGATAGAAATAAATCGTGAAATAAAGCTTCCTGCCATTGAAAACCAGTGATTAAGTAAATGCGCTGTCAGCAGCACAATCAGAAATCTTCAAAATTGTCACCCTGTACATTTTTCAAATATTCTTTCCCTAATTCAACAATATCATTCAGCAGCAAGGGCTTCACCGTTTCCAGCGTAGTTTGTTCTAAATTGTAAAAGAGCAATATTTGAATTTCGTTCTCAATGTCGGTGTTGAAATTTTCACGATTGCTATAAATTTCATTGACCAAGGAACAAATTTTAGTTAAGCGGTCAATTCTTGAAGTGTCCACGAAATCATTCATCAAGTCTGCCAGGAATTCAAAAGGAGAAATAACGTCGCTTGATTCATCGTACGATTCAATCGGTATTTCTAAATCGAGCAGGGCCGAACGGATAAAGACGGATAAATTAATCATTAGATAAACATAGTTAAAAATGCATCCCTGCTAACCCAATAGTTTTCCTTTCATTTTTTTCCAACGGTACCCGCGGATGAATTTTGCCTGTTCTTCGGTCACGAGCATGGCCGATTTCCCCATTTTGGCTTTCCAAAACCCATTCATATAATCCAAAAACAACAACGGTTTTTTCTTCATCATCGCGAGTTTGGCCGAGGCAATCACTGTGATCCAAAATCCGTATCCGAGCGCATAAAACGCCTCGCCTTGTTTGTAACGCGCGGCCTTGTTGTAATTGGCGCCCGTCGGTTTGAGGTGTTTGACCTTGAGTTCGGGGACCGTGACGACTTTCCAACCGTAGAATTTCGCAAGCAATTCATCGACCGTGTCCCAGCCCATGGCGGGTTTGAGTCCGCCGATTTGTTCAAAACAGGCTTTGCGATACGCCTTGAACGCCCCGCGGATGTGGTCTTTGTCGGTCAGGTTTTCAAGAATCCAATCGCCATTTTTCTCGATGTAAGCGAACCCGCCCGCCATTCCGACTTTCGGGTCGTCCATAAAAACAGTCAATACGGTTTCGAAATAATCTTCGGGCAAGACCAAATCGGCGTCGAGCTTGACGATGATGTCGTAATCGTCCAAGGTTTCGAGTCCTTTCTGGAATGCCAGGATCACCTTGCTGCCGGGCAAATGAATCGCCTTCGACGCTTGGTTCACGAGCGAAACCCACGGATGTTGTTCGGCAAATTCGGTTGCGATTGCCGCAGTATTGTCGGTCGAGTTGTCGTTGACAACTACCACTTGTTTGGGCAAGAGCGTCTGGTCGGCCAACGAATCGAGCGTCAGCTTGAGAAAAGCCGATTCGTTGTGCGCGGGCATGACGATGCAGTAGTTCATTATTTTACTTTTTCTGCGTAAACGATGTAATAGCGGTTCGTGAAATAACGCAGCAACGGTCGCCAACCGATTTTCTTGACCGGATTCGTCCATTTTTCACGCGCGATGATTGTCCATCCCGTTTTTTCCAAAAGCCAATCGAGTTGCCAATCCTCGAATTCGTGGTAGTGGCGGTCCCAAGGGTCAGTTTTGCTGCGGTAAGCGGGCGAAAACCACAAACGCATCGGGATAGAAATCAATAATTTATTGGCTTGGACCGATTCCAGAACCGTGTACGGATTGAGCAGGTGTTCGAAAATTTCAAACGCGGTCACGACTTCGGCTTTGGCGTTCTTGATTGCGTCCTGGTTGACGTCCAAATCTTCGCCGCTCGTGTTTTGCACCGAATAGCCTTCGCGTTTCAGGATGTCCGAAAACGGATTTTCGACACCCAAATCGAGTATGGTTTCTGATTTTGAAACGTGTCTTTGCAAGAATTCAAGCGTGTGCTTGAAGCGTTTGTTCGGGAATGTTTTTTCGTACATGGTTTTGTTTTACCGCAAAAGTTTTTTCACCGCAAAGCGGCAAAGGTTTGCGCAAAGATAACAAAGTATTTGGATGCACCCGATTCGCTAGCCCTGATCGCGCCGGTATCCTCGAAGCGCAGCGGAGAGATAAAGGCAAGAGCAGGAAACAGCTCCTGTAAAAAAATCAATACTTGTAAACGATTGCATTAATATTCATCCCCGAACCCACCGAAGCGAGCAAAATAATATCGCCTTTTTCGATTTTGTGGCCTTCGATTTCATTGTGTACGAGTAAATCGAAAAGTGTTGGTACGGTTGCGACGCTGCTGTTGCCCAGGCGGTGGATGCTCATCGGCATGATGTTCTCGGGCGGCGTCTGGCCGTAGAGTTTGTAGAAACGTTGGATGATGGCCTCGTCCATTTTTTCGTTGGCCTGGTGGATCAGCACCTTCTTGATCTGGCTGATGCCGATGCCGCTTTCGTCGAGACAGTCTTTCATCGCTTTGGGAACTTGGCTCAACGCGAATTCATAGATTTTTCGGCCCTGCATTTTGATGTAGCGCACATCGGGGTCGTGTTCCTTGTTGAACGAATTGCCGAAATTGAGGTAATAGGCTTCGTCGTAGGCGTAAGTCGCAGAAGCGTGGGCCAGGATGCCTTCGCCGTCTTCATCTGAATATTCCACAATCGATGCCCCCGCACCATCCGAATAAATCATGCTGTCGCGGTCGTGCATGTCGACCACGCGCGACAAAGTCTCGGCCCCGATGACGAGGCAGCATTTGGCCATGCCCGCCTTGATGAACGCCTGCGCCTGGATCACACCTTCGACCCAGCCCGGGCAACCGAACAAAATATCATAGGCGACACATTTCGGGTTTTTGATTTGGAGTTGGTGTTTGACGCGTGTGGCCAGACTCGGCAAAATATCGGTTTGGATCGCACCGTGGCGCACATCGCCGAAATTGTGTGCAAAAATGATGTAGTCTATTTTTTCGGGATCGATGCCGGCGTGGGCAATCGCTTTTTGTGAAGCGAGAAAGCCGATGTCGGAGGTAAGCAGGTTTTCGGTCACATAACGGCGTTCTTCGATGCCGGTAATGTTCTTGAATTTGGCTGCGATTTCTTCGTTCGGAATCGGGAAAGGCGTCCCGTCGTCGTTGAGGAACACGTGTTTGGCGAAGTCGATGTTGGTGACCACGACTTCTGGGATATAACTGCCGATTCCGGTGATTTTAACTGACATGGTGGAGATTTAAGGAGTTGTGCTAAGTTACTCATTAATAGCGTAGAAAACGCGTAAAAATTATGCATGCATATAAAATTGCGGAATTGGGAAAAAGCGCAACCCAAAAAAACAGATATCGGAATTTTTCAGTTAGAATGTTGCATTTTAATCTGCATTACGGTCGCTACCGACAGCGCGCGGGTCTTGATCAATTCGGCGTTCTGGCCCGAGAAATGTTCATCGACCGCATCGTGGAAATGCCCGAGCCAGGTTTCGAAATGGGCCCTGGTCAATGGTTCTTGGTGGTTCAGGTCCAAATGCACTTGCATGACATTTTTCTTGTAGTTGCCCGTGTGCAAAATGCTGAGTTCCCAGAAATCGACAATGTGCGGCAAATGCTCGGGCAGGTCGATTTTTGCCACGTCGGTAAAAATGTAATTGATGGAATCGTCAGCGAGCAGTTTGTCGTAAAAAGCGGCCATGAGCAATTCGAGGTCTGAACGGTTTTGGATGTCTGTCATGATAAAAAAATGTCCCGCTTTTCGGGCGGGACATTGGTATTTAGTTTTCCATATAGGCTTCAATCGGTGCACAACTGCAAACCAGGTTGCGGTCGCCGTAGGCATCGTCGGCACGTCTGACGCTTGGCCAGAATTTGTTCTCGGCGATGTATTCCAATGGGAAAGCCGCTTGTTCTCTGGTGTATGGGAAATCCCAAGTATCGGCAGTCACCATCGCCAAAGTATGCGGTGAATTTTTGAGCACGTTGTTTTTGTCGTCGATGTTCGCGGCCTCGATTTCTTTTCTGATCGAGATCATCGCGTCGCAGAAACGGTCGAGTTCTTCGAGGTTTTCGCTTTCGGTCGGTTCGATCATCAGGGTTCCGGCTACCGGGAAAGAAACGGTCGGTGCGTGGAAACCGTAGTCCATCAGACGTTTGGCGATGTCGGTTACTTCGATGCCTTTTTGCTTGAACGGACGGCATTCGATGATCATTTCGTGTGCCGCGCGACCCATTTCTCCGGTGTACAAAGTATCGTAATGGCCGGACAATCTTTCCTTCATGTAGTTCGCATTGAGGATGGCCATTTTGGTCACATTGGTCAAGCCTTCTGCGCCGAGCATGGTGATGTAACCGTAGGAGATCAAACAAACCAAAGCCGATCCCCAAGGAGCAGCAGAAATCGCAGTGATGGCGCTGCTGCCTCCGGTTGGAATCACCGGGTTGCTTGGCAGGAACGGCACCAAATGCGGAGCCACACAGATTGGGCCCACGCCAGGTCCGCCGCCGCCATGCGGAATCGCAAATGTTTTGTGCAGGTTCAGGTGGCAAACGTCGGCGCCGATCGTAGCTGGGTTGGTGAGTCCGACTTGTGCGTTCATGTTTGCACCGTCCATATAAACCTGTCCGCCGTTGTCGTGGATGATTTGGGTTACTTCGATGATCGAGGCTTCGTAAACGCCGTGTGTCGATGGATAAGTCACCATCAAGCAAGACAGATTGTCTTTGTGTTCGATGGCCTTTTGACGCAAATCTTCTACGTCGATGTTACCGTTTTCCAAAGTCTTGGTCACGATGATGTCCATGCCTGCCATCGCTGCCGAAGCCGGGTTGGTTCCGTGGGCCGAAGCCGGAATCAAGGCGATGTTTCTGTGGTGGTCGCCACGCGATTGGTGGTAAGCGCGAATGGCCATCAAACCGGCGTATTCGCCTTGCGCTCCAGAATTCGGTTGCAAAGATGTTCCGGCAAAACCGGTCACCACGTTGAGTTGGTGTTCCAATTTCTTAAGCATTTCCTGATAACCCTGCGCTTGATCGAGTGGTGCAAACGGGTGAATGTTGTTCCAATTCGCCATACTCAAAGGCAGCATTTCGGCCGCAGCGTTGAGTTTCATCGTACAAGAACCCAATGAAATCATCGAGTGGTTGAGCGCCAAATCCTTTCTTTCAAGCATTTTGATGTAACGCATCAAGGCCGTTTCCGAATGGTATTTGTTGAACACGTCTTCCTGCAGGAATTTCGAGTTTCTTTCGAGGCTTTGCGGGAAGTAATTGCCTTCGACCAGGTTTTCAATTTTTGTCGCCGTTTTTCCAGTTGCTTCTGCAAAAATGTTGGCGATTTTATTCAAGTCAGCGATCGATACCGTTTCGTTCAAAGCGATCGAAACCGTTTCGTTGTCGATGTAATAGAAATTGATTTCGTTCTTTTCGGCAATCGCTTTTACTTTCACCGCATCGGCCTTCACTGTAATCGTGTCGAAATAGGCCGTGTTGGTTTGATACAATCCGAGTTTTTCCAAGGCATTGGCCAAAGTCGCTGCCGAAGCGTGGACTTTACCCGCGATGTATTGCAAACCTTTCGGGCCATGGTAAACGACATACATTCCGGCCATAACCGCCAAAAGTACTTGGGCCGTACAAATATTCGAAGTCGCCTTGTCGCGTTTGATGTGCTGTTCGCGTGTCTGCAACGCCATACGCAAGGCACGGTTGCCGTTGGTGTCGATCGTCACACCGATGATACGGCCCGGCATCGAGCGCTTGTATTCGTCTTTGGTCGCAAAATAGGCTGCGTGCGGGCCACCGTAACCGAGTGGAATTCCGAAACGTTGGGTGGTTCCGAACACCACATCGGCGCCCATTTCACCCGGTGAAGTCAATTTCACCAAGCTCAGGATGTCGGCTCCGACTGCGGTTTTGATTTCGTTCGATTTCGCTTTAGCGATGAAACCGGCATAATCGTACACCTGTCCATATTTGCCCGGATATTGCAGCATCGCCCCGAAGAATTCGGTCGAAAAATCAAAATTTTCATGGTTGCCTACTACAAGTTCCACGCCGATTGGTGTGGCACGCGTTTCGAGCACCGATAAAGTCTGCGGCAGGATTTCTTCCGAAACGAAGAATTTATTGATGTTGTTTTTCTTTTGGTCGCGGCTTCTCACGTCGAACAAGAGCGCCATCGCTTCTGCGGCAGCGGTGCCTTCATCGAGCAAAGAGGCGTTGGCGATTTCCATTCCGGTAAGTTCGATGACCATCGTTTGGAAGTTCAAAATCGCTTCGAGACGACCTTGCGCAATCTCTGCTTGGTAAGGCGTATAAGCCGTGTACCATCCCGGATTTTCCAAAACATTTCTCTGGATGACCGCAGGAACAATCGCCTGGTGGTAACCCAATCCGATGTAAGTTTGGAACACTTTATTCTTGTTGCCCAATTGCGCAATATGGTTCAAATACTCGTATTCGGTCAGCGCGGGATCGAGATTGAGCGGTGCCTTGAGGCGGATATCATCTGGAAGGGTTTCGTAAATGAGTTGATCGATCGTTTCCGTCCCAATGGTTTTGAGCATGTGCTGCAAATCTTCTTCACGCGGACCGATGTGTCTTAAGGCAAAAGCGTCTGTTTTCATCAAATAAAAAGTTGTGTTTTTTAAGTGGCGTAAAATTAGATATTAATCTCAAATCCGATGCTGTTTTTAACAGCATTTTTTGTGAATTTGTAAACAGAAATCCGTTCTTATTAACAGATTGGTTAATTTTACGGAATGGGGGTTTTAAAACGCATTTTAGATTTCTACATCCAAAGCAGCATCCATGTGGCGTTGGCTGTTTTTGCGTTCATCCGCGTGACCGAATTCCTGTTTTATCTGTTGCCGAATCCGTATACCGCGGGCTTTGGTTTTTTCGGGACGATTGTCGGGTACAATTTTGTCAAGTACGATGCCTTGGCCCGGTCGGGAAGGCCCAAAATGAGTACGCGGCTCAAGCTTTTTATCGCGGTCAGTTTTGTGGCTTTTTGGGGTGCGGCCTATTGTTTCTTTCACCTCAAACCACTCACGCAAATTGTTTCGGGACTGTGCCTGCTCGTGACCGCTTTCTACACCTTGCCCTTTTTTCCGAACAAACGCAATGCACGCAGTTGGTCGGGGCTCAAGATTTACATCGTTTCGCTGTGTTGGGTCGGGGTGACCGTTGCGCTTCCGGTGCTCGATGCGGGCATCGACTGGACAACCGATTTCCTGTTGGTTTCGGCCAAACGGTTCATTCTCGTGGTCGTGCTGTTGTTTATCTTCGAAATCATTGATTTGGCTTGGGACGATCCGCACCTCAAGACCGTTCCGCAGCAAATAGGGGTCAAGAACACCAAGAAATTAGGCGTGTTTCTATTGGTGATTTTTCTGCTGCTCGAATTGTTCCAGCTCACCGAAAGTATTCCGCGGTTTGTGGGAAACATTGTCGTGATCTTTACCACGAGCGGCTTTCTTTATTTTGCCCATGAAAAACGTTCCCGCTATTATTCGACTTTTTGGGCAGAGAGTATCCCGATTGTGATGTGGCTCGTCGGGTTGGTTTTTCAACGGATTTTTTGAAAGAATTTACGGATTCAGACTATTGGAATAATTCAAACAAGCAACCAGAAATACAGCCAATAAAATAACGAGGTTCAAAAGAAATAACTTCAAATAAGGTTTGATTTCGATGGACTTTTGCCATTTCCATTTCGACAGAAAATAACCCGATACTACGATAAAAAATCCCGGAATAGTGGCAAAAATAATGATGTAAAAAGTGCCATAAGCGACAACCCAATACAGGGATAAAAAAAGTTCAGGGGCATGTACAATACTATGGTATACGACAACCGTAAATACCGCGAACAATAGCAACAGCAAACTCATCGCGACCGATAATTGGAATGCAATTGTTATCAACTTCAACAACAAAGGAATTTTGTTTTTAAGGATGGCCAACACTTTCTTGTACATCAGTTGCAATTGTTAAATGGTTTGTTCCTCCAAAAAGACAAAATGGAAACACAGCATATAAAATCCACCACAGGGAAAATCGTTTTTAAATAATCAAAATCGGCTTGTGTTTTTTCAATCCATATTGCAAAAAAGGAAGCAAGAATTCCGAGTCCAAAACCAATTAAAATCCATCGATTGTTCCATTTTACCGGAATGAAAGCATCGGTAATCATGAGGCTGACATACCAAATCGGCGTATGAAAAAACAACACACCGCCGTACCAAACTCCCAGCGAACCCTGAGCTGCGCTTTGGTACAGCAAGTTTAAATGGCAGGCCAAGAGTGCCACCCAAAACGCTTTGAGCAAATAAGGTATTTTTAGATTGAAGCACATTTTTGAATGAATTCGTTTCTGCCGATCAGGAATTGCGTCAGGTGCTTTTTGAGCAACCACCGATCGAATAATTTCCCGAAAATGCCGTACGGTGTTTCATAGGTCAAAATATCGGTCATTGTCGTGATGCCTTCCGATTCTTCAAAATGATGTTCATGCCGAAACGATTTGAACATCCCTTTCTCCATTTCATCCACAAAATAATGCGGACGGTCGAATTCGGTGATGCGGCTTTGGTGCGTGAAATACATCCCGAAATGTTTGCCGCGCCAAGTCACTGTTTCATTGGCGCTGATCATGCCCGAAGTTACGCCTGCAATCGCTTTTTCCTTGGACTTCATTGCCGATTCCATGTGAATGTCAATATTGCGAGATCGATCGAAAACTTTTTCCATCGGCGCATGAAAACGAGTGGTCAAACGGATTTTGGTCATTGGGCTAAATCTTTAAAAGCGGTTTCGGCTTGGCCAAAAGTAAACACAAAGCCGTTTTCGAGCAAACGTTTGGGAATCACGTTGCGGCTTTTGAGCACGAGTTCGGTTTCGGTCCCGATGATTTTGGCGCCGAATTCTAGCATTTTTGTGCTGATGGCCAAACCGACAGGAACCTGTAAAGCTTTGCGCAGTTTCTTCATGAATTCGGCATTGCTGATCGGTTGCGGGGAGACGATGTTGATCAGGCCGGTGATTTGTTTCTCGATGACAAATTCCACCGCACGCGCAAAATCGAGTTCGTGGATCCAGCTTACGAATTGCCTGCCATTGCCCTGTTTGCCGCCGAATCCCATTTGGATTAAATTTTTGAGGGGCAGGAAGGCACCGCCTTTTTTCCCGAGCACAATCGAAGTACGCAAGGCCGTTTTGAGCGTATGCGGCGTATCGATTTCGAAAAAAGTCTTTTCCCAGGCTTGGGCGACATTCATCGAAAAGTCATCGCCGATTTCGCCGGTGGTTTCATCCATCTGCTTATCGGTTGAATGCCTGTAAATCGTGGCCGTCGAAGAATTGAGCCAATGCTTCGGCGGATTTTGGCACATTTTCACGGCCAGGTTCAACACCGAAGTGCTGCCCGTACGTGATTCAAGGATGGCTTTTTTGTTGGCGTCATTGTACCGGCAATCGACCGATTTCCCGGCGAGGTTGATCAACACATCGGCATTTTCGAGTTCGCTTTCCCAACCCGTGAAAGTCGTCGCGTTCCAGTTCACATATTTGACACCGTTTTTATAAGCCGATTGACCGCGGGTCAAAACGACAATTTCATCGGTTTTGCCTTTGAAATAATTGATCAAAACTTGTCCCAAAAAACCTGTTCCGGCGGCGATAACAATCTTTTTCATGACTTATAGATTTAAAAGGAATGCCAAGGCGGTGAGTCGGTACAAAACCCAAGTAAAGCAAAGCAATGTGGGCAATTGCAACAATCGGACGCGGCGCCAGTGCTCGAAAAACATCGCCAAAACGGTCAAGCCAAACCAACAAAGCATGACCGTTTGTGGCAATGCAATCCATATATTCAATATTAAAATGGGAAGCAGCAAAAGGCTGCCCATCAAAGAGACCGTCATCAAATTTCCGGCGTAAACCAATTTGTCCCTGTTGTCTTTTTCAAAAAGGAAAACCGCCTGAAAAAGGATTTGTCCGAAAGCCAGCAGCAGTTCGCGTCCCAGACCACCATTCGGGATCAGTTCAATTTTGGCCGCATATGCATTCAAAACCCAAGCGGTCACCAGCACGGAAAAAAGGAGGTAGGCGATGCGGTAGCGGTAATTGAAATCGGGCGTGCATTGCAAAGACTTGCCGTCATTGGGCTTGCCCGGAATAATGACTTTGCGGTTGTACGAAATGAACGCATAGAGTTTGCGCAACACCAAATGCACGGGCTTCAATTTCCCGATTTGCTGCACCACCGGAAACGAATTGCCGATCACTTTCAACAAACTGTCGATGCCATAAGTAACCGTTTTGTTGGCGTGGTCGACGAGCGCGATCTCGTTTGCCGCACGTTCCACATCGACAAAATCGATTTTGTTTTGTGCCAGCGTGCAAAAAGAGGCCCTGCCGTTTTGATCGAGCATGCCTGTTTTGACAAATGCCCCAGTGTAGGCTTGGCACAGCGGGCAATCTTCATCGTAGATCAGGGTTTGGTTGGCCAGTGTTTTCATATTTGTATATTTTAAACTTTCAGAAAAAAATGAAACATTATATTAAATTTTTTTATTTACTTCATGATTTTAATCACCAAACGCCCAAGCCAATTGTCGTTCATCTCGGTGGCTTTTTCGAGCATATTGTCGGCCTTGAGCACGAAATCGTACAGTTTGGTGGTCTGTTCGGTAAAATGTTTTTGCTCGGCAGAAGCGTCGCCCGCTATCGAAGAAACTTCCTTCAAAACCTTGAGCGCGGGTTTGATTTCGCGCTTGCTGCGCTCCTTGGCAATCTTGACGGCGAGTTCATCGAGGTCTTTCTCGGCTGTAAAAAACTCGCGTCTTTCACCTTGCTTGAACTCTTTGTAGACAATGCCCCAATCCATCAGTGCGCGTAAATTCATACTCGCATTGCCGCGTGAAATGTGCAGTTCCTCCATGATTTCCTCCATCGAAACCGCTTCGGGCGACACCATCAGCAGCGCATGGATTTGCGCCATCGTCTTGTTGATGCCCCATTGGGAGCCGAGTGCGCCCCAGGTCTGGATGAATTTATTTTTGGCTTCATTGAATTGCATGGGTCAAAGATATATAAAGTTTTTAAAGTTTCAAAAAAAAATGAAAGTTTATTTGGTTGAAGTAATTTTTTGGGCGTTCCGGCTAGCTGCGCCGCCGTCGCGCTTTCCGTTCCAATCTTTTACAATCTTCGCTTTGCTACGATTGCAAAAGGATTTCCACTGCAATCGCTAACGCGGGCACGCTTCGCTACAGAAACGCTTCGCTACAGAAACGCTTCGCTACAGAAACGCTTCGCTACAGAAACGCTTCGCTACAGAAACGCTTCGCTACAGAAACGCTTCGCTACAGAAACGCTTCGCTACAGAAACGCTTCGCTACAGAAACGCTTCGCTACAGAAACGCTTCGCTTCGGATTTATCAGACTGTCTGAAAATCCGAAGCGAAGCGTGTCCGATAATCTAAAGGCGCAGTCGTGTCTACAAAAGCCCCGCGCGTCTCAACAACGCATCCGGTTTTGGTTCCTTGCCACGGAAACGTTTGTACAACACCATCGGATGTTCGGTTCCGCCTTTCGATAAAATGTTTTCCTTGAATTTGGTGGCGACCTCGCTGTTGAAAATGCCGTTCTGCTGGAAATATTCAAAGGCATCGGCATCGAGTACCTCGGCCCATTTGTAGCTGTAATAGCCCGATGAATAACCGCCTTGGAAGATGTGCGAAAAGGCCGTGCTCATTGCATTTTCAGCTACATCGGGATACAATTTCGTTGGAGCGAATTGTTCGTCCTCGAACGCCTTGAGGTCGGCAATCGCCGTCGGATCTTGCCCATGCCAGCCCATGTCGAGCAAGCCAAAACTGAGCTGTCGCAAGGTAGCCATGCCTTCCTGGAAGCTTGCACTTTCCTTGATTTTGGTAATGTATTCGGTTGGGATGATTTCGCCCGTTTGGTAATGTTTGGCGAACAAAGCCAGCGCTTCGGGCTCGTAGCACCAGTTCTCGAAAATCTGGCTCGGCAATTCGACAAAGTCCCAATACACGCTTGTTCCCGAAAGGTTAGGGTAGGTCGTGTCGGCGAGCATTCCGTGCAAAGCATGCCCGAATTCATGGAACAAAGTCGTCACTTCATTGAAAGTCAAAAGCGAAGGTTTGGTTTCGGTCGGTTTGGTGAAATTGCACACGATCGACACATGTGGGCGTTCATTGCTGCCGCCAATGATGTATTGCGATTTGAATGACGTCATCCACGCGCCGTTGCGCTTGCCTTTGCGCGGAAAGAAATCGGCGTAGAAAACCGCCACGAGTTTACCGGTCAGATCCTTGACCTCATAAGTCATCACGTCTTCGTGGTATTTGTCGATGTCGTTGGTTTCATGGAATGTCAACCCGAATAATTTATTCGCGACCGTAAATGCACCTTCCAAAACATTCTCGAGTTTGAAATACGGTTTGAGCTTTTCATCATCGAGATTGAAACGTTCCTGTTTCAATTTTTCCGAATAATACGCGCCATCCCATTTTTCCAATCGGTCGATGCCATCGAGGTCTTTGGCGAATTGCTCGAGTTCGGCAAATTCGCGTTCGGCGGCAGGTTTGGCCTTTTCGAGCAAGTCTTGTAAAAATGCCTTTACTTTCGCCGGACTTTCGGCCATGCGTTCCTCGAGCACAAAATGGGCGTGGGTGTCGTAGCCGAGCAATTGTGCACGCTCGTGTCTCAATTTCGCGATTTTCAAAACAATTTCACGGTTGTCGCGCGGATTGCCGCGGAAAGCTTTCGCGCCATTGGCAATCGCCATTCTTTTACGCAATTCCCGATTGTCGGCATAGGTCACAAACGGGATGTAACTTGGGTAATCCAAAGTGAAAACCCAACCGTCCTTTTCGCGTGACTTGGCTTCTTCCTTGGCCGCTTCAACAATGCCTTCGGGCAGTCCCGCCAAATCGTTGGCGTCGGTAATATGGAGTTCGAAATCGTGCGTTTCTTCCAAAACGTTTTCGCCGAATTCAAGGCTTAATTTTGACAATTCCTTGTCAATTTCGCGCAATTTTTCTTTTTTATCGTCGGGTAAATTGGCGCCGTTTCGGGCAAAACCTTTGTATTTTTTGTCGAGCAAAGTCGTTTGCTCTGGGGATAAATCTAAATTGGATCTGTTGTCGTAAACCGCCTTGACGCGTGCGAACAACTCGGGGTTCAAACGGATGTCGTTGCTGAATTCACTGAGCATCGGAGACACTTCCTGCGCAATTTTCTGGATCTCGTCGTTGGTTTCGGCCGAATGCAGGTTGAAGAAAATATTCGACACGCGGTCTAAAGTATCGCCCGCAAACGACAATGCCTCAATCGTGTTTTCAAACGTGGGCGGTTCGGGGTTGTGGGCAATCTGGTCGATTTCTGTTTTGGCGCGCGCGATGCTTTCGGAGAAAGCGGGAAGAAAATCTTCGTTCTTGATTTTGGAAAATGGCGCGGTGTCGTGTTTGGTGCTGAATTTTGAAAGTAGTGGATTCATAATTTATGAGGTGCGGTGCCTAGCCCTGATGGTAGCGGCATCCTTTATTGACATTTTTATGGCAATAAAGATACAGCGGACAGCAGGAATTTGCTCCCAATGAAATGTAAAAAAATTAAATTCAATGATGGGATCAAACTTTAACAAAAAGTACAGATAATCTGTTTGCAAGAATAAGGATTATTCCGTTGGGAATAACCTTCATTGCCCCCTTCCCATGAAGCGAAAATAAAATTTTTCTACAAATCTCCACTACAGAAAAACTGTAAATTACTTCAACAAAAAGAATTATGGCCGCTTCAGGTTTTCAGAAGCCTCATTGACCGCATTTTTCAAACCTTCTTTATACGCGATGATTTTATCGAGCACGGTTTTGTCATGACTTCCAATGATTTGCGCCGCCAAAATTCCCGCATTTTTCGCACCGTTCAACGCGACCGTCGCGACCGGAACACCGCCCGGCATCTGCAAGATCGACAGCACGCTGTCCCATCCGTCGATCGAATTGCTCGACTTGACCGGTACGCCAATGACCGGCAACGGCGACATCGACGCGACCATGCCCGGCAAATGCGCCGCGCCACCGGCTCCGGCGATGATCACCGAAATGCCGCGTTTATGTGCATTTTGGCTGAAATCGAATAATTTTTCAGGAGTTCGGTGTGCCGAAACAATGTCGACTTCGGTCTCGATGCCGAATTGCTGCAGGATCTCGACGGCGTCTTTCATGACGGGCATGTCCGAAATGCTTCCCATGATGATGGCTACTTTCATATTTTTGAATTAGATAATTTGAAAATTGTTGGTGTTTGGGGAATTTTCTAATCGGCTCATTATTTATTTGCTAATAACCCTAATCGTATTCTTGACGTTTTCTGCAATTTCACGCGCCTTGGCCATATCTTCGTTCACGATCGTGACATGGCCCATTTTGCGGAACGGACGCGTCTCGCGTTTGCCATAGATGTGCGGCGTGACGCCTTCGATGGCCATGATTTTCTCGATGTTTTCATACACGACTTGGCCTGAAAATCCTTCTGCTCCAACAAGATTGACCATGATGCCGGCGACTTTGCTGTCGGTGTTGCCCAATGGCAAATCCAATATCGCGCGCAAATGGTTTTCGAATTGCGAGGTGTAGCTGGCTTCAATCGTATGGTGACCGGAATTGTGCGGGCGCGGTGCGACTTCGTTGACGAGAATCTCATCGTTCTCGGTCTGGAACATTTCAACGGCCAATAATCCGACATGGTTGAATTTTTCAGAGACTTCGAGTGCGACGGCACGTGCTTTTTCGGCGACTTTGTCGTCAATTCTTGCCGGACATATCACATATTCGACCTGGTTGGCCTCGGGATGGAATTCCATTTCGACGACCGGATAAGTCTTGATTTCTCCCGAAACATTGCGCGCCACAATCACGGCGAGTTCATTTTTGAACGGGACCATTTCCTCGGCGATGCATTCCACATTCGGCAGGTTTCTGAGGTCCATTGCGGTGCGTACGACCTTGACGCCGTTGCCATCATAGCCGAATTCGGCGCTTTTCCAGACAAACGGCAAACCGACTTCTTCTTCCTCGATTTTCTTCTGCAAATCATCGAGGTCAAAAAAGCGTTCGTGCGGCGCGGTTGGGATGTCGTGGTCTACATAAAAATCCTTTTGCTTGCCCTTGTTCTGGATTTGTCTCAAGGTTTGCGGCGACGGATAGACTTTTTTGCCTTCGGCTTCGAGTTTTTCGAGCGCATCGACATTGACGAGTTCGATTTCAAAAGTCAGCACATCGACCATTTGACCAAAGTTATAGACCGTATCGAAATCGGTCAGGCTGCCCTTGACAAAGACATTGCTGCCAATCTTGCACGGCGCCTCCTCGCTCGGGTCGAGCACATAGGTCTGGATGTCGAATTTGCGGGTTTCGGAAAGCAGCATTTTGCCAAGCTGTCCGCCACCGAGAATGCCGAGTTTGAAATCGGAGGAGAAATAGTTCATGGTGTTGTGTTGTTGGGACAAAGATAATCCTTCTTCTTTTGTCTTGAAATAAAAGAGGTAAAAATTCGAGCATGGCCACTCGGTTAGGTTTTCGCTGCCGCGAGGGCCTTCTTTTGTCTCGCACCAAAAGAAGCAAAAATGCGTGGCGCCTGATTGCTCGGCGACCTGCTAGTTCTTGATGGCTAAATCAAAAGAACTCGCCTGCGGCTCAAACAGCTTTTGATTTTTAAGCCATCTTCAAACAGCAGGTGCCCGTCTGCGCAATCTATGGCGCGGCCTCACGAAGAACGTTTATTTGGTAACTGAAAAATCCAGTCCGCTTGAAACGGGAAATCGTTCAATTCGAAAGAAGTTCTTAGAAGGTTTTTTGGCGCTTTGCAAAAGCCAAAAATAAAATATGAAATTCCTAACTGGTGCGCCGTTAAATGAGAATCGTAAAAAACAACGAAAGGAATAAGCGGCAGCGTACCTGGAGTTGAGCCCGCAGGGCGAACGGCTTGGTACGCGGAGTGTTTCCTGAGGTAGTTTTTGAGATTGTAATTTGGGCGCTCCGCCTTTTTGTTTCTTTTGCGGCGAGGCAAAAGAAAGCCTGCGGCAGCATAGCCCCGATTGAAACGGAAATCCTTTTGCGTGAGGAACGAACGCAAAAGATTGTAGTGTAAAGCGGGAAACAGCTCCTCAAAAAACCTGTCGCAATCCACCTCCATAAATGACTGTTTCACACACTACTGCGCGGATGCTAATTATGTAATTTTATCTTCGACTTTAAAAACAGCTATTTTCTTTTTTAGTCGGAAATTGAAATCACTAAAAACAACATATGAAAACAATCCATGTAAAAGACAGTCGCCTGTATGGACTGGTGGCTTTGTACGATATGCACACCGATTTTTATCCGAAAGTACTGGCCGGGATTTCGGACGATGCGGCGCAAAGTAGGCTTGATACCCAGGCCAACCACATGGCGTGGCTCGCCGGAAGCATGTTGCAGGAACGCTTTGAGTTGGCGGGTTGGTTTGGAACCAAAATGGAGCAGACGCACCATGAATTGTTCCGCGGCCACCAAGGAATCAAGGACGGTAAATCTTATCCGCCGTTGGCCGATTTTGTGCAGGACTGGAAACGCATTTCGCCGGTGCTCCGGGAAATTCTTTTGGATTTAACCGCGGATAAAGTCGACAGTATTTTTGAAATGGAAGGCATGAAGATGACGCATTTCGAATTGCTTTCGTTCGACACCTATCGCGAAGCCAACATTATTGGTCAGCTCGTGCTTTGGAGAAGATTATTGGGTTATCCCGCAATGAAATACGACGAATAAACAACACAGATTATGAAAAAGATAGAAAAAACCAAAGAGATTGCCGCACCCAAAGAAAAGGTGTGGAATGTATTGCTCGAAGGATGCCTACAACCGCATCTGGATGGCCGAATTCATGGAAGGCTCGCATGCCAAAACCGACTGGATCGTCGGACACAAGGTGCGCTTTCTCGACAACAACGACAACGGAATTGTCGGGCGGATCCTGACCAAACAACCTTACGAGGCGATAGAAATGGAATACGACGGCGAGGTCAAGAATGGCGAGGACGATTTAGACAGCGAAATGGGAAAAGCCATGAAAGGGGCGCGGGAAAATTATTATCTTTCGGAAAGCGATGGCGTTACGACGCTCAAAGTGGAAGTCGATATGGACCAGCAGTGGATGGACATGATGTCGGTCGCCTGGGACAAAGCACTCGAAAAGATTGAAGAATTGTCGATTTCCGTTTAAAATAAAACCAACAACAATTACTAACCAAACCTTTAAATTATGAGAATTGCAACGATTATTGTTCGCGTCCTTCTGGGATTGATGTTCCTTTTTGCTTCGTGCTTTTATTTTTTCGGCCCGCCGCCGCCAACACCGCCTGACGGTTCGTTGAAGACTTTTACCGAAGGTCTGATGGCTTCGGGTTATTTGATGAACCTTGTCAAATCGCTTGAGTTGATTTGCGGACTGTCCTTTGTCATCGGCCGTTTCGTGCCGTTGGCCAATTTGGTGATTTTGCCGATTTCGGTCAATATTTTTATGACACATGCGATGGTGGCGCCCGAAGGATTGCCAATAGCCATAGGTGTTTTGGTCGCCAACTTGTTCCTGATTTACGCTTACAGAAGCCATTACACTGCAGTTTTTGCGGCCAAATAAGTGTCGAAGATGGAAATCGTAATTTACATACTCGGAACCGTCGGCGGACTCATCGCGTTGGTGCTCATCGTCGCGATGTTTGTCAAGAAGAATTATTCGTTGCAGCGACAAATTGCAATCAACAAATCCAGACAGGAAGTCTTTGATTTTGTCAAACACACACAGAATGCCATGCGCTACAACAAATGGTTCATGACCGATCCCAACCATCGCAAGGAATTGCGCGGCACCGACGGTACTGTCGGGTTTGTCTATGCCTGGGACAGCGACAACAAACAGGTCGGCAAAGGCGAACAGGAAATCAAATCGATGGTCGAAGGGCAACGCATCGAACACGAAATTAGGTTCATCAAACCCTTCGAGGGCAAAGCCGATGCCTGGATGGAAACCAAGGAAGACGGCAACGGTACGACTGTGGTGGTATGGGGTTTCAGCAGCGGCATGAAATACCCGATGAACATCATGTTGCTTTTCATGGATTTCGAGAAGATGCTCGGGAAAGACATGGAGACCAGTTTGTCCAACCTAAAAAATGTACTCGAAAAGGAATAAACCTAAGAATCGAACCTATTTGTGCTAAAATTGGCCAAGGCTATTTGTTTTCTCGAAAATAGTAGTACTTTTGTGCTCCCTGAATGCCCTAGTGGCGAAATTGGTAGACGCACTGTGTTCAGGTCGCAGCGCCCCCGGGTGTGCTGGTTCGAGTCCAGTCTAGGGCACAAAAAAAAGCCGCAAAAGCGGCTTTTTTTATGGATTATAATCTACCTCGTGGGTGATGTTCTTGATGATCTCTGCGTTCGAAGATTCAAGTACCCCCGAAACGGTCGCTACGACCTCATTGTCTTCGAAAATCTGGAAAGTGTAGCTCTGCTCAAAACCGGTATCGTTTTTCATGGTTACTTCTGCTTCTGCCGTCATGGGTTGATCGACAAAATCAACGATAATGGTCATGAACCAGGAGTTGGGCGAGTCGGGTGTGCTGTATCCGAAAGCAAATTGGTCGTTTCCTTTTTTATAACGGATTTTTTTAATGATATTGGCCGAAGTCTCCACTTCATAACGGATGTCGGTTCCTGTTGGAGGGCCTGGAATGATCGGTTTGTTGTCATCGTCGTCGCTGTTGCACGAAACAAGTGAAACAGACAAGCTGAGCAAAAGCAGCGCACCAATTTTTTTCAATGTTTTCATAGGTATAATTTTGGCCAAATATCGTAAAAACTATCGAAGCCCATTCACTTTTAACAAATTAAAAATTACCGGATTCGACGCAAGATGTCCTTGGATGCGGCTTTGTAGGCCGCGCTGTGGTCCGGATAACCCATCTCGAGGATGCTTTGAAGTTCGGGATAAACCCAGTCCTGCAACTTCCCGATTTGGTAAAGCGCGCGCATGGCATAGGCTTTCGTGGCCACTTTCGCTTGGCCAATCAACCAGTCAAAACAGGTTTCGGCAATGCTTTTCAGATGCGATTCATTCAGGAAATCCCTGCGCTCAAGATGTCTTTCTGCGGCAAATTGGCAAATTTTAGCCATCGAACGCATCGCTCCATCGTGTTTGAGCAAGGGCAGTTTGGCACAGAAATCATCGAGATGCGGTGAAAGCCAGCCGATGTGTCGTTCCAATACCAATTCCAAAATCCAGCAGGCTTTGTGGTGGTGTTTGTCCGATACGTCCAAAGCCACCGCGATCAAATCCTTCAAAAGTTCGGGATTTTCAAAAATAAGACCGGCGTTGTAATCGCGAATGGGGCGATGCGCCGTGCTGTTGGCGATGCTTTGGTACAACATTTTATTGACTGCCATAGAATTGGATTGGGATGATAAATATAAAAAAGCCCGGACAAAATCCGGGCCTCACTATTAAAAATAAACGCGTTTACTGTTTGGTGAACAACAACTCGAACTCACCGATCTGGTTGAAGGCACCGCCGTCGTCATTTTTGTCCGGGTAAGGACCCAACAAGGAATACCATTGCAATTCTGTACCGGTTTTGTTGAGCGTGATGTCGACATCTTCACCGTTTTCGGCTTCATAAGTCACATTGATTACCGCGCTGGTTCCGGTGCCGCTCTCAAGTGTCCAGGTTCCCAAAGCGAGGTAGTCATCGCAGGCCGAGTTACCGGTTCCGCTGTCTACCAGGATGTTGTTCATCTGCCAGGCAAAAGAACCGTCGGCATTGAATACCATTTTGTTCCCGGCGTAACAGGTACTTTCGAGGAGTTGGTTGGTGTTTTCGGTGCCGTCTTCGTTGAAATCGGTTGGATTTCCGGTGTTGGCCGCCGTCAGGTTATACGTACCGGCAATCGCAACCGGATTTACGACCACCGGCGCATCCGAATCGTCGTCATTGTTACACGATACAAATCCGAGACTTGTAGCGGCAACTACACATAGAATTAATTTGATCTTTTTCATGGCAATTATTTTTGATTAAGTTATTTCACAAATCTATTGCCGATGCCCAAGAGCGATGTTATAAGAATTTCTTGAATTGTTATAGAATTTTTAGTCAAACCAAGCAAATGCTAAATTAAGTTTAAAAAATACCGTGTATTCTTGAAATAAAAGTTAATTTTTTGATTTGCAAGGAAATAGTAAAGTAAAGGTTGCCCCTTCGTTTTCCACACCGGTGGCCCAAATGCCTCCTTCATGGGTCTGCATGATTTTGCGGCACAACGCCAAGCCCACGCCCGAACCGGCATATTCCGCAATGCTGTGCAGACGCGAGAAAATGTTGAAGATGTTGTCGGCGTACTTGGGATTGAAACCGATGCCGTTGTCCGCAAAACGGATGACATGGCAAGGATGGCTCACCTCTGGGTGCGTCTCTAATTTGTCTGAGACCGCAATCCGGATGACCGGATGCCTTTCCGCCGCGGCATATTTGAGCGAATTGAGGATGATGTTCGAAAAAAGCTGTTTGAGCAAAAACGGAATCCCATCGATGACCGGAAGCCTGTCGAAAGTAATCTCGGCATTTTTCTCGCGGATGACTTCCTTGAAATCGGCCAAAACATCTTCGAGAACGGCATTGAGATCGGTCGGTTCAAAAGCGTCCTGGGTGTACTTGATGCGTGTGTATTTGAGGATGTCGATGAGCAAGGTCTGCATGCGGTTGGCCGAATTGTTGATGCGCTGCAAGGCATCGAGTGCACTGTCCGAAAAATGCTCGTCTTCCTTGGTCAGCAAACGCGAAGAAATCAATTGGATTTTGCGCAGCGGTTCCTGTAGGTCATGCGTACTGATCCAGTTGATGTTCTCAAGTTCGGCATTGGTCGCCTTGAGGATGTTGTTGAGGTTGCGCGACTTTTCTTCTTCCTCGCTGAGCAACAGCAAACCGATCTGTTTCTGCAACGTGTGCGCGAAATTGGCGGCCGCGTTGAGTTCGGGTTGCAACCAATCCTTGCTGCGGTTCTTGACGATCTGCTTCCATAAATTGAAGGAATTGCGCGGATGCAGTCCTTTCTCGTCCTTGATGATCGCCTTGTTCGGATCGCCGCCCCAGTTGACTTCCGTCAAATTTTCAGGCCGGTACCAAATGATGTTGTTGTCGTTGCCGAGCGAATGGTAGACGATTCCCGATACCGTTTCGCACAACTGCCGCATGTCGGGCAAAAAATGGATCAACTTGTCGGTCGAGAAACTCGCGTTGTGCGCCTGGGCCGAAAGCCAGGCCGAAAGCGTCTTGATCTCGGTTTCGGTAGGTGTCAGGCCATTGGTGTACAATTTATTGCCGATCAAAAGCGAAACCCCGGCAGCGTTGCAAAGCCTGAGCAGATCAGGGTTGATGCTGATGATCTTGAACGATTCGTGGATCGGCGGAAGGTTCAGGCTGTTGATTTTTTCGAGTGAAATGTTGATCCTTCTCGAAATTTCGTATTCCTCATTCGACTGCCTGACTTCTATTTGCGAGGTAATGAATTGTCCCTGCAACTGTGCGGCCAAACGGATTTCGGGTGAAATGTTTTTGGGCGAATAATGGTGGCACGCAATGAGTCCCCACAACTTGCCGCGGTGGATCAACGAAATGGTCAGCGTCGCGCCAACGCCCATGTTCTGCAAATATTCGACATGGATCGGCGAGGTGCTGCGCAACACCGACAGGCTCATGTCGAGGTTTTTCCCGGGCGTATCGTCGATTGTGTAGATCGGGACCGGTGTGTAATTGATGTCAACGATAATGCGCAACAGGTTCTTGAGGTACAATTCCCTGGCCTGTGGCGGAATATCGGTGTGCGGGTAATGCAATCCGAGAAACGGTTCGAGGTCGTTGCGGCAACTTTCGGCAAAAACTTCCCCGTTGTATTCCTTGTCGAAACGGTACACCATCACACGGTCGTAACCGGTAATTTCACGCGTTCCTTTGGCCACGAGGTCGCAGAGGTCCTTGAGCGTATGCGTGTTGTTCATGTAAGAGACAAACTGCACTGTTTGGCTGTATACATCGGTCAGGTTTTTATGGTCGCTGACCGGTTCGGCCTCGAGGATGTACAATTTCCCATTGTGGTGCAATCCGCATTGAAAAGTGGTTCCGTTGAGTACCATCTTGAGCGGTGCCGCCGAAAGCATGAGGTTGTTGTGGATGTAATGGGTCAGGAGTTGCGCACTTTCGGGGCCAAAAACCGCATCGAAATTTTTGTCGAGCAATTGCAGGTACGCAACCCCCAAATAGGTTTCGACATTGCCGCTGCAAAAAGCAATGTTGCGGCTTTCCGGATGAATGCCAAGCAAGAAACCATGTGGCTGGATGCTTCCCGGAATATGAATCGGTTCATGGTCGCAGTTGGTCAGGTTGACGATGTCGCGGTTGACGATGTCCTTAATTTTCATGCCTGCCCGCGGTTAAGAAGTGATCGTGTATGGCATCGAAGGCGAATTGCGCGCCCGCGATGATTGCTTCGGAATCGCCGTGTTGTTGCTCATATTCGGTCAAGACGTGCAGGAAATTTTTCCAATGGCTGCCCGTTTTGTTACCATATCCGGCAAAATATTTGGCGCCATTGTTTTCATCAAACCCCAAAACCGACTGGATGTTCTTGAGGATGAAACGGCCGCCCAGCGACGAACCTTCTACCGTATACATGATACCGAGCGCAAAGGGCAATGAAAAATCGGTCGCATCGAAAACGCGGTTCATCGGTTGGATCGTTGCGCCGATAAACGCCAAATCATTTTCCAGCAATTGTGTTTTTCTGCGGGCATCCAAATCGGGAACCACATCCGAAAGGATCGGAAAAATCAAGGTTTCGGTTTGCTGCACCACGTCATGCATCAATTGTAAATAGCGGGCATAATCTGCTACGGTTATCGTTTCCGAAAGGATCGAAGCCGAAACCGGAAGGCTTTCC
Organism: Flavobacterium sp.; assembly: GCF_047602195.1. GTDB lineage: Bacteria > Bacteroidota > Bacteroidia > Flavobacteriales > Flavobacteriaceae > Flavobacterium. Next base: position 1,214,225 of record NZ_JASGHW010000004.1, read on the forward strand.
AGTTTTTGATGCGAAGTATTTGTGCGGGTTCTTAAATGGTCTAAAAAAGTGCTGGTCGTTGCGTCGTTTGTCATCAGTTAAAAGCTAGGCGCTGTATAAAAAGTTATGTGCTGTGGGTTCGAAAGTGTTCCAGTTAATGTTCAACGTGTCTTCGATCGATTTCTTGAAACTCTCATAAGACCCGAGTTTGGGCAGGTAATAATTGGCCCCGAGCTCGCGGCTTTTGGCAATGTTCTTTTCATCGTTTGAAGTCGAAAAAACCACGACCGGAATTTCCTTGAGGTGTTCGCTGGTTTTGAGCTCCTCGAGCACATCGAAGCCATTCCTGCCGGGCATGTTGAGGTCGAGAAAAATAATGTGTGGCGATGGCGGCGGATTGTGCAAAGCGTCAATCAATTCGTCCCCGCATTGGTGCGTTACGACGGTAATTTCGCGGTCGATCGCGTTGGTCACTTCGGTGAAAAATTCCAAATCCTCGAGATCGTCGTCTGCGTAAAAAATGGTTAAATCGGCTGTCTTCATCTCTTTAGATTTTGGGTTGGTATCTTGTAAAGATAGGTTTTAAAATTCGTTATTGTCATTAAATAATGTTAATGATTTTCACAAAGTGTACAAAAGGGAAGCGTTTTGATTGCGGATCTTGGCAAAATACGATAAAAATACCCACTCGAATCGCATCCCGAATATTAAAACACTTTTAACACAATTAAAAAATACCAATAACTACATTTATCTTTGGCTGCAACGCCATTTAAAACTTATATTTGCAACTTATTTCTAACTGAAAACTAGTGATACAACTACACGATAAACAGTTTGTTCCGTTCATCTCTGCCAAGGAAATCGATTTTGCGATTGCCGAAATGGCGCACCAGGTAGAAGCCGATTTTGCCGATGAAGTCCCGATTTTTGTCGGAATCCTCAACGGCGCGTTCATGGTCGTCTCCGATTTCATGAAACATTACAGCCATGCGTGCGAAGTGAGCTTCATCAAAATGGCCTCCTATGAAGGAACGCAATCCACCAACGAAGTCAAGCAACTCATCGGGCTCAACCAGGATTTAACCGGCAGGAGCGTCGTCATCATCGAAGACATCATCGATACCGGCAACACCATCGAAGAACTCAAGGCGTTGTTCAAGCAACAAAACGTCAAGCATTTCAAGATTGCGACCCTGTTCTTCAAACCCGAAGCCTACAAAAAGGACATCAAGATCGACTACATCGGCATCCGCATCCCGAACAAATTCATCGTCGGCTACGGACTCGATTACGACGGTCTCGGCAGGAACTTGCCGGAAGTTTACCAACTCGCAGACTAACTTATTCCGTTGCGCACCATACAATTCGGCTGCGCCTCGGGTCAAATTCATATTTTAATAATTCATAATTCAAAATGATCAACATCGTTTTATTCGGAAAACCGGGCGCGGGTAAAGGAACGCAGGCAGAATTCTTAAAAGAAAAATACAATTTGGTGCATTTGTCGACCGGCGATATTTTCCGCCACAACATCAAGAACGGCACCGAGCTTGGCAAAATGGCCAAGGCAATCATCGACCGCGGCGATTTGGTTCCAGATGAAATCACGACCAAAATGCTCAAAGATGCTGTAGATTGCAACCCAGACGCCAACGGGTTTTTATTCGACGGTTACCCAAGAACGATTTCGCAAGCCGAAGCATTGGACCAAATTTTAGCCGATAAAGGCTGCGAAAATACCGCCACCATCGCACTCGAAGCCGACGATGAAATCCTCGTCGCGCGTTTGCTCGAACGCGGCAAAACCAGCGGCCGTGCCGACGATCAGGACGAGGAAAAGATCCGCAACCGTTACCAGGAATACAACGAAAAAACCGCCCCGCTCATGGAATATTACACCAAGCAGGGTAAATTTCACGCCGTCAACGGCATCGGGTCGATCGCAGAGATTACCGAGCGTTTGAGCAGTGTGATTGACAATTTATAGGAGCATTTTCCCGCTATCCGTTGCAATCTTTTTTGCAGGTTGTCATTTGCTGGCGCCAGTTCGCTGACGCTCGTGTCGACCGAAGGGAGAAGTCTCACGGCAAAAAAGGATTTTCACTACTATCGGGGCTAGGGTTCCGATGAAAAAAGAACTATGGAGATACTAATTATATTATTTCTGATCATATTAAACGGCGTGTTTTCGATGTCCGAAATCGCGCTCATATCGGCGCGTAAAAACCGTCTCGAAAATGCCGCCAAGAAAGGCAGCGCGAGCGCCAAGACCGCACTCGATCTGGCCAATTCGCCCAACAAATTCCTGTCGACCGTACAAATCGGAATTACCTTGATCGGGATCTTGACGGGTATTTTCTCGGGCGACAAGATCACGACCGACGTGCAGACTTTTGTAGAAGGTTTCGCTTCGTTGAAACCCTATGCGGAATCCATCGCGGTAGGTGTCGTTGTTGTCGTTTTGACGTTTTTCTCACTCGTTCTCGGGGAACTGTTGCCTAAACGAATCGGTTTGAATTATCCGGAGAAAATCGCCAAATCGGTTGCGATCCCAATGAAATGGATTTCGATCATCACCGCGCCGTTCATCTGGCTCTTGACCGTTTCTACCGAGGCGCTCTTGAAAGTCCTCATGATCAAGCCCTCAGCCGACGGCAAAGTCACCGAGGAAGAAATCAAGGCCATCATCAAGGAAGGCACCGAAGGCGGCGAGATCCAGGAAATCGAGCAGGACATTGTGGAGCGCGTGTTCCACATCGGCGACCGCAAAGTCAACTCTTTAATGACGCACAGGAAATCTGTCGTGTTCCTGCCGCTCGAAGCCGACAAGGAATCCGTCCGCGATTTGATGCTCAAGGAACTGCACTCGATTTATCCGGTCTACAAAGACAACCATGACGATATTGTGGGTGTGGTCAACCTTAAAAATATATTCGCGCATTTCGGCGAGGAGAATTTCAACCTTGCGCAGATCATGACCGATGCGCCGTTCATCATCGAACACACGACAGCTTACAAGGCGCTTGAGAATTTCAAGAAAAGCGGCATCCATTACGCTTTTGTTTCTGATGAATATGGGGTGTTTCAAGGGGTGATTACGCTCAACGACATTCTCGAGGCACTCGTAGGTGATGCGGCCGAATTTTACAAGGACGATTTCCAACTGGTGCAACGCGAAGACGGCAGTTGGATTGTCGACGGCCATTATTCGCTGCACGATTTCCTGACCTATTTCGAACTCGACGAACTCACCAACGATTATGAGGTCAATACCGTCAGCGGGCTCATCATGACCGAGCTCTCGCACATCCCGAAAGAAGGCGAGAAATTGCAGTGGCAAAACTTCGAACTCGAAGTAATCGATATGGACGGAGTGAAAATAGACAAGGTGATTGTACGATCGTTGAAAGAATAAAATTGAAGATTTGTTTCGCTGATTTGTTAGCGCTCAAATCGAATGGGGAATGATAAATTTTGAATAAAGAACAGAAAGAATGACCGAAGGCAATTTCGTAGACTACGTAAAAATATACGTCTCCTCAGGAAAAGGAGGCAAGGGCTCCACGCACCTGCACCGCGAGAAATTCATCGAAAAAGGTGGTCCTGACGGCGGTGACGGCGGCCGGGGCGGTCACGTCTATCTTGTGGGCAACAAAGGGTTGTGGACGTTGTTCCACCTCAAGTTCGCCAAGCACGTCAAGGCCGGTCACGGTGGAGATGGCGGAAGCGCGCGTTCCACTGGAGCCGACGGCGAAGACAAATACATCGAGGTGCCGCTTGGAACGGTCGTCCGTGACAAAGACACCAACGAAATCCTGTTTGAAATCACCGAAGACGGCGAAAAAAGGATCGTCGCCCAAGGGGGCAAAGGCGGTCTCGGCAACTGGCATTTCCGCAGTTCGACCAACCAGACGCCGCGTTATTCGCAGCCTGGCATGCCGCCTGAAGAAAAAGACATTGTGCTTGAACTCAAATTGTTGGCCGATGTAGGATTGGTGGGTTTCCCGAATGCGGGAAAATCGACCTTGTTGTCGGTGCTTACTTCAGCCAAGCCCAAGATTGCCGATTATCCGTTTACGACCTTGAAACCGAATCTCGGAATTGTGGCCTACCGCGACTTCCAGTCGTTTGTGATTGCCGATATTCCGGGAATCATTGAAGGCGCGGCCGAAGGAAAGGGGCTTGGGCATTATTTCCTGCGACACATCGAGCGCAATTCGATTTTGCTGTTCCTGATTCCGGCCGATGCAACCGACATCAAGAAAGAATACGACATCCTGATTGATGAATTGCGTCGTTACAATCCGGAGATTCTCGATAAGGAGCGCATGATCGTGATCTCCAAAAGCGACATGCTCGACGAGGAACTCAAGGCCGAGATGAAAAAGCAACTCGACAAAGACTTTAAAGGCATGTCGTACCAATTTATTTCTTCTGTCGCCCAGCAGGGCTTGACCGAACTCAAAGACAAACTTTGGACGTTGCTCAACGCATAAAAAAAGCCTCCGCAACTGGGAGGCTTTTTTGTTTTAGTTCTTGATGAACCTAAGGTTTTGCATGCCGCGATCGGTGGCCAGCCTGACAATGTAATGGCCTTTTGCCATAGACGACACGTCGATATTTTCCAAATCTGTTTGTTTAAAAATAACGCGCTGGCCGAGTAAATTATGGATGGCGACCGACAAAAGGCTGCTGTCCTTCGGCTTGGCGATGTGCAGTACATTCGAAGCAGGATTCGGATACAGACCCGCAGTTTCAGAAACCGTGAAATCGGTGGTGGCCAAAACCGAATTACCCATCAACCGTAGGATGCGGTTGTGCGATTCGCCTTCAAAGGTGCGGAATTCCCCAAGACACAATATTTTTCCGTCGGGCTGGATGTGCAACTGGGTGTACAATCCGCCGCGGTCGAACCCGATCGGGGTAGCGAAAGTGGCGTCGGGCGTTCCGTCGGGGTTGAGCCTGAACATTTTTTCCGAAGCCCAGATCACTATTTTCCCGTCCGAATCTACAGCCGCATCCGAAACTTCCAATGGGAATACACCAAAAGTGGAAAAGCCGGTATCTATCGAACCGTTTTGATTGAGCCGTGTCACCCCGACATTGGTATTGGTGTTGGCCACAATCAGTTTGCCGTCGGGCTGCAGGCATTTGAGTTTGTGTGACATCCCAAATCCACTCGGCGCAACAAACCCGGTGTCGCGCGAACCATCGGTATTGAATCGGAACAATTGGTTGGTAGAACTGAGTTGCACCACAATCTTTCCGTCGGTTTGCAGGAGCATTTTGACCGGCGCAAATGGCAGTGACAAGTCGGTTACGTTGAACGTATTGTCCAGGGAGCCGTCAGCATTCAAGCGCAACAGGAATCGTTTAGGGATCCCGTTGTAATTTTCAAAATACCCGCCAAAAATCATTTTCCCGTCGGCTTGTAAAACACCACAATGCACCTCCATGTCGAATCCGGTTCCGGTATTGAATGTCGTGTCAAGGCTGCCGTCCGGATGGAGTCTTGCAATCCTGGGTACGGGTGTTGTGTCATAATGCAGCATCTGGAAACCAGCGATGACGATTTTGCCATCGGAGAGCGGCAGTATCGTGAGCCAGTCGCCCCAATGCGTCGGGTTTCCGTTTTTTCGCGGCCCGTATCCGCAATTGAAAGAAGAATCGAAGCTGCCGTCAGGATTCAGGCGCGCGAGTTGGTTGGCGGTATGGCCATTGTAATCGGTAAAATAGCCAGAGGCGATGATCTTGCCATCGGCTTGAACGACCGATCGGGTGACTGTCTGGTTGAATCCCTTGACGAAATTGTGCAGTGTCTGGTCGCGGCTGCCGTCAGGGTTGAGGCGCACGATATTGTTGACCGTTTCTTTGTTGAACAAACCGAAATCACTTGCGATGATTAACTTGCCGTCGGGCTGCAATACCATGTGGGCGTTTTCGGTTCCCGAATTGGAAAAGCCAGGTTCAAGGCCGTGTAAGGTTTGGAAAGTATTGTCGATGCTGCCGTCGGTATTGAGTCGGATGACCCCGGAATGGTACGCGCCATCGCAATGGGTAAAGTTTCCAGTGATCAGGATTTTTCCATCGGTTTGCAACTTGATGTCCCTGATGGCAACACCATTAAAGGAAGTAGCGTAGTAATGCGCAAAAGTCCTGGTTTGGAAGGAAGGATCAATCGAACCGTTGGTGAGCAATCGCCGTACCGTGAGTGCAACGGCATTGCTGAATGGGATGGGTTCGAAATTGGCGACCACCACTTTGCCATCGGCTTGTACCACAAATGTGGCATCGATGATTGGGTAAGGTGTAAAACCAGAATCAAGTGTCCCGTCGGTATTGTACCGGACAATCGCAAACGGATCGTCCCCCGTTTTGGATACACATACCATCTTGCCGTCTGGGGCAAAGGTATTGCGCATGAATTCGCGTCCGGCTTCTAATGGGGAATCGATACTTCCGTCGGCATTGAGGCGCATCGCGTAATGGTAATCCGAAAAATTATTCGAGAAAGACCCCAGGCACAAGAGCTTGCCATCGGGTTGCAAAATCAGGTCATTGATGGCGCCATAGGCATACGCCTGAAGTTCGGATACATCGAAAGTATTGTCGAGTGTGCCGTCGTTGTTGAGCCGGACAATTTTGTTGCAATCCACGCCATCGTATTGGGTGAATTGAGTGTGTCCGCCTGAAACGATGATCTTACCGTCGGGCTGCAATACGAAATGTTCGATGTCGCCGCCGGTAAAATGGGTGCTGAAATTGGTGTCGAGCACATTGTTGTCCAAACGCACGAACCGCGATTTGTTGACTTTGTAGTCAATCACGAGTAGTCTGCCGTCGGTTTGGCGGTCGATATCGGTGATGTGGTTTTCGATAAAGTAATGGTTTTCGGGCATCGCCATCACGTTGAACGAAGGGTCTCGGTCCACCGGATTTTGAGCTGTGGCAAGGCTCGCGAAAGTAAGCGAAATTACTAAGGCGTATGGTTTTCTCATCGTTTGGTTTTGCTCCAAATGTAAAAAATAAATCAAAAGAAATAACTTCGTTGGAGCTAACAAAACAAAAGTTAAAAAAGAACTACAACGTTATCGTTTTTTATCCGATTCCTCTTGACAATCGCCAAAATGAACTATATTCGCGCATCCGAAAAAGCGCTTTAGTTTTCAACGAAATGTAACAAAATCAATTTTGGGCAGACTACTAACGCGTATTAACTAATTTACAACTTAAACAATATGAAGAAATTTATTTTTTCCCTGATCGCCGCAGTCATGCTGTTGCCGATGAGCGTGAAGGCCGACGAAGGGATGTGGTTCCTGATGTTTATCGAAAGGCTCAACCACAGGGACATGCAGAAAATGGGCTTACAGTTGACTGCCGAGGAAATCTACAGCATCAACAACCACAGTCTCAAAGATGCGATCGTGCAGTTCAACGGGGGCTGTACCGCGGAAATCATTTCGAAAGACGGATTGATCCTGACCAACCACCACTGCGGTTACGACGCGATTGCCGAGTTGTCTTCTGAACAAAACAACTACCTCAAGAATGGTTTCTGGGCGGCCAACAGAAAAGCCGAGATGAAGCCGAAATCGCTGTTCGTTCGTTTCTTCGTCAGAATGGACGATGTGTCCAAAAGAATCTTGTCGAAAGTCAACGACAAAATGACCGAGGCCGAAAGAAACAAGGCGATCCAACAGGAAATCGCTTCGATTGAAAAAGAAAACAGCGAAGGCGGAAAATACACCGTATCGGTGCGTCCGTTCTTCCAAGGCAATGAATATTACTATTTTGTTTACCAGGATTTCAAAGATGTGCGTTTGGTCGGTACGCCGCCGGAAAGCATCGGAAAATACGGTGGCGACACCGACAACTGGGAATGGCCACGCCACACCGGCGATTTCTCGATGTTCCGCGTCTACGCCGACAAAGACGGAAATCCAGCCGAATATTCAGAAAACAACGTGCCTTTGCACCCGAAACACCACTTGCCAGTGAGCATGAAAGGCGTAAAGGAGAACGACTTCGCGATGATTTTGGGTTATCCGGGAAGAACCAACCGTTGGATGCCGGCAAACGGGATCGAGCAGAACGTAAAATATGCTTATCCTGCTTGGGTAGAAGGGGCCAAAACGGGAATGGACAACATGAAAAAGTACATGGACAAGGATGAGAAAGTCAACCTCATGTATGCTTCTAAATATGCACAGACGGCCAACTACTGGAAAAACCGTCAGGGAATGATCGACGCGCTGACCAAGCACGGAACCGCGAAGACCAAAGCGGCGCAGGAAGCCAAATTCAACACTTGGGCGAACAAGGCCGAGAACAAGGAGAAATACGGCAACGTCGTTTCGACCATCAACAATTTCTACGACAAGACCAACATCAAGTCGCGCCACGACAACTACGTGACGCAAATGATCCGTACCTCGGCTTACGGTTTGATGCCACAGACCTTGGGTAACGCTTTGATGGCTTACAGCAAGGAAAACGAAGCCAAGAGAGCCGAGATGTTGCCAAAAATCAACGAGCAACTCGAAGCGTTCTACACCGAATTCTACGCTCCTGCAGAGAAAGACATCTTTACGGCGCAATTGAATTTGTATGCGGCCAAAGGTGCCGAGTACGGATTGGCTCCGATGGTGGCCAAGGAAAAAGCGACCAACGGCGGAAACTTCACGGCTTGGGTCAACGATGCGACTGCGAAAAGTATGTTTGCTTCGAAACAATCGGTTGAGGCGTTCTTGAAAAATCCGAATGCAGAAACGGTAGCCAACGATCCGTTGTACCAGATGTCGAATGATATTGTGACGCATTTCCGCAAGAAATCGGACGAGCAGGCGCAGTTGGAAAATGATTTCGCCAAGGCGTTCCGCAACCTCGTGGAAGGTTTGAGGGAATCGAAATTGAACACGATCCAGTATCCGGATGCGAACTCGACCTTGCGTCTGACTTACGGGAAAGTACGCGCTTTGCCGGCCGATAAACGCAACGATGCCAAAGTAAACAACTACACGACCATGGACGGTCTGGTGAAGAAATACAAAAAAGGCGATGCCGAATTCGATTTGCCGACCAAAATGCTCGACATGAACAAGACCAAAGATTTTGGCCGTTATGTGGACAAAGACGGTTCGATGCACGTGAACTTCCTGACCGACAACGACATCACCGGCGGTAACTCAGGTTCACCGGTATTGAACGGCAAGGGCGAACTCATCGGTTTGGCTTTCGACGGCAACATCGAGGCCATGGCCGGCGACGTGATCTTCGACAAGGATCTGCAAAGAACCATCAACGTGGACATCCGTTATGTGCTTTGGGTCATCGACAAATTCTCGAGTGCCAAGCACATCGTAGACGAGATGACGATTGCGAAATAATCTGATAGAAACTTAGCATAAAAAAAAATCCGGCATGGGAAACTGAGCCGGATTTTTTTTGTGGATTATACTCTTGATCTATTCGGGCACGTGGATGCGGATGCCTTGGGTGTGGCTCGAAAATTCAGGCGCATACATGCTTTGGATGGTGCTGATGCCATTCGAAAAATTCCCCGTATTGTTGACACGGATGTCGTATTCGATGACATAGGTTCCTTTGGCAATCGCATCGAAAAAGAAATGCGTGGCTGCATCGCGTGTACTCTGGTAATAGCCCAGGCCGCTGTTCCAATGGTAAGCAGACAATACATCGACCGGTTCAAAGCAGGAAGCGCGCAGGTCTTTGAGGTGCACGTATTCCATGTTTTCCGTGGCGGTGATGACCAGGCGGACCGTGACCAGGCTGCCGATTTTGGGCAGATTCTGTTGGCCGATGGGTTGCAAATGCTGGTTGGTATTCGACTTTATATACAATTCCTTCTTGACCGAAAGTACGCTTTTCCCATCCGATTTGATTTGGTCCAAATCTTCAAAATACTGCCAATACGCTCCGCCGTAACCGGGCACCGTTGATTTGTTTTGAATCGAAAATTGCGCCATTTCAGGCTTGATATCTTCGGGTTGCCAGTTCAGTTTGAGGTAACCCGTTTCGGCTTCGGCGGCATTGTCGGCCAATTTTTGCGTCAGGATTTTTTCATTTCCTATCTTGAATTCGGTATTGCCCTTTACGCTGAGCCAATCGCTGCCTTGAAGCAACAGGGCGTAAATGGCTTCGGTGGTCGATTTCGTCGTCGGCCAATTCCTGTTTTGCTTCGATTTGATGAGCCAGACTTTCATTTCGTCTATCGCTTGGTTGTCGCGACTGATTTCGGAAAAGGCTTCGATCAGCAATGCCTGCGTCTCAATGGGCGCTTGGTACCAATGGTGTCCGGTATCATTGCCTTTCCAATACATGCCCCAATCGGTATGGGTCGAAGCGGTTTCCTTGAGGTGGGCCAGTATTTTGTGGGCAGTCTGCGCCTCCCCGAAACGGTACAGCACCAAGGCTGCCATGCCTTTTTCATACAACGATAAACCGAGCCAACCCGATTGGAGTGCCCGCAGTTCCCGGTCAATGTTCTTTTGGGTACCTTCATTGACGGGATATTTCGCAAGATAAAAGCTTCTCGTGTACAGGTAATGCAATTCGCTGTAACGGTTTCTCGGAAGGGCCAGTTTGGCTTGGTTTTGCGATGCAACCGCAGCATTGAATTTACCGTCGAGAAATGGCAGTGCGGTTTGGGTGATTTCGGTTATTTTTTCTGCCGGGAGCCCTTTGGTATTGAGTTTTTGCAGATGCCCCAGACCGGCTAAAATGTGCCTCGTGATGAATTCGCTTTCGCCTCCGCCGGCAAACCACGCAAACGCGCCTGAAGCAAGCTGTTTCTTTTTGAGTTGATCAAACGTGGCCTGTTGGGATTGTTTCATTTTTTCGAGATCGAAAAGCAGGGCGAGCCTTTTTTTCTTTTCTTCTTCCGATTGTGCATCGTTGAGCCAAGGCGTTTCTGAAAGTACGATCGACTGTAGCTTTTCGTTGCGCTGGAGTGCAGAAACCAACTGGCCGTCTTTGCGCCAAGTATCCAATACCGCAGCCAATTTCGGATGGTTGCCGATGATGTCCGAAGCCAATGCATTGGCATAAAAACGCGCAAAGGTCTGCTCGGCACATTCGTGCTCATATTCCATCAGGTAAGGCAATGATTGGATCGCCAGCCAGATAGGATTGGCGGTGTACTCCAAAGTGAACAGTTGGTTCCGGAGGGTGGCCGAAGTGTTGTTTTTGAGGTGGTCGAAAACATATTCCTTTTTCGAATTTCCCTTGACCCAAATCGGGATGGATTCGGTGACCAGCATCCTGTTGCTCAGAACCGGCAGGATGTTTTCTTCCCCGTCAGAAAAACGACCCGCTTTTGCGAGCACTTTGTATTGGATGCCCTGGACGCCTTCGGGAACGACAATTTTCCAACTGACGGTGGTATTGCCGAATGGGACGATGGTGAAATTGCGCAGGTTGTCGCCGTTGGCTGTTTGCCCATCGATGGCCCGCATGGTCGAGGCATCAAAAAGTTGCAGCAGCGCGTTGCCCGATTTGGGCTGGTCTGTTACATTCGAAACTTTGACCGTCAGCGTTAGGGTGTCCTTTTCGCGCAAAAACCTCGGGAAATTCGGCAATACCATGATGTCTTTCTGTGTGAGAACCGACTGTTGGAAGTATCCGGATTCCGCCTTTTTATTGTGGGCAAGCAGGCGGAATTTCCATTCGGTCAATGCCTCCGGGGCGGTAAAACTAAAAGAAAACCGTCCTTTCTTGTCGGTTTGCAAATCGGGATAAAAGAATGCCATTTCAGCAAGGTTTGTACGCGCTTTGACTTGGGTCAATTCGTTGACGGCGGTTTTGGTGGTCACCAGTATTACGCCATTGGCACCCCTGGAACCATACAAAGCGGTGGCTTGAAAATCTTTTAGAATGGTAATCGAGGCAACATTGGCATCGATAATTCCCGCCATATCGGTTACTTCCGAAACGACCCCGTCGATCACGATGAGCGCTCCGGTTGAACCTGACGAAGTGCTGTAGCCGCGGATAATTATTTTTTTAGCCGCCCCTGCCAAAGCATCGTCTTCCTCGATAATGGCGACCCCGGCTACCCGGCCTGTAAAGGTTTTCAGCAAATTGTCGTTTCCTTCGTAGGTCCGTTCATCGGTTTCGGCGACCGCATAGCCCAGCGCTTTTTTCTCCTTGCTGATGCCTTGGGCCGTTACGACTACTTCGCCGACGGCAATGGCATCTGATTGCATGTCCATGTCGACCAGTTTTGAGCTGCCCAATATCATGTATTCGTCGCTGAAACCCAAAAAGGAGAAAACCAATACTTCGCCCGGTGAGGCTTCAATTTCGTAATAACCGTCAAAATCGGTTTGGGTAGCGCGATCGGTTCCCCTGACCTTGACCACTACCGAAGGCAATGGGGAAAACACGTCGGTGACGGTTCCATAAACCAGTTTGGGGTTGCTGGGCTGGGGTGATTTTCGGGTGATAGACGCATCGCTTGGCTCGATTTGGAAAGGGTCGGGTGTGAAATGAAACCCGAACCAGTTGAGCCGGATGCTTTCATTGTGAAGCTTGTATCCGGCCGGATTTGCCTTGTTCTGGTGGATTCTGGCCGTCAACTTTTGGATCCCTAAAACGGTGCGTTGGAGGAACGGATTGTAATGGCGGTCATCGAATTCGATTGGATTCCAATAGCTGCTGCTGAATTGATCGAGCGAGCTGTCGTACATCGAGGCCAATACTTCTGCGGCATATTTTGGGTCGCCGGATAATTGGAACGACCATTTTTCAACCGCTCCGGGTTCAATTTTATTGCGAAAGCTTTCGGCTTCCAAGGTCAATGTTTGGTTCTTTTGGCGGACCTTTACTTCCAGGTTCGGGAAATAACTGTCGTTTTCAAAAAAGGTTTCACAGCCAATCTTGACGCTTCCGTAAAAATCCTTCGGCAACGGAATCCTGACCATGGCTTTGTGGTCGCGCAGTTCGACTTCCTTGGTAAAGAAATTATTGTTGTTGTGCGCCCCCACGAGGTGAAGGTAGAGCGTAGGGATGACCGAAGTAATTTGCAATTCGACAAAACCGTCGGTGCCTGGAGATGGGTTGATGGCGGTGAGGCTGACGATCGCGTTGGCGTCGAACCATTCGTTCGGTTGCTGGAGGATGAATTTCTTGCTTGTCGTAATTTCGTTGCCCCAGGCATCTTTGGCCGTAAATTCTGCGCGGTACACGCCCGAATCGTAGTTGGCCATAAAATCGAGCGCGAGCAGTTTTTCTTTTTCGGTATCCACATTGATGGTATGGCGCAATGTCCCAACGGCATCGGTTGCCTTTTCGTTGTGCTCGTAAGGAAATAATTTTTCGAATTCTGGATCCGGGATGCCTTCCAATTCGGGTCTTTCCCAAATCCGTTGCTTGAATTTCGCCGACGGGGCATGGAGGAAAAAAATCGTGATAGTCCCTTTGGTCGCAATGGGTTGGCCGTTGAGGTTGGTGCTGGAGAGTTTGAGGGTATTTTTTTCGTTCGCGCGTACTTTTTCAGCCATGCCGATTCCCAACTCCAAGGCATGGTAGCCGGCCTTTGCAGTCAATTTTCCATCGTGCGTTTCGCCATTGATATCGGTTACCGACGCCTGGACAGTATAGTGATAAACCGGCCGATTTTTTTTGTCGGAACCCGCAGGTGCCGTAGCCATAAAATCGATGTGGAATTTTCCGGAAGCATCCGTCTTGAGTTGGCCTGTGGCGACCGTCTCTCTTGTGCCATAGAATCGCTTTTCAGAATAATAAGTGTCGCGGACCACGCTGTACTGGACTTCGGCATCGGTCACCATACTTCCGGCAAAAGCCTTGGCTATTCCTGTGACGCTTGCTTTTTGGCCAACCATTAGGTTTTCTTTGATGGTCTCGAAATCGACCTCAAACTTCGGACGTTTGTATTCTTCCACATTAAAAAAAGCATCCTCGGTGTCAAAATCGACATGATCCCAAAACGGATGTTCGTCTTTTCTTTTGTTGTATTTGGGATCGTCTTCGACACCATCGGGTTCTTCAGGGCCGATCTGGTAACCGCCGGTTTCCGCATTTTTGGGCAAGGTGAATTCGCCCCAGAAAGAACCAAATTCATTGGTTGTGACCTCGAGTGTCTTGAGGTCCTTGTAGTGCGGGTCGCTGAGGGTCAGCTTGAGTTTGAGTTGCGCAATTGTACTCATTTTGTGCTTCTTCTGTTGGATCGCAATGCCCTTGAAATGGACGGTTTGTCCCGGACGGTAGATGCCGCGATCGGTGAACATAGAAACTTTGGCCGATACCTTTTCTTCCTCCTCCTCGTCGTCTTGCTTGCCGAAATAGCCGATGTAGGGCTTCGCATTTCGAAGCGTGTCACCTGCTTTTGCAAAAAGGATCGGGGTTCCCCGATGGTCGTTCGGACTGATTTTAAAAACGGCCTTCCCGGCTTTGTCGGTTTTGGCCTTTTGTTGGCCGTTTTGTATCCAGGCATCTGCTACAGGTTTGCCGGTTTTCCGGTCGACGACCTGATAGATTTCCCGATCGGCTTCCCTGAGTCCAAATGCGGCCAAATCGGTTACGGTGATCAGGTCATAAGTGAACGGTTTGGTCGTTTGATTGTCTGAATCGCATTCAAAATAAACCAGGTACACCCCGGTCCCGACAGGTGGCAGGATTGCTTCGGTGGTATATTCGTAATAGTCTTTTTTGTTGACCAGTGCCTTTGAAAAACGCCGTATCGGTAAGTTGTTTTTGACAATCGATTCCAAAATACTGCCGGGCTTTTGATCGGATTCGAGCCGATTCATTGTCTTGTGGTCAATCTTAAAATAAGAAATCCGAATGCTGTCGACGTTTTTATAAGTGATCAATGCCCGAGACTGTTGGTTGTTGTAAAGGAAACGCTCGAGCTTGAATGCGATTTTTTTCGAAGTGATTTCGCCACGTTTGGCCATGGCGAGTTTGTAGGCATTGGTATGGTTGTCTTCGGCGATGATGCTGTCAAGGATTTTGACCATCTCGATATTTCCATTGGGAAATTCATTTTTCGAAACCCGATTGGCGTAAAGCACCACTTTTTCATACCGGATTTTTTGCAACAGGAACCGATCGGTGGTCGTTTTTTGCAATCGTTCCAATGCCTTGATCAATTCGGGCGCGGCTGGTGTTATTTTTTGGTAGCAGGCAAGCAGTCGCAGGAATTGGTTCTCGGGTGTTGGCGCCTGTTTTTCGAGCAGTTGCAATAATTTCAGGACCGGTTGGTTTTTCTGGGGCAGGGAATCGGGTTGCAGTGACAGGAATTGTGTGGTGTTGGCAAAAAGTTGGCGCGTGCTTGGCGATACATTTTGCGGATCATACCAATTGATGTCAGGCCCTTTACTCGCAATCATTTCTTTGAGCAGAAACTCGTACAACGTTTCCGTCTTAAATTTTTCAACGGTAAAATAATTGAACAAGGGTTCGTAGGCCGTTAGCGATGTCTTTTTTAAGACCGTTTCATTTTCTAGTATTTTGTGGTAGCTGCTGTTGATTTCCGCTTCAAAATCTTGGATTGTCCAGGTCAGGAAATCTTTCGAGGCAGTCGAATCGATTGCTGTCCGGCTGCGGATTTCGCCCCAATTTTCATTTTTATAATTGATCAGACACTTGGCATAGATGAGTTGCAGGATGGCCTTGGATGGAATTGAAACATTCGCCAAGTCGTTTTTGAGCAGGTCCAGGATCTGTTCTTCCGAGCGTTCTTCGCGTAAGCTCATGTATTTTGCCAGGTGAAAAAAACACTTGATGATTTGCGTCTCCTCTTGGCTGGCGACCGCTTCGGCGTGTATTTTCAACACGACTTCATTGGCCGATTGGATTTTTCCTTCGTTTTCAAAAGCGGTCACTTTTTCCCATTCCTGGCGGTTGTGCTGTGCGAATAGGGCAGAAGCGTTCAATAAGAGGACAAATAATATTTTTTTCATACCAACGGGGTTTCTTTCGAAGAGCATTTAGAACACCTAAAGGTTGTAAAAAAAAGTCTTTTTTAAAAGAATCATTTCTGTCAGGGCAAAAAAAATCCGTTTCATTTTCGAAACGGATTTTGGAAACGGTGTTTAAACGGTTTATTTGTTCATGAGCTTTTGGTTGACGATGCGCCCGCTGGCCAATTTGATTTTGGCGAAATAAATTCCGGTAGCGAATACGAAATCGTCCTCAAAAACTTTGGTTTCCGAACCTTGGTAGGTTTTAACGAGTTTTCCGTTGAGTTCATACACAGTGATGTCGGCAATGTTTTCGGTAGCGGCAACATGAAGCGTACGGTTGTGGATGAAGGCAGAAACACCGTCCACCTCAAAACTGTTGTTGCTCAATGTCGCATTGGTGTAACGCAATACCAAACGATCGTCAAAACGACCCTGGGCTGTCGTAAACGTATAGCCACTTTGCCTGAGGTCGTGGATTACGTTGAGCAATTTGTCCTCGATGTAAATGCTCTGGTTTTCAAAAGCCCCGTCATAGTGGTCGATGCGGACCGTAAATTCACTGTTGTTGGCCAACGAGATGTAGCCGAGCGGTACTTCGTCGTATTCATTGAACGGCAACGGCCTTCCTTGGATGACCTGCGGTTCCCCATTGACGAGCGAGTACAGCGAGTTGCTGTTTTCGTAATCAAAGCGAACACCATCATAACCGCGGTCCCAGCCATAAGTGGCCCCTTCGGCATAGCCTACCAGGATTTGGCTGAAGGTAGAAGCAGTGGTAAAATTGAGCCACAGCCTGTGTTTCTCGAAGTCTTCCTCGTTATTGGCCGTTTGCGGATTGACTCCTTCCGCCTGACGGAAGAATTGCGTATTGCTGTAGGCCGCCGAACGCATGCTGTTGTTGAAAATCGCATTTCCGCCAGGGAAAGTCAAACTTCGGACAAAGAACGACTGCCCGGCACCGATGTAGCCATTTGGAGCCGGTCCGCCTGTAGATGCCGCAGTTCCCACGCCTCCGAGTTTGTTCCATGAAGCATAATCTGAACCGGTGTAGTTGTAGACAAAGTCATTGTAGAATGGATCCGGATACACCACGCTGATGGCCGAATTGTGTGTCCAGAAATAAATGGTTCCGTCAATTACATTGGCATTGTTGGCCAAGTTCAAGAAAGCGGCCGCACTCACCGATGACGGGTACGGATTGCCCAAAAGATTGTACTTGTCGTTATTGGTTCCGGCGCCCATTGTTCCGAACAAGATTGGACAATTGATGGTTCCGTTGTTTGGCGTTCCAATGAACAACGCCGGGTAAATGGCCTTCGTTCCCGGATCCATCGAAAAAGTTTGCGGTGCCCTGACGATGTATCCTTTGCGCGGATCCATCACTGAGGCGGAGGTTTCGTGTAACCAAGTTCCAAAACTGCTGCCTTGATAAGGAATCCAACTGAAATACTTGTCTGCCAATGTGTTCGGGGACAACATGCCCAAGGTGTAATTCGAAGCCTGTGTCACCGGTGAGCCCCAATAAGTATAGTCGTAACGGTACATCGGCTGGGAATTTCGTGTCATGCGGATGATTCCGGTATTGGCTACATTGTTGACCTGTATCAAGCTCGAGGCATTGGCCAGTTCAAAAGTTCCGCCTGCATTCACGTTGACCACATCGGTTACGGTAATGGCATAATTACTGGCAATGTTGAGCACGCCGCCATTGAGGACGGTAAGGTTGTAGGCCCAGGCATTCCCGGTATTGACAATCGGGTCGTTGGTCACATTCGGAATGACGACGCAATCCGACGAGGTCGGAACGCCGCCTGGTGTCCAGTTGGCCGTATTGTTCCAATCGGTTCCTGCGCTTCCGTTCCATGTTTTCGAACGCACATAACCGTTTCCTGTTCTGTTGGCCGCGATCGCGGTACAACTGGCATCGCTCAAAGCCGTGATGGTATAGGTGGAAGCCGCTGCAGGCGATACTGTAAAAGTGTATGGGTTGGTCGATGTGGTCACGGTAACCGGTGTAACGCCATCTGAATAAGTGAATGTCCAAGGCGCGGTACCGGTAAAATTAACGGTCATCAAGGTTCCTGTTGGCGAACAAACCGGTCCATCGCCAGAAAGCACCGATGTCGGTCCGGTAATGGTGTAATTGGTAGCAGTCCTGATGCCCGGAGAACCCGAACAAGCCGCATAGAATACGGTTGTGCCCGGTGTGTTGGTGTTCGTTACCCCTGAACCAGGAATACCGACTGGGTTAAAGTTGGAACCGGTTGCAATTGGTGTTCCGCCCGATGGAGCAGTGTACCATTGCAACGCACCAGAAGCCAGTGCAGAGATGCTTCCCGGTCCGGTAACATTCCAAGTGTAATTGTTGGTCAAGGCGATGTCGGAACCAGAGTACAAAGTGGTGTACAACACATAGCTCGTACCCGCGGTCAAGGTGGCCGTCATTAAAGGTTCAAAGGTGGTCGCGCCGCTGTCGTCGTCGCCTACAATCCAGGTTCCGCTGGAGCAATCCCCTGGCGTGAATGGTGGGATAACGATGTAACCCATCGCATCATAGGCGGTGGTGTTAGGCATCGTAAACGTATAGCTTCCGGTGACGGTGACGGTGAAATTCAGCGCGGTATAATTCGCCGTCAACCCACCCGTGTCGAATTGACAAATCGGTGAATTGGAAATGAAAATCAATGGACGAACCGCTCTTGGATCCGAAGTGGCATCCCAGGATCCGTTAATGGTGTTGCCCAAATTGGTGAATGTCGTACAAGAAGCTGTTCCGCTGACGGCACTGCTGGCAGCCCCTTGGCAAATGCTCGCGCTTGTCGTGATCGGAGGGGCCACATTGGTGGTGAATGTCAACGGACCGACCCAAACGCCTTGGTTGGCGCCGCAATTGGCTCTTACCCACACATGGTACAACGTTCCGGAAGCCAATCCGGTAAGATTTGCAGTCAATACTCCGGCGCTTACCGCCCCCGAAGGCGTGGTCGAATAAGCCGGGACAGAAGCCGAGGTTGAATAGTAGTATTGGTAACCGCTGGCTGGAGCCGGTGAACCCGCTGTCCAGTTGATGGTCGCGGTAGTCAATCCGATACCGGTGGCCGGAAGGTTGGAAGGATTTCCGCTGCAAGCCATCGCTACGACGGTAAAAGTATAATCTTCGGTTTCCCCACTGTTGATCGGGCCGCAAACCACGGGATTGGTTTGGTTGAAATCGGCACGGATTCTCATACGGTGCGAACCAACGGTTGCCGATCCAGGAACCGCAAAAGTTCCAGTATTGGAGGCATTGTAGCTTCCAGAGCCGTACACTTTTTCTCCCGTATCGTTGAAATCCAAATCATCATTCCAGTCGATCCAAATGTTGAAACCAAAAGTTCCGCCCGAATAAGTCGAGGAAAAGTTGACCGAACTGTACGGCTGTTGGCTCGCTGAAATTCCGGTATGGTTGCCATAACCGCCAGCGGAAAGACCTGTAGAATTGTTGAAATTGGTGATTCCGCCGGTGATGGTAAAATTACTGATGTAATACCCAGTGTTCACAGAAGTAGAAGAACAATAGGCTGTATAGAATGAAGCCGGGCCGACCCAGAATCCTTTGTCGGTTCCGTTGCAGTTCGAACGAACCCACCAATAATAAGTAGTGTTGGCGGTCAGTCCGGTAACGTTGACCGAAGTGACCCCGGCCGCGGTGCTTCCCGTAGGCGTAGTTCCTGCGGTAGGCGAGCTTGGGCTGGTAGAGAGGTAGTATTCGTATCCGTTGCTTGGCGCAGGCGAAGGGGCTCCCCAGTTCAAGGTTACAGTCGTCGCGGTTAAATTGCTGGTGCTGAAAGAAGTTGGGAAAGTGTTGCATGGCAACGGTGTGGCCACGATAAACGTATAATCTTCGGTTTCTCCGTCAGTAATTGTTCCGCAGGCAGCCGGACTAGTGGCGAGCCAGTCGGCCCTCACGCGCATCCTTTTGCTTCCCGCGGTAGCCCAGGCCGGTACGGTAAAAGTACCGGTGTTGGAAGCATTGTAGGCGCCAGAATTAAAAACGGCTTCGGATGCATCCAAGAAATCACCGTCGCTGTTCCAGTCGATCCAAATCCCAAACCCGAACGTTCCGCCCGTATAACTTGCGGAGAAGTTGATCGCTTGCCCGGCTAGCTGTGAGGCCGAAAATACGGTATAGTCTCCATAACCGCCAGTAGAAAATGCAGTAGAATTGTTGACGTTGGAGATACCACCCGAGGTCGAAAAGTTATTGATGTATCTTGTCGTGCCAGTCGATGTGGTCGAAGAACAATAGCCGCCAGTTGTAGTTACGCTACCCAAAACATAAGTGCTCGAACAACCGTTATTGGCCAAGATCCTGTAATAGTAAGTGGTTCCCGGTGCAAGGCCGGCAATGGCTTGTGAGACAGCCGCAGCGCCCAAGGTATAAGGCGAGGCGCCCACGTTGAGTGAATAACCCGCATCGCTCGTGATTTGCAAGGTGTACGTAATCGTTGCCGCAGAGCCACCGGTAGGTGCTGTCCAGTTGACCGTAAAACCGCTCGATGTCACTGCGCTTGTGCCCACGGTATTCGGTACGGCAGGGCAGGTAACCCCGTTCCCGGTCAAAGGACCGGAAGCGTTGTAAGCAGGTCCGCCTGAACACGACGCATCGTTGAAGGCATAGATGAAATAATAGTAACGGGTATTTCCATTAAGCCCACTTGAAGCGATGGTTGTCGAAGCCCCGCTTTGGACAAAAGTGAACCCGGCGCCCAAAGTCGCAATATTGGCCGCAGAATATGTTGTGCCATTTACAGGTTGTGAAGGAGGGGTATTGGCCAAAGAACTAATAACCAGGTAGCCACTTCCAGTACCCGAGAAACTGACTGGAAGTGTCGTTGAGGTAGGGGTTCCCAAAACAAATGCGGTAGCTTGGCTTGGGGCACTACAGCCCGGAAGAGTATAGGTCAAACGGACTTGTCCTCCGGCTCCTGCACCACCATTTTGGTTGTTTCCGGCAGTCCTGTGTCCGCCAGATCCACCGCCGCCAATATCATTTCCGGTCGCTCCGGGGCTTCCTTGTGTGCCTGAGGCACCATTTCCGCCACCTACGGCCGCACCGGTTCCGCCTGTTTTTCCGGCACCGTTGCCACCCAATCCGGTTGTACTGGCACCGCCACCGCCACCGCCACCGCCGCCGGTCGCATTGGTTGCGTTTACACCATTTCCGCCATTTCCGCCGTTAAAAGTTCCACCGACACCTCCTGCCCCGCCAGGACCATTGGCACTTGCTGGAACAATAGCGTTGCTTCCTTGTGTACCGCCACCTGCAGAACTCAATATTCCGGTACAGGCAGCACCTGTTCCAAAACAGCTTGAGCCTCCAGGGGTTGCGGCTGTATTGGTTGCAGCCAAACCTCCAGCTCCTCCTGCAGCGATTGTGTAATAATAGGTGGTGCCCGGAACTACCGAGACGCTGGTCGAAGTGTAGCCACCGCCACCACCGCCACCGCCGCCATAGCCATTGGTGTTCTTGGCATATCCGCCACCGCCACCGCCACCCCAGGTTTCTACCTGAACGGAGGTTACACCGGCTGGACAGACCCAAGTTCCTGCGCCTGGACTTGCAGTGTTATACGTGAGTACCGTTTGTGCAAAAGCGGTATTTCCCAACAGCAAAAGGAAAAATAAAGGTAGGCTGAATCTGATGAATTTGTAGTAGTTGTTCATATTCTAGCATTTTTGGATATTTTCTGTGGTATATTCAAATTTACGTTAAAAAAAGTAAATAGTGACTCGCAAAATAGGAATATTTATTGCAAAAAAAACAATTGTTGAAAAAAATATCGATGAAATGCAAAAAGCCACGCTCCAATGGACGAAGCGTGGCTTTTTTAACAAGAAAATAGGTTTATAACTATTTGCTGTTTATGAGTTTGCGTGTTTCAATCGCATCGTTTTCCAATCTGATTTTGGCAATGTAAATACCCTCGGCATAATGGAATTCAGATTCGAATTTTTTGGCAGTCGATTTCGGATCATACGTCTTGATCAATTTGCCAGAAATATCGTAGATTTCTATATGCTTGATGTTCTCCGAAGCCTGTACCATCAATTTCTCGTTGGCGATGATGGCAATCAGACCGACAGCCGCATCAGGGTTGGTTACACCCAATGTAGTAGTGGTGTAGCGCAATACGAAACGGGTGTTGAAAGTTCCGGCCTCAGAGGTGAAACTATAAGGGGCCACTTTCAGGTCATGAATAACGTTGAGCAACTTATCTTCAAGATAGATGTTCTGTGCTTCGAATGGGGCGTCGAAATGATCGATTCCAATCGTGTACGTATTGGCTACAGTGGCATTGTAACCCAATGGTACTTGGTCGTTCACTTCAAACGGCAATGGACGTCCCTGGATGGTGAGTTTCTGTTCGTCTTCCAAGATCGAGTAGAACGAAACGAAATTACCACTGAATGAACTGCCGTCAAAACTTCTGTCATAACCGGTAGTCGCACCATCGGCATAACCCACGAGCGTCTGGCTGAATCCACCCTGTGCATTGGCCAGGTTGAGCCATACGCGTTGCTTGTCGGTTTGGGCCGATCTGAAGAACGCGCCATTGTTTCCGCTCACACGCATCGCATTGGTGAAGATCGCATTTCCGTTGGCCAAACCTTTGACAAAGAATGCCTGACCTGCGGCGATGTAACCGTTAGGGGTTGGTCCACCATAACCTGCAGGGACTGTATTGGTTCCACCCAGCGAAGTATAAGTTGCATAGTCGCCCGCGGTATAATTGTACGTGAAATTGCCGTAGAACGGATTCGCATAGGCAGCGCTCGGCGGTGAATGGTGTGTCCAGAAATAAATCGTACCATCAATCAACGAAGCATTGGTACTGTGGTTCAGGAACAGATTGGCATCTACCGCAGACGGATATGGGTTACCGAGCAGGTTCAATTTGTCGTTGAACAAACCTGGGGCCATGGTACCGATGGCAATCGGAACCGAAATGTTACCGTTGTTCGGCACCCCTACAAAATTAGCGGTATACGCTTGAGTTGTCGTAGGGTTTGTCGAATAAGTTTGCGGCGCACGGACAATATATCCTTTAACCGGATTCATGACCGTTGCGGTGCTTTCCGGTACCCAGTTGCCATTGCCGCCGGCATTGGTCGGATTCCAACTGAAATATTTGTCGGCCAAAGTCTGAGGCGAAAGCATTCCCAAAGTATAACCTGAAGCCGAGGTTACCGGAGAACCCCAATAGGTATAATCGTAGCGGTACATCGGTTGCGTAGTGCGTGCCATATTGATGTTTCCGATATTGGCTACATTGTTGATCTGTACCAGACTTGCGTTGTTTAGGATGGTAAAACCACCACTTGGCTGTACATTAACTGCATCGGTTACAGTAATGCTGTTGGACGAAGTCACTTCGAGGGCTCCGCCGCTCAAAATGTTTAAAGAGTAAGCATAGGCAACAAAATTGGCGCCAAGCACATAAGGCTTGTTGAATGTATTCGGGATTGTTACGCAGTTGATTGCTGTCGGAACACCTGCCGGTGTCCAGTTGGCTGGCGTATTCCAATCGGTGTTTACCGAACCATTCCACGTTTTGCCGTTGCTGGTTACCGTAATGCAGTTGCTCGTTGCCGAACATGGCGTACCGTTCAGGGTCGATGTCGCGATCACATGGTAATAGGTGGTCTGCGAAATGACGGGCGCATCATAAGTGGCACTGTTGGCGCCGACGATGTTGGTCCACGGTCCACTGCATCCAACGGTACTCGATTGCCATTGGTAAGACGGAACGCCGTTGAAAGTAGCCGGAGTCGTCACGGTAAACGCAACCGGGTTGCCCGATCCGCAGAAGGTTTGATCGCCTGCAACGGTCGATGGCGTTACGTTGTTGATGAACACGGTCACGAAATTCGACGGAGCCGAGCAGCTAGAGCTGTTGACGGTGGCAATCGCCAGACGTCTGTAATAAGTGATTACGGTCAATGGTCCAGGTGGATCATAAGTCGCCGCCGTAGCCGAAGGAATATCGGTCCATGGGCCTGCACCGCCGGCTGTACTGATCTGCCATTGGTAAGTGAGTGCCGTGCCGCTGGCCGGAGACAATTCGACAAAGGCTGCCGGATCGCCACCGCCGCAAACCGATTGGTTGTTCCCGATTGAGCCTGCAGTGACACTGTTTGCCGTTACGGTAATACAGTTGCTGTTGGCTGAACAAGAGACACCGTTGAAAGTTGAGGTGGTTATCCTTCTGTAATAAGTAGTGACGGTCACTCCGGCTGGCGGGTCATAGGTCGCCGAGGTTGCGCTCGGAATATTGGTAAAGGTTCCGCCGCATCCGGTGGTGTTGCTTTGCCATTGGTACGTCAAGGTGCCCAATCCGGTCGATGGTGTGATAACCGTAAACGCTGCAGGGTTGTTGCCACAGAGTGTTTCATCTGAACCGACAGTTCCGCCGGTCAGGTTGTTTACATACACGGTAACACAGTTGCTGTAATCGGTACAAGGCACGCCGTTCAATGTAGAGATGGCCGCCCTTCTGTAGTAAGTGGTCACCAATAATCCGGCAGGTACGTCATAGGTAGCCGTAGTTACGCCAATATTGGTAAACGTGCCACCGCATCCGGTCGTATTGCTTTGCCATTGGTAGGTAATGGCGCCGCTTCCGCTGGCAGGCGTTGGTACGGTAAACGCATTCGGGTTGCCGCCGTTACAGATTGTTTGGTCGCCTGCAATGACGCCAGGAACGATATTGTTGAGCGATACCTGGATCGGTGTGGTGTTTCCGATGGAGCAAGTGATGCCACTGATGGTAGAAGTCACCACACGGGTAAACCAAGTCGTTTGTGTGATAACACCCGAATCGTAAGTCAAGCCGGTCGCACCTGGAATATCTGTCCACGGACCAGTTGCACTGGTGGTGCTCATTTGCCATTGGTAAGTCAATGTTCCGCCGCCTGTAGCTGCTACGGTTTGTGTAAAGGCTACCGGATCGCCGCCGTTGCACAATGTTTGGTTGGCTGCAACGGTACCCGGCAACAATTGCGGGGAAACGGTAATGGTGATTGTCGTTGGTGTGCCTGCGCATCCGCTAGGAGATAAGCTAGGTGTGATGGTGTAAGTTACGTTTTGGTTCACCGCGCTGGTGTTGGTCAACACATCCGGGATTGTGTAACTGTTTCCGGTAGCGACCGTTGGTGAAGTTCCTGTTGCCTGTGAACTGGTCACGCTCGCATTGGCACTTCTGGTCCAACTGTATGTCATCGCTGAAGTTGGTGTCATATTTGAAGTCACCGAAATACCGGCGCTGGTTCCGCTGCAAATCAAAGAATTTGGAGCCGTAGCCGTAGCGGTCGGTCTTGGACGGATGGTTACGTTGGTCGTTTGTGGAGACAGGGAACAAATAAATGCATTCGTATCTGCATCATAAATCTGAGGCGTAATCGAAATGGTCGTCGTTACGTTGGCGTTGGTATTGTTGGTCACCACCAGTGGTAAAGTGGCATCCGATAAGCAAAGGCCAAACAGACAACCGGTATCGCCGATTGGTCCGCCTGTTGTAGGGCTGATGTATGCCGGATCTGCAATCCAGGTATATCGGATGTAAGCGCCGGTTCCGTGCAAAGAGAAAATACGCGGATTAAAATTGGCACCCGAACAAACCGTTCCACCTCCAAAATCAATCGAGAAATTGAAGTTGTTGTTGTTGGCCACCACTACCGAAACCGCATTACTGGTCACCGAAGTGGCACAACTGGTCACCACAATCTGGTACCAGGTGTTTGGTGTAGCGCCATTGGTTGTTGGCGGCTGGTAAGTTGCGCCAGTCGCGCCGCCAATTGGTGTCCAAGGTCCGGTAGCACTGGTCGTACTGCTGTACCATTGGTAAGTATAAGCCGATGGATTTCCGCCGGAAACCGGTGTCGTCATAAAGAAAGTCGTCGGTCTTGATCCCGAACAAACCACCTGTGAATCTTCAATTCCTGGAGCCACCAAGACCGGATATACCGTCAATGTTGCCGTGATGGTGCGTTGGCATCCATTAGGAGCCGTGGCAACAATCGTGAATGTGGTTACTTGGTTTACTGCGGTGGCATTGGTCACCACGGCGCTGATGTTGCCGCTGCCGCTGGCCGGTAAGCCACCGATGTTGGCGACATTGTCGCGGGTCCAGTCGAAAGTGGTTCCAGCCACATTGTTGCTGGTGCTGAAATTGATATTGGCAGTAGAGCCGGTACAAACGCCCAGTGTGGCAGGAGTCGCTACGGCCAATGGGCTAGGCCGAACAATGAGGTCGACGGTTACCGCAGTCGATGGACATCCGGCACGGGTCGCAGTAATCGTGAATGTAACGGTTTGGTCTACATTGGTGATGTTGTTTGGCGTGCCTGTAATGGTAGTGCCTGTTCCCGATGCAAAAATTCCAGTCACGTTTGCCGCATTGTTGCGTGTCCAACTGAAAGTCGTTCCAGGAACTGCATTTGGGTTGGTGATCAGGATTGGTGTCATCGCGATACCACCGCAAACAGTTTGCGTGGCAGGAGAGGCCGCTACGTCCGGTCTCGGATTGACGATGACCGAAACGGTAGTCGTATTGTTGCCGCAACCTCCGGAACTTGCCGTGATGGTAAACACTGTAGTTTGCGGTACAGTGGTATTGTTGGTTAAATTTCCAGTGATGTTGGTTCCGGTGCCGCTGGCCGCAATTCCGGTCAGGTTGACCACATTGTCACGTGTCCACGAGTAAGTGGTTCCGGGAACATTGTTCGGGTTGCTGAAATTGATTGTTGCAATCGCATTGCCCGAGCAAACGGTTTGCGTTGAAGGCGCCGCAGATACAGTAGGTATCGGCGTAACGGTAACGCTCACGGTTATCACATCCGAAATACAGCCTTCATCTGAAGTGGCCGTAAGTGTGAATGTTGTGGTTTGCGGTACATTCGTGGTATTGGTCAAATTGCCCGTAATGACCGCGCCGTTTCCAGCAGCAGGCATTCCAGTCACGTTGGCCGTGTTGTTACGGGTCCAGTTGTAATCGATCGTTCCGGCAACACCATTGGGATTGCTCATGGTAATGGCCGAAATGGCCGTTCCCGAACAAATCGTTTGTGTGGCCAGGTCTGCCGCGACATCCGGTTTCGGATTGATGTTTACGGCAATGGTAAAAGTACTTCCTGTACAAGCCCCCGAAGTCGCCGTCACGTTATAAGTGGCGGTCTGCATCGTGTTGGTCGGATTGGTCAAGTTCAAGCTGATCGAAGCTTGGTTGGTTCCACTGGCACCGCCGGTCATACCGCCAGTCACCGATGGAGCACTCCAAGAATAAGTGGTGCCGGCAGGGACGATGTTGCCGCCGCCATTGACCGGGGTAATGGTCAACGTGACGCCGCTACAAGTCTGGCGTGTCATGTTGACGATAAATGGAGTTGGGTTTACAGTGACACTTATGGTAAAAGGTGTGCCGACACAATTTCCTGAAGTTCCGGAGGTTGGCGTCACCGTATAAGTGGCGGTTTGGGCCGTATTGGTCGGGTTGATGAGCGTCTGGCTGATGCCGTGTTGTCCGCTTTCGGCGCTGCCACCGGTCATACCCCCCGTTACAGTAGGTGCTGGCCAGGAGTAAGTGGTTGCCGAAGGGACGATGGTTGCAGCGGTTGGTACCCCATTCGTTGGGGCAATCGCAAAAGCAACACCGCTACAGGTTGTTGCGGTATAAGAGAAAATATAAGGACGTTCATTGACCACTAATTCTGCATTGTTCGAGTTGGCAGGCAACACACACCCATTGGTCACTACGCAACGGTAATTGTTGGCCGAATCTGAAGGGACAGTCGGATTGATCGTCAGTGTCGGTGTGGTGGCGCCGCTGATGCTGCCGCCATTGGCCAAAGGCGTTGCGCCGATGTACCATTGGTAGGTCAAGCTTCCGCCGGTAGCGGTAATCGAAAAACTCACCGAAGATCCGGCACAGACGGTTTGCAATACCGCAGGTTGTACGGTCACGATTGGACCGTCATTGACAATCAGTGCGCTGTTGTTCGAAGTGACAGGGTTGCATGGGCTGATGCCGCTAACGACACAGTGGTAGTTGGCCGAAGCATCACCCGAAGTCAGGTTGCTGATCGAAAGGGACGAACTTGTCGCTCCCGAAATGTTGCCGCCATTGACCAAAAGCGTTGCGCCATTGTACCATTGATAGGTCAGGCCGGCCCCGGTGGCGCTCACTGAGAATGTAGCGGTATTTCCTGAACACAACGATTGGCTCACCGCTGGCTGGGCCGTGATGACCACTCTTTCGGTCACGTTCAACGCGGCGATGTTTGAAGTGGCCGCAGGCGAACAACTGCCACTCACCACACAATAATAGTCGGCGGCGATGTCAGACAATTGGGCAGATGAAATTTGCAGGGTATTGGTCAAGGCGCCAGAAATCGTACCGCCGTTGACCAAAGGTGTCGCGCCTTTGTACCATTGGTAAGTAAGATTGGAACCTGTGGCGCTAATGCTGAAAGTCGCCGGACTTCCTGAACAAACCGATTGCGGGTTTGGATGTGCAGTGACATTTGGAGCGATAAGAACCGTTACGTTTCCTGTTGTAGAAGAACATCCGGTAGTGCTGTCGGTAAAGGTAAAAGTGACGGTTCCTCCTGCCAAACCGGTAACAATTCCGGTATTGGTGTCGATCGAAGCGGCTGTGCCATTGTTACTGACCCATGTTCCGCCTGAAGAAGGCAACATCTGGATCGTACTTCCGATACAAACCGAAGATGGACCGGAAACCGCTGTCGGTGAATACACAGTGACCGTGGCCGTAGTGGCATTGCTGCATCCGTTACCGGTAACGGTATAAGTAATTACGGCATTTCCGGGGCTGACACCGGTAACCAAACCGGTACTGCTGTTTACGGTTGCAATTCCTGTATTTCCACTGGTCCAAACACCGCCGGCGGTCGCACTGGAAAGCGGGGTGGTGGCCGTTGGACAAACGGTTAATGTTCCGGTAATCGGGGCCACAGTAGGTACCGGATTTACGGTAAATGTGATTGAACTGGTCCCGGTGCCCGAAGGCGTTGTGACGCTTACAGTTCCGGTGGTGGCACCGACGGGTAAAGTCGTTGTGATTTGTGTGGCGCTGTTTACCGTAAATGGCGTGGCGGCCGTGCCGTTGAAACTTACGGAGGTTGCCCCGGTAAAATTGGTTCCGGTAATGACTACTGTAGTAGGTGTGGTACCAGCACATCCATTATTAGGAGATAATCCGGTTACTGTTGGGGGAGTCAGTGCAGGACGCAAGATGACTATGAGTCCGCCGTTGCGTTCGGCGCCAGACATATTAACGGTTCCGTTTCCGGTTGCGCCGATGGCTGGTTTGATTGCCCAAGCGGCCCCAGCGGTTGCTCTGCCGGCATTCTGTACATCATATATTTCGGTTAAGTTACCGGGATTGGTGGTGTTCCATCCTGCGGTAGTAAAGGTAGGCGAGCTGTCTACGGCCATCCCGAACATCACGACAGCCGCGTTGGCCGTCACCGTTGTTTTGCCAGGAGCAACTACACCAACTTGACTGCCTTGTACAGAAATCGCGGTATTGGCGACATCAAAAGGCGTAGCGGTATTTACGCCAGAAAACGCGACAATTGCGCCGACCGTTCCGTTGGAATCATTGTCGAGCGCAATGGTGTAATTTGCTGCTTCAGCAGCCGTGGCTATGCGGTAAAGTATGGTTCCCCTTCGGTCAGTGCCTCCGCCCAAATCCTGGGATGAAATCAGTGTCCATCCTGCCGGGGCCGGCACATTCAAGGTATTGGAACCTCTTTGCGAAATCGTCAAGAACATGATGTCGCCCGTGATGACACCGGCTGGTTTGTTGATGACGAGCGAGTTGCCGTTGGTCGTTGCAGAGGAACTTCCCCTGAGTCCAACCGCGGCAGAAACCTTGGAAGTGGCTGCCAAAAGAAAAAGGCATGAAAAAAGTAAGGTCAGACGAAATTTAAATGTCGACATTAGATTGAAAATTAAGTGATTAATATTGATGATTGATGTTTTTTCGAAGAGTAAGTAATTCTTTTTCATAAGCATAGGTCTTTTGCATTAATCATGGAACAAAGTTATTTTGTATCGTTGCGGAACTCTAATTTTTCAGACAACGAACACCAATAATCGATTAATTGCAGTTTTTTGTTCAAAAAGTGTTAGAAAAACGATAAAGTCTTTATTTATAAGGCTTCGCGAGCGATTTTTCCTATGGTTTTCGTCGATTTTTAATGCGTTTCAACGAGGTTTTTCAAGCAAATCGCGAGCAGTTTTTCAAAAATCCAATCTTAATTCGCTATTTTTGGAATTCAATCCCGGATATGAAATTCATTTTTCTGACCTTTTTGCTTTTGCCATTTTCTGTCCTTTCGCAAACTGACTTTGAGAAAGCCGAAAAATTGTTCGCCGCGCAAAAATTTCTTCAGGCCAAACCGCTTTTTGAAAACGACCTCAAGGCGCATCCAAATCATTTACAGTCAATAGAGTACATCGGGGATATCTATAGCCATACGAAAAAATGGGATGCGGCGGTTTCGTGCTACCGGAAATTGAAAACGGCCAACCCCCAAAACGCAGATTACCAGTACAAATTCGGCGGCGCCCTAGCCATGATGGCCAATGATGCCAATAGGTTGCGTGCGCTCACGATGATTGATGAAATAGAAACGGCTTTCCTGAGCGCAATCAAACTCAATCCCAAACACCTCGAAGCGCGCTGGGCCTTGGTCGAATTGTATCTGCAACTGCCCGGTATTTTCGGCGGCAGCGAATCCAAAGCGACGCGCTATGCCAATGAACTGGCAGCGTTGTCCCCGGTGGACGGCTGTCTGTCCAAAGGACGCATCGCCGAATATTTCGAGCGTTATGCCGTGGCTGAAAGCTGCTACCGGAAAGCCATCGAAATCGGACATTCCAAAACAACCTATCAAAAATTAGCCGACCTTTACCAAAACAAAATGAACCAGCCCGAGAAAGCCAAAGCCGTCTGGGCCGATTACAACAAAACCAAAAGTTAATTCGGTTAAACAATTGAACGATTAAACAGTTAAACAATAAATGCGTACACATTTTATAGCCATCGGCGGAAGCGCCATGCACAACCTCGCCCTGGCGTTGCACCACAAAGGTTATCAGGTCACCGGAAGCGATGACGCGATTTTCGAACCCTCCAAGACCCGACTCGAAAAACAAGGTCTGTTACCGGCCGAAATGGGCTGGTTTGCCGAAAAAATCACTTCCGATATCGAAGCGGTCATTCTGGGCATGCACGCCAAGGCCGACAACCCCGAATTGCTCAAGGCACAGGAACTCGGACTCAAGATTTATTCGTACCCTGAATTCTTATACGAACAATCCAAAAACAAGACACGTGTCGTCATCGGCGGTTCGCACGGCAAAACGACGATTACCTCGATGATTTTACATGTGATGCATTTCCACAATATCGCAGTCGATTATATGGTAGGCGCACAGCTCGAAAGGATTCGATACGATGGTTCATTTAACCGAAGACAACGATTTTATCGTGCTTGAAGGCGACGAATATTTGTCGTCACCGACCGACCGACGACCGAAATTCCATCTGTACCAACCCAATATCGCACTCATTTCGGGAATTGCCTGGGACCACATCAATGTGTTTCCGACCTATGAGAATTATGTCGAACAATTCGAAACCTTCATCAAATTGATCACCAACGGCGGCATGCTCGTCTACAACGAAAACGACCCCGAGGTTAAACGTGTGGCCGAAGCCGCGACCAACCCGATCCGCAAGATTCCATACAGCACGCCCAATTATTCGGTTAAAAATGGCGTGACCTTGCTCGAAACCCCCGAAGGCGATATGCCAATCGAAGTCTTCGGCGCACACAATTTAAATAATCTCGCCGGCGCCAAATGGATCTGCCAGGCGATGGGCGTCGACGAAGCCGATTTCTATGAAGCCATCGCCACGTTCAAGGGCGCATCGAAACGTCTCGAGAAAATCGCCGAGAATCAAAACAACGTCGCTTATAAGGATTTTGCACATTCCCCGAGTAAAGTGGCCGCCACGACCAAAGCCGTCAAGGAACAATACCCCGACAGGAAACTCATCGCCTGTCTCGAACTGCATACCTATTCGAGCCTTAATCCAGAATTTCTCAAGGAATACGAAGGCGCGCTCGACCATGCCGATGTGGCTGTGGTATTTTATTCGCCCGATGCCGTCAAGATCAAGAAACTCGACGAAATCACCGCCGAGCAAATCGGCAAGGCGTTCAACCGCGAGGATTTGATCATTTACACCAACCCGGCGGCGTTCAAGGAATATTTGTTCCACCTCAAGTTCGATACCGAGCAGATTGCGTTGCTTTTAATGAGTTCGGGCAACTACGGTGGACTGAATTTCGATGAAATCAAGACGTTGATTTAGCTTCGCTCCGTTCGGCCTAGTTTTTTGGGGCGTTGCCTGCGGCCGGGCTTTCCGCTTTATCTTTTGTGTAGTCCCAAAGTGTCGGGACTACACAAAAGGATGCCGCTGCAATCCCTAATGCAAACCCGAACTGAAATACACGGAATCGGTTCAATCTCAAAAGCGTAAAAAAATGAAGGGATACTTTGTCAAAACAGACCGGTTGGGTTTACAACCATTGGATACTGCAGATGCCGAATTCATCTTTGAATTGGTCAATACCAAAGGATGGCTCACTTTCATCGGCGACCGCAACGTGCACAATCTGGAAGATGCCAAAAATTACCTGCAGCGGATCCTGCAAAATCCCAATGTTACCTATTGGGTCGTCAAGCGTTTGGAAGATGACGCTAAAATAGGAATCATAACCTACATCAAACGCGATTACCTGGCGCACCACGACATCGGATTTGCATTTTTACCGGAGTTTTCCAAAAGCGGCTATGCTTATGAGGCGTCCAGGGCCATTCTCAACGAACTAAGTCAGGGCAAAGAAAAACCTACTGTTTTGGCGACCACAAAAGCCGAAAACGGCAGTTCGATCAAACTATTGGAAAAACTCGGTTTGTATTATGACCATGCCATTGAAGTAGAAGGGGAGCCTTTGCTTGTTTTTTCTTCTCAGGCCAAGGGTCATCAAGCCACTGACACGCGAAAATAAATCAGTTTTTACCATCGTACCGGTAATG
Organism: Flavobacterium sp.; assembly: GCF_047602195.1. Lineage (GTDB taxonomy): Bacteria > Bacteroidota > Bacteroidia > Flavobacteriales > Flavobacteriaceae > Flavobacterium. The sequence continues at coordinate 1,247,333 of NZ_JASGHW010000004.1, forward strand.
TCCGGTAATGGCATACTTAAACAAACAATCTTCCAAAACCTGCCCCGCGCCCACATTGTGTACAATCAGGGGGCGTTTGCCATCGGCGGTTTTGCGCGCGGTCACAATCCCGATGTGAGGTAATTTGCCGCCAATCATCCAAGTCACCAGGTCTCCGGTTTGGTAATCGGTTGCAGTTTCAGAAACGCCGAGGCTTTTGCCTTTTCGCGTAAAAAATACCTGAAGATTGGGCACGCGCCGGTGGTCGATGTTGGTGTCGGTTTTCTTCAATCCCCAGATTTTGGGATACAATCGGAAATGGTGCTTCATGTCTTGGTGCACTTCCTTTTGCAGATCGACACCCAGTTTTCGGTAGGCTCGTATGACCACATCGGTGCACACGCCTTTATTCGCAGGCACATCGCCATTGGGATACGAAATCGGAAAATACTTGGGATCGTATTCGACTTTGTGTTTGGTCAATCCAATGGCCACATCCGAAAGCTTCGCATAAAAATCTTTCTCGGGCGTAAAAAAGTACAGAAAAAATGCCAATAAGATAATGGCTGGTTTCATAACTTAGCGTTTGGTTGTCAATGCATAACGCAACCGATCATCCAAAAATTATAAGCCGTAAAAAAGTAAACGCCATGTCCGAACACACTTCATTTCCCATCCGCCATTGGTCCGAAGACGACCGCCCACGAGAAAAGCTCATGCTCAAAGGTAAAACCGCACTCAGCGACGCCGAACTCATTGCCATCCTGATCGGCTCGGGCAGCCGCAACGAAACGGCCGTCGGATTGGGCCAACGCATCCTGTCGTCGGTCAATTACAACCTCAATGCGCTCGGCAAATTGTCGATTGCCCAGCTCACGAGTTTCAAGGGAATCGGGGAAGCCAAGGCAATTGCGATCATGGCCGCGATGGAACTCAGCCGTCGTCGGCGCTCCGAAGAAGTTCCTGAACGACCGCGAATCAGCTCCAGCAGGAGTATTTTCGAAATGATGCAGCCGCTCATCGGTGAGTTGCCGCATGAAGAATTCTGGATCATTTATTTGAACAATGCCAACAAAGTAATTTCGAAAACACAGCTCAGCAAAGGTGGCATCACCGGTACCTTGGTCGATGTGCGGCTGGTGTTCAAGACTGCCTTGGAAATGGGAGCTACGGCCATTATCCTGTGCCACAACCATCCGTCGGGGGCCTTGAAGCCCAGCGATGCCGACAGACATATCACACGCAAGCTCAAAACGGCCGGCGAGAACCTCGACATCAAGATCCTTGACCATGTCATCGTGACCGAATCGGCTTGGTTCAGCTTTGCCGACGAAGGCATGATTTGACCGAAAATTTATGAGGAGCGTAACATTCAAAACCGTATTTTTGCGGCATGAAAGCAGCCATTTCAGATGTGTTTTTTGACCTCGACCATACGCTTTGGGATTTTGAGAAAAATTCGGCCCTCGCGTTTGCAATCATCTTCGAGAAACACCAGATCAACGCCGACCTTGACGAATTCCTCAAGCATTATGTGCCCATCAACCACAAATATTGGGAATGGTATCGCATGGACAAGATTTCGCACCACGAATTGCGCCACGGCCGTTTCAAGGAATCTTTTGACCTGATCGGGTTTGAGGCTACGGAAACCTTCATCGATTTGCTTGCCGACGAGTACATCCATTATTTGCCGCAAAACAACCATTTGTTCGAGGGGACGATCGAATTGCTCGACTACCTGCGTCCGAAATACCGGTTGCACATCATCACCAATGGTTTCTCGGAAATCCAGAAGCGCAAAATCGCCAATTCAAACATTGGGCATTATTTCGACACGGTGACCAATTCAGAAATGGCCGGCGTCAAGAAACCCAATCCGCTTATTTTTGAATACGCGCTCCAGTTGGCCAACGCCAAAAAGGAATCGAGCATCATGATTGGCGATTGCATCGAAGCCGATGTACGCGGGGCGCTCAATTATGGTCTTGATGCGATCTTGTTCAGCGAGCAGGCGTTCGAGGCGGCACAGGACATCAAGCAGGTCAGCCATTTATCCCAACTTAAAAATTATCTGTAGCATGAAAAAATTAGCCTTCTTATTGGTGTTCCTGATTTCGGGACTTTCATTTGCCCAAAGTGTGAATGATTACAAGTATGTTATCGTGCCATCGAAATTCAGTTTCGCCAAGGAACAGAATAAATTCGGCCTGAATGAATTGACCAAATCATTGCTTCAGAAATACGGTTTCGTCACTTATCTCGATACGGACGATATGCCCGATGAGGTCCGGAATTACAATTGCAACAAGCTTTACGCCGATGTGATTGAGAACAACAATTTCACCACCATCAAGCTCACCATTGTCTTGAAGGACTGCAAGAACAATATCCTGTTTACCTCGGCTGAAGGAAAAAGCAGGGAGAAAGATTGGAAATTGGGGTACAATTTGGCACTGCGTGATGCCGGTAAATCCTTTGATGAATTGGGTTACAAATACAATGGTTCGGGGATGGAAGTCCAGCGTGAAATCGTCAAGACGACCAATAACGGCACGTCGGTCACTACAGAAATTGTCCCAGTAGCTTCTCCAGATTTGACAAAGGAGACAACGGTATTGTATGCCCAGCCGATTCTCAACGGTTACCAACTCATAGACAGTACGCCCAAAAAAATCATGACGATTTACATCACCGGCTCAAAGGATTTGTTCCTGGCCGAAAAAGACACCTCCAAAGGGGTGCTGCGCAAAGACGGTGCAAAATGGTTGTTTGAGTATTACGCAGCAGGAAAACTCATTTCCGAACCGGTCTCGGTCAAATTCTAATAACCGTATTTGTTCTTCCAGCGGTTTTTTAAAAACTCGCGCGTCCCATTTTCCCTCGAATTGTTCCCGGGAACATACAAAGGCGTATGGGCAATCGCATCGGGCAGGAATTCCTGTTCGGCAAAGTTGTTGTCGTAGCTGTGCGCGTATTTGTATTCGTCGCCATAGCCCAATTCCTTCATCAGTTTGGTCGGTGCGTTGCGCAAATGCAGCGGCACGGGTAAATCACCGGTTTGCTTGACGAGCTGCTGCGCCTTGCCGATGGCCTCGTAAGTTGAATTGCTTTTGGGTGAAGTCGCGAGATAAACGGCACATTGGCTCAAAATAATCCGGCTTTCGGGATAACCAATCGTCGAAACCGCCTGGAAGGTATTGTTGGCCATGATCAGTGCCGTCGGGTTGGCGTTGCCGATGTCTTCGCTGGCCAGGATCAGCATGCGGCGTGCAATGAACTTGACGTCTTCGCCCCCTTCGATCATTCGGGCGAGCCAATAGACCGCACCGTTGGGGTCGCTGCCGCGCATCGATTTGATGAATGCCGACACAATATCGTAATGTTGTTCGCCTGTTTTGTCATACAATACCGTATTTTGTTGTACGATACCGAGCACTTTTTCATTCGTGATCAAGATTTGGCCTTCACCGGACGCGTTTACGACGAGTTCGAAAATATTCAATAGTTTGCGTCCATCGCCGCCCGAAAGTCGCAGCAACGCCTCGGTTTCCTTTAATTTGATTTTTTTGTCGCGCAAAATGACATCGGTTTTCATCGCGCGGTCGAGCAGGGCTTCGAGATCTTCCTTCGAAAATGCGTTGAGGATGTAGACCTGACAACGCGACAGTAAAGCGGGAATCACCTCAAAACTCGGATTTTCGGTCGTCGCGCCAATTAAAGTGACCCAGCCTTTTTCTACGGCAGCTAGCAGTGAATCCTGTTGCGATTTGCTGAAACGGTGGATCTCGTCGATGAATAAAATGGGGTTTTTGGAAGTAAACAAACCGCCGGTCTGCTTGGCCTTGTCGATCACCTCGCGGATGTCTTTGACCCCCGAATTGATCGCACTCAAAATATAAAACGGCCGTTTCGATTCCTGCGCGATGATCTGCGCCAGAGTCGTCTTTCCCGTGCCGGGCGGTCCCCAAAAAATAAGCGAAGGCACAATGCCACGGCTGATCTGCTGCGTCAGCGAACCCTGTGGCCCGACGAGGTGCAATTGGCTGATGTATTCTTCGAGATGCTGCGGGCGGATCCGCTCTGCTAAAGGTGCTTCCATTTGGTAAAAATACGGGTTTTTTGGATTTTGAAAATGGGTTTGTGTTTATTTTAAGGAGCTATTGCTTTGCCAGTTCGCTCTTTTAGGAGCTCGTGTCCGGCTATTCATTGCAATCTTTTTATTCCCGTTGGTCATAAAAAGGATTTTCATTTCTATCCGGGCCAGGGCAGACAACCCAACTGACAAAATAGCATTAAAAACCATTTGGTTGTATATTTGATGGCGGGCTGCCAACCAACCAGCACCATCATGAACGACAACCAGTTTAAATTTTCCGCTTCCGTTATCTTATTGCCGTTTGCCTTCGTGCTTGCGATGTGGCTTGCCTTTTGGGCCGATATGCGTTTCAACCTCGATATGGGCGAGTGGGGGATTTACCCACGCACATTCGAAAGGATTGCGCGGTGTAGTGCTCAGTCCGTTTATCCATGGCAATATGGAACACCTGTTCAACAATACGATCCCGATTTTTATTCTGATGGCGGCTTTGCGGTTTTTCTATCGCGAGCAGTCCTTGTCAGTGATTGGTTACGGGATTTTGATTTCGGGCTTGATTACGTGGATCATCGGACGCGAATCGTACCACATTGGTGCGAGCGGTTTGATTTATGTGCTCACGAGCTTTATTTTCTTCAAAGGCATCCGAACCAAGCATTACCGTCTGGTGGCATTGTCACTCGCGGTGGTGTTGGTCTACGGCAGTACGATTTGGTATGTGTTTCCCGATATTGAGAAAAACATTTCATGGGAAGGCCATTTGGGCGGACTCATCGCGGGATTCGCTTTTGCCGTCACCATGAAAACGGTTGAGTACCAACGGCCGATCAAGTACGATTGGGAACGTCCTGATTTTGACCCGACGGGCGATAAATTTCTCGAACGGTTTGACGAGAATGGAAACTTTGTGAATCTTCCGCCACCACCTGAACCCGAAACTGAAATGCTGGAGGAACAAAACCCGGTACAGATTACCTACATCTATATTCCGAATCCTAAACCTGAATCGGACGAGAAAGCCTAGCCCCGATGGTAGTAAATCCTTTTTATTGCCATATGGTAATCTTGTCGCTTCGCTTGAGATTTAGCTTCGCTCAGTTCGTTGACGCTCGAGTCTTCCTTTGGTCGAAATGACAAAAACTAATGGGCAATAAAGATTGGAACGAATAGCGGGAAAATGCTTCTTAAATCAACTGCGCTGACGTACGGCTTCGTACAAAAAGGCACCGCAGGCCACAGAGACGTTGAGTGAGCCGATGGTTCCAAACATCGGGAGTTTGGCTTTTTCATCCACAATTTTGAGTACCGAAGGATTGATGCCGCGGTCTTCGCTGCCCATGATGATGGCAACGGGTTCGTTGAAGTTGAGGTCGTAGAGGCTACTCTCGGTTTTTTCGGTCGCGGCTACGGTTTTGATGCCCGAGCCTTGCAGGTAAAAGATCGCATCCTTGATGTGTTCTACTTTACAGATCGGGACATTAAATACGGCACCTGCCGAAGTTTTGACCGTGTCGCCATTGACAGGTGCGGATCCGGCTTTCTGGACGATGATGCCATCGACACCGGTGCATTCGGCTGTTCGGATGATGGCCCCGAAATTGCGCGCGTCAGACAATTGGTCGAGGATTAAAAACAGCGGTGTTTTGCCGGAATCGGAGACGGTTGTGACCAAGGTCTCGAGATCGTAAAATGGAATAGGGGAAATGCTGGCCACGGCGCCCTGGTGGTTGTTGGGCGTGAGGCGGTTGAGTTTTTCAACCGGAACATAGGAAAAATTGACATTGGCGCGCTTCATGACTTTCATCAAGTCTTTCATGAGTTCGCCTGCAGCGTCCTTTTGAATGAAAACTTTGTCGATGGCTGCACCCGACTGGATGGCTTCGATGATGGCCCGTATGCCGAAAATTTGGTGTTCTTTTTCCATGGCGCAAAGATATAAAAAAACCACCAGTGGAAACTGGTGGTTTTGGAATTATGTTTTTTCAGGAATTAGTCAACATCCCAGAAAACGCGTGTTTGCAATTTGTTTCCGCCCATGGCAGTGATGGCAGCTTGTAAATTGTCTTCGTTTACAGTAGCCTCATTGATTGGGTAAGTGAAACGGATTGGCACTTTGCCTTCAGCGGCAGCCACTGCGTTTGGTGGAGCGATCAAAGTAGGAACATCCAATCTTCTGTAGTTGTTCCATCCTTCAAACGGTCTGTTGAAGAAAGCAATCCAAGCCTGTTTTCCGATTTTCTCTTGCCAAGTTCCTGCAGCAGTAGCGTAGGCTACAGCAGGGTCAGCCAAGTAACCAGCCGCAGCACCCGCAATTCCCCAGTATTCGAAAGACGCATTGATGGCAGCGTTGTAGTAAGACTCTGCTGTACCACCTACTGCATAACCTCTTTCGGCAGCTTCGGCCAAGTAGAAGTTGAGTTCGGTCGCTTCGAAAAGCACACCTGGTAAATTGTTGCTCTTGATGAGATCGCTCATTGGAGAGAAGTTAGGGTAGAGGTTTGCCGCGCCATTGATGCCTCCGACATAGTCGGTAGTACCTGGCTTGAAACCGAAATAGATTGGTCTACGTGGGTCGCTCAATGTATTCATGGCATCTACAATCGTCTTTGAAGCCACAAAGTCGTTACGGTCACTGGCAACCAATTGGGCATAGATTGGGTTATAGAAAGGAGCATTTCCGCTGTAGGCGAAGTAAGCATTTTGGTCGTTGGTCAGGATTACCCCGTCAGCAACCGCGCTTTCGATGGTGGTTCTTGCCAATCCGTCGTTTACATCTGCGATGTTAAGGCCCAATTTCACTTTAAGTGAGTTGGCAAATAATCTCCAGCTCGCTACATCGCCACCGTAAACAATATCTCCGGAAGTAAACGAATCTTCTGCATCGTTGAGGTTGTCGATGGCTGCGTCGAGGCGCGTAATCAATTTCGGATAGATGTCAGCATCGTCGTCGTATCTTGGCAATACTAGAGTTGGCTGTAAAGCGTCAGTGTAAGGAATGTCACCGAAAGTATCTACAAGGATTTGGAAAGTATACACTTGCATGATTTCGATGATGGCCAATCTGTTGTTCTTTACATCACTGGCCGCTTCTGCATTTACATATCCTTTGGCAGATTCAAGGTTACCCAAAACATCCCTGAACAAGTTGTTCCACAAGTTGTCTGGAACGGTACGTTGGGTGAGGTTGTAACGTGACTCGGTCGGATATTGTGTGGCAGCCCAATATTGGTCAAAATACCTGAAAGGGTTCAGGTTGACCTCTGGGGTTGTCATTTGGTCGGACAATTCTCTTTGCGCATTGGCAATAAGCGTTTCCGGCGTCACTTCATATGAACGGTCCTTATTTTCGTTAAAGGTCTCGTCATCGCTAACACAGCCCATAGCCACAAATAGTGACAATGCTGCAAGGGTATATTTTATCTTTTTCATTTTTTTAGAAGCTTGCTTTAATATTAAATGAGTAAACCTTTGTTGTAGGCATTACCCCTGATTGATAGCCTTGTATGTTTCCAGAAGAAGCTCCTGCTTCAGGATCTGCATCAGGCAAGTTTTTGTCGATGATCCAAAGGTTGTTTCCGAGCAAGCTTAAAGACAAACTCTTCAACAATGCACCTTCGAAATACTTAGATGGCAAAGCATAAGTCAGACTTACTTCTCTCAATTTTACGTAAGAAGCATCATAGATGAACGCTTTGTTCGGGTTGATGTCGTATCCGTAAGCAGCACCAACGTAGTTGGCTTCGATACGGGTCGTGTTTGGTGTTCCGTCTTCGTGAACACCTGGAAGGACGATACCACCACCATTATCCAGTGAATTTCTGACAGGAAGACCAAGGTCGTTGAGTCCTGCCGTACTTTGGTACAAACCGGTGTACTGACCGAAAGCCTGGTCAAGGGAGTAAACATCTCCACCTTTTTTGATGTCGATCAAGAAACCGAATGACAAATCTTTGTAAGTCAATTTGTTGTAGATACCTCCAACCCAATCAGCCTGGATGTTACCGATTACTTTATCGTCATCGGTCAAATAGTAACCGTCCTCGTCAACCACTCTGTTTCCGCTTGCGTCGTACACATAGTCAGTACTACGGAAAGTACCGTAAGGTTCACCTACTGTAGCATTCAATGACATACCGCCTTGGAATGTAGCCAATTGGAGGTTTTTACGTCCTGCATCCAATGACACTACTTCGTTTTTGTTTTTCGACCAGTTCAGGTTGAGGTCCCATTTGAAGTTGTTGGTTTTGATTGGTGTAAGAGTCACAGCAACTTCGACCCCTTTGTTTTGGATTTCACCCGCGTTGATTAGCGAGAAGCCGTATCCGGTAGAAGTAGATTGCGGTACTTCAAAGATTTGGTTTTCGGTGTTGCTCTTGTAGAGGGAAACATCGAAAGTTACTCTGTTTTGGAACAAGGAACCTTCAATACCAAATTCAGTTGATTTTTGCTCCTCTGGTTTCAATTTAGGGAAATCTACATAAGTAACACTGTTTCCAAACAAGAGGTTGCCGTTCAAGATACTATTGTTGACACGTGCACCCAATAATCCAGCAGCAGGGTCGTTACCCACTACCGCATAATTGGCTCTCAATTTTAAGTTAGACAACCAATCTTGTTTGATCAACTCGGATACAATTAAGCTACCCCCGATAGAGTAGTAATCGTAAGAGTTGTTGTTGGTTGGCAACGCTGTAGAGATGTCATTTCTGTAAGATCCTTCTACAAAAATCGTTTTGTCCCAATCGAGTGACAATTGACCGTAGAAACCTTGTTTTTCAAAGCTGATTTCAGATTCTACTGGCGCAACGAAAGAGACAGAGTTAGCCAAAGTGTAAAGTCTCGGAACAATCAGGCCTCCAGTTGTTGATCCGTCGAATGAATCAATTTTAGACTTGATGAAAGTCGTACCCAACAAAGCCTTACCGCCGAATTTACCAGCAGTAAAGTCGTACGTGGCGATGAAATCATAAGTCGATTGCAAGAAATGTCTGGTGTACAATCTGTAACCGGAAGTTTCATCCAAACGTTGCAAACCAAATTCTTCGGCATGGCTGCCTACATTTTTTCTGTATTCTTGTCTGTCGTCAGAAGTTTCAACAGTAACCCTGCCCAACAAGTTCAAGTTTTTGGTAACATCCCAGCTCAAGTTACCACCGGTAATTAATCTGGTGTGGTCATCTGATTGGTAGTTTTCATATCTGTCCCAGTAGGGGTTGTTCCAGTAAGCAGGCTTGAAATCATCAGTTGTATCGGTATTTAAGCCATAAGGGTCATTCATATTCCATGTCCAGTTTTGGCCGGTTCTCATGTAGGCATCTTTCAATTCTTTGATGTCTACGTTCATTTGCCACCATTGTCTGAAACCGCCCATGATGTTGTCTCCATAACCCACACTGTTTCTACCAACAGTTGATTGGTCAGTAAAAGTAGAGAAAGCTGTAATTCTCAAGTTGTCAGCAAGGTTTCTTGAGAAGTTACCGTTGATGCTGTTCTTGTTGAGTCGGCTGTTTGGCAAGATACCAGTTTCGTTGTTGTTGGTGTAACTGAAGTTGTAAGTGCTCTTTTCATCACCTCCGTTGAAATTGATGTTGTTTACCGTTCCAAATGAATCCTGGAAGAATGATCCTGGGTCGTTTTTGGCAGCAACCCATGGTGTTGCTTTGCCGTAGTTCGGGTTGCCTGGAACTGATGCATTCCATTGGTAAACAGAAAGATTTGGGTCAAAAGCATTACCGTAAGACGAGTCGGCAGTCATGTCTACGATCAAATCGTCAACGCCATCACCATCTACGTCAGCAGGGTAGAAACTGTCATCTGCACCGCTGTAACCATTTGCGCCATAAGCGTGTTGGTATTTAGGGAACGTCTTTTTGTCGTATCTACCGATTGAAGTGGTAGAGCTGAAAGTAATCCCGAGTCCGGTATTCAATTTTCCTTTTTTAGTAGTAATCATAATCGCACCGTTGGCAGCTTGGCTACCATATAAAGCAGTAGCGGCAGCACCTTTGAGTACGGTGATGGATTCAATGTTGTTCGGGTCGATATCCGTTGTAGAGTTACCAAAGTCAAAACCTACCCTTGAATTGGCCGCTTCCAACTTGTTGAGGTTGGTGTTGCTGACAGGTACACCGTCTACAACCATCAAAGCCTGGTTGTTACCAGTGATACTTTTTGAACCCCTCAAAACGATGTTGGTCGATCCGCCAAAGTTAGAGTTGTTGCGAATTTCCAAACCAGCCACTTTTCCAGAAAGGTTGTTGATGAAGTTGTTGGTTGGTACAGTGTTGACTGCAGAACCATCCACTTTCTGCGAAGCATATCCGAGTGACTTCTTGTCTCTCGAAATACCCAAAGCAGTAATCACAACACCTTCGAGCTGTACCGAATCATCGACCAATTTGATGGTCATGTTGGCCGCTGCCGGACGCTCTTGTGTTTTCATTCCGAGGAAACTGAAAACAAGCACTTGTCCTTGTGCTGCATTGATTTGGAATTTTCCATCAAAATCAGTCTGAACACCGTTGGTGGTCCCTTTAACGAGAACATTTACGCCAGGAAGCGGTAATCCGGCCTGGTCTTGAACGACACCTGATACCTTCATGTCCTGCGCAAATGTGACTTGCGTTATTAGCACTAGAAGCAGTGCTAAAAATCCATTGAACTTTAGTTTCATTTTTAATTATTTTGAATTAGTTACCCCAAAAGTCCAAATTTATTGTTAAGTTTCCTAATCTTAGGCGGACTTTTTTTTACAAAATTTTTAAAAAAAATCCTTAAAAATTGGTTTTGAAACTAATATGGACGATTGAGTTCGACAATTTGATCGCTTGGTCTTTGGTGCTGCCGTTTGCATAGACGATGTTGAAAAGTCCGGTTTTGGTCAGTAGTCCAAATCCAAAGCCCAGTCCGAGCAGGCTTCCACTGTTGTCCGAAGTTTTGTCTTGGAAATACCCATAGTCGATGATGGTGTGTGCGTAAATGCCTGGGGTCAGGATGTAGCGGTACTCGGTTAGTATTGAAGAAAATAGGTTGGCCTGCAGGCTGTTTTCGCTGAATCCACGGATCGAATTGATGCCGCCAAAACGGTACAGCTCATTGACAATATAAGTGTCGCTGCTCAGGTAATAATTTTGTGTTTTGAGATTCACGATATTTTTTTCATTCAAATACACATTGTGTTTTAACTCCACGTTAAGGAAAAACTGGTCGTTGGTGTTAAATTTTGATTCGCGCGATCCGACCCCGGCTTTAACAAAAGCTTTGGTTTTTTCGGGAAAAAGGAAATCATCCGACTTGAAATCCATGAATTCGAAATTCGCGGTAAAAAACTTGTTTTTGAAATCGTTCAGGTTGGCGGCATTGAGGTTTTGGATGTCGCTCGACTCGGTCGATTGGTAGCCCAAATACAAACGCGTGTTGTAATTGAAGAAATAGCCCAGGTCGACCGCGGTCTTTGTGTTCTGAAAAGTGCTGTCCTGTTTGAAGATATTGAGTTGCGCCTTGAGCCCGAACGGACTTTTGAAAATGTACGGCAGTTCGATCGCGGCGTTGAACGTTTTCTGGTCGTTGCCGTCGCTTTTCCAATACACGGTAAACGTCTCGCCCGTGTTCAGGATGTTGTTCAGGACCAAATCGACATAGCCGTTGAGCTTTATTTTTTTGTCTTCTCCATTCGAGAATCCGATAAAGCCGTCAAAGGTATTGGCTTTTGCTTTTTCGAGGTAAACATAAATCTTGGTCGAATCCTGCTCGAAAAAGAATTTCGGGATATTTCGTCTGTTTGACAAACCGGAACTTTTCAAAATCGTCGTGCACCTTCTTGAGGTTTTCCTGGTTGAAGGTCTTGTTGCGGTACATTCGTTTGATCTGTTTTTTGTGTCCTTCGGGAAATTTGTCGTAACCGTTGATGACAATGTCGTTGAGATGGCGTTGCTTGTTCAGTGTCAAATGGAGCCGGGCTTCCAAATGATTTCCCGAGTTCTTGATGTCGACGAGTTGCAGTTTGGCCAGCGCGAATCCTTTTTTCTCGAGTTTGGCCAAAGTGCCGTTCATGAACGATTCGACTTCAGGATAAGGCATGATGAGCGTGTCTTTGTCTTTGGTGTCGCCGACCAATTCTTTCAAATCGGGGCTGCGGCCGATGGAGATGCGGATGCTGTTGGTTTTGGGGCCAAGCCGGAACAGGAAGGCAAATGTCGAGTCGTTTGTTTTTTCGCGGCCTTCGATCCTGCTTTCGATGTAGCCGAGCCGGGATAGCTTTTGGGCAAGCGATTGGGTTTCGTCGGTGATCGATTTGGCGTTCTCGTGCTGTTTGTTGTATCCGATCGAATCGATAACGGCGGTTTCGCGTTCATTTTCTCCCGAAATGCCCAGATACAGGTTTTGGGCCGAAACAAAATGTCCGATCCCAAAAAAGGCAACAAGCGCAAAAAACTTTTTCAATTCGCATTTAAAATTTCGATAAAAGTAACGCAAAAAATGCCGGTTTCATATCTGGGTAAAAAATCTGTCGGAATAAAAGGGATTGAAAAGCGGTTTTTTGGCCCTGTCGAAACCGTCCTAATTGTTGTTGCTGAACATGGTTGAAGGTCAAATATTTAATTGTTATGAAAATTAATGTTTTAAGATTTGTTTCGTTCAAAATAATCACTACATTTGCAACCCCGTAAAAAGCGGGATTTTTATAACATAATATATTTTTAGTATTCATTATGCCAACAATTCAACAATTAGTAAGAACTGGAAGAACCCAGATAACTAAGAAGAGTAAATCGGTTGCTTTGGATTCATGTCCGCAAAGACGTGGCGTTTGTACGCGTGTTTACACCACTACACCTAAAAAGCCAAACTCAGCGATGCGTAAAGTAGCGCGTGTACGTTTGACCAACGGTAATGAGGTGAACGCTTACATTCCAGGTGAAGGACACAACCTCCAAGAGCACTCGATAGTATTAGTTAGGGGTGGAAGGGTAAAAGATTTGCCGGGAGTTAGATACCACATCGTTCGTGGTGCGCTTGATACGTCAGGTGTTGCTGGAAGAACGCAAAGAAGATCTAAATACGGTGCAAAACGCCCTAAAGAAGCGAAAAAGTAATTAAAAACTTTTAAGGAAAAGACATGAGAAAAAGACAAGCAAAGAAAAGACCTCTTTTGCCGGATCCAAGGTTTAACGACCAATTGGTAACACGTTTCGTGAACAACTTGATGTGGGACGGTAAAAAATCAACTGCTTTTAAAGTATTCTACGATGCATTGGATATCGTAGAGAACAAAAAGCAAGATGCAGAAAAATCGTCATTGGAAATCTGGAAAGATGCCTTGACCAACGTCATGCCGCACGTAGAAGTGCGTTCGCGTCGTGTGGGTGGAGCTACCTTCCAAATCCCAATGCAAATCAGACCAGACCGTAAAATCTCTATGGCGATGAAATGGATGATCCTTTACGCCCGTAGAAGAAATGAGAAGTCTATGGCTCAAAAACTCGCTTCTGAAGTTTTGGCTGCTGCCAAAGAAGAAGGTGCTGCAGTGAAAAAGCGTATGGATACTCACAAAATGGCTGAAGCAAACAAAGCATTCTCTCACTTTAGATTCTAATCAGAAATGGCAAGAGATTTAAAATACACTAGAAACATTGGAATTGCGGCTCACATTGATGCTGGTAAAACTACCACCACTGAGCGTATCCTTTTTTATACTGGAAAATCACACAAAATCGGTGAGGTGCACGATGGTGCAGCTACGATGGACTGGATGGCGCAGGAGCAAGAGCGTGGTATTACCATTACTTCTGCTGCGACGACTTGTGAGTGGAATTTCCCAACGAATCAAGGCAAACCGACTTCTGATTCAAAAGCTTACCACTTCAACATCATCGATACCCCGGGACACGTGGATTTTACCGTAGAGGTAAACCGTTCATTGCGTGTACTCGACGGATTGGTGTTCTTGTTTTCTGCGGTTGACGGCGTGGAGCCACAATCAGAAACCAACTGGCGTTTGGCGGATCAATACCGCGTGCCACGTATGGGTTTCGTAAACAAGATGGACCGTCAAGGTTCGAACTTCTTGGGTGTTTGTCAACAAGTTCGCGACATGTTGAAATCAAACGCAGTAGCGATCACTTTGCCTATCGGTGATGAAATCGACTTTAAAGGGGTAGTTGACCTCGTGAAAAACCAAGCCATCGTATGGCATGATGAAACACAAGGCGCTACTTTCGATATCGTTGACATCCCTGCTGATATGGTAGACGAAGTGAAGCAATACAGAGACATCCTCATCGAGGCTGTAGCTGATTACGATGACAGCTTGCTCGACAAATACATGGAAGATCCAGATTCAATCACTGAGGATGAGATCAACAATGCTTTGCGTGCAGCGACCATCGACATGGCGATCATCCCGATGATTGCTGGTTCATCGTTCAAGAACAAAGGGGTTCAATTCATGTTGGACGCCGTATGTAAATATTTGCCTTCTCCATTGGACAAAGAAGGTATCGAAGGAATCGATCCGGATGATGCTGATTTGCTCGAAGAAGACCAAACCAAAATCTTGCGTCGTCCAGACGTAAAAGAACCGTTCGCGGCTTTGGCATTTAAGATTGCAACTGACCCATTCGTAGGTCGTTTGGCGTTCTTCCGTGCGTATTCAGGTCGTTTGGATGCAGGTTCTTACATCTTGAACACGCGTTCAGGAAACAAGGAGCGTATCTCTCGTATCTACCAGATGCACGCCAACAAGCAAAACCCAATCGAATACATCGAGGCAGGTGATATTGGTGCGGCAGTAGGTTTCAAGGACATCAAAACCGGTGATACCTTGTGCGACGAGAAACACCCAATCATCCTCGAATCGATGAAATTCCCTGATCCGGTAATCGGTATCGCGATCGAGCCTAAAACGAAGGCTGACGTAGACAAGATGGGTATGGCTTTGGCTAAATTGGCTGAAGAAGATCCAACGTTTACTGTTAGAACTGATGAGGCTTCAGGTCAAACGATCATCTCGGGTATGGGTGAGCTTCACCTCGATATCTTGGTAGACCGTATGAAACGCGAATTCAAAGTAGAGGTAAACCAAGGTGAGCCTCAGGTAGAGTACAAGGAAGCATTCACTAAGTCTGCACAACACCGTGAGGTTTACAAGAAACAATCGGGTGGACGTGGTAAATTTGGTGACATCGTGTTCCGTTTGGAGCCAGCCGATGAAGTTGACGGAAAAGTGCCAATGGGCTTGCAGTTCGTCAATGAAGTAAAAGGTGGTAACGTTCCTAAGGAATTCATTCCTGCTGTTGAAAAAGGTTTCCGCGAATCAATGAAAACAGGTCCTTTAGCAGGTTATGCGGTGGACAGCTTGAAAGTAACTTTGCTCGACGGATCGTACCACGCGGTGGATTCGGATGCGCTTTCTTTCGAATTGGCGGCCAAGATGGGTTACAAAGAAGTAGCGAAAGCTGCCGGAGCCATCATCCTTGAGCCGATCATGAAAATTGAAGTCATCACTCCAGAAGAAAACATGGGTGATATCGTAGGTGACTTGAACCGTCGTCGTGGACAAGTAAACGACATGGGTGACCGTAACGGTGCAAAAACGATCAAGGCCAACGTGCCATTGTCGGAAATGTTCGGTTATGTAACCACATTGAGAACTTTGTCTTCAGGACGTGCCACTTCAACCATGGAGTTTTCACACTACGAAGAAACGCCTTCGAACATTTCGGAAGCCGTAATCAAAAAGGCAAAAGGAGTAACCGCTTAATATTTTAAAAGATGAGTCAAAAAATCAGAATAAAATTGAAATCTTACGATCACATGCTCGTAGACAAGTCGTCTGAGAAGATCGTAAAAACAGTAAAGAGCACTGGAGCGGTGGTAACTGGCCCAATTCCTTTGCCAACACACAAGAAATTGTTTACCGTATTGCGTTCGCCGCACGTAAACAAGAAGGCAAGAGAGCAGTTCGAAGTGATGTCTTACAAGAGATTGATCGACATCTACTCATCGTCTTCAAAAACGATCGATGCTTTGATGAAACTGGAATTGCCTAGTGGAGTTGAAGTAGAAATCAAAGTGTAAGTAAACGCTTAAGATTTGGTATAAAGTATCGGGATTTTGAGTTCCGATGCTTTATACTTATGTCTAAAAGTAACAATAAAGAATTTTTTAATAATCAATAATTAATAATTATGTCTGGGTTAATTGGTAGAAAAATCGGCATGACCAGCATCTTCGACGAGAACGGGAAAAACATTCCTTGTACGGTAATCGAAGCTGGACCATGTGTCGTTACCCAAGTCAGAACCAAAGAGGTTGACGGGTATGAAGCGTTGCAACTTGGTTTCGATGACAAGAACGAGAAACATTCCACAAAAGCGGCTTTGGGTCACTTTAAGAAAGCGGGAACTGTTGCTAAGAAGAAAGTCGTTGAATTCCAGGATTTCGCAACAGAACAAAAATTGGGAGACATCCTTGATGTGACCGTTTTTGAAGAAGGAGAATTTGTGGACGTTCAAGGCGTTAGCAAAGGTAAAGGTTTCCAGGGTGTTGTTAAACGTCACGGTTTTGGTGGTGTTGGACAGTCTACTCACGGTCAGCACAACCGTTTGAGAGCACCGGGTTCAGTAGGAGCATCCTCTTATCCGTCACGTGTATTCAAAGGAATGCGTATGGCTGGAAGAATGGGTGGAGAAAATGTAAAAGTTCAAAACTTGAGAGTGTTGAAAGTAATCGCCGACAAAAACCTTATTTTGGTTAAAGGGGCGGTTCCTGGACACAATAACTCTTATGTAATCATTCAGAAGTAATGGAAGTAAAAGTTTTAAATATCAGCGGTAAGGAAACTGGAAGAACAGTACAGCTTTCTGACGATATTTTTGGGATCGAGCCAAACAACCACGCGGTTTACTTAGATGTAAAGCAGTATTTGGCCAACCAAAGACAAGGAACGCACAAATCGAAAGAGCGTGCCGAAGTAACCGGTTCTACACGTAAAGTGAAGAAACAAAAAGGTACAGGTACAGCACGTGCGGGATCTGTGAAGTCGCCATTGTTCAAAGGTGGAGGTACAGTTTTCGGACCACGTCCAAGAAGCTACTCTTTCAAATTGAACAAAAACTTGAAGCGTTTGGCCCGTAAGTCGGCTTTCTCAATCAAAGCCAAAGAGTCAAACCTCGTAGTGATCGAAGACTTCAATTTCGAAGCGCCAAGCACCAAGAATTTCATTAATGTTTTGAAAGCTTTAGGGTTAGAAAACAAAAAATCTTTGGTAGTGTTGGGCGATACAAATAAAAATGTATATTTGTCCTCGCGCAATTTGAAAGCTTCTAATGTCGTAACTAGTTCAGAATTAAGCACTTATGCAATTTTAAATGCAAATAATGTAGTGCTTTTGGAAGGTTCTTTAGAAGGAATTGTAGAAAACTTAAGCAAATAAATAGGACATGAGTATCATAATTAAGCCTATAGTAACTGAAAAAGTAACCAAGGAAAGTGAAGTTTCCAACCGTTTCGGATTCGTAGTAGACAAGAAAGCAAACAAAGTACAGATTAAGAAAGCTGTTGAGGCTGCTTATGGCGTAACGATCGTTGCCGTGAACACTATGAATGTACGTCCGGACCGTTCAACGAAATACACTAAAAGTGGTTTGATCAGTGGAAAGACGAACAGCTTCAAGAAAGCGATCGTTCAAGTACAAGAAGGAGAAACAATAGATTTTTATAACAATATCTAAAATAAGGCAGCATCATGTCAGTTAGAAAATTAAAACCTATTACCCCGGGTCAGCGATTTAGAGTTGTGAATAGCTTTGACACTATCACGACTGACAAGCCGGAACGCTCATTGTTAGCGCCGATAAAAAACTCTGGAGGTAGAAATAGTCAAGGAAAGATGACCATGCGTTACACAGGCGGTGGTCACAAACAAAGGTATCGTGTAATCGATTTCAAAAGAACCAAAGCCGGAATCCCTGCTACGGTAAAATCAATCGAGTACGATCCAAACAGAACGGCGTTCATCGCTTTGTTGGCTTATGCCGATGGTGAGAAAACGTACATCATTGCCCAAAACGGATTGCAAGTAGGTCAGAAAATCGTTTCTGGCGAAGACGCGCAACCGGAAATCGGAAACACTTTGCCGCTGAGCAAAATTCCATTGGGTACTGTTATTTCTTGTATCGAATTGCGTCCAGGACAAGGAGCGGTTATCGCTCGTTCGGCTGGTACTTTCGCGCAGCTTATGGCGCGTGACGGTAAATACGCTACAATCAAAATGCCTTCAGGCGAAACCCGTTTGATCTTGTTGACTTGTTCAGCGACGATCGGTGCGGTTTCTAACTCTGACCATCAGTTGATCGTATCAGGTAAGGCTGGTAGAACAAGATGGTTGGGCAGAAGACCAAGAACAAGACCAGTTGCTATGAACCCTGTCGATCACCCAATGGGTGGTGGTGAAGGACGTTCATCAGGAGGTCATCCACGTTCGAGAAAAGGATTGCCGGCTAAAGGTTACAGAACCCGTGCAAAACAAAATCCGAGCAATAAGTATATTGTAGAACGCAGAAAGAAATAATAAGACATGGCACGTTCATTAAAAAAAGGACCTTACGTTCATTATAAATTAGAGAAGAAAGTTCTCGACAACATCGAAGGTGGAAACAAGGGCGTCGTAAAGACTTGGTCACGCGCGTCAATGATTACCCCTGACTTTGTTGGACAGACGATCGCAGTTCACAATGGCCGCCAGTTCGTTCCAGTTTATGTAACTGAGAACATGGTAGGACATAAATTAGGAGAGTTTTCACCAACAAGATCATTCCGTGGTCACGCTGGAGCTAAAAATAAAGGTAAAAAATAAGAAGCAATGGGAGTTCGTAAAAGAGAAAGAGCCGAAGGCATCAAAGAAGCTAACAAGCAAGTTGCTTTCGCAAAGTTGAATAACTGCCCTACTTCACCTAGAAAAATGCGCTTGGTAGCGGACTTGGTAAGAGGTCAGAAGGTAGAAAGAGCGCTGAATATCTTGAGATTCAGCACTAAAGAAGCTTCACGCAAATTGGAGAAGCTGTTGTTGTCTGCAATCAATAACTGGGAGCAGAAAAACGCAGACGGAAACGTAGCGGAAGCAGGCTTGATCGTGAAAGAAATCCGCGTTGACGGAGGAATGATGTTGAAAAGACTTCGTCCTGCGCCGCAAGGAAGAGCACACAGAATTAGAAAACGTTCTAATCACGTAACCATCGTATTGGGACAATTAGATAACACACAAAGCAACTAAGAGAAATGGGACAAAAGACAAATCCAATCGGAAACAGACTTGGGATCATCAGAGGATGGGACTCTAACTGGTTTGGTGGTAATGACTACGGCGACAAAATCGCTGAGGACTACAAAATCAGAAAGTACATCCACGCCCGTTTGTCTAAAGCGAGTGTATCAAAAGTAATCATCGAAAGAACTTTGAAACTTGTAACCGTTACTATCACCACTGCACGTCCGGGTATCATTATCGGGAAAGGCGGCCAGGAGGTAGACAAGTTGAAAGAGGAATTGAAGAAGATTACCGACAAAGAAGTTCAAATCAACATCTTCGAAATCAAAAGACCTGAACTCGATGCTTTTTTAGTTGCATCAAGCATCGCCCGTCAGATCGAAAGCCGTATTTCTTACAGAAGAGCAATCAAAATGGCTATCGCTGCCTCTATGCGTATGAACGCTGAAGGTATCAAAGTCTTGATCTCTGGTCGTTTGAACGGGGCTGAGATGGCGCGTTCAGAAGGTTTCAAAGAAGGACGTATTCCTTTGTCAACTTTCAGAGCCGATATCGATTACGCTTTGGCTGAAGCGCATACTACTTATGGTCGTATGGGTATCAAAGTTTGGATCATGAAAGGTGAAGTTTACGGAAAAAGAGATCTTTCTCCACTGGTAGGTATGGACAAACAAAAGTCGGCTACCGGAGGTAAAAATGATGCGCCACGCGGAGAGCGTAAAGGTGGTTTCAACAAAGACCGCAAAGGCGGAGACCGTAAAAGAAAGTAATTTTTTAAAAAGAAAAGAAAATGTTACAGCCTAAAAGAACAAAATACCGCAAGGTACAGAAAGGTAGAATGAAAGGAAATTCCCAAAGAGGGCACGAACTTTCAAACGGAATGTTCGGAATCAAATCTGTACACGAAGATGGAATGTTCCTGACTTCACGCCAAATCGAGGCTGCGCGTATCGCTGCAACCCGTTACATGAAACGTGAAGGACAACTTTGGATCAAAATTTTCCCGGACAAGCCAATCACCAAGAAGCCTCTTGAGGTACGTATGGGTAAAGGTAAAGGTGCTGTTGAATATTGGGCAGCTGTTGTTAAACCTGGAAAAATTATGTTTGAAGTGGGTGGCGTGCCATTGGCCGTTGCAAAAGAGGCGTTGCGTCTTGCTGCACAAAAGCTCCCAGTGAAAACTAAATTTGTCATCGCTAGAGATTTCGAAGCATAATATCAAGCATTATGAAACAAAAAGAAATTAAAGATCTTTCCGTTGCAGAATTGCAGGAAAAATTGAGCCAGACTAAGAAAACGTACAGCGACCTGAAAATGGCCCACGCGATTTCTCCGATCGAAAATCCTTTGCAAATCAGAACTGTCCGCAGAACTGTTGCAAGATTGGCAACCGAACTGAGCAAAAGAGAACTCCAATAATTGTATTCTGCAAAATGGAAGATAAAAGAAATTTAAGAAAAGAAAGAATTGGTGTTGTGACGTCAAACAAGATGGACAAGTCTATCGTGGTGGCGCAAACTACAAAAGTAAAACACCCATTATACGGTAAGTTCGTGTTGAAAACTAAAAAGTATCACGCACACGACGAGAAAAATGACTGCAACATCGGTGACACCGTTCGTATCTCTGAGACACGTCCATTGTCAAAGACCAAATGTTGGAGATTAGTTGAAATCATTGAAAGAGCTAAATAATTATGGTACAACAGGAATCAAGATTAAAAGTAGCAGACAACACTGGAGCGAAGGAAGTCCTTACAATCCGTGTTTTGGGTGGAACGAAACGTCGTTACGCCTCTGTCGGAGATAAAATTGTAGTATCAATCAAAGACGCCACTCCAAACGGAAACGTAAAAAAAGGAGCGGTATCTACTGCAGTTGTTGTACGTACCAAGAAAGAAGTGAGAAGAGCCGATGGTTCTTACATCCGTTTCGACGACAATGCTTGTGTTCTTTTGAACGCGGCTGGCGAGATGAGAGGAACACGTGTTTTTGGTCCGGTAGCGAGAGAATTGCGTGAAAAGCAATTCATGAAAATTGTATCATTAGCACCAGAAGTGCTTTAATTATTTGCAAGATGATAAAGCTAAAGATAAAATCAGGTGACACCGTAAAAGTTATCGCTGGAGACCACAGAGGAACCACCGGAACTGTTACCCGTGTTTACAAAGAGAAAAACAAAGCGATCGTTGAGGGCGTAAACATGGTGTCGAAACACACGAAACCATCTGCGAAAAACCCACAAGGCGGAATCGTTAAGAAAGAGGCACCTATCCACATCTCTAACCTGGCTAAGGTTGAAGGTACAGCCAAACCGGCTGCTGCGAAAGCTGCTAAAAAAGAAACAAAAAAAGCTAAATAATCATGGCATATATTCCAAGACTGAAGCAAGAGTACAAAGACCGCGTGGTAGCTGCTCTTAAAGAAGAATTCGGTTATAAAAACGTAATGCAGGTTCCTAAATTGGAGAAAATCGTTTTGAGCCGTGGTGTTGGTGCAGCAGTTTCTGACAAGAAATTGATTGACTACGCTGTAGAAGAGTTGACAAAAATCACCGGACAAAAAGCGGTTTCTACAATCTCTAAGAAAGACGTTGCGTCTTTCAAATTGAGAAAGGGAATGCCGATCGGTGCCAAAGTAACTTTGCGCGGCGAAAGAATGTACGAGTTCCTCGACAGATTGATCACTTCGGCTTTGCCACGTGTTCGTGATTTCAACGGAATCAAGGCTACTGGTTTTGACGGACGTGGAAACTACAACTTGGGTGTACTCGAGCAAATCATTTTCCCTGAGATCGACATCGACAAAGTGAACAAGATTTCTGGTATGGACATCACTTTCGTGACATCGGCTCCAACCGACAAAGAGGCACAATCACTGTTGAGAGAATTAGGTTTACCTTTTAAAAAGAACTAAGACATGGCTAAAGAATCAATGAAAGCCCGTGAGGTGAAAAGAGCAAAAACGGTAGCAAAGTACGCTGAAAAAAGAAAGGCTTTATTGGAAGCCGGAGATTATGTAGGCTTGCAAAAATTACCAAAAAATGCTTCACCTGTTCGTATGCACAACCGTTGCAAATTGACAGGCAGACCAAGAGGTTACATGCGTCAGTTTGGTATTTCACGTGTTACTTTCCGTGAAATGGCCAACAGTGGATTGATCCCGGGCGTTAAAAAGGCCAGCTGGTAATAAAACAAATTCAATTTTGTTATTTCGATAGATAGTTGTAAGTTTGCCGGATTTTTGCCGCGAACTAGCAACTATCTATTGATAAATTTAGAGTTTTAATGGTTTCAGGTTCTACCGGATGGTCCGGGACGAATACCAAAACCGCAATTATAATTATATGTATACAGATCCAATTGCGGATTATTTGACAAGAGTACGCAACGCTGTGGCTGCAAACCACAAGGTTGTGGAAATTCCTGCATCTAATCTGAAAAAAGAGATTACCAAGATCTTATTTGATCAGGGTTATATCTTGAGCTACAAATTCGAAGATACTGCCCCACAAGGCACTATCAAGATCGCTTTGAAGTATGACAAAGATACCAAAGAGCCTGTAATCAAAGATATCCAAAGAATTAGTAAACCAGGTTTGCGTAAATACGCAGGTGCTGACAAACTGCCACGTATCCTCAACGGATTGGGCATTGCCATCGTTTCGACTTCGAAAGGACTTATGACTGGAAAGCAAGCGAAACAATTGAATGTAGGTGGTGAAGTAATCTGCTACGTGTACTAATATTTAAAGACGAATTAGAGATGTCAAGAATAGGTAAAAATCCAATTGCAATCCCTGCCGGTGTTACTTTCGAAGTAACCGACAATGTGATTACAGTAAAAGGAAAGTTAGGTCAACTCACGCAGGAATACAGCGATGTAACTGTGAAAGTTGAAGAAGGAGTCATTACAGTTGAACGTTCTTCTGACCACAAAGATCAAAGAGCAAAACACGGTTTGTACAGAGCATTGATCAGCAACATGATCACTGGTGTATCAACTGGTTTTACAAAAGAATTGGAATTAGTTGGAGTAGGTTACAGAGCTTCAAACCAAGGTCAAAAATTAGATTTGGCTTTAGGTTTCTCGCACAACATCATTTTGGAGGTTGCTCCAGAGGTGAAACTCGAAACAATTTCTGAAAAAGGGAAAAACCCAATCGTTAAACTGACTTCACACGACAAGCAATTGTTGGGTGCTGTGGCAGCGAAAATCCGCGGATTCCGTCGTCCAGAGCCTTACAAAGGAAAAGGTGTGAAATTCGTTGGCGAAGTATTGAGAAGAAAAGCAGGTAAATCAGCTTAATAAGTAAAGTTATGTCATTGAATAAAACAGAGAGAAGACAGAGAATCAAATTCAGAATCAGAAAGATCGTTAACGGTACTGCCGCTACACCAAGACTTTCTGTATTCAGAAGCAACAAGGAGATCTACGCTCAGCTGATTGACGACGTTAACGGTGTTACTTTGGCTGCTGCTTCTTCAAGAGAAAAAGGAGTAGATACAAAAGGAACTAACGTTGAAGTTGCTAACGCTGTTGGTAAACTGATCGGCGAGAAAGCTTTGAAAGCCGGTATCGAGACAGTAAGCTTCGACAGAGGTGGTTACTTGTACCACGGTCGTATTAAATCATTAGCCGAAGGCGCAAGAGCTGCAGGTCTTAAATTCTAATATCATATGTCTAAAAATAGAAATATAGAAGCAGTAAAACCTAGCGGACTCGAATTGAAAGACCGTTTGGTAAGTGTAAATCGTGTAACCAAGGTAACAAAGGGAGGTCGTGCATTCGGTTTCTCTGCGATTGTTGTCGTTGGTGACGAGAACGGCGTGGTAGGTCACGGATTGGGTAAATCAAAAGACGTTTCTGAAGCAATCGCAAAAGCGGTGGAAGATGCTAAGAAAAACTTGGTGAGAATCCCATTGGCCGGACAATCAGTACCACACGAACAAAAAGGGAAATTTGGCGGAGCGCGTGTATTCTTGATGCCTGCATCGCATGGTACCGGAGTAATCGCTGGTGGTGCTGTTCGTTCAGTGCTCGAATCAGTAGGTATCCACGACGTATTGTCAAAATCACAAGGATCATCCAACCCACACAACGTGGTAAAAGCGACTTTCGATGCTTTGTTGCAAATGAGAAGCGCGCACACGGTTGCGAAAATGAGAGGCGTATCCTTAGAGAAAGTTTTTAAAGGTTAATACAGGAAATCATGGCAAAATTATTAGTAAAACAAGTTAGAAGCAAAATCAACTGTCCATTGACACAAAAGCGTGGACTTGAGGCTTTGGGTCTTCGCAAGATAGGCCAGACTGTGGAGCATGAGTCAAATCCTGCTATCCTTGGGATGATCAATAAAGTTAAACACTTAGTTTCCGTAGAGGAAGTTAAATAACAAATACAGTTATGAATTTAAGTAACTTACAACCTGCTGCAGGTTCGACACACAATCAAAATAAAAGAGTTGGTCGCGGAGAAGGATCCGGAAAAGGTGGTACTTCCGCACGTGGTCACAAAGGGGCGAAATCTCGTTCTGGTTACTCTAAAAAGATTGGTTTTGAAGGAGGTCAGATGCCACTTCAAAGACGTGTGCCTAAGTTCGGTTTCAAGAACATCAACCGTGTAGAGTACCAAGGAATCAACTTGGATACGCTTCAGGCTTTGGTAGACAATAAAATCGTTACCGATACCGTAGATTTCGCTACGATCGTTGGTAACCGTTTGGCTACTAAAAACGAAGTGGTAAAAATCCTCGGACGTGGTGAATTGAAAGCCAAACTGAAAGTAAGCGCTCACAAATTTACTGCTACTGCCAAGGCTGCTATCGAAGCTGCCGGTGGAGAAGCTGTAACATTATAATCCAACCTGTATATGAAGAAATTTTTTGAATCATTAGCTAATGTGTGGAAAATAGAAGAACTGAAAAACAGGATTCTATTCACTTTAGGACTTTTATTAGTTTATCGTTTTGGTGCTCATGTGACCCTTCCGGGGATCGACGCGAGCCAACTGCACAGTTTAGCTGGTCAGACAAAAGACGGTATTGGTTCAATCCTCGACATGTTTACAGGTGGTGCTTTCTCTAAAGCCTCGGTTTTTGCCTTGGGTATCATGCCTTACATCTCTGCATCGATTGTGGTGCAGTTGATGGGTATCGCGATCCCTTACTTGCAGAAATTGCAGAAAGACGGAGAAAGCGGCAGGAAAAAAATCAACCAGATTACACGTTGGTTGACCATCGCCATTACGTTGGTACAAGGTCCGGGTTACATCTATAACCTCTACAAGACTTTGCCGCAAAGCGCGTTCCTGTTAGGATTTGATTCATTCTCGTTCTTATTTTCTTCAGTTTTGATTTTGACCACGGGTACGATTTTCGCCATGTGGTTGGGAGAAAAAATTACAGATAAAGGAATCGGAAACGGTATCTCCTTGTTGATCATGGTCGGTATCCTCGCGCGTCTGCCACAGGCTTTCGTACAGGAATTCCAGTCGACCATCACCAACAACAACGGTGGTCCGATGTTATTGGTTATCGAAGTGATCGTTTGGTTGCTCGTGATCATTGCTTGTGTATTGCTCGTAATGGCAGTACGTAAAATCCCGGTACAGTACGCGCGTCGTACAACTACTGGTGACTATGAGCAGGATGCAGCGGGTGGCAACAGACAGTGGATTCCTTTGAAGCTCAACGCTTCTGGGGTAATGCCAATCATCTTCGCCCAAGCGATTATGTTCATTCCGGCTGCACTCGCAGGTTTGTCTCAATCAGAGACTTCCCAGTCGATTGCCGGAGCGTTCAGCAATATGTTCGGGTTCTGGTACAATCTTGTTTTCGCATTGTTGATCGTCGTGTTCACTTATTTCTACACGGCAATCACGGTTCCGACCAACAAGATGGCTGACGATCTCAAAAGAAGCGGCGGATTCATCCCAGGCGTACGCCCGGGTGTGGAAACTTCTGATTTCTTAGATCATATCATGTCTTTAATTACTTTCCCAGGTTCATTATTTCTTGCACTGATCGCTGTGTTCCCAGCTATTGTGGTAAGTTTTGGTGTTCAACAATCCTGGGCAATGTTTTTCGGGGGTACGTCCTTGATCATCATGGTGGGTGTCGCTATCGATACCATCCAACAGATCAACTCTTACCTGTTGAACAAACATTACGACGGTTTGATGAAAAGTGGTAAAAACAGAAAAGCGGTAGCTTAATATTTTTATGGCAAAACAATCAGCAATAGAACAAGACGGATCCATTATTGAAGCATTGTCGAATGCAATGTTTCGCGTAGAATTAGAAAACGGGCACATCGTAATCGCCCACATCTCCGGTAAAATGCGTATGCACTACATCAAGTTGCTTCCGGGCGACAAGGTGAAACTGGAAATGAGCCCTTACGATTTGTCTAAAGCAAGAATTACTTACAGATACTAAAAAATACACGAGATGAAAGTAAGAGCATCAGTTAAGAAAAGAAGTGCCGAGTGCATCATTGTGCGCAGAAAAGGCAGATTATACGTAATCAACAAAAAGAATCCTAGATTCAAACAAAGACAAGGTTAATTATGGCAAGAATAGCAGGGGTAGACATCCCGAAAAACAAAAGAGGAGTTATCGCTTTGACCTACATCTTCGGAATTGGTAAAAGCCGTGCAAGCGAAATTTTGGCTAAAGCCAACGTTAGCGAAGACATCAAAGTTCAAGACTGGAATGACGACCAGATCGGAGCAATCCGTGACGCCGTGTCATACTACAAGATTGAAGGTGAATTGCGTTCAGAGACTTCATTGAACATCAAACGTTTGATGGACATCGGTTGCTACAGAGGAATCCGTCACAGAGCCGGGTTGCCACTCCGTGGTCAAAGAACCAAGAACAACTCAAGAACGAGAAAAGGTAAGCGTAAAACTGTTGCTAACAAGAAAAAAGCAACTAAATAATAAGTAGTAATGGCTAAAGCAACAACAAAAAAGCGTAAAGTAGTCGTTGAATCGACTGGCGAAGCGCACATCAGCGCTACTTTCAACAACATCATCATTTCTTTAACCAACAAGAAAGGTGAAGTAATCTCTTGGTCTTCTGCCGGTAAAATGGGATTCCGTGGTTCTAAAAAGAACACGCCATACGCTGCACAGATGGCAGCCGAGGATTGCTCAAAAGTAGCTTTGGAAGCAGGCTTGAAAAAAGTGAAGGTATATGTGAAAGGACCAGGAAACGGACGTGAGTCTGCGATCCGTTCCATCCACAACGGAGGAATCGAGGTGACCGAAATCATCGACGTAACCCCAATGCCGCACAACGGATGCCGTCCTCCAAAGAGACGTAGAGTTTAATTTTATTTTTTAAGTATAACCGGGACAGACCCAGATTATCGAAGGATTTATAAGACCTGAATTCATAATCTCTGACCCAAAATAATTAGCAATGGCAAGATATACTGGTCCAAAAACAAAAATCGCCCGTAAATTTGGTGAGGCGATCTTCGGAGACGATAGAGCCTTCGAAAAAAGAAACTATCCCCCAGGACAACACGGGATGGCTAAAAAAAGAGGTAAGAAATCAGAGTACGCAGTACAGTTGATGGAAAAGCAAAAAGCGAAGTACACTTACGGAATCTTGGAAAAACAATTCCGTGGACTTTTCGAAAAAGCTTCAGCAGCACGTGGTGTAACCGGTGAAGTTCTTATCCAATTGTGCGAGGCGCGTCTCGACAACGTAGTATTCAGAATGGGTATCGCCCCATCTCGTCGTGCTGCACGTCAGATCGTTTCTCACCGTCACATCACCGTAAACGGTGAAGTGGTCAACATTCCTTCATACCATTTAAAAGCCGGCGATAAGGTGGCTGTTCGTGAGAAATCAAAATCAGTGGAAGCCATCGAGCGTTCATTGGCGAATTCTTCACATGTTTATGAGTGGATCACTTGGAACAACGATTTGAAAGAAGGTACTTTCGTTTCAGTTCCTGCAAGATTGCAAATCCCTGAAAACATCAAAGAACAACTCATCGTCGAATTGTACAACAAATAATCAGACTTAGTCGAACTATGGCAATATTTAATTTTCAGAAACCCGATAAGGTTATCATGATCGATTCAACCGATTTCGAAGGCAAATTTGAATTTCGTCCTTTGGAACCAGGTTACGGATTGACCGTAGGTAACGCACTTAGAAGAGTTTTGCTTTCCGCTTTGGAAGGCTACGCAATTACATCTGTAAGAATCGAAGGTGTAGACCACGAATTTTCTACTATCTCAGGTGTAGTTGAAGATGTTACTGAAATCATCCTGAACCTCAAGCAGGTTCGTTTCAAACGCCAGATCGAAGACGTCGACAATGAATCGGTAACCATTTCTGTTACAGGAAAAGACCAATTGACCGCAGGTGACTTCCAGAAGTTCATCTCAGGTTTCCAGGTATTGAACCCGGAATTGGTGATCTGTAACCTCGACAGCAAAATCAAATTGAACTTTGAATTGACGATCGAGAAAGGACGTGGCTACGTTCCTGCTGAAGAAAACAAAAAGCAGAACGCCGCTATCGGAACCATTTTCACCGACTCTATCTTCACGCCAGTCAAGAACGTGAAATACGCGATCGAAAACTTCCGTGTGGAGCAAAAGACCGACTACGAGAAACTCGTTTTGGAAATCAAGACCGATGGTTCGATCGCTCCTAAAGATGCGCTCACCGAAGCCGCTAAAGTTCTGATCCACCACTTCATGTTGTTCTCTGACGAGCGCATCACGCTCGAGGCCGATGAAATCGCGCAGACCGAGTCTTACGACGAAGAATCGCTCCACATGAGACAATTGCTCAAGACTAAATTGGTCGATATGGACTTGTCCGTACGCGCCCTGAACTGTCTGAAGGCAGCAGAAGTTGATACCTTGGGCGACCTGGTATCGTTCAACAAAAACGACTTGATGAAATTCCGCAACTTCGGTAAGAAGTCGCTCACCGAACTCGACGAGCTCGTGGCGAACAAAAACCTGACTTTCGGGATGGATCTCGCCAAATACAAATTAGATAAAGAATAATTTTCTTCCTATTTTGCTCTCCAGAGTGGATCGAGCAAGAGGAAGGTTTAAACAAACAATGTCATGAGACACGGAAAAAAGAACAACCACTTAAGCAGACAAAAAGGCCACAGAACGGCTATGCTTTCAAACATGGCTTGCTCATTGATCGAGCACAAGCGCATCAACACTACAGTTGCTAAAGCGAAAGCTTTGAAGCAATTCGTTGAGCCGCTCATCACCAAGTCAAAAGAAGACACTACGCACAACCGTCGTATCGTTTTCGCCTATTTGAAAAACAAATACGCCGTAACCGATTTGTTCCGCGATGTAGCCGCTAAAGTGGGCGACCGTCCGGGAGGATACACCCGTATCATCAAGGTGGGTAACCGTTTGGGAGATAACGCTGATATGGCGATGATCGAACTCGTAGATTTCAACGAACTCTACAACGGTGGTAAAAAAGAAGTAAAGAAAACGAAAAGCCGTCGTGGCGGAAGCGGAAAAGGAAAAGCAGAAGCGAAAGTCGAGGAGACTAAAGTGGAAGCCCCTAAAGCCGAGGAGCCGCAAGCAGAAGCACCGGAAGCTCCGGCAGCAGACACTGACGAAACAAAGGCCGCTGAATAAGCCCACGTTTTCAACCAAAATAAAGGACGGACTTTTTAGTTCGTCCTTTTTTTTTGCCCCCAAGTGAACTGGGTTTGGCCAGGAAAGCGGCGATCTTGCCGCAAAGCATCTTGCTGTCTGATTTTTCGTTAGTCTAAAAACCAATTCCGCTTAGTGTTTCAACTATTCCCGGAGACACAACTTTCCTGACATTTGTTTACTAGCAAAAGCAATCGTCATGGATAATCCCACACCAGACCGCAACAGTTTCCAGAACCTTTCGACCGATAAGGCCAAAGGGCTCGGGAATGTGCCCACCCGTGTCAACCTATTGGCTTGCATCCGTTATGAAGGCCGCCGGCTGGAACGGCTCAACAGTGTCATGCAAGCCATCGAGAAGACCATCAACAGCACGGCTTTCAGACGCCAGGTGTTGGAATTCCGCTACAGGGGCCAATACAGCTTTTATTACCGGCGCAACCTGTTGGGGCGTTACATCGACAAGCCCTACACCAATGCACAGGTGTATGAAATCATCATGGATGCGCAAGAGCTCGTTAAAGAAGATCCCGAGCCTACCATCGACCTGTACCTTGAATTGGTCATCGGATCCAACGGCTCGGTGATTGGTTATGGAAATCCCGGGTCGAAGGAAATCTATACCTATTCTGAAATGTTCGACCAAATGGAAATCGATGAACTGGCCAACCATTATGTACACGAATGGTGTCACAAAATCGGCTTCGACCATTCGTACCTGCCGACCGCAAAACGAAACAGCTCGGTTCCTTACGCCATCGGAAACATCATAGAAACATTGCTGGATGGAAACCCATCCCACATCGAATAAAAACGCACACCGGTATGCCGAAAACGGGATCAAAGAGTAGGCAACAAAATTTAACGATCATGGAATTAACAAAACTCGAGTCCGAAATGCTCGACAACTACGACCAAATCAAAAAAGAGACCGACGAATTTGTGGCATCGATGAACGCCCATGGCTTTACAGATGCCGGAATCGATGGAATGCGCGAGAGAATTTGTGCCATCTGGAGCAAGATTAGATCCTTTGTGACCAAGCTGGAGGCATTACCGTTTATTGGCAAATACGTGGGGCTATTCGTTACCTTGATGGACGCAATCTGTCCTAAGTAAAGGCGCGATCTTTTCGTCAAAACAAAACTCCGGCAATCTACCGGGGTTTTTGGTTTTAAGGGCAATAGTTGGCGTTACCAAAATAATGAAGCGCTATTTAACAAAAGCTTTGGTTTACAGTACAATAAATCTGCATAAATTCAGTTATAAGCAGTTAATAATTGTTAAATGAAATGGAGTTCTGTGGCGAATGTTATCTTTGCGCCACATGTAGAACTAAGGTTACCTTTTAATACTTGACTATGCGCCCTATCTAGTATTATTAATTTAACCTTATAAGTATGAAGAAGATGATTTTTGCAGCCACCCTCGGGCTGGTGCTGTGCAGTTGCAATGCAGATGACGAATTGGTGCAGGATGCCGCACAGACAGGATCTTCGGCCGCAGTGGCCGATTTCAAGTTGACCAAACCCAATGCGCTTTTCCTGGAAGGGACCCAGATGGAGCTCGTGAACACCTCCAAGAATGCCAAGTCTTACCAATGGGATTTCGGTGACGGGACTACCTCCGAAGAAGCCACGCCCCACCATCTGTTCCCCAAATGCGGGACCTACAACGTAAAGTTGACGGTAACCGATGCCAATGGCGAACTGGCTTCGGTTGAAAAACCGGTGGATGTTTTTTGTACGGTACCGCGGCATCGGGCGAATCCGATGGTGTATTCGACGAAATAACTTTGGAAGTTAGTTTAAAAAAAGGACAAGTTTGAGCTTGTCCTTTTTTTGTTTTTGCCTGCCGGCGGGCTTTCTTTTGTCTGGCAACAAAAGAAACAAAAATGCCGAGCGCCGGGTTGCTCGGCGACCTGCCTGTTTTCGATGGCTAAATTGCAAAAACTCGCTGCGCTCAGACAGTTTGCAATTTAACGCCATCTTCAAACGGCAGGTGCCCGCCTGCGCAATCCTATGGCGCGATTAAGCGGAATGGGTTTTTAGTTTTTGCTTGCTGGCGCAGCGCAAAAATACCCACCCATGCACTACCTGTGTTGGCCTGGATGGGTTTTGTGCCGTTTCATAAAAAAAAGCAGGCCGGAGCCTGCTTGAATTAATTCGGGGATTGTGCTGCCAGTGCCGCCCTTCGTTCGCTGACCACGGCGATGAAGCCGTCTACTTCCTCTATTTCGCGGATCGTACGCGACAAGTCCATTTCTTTTTCGAGTAGCGCTATCGTCCCGTAGCTTTCTTTTCGGTTTTCGAGCGTGAACTTGCGGTATTCGAGCCGGGTCTTTTTATCGATGGCTTCGTCTTTGGATGGGCCGTCGGGCAGCATCGAGATGATGGTTTCGGTGGCGGCGATCTCGACGATTACGCCTTGCAGATCGGCATCTATTTCCTGTGAAGTCTGGGTGAACCTTACCGTCATGCGTTCTTCGGAAAGCCTCTTGAAATCGAGGTCGGCACGTTCTTTTGCGGCCAGTGAAAGCAACACGTTGCAATCGGCCACGAGGGTCAAATTTTGTACGGAGTACGTCATAATTAAAAAATTTATTGGTTACTGATGTGGGACGCAGTTCCGATTTGCGTGCCAAAAGCAGAGGTTTATTTAATTGATTATCATTATTTTAACAATAATTACTCTTTTGCGTCAATTGGTCGGAAAGCCGTGTTAACGTTTGGTGCATTGATTTTTTGGAGTTTGGATTCAAGCAGGAGTTTTTCGAGGGAGAGGAGTTCGAGACGTATTTCATAACGCAGCAGTTGGGCGTCACAATCCTGTTCGAAATTTTTACCGAGGACTTTGGGAGAGACCAATGGCCGGGCATTGGAATATTTGTCGGCAACGCTGCGCTGCCGAATAAATTCAGCCAATTGCTTTCGTACGGCGTCAGATTGCTGTTGCTTTTCCAACGCGCATCTTTTCTTTTCAAGCAGCAGCCGCTCGAATTGGTTTTCGCGCAGTAGGTGTTCAAGCTGCACGCGGCGGCTTTCGGCCAGTGCCTGCTGTTTGTTGTCTTTTGCCGGTGCTGTCCCGGAGGATTGCAGATGGGCCACGATCTCGGCCAGCAATTGCACCGCATGCGTCGGCAAATCGCGCCTGCCGCATTCGTACATCGACCATTGGCCACGGCTCACATTGAGTAGCATGGCTATTTCCTGTTGCGTAACGCCAAGCAGGTTTCGGAGGGAATTTTGTTTTTTCATGAGGTGGGTGGTTGCAATTTTGCAGTTGACAAAAATATTGCCACGGTTTCGTTGCAGGTTTTTTTGTTGGGGAATTTTTGCAACGGGGATTTTGCAACAACAATTTATTTCGACCTCATTTTATGATGCCAGTTTTGTAATACTGGTTCTTATTTTAGGATACTACCCAAGCGCTCCACCCGAAATGTTAAAAAATCGATCAAAATAGGTTTTTAGTTTCTCCAAAACCGTTTCTTTTTTTCTCGTCCGGTCGTCTGTAGCGGTAAATCTAGATACGGGTGGCAAAATGGAAGCAAATGCAGTTCCCGTCGATAGAATTTCGCCATTTTTAAACGCGTTGTTTACAAACCGTACTGTTTCTTCCGGTTTTAAATTTTCCTGTGTAATAATTTCATCCAATTCGGCTTTCTTTTGTGCCTTCACATAAGTGATCCATTCGTCTTCTACATCCGACGTCGGGGAAAGTGAAAGAATAAACCGTTCGATAAGCTCTTTCTTGTTGCGCAAATCAACACTCGAATCAATTGCCTTGGTAATATTGATGGCGATTTCCTGATCCTTGAGGTGACTTTCATGGTATTTTTTAATCAGCATCAGGATGTAATCGATATTGATCTCGACCTGCTTGATCAGTTCCATTTCAAAGACGATATCATCGTTTACGTTTTCGCGATCGCCACCTTGCGTACCACGAAACTCGTTATACAGTTCGATGTACATGCTGTGGTAATCTTGGAATTCGCGTTCTGACAGTATTTCTTTGCCCGCAAAATCGTCAAACGATTTGAGAATGTTCATCAGTTTCAGAATGGCACTGTACAACCGAACGAACGTCTTTTTGTTTTCTTCGCCCAAGATGCGTTCGCCAATCGGGAACTTCTCCAAAAGTTCGTGTACCAAATCGGCATAACCCACGATTTGCTTTTTGCCATCGTGGTAACCATTGTAGTATTCATCAAATGTTTTGAGCAGTACGATTCCGCCCGCATCCTTGTTGCCAAAAAGTGCGAGGCTTTGGTTCGTGGCTTCTTCGAGGTTTCTAAAACACACAATGTTGCCAAAGGTCTTGATTGAATTGAGTATGCGATTGGTACGCGAATAGGCTTGCAGCAATCCATGCATGCGCAGGTTTTTATCCACCCAAAGCGTGTTGAGTGTCGTGGCATCAAAACCTGTCAGGAACATGTTGACAACAATCAGCAGATCGATGTCGCGGTTCTTCATTCGCAATGACACATCCTTGTAATAGTTCTGGAATTTGTCGGGCGAAGTATCGTAATTGGTCTTGAAGTCACGGTTGTAATCTTTAATGGCTTCGTCCAGAAAATCGCGATGGCTTGCCGGCAAATTCTCAGTCGATTCGGTGTTTTCATCGTCGACGCCATCGTCGACGCCGTCATTCTGTCCGAAGCTGAAAATGGTGGCTATCTTCAAACGACGCAATTCGGGAAGCTCCCGTTGCTGTCGCTTGAACTCGTCATAGTACAACTTGGCAGCATCGATCGACGTAACGGCAAAAATCGAATTGAAACCGCTTCGTCTGATTTTTTCCTTGATTTCTTCAATCTTACAGCGGTCTTTTGCCGAGGCTACCTCGTGCACATTGGCCAAAGCCGTCATGTAGTACGGCTTGCTATTCCGGCTTGTCTTCTGGTCGAAATGCTCGAGGATATAGGAAACATTATTGCCTATGCGTTGCGGCGACATCAGCGCGCGCTCGCGGTCAATATCGCGGACTTGCTGGTCTTTGATGTCGTCTTTTTCACGCATCGTACGGATGTAATCCACACGAAACGGCAGGACATTTTTGTCGGCAATCGCATTGACAATCGTATAGGTGTGGATCGCGGTCGGGTGATTGTCTGGGCAATTGGAGACATCGCCGTGCTGGTAACATCCGAAAGCCTGCACTGTCGTTTTGAGGTGCGCCTTGCCGCTGCTTCCGGCATTTGTGGCGAAGATAGGCGTGCCCGTAAAACCGAACAGAAAATACTTCTTGAAATTTTTGGTAATGGCTTCATGCATGTCACCGAATTGAGAGCGGTGGCACTCATCGAAAATGAACACGACCGGTTTGGCAAAAATCGGGTGGTTCTTTTGTTTCTTGATCAGGATCGACAGCTTCTGTAT
The DNA here is from genome assembly GCF_047602195.1 of Flavobacterium sp. GTDB lineage: Bacteria > Bacteroidota > Bacteroidia > Flavobacteriales > Flavobacteriaceae > Flavobacterium. Next base: position 1,282,733 of record NZ_JASGHW010000004.1, read on the forward strand.
GGTCGTGATGATGATGTTGGCCTCGGGATCGTCGAGTTGTTTTTTGAGTACCGCCGTGTTGGTGTTACTGTTGGCCGCGCCTTTCTCAAACTTATCGTACTCCTTCATCGTCTGGTAATCGAGGTCTTTTCGGTCTACCACAAACAACACCTTGTCGATATAATCCAGCTTGCTCGCAAGCTGCGCCGTCTTGAACGAGGTCAGCGTCTTGCCACTTCCGGTGGTGTGCCAAACATAGCCGCCTGCGTCGACCGAGCCGTACTTCTTGTAATGCTGAGAGGTATGGATCTTACCCAGGATGCGTTCGGTTGCCACAATCTGGTATGGGCGCATCACGAGCAGCAACTTGTCTGATGTGAATACGCAATACCGGATCAAAATATTTAACAGTGTGTGCTTGGAAAAAAACGTCTTACCAAAGTCCATCAGGTCCAGGATGGGCTTATTGTTACCATCAGCCCACCAACAGGTGAACTCATAGCTGTTACTGGTTTTGCTTTTCTTGGTTTGCTGACCTTGCTCCTTGAGGTGCGTGTACCGTGTGGTGTTGCTGTAATATTTGGTCAGCGTACCGTTTGAGATCACGAACAATTGCACGTACTCGAACAAACCTGATCCCGCCCAAAACGATTCCCTGCTGTAACGGTCGATCTGGTTGAACGCTTCCTGTAAACTCACCCCGCGTTTCTTTAACTCGACATGTACCATCGGCAGGCCGTTGACCAGTATCGTTACATCATAACGTGTGGCGCGTTTGCCGCCATCGGTCTCGTATTGGTTGATGACCTGCAAGGTATTGTTGTGGATGTTGTCCTTATCGAGCAGGTAAATGTTGCGCTTTGAGCCATCCTCGCCATCGAGCAATTTGATGTAGTCTTCCTGGATCGATCGGGTTTTTTCCTCGATACCCGCGTTGGCATTTGCGATTTCCTTGGCAAAGAAGTGCTGCCATTCTTTGTCGGTGAATGTAAACTGGTTCAATCGCTCCAACTGCGCACGCAGATTCGCTATGAGGTCTTGCTCGGTCGTGATTTTCAAAAAACCATATGCTTGTGTTTCGAGCAATTGGATGAACGCCTTTTCGAGTTCGGCTTCGCTCTGGTAGCTGGTTTCGCGGGTATATGACGACTGGTACTCGGCGACGACCGTGCTCTCGGGGTTTTCAGAAATCAGGTGGAATTCACTCATGGCGTTATCTTTTATACCGTTTCACATTTTTTAAAATCAAGCAGCTTGTTGCGGTAGTATTCGTATTGTTGGCGACGCGCTTTGATTTCGGCGGGTAGGCCGGTTGAAATATCGTTGACGAGTGCGTCGAATTGGTCGAGGATTTGGACGATGCGGTTTTGTTCTTGTAATGGCGGAACTGGAATTTCAAATCCCCTAAGCGCTTTTAGCCCCAAATTTTTTATTGTGGCTCCAGTTTTTTGTGTTTCAAAGTAATGCTTTGAATGTCTACCTTGAAAATAGTAAAATAAGAATTTAGGGTTGAGTAATCGATCTGTTACATTAAAATAGGCTACCGATTTACCCAATACTATTTTTTGGTGTTTATAAATTGCTGAGTTACCAATAGTCCCATTTATAGATAAGAAAATGGTATTATTTTCAAAGAATTCAATACCATGTTTATCAAACATTTTCTCATCAACTTTCTTAGTAGTACTAAAGTACTCAATAGAACCGTTAATAAGATTATTTCCATTAATAAAATAATAGTCACCGTCCATACTGTAACTAGGAGTGCCATGGAGGCCGTCGCCTATTTTTGCCAATTCCCCTAAACTCTTCCATTCCACTTCCTTTCCCTCAAACGCCAACAAATGATTTCTATAGAAATCATATTGGCGCGTACGCGCCTCCAGCTCCGCCTCCAGCTCCGCCTCCAGCTCCGCCTCCAGCTCCGTGAATTGGTTGAGGATATGGACAATTTGGTGTTGGATGGGTATGGGCGGGACGGGAATGTATAATTTTTCAATAGCGTTTCTATCAATCGTTGGAACCCCACCTTCGCGCTTTTGATCTTTAAAATATTTTTCTTGTGTTTTTAGAAAAAAATACAAAAACCTGTCATTAATGTCTTCAGGCGTTTCTACCACAAAGGTACCGTCCGATGACCAAAAATTAGTATCACACCATACTACTTCACCAACACTTCCTGTATTGATAATCATTGTCTGGTTCGCCTTGCGATTAAATTTATTATAACGACCAAGCGGAATCAAACCTCCGTGAAAAACAAAATAAATTCCTTCATCTGTCAACTCTTTTTTTGTAAGTCGCTTACCTCTCAAAATTTTGCAGTAAGTACCTATTTGCTTAAATTCCACCCCTTCCGGACACAACTCTGCAATCAATTGCTCTATCTTATTCATACCACACCCTCCAAATCATTTACAATCGCATCGATTGATTGGCGCAATTCATTTTGCCGCATTACTATTCCAGCAATGCGTTCGTTTAGTTCTACTATATCGGTTTCCTCTTGCGTGTTTTCTTGTTCGATATAGCTGCTTACGGAGATGTTGTAATCATTTTCGGCAATGTCTGCATTAGGAACGAGTTTGGCAAAATGGTCGGCATCGGTACGCGCGATGAAGGCATCGAGGATGTCCTTTCGGTTGTCGTCGGACAATTTGTTTTTGTTGCCGCTGCGCACGACTTTCTTGGTTGCGTCGATAAACAACGTCGCGTTGTCTTTCTTGCTTTTCTTCAAAACGATGATGCACGTGGCGATCGTCGTCCCAAAAAACAGGTCGGGCGGCAATTGGATTACGGTGTCGACATAATTGTTGTCGATCAGGTATTTGCGAATTTTTTGCTCGGCACCGCCACGGTACAATACGCCAGGAAATTCGACGATGGCTGCTGTCCCTGAGGTTGAAAGCCACGAAAGCATGTGCATCGTAAAAGCCAAATCGGCCTTGGACTTGGGCGCGAGCACGCCTGCCGGTGAAAAACGCGGGTCGTTGATGAGCAGCGGATTGGCATCGCCTTCCCATTTGATCGAATACGGCGGATTGGAGACGATGGCATCGAACGGTTCGTCGTCCCAATGTGCGGGATCGATCAACGTATCGCCGTGCGCGATATTGAATTTTTCATAATTGATGTCGTGCAAAAACATGTTGATGCGGCAGAGGTTGTAGGTCGTGATGTTGACTTCCTGTCCATAAAAACCTTGACGGACATTTTCTTTGCCGAGTACTTTGGCGAATTTAAGCAATAGCGAACCAGACCCCACTGCGGGGTCGTATACTTTATTGACCTCGGTTTTACCCACGACGGTAATCTCGGCCAGCAATTCGGAGACTTCTTGTGGCGTAAAAAATTCACCTCCTGATTTTCCGGCGCTGCTCGCGTACATCGTCATCAAAAATTCATAAGCGTCACCAAAGGCGTCAATATTATTGTCTTGGTAATTGCCAAGTTTGAGTCCGGCAATGGCGTTGAGGATTTTAACCAGACGTGTGTTGCGTTGTTCGACCGTGCTGCCGAGTTTGTTGCTGTTGACATCGATGTCGTCAAATAGGCCGCGTACGTCGTCTTCGCTTTCGGTTCCTTTGGCCGAGGATTCGATGTCTTTGAAAATGGCATGCAACCGTACATTTAAATCCCTGTTGACTGCGGCATTTTTCACCACGTTATGGAACAATTCAGAAGGCAGGATGTAAAATCCTTTTTCCGATACGGTATCGGCGCGACCGAACTCGGCTTCCTCGTCGCTTAATTGAACATAATCGAAATTTTTGTTGCCGGTTTCCCATTCGGCTTTGTTGATATGGCTCGCGAGGTTTTCGGAAATAAATCTGTAAAACAGCATGCCCAAAACATAGGATTTGAAATCCCATCCGTCTACGCTGCCGCGTAAATCATTGGCAATTTGCCAAATGGCCCGGTGCAGTTCGTCGCGTTCTTGTTCTCTGGTCATTAAATTTGTTATTGTTTGTTGATATATGGGAAGGCGAAGTGAGTGTAGCCGACCATGACACAATAATATAAAAAAATGTTGGGTCGGCATCGGCTTATTTCAAAAGTTTTGGGGCCATCTTTGAACAGGCTATCTGCTTCGCATCCGATTGTAGTTCTGTCTTTTTTGATTGAATTAATCCCCTGCATTTTGCGGATAAATTCCGGAATGTGAAATCTAACGCAACTAAAATAATTGTTTTGGTAGCAAACCCATTTAAATGAAAAATGGATGCTACTCTAAGATCGGTTTCAAGCCGTATAAAATTAATCGCCCGATTTGATGATTCACAATGTTAATCGTTAAAATATATTGGAAAATTATATTAAATTTGCACCCCAACAACCACGCTTCTAAGCGTAAATGCAACGAGTTGACTTGGGCTTGCGTAAAGCATGAGTCTTTTTAAAAGACAATAACTACAACGAAAGACTTGAGCGCAGCGACAGCATGAGACCTTAAGAAGCAATAACTACGACGAATGAAATACAACACACGACAACCCGCCATCCTGCTCCTAGCAGACGGCACCATCTTCCACGGCAAATCCATCGGCATTTCAGGGACTACTTTCGGCGAAGTCTGCTTCAACACCGGGATGACCGGTTACCAGGAAATCTTTACCGACCCATCTTATTACGGCCAGATCATGGTCGCGACCAACGCGCACATCGGCAACTACGGCGTCAACCATGAGGACATCGAGGCCGACAAGATCATGATCTCGGGATTGGTCTGCAAGAATTTCTCTTTCAATTATTCGCGTGACAACGCCTATGCGAGCCTGTACGATTATTTCGAGAAGCACAACCTGGTTTGCATTTCCGATGTCGATACGCGTGCACTGGTGAGCTACATCCGCGACCATGGCGCACAGAATGCGGTCATTTCGACCGACGGGAAATCGATCGAGGAATTGAAGGCATTGCTCGCCAGTGTGCCCGATATGGAAGGCTTGGAACTCGCCTCGAAAGTGTCGACCAAGGAACCGTATTTCATCGGCGAACCGACTGCCACTTATAAAATCGCAGCTTTGGATTTGGGCATCAAGAAAAACATCTTGAGGAACCTCGCCAAGCGCGACTGCTACATCAAGGTGTTCCCTTACGACACGAACTACGAAACGATGAAGGCGTTCAATCCCGACGGGTATTTCCTCTCGAACGGCCCCGGCGATCCTGAACCATTGATTCTGGCGCAAGAGGTAGCCAAGGAAATCCTCAAGAACAACGATCCGGTTTTCGGCATCTGTCTCGGACATCAGATTTTGGCTTTGGCCAACGGCATCCCGACCTATAAGATGTTCAACGGACACCGCGGCATCAACCACCCGGTAGAAAATGTGCTGACGGGCAAAGGCGAGATCACCTCGCAGAACCACGGTTTCGCGGTTTCGAAAAAAGACCTCGAGAACAACCCCGATTTCGAGATCACGCACCTGCACATCAATGACCAGACGGTTGCGGGCATGCGCATGAAATCGAAGAACTGCTTCTCGGTGCAATACCATCCGGAGGCCAGCCCGGGACCGCATGATGCGTCTTATCTGTTCGACCAGTTCATCGAAAACATCCGATCGGCGCAAAACTAAATCGTTTGCGTTTATAAGTTTTCCCAATTTATTGCCGATGTGCTTTTGTGCCATACGGATATTTTTTAATTTCGGAAAAAATTGATTCAACTATTAACAAATAAACAATAGCATCATGAGCATTATCATCAAAATCCACGCAAGACAAATTTTTGATTCCCGCGGAAATCCTACCGTAGAGGTCGATGTCATCACCGAAAACGGCGTCCTCGGACGTGCAGCCGTTCCATCGGGTGCCTCGACGGGCGAACACGAAGCGGTAGAATTGCGCGATGGCGGCAAGGCTTATATGGGCAAGGGCGTTCTCAAGGCGGTCAAGAATGTCAACAACCACCTTGCGCAGGAATTGCTCGGGATTTCGGTTTTCGAACAGAACCTGATCGACCAGAAGATGATCGAGCTTGACGGTACGCACAACAAATCGAACATGGGTGCCAATGCCATCCTCGGGGTTTCGTTGGCTGTGGCCAAAGCCGCGGCGAACGAACTCAACTTGCCGTTGTACCGTTATGTGGGCGGTGTTTCGGGCAACACGCTTCCGGTCCCGATGATGAACATCATCAACGGCGGTTCGCATTCCGACGCGCCGATTGCGTTCCAGGAATTCATGATCATGCCGGTCAAGGCCAAAACCTTTACACAGGCGTTGCAGATGGGAACCGAAGTATTCCACAATCTCAAAAAAGTATTGCACGACCGCGGATTGTCTACCGCTGTGGGTGACGAAGGCGGATTTGCACCGAACCTCGCCGGCGGAACCGAAGATGCGCTCGACACGATCAAGAAAGCCGTAGAGATGGCGGGTTACAAATTCGGGGACGAGATCATGATCGCGCTCGATTGTGCCGCTTCGGAATTCTACAAGGACGGCAAATACGATTACTCGAAATTCGAAGGGCCGAACGGAAAAATCCGCAGTTCAGAAGAACAAGCCGATTATTTGGCCGAACTCGCTTCGAAATACCCGATCATCTCAATCGAGGACGGCATGTACGAAGACGACTGGGAAGGCTGGAAATACCTGACCGACCGCATCGGGGACAAAGTCCAATTGGTGGGCGACGATTTGTTCGTGACCAACGTGGAGCGTCTGGGCAGGGGCATCGAGCAGGGCATCGCCAATTCGATCCTGATCAAGGTCAACCAGATCGGTACCCTGACCGAAACGATCGCGGCCGTCAACATGGCGCACAATGCGGGTTATACTTCGGTAATGTCGCACCGTTCGGGCGAAACCGAGGACAACACCATTTCCGATTTGGCCGTGGCGCTCAACTGCGGACAGATCAAGACCGGCTCGGCTTCGCGTTCGGACCGTATGGCCAAGTACAATCAGTTGCTGCGCATCGAGGAAATCCTGGACAATACCGCTTATTTCCCTGGATTGAAAGCATTCAAGGTCAAGAAATAATTTTATTTTAAAATAAAATATAAAGGAACCCGGCTGATGTCGGGTTTTTTTGTGCCCGATTGTTATAGGTTTACAACGGCTTTTTTGCTGCTGATTCAAAACAAACAGACTATGAAAAAATTATTACTCCTTTTGTTATTGTTGGCCTCGGTTGCCCACGCGCAGATTGTCAACATTCCCAATGCCAATTTCAAGATGAAATTGCTCGCTGCCAGTCCGGCCAACCAAACCGCCTGCAAAAATGGCGTGTATGTCAAAATCGATACCAACAACGACAGCAACATCCAGCTTTCCGAAGCGATGGCGATTGATTCATTGAACGTGACCAGTAGCATGATTGCAGACATGACTGGTATTGCAAGTTTCACCAATCTGAAGAAACTGGATTGTACGAGCAACCAGATTGCTGCGCTCGATGTTTCGGCCCTGACCGGGTTGAGGACATTGGACTGTGCCAATAATGCCATCGCAACACTCAATGTGACGGGCTTGGCAGATTTGCAGAGATTGTATTTCTACTCCAATCAAGTTTCAACTATCATAGGGATTTCCAGTTTGACTGGCTTGAAGTTCTTCTATGGCGGCGATAATGACATGCTTTCGTTGGATCTTTCTTCCTCGCCCAATTTGGAGGAATTATTCTGCAACAGCAACAACCTTAGCTTGCTTAATGTCAGTGGTTTGAGCCATCTCGCGGATTTGGCTTGTTCCGGTAATGAGCTGACTGCTTTGAATGTTTCAGGATTGGGTAGCTTAAAGAACCTCACTTGCTTTGAAAACAATTTGGGAAGCCTGAATCTTACAGGGCTTTCCAACCTCGAGACGCTTATCTGCTATGACAATGGATTGACCGCGATGGCAGTCGGAAGTTTGCCCAAGCTTAAGAATTTGAATATAGAACAGAATCAATTGACGGGCAATCTCGATTTGACCGATTGTCCGCTATTGGAGTCGGTCAGGGTTGCAGGCAACCAAATCACCGGATTGGATGTTTCCGGCCTGCAGCATTTGGTCACTATTAATGCCAGTGATATTTTTTTGGGCAACGGTTTACTCCAGACCATCAATGCTTCGGGATGTACGAGCCTGTATGTCATTTACGCCGACAGCAATATGCTTACCGAAGTCAATGTAACAGGGTGCATCGGATTGTATGCGGTCTATGCTTCACACAACCAACTGACGGCATTTGATGTTTCCGACAGCCCGAACCTCGAAGCAGTCTATCTGGGCGACAACCAACTCGAGCGCGTGTACATGAAGAACGGTGGACAAGAATATGTTGATTTTGCCGCAAATCCAAATCTTGCCTTTGTCTGCGCCGATGAAAGTGAAATCGCGGGCATCCAGAATGCGTTTAACAGCCAGCAATTGACTGCTGCGGTCGTCAACTCGTATTGTTCGTTTGCACCGGGAGGCGATTACAATACACTCACCGGAACCGTTAGTTTTGACGAGAACGGGAACGGTTGCGGAGGGAACGATCCGGGATTCAGTAATGTCAGGATTAAAGTCCAGACCGATTTTGGCAACAGCATTGTGTTTTCGGAACCCAATGGCGTTTACAATTTCTACACACCGTTTGATCCTGCCATAATTGCAACGGTGCAACTAGAAAATCCGGCTTATTTCAACATCATGCCGCCAAGTGCCGTCGTTAATTTCTCGGGTACCAACACGACCCTGAACCAAAGTTTCTGCATCTCGCCCAATGGCGTTTACCACGATATGGAAGTCCTTGTCGTCCCGATTGACCAACCAAGACCCGGCTTCGATGCGCATTACAAAATCATATTCAAGAACAAAGGCAACCAGTTGGCCACGGGTACGGTCAATTTTACATTCAACGATGCGATTTTCGACTTGGTCGGCTCGTCGCCAAATGCTTCCAATCAGTCTTCTGGATTGCTGCAATACGATTACAGCGGCATTTTCCCTTTCGAAACCCGTACCGTATTGGTCACGCTCAACCTGAACGGACCGATGGAAATCCCTGCGGTCAACCTGGGTGATGTAGTTGATATCGGGGCGGTGGTTACGGCACCCGATGTAACCGATGCGCTGCCCGAAGACAATACGGCACTGCTCCACCAAACGGTAGTGGGTTCTTTTGATCCCAACGACAAGCATTGCCTTGAAGGCACAACGGTCAATCCGTCGCAAATAGGGCAATACCTGCACTATGTCATCAATTTTGAAAATACGGGAAGTGCGGCGGCTGAAAATATTGTGGTCAAGGATGTCATCGACCAGACCAAATTCGATATCGAAAGTCTGCAATTAGTATCGGCTTCACACGAAAATACCACCAGGATAGCGGGCAATAAAGTCGAGTTTATTTTCGAAGGCATTCATTTGGCACCCGAAGGCAAAGGCCACGTCGTCTTTAAAATCAAAACCAAAAGTGATCTCGCCGTCAATTCGAGCGTGAGCAACAAGGCCGACATTTTCTTCGACTACAATTTCCCGGTCATCACCGAGCCGGCGGTCACGACTTTTACTTTGTTAGGAACCGAAAAATTTACCGCAGATGCCTCGATCCGTATTTTCCCAAATCCGGTCAGGGACATCGTCAAGGTTAAAGCCGACGGTAATATTCAATCGGTAACAGTGTATGATGCGCAGGGCAGGTTGCTGCAGACACAAATTTCGGATGCGGCTGAAACAGCAGTCAATTTTCAGGGATATTCCGCAGGGATTTATTACCTCAAAGTCGGCACCGCATCAGGACAGGTGACACAATCCATCGTCAAGCAATAGAAAACCCAAATGCGTTAACAAACGACAGCTCGTGTCAGGTTTTTTGTTGTGAATTGTTTAGAATCAAAACCAAACCCATGAAAAAAGTTTTACTCCTTTTGTTGTTGATTTCGGCTGCGGTCCAGGCGCAAATCGTCAACATCCCCAATTATAATTTCAAGGCAAAATTGCTCGCGGCAGGTCCATCGAACCAAATTGCCTGTAAAAATGGCGTATATGTCAAAATCGACACGAACAACGACAACAACATCCAACTTTCGGAAGCGATGGCCATCGACTCGCTGAATATTGGCGCAGCACAGATTTCCGACATTACCGGGCTCTCCAGTTTTTCAAACCTTAAGAAATTGGTCTGCTCCGGAAACCCGATCGGGACTTTGGATGTGTCGGGCATGACCGGATTGAAAAGATTGCATTGCGAGATGAACCAATTGGCGGTCTTGAATGTCGCACCGCTCGTCAACCTGATCGAGCTCAGGTGCTATGGCAACCAACTCACCACACTCGACGTGTCTGCTTTGTCAGCGTTGAGGCATCTCAGTTGCGGAGTGAATCTGTTTACTGCCATAGACGTCTCGGCACTCCAGGAATTGAAATACCTGGACGTTTCCAATGGCAACCTCACCGCACTCGATGTGAGCGCATTGACGAATTTGAGGTACTTGCGCTGCGAAAACAATGCGCTTACTTCGCTGCAACTCGCCGGGGCCACGAGCCTGTTTGAATTGAATTGCGATGGGAATGATTTGACTACGCTCGATTTAGGCGGACTGCCAAGCCTCGTATTGTTGTATTGTAGCGATAACCAATTTACCAATCTTGATTTTACGAATTGTCCGTCGCTGGGGGGCATAGAAATCGGCGGCAACAACCTACAGCTTCTCAATGTGTCGGGCTTGCCCCATTTGGCCGCAATCCAAAACAATATGGCTTCGGGGCCCGGTTCGATCCATACCATCAATGCATCGGGCTGTACGGGTCTGGATATGATTTGGCTCCATGATTGCCAGCTTACCGAACTCGATTTGACGGGCTGTTCCAACTTAAAAAACCTGCGGATATGGAACAACAGCCTGACCCATCTTGATGTATCCGATGCTCCCGGGCTTTTGAATCTTGATGTAAGCACCAACCAACTGGCCTCGCTCAATGTATCGAATTGTTCGGCCTTGGAGACGCTCTCCGCTTCGCACAATCAACTGACGGCTATAGATTTGTTCGATTGCACGGCGCTGCAGTACATCGATTTGTGGGACAACCAGCTCACGAGTTTGGATGCGTCCAATTGTACCTCGCTCAATCAAATCAATTTTGTGGGAAATCCATTGGTAAGCCTGTTCCTCAAAAACGGCAGGAATGAAAACCTTGGCTTTTCGCTGGGGCCGAATCCGGGTCTGCAATATGTCTGTGTGGACGAAAGCCAACTGGCCCAGGTTCAAAATGACTTGTCAAGTTACCCCAACATCGTGGTCAATTCGTATTGTTCGTTTACCCCTGGTGGCTTGTTCAACACGATTGCGGGTACCGTGCGTTTTGATGCCAACGGCGACGGTTGCGGCGCAGGGGATGTACTGATCGAAAACCTGCGGATCAACATCGCCACGGCTTCCGATTCGGGGGCAGTTTTTTCGAACCACAACGGATCATATACTTTTTACACAGGAATCGCCAATACCACACTGACGCCATCGGTCGAAAACAGCAGCTATTTCAATATCACGCCGGTTGATTCGGTAGTCAATTTCCCAGCCATCGACGGATCGACGCAGACCGCCGATTTCTGTTTGTCGGCCAACGGTGTGCATCCCGATGTGGAAATAGTGATTGTCCCGATTGGCGGTGCCCGTCCTGGATTCGATGCCACTTACCAGATCATTTACCGCAACAAAGGCAACCAGGTCGTTTCGGGCCCAATCGGGTTCCAGTACGAGGACAGTGTATTGGATTTCGTACAGTCGAGCCTGGCTCCCGATGCGCAGTCTGCCGGGAACCTCGATTACAGCTACAGCAACCTGTTTCCGTTTGAAACCCGCAGTATCTTTATCACGTTCAATGTCAATTCCCCGATGGAAACCCCAGCCGTCAATATCGGCGATGTGCTGCACTACAACGCCACGATTTCGGCCCATGTAAACGATGGCCCTTCGGTAAGCAATGAGGCGCGGCTCAACCAGGTTGTGATTGGGTCGTATGATCCAAACGACAAGCAATGCCTCGATGGGACTACCGTCAACCCGAACCAAATCGGGGATTACCTGCATTATGTCATTCATTTTGAAAATACGGGAACCGCTGCGGCCGAGAACGTGGTTGTCAGAGACGCCATCGATGAGACCCAATTTGAAGTGGGCAGTCTGCAAATGTTGTCGGCTTCACATGCATTGGACATCAGAATGATGGGCAATAAGGTCGAGTTTATTTTCAACGGAATCCAACTTGGCGCAGGCGAACACGGCCATGTCGTCTTTAAAATCAAGACCAAAAGCAACCTCGCCGTCAACTCGAGCGTGAGCAACAAGGCCGATATTTTCTTCGACTACAATTTCCCGGTCATCACCGAACCGGCGGTCACGACTTTCACGTTATTGGGAACCGAAAAATTTACCGCAGATGCCTCGATCCGTATTTTCCCGAACCCGACCAAGGATGTGGTCAAGGTAGAGGCGGACGGCCGCATCCAATCGGTAACGGTGTATGATGCGCAGGGCAGGTTGCTCCAGACGCAGGTTTCGGATGCGGCGGCAACTGCAATCAGCCTTCAAGGATACGCTGCGGGGATTTATTACCTCAAAGTGGGCACTGCATCGGGTTATGCGACACAATCCATCGTCAAGAAATAGTTGGAGCAGTAACAAGAAGAAATCATATATTGATAATGTTTTTAAATTATTCAATTAACCTGTAGAGAATATTTTCGGTGTTCTAAAAGACAATTATGATAATCACCGAACACAATTACTCATTTAACGAATCAATCGCAGGAATAACTAAAGAAAGTTTTAGGAAAAATTTTGATGCCAATGACTATATACTGATTAAGCATAAAAACTTAAATGACTATCATGACATTGGTGTATTGAAATCATCATTAAGACTTACCGAAATCCTTCTACAAATTGCCATAATTAATGATTCAATTAAAAAGTTTCAGGGGAAAGATTTCTTTGATACGGCTCCTTTTTTTAAAGCCTTGTTTTATTTGCAAAATGACGAAAATGTTAGTGGCAAAGACCTGGAAAACTATTTCGGTGCAGTAAAAAATCTAGAAAAAAAAGCATCTTACTTTAACCGATTGATTGATACCGAAGAATTTTTTATTGATACAGAACTAGATTGGGTAATGTTTGGCTTGAGTTTGAAGAAGCAAGATAATATGGATAAATATGATAAAACAGATTGTTTCGAAAACTATTTCAAGGCAAGAGAACAATTTATGACCGATCAAATAGACTTTGAGAAATTTAAAGAAAAGTCACTTGAAATATTGAAATTAAACAATTAGCAAGGCGCAACTAAGCAAGAGCTCATTTTTCATGGGTTTATATCTAGAATCCATGAAGAAAGTAGATTTTCGACAAAAAGAGTTCGGTTCGTTTGGTAGCCCCTACGCAGATACACGAAACAAAATACCAAAATACCCATAAACCCGGCCAACAAGGTCGGGTTTTTTTGTTTCGTCCTGTTATACCAAAGTACAAGCGAATTGGATACATTTATAGCCCAACAAACGATATGAAAAAATTAGTACTGCTGTTGTTGCTGCTTTCGGCAACGACCCACGCGCAAATCATCAACATCCCAGATGCCAATTTCAAGGCCAAGTTGCTTGAGGCCAGTCCCGAAAACGGGATCGCTTTTGGCAATGGCGGTTTTATAAAGATCGATGCCAACGAGGACCTGGAAATCGACCTGGCCGAGGCGCAGGCCATCGATTCGCTCGACATCAGTTCGAGTAATATTGCCGATGCGACGGGGATTGCCGCTTTTGTCAACCTCAAGGGGCTCAATTGCCAGGGCAACCAGATTCCATCGCTCGATGTTTCGATGATGCCGAACCTGAGGGTGTTGTATTGTTACGAGAATGCACTGACGTCGCTTGAAGTGCCCAATTTGAAATATTTGTTTTGCTACAGCAACCAGCTCAGCAGCCTTGATTTGGCCGGCCGGACCAATCTCGAAGTGTTGGGCTGTGCCGACAACCAGTTGACCAGTATCGACCTGTCCGGGCTTTCGGCGCTCCAATCGCTCGGTTGCAGCAACAACCTGCTTACGGCCCTCGATTTAACGGGACTCGATAACCTGCAAGGCGTCGATTGCGGGACAAATTTGTTGTCCGATTGGCAGGTCGGCAATTTGCCCAGCCTGGCGTTCCTGCGTGTGTCGGGCAATGCTGCCCTGAACAGCTTGTCGATGGTCAATTTGCCGGCCTTGAAATACCTGGCCTGCGATGATTGCCATTTGGGCGCGCTCGATTTTTCGGGGATCCAAGACTTAGAGACCTTGAGTTGTACCAACAACCCGCTCACCACTTTAGATTTTACCGGGATGGAACAACTCCGAAACTTGTATTGCAATGCTACGAATGTATCATCTTTGGTGTTTGCGCAACCCAATTCCATGAAGTTGATCGACCTGACCGGCAGTCCAATCACGGCGCTCGATGTCTCCCAATTGCCTTACCTGTATTCGTTGGGACTGGCTTCTACACCCATCGGGCTGATTGATATAACGAACAATTTTTATCTGTCAGATCTGGGCATCGGTGACAATCCCGATTTGCATACGATGTTGCTCAAAAATGGCATGCGCCAATATTTCAGCGAACTGCAATTTTCAGAATTCCCGAGCCTGACCTACATCTGCGGGGACGATATAGAAATAGCCGATTTGGCCACATTCACTGGCGGGGCGATAGAAGTCAATTCCTATTGCACGGCCGAACCTTCACCGGTCCTGAATTCTGTTTCGGGCTATGTTTATTTCGATGCCGCGGGTGACGGATGCCAAAATGACCAGCCCATTCCGTACTGGGGCATCAGTATGGCAGTCAACTATGGCACGATGAATGGCGGCGCCAGCATGCAAAACTGCACCGGGATGTATTTCTTTTCGGTAGCCAACGGAACCTATAACGTGACACCGACGTTGGAAAACCCGGCCTTGTTTTCGGTGAACCCACCTGTGGCGACCATCAACTTTCCGCTGACCAACGGTTCGGTCGCGACCCAAAGTTTTTGCATCTCGGCTGTCGGGGTGCATCCCGATGTAGAAGTGTTCCTCGTGCAATGGAACACCCCGCGTCCCGGATTCGATACCGAATATGTCTTGATGTACCGCAACAAAGGCAACCAGACGGTTTCGGGAACCGCCAGCCTGGGATTCCAGGACGAGGTGCTCGATGTGGTTTCGACCAGCCAGACGCCAAGCAGCATCGGCAATGGGCTGTATACGTATGATTTTGTCAACCTGCAGCCGTTCGAGACCCGTGAAATCCATGTGGTGTTCAGTGTCAATGGCCCGATGGATACGCCGCCGGTCAATTTGAACGACTTCCTCGATTTCACCGCGACGGTTTCAATCAATGGCATGACCGATGAAGATTTGAGCGACAACACCGTCACTTTGCACGACCTGGTCACGGGTTCTTTTGATCCGAACAATAAAATTTGCATGGAAGGCAACGTGGTTTCGCCCGAGAAAATTGGGGAATACCTGCATTACACGATCAATTTTGAAAATACCGGAACCGCGGCCGCCGAAAATGTCTTTGTCAGGGACATGATCGATGCGGCGAAATATGAAGTAGGGAGTTTGCAGATCACCGGCAGTTCGCATCCCGAAGTGGCCAGTTCCAGGAGGGAAGGCAACCGCGTGGAATTTTTGTTCTACGGCATCGGTTTGGAACCCGAAGCCAAAGGCTACGTTACTTTCAAGATCAAGACCAAAGAAAGCTTGCAGGCCAATGACAGTGTGAGCAACAAGGCCGATATTTTCTTCGATTACAACTTTCCGGTCATCACCGAACCGGCCGTCACGACCTTCCAGATTTTGGCGACCCAGGCATTCGACAAACCGTTGGGTGTAAATATTTTTCCCAATCCGGCAGGCGATACGGTTTACCTTACCGCCCAAAGCGACATCCGGTCGGTAGAAATTTACGATGGACAAGGCCGATTGTTGCAAACAAATTTGGCCGGCGAACGCAAAAGTGAAGTATCTTTGCGACAGTATACCTCTGGAATCTATTATTTTAAGATATCCACAGCCGAGGGTACGCAAACGCAAAAGATTATCAAGCAATAAATCAAGCGGCTTTTATGAAAAAAATACTACTCTTACTTTTGCTGGTTTCAGGAATGGCCCGTGCGGTAGACGTGTATATCCCGGATGCCAATTTCAAGGCGAAGCTGCTCTCGGCAACCAGCACGAATTATATCGCGTTGAATGCCGCCGGCCAATCGGTCAAAATTGACACCAACAACGACTTGCAAATCCAGGACACCGAAGCTTTGCTCATTGCAAGGCTTTATGTGTCTTCATCCAATATTGTTTCCCTCGAGGGCATCCAGGCTTTTGCCAATCTTAAGGTGCTGGCCTGCAACAACAACCAGATCGTTTCGGTCAATTACACAGGGATGGCTTTGCTCGAAGATCTCAATATTTCGAACAATCCCGAACTGGTTTCGGTAACGTTGGCGGGCATGCCCAACCTCAAATACCTCAAATGCGAAAACAATGTGCAACTGCCGTCGCTCGACATCAGCAGCCTCGGCGGACTGGTCAATTTTTTGTGTACCAATGCCGAAGTACTGACCACGCTCACGACCGGGAATTTGCCGCTTTTGGAAGTTTTCCGTTGCGAGGAAGCCCCCAATTTGGCAACAATTGATGTAAGCCAACTGCCCAACCTCAAGGAACTGCGCTGCAACAACAACGCTTTGACATCCCTGGATGTCGCCCCGTTGACCCAACTGACTTTTCTCGAATGCGCGGGCAACCATCTGACAAGCCTCAATGTAGGCACGCTCACGCAGCTCAATTGGTTGGCCTGTTATGACAACAATATTTCGGGGCTCAATTTGGCCCCGCTGACCAATCTGACCACCTTGTTCGTGGGGGACAACAATTTTTCGGCGATCGATTTGTCGCTCGTGCCCCAGCTCAAAAACCTCGAAGTCGGCGCCAATTCGTTTACGACGCTCGATTTGAATCCGCTGGTCCAACTCGAATACCTGTATGCCAATTGCCCGCAGGTATCCAATATCAATGTTTCGGCCTTGGCGAGCCTCAAGCGTTTGGTGGTGAGCCATTCGTCACAGAACAGTCTCGATCTGACGGCCTTGACCAATCTGAACCAGGTGGACATCAGCAATACCAACATCACGACAATCGATTTGTCGCAAAATATCGCTTACCTGACCAATGTGCGTTTCGATTCGAATCCGTTGCTGCAGTTCATCAACCTCAAAACCGGCAAGGGTTTCGAAAACCTGCAGGTCGTCAGTTGCCCGGCCTTGTTGCAGGTTTGTATCGATGATCCGATTGCGGGCGCTGCGCAGCACATCGACATCGACGACCAGTCAAATGTACAAATCGGAACCTATTGCAGCTTTGTTCCGGGCGGGGCCTACAATACGATCACCGGAATCGTGCGTTTTGACGCCAACACCAATGGTTGCGGCGGCAGTGATCCGAGCTTCAGGAATGTCAAGGTCAGGTTCAACTATCCGGGCGGAAATTCCGCGGCTTTTTCGGATGAAACCGGTAATTACCGTTTCTATGTACAGTATGAACCCGAAGTGGTGGTGACGCCGGTGATGGAAAATCCGGAATATTTTACCATTGCGCCCTCGGGGACTACGGTCACTTTCATGACCACCAACAGCACCCACATCCAAAGTTTCTGCATCACGCCCAATGGCATCCACCACGATGTCAATGTAACGATTGCCCCGATCCAGGGCGCCAGGCCGGGTTTTGATGCCGAGTATAAAATCATCTACAAAAACAAGGGCAACCAGGTGGAGTCGGGGAGCATCAATTTTCAATTCGATGATTATGTGCTCGATTTCGTTTCCTCGGTGCCGGGCAGCAACAGCCAGGCATTTTCGAGCCGTGTCTACAACTTTACGGGGTTGCAGCCTTTTGAGACCAGGGAAATTACCGTCAAGCTCAATTTGAACGGACCGATGGAGACGCCCGGGCTCAACAATGGCGATGTTTTGCATTTCATGGGTGACATTGCCCTCAACAATACCGATGAGGTTACCTATGACAATCATTTCGAAATGCAGCAGATTACCGTCGGTTCCTTCGATCCCAACGACAAGCATTGCCTGCAGGGGACGATTGTCGATGCGGCTGAAATCGGGAAGTACCTGCATTATGTAATCAACTTTGAAAACACCGGTACGGCTTCGGCGCAAAATATTGTCGTGGCCGATGCGATCGATGGCTCTAAATTCGACATCGACAGTTTTGAAATGGTGGATAATTCGCACCCGGTCCAGGTCAAGATTACGGGCAACAAGGTCGAGTTCATCTTTGAAAACATCAACCTCGGCGCGGGCGAGCACGGCAATGTGGTGTTTAAAATCAAGACCTTATGGTCGTTGCCGGCCAATACGGTGGTGAGCAACAAGGCCAATATTTTCTTCGATTACAATTATCCGATAGAGACCGCTCCGGCGGTGACCACGTTCCAGCTCATGGATACCGAGGCTTTTGCCACGGACGATTTGGTTTTGATCCATCCGAACCCGGCAGGCGATGTAGTCGAGGTACGTTCTGAGCAAATCATCCAAAACGTCCAGTTGTACGACGCCCAAGGCAGGATTGTCCAAACGGCCATTGTAGGCGAAACAGCGGCTAAAATGAATGTGTCGTCGTTGGTCCAAGGCGTGTATTATTTGCGCGTACACACCGAAAAAGGAACCCGGGTACAAAAACTGCTCAAAAAATAGCTGATTCAAAACACCCACTATAACCCATCGATCCGATGGGTTTTTTTATGCGTGGATTTTTAATTTTTTTAGACAATAATTAACGATTTCATTGCAATATTCTTTTTTTAATTCATCTTAAATTCCCTAGATTTGTTAAATTATTATTTTCAAGATTAAACTACCCATAATTATGTCAAAAACAGCAATATTAGAACTCGACGGGAAGAAGTATGACCTTCCGGTAATTGTCGGGAGCGAGAATGAAGTCGGTATCGATATCAGTAAATTACGTGATATGTCGTTGGCCATTACGATGGACCCGGGTTACAAGAACTCAGGGGTTTGTAAAAGCGACATCACTTTCCTCGATGGGGAAGAAGGCATTCTGCGTTACCGCGGCTATTCGATCGAAGACCTGGCCGACAAAGCAGATTTTCTCGAAGTTTCTTACCTCGTCATTTTTGGTGAATTGCCGACAAAGGCACAATTGGAGCAGTTTGAGAATGACATCAGAAAATACACCCTCGTCAATGAGGAAATGAAAAACATCATCGACGGTTTTCCTAAAACGGCACATCCGATGGGCGTGTTGTCTTCCCTGACCAGCGCGTTGACGGCCTTCAACCCTAAAGTGGTCAATGTCGAAAACGAAAAAGAAATGTACGAAGCCATCTGCAAGACGATGGGTAAATTCCTCGTGATCGCAACTTGGACGTACCGCAAGATGATGGGCTTCCCGCTCAACTATTACGACAACACCAAAGGCTATGTAGAGAATTTCCTGCATTTGATGTTTGCCTTGCCGACAGGACCATATACTGCCAATCCGACCGTAATCAATGCGCTCGATAAATTGTTCATCCTGCACGCCGACCACGAACAGAACTGTTCGACCTCGACGGTAAGGATGGTAGGTTCGTCGCATGCCGGTTTGTTTGCTTCGATCTCGGCCGGGGTTTCTGCACTTTGGGGGCCATTGCACGGCGGTGCCAACCAGGCGGTTTTGGAAATGCTCGAAAGAAATCCAGAAAAATGGCGGTGACGCTGATAAATATTTGGCCAAGGCCAAAGACAAGGACGATCCGTTCCGTTTGATGGGCTTCGGTCACCGCGTCTACAAAAACTTCGACCCGCGTGCGAAAATCATCAAGAAAGCCGCCGATGAGGTATTGAATACTTTGGGCGTCAACGACCCGGTTTTGGCGATCGCTAAAAAATTGGAAGAATCGGCTTTGGTGGATGAATACTTCGTATCGAGAAAATTGTACCCGAACGTCGATTTCTACTCGGGCATCATCTATCGTGCGCTCGGTATCCCAACCGAAATGTTTACCGTGATGTTCGCCATCGGCCGTTTGCCGGGCTGGATCGCACAATGGAAAGAAATGCGCGTCAACAAAGAACCGATCGGAAGACCGAGACAAATTTACACCGGGCATCCGCTGCGCGATTTCGTTGCGATGGACAAACGATAACCGAAAATAAATATTTGATAGTGAAAGCCTTGCATTTGCAGGGCTTTTCTTTTTCTTAACTGTTAAATATACGGAATCGATAAAGTGTAAGAATATTTGACTATTTTTAATCCACCACACAACAGCCCCATACTTCACTCCCTAATTGAATTATTTGAAGGTTGGCTTTCGCCAGATTTCATTTGAGAGACGCCACTATTCTCAGATGAGGATTACCATGATCTAACGTTAACCTTTTAATATTTGAATGATGAGAACACAAACACTTTTCAAAATTTTGATGCTGTTGGGTATTTCAACAGTTTTTGCGCAAAACAACACCTTCACGCCTGATAATCTTACTCCGGCAGGAAGGTTTAATGTTTTTATGGGATTCAATAGCGGTTTTAATATTCGCGCTAACAATCCTGCATTTCCTTTAGGTGCCAACAATACATTTATAGGGACTGGCTCTGGGGCAACCAACCTGAATGGTTCCAGCAGCACTTATATTGGCGCTAACGCAGGTGCATTTTACAATGGCGGCAACAATACGTTTTTGGGATCCGGCGCGGGTTATTCCAATTCGCTTTCGCCTGCTACAGGAACAGAGAATGTGTTTTTGGGTAGTGCATCAGGCTATTATGTAAACGCAAGCGGTTCCCAAAATACTTTTGTTGGGACAGCATCAGGAAGTTATTCAAATGGGAGTAACAATGTTTATATTGGCTACAGGGCAGGTCATTTTGATCCAAGTGCAGTTTCTACAGGTTCTTCCAACATTTTTATAGGGAATCAGGTTGGATCCGGACCATTTTTTTTTGCAGCAAATAATTTGTTGTTAATCCACAATACGAATGTTACCGATCCACTTGTCATGGGTAATTTCTTCGATGAAAGTTTAACATTCAACGTCAATAAATTAGGTGGCGCCAATGCCAGGGTTAATATTGTAAGCAATCTTAGTGGTGTGAATGGCTATTCTGGGTTGAGGCTCCAGAATTTGACGAGTGCCAACAATACCGGTTTTACTTCAAATGGGAAGGTATTGACCGTTAATCAATTCGGGGATTTGGTTTTGACCACTGACCAGTTGGGGCCGGGAGGCAGCACTTATATCAATGCGGGTGATTTTGCTACCGTATCCGGAAACGGTTCATTGGCAACGCCTTATGTAATCGGTGTCCAAAACATCTACAACGATGATGATTATTTGAGAAGCGATAGAACAGTTAGTCTTAATGGCAGGGATTTGATTTTCAGCACAGTGGCTTCTGGGCCAGCATCTGCTGGAGGAAGGGTTTTTATTGGTGATGTCCCAACGGCAGCCACGCCTTATGACTACAAACTGTATGTCGAAAAGGGAATCTTGACCGAGAAAATCAAGGTGGCCCTCAAGACAACCACTGATTGGCAGGACAGTGTTTTCGCCGAGGATTATGCTTTGACGCCTTTAAGTGAGGTAGAAATTTATGTTAAGCAAAACAGCCACCTCCCTGGAATAGAGTCTGCTCAAGAGTTGGTAAAAAATGGTCTTGACCTCGGGGAAATGCAGGCCAAACAAATGGGTAAAATCGAGGAGCTAACTTTGTATCTGATTGAGCAGAACAAAACACTTGAGGCGCAACAAAAAGAACTGGAAGCTCTCAAAATGCAAATGAAAGCTTTATTGCAAGGTCAATAAATAAGTAAAATCTGGAATTATGAAAAACTTATTTATAACAGCCATTTTGCTTTTCTCGGGTGGGCTACTGGGCCAAAACCTTGAGAATGCCAATTGGACTTTTGGCAAAAGCAATCGCATCAATTTTTTGCCTTTGAACCTGCCTCCGGTAGCATCGGCTATGGCGGTTACTTCACCAGTATTTGAACCAATGGAAGGATGTGCAACAGTATCAGATGCCGCAGGCGATTTGTGTTTGTACAGTAATGGTATAGATTTATGGCATGTCACGGCAGGAGTGCCAACACTCGTGAGTAGTGCCTTGATGGGGCATAATTCAAGTGCCCAAAATGTAATTTTTGTACCCCGACCCAATGTGTCGCAAGATTATTTTATTTTCACCATAACAGGTGCATCTTGCTCAGGTGCACTGGGTGCGTACGTGTCAAATGTGAATTTTTCGGGACCACCTGTGGCAACTTTACCACAACCGCTTTTGGATTTTTCAGGAAATCCACATGTGTTTGGCAATCAGGCATCAGAAGCGATGACCTCGACCATACATTCTGATGGGGTTAATTATTGGGTGGTATTGGCAATTCAGGATATTCTGGATAATACAGTTGATGTCTATTCTTATCTTGTAACGGAAAATGGAGTAGAAGACGGGATGGGAAATGCCAATAGACCAATGCAAATGACCACTTATAGTATTGATGTCGCCGGTGAATATACAATTGGAATGAAAATTTCAAGAGATACCCGTAAGATCGCTATTATCAACATGACTGAAAATGGGTTGGTATTAGGAAGTTTCAATAATACTACAGGAACAGTGGCGATTACAAGTCATGTTCCATTTCCTTCAGGAATTATGTACGGGTTGGAATTTTCACCAAATTCTAAATTATTGTATTGTACAGGATTGGCTGGATCATTATTTCAAATTAATACCGAGACGTCTTCGCAAGTAGGATCATTCACAGTTGCGGGAGGGCATTTTGGAGCTTTGCAGCTCGGACTAGATGATGAAATTTACATGGCAAATGACGCTTCCACTAGTATCTTTACCATTGCAAATCCAGATGTGATTTCTCCAACATTGACATTAAATTCGTTTGCTCTTGGTGGAAATACTTCTGAAATTGGCCTTCCCCAATGGGTATGGCACCAAGGAAATTGTTTCAATACTTTGAACCAGGACATTGATGTGGTCGCACCAGCGGTAGACGAGGAGCAACGCATCCAATGGATCAAAGCAACCAATATTGTCAATGCCGGGGCCGGAGCCATTTATCATGCCGGTAATTTTGTTGAACTTAATCCAGGATTTGTTGCAGATGTTGGGGCTAAATTTTCCGCTTACATCGAAGGTTGTAGTGATACATTTTTATATAGGAGTAACAAACAGCCTGGTGATCTAAAGGCAAGCGTGAAGAATCCGACTGCGAACAAGACGCGAAATACAGGTGCTGGAATCAAAGTATACCCCAACCCCGCCTCAACCACCATCACCGTCGAATGCGACACCAATCTAAAAAGCATCACGATTCTTTCCGCCGACGGCAAAACGGTGTACA
The DNA here is from genome assembly GCF_047602195.1 of Flavobacterium sp. Taxonomy (GTDB): domain Bacteria; phylum Bacteroidota; class Bacteroidia; order Flavobacteriales; family Flavobacteriaceae; genus Flavobacterium. The sequence goes on from NZ_JASGHW010000004.1 coordinate 1,306,107, forward strand.
GGCAAAGTGTAAATAGCCCTACACAGCAAATAGACGTGTCCGGTTTCTCCAAAGGGATCTACCTGATCGCCACCGAAACGCAGGACGGCAAAATCGGCAACAGCAAATTTGTCAAGAATTAAACGATTATCAATTGATCCAAAGCCTTCCCAACCGGAGGGCTTTTTTTTTTCGTAAATCAAACGAATTGTTTTAATTTGAATTATCTTCGTCAATTGTATCGGCAGGTATTATGATAGAATCGGTTTCAGTAAAAACCTTATCGGGACACTACAAAATCCAGTGGCAGTTTCAGGACCATAAACTCAATATGGACCTGACGGCTGTGCCGCAGCATGAACTGCAGTCTTTCGATATCATTATCAATTTTACGCAGCCGATTGCCTCGATCCGCAACCATGATTACAGTTGGATTAAGAATGACGCCAACAGTATCCTGAACGAATTTTCGCCCAAGATCATCAGACTGACCAATGGACAGCTCGTGCAGGCCAATACCCTCCAGGGCATCTGGGAAATCAAGCCGAAGAAAAACAAACAATTGCTTTGGCGTTTCAACACCAAAAAATCGGCGCCTTTGGCCGTCTACAGTGGCGAAGGCAACATCAAGAAGATTGTACAGGCTTACCACCAATACGATTTCTCTACCATGCCGGCTTTGTTGTTTCCGGTGCGCCAGGCGGTCGAGTTCAGCCGTTCGGAAAATCCGTTTTCGGCCGTGGTCTGTTTCACCGATCATTGCGATTACGACACGTGCGAAAATCTGGTTTTGCAACGCAATTTTTTTAAAGACAAAGGAATTAAGGTCACCAAGGGCTTTTTTCTCAACCACTATTCCAAAAAACAGGACAACGCTTCTTTCGAAAACGACGCCGATGAGTTGTCGCTTTGGCGCGACCAAGGGCATGAACTGGCGTACCATTCGTTGTCGCAGTCGCTCAAAAGGAGCAAGGAGGAAAGTTTCAGCGACTTCGAAAACTTCAAGCCGCCTTTCGGGGATTTGCCCACCTGGATCGACCACGGTTTCCAGCCGTATAATTTTTCCTCGTTCCGGCAGTACAATTTCAGCCCCAAGGCGATGGAAAGCACGCTCAAGGACAAGAACATCCAGTTGTTGTGGAATTGTATCGATTGCGGGACCTCGGCCGTGGGTGTCATCAACCAGATGAACGCCTCCGACTTTACGTTGCGCCGCTTCGCAGAGGGGAACAGGCACTTGCCCTTGTCGGGCAAAATCGGGGTGATGATCAAGAACATCATGTTCCACCATTATGCCGATGAGACCATCATCCTCAGTTACAAAATGACGGCGGCCAATTTCAAGCAGCTCGTCTATCAAAAGAAAATAAGCCGTTTGATTCCGTTTGTCTTCAATTTCCTGCGTTTGTGCGGACCCTTGCTCACGGTTTTCCTGCGTTGGCAGACGGCCAAGAACAAGCCTTTCAAGATGGCCGAGTATACGCCCATTCTGTTTAGGCACCGGATAAGCGAAGAAGAATTTTGGTTTTTCCAGACCGTCGAGATGATCGATTTCAAGAAATCGCTGATGCGCGAGAATATCGATAAACTCATTAAGGAAAACGGGCTTTGCATCGCACACACTTATTTTGCCGTCCTCAAGAATTACCACAAAGGAAAAATGTTCAGTTCTGCAACGGCCATCGATGAAACCGTATCTGCTAATTTTGACTACCTCGGGGAAAAAATCGCCTCGGGACAAATCTGGAATCCGACGTTGAAACAACTGGCGGCTTTCCTGTCCAATTTCGAAAAGGCGGTGCTCGATGTCGATCCGGGTGGAAAAATCGTCATTGCCAATGCCGCTCATTTGCCTTACCGATTTGTTGACTGATGGAAATCATTTTTACAAAAGAGACACAATGGCTCCAGAAATGGGATGACTTCGTGTTGTCCGAAGACAAGGCCAGCCACCTGATGCTCGCGCAATGGAACGCTACGTTCTCGGGCTATGGTTTTGATTTCGAGGTCGGGATTCTACAGCAAGACGGGCAGATACACGGCGGTTTTGCTGCGGTGGTTGCCAAGGCCGCGATGTTCCGGTTTTATGTCGTACCCTACGGACCCATTGTCTCCGAAGGTTTTGAAAAATACCTCGACGAACTGGTCGCCAAAGTGCCACAGCGCGCCCGGTTTTGGAAATGCTGTTATGCGCATGTTTCCCTTCCGGTAGCCGCAAGCCCGAACCGTCATGTCTACCCAACGTTGCCCGAGCTTCCATCGCTGGTCGATGCCAAACCAGGACAACTGTTCAAATATGTGTATTCGGGTTATGGACTCAACTGGGTCGATTTGCGCAAAGCCGACTCGACCGAATCGCTGTTGGAAATGTTTAAGAGTACGACGCGCCGCGACATCCGGAGTGCCGAACGCAAAGGGCTCGAATTGCGGTTTTTGGAAACGGCTGACCAAATCAAACTGGGATACGATTTGTGTCTGCAAAACGCCGAGGCCAACCAGTATTCGATACGCGATTGGCATGCCTTCGGTCCCGACCTGATTGCCATGGTCAATAGCGGGATGGCCAAGTTCCTTGGGGCTTTCCATGAAGGCGACCTCAAAGGGGCGGTGTTGTTGCTCAAAGGCGGGAATTATTACACCTATATTTTGGGAGGGTCCAAACGCCAAAAACCCGATTTGCTCGCGGGACATTTCCTGCAATGGCAGGCCATCCGGTTTGTTTTTTCGGAAGGCTGCGACGGCTATAATATTTCGTTGGGCGGATCGGCGGGTGTGATCAATCTCAAAAACAGTTTTGCAGATGTGCAGATTGTTTTCGAAAATTCAAAATACCACTGGGTCATCAGTCCGTTTTACCTAAAATGCTATATGTTTGTGGAAAGCAAACTCAAGCGGCATAAAAAAACGCTCGCCCGGTTGTTTTCGGTTTTAAAACGCAAGTCATGATTCGGAAATTCCGCAAATATTTAAAGGTGGTCGACATCGACATGCAAATCTACAGCATGACAAAAGCCGATTGGTCTGCATTGGCTGAAATCGGGATGGAGGTACAAACCGAACAACTGTCCGATGGGCGGACCCGTTATTTCATCATGGACCAAGACATCTTCGCGCACCAAAGCTTTCTGTTTCCCAAACTCAACATCCTCAAGCTCATCCAAAAAAAAGGCCCGGCCATCGGCGACTGCGTGACAATGGCCGATTACAAAGGGCGCAATATTTATCCTTACGTCATCAACCGAATCGCGGGCGAGGTGCTGGCCAAAGGAAAGCATCCCGAAGTTTTCATTGTGGTGACCAGCAACAATGCGCGTTCGATCAGGGGCATCGTGAAGGCGGGTTTTCGGCTCCATACCAGCATCAAGGCCAAACGATTCCTGCTGTATTATTTTAACCTAGACCTCCAGAAGTTCCGTTAAATTTTAACCCAATGGTAATGGTCGAAATCAGGTCGCTTTGTTTATATTTGTGAACGAAAACGATTTCGATACCAAATCTTCGGGCGCTTCAAGCCACTTCAAATCGGAAATATTTTCATACTTTTCGAATGCAAACCAAAACTTATGTCAAAAAGCATTACTTTTTTAATCAATAAATCTGAAATCACTGCCGGAACGCGCGGTGCATCCCTTGGCCCAGACGCTATTTTAACCGCAGCGCGAAAAAAAGGGAGTTGCCTGTTCGGCGAAAATAAAGTACACCGGCTCCCGAACTACAACCACCTGCTCGACGCCTGTACCGAATACACCTACGCCAAGCGCATCGATGGCGTATTGCAAATCTACAACGAACTCAACAGCAGCGTTTCCGAAACATTAAACCAGGGCGCCTTTCCGCTGATTATGGCGGGCGACCACGGTTCGGCCGGTGGTACCATTGCCGGAATCAGGACCGCTTTCCCTTCCAAACGGTTGGGTGTGGTCTGGATCGATGCGCATGCAGATATCCATACGCCTTATACGACCCCTTCGGGCAACATCCACGGGATGCCATTGGCTACGGCTTTGGGGATCGACAATACCGAATGCCAATCGAATGAAGTCGACCAAAAGACGATCGAGCAGTGGCATGAACTCAAGAATGTGGGGCAGATTGCACCCAAAATCAAACCCGAAGACATCGTTTACATCGGGGTCAGGAGTGTAGAAGAACAAGAGGTCGCGGTGATCGACCGTCTCGGGATCAAGAACATTCCGGTGGCCGAGGTGCGCGAAAAGGGCGTAGGGCAGATCCTGTCCGAAATCGACCAGAAGCTGGCCGCCTGCGATATCCTCTATGTTTCTTTTGACGTCGATTCGATGGATCCGCAATTGACTTCGCACGGAACAGGAACCCCGGTACCCGATGGACTCCAGCCCGAAGAAGCGCGCGGCTTGTTGATGGGATTCGCCCAAAATCCCAAAACCGTTTGCCTCGAGGTCGTGGAAGTCAATCCGTGTCTCGATGAAAAAATCAATACGATGGCCGAAGTCACTTTTGGGCTGATCGAAGAATTTGCGCAAATCCTAAAAAACTAAGCCGTGAAACAAACGACCAATGCGGTACTGATGATCCGTCCGGTGGCGTTCCGAATGAACGAACAGACCACCGAGAACAATTATTACCAAAAAGCGATCGACGGATTGACGCCGCAGATGATCAATGCCAATGCCCAGCTTGAATTCGATGAATTGGTGCAAAAACTACGCATGGTAGGCGTCGATGTCACTGTGGTCGATGACCTGCCCGAACGCGACGCACCCGATTCGATCTTCCCGAACAATTGGGTCTCGTTCCACGAAAATGCCGATGTGGCACTGTATCCGATGTTTGCCGAAAACCGACGCCGCGAACGCCGCGAGGACATCCTCGACCTGCTCGAGGAAAAAGGGTTTGAAATCGAGAATGTCGTCGATTACACCGAAGCCGAGGACGACGGTTATTTTCTCGAAGGCACCGGCAGTTTGGTACTCGACCGGACCAACGAGAAGGCTTATTGCGCCTTGTCGCCACGCGCCGATGAAGAATTGTTCATCGAATTCTGCGAGGATTTCGACCTCGCGCCCGTTATTTTCGAGGCATTCCAAACCGTCAACGGCCGACGCGAATTGATCTACCACACCAATGTGATGATGTGCATAGGCGAAACCTTTGCCGTGGTCTGCGCCGATTGCATCGATGACAAGACCGAACGCAAGAACGTACTCGACAACCTCAAACAGGACGGCAAGGAAATCATCCTGATCACCGAAGCCCAGCTTGAACACTTTGCGGGCAATATGCTCGAATTGCGCGGCACCGATGACAAACATTACCTGGTCATGAGTAGCGCGGCGCACGAGAGCCTGACCCAGGACCAACTCAATCGTTTGGCCAAACACGCCACGATTTTGAGCTCGAACCTCGACACGATCGAAGCCTGTGGCGGCGGCAGTGCGCGTTGCATGATCGCCGAAATTTTTCTTCCCAGAAACTAATTTTCTTTGGCCATGAGCGATAGTTTGGTCATTGTGTTGAGTCTGTGCATCGTCTTGATCCTATGGCGCGTGCTGACCTACAAAAGCAAAAGCGATAAGGCCGAAGAAAAAAGACTCCAGGAGAGCCTCGAAGACGAATTCATTTACGATCCGGTTACCGGAGCCAAACTGACGCTCGAGCAAGCCGAATCGGGACACTGGGTCGCACACGACAACCCGAATCGCGTCAAGAGCAGTGCCGAGATCGAGCAATTTTATCAAGGGGAGGAGCGCGAAGCCCAGCGGCTCATCAACCACCTCAAACAACAAGGCTATCAATTCGATGATTTTTCGGATGCCCAAATCGCCGCACTCGAGGCCACGCAGATGTTATCCAAATATGATGAATGGTCGTATGCCGAGCCGTATGCCAAAAATGGCCACTTTGTGTTTTTTCCAGCGGTGCATATCCATGGCGGTCGGTACCAGGACAATTACCACCAATCGCAATTGATGTTTTGGGTCAAGGATGATCGGCTGTCGGGACATTTTTACCTGCGCGAAAAATCGGGATTTGAAAGTTTATCGGATGCCTTCAGGAGCGATGACGACATCAAACTCCGGAATTACGAAAGTTTTACGGTCGAAAAACCTGAAAATGTATTGCAGGTCATCAAAGTACTCCAGCATTTCGATGGCGTCAAAGGTCTGGAAATAGAAGTCAAAGATGACAATTTATGGGTGAAGACCTTGCGTTTGCCCCAAACCGAAGATTTCAAAAAAATAGAAAGCGTACTCGAAGCCATCAAAGGCATTTCCTAAAAGCAAAAATCCCGGACACCGATGGCGCCCGGGATTTTTTTTAACCCCAAATTTATTATTTGACGAAACTGTCGATGATCTTGTCCGATTCGGCTTTGGTGGCCGTTGGCTTGAGTTCAAACAAATGCATGTAGAGCGGCTGTTTGTTGACCGTTGGCAATAAGTCGAGGTCTTTGTTTCTGGCGAAAACGGTGGCCCATTTGTCGCGTACGTTTTTCCAGACGGCTTTGTTCTCGGCCCAGTATTTTTGTGCGGCGGCACATTTGGAATCGGCTACTTTGGTGTAGACATCGTGGCCTTTTTCTTCGGCCAGCACGGTGTCTTTCCCGGCGTCATCGCGTACAATCTTCACGTTGTCCTGGTCGTGGATCCAACCGTCTTTGACGATTTCGTGTACATTGGTTCTTTGCAAAACATTGTAGTCTTTTCGGATGGTATGCTCGCGGCGTGGCAGCGGCGCATCGGTGGTGTTTTCCCAGAAATGGCGGCCATCTACGTGAACCCAGGTGGCAGAACCTTCATATCTTGGGCTGTCGTCGACCTGGTACACGCGCTGTGTCCATTGGCCTTTGACCGAAGCGGCCGGAAGTGTTTTGTATTTCCAGCTTGTGTCTTTGTAGAAATTATAGAAACGGGTGTTTTCGAATTCCCAGTCCTGTCTCCAGTGCTTGACGATCATGGTGTCGCTTACGATCAATAAGTGTTGCATCACAATTTTGTTGGGTTGGTCCTCCACCAGTTCTACCCATTCGAGGCCCCAGTCGTATTTTGGTTTCGAAGGCACGTAATTTTCATCCTTGCTGCGGATAAAAGTCTCGGCGAAATTGAACTTCACCTCATAACAGCCACACATCGACTTGATGGCTTTGATGTCTTCTTTCTTTTTTGCGTCCTGGGCAGTGGTGTGAAGCGCAAGCAACAGCACAATTGCCGAAAGTATTCCTTTTTTCATTGGTAATTGATTATTTATTTCTGATGCAAAAATAATATTTTTATTTAGAACAATTAAAAATAATAAATATATTTGCAGAAAAATTATCTGTAATTAGTCTAAATAAAAAGATTGTATGCACAGCACTACTTCCTCTAACCTCAAAATCAAAATCTTACACATTGCATTGAAACTGTTCTTGGGTTTTATGCTCATTTCGGGTGGAATGGACAAATTCAAAAAGCCGATCCCAGCGCCCAACAAAATGATCGAACAAGTCAAAGCCGGGGAGGAAGTGGCACCCAATACCGAAGTGCTCATGATCAAGAATTTCTTTTTCGGACTCAAGCAAAGCAATTACTTCTGGCAGTTCCTCGGTTTTGCCGAATTGCTCGCCGGCGCCTTGGTCCTGAGCCAAATCTTTTGGATGATTGGTGCTTTTATCGCACTGCCGATTACCCTCAATATTTTCCTGTTCCACCTGTTTCTCGAAACGGACGAAACCGGCGAATTGCTGATGACGATGGCCATGCTGCTCATCAACATTTGGTTCATCATCTCCTCGTATGAAAAATGGAAAGGCATCGTCATCGACAAAAGCGCAGTCCAATTCAAAGCCACCGCACAATAGCACACCATGAGAATACCTTCTTCCCTATACGCCGTTACCGTTCTGCTCTTGGGCACCAAAGCCTTTGCGCAAAACGATACCATCCGCAAAGCCAATAAAATTGATGAGGTCGTCATTACGGGCCAATACAACCCGCAATCGGTCAAGAAATCGGTGTACAAAGTCAATGTGATTACGCGGGCCGATATCGACCGCCAAGCCGGGAACAACCTGGCCGATTTGCTCAACCAGTCGCTCAACATCAACATCATCCCGAATGCGATGAACGGCAAATCGAGCGTGCGTTTGTTCGGGCTCGATGCCCAATATTTCAAGATCCTGATCGACAACATCCCGGTCATCAATGACGAAGGGCTCGGCAACAACACCGATTTGACCCAAATCAACCTCGATGACGTGCAGCAGATCGAAATCGTCGAAGGCTCGATGGGCGTCGAATATGGCGCGAACGCCGTTTCGGGCATCATCAACATCATTACCAAGAAAAGCGGAAGCTCTAAATGGGAAATCACCCCGTCGATCCAAGAGGAGACCATCGGCAAGGAGTACAGCCTCATGAGCCGCGGGCGTCACATCCAGTCCTTGAAAATCGGACACAATTTCAACAGCCGCCTGTATGCCAATGCACTGATCACGACCAATTATTTCAAGGGTTTCCTCAACGACAAACAGGGCAAATATCATCTCGAGGACGACGGTTTGCGCGGCTATGAATGGCTGCCCAAAGACCAGGTCAATGTCAAGGCGTTCCTGGGCTACAACCTCGACAAGCACAGTCTTTTCTACAAATTCGAATACTTCAACGAGAACACCGATTTTTATACCGACGATGTGTACGTCAACGAAAATCCCGCTACGGATACGACCTTTCCAAAAGTTTTCGACGACAATACCTTCAAGACCGAACGTTATTTCCACCACCTCAATGCGGCCGGCCGTTTCGATTTCATGAATTATGACGTGTCGTTTTCGTTCCAGCAGCAGGAACGCAATGTCGAAACTTTTGTGTTTGACATCCGCCAGGACAAAAAATCGGGCGTGAATGAATATGAATTCGAATCGCGTGAAGGCTATTATTCGAAAGGGAATTTCAGCAATTTCCTCGATAACGAAACCATCGATTTCCAGCTCGGTTATGAAATCAGCGACATCGACGGTTTTGTCGCGCCGCAGAAAGGCGTGTTGACCGAGACGGTCAAAAAGCGTTTGGGTTCTTATGATGTTTTTGGTTCGACCGAGATCCATTTCGGCAAGAAATTCTCGATCCGTCCCGGGGCACGCGCTTTGTTTTCTTCGAAATTCGATACCCAGGCCGCCGTATCCTTGAGTTCGAAATACGCCTTCGACAATGGTTTCGAACTGCGTGCCGTCGTGGGAACCGCGCCAAGATTGCCGAATTATGAAGAACTGTATACCTATTATGTAGACGTGAACCACGACAGCCAGGGCAACCCGAACCTCAAGCCAGAGCAAGGATTTTCGGCTTCGGTTTTCCTGAGCAAGACCGCCCAGTCGCAAAACGGTGTGCTGTTCAAGAACAACCTTTCGGCCTTCTTTATCGATGTCCAGGACCGCATCGAGCAGATCCAGTACCTCAATGACAAAGGCAGTATTGCATTCACTTTCGACAATATCGATTTGTTCCGGACCTATGGCGCGACGCTGACTTCATCGGTGTTGTACAAAAACCTGACGGTCAATGCGGGTGTGACGTTTTCGGGCGTATCCAAAGTGCTCGACAGCAATGCCGATCCGGAACTCCGCAATGACGATTACCTCTATGCCGTGCAATGGAATGCCAATGCTTCCTATACCTTGCCCAAATGGAAGACCGTTTTTTCGGCTTTCCTCAAGTACACCGGCCCGCAATACCAATTTGTATTGTCTGATGGCGTATTGGCCAGGGGCAAGCAGAACGAATTCTCATGGCTTGATGCTTCTTTGCGCCAGCCGATGCTCCAAAACAAACTCGAGTTGACTTTGGGCGCGCGCAACATTCTCGACATTACCAGTGTCAATACGAGTACCGATGGTGGAACCGCGCACGCCGGCCCAACCAACAGCATCTTGATGGGCTATGGCCGTTCCTACTTTTTAAAATTACTGTACCGATTAAACTTTTAGGACATGAAAACGAAATTATACTTCTTGAACCTGTTGCTGTTTCTGGCCATTTTTTCGGCCTGCGAACCCGACGACCGTATGGAGGCGCAGCCGTTTGTGGTGGCTTTCCAAACCCCGTCTATTAGTTATAGTGACATGGGAGCGGAGCAGCAAATCAACATTGTGTTCTCGGAACCTGCGGTAAGCGCCGGGACGGTCAAGATCAGGGCCAATGCGGAGGATGCCGAGTACGGTGTCGAATTCCACACAGAGCCCGAAATGGAAGACAATAGTTTTGAATTGCCTTTCCAGGCCGGTCAGACCGGAATCTCTTTTATCTACCACAACCAGATGCTGCCGTACGACGACACCGATGTCGATCGCATGGTCACCTTCGAAGTGGTCGAGATCAATTATTCGGAATACCACAACATCCAGGGCTATAAATCGGTGCGCTTGTCCTTTTTGCCTTCCTTGGGTACGACGCTGGAACCCGAAATCGGCGGCCCGAACCAAGGCGACCAGGTATTTGTCGACCTCAGTACCGAAATCACGACCAAGGCACGCCGCGACAGTTGGGACCTTGGTTTTTACAGCGGCGACCAATTTCGCGTGACAATCAACGGCTCGATTTACATGGCGGCCAGGAACCTCAATGTGACCAATATCGATGCGGTCAACCAGGCCAGCGTACAGGCTTTCCAGAATCAGGTGACGATCGGGACTTTCGATCCTGAAAACGAAAATTACATCGATGCCCCGACGGGTCTGATCGAAGAAACTGCCATCGACGCGATTTCCGAAAACAACGACGACAACAAAGTCTATCTCGTCAACCTCGGTTACAAAGTCGGTACGACGACACCGCCGCAAGGAAGCGTAGCCGTAACGGGTGATCCGCGCGGTTGGAAAAAAATCAGGATTCTCAGAAGCGGTGACAATTACATTTTGCAATACGCCAACCTGAACAGTACCACGCATACCGAAGTCGTGATCCCGAAATCGCCCAATTACAACTTCACGTTCTTCAGCTTCACGACGCAAAATATCGTGTCGGTGGAGCCGCAGAAAACCAACTGGGACTTGAGTTTTACCGTGTTTACCAATGTGATTTTGGGCGCGGGTTCTTACGGCTATTCCGACTTTGTACTCAACAACCTCAAGGCGGGTGTCAAAGCCTACCGCGTCAACATTGCCAATCCGGGTAATTCGGATGAATTTGACGATTTCAAATTGCGCGACGTCAACCCCAACAATTTTGCCAACGACCAGCGCGTGATCGGGGCCGATTGGCGCGACGTGTTCTCGGGAACCGCTTTTGCCGACCGTTTTTATGTGCTCAAGGACCTCGATGGCAACCACTACAAGATACGGATGCTCGGTTTTCTCAGTGAAAATGGGGTGCGCGGCTATCCGAAGTTCGAATACAAATTGATACTAGAGAATTAATACAATAACTATTTAATATTTACAATCATGAAAAAAGGATTACTACTAATCACAGCTATTTTATTCGGTTGGACCGCACAGGCACAGGTCGTAGCTGGTTCGGTGACCATGGGCCCGAGCTACGCAAACCAGGTGTACTACAAATTGGCCAACCAGGCGACCAATACCTATCCGCATGCTTCATGGGATTTGGCTTTCCTGAGAACCAGCGCATTTGCTTTTGCAACCAGGATCAACGATGCGAGAAACATCGAAGTGTACGAAGCTTCGGGCGACATCGCCGACTGGGCTACGATCGATGTGACGCAAATCGCCAACTGGACGCGTCTCTACAACAGCGAACTGGCTTGGGAGAACGGTGCCTTCGACAACGCATCGGCGACTTATGGCTGGGGCGAATACAACCCGGGCAACCACCACGTAACGGGCGCGATCGTGTTTGTTTTGAAGTATGCCAACGGGACTTTCCGCAAATTCAAGATCGATGATTTCTTTGGCGGATACACGTTCACCTATTCGACTTGGGATGGAGCAGCTTGGGGTGCCGACCAACAGGTAGTGCTTCCAAATGCGACCAATCCGACGAACAAATTCAACTACTATTCTTTGGAAAACAATGCGGCTGTCGTAGCTGAACCGGCAGTGGCTGATTGGGACCTCACGTTCACCAAATACAAAACCGATTACTTCGGGGACGGCTCTTTCTGGCAGGACGTAACCGGTGTGCTGCACCATCCAGATGTACAGGTGGCCGAAAACATCGAGCCAAGCGGAACGCCTGACATTACCAACCTTACTTTCACCGAAGACATCAACGCGATCGGTTACGACTGGAAAACATTCAACATGTCGACCTTTACGTACACCATCCAGACCGACAAGGCGTTCTACATCAAATTGGCCAACCAGCAAATCTACCGCCTGACTTTTGCGTCTTTTGTAGGCAGCAGCACCGGCGTGATCACGTTCAACCATGAAAATGTGACCAGCCTCTTTTTGGGTACGGATTCGTTTGCCAACCACAATTCATTCGCAGTGTTCCCGAATCCTTCGGTAGACAAGAAAATCAATGTGGTATACGATGTGAAAACGGCTGGCGACAAGAATTCGGTAAGTATTTACAGCTTGACCGGCGCCAAAGTTTTCGAAAAGCAAATCGGGTCGAATGCCGGTTTCTTCAACCAGGAAATCGATTTGGGCAACCTGAGCGGTGGCGTTTACGTATTGCAATTCCAATCAGGGGATTACACCGCGACGCAGAAAATCGTATTGCAATAATTGATCGCAATCGGGAGTCCCTAACTTCCGTTTCGATATTGAACAATGTTTAGTTTTTTTGTTTGAGAATTGGCCTTCCGGTTTCGGAAGGCTTTTCTTTTTTATGGCCGCGACACAGCAAAAGCGAACTGGCGAAGCAATGCACGAATTATAACATTTAAAATTCGTGAATTCGTGGCTAAAAAATCACATCAAATTGCCCTTGATGATGCTAATGATCGCACTCACGATGTATTGGATGCCGATCGCAATGACGATGAATCCGACAATCCTCGAAATGGCCACAATTCCCGATCCGCCCAATATTTTGGCCAGGTAATGTGCGCTTCTCAGAATCAGGAAAATCACCAGGGCCACCGCCAAAATCGCTAGACAAGAAAAGAGGATTTCTGGAGTCGAGTGGTGTTCCTGGTAAAACGCGATGAGCAATGAAATCGAACCCGGCCCGGCGAGCATCGGCATGGCCAAAGGCGTCAGCGCAATGTCGTTTCTATTTTGGATTTCACTTTCGACCGATTTGTTGATCCCACGCGTTTTCTTGAACTTGCCCGAGAGCAACGAAAACCCCGAACCCACGATGATCAATCCGCCTGCAATGCGCAAGGCGTCGATGCTGATACTGAAAAATTCCAATACATATTGTCCGATAAAAAAAGAGATAATCAGGATGATGAAAACATTGATCGCGGTCCAGAGCGAAATGCGCGAGCGTTCTTTTTTAGTGTCATCCTGCGTGAGTCCTACAAAAATAGGGACGGTCCCAATCGGGTTCAACACCGAAAACAAAGCCGCGAAAAGGTAAATGAAAAGTTCCATAGTTTTTGTGCAAAATTAGATTGATGGGGCGTTTCGAAAGTCAACTTAATGTCAACCGCAGATTATCTTTAGGATCAAATTAAGAATCTTCCATCCGAAAGATAGTAATTTTAAATGAACTACTTTTGCAAAATGAATATGAAAAAGAAAACCTTAGTCTTGGGCGCCTCGGCCAATCCGGCGCGCTATTCGTTTATGGCCATCAACCGATTGGTCAACCACGACCAGCCTGTAGTGGCCGTCGGTCTCAAGGAAGCCGAAGTCGCGGGCGTCAAAATCCAGACCAAGCAGGTGCCGTTTACCAACATCGATACGGTGACGCTTTACCTCAATCCGCAACGCCAGCGCGAATACTACAATTACATCCTGTCGCTTTCGCCCAAGCGCGTCATCTTCAATCCTGGTACCGAAAACCCGGAATTGTACCAGCTCTTGCGCATGAATGGGATTGAAATCGAAGTGGCGTGTACGCTTGTGATGTTGGCTACGGGGCAGTATTAGGAGCTTTTTACTTCGTCAGTTCACTCCAAATATTTTTATTTGGAGCTCGGGTCCTGCTATGCGCTACAATCTTTTCATTCCTTGCGGTCATGAAAAGGATTTTCGCTGCACACGAGCGAAGCGACTGCCGGAGGAATCAGGGCTAGGCAGCAGTTTTCAAATTCACGTTTATCACAAGTTTGACCTAATAAGATTTATACCGCAAAGCAAAAAGAAGATGGGCAAAGAAACACAAAGCTTTAAAAGCAAAGCTAAACCTTTGTACACCTTTGCGACCCGAGACCGAAGGTCGAACTGACGAAGTAAAACTTAGCGTCTTTGCGGTAAAAAAAAGACTAAAACCGCGTCTGCCGATCCGCTGGCTTACTGATGAGCAACAATCCGAGGAACGTGAGTCCGCCGTTCAAAATAATCAGTTCTTCTGCGAACTGGTAATTGCCAAACAATTCGGTCGAATAGGAACTGATGATAAAAGTGATCGTCGGTGCGAGGATGCAAATCAGCGGAACTAAATTTTCCTTGACCGTCTTGGTCTTGACAAACAAGCCAAACGAATACAATCCCAAAAGTGGCCCGTAAGTATAGGCCGCAATCTTGAAGATCAGCGCCACCACCGAATCGCTGTTGAGCAGGTAAATCACCAAAATCACCAGAAACATCAATACCGAAAACCCGATGTGTACCAAATGGCGCGTCTTGACCGGGTTCTGGTATTTGTTGTTTTGCTTGTCCATACCGAGAAAATCCACGCAAAACGAAGTCGTGAGTGCGGTCAAAGCCGAATCGGTCGTCGCGAAGGTCGCCGCGGTCAAGCCCAGTAAAAATACGATCGCCGGGATGAGCTGGAGGTGTTTGAATGCGATTTCGGGGAACAACAAATCGGTTCTTGGTTTGCCGTCGAGCATCGGGATGTCGATGCCGTTCTTGTTGGCATACAAATACAGCAATGCCCCGACACTCAGGAAAAAGAGGTTGATCACTACAAAAATCCCCGTAAACGTGAACATATTTTTCTGTGCCTCACCGATGTTCTTGCAACTGAGGTTTTTCTGCATCAAATCCTGGTCGAGCCCCACCATCGCGATCGTGACGAAAATACCGCCCAAGACCTGTTTGACCCAATAATTGCTTTTGAGCCAGTCTTCATAGAAAAAAATCTTGGAATAATTGCTTTCCTTGACCGCCTCGAATGCCTGCGGCATGCTGTAATCTAGGCTGTCGCAGATGAAATAAATCGTAAAAATGACCGAGGAAACCAGGAAGACCGTTTGCAAAGTATCGGTGATGATGATCGTTTTGAGTCCACCGCGGTAGGTGTAGGCGAATATCAATCCCAATGAAATCAGGACCGTCATCCAAAAAGGCACATGGAAGGCATCGAATACATAATGCTGCAATACGATCACGACCAGATACAGCCGCGCCGCCGAACCGATCGTGCGGCTGATCAGAAATATCGTCGCTGCGGTCTTGTACGAAACATGCCCGAGCCGTTGCTCGATGTAACCGTAAATCGAGGTCAGGTTCATGCGGTAATACAGCGGTAGTAGCACTTTGGCAATCAGGATAAAACCGATGGCGTTGCCCAGCACGAACTGGAAATACTTGAACTGGATGTCGGGCGAACCCACCTGTCCCGGCACCGAAATAAACGTCACGCCCGAAAGCGCGGTGCCAATCATCCCGAAGGCGACGAGGTACCATTTCGAATTTTTATTGGCCTTGAAAAACGCATCATTGTCGGAATTTTTCTTGCTCACGACATGCGAAATCACGAGCAGGATTCCAAAATAGATGATGATCAGGGAGAGGATTACGCTGGGTTCCATAGGTTGGTTTTAATAGGAAGCCAAAATACAAAAATGGAATTAGAAAATGGGTCAATGAGAAAATTAGTCAATTAGAAAATGCAAATTCCGCCACGCGTCTCCAAAAGGTCAATTATCTAATTATCTCATTTTCTAATTGTCTAATTAATTACATTTGCCGCATGGAATTTTCTTCAAAATTGCTCGAAAAAGCAGTACACGAAATGGCACAGTTACCCGGAATCGGTAAACGCACGGCGCTGCGATTGGTGTTGCATTTGTTGCGCCAACCCAAGGAACAGACGGCTTTTTTATCGGAAGCGTTGCTCGGGATGCGCGAGCAGATCCGGTTTTGCCAGAATTGCCACAACATTTCGGACACCGAAGTCTGTGAGATTTGTTCGAATCCGGGGCGCAACCACCAACTGATCTGTGTGGTCGAAGACGTGCGCGATGTCATGGCGATCGAAAATACACGCCAGTTCCGCGGGGTGTACCATGTGCTCGGCGGCAAGATTTCGCCCATCGATGGCGTCGGTCCGGGGCAGCTCACGATTGCGTCGCTGGTCGAAAAGGTCCAATCGGGCAAGGTGCAGGAATTGATTTTTGCGCTGAGCTCAACCATGGAGGGCGATACGACCAATTTTTACATCTACAAACAGATCAAGGATTGCGGCATTACGATCTCGGCGATTGCGCGCGGAATTGCCGTCGGGGACGAACTCGAATATGCCGACGAAGTCACTTTGGGACGTAGTATTTTACAGCGGATTCCGTTTGAAAACTCCTTCAAAAACAATTAATTCAATTTAACGGCGTTCTTTTTTGTTTTTATAAATGAAAAACTATCTTTGTTTGCTAAATTTTTTGTCAAAAATGAACAAAACGATACTTATTTTATTGGTGGTTGCCGGACTTTTCTTTGTCTCGTGCGTACCGACCAAAGACCTCGTTTACCTGCAGAAGAAAGATAAGAACGATACGATCAATACGATTAACCCCGTGGTTTCCAAACCCTACAGAATCCAAACCAACGACGTGCTGATCATCACCATCAAAGCCATCGACCCGAAATTGGTGGCCATTTTTACGCCCACAGAAAGAAAAGAAACCAGCATGACCGAAGCCGGGCTTTACTTCGATGGGTTTCATGTGGACGACCACGGCAACATCCGCATGCCAATTTTGGGCGAAGTCAATGTCATCGGCTACACGCTCGAAAGAAGTGCGCCAAAGGGTCGAAAAGAAATTGCTCGAAGGAATATTTCAACAAGGAGGCGAACATTTTTGTCACCGTCAAATTGTCGGGACTCAATTACACGATCAATGGCGAAATCGGCTCTCCGGGAACCAAATCGATTTTTAAGGAAAGGGTGACTATTTTGGAAGCCATTGCCAATTCGGGCGACATCACCGTGACGGGCGACCGCCACAATGTGACCATCATCAGGCAATTCCCGCACGGAACCGAAATGCACGATATCGACCTGACCGATGTCAAGGTCATGCAATCGCCTTACTACTACATCCAGTCGAACGATTATATTTATGTGAAGCCGCTCAAACAGAAATCATGGGGAACCGGCCGTACGGGAATCGAATCGCTTACGACGCTCATTTCGGTGCTGACCCTGATTACGACGACGTTGGTACTTTTAAGCAAATAAACCGCAAAGCATGATCGATACTAAAAATCTAACCTTTTTTGAAAACGTCCACAACAATTTCGATTTCAAGGGTTACCTTATAAAAATCCTCAGTTATTGGAAATGGTTCATCGTGAGCCTCGCGGTGGCTTTTACGATTGCCTACCAGGTCAACATCCGGAAGCAGAAGATCTATTCGATGGAGACTTCGGTTGCGATCAAGGAAGAAAACAACCCGTTCTTTACCTCCAATACAAGCCTCGTATTCAACTGGGGCGGTACTTCGGACCAGGTCAACAACATCACCACCACATTGTTGTCGCGTTCGCACAACGAACTGGTCGTGGACCATCTCCAGTATTACATCGATTACCTGCAGAAAGACAAGTACAATTTTGTCGACGTCTATGGCGCCACGCCTTTCAGCATCGACATCGATGAGACCAAGTACCAATTGCAGGGTTCGCTGATCGAGATCAAATTCCTGAGCAATACCGAATACGAAATCCTGATCAATTTTGAAGAAGGAAACGCCGAGCTCATGCGCTACAGCGACAAGGAAAGGAGTTCGATGAACGTTGCCCACGAAAAGTACGTCAAGCGTTTTAAAGTGGGGCAGCAGGTGTCTTTGCCTTTCCTGAATTGGAAACTCGAGATCAACGACGATGCGGGGCATTACGTCAACCAGGTCTATTTCGTGCGTTTCAACAATTTCGACCGTTCGGTACAGAAATACATGATGCTCGACGTGGGCAGCGATGCCAAAGCCGGATCGATCCTGAACCTGTCGATGAAAGGCCCGAACAAAAAACGCATGGTCGATTACCTCAATGCGACGGTCCAGATCCTGATCGACAGCCAGCTCAACAAAAAGAACCAGTTTGCCACCAATACGATTGAATTCATCGACAGCACATTGATCGCCATGGGCAAGCAGCTCAAGGAAACCGGCGACGAACTCAAGGATTTCAACCGCAGCAAAAACATCCTGAACCTCGAGCAGGACGGTTCGGGCATCACACAGCAATTGCGCCAGTTTGATGTAGACCGCGATCTGATCAACCGAAAAATTGCCTATTACAACTCGCTCAAGATGTACCTGCGCAACAGTGTCGATTATTCGAAGCTTCCTGCGCCAACGGTGGCCGGAATCGAGGACCCGAACATCATCAACAATGTCGCGCGCATCATTTCATTGTCGACCCAGCGTTCAGAATTGGCGTATTCGGTCAAGAGCGAAAAGATTTTCAAGGAATTCGACAGCCAGATGGAATCGACCAAGAAAGTATTGCTCGAAAACATCACTTCGGCTTCGGCTTCGCTCCAATACGATCTCAAGCTCATCAACGAAAAGATCGGGAAAATCGAAGGCGAAATCAGGCAGTTGCCCGAAGACAAACAGGAATACCTCAAGATCATGCGCAAGTATGACCTGAGCGACAACATCTACAATACCTTCCTCGAGAAACGCAGCGAGGCCGAGATTGTCAAGGCCGCGAACCTGTCCGACATCCATTTTATCGACCCGGCCAAAGACATCGGCGGCGGTTTGGTAGGGCCCAACACGAGCATCAATTATGTCTTGGCATTTTTCTTTGGGATGTTGATTCCATTGCTGGTGGTACTCGGGATTTTCTTTATCGAAAACGCCATCCTCAACACCGAAGACATCGGCAAGCTGACCAAGATTCCACTCATCGGTGTGGTCGGGATCAAGAAAACCAAAAACAACCTCGCGGTGTTCAAGAAACCGAAATCGGCCTTGTCGGAATCCTTCCGCGCGATTCGTTCGTCGCTGCAATTCCTGTACAAGAAGCAGGAAATCGAAGGTTCGAAAACACTCATGCTCACCTCGTCGATTTCGGGTGAAGGCAAAACCTTCTGCTCGCTCAACATCGCCACGGTGTTTGCCTTGAGCGAAAAGAAAGCGGTCATCGTCGGGCTCGATTTGCGCAAGCCGAAGATTTTTGACGACTTTAATATTTCGAACGACATCGGTACGGTGAACTACCTGATCGGGCAAAAAACGATGGACGAGATCATCCAGCCGACACACATCCCGTTCCTCGACGTGATCACTTCGGGGCCGATTCCGCCGAACCCGTCGGAGCTCATCATCAGCGATGCGATGCGCGAAATGATGCGCGAACTCAAGTCGCGTTACGATTACATCATACTGGATACGCCGCCGGTCGGGCTCGTTTCCGATGCGCTCGAACTCGCCGAATATGCCGATGTGACGCTCTACATCATGCGCCAGAATTTCACCAAGAAAGACATGGTGACCTTGCTCAACAACCGCCAACGCCGCGGCGAGCTCAATAACATCAGCATCATTTTCAACGGATACGAGAACAAGGCCAAATACGGAACCGGCTACGGCTATGGTTACGGTTATGGCTATGGTTACGGCTATGGCAATTATTCGAACGGATACCACGAAGAGGAAAAACCGGAAGGTTTCTTCGCCAAATTATACCACAGGATTTTCAAAAGATAATCCTTGAATACCATGGAAAACGAAGGCAGTTACAAGATTTTGATTACCGGAGGTGCCGGTTTTATTGGGGCGAACCTGTGCGAATATTTTTTATCGAAAGGACATCGCGTTGTGTGCCTCGATAATTTCGCGACCGGACACCGCCACAATTTGACCGCCTGCCTGGCCGATGCCAATTTTACGCTGGTCGAAGGCGATATCCGCAACCTGGCCGATTGCCAGAAGGCAGTGGCCGGAGCCGATTATGTGCTGCACCAAGCCGCTTTGGGTTCGGTGCCGCGTTCGATCAACGATCCGGTGACGAGCAACGAGGTCAATGTGTCGGGTTTTTTGAACATGCTCGTGGCCAGCCGCGATGCCCAGGTCAAACGCTTTGTGTATGCGGCGAGCTCATCGACTTATGGCGATTCGGAAAGCCTGCCCAAGGTAGAGGACAAAATCGGGAAACCGTTGTCGCCCTATGCGATCACGAAATACGTCAACGAATTGTACGCGGATATTTTTAGCAAGACCTATGGGCTGGAAACCATCGGACTTCGGTATTTCAACGTATTCGGCAGGAAACAGGATCCGAATGGCGCCTATGCCGCGGTCATCCCGAAATTCGTGATGCAACTGATGAAACACGAAAGCCCGGTCATCAATGGCGATGGGAATTATTCGCGTGATTTCACCTACATCGACAACGTGATCCAGATGAACGAGCGCGCGATGCTGACGGCCAATCCCGAGGCGATCAATACGGTCTACAATACCGCCTTCGGCGACCGCAATACGCTCAACAATCTGGTGGCGTATTTGAAAGAATATTTGTCGGAATATGATGCGCAGATTGCATCGGTTCCCGTGATTCACGGACCGCAGCGCGCAGGCGATATTCCGCATTCGCTGGCCAGCATTGACAAGGCCAGACAATTATTGGGCTATGACCCGCAGTTTTCGATCCAGGACGGGCTCAAGCAGGCCGTCAAATGGTACTGGGAAAACCTCAAATAACACAATTAATAACACAGAAATAGCATTTACAGAATGAAAATTACTAAAATTTGTTGCATAGGAGCCGGATATGTTGGAGGCCCGACGATGGCAGTCATTGCACAAAAATGCCCGCATATCGATGTAACGGTAGTCGACCTTAATGAAGAAAGAATCGCCGCCTGGAACGATCAAGACATCAACAACATCCCGATTTATGAACCCGGATTGGCCGAAATCGTAGGCGAAGCCCGCGGCCGGAATTTGTTCTTTTCTACCGATGTAGAGAAAGCGATTCACGAAGCACAAATCATCTTTATCTCTGTAAACACACCAACCAAGACCTACGGATCGGGTAAAGGCATGGCAGCCGACCTCAAATACATCGAGCTTTGCGCCAGACAAATCGCACGCATTGCCAAGGACGATAAAATCGTTGTCGAGAAATCGACGCTTCCCGTACGTACGGCTGAGGCGATCAAGAGCATCCTCGACCACACCGGCAACGGCGTGCATTTCCAGATCCTTTCGAACCCGGAATTCCTCGCCGAAGGAACCGCCGTACAGGATTTGATCAAGCCGGACCGCGTCCTCATCGGGGGCGACACCACCGAAGAAGGCCAGAAAGCGATCCAGGCTTTGGTCGATGTCTATGCAAACTGGGTAGACCCTAAAAATATCCTGACCACCAATGTCTGGTCATCGGAATTGTCCAAATTGACCGCGAATGCCTTTTTGGCGCAGCGTGTTTCCTCGATCAATGCGATTTCGGAATTGTGCGAGAAAACGGGCGCCAATGTCAACGAAGTGGCGCGTGCCATCGGGATGGACAGCCGTATCGGCCCGAAATTCCTCAAGGCTTCGGTAGGCTTTGGCGGATCGTGTTTCCAGAAAGACATCCTGAACCTCGTTTACATTTCCAAGTCCTTCGGATTGCACCAGGTGGCCGATTATTGGGAACAGGTCATCATCATGAACGACCACCAAAAGCGCAGGTTCGCCAACAACATCGTGTCGACTTTGTACAACACCGTAGCCGACAAGAAAATCGCATTTCTCGGTTGGGCGTTCAAAAAAGACACGAACGACACGCGTGAATCGGCGGCCATTTACATTGCCGATGATTTGGTCAACGAACAGGCCAAGATTGCGGTCTATGACCCGAAAGTCGAGCAGGAGCAAGTCTATGCCGACCTCGATTACCTGCAAACCCGAAGCAGCGATAAGAACA
The DNA here is from genome assembly GCF_047602195.1 of Flavobacterium sp. Lineage (GTDB taxonomy): Bacteria > Bacteroidota > Bacteroidia > Flavobacteriales > Flavobacteriaceae > Flavobacterium. The sequence continues at coordinate 1,328,212 of NZ_JASGHW010000004.1, forward strand.
AGAAAAGTGTAGCCATTTTCAACGATGCATACGAAGCTTGTAAAAATGCGCATGCGATTGCCGTCATGACCGAATGGGACGAATTCACGACTTACGACTGGCAGAAAATTTACGACAACATGCAAAAGCCGGCCTTCATTTTCGACGGCAGGAATTTACTCAACGAAGCCAAATTGCGCGAAATCGGTTTTGTATACCGCGCGATCGGTTCGTAATTTTTATCCCTAAAACCCAAACAAATGATCAAAATTGCAATCATCGGACTCGGATATGTGGGCCTGCCGCTCGCAAGACTGTTCGCCACGAAATATCCGGTCACGGGATTTGACATCAACCAGAAAAGGATTGGCGAACTGCAATCGGGAACCGATTCGACCCTCGAAGTCAGCGACGCCGAATTGCAGGCCGTACTCAAGAAAACTGCGTCCAGCGACAACGGACTGTTCTGCAGCCACAACCTCGACGACATCAAGGATTGCAATTACTATATCGTGACTGTGCCCACGCCGGTCGACAAGAACAACCGCCCCGATTTGACACCTTTGTACAAATCGAGCGAAACGGCCGGGAAAGTGCTCAAAAAAGGCGACATCGTCATCTATGAATCGACGGTGTATCCGGGTGTGACCGAGGACGAGTGTGTGCCGGTTTTGGAAAAAGTCAGCGGACTTCAATTCAATGTCGATTTCTTCGTCGGCTACTCACCCGAAAGGATCAACCCGGGCGACAAGGAACATACGGTCGAGAAAATCCTCAAGGTTACCGCGGGTTCTACGCCCGAAATCGGGCAGAAGGTCGATGCACTTTACCAATCGGTCATCACCGCCGGAACGCATCTGGCTCCAACGATCAAAGTCGCCGAAGCCGCGAAAGTCATCGAGAATTCACAGCGCGACATCAACATCGCATTTGTCAACGAACTCGCCAAGATATTCAACATCCTGGGCATCGATACGCATGCCGTGCTTGAAGCCGCCGGAACGAAGTGGAACTTCTTGAAGTTCAAACCCGGATTGGTGGGCGGGCATTGCATCGGTGTCGATCCGTATTACCTCGCGCAGAAGGCACAGGAAGCGGGTTACCATCCAGAAATCATCTTGGCCGGCCGCCGACTCAACGATTCGATGGGCGATTATGTCGCGTCTCAGGTCGTCAAGCTCATGATCAAGAAAAGCATCAAGGTCAACGGCTCGAACATCCTGTTGCTCGGCATCACGTTCAAGGAAAATTGCCCCGATGTGCGCAACACCAAGATTGTCGATGTGATCCGTGCCTTGAAAGATTACGAAACCAACGTCACGGTATACGATCCGTGGGCAAATCCGGCCGAAGTGATGCACGAATACGGGCTCACGACCACCAATGTATTGCCGACCGAAACGTTCGATACGATCGTACTCGGCGTATCGCACAACGAATTCCTCGACCTAGACCTCGAAAAATTGCGCAAGGAAAAATCGGTGTTGTACGACGTGAAAGGTGTATTGACCAAAAATGTAGACGGAAACCTCTAGGCTTCCACAAATAATATCCAAAATGAAGAAGATTTTAATTACCGGAGGAGCCGGTTTCATCGGCTCGCATGTCGTGAGACGTTTTGTCCAGCAGTATCCGGATTACCAGATTTACAACTTGGATTTGCTCACCTATGCGGGCAATCTCGAAAATATAGCCGATATCGACCAGGCGTCGAACTATACTTTTGTCAAGGGCGATATCGTCGATGCAGATTTCATCAACGCTTTGTTCAATGAGCACCGATTTGACGGCGTGATCCATTTGGCAGCGGAATCGCATGTCGACCGTTCGATCGAGGATCCGCTCGCGTTTGTCAAGACGAATGTCATCGGTACGATGAATTTGCTCAATGCCGCGAGAACCATTTGGAAGGACAATCAGGAAGGCAAACGGTTCTACCACATTTCGACCGATGAGGTGTACGGAACCCTTGGTGCCGAAGGATTGTTCACCGAAACCACGGCCTATGACCCGAATTCACCGTATTCGGCTTCGAAAGCCAGTTCGGATCATTTTGTGCGCGCCTATGGCGAAACCTATGGCTTGCCGTATGTGATCACGAACTGTTCGAACAATTACGGCCCGAACCATTTTCCGGAAAAATTGATTCCGTTGTTCATCAACAACATCATCAATCATAAATCGTTGCCGGTGTATGGCGACGGAAAATACACGCGCGATTGGCTTTTTGTCGAAGACCACGCGCGCGCGATCGATTTGGTATTTCACCAAGGCGGCAACCACGAAACCTACAACATCGGCGGTTTCAACGAATGGCAGAACATCGATCTGGTCAAATTGCTGTGTGAAATCATGGACCGCAAACTCGGACGTAATCCAGGCAGTTCGGCCGAACTGATTACCTATGTCAAGGACCGCCCGGGACACGATTTGCGCTACGCGATCGATGCGACGAAAATCAACAAGGAACTCGGTTGGGAACCATCGGTGACCTTTGAGCAAGGACTCGAGCGAACCATCGACTGGTATCTTTCCAATGAAGATTGGCTTAAAAATGTCACTTCTGGCCAGTACCAGAAATATTACGAAAAGCAATACCACTCGTGAATCCGTATCTGTACATATTGGGCACGCTGGCGTTTACCGTTTATGGACAAATCATCCTCAAATGGCGGCTTAGCGGACTCCAAATTGTCTTGCCTGAAGCCGCGATGGACAAAGTCTGGTACCTCGTAAAATTGCTGTTCGACCCATTTGTATTTTCCGGCTTTGCTTCGGCATTCGTAGCTTCGTTGTTTTGGATGGCGGCGATGACCAAATTTGAAATCACGCAAGCCTATCCGTTCATGAGCCTCGCGCCCGCACTTGTTTTTGTCGTTGGGATTTTGTTCCTCGGCGAGACTTTCACGATCGGAAAAGTAATGGGTCTGGCACTGATCATCGTTGGAACCATCGTCACCGTAAAATATTGACCGCATGAAAAACCTGTTTCGCAACATACTGAACCACAAAATCGATGCGCTTGGACTTTCCATTTTCCGCGTACTCTATGCGTTGGTACTGTTTTGCGAAGTGACCCACATGTTCATTTACCGCAACATTATTTTCGACCGGGTGCCGTTTGTCAATCCGGGCGAATTTACTTTCGGTTACCTGTATACTTTTTATGTAATCGCCTTGGTTTTGCTCGCGCTCGGATTGTTTACGCGCTTGGCGACCATTGTCAATTACATCTTTGGCGTGATCATTTTCAGCAGCGCCTCGACCTTTGAATACCATGTCTATTATACTTATGTAGGGGTTAATTTTTTCCTGATGTTCATGCCGGTTTCGCGCGTGTTCTCGCTCGACAGTCTGATCCAGAAAGTCAAGTATACCAACATCGGGAAGTTGTACCGTCCGGATCGGAAAGTGTTGGAAATGAATTATCTGATTCCGGTTTATGTGGGCATCGCCCTCGTGTATTTCGATTCGATTTTCCTCAAGATGAACAGCACGATGTGGCAAAAAGGACTCGGCATCTGGTTGCCGTCGAGCTTGCCGATGGTGACCTGGTTCGACACCTCGATACTGCTCAACCAAAAAGGGCTCGTCATTTTCCTGAGCTATTTCGTGATGGCCTTTGAAACCTTGTTCGTGTTCCTGATGTGGTTCCGAAAACTGCGGCCAACGCTGGTATTTATCGGCGTTTTCTTCCATATCGGCATCTTGATGAGTTACCCGATTCCGTGGTTTGCATTGACCTATATCGTGATTTACCTGCTCTTGCTTCCGCCGGATTTGTGGCTCAAGATCGGCTCTTTTTTCAAAGCGAAAAATCCCGTTTATACTTTTTATTACGATGCCGAATGCCCGCTGTGCATCAAAGTCGTTACCGTTATTCGGCACCTGGATGTGTTCAACCGCGTGCGTTGTTTGACCGTTCAGGGCCATTTCCAAAACGAGGCAGCGATTCAAAATATTCCCGAAGAAACCCTGTTGATCAATATCCACGGGGTGACCGCCAACGGAAAAGTATCGGTTGGTTTTTGGGCGTATGTGCAACTGTTTAAGGCGATGGGCTATACCTATCCGCTGGGTTTGCTGGTCTCGCTTCCCGGGATTTCGGCCATCGGAAAGAAAATCTACGCTTACATTGCCGGTGAACGATTGACCGTTCGCTGTACTTCTGAAAATTGCACTTTGCCCGAATATCCCGAACCGACGCGCGAAGACCAGGATTTAATGGTCAAGGGCTGGAACCAACTCGCCATTACCAAAAAGGTATGGAAATGGGTCGTGCCGGTTTTATTTCTGCTGCAATGTTTTGTGATTGCCACGCCCAACGGCGAATACGCCAAAGGCACATTGGCCAAAGCCACTAAAGCGCCGAAAGCGGTTTTGCGCAAATACTTCGGGATTGGCAGGCATGCGGTGTTTCTCGATTTCCACTTCAAAGGTTACAACCACATTTTCAAGATTGTGTATGTGAATGGCGACCAAAAAATCCTCGTCCCGATTGTCGATGAAAACGGAATGCCGTCTGATTATGTTTCCGGCAGCACTTGGCGCAATATATCTTTCAATGTCGTCAATACTGTCGTACGCCAAGAAAACCTCGAAACCGGAATCAAGCCTTACCTGACTTTTTTCCTGCTCGACCAAAAACTCGACACCCAAAACGCGCATTTCGAGTTCTACGTCAAGGAAGTTGAGGTTCCGACACAATGGGAAAAGGATTTCCTGCACAAGCAAATTGCCAAGCCTTGGAAAAAGGCGGGCCAGTGCGATATTTCGAAGGCGGGAACCCATTTTGAATGGAACGCAATGATGCAGCAAATTTTAGCAAACGAAACCAAGTGAAGATAGCAATCACGGGCATCGGCGGTTTTTTGGGGGCTCATTTGGCGCGTTTTTTTTCAACCCATAACGAAGTCATTGGCATCAGCACTTCAAAGACGAAAATGGATGTTCCGGTATATGGTTTTGAGGATTTGGATCGAATCGAAAACCCAGAAGTGATTATTCATTGCCATGCTGCGGTTGCTTCAGGCACGACCATTTTGGATGACGAAACTTTACACCAAGGCAATGTCGTGGCGACACAGAAAATCGCCGACCGATTCCCGACATCCAAACACATTTACCTTTCTTCGGTTTCGGTGTACGGATCCAATATGGAAACGATTACCGAAAATACGGCTGCCGATCCGCAAACCGATTATGCGAAATCCAAATTCGAGGCCGAACAAATCATCCGAAACCGCAATCAATCGGTCGTCATCCGGCTGTCATCGCTTTACGGCCCGGGCATGAAACAAAATACCCTGATCCCGAATTACGTCAACCAAGCCATTCAACACAAGCGAATTGAAGTTTGGGGCACGGGTGAAAGAAAGCAGAATTATTTCCACGTCGACGATGCTGCCCGAATGATCCAGGCGGTCATCGACAAAGACAGTTGGGAACACGCGATTTATCTCGGGGTTTCGCAAATGGAATACGCCAATAAAGAAATCGCACAGTTCATCGCTGCTGAAACCGGAGCCGAAATCGTCCACCAGAACGAAGATCGCTCACTTTCGGTAAAATATGACAATACCTTTACGCAAAATACCTTAAATTGGCATCCGGAAATGCAACCCGCAAGCGCCATCAAAGCATACATCGCATGGAGAAAAAAACAGTATTAGTCACCGGAACCGGCGGAAACGTGGGGCAGGGCGTGCTTCGGAATATCCTGTCGCTCGGGCTCGACCTCCGCATTGTCGGGACCGATGTGTCGGCCTTTACCGCGGGAAACCATTTGTGCGATGCGACTCATGTCGTGCCGTATTCGTATGATGCGGCCTACATTCCGGCAATGGCCAAGATTATTGACGATGAAAAAGTCGATTTGGTCATTCCGACCACCGATTACGAAATCTATTATTTGTCGCGCCACCAGAGCCAACTCAACGCGGTCGTGGCGGCCAGCGACGCCGACATCTCCCAAAAATACCTCGACAAATACCTGACCTTTTTGCACCACCAGTCACTCGGGATTCCGTTTGCGCAGTCGTGGTTGCCGAAAGATTATAATGGTTCGCAGCAAAACATCATCCTCAAACCGCGCGAAGGCCGTGGCTCGCGTGGGATTTTGATCAACCCGGCCAACCCGACGCAATTCGGGGACGATTGCATGATCCAGCCGTTGCACCAGGGCCGAGAAATCACGACGGCATTTTATGTCAGGAAAGACGGCAGCCTGCACGGGTTGTTGACGATGGAACGCGAACTCAGCAACGGGGCGACTTCGAAATCGAAGGTCATTCGCGAATTTGATGGCGCACTGGAAAAAATCATCCAGAAAATGATTGCCCATGGCGGGCTCAAAGGCAGCTTGAATCTGCAAAGCATTGTCGATTCTGAAAACAACATCATCCCGTTTGAGGTCAATTGCCGCATTTCGGGAACGAATTCGATCCGGCATAATTTGGGATTCCAGGATGTGAAATACACCTTGCAGGAATATCTTTTAGGGCAGCAGCCCGATGCGGTCCACACCATCGACGGCATCGCGATCCGTTTGCTCTACGATGTGATTTACCCGAACGCCACCGACGAAACCCAATTGAACAACAACCAACACGGCCATTTGGTCTATTAGATGAAATACGTATTATTCGATGTAGCGGGAACCTTGCTGTACAAGCCTTCGTTTTATGTGAAGATGGAGGAAGTGTTGCGGCAATTCGGCTATGCGGTCGATCCCAAAACACTCAAATACCACCACAAGATCTTGTCGGAGAGCATTTTTTTTCCGGACCGGACCAATGCGGATTTTTACAGCCATTTCAACCGCGAACTGTTGTATTCGTTGGGGATTCTGCCGACGGATGAAATGCTCGACACCATTTTCAGCAGTTGTTCGTATTTGCCGTGGGAGAAATTTGACGACACCGCATTTCTCAACCAAATCAATGTTCCGATCGGGATTATTTCCAATTTCAATTCGACGCTTAAGGAAAAATTGAAGTCGTTTTTCGATGTCGAATTTTCGGATATTTTCGTGTCCGAAGAACTCGGCGTGGCCAAGCCGTCGCTCGAATTTTATGGCAAGGCTTTGGAAAAAATCGGCATCGAAGCTTCCGAGATCATTTACATCGGCGATTCGGTCAAGCTCGACCTCGAACCTGCTTTAAAGCTGGGCATGAAAGCCATGCTGATTGACCGCGACGATTATTTTCCGCTCCAGCAAAACCGCATCCGTACGCTAACCGATTTAAAACAGTGGCTGCCATGAGAAAAAAAATATCTTTGGCCGTTCCGGTCTATTACGAACAGGAAGTGATTCTTCAATTTTTGAAGGAAACCAAAGCCGTGCTCGACACGCTGCCGGTGGAATACGAATACATTTTCGTAGACGATGGCAGCAAGGACCAAACTGTGGCCATCATTAAGGAACAGGCCAAAACTAACCCCAGAATCAAGATGGTCGTTTTGTCGTACAACCACGGGAAAGCGTTCGCTGCAACCGCCGCATTTACTTACGCCACGGGCGACTACATTTTATACATGGACCCCGATTTGCAGGATCCGCCGCATGAAATCCCGCGTTTTTTCGAAACGATCGAACAAGGTTTCGACCTGGTTTGGGGCATCCGCAAAGAGAAAAAAGACAAGTTCCTGAACCGCCTGTATTCGCGTGTTTTTTGGGGAACGCTGAACAAATACACCGGGCTTGAAATCCCGAAAGGCATCGCCGTGATGCGGATGTTTACCAACCAATTCGCACAAAATCTATTGCAATACAAGGAAACCAACCGTTTCGTGGAAGGGCTTTTCATGAAAGTCGGCATGAATTACACGACACTCGAGATCGACCAGCGCGAACGTTTTGCGGGCGTGTCCAAATTCAATTTCCGCCGAAAAATGCAACTCGCATTCGATGCGATCTTCGATTTCTCGGAATTGCCGCTCAAATTCGCCGTACGCCTCGGGTTCCTTTTCGTGCTGCTCGGCATTGTCGCCCTGGTGGCACTGGCGGTCACCAAATTGTTCTTTATCGATTTCCAGGCCGGATGGGCCTCGCTGGTTTCGGTGATCGTGCTCGGTATCGGGTTGCAATTGTTTTTTTTGGGCATCGTCTCGCTGTACATCGGGCGCATCTACAAGGAAGCCAAGAACCGGCCGTTGTTTTCGGTTAAGGAATTCGTCAACATCAGCCAATCCGAAAATATATGAAAACGTTAGCCATCATCGGTTCGGGACATTTGGGTCAGCAGATTGCGCACTATGCCATCGCCGATAAACACTACGGCAAAGTGGTGTTTTTCGATGATGTGACTGCCGAGAAATCGGTGAATGGTCACGCGGTCCTGGGCACTTCCGACGCGATCGAATCGGCTTATGCACGGCAAGAATTCGACGAGATCCTGATTGGCATCGGCTACAAACATTTGAACGTGCGCGCCCAATTGTTTGAAAGATTCGACGGCAAGATTCCGTTCGGTCAAATCGTACATTCGAGCGTTTGGGTCGATCCGACGGCACAGATTGCGGCCGGTTGTGTGATCTATCCCGGCGGTGTGATCGATGCGCATGCGAAGATTTCAGAAAATACGATCCTCAATGTCAGTTGCACCATCGCACACGACACGACCATCGGGAAGCATTGCTTTTTGTCGCCGCGCGTGGCCGTGGCAGGATTTGTCACCACAGGGCAGCAGTGCATCCTGGGCATCAATTCGACAATCATCGACAACATTTCGATGGTTGCGCATACGCAGATTGGCGGCGGAACGGTCGTGATCAAAAACATAGAAAACCCCGGATTGTATGTAGGCAATCCGCACAAATTCATCAGATAACCAACACGCATGATACCATTCAACAAACCCCATTTGACAGGCAAGGAAACGCATTACATGTACGACGCGGTCAGCACCGGAAAAATTTCGGGCAACGGCAAGTACACCAAAATGTGCCAGGAATTTTTCGAAAAGCAATACGGTTTCGAGAAATGCCTGCTCACGACCTCGTGTACCGATGCCTTGGAAATGGCGGCTTTGCTGATCAATATCGAACCGGGCGATGAGGTCATTATGCCTTCGTATACGTTTGTCAGCACGTCGAATGCGTTCATTTTGCGTGGGGCGACGATTATTTTCGCCGATTCGGAAACCGACAACCCGAACCTCGACGCGAGTAAAATCGAAGCGCTGATCACGCCCAAAACCAAGGCCATCGTTCCCGTGCACTACGCCGGCGTGGCCTGCGATATGGATACAATCATGGCATTGGCTGAGAAATACAATTTGTTTGTCGTGGAAGATGCGGCACAGGCCATCGACAGTTTCTACACCGGAAAAGACGGCGTAAAAAGGGCGTTGGGTTCAATCGGGCACTTGGCTGCGTTTTCATTCCACGAAACCAAGAACATCATTTCGGGCGAAGGCGGCATGCTCGCGATCAACGACCGCCAATTCGCCGACCGCGCCGAAATCATCTGGGAAAAAGGCACGAACCGCTCGTCGTTTTTCCGCGGCGAAGTCGACAAATACGGTTGGGTCGATATGGGCAGTTCTTTTTTGCCATCCGAAATCATCAGCGCGTTTTTGTGGGCACAACTCGAGGAGCTCGAAGACATCCAAAACAAGCGCAAGCACATTTGGCAACTGTATTACGACGCGCTCCAAGATTGGGCGTTGGCCACTAACGTCAAATTGCCGGTGGTTCCGGAATATGCGACCAACAACGCGCACATGTTTTACCTCGTGTGTCCCGATTTGGCGCGGCGCACCGAACTCATCAACAAATTGAAAGCCGCCGACATCTGGTGCGTGTTCCATTATTTGAGTTTGCACAAAAGCCCTTTCTATACCGATAAGCATTATGGCGCCACGCTTGCGCAATCTGACCATTACAGCGATTGCCTCGTGCGTTTGCCGTTCTATTATGACCTTTCCGATGCCGATATCCAGAAGATAACCGATTGCATCAAACAATGAAAATTACCGGAAATACGCTCCTGATCTGGAGCTGCGTGCTTTTACTGTTGCTGGCTTCGGGTGTGATTTTGTCGCCCGTGAGCGGTGATGCACCGTTTTATTTGTCGATGGCGCGCGACATCAGTCATGGTTTGGTGCCGTACAAGGACATCGTGTTGGCCTATACGCCGCTGGCGATGTATGCGAATTCGATCGTGTGGAAAATCTTCGGGCAGCCGCCGTATTTCCTGTTTGTGCTGTTCCAGTACCTCGTGATTTTGCTGTCGGCTTTTGTGCTGTACAAAATTGCGCTGCATTTGGAATTGTCGAAGAAAAAAGCACTGTTGTTGACGCTGTTCTTTTGCATCTGTGTGCTGAGTTCGGATGGCAGTTACATCAACCTCGAAGTGTATTGTTTGTTGTTGATGTTGCTCGCATACCTGCAATTGCTGAAAAAAAACTATTTATTTTCGGGAATTTTGCTCGGATTGACGTTCTTCTGCAAACAATACGGATTGCTCAATTTCATTCCGTTTGCCTTGCTCATTTTCCACGGCGACGATCGGTTCAAGAAACTACTGCGTTTCGGCTTGGGCGGATTGATTCCGTTGATTGTATTTCTATCGTATTATTGCGGCTTGCATCAGGTTCCTTTAGCCGATTTGCTCTCGCAACTCACCGGACAAGGTTACGGCGAAAGAAGCATCGCACAATCCAAAACCATTATTGGTTTTTTGAATGCGGGCAAAGTATTTTTGCTGATGTGCCTGCCATTGGTGATGCTCAAACCCGATTTCAAAAATAAAAAACAATTGGCGTTGCTCGTCGGTGCTTTGGTTTCGCTGCTTCCGGTGATCGTACAGCATTTCCAGCATTATTTCCTCAATGCGTTTCCGTATGTGGTTTTGTTGATGGCCATGAATTGGAAGACCAAGGAATTCAACCTGTGGGCGTTGCACGTTCCATTGGCTTTGGTCACGGCGTTTCTGGCACTGCGCATCGTCACCTATACCGAAAAAGGATTTACCCAACAGGACATCGCCGATGAACTCAGTACCTATTATCCAGAAGGCAGCACCGTGTACCTCAAAGGAACGACAAATTACCTCTATGTTTTGAACGATTACCGCAATCCTGCGCTCAAGCAAGCGGGTTATGGATATGCGTACAAAACCAGCCCTGAATTCCTCCAAAAGCACACCGTCCTGAGTTTCGAAAAGATCGAAGGCGCCGAGGCTGTGCAGATCATCACCGTTTCGGGAACCAAAATTTACGAATACTAACTGACCCATGAGCCAACTCAAGAAAGGCGCTTTTTTGTCCTACATCACCATCATCCTGACCAACGGGATCGGGTTGCTGCTCACGCCATACATGATCCGCCAGCTTGGGGATTCGGAGTATGGTTTGTATACCTTGATCGGTTCGCTGATCGGCTACATCAGTGTGCTCGATTTGGGCCTGAGCAATACCATCGTGCGTTTTGTCGCCAAATACCGCGCGCAAAACGACCGCCAAAGCGAAGAAAACTTCCTCGCGACGACGATGCTCATTTACGCGGCGATTTCGGCGGCGATTGTCGTTTCGGGATTGGTGTTGTATTTCAACCTTGAATCGGTTTTCAAGAATTTGACGCCCGAAGAAATGGGGAAGGCCAAAGTGATGTTTGCGATCCTCATTTTCAACCTCGCCATTACGTTGCCGGGCGGCGCGTTTACGGCGATCAGTTCGGCTTATGAAAAATTTGTGTTTCCGCGTGCGCTCAACATTGTCAAATATGTCGTGCGTTCGCTCATGGTCGTTGCGTTGCTGTACCTGGGCGGCGATTCGGTGTCGATCGTCATGCTCGATACGGTCATGAACCTCACGGTGATTGGACTCAGCGGCTATTATATTTTCCGAAATCTTAAAGTGCGTTTCAAATTGCACCGGTTCGAATCGCCGCTGGTCAAGGAAATTTTCTCCTATTCGATCTGGATTTTCATCTTCGCGATGGTCGGGCAATTCCAATGGCGCGGCGGACAGATCATCCTCGGATTCATCGGGATTTCGACGACTTTGATCGGCGTGTACGGCGTCGGCATCATGCTCGGGACGTATTACGGCGCGTTTTCGACGGCGATTTCGGGTGTGTTTTTACCACGTGCGACCAAGATGACCGTACTCGAAGCCTCGAGCGAGGAACTGACGACGATGATGATCCGCATCGGGCGGTTTTCACTGATAACCTTGCTCATGATCCTGGGCGGATTCCTGTTGTACGGCAGGCAATTCGTTTTGTTGTGGGTCGGGCAGACCTATATTTTGGCCTGGCCGATTGCGCTCATCATCATGTTTTCGTATACGTTGCCGCTTGTGCAATCGTTTGCCAATTCGATGCTTGAAGCGCGAAAAAAATTCTCGTTCAAGGCGCTGACCTACATTTCATTGATCGTCATCGGTACGGTCGTCGGGGCGCTTTTCGTACGCGATTTTGGGCTGCTCGGACTGTGCATCGGCTCGACCGGCGGCTGGATCCTGAGCCAGGTCATTATGAATTTCTACTACCATCGCGTCATGCAACTCGATATTTTACGGTTTTTTAAAGAACTGCAGCATCGATTGTTACCGACATTTGTTGTAATTTTGGCGCTCGGTTATGCCATCGATTTCATCCCGGGACACAACTGGATGAATCTGATAGTCAAAATGATTATTTTCGTCGGAATCTACCTCGCGATGATGTATAAATTTGGCATGAACGCCGATGAACTCAGGGTGGTCAAGGATTCCATCCCGTCTTTTTTGCGCAAAAAGTAATATGATCAAACTCAACCAGACCCGCTTTTCAGACCACGGAAAAACGATTGTTTACGATTACGACATCGATGCCTCGTTGGGTAAATATTTTAACAAAAAGCAACCGTATTTTGTCAGCTACGACCAAGACGTGAGCAGCGTCCCGCTTGGGATTGCCGTGATTCCGTTTCTGGCCAACATCATGCCGATTGCATGGTTTGTCGGCTTCGATGTGTTTGTCGATGAACTCGACGCGACGTTTTACGATTCGCTGCAAAACCTCAAGGCCGAATTCGCCAAGCATTTCCCGAACATCAAAGAAGCGAAACTGCACGTAGGGCAAAAGGTATCAAATGAAATCGATCAAAACGAAATGGCGATTTTGTTCAGCGGCGGTTTGGATTCGTTCGAATCGGTGACGCGCAATCTGGAGAAGAATCCTTTTTTGGTTTCGGTGCTGGGCGCCGACATCGACATTTCCGATACCAAGCGTTGGGCCGATTTCCGCCGTTTCAATACAGAAGAAAAAATCATCAACGACGACCGTTTGCGCTACGTCACCTCGAATCTTCGAAAATTCTATACCTACGAAGTCGATCTTTTGGTCGATGTCAATTGGTGGGGCAAAATCCAGCACGGCATGGCGCTGATCGGACTCATTGCACCACTCAGTTACCTGAACGGCATCCGAACGATCTTGATTGCGTCTTCGAATACGGGCGAAGTCAGTTTCGGCTGGGGCTCGACCTCCGAGACCGATGAACTCATGAAATGGGCGAATACCGAAGTCGTGCACGATGGTTTCGAATTCCGCCGGACGCAAAAAATCGAAAACATTGTCGACTTTGCAAAAAAAACAGGATATCACATCAAACTGCGCGTCTGCTATTCGGATTTGCGCGAAGGCTATAATTGCAGCGTTTGCACCAAATGCCAGCGCACGATGCTCGGGATTATCCTTTGCGGTGAAAACCCGAACGATTACGGTTTCAATGTGCCGCCGAATTTTTACGATCTGGTGCTCAAGAATTTCAAAGGCGATGTGATGATGACGACCGGCGTGGCTTACGAATGGCGTTGTTTGCAGGAAAAGGCACGCGAATCATCCCATCCGTTTATCATCAAGGACAAGGTTTCGGAACAAAATAATATGGTTACCTTTGCCGCGTTGCCGATTGCCGACATCATCAATAAAAATGTCGACAAGCAACTGGCCAGCAAAAAAATGAAATATGTGATCATCAGCAAATTCCCCAAGCTGTTCAACGCGTACCTCAAAATCAGACGAAAATTGTAAATACCACAAACCCCATGTTATACGGTTTACTGACATACGAAGAAAACAAGAAATTTTTTAACGTAGGCGACAACATCCAGAGCTTGGCCGCGAAGCAATTCCTGCCGAAAGTCGACACTTTGCTCAACCGCGAAAAGTTGGGCGAATACGATGGCGACAAAATCCAGCTCATCATGAACGGTTGGTTCACGCACAACATCCACCATTGGGTGCCGTCGGACAACATCGATCCGCTGTTTGTGTCGTTCCACATCAACAATACCGCGGCGCCGTACATGCTTTCGGAGAAGGGAATCGCTTACCTTAAAAAGCATGAGCCGATTGGTTGCCGCGACCAGTTTTCGGCCGATACCTTGAAAGCGAAAGGCATCGACGCCTATTTCACCGGATGTTTGACCCTGACCTTGGATTCGTACAAAGTCGATGATTCCGAAAGGGGCGAGGACATCTACATCGTCGATCCGTTGTACAGTTACCCGACCTGGGAAAAAGTGACGTACCATACCAAGCGATTTTTGCGCAGCATCCAAAGCGGGGCGATTTTCGAACTCGGGAAAATGAAAAAACACATCGGGAATTTCATCGATGACGATTTATTGAAGTCGGCGATCTATGTGAATCAGGAACCGCCTGCCGGCAAATACACCGACGAACAGAAATTCGAAATGGCCGAAGATTTATTGCGCAAATACGCCAAGGCAAAACTCGTGATCACTTCAAGGATCCATTGCGCTTTGCCGTGTCTCGCACTCGGGACGCCCGTGATTTTCGTCAACGGTTTCGACAGTTTCGTCGACTCTTGCCGATTTGACGGAATTCTGGAATTGTTCAATCGCATCGACATCGACAGCAAGACCGGAAAATGGACCTCGAATTTCGGGCTCGAAGGCAAAGTCAACAAAGATACTAAGGTCAAGAACCTCGGAAAACACCACGCCTTGGCCGAACCTTTAAAGGCAAAATGCCGCGCGTTTATCGCACAGAAAATTTCGGAAAACCAACATGCATAATAGGACCAAAAAAATACTCGTTTGTTTTGGAACGCGGCCCGAGGCCATCAAAATGTGTTCGCTCGTGCACAGTCTGCGGCAAACCGATTTTGACGTCAAGGTTTGCGTGACCGCGCAGCATCGGGAAATGCTCGATCAGGTGTTGGATTTCTTTGAAATCACACCCGATTTCGACCTCGACATCATGAAACCCAACCAATCGCTCAACGAACTCAGCGGCCGTATTTTCATGAAAATGGATACGGTGCTGGCCGAAGAACAACCCGATTTGGTGTTGGTACACGGCGATACGACGACTTCGAGTATTTGTGCGTGGGCGGCATTTCACCGCGGGATTGCGTCGGGTCATGTCGAAGCCGGTTTGCGGACGTACAACAAATACGCGCCGTTTCCTGAGGAATTGAACAGACAAGTCACGGCACGGATCGCCGATTTCCATTTTGCGCCGACAAAGGTGTCCGAACAAAATTTACTCAGCGAACACATCAAGGCCGAAAACATCAGCGTGACCGGAAATACCGTGATCGATTCGTTGCTGTGGACGGTCAACAAGCTTGAAAACAATTTCTCGAATCCCAAGATTGACGAACTTAAAGGTAAAATCGACTTTTCAAAGAAAGTCATTTTGGTCACGGGTCACCGCCGTGAAAATTTCGGGGACGGATTTCTCAATATCTGCAAGGCTTTGGCGAACATTGCCGAAAATTCCGATGCCGAAATCGTCTATCCGGTGCATCTGAACCCGAATGTGCAGGAACCGGTAATGAAATTGCTGTCGAACCATTCCAATATTCACTTGATCGATCCGCTCGATTATCCGTCTTTTGTGTGGATGATGAAGCAGTCGTATCTGATCATCACCGATTCGGGCGGCGTTCAGGAAGAAGCGCCATCGCTTGGAAAACCGGTGCTCGTGATGCGCGAAACCACCGAACGTCCCGAAGCGCTCGAAGCCGGAACCGTTCAGCTCGTCGGCACCGATGCGTCGAAAATAGCCGAAAGTGCATTCGAATTGCTCCACAATGTTTCGGTGTACGAACAAATGTCGAAAGCGCACAACCCGTACGGCGACGGAAAGGCGAACCAGCGCATCATCGAATTCATCAAACAAAAACTATGATTCCAAAGATTATCCATTATTGTTGGTTTGGCGGCAATCCGCTGCCACCGCTCGCGGTGAAATGCCTCGAGTCGTGGAAGCAGTTTTTACCCGATTATGAGATCATCGAATGGAACGAAAATAACTTTCCGCTCGATCAGTTCATTTTTGCCAAACAGGCTTTGGAAAACCGCAAGTTTGCCTTTATTTCAGACGTTTGCCGACTGTATGCGCTCGACCAGATGGGCGGCGTGTACATGGACACTGATGTCGAGGCGCTGCGTTCGTATGACGATTTCCTGCACCACGCGGCCTTTTCGGGTTTTGAAAATCCGGAGAATGTGCCGACCGGAATGATGGCGAGCGAAAAAGGCGGACTATGGGTCAAGGATCTTTTGGCGTATTACGACAACAAACCGTTTGTCAAAGCCGATGGTACTTTGGAAACGACCTCGAACACTTACATCATCACACAAATGATGAAGCAAAAAGGATTTGTCATGAACAACAAATTCCAGGAAATAGAAGGGTATGTGACGTTTTACCCGAACGATTATTTCTGTCCGAAAAGTTACGTCACGGGCAACATCGATTTGACCAAAAACACCTATTGCATCCATCATTTCGCCAAGTCGTGGATTCCGTTCCACAAGAAATGGCGCAACATTTTAAAGATGAAGGCGATGAATATTTTCGGTTACAAGAACATCCAATTTTTTATCGATATCATCAAAAGACGATGAAAATTCTATACATCACCGAACAAGTCCACCTGCACGGCGGGGCCGAAAAAATCCTGATCCAGAAACTCAATTACTGGGCCGAGGTTTTTGGGTATGAGGTGATGCTCATTACATCGGAACAAAAAGGAAAACCGGCTTGTTACCCGATTTCCGGCAAGGTCAAACACGTGGATTTGAACATCGGTTATGTCGAAGGCAAAAGTTATTTCAGCCCGGTTAACGTCAAGAAATTCCCGAAGCATTACAAACTGTTGCAGCAGCAAATCAGCAGTTTTAATCCCGATGCGGTTTTCCTGATTTCGCTCACGTGGATCCGGTTTGCGTTGCCGTATTTGGCCAAAGGATTCAATATTTACAACGAATACCATACGTCGTATTACGGCTTCCAGCTCGGTTATGAAAATGCGTCGGCGGTTGTTAAAATCAAGAAGAAACTGGCGGGTCTGTTCATCGAATTTGTCGAGAATCAATACACGAACATCGTTTTCCTGAACCAAGCCGAATACGATTTCTACCAACGCAAAAATGCCGTCATCATCCCGAATTTTTTCGAAGCCAACGTACCGGAATCTTCCCAGCCCAAACAAAAGCAAATCCTCTCGCTGGGCCGTATGAATTACCAGAAAGGCTACGATTTGCTCATTGAAGCCTGGGCCAAAATCGATAACCAAATCGAAGACTGGACGGTCAAGATTTTCGGCAATGGTTCCGATAAGGAAGCGTTGCGCGAACAGGTCAAAAAGCACAACTTCAAAAATCCGTTGGTCGTGGGCGATGCAATTTCGAACGTCAGCGAAGAATTGTTGCGGTCTGAATTTTACGTGATGAGCTCTCGTTTCGAAACCTTCCCGATGGTGTTGCTCGAAGCCTTGTCGCACGGTTTGCCCGTGGCTTCGTTCGATTGCCCGACGGGTCCGCGCAGCATCTTGACCGAAAACGAGGATGCCATTTTGGCCCAGCCCGAAAATCCCGCCGATCTCGCCCAAAAAATGCTGCAACTCATCAACGATGAAAACCTGCGCAGGCAAATGGGGGCAAAGGGTCACGCCAATGTGGATCGTTTCCGCCCGGCATTGGTCATGGCCAAATGGGACGAACTCATCCGTCGCAACGCCAACAGATAAAGTAATGAAAAGATTACAAAATTTTAACGGTATTCGTTTTTTGTAATATTATTTTTACTATGTTTGAAAGGTCCAACTCCACTAGGACATTTACCGTTTTAATTTTACCGACCTGCATCACGCCAGATGAATGTAATTCGAGCCTCCACTTTGAATGATGCTTGCTATGAAAAAAATTGCGTTTTTGTTTTCGCTTTTGGTGTTTTGCAATGGGTTCGCCCAATGCTGGGAAACCATCGATGCGTCACGCGACCATTCGGTTGGGATCAAAGAGGATGGGACGCTATGGGCTTGGGGCAGGAACAACTACGGGCAACTCGGCGATGGAACCACTGCCGATAAATCTACGCCCACTCAGATAGGAACCGACAACCACTGGATTTCGGTCAAGGTAGGAACTGGCCGCACGATGGCGCTCAAATCGGATGGAACCATCTGGGGTTGCGGGCGCAATAATTTTGGACAAATTGGCGATGGGAATTTCGGTGTAAACCTGATCAGTACCCTAATGGTGCAGGCCGGTAGCGATTCCGACTGGACGCAGTTGTCGGTGGGCACCGACTATACATTTGGCATCAAGTCGGACGGATCGCTTTGGGGTTGGGGTAAAGGAAACAATTTAGGAATCGACAACGATATTGAAGAATACCATGTTCCAGCACGCATCGGCACCGCCAACGATTGGGAATCGGTTGCAGCAGGCGATTACGGCACACTGGCCATCAAAACCGACCACTCGCTCTGGGCCTGGGGTACTGAAAATGGAGGGGAATTAGGGGTTAATACCAACTTCCATTATTTTGAAACGCCCGTGCAATCGGGAAACAATACCTATGACTGGCTCAAGGTGTCCAAAGGCGAAATATCGAACAGCCTTATGATCAAAACCGACGGCAGCCTGTGGTCGATGGGAAACAATGTCAATGGCAACGTAGGGAATGGTGGGCCACCAACCGAGCAGGTGCCGGCTGCCATTCAAATTGCACCGGGTCCCGGTTGGGTTGAAATCAGTTCGGGCAGTTACCACAGTGCGGCCATCAAAAGCGACGGCAGCATGTGGACCTGGGGCATCAATTCTTACGGGCAAATTGGCGACGGGACAACAACCAACCGCAACATACCTACACCGGTTATTTCCTCGAATTCCTGGGGCAAAGTGGCTACCGGAAGTGGTTTTACTTTGGGGCTCCCTCTCCAGCCAACCTTGCATGCATGGGGCTGGAATGGCTATGGCAATTTGGGCAACGGAACACTCGATGCCAATGCCTTGCCGTTGCAGGTGGGAAATGTTTGCACGTTGTCTGTCGAGAATTTCGAATCGGATCCCGTAGGACGCCTCTATCCGAACCCGGTAAGCGGCGAAGCTGTTTTCCATTATTTTACCAAAGAAAGCCAGACCAACACCATACAAATTTTCAACGCGCTTGGGCAGCAACTCTTCAAAAAAGACAGCCAGGGCTTGGCAGGTGAAAACCGCGAA
The DNA here is from genome assembly GCF_047602195.1 of Flavobacterium sp. Lineage (GTDB taxonomy): Bacteria > Bacteroidota > Bacteroidia > Flavobacteriales > Flavobacteriaceae > Flavobacterium. Next base: position 1,347,672 of record NZ_JASGHW010000004.1, read on the forward strand.
GTCATCGATTTTGAAAGCTATGCGCCGGGCGTTTATTTCATCTGCCTGAAATCGGGCCAATACCACACTACCACAAAGGTTACAAAGCATTAGGAATCAATAATCCTTAAATACTTTAACTATGAACAAACAATTCAAAAGATTGTGCATGGTGTTGTGTTGCGCGCTGCTGTTCGGGACAGGCGTAGTCGAAGCACAACAACTCGCGGGCAAGACCGAGCCCAAAACAACAACCTGGGATGGCTCTAACTGGAGCAATGGAATCCCAGACAAGGAGACCAAGGCCATTTTTGCTGCCGATTTCACCACCGATGAAAACCTGGTAGTGTATGACCTCGAAGTACGCGATGGCAAAAAAGTCACCTTTAATGGCGATGCCGTGCTCCGTGTAACGAACAACATCGTCGTGGCCCCAACCGGAAACGTGAGCCTGCGTGCCAATGCGCAATTGCTGCAGGACAATCCGAACTCGGTCAATTCGGCCATTACCGTTCAACGCACGACGCGAATCACTGAAAAATTCGATTACACTTATTTTTGTGCACCAGTCGATGGACAAGTGATGGAAGACATTGGGGTGGATACAGGACTGTATCTGAACCCGTACCCGCCGGGTTATGTAGGGCCACTTTTCGACAAATATTTTTATTGGGACGAGACCGCCACGCCCGCTGGTACCGATGCCGCCATTTACAATACCGGGCGTTGGCAAAACGTCGCCTCCAGCAGTACGATGGATCCTGCCGGAAGGGGATACATCATCCGCGGGCCGCAATCTTTTGCGTCGCCTTACCAGGACAGATGGGTGGTTGAGTTTACGGGCGAACCACACAATGGAACAATTACCAAGTCGATTTCGGGCGGGGCTTATACGCCTTGCGTGTCAAAAATGTCGCCCAATTTGATCGGGAATCCATACCCGTCTGCTTTGGATGCCGATTCGTTCTTGACGCATCCGGATAATATTACCCACATCAACGGAGCGTTGATGATGTGGACCCACAACACGCCCATCAGCCCGAATTTCCCCGGAAACGGAACGGCACCAATCAATTACACCCGCAACGATTATGTGATGTACAATCTTACCGGCGGTATCGGAACCGGAAGGGTATTTAATGATCCTATTTACGGGCCGGACAATTCCAACCGTCCGACGGGAAAAATAGCTTCGTGCCAAGGTTTTTTTGTAATGGGACTCAGTTCCACTGGCGGCGTAGCTACTTTTACCAACGACATGCGTGACTATGGCATCGCAACGGCAGACCAGCAGTTTTACAAAGGCGGGTCGGTACAGATGATTGCCCCGCTGGAGAAAAACCGCATCTGGCTGAGCCTTGAATCGGGTAGCGGAGGCGCTGGTTCGTTGTACAAGGAGACACTCGTGGGATACATGCCGGCGGCTACAACGACCAATGGTAATATCGCCGGATCGGTCAATACCTACGACAAGATGTACGATGCCGAAGTGTATACCGCCGAAAGCAGCATTGCTTTTTATACCATGATTGCCGCGGCAACTCCTTGTCCTAAACTGGGCATCCAGGGAAGAACATTGGGTTCGCCTTTCAACAACAACGATGTCGTGCCGATCGGTTTTACCTGTCCGGCCGGAACCTACACCATCAGGGCTGAAAAATTTGATGGTATTTTCGGCGCGAAGGCTTTCTTCCTGAGAGAAAAGACTGGGGTAGACGGACTCGGAAACCCGGTATATGCTTACCATAACATCAAGCATTTTCCTTTTACTTTTACAACGAGCACTACCACAACCGATGACATTACGCGTTTTGCACTCGTATTCAAACCGGGCAACATCCAATTGACCCGAGTGGTCGATCCGCTTTGTAACGGTACGCTCGATTTGATGTCCAAAGGCTTTACGGCCCAGAATTATGCATCAGACAACGGCAACTACAGATGGATCATCCAACGCGCGGATGGATTGTACGGACCCACTCCATTAGACATCACGACCAATACCTGGAAACTCCGTGTAGGCAATCCTGACCTGTTGCCAATCGGTTTCATGGATTTCGATACAGAGTACATCATTACTGTCGGTTTGTACAAAAACGGGAATTGGTATTTTGGCGACACCTGCCACGTAAGGACTCCTAAAAATTATGCTTGGGTTTCGCTCCACAATTGCGGGGATACCGGTCTTGAGCCATCAGGAGGAAAAATCCAGTTGGCCACTACCGCCCGTGATGGTGCGCCGCAAGGTTTCCTTTGGGAAATTACCAATACCAGTACCGGTGCAGTGCAGTATGTAAAGACCGGAAATCCGCTTACTGCGCCAGATTACTTCTTCTATTTCAACGTTACTTGGGGAGGAGCGCTTACGCTCGCTCCGGCAATTTCTAATTTTGTGGCGCTCAATACGACCTACACTTTCCGTTCGGCGCTCAACTACAATATGGCTGAAACGGATGCTACAGCAGGGCCGCCAGCGCATGGAAAATGGAGCGACCTGTGCTCTTTCTCAACCGGAAATTCATGGCGGGCAATCGCCGCAGGATCGTCGATTACCAACGCAAGCAGCAAAGACTTTGAGGCTTTCGCGAGCCCGAATCCATTCAACGACCAATTCAACATCGACATCTATACGCAGGCTACCGGGCCGGTGCAGATCCAAGTGTTCGATATTTTGGGCAAGCTGGTTGAAAACCGCACCGTCGATGCCGCGCAAACCGTTACCATCGGCAACCGTTATGCAGCGGGCATTTACAATGTCATCGTGACGCAAGGCGACAACAAACAGAACCTCAAACTGGTTAAAAACTAATCGGTTTTTACATTTTTTCGAAAAGCGCTCCGATTGGGGCGCTTTTTATTTTTGGCAAGCTGTATACAATTTCGCTACATTTGCCAACGAACCTTTCAATAAAACGAACCCGCGGATGATTGACATACCGGTTGCCTTATACGACGACGTATTCTACAATATCCTACTGGTTTTTGTACTGGTCTTCTTCCTGCAATCCAGAAACGTGGCGCTTGAAAATGGGCAAAACCTCAAAGTCAAAAACGGCGTCGGTATTTTGCTGCTTTCGTTCTCTATTATTTTCATCGGATTGCGTCCCATTACTTTCAGCCATTTCGGCGATATGGGGATGTACAACATTTATTTTACCAATTACCTCGACGGCGCACCGCTCATCCTGCAAGGCAAGGACATTGGTTTTGAGATTTTCATGAAATTGTGTTCCTATGTGATGCTGCCGCAGTTTTTCTTCCTGACGATTGCGTTCCTGTACATTTTTCCATTTTACACCGTTTCCAAAAAAATGTTCAACGATTTTTGGTTCTACGGTTTTTTCATGTTGCTCATTTCCCTGTCGTTTTGGGGTGCGGCGACCAACGGATTGCGCAATGCGGTGGCGACCTCCATTTTCCTGTTCGTTTTTGTCACCGACAACAAGTACCACAAATGGGGCATCATGTTGCTGGCGGTGTTGTTCCATAAATCGATGCTGATTCCTTCCGGGGCCTATGTCGCAGCAATGTATTACAAAGACACCAAAACATACCTCAAAGCCTGGTTCGCGGCCATCCCAATCTCATTGGCGCTTGGAAGCGTACTCGAGACTTTTTTCCTCAGTTTTGGTTTTGCCGAAGATGAAAAACTCAAGAACTACCTGATCGAAAACGAAGACCTCGTCGACCGTTTCAGCAGCAGCGGCTTCCGTTGGGATTTCCTTTTGTACAGTGCCATCGGGGTGTATGCGGGTTGGTACTTTATTTACAAACGCAAATTTGAGGACCCGGTTTACCTGCAGTTGTTCAACACTTATTTGATCACCAATGCATTTTGGATTTTGGTCATCCGCGCGAATTTCTCGAACCGTTTTGCCTTTTTGTCGTGGTTCATGCTCGGGCTCGTCATCATTTATCCGCTGCTCAAGAATAAGTTTTTCACGAGACAGCATCTTGTCATCGGCAACATCATGCTGTGCTATTTCGCGTTCACTTATTTGCTCAACATCATATTAGCCAAATATTAAATGAAGCCGATTACCGTTTTTACGCCCACCTACAACCGCGCTTATTGCCTGCACCAACTCTACGACAGTCTGGTCCGGCAAACCTCGCCTGATTTTATCTGGATGATCATCGACGACGGCTCCACCGATGAAACGAAAACTTTGGTCGAAAGCTGGAAGGCCCAAAACAAGATCGAAATCGATTATGTATTCCAGCAAAACCAAGGCATGCATGGCGCACACAATACGGCTTATACGCGCATCCAAACCGAGTTCAATACCTGTATCGATTCAGACGATTACATGCCCGATGATGCGATTGCCGTCATCGTCGAAAATACCCGAAACCTCGACCCGAAATTTGCGGGCATCGTCGGACTCGATATTGACAAATCAGGAAAAATCATGGGCGAGAAGATGCCCGATAATTTGACCGAGTCCACACTTACCGACCTGTACAACGTACACGGCGCACACGGCGACAAGAAATTGGTGTACCGTACCGAAGTCGTCCGGAAATACCCGCCGTATCCATTGTTCAAAGGCGAGAATTTCGTTCCGCTCGGCACCTTGTACGCCATGATTGACCGCGATTACCTGCTCAAACCCATTAACAAACCGCTCGTCGTGGTCGAATATTTAGCCGATGGTTCTTCGCGCAACATCTTGCGCCAATACCGCAAAAATCCACGCGGGTTTGCGTATGCGCGTTTGAAAAAAATCGAATCCAATCGCGGGTTGAAGGAGAAATTCATCAGTGCCGTTCATTTGGTTTCCTCGGCGATTTTCACCAAAGATTTTTCGCTCTTGGCGCAGGCACGCAAACCTTTGCTCATCGCAGCGGCGTTGCCCTTCGGATTGCTGCTCAATCTTTACATACGAAACAAAACCGCCGCCCAATGAAAATCGCACACCTTTGCCTGAGCCTCGGGAAAGGAGGCGCCGAAAAACTGCTCGTCGATAGCCTGCCGATGTATGGAAGCGGGCATGAAATTACGATCGTCCAATTGTCGTCTGTTTTGGAAGAACCCAGCTACATCAAAGCCGTCGAAGCGGCAGGAATCAAAGTGGTGACGCTTGGGACCGGCGGATTCAAAAGCTTTTCGTATTTTTTTCAAATCCATAAACTGCTCCAATCGGGTGGGTTTGATGTGTTTCATGTGCATCTTTTTCCGTGTTTGTATTATGTTTCGGTAGCCGCGCGTTTTGTAAAGCGTCGTCCGATTTTGGTTGTTACTGAACATTCCAATTCCAATGGCCGCAGCAACAAAGCTTGGCTCGACCCAATCGAAAAATGGATTTATAAAAAGTACGACGCCATCATCGCCGTTTCCCAAAATGTTGAAGCGATGCTTCAAAAGCGCTTTCCCGGATTGCAATCTAAAATCCATCAAATCAAGAACGGCGTCGATTTGAATCGGTTTCATCCGGCAAAAATGGATGAGGTTGATGTTTTTACAACCGAATTCCAACGCCAACCCGAAGCCGTCAAATTGTTCATGACTTCCCGTTTCGCACCGCCCAAAGACCAGCAAACCGTGATTCAGGCGTTGCAACAACTACCCTCAAATTTCGAATTGTTCTTTGCCGGCGATGGCCCGGAAATGGAACCGTCGATCCAACTGGCGAAACAATTGGGTTTGGAAAACCGGGTTCATTTCTTGGGTTTCAGAAACGACATTCCACAATTGATGCGGTTGGCCAACATCAACATTTTGTCGTCGCTCTATGAAGGTCTTTCGGGTGTGACACTCGAAGCGTTGGCCAGCGGAAAGCCGTTTTTGGGAACCGATGTCTCTGGCATCAATGATGTGGTTCCCGATGACCGTTTTGTCTTCGAAAAGCAAAATCCGACCGAATTGGCGCAAAAAATCCTGGCCGTTTCAAACGATTTCGGACTGCAATCGGCGATGGTCCAAAAAGGACTCGAGCACGTGCAATCCTTTGGTATGCGCCACATGATCGATGCCTACCTCAATTTATACGGCCGATTGAAAACCCGATAAAACGGAATTCCTTACATTTACGCTTTCAAAACCAATCCATGGAAAGTCTGACCAACTATCACCTCACGCCGGAAACGCTCGGGATTTACAAAGCCTGCTTTGACACGAACGGCAGCCCGAAACGCAGCGAAAATATCGAATGGCAATTTTTTAAGAATACCGAAAAAACGGGCTATGTCGACATTGCGTTCGATACCGAAAAACAAAAAGCGGCCGCGATTTACGCCGTTTCCTGTGTCAAATTCAAAATCGGGAACGAAACGGCCGTAGGTACGCAATCGCTCGATACCATCACCGATGTCGATTACCGCGGCAAAGGCTTGTTCATCAAATTGGCCAAAAGTGTATACCAAGACGCAGCCGATAAAGGCGTGGCGCTCGTCTACGGTTTTCCGAATGGCAGTTCGATCCACGGATTCAAGACCAAATTGGGTTGGGAAGTGCTCGACCCGGTGCCATTTTTGATCAAGCCGCTGCAGTCGAAATATTTCACCGATAAGATCAAATTCCTCCAATTTCTGCCCAATATCGGTTTGTCTTTCTCGGGGTTCAAAGCCGACAAGAATTTTGCGATTTCCGAAGACCACCATTTTCCAGAAGATGTCAATTCGGTTTGGGAAAAATTCTCCAAACATTTCAAAGTGGCGGTCGAGCGCAAGGCGGCCTACCTCGATTGGCGCTACAAATTGAAACCCAACGAAAATTACCGCATAGCGCATTGCCACGATTCCAATAACAATTATTGCGGGTTTGTGGTTTTTGTGACCAAAGACAAACACAACGGCAAGGTCGGTTACATCATGGAATTGGTCTATGACCCGGGCCAACAAAAGGCGGGCATCCAATTGCTCAGTTATGCCGTCAATCAGATCAAGAAGGAAAAAGCCGATTGTATTTTGAGCTGGTGTTTCGAGCATTCGCCCAATTTTCCGGCCTATAAGCAACAGGCATTCTTGAATTTGCCCGAGAAATTCCGCCCGATCGAATTGCATTTCGGCGCCTGTACTTTCGATGCGAAATACGCCGAAACGATTAACAACCGCAGCAATTGGTACCTCAGTTATTCCGATTCGGATACCGTATAAAATGGCAAACGGAACCTTCATCATATCGCTCGATTTTGAACTGCATTGGGGTGCGGCCGAAAAATGGGATCTGAACCAGAAACGCGATTATTTCGACGCGACGCGTCAAAGCATCCCGAACGTTTTGGCGTTGTTTGAACAATACAACATCCATGCGACCTGGGCGACCGTCGGGTTTTTATTCGCCAAAGACAAAACGCAATTGCTCGAATTCTGCCCGAAAAAACGGCCGACTTACCACAACAACGTTTTGTCGTATTACCGTCTGATCGACAGGGGCGAAGTGGGCGAAAATGAAAACGACGATCCGTACCATTACGCACCTTCATTGATCGAAAAGATTGTACAGACGCCAAACCAGGAACTCGGGACGCATACTTTTGCCCATTATTATTGCAACGAAGCGGGACAAACAGCCACCCAATTTGCTGCCGATTTACAGGCTGCACAAGCCATTGCCAAAGCCAATTTCAACACCGAATTGCGCTCGCTCGTTTTTCCGCGCAACCAATTCAATCCCGACTATTTGAATGTCGCCAAAGCCAACGGCATCCAGACCGTACGCACCAATCCAGACGTTTGGTTTTGGAACAACCCGACCAAATTCTCGGCGATGGCGCGTGCGTTCGATACCTTGCTTCCGATCAGCGGCACCTTGACTTTCGACGAAAAAGACCTTCAAAAAGACAGTATCGTTTTGCAACCTGCCAGCCGTTTCCTGCGCCCGTACACCGAAAAGGAAAAATGGATCCAGGGTTTGAAAATGGCCCGGATACAATCGGAAATGGAATATGCCGCCAAGCACAACCGCTGTTACCATCTGTGGTGGCATCCGCACAATTTCGGCTATTCGACACCGACGAATCTGGCGATGCTCGAAACGATTTTGCAACATTATCAACAACTCCAAACGGAATTCGGCTTCGCTTCGGCTTCCATGATCGAAATGTGCTGATATGGAAAAAAAGAAACTGATCCGCCTGACGACCGTCCCGATCTCGCTCGAGAAATTGCTCGAAAACCAGTTGCGTTTCATGAAGGATTATTATGAGGTGACGATGGTTTCCTCGGATCAAGATTATTTGGAGAAAGTCGGAAAATTGCAGCAATGTCCGGTCTATCACGTAGAGATGACGCGCAAAATCACGCCGATTCAGGATTTGAAATCGGTTTGGAAACTCTACCGATTTCTCAAAAAACAGCAACCGTTTATCGTACACTCGCATACGCCAAAGGCCGGAATCGTTGGGATGCTCGCCGCCAAACTCGCTGGTGTGCCGCATCGTTTGCATACCGTGGCGGGTTTACCGTTGCTCGAGGCGACGGGAAACAAGAGGAAGTTGCTCGATTTTGTCGAGAAATTGACCTACCGATGCGCAACTATGGTTTACCCGAATTCGAAAGGCTTGCGCGACATCATCCTCGAAAACCAATACGCCGATGCGGACAAAATCAAGGTCATCGGCAATGGCAGTTCGAATGGCATCGACACGGCGCATTTTTCTGCCGAACAGTATACGGCACAACAAAACGAACAACGCAAAAAGGAACTCGGTTTTTCCGATTCGGATTTCATTTTTATTTTTGTCGGCCGGTTGGTCAAGGACAAGGGCATCAACGAATTGGTGGCCGCTTTTGAAAAATTGCACGCACAATACGACAACGCCAAATTGTTGCTTGTGGGCGATTATGAAACCGACCTCGATCCTTTGCTGCCACAGACATTGGACAAAATACAAAACAGTAAATTCATAGTGACAACGGGTTTTAGAAATGATGTGCGTCCGTATTTCGCCATTTCAAATGTACTCGTTTTCCCGACCTACCGCGAAGGTTTCCCGAACGTGGTGTTGCAGGCCGGGGCGATGGGTTTGCCGTCGATCGTGACCAATATCAACGGCTGCAACGAAATCATCGAGCAGGAACAAAATGGATTGATCATCCCGGTCAAGAACGAGCAGGCGATTTTTGAGGCAATGCAACGACTCATTTCGGACAAAAATTTATACATTTCGCTGCGCAATGAAGCACGCCAGCATATCGTATCGCACTTTGAACAACAGGTGGTTTGGGAGGCGATCCTGGCCGAATACCAAAAACTGGAATAGCATGTACCGACATTTTTTCAAAAGGGTGATTGACTTTTTCGGCGCTTTCTTCGGATTGCTGCTGTTGTCGCCGGTATTGTTGACCGTGTCTCTATTCCTGTATTTCGCCAATGATGGGAAGCCGTTTTTCTTTCAGTTGCGTCCCGGAAAAAACGGCAAGATTTTCAAAATCGTCAAATTCAAGACGATGAACGACAAGAAGGACGAACACGGGAATTTACTGTCGGATGAATTCCGGCTCACCAAGGCCGGCAAGTTTGTACGCAAGACCTCGCTCGATGAAATTCCGCAACTCATCAACGTGCTCAAGGGCGACATGAGCCTGATCGGGCCGCGGCCACTGTTGACGGGCTATTTGCACCTGTACAACGAGTTCCAGAACCGCCGCCATGAAGTCAGGCCCGGTATTACGGGTTGGGCGCAGGTCAACGGCCGCAACGCGATTTCTTGGGACAAGAAATTCGAATACGATGTGTGGTATGTAGACCACATCGGCTTCTTGCTCGACTGTAAGATTCTATTCAAAACGATACAAAAAGTCATCAAGTCGGAGGGGATCAATCCCGAAAATGCCCAGATGACCGAACCTTTTAACGGATACAACTGATGAACAACATTCTGATTACCTCTGCCGGAAGGCGCGTTTCGCTGGTTCGGTTTTTCCAGGAAGAACTGCGCAATGTGTTCCCGACGGCCAAAGTCATCGCTTCGGATGCGAACCCCGAATATTCTTCGGCCTGCATGATCGCGGACGATTTTTTCCGCGTGCCGCGCGTTTCCCATCCCGATTACATCCAGGATTTGCTGCGGTTGGCGCTCAATTACGACATCCGCCTCATCATCCCGACGATCGATACCGAATTGCTCGCGCTTTCGCAAAGCATCGAATTGTTCCGCATGAACAACATCGAAATCGTGATTTCGGATTACGATATGGTCCGGATTTTCCGTGACAAAAGACAGACGCACCAGTTCTTCGAAAAGTATGGCATCCACTGCGCGAAAGAGTTCGACAAACAAAATTACACCTTGCCGCTGTACCTCAAACCGATTGACGGCAGCCGAAGCGTCGACAATTATGTGATCAAGGAGCAGTCGCAGCTCACCGAATACCATTTCTCGAACGACAAACTGATGTTCCTCGAATACCTCGACCACCAGAGCCATGTCGAATACACGATCGATTTGTATTACGACCGCCATTCGGAACTCAAATGCCTGATCCCGAGAAAACGCATCGAGGTGCGCGACGGCGAAGTCAATAAAGCGGTTACCAAAAAGACCAAATTCATCCACGACATCTGGAAAAAAATGCAATACATCAAAGGATTTCGCGGTTGCATCACGTTCCAGGTTTTTGTCAACAAGGACAACGAGGATTTGTACGGCATCGAGATCAACCCGCGTTTTGGCGGCGGTTATCCGCTCAGTTACCTGGCTGGCGGCAATTTTCCGCGTTGGATCATCCACGAATATTTCATGAACGGCAGCGTCCCGGTGTTCCACCAATGGGAAGAAAACCTCATGATGCTGCGGTACGACGACGAAGTTTTGGTGCACAATTTCAAGCATTGATGGAAAAAAAGACCATTGTTTTTGACCTCGACGATACGCTGGTAAAGGAAATCGATTACCTCAAATCGGCTTTCAGGGCGATTGCCGCACAGCTCGATCCCAACAATCCGGTGCTTTTTGATGAAATGTTCGGTTGGTACCAAGCCAAGCAGGATGTTTTTGGGAATCTCGAAAACCGTTACGAGAAAGCGGTCAAGGACGAGCTCAAACAGGTGTACCGCACGCATGTTCCCGATTTCGATCCGATGTCCGAAAGCCGCGATTTGCTTCTCGAACTCAAGAACGACGGGCATTACCTGGGTTTGGTGACCGATGGTTTTTCGGTAACGCAGCGCAACAAGATCCGCGCGCTTAATATTGAAAACCTGTTTGACCTGATTGTCGTTTCGGAAGAATTTGGTTCGGAAAAACCCGATGAGCGCAATTTTGCGGTGTTTTCGCAATTCAACACCCGGCGTTATTTCTACATCAGCGACAATGTCAAGAAAGATTTCATATCGCCCAACAAACTCGGCTGGACGACGGTTTGCCTGCTCGACAACGGCCAAAATATCCACCCACAGGATTTCAATAAAGAATTGATATATTTACCGACGGAAAAAATCAATGGGCTGTCCGAACTCAAAAGCATCATCAACAAATACTAAAAATGGGATTATTACGCAAAACAGTACTCAAAATCATCAAGGCGACCGCTTTTGACACGACCATCAAGCACCATTACACGGGCAGCAAGTTCTCGCTCAATACCTATCACCACAAGGGGTATTGGTACCATGGCGCCAACCGCGAGGCCAATACGATCAAGATTTTCCAGTCGTGGATCAAGCCCGGTGATTATGCGCTCGAAATTGGCGCGCACATAGGGTATTTCTCTACGTTGTATGCGTATCTCGTGGGCAAAAACGGCAAGGTCGATGTATTCGAGCCGAGCGAGAAAAATGCCAAATACCTCGAAAAAAACATCAAGCTGCTCAAGGACAACCTCGGCGAAATCGTAACCGTAGTCAAGAAAGGCGCGGGCGATGTCAATGAAAAATTGACTTTTTACATCGATCCGATTTCGGGCCAGAACAATTCTTTTGTTCCCGAATTCGAGGGTTTTATCGACAGCCGTGAGAATTCGGCGGACAAAAGCGTCCAGATTATCGAGGAAACCGTTGAGGTGATCACGCTCGACAGTTATTTTGCCGGTGCCGATCGATTGCCCGATTTCGTCAAGATCGACGTCGAAGGTTTCGAATGGAACGTCGTGCAGGGCTTCAAGGATACGATAGTGAAGCAAAAACCGGCGATGATGATCGAGATCCAGGCCGATGCCGATAAGATTTTCGACTTCTTTTACAGCCTCGGCTACACGGTTTACAACGACCGACTCGAGGAAATCAAGGCGTTTTCGGAATACAAGGCCAAGAAAACCCCAAATATTTTTTTCAAGCACAATTAATCCAAACCTAACGCAAAATTGACGGAAAACCAGAATAAAAACCCGTGATTTGCGCACAGAAAATATGAACAATACCAAAATCTGGCTTTCGTCTCCCCACATGGGCGGAAGCGAACAAAAATTCGTACAGGAAGCATTCGATACCAATTGGGTCGCACCATTGGGCCCGAACGTGACCGGATTCGAACAGGATCTCGAACAATTCATCGGCAACGGCGTGCACATCGCCGCACTCGGTTCGGGGACGGCGGCCATTCATCTGGGCTTGATTTTACTCGACGTAAAAGCGGGCGATGAGGTGATTTGCCAAAGCTTTACGTTTTCGGCCTCGGCCAACCCGATCATTTACCAGGGCGCGACACCGGTTTTTGTGGACAGCGAACCCGATACCTGGAACCTGTCTCCGATTGCACTCGAAGAAGCCATCAAGGACCGAATCGCAAAAGGCAAAAAACCCAAAGCGATCATCGGTGTGCATTTGTACGGAATGCCGTTCAAGGTCGATGAAATCAGGGCGATTGCCAACCAATACGACATTCCGCTTTTGGAAGACGCCGCCGAATCGCTCGGCAGTACCTACAAGGGAAAACCGTGCGGGACTTTCGGTGCACTGGCCGCCTTGTCGTTCAACGGCAATAAAATCATTACGACATCGGGTGGTGGCGCGTTGGTTTCACACACAAAAGCACAGAAAGACAAGGCCGTTTTTCTGGCCACGCAGGCGCGCGACAACGCTCCGCATTACCAGCACAGCGAAATCGGGTTCAATTACCGGCTCAGCAACATTTGTGCAGGCATCGGTCGTGGACAGATGGAAGTGTTGGGGAAACACATTACTTTGCGCAGAAAAATGCATGATTTTTACGCCAATTATTTTGAGCATATCGAGGGCGTGACGGTGTTGACCGAACCCAATGCTGATTTCTTTTCGAACCACTGGCTGTCGGCCATCACGATCGATCCGTCGAAGACCAACGGCAAGACGCGCGAAGATTTGAGGCTCGCGCTCGAAGCCCAGAACATCGAAAGCCGTCCGTTGTGGAAACCGATGCATTTGCAGCCGGTTTTCGAACGCTATCCGTATTACGGTGCATCGGTTTCTGAGGAATTGTTTAACGATGGATTGTGCTTGCCTTCGGGATCTAACCTTACCGATATCGATTGCGAAAGGATAAAAGCGGTTTTTGATGCTTTTTTCTAAAAAATTCCGTTGAAAATATGTTAGGGAAATCTTAAAATTGTTTAGATTTGAAGGTTGAACAAATCGCACCATGGCCGATTCCATTTTTGACATCCTAAGAAATTCCATTTTCGGGAAAAGATTCCGCAACATTGGTTACTTGCCAAGGTGGATTATCTTTTCGATAGATGTCTGCATCGTGGTGGTTGCAATCCTGATTGCGAAGCTCATCGTTTACAGCCTCAGCGTCAATTTTACGAGTGCCTTGAGTGTACCGACCCGCATCGGGATCGTCACTTTTGTCAACGCCATCTGCTTCCTGATTTACCGCACTTATGCCGGCATCATCCGACATTCGACCTTTATCGACGGGGTGAAACTGCTCGTGTCGACGACGACGGCTTATGTGACGATGCTTCTCATCAACTATTCCTCGATTTTTATTTTCGACCACCAGGCTTTCCTGACCACGGGCTTGTTCCTGAGCTATGTCATTTCGTTCTTGCTGTTGTTCCTGTTCCGCATCATGGTCAAGTTTTTCTTTGAGCAATACATGCACATGGAGGACAAGAAAAAGCTCGTCAATGCGGTTATTTTTGGTGCCGATGCCAATGCGATTTCGGTGGCCAATGCGTTGCGTACCGAAACCCCGGGGCGTTTCCGTGTCGTTGGTTTTGTCGACAAATTCAACCAGAATAAAGTCGGGAAAAGCATCCTCAATTTGCCAATCCTGAACCACAGCAAAAAAATCCACGTGATCTTGCGCTCGATGAAGGCCGATGCGCTGATCATCGCCGAAAAGGGCATGAGCAAGGAGGAAACGATTGCATTGGTCGAGGAATGTCTCGAATTCAACTACAAGGTTTTTACCGTTCCGCTCATTACCGACTGGGAAGACACCCAGCAGATTTCCACCAAGGTAAAGAATTTCGACATCGAGGATTTGCTCGAACGCAAACCAATTGTACTCGATACCCATTCGATTTCGTCCCAGCTCAGCGGCAAGACCATCCTGATTACCGGTGCAGCCGGTTCGATCGGCAGCGAGATTACCAGACAGGTGTTGGGGTTTGATCCGCTGCACATCATCTTGCTCGACCAGGCCGAGACACCATTACACAACCTAGGGCTCGAAATCAACGGGCATGCGACGGTGGCCAGGATTACCTCGGTGCTCGCCGACATCCGCAACACGGAACTTATCGAGCGCGTCTTCAAGGAATACAAACCCGATGTGGTCTATCATGCGGCGGCCTACAAACACGTGCCGCTGATGGAGGAAAATCCTGCGCAGGCGGTTTACACCAACGTCATCGGAACGAAAAACCTCGCCGACATGGCCGTCAAATACCATGTGGAGCGGTTCGTGATGGTTTCAACCGACAAGGCGGTCAATCCGAGCAGCGTCATGGGCGCGAGCAAAAGGATTGCCGAGAAATACGTCCAGGTGTTGCACGAGGACCGCAAGAAACAGCGCAAGGGGCATGTGACCAAATTCATCACGACGCGTTTCGGCAATGTGTTGGGATCGAACGGTTCGATTGTTCCACTGTTTACCAAACAGATTGACGAAGGCGGCCCGATCACGATCACGCACCCCGAAATCATCCGTTATTTCATGACCATTCCCGAAGCCTGCCAGCTCGTACTCGAAGCCGGGGCGATGGGCAAGGGCGGGGAAATTTTCATCTTCGATATGGGCGAACCGGTCAAGATCATCGACTTGGCCAAAAAAATGATCCGACTCGCCGGATTCACGCCCGATAAGGAAATCGAGATCAAGATCATCGGATTGCGTCCGGGCGAAAAACTGTACGAGGAATTGCTCAACGACATGTCGAAAACACTGCCGACGCACAACGAAAAGATCATGATTGCCGAGGAAATCTGCGACGATGTCGAGATCACCAACCTCACGATCCTCGATTTGCTTTCTTGTTTCGAAAACATCAACAACGAGGAAATCGTCTTGAAAATGAAAAAAATTGTTCCCGAATTCAAAAGCATGAACTCGATTTTCCAAACCTTGGACAATTGAGGCGTCATCCTCCAAACGTACATGCCAAAATAAAAATACTATCTTAGCACCCTAAAAATCAAATATGAGAATTTCCCTGAATACAAAACTGCTGCTGCTGCTTGTGCCGGTTTTTCTTTTTTCATGCGCTTCCAAGAAAGACATTGTGTACATGCAGGACATCGAAAAGGCAAAAAGCTACGACAGTTCGCTCACTTTTGAACCGGTTTTGCAACCCGACGACCTGCTCAGTATCATCGTGAGCACCGAAAGCGAGGAAATCGCCGCGCCGTTCAACTTGCCCGATATTCAGAGTAACGATAGTGACTACAGGGGATTGAAAACGTACCTGATCGACAATGCGGGTTACATCGATTTTCCGATCATCGGCAAAATCAAGCTCGGCGGACTCACGCGTACCGAAGCCAACAACAAGCTCGTGGCAGCCATTTCGGAATATGTCAAGAAACCGATCGTGAACCTTAGGATTGTCAACTTTAAGGTCTCGGTGCTCGGTGAAGTCAATACGCCGGGAAGTTACAATATTGTCGGCGAAAGGATTACATTGCTCGAGGCGCTGAGCCAGGCGCGCGATCTGACGATTTACGGGCAGCGCAAAAACATTTTGGTCATCCGCGAAAAAGACGGTAAGAAAACCTATAACCGCGTCGACATCACGACGCCCGATTTCCTCAATTCGCCTTTTTACTATTTGTCGCAGAACGATGTGGTGTATGTCGAACCGAATAAGACGAAAACCAATTCGTCTGTCATCGGGCCCGATGTTTACGTATTGTTCTCCTCCCTTTCACTGCTCATCACGATCATTGTCGTGCTGGCCAGGTAATCCTTAAAAACAACTGAATGGAATCCCATGCTCCTTTAAGCAAAGAATCAACCGACGAAAGTCTCAACATACGCGAACAGGTCGACAAATACCTTATTCACTGGAAATGGTTCCTGCTGAGTGTACTGTTCTGCCTCATCGCGGCCGGAATTTATTTGCGCTACAGCATTCCGCTTTACAAGGCTTCGACGATTATTTTGGTCAAGGACGAACGCAAGGGCGGCATGCAGTCGGAGTTGTCAGCGTTTGAAGACCTCGGGTTGATGAAAGGCGTCAAGAGCAATGTTGACAACGAACTCGAAGTCATCAAGTCGTACACGATCATCGAGAATGCGATCAAGCGCCTCAATCTCAACATCACTTATTTTACCGAAGGCCGTGTCAAGGCGGTTGAAATCTACAAGGACAACCCGATCAGTCTTTCGGTAATTTCGATGGACGAATTGTTTTACAAAAGGAAGGCATCCTATGACCTCAAATCGGTTTCCGATTCGAAATACGAATTGTTTACGGCCGATGACAAGAGCCTCGGTCAGTTTTCATATGGAGCGATTGTTCCGCTCAAGCACTGCAAGGTCATCGTCAACAAGAACCCGACCAAGCGCAAGGCCAAGAAGGACATCAACGTGACGATCAATTTCAGCAAGCTCGACGACATCACCCAGAAGTACAAGAACAAGCTCAACATCACCGCCATGGGCAAGAATACCAGTGTGGTGGAAATGACGATGATCGACCCGATCCGTGAGAAAGCCGAAGATTTGCTCGATGCCATCGTCCAGATTTACAACGAAGATGCGATTGCCGACAAGAATTTCATCTCGCAGAACACCGAAAAATTCATCGAGGACCGTCTCAAGCTCATCTCCCAGGAATTGGGCGATGTCGAAAAGGAGGGCGCGGCCTACAAACAATCGAACCGTGTCACCGATATTGTCTCGGAAGCCGGATTGTACCTGCAAAATTCCGCACTCTACGAAAAGCAGCTCATCGAAACCGAAACGCAAATCAGGATCGTACAGTCGTTGCTCGAATACATGAAAAACATCAACAAGGGCGACCTGGTGCCGATTAACATCATGCCTACCGAGGGCAACACCGGCAACCTGATTGGCGAACACAACACCTTGGTACTTGAAAGAAGCCGACTGATCAAGACCGGAACGGTCAAGAACCCGGCGGTCATCAACCTCGACAAACGCATCGAGGAGATGAAGGAAAACATCGTCACGAGTTTGAATACGGCGATTGCCACGCTCAACATCCGCAAAGCCGATCTGCAACGCCAAAACAATATGAACACGGGTAAAATCTCGCAGATTCCGCGTCAGGAAAGGGAATTCCGTATCATCGGCAGACAGCAACAGATCAAGGAGTCCTTGTATTTGTACCTGATGCAGAAACGCGAGGAAATTGCCATTTCGTTGGCCGTAACACCAGCGAACGCGAAAGTGATCGATGTGGCGATGTCGGTCGATACGCCGGTTGCACCCAAAAAGAACATCATTTTGCTCGGTGCGTTCGCGCTCGGTTTGCTCATTCCGTTGCTCGTGATTTACATCCGCGAAATGCTCGACACCAAGATCAAGTCGCGCCACGACGTCGAGTCGAAGGTGTCGATCCCGTTCCTGGGCGACATCCCGCAGTCGGAAAGCAGCGAGGAAATCATCAACACCAACAGCCGTTCGAGTTCGGCCGAAGCGATCCGCATCGTACGCACCAACCTCGAATTCATGCTGGGCAATGTACCCGAGAAAAGGGCCAAGACCATTTTTGTTACCTCGACACTTCCCAAAGAAGGAAAGACTTTCGTGGCGGTGAACCTGGCCACGACGATTGCCTTGTCGAACAAGAAAGTGCTGTTGATCGGGCTTGACATCCGAAATCCGAAAATCGACAAATACGTCAAGCTGCCTTCAAAGGGACTCACGAATTACATTTCGCAGAAAGACAAGGACATCAACGATTTCATCGTCAAGCTGCCGAATTATGAAAACCTGTATGTACTGCCATCGGGCGTGATTCCGCCGAATCCGGTGGAATTGCTCATGAACCAGAAGGTCGACCAGCTTTTTGAACGGCTCAAGGGCGAATACGAATACATCATTGTCGATACCGCCCCGGTGAGCGTGGTGACCGATACCTTGCTCATCGCCAAAAACGGGGATGCGTTTATTTATGTGATGCGTGCCAATTACCTCGACAAGCGACTGCTCAAATTTGCCGAGGCGTTCTACCGCGAGAAGAAACTGCCGAACATGGCCATCGTGCTCAACGATACGTTGTGGAAGAAAAGCTCGTCCTACGGTTACGGCTACGGCTACGGTTATGGTTACGGTTATGGCTACGGCTACAGCAAGGACGAGGAAAAAGAACCTTGGCACAAAAAGCTGCTCAAGAAAAAATAAACCCAATCCCGATGGCAACGTCGGGATTTTTTATTTTGTATCGTCTTGGTTCTTGCAGTGAAACGGTCTTTGCTCTGGTAGCGCAGCGGTCTATTTCCTGAAAATCCGGTTGTGCGCCAAAGCTTCCTTGATCGGCTGTACATCCTTGAACAGCAATTTGCGCGAGAAGCCGCCCACATGGTGTTGGTGGTGCACATCGGAACCGGCAAAATCGATCATTCCTTTTTTGAGCAAAGTCTTGGCAGTTTCGGCCACGCCAACCCCATAATAGCCGATGACCGACAACAGGTTGAGCTGGAACGCGCAGCCGGCATGCCTTAGTTTTTCGTACTCGGAGAAATTTTTGTGGTAAAAGAGATAGCGCTCGGGATGCGCAAGTATGGGTTTGTAACCGGCCACCTGCAAATCGAAAAGGATGTCGTACAACTGGATCGGCGGATTGATGTAGGACATCTCGACCAGGACATAATTGTCCTTGATCGTGAGCAGTTTTTCGTTTTGGAACAGTTCGATGAAATTGCCGTCCATGAGGTATTCGGCTGCGGCGGTAAACGTGAGCTTCTGTCCTTTTTGTTCCAGGGTCGATTGGACTTCCGACAGTTTTTGCCCGATGAGGACCGGCGTGTTGTCCCAAACATTTTTCATGACATGTGGCGTCGTCACCATCTGTGCGAACCCGATTTGCTGCAAGTCGGCAATGAGTTGCAACGAATCGGCCATGGTTTTGGCCCCATCATCGATTCCGGGTAACAGATGCGAATGGAAATCGACGTGGTGATCCGGGATCAGGTCCTTTAAATACGGTTTTTTGCTGAGGTAGTGGAACAACTTTCGGGCTTTAAATCACCCTGCAAAATTACAGAAATATTGCAGATTTTTGTTCGGATTGGATTTATTTCCAAAAATGGCGGTTATCGCTTCAACAACTGCATTTCAATTACTATATTTGCGGGCTAAAAGCGTAAAATTCAAACGGCAACCGACTGGATAATGGAGCAAAACAAACCGCACGAAGATTGGGATTTGGTCATCAAAGGACATTCGTCGCTTTTTGATCTTAAGTTTGCCGATGTGTGGCGCTACCGCGATTTGCTGCTGCTTTTTGTCAAACGCGATTTCGTGAGTTTTTACAAACAAACGATCCTCGGGCCGCTGTGGTTTTTCATTCAGCCGATTTTCACGACCTTGGTTTTTACGTTCGTCTTTGGCAACCTGGCCAAGATCGACTCCGATGGATTGCCGCACTTCCTGTTTTACCTTTCGGGCGTCACGGCCTGGAATTATTTCTCGGATTGCCTGATCAAAACCAGTACGGTGTTTAAGGACAACGCCAATATTTTTGGGAAGGTCTATTTTCCGAGGCTCATCATGCCGCTGGGTATTGTGGTGAGCAACCTCGTGCGTTTTGGCGTACAGCTCATTTTGCTCATCGGCGGAATGATTTATTTCAGGAACGATTTTCACATGCCCATTGCGGTCATATTCTTCCCGGTTCTGGTGTTGCTGATGGCGTTGCTCGGGCTCGGGCTCGGGCTCATCATCACCGCGATGACCACCAAATACAGGGACTTGAGTTTCCTGGTCACTTTCGGTGTGCAATTGATGATGTACGGGACGACCGTGATTTATCCGCTCAGCGAAGCCCAGGCGAAATTCTCCGATATGGCCTGGCTCATCGAGCTCAACCCGATGACCGGAATCATTGAGGCTTTCCGCTATTGCTTACTAGGTAAAGGCGAATTTACATTGGCAAGCATTGGTTATTCGGCCATGGTGACCGTAGTGGTTTTATTCCTCGGGATTGTCATTTTCAACAAGACCGAAAAGAATTTTGTAGATACGATATAATGAGCAAACCGATCATCAAAGTAGAAGATTTGTCTAAAGCCTACCAGATTGGGCAGTTCGGCACCGGCACCATTTCGCGCGATTTGGAACGGTTCTGGACCACCAAGATCAGGGGCAAGGAAGACCCGTTTTTACGCATCGGCGAAGCCAACGACCGCAGCGTCAAGGGCGCCAGCGATATCGTGTGGTCGCTCAAGGACATCAATTTCGAGATCAATGAAGGCGATGCCGTCGGGATCATCGGGAAAAACGGCGCCGGTAAAAGTACGCTGCTCAAATTGTTGTCGCGCGTGACAGGACCGACTACGGGCCAGATCAAGGTCAAAGGCCGTATTGCCAGTTTGCTTGAAGTAGGGACCGGTTTCCATCCCGAACTCTCCGGACGCGAAAACATCTACCTCAAT
This sequence comes from Flavobacterium sp., assembly GCF_047602195.1. Classification (GTDB taxonomy): domain Bacteria; phylum Bacteroidota; class Bacteroidia; order Flavobacteriales; family Flavobacteriaceae; genus Flavobacterium. The sequence goes on from NZ_JASGHW010000004.1 coordinate 1,368,583, forward strand.
GGCGCGATCTTGGGCATGCGCAAAAAAGAAATCACGAGAAAACTCGAAGAAATTATAGACTTTTCGGGTGTCGAACGCTATGTCGACACGCCCGTAAAGCGTTACAGCAGCGGGATGTATGTGCGATTGGCATTTGCCGTCGCGGCGCATCTCGAGAGCGAAATCCTCATTGTCGATGAGGTTTTGGCCGTGGGCGACGCCGAATTCCAAAAGAAATGCCTCGGCAAAATGGGCGATATCAGCAAAGGCGAAGGCCGTACCGTCTTGTTCGTGAGCCACAACATGGCCGCGGTCAAGAGCTTGTGCAACCAGGGCATCGTGCTCGACAAGGGAAGGCTTGTGGATTACAGCGGTGTGGACGATGCGATTGCGTTCTATTCGGCCAATTCGATGAAAGATTTCGATTCGCCGAGCGTGCACAAATCCTTCGGCGATAAAATTACGATCACCAATACCGAAATCCGCAGCAACGGATTGCCGATCGGCAAAGGCGAAACGCTCTATCTGGGCGACAAGATCGAAATGAGCGTGAGCATGGACATCCACGAAAACATCTCCGATTTGTCGATTGCAATGGACATCCTCAACACCAATTCGGAACTCATGGCACACGTGAGCAACGAGGACGACGGCGCCAATTTCGGCAAACTGCTCAAAGGACAACAACTCACCGTGACGATCCGCACCGATGCGCTGTTGTTCATCCCGGGTTCGTTCATGATCAATTTCTGGATCGGGGCCGGCCATATCGAATCGATCTATACGATCAAGAATTTCTTCAATTTCCACCTCGAACAGAGCAATTTCACCAAGCGTACGCGGCCATTGCCGCAGCATTCGCGTTTGTACCTGCCGAGTTTCTGGAACATCCAAACCCGCGAGCGATGAAGGTCAACATAGGCTATCTGGTTTCCTACGATTACCATTATTTGCTGACTTCGGTGAAGCTGTTGTACGAGCATGTCGAAAAAATCCATGTGGCGATCGACAAGGACCGTTTGACCTGGAGCGGCAATACATTTGAAATTCCCGAATCGTTTTTCGAGGAAGTCAAAGCCTTCGACACGAAGAACAAAATTGAATTTTATTTCGACCAGTTCTATGTCAAGGAACTCACGCCGATGGAGTGCGAAACGCGCGAACGCAACCTGCTCATGAAAAAAATGGGCAAGGGTTGGCACATCCAGCTCGATGTGGACGAATACGTGTATGATTTTCCGGTGTTGCTGCGTTACCTCAAAAAATACTGGTACCTCAATATTTTTCCGAAACTGACGCCCGTGCAATTCCGGGGCAAGATGGTCACGCTTTATCGCGAATTGCCCGACGGTTACCTGTACATCGAGAACAACGAACGCTTTACGTTTGTGACCAATGCGTCGCATTACACGCTCACGCGGCATACCTTCCCGATGAAAAGCCATTTCATGAGTATGACCGCGATTCACCAATCCTGGGCGCGTCCCGAAGCCGAAATCATGACCAAGATCATGAACTGGGGACACCGCGATGATTTTGATACGATGGCCTATTTCGATTTCTGGAAAAACCTCGACAGCAGCAATTACAAGGATTTTGAGAATGTACACCCGACGCGTCCCGATGTGTGGAACAAACTGCAATACATCAAGGCCACCTCGATTGACGAATTCATCGACCAATATGCCAAGAATCACCCGCAAAGGCTGATCCCGATCAACCCGTTTTACATGGTCAAGACGGGATTCAAGAAAATCTTCAAAAAACTGTTCTGATGCGTTTGTCGGTAGTCATATTGGCCAAGACCGATACGAAGGCATTGTATGAGATGACGATGCGCTGCATCCGGACGTTGCAGGAATCAGAGGCGCAAACCGATCTCGAAATCATCTTGATCGAATCGAACAAAACCTACCGCGAATCGGGTTTTGGTTATCCGGCTGAAGTGAAGGTGATGGTGCCGCAGGAAGCGTTCAACTTCCATCGGTTTCTCAACATCGGTATCGAGCAGTCGACGGGCGATTACATTGCGCTGTGCAACAACGATCTGGTGTTCCACGACAATTGGTTTGGCGAAATCTATAAAGTCGCGCAACAGCATCCCGATATCTTGTCGTTCAGCCCGTCGGGCATTTACCACCAAGGCCACCAGCCGGGCGCTTTTGCGATCGGTTACCGCGTGATGATCCATTTGATGGGGTGGTGTTTTGTGGTCAAAAAGGAAATTTTCGACCGCATCGGGCCGCTAGACGAGACCTTCGATTTTTATTATGCCGACAACGATTATGGCATGACGCTGCGGTACTTGAACATCAAGCATGCGATCGTGTACAATTCGTATGTCGAGCACCTCGAGCGCAAATCGGTGCCCAAGGTCAGCAATACCCAACCCGAACAGCAGGCTTTTGTCAAGAATTATAAAATCCCCAAATACCTCAAGCATCCGAACTATGCTTGGGTTTTCGACAGCGAAAAGTATTTGTCGGGCATCCTCAAATACCACAATAAATGGGGCAGTCCGCGGTTTTTGCTGCGCAAGAACAAGCTGGCCGATTTGTTGATCCGCAACCATCTGGGTTTCCTGAACCGCTTCTTCCTCAAAATTAGGTTCTAAAATTCCGCCAAGAGTAAATTATTTGCTAAGTTTACGGGCTTGCAAACCGTAAAGAAATCCCATGACCAAGGTTGTCCTGTTATCGCAATTTCCGCTGCCGTATGCCCATATCGGAAGCTGGACGACGATGTACCGCAATTACCTGCAATCCAGCCATGAAATCGACACGATCATTTGCGAGTCGCCCGTGCAGCGTTTCGAGAACGTACGCTACCAGATCGTCACGCAAAGCCCATTTTTGCAATGGCGCAAGAAAATCAGCAAGAACAATCATTTGGGCTATATTGAGGCGTTTGCTGAGATTTTTCGCCCCGATGAACATTACATTTTGCAGGTCGTGGACAATTTCGGGTTGGCCAAGGCTTTGCAGCAGTATATCGAAAAGAAAGGCATCCGCAAGAATTGTTACCTGCAGTTTTTTTACCACGGGCACGTTCCGTCTGAGCCGGGTTACAATAACGTCTTCTTTGAAAAAACCGACGAGATTGTCGTGTTGACCCACAGCGCCTACGAAGCATTCCGCAACAAATTCAATGTCTTGCCGTCTCGTTTTTCGGTGCTTTACAACGGGATCGACACGCAGAAATTCCACCCAATTACGGCAGAGGCAAAGTCAGAACTCAAGAAAAAACATGGTTTCGAAGGCAAGAAAATCTTCATGTGGTGTTCGCAGGACCGTCCCAAAAAAGGCTTGCATTTGATGCTCGACAGTTGGAAAATCCTGCACAAAATGCATCCCGAAGCCATTCTGCTCGTCATCGGTTGCGAACCCAAAGAGCCACAATCCGGCGTGTTTTACGGTGGCCGGATTGCCAATGACCTTTTGCCGCAATACTACCAGATGTCCGATGCATATCTGTTTCCGACGCTGTGCCAGGAAGGTTTTGGCATGAGCCTGATTGAGGCCCTGCATTGCGGCTGTTATTGTATCGCTTCGGCCATGGGCGGCGTACCAGAAGTATTGCAAAACGGCAAATTGGGGCAATTGATCGAAAAACCACATTTTGTGGATGAATGGATTGCCGCGATCGAAAATTACCTCAAACACCCACAAACATTCGATATTTCAAGAGATTTATACACCGCGCAACAATGGAACGAACGCATGACCGCCTTGATCCAAAGTGCCAAACGCCATTTCGACTGATGGGAAAAACGATTGCAATCATTCCTGCGCGTGGCGGTTCAAAAAGGCTGCCCGGTAAAAATACCAAGGAACTCAATGGGCTGCCTTTGCTCGCGCACAGCATTTTGTACGCGCAGGCGCATCCCGAACTCATCGACGACATTTATGTTTCGACCGATGATGCCGAGATCAAAGCCGTTGCATTGCGTTTTGGCGCCAAGGTCATCGATCGTCCCGTGGCCATTTCGGGCGACCTGGAACCGACAGTTTCGGCACTCAAGCACGTGATTTCGCATGTTTCGGCCGATACGATCGTACTGTTGCAGCCCACCAATCCGCTACGACCGACGGGGCTGTTGTCAGAGGCGCTCGCGATTTTTCGGGAGAATAACTGCGACAGTTTGTTTACCGTCACGCGCAGCCACCACAAGCTGGGGCGCATCGTCCATGAACGGTTCCGGCCCTTCAACTACAAACCGGGACAGCGCAGCCAAGACCTCGAACCGTTGTATTTTGAAAACGGTTTATTATATATTAGCACAAGAAAATTGATACTTGCCGATACGATCATGAGCCCAGACGCTTTTCCGTTAGAAGTAAACCATCCTTTTGCCTCGGTCGATATCGATACGCAGCAAGATTTCGATTTTGCCCAATACTTATTAAAACAAACCCCTTAATGGATTACAAGACAATTGCCAAAGCAGGTTATAAAAAATTCGCCTTCGTAGAAGGAAACCAATACATTGCCAGTGAATATGCACTCATCAAGATTCTAGAGCTGGTCAAGGATTTCAAGGTGAAAAGCATCCTTGAAGTAGGATTGGGCATCGGTTCGATTTCGGATACGATTTTCCATTATGCCAGGCAAAACGGTCTCGACATCCAATACACGGGCACCGAAGCCAATGACTATTGCCTGGATGCCCTGCCCAAAAATGTGGTCGATTACCACAAGATTGAATTGTACAACGAGATGTCGCAAATCAAGCAAGGCAGTACTTTCGATTTGATCATCGTGGATGGTTCGGACGATTCGTTCCAAAAGATCGCGGGCTATTGTAAGGCCGATACCGTCATTTTCATCGAGGGCTACCGCGGCGTACAGATCGTGCAGTTCATGAAGATTTTCCCCAATTCGCTGCGGGCCGAAACCATTTCCCCGAGCAAAAACCCGGCATACGGCCCGTTTCCGGCCGATCGATGGGGCGGGGGCGGCCAATTGATTTTTACCAATCCCGGACTTTATCAGAAATGGTACTGGCTCATCGAAAAAGGAAACAGTTTCATCAAAAACAGAATGAGAAAATTCAAAGGTTAATATGAGAAATCCATCCATACAGATCGGCAACCGAATGGTAGGCCCGGATTATCCGCCACTGGTCATCGCCGAAATCGGAATCAACCACGAAGGCTCTTTGGCCGTAGCCAAGGAAATGGTCGACGCGGCGCATCGCGCGGGTGTAGAAGTGGTCAAGCACCAAACCCACATCGTCGCCGACGAAATGAGCGGTGCCGCCAAAAAAGTCATCCCCGGAAATGCCGATGTGTCGATTTATGAAATCATGGAACGCTGCGCACTCGACGAAGCCGAAGAACTCGAACTCAAACAGTACGTCGAAAGCAAAGGCATGATTTTCATCTCGACGCCGTTTTCGCGTGCGGCCGCCGAACGTTTGAAGAAATTCGACATTCCGGCCTACAAGATCGGGTCGGGCGAATGCAACAATTATCCGTTGCTCGAACACATCGCCTCGTTTGGCAAACCCGTGATTTTGAGTACCGGCATGAATACGATCGAAAGCGTGCGCAAGGCTGTCGCGATTTTCGACAAACACAACGTTCCGGTAGCCCTGTTGCATACGACCAATTTGTATCCGACACCGATCCACTTGGTGCGTTTTGGCGCGATGGTACAAATGCACGAGGCGTTTCCGGATAAGGTTTTCGGGCTCAGCGACCATACGCTCAACAACAACGCCTGTCTCGGCGCGGTGGCTTTGGGCGGCAGCATCCTCGAGCGCCATTTTACCGACCACATGAACCGCACCGGACCGGACATCGTCTGCAGCATGGACGAACAGGCTTGCCGCGAATTGATTGTGGGCAGTGCCGAGATGGCCCAGATGCGCGGCGGTACCAAAGAACCTGCAAAAGAAGAACAGGTGACCATCGATTTTGCATTTGCGACGATCTGTGCGATTGCCGACATCCAAAAAGGTGAAGTTTTTACCAAGGAAAATATTTGGGTCAAGCGTCCCGGAACCGGTGAAATCCTCGCCGATAAATTTGAGGCCGTACTCGGAAGAACCGCCACACGGGACATTGCAAACGATGAGCAGTTAACCTTTAACGACATTCAAGATGGACAAACTTTATGATTTGAACAGGAGATTTGAATACGAAAACGAATTCTACGCCACGGCCGACCCGGCGCGGTTCAGCAAATTTTTGTCGCACCTGGAATTCTTCAGGCAAACGGCCACCGTGCGCGGGGAAATCGTAGAATTTGGGATTTTCAAGGGGAATTCGTTTTTCCGTTGGATCAAATTCCGCGACCTGCTCGAACAAACCGGCAGCCGCAAAGTGATCGGGTTTGATATTTTCGGGGATTTTCCCGAAGCGGTTTTCGAAGAAGACAAATCCAAACGCGATGCATTCGTGGCCGAAACCAATGGCGGCAAAAGCATCTCCTACGAAGAAATCAACGAATTGCTCGACAAGCAAGGGCTGAACAAAAACGTCGACATCATCAAGGGCGATATTTTGCAGACCTTGCCCGATTACCTCGACAAAAATCCGCACCTCAAGATTTCGCTCTTGCACATCGATGTCGATCTGTATGAACCGACCAAGATAGTACTCGAAAGATTGTACGACCGCGTCACCACGGGCGGCATCATCATCTTTGACGACTACGGCGCCTTTGCCGGCACCAATAAAGCCGTCGACGATTTCTTTGCGCAGAAAGCCGAAATCAAGAAACTTCCGTATTCGAACGCCATTTCTTATATCGTCAAATCGTAGTGAAAAGAATCTTATTTCTTACCGGTACACGCGCCGATTTCGGCAAGATCAAATCGCTCATTTCGGCGCTCGAAAACGCGCCAGGATTTGAGCCTTTTGTGTTTGTGACCGGCATGCATCTGCAGCAGGAATACGGTTATACGCTTATAGAAATCGAACGATGCCATTATAAAAACATCCATACTTTTTCGAACCATACGCACGAAACCACCATGGATTTGACCCTGGCCAAGACCATCGAAGGTTTGTCGGCCTACGTCAAGCAATGCGATCCCGAAATGATCGTGATCCACGGCGATCGTGTGGAGGCACTCGCGGGTGCCATCGTGGGCTCGCTCAACAATATTCTCGTGGCGCACATCGAAGGCGGCGAGGTTTCGGGGACGATCGATGAACTCATTCGTCATTCGACGAGCAAGATGAGCCATGTGCATTTCGTGTCGAACCAGCAGGCCAAGAACCGTTTGATCCAGATGGGCGAATTGGCCGAATCGATTTTTACGATCGGTTCGCCCGATGTCGACATCATGTTTTCGGATGATTTACCCGATTTGCCGACCGTCAAGTCGTATTATGACATCGGTTTTGAAAAATTTGCGATGGCGATGTTCCATCCCGTGACGACCGAAGCCAAGTTCATGCAGCAATACGCCGATGCCTTTGTTGAGGCTTTGCTCGCGGACGATCGGCATTACATCGTCGTCTACCCGAACAACGACCTGGGCAGCCAATCGATTCTGAGGGCGTACGACAAACTCAAGAATCATCCGCGTTTCAAGGTGTATCCTTCGTTGCGCTTCGAATATTTCCTGACTTTGCTCAAAAATGCCGAGTTCATCATTGGGAACAGCAGCGCCGGGATTCGTGAGGCGCCTTATTACGGTTTGCCGATCATCAATATTGGGACGCGTCAGCAAAACCGGGCGCTCCATGCCGATATCGTCAATGTCGGTTATGACGTGCAAAGCATCCGTCACGGGCTAGGGATGATCGGTTCGCATAGCCGTTCGGAAGCCAAAGCCGATTACGGGACGGGCAACAGTGCAGCCTTGTTTCTCGAGTCGCTGCAGAATGACGCCATCTGGGCGTTGAACCACCAGAAACAGTTCAGGGACATTTGATTGCAGAAATCGCCGCGTAATTTTTTCATTCGTCAGAAATAAACGATATTTGGCATTCAAAATCGTGCGCGCAACATGCAGAAAAACAAATTGCTTTTATTGTTTCCCGACGGGGTAGGAATTCGGAATTACTTGTACTCCAGGGTGTTTGACGATGCCGACGCGGAATTGGTTTTGATGCACAATTTCAGTCCAGATACGATTACTTATCTCAGGCAACTCAAGGATTTTTCGCAAGAGGTTTCCATTCCCGATTATACCGAATCGGCCAAAGAGCGTTTCCTGCGCGAACTCATCTGCCTGTGCCGTTTGCGTTACAATGCGCGGATGGCCCAAAATCCGGAGATCCTGTACAATTGGAACACCAAACACAAGGGATTTTCCAAACGGCTGTTTTACAAGGCAATCGAAAGGCTTGCGCCGTTTTACCGCAGTTACGACTCGATCCTGAAATTGGAAACGGCCTACCAGAAAGCCCTGCGCAAGAATCCGTTTTATGCACAGGCCAAAATATTGCTCGAACAGATCAAACCCGACCGTGTTTTCTGTCTGCACCAACGCGGGCTCAAGATGCCGACGATTTTCGCTGCTGCGCAAGACTTGGGCATTCCAAGCGCTACCGTTATCTATTCGTGGGACAACCTGCCCAAGGCGCGAATGGCCTTGCTTGCCGACCGCTACCTCGTGTGGTCGACCCACATGAAAAACGAGATCCAGACGTTTTATCCCGAAATTCCCGAAAATCAAGTACAGGTTACCGGTACGCCGCAATTCGAGTTTTACCAGTATCCCGAATATGTGATGGATAGAAACGAATTTTTCGCCCAATACCAACTCGATCCGGATAAAAAAATCATTTGCTTTTCGGGTGATGACGAAACGACCTCGCCCGATGACGCCAAATATTTGGAAGACCTGGCCGAAGCCGTAGCCGATTCCGAACTGAAACAGCAATACCAAATCCTCGTGCGCCGTTGCCCGGTCGATTTCTCGGGCCGTTACCAGTCCATCATTGAAAAGCATGGCGATTTGCTCAAGGAAGCGCCGCCGTTGTGGAATTTTGGCCGATCGGCGGGTTGGTCAGAGGTGTATCCGCTTTATGAAGACGTGCGTTTGCTCGTCAGCACGGTGTATTATTGCGACATGGTCGTCAACCTCGGTTCGACGATGGCGTTCGACTTTTCGATGTTCGACAAACCTTGCCTGTTTCTCAATTACAACCAGCCCAACCGCAAGGATCCGAATTGGTCGGTTGAAAAAGTCTACCGTTTCCAGCATTTCAGGACGATGCCCGACCAGGCGGTATTTTGGCTCAACGGCAAGGAGGAAATCGTACAGCAAATACGGACCGCAGCCGCAAAAGGCATGGACCCCGACATGAAACGCTGGAGCCAGGTCATTTTAGAAGACCACCAAAAGGCGTCCCAGAATATCAAGCGACAGATCAACCCAACGCAAGCCGATCCGGTTTTAGAAAACAAATAAAAACAACAACCATGGTGCAATTTTTTAGGAATTTATTGTGGAAGTTTCTCGGAATCAAATATTACCGCTACCTCAAGGGGCGAAATGCGACTTGGCTCAAGGATGCCGCTTGGGCAAAGGTCGGGACCAAAACCTATGACAATGGGGCTTTTGTTTGGCGATGGTACCAGGGCAGTGCGCTCGAGATCGGCAATTACTGTTCGATTGCGGCCAACGTCAATTTTGTTTGCGACTCGGGTTACCATACCCAGGGCAACGTGACTTCGTTTCCGCTGTTCCACGAATTGGCCGGTGCGAACGATTCGGTGCACATCGATGGGAAGGATTACCGCGTGGGCGAAATCACCCAAAAATTACGGCCCCAAAAATCGGGTATTTCGATTGGACACGACGTTTGGATTGGAACCAACGCGACCATTCTGCCGGGGGTCAAGATCGGCAACGGCGTGACCATTTTGGCCGGGGCGGTGGTGTCCAAAGACCTCCCGGATTATGCGGTGGCGGGCGGCGTTCCGGCGAAAATCATTGAAATGAAACACGATCCGGAAATCATCGAAGCGATGAACCGTGTGGCCTGGTGGCATTGGCCCGAATCCAAAATCAAGGCCCATCTTGACGATTTTTACCTGCCCATCGAAACCTTTATCCAAAAACACCAGTGATGCACATCTGTTACCTGACCAATGAATACCCAAGACCCGATTTTCCGCACGGCGGCATCGGCAGTTTCATCAAGACGATGGCTACCGAATTGGTCAAGCATGGATTCCGCGTGAGCGTCGTGGGGATGAATTATGTGCCGCAACAGGAAGCATATACCGAAGAAGGCGTACACGTTTACCGCCTGATCCGTTACCACACCAAAGGCTTGAGCTGGTGGAACAATTTCAGGGAAATCAACCGTAAAATCCGCGAAATCCATGCGGAGCATCCGATCGATGTGGTCGAATCGGCCGAACTCGGATTGGCGTTCCTTCAAAAATTAAAGGGCATCAGATACGTGATCCGTCTGCACGGCGGGCATCATTTTTTCGCCGAAGGGGAAAACCGTGGCATCAATTGGTGGAAAGGCTTTCAGGAGAAAAGGTCGTTTGCGCGTGCCGATGCTTTTGTGGCCGTATCCGACTATGTGAAATCGCATACCCATAAATACCTGAGCTACCATGGCAATGAAGTGCCGCTGATCAGCAACCCGATCAACACCGATTTGTTCCAACCGTTAAACATTCCGGTTGTTCCGGGGCGCATTGTCTTTGCCGGAACCGTCTGTGAAAAGAAAGGGATACGCCAACTCATCCAGGCATTTCCGATCGTCAAACGCGCCTGTCCATCGGCTACACTTGAAATCTACGGAAGGGATTGGCAATTCCCCGATGGCAGTTCCTACATCGAAATGCTTCACAAAAAAGAATTCCCGCAACTGGGCGATGCGGGGGAAAGTATCCATTTTCACGGCTCGATCGCGCATGTCGACATCCCAAAAAAATACGCCGAGGCCGAAGTCTGTGTTTTTCCTTCGCACATGGAAACGCAGGGACTGGTCGCGCCCGAAGCGATGGTTATGCAGAAAACCGTGGTGTTCACCAAACTCGGACCGGGACCGGAAACCATCGAGGATGGAAAAACCGGATTGCTGTGCGATCCGTACCAACCGCAGGACATTGCCGACAAAATCATCTGGGCATTGCAGCATCCGGCAGAAGTAAAGCAAATACAGCAGAACGGGGCAGCCTTTGCACGAAACAAATATGCGCTCGAACCGATTGTCCAAAAAAACATCGCCTTCTACCAAACGCTGCGCAAATAATCTGCTATATTTGGACCACATCAAGCGATCCAGTACAATGAGAAACACCCATTTGGCCATCCTGTTTTACCTGTTGCTTTTTGGCTTGCTGTTGGGCTGTACGCTCAATTTCAATTATGTCGAAGGCGATGATGCGGCGACCATTTTGTACCATCTCTGTGGCCGGAATCCTTACATTCAACCGCCTTATGCCGCTTACCATTCCGGGATGGATTGGTTGCTGGAAATGAGCGGATTGCAGCAGGAAACCAGTTTGCGCGTCTTTGCCGTGTCGGTTTCCTTTGCGTCTGGATTTTTGGTGTTGGCATTTTTGGTTTTGTTGCTCGAAAGCCTGTTCAGCGGTGATTCGATCGTTACTGCCCGAAACCGTTTGTATTTTTACCTGCTGTTGCCATTGCTGTTGCCCGATCTGCTGTTCCACAGTTTGATCATCAACGCTTCCAACATCGCCTTTGCTTTGCTGTTGGCGTCGCTGTTGGTGTTCGTGCGGTTTTTGAAACGCGGGCAATACTTTTACCTGGTCGGATCGATGGTCTTGTTTGGCCTTTCGGTGCCTTTTCGTTGGACGATGCTCATGGCACTGCCGTTGTATGCCGGATTGTTTCTGTATTTCCATCCGTTTGGACATTATGGGAAAAGAACGTGGTGGCTTGCGGTAAAAATAGCAATAGCCAATAGCATCGGGGTTGTTTTGGCCCTGGTCTGTATTGGCATCAGCGGTTATGATTTGGCGGAGATACGGCAAACCATCACCTCCGGAACGGGCTATCTCGAGAAAAGCGAGGTTTCGGCCCTGGCGATGCTGGCCTCGGCAAGCGCATTCTTGACACCGGCCTTATTGCTGTTGTTGCTGTTTGCGTTGGTCAAACTGCGTGCGCTCAAGGTTGCCGGGCAATCCATTTCGATGGCGGTTCTCGGATTGTTGCTGCTTTCGGTTTCGCCCTTTTTATGGTTTGGTTTTTATCCGATGTACAAATATTCGATGACTGTGCTGCCGGCCTTGCTCGTGCTGCTGCTTTTGGGATTCGATTGGCTGATGAGACACAGGATCCTGCGGCCGGTGCTGCTAGCGGCGGTGGTTTTGCCTTGGCTCGTCGGGATTGAAATCGAGGCCAAAGGCACTTTCTGTGGCCCGGGATTCGAGATGCATACCAATCGGGTGGGCCAAAAGTACGACACCGCGACCCGCAAAAATCCCGACAACAGAATCAAGATCGAAAGCATCAGTCCCGTTTTTGGCGCTGGGTTCTACATGCCGATGGCAGAAGGTCCGCGACCTTTGTACGGTTACGGCTATGTGTTGCTGGGCGGACAATGGAAAAAGCAGATCGATCTCTTTACACAGGAACGCGAACAAATGTTTGCTTTTTTAGAGCAGCATCCGAAAGCCAGGTATTTTCAGGAAGGAAAATTTTATTTTTTGTGCGACCTTTACAGGCACGGATACAGCACCAAAACCAGTGTACAAAGAAGTTTTAACGGTGGTTTTTATCTTTACAACAAAGGGAAAAAAGGATTGATCATCAATGAATTTCCAACGGGAGACAAGCTGCAGCGCGTCGTGGAAAGCATCAAGGAATGGCCTTTCCCGGTTGTGATCCGTTCGTCGTATTCGAACGATATCATGCAACTCGCCCAAATGGCCGATGTCACACTGATCGGTCCGTTTACCGCCATAAGCAACAAATAATATGAAGTTTGCCATCATCACACAAGTACCGCATTTAACCGAAAAAGGCCAGTATTGGTCCTATGCGCCCTATGTGCGGGAAATGAACATCTGGTTCAAATATGTCGATGAGGTCATCGTGGTCGCGCCGCTGTCGGCCCAACCTAAATCGGCGGTCGATATGGCTTACGAACACCCAACGATCAATTTCAGGGAAATCAGCGACTTCAACATCCTCAATATGGCGTCGATCGCAAAGACCATGTGGAAAATCCCGCGCATCGGTTTCCGCATTTTCAGGGCGATGCAACGGGCAGACCACATCCATTTGCGTTGTCCGGGCAACATCGGGTTGCTGGGCTGCTTCCTCCAGATTTTGTTTCCGGGCAAACCCAAAACGGCCAAGTATGCGGGAAATTGGGACCCGGATGCGCGCCAACCCTGGAGTTACAAATGGCAACGTTGGATTTTATCGAATACTTTTTTGACCAAAAACATGCAGGTGCTCGTCTATGGCCAATGGCCTGGAAGTTCCCAAAATATCAAGCCTTTTTTTACGGCCACCTATAAAGAATCCGATAAGGTTCCGGTTGAACCGCGGTCTTTCGCAAGCGGTATCCGGTTGTTGTTTGTCGGGACATTGGCCCCGGGCAAGCGTCCGATGTATGCGGTTCAATTGGTCGAAAAGCTACGCCAATTGGGGAATCCGGTCACTTTAGAAATGTACGGCGAAGGAAAAGAGCGGGCCAGTCTCGAAAGTTATATTTCGCAGCATGGGCTCCAAGACGCCGTGTTCCTGAAGGGAAATCAATCCGAAGCGACCGTTAGGATGGCCTATCAACAAAGTCATTTCCTGCTGTTGCCGTCGCAAAGTGAGGGCTGGCCCAAAGTCGTGGCCGAGGCCATGTTCTGGGGTTGCCTTCCGGTTTCGTCATCGGTTTCGTGCGTGCCGGACATGCTGGGCCATGGCAAACGGGGCGTGCTGTTGGAGATGGATCTCGAAAAAGACGCTGCCCAAATTTCCGCCTTGCGCTCCGATCAGCAACGGTACCACACCATGGCGGCGGCCGGGATGCAATGGTCGCGGCAATACACGACCGATGTATTCGAATCCTCGATCCGGCAATTGCTCCAAAATTCCGTCAAAAGATGAAAGACAAACGAATCATACAACTCATCGACAGCCTCGAAGCCGGTGGTGCCGAACGCATGGCGGTCAACTATGCCAATGCACTGCACCGCGAAGTGGGGTTTTCGGGTTTGGTCGTCACGCGAAAGCAAGGGCCGTTGCGCGAACAATTACAGCCACAGGTTCCATATTTGTTCCTGGACAAAAAAAAGACACTCGACTGGAAAGCCCTTTGGGCGTTGCGCCGATTTGCGGTAAGGCACCAGGCCAATATCCTGCATGCGCACAGCACTTCTTTTTTTCTGGCAGTTTTGCTCAAATGCATCTATCCCAAAATCAGGATCATTTGGCACGATCATTATGGGAACAGTGAATTTCTGGAGAAACGGGAGCACAAGGCGCTCAAAATGGCTTCGGTTTTTTTTGCCGGGGAAATCGCGGTCAACCAAAAGCTGCTCGATTGGGGCAAGCGCCACCTGCGTTGCCAGGAAGTGATCTACCTGCCCAATTTTGTACTCGAGGACAATCTCAAAGATGGGCGAAAGGAAACAGTGTTGCAGGGCCAAGAAGGCAAACGCATCTTGTGTCTGGCCAACCTCCGTCCGCAAAAGGGCCATTTTTTTCTATTGGACATTGCCCAAAAACTCAAACAAAGTCATCCCGATTGGACCTTCCATCTGGTGGGAAAGGATTTTGGGGACGATTATTCGAAACGTTTGCACGCCCAAGTCGAAGCCGACGGTTTGCAGCAACACGTTTTCATCTACGGATCGCGCAATGATATCGCGGGCATTTTGCGCCAAGCCTCGATTGGGATCCTGACTTCGCATTCGGAAGGTTTGCCGGTTTCGCTGCTCGAATACGGGCTGTTTAAACTGCCGGCTGTCGTGACCAGGGTTGGGGAAATTCCCGAAATCATGGACCACAGCCAAGGCATTATTGTCGGTGATGGCGATCTGGATGCTTTCGTTTCGGGTTTGCAGCAGATGATCGACGATAAAAATGTACGCGAAAATTACGCAAATGCCTTGCATAATCTTATTTATACTACTTTTGTCGGGGACGCGGTTTTGGGGAAATACCTGAACTGGCTTTCGCGCATCAATGCCAATGGATAGAGAAAAAACTTTTCAGGATGTCATGAACGAATTGGGTAAAACCAAGATCGTTATCGTTTCTACATACCTCATGCTGTTTTCCTATTTCTACAACCTTCCGGTGATGACTTACAGCGTAAAGGGAAACAACGAATTGCGCATCTTCGACTTTGCGGGGCTCGTGATCATGATTTTTTACTTCAGGAATTACAACCTGCTCAACGGCATCATCAGCAATACGCAGGTACTCCGGTTCCTGCACCAGTTCTTGTTTTATTGCAATTTCATGATGATCCCGACCTGTGTGCACGCGATCATTGTCGACAAACCGTACTGGATTTTTCAATCGCTGCTATACCTGTTCCACTTTTGGGCGTTTTACATCGCAACGATATTCCTGATCATCATCATACAGGATTTGAAACACCTCAAACGGATTGTCACCTGTACGCTTATCTTTGGCTGCCTGTGTTTTCTGATCGTGATCCTGCAGAATTTCAAATTGATCCCATTTTTGTGGAACGCCGAGTACGAACGCGGTTACTACGGGTTTTTATCGGGTACACTGGGGCCAAACAAGATCGTATTGGGCATGACCACGCTGATTGTGTTCGTGCTGGCCGTCGGATTGGTCAACGAAAAAAGAGTCCAGATCAGCAAGACGCTGCTCATAACGACCATCATCATCTCGCTGATTACCTTGATCTTGAGCGGTTCGCGAACTTCCTATGTGGGTTTGGCCGTTTTCCTGTTGTACTTTTTCATCCGTGAAACCGGTAAATTCATCATCACGACCATCGTCCTGACGGTCATGATGATTGGGGTTTCTGCCGTCACGCCGATGCTCGTCGAAAAAATCAAGGAAGTCTACGAAGTCCGCGTCGAGAAGAAAATCAAGAGCCCGAATGCGCTGCAATCGGCCAGGGCCGACGAGCTCTACGAAGATTTGGGGTCGGGCCGAAAGGAGCTTTCGATGCTGTACCTCAAATACCTCTACGACAATCCTTACATCATTCCGTTTGGGATTGGATTTAACAACAGGCTCGACCTGATTTCCTCGGCGCACAATACGTACCTGAGCTTGATCAATGAAGTCGGGCTGGTGGGGGTTTTTATGTATTTCCGATGGCTCGTGGGGTATCTTTTTGTCAAGATGCCCAACTTTCCCAATATGCGAATGGCGCTCAAAGGATTGGTTATTTCGATGCTCGTTACTTTGTTCTTTGGCGAACAATTGTATATTTACCGTGTATTATTCGGGCTTCTCGGATTGTTTATGTTTGTCACGATCCTTTTGATGTCACCAATTTTTTTAATCAAGAATGAAAATCAACAAACTGCATAAAGCCAAGATTGCGGTCGCCATCCCGTATTACAATGCGTCGAGGCACATCTGCGACGTGGTGGCCAAACTTCCCGATTTCATTGATGCGGTGATCATTACCGATGACAAAAGCCCGGAACCGATGGACCAGGACGCGATCCGTTTGGCGGCCCAGCATCCGATGCAAATCGTTTTCCTCGAAAACCCGGTCAACCTGGGCGTCGGCGGGGCCACGATGAAAAGTTTCCAGTATGCCATCGACCACGGATTTGAGATTGTCGTCAAGATGGATGCCGACGACCAGATGGATCCTAAATTCCTGCCCCAATTGATTTTTCCGTTGCTCAAGAACGATGCGGACATGGCCAAAGGCAACCGTTTCCGCGATTTGAACGCGCTCAAGAAGATGCCGTTCGGGCGTCGGATGGGCAACCTGATGTTGTCGTTCCTGACCAAGATTGCGACCGGCTATTGGAACAATTTCGATCCCAACAACGGTTATCTTGCGATCAAGGTGTCTTACCTCCAACAGCTCGATTTCTCCAAACTTTCGAGCCGCTATTTCTTTGAGACCTCATTGATCTCGCAACTTTATTTCATCAAGGCCAGGATCAAGGACGTGGCCATGCCGGCCATTTACGGCGATGAAATTTCGAGCATGAAGGTGTGGCACATGCCGTTGGTGTTTTCCACGAGCCTTATCAAAGTGTATTTCAAGCGGATTTTGAAGGAGTATTTCCTTTACGATTTCAACATCGCCTCTTTGTACCTGCTGACCGGATTGCCGCTGTTCCTTTTCGGGGTGGTTTTTGGCATCATCAAATGGATTTACTATTACTCGCACGATATTTTGGCGCCTACCGGGACGATCATGGTTTTTACCTTGTCGATCATCCTCGGTTTCCAATTGCTGTTGCAGGCGATCCAATACGACATCATCAATGCACCCAAACCCAATAACTGATTATGAATTACAAGAAGGTATTGCTCGTCCTGTTTGTCAATGTGTGCATCGCATTGGGGTATTATATTGACAACCGCGACGCCAGCGTCTTGGAAATTTCTTCGGATTTGGCCAACATCATCCCGATCTGCAAGAAGCTCGACAATCCGGCGCTGTACCAAAACGATTTGTACCTGAGTGACATCAACGATGTCAAATATTACACGCCTTTTTATGTCGAAACCGTCCGCGGATTTGCCCAACTGACCCACGGCGATTACCTACAGGCACTCAACCTTTTGAGTTTTTTCTCGCACATTTTGTATGGGGTGTTGTGGTTTTTCTTTTTCTACACCTTGCGCCGGGACTTTCTGCTGGCCTTGGCCTTCTCGGTTTTTTTCAGGGGAATTTTATGGCCGCCTGGTGGCGAATTGTTGGGCATTTCGAGCTTGTGGACCATTATGCCGCGCACGTTGTTCATCGCCCTGGCACCGCTGCCGTTTTTGACCTACTGTTACCTCAAGAAGTACCGCATGGCGGTTTCGGGTTTGATTTTGGGGCTGTTGCTCAATTTCCATCCCATCAGTGGCGTGGGATTGCTGGTTGTCTGTGCTGCGGCTTTCGTGGCCTACCGCGGTTTTGAAGAAAAAAAACTCAGCCTAGCCATGTGGCGCGACCTGATTGTTGCGGGCGTGTTTTTCGGGATCGGGATGATGCCGTACCTGCTGACCTATACGACCAACATCAAGGTCGATTTGCAGTACAGCCAGGCGTTGTACAACGAGGCATTTTTGCAACGGATCAGCGGTTCGTTTCTCGACCCGATGATTTTTATCCCAGCCTGGAGCCGACCGATTACCTTTTTCCTGCTGATTCCTTTCCTGGGGTATTATTTTTTCGACCGTTCGGAAGGCAAAAGGAATTTCAAGATTTTGTTGTTTACGATACTGGTGCTTTTTATTGCGGCCAATAGCTTTGTTTATGTAGAAAGCGCGGCCAATCGATTGCTGCACAAAAACATCCGGATGGCGTTCCAACTGATCCGCATCCAAAAGCTGTTGCTCGTGCTGTTGCAGATTGGACTTTACCTGTTTATCGTGGAACTTTTCTCCCGTTTTGCGGTCAAGGAACTGTACAAAAGGATTGCCGTCATCGGCTTCTTTGTTTTCCTGTCGCTGTCTTCTTTGCCTTTGTTTGCCAAGATTCCGGTGCTCGGCGACGACCTCATGACCAATATTTATCCTTCCACGCTCAAGGTTTCCAATCCAGACGAATTGGGCCGCAACAGCGACATTAGCCACATGATCGATTACATCAAACAGCACACGCCCAAGGATGCCGTTTTTTATGGCAGTTTTTACATCAGGGCCGGTGCAGACCGCTCGGTGGTGCTCGACGGAAAAGGTGCGGGAATGCTCATCGAGGGCAATGCCAATAAATTTGTGCAGTGGTATTTGGACATCCAAAAGCTCAAAACGATGGGCCCGGAGCAGAAAATTGCTTTCTTGAAATCCAAAAAAGTCAGTTATGTCGTCACCGATAAAATTGAACCCGGGATGATATTGGTCAATAAAATAGGCGCGGTTTATCTGTTCAAGATTTAAAAAGAATCGATTCCAAGTAGGGTAAAGGCTGCGCGGATTGTTTGTGTGTTATCAATTTATCCCTTAGTTTTACGCACTTAAGATTTCTAAAGTCAAGACATGAATGTAACCAAGAAACTGTTCAAGCAAGCCATTGCAGATTTATTGCACCACCAAGGAACAGATGAAGTTTTGTCGGAAGCGGCCCTTCCGGCCTATGCGCACAAAAATCCCATCATCGATTATATTTTCTGGAAACGGCTTTCGGTGGCTTCTTCGTTTATCGACAGTTTGGATAAAGCCAATGCCGAGATTTTGGATTTTGGTTGCGGCACGGGCGTTTTTTCGTATGCGATGGCGCAAAAAGGACACCGCTTGTATGCCTTGGATCTTGATTTGACGCCGGTTCGATTGCTCTCCAAGACCATTTCGTATCCCGACAGCATCCATTTTGTTCAAGGCGATTTCTTCAAGCAGGATTTTCAAAGGACGCACCTTCGATTTTATTGTGGCTTTTGATGTATTGGAACACATTCCGCTCGACATCCTGCCCGAATACCTCGAGAAATTCAACAGCTTGCTCAAACCCGACGGTTACGTGATCGTGTCCGGTCCGACCGAAAATATACTGTACAAAGTCGGGCGCAAATTGGCGGGCAGCGATTTTACGGGGGAATACCACGAAACGACGATCGGGAAAATAAAAGAAGTCTTCAACCGCTTTTTTAAGGTGCAGATCCTGAGGAAATTGGTTTGGCCCTTTATTCTTTTTGAAATTTTTTCCGCCCAGAAAAAGTAATTTCCATTCAGAAAAGCAATCCTTATGGCGTCTCTGAATCTGCTGTATATCGGTAACAAATTGTCTGCACACGGCGCCAACACGACCGGGATAGAAATGCTCGGCCCGCTTTTGGCGCAAAATGGCTATGTGGTGCGCTATGCTTCCGATAAGAAAAACAAGCTGTCGCGTCTGCTGGACATGGTCTGGAAAACCATTTCGTTGCGCCAAACTACCGATTATGTACTGATCGATACGTACAGCACCGTCAATTTTTGGTATGCGGTGGCCGTGAGCCAATTGTGCCGGTTGTTTGGTTTGAAATACATTCCGATCCTGCACGGGGGTGATTTGCCGAACAGGCTGCGTCGCAATCCCAAGCTGTGCCGGTTGGTTTTTTCCCATGCCCATGTCAATGTGGCGCCTTCGGGTTACCTTTGGGAGGCGTTCCGAAATGCCGGATTTCAAACCCTCAAGATTCCGAATGCCATCGATACGGCCCATTATGTGTTTACCGAAAGGAAAAAATTAAAGCCCAAATTGCTTTGGGTGCGTTCTTTTTCGGATTTGTACAACCCGCAAATGGCGGTAAAGGTGCTGCATGAAGTCAAAAAACAATTTCCGGATGCCGAGTTGTGTATGGTTGGCCCCGATAAAAACGGCAACCTCGAAAAAACCAGACAACTGGCCGAAAGCCTTGGGGTTTCGGTTGAATTTACGGGAAAGCTGTCCAAAGCCGACTGGCTCAAACTGTCCGAAGCTTACGATATTTTCATCAACACGACCCATTACGATAACATGCCGGTCAGCGTGATCGAGGCCATGGCACTCGGGATTCCGGTGGTTTCGACCAATGTGGGCGGTTTGCCTTTTTTGTTGGAACATGGCAAAACGGCCTTATTTGTTGCGGATAATGATACTGATGAAATGGCAAAATGCGTGATAAATCTCATTAATGACCAAGAAATAAAAAGTAAAATAGTTCAAAATGCGTTTTTGCTTACCCGTGAATTTGACACCCAAAAAGTGCAATCGGCCTGGCTTGAAATTTTACGATAGATTTAAGATTGTCAGCATTTATTCACTAAATTGCGTGACTTAAATCTAGCGTTCCTGCTTGTATGGTCAACAACAAAAAAATACATTTCGAAATTTCTGAGCGGAAGATCCTGCTGCGGATTTTTGATATCATTTTTGTCTTGCTCGGATTGTATATTGTTGGCGACATTTTTTTCAACTTTGTTTATTTCAACATTTCGACGACCAATTTTTATTGGGTAATCGTCCTGGGATTGTACATCAACATCATCGGTACGGTATTCGAGATGTACAATCTGCAAGTGGCCAGCAACCAGTTTCAGGTCATCAAGAGTACGATCCTGACCGCTTCGACCACCGTTTTGATTTACCTGTTGACACCGATTTACACGCCGGTGTTGCCGTCAAACAGGGTGCAGATTTTGTATTTCTTCTTGGCCATTTTATTGTCATTGCTCATTTGGCGCCTCATTTATGTACATTTTCTCGCATCGAGCCGTTTCATCAAGAAGGTCATCTTGATTTGCGACCGCGACCAAGTGGAGGAACTGGTTACGGGACTCGAGAGCGTCGATCCGCATTACAAAGTCATGGGCTATGTCAACTCAGACAGTATGGGGAATGCCGCGTCGGAGGTAGACGAATTCATCCACCACATCGACATCGATGGAGTGGAGCGGTTCGTGACCGAAAATTCGATTTCCGAAGTCGTCATCGCCTCGCAAAAAACCGACGGGATTACCGTCAACCTCTACAACCAATTGATCCACCTGCTCGAGCACGGTTTCATCATCCGCGAATACACGCAGGTCTATGAAAACATTACCCAGCGCATTCCGGTGCAGTATGTGGCGCGTGATTTTTACCGTTATTTTCCGTTCAGCCGCAGCAACCAGAACCATTTGTACCTGCTCGTGGTGCGCATCCTTGAAATCCTGATTTCATTGGTCGGCATTGCCATGACGTTGGTGTTGTTTCCATTTATCCTGCTGGGCAACCTGCTGGGCAACCGCGGTAAATTGTTTTACACCCAGGAGCGTGTGGGCAAGAACGGCGAGGTGTTCAAGATCCTTAAATTCCGTACGATGGTCAAGAATGCCGAAAAGGACGGTGCCGTCTTTACGACAATCAACGACTCGAGGATCACGGCCTTCGGCAAGTTTCTGCGAAAGGCGCGCATCGACGAATTCCCGCAGTTCATCAATATCCTCAAAGGCGATATGGCGGTCATCGGGCCCAGACCGGAGCGTCCTGTTTTTGTGGCCGAGATTGCCGAAAAAATGCCTTTTTATGAAACGCGTCATGTCATCAAGCCTGGACTCACGGGTTGGGCGCAGGTCAATTATTCGTATGGGGATTCGATCGATGACAGCTTAATCAAGTTGCAATACGATCTGTATTACATCAAGCACCGCAGTATCTTCCTCGACATCAACATCGTATTCAAGACTTTCAGTACGATTTTATTCTACCGCGGCCAATAACAATCAGTATTTGATTTTCCGGAAACGGACCACCACTGCCAGCAGCAATCCCAAGAAAATGAAGTTGCAGATGCGCGCGATATAATCGCCATATTTGACGTAAAAAGTGAGTTGGTCGTTGAGTTGTACCGTTCCGTGCAATGCAATCTTTTCGCCATATTTCGTGCGGCTCGTGATGTCGCCTTTCTGGTTGATGAAGGCCGAAATCCCGGTGTTGGCGCTGCGGGCGATGTCGCGTCTGGTTTCAATGGCGCGCAACGAAGCAAACGTCAAGTGCTGTTTGTGGCCTTGGGTCGTGTCCCACCAGGCATCGTTGGTGATGATGGCCAGAAAACCCGCGCCGTTTTTCACAAACCCCGATACATATTCGCCGTAAACCGATTCGTAGCAGATGATCGGTGCGACCTTTGTGCCATCGTCGGATGTAAACGGCGTGCGCTCCTTTTGGATGGTTTTGGTCGAAATCGTCCCGCCCAGATCGAGCATGAAATTGCCCAGCAATGGCTCCAAAACTGATTTGTACGGCAGGTTCTCGATGCCTACAACGAGTTTCGATTTGTAGTATTTTTGGATGGCGGGGTCGTGGTTGATGAACAAGGCCGCATTGTAAAAATTGACCCACATGCCCGGACGGTACAGGTTCGAGGACGGTGTGACATTTTTTGGATCGAATACAAAATTATAGGTGTCGATGCCCCACAACAATTCCGCTTTCGGATGTTGGCGCAGGTAGTTTTTCATCATCATCAAACTCGGCGAATAATAGAAATTGTCGAAAGGTGCGCTTTCGGCCAGAACCGTTTCGGGTGCGATCAGGAATTCGGTTTGCGGCGTGATGACGGCGTCGGCCTGTTCGAGCAAGCCTTTGGTGATGAGGTAATTCGGGGTGTCGTATTTTTCGGTGTACGGATCAATATTGGGTTGCAGCAAAACAACTTCCTTGGTTTTTCCCGTCGATTCGTAAGTGTAATAGATCCACATCGAAATGACAATCGGAACCGCAATAAACACGGCGGTTTTCGGTAAAATAGATTTTATAATCGCGCGGAAATTTTCCTGTTTGCTGTTCTGGATAGCTGTAAATACAAATGCATTAATGGCTAAAATCCAAAGCGAACCGCCAAAGGTTCCGGTGTATTCATACCATTGGATCCACTGCGGAAAATCGGCGAACACATGTCCAAGGTTGAGCCACGGCCACGAGAAATCCCAATTGAGGTGGAACTTTTCGAAACTGATCCAAAGCGCCACCAGGAACAACAACGCCCATTGGCGCTCGATGCGTTTCGAAACCACGTGATAGCCCAAAAACAAAACGCTCATGAGCAACGAATTGACGAGTACGGCAAACAGCATCCCGACTGCCGAGGCGTAAAAAAGCCACCAGGTCGTGATCAGGTTCCAAAGCAAAAAAGTGAGGTAGGCGTTGGCCAATACCTTGATCTTGACTTTTTTTCCGGTTCCGCGTAGTTGGGTTTCGGCCATGAGTAGCGGGACGAATCCAAAGAAAATGAGCAATGGAAAGCCGTAGGTAGGCCAGCTCAGTGCCAATAACAATCCCGAAAGTGCAGAAAGGAACAGGGGTTTCTTGAGCAATTCCATCTTACCTGAAAATTCCTAGGTCGACCTTGAGTGAAAAGATGTTCGAATAGAGCGCGGCGCTCTGGTTGCCCAAATCGGTCAAAGCGTAATCGATCTCGATGCCCTTGTATTTGAACCCGAGTCCGATGTTGGGCTGGAAACTCAATTTTTTCGAATCGTCGATCTGTGTAATGTTCTGGAAGTTGCCCAAGCCGGCGCGCAGGAACACCAAATCGGTGTAACCGCCTTCAAAGCCGATGGCCGGTGCGATGCTGACGAAATCGGTAGCGATGAGGTCATTGGTTTTGGTAAATTCCATGTTGAGGTTGACCGCCGCGAGCAACGTATAATCGTAATGGAATTCGAATTTTTTGGACACGCCGAGTTGTGCCTTGGGCATGGTAATCTCGGAACTTTCAGGCAATTCCTGGTTTTGTCCGTCGATGGCGTTCTTGATTTTTTCGTATTCTTCCTCGTCGATGTTCCAGATGTTGTAGGTGGTCGTAATGTCGCGCACCATAATCCCGTATTTCCAGTTGTTGCGTTCGAACTGTATCCCGGCATCGATCCCGAATCCCCATGAATTGGCAAATTTCCCGATGATGCGTCGGATGACCTTGGCGTTGATCCCGTACTGCCAACCCGGTACCTGCAAACGGCGCGCATACGAAACGGTAAAACCGTAATCGGCGGTCGAGAATTTGCTGATGCGGTTGTAATCGATGTTGCCCTGATCGTCGATGAGCTCGGTCGTGTTGAGGATGTCGTCGACCCCAAAACGAATCGCCGAAATTCCCCAGGCGCTGTACTGGTCAATCGGTGTGGCAAAGGCCGCATAATCGTATGAGGCGATGTTGGCGAAATAACTTGCGTGCATGAGCGCGACCTGCTTGTCCTCGAGGTTCACGAGACCGGCCGGGTTCCAATAACCCGCGTTGACGTCCTGCGAGCTCGAGGTCACGGCGTTGGCCATACCCAATGCAGCGGCGTCGACACCGATGTTCATGAATTCATTCGAATATTTCCGTACGGCTTGGCTGTACCCCAAAATCCCTACGAAAAGCAAAGTCAGCAACGCAATTTTTTTACTCACAAGTTGATGTTTTACAAACAGTGTTTGCTTTAAATTCTGCCAAAAATATAAATTTTTACCGAGCTAATCCGCTCGTTTGGGGAAAATAAGACGGGCGGCACAAAAGTCTACTAAAAAACGCGCATCTCTTGAACTTATTGTGCTAAATTTGTTTTTCAAAGCACACCAGAATGAATATCAAAAAGCACGTCCCGAATGCCATTACCTTAGGAAATTTACTCAGCGGTTGCATCGCCATCGTTTTTGCATTCCGTGAAAATTATGAACTGGCCTTTCTGTTTGTCTGTCTCGGGATTTTCCTCGATTTCTTCGACGGATTTTTCGCGCGGCTGTTCAAAGTTTCCGGACCGCTTGGTTTGCAGCTCGATTCGCTGGCCGATATGGTCACCAGTGGCGTTACGCCTGGATTGGTGATGTTCCAGTTGATGCGAACCGGTTCGGGTTGGGAGGGCGAATGGATTCCGTTTCTGGGTTTTGTCATTACGCTGGGTTCGTGCATGCGATTGGCCAAATTCAACATCGATACGCGTCAGACCGATTCGTTCATCGGGTTGCCCACGCCTGCCAATGCGTTGTTTGTCATGAGCTTGCCGCTCGTCTTGAAACACACCGAATCGTTTTTGGTCATAGAAGCCTTGACCGATCACGGTATTTTACTCGGCATCAGTTTGTTCAGCGCGTACATTTTGAATGCCGAAATCCCGTTGTTTTCACTCAAGATCAAAGACTTCAATTTGAAGAAAATGGCGTTGCAGATTGTCTTCCTCATCATTGCGTTACTGGAACTCGTTTTGCTGCAATACCTCGGAATCCCATTGGTGATTGTCACTTACGTTTTGCTGTCGGTCATCAACAATAAATTCCTCCAAAAGTAGTTTTGCGTTTATGAGGAAACGTCCCGTAAAAAGAAATGCCGGTATGCGCAAACCCACGCGGTCGGCGAAGAAATCCCCGTTTTGGAGCGGTGCGCGTTTACAATTGTTGCTCGGTTGTTTGTTTGTGGCGTTCCTGTTTGGCGTCATCTACCATTACCGCGATGGGCTGGCCTATTACCTCGGATTCAAATCGCACAAGATTTCCAAGACCGAAACCGAGGAATCCAAAAAGATTTCCGATGTACGGAATTACCAATTGATGAGCAAATACGAAGACAAGGTCATCGGGTTTGACGTCTCGCAATACCAGGGTGAAATCGATTGGAACAAGGTGCAATACGTAGAAAATACCTTTTTATTGCAATTCGTTTTCATCCGCGCCACGGCAGGAAAAGACGTGACCGATGCGTGTTTCAAATACAATTGGGAGCAGGCCAAGAAGAAAAAACTGATCCGCGGCGCCTACCATTATTACCGCCCGAACGAAAACTCGATCGAGCAGGCCAACAATTTCATCAAGACCGTCCAACTGGGCAGCGGCGATTTGCCGCCTGTGCTCGACATCGAAAAATTGCCCAAGAACCAATCGATCGACAGCCTCAAGAAAGGATTGCGTCGTTTTCTGGACAGAATCGATAAGCATTATAAAGTGCGGCCCATCATCTACACGGGCGAAAATTACTACGATGATTTTCTAAAGCAAGAATTCAGCGACTATACATTCTGGATCGCCAACTACAATTTCTTTGTCGAGGACATCAAAGACGATTGGCTGTTCTGGCAATTCACCGAAAGCGCCAGCGTGGAAGGAATTCCAGGCAATGTCGACATCAATATTTTCAACGGTTCGCCGCGGCAATTGCATTACCTGACGATCAATTAGCAGGGCGAATTGAAATGGGCGAGTCCCAAGATAATTCCTATTGAACCGCCAATCAAAGCAATCATGGCCAAAATAGATTTCGGATTGGCGAAATTGGTCGTCCAACCCATTTCCCTGAGTTGTTTTCTGGGGAATAAACGTTTGTCTTCAGGGTTGTAGTAAAACAGGCCCCATTTCCAATTTTTCGGGTCTTCGCGCCATGTTTTTTCCTGCGGGGTTTCCATTAGAATTCGAGTTTCTTTTTGCGCAATTCGAAGTTTTGTCCGAGGTAGACACGGCGCACCATTTCGTCTTCGACAAGTTCTTCAGGGATTCCGGCCTTGAGGATGCCGCCTTTCGAACATCAAATACGTTTTATCGGTGATGGCGAGTGTTTCCTGTACGTTGTGGTCGGTAATCAGGATGCCGATGTTCTTGTTCTTGAGCTGGGCCACGATGCGTTGGATGTCTTCTACCGCGACCGGGTCAACACCAGCGAATGGTTCGTCCAAGAGGATGAATTTGGGGTCGGTGGCCAGCGCACGTGCGATTTCGGTACGTCTTCTTTCCCCGCCCGACAACAAGTCGCCACGGTTGGTGCGGATGTGCTGCAAACTGAATTCATCGATCAGCGATTCCATCTTGGCTTCCTGTTCGGCTTTGGTCAGTTTGGTCAACTGCAGTACGCTCAGGATGTTGTCTTCGATGCTCAGTTTCCTGAAAACCGATGCTTCCTGCGCCAAATAACCAATGCCGTGCTGTGCCCGTTTGTACATCGGGAAATCGGTAATTTCCATGTCGTCGAGGTAGATGTTGCCTGCATTGGGCTTGACCAATCCCACGATCATGTAGAACGAGGTGGTTTTTCCGGCGCCGTTGGGTCCGAGCAATCCGACGATTTCGCCTTGGTTGACTTCCACCGAAATGCCCTTGACGACGCTTCGTTTTTTATAGGTTTTGATGAGGTTTTCAGCTCTGAGTATCATAATTAGATAATTGGTCAATTAGAAAATTAGATAATGATCGATTGACTTTTATTCTGCAAATTAAAGTATTATTATAATGTTTGGGCGTACTATTAACAATTTTCTAATTGTCTCATTTTCTAATTGCCTAATTCTGTTCTTCGAGCGCTTCCCAAAATTCATAGGCGCGGCGCAAATGCGGGATTACAATCGTTCCGCCCACAAGCGTCGCGATGCCCATGGCCTCCATCATTTCTTCCTTGGTGACGCCTTCCTTGTAAGAGGTTTCGAGGTGGTATTTGACGCAATCGTCGCAACGCAAAACCGTCGAGGCGACAAGTCCTAAAAGTTCTTTGGTTTTCACATCGAGCGCGCCTTCGGCATAAGCATTGGTGTCGAGGTTGAAGATGCGTTTGATGATTTTGTTGTTGTCGGCCAGTAATTTTTCATTCATCTTGGCCCGGTAGTCATTGAATTCCTGTACGAGATCAGCCATTTTCTAATTCTTTAAGTTTTTTGTTGTAAACCAGTTTGGATATTCCGATGCTCAATTCGTAAATCGCCAGCATCGGGAGGGCGACAATAATTTGACTGACGACATCCGGCGGCGTCACGATCGCTGCCACAATCAATATGATGATCACGGCCCATTTCCAGTATTTGCGCAGGAACATTGGTGTGACAAGTCCGAGTTTGGTCAGGAAATAAATAATGATCGGCATCTCAAAAAACAACCCGCTCGCGATGACCGAGGTCTTGACCATGCTGATGTAAGATTCGATGTTGAATTCGTTCTTGACGACCGAACTGACCTTGAACGTCGCGAAGAAATTGACCGACATCGGAATGACGACGAAATAGCCGAACAATACGCCCAGGAAAAACAATATAGACGCCACGAAAATAAACAGTTTGGCGTGCTTGCGTTCTTTCGGGTACAAAGCCGGACTGATGAATTTCCACAATTCCCATAAAATATACGGAAAAGCGACGATGAACCCGGCGACGATACAAATCCATACGAAAATATTGACCTGGCCTTCCATCGCGGTGTTCTGGATGATGAAGTCGAGACTTTCGACACAGATGCTGTCCTTGAAACCTACATAATGAGAGAGTTCGCAAAACCAGCGGTAGGTGATGAAATCGGCTTTGGTCGGGCCAAAAATGATTTCGTCAAAAATATAATCGGCGACAAAGAAAACCGCGGTAGCCGCAATCAAAATCGCAATTGTACTGCGCACGAGCAACCACCGCAATTCCTCGAGATGGTCTAAAAATGACATTTCGT
Organism: Flavobacterium sp.; assembly: GCF_047602195.1. Taxonomy (GTDB): domain Bacteria; phylum Bacteroidota; class Bacteroidia; order Flavobacteriales; family Flavobacteriaceae; genus Flavobacterium. The sequence continues at coordinate 1,397,454 of NZ_JASGHW010000004.1, forward strand.
TGATGTTCTTCTTCGCCATTATACGATGCCTTCTTTTAAAATGTCGTGCAAATGCAATACGCCTTTGTACACGCCCTCATCGGCGACGATGAGTTGGGTGATCGAAAAGTCCTCGAGGATGTTGAACGCATCGACGACCATGTCGGTCGAGTGTACCATTTTGGGATTTTTTGTCATGATGTCCTTGGCGGTCAAATCGCTGAACGTATCACGGTCGTTGAGCATGCGTCGGATGTCGCCATCGGTGATGATGCCGATGATGTGCTCGTTTTCGACTACGGCCGTCACGCCCAAACGTTTTTCCGAAATCTCGACGATGACGTTCTTGATCGACGCATCGGGTGAAACCACCGGACGGTGCGTCTGGTCGAGCATATCGCCCACGCGCAACAGCAATTTTTTGCCCAAGGCGCCACCGGGATGGTATTTGGCAAAATCCTCGGCCTTGAATTGGCGCATTTCCATCAGGCAAACCGCGAGCGCATCGCCCATGACGAGTTGCGCGGTGGTGCTGTTGGTGGGCGCCAGATTATTCGGGTCGCATTCTGCATCGACGGTGGTGTTGAGTACATGATCGGAACCTTTGGCCAAAAACGAAGTGGTGTTGCCCGTCATGCCGATCAGGATGTTGCCGAATCGTTTGAGCAACGGAACCAAAACCTTGATTTCGGGGCTGTTGCCGCTTTTGGAAATACAAATGATGACGTCGTCGTTTTGCACCATGCCCAAGTCGCCGTGGATGGCTTCCGAAGCATGCAGGAACATCGATGGGGTTCCGGTCGAGTTCATCGTCGCGACAATCTTCTGCGCGATGATGGCACTTTTGCCGATGCCGGTGACGACCAAACGGCCTTTGCTGTTGTAAATGATCTTGACAATTTCGGCAAAATCGGTATCGATAAAATCAACCAGTTTTTTGATGGACTCGCTTTCGGAAAGAATCGCCTTTTTGGCGGCGGCGAGTATATTTTCGTTTGGTGTCAAAACAGAATGTTATAAAATTTGTGTGTATGAAAGAAAATTGTATCTTTATGAGACGCAAATTTAGGCAAAATACCATTACCAACAGAATACCGTTAACAAAAGAATACCACTTACCTACGAATGAATCCAAACGAAATTGACATACATAAAGAACTTAAAAAGTATTTTGGTTTCAACCAGTTTAAAGGCCTGCAAGAGCAGGTAATCCGCAGCATCCTTTCCAAACAAAACACCTTTGTCATCATGCCTACCGGCGGTGGCAAGTCGTTGTGTTACCAATTGCCAGCATTGGTCCAGGAAGGAACAGCCATCGTTGTTTCGCCATTGATTGCCCTGATGAAGAACCAGGTCGATGCCATCCGCAGTTTGTCTTCGGAAAATGGCATTGCGCATGTGCTCAATTCGTCGCTGACCAAATCGGAAATCGCACAGGTCAAGAACGACATCTCGGCAGGAATCACCAAATTGTTGTACGTGGCGCCCGAATCGCTGACCAAGGAAGAATACGTGATTTTTTTACAGAACGTCCCGATCTCGTTTGTCGCGATCGACGAAGCGCACTGTATTTCGGAATGGGGACATGATTTTCGTCCCGAATACCGAAACCTGCGCCACATCATCAAACAACTAGGCAATGTGCCCGTGATTGGTTTGACCGCGACGGCCACGCCCAAGGTGCAGGAAGACATCCTCAAGAACCTTGACATGGCCAACGCCAAGACATTCAAGGCTTCGTTCAACCGGCCCAACCTGTATTACGAAGTACGAACGAAAACCAAAAATATCGAGGCGGACATCATCCGTTTCATCAAACAGAACAAAGGCAAATCGGGCATCATCTATTGCCTGAGCCGCAAGAAAGTCGAGGCGATCGCCGAAGTGTTGCAGGTCAATGGCATCAGCGCCGTTCCTTACCACGCGGGGCTTGATGCCAAGACGCGCGCCAAACACCAGGACATGTTCCTGATGGAAGACGTCGATGTGGTCGTTGCGACGATCGCTTTCGGGATGGGCATCGACAAACCCGATGTGCGTTTTGTGATCCACCACGACATCCCAAAATCGCTCGAAAGCTATTACCAGGAAACCGGCCGTGCCGGACGCGACGGCGGAGAAGGCTATTGTCTGGCGTACTATTCCTATAAAGATGTCGAAAAGCTCGAGAAATTCATGTCGGGCAAACCCGTAGCCGAACAGGAAATCGGTTTTGCGCTGCTGCAGGAAGTCGTGGCTTATGCCGAGACCTCGATGTCGAGACGCAAATTCCTGCTGCATTATTTCGGTGAGGAATTCGACAGCGAAAACGGCGAAGGCGCCGATATGGACGACAACGTCCGCAACCCGAAAGCCAAACGCGAAGCCAAGGACGAGGTCGTCAAATTGCTCAAGGTTGTCCGCGATACCAAGCATTTGTACAAAGCCAAGGAAATCATCTTTACGCTGATCGGCCGTGTCAATGCGGTGATCAAGGCGCACAAGACCGATACGCACGAATTTTTCGGTGCGGGCTCCGATGTAGAGGAAAGGCATTGGATGGCGCTCATCCGCCAAGTGCTCGTCGAAGGTTTGCTGTCCAAGGATATCGAAACCTACGGAATCTTAAAAGTCACCGACAAAGGACTCGATTTCATCATGCACCCGAGCTCGTTCATGATGAGCGAAGACCACGAATACAACGAAAACGAAGACGACAATATCGTCACGGCAGGCAAATCATCGGGTACCGCCGACGAGGCCCTGATGGCGATGCTGCGCGATCTGCGTAAAAAAGTAGCCAAGAAACTCGGTGTGCCGCCGTTTGTGGTCTTCCAGGATCCATCGCTCGAGGACATGGCGCTCAAATACCCGAACACGATGGAAGAACTCACGAACATCCATGGCGTAGGCGAGGGCAAGGCCAAGAAATACGGTACGGCATTCGTCGAACTCATCAGCCGTTATGTGGAGGACAACGACATCATCCGCCCCGATGACCTGGTGGTCAAATCGACGGGTGCGAATTCGGCCAATAAACTGTACATCATCCAAAATATCGACCGCAAACTGTCGCTAGACGACATCGCGTCGGCCAAAGGCTTGTCGATGGATGCGCTCATTAAAGAAATGGAACAGATTGTCTATTCGGGTACCAAACTCAACATCAAGTACTGGATCGACGACCTACTCGACGATGAGCAGCAGGAAGAAATCTATGATTACTTCATGGAGTCCGAATCGGATCGTATCGAGGACGCTTTAAAAGAATTCGACGGCGATTACGACATCGATGAACTGCGGTTCATGCGCATCAAGTTCATTTCAGAAGTAGCGAATTAATTAATAATTAACAATGAATAATTAAAATCCCGATTCGGGATTTTTTTATGCGCAACAGGAGCCATTGTTAATTGTAAAATTATTAATTGCCATACAGTTCCCCGCGGTGCGGTTTCAACGCATCGCGCACCTGGATCATCTCGGCATCGGTCACGACCATAAAGGCCGTCGCGTGCATGTCGTTGTGCGTTTGAAACCCCGTGATTTCCAAAGGTAATTTCTCGATGGCGATGTATTCCTTGAGGTGTTTTTCGTGGTGTTCGGCGGTTTTGGCTGCTGCGGGTCCGCGAAAATCCCAAATCAGTTTTATTTTTCTCATGTTGCAAAATTATAAAGAATGGTCGCGAATGCACGAATTAGAATTTTAAATTCGCGCATTCGTGGCTGATTTTTGTGGGCGTGCCCCTGCGGGTCAGGCTGTCCGCTTTATCTTTTACGGCCTCGCAAGCTTGGCCGCAAAAGGATGCCGCTCCCATCCTTCACGCAAATCCATGCATTTTTTAACGCTTGGCCCTCATCCTTCATGCGATTGAGGTTTGGGATTTGGAATATTAATCATCAAGGTAAAATAATTTTCTAATTCTCTAATTTTCCTCATTTTCTAATATAACTTTGCGCCATGCCAAAAGAACTGCTCCTCCAAGTTTCACCTGAAACCGCCGCCAACGGCGTGTTGCTCAAAGAACATGTCGCCAAACTGGTCCGCAGTTCCATTGCTGAAATCCAGCACATCGAAATCCGCAAACGTTCGATCGACGCACGGCAGAAAGCGATCAAGATCAACCTCAAGATCGAGATTTATTTTGCAGGCGAACCCGTACTCGAAAACAAGATCGAATTGCCCGATTACCAAAATGTTTCGAACGCACAAGAAGTAATCGTTGTGGGTGCAGGCCCGGCCGGTTTGTTCGCTGCCCTGCAACTCATTGAACTCGGTTTAAAACCCATTGTCATCGAACGCGGCAAGGATGTGCGCGGCAGACGCCGCGATCTCAAGGCCATCAACCGCGACCACCTCGTCAACGAAGATTCGAACTATTGCTTTGGCGAAGGCGGTGCGGGAACCTATTCCGACGGCAAATTGTACACGCGTTCCAAAAAGCGCGGCGATGTCGACCGGATCTTGCGTTTGCTCGTCGCATTTGGCGCCTCGCCAGAAATTTTGATCGAGGCGCATCCGCACATCGGGACGAACAAGCTCCCGAAAATCATCGAAGACATCCGCGAGAAAATCATCGAAATGGGCGGCCAAGTCTTATTTGATACCAAACTCACAGACATTGTTGTCAAGAACAGCGAAGTGCAAGGTGTTGTCATCCAAAATGGCGATACGATTGAAGCTTCCCAAATTATTTTGGCCACCGGCCATTCCGCACGCGATATTTTCGAACTGCTCGACCGCAAAAAAATCCACATCGAGGCCAAACCGTTTGCGCTCGGTGTCCGTGCCGAACATCCGCAGGAACTCATCGATCAAATCCAATACAGTTGCGATTACCGCGGCGAATTTCTGCCACCCGCACCGTATTCGATTGTCAAGCAGGTCAACGGTCGGGGCATGTATTCGTTCTGCATGTGCCCGGGAGGCGTGATTGCACCCTGCGCGACGAGTCCGGGCGAAGTGGTCACCAATGGTTGGTCGCCTTCCAAACGCGACCAGGCGACGGCCAACTCGGGAATCGTGGTCGAACTCAAATTGGAGGATTTCAAGCCTTACGCCAAATTCGGGGCGCTCGCCGGAATGGAATTCCAAAAGGCCATCGAACAAAAAGCCTGGCATCTGGCGGGACAGACGCAAAAAGTACCGGCCCAACGCATGGTCGATTTTTCACAAAGCAAAACATCGGCAGATATTCCCAAAACCTCTTATGTTCCGGGGACGACCTCTGTAGAACTCGGGCAGGTTTTCCCGGGATTTCTCACGCAGATCATGCGGCAGGGTTTTTCCGAATTCGGCAAATCGATGAAAGGCTATTTCACGAATGATGCGATTTTGCACGCACCAGAATCGAGAACTTCTTCACCGGTCCGGATTCCACGCGACAATTACACCTTGGAACACACGCAAATCAAAGGATTGTATCCTTGCGGCGAAGGTGCCGGTTATGCGGGCGGCATTATTTCAGCAGCGATTGACGGCGAAAAATGTGCGCTTGCCATTGCCCAATCCATCCGGTCATGAAATCGGTCGCTTTGGTTTTTGGAGCTGTAGCCTTGTTGATCATGGGCTTCGGGAAACCCAAAAACGGATTCCATTCCAAACCCTATGGCGATACCATTGTAGCAAAATGGGTGGCGCTTCAAATGCCTGCCAACGACAGCGAACTGCCCGACGCATTGCTCCAACAATTGAATAGCAAAGCAGAGGTTGGCGAAAATTATTATCAAGCCAAGGTTTTATATCCCAAAGACAGTACGTTTAAGGTCATCAATGTGTATGGAGATGTGCCGGTGGTGCGACTTACAACCCGTTCTCGGTCAGTTATATCGTTCGGGGAAACCAGATTATCGAATCGGCGATTCCGGGTGAGATTTTTAGGGTCGATGTGCTTCCCAACCAAAAATACTTGTTGTATGTTGATGATTATTGGCGGCTCGGCAGTAATTTCAAAGTGTATGAGACGACTTTTAGTGATGCTGTCCTCGTCGGTTATCCCACCGAAAAACACGGCAATTACCTGTTTGATTGCATCCAGTGCAAAAGACATTCGGCAGATTCGCTTCCGAACAGGCATCCGATGAAAAACGATATGGATTTGTTGACCTATTTGGGTTTGGAAGAAAAGCGGTTTGCACCCAACAGTTATTACTGGCGCAGCCCCGATGTGTTCCTGTCCAAAATCTCGTCGGAGGATTATCTCGAACCGGTCGTGTATTTCCGCCACACCAATGGCGACGTGCTCGAAAAAGTGCTGCGCATCAGCGATGGTCAAAGCGGTAAGGAAATGGTTTTGGCCATGCGTGCCGACGACCCGGTCGAACGGATTTCGAGTGCATTCGTCAACGATTCGATTTTCAGGCAATACCGCACCAGCAGCCAAACGGTAGCCGACGAGCAGGAGTTGATGGCCTATGCGATTGATTCCGCGGTAGTCGATTACCGCTATGACCGTCATCTGAATTTTACCGAAATCAAACGCGAAAAATTCGCCTGCCGCACCGAGCATTACACCAAAGACAACCAGCGCGCTGTCGAGAAACGCATCGCATCGGGAAAACCGTTTGTGCTGAACGGCATCGCAGTGCATTGGAAAAGTACCGCGACCTATGTTTTCAACGGCAACGAAAGACAGCGATTTCCCGATGTTGAATTTGTGCTGCTCAACGACAAGCAAAAACCTGTGCTCGTGACCGCCTATCCGTCGATGGACGCTTATGCCGCTTTCGGCTTCCCGATGGGGCATGATTTTATCGATGTCAATTTGGATGGTTTCGTCGATTATAAAAGTTACGACCCGATTGCATCGGGCAGTTCGGGCGCTTTCGAAAATGTCTTCCTTTTCAATCCGGCGCAAAAGAAATTTGAATCGGCACCGCAATTCTCGGGTTATGACTTGTTTGTCGATCCGGCCAACCGAACGGTAAGCTCATATGGCAAAAGCGGGTTTTACCAATTCGGCATCAGGCAAATCCATTTGGATAAAAAATCGAAGATTCGTTTTGTGGATGTATTCCGGTGTGACGAAAAAAACGGAATACTGATTTTGAGTTACGAAAGACGCAAAGGGAAGAAAGTGCTCGCACAAAAAGTAAAAAAAATCCCTATGGTTTCGGCCGAAACGCGTGAGGAAATTGAGGCTCAGTTGCTGGATTTGCGCAAATAAGCGGTCGCCTAAAATAGAAAAACCGCAGACGAATCCGCGGTTCTTCACTACTACTAGTTGTTATTTCTTTTTCAATTTATCTTTGAACACCTTCTCGAATTTCTCGAGTTTGGGTTGGATGACCATCTGGCAATACGGCTGGTTTTGGTTATTTACGTAATAATTCTGATGGTAGTTTTCGGCTTTGTAAAATTTCGTCAGCGGTTCGATTTTGGTCACGATGGGTTGGTCGTAGACCTTGGCTTTGGTCAGTGCAGTGATAATGCTTTGCGCGGCTTTTTTCTGTTCGTCGTTTTGGTAGAAAATAGCCGAACGGTATTGCGTGCCCACATCGGCGCCCTGGCGATTCAACGTCGTCGGGTCATGGACGGTAAAAAAGACCTTGAAAATCTCGTCCAGACTCGTGACGGTTTTGTCATACGTAATCTGTACGACTTCGGCATAACCGGTTAAACCCGTCGATACTTCTTCGTAAGTCGGATTGGGTTTGGTGCCGCCGGCATAACCCGAAACTGCCGATTTTACGCCGTTCAAATTCTCATAAATCGCTTCGACACACCAATAGCAACCGCCCGCAAGCGTGATGGTTTCGAGGTTGTTGCCAGCGGCTTTCAAGGCATTTTGCTCGGCGGTGATTTTGCTTTTTTGCGCCCAGAGTCCGGTTGTAGCCATCAGGCAAATAAGGATGTATTTCATGTTTATTTTTTAGAAGGTTCAAAATCAAGTGCAATCGAATTCATGCAATAGCGTTTGCCGGTAGGGGCTGGGCCGTCGTCAAAAATGTGTCCGAGGTGGCCTTCGCAGCGTCCGCACAGTACTTCGATGCGTTGCATGCCATACGAATTGTCGGGTTTCTCGATCGTACTGTTCTTGTTGTCCTGTTCGAAGAAACTCGGCCAACCGCACTGGCTCGAAAATTTGGAAGTCGATTCGAACAGTTTGTTGCCGCAGGCCGCACAATAATAGGTGCCTTTGATATCGGTGTCCCAATATTTTCCGGTAAAGGCCATTTCGGTTTCGGCATGGCGCGAGACTTCATACAAATCGGGCGCGAGTACTTTTTTCCATTCGGCGTCGGAAAGCTGCAATTTTTTGGTATCGGTCCGGGAATAATACGGATTGTTGGGTTTTTGTTCGGTGGTGTTGGGGTGTCCGGTTTTCATGTTTGTGGTGTTTTTGTGGTTTTGGCCGCAGGCTGTCAATGAAGTCAAAGACAAAATGGCGAGCAGCAAATAGGGGATAGTTTTCATGTCGTACAATTTACTGGAACAAAATTACGACTCAAGTACGAAGCCAAATGTCGCTTGGTTTACATTTGGCAGTCAATTAACAAAAGTTTGGCTTGGCCTTCACAGCAATACTTTCCAAAGCCCTTTACCGTTGGTATCTTTTTCGTATTTTTGACGAGCCTAAAAAGTTATGAAAGAAGAAAACGTCATTCTTGTCAACGAACAGGACCAGCCCATCGGACTGATGCCCAAACTCGAAGCGCACCAAAAAGCGGTTTTGCACCGTGCCTTTTCGGTTTTCATCCTCAACGATCAAAACGAAATCATGTTGCAGCAGCGCGCACACCAGAAATACCATTCGCCTTTGTTGTGGACCAACACCTGTTGCAGCCACCAACGCGAGGGCGAATCGAACATCGAGGCCGGAAAACGCCGACTGTTCGAGGAAATGGGTTTCGAAGCCGAACTGACCGAACTGTTCCATTTCATTTACAAAGCACCGTTCGACAACGGCCTGACTGAGCACGAACTCGACCACGTCATGATCGGGCGCTACAACGGCCAGCCTAAAATCAACCCTGACGAAGTCGAAGCCTGGAAATGGATGGCCATCGAAGACGTCCAAGCCGATATGCAAAACCATCCCGAAAATTACACGGTCTGGTTCCGCATTATTTTTGACGAATTTTACCATTATCTCGAAGAACATACCATCTGATAATCCGACAATCTGAAAATCTAATGAAAGTCACCGTATCTCGCAAAGCCCATTTCAATGCCGCGCACCGCTTGTACCGCAAGGACTGGTCGTTCGAGAAGAACGAGTCGGTTTTTGGCAAATGCAACAACGCCAATTTTCACGGGCACAATTACGATTTGACGGTCAGCGTGACGGGCGAAATCGACCCAGAAACGGGCTATGTCATCGACATCAAGGAACTCGCCGATTTGATTTACCAAGAAGTCGAGGTTGCCTTCGATCATAAAAATTTAAATCTCGACGTGCCTGAATTCGCCGATCTGAATCCCACCGCCGAAAACATCGCCGTCGTGATCTGGAATAAACTCAAACCGAGGTTGAAACCCGAGTTTGGACTCGAAGTGGTGCTCTATGAAACACCGCGCAATTTCGTGAGCTATAAAGGAAATTAGGAGCCGGGAACCTGCTTTTCACTGCAATCTTTCGCCGCTTAAAGAAGCGTCAAAAGGATTTCCGTTTCAATCAGGGCTAGTGCCATCCACAAACGATAAAGTCTACTACAAAAAAGAACATATGGAATTCAAAGCCTATCCGCTGCAATTCGATCCGATCCTAAAAGAACGCATTTGGGGCGGCACCAAACTCAAGTCGATGTTCAACAAACCCATCACGTCCAACATTACGGGCGAAAGCTGGGAATTGTCGGATGTCAAAGGCGATGTAAGTGTCGTTTCGAATGGCGATTACCAAGGAAAATCGCTGACCGAATTGCTCGAAAATTTTCCCGACGAATTGCTCGGAACCCAGGTGCACGAACGCTTCGGTAAACAATTTCCTTTGCTATTCAAATACCTTGACGCGCGCGAAGACCTGTCGATCCAGGTCCATCCGAATGATGAATTGGCCAAAGAGCGCCACGATTCTTTCGGTAAAACCGAGATGTGGTACGTCATGCAAGCCGATCCGAATGCGCGCATCATTGTAGGTTTCGAACACAAATCCTCGCCCGAGCAATACCTCAAAAGCCTCGAAGACCAAACAATCCTCGGGTTGTTGCATACGGTCAAGGCGCAAAAAGGCGATGTGTTTTTCCTCGAAACGGGAACCGTGCACGCGATCGGTGCGGGACTTGTGATAGCCGAAATCCAGCAAACTTCCGACATTACCTATCGCATTTACGACTTCAACCGCAAGGATGCCAATGGGAACACGCGCGAGCTCCACGTCGATTTGGCTTTGGACGCGATCAATTACGACTTGACCGAGACCCAAAAAGAATACACGCGCCACCCGAACCAATCGAACGGGATGGTCGAATGTCCGTATTTCACTACCAATTTCATTCCGCTTGACGGTGAGGCAGAAGTGCACAAGGACGGCGCTTCGTTTACCGTTTACATGTGTATGGAAGGGACTTTTGAAATCCACATTGGCGGTGAAAAATATCATTATAAGACGGGAGATACCCTATTGGTTCCCGCAGCCATTCACGCCTTGAACCTCAAAGGCAAAGCAGAACTGCTCGAAATTTATATTTCATAGACGGTAATCGGAAGAAAAACAGTATTTTTGCAGCACAATTTTAAAAAAATAAAACAATGGCTAACGTTAGAAATTTAAAGAAAGACATCAATTATGTGTTGGGTGATATCATCGAGGCGGTGTACTTATTTGAAATGTCAACTACAGGAAAACCAACCGATGCTTCGAATGCGGTCATCGACGACGCCATCACGGCTTTCGACAATTTGATCACGAAAGTGAACGCTAAAAATGTCGAGAACAAAAAGGCACATTTCAAGCAAATTCATACCGAATTAGAACAGGTTGCTAATCAACTCGTTGAAAAGATCAACGCTTTGTAAGCCCGAAATAGCGGTAAAAAAGTGCAAATTTATTTTGGAAATTTAATTTTCGCTTCTATATTTGCAACCGTATTGAGACGCCGGTGTAGCTCAGCTGGCTAGAGCAGCTGATTTGTAATCAGCAGGTCGTGGGTTCGAGTCCCTCTATCGGCTCAATCAGGAAACCATCACTTTTTTAGTGGTGGTTTTTTTTTATGAAATATTTTGACGCATGTCCGCGCAGCTCAATCGTGAAACCATCGCTTTTATTGGTTTTTTTATATTTTGAAAATGACTTCCAATAAAAAAGCCGCCCCAATTTGGTGACGGCTTTTGATGTTTTTGCTGCTTGATTAACCGAGGATAAAAATCCAGATGAAGGCAGTCGTGATGATTGATGCGTATTTTTTCATAATGTTTTGTTTTAGTGGTTTAAGTCGAACAAACTTAATCAAAATTCACCTTTCAAAAATGCGTAGTTATCAATAGTTTAACATTGTTTTAGCAAAAATTACTGCTTTTCGGATTTCTTTCTGTCGTTGTAATATTGGGTCAGCTTTTTACCATATAAAGACTGGGCTACTTTGGGCGACATCGATTTCTGGATCGTGTCCAAAAAGTGCAGGTTGATGTCTGGGATTTCGGACAAAGCCAGGAACGGAGCCACTTCAAAATCCTTGTGGTTGACGGCAAAATTAGTGGTGTACAAATAAAACCGTTTGGTGTTGGCCTGGGCTAATTTTTCAAGGCTGTCGATGCGTGTGGTATTGTTGTTCTTGAACGCGTTGAGCTTTTGCTCCATGAGTCCGAGGTTGTAATCGGTGAAACGCGTTTTGGCTTGACGGAATTCGTAGTATTTGTCGTTGTTTTTCGAACCTGTGATTTTGGCCCCAGACAGGAACAGATCCAATTTGGTTTCGATATGGATGTTTCCGGGTTCGACGAAAAAGGGCAAATTGTTGTCGAGCGAATTCGTTACGCCACGGTCGAGGAACAGGTAATACATTTCGGGGGAATCGATGTTGAAATCGCTGGAGAAATGCGAGTCGCCATTGATGTGAATGGTGTCGATGGCCACCAGGTTCGTATCTACCACTTTTTGGATGTACAACGTTCCTTTTTTGAGTCCTTTGACGTTTCCGGTGATGTGCAGGTTTTTATCGGATTCTTTTTTTCGCAACCCACCAGGATAAAAAGGGCGGACAACGCGATAATAATATTCTTCATGAAATTGATTTTAACTGGGCAAAAGTAGTGAATCGGGCTAGAAGAACCAAGAGCCAAGAACCAAGAGCCAAGACGTCTAAAAGAAATCTTAGGCTACATGGTCTTGACTCTTGCAGCGCAGCAATCTTGTTTCTAGCAGCGCAGCGGTCTAATTTATCCTTTCAACCAAGCTTCTTTGAGCTTGTCCTTGCTTTTATCGGTTGCTTCGAATGTTGTCGCATCTTCATAAGGCAATTTGATTTTACCCTTCAGCGTGGTTTCATTGCCGTCGCGTTTGATTTTTACGGTAATCGCATCGTCTTCTTTCCACAATTGGCTGGCCATGATCATGTCGTAAATATTGTCGAGGTTGTAGGCTTTGCCATTGATCTCCAGCAAGGTGTCGCCGCCTTTGATGCCGAGTGCGGAATAGAATTCTGGAAGCGCAATTTGCGGCAATACCACAATTTCTTTGGTACTCGGATTAACAGTGATGTACGGCATCTGTCCTTTGAGGAACACATTTCCGGGCACCTTGGTCGCTTTTTGGGTCACGCCCATTTTGGCAAAAAACTGTTCGTATGGGATCGGGGTTTCGCCTGCCACATAAGTATTGAGGAATTCGCCCACTTCGGGATAAGTCAGGGCTGTAATCTTGGCAAAAAGTTCATTATCGTTAAACGGATTGTCTTTGCCATATGCCGCCGACAATTTTTGCATCAAATCGAGAATGCCACGCTGACCACCCGATTTCTCACGGATGATGATGTCGACGCACATCCCGATCAATGCCCCTTTTTCATATACATTGAGGTATTGGTCCTTGTATGGTTTGTTGAGCACGTTGGCGCTCATCTTGGTAAATGGCATGGTGTCGTTCATGTTCGACGCATTGGCGATTTTGCCGGCCATGCGTTGGTAAAATTCATCCTCGGTGATCAAACCTTGGTTGATCTGGAACAGGTTGGCAAAATACTCAGTTACGCCTTCGTACATCCACAAATGCTCCGACATCTTCGGATGGTTGTAATCGAAGAAATGAATCTCTTTCGAATGGATGCTGAGCGGGGTCACAATGTGGAAAAATTCATGCGACACCACATCCTTAAGCTGCTCCGACAATTGGTCGAGCGGCATCGCCTCAGGCATCACGACCGTGGTCGCCGTCGGATGTTCGAGTGCGCCAAAACCGTGCGCGTCGGTTCCGGTATTGACATCGGTCAGGTAAATGAGCACACTGTATTTCTTGGTGGAATTGAACGCGCCCAGGAAATTCTTTTGGGCCGTGACCATGCGTTTCATATCGGGCGTAAGCGCTTCGGCCGTAAAGGTTCCGTTGGGCGAATACACCGCAATCAGGATTTCCATGTCGTTGACCTTAAAGGAAGTGTAGTCCGGTTTCGAATACATGATTGGATTTTCCACAAGTTCTGCGTAGCGCGAAACGGTAAACGAATCCCTGGTATTCGAAGCATCGGTGTCGGTCATCGAGGTCGCACCCCAAAGTGTAGCCGGATGCGCTACGTTGAGTTGATAAGGCGTGGCCTTGAAATCATCGAAATAACCCACAAACCCATGCATGTTGAGCAGGAAATTCTTGCCTTCCAAAATGTTGGTCCCGGCTGGCGAGAAAATGTCGTGCTGGTCTTCCACATCATAGGTGTCATTGACCCAATAAGTGATTTTGGCCAATTTCTTGGCGTCCTTGATTGTCCAGGAATTGTCGTCCATCTTGGCTACGGCAATCGGATTTCCTTTGGCATCGTATGCCTTAAGGTTGTCGACAAACTTGCCATAATCGTCTTCAGAATAAGTGCCGGGTACAATTTTCGGAATGTGGAAAGAAGCTTCGTTCGTTTTCATTTTCGGAGGCGTAATCGTGACCATGACCTTGTCGTCTTTCACTACATTGAGGTCGATATCGACCAGCACCTTGTCGGCTTTCGATTGCGCACTGGCCTTGAAGGCCAACAGCGAACCTGCCAGCGCCAGCGTAAGGATTAATTGCTTCATTAGGAAATTTTAAATTTTTTAGGAATGAGTACGCGAATGTAAAAAATAGTTACACGACTGCATGGGTTTTTAGTATCGGATTAACATAAAACGCGCAAACATAAAAAAAACTCCCGATGTGGGAGTTTCTCGTTAGTCTATTTTGTTTTTGAAGTAATATTTTCCGTCGAGGTCTTCATCAAAATCGTCAAATTTTGGTGGTTTGGGTTTGGGTTTGCTGGCCTGTGCCTTTTTTTTCCACAGTTCGAAGCGGTCTGCGGTAAGCCTTTTTTTCATGATTTCAAGAACATCCTGTTCCGAAAAACCAAATTCTTTTTTGATGATTTCAAACGGATTCCTTTCCTCTAAAGCCAGCGTAATGAGCCTCTCGTTTTGTTCGTAAGTAAGCTCGGGTCTTTTACTCTTTTTCATTAGGTGAAAATTAATTCAGATAATTTTTTAGTTAAAGGTTACTTTTCTCATCCAATATTAAGAAAAAAAAGAATCACTTTCTCAGCGCCCGCTAGATTTTTTTACGAATTCTCGGGCGGTGAGGCGGCCCTTTTTTTCTGGAATGGAATGCGCAGCAAATTTTTAAGATTGTTGTGTTCCTCGGGTTTCATGTGCGTGTCCACGCCATAAATAATCGAATCTTTGTGTAAAACCTTAAACGTCCCGAACAACCGATCCCAAACCGAAAAGATATTGCCATAATTGCTGTCGGTATACGGCAACTTGTAATGATGATGCACCTTATGCATGTCCGGCGAGACAATCACCCAGCTCAGGATTTCGTCTATTTTCTGCGGAAGCGCGATGTTGGCATGATTGAACTGCGAAAACACCACCGACAACGACTGGTACAGGAACACCATCCACATCGGGCTGCCCGAAACCAATACCGCCAGCATCGTAAATACAAACCTGATCACGCTTTCCCCCGGATGGTGCCGGTTGGCCGAAGTCGTATCGATCCAGGTGTCGGTGTGGTGGATCAAATGGAAACGCCACATCCACATCGTTTTGTGTTGCGCCCAATGCGCGAGATAAGCGCCGATTAAATCGAGCAGCAGCAAGCCGATAATCGTATACAGCCCAATGTTCATCTTGGGCAACCATTGTAAAATCCCAACCTGATGCGTCGCGGCATAATCGGCGGTCCGCAATAAAAGGAAGGCCATCACGAAATTGACCACAATCGTCGTCAGCGTAAAAAAGATGTTGATCGCGGCATGTTGTCCTTTCTTGTAATCGAAATCAAACAACGGCTTGACGCTTTCGAGCAGCCAGAAAAAGGCAATACCACCGGCCAGGATGGCGGCGCGGTGCGAGGACGGAATCGTCGAGAAATAATCGGCAATGGTTTCCATAACGGTCGTTTGAAACCAAATTTACTTTTTTTCCGAATTATCTGATAATACGGAATGTTAAATTGATGCGCGGCCCAATCGGTTTGGTCGTTTTGGGAATCTGGTGTTTCCAAAGATGCTGCGTCGTTCCACGCATGAGCAGCAGGCTGCCGTGTTCGAGCAGGATTTTGAGTTTTTCTTCCTTGATTGAATTGTGCTGTAAATGAAAGAAACGTTCCGCACCCAAACTCACCGAAGCAATGACCGGATTCCTGCCGAGTTCTTTTTCATTATCCGCATGCCAACCGTTGCTGTCCCTGCCGTCGCGGTAATAATTGAGCAAAACTGTCGTAAATGAAACACCGCTGATTGCTTCAATCGCTTCCTTGACATAAACCAGCAGCGGTGTCCAATGGTGCGGCTGCATCACAATCCCAGAATAGGCGTAGGGTTTGCCCTCGTTCCCAAACAAGGCCGTGAGCCGCGGCTGCGGATGTGTCTTGCCAAACACCGTGATGTCATCCTGTTGCCACGGAATATCGTCCCGAAGCTTTGCAAAGAAATCATCGGCGGTTTCGCGTGAAAAGAAATCGGGGAAATAGCTGATCTCCGCATCGGGCAGGTTGAAGTGGATGGGATCTCTTTGGAAAAGGCTCATGCCCCAAAATTAAAAAGAAGCCACGAATTCCCGAATAATATTGATTTTAAAATTCGGGAATTCGTGGCAAAATATTATTCATTGCGATCTTCCGGCTCAAATTCCGTCTTGCGCAACAAATTCTTATACACCACGCCGCCGGCGATAGCGCCCAAAACCGGTGCGGCGATGAACAGCCAAACCTGCTCCAAAGCCCAGCCCTGTACAAAAACCGCCTGGCTGATGCTGCGTGCCGGGTTGACCGATGTATTGGTCACCGGAATGCTGATGAGGTGGATCAGGGTCAATGCCAAACCGATTGCGATTCCCGCAAAGGCTTCACGCGCGCGGTCTTTCTCGGTGGCGCCAAAGATGATGATGATGAACATAAACGTCATCACGAATTCGGTGACAAAGGCCGACATCATATCGTATTTTCCAGGAGAATGATCGCCATAGCCGTTGGCTGCGAAATCACCCACAGCGCTGCCGTTTCCGGTGGCAATCACATACAAGATTCCCGCTCCGGCGATTCCGCCGAGGATTTGTGCGGCTACATAAGGCAATACGGTCGAGGCTTCTACGCGTCCGCCGGCCCAAAGACCGATCGTGACGGCCGGGTTCAGGTGCGCGCCCGAAATGCGTCCCAGCGCATAGGCAATGGTCAAAACGGTCAAGCCGAAAGCGAGCGAAACGCCCACGAGCCCGATGCCGATGAAAGGGTCAGAGGAGAAGTTGGCGGCCAAGACGGCGCTTCCGCAACCGCCGAGGACAAGCCATAGGGTGCCGATAAATTCTGCTGCAAATTTTTTCATGAGGTTGGTTTTTGGTTAGAGTGCCGCAGAAGATCCACGGCTTAAACAAAAATAACAAAATTTGGCAGCCGAAACCCAAAACAATAAGCTAGTAATCAACAGGGTTATGCACCGAACATGACCGTGAAAGTCGTGCCTTTTCCAACTTCGCTTTCCACGCTGATTCGGCCTTTCATGCTCTCGATCTGCGTTTTGGTCATGAACAATCCGACGCCTTTCGCTTCGGGATGGTTGTGGAAAATCTGGTGCATGCCGAACAATTTGTGACCGTGGCGCGCCATGTCGATGCCAAGTCCATTGTCGCTGACTTGAAGGTAGATGTGCCCGCCTTTCTTTTCGGTCGACACCCTGATTTCGGGTTTGCGTTTCGGGTCGCGGTACTTGAGTGCATTGCTCACGAGGTTGTGGAAAATGCTGTCGAGGTAGATGCGCGAATACAAAATTTCCGGGGCTTTATCGAAGTCGCCGGTAATCACGGCGTCCGAGCGGTGGATTTCGCCCTGGAGCGAATCGATGGTTTTGTCCAGGATCGATCGGAAAGTGAGGTTTTCCTTTTCGATGAGTTTGTTGCGTTTGATGTGCAGCACTTCCATCAATTGGTTGAGCGATTCGTTGAGGTTCTGCGCCACTTTCTTGAGCATTTCGAACAGCATCTTGTATTCGTCAATCGTGCTGTCTTCTTCGACCGAAGCCACGAGTGAAGTAATGTTGGAAGCAGGCGAACGCAGATTGTGCGAAGTGATGCTCGCAAAATCATTGAGTTGCTGGTTCTGGAACGTGAGTTCGTCCATCAAATTTTCCTGGATGATCTTGTCCTGCAACAAAGCTTTGGTCGTACGGCGCAGCATGACATAGGCGACAAACACGATCAGAAAGGTAATCGAGGCAAAAATGATAAAGTTGACATTGCGCGCATGCACGTTGTCCTCGGTTGCGGTGAGGTTCGTGCCCAGCGAGCGCAATTCCTGTTTCTGGTAGTTGAGGATGTGCAAGCGGATCGAATCCATGATCATTTTTCCCTTTCCGGTCTTGACGATGGCCGCCGCGGCTTCCATGCCTTGCTCCCTACGCGTTTTGATCGTGATCGCGCTGATGGCTTTCTTGTCTTCGATGAGTTCCTGCAGCGAATCGATTTTATAAGGCGCAATCGTATCGCCCTTGGTCATGTTCTTGAGCGAATCGATCCACATCTTGACGTTTTCATGCCCGTCCTTGTACACCGAAAGATAATCGTTCTCGCCCGTAATCGTATAACCGCGCGTGCCGGTTTCGATGTTGATCGTGCTCGACAGGATTTTTTCGAGTACATCGTTGATGTTGCTGGTCTTGTTGACCGAGAGGCGGTTCTGTTTGACCAATTGGGCGCGGTTCCAGGTCGAGTAGACCAATACGCTAAAGACAAGGAGAATGGCCAAAAACGTTGCGTCGAGCGCATTCTTTAGGGTCAGCTTTTTCATGAAATGTGGTATTTAGAGACAGGTGCAACCCACTGGCAGTTGCAAAACTGCTGCAAAATAAGGTCAAAAAACCCAAATCAGAAAAGCCCAGCGCAAACTTTATGAACTGTTCAATCAACAGCTTGGCGCAAAATTATTTCTTGAAACGCACGTTCATCATCACGATGGCCAAGATGATCAAGACGATACCGAGCCATTGCAACGGAATCACCGTTTCATTGAGGATAAAGAAAGCCATCATGACCGATACCGGAAGCTCGAGTGCAGATACGATGCTGCCCAATCCGATTCCGGTCAGCGGGAAACCCGCATTCATCAGCATCGGCGGAATGACCGTACCGAACAAAGCCAGCAAAATGCCCCATTTGTAGAAAATGTCATAATTGAACGGCGTAACCTGTGTGGCCACAGCAAAGAAAAACACGACCACGGCGCCGCCCAAAAGCATGTACAGGCTGCGCTGTGCCGAGGAAACCCCGATGGCGATGCGGTTGGCGGTAAACATCGTCGTCGTAAACGAGGCCGCCGCCAGCAAACCAAGCACGATACCGCGCCAGTCGAGTTGGGTGGTATTGTTGACTAAATTGGTCGCCAATGCGGTCCCAAGCAACACAATGAATACGGCAATCACTTTGATTTTCGAAGGCCATTTTTTCTCCAGTGCCATTTCCAAAAGCACACCCATCCAAACGGTCTGCATGAGCAAAACAATCCCGATCGAAACCGGAATGAACTTGACGGCCAGGTAATAAAAGATGCTCGTGAGCCCGGTGGAAGTCCCGGCCACCATGAGCTGCATGATTTCGCGCTTCGAGGCTTTGACCACCGAATCGCCCTTTTTGGCCTTGGCAATCACGTTCAGGACCAGGATGGCGATAATGCCCAAGATGAATTGGGACGAAATGACTTCGGCGGGCGTAAAAGGCAATCCGGTGCTGCCCTTGTCGTGGTAGGCCAATTTGACGAAGGTGGCGAGCATGCCATAACTGGTGGCGCCCAGTCCGACCAAAAAAACGCCCTTGAGTATGTTGTTGTTTGTCATATCTTGATTAAAAAAAGCGGGCAAAGATACGACCTTGATTTAAAAAACGAAGATTGTCGGCGATTAATTTGAGGACAAACGACAGTCACACAAAGCAATAAATAACAAATATTTAGATCTCGATGGTTGCTCCAGTTTCAGGCAAATACAACGTGATGCCTTCTTTTTTAAACGTTTCAATGGCTTTGTCGTGATCGGTCTTGATGAACGGGAAAGTGTCGTAATGCACGCCCAGAACTTTGTTTACCTTGACCATCTTCGCCGCTTCGATCGCTTCGGAAACACCCATCGTCAAACCGTCGCCAATCGGGAAAACGGCAAAATCGGGTTGGATGAATTTTGGGATCAGTTGCATGTCGAGCGTCAGGGCAGTATCGCCGCTGTAATAGAAATTGCCATCGGGTGTGTCAAAGACAAAGCCACTGGCCACGCCACCGTAACTGCCGTCGGGCAGACTGCTCGAATGCTGGGCAATCACACATTTGACCGTACCAAAATCGAATTGGAATTGACCGCCCGGATTGATCGGGTGCGTGTGCTGCAAGCCGATACCGTTGAAATATTGGTACAATTCCCAATTGCCCAAAACTTTGGCGCCGGTGTTTTTGGCGATGCGTGCCACATCGGTCATGTGGTCGAAATGCGCATGCGATACGAAAATGTAATCGGCGGCTATGGCATCGACATCGATGTGCCGGGCCAGTTCGTTCGGCGTGATGTAAGGGTCGAACAATAAATTTTTGCCACCGGCTTCTACTGCAAAACACGAATGGCCATAATAGGTAACTTTCATAGTCGAAGGATTTTGTTGGACAAAAGTGGCAAAAGTAGTTCCAGTCGGCCAAACGTTTGTTTGGTGCGGGCTGGCCAATTTAGGGCGGCGGTCATTATCGGAATATCGACAGCAAGTCGGCCGATTTTCGACATATCAAAAGTAAGCAATTGTTTTGATCCGGCGGGTAATCAAAGCTTGGTGTCAGTGTTGTTTAGCCAACTTTTGGATCACTTTTTCCACGCGTTTGCGTTTGGTTTCCTTCTCGATATCGCCAAGTCGCGAAGTCAACGTTTGGATGAACTGGATTTTGTGCTCGGCACCAATTTTAGGCAGCATCTGTTCGGCATACATCGGCAATTGGTTGGTCGCACATTGGAGCAATTGTTCGTTGAATAAGGCGAAAATTGCGGTGGCATATTGCGGCAGCGCATAAAGTTTGATCAGGATCGCCATCAAATGGTCTTTGGTGATGACCGAACCTTTTTCTGCCACTTCGACCAGCTTGGGCAGTTGTTCGAAAATGAACTCGGGTTTTTCCAAGGCAATCGTGCCCAAGGCCGTCATCGCGCCCCATTGCAGGCGGTTGTTTTTGCTATCGAGCAATTGGGCCAACGCTGCATGGTGACGTGCAACCAATTTTGGATTCAGCGCGCCGATTTCATAAATCACCTTGATGCTGTCGCTTTGGATGGCTTTGTCGGTGTGTTGGAGCAGCGCAACCAATTCGGAAATGGCATTGTGATCGTTGGCCAATGCGATTGCTTTGGCGAGTTCCTGGTTCGGGATTTCATCGCGTCGGCCCGAAACCGATGCCAGTTTATGGATGAGGTTCATAAGAAATTACTTTCGTTTGTGTTTTTTTAATGGCTGATTGTGAGCCATTTTTACAGAATTTACACCGGATATTTTTTTGAAAAAGTGGAAATTGTATAAACATTTTCCATAATAATATAAACCATTATTGGGCTGTAAGTTACACATTTGTAACAGAGACAAAAACGCAACACAACCAGCTTTTTTTACTTTATCAACAAAAACCCGATCCGTGACAACGCTGGTGTTCCGAATCACCAAACGGTAAGACCGGATCAAATGAAAATGGAGTAACAGTTCTGTTACTCCATTTTTTATGGGCTTATTTTTCAGCTTGTTTTACAGGAGGCGCGAGCAGGTTTTTGCAAAAACTATTGATCAGGTACGACAGTTTTTTTGGGTCTGCCAGCATCGGCAAATGCCCGGTCTCAATTCTTTCGATTTGTTTGGTCTTGAGGTTTTTGGCCATTTTTTTCTGGTCGTTCGGATCGAACTCTCGGTCTTCGGTCGTGAGGATGTACATCTTGGGGCAATTCGGAATGCTGCCGTTGCAATCCTCGAGGTACAATTGGCGCGATTCATATGTAAAACGCGACACGATTTTTTCGCGGTCTTCGCTCTTGAGTCCATTGCACAGGTTGGTTTCAAGGACAAATTTGGGAGGCTTGGTTCCAAAAATACGCATCATCAAGGGCAACATCCAATTTTTGGGACCCGAAAAACAAGAAATGAACGATCCGCCCTTTTTGGGGATGGCCGCCGAAATGCCGATGAATCCAATGACGCGTTCAGGATAACGCGCCGCTACATTGAGCGCAATGCATCCGCCGATTGAATGCCCGACGATGACAATCTGGTCTACCGTCCAGTTTTCAATCTGCTGGATTACTTCGTCTACATAATCCTGATAATGCAACCCCACATTCATGGGACCATTGCCGCGGTTTTGGAAATTGATGCGCAGCACCTGCCAGTCCAATTTCATTTCCTGCCAGATGAATGCGCCAAGACCGGCACCGTGGATCAGTACGACTCCTTTACCTTTGACTAGCTGCATGGTTCGTTATTCGGTGAATCCTTTAATCGGGAATGGGAAAATGAAATGCTCGAGCACATTTTCGTGCGCCTTCGAAACATATTCCTTGAAGGTCTGGATGCTGCGGTGCATGGCGTTGTTGTACTGGGTGCTGAGCTTGGAAAGGATGCCCTCAAGTTCACCGAGTTGCTGGCGGATGGCCGCTTCGCGTTGGTCTTTGTCATGCGGCAGTTGGGCATCGAGGGCGTCGAGGTTGCTTGCGAATTGGGCCTCGACATCTTCGTAAAACTTCACGAGCAGTGGTTCTTTGTTTTCATATTTCTTGATGTGTGCTACTTCGTTGGCTTTCTGCTTTTCCTTGTCGTCGAGTTGGCCGTCCTGATTGGCGGCAAGCAGACTAATGTAGACCGGGAACTGGATCAATTTGTTTTTTTCTTGTTCGGTGAGAGTGGCGTAGAATTCCATGGCATTCGGATTTTAGTTTCAGATACAAAGTTAACATTTGCCTCCATAAAACCGTTATAAATTACGACGGAAGAATTGCAGATTTTAAAGATTTACAGCCTTTGCAACATCCATTCGAGCCTTTCCTCGGCAGCTTTGGAATCGAGTGCATGTTTGGCGTTGTAATGCCGGACTTGTTTGGGCTGGGGCGTGCCATTTGTAAATTGTTCATTTTCGGCAATCGAAATGTATTCATCCTGGTCGGCGATCTGGATCAGGCAAGCTGCTTTTTTGTAGGGCAAATAATATTGCGCGTCGAGGTTTTTCATACGCCTGGCCCACTGTTCAAAAGACGCCGGGTCGTCGGTGCGCCATTGTACAAAATCGGGATAAGTCGAATCGCGGATGTTCGACACCGTACTATAGGCCCCGGCCATGAAAACAAAATAATCCACACGCGCATCGACAGCCGACAACACCGAAGCGGCATTGCAGCCAAAACTGTGTCCGATGTAAAAAATCTTATCGTTGTTGATTGCGAATTGTTGCTGTGCCAAATCGATCGCCGTACGCGCGTTCATCACATATTGGCGGTACATTTCATAGCCCTGCCGTTTGAACGAAGTGATCGGCGAATTCGGGCAAAGCCAAGGACCGTCGGGTAAAATACAAATAAAACCTCGGGCAGAAAGTGCAATCGCCTGGTCCAGGAATTCCGATTTGTCTCCTTCGCCCCAATGCCCGAAAACTGCCAGTGGATGCGAACCTTCACTTGTTTGGGGAGTCGTCACCAAGGCCGAAACCACAAAATGGTCCTGGCCCGAATAACGGATTTTTTGGATCGAAACATTTTGCTGGGCTCCGGTGCTGTCTACAATCAACGCCATTTTGACCTGCTTCTCATAGCGAAAAATGCGCGCCAACGAATCGGGGACTTGTGCCGAAACGACATTGGCGCAGCACACGAGCAAGAAAAGCCAACTGATTTTCATCGTTCAACCGTTTGAAATTCAGTTAAAAATACGCATTTATTTGCGGATACTGTCGCGTTCGATTTCGAATTTTTGCGTCGTCGGTACAAATGGGGTCGTCGAATAAATGTCCTGCAAAGTCGCAATCAGCGCGTGTGCATGCTCGGGCGGAAACATCGCCTTGAGGAATTTGCGTTTGCCGTTGTAGTACACGACAATGGTTTTGATCGAGCCGTCGCAACAATCAGGCCCACCAAATTTGACCGTATCGAGCCCTATGGTGCGCAATTCCTTGAGCAATTTGTTGTAGGTCGTATCGGCTACGGTACCGGTGAAATAGCCCGTTTTGGATCGGTCGATGTTGGCGTTTTCAAACCGCTTCCCAAAAACCGAATCGCCGTGCATACGGACGCTGCGGTCGTTGTTGATTTCCATCTGGTAGCTCGGGCAAAAGCCGAAACACATCGAGGAACTGAAGGCAATTTTTTCAAACTGGAACTGGTCTTTGGCCGATTTGCACGAAAACAATGAAACGGCGATCAAACTGAGGGCAAGGTATTTTTTCATGATTTTATTTTATCGGATGACATCGGTATCTGCGGGAATGTAACCCAAATGGCGGCTCAGCGACAGCATTTGTCCCTTGTGGTGGAATTCATGCGAAATGGCATGCGTAAACAATTCCAGGGCAGTCGCCGGAAAAGTATGTTCGCGCAAAGTGACTTGGATGGATTCGAGCGGTTTCGATTCGAATTCTGAGATAAATTCGGACACGATCGCATCGACCTGATCAAACAACCGCCTGGCATCGGCAACTGTTTCAACCGATTCGTATTCGGGAAAAGGAATGTGTTTTCCCAATGCTTGAACGCCCAGCCAGTATTGGTAAGTGTAACCGTTGTGGACCAGTAGGTTGCGGATACTGCCGCGTCCAAATGTACTGTTTTCTTCTAAAAGATGCGCCTGTGAAAGTGTCTCGCAATAGTCGAGCAAAGCGCCACGCGATGAACGGATCAGTTCGTATTGGTTCTTGAAATCCATGATGTTTTTTTAGCCCTGCTAATTTACGCATTTTTGGGCAAGTGTAAATTGTTGATGGCCAGTATAATAATTTGGAGGGTTGCAAAGTTATGTAGGAAACCCCGTATTATGAAAAATGCCTTGCTGATTGTGTTCATCAGTTTCATCTGCTGCAACAATGCAATCGAAGAAGTACCGCGCAAAGATTATGCAACCCAACACCAACAGGCTTTGGCCTATTGCAGGCAAAAGGGGTTTAATGACGATTATTACTTTTTGGTCGACCTCAGTGTGCATTCGGGAAAGAACCGTTTTTTTGTCTACGATTTCAAGAAACAAAGAATCAGCAACGAAAACCTCGTCACCCACGGCAGTTGCGATGTGCTCGAGGACAACAAAGACAAATGGGAGAAGGCCAAATTCAGCAATGCCAACAACAGCCATTGCAGCGCAAAGGGCAAGTACAAAATCGGCAAGCGCGACTACAGCGGTTGGGGCATCAAAGTCAAATACTGGTTGCACGGACTCGAGCCGACTAACAGCAACGCCGAGCAAAGGGTCGTGGTGTTGCATTCGTGGAGCGCCGTCGCGAACGAGGAAATCTTCCCCGATTATGCACCGCTCAGTTGGGGTTGCCCGGCGGTGTCGGACGATTTTATGCGCACGCTCGACACCAAACTCCAAGCCACCGACAAACCGGTTTTGCTATGGATTATTGAATAGCTACAAGCTTTTGGCAATTTTTCCGGTTCCGTTGGTCGCGCCGTTGGTTCCACTGCGGTCAGAGGCAGTTCCGGCAATTTTGCTTTGCGAGGAGCAGGCCAGCAGTAGGCAGCAGCCCAGCATCGCGAGCAACATCCGCCATCTTAGGATCGTTTTCATAACATCAATTTTTAGTTTATGTCGTAAAAGTACAATCGATGGCTAGTGCTTTTCTTACAGCTTTGTACGTGATTTTTACAATATTACCCCACTTTAGGAAGGGATTGGTTCGCTGAGCATGAGGTTGCCTCGGGTGTCAAAATAGGTACAGGTCATGGCGGCGATGTCGACGGTCCATTTGTGCACGCCCGATTCGGCGGCATGTCCGCAAAACCGAAGGTAATCGGTTTGGCCTTGCTGGTGGCTTTTGAGGTATTGGGCGAACTGATCTGCATTGCTTTCGGGTGAGATGTGGACCGGAGGATATTTGGCTTCGGAAGAAACGGAATAATCGTCTTTACCAACAAAAACGGCATGTCCGTCGAGTACAAAAGTGTCGTAGCCGGCCACGCCCATGGCTTTAAGGTCACGGATGTATTGCGGGAAATCGGCGCCGCTTTTTACTTGGGCATGCGCCGCCTTGATTTGGTCGAGCGTAAACATATCAGGATTTTTTTGGGTTCAAGGTTTCCAATGCTTTGTAGATACTGTTGTGCAAGATGGTCGCGTGGTTTTCTTCGGGCAAGGGTTGGAAAAAGACCTTGAGGTTCTTCTTGCCCGACTCCACGAGTACCTTGTGCAGTTGCTTGGCATCGGCTTCCATGATCTTGCCTTCGCTGCCCACCGAAACATAGACCTGGCGGTTGGTGTCGGCTTGTGCAGAAAGTAGTTGCGGGGCCTTGTGGAGCAGCGATTCATTGTCCCACCACAAACTCGGGCTCACGATGATATAGTTGGTGAACAGGTTGGGTTTCTTGAGCAAAATTTCGGTCGATACGAGCGCGCCAAGCGATTGCCCGATAATGGTTTTCGAATCCGAGATACGGTAATTTTTGGTTATGTATGGCTGCAATTCCTTTTCCAGGAACGAAATAAATTTCTCGGAGCTTCCGGTCGTCGGGAAATCTTTCTTGTCCTGTTCGATGGTCGTCGGATAAGTAAAATCGCGCTTGCGGTCTACATTGGCGATGCCCACGACAATCGAGGCGGGCATTCTTTCGGTCATGGTCATGAACTGCACCAGGCCCACGATGTGGATGAAATCTTCATTGGCACTGCCGTCGAGCAAATAAATCACGGGATAAGCGGCGGTGTTTTTTTCATAGCCGTCGGGCAGGTAAATGTTGAGGATGCGTTTTTCGTTGAGGACCGTCGATTGGATTTCATCGACTACGCCAATGTTGAACGGCTTGGTCTGTGCATAGGTGGATACGGTCAGCAAAAACAAAAGGAAAGCGTGGATTTTTTTCATGGGTTTTTAAAATGATGTAGCCCAAAGATATTAAAAAAGGGCGGTTTTCCTACGGCAAATCCATACCAAATCGAATCAAAATAATATTGTAAAGTTCGTTCGAAATTGTGTAAATGTGCGTTGTCAGAAAGCGGGAAATTTGTTGTTCTAATACACAAAAAAGACATTCCTATGAAAACAACAGCATCAAAAACAAAGACTACCGCGACGGCCACAAAACGCAGCACAACCCCAAAAACAACCGCTAAACCGACCGCCAAATCCAACACGAAAAGCGTCATCAAGCCCAAGAAAAATGCAGCCGATGGTTTGCGCGAACTGTTCATCGACAGCCTCAAGGACATCTATTGGGCCGAAAAGGCGCTGACCAAGGCTTTGCCCAAAATGGCCAAAAACGCGACCTCAGAGGACCTGATTACCGCCATCAACCACCATTTGAAACAAACCGAGCAGCACGTCTTGCGCCTGGAACAGGTTTTCGAATCGATAGGCAAGAAGGCCGTGGGCAAAAAGTGCGATGCGATGGAAGGCTTAATCAAGGAAGGCGAAGGCATTGTCGGGGAAACCGAGATTGGGGTCGTGCGCGATGCGGGAATCATTGCGGCCTCGCAGAAAATCGAACACTACGAAATCGCCACTTATGGCACATTGCGCGTTTTTGCCGATACTTTGGGCGAAAGCAGGGCGTCCCAAATCCTTTCGGCCACGCTCGACGAAGAAAAAAACGCCGATAAGATGCTGACCGAAATCGCCGAGGCATCAATCAATATCCAGGCTGCGGAGGAAAAATGACGGGAGATTGTCTGGATCAATGGGCCTTCTGTTTTGCAGGAGGCTTTTTTTAGGTGTTTGCAAAAAGAAACCGACTGCTTTTGAATGACAGTCGGTTCCCGCATAACTATAGTAGGTCTGTATAGTACATTTGGATTTAGGGACTCTTGCGCGGCTTGACGGCTATAGAATCCTTAGCGGTTTTGTTTTTGCGTGTCGATTTGTCGTGGTTTTGGGTCTTGACCGTTTCCGATTTTTTCATCTCGGCCGGGGTTTCGATTACCGTAATGGTATCGGCCGGGACTGTCTTGGCATCTTGTTTCTTGTGTGTTTCGGTCTGCGCCGATGCCAATCCGAAAATAAGCATCGCACCAAAGGTGAGGATTGTCTTTTTACTCATGTTGATATTGTTTTTTTTGGTTTTTGTGACCCGGGCCTGTAAGACGAACGGATGCAATAATCTGCGATTTCATATTCAATCAGTATTGGCCCGAAGATTTCAGGCAGCTAAACAATAGGCAAAGGTCTGCCGTAGAAAAAAGAATGCCTTACAATTTCTGCAAGGCATGTTACAATATTTCCATTCCAATCCCGGTCAATTCCTGCGTTTGCTGTCTTCCGATTGGATTTTTTTGGGCTTGAGCGGTTTCGGTTTCGCCACGGTATCCGATGGATTGAGCCCGACCGGTTGTGTCTTGGTTTGCTTTTGCGATTGTCCTTTGTCCTTGGCGGCTTTTTCGGCTTCGATTTCGCTGTTGCTTTGCGTTTTGATGGCTTCGATCCTGGCGGCGCGTTCCATTTGTACCTGCGTTTCGCGCGGGGCCTGCTGTTGGATTTGGTCGTCATTGGGTTGTTGTCCGTCCTGCTGCGCGGTTGCAACTGTGCCAACTGTCAAAAGCGCCGCGGTTAAAAATAACTTTTTCATGGTTCTGCAATTTGTGATTCCCTACAAAGTAAGCGATTCGGGGGCGGCAATTTCTTATGCAATTTTGCGAAAACGTTACAATACTGCATAAAAAAACCGGCTGTAACGGCCGGCCTGCTTTTTTATGGGTTTTTCGTAAAGGTCAAATAATCGACGCTTCCGTCACCGCCGCTGGTGTGTTTGAGCCGCAGCAGGGTAGAAGTGCTTTCGAGGATGTCCCAGTCTTCGGTCAGTTCGGCGAAATTGTCGGGTGCGCTAAAGAAAATATTGAAATCGTCCGAGCTGCTGTCGTCGTTGTCCAGGTTCCAATTACCGTTGTAGGTATTGATGCCGTTCGAAGCCGTAATCGTATTGTTGGCCCCAAACGTAAAGTTGTATCCGGTGAAATGGTCGGTCTGTACATTGTCTTCTTCCTGGTACAAGGTCACGCGCCAGCTTCCGGAAGTAATTTGCGAAGTCAGCGTCGGGTTCGGGATTACGACATTGTTGTGGTCATCGTCGTCGGAGTTGCACGAAACCGTTACCATCGCCAAGGCAATCAAGGCATAAAATAAATTCTTCATTACTTGTATTTTGTAGATTAGTTATTAATTGGAACGCCCGATGAACCAGCCTAGTATGGCTTTTTTAAAATTTTGCAAGAGTTTAACAGACAATCTTTTAATTCTATAAACATGCATGGGAATTGTATAACAATATGCGCAATCCGTGCAGTAATTTTGGGCTAAATAAGATATCATCTTCATGCAACACGAAGACGGTAAATAAAAGTTAGATTCTATTATTTTGAAAGCCCGCAGGATTTATTCTGCGGGTTTTTAAGTTTCTGCTAGAACCGGATCTTGACCCCGCCATTGAAGACAAAGCCTTCGGTATGCGTCCAGATTTCGTCAAATGTAGGATTGTTGTGCGGTTCGTTGACCACGCGTTTGTAATCGCTTTGTTTGACGTCGGTGAAGTTTTCAAAATTGATGAAGAAATCAAAGTGGTCCCAAAGCGTCTTCTGTGCCATAAATCCGAGCTCCCAAAATGAAGCCGTCGCCAGGCCATTGGTCAAAAACTGTTTGTCGGTAAAATATCCTTCGAGCCCGAATTTGAAATTGTTCTCCTTTTCATGGATCAGTGCCAAATTGACTTTGTGCTTGGGTGTGATCGGCAAAAATTGGTTGCCCGATAGGTATTCGGCCTTCGCGTCGGTGAACGTATAACCGGCGAACAATTTGAAATCTTCGCGGTAAATAAATTTGAGGTTCGTTTCGAATCCGTGGCTCAAAATCGGGCGCGAGGCATTGACCAATTCATTCGTCCCGAAACCATCCTGTTGCAGTACCAAAGGCCGTTCGATTTTGGTCAGGAAAAACATCTGGTTGAGGCTAAAAACAAAGTCCGTTGCCAGGCTGGCTTTGTAATTCACGTCGGCCGTTCCGCCGATGCTTCTTTCGGGCCTGACATGGGATAAAACAGCGAGATTTCGATACTGCATTTCCTCCGTTTTTTCGGTAAAAATCGATGGAAGTTTGTAGCCGAGTCCGCCGCCAATGCGTGAAGACCATTGGTTGTTGATCTTAAACAAAGTAGATAAACGAGGCAATACAAAAAGCTGGTTTTTAGATAATTCGTTATAATCAACGTAATCAATACGCAAACCATTTTCGAGCTTGACATTTTTTGTCATATCCCAAGTATGCTGCAAATAGGCACCCGAGGTAAACGATCGCGAATCGTGCAGGCCGGAATCCTGTTTGAAATCGTCATAGACAAAATTGATACCGCCGATCAGGGTGTGAAATTCCTTGTTGATGACGTAAGAAACATCCGAATATGCGTTCGTATTCTTGCCATCGAATTCATAATTTGGGATGTTGATTTTTCGGTCGAAAACCGACAAACTTTGTTTGAATTTAAACGTGTTTTTGTTCGCAAAACGCTTGTCGAACTCGAGCGTCGTAATGTTGCGTATCGTCTCGTTTTTTTCAAAATACGTATGCAAAATATCTGGATGGCCATCGATCACATTCATGTCGCCGCCCTTCATATTGCCTTTGGTAAAACTGTTGCCGAGCATCAAAGTCGTGCTTTCCGTTGGATAGAAAAACAACCTCGGATTGATCGTAAACGTATTCGATTTTGGGAGCTCCGAAAAATCATCGTCATCGATATCGTACGCTTTCTGCAGGTTGTTCATGAGCAGAAGCGAATAGCCGAAACGGCCTTTTTTCTGCGAAAGATACGCGCCCATATTCGTCTGCCCCAAATGCGATTGGTTGACAAAAAACAGATACTCGGCCTTTTCTTTCGGGGTTTTCGAAACAAAATTGATCGCACCCGCAATCGCGCCCCCGCCGTATAAAGTCGAGGCCGGGCCTTTGATGATTTCGACCTGTTTCAAATCGAGCGGCGGGATTTCGAGCAAGCTCAATCCGCTCGAAAAATTCCCAAAATTGGGATAACCGTCCTTGAGCAATTGGGTGTAACGGCCGTCGAGTCCCTGTACGCGGATGCTCGCATTGCCGCTCGTGGCCGAGGTTTGCTGCACTTGCAGTCCGGTACTTTCATGCAACGCCATCGTGATGCCCGAACGCGCCTGCATGTTGGCCTTTTCGTCGAGTTCTTCGCCGTCGATGGTTTCGATCCGGGTCGGTGTATTGCGGATGGTACGGCTGGTTCTGGTCGATTGGATGATGACTTCATCGATTTCTTCGTGGCTTTCGGAAAGACTGTCCTTTGGAATTTCCTGGGCATAGGCCACACCCGAAACTACTGCCATCAAAAGCAGTATAACTATTTTTTTCATGGATAAAAATTTAAGTGAATAGCAATAAAAGCCTGATTTCCAAAAAAGGAACGGCTCGAATCTATTAGGCTAATGCACTTATTTTGGGCGGCTGCCAGATGTTTCCGAAGAAAGCGGAAAGCAATACCGACTGGTATTCCGGTGTCGCGGTTTGTGGAACCGGATTGGGTTTTGGAAACGAATACGAAATGATCCCGATCTGGGAAATGACCAATGTCCCGCAACAGTTGCAAGTACAGAACGGCGGGCACAAATCGTGGTGCTCGTCTCCCGAATGCTGTTCGGTCTTTTCGGTTTTGTGCGCCACTTCGGCATCGACACACGGAATGCATGCGAGCAACAGAAAATACAGCGACAACAGGATCTTGATCGTTTTCACAGTGGCAAATGTAGAAAAAGTTCGCAACATCCGGTTGTAGTTTTTATATTTGGGCAAGACAAAATCGAAAAATGCCATGCCGTTTTCCAAACACAAACAGGTCATCTACTACGGGTTGACGCTCGCACTGTTGCTTTTCGTGCTGCGTTGGCTTGAGTTGCGGTATGTGATTTTCAGCCATGGATTCGAAATTTATGCAGGCGCGATTGCGGTTATTTTTACCGCGCTCGGGGTTTGGCTGGCCGCCAAGCTGACCCAACCGAAAACCATCGTTGTTGAGAAGCAAACCATTGTCCCTGTTGCTGAATTTGTATTCAACGCAACCGAATGCGAGGCGCTCGGCATCAGCAAACGCGAACTCGAAGTACTGCAACTGATGGCCAAGGGGATGAGCAACAATGAAATCGCCGCCGAATTGTTTGTCTCGCTCAACACGATCAAGACCCATGGCGCACGATTGTTCGAAAAACTTGAGGTCAACCGCCGTACGCAGGCCGTGGAGAAAGCCAAGAGAATCCGGCTGATTCCGTAACACCAAAGTATGAAAACCCGCGGTTTTGCCACAAATCATACCAAAGTATGAACAACAAAATCAACGCTTGCCGCAATTTTGCGGTATAACTTTTAAAAAATCAAATGATGCAAAAAACAGTATTGAATTACGGATTGATTTCAGGGATTATCGTAAGCCTCTGGATGTCGGTGACCATGCTTGGCTTCGGTTGCCAGGGCGCCGACAATATGGAATGGGGCATGGCGCTCGGCTTTGCCGGAATGATCATCGCCTTCGCGTTTATTTTTGTGGCGATCAAGAATTACCGCGACAAATTCAACGGCGGGACGGTCAGTTTCGGGAAAGCCTTTATGATCGGATTGTGGATCAGCCTGATTGCCTCGAGTTTCTATGTGGTCACCTGGCTGGTCATCTATTACAATTTCATGCCCGATTTTATGGACAAATACGCCGCCAAAGTCATCGAGCAAATTCAAGCAAGTGGCGCTCCTGCTGCGGAGATTAAAGAACAGATTGCAGAAATGGAACACAGCCGGGAACAGTATAAGAACCCCATTTTTGTCATGTTGTACACTTACATGGAAATCCTGCCCGTCGGATTGCTAATCACAATCATCACAGCCTTGTTCCTCAAAAAGAAACCACAACATCCATTGGGGGCTTAGGCTCCCTTTTTTTATACAAATTTAACGGACGTCTAATCAGGGTTTTTCGGATATTTTGCTACATTTATTGCCACAGATGAAAGCAATTAGGCCAAAAACCACATGACCGACTATACACAGGAATACATAGAGACATTGCTCGCCGCAAGCCATGACCCGATTCTGATCCTCGACGGCACTTACCACATCCGTAAGGCCAATTCGCATTTTTACGAGCTTTTCGATTTGACGGTTAAACAAACCGAAGGCAAGGCGCTGTTCGAAATCGCGCACAAAGCCTGGGACATTCCCGAGGTCAAGGAATTGTTGTCGCGCATCCTGCCCGAAAATCTCGGTGCCGAGAATTATGAGGTCGAGATTTCGCTCAAGACCAATGAGCAGCATTCGTTGCTCGTCAATGCACGCCAAATCACCGACAAGACCGAGAACGCCGAACTTATTTTCCTGGTGATCGAAGACATCACCGAAAAGAAGAAAAGCCAACAACTCGTTCGCGAGGCCGAAATCAAACGCCAGGAAAGCGAAGACCGTTTCCGCGTGGTGGCCGATACGACGCCGGTATTGATCTGGCTGTCGGGAACCGATAAATTGTGTTATTTCTTCAACAAGAACTGGCTCGATTTTACCGGCCGTACACTGGAACAGGAAATGGGCAACGGCTGGGCTGAAGGCGTGCACCCCGAAGATTTGGAACGCTGCCTCAACATCTACAACTCCAGTTTCGACGCGCGCAAGGAATTCTACATGGAATACCGCCTGCGCCGACACGACGGCCAATACCGCTGGATTTCGGACAAAGGCGTGCCGCGTTTCGACATCGACGCAAATTTTACGGGTTATGTGGGCGGCTGCATGGACATCCACGACCAGAAGGATTTTTCGGATACGCTCGAGCGCATGGTCAAGATCCGGACCGAGGAATTGGAGCAGTCGCGTTCATTCCTCAAATCGGTGCTCAATTCGACCTATTACGGCATCGCGAGCTACAGGCCGATTCGCGACGACAAAGGCCATATCGTCGATTTCAGGATCATTTACTCGAATCCCGAAGTGCCGGCCAATTTCGGGCTCACCGTCGACGACGTGCTCGAGAAAACCTGCCGAGAAGTCTATCCCGGCATTTTCGAAAACGGCATTTTCGAGAAGATGGTCTCGTGCATGAAATCGGGTCGACCCGATGTGTATGAAATCGATGTGGACCGCGATGGCGAAACACTGTGGCTCAGTGCGGCAATTGAGAAAGTCAATGATTCGCTGACGGTGACTTCCAAAAACATCACCAAGGAAAAGGAGGCAGCCCTGCACCTGGAACAGATGAACGAGCAACTCAACATCAAGAACAAGGAACTCAATTCGCTGACCTATATCGCCTCGCACGATTTGCAGGAACCGTTGCGCAAAATCCAGATGTTTGCGAGCCGTATTTTGGAAAACGACACCAAGAACCTTTCGGAAAATTCACTGTCGTATTTCAAGAGCATCACTTCGACGGCCTACCGCATGCAGAATTTGATCGATGCGGTGTTGAGCTATTCGAAGATGGATTCGGAGAAATACAAATTCGAACGCGTCAACCTCAATACGATGCTCAAGGAAGTGCTTTCGCAGATGGATTTGCTGCTCGAGGAAAAGCAGGTCACTGTCGAAAAGGAAGAACTGCCGACGGTCAAGATCATCCCGATCCATTTCCAGCAATTGCTGCTCAACATCATCAACAATGCGATCAAGTACAGCAAACCCGATGTCAAGCCGCTCATCCATATTTCCGCAGAAAAAGACATCATCGGCAAACAGACCTATTGGCGGCTCAGCGTCGCCGACAACGGCATCGGTTTCGAACCGCAATATGCCGAGAAGATTTTCGAGGCGTTCCAACGACTGCACGGAAAGATGGAATACGTAGGGACGGGAATCGGGCTGGCGATTTGCCAAAAGATTGCGCACAAACACGGCGGTTACATCACGGCAGAAGGCAAGCCGGGCGTGGGCGCGACGTTTCATGTGTTCTTGCCGATCAAGGAATAGTTGCCCAATCCATCTTGATTTCAGAAATCCAATATTGGCATCATTACAGTTTTTGTGCGGTTTCGGTGCCGATGCTGCGGATGTAACTGCCCAAACCTTGACCTTCGGAGGCAAGTGCTTTCATTTTAGAAACGATTTCTTCTCCCGAATTTTCATGGGTAAACAGGTAAACCGTCCCGTCGTCGAATTGGATTTTGATCGCGTCGAGGTAAGGCTGGTAAGCTTTGACAGCAGATTGTTTGCTTAAGTTCTTGTATGCTTTCATAGGAAAATCGGATGACCAAATTTCCCAACATTCCGTGCAAAAACTTTATACGATTCGGGTCAAATGTTACAGATAAAAATTACCGTTCGCTTAGACCGGCTGCTTTTTCCAAAGCGTGTAAATCGCAAACAAAAAGCCCAGCATCACCAACGGAATGACAACAAATGCAATCGGCCCGCCGCTGAGCAGCCACGAAGCCGAAGCACCGATAAAGTTAAACGCAAAACCCGAAAATGCCCATTCTTTGAGCGTTTTCCATTTGTTTTGCAGCAATCCGGCGACGCCAAGCAGCTTCGAAATCCCGACAATGGTCATCAGGTAATACGGATAACCGAGTTGGTCGAAGGCTTTTTTGCCGTCCTCGACCTGCAGGATGCCCGAGATGCCGTCTAGGAGCATCATCAGGGAAAACAGGATTAATAAAATCCAGTAGGTAGTTTTAATTCGTTTCATGTTTTTAGAATTAATCGTGAAATTTACGTTGATGCCTAGCCCCGATTCCTGCGGCAGTCGCTTCGCTCGTGTGCAGTGGAAATCCTTTTTTTAAGGATTGCCCGGAGCTTGCGACGGGAAATACAATCCTTGAAAAAAGATTGCAACGGAAAGCGGGAACATGCTCCTCAAAAATCAATAACGCTCAAACCGGATGAGCCAATGGTTTCCGAATTTATCGCGCAAATTGCCAAACAAATCACCCCAAAATGAATCCTCGAGCGGATGCGTCTGCTGGCCGTCGGCAGATAACTTTTGGTAGGCCGAACGCGCTTCGTCCTCAGAATCGCAGTCGAGCAACATCGCCACGGCATTGCCCTTAACGATTTGGGTTTCATTGCCCATATCGGTCGCCACGAGCGTGAAATCGCCTTTGGTCAGCATCGCCTGTACGACAATCGTTTTCATGTGGCATGGTATTTTGCCCGACATCGGCAAGTCGCCAATGGTTTCCAGCACCAGTTCACCACCGAGACAATCGCGGTAAAACGTCATCGCTTCGCGGCAATTGCCGTTAAAGGTCAAATACGAACTGATGCTGGGCATTGGGTTATGGATTGAGTCGCGCATAAATGTGCTCGAGTTGGTGCGTGTGCCGTTGGGCATGCGCCATCATGAAATCGAGCATTTCATAGATCGTGAGCGTACCGAATTGCGGCATTTCGAAATCGAGTAAGCTCAGCGTCAGGTCGTTTTTGTCGGCCACGTCGAGCAATTCGGTTTCGATTTGGCGCAGGCCGATGATCAATTTCGTTTGCGCATGCACCGTTTTGGTTGGCAGGATGAAATCGGGCGACTGGAACTTGATCGAAAAATCGAGGAACAAATCGCGCAGCGGTTGGGCTTTGGCATTGTACGCACGCGTGGTCACTTCGGTTTTTCCGGCCACGAGCCGCGGCATGCCCGACAGTCCTTTGGTGATGTGTTCGGCGACCTGGCCCGCGGTCCAACTGCCTTCGAACGGAACGACATCGATTTGGCTTTGGTCGAATCGCGACACGACGTCCATCAATTTTCCCAAACTTTGCCTGATGTTGCTTTGGACTTCGGCTTTCATCAGTTCTGCGGAATGGCTGCCGGATCCATCCAGAAATAACTCCATACGTGTCCGTCCAAATCCTGGAATTCACGCGCATACATAAAACCGTGGTCTTGCGTCGGCGCCGATTCCTTGCCGCCGGCTTCGATGCCACGGTTGAAAATGTCGTCTACGGCTTGGCGGCTGTCGCACGAAAAAGCGTTCATGACTTCAATGGCCTTGGTGGTGTCGGTGATTTCGCGCGAAGTGAAATCCTTGAAGCGCGGCTCGGTGAGCAGCATCGCATAGATGTGTTCGGAGATGATCATGCAGGTGCCGCTCTCGTCGGTGAATCCTTTGTTGAACGTGTAGCCGACCTTGGTGAAAAATTCGATGGATTTTTGCAAATCCTTGACGGCGAAATTGATGAATACTTTGGTTTCCATAAGGTTGTTTTTATTGTTGTTGTGAATATAGCAAAGGTATTCCAGATGGCACAACGATACGACGTGCAAAACCGACTTAAGCAAGGGTTGATTGCGACAAACGGTTTGGCTATATTTGTCTGGCAAACAATTAATAATCAAACCATCAATCAATCCAAGCTATGAAACACATATCAGTACTGGTCCCGCTCGGCCACGCGAGTTTGCCCAACATCGACGGCACGCACCAAATCCTTTCCGACGTCAACAATTTCGGCGCGCGCATGGGCATTCCCAAAATGTTCGAGGTACAGCTCGTCGGCATTTCGAATGAAGTCATCCAGCGCAACGGCCGTTTTACGATCCAACCCGATTGCCTGATCGGCGATGTCAAGAAAACCGATCTCATCATCATTCCCGCCGTGCACGGCGACATGAAAGAAGCCATCGAAAACAACGCCGAATTCCTGCCTTGGATCACCAAGCAATACCACAACGGCGCGGAAGTCGCAAGTTTGTGTATCGGCGCGTTCCTTTTGGCTGCAACCGGATTGCTGACGGGCAAACGCTGCGCAACGCATTGGGCCGAAGTCCACAAATTTCAGCAAATGTTCCCCGACGTGCACGCGATCGACGACAAAATCATCACGCACGAAGACCGCATCTACACCAGCGGCGGTGCCTATTCGTTCGTCAATCTATTGGTCTATTTGATCGAGAAATACGCCGGACGCGAAATGGCGATCGTCATTTCCAAAGCCTACATGATCGACATCGATCGTTACAGCCAGTCGCCGTTCATCATGTTCCAAGGCCAGAAAGACCACGACGACGAGGCGATCCAAAAGGCGCAGCAATACATTGAGGAGAAATTCGAGGACAAGATTACCGTCGAGGAACTCGCCGACAAATTCGCAGTCGGGCGCAGGACCTTGGAAAGAAGATTCAAGAAAGCCACCGGAAACACGGTCGTCGAATACATGCAGCGCGTCAAGATCGAGGCCGCCAAACGCAGTTTCGAGACGAGCCGCAAGAACATCAGCGAGGTCATGTTCGACGTGGGCTACACCGATACGAAAGCCTTCCGCGACGTGTTCAAGAAAATCACGGGACTCACGCCGGTCGAGTACCGCAACAAGTACAACCGCGGCATGGTGGCGGCTTAATGATTTGGGCGTTGTCTTCGGCCGCGCTTTCCGCTATCTCTTTTATTGCTTTGCTTCACAAAAGGCACTAACGCAGCCGTGTCCGTCATTTAAAGTTGAAATTAGGTAATAAAGTAAGCCACGAATTGTACCCATTTTCTCGAATAGATTTGTGAAGATTCGTGTGATTCGTGGCGAAAAATACCGCAAGGTTTTTTTAATGCAAACTCACCACTTTTTCAATTTTCCAGTTTCCGTGGTCGTTGTGCCAGAAAATAATGAATTTGCTGTCGTGCGGCACCGCGTCGGGTTCGGCCTTGTTGCGGAACTGGTGCAGTCCCATTTCGATCGCGCCCCAATCCTTGATCGGATACACTTCGATGCTGCCCGGTTTTAAATGCCGCGTGACTTTGCCGCAGATGTTCTTCTTCGTCGCCTCGACCGTTTCTTTTTTGGAAGTCGACAAACCGCCCTTGTCGTGGTAAAACTCCAGGTTTTCTGCATAGAAATCGCCATACACCTTGAGTTTGTTGTCACAATGGTTGTAGGCGTCAAAGAAAACACTGTCGAGCCTGACGATGGTTTGGTACAAGACCGGGTCGTCCGGGACGTATTTGTTTTGCGCCGAAAGACTTCCGAACAGCAATAGCGCAAGAAATGGAAATGGGATTCTCATTATTCCACGATGATTTTGTCGACCCAAATGCCTTCTGCCGAAAACAACTTGATCAGGTATAACCCTTTGGGAAGTTCCGATAAATCGATTTGCGGTTGCGGCTGGAATTCCTTGATTTGTTTTCCGGTCACATCGAAAAGTACAATTTTATCGAGGTTTTCGTTGCCGATGTGCAGTATTCCGTTGGTCGGGTTCGGATACAAAATGGCTTTGGTTTTTGCAAATTGTTGGGTTTTCAATGCAGGTGGCGCTACATAAACGGTCTGTACAAATTCCGATTCGCCGGTGGTGTAAACCGCAGTAACATGCGCGTAATAACCTTGTGATTCTTCAAGATTGTACTCCAAAAGGGAGTAGTCATTGGAGCCCTGCGGCAAATGGAATAAATTGGTGCTTCCGGTATGAAACAGGTACAATTCATTCTCGCGGTAAATGTTGTAACCGAGCAGTTCGTCATGCGGCGCAGTCGGTTCTTCCCAACTCAATTCGTAAAAATTGTTCGGGGTGAGGTATTGTTGCCAATGGTTGAGGTTGTTGACCGGATTCATTTGTCCGGACGCCACAACGGCAATCAGCAAAAAAGAAAATAAAAAAGTAGTTTTGTGCATAAGCGTTTGGTTTTAAAGGTGGTTGAAAAGTTCCCACTAAGGTAATTTTTTTTTGAATCGGAAATGCTTTTCGGTTGAAATTTAATGGTTTAACTTTCGAATTGCATCAGATACGACGAATCGTCTTCCCCGATGATTTTAAAACCCATCCGCAAATACAATTCTTTCGCGGGATTTTGTTTTAAGACACTCAACGAGATTTGCTTGTTGCGGTTTAACGAATTTTCGATCACCGATTGGATAATTTGCCTGCCGATTCCTTTTCCTTGAAATTGCGGATCGATTTGCACTTGTACGATTTCTACATTATTTTCTTTTTCGTCGAGTTTCAAAAGCCCAATATTTTGGCCCTTGTAAAGGATGATTTTCGCCTGGTCGAAAAGATAATTGACCCGCAACAATTGGTCTTCGTCACGCAATGAAATTCCTGAATTGATCAGGTGGTTTTCCATCGTCGCTTTTCGCAACCAAACGAGGTAATCCTTGTCACTTTCGGTTGCTGTTCGGTATGTTATTGTCATTTGATGTGTCATCAATTTTGGTTTGGTTTCAGTCTAACGGGAATTTGGAATCTGCGACCCGATGTATTCCATCGCTTTCGCATACGTCTCAATGCCGTGCCCGACATTGGCAAACACCTTGATTTCCTTGAGCGTACTGATTTTATCCTGCGCCTGTCTGATCGAACGCTCAAACGGGAACAACAAATCGCGGTCGCCCAGCAGCAAATAGGTCGGGACATTTACCCCGCGCAATTCATTGTCCATGTCATACGGTTTCTGCGTTTGGTCGGCGTAGCGCGTCATCGCAAAATGTTCGTAGTCGATCAGCAGCTTTTGGGCCGCTTCCGAAAGTTGGTGGTTCGGCTTGCAGAAAATGGCTTTGTCGAGGAATTTTTTGATGTTGGCGTGCGTCGGGACAATCAATGGCAATAAATTGTAATACAGATTTTTAGCGCTGAGCGAAAAAGACTGTAGGCAACCCGGATTGAGCAGGAAAACCGATTTGATTTTTTCGGGATTCGTGATCGCGAGTTTCATACAAATGAGCCCGCCGAATGAAGCCCCGGCCACGAAAGCCTTGTCGATGTTGAGTTTTTCAATTACTTCATTGGCCCATTCCCCATAATCGAGCGAACGAATGTCGGGCGTATGGCCGTCGCTGAGGTTGGGCAATCCGTTGGTTTCCACCAAAAAAAGACGCAGGTTTTTCCCGAGATGAGCGAGGTTGTTGTCGAAATCCCAAAACA
Source organism: Flavobacterium sp. (assembly GCF_047602195.1). Classification (GTDB taxonomy): domain Bacteria; phylum Bacteroidota; class Bacteroidia; order Flavobacteriales; family Flavobacteriaceae; genus Flavobacterium. The sequence goes on from NZ_JASGHW010000004.1 coordinate 1,438,032, forward strand.
GCGCCGTGGTACGCGCGCCCGGGAAAACGACGAGCGTTTCGGCATTTTGGTCTTCGGTGTTCAACCCCCAGACATGCGTGATGCCGAGTGGGGTTTTTACTTCCATTCGTTCGTACTGCTTTCCGTTGGCGATTTCGAGATCGTTTACCCAATCGTCAAACCAGGCCAAATCGCGTCGGATGTCCTTGAAATGGGATTTTCTTTTGATTTCCATAAAGGGATAATTTAAGCCGCCGGGGAGACAAAATTAATCATAATCTCTGCCCCGACGGCCGTTTTTTTTATTGGATGGTGTATTCGAGTCGGTCTACTTCCGAGAGTCGGAAATACCCGAGCGCAAAATTGGTTTTGTTGGTCTGGTTGACGATGTTCCCGCGCACATTGGCCGGAGTGGTTTGCCACGGTCCGCCATCACCAGATGCCGCCTGTAGCAAGATGTTCATGTAATTCATGTACGGCTCGGAAATGCCGTAAAGCGTGAGTTTCAATTGCTGGCCGGGGGTCAAATCCTCATGGCTGAAATAGCCGAAATTCTGGTTGCCCTGCGTGAATTCGTCGTCCCAGACATCGTAATCGGGATACGGCAAAACCGGTGCGATGGCGCTCGTCATATAGAAATTGTCCTCGGCCCCGTTGTCGTTGAAATAATATTTGACTTCGATTTCGTCGCCTTCAAATCCGCCTTCATTGCTTTGGTTGACATAGTCGATTTCAGGTACGCCGATCAGCGTCTCCGAAGCGGTATAAGTTTGCCCGCCCGTTTGGATGGTCAACGTATATTTCTCGCCGATGACGGGGACAAAATCATTACACACGTAGTTGCCCGTTCCCGGTGTTTCGGTAAAGGTAAAAACAGTGTTGCTGCTGTTGGTGACGGTCACTTCGGCACCAGAAACCGCCGGATAGAGGTATTCGTAATAACCGGTCGTCATGCTCAGTTTGATGGTCTGCTGGCTTCCATCGGTTCCTTTCTGCCAGTCGAGCTGGGCATCGATGACCAAGCGCGACGGGGCCGTGTCGAGGTCAACGTGTACGGTGTCTTCACAACCGATGTTCAAGAATGCGGTGCATAACAGTGCGATATAAAGTAATGTCTTCATAATGTTTAAATTAAAATTTGAAATTGTAAGTGATGCTCGGGACCATCCCGAAAATTGACATTTGTTTGGCTTCGCTGAGCCCGCTGTCTTCGTTTTGTCCAAAGGACAACGAGGCGGCATTGGCGCGGTTGTACACGTTGTAGATGCTGAACACCCATTCGCTTTGCCAGCCTTTGGTTTTGTTCGGTTTGGGCGTATAAGTAGCCGAAATGTCGAGGTGGTGGTAGGCCGGGAGCGTGCTTTGGTTTCGACCTTCAAAAGTAGGAACCGTCATGCCGCCGAAACTGTATTTGCCATTCGGGAACGTTGCCGCCTTGCCCGATTGCAGCGTAAAAATCCCACCGAAGGACCATTTCTCGTTGAACTGGTAGGCCGTCGTCACCGACAAATTGTGCATTTTGTCATAGCTCGCGCGGTACCATTCGCCGTTGTTGATGCCTGTTTCGTTTGACGTCCGGCCCGGGGTTTGTTGCTCGGAGCGCGATAAAGTATAGGAAGCGAATCCGGTCAGCTTGCCTTCGTTTTTGCGGAACAAGACTTCCATTCCGTACGAACGTGCCTTTCCGTTCAAAATGACTTGCTCGATGTCGTTGTTGGCAATCAAATCGGCGCCGTCGATGTAATCGATACGGTTCTTGATTTTCTTGTAGAAGGTTTCCACCTCAATCGAATACGCATCGTCCTTGAAATTGCGGAAATAACCCAAAGCCACCTGGTCCAAGATCTCGGGCTTGATGTAATTGTCGCTCGGCGCCCAAACATCGAGCGGCGTAGCCGAAGCCGTGTTCGAAATCAAATGCAAATACTGACTCATGCGGTTGTAGCTCGCCTTGACCGATTGGTTGTCTGCCAATTGGTAGGCCACGGCCAATCGCGGTTCGAGGTTGTCGAAGCTCGCGATGATTTCATGCCCGGGATGGTATTCGGTACCGACGGGCTGGGCCTTTTCATAAATCTGGAAGGTATCGTTGAACGCCACCGCCTGTCCGTTGGCATAATGATTTTCCTTGTCGGCGATGCGGTAAAACATGCTGTAGCGCAAGCCGTAATTGATGGAAAGCTTATCGGTCAGTTCCTGTTCGGCCTGAATGTAAAGCGACGGTTCAAACGCGTATTTCTTGTCGAGCTGGCGGTAATTGATGCCCGAGTTTTCACCCAGTGGCGACACTTCGCCCGGATTGAATTCGTAATACATCGCACTGGCGCCATAACTGAGTTTGAGTTTGTCGCTCAGGTAATGCCGCAAATCGTACTTGAAATTGTAGTTCTTGATGCCCGATTCCCATTGCAAACCTTCGAAATCCAGGTCGAGACCGTAATGGTAATTGCTGTAGATCATCGACAGGTTCGAAAACAATTTGTCCGAAAACAAATGGTTCCAGCGCACATTCACGACCGAATTCCCATAGGTATTGCTGAAATCGTCGCCCAAACTAAACACATCGCGTCCGAAATAACCCGACAAAAACAAGTTGTTGTTCTCATTGAGTTTGTAGCTGACCTTGGTGTTGAGGTCGTAGAAATACGCCGAATTGTCATTGTCGGACAATTTCATGAACAGATGCGCATACGATCCGCGGCCTGCCACGAGATACGAACCTTGGCCTTTTACAATTGGGCCTTCGGCCATGAGTCGGCTCGAAATAAGCCCGATGCCGCCGTTCATGTGGAAGCCGTCCTTGTTGCCTTCCTTCTGGTAAATGTCCAACACCGAGGACACGCGACCGCCGAATTTGGCCGGAATTCCGCCTTTGTACAATTTGAGGTCCTTGATCGCATCGGGATTGAACACCGAGAAGAACCCGAAAAGGTGCGAGGAATTGTACACGGTAGCCTCGTCGAGCAAAATCAAATTCTGGTCTGCCGAGCCGCCACGCACATTAAACCCCGATGAGCCTTCGCCCGCATTGGTCACGCCCGGCAATTGCAGAATCGATTTGAGTACATCGACTTCGCCCAGAACCGCGGGCATTTTGCGGATTTCCTGGATCGTGAGTTTGTTCGTGCTCATTTCGGCTTTGCGCACATTGGTGATTTCGGGGCGGTTCGATTGGATGACCACCTCCACGAGCTGTTGGCTTTCGCTTTCCAACTGTACATTCTTGCGGATGTTTTCGTTGAGTTCGATGGTTTGCTCCAAGGTGTTGTAGCCGATGTAGCTCACCTGTAACGTGTAGGTTCCTTCGGGCAACGAAATCGAATAAAAGCCGTATTCGTTGGTCATGACGCCCGCCTTGAGCTCCTTGATACTGATGTTGACGCCGATGAGCGTTTCGTTTCCAGCCTTGTCGGAAATGGTTCCGCTCAGCGTAAATTTCTGTTTGCCGTCCTGGGCATTGGCGATGATGGCGAACAGGGAAAGTAGGATGGCCATCAGGTAGTGGTACATTGGATTCTTCATTTGTTGATTTTTTTTCCGCTGCGTTTGGTATTACCGAATGTCCGCTGGACATTCTCCTCTTAATATCAAATGCCTCGGGTTGATTAATTGATGATGATTTAAAATTGATTTTTGATGATTGATACTGATTTGATTTTTCGTTTTGATGGATGAGTTGAAACTTGAAATTTGAATTTTAAGAGGTCATGACTTTTCATTTTTGATGCAATGCGCTTGTTTATTTTTCTTCGGCAAAGGTATACCGATGAAAAAATGGAATCCTAGCATTTACAAGGGTTTAAAGCCGAAGTGTAGCGAATTTCACCTCGAACCAAAGCCCAAGTGTAGCATTTTTGGGGTTGAAATGCAGACGGTATTTCACCCTTTTTGGCGGAAAAGGAAGAATTGGTATTTTTCTGAAAGCGATTCGGATCAGAAAGAGGGACGAAAGGAAAATAAAAGGTTTTCATCGGTTGCTGTTTTGTCGGGACAAAGCAACGGTGAATGGAAATGATAAAAATTAAAGTAGTTTAAGAAAGACCGCTTAGCTGTTAGAGCCAAGACCGTTTCACTGCAAGAAGCAAGATTGAGCGCTATTTAAGTACTGTTAGAAAGTCTTTCAGCGAAGCGGTCTTGCAACGCAGTGGTCTTGGTTCTGGCAGCGCAGCCGGTCTATCTCCCAGCCAACTTGCGACGCAGCATACTCAAAAAAACCGGTGTGATGCCCAAATAGGCCGACATCTGTTTCTGCGACAACCGCTGTTCGAGCTGCGGGTATTTCTGGATGAAATTCAAATAGCGCTGCTCGGCGGTGAATGAAAGGTTCTGGTTGATGCGTTTTTCCTGTGCCACAAAGGCGTTCTGCAACAGGATGCGGAAGAAGCGGTCGAATTTTGGGACCCGCTCATACAAACGGTCGATGTTTTCCTTGGTGATCTGCAAAACTTCGGTGTCTTCGACCGCGTCGATGAAATAAGTCGCCGGGCTTTGGGTCAGGAAACTGTAGAAATCGCTGATCCACCAATCTTCCATCGCAAACATCACGACGTGTTCAAAACCATTGTCGTCGATCGTGTAGGTACGCAGGCAGCCTTTGGTGACAAAGGTTTCGTAGCGGCAAATGTCTCCCGGCTTGAGCAAATATTCTTTTTTCTTGATTGTTCGCGGCTGCAAGACCGACAAGAAGAAATCGGTTTCGATCGCATCGAGCTGGATGTGTTTGTTGATGTTCTGGAAAATCAAATCGGTGTCCATACTGCAAAGATTTAGAGTGCCGCGGCGTCCTGCTCGAACCATTTTTTGAAAGCCGGTGCCTTGAGTCGGCTCATCGGCAGCGAATCGGGCAACGGTTTTTGCGCCAGGGTCGTCAGCAGCAATTTGCTGTCCTCGATGCGTTTGAACGACACGATCGCGTTTCGGTGCAGGATGAATTTGCGGTTGACACGGAAAAAATACCGTTCGGGCAGTTTCTGTTCGAGGTTGTCGAGCGAACTGTCTACGATAAACGTCTTGAAATCGGCATTGATCAGATAGGTAAAACCGTCTTCGACAAAAAAACCGTGGATTTCCTTGAGTGAAAACTTGACGTTCTTGTCGCCGATCTTGAGGTTGATGCCTTCGGTCTTGAGCGTTTTTTCATCGGCGAGCCGTTGTTCCGATTGCTGCCAGATCTCGTAATACCGCATCAGGATATAAATGAAATTGACCGCTACGATCCACATCAGGAAAATCAATAAATCGTGCGTCCAGATGCCCGCCTGGTCTTTGGCGTAACGGTTTCCGGTGATGTACGGATGTCCGTTGGGCAGTACAATCGTCACGCCCACGCCGCCGATAAAGGTAAACAGGAACAATTTGATAAACTGCCTGCTCGAAAAATAATCGCCCTTGCTTTGCTGTTCGAGCGTCTTGATGATGAACCGCACGCCGAGCCAGGTAATGTAGGCGTTGGCCGTATCGATGGCAAAAGCGATCGCGAGTCCCGAATCATACACGATACCCGAATAGGTGACCAGGTAAGTCACAAACGTGAACACCGGTACAAGGACCAGGAACAGTTTTACATCTTTTTGCTTCCAGAAATTCATCGGCGGATTTTGATGAGATAAAAGTAAAAAAACCGAAACGGAATTTACCATTTCGGTTTTATTTTCTGCGGCCGTAAGCCATCAGATTTTTGGATAACCCAGCAAATACAAAACATGCGCCGGCCCCGATTTGACACGCGCGATTTCCCATTCGAAGTCGTCCTTGTGATCCAATTGCGAAACCAGTTCGTGCATTTCGGCGACCGAATAGGTGCGCAGCGAAGAAACGATGCCGTCCCACAATACAATCAAAGGAACAATCGGAATCAGGTACGTAAAAACAATGCGTCCCAACTTGAACGGCCGGATCAGCGGCGTGGTCAGCAAGACCGAAATCGGCGAGAAAATCATCGCAATGATGCTCGCCGCGCTGCGTTCCTGTCCTTCAAAAATAGCAATGGCGCTTTGGGCATCGACCGCATTCTGCAAAATCTGGCGCGCGTCATTGGGCCTGAAATGGTGGAACGACAAAAACTGCGTACGCAAACCCTTTAGTGTTTCAGGAACATGCATCGCATCGACCGAAGTCGCGATGAAATCAAAATTAGTCGCCTGTTTTTGGGTGTAGGCAAACGCATGCAGATTCGGATAGTAATCGGTCATCGTGATCTTGAGGTCGGGATGGGTCTTGCGCAACTCCTGGTTCACACGGATGAGCCCGCCGCCGCCGCCCGAGGCCAGATCGATGATGCGGTTGCCGCCGCTTTTTTGCAGTCCTTTCTCGATGACGGGCAAGACGCTTTGGAACATATTGGCCTTGTTCGAGAGGAATTGGAGGAAATCGGTGACGTAATTTCGGAGAAAAGTGGGAAACCATTGCTGGTCCTCAAATTCGAATAGATGGATTCTTTTCATTGTAGTTTGATTGATGGATTGTGGATGATTACCGTTTGTTGTCCGAATGCAAAAAATGTTTCACCGAATCGAAAAATAGTAAGATTGAAAGCCGAACTATTTCAATTCCTCGCATTTGAAATCGAACATCCCCATCATGCGCACCACAAATTCCGAAACGGGATGGATGCTGTTGATGCGCAGGATGCCGCCGTTGCTCCCGGGTGCAAAATGCCATTGGCGCACCGCATAGAGCAGGTCAAGGTACGGTTTTATTTTTTCGATGTCTTCCGGTTTTTCTGCCGAAGTTTTAAAAATGGACAGGATGGGTTTCATAGGATTATTTTGTTGATTTTTTGAATGATTTAAAATGGGGATTGTAGGAAAAGCCAAGCGTGAAATAACCCGTCGGATCCGGCGTGACCGACAACGTCTCGTTGTTGCCGCACTGGCCCAGTTCATAGATGTTGGAAGCAATCACATTCGAAATCCCGGCGCGCAGCGACGCGATGAATTGGTGGCTCAAATGGTGCTCGTAAGTAAAACCCGATTTGAGTTCGAACTGCCGGTAATCGTAAGTGTCGGCGAAAAAAGGCGAATTCGAATAGGCATAAAAATTATCGGCGTTGATTTCGGTACCGATCGACAGGCGGCCGTTGGCAAACATCGGTCGTTTGAGCATTGCGCGCTGCGGCAAGATCACATCGACAAACCAAGGTGAATTCTTGAAATGGTGCTCCACGGCCAAGGTCGGTAACACAGGAAGCTGTGCCGTCGGGTCGATGAAAGCCAACAAGCCAATACCGATCATCGTTTGCTGGTTGCGTTTGACGATCCAGGTGGCCGCGGCAAAACCCTTGACGCGCTCGGCCTGTTCTTCGCTGCCGTCCACAATCACACTCGCGTTGTAAATGATGAGTTTGCGGAACAAGGTCGAATAATAGGTAAAGCTCATCGCGGTCGACAGGTAATGAAAGTCGACCTTGTCCTGGCCAGCAGGCAGGGCGCTGTACAACGCGTCGGTGTTGGTGTCGCGCAACTCAAAAGCCTCGTAACGGTAATTGGCCGAAGCTGTGAGTTGCCATTTCGGGCGTTTGAGGACAGGAATGTTGGCCGCCAATGCCAAACGATAATGGTTGCTCATTTCGCCACTCCTGAAGCTGCGATCGTACAGTTCCGATTCGTAGTCGGTGGGCAAGTATTGTTGGTATTGCACATCGAAAGTACGTGTGACGGGAAAGCGGTCGGTGATCGCCGCCTGCGCCTTTTTCTTGATCGAATCGCTGACTTGCGCCTGCAGGTTTAGCCCCAGCAGCAAGGCGATTAAAAACAGTTTGATTTTGATGGGATTCATGATTTTGATTTCGATTGATAATTGATTTTGATTAAACGACTAATTCGTTTTTCGGTAATTGAGCACCGCCCATCCATTGAAAAATAGGGCAAATCCGATGATTGCGGCGAAATGCGGCAGCACATTTTGGAACGTACTTCCTTTGAGGATGAACATGCGCATCACATCGATCAGGTAACTCACCGGATTGAATTTCGAAACCCAGATCGCCCATTCGGGCATGCTCTCGATCGGTGTAAACAATCCGCCCATGAGCATAAAGATAAGCATGAAAAAGAACATGATCAGCATCGCCTGTTGTTGGGTTTCGCAATAGGTCGATACCAAAAGCCCGAATCCGAGTGCGGCCAACAGGTAAATCGCGATGAACGCGTACATGACCAGGATGTTTCCTTCGGGGATGATGCCGTAGACGAAACGCGCGAGCAGCAGGCCGATCGTGAACACGATGTTGGCCAGAATCCAGAACGGGATCAACTTGGCCAAAATGAAATGGTGTTTGCGGATCGGGGTTACGTTGATCTGTTCGATGGTCCCGATTTCCTTTTCCTTGACGATGTTGAGCGCCGTGAGGAAACCGCCGACCATCGTCACGAGCAAGGCCAGGATGCCCGGAACAAAATACAATTTGTAGTTGAGGTGCGGGTTGAACCAGTTGGCCGAAGTGATTTCGATTTGCGGCTGCGGGCCGATTTTAGCCGGCGTCAATAATTCCGCGCGAATGTTGTTGTTGAAATCGGCGATCGTCTGCGCGAGATAACTGCCACCAAGTCCGGCTTTGGAACCGTTGATGGCGTTGACGGCGATAAACAATTGTTGCGCATTTTCGCGGATGAGATTTCTTTCGAAGTCTTTGGGAATTTCGAGGATCAGGTCGGCTTTGTCGCTTTCGATGTTTTTCATGGCCAGATCGAACGAAGCGTCCGAACTCTGCAATTTGAAATAACCCGAGCTCGTGATTTTCGAAATCAATTGTCGCGAATAATCCGAATGGTCGTTGTCGACCACCGACAGGTTGATGTTCTTGACCTCATAATTCGCGGCCAACGGCAGGATCAAAAACTGGATCGTCGGCATGATGAAAATGATCGCGAGAATCGATTTGTTCCTGAAAATCTGGCGGAATTCTTTTCGGAGTAAAAAAAGTAATGTTTTCATGATTTCTCTTTTTTATTCGAGTCTGACTTTAAATTTTTTGAGGCTTACCACCAACAGGAATAAGGTAATTCCGGCCAGGATGGCCGTTTCTTTCCAAACCGCGCCAAAGCCGAGCCCTTTGATCATCACCGATTTGACGATGCTGTAATACCATTTCGACGGCACGACGTTCGAGAAAACCTGCAATACTTCGGGCATGTTTTCGATCGGGAACATGAAACCGCTGAAAATCATCGTCGGCATCAGCATGCCCACGAGTGAAACCAGCATGGCAACTTGTTGCGAAGCCGTATTGATTGAAATCAAAATGCCCAGCGTCAAACAACAGATGATAAATAATGCACTTTCGGCCACGAGCAGCAGCAGACTGCCTTTGATCGGCAAGTCCATCGCATAGACGCTCAAGACCAAAATCGTCGTGAGGTTGACCAGCGACAGGATGAAATAAGGCACCGCCTTCGACAAAATCACCATGATCGGGCGAAAGGGCGACACGAGTAAGATTTCCATCGTGCCGAGTTCCTTTTCCTTGACGATCGCAATGGCCGTCATCATCACGCAAATGAGCATCAGGACCATCGCCATCACGCCCGGGACAAAATTGTGGGCGCCTTTCATTTGCGGGTTGTACAGCATGCGTGTTTCGGGTTTGATTTGGTACGGCATCGCTTGATTGGTGTTCAATCCTCTTTGGTAATCCTGAATGATTGAGGTTGCATAATTGGTAATCGTAGTGGCCGTATTCGGGTCGGAGGCATCGGCGATGATTTGGACCTGGGCCTTGTGGGCGTGCATCAAATCATTGTTGAAATGGTCAGGAAAGACCACAGCCGCCTTGATTTTTCCGCCGCGGAATTGTTCCAGGATTTCCTTGGGCGACAACGGCGCCTTTTCGATTTCGAAATAACGGCTCGCTTCGAGTTTGGTGATGATGGCTTGCGAAGCCGCATCCTTGGCGTTGTCGACGACGACGATCTTGGAATTCTTGAGTTCATTTGTGAGCGCAAAACCGAACAGCGTAATCTGTACAATCGGCATCCCGAATAAAATGAAAAGCGTCTTGCGGTCGCGCAGCACGTGGTAAAATTCCTTGCGTACAAAAGTTAAAAATTGCTTCATCTTTTTCTTTTTTTAATTAATCGCCGCGTTTGGCCGCGCGGGCCAATTGGTAAAACACTTCGTCCATGTTGTCGGTATGGAACTGGTTCTTGAGTTCGGAAGGCGAGCCCAGCGCCGAGATGCTGCCGTCGACCATCATCGAGATGCGGTTGCAATATTCGGCCTCGTCCATGTAATGCGTCGTGACGAAAATCGTGATGCCGCGTTGGGCTGCCTCGTAGATCAAGTCCCAGAACTGGCGACGTGTCACGGGATCGACCCCGCCGGTCGGTTCATCGAGGAAGACAATTTCGGGATCGTGGAACACGGCGGTCGAGAAGGCGAGCTTCTGTTTCCAGCCCAGCGGCAATCCGCCGACGAGTTTTTTGGCTTCTTTCTGCAAACCCAAAGTCTGGATCAACTGGTCGCTTTTGTCGGCAATCTGTTGGCGCGACAATCCGTAGATGCCGCCAAAGAATTCGAGGTTTTCGAGCACGGTTAAATCTTCGTACAGCGAAAATTTCTGGCTCATGTAACCGATGTGTTTCTTGATCTGCTCGGTTTGTTTGTACACATCGAATCCCGCAATGGTTGCCGAACCCGAGGTGGGAACCGACAGCCCGCACAGCATGCGCATCGCCGTGGTTTTTCCCGCACCGTTCGCGCCAAGGAACCCGAAAATTTCGCCTTTTTCGACTTCAAAACTGATTTCTTTCACGGCCGTGAAGTCGCCGAAACGCTTGCAGATTTTGTCGGCCTTGATCGATAATTCGGTTGGGTCTAGCGTTTTCATGACGACAGTAAATGGATGAAACAATCTTCGATCGTCGGTTGGGTTTCCTTGACTTCGACCCCGATCAGTTTTTCCTCGTGCAGGTATTGCATGATTTCCTGGAGGTTATTCGGGTTTAGCTTCGCTCCGTTCTGCTCCGCCTCGGGTTTCTTTTTCATGGAAAGGTGAGCGTATTCGCCGAAAGCATAACTGTTGGAAGCTTTCTCCCATTTTTTCAACGCTTTTAAAAGTGGGTACATGTGGGTTGCTTTTACATTGTATAGTGTGGTTGGATAGGAATTGATAATATTCTCCGGTGTATCGATCGACAGGATTTTTCCCTGTTGTACGAGTGCAATCCGGTCGCACATCGTCGCTTCGTCCATATAAGGCGTCGACACGACAATGGTGATGTGCTGTTCTTTGAGCCGTTTGAGCATTTCCCAGAATTCCTTGCGCGACACCGGATCGACACCGGTCGTGGGTTCGTCGAGAAACAGGACGGTAGGTTTGTGGATCAGGGCGCAGCAAAGTGCGAGTTTCTGTTTCATCCCGCCAGAGAGTTTCCCGGCGCGTCGGTCCTTGAATTTCTCGATCTGCACGTAAATGTCCTCAATCAGGTGGTAATTCGCTTCGACGGTCGTATTGAAAATGGTCGCGAAGAAATGCAGGTTTTCGGCGATGGTCATGTCCTGATACAATGAGAACTTACCGGGCATGTAACCCACATTGTTGCGGATTTGCTTGTAATCCTTGACAATGTCGAGCCCGTCTACCAATGCAACGCCATCGTCCGGCACGAGCAAGGTTGTGAGCATGCGGAACAGGCTGGTCTTTCCCGCACCGTCGGGTCCGATGAGCCCGAACAATTCCCCACGCTTGACCTCGAACGAAACCGAATCTACGGCAACGACTTCTTTGTTTTTGCCATAGGTCTTGGTCAGGTTTTGCACCGATACGGCGATTTCAGGTAAAGTGTTGTTGGCTAGCGTTTCCATGTCAGAATTTGATTTCGCCGTACATCCCGATCTTGAGCAGCCCGTCATTTTTGACCTTGACCTTGACCGCATACACGAGGTTGGCGCGTTCGTCTTTGGTCTGGATGGTCTTTGGCGTGAATTCGGCCTTGTCGCTGATCCATTCAATCGTTCCTTCGTAGCTTTTGTAGTTTTCGGCATCGGCATCGACAAACACCTTGACCTTTTGCCCGATCTTGGCTTTGGCGAATTGGTCGCCGGTCAGGTAAGCCCGCAAGGTAATGGTCGTCATGTTGGCGATTTTGTACAACGGTTTTCCCATCGCGGTCATTTCGTTGGCCTCGGCGTATTTGGTGATCACGCTGCCTTCGACATCGTTGACGATTTCCGATTTGGCGAGCTGGTCCTTGATTTGGGCCAGTTGCGCCTGAAGCGCTTGGGCTTCGTCGCTCAAACTCGAAGTAGTCGTGCCGAGCGAAGTTTGCTGCGCCGTAATTCGCTTGCGGATGACATTGATCTGGCTCGTCGCATCGTCGAGTTGTTTTTGCGTCGCGGCGTCGGCCTTGACCAGGTTCGCGATGCGTTGTTGTTCTTGTCTCGCATGCCGGAGTTCTTCCTGCAAGGCAGCGGTCTCTGCGGCAATGTTGGGTTTTCGGCTCAGTACGGCGTTGATTTGCGCCTCGATCTGTCTTTTCTGCAACGAAAGCTGGACCGTATCGATGTAACCGATGGTCTGTCCGGCCTGCAATTGCTGGCCTTCCTCGATGTTGAGTGTTTTGATGAGCCCGCTGGCTTCGGCCGAAACGATGGTTTCCACAGCCTCAAAAGTGCCGCTGGCGTCAAATTGATTGTCTTTGTTGCCGCACGAAGCGAGTGTCAGGGCGGCGATTGTAGTGGTGATTAGTGTTCTCATTTTTGATTTTGATTAATTTCCTCGGGTTATTTTTTCACGGTATTGGGCGAGCAGCAATTCGGTTTCGTGTGTGCTCTTGTTTTGTCTGGCCTGGTTTTCCTCGTTGACCTCGCGCAGGTAGTCGCTCGAATCGATGACTCCGTTCTGCAGTTGTGCGAGGGCCGCTTTCTTGACATTCGAACGCAGCGCAATGATTTCGCCGTCGACCTTTAAGTATTCCTGCAATTTGTTGATTTCGGCATTTTGCAGTTGGAGCGACTGGTTGGTGTTGAACAGGAAGGTTTCCTTGTCGGATGCTGTACTGAGTTTGTTGAGGTCGAGGATTGCCTTCTGTTTCTTTTTGGTGTGCGTCAAATTCCAGGTCATGCGCAATCCGCCGATGTAGAAATCCTGAACGCCTTCCTCGAACATGTTGAGCCCAGGGTTGCCCATGCCGGCCTGTACAAAGAAATTCAGTTTCGGACGGCTGTCGGAGGTGATCAATTTCTTTTCGAGTTCGAAACTTTCCGTCTGGAAGTTGAACATCGCGAGTTCGGGACGGTTGATGGCTGATGAAACCAATGGGGTTTGCGGCTTTTGCAATTCGGTATTTTCCGGAAGTTCCTCGCCGATAAACAACCCGAGCATTTGCAGGTAAGCCTTTTTGTTGCTGCGCAGTGCAATCGCATTTTGTTCGACTTTGAGCAATTCGGCTTTCAATAGATCGGCGTTGCTGCGGAAAGCGGTCCCGTTGGCGATTTGCGCCTCGACCGATTTCAACCCGATTTGAAGGTCGTTTTTGAGCAAACCGTTTTGTTTCTGTTGCTCGTTGTTGATCAAAATCCCGAAATACAAATTGATGATGCGTTCCCGGAGCTCATACAAACCCACTTCGAGTTTTTGGGTCTCGACATTGCGTTTGGCATTTTCGGAATTCTTGAGTTGCTTGATTTTTCCGCCGTCGTAAAGGAGCTGGGTCATCTCTGCATAGGCTTTGTATTGCAGGTTTTCCTGTGTCGGCATGTCGATTCCGGGAATCGATACGGGGATTTCCGTCACATCCGATTGATACGTCATTTGGCCGTTGGCGCTGAGTTGCGGCAGGTAGCCTTTGCTGATGTTTTCGAGTGTGAACGCACGGCTTTGGGCGATCAAGTCCCTTTTTTGGGTGAGCGGATAGTTTTGCTCTGCGGCCAATTGGCATTGTTCCAGGGTGAGCGATTTTGCGGTCTGCGCATTGATGAGTGGCGGCAGGCTGAGCATCATGAGGATAAATAACTGTTTCATTTTTTGATGGAGGTGTGAGTTAAATAAATATTTTAATCATTTGATTAATTTAAGGATAAAAAAAAAGCTAATCGCTTTCGAGTATCAGCTTGATCCATTTAGGGACGAGCTTCTTGCGTTGTTCGAGCAATGCCCTGAACTCGGCATCGGTGGCGGCCATTTTGGTTACGGTCATCATCGGCCGGGCCATAAACGGGAACACGGTCAAACCAAAGAGGCTCAGGATGAACTGCACCGGATGGATGTCTGGCTTTTTCTCCTGCAATTGTTTCATCAGCGAGGATTCACCGATCAGGTGCGCGTTGACGCGGCCTTCGAACAATTGCGGGTTGTTCCTGAGTTCGCTGAAAACGAAAATCGGCAAATCTGGATTTTCGAGCAGCAGACTGATGTAATTTTCAACAATGAGCTCGACTTTGGTTTCCAGATCGAGGCTTTCGTTGTTGATGATCGGAAACAGTACGCCAAAAATCTGTTGTACTTTTTCCATGATGACCTGGTGGAACAATTTTTCCTTGCTGCGGAAATAATAATTCAACAAGGCCAGGTTGATGCCCGCTTCCTCAGCAATATCGCGCGTTCTGGTGGCGGCAAATCCTTTTTTGGTAAAAACGATTCTTGCGGCTTCTTTGATTTTTTCTTCTGTCGACAGATCTTTTTCAGACATTTTGAGGCTTCAATTTTTTTGACAAAGATAAGGCTGATTTCGATTTAAACAAAAAATTTAATCAAATGATTAAAAATTTAACACAAAAAACAAAACCTGCAAGTTTTGGCTTACAGGTTTCGATATTTAAATGGGAAAATTCTTATTTGATTAGCTCAAAACTGCGCTTGACAAAAGCGGTAAGTTCTTCGCCTTTTAATAAATTCTGCGACAATTTGGCCAAATCGAGCGCCTGTTTGACCAGGTGTTCCTGATGGGTTTTGTCTTCGGTCTTGAGAATGTTCGTGGCCAATTCCGAATTGGTATTGACGACCAAATTGTACATTTCAGGGAAGTTGCCCATGCCGAACATCCCGCCGCCACCGGTCTGGCTCATCTCTTTCATACGGCGCATGAATTCAGGCTGCGTAATCAGGAAAGGCGCGGCGTTGCTGTCGAGCGCTTCGAGCTGGACGCTGTAGGTCGTTTTCGGGACAATTTCTTCCACCACCGATTTAAGGCTGGTTTGCTCGTCCTCCGACAATTTCGAAATCGAAGTTTCGTCTTTCTTGATCAGGTTATCGATGTGATCCGAATCGACACGTACAAAAGTCAAATCTGGGTTGTCGCCTTCGAGTTTCTGGATCAAATGCGATACGATCGGCGAATCGAGTAGCACTACTTCATAGCCTTTGGCTTTCGCTGCGTCGATGTAGGCGTGCTGGGCGTCTTTGTTTCCGGCGTACAAAATAACGAGCTTGCCGTTTTTGTCGGTTTGTTTTTCCTTGAGGTTTTCCTTGATTTCGTCCAAAGTGAAGAACTTTCCGTCGACCGTCGGATACAACACAAACGCACCTGCTTTTTCATAGAATTTCGGTTCGGACAACATCCCGTATTCGAGTACGATCTTGATGTCGTTCCATTTCGCTTCGAAATCCTCGCGGTTTTCGGTGAACAACGACTTGAGTTTGTCGGCGACTTTACGTGTGATGTAATTCGAGATTTTCTTGACGTTTCCATCGGCTTGCAGGTACGAACGCGACACGTTCAAAGGAATATCGGGTGAATCGATCACACCTTTGAGCATCGTCAAGAATTCGGGAACGATGCCTTCGACATTGTCGGTCACGAACACCTGGTTTTGGTACAACTGGATCTTGTCCTTTTGGATTTGCATGTCCGATCCCAAGCGCGGGAAATACAAAATTCCCGTCAAATTGAACGGATGATCTACATTCAAATGGATGTGGAACAACGGCTCCTCGAACTGCATCGGATAGAGTTCGCGGTAGAACGACTGGTAATCTTCCGAAGTCAGTTCGGATGGTTGTTTGGTCCAGGCCGGAGCAGGATTATTGATGATGTTGTCGACTTCTTCGTATTCGGTTTTGTAATCTTCCGGAGCGTCTTCGGGCTTTGGAAGCGCGTTTTGCTTGGTGCCGAATTTGATCGGAATCGGCATGAACTTGTTGTATTTGTTGAGCAGTTCACGGATTTTCGATTCTTCCAAAAACTCCAAAGAATCTTCTGCGATGTGCAGGATAATTTCAGTGCCGCGTGTGGCTTTGTCGGCCGGTTCGAGCGTAAATTCTGGGCTGCCGTCACAAGTCCAGTGCGCTGCCGGTTCGTCTTTGTAGGATTTGGTAATGATCTCGACTTTTTCGGCTACCATGAACGCCGAATAGAATCCGAGGCCAAAATGCCCGATGATTCCGGCATCTTTAGCCGAATCCTTGTATTTGTCGAGGAATTCCTCGGCTCCCGAGAATGCGACCTGGTTGATGTATTTCTCGACTTCCTCGGCGGTCATCCCAAGACCTTGGTCGATGATGTGGAGTTTTTTGTTGTCCTTATCGATCTTGATGTCGATGACCGGGCTGCCATATTCGGTTTTGGCTTCGCCAATGGCTGTCAGGTGTTTGAGTTTTAAGGTTGCATCGGTAGCATTCGATACGAGCTCGCGCAAGAAAATCTCGTGGTCGCTGTACAGGAATTTTTTGATAAGGGGAAAGATGTTCTCTACTGAAACATTGATTTTTCCGGTTGTCATATATTTTCGGTTTTAAATTTTCTGCCCGCGGTTTTTCAAAATTGATACCAATCGAATCAAGGTGACAAAATGACCGATATGTTAATTTTAATAGTAATTTAAGAAATTTTGGAACGATTGGAATTTTAACATATGGTATCTTTGTTAAAATTTTTAAACCATCTAGACATGAGAAAATTTATCCTACTGTTTGCGCTTGCATTGGCTTTCGGAAGCTGCAAGTCGACATCAGCCACCAACACCAAAGTAGACAACCGATCGCATGTAGCCGTTAAAGGAAACTGGACGATTACGTCGGTCACCTATCCGGGTTCGGAATACATCAAAGTGACATCGTTCAACTTGGCCGACTCGAAATGTTTTGAAGGCAGCAACTGGAAATTTGTATCGAACAATGATTCAGGCACCATGGAACTTAACGCTGCGGGCTGTCCGTCATTTTCTTCCCCAATCAAATGGTTTGTCAACAAAGATGGACAATTCGTGCTCAAGGTATTGAACGCGGGCGAAAAAGCCAAGAAAGTACGCGATGGTTACGTGCTCAGGATGGCCAACCAAACCACAGAATCTTTCCAACTCGTTGACAACATCAACGTAGGTGGCAAAAACACCGATGTGGTATACCAATTCCAAAAAGTAAACTAATCCAAATCTAAAGCTAAACAATCATGAAGAAGTTTTCAATTATAGCACTCGCGGCCCTGATGATTTCAGGTTCGGTATTTACGAGTTGTGAAGCAGCAAAAAATACGAATAAAACACAAAGAGGCGCAGCGATCGGTGCTGTGGGCGGAGCCGTCATCGGCGGTATCCTCGGCAACAATTTGGGCAAAGGCGGAAACGGCGCACTCGGTGCGGTACTCGGTGGCGTAGTCGGCGGTGTGGCCGGTGGCGTGATCGGAAACCAGATGGACAAGCAGGCCCGTGAGATCGACAATGCACTTCCGGGTGCCGATGTGGTGCGTGTAGGCGAGGGGATCAAGTTGGTCCTTGGCGAAAATGCCGTTCGTTTCGACACCAACAAATCGACCTTGACGCCGACAGCCAAAGCCAATTTGGATAAACTCGTTAAAGTGTTCAACGATTACCCGGACACCGACATCGTGATTTACGGATACACCGACAACACCGGTACACCGGAATACAACTTGAAGTTGTCTGGCGAAAGAGCCGCATCGGTAAAGAGTTATCTTTCTGGAAAAGGCTTGGTGTCTACCCGTTTCCAAACCACCGGAATGGGAATCGCCGACCCGATCGCGACCAACGATACCCCTGACGGAAGAAGCCAAAACCGCCGTGTGGAATTTGCGATCACCGCCAATGATAAAATGGTACAGGACGCACAAAAACAAGGAAACTAATTCTTACGTTGCGTGATTATCAATAAAAAGCTGCCTCGCTCTCGGGCAGCTTTTTTTATTTACTGGATTTGCTCGACTTCGAAAAAAGTTTTGGGGGCGAACGAATCGATCTGAACGCCCGATTGGTAGTTCTGCGTGTAGATTTCGATGTATTCGCCCACGGCCAGCGGCACCACACAGTTGATGGTACGAATAACCGGGCCGTTGTTCAAATGGTTGGCCGAGCTTTCCTGGTACAGCAAACCGTTTTTGTACACGCCGATCGAATAGAAATCGGTGCTCGCCAGACTGTTCGTGTGGAAGGTCGCATTGACCCGGTAGTAACCGGCCTTGAGTGCGGTAAAACGGCCCATTGCAGGATTGTAATCACCGTTGACATCGAAAGATTCGGTATTGAAATTGATTTTTTGCCAGCCCGTTGTCGTCAAACTTTGGTTCGTCGTTAAGTTGGCGCGCGAAAGCGACATCCCGCTGTTCGGGTTTGCCCAACTGACATTGCCCGAACCGTCGGTTTGCATGACTTGTCCGTTGGTTCCGCGTGAAGGTGGCATCGTATAGGTGTTGGCGATGGTCGTTCCGATGGCCATGCTGCCGAGGAAATAACCCGAATAACTTCCCGTTTTGGTCGCTATCGAATAGACGCCGTAATGCGTTCCGCCCGCAGCCGGTGCAATCAAACTGTAAACGCCGTATTTGTTGCCGGTTCCGGTTCCCGAAAGCGTGTTGTAGGTACCGTAATGCGATCCCGTTCCCGTTCCGGTCATGTTGCTGCTCACGGCATAATGGTCGCCGTTTCCGGTATTGTAAATGTGGGTGAACATACCGGTCTGGATGGCACTGCCCGAACCCGAAATCAGGTTTTGTGTACCAAAGTGTTGCCCCGATCCATTGCCCGAAAGCGTGTTCGATGTTCCAATCTGGGTGCCGTTGCCATTGCCGTTGAGATTATTGGCCACGCCATACCGCCACGCATCGGACAATCCGCTCAAGACATTCGAAGTGCCATAATGGTACCCAAAGCCGCTGCCGGTGTTGTCGATAAAATTGAGCGTGCCGGCCACATCACTGGTGTTGGTTCCGCTCAGCGAATTGTACACGCCGTACTGGTAACCGCCACTGGTAGCCGCAGAAGTCAATACGTTGTACACCCCAAAATTGCTCCCGAAACCGCTCAGGATATTCATGTTGTTGTACATACCGTATTGCGTTTGGGTCGAACTCGTCATCAAAAAACTGCCGTATTTGGTTCCGGTGCCATTCGAAAAATCATTGAACATGCCGTATTTGCTTCCCGTTCCCGTCGAATTCATCTGGTTGTAGGTGCCGTAATAACTCGAATCGTTGGCGCCCAGCATCTGGTTGTGGACGCCATATTTAGAACTGCCAAAACCGCCCGGTCCGTTAAATGTATTTTGCATGCCGCGTTGTTCGCCGCTGCCGGTATTGTTGAATACCGAATAAACCCCAAATTGGTAACCGCCGCCGTTGCCTCCGATGGTATTGTACAATCCGTAGCGGTTGCCCCAGGAATTGCTCGTGAAATTGTTCCAGGTTCCGTATTGCGTACTGAGGCTGGTGCTCAGGAAATTGTTGTAGGTGCCGTAGAATTCCCCAAACGGGTTGCCCGAAAATGTATTGTGCATTCCGTATCGGTTGCCGCTGGTCGAATTGCCCGAAAGCGTCTGCATCACCCCCGCAATCGCATCGGTACTGCTGGTCGCACTGATGGCATTGGAAAGTCCCGCACGCAACGTAGAAAGGGTATTGCTGAAATTGGCGGTGTTGAGGATGTTCGACGTCTTGGTCGTATTTTCAATGTCCAAAGGAACCGTCGGCGTGACTTTGCCGATGGCTGTATTGCCCAGATGATAGATGTCGTCGTTGCTGTCGTCAGGACCCAATCCCGTTGCCGATTCCAGCCAGTCCTTGTCGGAATTGATGACCGTTGAAATGCCAATCCAACCCAAGGTCGGGAAATCCCAATAGTAAAACCCAACCGGTTTTCCGGTAGCGGCTACATTAAGGTACACCAGCATGCCCTGTTGCGCCGCAGTTGGGTTGACTGCCGCAAACGCATCGACTTTGGGAATCAAAATCCCATCGGTTTGGGATGGGGCCGACTGGTTCGAAGAACGGATGTCCAGTTGGGCGGCGGGTACGGTGGTCGCAATACCGACCTGCGCCTGCGTCCGGAGACAAGTTGTGGCAATCAAGACAAAATAGAAAAGCGAGACTTTGTTCATGACGATGGATTGAATAGGATGATGTCTGGCAAATGTATGCCGGCGCGTCTGCGTGAAGGTTCGGATTATTGCCAAAGCGCGTTCTATTTTTTCGCATCCATTCTTTTTTACAGGATTTCAATAACCGAAGCCTTTTTGCGCTAATTTTGGCGCATGCTAGAACTCCGCCAAATTTCATTTGCCTACCAACACCGGATGGTCGTCGACCACATCAGTTTGACGGTTCCCAAAGGACAGCATTTGGCCTTGATCGGCGAAAGCGGCTGTGGAAAAAGCACGTTGCTCAAATTGATGTATGGACTGTACGATTTGAACGAAGGCGAAATCAGCTACGAAGGCAAACCCATTTTCGGCCCTAGATTCAACCTGATTCCGGGCATGGATTTCATGAAATACCTCGCGCAGGATTTCGACCTGATGCCGTTTATTACGGTCGAGGAAAACATCGGGAAATACCTGTCGAACATTTACAAGGACCGCAAAAAACAACGGGTCGCCGAACTGCTCGATATGGTCGAAATGACCGAATTCGCCCAAACCAAGGCCCAATATCTAAGCGGCGGCCAACAACAACGCGTCGCCCTGGCCCGTGTACTTGCGCTCGAACCCGAAGTGCTTTTGCTCGACGAGCCGTTCAGCCAAATCGATGCATTTAGGCGAAACAAATTGCGCCGCAACCTGTTCCGTTATTTGAAGGAGCGCCAAATCAGTTGCATTTTTGCAACCCACGATGCGACCGACATTCTCGCTTTCGCAGATGAAACGCTCGTGATGCGATCCGGGAAAATCCACCGCAAAGGCAATCCCAAAGCCATTTACGAAAACCCGGACGATTATTATACGGCCTCGCTTTTTGAAGAAGTCAATGAAATTCCTTCGAAGTTCATCACTGGCGCCGAAACCGCGACGGTTTTGTGTTATCCGCACCAATTAAAGGTCGTCGGTCAATCGAAGCTCAAGGCAACGGTCGTCAAATCTTTTTTTACGGGCAACGGTTTTTTGATTGAGGCAACCTATGAAAAGGGAAGGCTTTTTTTTGAAAACCCGATCGGAATCACCTCGGGCACCGGCGTCTTTCTCGAATATTCTAAAATGTTACATTTGTAAAAAAAATACCCATGAAGAAAATTTACCTGCTTTTATTGATCGCATTTTCCGCTTCGGCCCAAGAATGGCAGGCTGTTCCATCGCTGCCGGTCAATGCAAACCACCAGCGGTTCGACGATGTGTTTTTCCTCAACGACAACCTCGGATGGGCGGCCAACGGCTCGAACGCGGCCATCTACAAAACCACCGATGGCGGCCTGACCTGGACGCTGCAAATCGCAGAGCAAACGGCACAATTGCCGGGCAATTATTATTTCCGCAATGTCGAATTCCTCAACGAAAACATTGGTTTTGTCGGTACGCTGACCAACAACAAGTTCTTGCGCACGACCGATGGCGGTGTGACCTGGTCGATTGTCAACAATTTTCCGACGACACCACAGGCCATCTGCGGAATCGACTGTGTCGGGACTTCAACGGTCTATGGTTGCGGAGCTTATTTTTCGCCGGCCTACATCATCAAATCGATCGACAGTGGCGAAACTTGGCAATACATCAATATGAGTGAATATGCCGTGGCTTTGGTCGAAATCCTGTTTGTCGATGAAAATACAGGGTATGCCTCCGGGCAAAGCAATAATGGCGGAACCATTTTGAAAACCACCGATGGCGGCGCAAGCTGGACCGAAATCTACAACACCAATATCGAAGGCGAATACGTTTGGAAACTGCAAATTTTGGCATCCGATGCCAATGTAATTTTTGGCTCGGTCGAATCGGTTGCCCCGAATCTGGGTAAACTCGTGCGCACGCTCGATGGCGGTACAAACTGGACCAGCCACGAAGTGCCCGACACCGATATCCAGGCAGTCGGTTTCTTGACGGCCGATCACGGTTGGATGGGCGGGCACAATTCGGAATTCCTCGAAACGACCGATGGCGGCCAGACCTGGACAAACATCCATGTGGGCAGCAACCTGAACCGCATCCAAATCATGAGCAACAACCTGGCTTATGCTTCGGGAACGACGGTCTATAAATTTACGAACGATCTTGGGAATGCGGCCTTTGTTGAAAAAGCGCGTACACCGCTCAAGGCTGCGGTCAACCCGAATCCGGTCAAGGACAAACTCCATGTGACGATCGAATTCACCGAAGCCGACCATTTGCGACTCGAACTGTACGATGCTTCGGGCCGTCGCATCAAGGAATTGCAGCGCGACGACATTGCAGCGGCCGGAAAGAAAAGCTATACCTTCGATTTCCCTTATGCATCGGGCGTTTACCTGATCAACTTGCATACGAATACAGGAAGGCAATCCATTAGATTTGTCAAATAAATTACAGGTACAACTTGCCTAAAACCAATCAGTTGATTGGTTTTTTTGTACGCCAAAATTGCCAAATGCTAAAAATAACTTATCTTGTGTGATGCAATTTTGCGGTTTGCGTAAATTTGCCATTCGAATTTTTATAAAATAGCAAATATGTATCATTCCAAAATAACGGGGCTCGGTTATTATGTGCCCGAAAATGTGGTAACCAATGACGCGCTGTCGAAAATCATGGATACCAGTGACGAATGGATCCAGGAACGTACCGGAATCCAGCAGCGAAGACACATCATCAAAGGGGAAGATACAACCACGACCATGGGCGTGAAGGCCGCCAAGATTGCGATTGAACGTTCGGGTATTTCCAAGGACGACATCGACTTCATCATCTTCGCGACGCTGAGCCCGGACTATTACTTTCCGGGACCGGGCGTTTTGGTGCAACGCGATTTGGGGCTCAAAACCGTGGGCGCGCTTGACATCCGCAACCAGTGCTCGGGTTTTGTGTATGCGATTTCCGTGGCCGACCAGTACATCAAGTCGGGCATGTACAAAAACATACTGATCATCGGTTCCGAAGTACATTCCGCAGGTCTCGACTTTACCGACCGCGGCCGAAGCGTTTCGGTGATTTTCGGCGATGGGGCAGGGGCGGCAGTTTTAAGCCGTGAAACGGATTTGGCCAAAGGGATTTTGTCGACACATTTGCATTCCGAAGGACAGCATGCAGAAGAACTGATTGTCAAGGCACCCGGAATGGGCGGCCGTTGGGTTTCGGACATCGTGGCCGACAACGATCCGAACGATGAAAGTTACCTGCCGTACATGAACGGACAATTCGTGTTCAAGAATGCCGTGGTGCGCTTCGCGGAAGTCATCGACGAAGGCTTGCAGGCGAACAATCTCAATGTTTCCGACATCAACATGCTGATCCCGCACCAGGCCAATTTGCGCATTTCGCAATTCATCCAGCAGAAATTCCGCCTGAGCGATGAGCAGGTGTACAACAACATCCAGAAATACGGCAACACTACGGCGGCATCAATCCCGATTGCATTGACCGAAGCGTGGGAGCAGGGCAAAATCAAGTCAGGCGATTTGGTCGTTTTGGCGGCTTTCGGCAGCGGATTCACTTGGGGAAGCGCGATCATCCGCTGGTAAAAAAATGAAACAGTAAAAACAGAAAACCCCGGTTGCACACCCGGGGTTTTCTTATGATTAAAACTCAAATAAAATTCTAAAACGGTAACGGTTGTCGGTTTATTGTAACAATTTTAAAATAATCCGCCACTGTTTTGTTTGGTGTTGTCGTCGCGCTGTTTACGCTGCAACGCACGGTTTTTTCCGCCACCGAACATATAGTTGAACCCGATGAAAATCGACTGGCTTTCCCAGGTAAAATAACCCGATTGCGGATACGGATTGTCGCCGTCGAAACCAAATTGCATCGTGTTGAAGATGTCGTTGAAACGCACGCTCAAGCTCGCCTTGTTGCTCAGCATGCTGAAACGCACGCCGCCGTCGATCTTGTACATCGGTTCGCTCGTGAACTGGATGCCTTCGACACCGCCACGGTAAAAACCGAACAAATTGAAACGGATGTTTTTGGTCGCCTTGAAGTTCGAGTTGAGTCGGGCGTTGAACGCATTGGCATCGACTTCCTCAATTTCGCTGTACGAAATCTGCGTATTCGGGATGAATTTCGCCACCGCGCCTTTTTGCTTCAGGGCCGAATAATCGATGGCCGGTTGCACATCCCACCAAGAGTTGATTTTGTAATTGGCCGACACTTCAAAACCAAAGGCCGTATTGTTGTCGTAGTTGTCGAACGTCATGATCTGGTTGCCGCTTTTCTGCGGGTCTGGGTACAGGATGCGGCTGATCTCGTCGTTGATCAAACGGTAAAATACGCCCCCGGTAACCGAACCTTTGTTTTTGGCGAACGTACGCGTGTAGTTCACTTCGACCGAATTGGTGAACTGCGGATCGAGCTGCGGATTTCCGATCGAGGTCAATTTCAACGTCGCGAATTCCGGACTCGGCTTGGTCTGCTCCAAACTCGGACGGTCCACGCGTCGGCTGTAACTAATTTGGAAACTGTTTTTCTCGCTCGGTGTATACGTCAGGTAAGCCGATGGGTAGACCGTGATGTAATCGTCCTTATAGGCCGTGGCACCGTTGAGGATGGCGTCGACTTTGTAGCTTTCGAGACGCGCGCCCAACTGGTAGCTGATTTTTTCGAACTTCTGTCCAAACGTCGCGTAAGCCGAATAGATGTCGAGGTCGTAATTGTAATCGAAGCTGCTCGTACGCGTCGAACGGAAAATATTGTCGGTTCGTATCGTGCGCGATTCGGCACCCAATTCGAGCGTCGATTTCGCGCTGAGCGGATTGACATAATCGAGGTTGATCGTCGTTTGTTGGCGGTCGTCCTCAATCAAATCGGTATTCGAAAGCGTCGAAATCCCGCCGATGCGATTGACCGAATTGAAATAAATGTCCTTGTCGTTGTTGGTGATGTTGTGGTTGACCTCAAAATCGAGCGTGTGGCCTTCTTTCGGGAACACGTGTTTGAAGGCGAGGTTGTACGCACCGCTGTTGTTTTTGGTCAAATACTTGTCGCGCGATTCGACGGCACCTGGCAGTTGCCAGTACAAATAATCGGTCTTGATGTCGCCGTCACCCGAGAAAAAGTTCTGGTTCGTGTACACCGAAACCGTGTTGCGGTCGTTAATGTAATAATCCATGCCCACTTTGAACAGGTGGTTCTTGTCGGCATTCTTCATGTCGAGGATCTGCTCGATGATACTGTCCTTGCGGTACACATAACCTTCGTTGTATTTGTTGCCGAAATTCGTGCCGTAATTGCCAAAGAAATTGACCTTGCCCTTGCGGTAATTCATGTCGATCGAACCATTGTATTTGGGCGTCACGGCAATCGTTACCCCGGTGTTGACACTCGCATTGAAACCGTCATTGGCATTTTTGTGCAGCACGATGTTGATGATGCCCGACATGCCTTCTGGGTTGTATTTCGCGCTCGGATTGGTGATCAACTCGATCTTTTTGATCGACGAAGACGGAATCTGCTTGAGCAATTGGGAGGCGTCGATGTTGGTCGGTTTGCCGTCGATCAAGACACGGACGTTTTCGTTGCCGCGCAAAGACAATTTACCGTCCTGGTCCACGTTCACCGAAGGAATGTTGTTCATGATGTCCGAAGCCGTCGCGCCAGCCGTCGTCAAATCTTTCCCGACCGTGATGACCTTGCGGTCGATTTTCTGTTCGATCGTCGAATGTTCGTTAACGATGTTCACGCCGGTGAGTTCGGTCGCTTCTTCCTCGAGTACCGTCTTGCCAAGCGAGATGCTGCGTTGTCCAGTCGTGAAATCGGCTTTGCCCGTGAAAGTCTTGTAGCCGATGAATTGGATCTCGACCGTGTAGTTCTTGGGTTCGAGATTCTTGATGTCGTAATTTCCATTGTCGTCGGAAATGCCGCCGGTGATGATTTTTCCGGCTTCTTTGAGAACGATACTGGCATAGGAAATAGGAGCGTTGTTTTTGTCGGTCACTTTACCTGAAAGCGTACCGTTTTTTTGTGCCTGCATCGAAAAGACCGATGCAAAAAAGCACAACAGCAGTAATTTTAAGTTCATTTGTTTTTTTGTTGATGATGGATGCTGTTTAGATGATAAACAGTTGCAAATGTTACATTTTTTTTTCGGTTTTTCCCAATAAAAAAGCTCCCTGGGCAAGGGAGCTTTTTAAAGATTTGGGGAATAGGGATTTGCTGCGTCAAAAATGTGACGCTGGGGTTATCTCTTCATGGCGAAATGCGCCTTAAATTCTTTTTCGATGCCGTCTTCTTCATAGTTCACGACAAACCAATAGTCGGTTGATGGCATGGCCTGGCCGTTGAATGTACCGTCCCAGCCTGCGCCGCTCGGTTTGATCTTGGTCAGCAATTTTCCGTAACGGTCAAAGATGCTGATTGTCGAAGTCAATTGTTGTTTCAGGTCGACAATGTTCCAGGTGTCGTGGAAGCCGTCGCCGTTTGGCGTGAAATATTTCGGATAGTTCACCACAAGCGCTTGCGAGGTTGTGGTTCCGCAACCATTTTTATCCCTCACCGTCACGGTGTGCGTGCCCGAAGAAACATTGTCAAACACATTGCTGTCCTGCCATGGGCCGTGGTCGAGCATGTATTCGTAGTCGCCGCCCACACCTTGTGCATTGACGACAATCGTTTGGCTGTCGGCAAAATCGTCGGTGATGGTGTAGCTGACCAAAGCCGGTTCAGATGGACTAACGGTTACAAAAGTTTCGGCAGAAGGACAGCCGGTCAATGAATTGGTCGCGATGACCGAATATTCGCCTGGCAATACCGCCGTATAGCTGCTTCCGGTTCCTACGAGCTCACCCGCTTCGTCAAACCATTCAAAAGTGTGGTTCGAGGCACTGAGTCCGCTGACAATCGTAAACGCATTGATCAATTCCTGTTTTCTGCTGTCGTAGCAGATGATGCCACCGATTGGGGTCGGCTCCGGAATTTTGTTGACCAAAATCGTAATGGCCTGGACGCCGAAGCAATTCGCAGTCAATGTGTTGTTGACCCTTGCGAAAGCCAATGTTGCATTGGTGGTCGTAATTGGGCTGACCTGTCCGATTGCGTCGTCCATCGTGGCATAATAAGCCACCGTGAATTCTGCCCCGGTTTGTGTTCCGAGTACTGCCGCGTTGAGATCGGTCAAGGTGAAATTGGTGATGCCGTCATTGGTTCCGTCTTCGTCGCAAACCGTCGTCAAGGTCGAACTTACGCTATGCGCCACCGGCGTAGGTACGATCGTCACTTGGAACGAACTCTCGTCCGAACAAATAGGGGAGAACGGCGATGTCGCATAGATGTAAATTGTAGCCGTGCTCGTGATGACATGGCCCGCGTTGAGCACCTGTCCGGTTCCGTTTGGACCGGTATAGAA
Organism: Flavobacterium sp.; assembly: GCF_047602195.1. Lineage (GTDB taxonomy): Bacteria > Bacteroidota > Bacteroidia > Flavobacteriales > Flavobacteriaceae > Flavobacterium. The sequence goes on from NZ_JASGHW010000004.1 coordinate 1,465,631, forward strand.
ACGGCCTTTGGTAAGTGCTGGCAAGGTGTAGCTCGCACAGGTCGTTACGTTTGGCAATTCGTCTACGTTGAAAATAGTCACCACGAAACTTCTTTCGGCAGCACAATTTGGGGTGGTTCCGGTTTCGGCATACACATAAAGCGTTTGCGTGGCCGTGATCACATCGTTTTCGAAAAGCTGCGTCCCGGTTTTATTCGTTCCGGTATAATAGCTTTGTCCGACTGGCAAGGCAGGAAGCGTGTAGGAATTACAAGCATTCTGGTTGCTCATTGGCGCAATTACCGGGGTGTTGTTGATCGTGATGTTGAAACTGTTCTCATCGGTACAGTTGATCCTTTCACCCGATTCGGTGTACACATAAATCGTCTTGGAAGTCGTGATGACATCTCCGGCGTGCATCAAGGTGCCTTCGCCTGCAGCGGGACCGCCGGGTTGCGAATAATAGTTTCCTACGGTCAACGCTGGCAAGGTATAGCTGTCGCAAGCCGTTACATCGGCTGGATCGTCGGCATGGATCGAGAAAACCGTAATCGTAAAGTGGTTCTCGGCCACACAAGCCGGTTCGGTGGTGCCTACCGCATAGATGTAAATGTCCTGGGTGTTGTTGATGACCGTTCCGGCTGGAAGCATCGTTCCAGTTCCGCCCGGTCCGGTGAAATAATTACCCACGCCGAGCGCGGTCAACGTATACGAATTACAAACATCAATATCAGATCTCGAATCGATGGCCGGTTTCGGGTTCACCGTTACGGTAAAACTGTCCTCGTTGTAGCAGGTCGGTGTCGATCTCTTGAAGATGTAAATCGTCTGGGTTGACGCAATGATGTCACCCGCAGCCAATTCGGTGCCGCTTTGCTCAGGGCCGGTATAATAGGTTCCTCTGGTGATTACTGGCAGGGTATAGCTGTCACAAACCGTTACGTCTTCGAGGTGGTCGATGAGCGGCTGGGCGATGTAGGCCGTGAAATGGACGTTATCGGTACAGTTCGGTCCGCCGCCGCCCGCTTTCGGGATGTAGATGTAAACAGTGGCGGTTTCTTCCAAGATGGTGCCCGCCGGGATCATGTCTCCCGTTCCCGCTGGTCCGGTGAAATAATTTCCGATAGGTAATGTCGGCAAGGTATAACCGTTACACTGCGAAATATCGGCTGGCGCGGTAAATCCGATGTAAACCGTAAATTGTTTTTCCGATTTACAGAAATTTGGTGCTCCGGTATCGGCATACGCATACAGCGTGGTCGTTGTCGTGATGGTTGTTCCGGCTGGGACTTCAGTTCCATTTTTATTGGGTTCGGTGTAATAGGTTCCACCGCCCGGCAAGGCAGGCAAGATATAAGAAGTACAGTCGAAAATATTAGGCTGCTGTCCGATTTCCACGGTCGGTAAAATGGTCACTGTAAAATCGGTATCAATGATACAGAAAGGCGGCGTCAACGATTCGAAATACACATACAAGGTTTGGCTTTCCGTGATTTCAGTTCCCGGTGTCAAAGGCGTACCCTGACCGCCCGGTTGCGGATAATAAACACCATTTTCCAATGGAGGCAAAGTGAAGCTTCCACAATAGGTGCCGCTGCCCGGGGACAATTCCAAAGGATTGATGATGGTGATCTTGAAGCTGCTTCCCGCCGAACACGAATCGGGTCCGCCCGGCTGGTTGAAAATATAAATGGTTTGGGTTTCGGTAATGATATCGCCGGCAAACTTTGGCGTTCCGGTACCATTTGGTCCTGTGAAATAATTTCCGTTGGTCAATACAGGCAACACATACGGATCGCACAGAACAAGGTTGTTCAATGAATCGACAGGAGGCAATGGTGCAATGTGCAAGGTAAAACTCGTCGTGCTGAAACAGCTCGGGTCGGTTGCGTTCTGAACCCTTACATACACCACCGCATTGTTGATGCCGATGTAAGTATTTCCAAGCGGATTTGTTCCAGAATTGGCATTGGCCAACGAAGTATGGTAAGTAACCGTATAATGTGCCGGCGCTTGCCCACCCAAAACGGTAGCCGTTTGTGAAGCAATATTGAAAATGGCATTGTTGATGGTTTGCGAACGTGCGCACATCGTCATGTCCAACGGCTGGTTTGCTACCGGCGATGGCAACGTCAACAACTGGAACGATTTGACGACATGACAAGGCGTGTCTGCGCTCTTGATTCTTACATAGATGGTTTGGCTGCCCGTACTCGAATAGTTCAAAGGCAATGCGCCAGTTCCTGCTTCGGCAGCGGTTTGCGAACTGTGGTAAGTGACCGTAGTGGCCGGATTCAAACCAGTCTTTACAATTGGGGTGTTGTAAGACAGGTCGTATACATAGTTTCCACCGGCGCCGATACATTTGTACAGGTCGACCGGATTTTGGGTCGTAATTTCAGGATAGTACTCGATCAGGACCGAGTCGGTGATCGGCGTACAAGTGCCCACCAAATACTGGTAAGTCAATTCGTAAGTTCCTGCTTGCGTGATGGTCAAAGATGGACCATTTTCACCCGGAAGCGTGGCGTTGTTTCTTTTCCAAGAGAAGGCATACGTCGTGGCGCTTAAACCTGAATTGATCGTGTACGGTTGGCCATGGCAGATCGCCGTGTTGTTGGCTACGGTCAAGTCCAGTCCCAAAGCGTCCTGACCAATGTTGAAACTGTCGGAATTGATAAAAATCGCCGAATCCGATTCATTGTCGGTACGGTCGGCAATGACCAATTTAATATGGTAAGGTGTTCCCGGAACCATTACCGCCGAAGCGTTCATGAGTTTCGTTTGTCCGTTGTAATTCGTTGCCGAACCTGCAGCAGCCGAGCCGCCGTTGTAACTTCCAAAGAATTGTGCGTTGGCCGATGGGCACGACGAGTTGTACAGGAAATCCCTGATCGTCACGACCGAAATCGGCAGGTTCGTATTCGGAACCACCGCGAGGTTGGTCGTTACGCCCGTATTGACGTTGGTCAACAAGAACGCAAACGCATCCGAGAATTCACATTGGAAGTTTCCATATTCTTCTGAGGCAAAAAGGAAATCGAAACTAAATTGTGGGGAAATAGGGGTAAAGTCAAATTCAAGCACTGTCGCGTTGACCGAGTTCATCGGGATTCCGGCCGCGGCCAAAGTCGCCTCGAGGTCGGCGTCGCCCGGCCAGCTCATGTCACCGTCATTCAAGTGAACCGAATTGGGGCCCGGCGCGTTGGCGACATTTCCTGTCGAAAGGATCACGCCCGATGGCATCGGGAAATTCATATTGGTGTTGTTGAAATAACCGATACCGTTCGACGATCCGAAATTGGTTCCGGTTTTCCAGGTAATGTTCGTAGCTGACACGCAAGGCGAATTGATCAGTACGTTGTTGACCAACTGGGGTACGGTATGCGAGGAAGTGCTCACCGTAATGGCCTGGGAAAAACACTGGGCAGAAATAGCCAGCGCGAAAATGAGTATTAATCTTTTCATGTTCATCTTAATTAGGGAAATAAGAGTACTTTGTTTTGACGGGTCAAATATTGTAATTAAAATCGTTTAAATGCAAAAAAAATCGATGAAATGCACAATTTTCATTTTTAATAAGATAAAATTCTTACATTTTGTGTTTATAACTGTGTTGAAAATAAAAGAATGGGCCAGTTGAACGGAAATTGAAATGATTTAAATCTATTTTGAAGGTTTCTGTGTTTTCAAATCGCCACAGATATTGCTATCTTTGCGCCTCTTAAAAACCATAATTATGTTAGCCGAGATTCTTACCCCGCAAATTCAAAAGGCCATTGCCGGATTGTTCGATGTTCAGATTGATAAAATCGAATTCCAGGCCACGCGACGCGATTTCGAAGGCGACATTACGATGGTTATTTTTCCGTTGCTCAAGCAGATCAAGGGCAATCCGGCCGAGATCGGCAATAAAATCGGACAGTTTTTGGTCGAGAATGTCAACGAAGTGGAGCGTTTCAACGTCGTGTCGGGTTTCTTGAACATTGTCATTTCCGACCAATATTACCTTGATTTCTTCAACACGATCAAAACCGATGCGCAATTCGGATTTGTTACGCCAAACCCCGAAGGCCAAGCGATCATGGTCGAATACGCCTCGCCCAATACGAACAAGCCGTTGCACCTCGGGCACGTCAGGAATGTGCTGTTGGGCTATTCTGTCGCGCAAATCCTGAAGGCTTCGGGCAAGAAAGTCTACAAGACGCAGATCATCAACGACCGTGGCATTCACATCTGCAAATCGATGTTGGCTTGGCAGCAATCGGGTCTCAGCGAAACACCTGAATCCACCGGACTCAAGGGCGACAAACTTGTTGGAAACTATTACGTCGCATTCGACAAAGCCTATAAGGAACAAATCAATGCGTTGATGGGCGAAGGCAAAACCGAAGACGAAGCCAAAAAGCAAGCACCGATTTTGCTCGAAGCCCAAGAAATGCTCCGCCAATGGGAAGCCGGTGACGAAGCCGTCGTTGCACTCTGGAAAATGATGAACGGCTGGGTCTACGAAGGTTTCGACCAGACCTATGCCAACATCGGTGTCGATTTCGACTCCTATTATTATGAAAGCAACACCTATTTGTTGGGCAAAGAAGTCGTGCAGTTCGGTCTCGAGAAAGGGATTTTCGAAAAAGACCCAGACGGTTCGGTGTGGATCGATTTGACCGCCGACGGACTTGACCGTAAAATCGTGCTGCGTTCCGACGGTACGGCCGTTTACATGACGCAGGACATCGGAACCGCGATCCAGCGGGTCAAGGATTTCCCTGACGTAGGCGGTATGGTCTACACGGTCGGTAATGAACAAGACTATCACTTTAAGGTGTTGTTCCTGATTTTGCAGAAACTCGGTTTTGAATGGTCCAAAGATTTGACGCATTTGTCCTATGGCATGGTCGAATTGCCTTCCGGTAAAATGAAAAGCCGCGAAGGTACCGTTGTAGATGCCGATGATTTGATGGTAGAAATGACCCAAACGGCCCAACAGATCTCGCAAGACTTGGGTAAACTCGAAGGGTATAGCGAAGCCGAAAAGGCGGTTTTGTACCAAATCATCGGGTTGGCCGCCTTGAAATATTACATCCTAAAAGTGGATCCCAAAAAACAGATTTTGTTTAACCCGAAGGAATCGGTTGATTTTGCCGGGAACACAGGTCCGTTCATCCAATACACCTACGCAAGGATCCAATCGATTTTGCGCAAAGCCGATTTCGATACCGCTTCGGTTGCAAACATTGCCGAATTGCACGAAAAGGAAAAGGAATTGCTCAAAATCATCGCACAATTTCCGCAAATCATCCAGGATGCCGCCGAAAACCACAGCCCGGCGCTTGTGGCCAATTACACCTACGAACTCGTCAAGGAGTACAATTCCTACTACCAGTCGGTTCCGATTTTGGGTGAGGAAGATTCGGAGAAGAAGAAATTCCGCGTGCAGTTGTCGCAAAAAGTCGGCGATACCATCAAGGCCGCTTTCGGTTTGCTCGGGATTTCGGTTCCGGAAAGGATGTAATTTTAGAGTATTTCTTTCACTGCTAAGTACACAAAGCTTTGTTTTGCGCAACTACGCAGGCGCGAAAATGCGAATTGAGTTCGCTCTGACGAATATACTGTTTGTTCGTGAAAGTGCAACTTCCGGCTACCGAAAACGCGGCAATGGCTTGAAAAGACAGTTTTGGAGAGTGCTACTGTATTTTAACACACATCCAGCTTGCCTTTAGAATTTTTTTGTCTTTCACATAAACAATTCCAGATTGTTTAATTATTTTTTCACTTAAACGAATATTTTGAATAACATATGTTATTTGATCCGTAAATCTAGCGCCAGCATAGAATTCGGCATCGTCAATACTTACCAGACCGAATAGTCCATTAGTCACTCCTAAAAGTTTAACTCCTGCGCCGCCGCATTGTGCCATTGATTCAATTAAGATTGTTCCAGGAATATATTCAAACTCAGGAAAGTTTCCTTTCAACCAATTGTCTTTTTCGTCAAATGTCTTATGGCCAATAATAGTTTCATTTGAAAATGAAGTTATTTCATCGACAAATAAAAAGGGAGTTCTATGTGGAATTAAATTCTCAATTTCTTGTGACATAAGTTTTTTTTTTTGACAAGATAACAATTATTTCCGATGTGTCCGAAGTGCAATCAGCTACCCATAACTGCGCAGGCGAAAAAGCGAACCGAATTCTCTCTGACGAATATGATGTTTCTTCGTGAAAGTAAAACGTTGTAGCTTGTAACATCTGGCGCTTGCTTAGTTGTGCGTTGGCTGCTGTGCCCATTATATTTTTATAAATTTTTTATAATAACTTTTTCCTTTGCATTTAACTTCAGCGAGGTATATTCCTTGTTGAAGATTTCCAACATATACCTGATTATTTTCAAGGCTTAAGATAATAGACTTACCAGAAATGTCATAAACCGTTACATCTTCAAAAACAACATTTCCTTCTGCAGAAACGGTAGCAAAATCGTGAACAGGATTCTGGATGAACAAACATTCACATCCACATTGTCCAGGTTCTTCGGGTATTGCAATATCACAATCCTTTACTAAAATTGGGATGTAGCTGGTTTCATAGGTGCCATTTCCTAGATCTCCCATTTCATTTCTTCCCCAAGTCCACACACTTCCATCTGTTTTTATAGCCATCCCATGCGTGGCACCGCAACTGGCAATTTCCCAATCATTGTCGCTACCGAAGAGCGTTGGTTGTGCTGGATTGTTATCGTTGGCACTGCTTTCGGCATAACCATCTCCCCAATAATGAAACGAACCGTCTTCCTTTATAGCATAAAATTTGTACAGCGCGGCATCAATATCGGCCCAATCAGAATCGCTGTTGGTCTGCGTAGGCCATAGATATATCCCGCTTGTACCGCCAGGACCACTATATCCTTTCATACCCCATTCCCAGAGCGTACCATCATTTTTTAAGGCGACAAGAAAATTATTACCGCCATCAATTTTGCGCCAATCATTGTCACTGCCGATCTGGATGGGCGTTTTTTGCTTATCGATTGTCATTACATAACGGTTGCCGCCCCAAGCCCACAATGTGCCGTCTGTTTTTATAGCTGCTGTAAAAGATCCCCCAGTTGCAACGCTGAGCCAATCATTGTCGGTTCCTATACGGACGGGCTCAGGAACATAGGTATACGAATTATTGCCTACTCGTCCTTCGTAATTGTATCCCCAGCCCCATAGCGATCCATCGGTTTTGATTGCCATTACGTGTTCGAATGCGCTGACAAATTTCCAATCTGATGCCGTTCCTACTTGTGTTGGAATATGCGCATCTACACCAGGCCAAGAAGCTCCTGGGCTTATATGAAACCCCCATTGCCATAAGGTGCCGTCTGACTTTATTGCATAGGTGTGATTGAAGGCAAAGGAACCTAGGGATTGCCATTCCCCGGGATTGCCGACCTGGATTGGGACGTTGCTGTTGGTGGTAGTATTATTTCCGAGCTGTCCGTTTAGGTTTCGCCCCCACATCCATAAAGTTCCGTCATTATCTATATAACCTGAATGTCCGGCACCTGTAGCGATTGACTTGACACATTGCGCCCCTATCGTTTGAGCGATTATAAGGAAAATTAAAATCAAATAATATTTCTTCATAGTTATAGGTTTTATGAGTATTGCAGCCAACGTGTGCTTTGCGTAAAACTTTTCGTCTTCGCGGTGAAATATTTTTTGTTGAATTAGAAAGTCAGGCGCAAACTCAGGTTGGGCGTGCGTTCCATCGAATAGGTATTGACGACCTCAATGTCATTGGCCGTCGTGTTGACACGGTAATAGCGGTTGATGACATTTTCTTTGTTGAGCAGGTTGAGTACCGAGGCATTGGCCTGCAATTTGGTTTTTTGGCCCAGGTTCCAATAATACGAAGCCGAGAGATTGAACTGCAGGTAATCTTCCAAATAACGCTTGTTCGGATCGTTGTAGGTAATCGTAAAACCAGAATAACTGAGCGGAACCGTTGTCGGGCGGCCCGAGTTCCATTTGCCGCCGAGCGCAATCTTCAAGCGTTCCTTTTCATACACAGCGGCAGCCGAGACCGAATGCTGCAATTCGTAATTGTTCGGGAAACGCGTCGGGTCGAACGAGCCGAAACGGTATTCGTTGCGGTTGAAACTGTAACCCAGCCAACTGTAAAAATGTTCGAAATTGCGTTGGATCAGCAGCTCGGTGCCGGCCACGGTATAATCGCCGTTGATGCGCAGCAATTCCAATTGGTTTTGGAACGCCTGTCCCGGCGAGGAAATCCCGGTTACCTTTTTGTAAAAATTGTCAATGGCGATGCGCCACGCGTTGTCCTTGTAGGAAACACCAACGGAAACCTGGCTGCTTTTCTGTACCGGAACTTCATCACCGGCCACGGTCCAGCGTCTTTTTTCGATGCCGAGGAAATCGCGTTGCAAATCGACGACCTGCGCCATCGTTTGGCTTTTCTGTTCGCCGAGGATTTCCACCTTGAGTGTTTTGGACAACGTATAGTTGAATTGGAGCCGCGGCTCGACGATCCATTTCTGGAGTTCTTCGATGTAATTGGTGCGGACGCCGCCTTTGAACAAAGCATCTTTGGTTGCCGAGGCATATTCGGTTTCGAGGATCAGGGCATGGGTGCGCAAGACCTCGGTGATGCGTCTTTTGAGGAACGGATTGTTGATCTCGTCGAAATTGGAAACCCCGGTTTCGTTGAACTGGTAACCATTGTTGAACGCCCAAAACGCATTGATCTGGTGGTGGTTTTCGATGCGCAGCCCATAGTCGAGCACTTTGTTTTGCTGGTCAAGGATCTGGTTGTTTTCGACGGATTGGTTCAATGCATCCAGTTTATAGGACGACACATAGGCATTGATCTTGGTAAAGTTGGCCGTATTCCAAACAGTTTTCCAATTGAGGCTTGATCCGAAACTTTGCTGCTCGAGCGCGCTGTATTTCGAATTCACGATGCCGTCGACAGTCGCATTCTGGTTGATGCCAAGCCGGTTCTTGATCCCGATGCCGTCGATGAAAAATTCGTGCTGGCTTCCGATTTTCTGGCGGTACTGGAAAGTCCCGTCGTAAAAGAAGAAATTCTCGTTGGTGCGGTAATCGACGATCTGGTTGTTGTCGACCTTGGTCACGATCGTATTCTGGAAAATGCGGTTGTAGTAATTTTGGTAAGTCGGTGTCTGGATTTCATCGGTATACGAGCGCCTGGCCGAAACGACAAACGATGCTTTTTTCGACGCCTTGACCTTGGCAAAAAAATTCGCACCGATCATGTTGGCCCCGATCCCAAATTGGGTTTTCTCAATATCGTCGGTATGGGTCGAAATATCGACGACACTCGAAACGCTTTCGCCATAAAACGCAGGACTTCCATTTTTTGAAATCGAAATCGTGTGGGCGAGTGCCGGGTCGAAAGCAGAGATCAATCCAAAGAAATGTCCGGTCTGGAACATGCGGATGCCATTCCACAAAAATAAATTCTGGTCGTGCGTGCCGCCGCGGACGTTGATGTTCGAGATGGTTTCATCGGCGCTGTAAATCCCGGGGATTTGTTGCATGGTGTGCAGCACGTCGGGTTCGGTAAGTCCGGGCAAAATCCCAAATTGCTGCGGCTTGATGACCACATCGCCGTATTTTTTCTTCGAAATACCCGTGGCAAGGAAACTTTCGATGACCACTTCGTTGAGGTCGGCCGCCATCTGGTTTTCCTCCTCCGGAATCTTCTCGGGATGGGTGCGTGTGATGACAATATACAGGTTGTTGACGAGCTCAAATGCCAAAGGCGCTTCGGTTTGGAGCGCCTCTAATTTTTGAATCAGGGTCAGTTTTCTTTCGGGTGGGGTGACCTCGAGATCGGAAACGGTTTCTTCGGTGTAGTTGAATTTGACCTTGTGTTGCTTTTCAATCGCGGCTAATACAACCTTTAGCGGCTTCTTTTCTTGCGAGAAAGCCACGACAGAAAACAGCCATACGAGTGGAATCAGTATGAAAGTGATTTTGGGTCGAATCATTTACCGTTTAAAGGTTACGCTATTTTTTCCGGTCTTTTGGTATTTAAAATTATAGGCTGAACTGATGATTTGCAAGGCCATTTCCATGTCTCCGGCCGGAACGGTTCCGGTGAATTTCTGGCTGGTAGCGATGTTTTCTTTTGTAATCACAATGTCGTATTGGCGCTCGATTTCGGCGATCACCGCATTGAGATTCTCAGCATTGAATGTTAGCTGATAGTTCATCCAGGAAGGTTTGGAGTCGGTATTGATTACCGATGCCATACGTTTTCCGTTTTCAAATATAACGCTTTGTCCTTTGGTCAGGTAAATCTTGTCACTGTTATTGGCAACTTTAACTTTCCCTTCGAAGCAGGTCACTTCAAAACGCTGCTGGCGCGCCTTGACATTGAACTGCGTTCCCACGACGGTCACCGTACCCAAATCGGTGTGGACATCGAAGGTTTTTCCCTTGGTTACTTTGAAGAATGCCTCGCCCTCAAGATCGAGCGAGCGGTTGCCGTCCCAAAACCAATTGTTGTAACGGATTTCCGAACCGGAGTTCAGCGTTACTTCGGAATGATCGGGCAGGAAAAAGACTTCCTGCTGGCCATTGGCGGCGATTTGTGTTTGGTTGGCGAGTGGTTTGGCGATGAAAAATCCGAGGACGAGAATGGCGGCCACCGCGGCCACACGGGCCATCCAGTTGGGTTTCATCTTGATCACGCGCGGTATGGTTGTTTGTTTCGGTTGCGCGATGATATTTTGGTACATCGCCTCCGTATGGATCTGCGGCCCGACTAATTCGGCCGAATACTGTTTGATTTTCTGGTAGGTCTCAAAGTCTGGGGACTTTTCAAAAGCTTCCAATTCGCTTGCGGTCATCTTGCCTTCCAGCCATTTCGCTAAATCGTGTTGCTCTTCCATTTTGCTATTTTTGTTGTAAAACATTTTATTTTTAAAAAACCCTACCTACACTTTTCCGATTTCTTTGCGCAGGTAAACCAAGGCACCGTGTATCCTTTTTTCAACGGCCTTGACGCTGATGTCGAGTTCTTCGGCGATTTCAGCGTATTTTTTTCCATCGATGCGGTTCATCAGGAAAGCGGTGCGTTGTGCTTCCGATAGATTGGCGATGGCGTCCTGCAGTTTGGTCTTGAACTGCGCCTCCTCTAAAATAAACTCCGGACTTTCGGCGGTACTGGGGTTCGAAGCCGAATTTTTGGCATGCGCCAACACTACTTTTTGGTGGGCAATCTGGTTCAGTGACGCATTGTTGGCCACCGTATAGACATAAGATTTGGCTTTTTCGGGAGGGACATTGCTGCAGTTTTCCCACAATTTGATGAACGCGTCCTGGGCGATGTCGTGCGCCTGATCGGCATTTCCGAACTTGTAGTACAAATAGTTCGTCAGGCTTTTGGCATTGGCTTTAAAAAAAGCGGCAAAAATGTTTTCTTCGCAAATGCCTTTAGAAGCGTTTTTTTCCATTGGTTGAGATTGGGCTTGTAAAAATATTTCCTGTATAACAGGAATGAAGGGAAAAACCCTATTTTTATATTTTTATTTTCCAAAGATAAGATTTAACTTAAAAAAAGATTTACTTGGGTAGGGTAATTTGGCCATCATTTGTTTTACTCAAAAATGGACTAGAAAATTGAACTATGAAAAATGATTTAAGGAAGGTCTTCGGTCTTCTGTCGGTTGTGGTAATCCTGATGGTTTCGTGCCAGGGCGATGAGAACAGCAGCTACGTCAATCCCGAAGCGCTGGGCAAATCTTCGCAGCTTACGACACTGCTCCAACGCGTGGCGCAGGCCCGGGCGGTAGACGACAATGTCCTTGACAGCGCGAGCTGTTTCAAGATCAAACTTCCGATCAATCTCGCTGTAAACGGCCAGTTCCTTTCGGTACAAGATGAAAGCGATTACCTCGATGTAGCCAATATTTTCAATGCCTCGAACGCCGATGAAGATTATCTGGAGTTCAATTATCCGTTGGTGATCAACCACAACGGCGGCGGGGAACAGACGCTCGAAAGATGTAATCGAATTGCAGACTTTGCGCCAGACTTGCCCGATTCCGGCGGGTGCTGCGCCAATCGGCTGCTTCAAATTGGTGTTTCCGTTCAATATTTCGCTGTATGATGCCAATTCGCAGACCCCGCAAATGTTGACCATGCAAGACGATTACGATTTGTTGGCCTTTGTGGTCAACCTTGGGGCAGGGCAGTATTTCCAGATCAACTATCCGTTGCAGGCGACCTTGAACAACGCACCCATTACGATCAACAGCAATGCCGAATTGTCTTCGCAAATCTACAACGCCATCGAAAACTGCGGCTGCGACAATCCGCACGTGCTTACCGATCAATTGGCGGCTTACATTCCGTTCGCGGGCGAAGTAAACGATTTGACTGGTTTTGCCGTACCTTCCGTATTGGGGTCTACCCATTATGTAACCGACAGGAGCGGAAACCTCAATGGTGCGATCTCTTTCGATACCAATGACGGCACCAGCCGCATCGAAATTCCTTTGACTGGGCTTAACGCCATTCCTCCCGGAGTGCCGTTTTCCATCAGTTTGTGGTTCAAAAGACAGGACACCAACCCGGCCGGAACTTTCGAGGATTTGTTTACCGGGGAAGGATTTGCACTCAATCTGGGCAATAACAACCTGCCTTCGCAACGCGGGCCGGTGATCATCTACCACGACAATCCTACTTTGTATGATTTCTCATGGGTCAGTCAAAATTTGGGTACAGACACCAGTAATTGGCACCACGTGGTCATTACTTACAACGGAGAAACGGCCATGACACTTTACAGGGATGGTTCTTACGTCAATCAAATGGGGGCCAATGAGATTTCAATCCTCGGAATGATCATAGGCGGAAATTACAAAGGCTATCTTGATGATTTGCGCGTATACAAAAAGGCTTTGGAGATGGAGGAAATACAAATTTTATACGAACTCGAAGGCGATACGAGCCATTGCCTCGACTAAAATAGTTAGTAGTTAGTTTTTATACAGGAGAACCAGTCCGGAAGGGCTGGTTTTTTTTATTTATCGGGAACGTTTACGGGCGTTAAAATTCGAAATTCCGGCTTTGACGCTTGCCGACTTTATACTATATTTGCAGCTTCATAAATAGAAAATCATGTTTGATAATTTAAGCGATAAACTCGACAAGGCGTTCCACATTTTGAAAGGCCACGGCAAAATCACCGAAGTCAACGTAGCCGAAACCTTAAAGGAAGTACGTCGCGCCTTACTCGATGCCGACGTCAATTTCAAGATTGCCAAAGATTTTACGACCAAGGTAAAAGACAAAGCCATCGGGCAGGACGTACTCACGACCTTGCAGCCGGGGCAATTGCTCGTCAAATTGGTCAAGGATGAATTGACCGAATTGATGGGAGGCGACGCCGCGGGCATCAACCTTTCAGGCAACCCAACAGTCATCTTGATGTCGGGTCTGCAAGGGTCGGGTAAAACGACTTTCTCAGGAAAACTCGCCAATTATCTCCAAACGAAAAAAAATAAAAAGCCTTTGTTGGTGGCCTGCGACGTATACCGTCCGGCGGCGATCAACCAGTTGCACGTGGTCGGTGACCAGATTGGGGTAGAAGTCTATTCGGAACCCGAAAACAAGAACCCGGTCAACATTGCCGAAAATGCGATTAAGCACGCCAAAGCCAATGGTTTCAACGTCGTCATCGTCGATACCGCCGGTCGTTTGGCCGTCGATGAGGAAATGATGAACGAGATCGCCAATGTCCACAAAGCCATCCAGCCGCAAGAGACTTTATTCGTCGTCGATTCGATGACGGGCCAGGATGCGGTCAATACGGCCAAAGCCTTCAACGACCGACTCAATTTTGACGGGGTCATCCTGACGAAACTCGATGGCGATACACGAGGTGGTGCGGCAATCTCAATCAAATCGGTGGTCAACAAGCCGATCAAGTTCGTTGGAACCGGCGAGAAAATGGAAGCCATCGATGTATTCTATCCGTCGCGTATGGCCGAAAGAATCCTCGGTATGGGTGACGTCGTTTCCCTCGTGGAACGTGCGCAGGAGCAATTCGACGAAGAAGAAGCGCGCAAATTGCAGAAAAAAATCGCCAAGAACGAATTCGGTTTCGATGATTTCCTGACCCAAATCCAACAGGTCAAGAAAATGGGGAACATGAAGGACTTGGTGGGCATGATTCCGGGTGCATCCAAGGCGATGAAGGATGTCGAGATCGAGGACGATGCCTTCAAGCACATCGAAGCGATCATCTACTCGATGACACCACAGGAGAGAAGCCGTCCGGCCATCATCGATGTCAAGCGCAAGAACCGCATCGCCAAAGGCTCGGGGACCAAAATCGAACAGGTTAACCAACTGATGAAACAGTTCGACCAAATGAGCAAAATGATGAAAATGATGCAAGGCCCGGGAGGCAAAAACCTCATGAAAATGATGGGCGGCATGAAAGGAATGCGATAATGAGAAAATGAGAAAATTAGCGAATGAGAATCTGGGTTTTCATTCGCTAATTTGCTTTTAATACAAACACAACCAATCAAATTTGGAAAGGCATTGGCTCATTTTCAAATTTTCTAATTCACGAATTAACATGCAACTACTGGACGGAAAACAAACTTCAGAGGACATCAAGAATGAAATCGCGGCCGAAGTCGCGGCCATGAAAGCCAATGGCGAAAAAGTCCCGCATCTGGCGGCCATAATTGTCGGGAATGACGGGGCGAGCTTGACTTATGTGGGCAGCAAGGTCAAAGCCTGCGAACGCGTCGGGTTTGAATCGACCTTGATCAAGATGCCGAGCACGACTTCGGAAACCGAACTGCTCAAGAAAATCAAGCAGCTCAACGAAGACGACCACATCGACGGGTTCATCGTACAGTTGCCGCTCCCGAAACAAATCGATACGCAAAAGGTGTTGATGGCCATCGATCCGAGCAAGGACGTCGATGGTTTCCACCCCGAGAATTTTGGTAAAATGGCGCTCGATATGTCGACGTTCATTCCGGCGACCCCGTTCGGAATTTTGGAATTGCTCGAACGCTACAATGTCGAAACCAAAGGCAAACACACGGTGGTTATCGGCAGGAGCCACATTGTCGGCCGTCCGATGAGCATCCTGATGGGAAGAAAAGGATTTCCCGGAAATTCCACCGTCACACTCACGCACAGTTATACCAAAAATATAGCACAGATCACCACACAGGCCGACATCATTATTACGGCACTTGGGGTCCCGAACTATCTCAAAGCCGAGATGATCAAGGACGATGCCGTCGTGATTGACGTTGGGATTACGCGCGTCGAAGACAAAGATTCCGAAAAAGGCTATGTCATCACGGGCGATGTCGATTTTGAAAACGTCAGTAAAAAGGCATCCCATATCACGCCGGTGCCGGGTGGTGTTGGCCCGATGACGATTGCGATGTTGCTCAAAAATACCTTGTTGGCCCGCGAACAGCGGAAAGCTATTTCAAAATAAGTTTTGTGGTTTCGGCAAAGTCATCGCCTGAAATTTTGGCGAAATAAATTCCTTTGGCCAATGCAGAAAGATCGATGGTTTCGGGCATCGATTGTTTGAAGACCTTTTGTCCTGTCGCGGTGTAAACCTCGATGTTTTGTGGCTTATGGTTGTTCGACGCAATTTGAAAGATCCCGTTGGAAGGATTCGGGTAAATTTTAAAAACATTTGACCCATCCGCTGTTTTTGCGACCGAAAGATTTTGGTTGTGCGCCATGTACAAATCGGAACTGTTGAAGCCGTTGGTCATGTCGTTCCTGAGGTAAACGATCCATTCATTATTGGCAGAAACCGTAGGGTGCGAAATGTAGGCCGTTGCTTCCGCGAATCCTTGTAGCGGCGCGGTTGTTTGCGGGTCGAATGCCTCGGATGTCGATGTTCTCGTAATTTGGCCGATGTTCCCATTTCCGGCAAACGGAGGAAAGCCAAAAAAGTAACTCAGTTCATCTTTTGAAAGTTGGCCGGGTTGCGCCAAAATACCGCCTACATCTAGCATTCCGCTGTAAGCAAAAGAGGTCGCCGAACTACGCTCAAAAATGCGGATGCTGTCATCTCCCGTTTGGTCATGCATGTACATCGTGTTTTGGGAAGCATCAAGCGATGGCCCGAAAAACTGGTCCATCAACAAACCCGTCAGCGTAATCAATACAGGTGCCTCAAATGGCGAATCCACTGTAGGGCGGTGCAGGTAATACAATTGGGTTAGGGAACCAATCCCAATAACGTAGGCATCGAGTTCATTTTCCGAAAGCCACATCGACCGTGGATAAACCACACCAGTCGGGATTTCAACCGGCACGCCAAATTCACTATTAGTGTCGGATCTTTGGGTAAACATGATCTTGCCCCAGGAAATATCGGAATGACTGTAATACAGCCGGAGTCCGTCGGAACTGATCCACGGATAGGATTCGGCGGTATTGGTGTTGATTTCGGTTAATGCCCGAACCTCGCCATAGATTTCAGCCATCGGGGAGGCGGTTGCCATGGACTGACGGCTTTGAAAAGTGTCTGTTTTGGTCGAGCCATTGACATTGAAATCGGCAGCGAAATTTTGGCCCAATGCTGTGAAAGCAACAAACGCGCTAAGTAGTGTTGTAATTTTTCTCATGTTGTATTGGTTTGTACAAGTATAAGAAAAAATTACGTATAATTCTGAAAACAAGCAAATTAGCTTTTAAAGCTGCGGTTTACAGCTTTTTCATCAGGAATTCGCCCAGTCCAAATTTCAAGACCAGTCGGTCTGCGGTCAATTCCAGGATTGAAAACTCAAATTTCTCCCCTTCGGCGTTCAGGACAAGTGACTTCGAATCGTTGGCAAGCAACCACTTGCCACTTGCCGGCGCACCAAACAAGGAGCCGGTAAAATCGCCATTGCCCTTGAATTCCAAAGTCATTTTATTGATGACATCTTTCTTTAAGGTTTTGCGCCCATCCTTATCGATGCCTTTGTTCAGTGCTTCCTTGAAAATCCATTTGCCTTCCAGCATTTTTGCGGATTGGGCGTTGGCAGTTGATAAAAAACCGATAAACAAAACTAAAGCGATGATTCTTGACATGGTTGAATAGGAATTAGTATTCTCCTTTTTTGCGGTAATTCGGGTCGTCTTTTTTGATGATTTCGACGTTCCAACGTTTGGCCGGTTTGGCGGTGTTTTCTGGCGTACCATCGGTTTTGGGATTTTCATTTGCCTTTTTGTCGACGATTTTGGAATCCTCTTTTTTGACAAAACCTACCTTGCGTGCAGGTTTCTCCTCGCGCATGACTTTGGTGTCTTCGCGTTGGATGAATTCGATTTTTCTCGCCGGACGTTCCGTTGCTGCAGCATCCTCGCGTTTGCGTTTGTCATAAGATTTGCGCTCGGTTCTTGGCTCCGGGCTCTTGGTTCTTGGCTCTTGGCTCTTGACTCTTGGTTCCGCTTTGGGCAAACTCGCTTCTTCGGTCTTGCTTGACGGTTCGATGAGTTGGTTGAGTTCCTTGATTTCGGCCTCGGTCAAATCGCGGTAACGGCCCTGTGGCAAATCGAGTGAAATGTTGATGATGCGGATGCGGATGAGTCGCGTCACCTCATAGCCCAAATACTCGCACATACGCCGGATTTGGCGGTTCAAGCCTTGCGTGAGGATAATCTTGAAGGTGTATTTGCTGATTTGTTCGACTTTGCATTTGCGTGTCACGGTATCCAAAATCGGGATGCCGTTGCCCATGCGGTCGATGAAACGCGAGGTAATCGGTTTGTCGACCGTCACGGTATATTCTTTTTCGTGGTTGTTGCGCGCGCGCAGGATTTTGTTGACGATGTCGCCGTCATTGGTCATGAAGATCAAACCTTCCGAGGCTTTGTCCAATCGCCCGATCGGAAAAATGCGTTTGGGGTAATTGATGAAATCGACGATGTTGTCCTTGACTTCAAGATTGGTCGTGCATTCGATCCCGGGTGGTTTATTGAAGGCGAGGTAAACGGGTTTCTCGTTTTTGTCGCGGATCAGTTTGCCGTCGATGCGCACTTCGTCGTCGTTGGTCACTTTCATGCCCATTTCGGCTGGGTTGCCGTTGACGGTGACGCGTCCTTCTTCGATTAATGCATCGGCTTCGCGTCGCGAGCAGAATCCGGTTTCGCCTATGTATTTGTTGAGGCGTTTTAGTTCTTGTTCCATGTGGCAAAGTTAGGGAATTAGGAAATGTGTCAATTAGAAAATTAGAAAATTAGAAAATTAGTCAATTAGATGATTAGCCAATTTTTGGACATTATCTAATTATCTAATTTTCTAATTGAGACATTGTCTCATTTAGCCCTGATGGAAGCGGTATCCTTTTTCCTGCTTCTTTAGCAGGGAAAAGATAAAGCGGACAGCAGGAAAAAGCTCCTAATCGGCAAACAAAAAATCCACCACCTTTCCATACAACACATCGTCGTGCATGCTATGGCCCAATCCTTTGGTTTCGATAAAAGTGGCCTGTTTCCACGAATTCGCGATTTTTTTGCCCTCGTCGAAAGCCACGACTTCATCATCGATGTCATGCGCGACCATGCCTTTGAGGTGGAGCTGCGAGCCGAAAATACGTGCGGAAAACTCAGCGGTCTTGATCGCAAAACGTTCGATGAAATGGTTTTCGAGCAACTGGACCATCTTGGCATTGAGGCTCAAGAGGTTCCCGAAATTGTCGATCAGCGTCTGCAAGTCCGAAGGCGCACCGAGCAGCACCATCTTGCGTACGCCATTTTCGGGATATTGGTACTGGTGGTACACACAGGCCGCACCGCCGATCGAATGCCCAATCAGCGCATCGGGTTTGAATTTCTGAATGGCCGCATCGATGAATTCGGCATACTTAGGAACGGTAAATTCCTTGCCGCTCGACAAACCATGTGCGGGCGCGTCGATTGCGATGATCGTGCTTCCGGTTTTCTTAAGGTGCGGCAGCATTTTCTCCCAACGCGCGGCATTGCTTTCCCAGCCGTGTACGAGCAAAATCACATGGTCGTTGCCCTTCCAGGTGTACGATTGCATCTCGTGGCCGCCATAGCGGAAGGTTTCGGTTTGGGTTTCCTTTAGAATATCGGGCAGGCGGTCTTTGTGCAAACGGCCATCGCGCGGTTCGCTGAACAACCGATAGGCGAGCAACGACGCTTGTTTCGGACGCGTATAACTCAAAATATTGAGGTACATCCCGATGGATTTCGTCAGTAAGAACCGCTTGATTTTCTGCATAAAAAAGCCCCGTTAAAACGAGGCTGGTATTTTAGAATTGTGAAAACAATTGTTGCATTTTTTCTCTTTCCTCTTCGGCGAGTGAAGTATCCACGAGGATTCTTCCGGAATGCTCATCGGTGATGATTTTCTTGCGTCCGGCGATTTCCACTTGGGTTTGCGGTGGAATCGTGAAGAACGAACCGGCAGATGCGCCTCTTTCGATCGATACGACTGCCAAACCATTTCTCACGCTGCTGCGGATTCTTTTGTAGGCCGCGAGCAAACGTTCTTCGATGAGTGCCTCGAATTCGGCCGATTTTTCAGAAAGGAACGCTTCCTCTTTTTCGGTCTCGGCCATAATGTCGCTGAGTTCCGATTTTTTGTGCTTGAGGTGCGCCATTTTGGCCTCGAGTTTCTCTTTTGAGTTCGAGATGATTTCTTTTTTGTGTTCCATCGAAGCCTTCATTTCCTTGATCTGTTTTTCAGCCAATTGGATTTCGAGTTCCTGGAATTCCACTTCTTTGGTGAGCGAGTTGAATTCGCGGTTGTTGCGAACGCTTTCCTGTTGTTTTGAATATTTTTTGATGGCAGACTGGTGGTCCTCAATGGCGTTTTTCTTCGCCTTGATCTGCTCCTCGATGGTTTCTAAATCTTGTTTCAGTTTTTCGGTACGCGTCGTGAGTCCGGCCACTTCGTCTTCCAGATCTTCCACTTCAAGCGGCAATTCACCCCTAACATTTCTGATTTCATCAATTCTGGTGTCGATCAATTGCAGGTCATACAACGCTCTCAACTTATCTTCCACACTCAATTCTTTGGTATTCGTAGCCATATTTTAAAAGTACTTAACTGGATTTGTATTTTTTTCCGATAAAATGATGGCAAAATTAGTGATTTTTTTCTTAAGAAAATCAACCATATAATTTTTTGTATACCGTTCGCTTTCAAAATGTCCGATGTCACACAAAAGCATGCGGTTTTCGGCCTCGTAAAAATTGTGGTATTTGAGGTCGGCCGTCAGGAATGCATCTGCGCCGGCAGCCATCGCATTCTTGATCGCAAAGCTGCCCGAACCACCCAAAACGGCTACTTTCTTGATATTTTTATTCAGGAATTCCGAATGGCGGATGCTCTCGGTTTGCATCTTGTCCTTGACCATCTGCAGGAAATCGCGCTCGCTACGGGCCGTTTCCAGTTCGCCGATCATGCCGAGCCCGATATTTTGGTGCGCGTTCTGCAAATCATAAATTTCGTACGCGACTTCTTCGTAGACATGGTTCGAAAACAATGCCTTGAGGATTTTCGATTCCAAATGTTTTTCAAAAGTCACTTCGATCTTGGTTTCTTCGCTTTGCACGAATTCAAACCGCTCGCCGATTTCGGGATTGCTGTTTTCATTGCCCCTATACGTTCCAATTCCAGTCGAATTGAAACTGCAATTCTCGTAATTGCCGATGTTTCCAGCGCCCGCTTCAAACAAGGCGTGGCGCAATTTTTCGGCATTTTCGGCTATAGTGTACGTGATCAATTTGCGGATGAAATTCGATTTTGGAACCAGGATTTTTGTGTTCACCAATCCGAGTGCGTCGCTGAAAATTCGATTGACGCCGTCTTTGTGGTTGTCCAAGGCCGTGTGCACCGCATAAATCGCGATGTTATTTTGGATGGCTTGCAAGACCACGCGCTCGACATAATTCTTGCCCGTGATTTTCTTGAGACCCGAAAATACGATCGGGTGGAAGCAAACGACCAAGTTGCATTTTTTGGCGATCGCTTCCTCGATGACGCTTTCGAGCGCGTCGTGGCACACCAGGATTCCGGTTGCTTCGGTATCTGGATTGCCGATGAGCAAGCCAACGTTGTCGAAATCTTCGGCATAGGCGAGCGGCGCCATTTCTTCGAGTATCGGGAGAATTTCTTTGATTTTCATGAAGGTAATTTTAGGTTGCCCAGGTGTTTAGGTAGTCTTTGATGATCCATTGGCCATCGACTTTTTCGAGCAGCAAGACCGATCCGTTGTTGTGCTCGATGTTGCGGTAAAACGTGACTTTAACCAAGGCGATGTTCGATTTCGAATAATACAATGGCTTACTGATGATCATCAGGCGTTGGTTGTTCAAATGGAGCCTTTTGGAAACCTCGTGGTATTTTTCGAGGCTCAGGCATTCGGAGATTTTTTGCTGGAGTTTCGTCTGGTCGGTTTTGTAGATCGCTTCGAGTTCGTTGTGCCAGTCGAGTTCCTTGGTATCGGTAATTTTCTGGCGGATTTCGGTCTTGAAATCGGCCGGCAATTTCGTGCTTTGGATCGCTTCGACCAATTCCTCGTTGTTGTTGGCGCGGTTGCAATACAAATACAACAATTGGCTTCGGCCTTTGTAGACGGGCTTTTCGGTCTTGTAGTAGCGCAGCAATACGGTTTTGATCACTGCCGCATCTTCGGTATTTTGGGCCCTGGCCAACGGAACCATTCCCAAAAAAGCGAGCCAAATCAATAAACAGGTTTTCGTTTTCATGCGAAGCGCGGGCAAATTATTTCCTTCCAAAGATAAAATATTATACTTTCGTAGAATGAATTTACTGCGAAAAATCCTATTTCCGTTGGCGGTTTTGTACGGCTGGGTTACGCAGTTGCGCAATTTTCTTTTCGATCGGAAAATCCTCAAATCCTATTCGTTTGACTTGCCCGTTATCGCTGTGGGAAATCTTAGCGTAGGTGGCACCGGAAAGTCCCCGATGATCGAATATTTGATCCGTTTGCTGGCAGAAAAATACAAGATTGCGACGCTAAGCCGCGGCTACAAAAGGACGACGCAAGGTTTTGTGTTGGCCGATTCCAATGCCAGCGCGGAAAGTATCGGGGACGAGCCATTCCAGTTTTACAATAAATTCCCTCAAATTCTGGTTGCCGTCGATGCCAATCGCAAAAACGGCATCGAAAACTTATTGGGACAAAATCCACCGCCGCAAATCATTTTGCTTGACGACGCCTTCCAGCACCGCAAAGTCAAGGCCGGATGCTACATTCTGCTCACGGCTTATGGCGATTTGTATGCCGATGATTGGATGTTGCCGACCGGAAATTTGCGCGAAAGCAGAAGTGGTTCGAAACGGGCAGACGTCATTATTGTCACCAAATGTCCGCCGGATTTATCGCGACAGGAACAAAATAAAATTTGGGAAAAATTGAATATCGGGCACAATCAATTGTTGTATTTTACCTGCATCCAATATGATGATCGCATTTATACGGAGCATGAATCTTTATCGGTAAACGAAATCAAATCTTCCGACAAATTATTGCTCGCCGGAATCGCCAAACCCAAACCGTTTTTCGCCTATTTGCAAGGTGAAAACGACACAATTATGGAGTTTCCGGACCACCATCATTTTTCCGAAACCGATATTCAAGCAATCCTAAGCAAGGCCAACGGCAGAAAAATTATCACCACCGAGAAAGATTACGTAAGGCTCAACGGCAAAATTCCCGCCGACCAGCTTTTCTACCTGCCGATTCGTTCGCAATTCCTCGATGACGCAACTTCATTCGATTGCCGGATTCTTGATTTTGTTGCAGAGCAAGCTTAGCAAATTCCCCTAGCTATTCATTAATTTTTCAAAAAAACCTTGAAAAATAGGTTTTGTCTACCTTTTGTCTACCTGTTTTGGTGAAACAAAATGCAAAAGCGCCGTCAAACGGGTCAACTAACCCTCTTAAAACCAAACCCATATGAAACGGCTTTTTTTATTTCTTTTGTTCTCCTGCGGTGTATTGTTTGCACAGAAAGGCAAGGTAAGCCAAGCGGTGACCCGGCTCGAGCAACGCGGCGTAGATTTCGAAACCTTTGATTTGTTCGATTCGCCTTATGTACCCTTTGCCGATGCGTCGGCCTTAAGCCAAACCACGCAGGCCGTACTCCATTTTGGTGCATTGCAATCCATTTACAACGCCAAACCTGCTGCAATCCAATTTGCTTTTCCGTACAACGGGCAAACCATTTCGGTACAGCTCTATCAAGTAGACATCATGACGCCCGATTGTAAAATCAAAACCGATCAGGGTGAATATACCGCATATTCCAAAGGGGTCTATTACCGGGGCATCGTGTCAGGAAATGCGGAATCTTTGGCTGCCGTCAGTTTTTTTGAAGGGGAAATGGTGGCCGTGGTTTCTTCACGGAATTGGGGCGACCTCAATATCGGCAAGCGACCAAATGCGGCCAATGCCAATGAATACCTGGTTGGTCCGGCTGATGGAGCGCCGCTGCAATGCACCACCGATACGGCTTTATTTCCGCCGATTCCGTCTACCGAGAGGCTTTTGCAAACGCCAACCGAAACCACCAAATGCGTACGCGTGTATTATGAACTCATGCATGAGATTTATGTCAACTACGGCGGAGACCTCGATCAGGAACTCAATCGGCTGACCGCATTGCACAACGCTGTGGCGGCGGTATATGCCAACGACGGCATCAACAATTTGCCCATCAGTGAAGTTTTTGCCTGGATTACCCCCGATGGCTATGGCCCGGGATCTTCGTTTGACGTGCTTCGGAATTTCAAGCACCTGCGTCCCGCTTTTAACGGCGATATTGCCTGTCTTTTCCAATACAACAGCGGCATGGGTGTGGCCGATCCGTCGCGTTGCAACGCTTTTCACGGTGACTATCCACTGGCTTCCGGATCGTATTGCGTTTCGGATTTGTACAACGGCCCGGTTCCCGAATTTCCTGGCTATTCCTGGGAGGTGAAATTGACGGCACACGAAATGGGGCATGTGTTTGGGTCGCCGCATACGCACCATTGCGTGTGGAACGGCAACAATACGCAGATCGATGATTGCGGCAATGCTTTTCCTTTCGTGGAAGCACCGAGCCCATGTTACGATCCATCCGCGCCGATTTTTCCCGAAACGGTCGACGGGATTACACAGGGCACCATCATGAGCTACTGTAGCTTGAATTCGCTGGCCGCGGGTTTTGGGCCGCAGCCCCGCCAGTTGATCATCAACAACATCGAATCGGCGGCGTGTTTCGGTAACGATTGCGTGTATTCGTGTACGCCAAGTGTGGCCAAGCTAGAATTCAGCGACATCGGGTTGCATACGGCCAAACTCACCATTGTGGATACCGATCCCAATTCCGTTTCGTGGCTGTACCGAATCGTCCCGGGTGAATTCCAGCAAATCGACAGCAATCCGTTTGTCATCGAAGGATTGCAGCCGCAAACATTGTATTCGGTGGAAGTGCGTAAAATTTGTGCCGAACCTTTCGAGGCGAATTATACCAACGCCAACTATTTCCGCACTTCGGGCCAGTATTGTGGTGGCTTTATCTATGCCTATGATGACCCGACCGAAGAAACCGAAGTGGGCTACAATTACCAAACTACCTTGTTTCCCGATGCGGCCAACCAGCTCGTGTCATTGGCAATGGAGTATGTGGTCACGAATTCGCAAAGGGATTTCGTCCGGATTTACGACGGCCCGAACATCACCGACCCCATGATTGCCAGTTACACCGGCGTGGTCGAAAATGCACCGGCACTCGTTTCCACACACCCGACGGGAACACTGACACTCGAATACTACAATACCACGGCGCGCTGGCTGCCAGAGGGTTTCCGCGGACAGGTGAGCTGCATCGAAACCTTGGGCACTACAGTTTTTTCTCGCGATGGGCTGCAGGTTTTCCCGAACCCGGTGGAGCACAGGTTGACGGTTCAGTCGCCAGAGGCCATCGTATCGGTTCGCATTTCGGATGTGCTCGGACGTACGATCGATTTTAGCAAAACCAATGCAAATGCCTTTGATTGCGAGATGGGTGACTATGCTTCAGGAACCTATATCGTTACGGTGACGACCACGACTACCGAAAAGACATTCCGCATCCTTAAAAAGTAATTGCCGATTTTACAGCAATTAAAAGCCACGGTCTGATGAAAGTGGCTTTTAATTGTTATTTTTGGCGGAGATTAATTCAGAAAACCATGTGGGAACAAGTGCAAGAAACCGTCAATTACATCAACAACACCATCAACTTCCGTCCGGAATACGGCGTCATTTTGGGCTCTGGCCTCGGTAGTTTTACCGATGACATCCAAATCGAACACACGCTGCCGTACAACGAAATCCCGAATTTTCCCGTGTCTACGGTCGAAGGCCACAAAGGGGCACTCGTTTTTGGGACGATTGGCGACAAGAAAGTCGTGGCGATGCAAGGCCGATTCCATTATTACGAAGGCTACGACATGAAGCAAGTGACGTTTCCGGTGCGTGTGATGAAATACCTCGGTGTCGAAAAACTGATTGTTTCCAATGCCTCGGGCGGTGTGAACCCGGATTACAAGGTCGGTTCGATCGTAATCATCAAGGACCACATCAACCTATTGCCCGAACATCCGTTGCGTGGCAAGAACGATTTGCGTTTCGGGCCGCGTTTCGTGAATATGAGCGAGCCGTACAGCCGCAAGATGATTGCTGCGGCGAAGACAATTGCCTATGAACTCCAAATCGATGTCAAGGACGGGGTTTACCTTGGTTTGCAAGGGCCGACATTCGAAACCCTGGCCGAATACAAAATGGTCAAGGCGATGGGCGGCGATTGCGTAGGCATGTCGACCGTACCAGAAGTCATCGTGGCGCGCCACATGGAACTCGAAACGTTCGGGATTTCGGTCATTACCGATATGGGCGACGAGGAAAGCATCGATACGATCACGCACAAGGAAGTACTGGAGGCGGCCAAAACGGCGGAACCTAAAGTACGAAAACTGATTTCGGAATTGATCAAGAGATATTAATTGGTCAATTAGATAATTAGAAAATGAGATAATTGAGTTGCAGGTGCATTTTCTGATTATCCAATCTCCTCATTTTTTTTTTGGAATTGAAAGGGTATCAATGTGCCAATTAATCAATTAGGAAATGAGATAATTCATTTCGGACGTCAATTGTCTAATTTCTAATTGACTCATTTTCTAATTAAGCCTTCTCCTTCTTGGCCAGATTCTGCGAAATGACGCGGTAAAAATCAATCGGATCGAATGGCTTGGTGATTACGTCGTTCATGCCGTAAGACATGAGCATGTCGCGGTTTTCGTTGAGCGAAATGGCCGTGAGCGCGATGATTTTGGTTTTCTTGTCGAAGGTACGGATCGTTTGCGTGGCAATGGTTCCGTTGATGCCCGGCAAATGCACGTCCATCAAAACCAGATCGTATTCCTTGTTCTTGACCGCCTCGATCGCATCCTCGCCGTTGTCGATGACCTCGCAAACCATGCCTTTGTTCTCGACCATTTTCTTGGTGATCATCTGGTTGATCTTGTTGTCTTCGATGAGCAATACTTTCTTGCCGTCAAGGATCGAATCGTCGAAATCGGTCATCTTTTCCTGCTGTGCGGCCGCTTCGGCATCGATACCGATCTTGAAGCTCAGATCGAACGTAAACGAAGAACCTTTGCCGACCTTGCTTTCCAATTTGATCTTGCCGCCCATGATCTCGATGAGTTTCTTGACGATCGTGAGCCCGAGTCCGGTACCGCCATATTTGCGGTTGATCTCGATTGAACCCTGCGCGAAACTGTCGAACACGGTTTCGATTTTTTCTTCCGGAATCCCAATGCCTGTGTCGAGTACTTCGAAATGGATCGAGGTGAATTCAGGGTTGATCTCGTTGGTGGTCAAAATCACTTTCACTTCACCGTTCTTGGTGAATTTGAGCGCATTGTTGATCAGGTTCAGGAAAATCTGCGACAATTTGGTCGGGTCGCCGATCAGGAAATCGGGGATGTTCGGGTCGATTTCCATCGTGAACGCGTTGTTGTTGATCGCGGCCAGTTCCTTGAGCGAGTTCTGGATGTTGGCCAGCAGCAACTTGAGGTTGAAATTGATACTTTCGGTCTCGATTGCGCTCGATTCGATGCGGTTGATCTCGAGGATTTCGTTGATGAACGTCAGCAAATAATTGCCCGAGAATTTGAGCGAGGTCAGGTAATTCATCTGCGATTCCTTCGGGTTTTCCTCCAGGAGCAAATGCGTGATGCCGTTGATCGCGTTGAGCGGCGTACGCAACTCGTGGCTCACCGTCGAAAGGAATTCGGCACGCGCCTTCGACGCCTTTTCGGCTTTTTCCTTGGCCATCTGCAATTCGTTGTTCTTTTCCTTGAGCAGCAAGTTCGACTGGTTCCGGATGATGTTGTTCTTGTACAACGACAAACTCAAAAGCGACAGGATCGAAATGAGTGCAATGGCCAGAATCGAAATCAATTTGGCGACCTTGTTGGCTTTTTGCTGCTCCTTGTTTTCCTTGTCCATCTGCTCGATGGTTTTGAGGCGCTCGCTTTCCTTGAACTGCACGTAATCTTCCGAACCGAGTTTCTGCGTGTTCAAATACGCAATGCTGTCCTTGAGCTGCAAATGTTTCTTGAGCAAGGTATAGGCGCGGTTGACGTCGAGCAAACGTTCGTAGACCTGGCTCAACGAAAGTAAAATCTTGGCTTTCTGTTCGATGTTCTTGTCGCGCGCGTTGAGTTCGTAGGCGCGGTTGAGGTAATTCAACGCCAGGTTCTTGCGGTTGTTGAGCATTTCGATGTTGCCGATCTGATACAACGCTTCGGCCTTGGTCTTGAACGAATCGTCTGAATCGGGTTTGGCGATGATCTGGTTGAAGATCGGGATGGCCGACTTGAATTCACCCTTGGCTTTGTAGACGATGCCTTTCTGCAGGTTCAGCAACTCGATCGCATTCGGGATGCGGATGGTTTCGTAAATCGTCTTGGCCTTGTCGAAATTGACGTCGGCTTTCGAATAATCGCCCTTTTCCATGTAGCACAAACCGATGCGGTAATACGAAAAAGCCTGATTGCTCGATGGTTTGATGGTATTGTAGAGCGAAACGCTTTTGTAATAGGTCTCGATTGCGTCGTCGTATTTCTTGAGCTCGAAATAAATCGCACCCAAAGTCGCATAAGCATTGGCCTGCGCCACGACATTCGAAGTCTTCTTGGAGTAATCGATGGCCTTTTGCGCAAACGCGAGCGAGAACTTGTAATTGTTCGTCTTGATGTTGAAATTGGAGAGTTCGATGTAATAATCAACACTGTCGACCGCGGCAGATTTGGGCTGCTTTTGGGCGAATGCAAGGCTGTTCACAAAAATAAAAAGTACAATCAGTAACCGCATCAATGTGTGTCGATTTGTTTTTCAGGGGGTTAAATGTAGAAATTATTTTTGAACTGTTAGCGATATCTACCCAATAATTCGAGAGAAATACCCAATTTCATTGTCATGTCTATAAAGTATAAACAAACAAGACCAGTGGGTTTGAGGTAGTTTGGATGGATACAAACAGGCCACAAATACTCATAAATCGTTAGGTATTGTGCTCAATCAATCCAATCAAATCGATGATTCTTGATGAATAACCGATCTCATTGTCATACCACCCCACAACTTTAACCATTTTATCAATCACCGAAGTCAGTTGTGCATCGAAAAGACACGAATTCCGGTTGCCCAAAATGTCCACCGAAACGATCGGATCCTCAGTATAGGCAAGGATGCCCTTGAGTTCACCGTTGGCCGATTTTCTAAAAGCCTCGTTGATCTGTTCGATCGATACTTCTTGTTTGACGTAACAGGTGATGTCGGTCAAAGAACCGTCGGGAACCGGGACGCGAATGCCGCTGCCGCCGATTTTGCCTTCGAATTCTGGGAATATTTTGGTCAACGCCTTGGCCGCTCCGGTCGTCGTAGGAACGATGGATTGCGAGGCGCCGCGTGCCCGACGCAGATCCTTGTGCGGCTGATCGTGCAAACTCTGGTCGGTGGTGTAGGAGTGAACGGTCGTGATGTAAGCCTGTTCGATGCCACACAAATCGCGGATCACTTTGATCATCGGTGCGGCGTTATTGGTCGTGCAGCTCGCATTCGAAATGATGTTTTCGCTGCCGTCAAGGATGTGTTCGTTGACGCCGAGCACGATGGTTTTGATGTTGTCTACTTCGGCCGGGGCGGAAAGGATGACTTTTTTGGCACCCGACAAAATGTGCGCGTTGATCTCGTCAAACGTTTTGTATTTGCCCGTCGATTCGACAACGACGTCGATGTCGAGACTGTTCCAATCGATGTTAGGGATGCTTTTTTCGTGCAGGAAAGTGTAGTGCTTGCCACCGACGATGATCGAATTTTCATCATAAGAACAATCCAAATCGAGCACGCCGTGGATCGAGTCGTATTTGATCAGGTGCGCCATCGTGCGGTTGTCGGCGATGTCGTTGATGGCGACGACTTCTATGTTGGGGTGGTCGAGCAATAACCGGAACAGGTTTCTACCGATGCGCCCGAATCCGTTGATGGCAATGCGTGTTTTCATGTTTGGTCGTTGTGGTGTACGGGCGACCGCGTTAGGGATGGGAGCTGGGTGCCGTGCACCGCGTACAGCCCGGGCCGCAGGCAACGCCCAATAAATAATTACAAAATGTGTTTTTGTGCGTGGTAAGAACTTCTCACGAGCGCGCCGCTTTCTACGTGGCGGAATCCCATTTCTTTCCCGATTTGTTCGTATTTGGCGAATTGCTCTGGCGTGATGAATTCCTTGACGGGCAAGTGCTTTTTGCTCGGCTGCAAATATTGGCCGATGGTGACGATGTCGACGTTGGCGTTGCGCAAATCGCGCATGGTCTGGATGACTTCTTCTTCGGTTTCGCCCAAGCCCAGCATGATGCCCGATTTGGTGCGTCGGATGCCTTTTTCTTTGAGGTAACGCAAGACTTCGAGGCTGCGGTCGTATTTGGCTTGGATTCTAACCTCGCGCGTCAATCGGCGGACGGTTTCCATGTTGTGCGAAACGACTTCGGGATTGGCTTCGACGATGCGGTCGAGGTTGCGTTCGTTCCCTTGGAAATCGGGGATCAACGTTTCGAGTGTCGTCTCTGGATTCATGCGGCGAATCGCTTTCACGGTTTCGATCCAGATGATCGAGCCCATGTCCTTCAAATCGTCGCGGTCTACCGAGGTCACGACGGCATGCTTGATTTTCATGATCTTGATCGAGCGCGCCACTTTCTCTGGTTCGTCCCAATCGACCGTTTCCGGACGTCCGGTTTTGACGCCGCAAAATCCGCACGATCGCGTACAAACATTCCCCAAAATCATGAACGTAGCCGTGCCTTCGCCCCAGCATTCGCCCATGTTCGGGCAACTTCCCGAGGTGCAGATCGTGTTGAGTTTGTATTTGTCGACCAGTCCGCGCAATTCGGTGTATTTCTGTCCGATGGGCAGTTTTACCTTGAGCCATTTGGGCTTGCTGACCGGTAGGTTGTTGTCGAGTACGGTTTCCATGTAGTCCATTTTGCCGTACAAAGATAAGGATTGTTTTGATTAAAATCGTTAAGGGTTTCCCAACCGGCAATCACTTGGTTCGTGCAGGGGAAGATTGTAAGTTTTGCGGAAGTAAGATGGGACAATCACTAAGAAGATTAAGCGCTTAACCGTTATGGAATTTGTTACAGATGCGGATTGATGTATCAAATCATGTGATTGATGTAACAATCGAAATGCGCAAAATTGTAGTTTTATCCTTCCCTAAATCAACCGGTTATGAAAAATCCTGCATGCATCGAGCTGAAGTGCGAATGCAACATTCCGTTTCGCACCGAATTGACCACTTACCTCCAGAAATTGGCCAGCGGCAACATCAATGAACGGTACAACGAAGAAGAAGTGCCGCACAAAGAAGCCATCGTACACGCCTTGAGCAGTAAATTGCTTTTCGTTACACTCGACCTGACACAGTCGATCAGGAAAGTCAAGCCCAATATGCTCAGGGCCATCCGAAAAATCCTCAAGAAGGAAATCGTCGGTACGATCATGGTGGGCAAAGGCGAGGTTACTTTAATTTTGCTTTGAACGCTATTCGGTAAAATCCAGGTCGCGGCCGTGCGTTTCCGAAACCGTTAAGGTCGAATAGATGCCGAGCGCAAAAACGATTACGCCGACAATCATTGCCGCGGCAATCACGCCGTAAGTCGGTTTGAAAAAATCGAAACCGAGCAGCATCACGGGAACCAAACCACGCACCATATTGGGGACGGTGGTCGTTGCCGTCGAGCGGATGTTGGTCCCGAACTGCTCCGCGGCAACCGTTACAAACATCGCCCAGTAGCCCGTTCCGAGCCCAAGCCAGGCGCAGAAAAAGTAATAGCTGTTTTCGCTGGTCGTTCCGCCGAAAAGCATCAGCAATACGCCGACAATCGTAAACAACATCATGTAGAAAATGGCTTTCTTGCGCGAATGCAGCGCATGCGAAATGAATCCGCTTGCAAAATCCCCGATCGAGATTCCAACGTAAGCCCACATGATGGCTTTCCCGGGCTCGATTTCAATCCCGAAAACCGGTGCGAACTGGTTGCCCATCATGGCCAGAATCCCGACGCAGAACCAGGTGGGCAAACCGATCGCGATGCATTTGAGGTATTTGACGAAGCGCTCCCAATTGGTAAAAAAAGACAGGAAATTTCCTTTCGAGACTTCCGAATGCGCGATTTCTTTGTAGAGGCCGCTTTCGAGCACGCCAACACGAAGCAGCAACAGCAACAATCCCAGACCGCCACCGATAAAATACGCATAGGTCCAATCGCCGGCAAGTTCAACGGTCAATTGCGCGATGACCGCACCGAGCAAACCAAATCCCGCGACAATCGAAGTGCCGATCGCGCGCAATTCTTTGGGCAGGCTTTCGGAAACCAAGGTGATTCCGGCACCGAGTTCGCCTGCGAGACCGATTCCGGCGAGGAAACGCAAGGCAGCGTAAATCGCGGTTTTGTCGGCGAAATTCATCTGGGGTAAAAATCCGCATGCGATGTTGGCCAGCGAATACACGAGAATCGAACCGAACAACACCGAAAGCCGTCCTTTCTTGTCGCCCAAAATGCCCCAAAGAATACCGCCCAATAACAATCCGGTCATTTGGTAATTGATAATCAAGGTGCCGGCGACATCGGCGTCGAGGTTCAAATCTTTAAGGCTTGGGACGCGCACGATGCCAAAAAGCAAGAGGTCGTAAATGTCTACGAAATAGCCGAGTGCGGCGACGATGACAGGAAAACTGAGCAGGTGTTTTATCTTTTGGGAAGTGGTAAAGGTTTGCATTTTTTGGTTACGTCGGTTTGGTTCAAATGTAAAAAAGAATTGTGAATGGTAAATGATGAATTGTAAATGTGAAAAAAATGTTGGATTGGATGAGAGGCGCTAGCCCTGATGGCAGCGGCATCCTTTTGCATTTGATATTAAGAGGAGGACTGCCATCGACAGTCAGGTAAATCTTGAAGTGCAAAAGATATAGCGGAAAGCATCCCGAATTGTCGGGACCGGCTCCTAAAACTTTGTATCTTTGTCGACCAAAAACAAACAAAATGGATGTAAAAGACAGCAACGGCAATATTTTGCAGGACGGCGATTCTGTAACGGTGATTAAGGATTTGAAAGTACGCGGTTCTTCGGACGTGATCAAGCGCGGGACGATGGTCAAGAACATACGACTGACCGACGACCCGGCAGAAATCGATTGCCGTGTAAACAAGACGGCGATGGTTTTGCGAACGGAATTTGTCAAGAAAGCATAAATGAAAAAGCCGATGGATTCCATCGGCTTTTGTTTTGTTTAGGGTTTTTGAAGGTTTAATAGCGCGTCACCTTGATCGGGAGCGTATAGAGTACGCGTACCGGCTGGCCGTTCTTGATGCCCGGTTTCCATTTGGTTTTTTGTGCCTTGAGCACGCGGATGGCTTCCTTGTCGAGTCCGTATCCGGGATTGCGCAATACTTTGATGTCGGTCATTGAGCCGTCTTTTTCGATCACGAACGACATCAGTATCGTTACCGTTTCGTCGATTTCCGGTTTTTCGAAATTGTCCCCAACGTATTGCAGGAACTTTTTAACGCCGCCTGGAAATTCGGGCATGACGTCTACATTAACTGTTGTGATGACGGTATTTCCATTATCTGGAGGCAATGCTAGCGTTACCGCTGTTCCCGTTCCGGAAGTCGTCGTTGTTGAAGTTCCGGTATCGGTTCCTGTAGGTCCAGGATCGGGCGCGGCAGGCGGATCGTCGTTGCGGCGGATGTCGTTGTCGGCAAACTCTGGCGGTGTGATAATCGGGTTGATCAAATCGCGGCTGTCGACCACTTCGGTTGGCGGTGTTGTGGTGTGACGTGTCGGTGGCAAAGGCGGTGTTTCAGGCGGATAAATGACATTGGTAATCTTGATTTCCGGTAGATCGGGCGTTTTGGCTGGTGCCGGTGCATCGCCAAACGAGCTCAGCAGCAGGATGATCCCCGATGCCGAAGCGATAAAAAACAATCCGAATAAAAAGGCGAGTAAAGTGGTTCGCGGATTTTCCTGGCGCAGTTGGTAGGCGCCGTAATCTTTGTTTTTTCCCTCAAAAACAAGATTGATCCAATTGGTCTCATAAAGGCTTAGTTTTGACATAGTTTTAAGTGTTAAATGGTTAAAAGTAATGTCAGGTCATAAGCTTCATTTTAACACCTAACGTGAAAAATGATTGAGATAATATATAAAACGTTAAGAATTTTTTAGAACTCGATAAAAAGTATTGTTTAATCGTTGAACTGTTTAATCGTGTAATCGGACTGTCCGATTGAAGTTTCGGTTAAACGATTAAACGATTGTCCGATTAAACTTTTACGCTTTTCTGCGCAATTCCGCCATCTTGATTGCCGCAATCGCCGCCTCGGTCCCTTTGTTGCCGTGGATGCCACCGCTGCGATCGATGGATTGCTGTTCGTTGTTGTCGGTGAGCAAACAAAAGATAACGGGAACGTCGCCCTGTACATTGAGGTCTTTGATGCCTTGCGTCACGCCTTCGCAGACGAATTCAAAATGCATGGTTTCGCCCTTGATCACGCAACCGATCGTAATGACGCAGTCGAGGTCTTGCGTTTCGATCATTTTCTTCGCGCCATAGATAAGCTCGAAGCTGCCCGGAACGTCCCAGCGGATGATGTTTTCGGGCAAGGCGCCGCAGTCCAGCAAAGCGGCTTCGGCACCGTTGTACAGCCCGTTCGTGATGTGGTCGTTCCACTCAGAAACGACAATCCCAAACCGGAAGTCCTTCGCATTTGGGAGGGTGTTTTTATCGTAGTTGGATAAATTTTTATTTGCGGTTGCCATGGATTGAATTTTGAATTGTATTTGGGATTTGCCGATTTTTATCAGCGGATTAATTTAACAAAAGATACAGATTCTCTATATTGGAAAGTCGAATTTATTTCGTTGGGAATACCTTACATTGCCCCCTTCCCATGGAACGAAGTTATCATTTTTGAATAGATAATTCCGGCAGAAAAACTATAAATTTCAAACGCTTCAAAAAAAAATTGGAGCAACACCCAAAGTTACTGCTCCAATTTAAAACTTATATTTAAAATCTAAAATTCTTACTGCGCCAACCCGATCAAAGCGTCCACGTTCTGTGCCTCAGGCGAACGGTCGTAATTGTCCTTGATCTGTTGGAAATATTTGAGCGCGTCGGTTTTGTTGCCTGACACCAAAGCTACTTGTCCGGCCTTGAGCAGGAAACGCGGCGTGTTGAGGTCGTTCTTGTGCATTTCAGACGCTTTCACATAATGGTCAAGCGCTTCCTTGTATTTGTTCTGCTGCGCATACGCATCGCCGATTCCGCCTTCTGCCAAAACCGAAAGCTCCATGTCATCCGACTTGAATTTTTCGAGCGAAGCAATGGCCTCGGTATTTTTCTTGAGGTTCAGGTAACAGAAACCGGCGTAGTAATTCGCGAGGTTTCCAGCATCGGTACCCGAATATTTATCGGCCAATTCCTTGAATCCGAATTTGCCTTCAGATCCGTTCAACGCCAAAGTAAACAACGAATCGGTTGCCGTGCCAGTAGCATCGAGCGCCTTTTGGAAGTTTTGCTGCGCCATAAACATTTCGTTGGCCGCTTCATCTTCTTTAGGGCCTGCAACCAATTTTTGGTACATGAGGTAACCCACAACCACCAAAGCAAAAGCGCCCAGGATACCAAAAATCATTTTCTGATTTTTCTCAAACCATTCCTCAGCCTTGTTGGCAGTATTGTCCAATGAGTTGAAAACACCAGCGGTGGCGCTGTCTTTCTCATCGATGTTGATCTGGTCTTCGATAAAGGTATTGTCTACTTTTTCTTCTTTCTCTTTCGGAGCTTTGTAACCTCTTTTATTGTACGTTGCCATTTATATTAAATTTATGAGCCGCAAAAATAAAATTTTTATTGGAACTCGCGCAAGAAAAAATGGATTTTATATTAATTGTTTAATCGGTTAACTGTTTAATTGTTTAATCGTTGCCTCGACAGGATGTTTCTGTTTGTTTTTTGGGCGTTTCCCTGCGGGCAGTCGGCTTTCAGCCTCGTGTCCCTGCGGGCCGCGCTTTCCGCTCTATCTTTTTCCGCTATGCTACAAAAGGATGCCGCTGTAATCGCTAACGCAGGCGAACACTCGTTTAACCGGTTAATTGTTTAACCGAAACTTCAATCGGAGCATCGATTAACCGATTACACGATTCAACGCTTAAACAAATCAACAAAAAATCCGTAATTTGCAACCGATTTTCATTTCGCATGCACCTCAAAAAGATTTCCCTTTTCAACTACAAGAATTTCTCCGAAGCCGATTTTGAATTCGACACCAAGATCAATTGTTTCGTGGGCAGGAACGGCATCGGGAAAACCAACGTGCTCGATGCGATCTACCACCTGGCCTACGGCAAGAGTTACTTCAATCCGCTTGCGGTGCAGAACATCAAGCACGGTGAGGAATTTTTTGTCATCGACGGCGCATTCGAAAAGAACAACCGTCCCGAGCAAATCGTGTGCAGCCTCAAGAAAGGGCAGAAGAAAATCCTCAAGCGCAACGGCAAACTCTATGACAAATTCTCCGACCACATCGGTTTCATTCCGCTGGTGATGATTTCGCCCGCCGACGCCGATTTGATCATCGAGGGCAGCGAGACGCGCCGCAAATTCATCGACAGCGTGATTTCGCAACTTGATCCGGTCTATCTGCAGGAACTCATCCAGTACCAGAAAATCCTGGTCCAACGCAACGCCCTGCTCAAATACTTCGCACTCAACCGCGTATTCGAAAACGACACCTTAGTTATATATAATGAACAGCTCGACGGTCTCGGGCGGCGCATTTTCGAAAAGCGCAAAAAATTCCTCGAAAGATTTTATCCCCATTTTCAACAAACGCCACCAAACCATTACGGATTCGGCCGAAACCGTGCAACTCGTTTACGAAAGTGGTTTGCACGAAAAGGAGCTGCTGGCTTTGTTGCAGGAAAATCTTGCCAAGGACCGCGTGCTGCAATACACTTCGGTTGGGATCCACAAAGACGATTTGTTGTTCCAGATCGACGACTATCCGATCCGCAAATTCGGTTCGCAGGGCCAGCAGAAATCTTTCCTGATCGCGCTCAAATTGGCGCAGTTCGATTTCATCAAAAAAAAATCCGGTGAAAAGCCCATTTTGCTGTTCGACGATATTTTCGACAAGCTCGATGAAACCCGTGTAGGGCAAATTGTCGAGATGGTCAACAACGATGATTTTGGCCAACTCTTTATCTCTGACACCCATCCGGAACGCACCGAAGCCATTGTCAAACTGACGCACCAGAGTTATAAAATCTTCAATCTGTAACTTTTTTTGTTCCGGGTTGGTTGTTTTTTTTCTTCCGAATTGGTTAAATCGCAAGAAAAACGGCAAGGTTTCGGCATGAACGCCCCAAATTTTTCAGCCAATTGGCGGAGTTTTTCCAATTATCCTTAAAAATCAAAGCGTTAGGTTTGGCCCATGGGTTTTTGTTTATTTTTGGCTGCGAAGTTTTGTAGGAGAACTTCTGTATATACAAATAAACAACTGTTAACCGATTTGTACCACATGCCGCCAGCCAACCACCGCAAGAAAATCCACCTCATTTTATTCATCGCCGTCATCGTCCTTCAATTGATCGTTTTTTCGCTTTGGCTCGGCCAACACAACGAGGAATCGAAACTGACCCAATCTTTTGAAAAGGCACAGCAGCAAAACCTCGGTTTTGTCTATTCGAACGGGGCGACCAAGAATTACTTCGACGCCGAGAATGCATTTGTCGAATACTTGCACAATTACGACCTCAAGGCGCTGACCCAATACCGTCAATCGCTCGATACGATGTCGGTTTACCTCGACAGCCTCAACAAACTCGTCAAGGAAGACCGTTACTTGTGGTTTACCGTGAGCCGGAAAAAGGACAAGGAAACCGAAATCGCGCGGCTGCGCAAGGAACTTGATGCCTTGCTCAAGCTGGGCGTCTATCGTTTGACCGAAAATACCACAGCCGAATTCACGCTGACGCCTTACGACTTCAAAAAAGTACTGCAATCGATCACTTACGATTCGATCCGCGTTTCGGACGAGGTGCTCAAAAAGGGAATGTTGCGCCGTATCGGCGACGCGATTGTCGGGAAATATGCCGTGCGCCGCGACGAACTGCAGGTCTACATGAAAATGATGTATGGCAATGTCAAGAAAACCGGAAACATCGAAGACCAGATGCGCTACATTTTCAACAGTACGCGCACGCATTACACCGACGAGTTCGGACAATTGCGCAATACGTATTCGAACCTGCGCGAACGCGACCGCGAACTGATGGTCATCAACAAAAAAATCCTGCAGAACAGTCAGGCGATCCTGATGTTTTACACACAATCGGCGCAGCAGGCGAGCCAATTGCAGTTTGCCGATGCGATGACCAACATCCACCACAAGAAAGATTTGATGGGAATGATGTTGTTGGTCTTGGCCACTTTTACGGTGTTGCTCGCGCGTTATGCGTGGTCGGCGCACCGAAACGAAAGGCAGCTTTCCGAGGCCAAGAAACTGGCCGAAAGCAACCTCGAGTTCAAGAGCCGCCTCATGGGTATGCTGAGCCATGAGATGCGGGCGCCGCTAAATATCATTTCGAATTTGACCAATAAAATCAAGACGTCCAATGGCGATAAGACATTGAACAACCCGATCAACTTGTTGCACTTCACTTCGAATTCGCTGCAGATTTCGGTCAACCAAATCCTTGATTTTTCCAAGAACGAACACACCGAACTGACTTTGCACAATTCGAGGGTCAACCTCAAAAAAGAAGTCCATTCGATCCTTGAATCGCTCAAATCGCTGACCGATGTCAAGAAAATTGACCTGGTTTCGAAAATCGATGCCTCGCTCGATACCAAGGTCTTGGCAGACAATGGCAAAATCCAGCAGTTGTTCTATAACATCATCGGCAATGCCATCAAGTTTACCAACAAGGGCAGCATCACGGTCAGTTGCCAACTCACCCAGATGGAAAACAGCAACCGCTTCGATGTCGTGGTCAAAGATACCGGTGTTGGTATCGCGCCGGCCGATTTGGGTAAAGTATTCGACAAGAGTTTCGAAAACAAGCAGTACAAACAGCAAATTGGTTTTGGCGACGGGCTTGGGCTGAGTTTGTGCAAGGAAATCGTCGAATTGTACGACGGGCAAATCACGGTCGATAGCGAGATAGGACAGGGAACCGAAATCGCGTTTACGCTATTTCTCGAAAATCCGGTTGTGTAATTTTTGCGGTTCGGATGCGTTAATTTTGTACTTTAGTGCCCATTAAATCCGAAGACTTTGAAAACCAAAATTTCCGCCCTGCTGCTGGTTTGTTTGTTGTTTGTGAATTGCAACGGCCAGAATGCCAAAAGCGTAGAAAACATTTCGCCCAAAAATTTCGCCGAAAAACTCAAGAACGACCCTGAAGCGCAATTGCTCGATGTGCGCACCCCCGAAGAATTTGCGGGCGGGCATATCGGAAATGCGGTCAATGTCGATTGGAACGGCGGTAATTTCGAAGCCAAAGCCGCGACCTACGACAAGACCAAACCGGTCTATGTGTACTGCAAAATTGGCGGACGTGCCTCGAAGGCGGCCAATAAGTTGTCCGAAATGGGTTTCACCAAAATCTACAACCTCGAAGGCGGCATCTTGAAATGGGACGCCGAAAGACTGTCGGCGCCAGGCGATAAAATCATCGGGATGTGCAGTCAGGAATATGGCGATTTGCTCAAATCCGACCAAAAAGTACTGGTCAATTTCTATGCGCCCTGGTGCGAGCCGTGCAAGAAGATGGCGCCGTATATGGAAAAACTCGGCGAAAACTACAAGGGTCAACTTACCGTTTCGCGCCTCAACGCCGATGAGAACAAAACACTCACGCGCGAAATGAAAATCGATACGCTTCCCGTGATCTTATTGTATGAAAACGGCAAAGTCGTTTGGCAGCACAGCGGATTCATCAGCGAAGAAGAACTCAAAAAACACCTGTAATGATTTCAAAAGACAGCATCCAATTTCTGGTGGACCTCAAGAAAAACAACAACCGCGAATGGTTTTTGGCCAATAAAAAGCGGTATGAGGCGTACAAAAAGGAATATTACGAACTCGCCCAGCAATTCATCGACGCCTTGGCGCAGCAAGATCCAGCCTTGGGCGCGATCCAGGTCAAGGATGTGGTGTTCCGCATCAACCGCGACATCCGATTTTCGAAGGACAAATCACCTTACAAGACCAACATGGCTTTTTGGATTTCACCCGGAAACAAGAACTGGACGCAATCGGGTTATTATGTGCACGTAGAGCCCGGTGCGGGTTTCATCGCAGGCGGATTTCACAATCCGGAAGCCGAGGATTTGAAGAAAATCAGAAAAGAAATCGCCTTTTTCCACGAAGATCTCGAAGCGATTTTAGCCGATAAAAAGTTCAAGGAAATTTATGGCGATATGGATCGTGAAAACGCGCTCATAACCGTTCCGAAAGGATATGAAAAAGAGCATCCGGCGATTGAATTGCTCAAATTGAAAAGCTTTACGGCGACAGCCAAAATCGATGACAAATCGCTTTCGGACAAAGATTTCGTCAAGAAAACCGCCGAAAAACTGCTCGTGCTCAAACCGATGGGTGAATTCCTGAACCGGGCTTTATTGGGCGAGGACTAATCTGAAATCTACAATCAAAAATCTGAAATTCACTCCATGCAAATCCAAAACGATTTTTCGTTAAAAAAATACAACACCTTTGGCATCGAGGCCAAGGCCAAGCAATTCGTTGCCGTACATTCAACCGATGAACTGCGCGAAGTCTTGAAGCAACATCCAAACGACAAAAAATTCATTCTCGGCGGCGGCAGCAATATGTTGCTCACCCAGGATGTCGATGCGCTCGTGATCCATGTCGATTTGAAGGGCAAACGCGTCGTTTCGCAAGACGAGGATTTCGTGACCGTCGAGGCGCAGGCAGGCGAGAACTGGCATGGATTCGTATTGTGGACCATCGGTCAAAATTTCGGCGGACTCGAAAATATGTCGCTGATTCCGGGCAATGTGGGCACGACCCCGATCCAAAACATCGGCGCTTACGGAACCGAAATCAAGGATACGTTTGTCTCGTGTGACGCCATGGAAATTGCGACCCAAAAGATACACACCTTTACCAATGCAGAATGCCGTTTCGGCTACCGTGAAAGTGTGTTCAAGCAGGAATTGAAGAACCGTTACATCATCACTTCGGTGCAGTTCAAATTGACCAAGCGCAACCACAAGATCAACACTTCTTATGGCGACATCATGGCTGAACTGGCCAAGCAAAATATCGATACGCCGCAGCTCAAGGACGTGAGCAACGCGGTGATTGCGATTCGTCAAAGCAAGTTGCCCGACCCGAAAGAACTCGGCAATTCTGGCAGTTTTTTCAAAAACCCGATCATTTCCAAAACCGATTTCGACCAAGTCCAGGCGAAATTCCCTGACATCAAATTCTTTCCCGTTTCTGAAACCGAAGTCAAGGTTCCGGCGGGTTGGCTCATCGAACAGGCAGGCTTCAAAGGCATGCGATTTGGGGATGCGGGCGTCCATAAAAACCAGGCGCTCGTGTTGGTCAATTATGGCCACGCAAGTGGGCAGGATATTTTGAATGTGTCGAAGGAAATCCAGCGAACGATTCTTGAAAAATTCGGGATTGCGATTGAGGCGGAAGTCAACGTGATTTAATTGCAGATTTCTGTTTTTAGATTTCAGATTTCTGTAACGTACCACTTCATTCAATGACAAATCTGAAATCATCAATCTAAAATCAAAAATCACAATCATGTACATCGCAGACCGCTACGAAAACACCGACCGCAAAGACATCGAAAACTTCATCGCCGAGAACAGTTTCGGCATTTTAGTCAACCAGACCGAGGGCAAGCTTTGGGCCACACACATTCCGCTCGAATTGGACTTGAATGAAAAAGGCGAGCAAGTGTTGTACGGCCATATCTCCAAGGAAAACCCGCAATGGAAAGGCTTTGCCGAAAACGACCAGGTGCTTGCGATTTTTTCGGGACCGCATGCCTATATTTCTTCGTCCTGGTATGATTTCGAGAATGTACCGACCTGGAATTATTCGGCGGTTCACATTTATGGAACAGTCAAGATCATCGACGGCCAAGCCGAAATTGCGCACCTGACCAAACTTGTCGATAAATACGAAGCCCATTCCGAAAACCCTGTCAGTGTTGGGAAATTCTCCAAAAAAACGATGATGCAGACGCGCGGCATCGTCACTTTTGAAATTGCGATCCAACAGATTCAGGCGGTACGCAAATTGTCGCAAAACCGCGATGAGAAAAACTTCAATAGCATCATCACCGAGCTCGAAAAACTAAGCGATCCCAATGCAAAGGCGGTTGCGGCCGATATGCGGAAATGCCCGTTTTCGAAATAACCGCTGCGCTGGTAGATCGCTTCGCTGCAAGAGCCAAGACCGCTAACGCTGCAAGACTGGTTCATTGAAAGAAGATTTTAAGTCTTGATTCTTGGTTCTTGATTCTTGACTCTTAAATCCATACCTTTGCACTCGTTTAAATGACCGAGTGCCTATATGTTGACCA
Organism: Flavobacterium sp.; assembly: GCF_047602195.1. GTDB lineage: Bacteria > Bacteroidota > Bacteroidia > Flavobacteriales > Flavobacteriaceae > Flavobacterium. Next base: position 1,507,875 of record NZ_JASGHW010000004.1, read on the forward strand.
TTACGTTTTATCTTTTTATCGCCATCGTAGCCATCCAATTGTTCTATTACGTGGTGGTTTTTGGGAAATTCGCTTACCGCAAAGCGCAGAAAAGTACGCCGAAAAGGATTCCGATTTCGGTTATCGTCTGTGCCAAAAACGAAGAAGAAAACGTGGCCAAGTTTGTGCCGCTGCTCGCCGAACAGGATTATCCCGATTTTGAAATTGTCTTGATTGACGACGCTTCGAGCGACGGTACTTTGGATTTACTGGAAGCTTTTCGAAAAACAATATTCCAACATCCGACTGGTCAAGGTTGAAAACAACGAGGCATTTTGGGGCAATAAGAAATTTGCGCTCACACTGGGCATCAAAGCAGCAAAAAAAGAATACCTTTTGTTTACCGATGCCGACTGCTATCCGACGTCCAAAAACTGGATCATGGAAATGAGCTCGCAGTTCACCAAGGAAAAAACGATTGTACTCGGTTATGGTGCGTACGACCGCATCGCAGGTTCGTTCCTCAACAAGATCATTCGTTTCGAGACGATGCTGACCGCCGTGCAATATTTCGGATGGGCCAGGATGGGCAGGCCGTACATGGGCGTGGGCCGTAATCTGGCGTATAAAAAAGAAGAATTTTTCAATGTGAATGGTTTCATCGACCACATGAAAATCCGTTCGGGCGACGACGATTTGTTCATCAACCAGGCGGCCAAAGGCAGTACGACGACGATTTGTGATTCGGCAGATGGTTTTACGTATTCGATGCCCAAAACGGCATTCAAGGAATGGTTTACGCAGAAAAGGCGTCATGTGTCAACGGCCGGGCATTACAAGGCTTTTGATAAAATCCAACTCGGGATTTTCTTTGTCTCGCAGTTTTTGTTTTTCATTTTGCCGATCGTATTGCTCGCGTTCCAGTTCCAATGGATTATTGTTTTGGGATTGATCGGTTTCCGTTACCTGTTCACCTGGATCACGCTGGGATTGTCGGCCGGAAAATTGCGCGAAAAAGACACCATGTATTGGTATCCGATTATTGAAATAACGCTTATCTTTACGCAACTCAATATTTTCTTCACGAATATTTTCTCAAAACCGGTGCATTGGAAATAAGGCAACACATAGAAAAGGCAAAGAACGGCGACCAGGTTGCGTTCACTTTTCTGTTGGACCATTATTGGAATGAAGTCTATGGTTTCATGCTCAAGCGCACCGAAAACGAAACCGATGCAGAAGACATCACAATCGAGACGTTCTCGAAAGCGTTTGATAAAATCGCCAAATACAATCCCGAATTCCAGTTCAATACATGGCTGATTGCCATTGCAAAGAATGTCCATATCGATTTGCTGCGCAAAAAGAAATCGGCTTTGTTCATCGACATCACCGATGAGGAAGACCAGCAGGCGTACAATGTAGCCGATACGACGCCTTCGGCCGAGGACGAACTCATTGCCAAGCAAAATCTTTCCTCGCTGCTGGAATGCATCAAGCAACTCAAGCCCGCTTACCAGGAAGTCATCCAGTTGCGGTTTTTCCAGGAATTGTCGTATCAGGAAATCGCCGACCAGCTCAACGAACCGCTTAATAATGTGAAGGTGAAGTTGCTGCGCGCAAAAAAATTGTTGGCGGAAATCATCGAAAACAAACGGTAAACTTTAAAGCCAAAGCAAAGCCGCTTTGAATCTTTGTGACTTTGCGACTTTTAGTTTAGATTTTTTGTGTTTTCGAATCTCAGAATTCGATGTTTATTCATCTAACTATGCTTTTATACCTGAAGCCCACCGGGCTTCCTCCTCTATATATCATTTGTGAAAACTTTCTCATTTCCAACCCCAAAAAATCCCACATAATTCTGTATTTTTGACGGTCGTTCAAAGCCGCAAATCGAACCGGAACGCACTTAATCCAACAAACCCAAATGTCGAGTATCATCCAATTACTTCCCGATCACGTTGCCAACCAGATTGCCGCAGGTGAAGTCGTGCAGCGTCCGGCTTCCGTGGTCAAGGAATTGCTTGAAAATGCGGTGGATGCCAAAGCGACCGATATCAAACTGATCATCAAGGATGCGGGCAAATCGCTCGTCCAGGTCATCGACAACGGGGTAGGCATGAGCGTCACCGATGCGCGTTTGTGTTTCGAGCGCCACGCGACTTCCAAAATCCGCCAGGCCGAAGATTTGTTTTCGTTGCATACCAAAGGATTCAGGGGCGAGGCATTGGCTTCGATTGCCGCGATTGCGCATGTCGAGATGAAAACACGGCAGGAGCAGGAGGAGCTCGGGACGCATATCGTGATCGAAGGCGGCAAGTTCATGTCGCAGGACGTGGCGGTTTTGCCGCAGGGCACTTCATTTGCGGTCAAGAATTTGTTTTTCAATATTCCGGCGCGGCGCAATTTTCTCAAGTCTGAAATCGTCGAGCACCGCCATATCGTGGATGAATTCCAACGCGTGGCCATGGCGCACCCGAACATCCATTTTACGTATTACCACAATGGGGGCGAGTTGTTCAATTTGCCGGCTTCGAATTTCCGCCAGCGCATTGTCAATATTTTCAGCGGGAAGACCAACGAAAAATTGGTTCCCGTAAAGGAAGAAACCGAAATCGTCTCGATCCAGGGCTTTGTCAGCAAACCCGAATTCGCCAAGAAAAGCCGTGGCGAACAATTCTTTTTCGTCAACGACCGGTTCATCAAGAGCGGTTACCTGCACCACGCGATTATGGCGGCCTATGAAGGTTTGCTCAAGGATGGCAGCCAGCCGTCGTATTTTTTGTATTTGCACGTACCGCCGCATACGATCGATATCAACATTCATCCGACCAAAACCGAGATCAAGTTTGATGACGAGCATTCGTTGTATGCGATTTTGCGCGCCGCCGTCAAGCACAGTCTTGGCCAATTCAACGTCGCGCCCGTACTCGATTTCGACCGTGACCCGAATCTCGACACGCCGTACCAATACAAGGATGCCGAAGCGGTGATTCCGACGATCCAGATCGATGGCAATTTCAATCCGTTTGCCGAGGAAAAGCCGACGGCCAAATCGTATTCCAACATCAACCATTACCGTCCCAAACAGGACACGGCGAGTTGGGAAAGCCTGTATGTCGGGCTTAAGCACGAGGCAGAGAGCAGTTTTGTCGATACGATTGCCGAACCCGAAAGCCAGGAGTTCACGAGTCAGATGCAGTTTGAAAGTGAAGAAACCACGGCTTCTTTGTTTGAGGACCACGAAGTCGAGCAGGCGGTCAACAAGACTTACCAAATCCATAAAAAATACATCGTCAACCCAATCAAATCCGGGATGGTGATCGTAGACCAGCAACGCGCGCACCAACGCATCTTGTACGAGCAATTCCTTGCCAACATGACCGTGCAGCAGGCGGCGAGCCAACAATTGCTGTTTCCGCTGAGTTTGTATTTTTCGACCACCGAGATGAACTTGGTGCACGAACTCAAGGATTCGCTCATCAATACGGGATTTGTATTTGAGGAAATGCATACCGACCATGTGGTCATTTCGGGATTGCCCGTCAATGTGACCGAAAGCGAGGTGTCGATTGTGCTCGAGCAGTTGCTCGGGGATTTGCAGGATGGCATTCCCGAGAGCAGTTTCAGCCAGAACGATTCGATCGCCAAATCGATGGCCAAAAGTTTGGCGGTCAAGACTGGAACTTACTTAACCGGAAAGGAACAGGAAAACCTCGTGAACGGTTTGTTTGCGTGTAAGGAACCCAATGTTTCCCCTTTCCAGAAACCGACTTTCATCACGATGCGGGTCGAAGATTTAGATAAAAAATTCGCACTATGATGCAGATTACGCCGACTGTCAAGCAGTTACTGATTATCAATATTTTATTCTTCCTTGGGACGATGGTCGTCCCGCAGGCAGAAACCTATTTCGCATTGTTCCCATTCCAGAACAACCATTTCCAATTTTGGCAACTGCTGACCCATATGTTCATGCACGGTGGGATTTTCCACATCGCGTTCAATATGTTTGCCTTATTCTCGTTTGGATCGGCCTTGGAACATTTTTGGGGACCGACCAAATTCATTTTCTTTTACATTTCTTGCGGATTGGGCGCGGCTGCCTTGCAACTGGGCATTAATTATTGGGAATTGCAGCACATTTTACAGGGCGCGGCCGATTTGCAGTTGAGCGATGCTACACTTCGCGAAGTCCTCAACATTCCGTTTTCGAATTTCAGTTCGTTCATAGCCGGTTTGGAGCCCATTTTAACGGAAGCCGGCAAGGCCAATTTGGTCAATGAAACAAACGCGGTGGCTTTGTTCCATGCGGCAGACCAAACGCAGATCCCGATGGTGGGCGCCTCAGGTGCGATTTACGGTCTGCTCGTGGCATTTGCCTTCATGTTTCCGAATGCCGAACTCGCGTTGTTGTTCATTCCTGTGCCCATCAAGGCCAAATATTTTGTACCGGGTTTGATTGCCATCGATTTGTTTCTTGGGTTCAAGGGGCAGTCGTTTTTTGGATCGGGTGGGACCGGAATCGCGCATTTCGCACACGTAGGCGGTGCATTGATCGGTTTCATCATGATGTGGTACTGGAAGAAAAACCAGTTCCGCGGCAACCGTTGGAATTAAAATTACCGTAAATTGGCGCGAGGATTTGCGTTAGGGATAGCAGTGGAAATCCTTTTATCAAGGATTGCCCGGAGCTTGCGACGGGAAATACAATGCTTGACAAAAGATTGTAACGGATAGCCCGGCGCGCAGCGCAACGCCATAACAAATCAAAAAAATATGGGTTTTTGGGATGATTTGAAATTGCAGTACAAAATGGGCGGCTTCGAGCAGAAGCTGATCTATTGGAATGTGGCCGTTTTTGTGCTGTCGATTGTATTTTTTTACGGATTCAGGACGCAGCGTTTTGAGTACCCGGATTGGCTCTATCTGTCATCGGATGTGCATGTGCTGTCTTACAGGCCGTGGACTTTGCTGACGTATTCTTTTTTCCATTCGGGATTTTTCCATTTGCTGTTCAACATGATCATGCTCAATTTCTCGGGACGGATTTTCTTGACTTTTTTTAACCAGAAACAATTCCTCGGGCTGTATCTGCTGGCCGGTTTGTTTGCCGGAATGGCATTTGTGGCCGGATTCTATGTCTTGAGCATCGCCGCGCCAATCGTAGGGGCCTCGGGTGCGGTCATGGCCGTTTTGGTGGCCACGGCAACTTATTCGCCGATGATGAACTTGCGTTTGCTGCTCATCGGCAATGTCAAATTGTGGCAATTGACTGCGGTGCTCGTGGCAATCGACTTGCTGTTTATTTTTGCAGAGAACACCGGTGGACACATCGCGCATTTGGCAGGAGCTTTCTTTGGATTCCTGTACATCAAGTTGCTGCAAAGCGGTACTGATTTGAGCAAGGGCGTGACGTTTGTTTTGGACGGCCTGGCCAATATCGGCGGATCGAAAAAGAGCACACCGTTCAAGAAAGTGCACCGCAATTACGAACACAAATCGCCCAAAACGACCTCAAAGATTGTTACAAAAGACAAAACGCAGCAACAAATAGACGACATCCTCGATAAAATCAGCAAGTCGGGTTACGACAGTTTGACCGCTGCGGAGAAGGAGTTTTTGTTTAAGGCGGGGAAGTAGTTCGCGCGGCACGCACCGACATTCCGTTTGCCGATGATAATGTCGGGTTGTCGAAAATCCACCAACCGGTAATTGTCAACCGACAACTATTACTAAATTAGCACGCAATAAAATTCGGATGAAGAAGCTTTCGTGGTTCAACAAGACAATGTACTTTTTCAATATAGTGTTGGCTGTATTGACATTTCTTGCCTATGTGCTGCCGTTTCTCGCGCCCAAGTTTTTTCCTTTTCTTTCGGTGCTCACGCTGATTTTGCCGCTGTTCCTGATCTTGAATGGGCTTTACTTTATTTATTGGTTGCTGCAGTTCAAGCGGCAGGTGATTTTGTCGGGATTGGTGCTGTTGCTCGGCATCACGTTCATCAACAAATTCTACAAGTTTTCGGCTACCGATCTACCGCGCGAGGAAAAGGATTTTGTCGTGATGAGCTACAACGTAAGGCTTTTTAATTTGTTCAAGTGGATCCAAGACGAAGACGTGGCATCGAATATCCGCACCTTTGTCAACGATGAAAACCCCGATATTCTGTGCATCCAGGAATTCTCGCATTCGGCCGATATTGATTTCAAGGTCTACAAGCACCGCTATATTTTTATGCAGGGCGACAAGATCAAAACGGGGCAGGCGATTTTCTCCAAATTCCCCATTATCAACGAAGGCCATCTCGATTTGCCGAGCTCGAACAACAGCGTGATTTTTGCCGATATCAAAAAAGGAAAAGACATCATCCGCGTCTACAACATGCATTTGCAGTCGATCAAGATTTCGCCGGACGTCAACGAAATGTCCGAGAACATCGACGAGGTCAACCAAAAGAAATCGCTTGTCGTCGCGCGTCGCATCAGCCGTGCGTTCCGCAAACAGCAGCAACAGGCCGAGATCATCATGGAGCACAAGAAAAGCTGCGAATATCCGATCATCATTTGCGGCGACATGAACAACAGCGCGTTTTCGTATGTGTACCGCAGTATCCGTGGAACTTTGCAGGATACGTTCGAAGAAGCCGGGAAAGGTTTTGGGCGCACGTACAATTTCCGTTATTATCCGGCGCGCATCGATTATATTTTCGCCGATCCGAAAATGCACGTCAAAAGTTTCACCGATTTTCCCGAATTCACTAATTCGGACCATTACCCGATCATGACGCGATTGTCGATGGATTAAAGCGTCTGCTTTTTGAGGTAATCGAGCGCGAAACGTCCTTCGTTGAACAACAAATCCACAATGCTCAGGTTGTTGAGCCAGCCGTGTTTGTCGCCGAAAACCTGGGTATATTCCTCAAAAGTAGACGGGTCTTTTTTGCCGTTGGCCAAGTGGCGCAAATCGGTATATTGGGGTTGCTCGTGGAAATATTCAAGCGTCTTCTCGAATTTGAAATCCATTTGGAGGCATTGGGCAATGATGGCCATCGACTCGAAATTGAGGTCCATCAAAAACTTGTGCTGTTTTTCGAAAATAGGCATAAAGCGGTCCTCGAAATATTCAAAGAAAGGCGAGCTTCTGTAGGCCGCTTCCAAGGATTTGAAATGCTGTTTCTGCCAATCGAAAGCCGTTTCGAGCTGGACATCCTTGGTTTTCTGATGCTTGGTTCCCGAATGCTTGATCGGGATGTTGAGCAATTGCACGCCGTTCGGACTGTAAATGTACGTCCGGTTGCGGTTGGTTTGTTTCTGGAAATTGTCTTCAGTTTCAAACGTCACCGAATCGGCCTGGGCCATCGCCACGAAATGGCTGATCGAAGGCAAATACGTCGGGTAGAGCAACAGGTCCATTATTCGTCTTTGGCCGTTTTGCGTTTGTTGTAGAAATAAGAACCCACGAAATAAGCCACAAGCAAAATCAGGAACAAATTGAAATAAGAAACCGGCTGTCCTTCGCCGCCAACGGTCGTAAACATGCGGTCCCAGCGGATTCTCCAATTCTTGATGCCTTCGTTCATGTGGTCGATGCTCATCCAGATGAAAACCGGCTTGCCCACAATGTGGTCTTCGGGAACAAATCCCCAAAAACGGCTGTCTTCGGAGTTGTGGCGGTTGTCTCCCATCATCCAGTAGTAGTTTTGCTTGAAGGTGTAGGACGTGGCCACTTTTCCATTGATCCGGATTTCATTGCCGTTGACTTTGAGGTCGTTTTTCTCATATTCGCTGATGATCATGCGGTAGAAAGGAATGGTCTGGGCATTGAGCGCGACGGTTTTGCCTTCCTGCGGAATGTAAATCGGGCCGTAATTGTCGATGTTCCATTTTCCGGTTTGCGGGAAAACGCCCGGATCTGGAGCCTTGGCGATGTAACGGATTACCGAATCGATACTGGTATTTTTGCGCAGTTTTTCAGCCCCGGCAAGGGTGAGGTTGGCCGATTCGGCGTAATCATAAACTTCCTTGATGTTGAGCGAAAGTCCTTGGATGAGTTGCTCCGGAATGCCCGCGGCTGGAGTTTTGATTTTATAACTGCCTTCTTGTTCCATTTTTTCGGCCCTCTTTACGTAAGGCGCGATCGCTTTGGTTTGGTCGTTGCTGGTGAACTGCACTTCGTAAGAGCGTTCGTATTCGGTCGACCCGACTTCCTTGAGCCATTCGGTCGAAACCCCTTTTTTCGAATAGACCGTATGGATGTATTGTGGTTTGGCGCGTTCAGGCAAAATCAATTCCTTGCCGTTGTTGAAAACGACGCCATTCTTGATCTCGAGGCTGTCGCCCGGAATACCGACGCAGCGCTTGACGTAATTCGATTTTTTGTCGATCGGCTTTTTGTCCTTGCGTTGCACTTGGTCGCGGAACACATATACGGTATCGACTGGCCAGTTGAACACCACAATGTCGTTGCGCTCTATTTTTTGCAAGGCTGGAAACCTGAAATACGGATATTGCGGCCATTTGGCATACGATCTTTTGTTCAGGAACGGAATCGAATCACTCAATTTGGGTGTCAATGGGATCGAGTCGTGGATCATCGGCAAGGCCACGGCCGTCATCTGCGGACGCGCACCATAATGGAATTTACTTACAAAAAGGAAGTCGCCAATGAGCAATGTTTTTTCGAGGGAAGAAGTCGGGATCTGGAACGGCTGCAACACATAACCGTGCACGACGGTGGCCACGATGATCGCGAAAAGCAACGAACTCACCGTATCGCCTGTTTTGGAAGGTGGTACCAAGCTCCTGTCGGGAATGTGGTTGAGTTGCTGCGTGTAGTTCACATAGTACAAATAGAACCCAAAAGTGAACAATCCGAGTAAGGTATCCGAAGTCGAATTTTTACCGAAACTGCGCAAAGTCTCAATCCAAACCACGGGAAACATGATGATGTTGACCACCGGAATGAAAAGCAAAATGGTCCACCAGGTCGGGCGGTTGATGATTTTCATCAAAACAATCGCGTTGTAAACCGGAACCAAAGCTTCCCAACGTTTGCGGCCGGCCGCCTCATACATTTTCCAAGTCCCTGCGAAATGGACTACCTGAACAATCAGGAAAAAAATCAACCACTGTGTAATTGTCATAACTGTTGTTTTTTATGTTGAGCGGTAAGAGCAAAGCCCCGCCGCAACGTTACATGCTTTAATTTAAATTTAACACATCTTTCATCGTAAAGACACCGGTTTTGCCCAAAATCCATTCGGCAGCGATGACCGCGCCAAACGCAAATCCTTCGCGGCTGTGTGCGGTGTGCTTGATTTCGATCGAGTCGACATCGGAATGGTAAAACACCGAATGCGTGCCCGGAACGTTCTCGATTCTTTTGGCGTCGATCAAAATTTGCTTCGCCAGTTCGCTTTTGCTCGTGCCGTCATCTTTCGCTGGTGTGGCATTGGGCAAAGCCCAGCTTGAATAATCGGAATTTTCGATGATGTCCTTGGCCAACGAAATGGCAGTTCCACTCGGGGCATCGAGCTTTTGCGTGTGGTGGATTTCCTCCATCGACACTTTGTACTGCGGAAATTGGGCCATCATTTTGGCGAGGTTTTCATTGAGCGCAAAAAACAGATTCACGCCCAAACTGAAATTCGATCCATAAATGAATGCGCCCTTTTTATCTTCACACAACGCTACCATTTTCGGATAGTGTTCGAGCCAGCCCGTCGTACCAGAAACAATCGGGATGTTTCCATTCAAACAGGCGGTAATGTTGCCGACGGCTGCATCGGGAATGCTGAAATCGATCGCGACATCGGCATTTTCCAATCCGTCATAGGAGTCGTTGCTTGTCTTGCGCAACACGATTTCATGCCCGCGCTCCAAGGCGATCCTTTCGATGACCTTGCCCATTTTTCCGTATCCCAGAAGTGCTATTTTCATCAGAACTGGTAATTAATCGTAAACCCGACATTGGGTTTGTTAAACAATTCATCACGGTACATTTCGGGTTTGAGCGTCAGGTTGTCGTCTACATTGAATTGCATCAAATGCGCATCTACGTTGGCGTCGATGATGTTCAGGATGTAAAAGGCAGCGGTGACCAATGCCGAAATGTCGCGGTTTTTTTGGTAGAAGCGCTGTGCCGAAATGAGACGCTCGTTGTCGAGAAACGGGTATTTGTCATCGGTATAACCGGCCAATCTTCTTTTGTATACGTCGCGAAATTCGTGGTATTTCTGGTTGTTCCAGGTGTAAAAATACACACCGGCGCCGATGGCTCCATACACCAAAGGCATTTTCCAATACTTTTTGTTGTACGCCTGTCCGAGTCCCGGAAACACTGCAGAATAAAATGCCGCCTTGGCCGGGGACAACGGATTGATGTCCTCGTTTCTCGGCTTGACTTCGGTCGAATCCTGGACAACGGTCAATTCGCCCCCAGACTGTGCAGAAATCGTATTTGCAAAGAACAAGAAAGCAAAGAATATGGCAAGCTGCTTTATCACTAACCTTTGATGAGTTTGATGATTCGGTTGAAGTCTTCCTCAGAATGGAACGGGATCGTAATTTTTCCTTTGCCGTTGCCTGCGACCTTGACGTCAACCTTGGCCCCGAAATAATTTGCGATGGCTTTGGTTTGTTCGTCGGCCACTTTAAAGCCGCTGCCTTTTGGGGCTTTGGCCGGGGCCGGTTTGAGACTGTCCTGGTAATTCTTGACCAATGCCTCGGTTTCGCGCACGGAAAGGTTCTGGCTTACGATTTTCTGGTAAATGTCGGTCTGCACGTCGTGGTCGTCGATGTTGATGATCGCACGGCCGTGGCCCATCGAAATGAATCCGTCGCGGATGCCGGTCTGGATGATCGGGTCGAGTTTCAAAAGGCGCAAGTAGTTCGCAATCGTCGAACGTTTTTTGCCCACGCGCTCGCTCATCTGCTCCTGCGTCAAATTGATTTCGTCGATCAAACGCTGGTACGACAGCGCGATTTCAATCGGGTCGAGGTCGTGGCGCTGGATGTTTTCGACCAAAGCCATTTCCAAAGATTCCTGGTCGTTGGCGATGCGGATGTACGCCGGAACGGTGGTCAATCCTACAATCTTAGAGGCGCGCAAACGGCGTTCCCCTGAAATGAGTTGGTATTTGTTGAAGTCTAATTTCCTGACAGTAATCGGTTGGATCACACCGAGTTCACGGATCGAAACCGCCAATTCCTGCAAAGCTTCCTCGTTGAAGTTGCTGCGCGGCTGGAACGGGTTGATCTCAATGGCCTCGATGTCAAGCTCAATGATGTTGCCTACTACTTTATCGGCATTCTTATCGGCGACCGACTGAATGTTGTTTTCAGGGTCTTTCAATAAGGCAGATAATCCTCTTCCCAAGGCTTGTTTTTTTACCACTTTTGTCATAAAACGGGATTGCTGTTCTTTTTAATTATTTCTTGTGCAAGGTGCAGATAATTTGTGGCGCCCTTGCTCGTCGCGTCATAATTGATGATGCTTTCGCCAAAACTCGGCGCTTCGCTGAGCTTGACGTTTCTTTGGATAATGGTCTCGAAAACCATGTCGTGAAAATGCTTCTGCACTTCCTCCACCACCTGGTTCGACAGGCGCAAACGCGAATCGTACATCGTCAAAAGCAACCCTTCGATGTCGAGGTTCGGGTTGTGGATTTTCTGCACGCTCTTGATTGTGTTGAGCAATTTGCCCAAACCTTCGAGTGCAAAATATTCACACTGAATCGGAATCGCAACCGAATCGGCAGCCGTCAACGCATTGAGCGTCAATAAACCCAGCGATGGTGCGCAATCAATCAGGATGTAATCGTATTGCCCCTTGATGCTTTCGAGCGCCTGCTTGAGCATGTACTCGCGGTTTTCCTTGTCGACGAGCTCGATTTCGATCGCGACCAAGTCGATGTGCGCCGCAATCAAGTCGACATTTGGCGAAGACGTCTTGACGATGGCTTCCTCGGGCGTGTTGCTGTGCTCAAGGATTTGGTAGGTGCCAATCTCAACCGATTCGACATCAATACCCAATCCCGAACTCGCATTGGCCTGCGGATCGGCATCGATCAATAAAACCTTTTTCTCCAATACGCCCAATGATGCGGCCAGGTTTACCGATGTGGTGGTCTTTCCGACACCGCCTTTCTGGTTGGCAATAGCAATGATTTTACCCATTTATCTCTCTAAAATTTTGAGCCGTAAAAATACAATTATTTGTGGGTTTTTCAAGTGTTATTTGTTAACATTGAATCAAAGTTTTGAGCCTCAAGTGTTGGGAAATTTAAGAAGTTGTAAGAGGTTGATTTTTAGGAGCTGGTTCCCGCTTTCCGCTTTTATCTTTTACGCGCTGGCAGCAGCGCGAAAAAGGATAACCGCTGCAATCGGGGCTAGGGCACACGGGTTTGTAACAAGTCCGAATAATTATCAATTGTTAATTATCAATTATCAATTGCCTTTCTTCGCCTTAATCATCATCTCCAACATATCCCACATCTCCTCCGGAATCGCCTCGAGCAAATTAAACTGTCCCGCGCCTTTGAGCCATTCGCCTCCGTCAATCGTAATAACCTCCCCGTTCACATAAGCAGAAAAATCCGAAACGAGATAAGCGGCTAAATTCGCGAGTTCCTGATGGTCGCCCACGCGTTGCAACGGTACTTTCTTGGCCAAATCGAATTTTTCTTTCAAGTCGCCCGGTAACAATCGGTCCCACGCGCCTTTGGTCGGGAACGGTCCGGGCGCAATCGCATTCGAACGGATGCCATACTTCGCCCATTCCACCGCAAGGCTTCGCGTCATCGCGAGAACGCCGGCTTTGGCAGTTGCGCTCGGCACCACATAAGCCGAACCGGTCCAGGCATAAGTCGTCACGATATTCAAAATCGTAGCGGAAGTTTGCTTGGTGTCGATCCAGTGTTTGCCGAACGCCAGCGTGCAGTTTTTGGAACCTTTCAAGACAATTTCGATGATCGTGTCAAACGCATTGGCCGACAATCTTTCGGTAGGCGAAATGAAATTTCCCGCCGCATTGTTGAGTAAGACGTCAACTTTACCAAACGTTTTCAAAACTTCGGCAAGCATACTTTCGACCTGGTCGTAATGGCGCACATCGCATTGCAGCGGCAGACACTTTCCACCTGTAGCGGCTTCCAATTCAGCCGCGGTGGTTTTGAGTTTGTCCAAATCGCGTGAAGTAATCGCGACATTGGCGCCGAGTTCGAGGAAGTATTTGGTCATTGCTTTACCGAGGCCGCTTCCGCCGCCCGTCACTACGATCGTTTTGCCTTTGAGCGCATCGTCGCGCAGCATTTTCTGTGTAAAATCCATGGTGGGTTGTTTAGTTGGGCTAAGATACTAAAAAACCGGTGCAGGTTTAGAAAATTCAACAATCAGGCTGCGGCAATTTCATCGAGAAATTCCTTCGTAAGCGGTTTTTCGCGAAACGCAATCACATTCTTGTCTTCGTTGGCGCGCACGATGTCCTTGCTGTCTATGCTCGAGGAAACAATGTACACCTTGCAATTTTGTTTGAGCGAATCGGGCAGGAGGTCATAGGCTTCCATGAATTCGAAACCCGACATTTCGGGCATGTAGATGTCGACCAGGATGACCTGTGGCAACGATTCGGTATGCTGGCAGTGCGCTTTGAGGTAATCGAGCGCTTTGCCAGCCGCGTTGTAAGCCTGTATTTCTTGGGCAAAGTGGTTGTTCTTGAGTAATTTGGTGGCAATGTAGAGGTCGATCGGATTGTCATCGATGACCATTACTTTGGGGTAGGTCGAGTGTGGTGCGGTCATGGGTTGAAGTTTTTGAGCGTGATGGTAAAGGCGGTCTTTTTGTTTTCTTCCGATTTGACGGTAATCGTCCCACCGAGTTTTTCCACGATTTCGCGCACGATGTACAAACCGATTCCACTGCCTTCGGTATCGGCCGAAGCGCGAAAAAACATATCGAAGATTTTGTCCTGGTGTTTTTGCGGAATCCCGATGCCATTGTCCTCGATGACGAGCGACAATTTTTTCGAGTCGGTCTTGGCCTTGATTCGGATGTACGGCTTGGAACGGCTTTTTGCGGTAAATTTGATCGCGTTCGAAATGATGTTTTCCACAACGGTCTTGAAACTCAGCAAATCGGTGCAAAACGGAACCTGATCGTCGCAACTGATCTTGAATTCGATGTTCTTGGCCTGTTTGATGTCGGCCAGCGATGACACGGTTTCGAGGATAATTTTCTCCACCGGAACCATCTGGATTTCGAGTTCGGTGCGGTTGTTCCGCGAATAATTGAGGATGTTTTTGATGAAGTCATCAAGCCGGTGGATGCGGCTGCGGATCATCTGCACATGCTGCAGGGTTTCGGGTTCAGCGGTTTCTTCTTCCATAAAAGCGAGCAGCCCGAGCACCGAAGTCAGCGGCGAACGCAAATCATGTGACACGCTGTACACGAAACGATCGAGCTCGAAATTGGTCTTGAGCAGTTCGCGGTTTTGGTTTTCGAGCCTTTTCTCTGAATGGATCCTTGCGGTAATGTCGTGCGAGTGACAGGCCACGCCCACGATTTCTGGGCCTTTGATGATCGGGCAAAACGCAATTTCTGCCCAGTTGCCTTCGGTTTCGGTCAAGCGGATGGTTTCGCGGAACGATTCGCCGGCCAATGCTTTCTTGTAATAATGGATGTATTTTTTCTTGATTTTGGGTGGCAACGAATCGTCAAGTAATTTTTGGCCAAGGAGCAGTTTTTTGCCATAGATTTTCGCCGATGCCTCGTCGAAAGCCCGATTGGAAGTGATGAGCCTGAGGTTTTTATCGACGCTCCACATCAAGTCCGCGGTGTTGTTGATGAGCGCTTCGGTGTTGTTGCGGTCGAATTCGATTTGCTGTTCGGTTTTTTTCTTCTCCGAAATGTCCCTGAAATTCGACACCAGCGCATGCACCCCCGATTCCTCGAGCATATTCGTGACCGTGCCTTCGGTCCAGACCCAATGGCCTTTCTCGTGTTTCATGCGCATTTCAAAATCGAACGAAGCACCGGGTTTTTTGGAGATGCGTTTGCGGTTTTGGGTAAAAGCCTCCAAATCATCGGGATGGATAAAATCGTAAACCGAGGCCAACCGCATATTGGCGCGATCGTAACCCAAGGTTTGTGAAATCGACGGGCTACCGTAGAGCAACTTGCCATCGTGACTCGCGAGCGTTTTCATATCGGTGCTCTTTTCGATCAACGCCCGGAAACGCTTTTCATTCTCGAGCACCAGCAGTTCTGTCTCGCGGTGCATGCGTTCTTTCTCGTAATTGTCGAGCGCAAAAGAAATATCGGACGAGATCTCGACCAGCAACTTGATTTCTTCGGGGCCCATGAAATCTTTCTTGTCCGAATAAAAGCTAAAGGTGCCCACGATTTTTCCGCTTTTGTGCAAAGGAATAACGATAAAAGACTGGATGCCATTGGCTTGTACAAAAGTTTTGAGCGGCTCGTAAGCCAAAGTGCCCATGTCGTTGCACAAATAGTGTTGGTTCGAGGCCAGCACGTGCTTGGTCGGACATTGGCCCGAAAGCAACGCATTCTTGAACAAACCAAGCTCCGTTTTTTTGATGCCGGTTTGTTCGACGAGTGTAATCGAGGTATAATAGGCGTCGAAAAGCCCGATCCAAGCCATCTTGAAGCCTCCATAATAAGTCGCAATTTTGCAGGCATTCTTAAACAGTTCCTTTTCGGACTTGATGTGGACGATGCTCTGGTTGATGTGGCTCAAAAAGGCATACAGGTTTTTGCCTTTGTTGATGCGCGCCTCATATTCCTTGTGCTGGGTGATGTCGAGCGATAAAATGCACAATCCTTCTTCGGCAGGTTCAATGCTCAGGTCGAACCAGCGGACGGTTTGGTCCGGATAGATGAACTTGTTTTCGAGGCGACGCGGTTTGCGGTCGGACATACATTTTTGCAGTATCTTGAACATCGGGGTCTGTTCGATACCGGGGTATTTTTCCATCATCGTAAACCCCAGCAATTCTTCTTTCGGCATCCTGGCCTGAACAATCATCACATTGTTGAGATAAATGTAGCGCCAGTTGTAATCGATAATCTGAATGCCCTCGAGTAATGAATCCAGCCGTTTCCTGAATTGATGTTCCGTAGTCATCCGTGTAGTAGGTTTTATGGTCTAACAAGTATAAGCAAAATTAGTTAATATTCGCAGAATGAGAGGCTGTTTTTGAACACCTTTTGCTAAATTTCACATAAAAAAACCTGCAGCGCAATGTTGCAGGTTTGTGATTGTATGTATTCTTTCCGCGGCACCTGGTATTGCCGAATAATATCAAATGCCTCGGGTGATTGATGATGCTTTGGATTTAACTGGCTTTGTTGATGTCGCGAAATAATATCATTTCCTTGATTTTGGCAGAAGCGCCTTCAAAGAAACCATTCTCATGAAGGTATCCGTCGGGATTGCGGAACGTACCGAACAGCATGTCAATGAACGGCAGGTCGCAATAATTGTACTGGTGGATGCCTTTCGAATGGTGCATCGCATGGCTTTCGGGCCGTTGGATGAGGTAACCGAGCCACTTCGGCGTACGGATGTTGGCGTGTTGGAAAATATTAAAAAAGTTCGTCAACAGCAAGACGACCGTTACCGCTTCGGGAGAAAGCCCAATGAAACAGGAAAAGCATAAAGTTCCCATCACGGAAAAGCCCACCATGTCGACCGGACTAAAATAAAATGCGCCAAAGGTGTCAATGCGTTCGGCGCTATGGTGCATCTGGTGGAATACCCGCCACAGCCAGTCGCTCTTGTGTAGGCTGCGGTGCCAGGTGTACAGCGCGAGTTCGTAGGCCAAAAATCCGGCAATGCTGCCAACGATGACATTTTGCTGCGAAAAATCGAACAACTTCACATCGGGTAAAAAGGAAACATACAGCATCGGCAGGTAATTCGACAACAGAAAGAACCCGATGAAAAACAGGATTCCCTTCCCACGCCAAAATTTTACATCGGGCAGTTTGCGTGCCGGAAACAGGGCTTCCCAAAGCATCAACGACAAATACATACAAACGACGGCCAAGTTGATTGGCTCTGTCAAAAGTTCAAATGGTGTCTTCATAATTTTGTGTTTTAAATCCACAGCAAAATTAGTTTGACGCTTCAAGGCCCGCTAATTTTTGGCCTTGACCTATGTTAGGAACTGAGTTTCTTGCGGATGCGGCTCAAGCTCTCGGGATGGATGCCGAGGTATTTGGCGATTTTATTGACCGGAATGTTGGAAACGTAGGCTTTGTGCGTATGCAGCATCTCGGCGTACAATTCCTCTGCGGTCTTGCACAGGAAATCCTTTTCGCGCTTGGCCTTTTTGAGGTACGCCCCTTCGAGGATGATGCGTCCCATTTTATTGGCATTGAGGGAAGTTTCGTACGATTGGTACAAGTCGTTACGGTTGATCGCTTCGGCTTCGCAATGGGTTACGGCAACAATCTGCACATCGGACGGCTTCTGCGTCAGAAATGAAGTCAACGCCGTAAACATACTGCCCTCAAAAAAGAAATCGATGACCTTCTCGATCATGTAGCTTTTGATGGTCATTTCTACAATACCCGAATTGAGGAAATACACCTGTTGCTGGATTTCCCCATAAGCCGTGATGACCTGGCCTTTCTCAAAAGTTACCTTGCGGATCGGATAAGGAAGTTCTTGGTCCGCGGCGATGTTTTCGCCCAGTGTTTGGTTGTAGAATTCTCTGTAAGTCATGGTTTTTCAGAAAAATAGAAATTAAAAGTAATGATAATCCAGGACGCAAAAAAGCCGGACAGAAAAATTCCGACCGGCCTTTCCTTGAAATAACTATTGCTTACTTTTTAATGAATTTAGCGGTTGTCGATGTGTTGTTGCCAAAAGCCTTGACCAAATAAACGCCAGTGGCGAGTGGCCCCACATCAATCGGGGAAGCGATGCCATTTTGCAAAGTCTTGTTGTATTGCGCCACGACACGTCCTTGCATGTTGACCAAGCTGATTGTATAATGACCGCCCTGGTTGGATCGAAGGTTGATTTCCTGGTCGGCGACAGTAGGATAAATCGAAAAAGGGGCGGTTGCAAATTGGGCCGTCTGCAATGCAGTATTGTTGACTTTCAAGTCGTCAACGGTCAGGCTGCTGCCAAAAGCCGGTTCCGATCCTTCGGCGGCCATCGAAAAACTGATCGTCAGGAAAGCCGGTGCGCCATTGGCGTCTAAAGTCAGTGGTACGGAGGCATAAGTATAGGTTTCGGTCGCTTCCGAAATCAGGATTCTGGCCGTTCCGATCGGTTGGTTGTTTTCATTGAGCAGTTCGAGCTTGGCCTCGGCCACATCATTTCCAATAGGGGAAAACTTATACCAGAACGACAATTGGTCGATTTCGGCATTGGCCTCCACCGGTACGCCTACATTCCAGCCGCTTGGTTGTTCAGAAATTTCGGTATTGAACAAATCGGCCTTGCCCGGAATGACTTCATTCTGCGTGATGTTAAACGCATTGCGGATCATCATCGCCCGTTGTCCCGTATGTGCGTCGGTCGTCGAGGTACAAAAACCGCCCAGCGAGGCTTCTTCAAACAGGATGGAATCCGATGTCGATTCGCCGGTTTCCAGATCCATACTCACCGGAAGGATGAACAATTGTCCCCAACCCCAAACATTGGTTTGGCCATAGCCTAGGGCTTGTTCGAAATCGGCATTGGGAACTTGGGCATGGGTCAGCGTTGCCAATCCGATACAGATTAAAGTGTAAATTTTCTTCATAACAATCGTTTTAAAAGGTTCAACGAATTTCTTTTTGATCGCATTTTGTTGAACCAAAGATAGCCATTGCCTACGCGACAGCCATAAAAAACAGGTAGACAAAAGGTGTACAAGCCTTTGTTTTACGGTAGATTGCAGGTTGACAACGGCTATTTTTTAAACAGAAAGAATGAAGTCGGTCAGGTTTTCCTCGGTCTGCAATTGCAATTTTTTGCGCAGTCGGTACCGGGCCGTTTTGACGCTGTCGGGAGAAATATTCAGGATCGAGGCCATTTCCTTGATCGACAGGTTGAGCTTGATCAACGCACAAATTTTCAAATCATTGGCGCTGATGTCGGGATAACGTTGCTTGAGCCGTGTGTAGAAATTCTTGTTGATGCTCTCGAAATACAGATCGAAATCGCTCCACGAATCGCTCTGCGTAAAATATTTGTTGACCATCCGGAGCAGTTGCTGTTCGGTTAGCTGGTTTTCCTTTTCGATCGCCGATTTGATTTCCTCGACCATCTCATTCTTTTGCAACATCTGCAACGTAATGGCGCTGAGCTGGCTTTCCTTGTGTTCGAGGTCGTTCTGGAATTGTTGTTCCTTGAGCGCTTTTTGACTTTCCAAAGCCTCGACCAAGGCTTCCTTGGTTTTGAGCAATTGCTTGTCGCGTTTGTTGAGGCGTTTGAGAAAGAAGTAGCCGATTCCAAAAAGGATCAGCAATACGCCGATGCAAATGGCCAGCAGGTAGTTCGTGAGCCGCGAGACTTCTTTTTCCTTGGAGATGAGCGCCAGTTTGCGGTCCTTTTCCGAAACCTCAAATTGAACCTCGAGGCTTTTGGCGATTTGTTCGCGCTCGAGCGAATAAAATTGGTCCTTGATTTTGAGCAAATCCGATTGCAACTGGGCAACCTGATGATAGTCGTGCGTTTGCTGCTGTTGTGCAATCAAGGCTTCGATTGCGCGGATTTCGAATGATTTGTCGGTAAGCGATTGGGCAATACTGCGTGCCTTTTGGTACAGGTTTTTTGCCTGCCCGGGATCGCGCCCATGGGTTTTGTGCCATTCGGCCAGCGCCATATAAGACGAAACCTGTGCTTGTTTGTTTTGCGTGGAATCGGCCAAAAGCAACGCCTTGTAAAAATACGAATAACTGTCGGCGGCTTTGTTTTGCCGGGTCAGCGATTGCCCGATTTTGATGTAGGCATTCGGCAAATACGCATAATTGTTGTGCTTTTTGAAATCGCTGAGCGCCATGCGGAAAAAGTAATCCGCAGAATCCTTTTTTTGTTTTTCGTATAAGGCACCCAAGCTTGAATAGGCAAGGCCCAACGTGCCGCTGGCATCATTTTCGGGCCCTAAAGTCTGGACCACTTCGCGGCTCATGTCGATGGCTTGGTTGTATTTTTTCTGTCGGCTGTAGATCGTACTGATCAGTTGCAGGCATTTGCTCCTGCCGATTTTGGCCTGTTTCGGATTGATTGGTTCGAGTTTTTTGAATTCGGCCAACGATTGTGTGGCGTATTGCAATCCCTTTTCAAGACTTGACCCGAACGAACAGATGCCCAGGTACAACAACGATTCGGCTTTGTCGGCGGTATGGTTTTCCGCCACGGCCTTTTCGTAGGCTGCAAAGAAATGGCGAAACGCCTGGGTTTCATCGTCCTTGACCAAGGCGGCCCAACCTTTTTGCAATTGCACGTTGCCGTGTTGCTGCGAGAAGGCGCAACAGCCAAACAGCAAGGCAAATAACAACAAGGTCTTACGAAGTCCGGACATGGCAAGAAGGGATGGCAATTTTTCCAAAGCTAACTAAAAAGCAAAAAAAAACCATCCGCAGGATGGTTTTTTTACGCAGAACCGATGGGTCGATCCATTTCAGGTCAAAGCTGGGCTAACCTTTCGGCGGCTTTGGCCAGCGTTTGCTCGTCTTTGGCAAAACAAAACCGGATGTGGCTGAGGTCTTTTCCATCGGCATAAAAAGCAGAAACCGGAATCGCCGCCACGCCGTAATCGGTGACGAGTCTTTTGGTAAAATCGACATCGCTTTCGCTTGAAAAACCCGCATAAGAAGCCACCTGGAAATACGAACCCTCGCAGGGCAACCATTCAAAAGGCGTATTGGCCATCAGTTTCCTGAACGTGTCTCTTTTGTTTTGATAAAACGGACGAAGCGCGGTCACATCGACCAGGTCTAGGTAATCGCTGATGGCCGCCTGCGCCAGGCTGTTGACGCTGAACACCAAGAATTGGTGGACTTTCTTGATTTCTTTTATCAAACTTTCGGGTCCAACCAAATAGCCGATTTTCCAGCCCGTAATGTGGAACGATTTGCCAAAGGAAGAAACCGAAAGGCTGCGGTCGTGTAGTTTTTCACGGTGATGGATCGAGACATGCGGTTGTTCAAAAGTGATGTATTCGTAGACTTCATCCGAAAGCACGATCAGGTTGGGGAATCGGGCCGTAAGGTCTTCGAGCGCGACAAAATCGGTTTCGGTCCAGATTCTTCCCGAAGGATTGTGCGGATTGTTGATGATGATCATTCTGGTCTTGGAATGGACTGCATTGGCAATCGCTTCCCAATCGGGTGTGAAGTCTGGTAGGAGCGAAACATGGATGGCTTTGGCACCGCTGAGGACAATCGGAGTCTCATAGGAATCATAACAAGGATCGAGGATGACGACTTCATCTCCCGGATAGACCAAAGCCTGGATTGCCGTAAAAATGCCTTGGGTGGCGCCGGCCGTGACGAGAATTTCGGTATCGGGATTGACTTTTCTTTGGTAGGAGTCAAAAATCAAGCGCGCGATTTTCTGCAACAGCGGCGGATAACCCGACGAAGGCTGGTATTGGTGGACGTTTTCGGCCGTTTTTCTGGCGATGATCTCGAGCAACCGGGCATCGACGGGAAAGTTCGGGAAGCCCTGTGACAAATTGACGGCTTGGTGCTGGTTGGCCATCTGTGTCATCACCGTAAAAATACTGGTAGCGGTATGCGGAAGTTTTGACATTGGGAAATGGAATGTATCGGATAAAGATACAAAGATTCACCAGCAAATCAATCCCGATGATATTCCAAGAAAAATGGGAACGGTGTTAATTTGATTTGTAAGATTTCTATTAAACTTTATACAATTGGAAGTTTTGGGGCAAGAAGTATTAAAATTCTCCTAAAGCTATATTAAAATTTAGGTCTGCCAACTTCATTTGGTTTAACTTTAGGTTCAATATCAATCTAATACTTGTAATCTGTTATGAAGAACATTACTTTTTTATTTGCATTCTTCTTTACTACTGTGGCGTCTTTCGCGCAGTTTTCTGAAGATTTTGAAGGAGGGGCGACCCTGCCTGCAGGATGGACTGCCATCAATGGTGGTGATGCCAATACTTGGCAATTGATCGACCTTTCCGAAGCCGAAGTACTCACGGCGCATTCGGGGGTGAACATTGCCGGAATCGGCTACGGCAGTACCGCCCACGACGATTATTTGGTGACCCCGGCCATTACCGTACAGGCAGGCGTGAACGACTACCTGACTTTTTGGGGACGCAGCCGTGATGCGGATTATCCGGAAATCATCGACGTCAAAGTGTCCACCACAGGAACCAATGCCGCCGATTTCACTACGACGTTGGTGGCCGGTATTGCACCGCCAAGCGGTCTTTTGTTCTACAATTATGCCGTCGACTTGAGCGGTTATGTGGGACAAACCATTTACATCGGTTTCTATTCGAGCACAACCGATATGTTCTATTTCGATATTGACGATGTGGTCAATACGGCACTTCCTTCCTGCCAGCCGCCTACACAGGTGGCCATCAGCGACATTACTTCTGCGGATGCCGTTTTGTCTTGGTTGGGCGTTGGCCTGATTTCGACCTATCAAATTGAATACGGCCCGGCCGGATTTACCATCGGTACCGGAACCGTGATCAACGCAACCGATCTCGGCCCTGCGACCTTGCCCGACCTCGATGCGGCAACTGCTTATGATGTGTACATCCGCACCGATTGCGGAGGCGGCAGCTTCAGTGACTGGGTCAGCGTAAGCTTTACTACTGCGGCACTTCCGCCGGCCAATGACGATTGTGACAATGCGACCCCGCTCACCGTAGGTTTTGATTTTGCAAGCGGATCCTATACCGCTACCAACGTGGCGTCAACACTTGGGTCATTGGTGCCTAGCTGCCAAACTTCGATTGCCGACGATGTTTGGTTTACGGTCGAAGTCCCATCTGATGGAAACCTCATTATCGAAACCGGCGAAGTGATCGGCTCTGAAAATACCGATACGGTTATCGTGGCTTATTCGGGAACTTGTGGTTCGCTCGTGGCCATCGAATGCGACGACGATGACAGTCCCGAAGGAACATTCTCTTTGTTGAATCTTGCCGGATTGACTCCAGGTGCGACGCTTTACATCGGCGTGTTCCAATACCAGAGTATCTTTACTCCGGCTGTGGCGGGAGAATTCCAGATTTCGGTTTACAACACGACTTTGGGTACGACCGGATTTGACACCAGAAGCTTGGGTGTTTATCCGAACCCTGTGAAAGACGAAGTCAACATCAGGAATTCAGAAAACATCAATACGGCTGAAATCTACAATATGCTGGGACAAAAAATGATGACCAGTGAAATCAGGTCCAACGAGGGCAAACTCAATGTTTCCAGCTTGGCGCAAGGCAACTACCTCATGAAACTTTACACCGACAACGGCGTAAAAGTAGTCAACCTGACCAAGCAGTAAATAGTTTTTTTGAAAGAGAAAGGCTGTCGATTGACAGCCTTTTTTGCATCTATTCGGTAATCAATATTTCGAGGATTTTGATTGCGGCCTCGCTGATTTTGGTTCCCGGACCAAAGACTGCCACCGCACCGGCATCAAACAAATACTGGTAATCTTGCGCCGGAATGACGCCTCCTACGATAACCATGATGTCTTCGCGCCCGTATTTTTTGAGTTCTTCAATGACCTGCGGGACCAATGTTTTATGACCCGCTGCCAAAGATGAAACGCCCAAAATGTGCACGTCGTTTTCCACGGCCTGTTTGGCTGCCTCGGCCGGAGTTTGGAACAACGGTCCGATGTCTACGTCAAAACCTACGTCGGCATAACCCGTTGCGACCACTTTAGCGCCGCGGTCATGACCATCCTGGCCCATTTTGGCGATCATGATGCGTGGTCGTCGGCCTTCCTGTTGGGCAAACGCATCGGCCAATTGTTTGGCTTTTCCGAAACTTTCATCGTTCTTAATTTCCTTGCTGTACACGCCGCTGAATGATTTGATTTGTGCTTTGTATCTTCCGAAGACCGTTTCCAAAGCATCGCTGATTTCGCCCAAAGTGACGCGATTTCTGGCGGCTTCAACGGCCAATTCCAATAAATTTCCGTTGCCTGTTTTGGCACATTCTATCAGTGCCGCGATGCATCCGGATACTTTGTTGTTGTCTCTTTTTTGTTTGATTTCCTCCAGTCGTTCCACCTGTTGTTTGCGCACCTTTTGGTTGTCGACATCAAGGATGTGCAACGGATCTTCTTTTTCGAGGCGGTATTTATTGACCCCCACGATGATGTCCTGTCCGCTATCGATGCGTGCCTGTTTTCTTGCGGCCGCTTCTTCGATGCGCAATTTGGGAATGCCGGCCTCGATCGCTTTGGTCATTCCGCCGAGTTCCTCGACTTCCTCAATCAATTTCCAGGCGCTTTGCGCGATTTCATGCGTCAGGCTTTCTACATAATAACTGCCCGCCCAAGGATCGACGGTTTTGGTGATCTTGGTTTCTTCCTGCAAAAAGATTTGCGTGTTTCGTGCAATACGTGCCGAAAAATCGGTTGGCAAGGCGATGGCCTCGTCGAGTGCGTTGGTGTGCAACGATTGAGTTCCGCCAAAGGCTGCCGCGGCCGCTTCGATACAGGTGCGCGCCACATTGTTGAACGGATCCTGCTCGGTCAAACTCCAGCCCGATGTCTGGCAATGCGTACGCAGCGCCAAGGATTTATCGTCTTTCGGATTGAATTGTTTGAGCAGTTTCGCCCAGATCATGCGTCCGGCGCGCATTTTCGCGATTTCCATGAAATGGTTCATGCCGATGGCCCAAAAGAACGAAAGGCGCGGTGCGAAGTCGTCTATTTTCATTCCGGCAGCCAAACCGGTGCGGATGTATTCGAGTCCGTCGGCCAAGGTATAAGCGAGCTCAATATCGGCGGTAGCTCCGGCTTCCTGCATGTGGTAGCCCGAAATCGAGATCGAGTTGAACTTCGGCATTTTTTTGCTCGTGAATTCAAAAATATCGGCGATGATTTTCATCGATGGCGTCGGTGGATAAATATAGGTGTTGCGCACCATGAATTCCTTGAGGATGTCATTTTGGATGGTTCCCGAGAGTTGTTCGGGTTTGACGCCCTGTTCTTCGGCAGCCACGATGTAAAACGCCATAATCGGCAACACGGCACCGTTCATGGTCATCGAAACCGACATCTCGTCGAGCGGAATCTGGTCGAACAACACCTTCATGTCTTCGACCGAATCGATCGCCACGCCGGCTTTCCCGACATCGCCCACCACGCGTTCGTGATCGGAATCATAACCGCGGTGTGTCGCCAAATCAAACGCAACCGACAAGCCTTTTTGTCCTGCTGCCAAATTTCTGCGGTAAAACGCGTTGCTTTCCTCGGCGGTCGAAAATCCGGCGTATTGGCGAATGGTCCATGGACGGCGTACATACATCGTCGCATAAGGGCCGCGCAGATTGGGCGCAAAACCCGCCCCGAAATCGAGATGCTCGAGATTTTCAAGGTCTTTCTCAGAATAATGCGATTTGACTTCGATGCCTTCGGCGGTCATGAAATTTTCCGTTGGCTGTCGATTGCCGACGGATTGCTTTCCTAAAGTAATATGTGAAAGGTTTTTCCTCATGCAGTTATAAATTGATGGTCGCGGTGTAGCGAACCCTTACGGCTTTTCCGCCTTTTTTACCCGGCTTCCATTTTTTCAGGGATTTGATTACGCGAATGGCTTCTTTACTGACGGCTGGCGAAACTTCCCCGAAAACCTTGGCATCGTGTACGACACCGCCCTTTTCGACGAGAAATGAAATTTGTAACGGAGCGGCCAGTTTTTCGGTGCTCTTGAAATTCTTTTTGAAATAGTCGGCAAATGCGGTTCCTTCGGGAGCCGGGGCTTCGTCGACTTGTTTGAGGTTGTACGTCGTATTGTCTTCGCCTTTTTGGGCATGGCCCAGCGATGCGGTGATCAAGAAAATCAGTAAAAAAAGTTTCTTCATAATTTGATTTTTAAAATATTGAAAGTCCCATCTGATCCAGCACATACATACTGTAGAAAAAATAGTAAGAAACGACCGCCAATGCAAGGAACGCCATTCCAATGATTCCTTTCCAGATTTTGCGGTAAGTGATTCCCATGGTGATGTAAACTAGCCCGATGAGTACAAAGACAACTGCCAGGACCATCGCAAGGGTAAACACGATCAGCATTATTGTTTTTCCAGTTCGAGTCGTTCCTGCTCCATTTTTTCGGCCAAACGCTTGGCGATGATCGGCGTGATCAGGGTTTTGCGCGGCTTGTTCTTGACAAACGGGAACAATTCCAGATCATGCGCCATTTGGTCGTTCTTGTTCGGATATTTATTGGTGCCGAGCAGGATTTCCTTGCCCGAATCGAACAATTGTTGCTCTTTTTCGGCGCTCTCGGCGATTTTTTTCTGGATGTTGCCTTCGCCGAGTTTGACCAAAAATCCACCATTGGCTTCGATTTCCTTGAACAACGCGAGCGCTTTTTCGGCCATCTGCTGCGTCAGGTTCTCGATGTAATAACTGCCGTCGGCCGGATTGTCGACCTTGTCGAAATAACTTTCATTTTTGAGTACGAGCAATTGGTTGCGCGAAATCCGTTCGCCGAATTCATTGCTTTTGTGGTACAAGACGTCGTAAGGCAAATTGGCGACCGAATCGGCACCGCCCAACAC
Organism: Flavobacterium sp.; assembly: GCF_047602195.1. Lineage (GTDB taxonomy): Bacteria > Bacteroidota > Bacteroidia > Flavobacteriales > Flavobacteriaceae > Flavobacterium. Next base: position 1,534,608 of record NZ_JASGHW010000004.1, read on the forward strand.
CGCGCTCATGCATTCGGTCGTGGTGCGCAGCATGTTGACATTGTAATCGTAAATGGTCTTGTTGCGTTTGGTCGGCGTGGCGATGATATGGCAATCGAGATCGTGGTTGTATTCCTTGGCGATGAGGCCAAACAGCAAACGCAACGCACGCAACTTGGCCATCTCAAAGAAATAATTCGTTCCGATCGACACTTCAAAAACGATTGGTTTCTTGATTTCGGGAACGCGGTTCAAATACTCATTGGCATGCGACAAGCTGTAAGCGATTTGCTGTACGATGTTCGCACCGGCATTTTGGTACAAACCGGCACGGATGCCCATCAGCGAGACCGATTGTGTCTCTTTTGAAAGTTTGTTCAAGGTTTCGAAATTGTCCTTGTCGGAATTCTTGAACCAATTGCCGTCTTCGGCCAAATGCCCAATCGGGTCGAGGTTGCAGTAAATCGTCGCGTTTTTTTCGATAGCGATTTGGTCGATTTGTTTGACGAAATCGATTGAGAGGAACTGCAAATGAAAATGAACGGAAATCTTTTCCAAAGGCAAACTGCCGAGTAATTTCGCCACATCGGTTTTTTCATCGGCGATCGTGAAACGCAGGCTTTCGGCACCGCGTTCGATGCTGTCCTTGGCGCGCCAGATCGATTTGTCGAGGTCGTGTACGAAAATGTCCTGTGCAATCTTAAACTGCGAAGCCTGGGTCTGGACCGATAACTTCGGCTCAAATTCGTCGTTGTGGTAAAATGGCTTGACCTTGATGTCCTCGGGCGAATGCCACAGCAGCGTTTCGTTGTAGTCGGCGCCCTTGAGCTCGAACTGGATTTGCTGTTTCCACTGTTTGGAAGAAACAGGTTCGAAATCGTTGAATAAGTCGTTTGCCATGTTCAATAAGGTTTTAGTCTTTGCTCTTGCAGCGCTGCGGTCTTTCTTCTATTTTTTCTTGACGGTGTCGCCTTCGAATTCGATGATGTAAATGTCCTCGCTGTCTTTTTTCATGTAGTATTTCTCTCGCGCATATTTCTCGACCTGATCCGGGTTTTTGAGCAATTTGATGTTTTGCTGGTCCTTGCGTATTTCATCCTGGTAATATTTTTTGTTGTCTTCGAGTTCCTCGATTTCCTGGTCGAGTATGCGGTGGTCGAAATAGGAATAATTGTCCAGGAACAGCATCCAGACGCAGAAAAATAACAATACCCAGACATATTTGTTGCTGAGGAATTTGAACCAGGTTTTTTCTTTGTAGGACATGATTTTTGTTTAATCGTTAAACTGGTTAACCGTTTAATCGTTGTCTAGCCCGGATAGCAGCGGCATCCTTTTTTGCGCAATGCAATGAAGCAAAAAAGATAGAGCGGATAGCCGGAAATAGCTCCTAAAAATAATAAAAATTTACGAAATCCGCTGATTAATTACCGCACGCACCACATCGATCGCGACCGTGTTGTATTTGTCGTTCGGGATGATGATGTCGGCGAACGCTTTGGTCGGTTCGATGAACTGCTGGTGCATCGGCTTGAGCGTGTTTTGGTAGCGGTTCAATACTTCTTCCATGTCGCGGCCGCGTTCGGCGATGTCGCGTTTGAGTCGGCGGATCAGGCGCTCATCCGAATCGGCGTGTACGAAAATCTTGACGTCGAACAGGTCGCGCAATTCGGGGTTGGCCAAAATCAGGATGCCTTCGACGATCATTACTTTTCGCGGATGTGTCATCACGGTATCGTCGGTGCGGTTGTGCGTGACGAACGAGTACACGGGCTGGTCGACCACTTTTCCGTCCTTCAAATCCTTGAGGTGCTGCACGAGCAATTCGAAGTCGATGGCACGCGGATGGTCGAAATTGATCAACGCGCGCTCGTCATACGACAGGTGGTCGGTTTGTTTGTAGTAATGGTCCTGGGAGATGATTCCGACTTCGGTTTGCGGCAGTTCGTTCATGATCTGGTGCACGACTGTGGTTTTTCCGCTTCCGGTTCCGCCGGCGATTCCAATGATAAGCATGCGATGTGAATTAGCAGTTTGTTGCGGCAAAAATAGGAATAGATAATTAATAATTGACAATTTGAATCGGGGATTTGACGGTTCAACGTAGAATAATACGGTTCACAGGTTTTTGATGGTGTGGCCGTCATAGTCAGTATACATTTGCCCCATCATCAGAAATCAAAGTTTTAATCATCATCATCAAAAAACAACAGTTATGAAGACACAATCATTAGGTATTTGGGCAGCCTTTATTGTCCAATTGGCAGCCCACGCACAAGAAAAAACGCCATGGGAACTCGCGCGTTATGAAAACGACATCGCCATCAGTTACCGTTGGGTATCGATGGGGAATTCTGAAAAGATCAGGGAAATGCAGGCGGTTTTTACCGTAGACAGCGAGCCCGATAAAATCATCGCGCAATTCACCGATTCGAAGAAACTCAAAGGCTGGTCGGTCTCGACCGAAGTCTGCGAAGTGGTGCCGGGCGTCAACAACCATTGGCAGACTTATATGCGTTTCGGTTTGCCGTGGCCGCTCAAATCGACCGACCTGATTTCGCAATGTGTGCTGATGGTCAGGGGCAACGTCTCGATCATCAAAATGAACAGCATCCCGACGGCACGACCGGTTTACAAAAGCGTCACACGGATCAATTCGCTGCAATCCGAATGGAAATTCATCCCGATGGGCAACGGCAGGACCAAGGTCATTTACAATTCGCTTACTTACGCGCGGCCCGAATACCCGCGGTATTTGACCGATGGCATCATCCAGAACAAGCTCATCCATTCGATCGGCCTGCTCAAAAAGCAATCGTCATGATCCTTGTCTTTTTCCTCATCCGTTATTTTTTAAACCGCAAGAAACCATGAAACCATTTGTAGTCATTACCGGTGCGAGCCAGGGTTTGGGCAAGTCATTCGCCACCATCAATGCGCAACAGGACCGCAACCTGATCCTGATTTCGTTACCGGGTGAAGGCATCGATAGCGTAGCGAGCCAACTCAAAAACCAATTCGACATCGAAATCATTTGTTTTGAAACCGATTTGACCCAAACTGAAAACCTGTACGGCGTTACAGGCGAACTCCAAAATTATCCGATTGACATGCTCATCAACAACGCGGGAATTGGTGGAACACAGGCTTTTGAGGCGGTTGGGGTTGGATACATCGATGCGATTGTGGCGCTCAACATGCGTTCGGTGGTTTTTCTGACGCATCAATTGTTGCCTAAACTGCGCGAGCAAAAAGAAGCGTTCATCCTCAATATTTCAAGTCTGGCGGCCTTTTCACCGATGCCTTTCAAAACGGTCTATCCGGCCAGCAAAGCGTTTGTGTATTCGTTTTCACGCGGACTCAATGAGGAACTCAAATATTCGGGGGTGCATGTCGCGGTGGCCCATCCGGGTGGCATGCCTACAAATAAAGAAGTCAGCAAAAGAATCCTGTCGTATGGGAAAATGCTTCGGAAATCGATTTTAACCGCCGATGAAACCGCGGCGATTTGCATGGAAAAACTGCTGCAAAAAGAGGCGATCATCATCCCCGGGAGAATGAACCGCATTGGTTCGCTGTTGCAAAAATGGATTCCCGTCGATTGGCAGTTGCCGATGATGCGCCACAAACTCGAACGTGAAATCCAGGCGATATGAACACAAAATTGGTATTGGTCACAGGAGCCACAGGATTCTTAGGCCATCACATCGTCCGGGTTTTAAGGCAAAGGAATTTCGATGTCGTGGCTTTTGTGCGTCAGGGAAGTGAAGTTGGCGCTTTACAGCAAATGGGTTGTCGCGTGGTGCGTGGACAGCTTTCCGATGAAAAAAAGCTCCATACGATCATCGCAAGCTGTAGTTATGTCATCCATTGCGCGTCGAAAACCGACCAGCAGTGCATCGATTTCAGCGAATATGAAGCGGCGAATATCGAAACGACCAAACACTTGGTCGAAGTTTGTAAAAAGCATCCGATCAAGCGTTTTGTATACGTAAGCACCGCCAATTGTTTTACTTCGGGAAGCCTTGATCATCCGGGCAAAGACGATTCGAGGTTTATGGATTTTTTGCGGAATTCAGGTTACGCCTACAGCAAATACCTGGCCCAACAACACGTTTTCGAAGCCGCCAAAAATGGATTTCCTGCAGTAATCGTGGCACCGGCCTTTATGGTCGGTCCGTTCGATGCCAAACCGTCGAGTGGGCGATTGCTGTTGTATGCGCTGCGCAACAACATCGTGTTCTATCCGCGTGGAGGCAAGAGTTTCGCCGATGTGTCGGCTGTGGCGACCGCGGTGGTCAATGCGTTGTCGCAAGGTAGAAACGGCGAATGTTATTTGTTGTCGGGCGTGAATTTGTCGTATAAGGATTATTTCGCCAAAATCGCTAACTTGTCGGGGCAATGGAAAATATTCATCCCGTTGCCGAAATGGATTCCGGCGCTTTTGGATTGGCTGCATGCGCGCTTTCCGGGAAAGAAGACAATGTTGCTCAAAACGAATATCCGGATGTTGTTTTCCGATAATTATTTTTCAAATACCAAAGCCAAAAGTATTTTGAAAATGCCCGAAACGAATATCGACCACGCGATTCTAGAAACGATCAAATGGTTCAACGGGCAGGAAATGGCCGATACCAATCCTAAATTATAAGGATATGAAAAATAAAAAACTGCAAACCTTTTTGCTGCGACTGTCGCTGGTGTACAGCCTGCACCTGATCGTCAAATGGGGAGACGAAACCTTTTACGGCTTTTTCGACTTCACCTGGCGCGGGATTTATTTTTCGATTTTTTTTGTCGGATTGTGGGTTTTTGCCTTGTATCTGTTCGATTGGATCAAGTTGAAATGGTTTACACCGCGCAAGAGCACGTTGGTTTACCTGTCCGCACATTTTTGCTATGCCTATGTTTTTGCGTTCCTCACCAATGCGGTGTACCTTTTGGCCGATTCGCACCTCTACAACAATGCGGCGGCATGGAAAGACATCGGGTATTCGAATCCGATGCTCATTTTCGGATTGGTGATTATTTACATGTCGGCCACCTGTTTCTACGAATATTTCCAGACCGAAATCGCCGCACGCGAAAGCCAGTTGCTCGCCGAAAAACTCAAGAAGGAAAATGCGATTGCCAATTACAAATTGCTCAAGGCGCAGGTCGAGCCGCATTTCCTGTTCAACAGCCTGAGCGTGTTGTCGTCGATTGTGCACAAGGATGCCGACCAGGCTTCGGATTACATCGTGAAATTGTCGCGGATGCTGCGTTTTACGATCGACCAGAACGACAAAATGTTTGTAACTTTGGCAGAGGAACTCGCCTTTACGCAGAATTATTTTTACCTGATCCAGACGCGTTTCGGTAATGCCTTGCAGTTGGTCGACAAGCTCGACATCGCCGATCCCGAATCGGTGCTGATGCCGCCGGCCGCGTTGCAGATCCTGATTGAAAATGTCGTGCGGCACAACAAATACAGCGACAGCCAGCCGCTCGAAATCACACTCGAAAACGACAACGATTTCATCTATGTGTCCAATGCATTGAACCTGAAGGAAAACCCCGATGTTTCTACGGGAACCGGATTGTCGAACCTGTCTAAACGATTCAGCCTGCTGACCGACCGCATGATCGTGTACCGTATTATCGATCAGCAATACGTCGTCAGCATCCCGATCATCAAAAACACCCTATCCGATGAAAGTACTGGTATTTGAAGACGAAAAGCACACCGCCGAACGGTTGCTGAGCCTGTTGCAGCAATACGACAGCAGTATCAAGGTAGAAGCGGTACTCAGTTCGAACGAAAGCGGCATCGAATGGTACAAGAACAACCCGATGCCCGACCTGATTTTCCAGGACATCGAACTCAGCGACGGCAATTGCTTCCAAATGTTCGAGAAAGTCCGCATCAATGCACCGATTATTTTCACGACGGCCTACAGCCATTTCGCGCTCAAGTCGTTTTCGCAGCACAGCGTGGGCTATGTGATGAAACCGTACGATTACCAGGAAATCTCCGAGGCCATCGACAAATACAAACAATGGAAGGATTTTTTCAAGATGCCCGAGCAGGAAAGCATCCGCCAGATCATCGAAAAACTCAACCCGAAAAATCGTTTCCTGTTTAAGCTCGGGGATTTTTACAAAACCGTCGAAGCCAAAGACATTTCCCACTTCAAGTCCGAAGATGGATTGACCGTTGCGCATACCTTCAGCAACGAAAAACATTTGATGGAAACGGCAATCAACACGCTCGCGGGCGAACTTGACGCAGCGCAATTCTTCCAGATCAACCGCAAATTCATCATCAGCATCCATGCGATCAAGACCATCCGGCAATGGTTCAACGGCAGGCTCAAGATCGAATTGTCGGTTCCCGAAACAGAGGAAATCATCGTGAGCCGCGAACGCGCCAAGGATTTCAAGGACTGGCTGAGCCGTTAAGGTCTAAATCGCCTCGACCGAATTGAACAATTTGAATTCGCGCTCGAGTTTCTCCGGTGTGTCGGGCTGCTTCTGGATTTCGAGGAATTCCGCGTGCGAATAAATCACGAGCGGCTTGAAATCGCAACATTTCTGTTCGATCGTCACCACTTTGTTCTGGTGTTTGAAAGTGTACTTGTTCGTATCGAAATGACTGATGTTGACACCCGCATTGGCAATCACGGCCATCTCATCGAGGTTGTGTTTCTTTGGCGTGACCGAATAACGCCCAAATTCCTGTTGGTGCAAATCGATGAGCGCCTTGCGCGTACTGGCAATCTTGCGGCGGTAAAAATCATGGCTGTGGTTGCCAAAGGTAAAGCAATTGAGTGTCTGCATTTCCAGGCGGATCAACTTCTCGTATTTGAATACCGGTTTGAGCGAAGCCTCAAATTCCTCATCGTCCAGGCTAAAGGCATAGTACACATTCGAATGGTAATTGATGTTCTCGATGTCCTGGTGCGTATGGTGGTGGTGGCTGTAATGGCTAAGGTCGCATTGGTCCTTTTCGCCGGGCAGGTACAATTTGCGCGTCATGAAATTGTGCTTGGTCGCCGTCTCATATTCCTCGATTGTCATCCCGAAATAATAATTCAAAAACAGGTGGTGTTCTTTTTTATAGTTCTTAATGGGTTTGAGTCGGTAAGCTTCTTTGTTGCTGTTCGAACTTCTCTCGCTCTGGCATCCCAATAAAACAAGGGCCAACAATAAGGTAATGATTCTCATACGCATTCAAATTTAGGTTTTCAAGATACGGCGCAAAATCGAGCGACGCAAAAAGCAACCGTGGCGTTCGACGATTTTTTGAAACCATTCAACGAATTTAATGTTGGGATTTTGGGCGTGCCGGCGGCAGGGAAAATACGTTTGAAATGAAAGTGCTTGGATGCCGCCGTCGGGCTTTCGGCTGCACGCGGTGCTTGCCTCTATCCCTCACGCGGAGGTTGGAAGTCCGGCATCCAAGCTTGTTTTGTTCATTTATCTTAAATTCCCTGGGATTGAAATCCAATCGTCATAAGAAATTTTCCCCAACGTAAAGGCGTTTTGTGCCACCAACGTATCCGGTTCAATAGGAGCGCCTGAGTAAGTGGGTGTTGCTTCTTTTTCCACTTGGGTCGGGTCATTCTTTTTGCTTAAATAATAACCAATCCATTCATTGATCGGCCATTTTTTCGGGCCTCCAATTTCCAAGGTTCCCATTTCAGGCTTTTCTGAAACCCTTGAGGTCACAAAAGCGGCTACTTCCGCACTGGCAATCGGTTGGATGAAAGATCCTGACAAGCGTATTTTACCGTCAACGGTACTCATTGCCGCGATTCCTCCAGCAAATTCATAGAATTGTGTGGCCTGGACAATCGTGTACGGTGTATCGGAGTTTCTGATGTGGTCTTCCTGTACCTGTTTGGCACGAAAATAACCACTTTCCTGCAGTTTGCTTGTTCCAACAACAGACAGGGCAATGAGGTGTTGAACACCGGCTTTTTTTGTGGCCTTTAGCAAATTTTGACTCGAAGTTTTGAAAAAATGCATTACATCTTCGTCTGCAAAAGAAGGAGCGTTAGACACATCGATCACTACATTTGCATTTACAAGTGCTTCGTCAAGGCCTTCGCCTGTAAGTGTATTGACTCCCGTATTTGGAGATGCCACAATAACTTCATGTTGATCTTTTAAAAGAGTGGTTGCTTGACTCCCGATTAAGCCAGTACCACCAATAATAACTATTTTCATTGTATTGGTATTTAGATGATTACAAGGCAAAGCTAAATCTTGAAATGGAGGAAAAACTTGAAGTACTTCAAGAAATGTTGGGTTTAAGGGAAAAGTATAAGTTTAGTGTCGAATAACTGCAATAGAGTGTTTGAATTCTTGGCCTCGCTACGAATTTGGGCAGGGTTACTTCGTGGTCTTTGGTTTGGGCAACTGTTGGAAATGAAACCCTGTGGTTTTTTCCGTACGGTTATTTTTGGATTCTTGGCTTCGCTACGAATTCGGACAGGATTACTCACGTGATCCCGAGTTAGGGACAACTGCTGGAAGCAAAATCCCTGCGACCTTCGGCCGAGGGATTTTTTGTTTTTGGAAAACTGCTCGAGCGAGCTCGGCAGTTTTCCAAAAACAAAAAATCCCTGCTGTTTGCACAACAAGGATTTTACTTCCGTCGGGGTGGCAGGATTCGAACCTGCGACCTCCTGGTCCCAAACCAGGCGCGATGACCGGGCTACGCTACACCCCGAAAGCGTCGGCAAATATATAACTATTTTTGTGTTCGCCAAAACTATTTTGAAAAAAGAATGGTGTTCATAAAATAGCCCGATTTGTGAATACTTCAATAGCAAAAACCAATTATGGGCTGCTTGAAAATCGGCATTTATGACTTACTTTTGTGCCTCAAAAATTAGACAACTATGCCAGATATCGAAAAAGTTAAATGCTTAATTATAGGTTCAGGGCCTGCGGGTTATACCGCTGCCATTTATGCCGCCAGGGCCAACATGCATCCGGTATTGTACCAAGGAGCGCAACCGGGCGGTCAACTGACCACCACCAATGAAGTCGAGAATTTCCCGGGCTATCCTGACGGAATCACGGGCCCTGAAATGATGGTCGAACTCCAAAAACAATCCGAGCGTTTCGGAACCGATGTACGCGACGGTTGGGTCACCAAAGTCGATTTCTCTGTCCGCCCACACAAAGTTTGGGTCAATGATGTCAAGGAAATCCACGCCGAAACCGTTATTATTTCCACAGGGGCTTCGGCCAAATACTTGGGATTGCCATCCGAAATGCATTACCTGCAAACCGGCGGTGGCGTTTCTGCCTGTGCCGTTTGCGACGGATTTTTCTACAGAAACCAAGAAGTCGTGATCGTTGGCGCCGGGGATTCGGCCTGCGAGGAAGCGCATTACCTTTCCAAATTGTGTAAGAAGGTAACGATGCTCGTGCGTAGCGAACAATTCCGTGCTTCCAAAATCATGGAAGAACGCGTGCGCAAAACCGAGAACATCGAAATCCTGATGCACACCGAAACCGTTGAAGTCATCGGTGACGGACAAGTCGTGAGCAGTGTTAAGGTCATTAACCGTGCGACGGGAGAAGAAAGCATCATCCCAGCCACCGGATTCTTCGTGGCGATCGGACACAAGCCCAACACCGACATTTTCAAGGATCACATCACGCTCGACGAAACCGGTTACATCGTCAATAGACCGGGCACTTCGCATACCAATGTAGCGGGCGTTTTTGTAGCAGGAGATGCCGCAGACCATGTGTACCGCCAAGCAATCACTGCAGCCGGAACCGGTTGTATGGCCGCTCTCGATGCCGAAAGGTTTTTGGCTTCGCAGGAATAATTAGGTTCCGGAAGGATAAAAATAAATAAGCCACGAATTCACGAATTTGAGCAGTGTTGGCATTGCTTTTAATTCGAGAATTAGTGGCCTTATTTTTTAAAATTTCAGCCTATTTTGTAGGCTTCTTGTACAAGGTGGCGTTGTCCTGGAACTTTCGCAGGTCGATTTTTTGGTCGCCATAAATTGAAATTTCGGCCTTGCCCGTGGCCTCGATGGCCATCCAGGTAGTGCACAACACGCTGCAAACGGTATAGCCCTCGGCGATGAGGTTGGCGTTCTTGGCCGTGAAATTCTTGCCTATGAAATTGGCGTTGTTGTCGAGTCGCAGTTTGAGGTCGTTGGCATCGCCTTCCACGACCGCAGTCGATTTCTGGTACATGTCAAATTTGAGGAAAGACGAGGAAATAAGCGCTTTGAGCTGGGCGTTTTTACTCAGTTCGATGTTCGTTTGCTCGCCGGTTATATTGAGTTCGGCCTTCGATTTGTCGTTGCCCATGAACGTAAAATTCTTAGACTTTACATTGGCGAAAATCTTCGAACCATCGAAAGCCTTGAACGTAAAATTGTCGAGTTTGATGTCGGCCAGCGCCGTTACGTTGGCCTGGTTTTTTGCCGTCAGCATCTTGAAACTGTCGGTGTAGGTGATGCGTACGCTGAATTTCTTGGCACCGGTCACGTCCTTTGAAGCCGAGAGTTGCAATAGGCTCGCATGCTGGTTGATTTGGATTGCCTCGTGCAGGTTGTCATCGGCTTCGATTTCAACGCCGCATTTGTCGCCTTTGATCAGGAAAATTTCGAGGTTGTCCGATACTTCGAGTTCGGCGAATTCATCGATTTCTTTCTGCTCGACGGTGACAATTTTAGAGCCTTTGATTTTTTCTTTGGTTTGTGCGGAAACGGTTACGCTTATCAACAGTAAAGCAAACCAGGTGAGTTTTTTCATCTTTGATGGGGAATTAGTACGGCAAATATAAAAAGGTTAAAGCGAATTTGAACGGATTATTTGGCGGCCAACTTCTGGAAATATTTCGGAAGCAGTTTCATTCGGTAATTGTCGAGCACGAAAAGAAAACCGAAATTCTTGCGCAGCAGGATCATCATCGTCGTGATCACAAAAACCGGATAGCGGTCCGAAAACTTATCGAGGTATTTGTCGACCACCGAATTCTGGTAATTGATGGTCAGGAACGGAATCGTCGTCTGGGCGTAAATCTTGTTCAAACGGTCAAGCGACTTGGGCTCGTATCCCGGAATAAAAAAACGGAACGCATTGCGCTGGTTGTTTCGCAGACGCGTGAAAGCCTCGATGGCCGACAATGGCTGGTCGTCGTTTTCTGCAGTAAAATAAAACGCCTGGTGCACATCGATGGCAATCCATTTGTTCCACTCCGGGCTGTAGATTTCGTTAAAGGTGTGGCCGTATTCGGTCTGGAAGAAATTGTGGACACAATTCCATTCCTTGACCAATATGCTATTGATGACACAGAAGTTGTTAAAAATCTGGGAAAAATCATTGCAAACGCCGCCGTTTCCGTTCAGCATCGCGCGCAAAGTTTTTTCGGAAGACAGGCTCAATCCGGGACCGCCCTTGATGTGGGTACGCAAATAGGTTGCAATCGCAATGGCCTTTTCAAACGCGGGCATGTTGGGTTCCAATGGGATTTGTGTATTGGTGTCGAAATACAATTTCGGGATGTCTGGGCTCAAATTGATGTCGTTGTAACAGCCCGCAGCCTCTGGATTTTTACCCTTATAGTTTTTAGACAACAGGATATATCTCGCATAATAGAGCAGCGGATGCCTTTTGATCATCCATTTCAATTTTTCTTTCGAAAACAATTTCATCAATAACCGATTTGTATTTGAGCATGATAGCCCATGGGAGATTTGAAGGTTTCCAAATATATGAAAATAATTTGACTACCCAAGTCGGCCAACAGTTTGGTAACACAGGCATAAAAAAACGCCCCTAAAAAAGGGGCGTTCCTATGGTTATTCTTCCAATTTGCGGATGTTGTCGTCTGGAATGCGATCGACCAGATAATTGTAAGGATCGATGCCGGCTTCGTACGGAAGTCCGTTGACGGTAAAGGTAAAGGTATTGTCCTTTTGGGTAATCTTGAGCCGCTTCTTGAGCAAGACTTTGCCCAAAATGCCTTCTTCTGTCGGTTTGGCGAATACGCCGATATCGATGTAATCGGCCACCGGCACGGCGGTTTCATCACCCAATTTATCGGAATAGAATTTTTCTGAAACCGTCTTGAGCGTCACCTGGTAGGCATTGCCGACCTTTTTGTATTTGGCTTCGAGCATGCGGTTGTTGAACAGCGTGATCTTTTCGAACAGATCCGAAACCAGGTACTGCAAGCTGTCGGGCGTGGCTTTCCTGAATTCGCGTACGGCCATGTTCGCGGTCGGGTAAGGTGGATTCTTATAGCCAAATTCTGTAATCAGGTTCTTGAGCGCCCCGTTGACCTTTTGCTCGCCGATCATTTCCTTCAGATAATACATCACGACGCTGGCTTTGTTGTAATGGATGTACTGCTGACTCTCGGTTTTCATAAGCGGATTTTCGCCTTCGAGTTCGCGGCTACGGCCGTTGAGGTAATCGTCCATTTCATACTTGAGGAACTTTTTCATTTTGTCCTTTCCGTATTCCTTTTCCATGACCATCAGCGCCGAATATTGCGCAAAACCTTCGCTCATCATTTCGCTGCCCTGCATGTTGGCGCCGCAAATCTGGTGCGCCCAATATTGGTGGCCCATTTCGTGTGCAACCACATAATACACCATGTCGATGTCCTGTGCCTTGACGTCGCGCAAATCAGTGATGAAACCGATGCTTTCGCTGTACGGCATCGTTCCCGGAAAGGCTTGTGCGAACGAAGCATAACGCGGAAATTCAATAATGCGACATTGTTTGTGCCTGTACGGACCAAAATTTGTCGTGTAATAATCGAGCGATTTCTGCATGCTGCTGAGCATATTCGGGACGTTGTAGGCGTGTGCCTTGTCGTAATAGACTTCGAGGTCGATGCCGTTCCATTTCTTGCGCGCCACTTCATATCTTCCCGAAATGAACGAATAGAAATTGAGCGATTTCTGGTCGAGTTTGTAATTGAAATATTTTCTTCCATTCGATGTCCACGTTTTGACGAGCGAACCCGGCGCAATCGCAATCTGGTCAGGCGAAGTACTGATGGTCGTGTTGACGGTGACCCAATCCGAATCGCTGTTGAGGTAGGTATTCGATCGGGCTTTGAGGTCGTTGTCATTGAGTTTCGGCATGCGCTCGCGTGGCGGCAGTTTGCGCTTGACGCGTTCGTTCTTGTCCGAAATCTCGATTTCGCTGTTGTATCCGATCGACGGCATGATGTCGGTATTGTTGAAGAAAGTCCCATTCTGCGTGAGTTGCGTAAAGCTGACTTCATTCTCGAAACCTTTGTTGATTTTCTGGAGCTCGTAATCGACCTTGATCGAATCGTTCGGCAAGAGCGGATGGTTGAGTTTGTAGATGCGGTAATACAAATCCTTGTCGTTGTGTTTGAGTTGGCCCGCAATGGACAGTTTTACTTCCTCCGAAAGCGAAGGCATCGAAAAATGCACTTCTTGGATCGGTTGCACAGAAACGTTTTTGAGCCAAAATTGTGCTTTGGCCACAAGGCTTCGGTCTTCGGGCATGATATCGATCTGGTAATCGATTTTGCAATAACGCGGCTGTACCAAATGCTCGTATTTCTTGTATTTCTTTTCGTAATCGACCTGTTTGCTTTCCTGTGCTTCCGAAGAATCGTAGTGGTTCAGCACTTTGGTGTTGTAATACACAAAACTGCCGCAGAGCGCAAAAATGACAATGCTGGCGATAATGGCCATGCGTTTCTGCCCGAACCGTATTTTGGCCTCGGCCCAACGATAGCGGAATTGCGGCTCTTTTCCACGGATGTAAAACAGCGAGATCACGAAACACAAAATCAAACAAAACAATGTCCAATACAAGCTGAACCAAGCCATGCCCGGTACAAATGGCCCAAAACCGTTCATATCCGAATACGTTACGGTAGGACGGTGTCCGAACGAAATCATGTTGCTGTCGAATTCGAGCAATCCCCAAATGAAACTGTTGACGATGATGAACGTCACGAACGCAAAATAAGCGATGTAGCGGTTGTTGATCAGGTAATGGAACAACAGCGAAAGAATCGTCAAAAACAGGAACGCCAGCAAACGCAATCCCAGCAAAGACTTGATGTAAACGTCGAGTTCGTAGCGCGTGTAACCGTACAGGGTTTGCGCCATCACACCGATGACAATCGATCCGATCAGCACGATCGCAATCGCGGTCATGATGGCGATGACCTTGGCTGCGAACAACATCCCGCTCCAAACCGGTGTCGCGTCTTCGATTTCATTGATCTTGGCATCGCGTTCTTTCCAGACCAGAATGCCTGTGTAAAAAGTGATGAAACCAATCATGAACAACTCATAATTGTCCTCGATGCTGGCCACGACGATGTAAGTCACCGGATACCTTGTGGTGCCGAACATGCTGGTCAGCATCGTCAGATCGGCGATCAGCAAGATGAGTCCGATGATCATCAGCGTCAGGAAAGAGGGGCTCTTGACAATGGCCCGGGTTTCAAACTTGATGATGTTCCAGAAAATGGAAAGCGAAAAGGCATTGGCCTTGGTAGGTTCGAAAACAGCGTTGGAAGCAACCGGTGCTGGGGTGTGCTTGATTTTCTTCGGTTTCTTCGCCTTTTCATTGCGGCTGTTGAAGGAGAAACGCCAGTAGACCACAAACAGGATCACGAGCGTAATGCCGATCCACAGCAAGCGGTTGAGCATCAAGTCGCCCATAAAAGCCACCGATTGTGCATTTTTCTCGGCCACGGTCATGTATTTGGTCATGATTTCGAAGGCGGTACCGCCAAAAGGATCGATGAGGCTGGCGGCAAATTCGTTCTGGATGTCGCGCATGTACCTGCCCGAAAACGAATAGATGATCAGTAGCAACATTCCACCGATAAACGAAACCATACTGCTCCTGAAAATAATGCCAAGACTGTACAGCAAAACCCCTGAAATGATCACATTGGGCAAACCGAAATTGAGGATGCCGTACAGGTGTGCCGACCAGATGATTTCGCCGAAACGTTCCGCCGGCGCCATGCCAAACAAAGGCGACAGCACAGGAGCAAGCAGCGCACCGAGTGAAACGCCGAGCATCGGAATCACTGAAATAATCACGGCTCCGAAGAATTTTCCGAAGAAATAATCACTTTTCTTGATCGGGGAGGAAAACACAAACTGGTGCATTCCGTACTGGAAGTCACGGTTTGCCGTCGCATTCATGAAAGCCGTCGTCATCAACAGACAGACAACCGACATGACCGAGTAAAAGTTCTCGATGACATAAGGTGCATTTTTATGGATGTTGCCGATGCTGCCGCCGATCTGTACATTGTCGGAAGCCATCGCAAAGAAAACGAGCAAGGTATTGATGAACAGGAAAATCCAAATCATCGGCGTGCGCAGCCAATACCGCAATTCATAACGTATAAATGTCCACATAAGAGTTACGGATAAAGGTTAGACGAGTTCGTTGAGTTTGGCGAAAAAGACGTCTTTGAGGTTTTCTTCGGCCTGGATGAAACCACTGTTCAACGGCGTTTCCGAGAACACGTGGATCAGGGGTTGCCCGCCCACCAATTTATTCGAAATGACTTTGTAGTCGTTCTGGTATTGCTGCAGTTCGGTTTTGCCGACTTTCTTTTCCCAGACCTTGCCGCGCACTTCGAGCAAAGCGTCGTCGGTGTTGCCGCTGAACAGTACGCGTCCGTGGTTCATGACGGCCATCTGCGTACACAATTCGCGGACGTCCTGTACGATGTGGGTCGATAAAATCACGATGATATTTTCCCCGATTTCACTCAGGATGTTGTAGAAACGGTTGCGCTCGCCCGGGTCGAGACCGGCGGTTGGCTCATCCACGATGACAAGTTTCGGATTTCCGATGAGACATTGCGCAATCCCGAAACGCTGGCGCATCCCGCCGCTGTAGCTGCTTACCGCTTTCTTTCGGTGGTCCCAGAGATTGACTTTGACAAGCAAATCCTCTACGATCTGTTTGCGTTCGGCTTTCGATTCGAAACCCTTGAGCATGGCCAGGTGGTCGAGCAATTCGACGGCCGAGGTACGCGGATATACGCCGAATTCCTGTGGCAAATACCCCAGAACTTTGCGTACGGCATCGCGGTTGTGCAAGACGTCGATGTCGCCGAGCATGACCGAACCGCTGTCGGCATCCTGCAAGGTCGCCAGTGTACGCATCAGCGAAGATTTTCCGGCGCCGTTCGGACCGAGCAGCCCGAACATGCCTTTCTGGATGGTGAGTGAAACATCGTGCAGGGCATGTACGCCGTTGCTGTATTTTTTGTCGAGGTTTTTGATGGTTAATTCCATAGAAGTTTGGTTGGTTGTTTTTATTGGTGATTAATAATTTTCTGATGGACGATTGACTCGGGGTAGGACGGAGCTCCCCCCAATTTGTTACAAACGATTTCGGAGTTTAAGATAAAAAAAATCCCGCTTTGAAACGGGATTTTTTGTCTATTCTTTGGTAATACTGCCGCCAGAACTCGCATCCCGGCTGATGTTCTTGGGTTCGTTGTGGTAAGTCACGCTGCTGCCACTGCTGGCTTCGGCCTTGAGGCTGCCCAATGGATAGACGCTGGTGACGCTTCCGCTGGAGGCATCCGAAATCACGTCATTGGCCAACATGGCTTCGGCATCGATGACGCTACCGCTCGAGGCATCGGTTTCGAGCTTGAATGCCTTTCCTTTGAGCCGTACATTGCTGCCGCTGCTGCTTTCGACGGTGACATTGTCGGCTTCGACCGAAATCTTGATTTCACCCGCACTGCTGGTCGTGAGCCCGATGTTTTGGCCCTTGATCGTATTGAGGCTTTCGATGAAAGCACCGCTCGATGCCTGCAAACTGGTAATGTCGGGCAATTTGACGATGATCTTTTTAGAAGAAGCATCGTTGATGTCCACATCGGTGGTGATGGTCAATATCCCGTTGTTGACCTCGGTGGTGATGTGCTGCTGCAAATTCTTATCGGCCACGACCGAGATCGATCTTTCGGAAGATTGTTCCACTTCGAGTTCTAGTCCGCGGCTGATTTCGATGGCCGTAAACGGGGTGTCGTTGTTGCGGTTTTCGGTCACGACATTGCCGTCGCCTTCGAGCCCTGGCCCTAAATCGACATCGAATCGGCAGGAAGCAAACAGTAACGCAATGGTTGTCGCTACGATTATTTTGGTGATAAAAAGGATAAAGCGCATCATGGTTATTTGGTTTTAATGGTGACTCCGTCTTCGTTGATCTTGATGCTTTTTACATCTTTGGTTTCCTCGGTTTTGCCTTTTTTGATCAGGATGCCGTTGTCGTTGAGGATCATCGTTGTGGTGGAATCTTCGGCTGTTTCATGGTCTGCATCTACATCGTTCCATTCGTTTTCCTCGGCAGGACAGTTGAGGCATTTCACTTGGTCGGCATCCACTTTATAGGTGTAATTTCCGGACCAGTGCAGGTTGAAGAAGCCATCGTCCGAACGGTCATATTCTTGTACGCTCTCATCGGTTTTGAGGATGGTTCCTTTGGGCAGGTACAAGAAGATTTCTACTTCCTGGTCGCGGTATTTGCTCGCCACTTCGGCCAAAAGATAGTTGTCGAAAATGAGTTGGTTGCCTTCGAGTTTGTAAGCATAAGTGATTTTTTCGGCACGCTGTCTGGCCTCGGCAATCGTTTTGCCTTTGGCTTGTTTCTCGATCTGGATGTACGGCAGGGCCGCATCGGTTTTGAGGATCTGGAATGAAATCTCGTTCGAATAGATCACATCTTTGCCGTTTTCGTCCTGTACGAATTCGAAATCGTTTCTATGGTTCACGTTCTTGGCGAAATAGTCATTGTAACGGAACTTCACGAAAAGCGTATCGGTCGGTTTGATCTGCAAGGTTTCTTTTTGGACCACTTTGCCTTTGTAGGCGAATTCGGTGGCCTGTTTCACGCCCAAGGTCGTCAAGATCCCGACGCTGATGAGCCATACGGCCAGCAAGGTATACTTGGCGATGTTGCCGATCGATTTGTTGTTGTCGACGAGCAATTTGAGCCCGAGCAGGAACAAGAAGAAGAACGGGATGCCAATCGCGAAAAGTCCGAGCAACCCGATGATCCACATCGGCAGATCGGTATAATTGAGCGCGTCGATGTAATTGTGCACCGGCATGTCGATGAAGGAGGTCGATCCGAGCATGAAAAAGCTGATGAGCAACCCGATCAAGGTCATCCCCGCGAAAATCGCAATCACACCGCCCAATACTTTGGCGAAAGCCTTGAAGATAACCGAAAACACATCGCCGACATTTCCGGCTGCCCTTTCAAAACCAGTTTTGACCTGGTTTCCCATCTTGTCGTAGTTGGCATTCTTGAATTTATCGGATACATTCTCGAATTCCTCGCGCACTTTGCGTTCGATGTTCGAAATGTTGACCGGTTCGCCCGTCATTTCGAGTTTTTCCGAAGTCGTCACCGCGGCAGGCGTCACCATCCACAATACGATGTAAGCGATGATTCCCGTTCCCACACCGGCCACGACGAGCACGATGAACAGGATGCGGAGCCATACGGCATCGATACCGAAATAATGGCCGAGTCCTGAGCAAACCCCACCGAGCATGCCTTTTTCGGTGTCGCGGTACAGTTTTTTCGATTTGCGGACGTATTCGAAATTAGGAACGGTCGTTTGTTTGTTGTCGCCATCGTCCTCGATGCGGTAATCTTCGGGTTGGCCCATGATCGCGATGATTTCGTCGACTTCGCGCACATTGATCACCTGTTTGTCATGGGTGTGTTTTTCCGAGATGATTTCGGCGATGCGCATCTCGATGTCCTTGATGATTTCGTCCTGTCCGCTCGAGTTGGAAAGCGAACGTTTGATGGCGTCAAAGTAACGGGTGAGTTTTTGGTATGCATCCTCGTCGATGTGAAAAAACATACCGCCTAAATTTATATTTACTGTCTTGTTCATGACTTTTATTTTTGGTTTGTGATTATGTTTACCGCATCCGACAATTCTGTCCAGGTGCCGTTTAATTCATTGAGGAAAATTTTTCCGTTTTCGGTCAGGCCGTAATATTTGCGCGGCGGTCCCGATGTCGATTCTTCCCAACGATAGTTGAGCAGTCCGTCATTTTTGAGTCTTGTCAGCAAAGGGTAAACAGTGCCTTCCACTACAAGTAGTTTTGCGTTTTTTAAAGTGTCCAATATTTCAGAAGTATAGGCATCTTGCTCTTTTAAGACCGATAAGATACAGAATTCCAAAACACCTTTACGCATCTGGGCTTTTGTGTTTTCAATATTCATAAGTTTCTATTTATAGTTTGCGGCGGTTTCATGTAGTTTACACAATCCCGTTTTCGTTTTTTTAGCTTTCATTTTCCGGGTCTTATTTCGCGGCAATAACCGTTTTGGTCATTTTGCCGTTGGTTCCGACCGCATTTTCATTCATTTTTACTTCACTTGGTTTGCCGCTGTAAGTCACTCTTGCCGATTCGCCTACATGGATGTCGATGTTCTTTTTGGCGTATATTTTTGTGGTGGAATACTCCCGTGCATTGATGAACAATTTCTCGGCTGAAAAATTCCCCGCATCGCACAAGGCGTAGTGGTTGGTTTTGATCATGGCCGTCTGCGCATTCCCGGTCAGGATGGCTTTGGCCTGGTCCGAAAAATCGCCGTACACGGCATCGGTTTGTACAAAACCTTTGTAAAAAGTACTGTCATCGGCTTTGATCGATACGCTTTTCGGCGTTAAGATGCTACCGCTGAATTGGGCACCCGAGCTCAAGGTCAGGCTGAATTCCGGAGCCGAGATTTGGTTGGTGACGTTTACGACCGCATTTTTCGAAGCCTTGAGGCTGCTGAGGTCGTGCCCGGTTACATAAACAGTATATTTTTCCATGGGTTCTTTGGTGTCTTTGAGTTGGATTTTGAGCATGCCGTCGTTGATTTCGGTTGAGACATTGGCCAATTGGCCGGCATTGCCGGTAACGTTGATTGCCGGTGCTTCGCCTTCGGTGTAAATCAATTCGATCGGGTCTTTCACTTCAATTTTTGAGAATGAGGATACGTTTCTTTTTTCGTTTGTTTGTGCCTGTCCCAAGATTGCGGTAAGGAAAAGGCCGAGAGTGATGATTGTTGATTTCATGATGATTTTCGTTTTTTGACTAATGATTAATGATTGATTTGATGATTTGATTTTGAAACTTCCCGGACTTTCCTGACCCCAAATTGAAATTTGGCAAAAAACAATTCAAGATCAGGATAAGGCTGGGTTAGTTTCGGTTGATTTTTTCCGCTACGCTCCAAACAATTGCTTCGCCAGTTCGTTAAAGCTCGTGTCGGCGGCGCCTCGGGTGATGATTGTGATTGATTGTGATTGATTGTGTTTTTTGATTGATGATTGAAACTCGAGTGATTGATTGTGATGATTGATTTGTGATGATTGAAACCTTGATTACTTTATAAATGGAATCGTCAAAGGATATTTGAAATCTTCGCCATTGGATGATTGGACCGAAGCGTAGATGATCAGGAAAAATTCAGTGACTTTCAAAGCACAGAATAAAAAGCCGGCCATTACCGCAACGGCGACCATTCCGCTGATGTTGCCCAAGCTAAAATTCTCGATGATCCAATCTTCGCCATTGAAAATACTCGAAAGCGTTACGTTTTTGAATACGGTGAAGAACAGGATGGGAAACGCGATCAGCCCCAAAACAAGTGTGTACAAGAAAAGGCTCAATTGGAAATTGATGGCTTGTTTGCCTTGCGCATCAATGTAGGGCGATTTGTCTTTGGTCGAGCTCCAAATCACTACCGGTAAAATGTAGTTTCCAAAAGGAACCAGGTATTGCGACAAAGTACTCAGGTGGATCAGTGCAGCGGTGTTTTTGGTATTAGTGGTTTCCATAGTTCTAAATGTTAGATAGTAATTTCTTATGCAAATATATATTTAAAAACCAGTATCTTGTTTTGCATAGTACTAATTATTAACAAAAATTTAACAATTAAAAAATGACTGTTTGTAATCCAAAAAGGTGTATATTTCAATAAAATATCAATAAACAATGGACTTTACAGCAGGCAATATCAATAAGTTTCTCTTTTTCAAACTCCCATCAGCTTTCCTATGTGGGGTGCGCGCCAGGGGCATCGATGACCAAAAATGCGAAGTCACCGTACGCCACCGCTGGATCAACCAAAACCCTTTCCAATCGATGTATTTTGCCGTGCAGGCGATGGCCGCCGAATTGTCTACCGGCGCTTTGGTCATGAACCACATCCGCAAAAGCGGGCATCCCATTTCGATGCTCGTCGCGCAAAACAAATGCACCTTTACCAAAAAGGCAACAGGCAAAATTGTATTTTCCTGCCAAGACGGCATCAAAATCAAAGAGGCGATTAAAGAAGCGTTGGCTACAGGCGAGGGGCAAACCTGCTGGATGACTTCTATTGGTACCAATGAAAATGGCGAAGTGGTTTCGGAAATGCTTTTCGAATGGACGGTCAAGCCCAAACAAAGGGAAAACCAACGTTAAACCTAACCTAATTAACATTTAATTTGGCGGATGCGGGCGTACTTTTGAAAGTAGGGAAAGTCTTCCTTTTCCTTAATCGAAAGAATCAACAACCAAAACGGATGCCCATGAAAATATTGATTACCGGTGCTACGGGAATGATCGGCAGCGAACTGGCTTCGTTGCTGCTGCAAAACGGGCACAGCATCCATTATCTTTCCACTTCCAAAAAAGATTTAAAGAACGAACCCAATTACCAAGGGTTTCACTGGAATCCGCAGCAAGGCGTCATCGATGAGAATTGCATGCTCGGTGTCGATGTGATCGTGCACCTGGCGGGCGCTTCGATTTCCAAACGCTGGACACAGACCTACAAACAGGAAATCATCGAAAGCCGTATCGTATCGGCCAACCTGCTCTACAAATTGCTCAAATGCAACCCGCACCAGGTCAAACATTTTGTTTCTGCCTCGGCCATCGGGATTTACCCTGACAGCCTGACCCAGAATTACACCGAGGACAACAAATCGGTCGATGCTTCTTTCCTTGGCAATGTGGTCGTGAAATGGGAAGAATCGGTTGATAAGTTCAAACTGCTCAATATAAAAGTCTGTAAAATCAGGACCGGACTGGTGCTCTCGGACAAGGGCGGTGCCTTGAAGGAAATGAAAAAACCGATACAAATGGGGCTGGGCTCTCCTTTCGGGAGCGGCAAGCAATGGCAGTCCTGGATTCACATTTCCGATTTGGTCCACCTGTACTATTTTGCCATCTTGAAAGAATGGCAAGGTGTCTACAATGCGGTCGCGCCGAATCCGGTAACCAATGCCGAACTGACCAAAGCCATCGCTACCAAGCTCAATAAACCGTTTTTTATGCCCAACATACCGCAGTTTCTTTTGAAAATAATGCTTGGGGAAATGCACATGCTGTTGTTTGCGAGCCAAAAGGTCAGCAGCCAAAAGGCCATAGACAATGGTTTTGAATTCCGGTACCACCACCTCGAACAAGCCCTGAACGACTTATTGGCATAAAAAAAAGCGCTGTTTCTGACAGCGCTTTTTTTAATTATAAGGTGGTGAATTAATAATATTTTAAAAGCCATTCTGGCCTAACCTTAAGATTTCTTTTTCAGAGAATTTTTCAATTCAGGATAACAAACATAATCAAATAGAAACCGAAACAGTCTTAAAATTCTATTAATTTTTTTGTTAAAACTTGAATCCTCTTTCCACACGGACCTAAAAAATGCAATCAAAAACAGGTGACAATTTGGCATTTTTCCACAAATGGCAATACTTTTGTCATTCGGCAAACCCAACTATGAATTACAAGAATATTTTTAAAAATAAAAGCAAAATGACTACTGAAAATACTGAAAACGAAAAAGAATTAGATGAGGCAACCATCGAAGCCAATGCCAATGGAGAACAGCTCATCGTAGAGGAATTAAGTATTGAGGAGCAATTGAAACAAGACCTCGGCAATGAAAAAGACAAATTCCTGCGTCTTTTTGCCGAGTTTGAAAATTACAAGCGACGTACTGCCAAAGAGCGGATCGATTTGTTCAAGACTGCCAACCAGGAAGTATTACAGTCGATGCTTCCCGTTTTGGACGATTTTGACAGGGCAATGGCAGAAATTACCAAATCGGGCGATGAGGCGCTGGCCAAAGGCGTACAGTTGATCCATGAAAAACTCAAAAACACCTTGACTTCCAAAGGACTCGAAGAAGTAGCCGTTAAAAGCGGCGATGCTTTCGATGCCGATTTTGCAGAGGCCATCACGCAAATTCCCGCCCCGTCCGATGACTTGAAAGGAAAAATCGTCGATGTTCTCGAAAAAGGCTATAAATTAGGCGACAAAATTATCCGTTTCCCTAAAGTGGTCATCGGTCAATAATTCGCATTTGAGAGAGATATGAAAAAAGATTTTTACGAAATACTGGGCGTAGACAAAAGCGCCGATGCACAGGCCATCAAGAAGGCGTATCGCAAAAAGGCACTCGAATTCCATCCCGATAAAAATCCGGGTGACAAGGCAGCCGAGGAAAATTTCAAATTGGCGGCCGAGGCTTACGAAGTGTTGAGCGACCCGGACAAGAAAGCCAAATATGACCAATACGGGCACCAGGCATTCGAGGCGGGCGGTTTCGGCGGCGGTCACCACATGAACATGGACGACATCTTTAGCCAGTTCGGGGACATTTTCGGGAGTGCATTTGGCGGCGGCGGATTTTCAGGATTCGGCGGCGGCGGTGCACGTCAGGCGAGGGCCAAGGGCAGCAACCTGCGCATCAAAGTCAAATTGAATCTCGAGGATATTGCCAACGGCGTCGAGAAAAAAGTAAAAGTAAAACGCAAAGTACAGGCGAAGGGCGTGACCTATAAAACCTGCGCAACCTGTAACGGGCAAGGCCAGGTGATGCGTGTCACCAATACAATTTTGGGCCGGATGCAATCGGCATCGACTTGTCCGACCTGCCACGGTACCGGCCAAATCATCGATAAGAAACCAGCCGAAGCCGATGCGCACGGATTGGTCACTGCCGAAGAAACCGTATCGATCAAAATTCCGGCGGGTGTCGTCGATGGGATGCAACTCAAAGTAGCCAATAAAGGAAACGAAGCGCCCGGAACCAACAGTATTCCCGGCGATTTGATCGTAGCCATAGAAGAAGTCGAACACGAATTCCTCAAGCGCGAAGGTGAAAACCTGCATTACGACCTGTACATCAGTTTCCCCGAGGCGGTGCTCGGGATTTCGAAAGACATCGATGCGGTCAACGGAAAAGTACGCATCAAACTCGAAGAAGGCATCCAATCGGGAAAAATCCTACGACTCAAGGGCAAGGGAATTCCAAGCCTCAACGGATACGGCAGCGGCGACCTTTTGGTGCACGTCAATGTATGGACGCCCAAAAACCTCAATAAAGAACAAAAAGCCTTTTTCGAAAAATCATTGCAAGAGGAAAATTTCGAGCCGCATCCCGAAAAAAGCGACAAATCTTTTTTTGAAAAAGTTAAGGATATGTTTTCATAAATTAAAAAAATATTTTACATTTGAATTGTTACTAGGTAACTAGTAATTTCTTTTTCATAGCAATTTTTCCCATCCTTGTGCAAATAAGGGTGGGTTTTTTTTTGAATCCTTCCCGATGCAAAAAAGTTCCAACAAGTTTGTAACGTTTGTATCCATTGCTGCTCTAAATCCGTACATTTACGCAAACAAAAAAATCAATGAACCACATATTGGAAGTCAGGAAAGTCGTCAAGCAATACGGCGACTACACGGCACTCAACGAAGTTTCACTATCGGTTCCCCAAGGCAGCATCTATGGCCTGCTCGGACCGAACGGCGCGGGAAAAACCTCACTGATCCGCATCATCAACCAAATCACCATGCCCGACAGCGGCGCAATCATCCTCGACGGCGAAGCGTTGCATCCCAAACACGTGCAGCACATCGGCTACCTGCCCGAAGAACGCGGTTTGTACAAATCGATGAAAGTGGGCGAGCAGTGCCTTTATCTGGCGCAACTCAAAGGATTGTCTAAGGAAGAAGCCAAAAAACAACTCGAATTCTGGTTCGACAAACTCGAGATCAAAGGCTGGTGGAACAAGAAAATCCAGGAATTGTCCAAAGGCATGGCACAGAAAATCCAATTCGTCGTGACCGTTTTGCACAAACCCAAACTGCTCATTTTCGATGAACCGTTCTCGGGCTTCGATCCGGTCAACGCCAACCTGATCAAGGACGAAATCCTCGAACTCAAGAAAAATGGCTCAACGATTATTTTCTCGACGCACCGCATGGAAAGCGTCGAGGAATTGTGCGACGACATCGCCTTGATCCACCAATCGAACAAACTCATCGAGGGCAAGCTCAATGACGTCAAGCGCCAGTTCCGCACCAACAGTTTCGAAGTCGGCATCCTGACGGCCAATGTCGAAGGTTTGATGTACGACCTCACGCAGAAATTTACCGTCGCGCAGACGCATTTCAAATCGCTCAACGACGAACTCAAACTCGAAATCCAGATCGGCAATGCCACGCCAAACGATTTGCTCAACATCCTGACCCAACGCGGACAGGTCACGCATTTCATGGAAAAAATCCCAACGGCCAACGATATTTTCATCCAAACCGTCACGTCGAACAATTACAACCCCAACGCCTAAGCCATGAGTGTGCTATCCCTAATCATCAAGAGAGAATTCATCGCGAAAGTCCGCAACAAATCGTTCATCGTGATGACGTTTTTGAGCCCGTTGCTGTTTGTCGGCATCGGTGCCTTTGTCATGTATTTGAGCAACCTCAAGGCCGATGTCAAGCAGATCGCGATCCACGACGAATCCAAAATGTTCGCGCACGAATTCAAGAATTCCGACGAATACCATTACGCCGACCTGAGCTCGGTCGATATGAAAATCCTGCGCGACAGCATCACGAGCGGTTATTACGAAGGCGTGTTGTTCATCCCCAAATCAGCCGATCCGAAAGCGCTCGAAAAGCAAATCCAATACATTTCCGACGACAGCCCGAGCCTGTCCTTCTTGCGTTCGCTCGAAAACACCATCGCCGAAAAACTGACCAAAACCAATCTCGAACTCGCCAAACTCGACACCGTTGCGTTTGAAAAAGCCAAAGCCAACGTCAGCATCAGCCTGTCCAAATCCTCGGGCGAGCAAAGTGTCAAGGGCTTCAACGAACTCAAGATTGTCATCGGTTGTTGTTTCGGTTATCTCATTATGATGTTCATCATCATCTACGGCAACATGGTCATGCGCAGCGTGATCGAAGAAAAAACCAACCGCATCATCGAGATCATCATTTCGTCGGTCAAACCGTTCCAACTCATGATGGGTAAAATCATCGGCACTTCGCTCGCGGGCGTGTTGCAGTTCATCATCTGGGCCATCATCGGTTTCTCGTTATTGTTTGTCGGCACCGCGATTTTCGGACCGAGTGCCACGCAAAGCGCCAATGTTTCGCCCGAAATGATGCAGGCCGCCCAACAAAGCATCGGCGATTTTCCTGTACTGATTGCGCAGATCAAAGAACTGCCTTACATCCTGATGCCGGTTTGTTTCGTGATCTTTTTCGTCGGCGGGTATTTTCTGTACAGCTCATTTTATGCGGCCATCGGCGCCGCGGTCGACAACGAAACCGATTCACAGCAATTCCTGTTGCCGATCATCATGCCGCTGATCCTCGCCGTTTACATCGGGATTTTCACCGTCATGAACGATCCCCACGGAACCGTCGCCACGGTGTTTTCATTCGTGCCGCTGACCTCGCCGATCGTCATGCTCATGCGCATCCCGTTTGGCGTGCCGATATGGCAAATTGTGCTGTCGATCCTGATTTTGTTCGGGACATTTATGGGCGTGGTTTGGTTTGCGGCCAAGATTTACCGCGTCGGCATCCTGATGTATGGGAAAAAACCGAGTTGGAAGGAAATTTTCAAGTGGGTGAAATATTAAAAGTGTTGATGCTTTTAGTTTTTTAGGAGCCGGGAACCTGCTGTCCGCTGTATCTTTTACGGCCATGAAAATATCTACCTGAAGCCCACAGGGCTTCCTCCTCTTAATATCAAATGGACGCAAAAGGATGCCGCTCCCATCAGGGCTAGAAAAAATCCGTATCTTTAGAACTTCCCGGTTAAACGATTACACGGTTCAACAATTAAACAAAAAATCCGAATGCCCAGAATACTGATCATCGAAGACGAAGCCGCCATTCGCCGCGTGCTCACCAAAATACTATCCGAAGAAAGCGACAGCTATATTGTCGAGGACGCCGAAGACGGCATCTCGGGTTTCGAAAAAATCAAGACCACCGATTACGACCTCGTGTTGTGCGACATCAAGATGCCCAAAATGGACGGCGTCGAACTGCTCGAGGCGGTCAAGAAAATCAAACCCGAAATCCCGATGGTCATGATCTCGGGCCACGGCGATATGGAAACGGCCATCCAGACCATGCGGCTCGGTGCGTTCGATTACATCTCGAAACCACCCGATTTGAATCGTTTGCTCAACACGGTGCGCAACGCGCTCGACAAAAAACAGCTCGTCGTCGAAAACAAAATCCTCAAGAAGAAAGTCAGCAAGAACTATGAGATGATCGGCGAAAGCGCCGCGATCAACCACATCAAGGAAATCATCGAAAAGGTCGCCAAAACCGATGCGCGCGTGCTCGTCACCGGCCCAAACGGAACCGGAAAAGAACTCGTCGCGCACTGGCTGCACGAAAAAAGCGAACGCGCCAACGCGCCGCTGATCGAAGTCAACTGCGCCGCGATTCCATCTGAACTCATCGAAAGCGAATTGTTTGGGCATGTCAAAGGGGCATTTACCTCGGCCGTCAAGGACCGCGCAGGCAAGTTCGAGGCCGCAGACAAGGGTACGATTTTCCTGGATGAAATTGGTGACATGAGTTTGTCGGCACAGGCCAAGGTATTGCGCGCCTTGCAGGAAAACAAGATCTCGCGCGTGGGTGATGAAAAGGAAATCAAGGTCGACGTACGCGTCGTGGCCGCAACCAACAAAGACCTCAAGCTAGAGATCGCCGAAGGCCGCTTCCGTGAGGATTTGTACCACCGTTTGGCCGTCATCTTAGTGAAAGTTCCGGCTTTGAACGACCGTCGCGACGACATTCCATTGCTCATTGAGCATTTTGCCGTCAAGATTGCCGAGGAACAGGGCACGGCTCCCAAGACGTTTTCGGCGGCGGCGATCCAATTGCTGCAGGAATACGATTGGACTGGCAACATCCGCGAATTGCGCAATGTCGTCGAGCGATTGATTATTCTGGGCGGCAATGAGATTTCGGAGAATGATGTAAAATTGTTTGCAAGTAAATAAAAATAACCACGAATTCACGAATAAAGAAAAACTGATTCGTGAATTCGCGGCCAATCAAAAGCTATGAACCTCAAAAAAATAAACCCCAACCTTCAAAAAGCACTCGCCGAGAACGACCTCGTCGAGCCCAACGAAATACAGCAAGCGACCTGGTCATCGATCAAAAGCGGCGCCGATTGTGTCGTGATTTCACCGGGAAGTTCGGGCAAGACGACCACGATTGTCCTGAACGTCATCCAGAAAATGGAAAAGGCGTTAGGGGAAAGTACGCGTGCCTTGGTCATGGTGGCCGACAAGGAAAAAATGAACGAAATGGTCGCGATGTTCCGCACACTGGGCAATTACACCAATTTGCGTGTGTTTGGCGTACATGAAAAAGGCGACATCGATTACGACAAAAACCACATTTCGCTCGGTTTGGATGTGCTGATCGGAACGCCAACGATCATCAATACCTTGTTTTCGACGGCAGGCTTCAATATGAATACCATCAGGATGTTTGTCGTGGACGATGCCGATGTATTGTTCAAAAACCGCCAGGATGCGGCCGTTTCACGTTTGTCGGAAAGCGCCGAAAAAACCCAGCGTTTGTTTTTCGCTTCGGAAGTCACCGAAAAAATAGAGATGATGGCCGACAAGATCATGATCGAGCCATTGTTTTTTGAACCCGAGGACGAAGAATAAAATTAAAATCCGTAACGGAAAATGCAGTAAATGGCTTTGAATCCGTCGCGCCAGCTAATTTTCTTGCCATCCTCGAACGTACGCCCGTAATAGCTGATGCCCACTTCATACAACCGGATGCCTTTGATCTTGGCAATCTTGGCCGTGACTTCGGGCTCAAAACCAAAACGGTTTTCCTTGAATTGAATTCCCTTGATGATGTCGGTACGGAACATCTTGTAGCAGGTTTCCATATCGGTCAGGTTAAAGTTGTTCATCATGTTGCTCAGGAACGTCAGGAATTTATTGCCCACCGTGTGCCAGAAAAACAGGATACGGTGCGCGTTGCCACCCATGAAACGGCTGCCATAGACTACATCGGCATGGCCGTCGAGAATCGGTTTCAAAAGCAGATTGTATTCTTCGGGGTCGTATTCGAGGTCGGCGTCCTGAATGACCAATACTTCGCCCGTGGCTTCCTTGATGCCGGTATGCAAGGCCGCGCCTTTTCCTTTGTTTTTGGGATGTTGCAATACGCGCAAATCCATTTCGGGATGGCTGTCCTTGTAGGCGAGCAATCGGGTGTAGGTTTGGTCGCGCGAACAATCGTCTACGATGATGACTTCTTTGGTCAAATCGCCGATCAGTTGGACATTCCGGACTTTATCCAAAATCAAATGAATGGTTTTTTCTTCGTCGAAGGCCGGAATGATGATGGACAATTTGGAAATCATGCGCAAATAAATGTGGTTGCAAACATATAAAATTTCTGCATAGCAAGCCGATACCGGATTTGATTTATATTTACGAATCCAAACCATTTTGTATGCGCGCTTTAAGATTTGTATTGGTTTCTCTCGGAATTTTTTTCGGCATTGTGTATGTGTTGTTTCTGGCGTATGCCTATTTCAACCAGGAATCGATGATCTTTTTCCCATCCAAATTGAACAAGGATTATCCTTTTCATTTTGAACAACCTTTCGAGGAAATGACGATTGTTGCTCCAGATAATACCAAACTCAACGGATTGCTTTTCACGACGCCCCATTCCAAAGGACTCGTTTTTTACCTCCACGGCAATGCCGGCGCACTCGACACTTGGGGCGACATCGCACCGATTTACACCGGTTTGGGGTACGACATTTTCATCCTCGATTACCGCGGTTTTGGCAAAAGCGACGGCACCATCGAAAGCGAAAAGCAATTTTTCG
The DNA here is from genome assembly GCF_047602195.1 of Flavobacterium sp. Classification (GTDB taxonomy): domain Bacteria; phylum Bacteroidota; class Bacteroidia; order Flavobacteriales; family Flavobacteriaceae; genus Flavobacterium. The sequence continues at coordinate 1,564,806 of NZ_JASGHW010000004.1, forward strand.
CAGATGTTTCCGCCGCCTACCGCCAACTGACCCGCCGTTATCCCGAAAACCAGACCATCGTCATCGGGTATTCGATCGGAAGCGGACTGGCGGCCTATCTGGCTTCGCAAAACCATCCTGCAACACTCATTTTGCAGGCGCCGTATTACAGCCTGACCGAATTGGCCGATACGCGCATTCCGTTCATTCCCGATTTTCTTAAGAAGTACCATTTCGAAACGCATGAATTTATCCAAAAAGCAAAATGTCCGATTTACATTTTCCACGGTGATGCCGACCAGGTGATTGCTTATGATAATTCGGTCCGGCTCCGTAAATTATTGAAACCGGGCGACCGATTTTTGACGCTCAAAGGCCAGCCGCACCAAAGCGTCAACGATAATCCCGAATTCCAATCGGAATTGAAGATTATTTTGGATACATTAGCGTTGCAAAAAACAACACCATGAAAACCAGTATAGAATCGCAGCGTTTGCTTTTCCGCGAACTGTTGCCATCCGACGCCGAAGCGATGTTCGAACTCGACGCCGATCCCGAAGTGGTCAAATATGTCGGCGTTCCTCCGCTGACACACATCGACCAGACGCGAAATGTCATCGAAATGATCCGCAAGCAATACCAGGAACACGGCATCGGACGTTGGGCCGTCCTTTTAAAGGAAACCGGTGAATTTATCGGCTGGGCCGGACTCAAATACATCGCCGAGCTTAACGACCGGAAGGACAATTACGACCTCGGTTACCGCTTCCTGACCAGGCATTGGGGCAAAGGCTATGGCACCGAGTCGGCCAAGACGTTCCTCGATTTTGGCTTCAACGAAATGAAACTCGACCGCATCAGCGCCTATGTCGATATGGAAAACACGGCCTCGGTCAAAGTACTCGAAAAATGCGGGCTGCAATTTACCAATACCTTTATGGACGAGGGCGATTTGTGCGGCTGGTACGAAATCTACAACCCGAATTCAAAATAAGTGGAATCCTTCATCGACTATCTGCGCCGCCATTTCGAGCTGTCCGAACAGGACGCCGAATTGTTCCGCTCGGTCAGCCGCACCAAGAAATTACGCCGCAAACAATACCTCGTGCAGGAAGGCGACGTCTGGCGGTACAATGCGTTTGTGCTCAAGGGATTGTTGCGCACCTATTCGGTCGACGACAAAGGGCAGGAGCACTACATCCAGTTTTCACCCGAAGACTGGTGGGCCGGCGACCGCGAAAGCTACATCTACGAAACCCCCGCCAAATACAACGTCGACGCTTACGAAGACTCCGAAGTACTGCTCATTTCCAAACCCGATATGGAAATGCTGCACGCCGAGGTTCCGGCCTTCAACCACTTCATGCGCAATCTGCTCGAGCGCAGTTTCATCGCATTGCGCAACCGCGTGCAGTCGAATATTTCATTCACGGCTGAGGAAAAATACCGCGACTTCCTCAGGATTTACCCCGATCTGGCCAACCGATTGCCGCAGCACATGATCGCGGCCTACATCGGCATCACGGCTGAAACCTTGAGCCGCGTGCGCCATCATATTTCTAAGAAGTAGTTGGGCGTTGCGCTGCGCGCCGGGCTTTACACTGCAATCTTTACGGCTCCGCTGCGCTCCGCCGCAAAGGATTTTCGTTTCAATCCCTAACGCAATACGCGTTTAATCGGTAAATCGTTGAATTGTTTAATCGAATCGTGAATGGAGGTTTCGGTTCAAAGGTTCAACAAATCAACCATTGAGATTCAATTCCCATTTTCATTGACAAATGTCAAGACTTTTTTCTGCCATTTGTCAATGCTTTCACCCTTGCTGTTGACGCAACTTTGTCAAAGAAAATCACCGTAAAAAACAAACGTGATTTCTGAGAAAGTTTAATCCTAAAAAAATAAAATCATGTCAACATTATCCAACAAAGTAGCATTAGTCACAGGAGGAAGCCGCGGAATAGGCGCGGGAATCGTTAAAAGATTGGCCGCCGATGGCGCAGATGTCGCATTCACTTATGTATCGGGCACCGAAAAAGCCAACGCGCTCGTAGCCGAAATCGAAAAAATCGGCAGGAAAGCCATCGCGATCCAGGCCGACAGCGCCGATGCGGCAGCAGTTGAAGCTGCGGTCGAAAAAACCGTCGCCGCTTTAGGAAAGCTCGACATCCTGGTCAACAGCGCCGGGGTTTTGGTACTCGGTGCGCCCGATGCCATTTCGCTCGAAAGATTTCGACAAAACCATCAATGTCAACGTTCGAGCGGCATTCGTGGCCATCAAGGCCGCGGCCAAACATTTAACCAAGGGCGGACGCATCATCAACATCGGCAGCATCAACGCCGACAGCATGCCGTTCCAGGGCGGTGGCGTTTACGCCATGAGCAAGGCGGCGATTCAAGGCATGACCCGTGGATTTGCGCGGGATTTTGGTCCGCTGGGCATTACGATCAACAACATCCAGCCTGGTCCGGTCAACACCGACATGAACCCAGAGACCGGTGAATTTGCCGATTACCTCAAAAACTTCCTGTCGGTGGGTCGTTACGGCCAAGTGGAAGAAATTGCTGGGTTGGCGGCTTATTTGGCTGGACCTGAAGCAGGTTACATCAACGGAGCAAGCCTGAACATCGACGGCGGTTTTACCAGCTAATTTCTTTTTGAAATCCAAACAAAAAAGCTACCCGGTCAGGTAGCTTTTTGTTTTTAGAACAGTTCATAACTTGCAATCAGGCCGATGGTTTTGTAACTGCCCGAATAGACCTTTTCGACGGTGAATTTCTTGGGCAGGCTGAACGAAGCGGCCAGCGCGAATTTTTTGTAATTGTAGCCCAGTCCCAAAGCGCAAGAGCCGCCCGCATCAATCTTGTCAAAAGTTACTGGATTTTGGTTTTTGTTGTAAATGATTTCGGTACCGTTATACACGTTCACGACATAAGCCGCATCCACGAAAATTTTAGAAGCGTCATTGATGTAAAAATAACGTCTTACACCAAGCGGAATCTCAATCAAATTGAATTGGGTTGAAACGGTATTGCTGGTCGGATCGCCGAAAAGACCATAGGTGTTGAATTGGGCATCGGCTTCGAACTTTGAATACATTGGATTGACGAAAACCCGCCAAATGTTTTTGTTGAAGGGCAACGTATATTCTACTTCAACCCCGACTTTATAGCTTATTTTGCTGTCTGTATTAAAATCCCCGGCGGGTTGCTGGTCGTATTTTAGGTGTGGGATTTCCATTTCAAAAGAGCCCGATGTTACCCCGGCAACCACTTTAAACGCAAAAGGTTTTGCGGTTGACTTGCGCTCGAATTTTTTGACGGCCGTATTGCTTGTGCTGTTGTATTTCTCAAAAAGTTTGATCAATGCCGACTTCTCGTACTTGATCTTTTTCAAATCATTTTCGGAAATGTTGTCGCCTTTGAGCGCGTTCAAAAGTTGCTGGCGGAACTGGTTGTTCTCTGCCGCTTCTCCCGTTTCGGTCAGGTATCTGATGTAGACCAATTGTGTGATGGGTTGGTCTTTTTTGTCAAAGAAAAATTTGGTTAGCAAGCCATCGGTGTATTGGTATAAATTGGCTTCTCCTTCAATCAGGACATTGAGAAACAATACTTCGTCTTTAAAATTGGGCGCTTTGTTTTTGGTTAGTTTATTGGTATTGGTATGCGATTTTTCAATCTTCACATTGAACCTTTTGTATTTTGAAATATTGTCGATGCCAAATTCGGTCACATTATTTTTCGTTTCCGTCCTCGCTTCTGTATCTTCAAGCTGAAGTTTGTACATGAAATCGGTTGGGTTGTTCTTCCAATCCATGTTCTTGATGTAGCATTCGGTTCGCTTTCCGCTATTGTCTATGAAATAACCTTTTTCAAAAGTGATTTGTGCTTGGCAAAATGAAAAAGCCATCAGCAGGACAAGGGATAAAATGTGTTTCATGTGGGTTTGATGTTTTGTTTTGGTTGCCAAATATAGAGGATTCGGAAACAATTCAATTACAGTTTTTCTGTAAATAATCATAAAAAAAGCTACCAGTTACAGTAGCTTCTTTCATAACGTTTTAGAACCTTATCGAATTATGAATTTCTTTACGGTTTTGGCATTTCCGCTCTGCAATTCCATCAGATACATTCCGGATGCGGCGTCAATCGTAATCGTTTCATTTAATTCCCCGCCATGGAGCACAGGTTTTTTGTCGAAAATCTTTCGTCCACGTAGGTCATAAATGTTGATTTGATAGTCACTGCCATTGGCTTTGTTGAGTTGCACGGTAAAACTTCCGTTGTTTGGATTCGGATGCAAGACAAAGTCGGTTTGCATGTTGTTTTCCTTGACCGATAATGCCGGTTGGATGCTGCACAAATTGAGGCTCCAGGAATTGATGAAGCCACCGTCTTCTGGAAATTCATCAAAGACTTCGAGTGTCCAGGTGCCGCTGCTGTTTTCGCCCATGAGCGTTCCCAATGGCGTTTCGGGCTTGACGGTTCCCGAAATCACGGGTGTGCCGTTGCAATTCAATGGCACGCCGTTGTCGGAAAATGTCGCGTCAATATCATCGTTATCGCCACATTCATGGCTCACGAGCATGATTTCGGTCCCGGCAGGGCTGATCAGTTTCACGGCGATATCGGTCACCCAGGTATGTGAAATGTTTAAGGCAATAGTGGCTTGTTCTATGGAGAATGAATCGGCGATTTCCAGTGTGGAACTTACGGTGGCCACATCGTCGGCAGGGATTGCAACCGGAACATTCGTGGCCTCATAATCGTTGCAGACCAGTTGGCCGGTCGTGAATTGCGAAGTAGGGCTGAAGTTTCCGCCACAGGCCGCATTTTTGGGTTTCACACGCCAAAAATAAAGCGTCGCTTCCTCAAGCCCCGTTACCGTATAAGTGTTGGACGGCGTTTCTGCCGAAGCGATGATATTGGTAAAAGCAACGTCGGTCGCGACTTCGACGTCATAGGCCGATGCAATCGGATCGGCATTCCATTCCAATGTCGGGTTCATGCCTACGCCAACGGCAGCATCCGCGGGTGAATTCAAGGCCAGCGTCGAAAAATTCGTATCGAGCAGGTCCAGATACACGGTCACCACTTTGCTGGTGCTTCCCGAAACCGCGGTGAACACCAAGGTGTAAAAACCAACGGGTGAATTGAGCGTGTTTGCAATGGTCATTTGTATGATTCCGTTGCTGCTGGTCGAATTCGGTGAAAACTGCGCAGTCGCATCGGCAGGCAATCCCGTAACCGAGAAATTGGTCGTGTCGCTAAAACCGTTCAGGGTCGAATAATCGAAACTAAAAACAGCATTCGAACCTTTACAGATGCTGGCATTTTGGCTGCCGTTTACACCGACGAGAAAAGTCGGTGCCGCTGCGGCAGCAATCGTAAAATTCTGGTTCGATACATCGTAGAAAATATTGTTGTGGCCGCGCACCATGATGCGGTTGGCGGTCCCGGGCGTATTGGGCACGGTAATAAATTCGCTGCCATCGTTGGGGACATTTTCTGCCAGAACTGTATTGAAACTCAAGCCGGCGTTGGTGGAAAGCAAAATATCGACATAAGGCGTATTGACGCCATTTGCGGTCGTACCGGCCACATTCCAGGTAACATTTTGGTTCGATGCCGCTGGCCAGTTTACGGCAGTGTTTGGAGAAACAATGCTAAACGGCCCGGCCGTATCGGAAACAGTCACTTTCATGAAATCGGTCACCGATTCGCCGCCGTTGGTGTTGTTGTCGCGTACGGTAAAGGCAAAATTGTATTCGCGTCCTACGTTCGAAATCACTTCCCAGGTCGGTGCGAGGTTGTTGTTGAGCACATCGGCCAATCTCGGCAGATAGCGCACCGGGACATCGGTAATGACCTGCGGTTTGAAATTCGGTCCTTCGGTGGCCGAGGCCAAGGGCGGTTGCGTCGTGATTTGTTTGTCGTATTGTTCCCAGGTATAGGTCAATGCATCGTTATCGGCATCGGTGGCAGAACCGGTCAGGATGAAAGCCGTCCCTTTCGGAATCGTATAATCGATACCGGCACTGATGACCGGGGGCGTATTGTTGTTATTGGTCAAGGCCGCACAACTGCCGCCATTTCCATTGATCGTATTTCTGATCTGGGCAATGCTGCCCGCAAAGAACTGCGCATCCGAATTGCTCTGGATGTTCGGGTCGCAAATGCCCGCATAAGCCATGATCGAACTGCCACTGCCGGGCTCATACGACCAATTGCTGTCACGGTTGCCGCCGCATTCGTTGTTGAACGTGTGCGCCGCACCAAACTGGTGGCCCATTTCATGCGCGACATAATCGATGTCGAATGGATCGCCGACTGGTGAACCCAAACCGGTTGCCCCGAAAGCCTTTCCGCCTTCCGAGCAGGGTTGGCCGCCGCCAAGACCGCCGCCCGAAGTGCCCACGCCGTGCCCGAAATCATAATTGGCCGTGCCGATGACTTCGTCGAGCGTTTGCTGGGTTTCGTTGATCAGTGCGCCCACATCGTCGTTGGTCAGGTCATCGGTATCGATAAAAATGACCTGGTCCTCATTCGGGATCAATTGCAGGAAAACCGATAGGTCGCGCTCGAACATCGAATTGACGCGCGTCACGGTCACGGTCACCGCAGCCAAAACGGCCGCTTTCCTTTCTTCCAAAGTACCGAATTCGAGTCCGGCTTCCTCGATGTGAAATTGCGAAAATTCTACCGTAGTCACGATTCCCGTACGGTAAGTTCGGTAAGCGCCATTGTCCTGCGGTTGCGCCTGAATGTCCTCGATGTGCAAGGCAGGTTCGATATCGGCGGTATGGCATTGAAAAGTGCGGTTTGTGGTCAATCCTTCGCGCAGGTAACTCACATAATAGTTGCCGTCTTTCGAATACGGATCGATATACGAAGTGCCATTGTTGGCGGCCAGGGTCATCGCATGCAATCCAAACAATGTCACGCTGAAGCGGATCACCGACGATCGGTTCTCGATGCCTTGCCCGACATACGATTCATTGCCCGGAAAGCGTGCCGCCAAATCGGGATGCATCACCGGGGCTTTGTAAATGCGGAAATGTTGCATTTTTCCACTGCCGTCGGGAAACGGCAGAATGAGGTTTGAATTTTGCCCGCGCATCGGTGCAGTTTGCAACGCGAGTTGGAAAGCGTTTCGGTCGAGTCTGTAGAAATCCTGTGTTTTCGGAAACGAACTGCGGTCTTTTTTGCCCGATGCCGAAGCTTCCGATTCTTCGACTTTCTGCCAGATTTGCTGAGAAAAACTTGGTAGAAAGGCCACGAAAGCCAATAGCGTGAGTAGTTGTTTTTTCATTAGGTAGTTAGTTAGGTTGAAGCAATAAATATACTGTTTTATTACAAAAAGCGATTACCGCATCCGATTAATTCGCTGAAAATATTCCGATTAAGAAATTGGCGCGGTGCGGTTTTCAGACTATCTTTGCCGCTTCTTAAAAGTACAGCATGATTACAGTCAATGATATTTCCGTGCAATTTGGCGGAACAACCCTTTTCAGCGAAGTCTCTTTCGCAATCAACGAAAACGATAAAATCGCCCTCATGGGAAAAAACGGCGCCGGGAAATCGACGTTGTTGAAGATTATCGCAGGAGCGAACAAGCCGTCAAGCGGAAACATTTCGGCCCCGAAAGAAGCCGTGATCGCTTATTTGCCGCAGCATTTGCTCACGCAGGACGACGCGACCGTTTTTGAGGAAACGTCCAAGGCTTTTGCCGAGATTTTCCAGATGAAGGCCGAGATCGATTCACTCAATGAACAGCTCACCACACGCACCGATTATGAAAGCGACGATTACATGAAACTGATCGAACGCGTTTCGGAATTGTCCGAGAAATTCTATTCGATCGAGGAAGTCAATTACGAAGCCGAGGTAGAAAAGGTACTCAAGGGATTGGGTTTCGAACGCGAAGATTTTACGCGTCCGACTTCTGAATTCTCGGGCGGCTGGCGCATGCGCATCGAACTCGCGAAAATCCTTTTGAAGAAACCCGATTTGATTTTGCTCGATGAGCCGACGAACCACATGGACATCGAATCGATCCAATGGCTCGAAGACTTTTTGATCAATTCGGCCAAGGCCGTGATGGTCATTTCGCACGACCGCGCGTTTGTAGACAACATCACCAACCGTACGATCGACGTGACGATGGGGCGCATCTACGACTACAAGGCCAAATATTCGCATTACCTCGAACTGCGCAAGGACCGCCGCGCGCACCAACAGAAAGCCTACGAGGAACAACAGAAAATGATAGCCGAAACCACCGAATTCATCGAGCGTTTCAAAGGAACCTATTCCAAAACCTTGCAGGTACAATCGCGCGTCAAGATGCTCGAGAAGCTCGAATTGGTCGAAGTCGATGAAGTCGATACTTCGGCATTGCGTCTCAAATTTCCACCTTCGCCACGAAGCGGCCAATATCCGGTCGTGGTTTCCGATATGTCGAAATCCTATGGCGACCACGTCGTATTCAAGGACGCCAACATGGTCATCGAACGCGGACAGAAAGTTGCGCTCGTCGGCAAGAACGGCGAAGGAAAATCGACGATGATCAAGGCCATCATGAAAGAATTCGCCCCCGATTCAGGGAAAGTTGAAATCGGCCACAACGCCATGATTGGTTATTTCGCACAGAACCAGGCGTCGCTTTTGGACGAAAACCTGACCGTTTTTGAAACCATCGATACGATTGCCGTGGGCGACATCCGTACGCAGATCAAGAATTTGCTCGGTGCGTTCATGTTCTCGGGCGACGATACGACCAAGAAAGTCAAGGTGCTTTCGGGCGGCGAGAAAACCCGTTTGGCGATGATCAAACTGTTGCTCGAACCGGTCAACGTCTTGATTCTCGATGAGCCGACGAACCACCTCGATATGAAAACCAAGGACATCATCAAGGACGCGCTCAATGACTTCGACGGCACGCTTATTTTGGTGTCGCACGACCGTGATTTCCTCGACGGATTGGCGCAGAAAGTGTTCGAATTTGGCAGCAAGCGCGTCAAGGAACATTTTGAGGACATCAAAGGTTTCCTCGCGCACAAGAAGATGGAGAGTTTGCGCGAGATTGAAAAGTAATTTTTAGGAGCCGGCCCCGAAGTGTCGGGATGTTTCCGCTTTTATCTTTTGCCCTGCGGACAAAAGGATAACCGCTGCACACGGGCGCAGCGAACTGGCCAAGCAATCAGGGCTAGGGCTTTTGGTAAAAAATAAAAACAGCGTCTTTAGGGCGCTGTTCGTTTTTTGTCATCAAATTCCAATCGGCTTTTTACTTTCGCATCATCGGTCATTTCGAGGCTTTTTTTGCTTGAGATTGAATGCGAGACTTTGCTGCGTATTTTTTCACCATAGACGGTAGCGGGTGTCCATTTTTCCATCATCGCAAACAAGCGTTCGATTTCGGCTTGTGCTTCGGGATTTACTTTTTTGGTGAAAGTAAGATTCGAGACCGATCCGTCGGCTTCTACCACAAAAGTGAAATAAGCCGTCCAATAGGAATGCTTCGTGTCTTTGATATTGTTGCACCAAAAGCTCCGCCAACCGTCATTATCCCCAGGAAATTGCGCAGATTTGTAATACCGGCCGAAGACCAATCCGCTGTCGAGCTTGGGTTGGATTTCGGTTAGATATTTGTCCGAATTTTTGAAAGCAACCAAGGCTTCTGCCTGAATCCGATCTTCGATGCCCGGGCCAAATTTCGCAAACACTTTGTCACGCATGGTTTGCACATAACAGTCCGATTCGGGCGAAACCATACAGGAGGACAAGGTCATTTTGATGTTGTATTTTTGTTGGGCATAGGCCACCAGAAACGGATCGAAATCTGGATCGACAATCTGCCCGAGCGTTTGCAGCGTATACTTTTGGTTGTTGAAATCTTCGTTGGCGCGTTGTGCGCCTTTTTTACAAGAAGCCTGGTTTTGTGTCCAACCGACATTCGAAATCAACAGTATGAAAACCAGTAGTTTGTTCATGACTTGGATTTTGGTAAATATAGTAAACAATACGAAAACCAAAAGGCACAGAATGGCCCGTGCCTTTTATCAACTAACTTAACTAATTCAACTTCTTTTTCATTAATTCATGCCGATGATCTTTTTGGCTTCGCCGTCGATGAGGCGAATGAATTCGGCTTTGTAGCCATCGGTATCGTTGGCCAATCCGGATTGGGCGAGTTTTTTGATGTCGCTTGAGGATTTGTTTCCAATCAGTTTCGAATCGCGCAACTTGAGTCCGAACCACGCCACCGCGGCGCTGAATTTAAAATCGGCCGAGGCGTTTGGCAAAGATTCCGTACGGTTGGCAATCACGTTGACCATCTCCACACTTTTGTCGCCATCGGGTTTTTTGTAACGGAATTTGACCGTGGCGAGTTCGTCGTTGTACACACTTCCTGTAGTTTCGGTCTTGGTGTATTTCAGCGTCGGGGTCGATTCAAGGAATTCGCTTTTGACGCCTACCGGAATAATCTCGTACAAGGCAGTTACGGTGTGTCCGCTGCCCAATTCGCCCGCGTCGATTTTGTCATTCGTGAAATCTTCGGGGCGCAATTTGCGGTTTTCGTAACCGATCAAGCGATAGGCGGCTACTTGTTTCGGATTGAACTCAATCTGGATCTTGACATCTTTGGCAATGGCAAACATCGATCCCTTGAATTCTTTTCCGAGGAAACGATTGGCCTCTTGGATGTTGTCGATATAGGCATAGTTGCCGTTGCCTTTGTCGGCCAGGATTTCCATCTTGCTGTCCTTGTAATTGCCCATGCCGTAACCCAGACAGGTCAGGAATACGCCGGTTTTTCTTTTCTCCTCGATTAGTTTTTCCATGTCTGAATTCGATGAACTACCGACGTTGAAATCGCCATCGGTGGCCAAAATCACGCGGTTGTTGCCTTCCTTGATGAAGTTTTCCTGCGCGACTTTATACGCCAACTGGATGCCCGCACCACCGGCTGTACTTCCTCCGGCGTTGAGGTTTTCAAGCGCATCGATGATGGTTTGCTTTTCGGCACCGGAAGTCGGCGGTAAGACCAATCCGGCGGCACCGGCATAAACGACAATCGCCACTTTGTCCTGCGGACGCAATTCGTTGACCAGGATTTTCATCGATTGTTTGAGCAAAGGCAGTTTGTTGTCGTCGCTCATCGAACCCGACACATCGATCAGGAACACCAGGTTGGAGGCGGGCAGATGGTCCATCGGGATGTTTTTACCTTGCAAACCGATGCGCAGCAATTGGTGCTTGGCGTTCCAGGGCGACTGGCTGTATTCGGTGTTGATCGAGAACGGATGCGCGTCTTTGGGCTGCGGATATTGGTATTTGAAGAAATTGACCATTTCCTCGACGCGCACGGCATCTTTCGGGACTTCCTGTCCGTTGTTGATGAAACGGCGGATGTTGGTGTACGACGCATTGTCCACATCAATCGAAAAGGTCGAAAGCGGCGCATTCTTGGGTGCCTCGAATGGGTTTTCGATGAACGAACCATAATCTTCCGTATTGGGATCGATGGATTTGAAAGTGCCATTATACATTGGGACTACATGTTCTTCATCTTTCTCCAAATAGATTCGGGCAGGAGCCGCTTGCAAATATTCTTTTCCTTTTCGCGCATCATCGGCTTTGGCGACAGCATAGCCAAGCGATTTTTTTTCACGCTTGATGCCATTGGCCGTGACAACAATTTCGCTAAGTTCCTGCGTATCGGCCTCGAATGCCACATTGATGACATTGGCATTTCCTACCTTGACTTCTTTGTCCTTGAACCCGACAAAACGAAATTGCAGGATGTCGCCTTTGCGCGCTTTGATGGTGTATTTCCCGTTCAAATCGGTTTGTGTGGCTTTGGTGGTTCCTTTGACGGAAACATTTACGGTGGGCATCGGCAACCCGCTTTCGGTTACGGTTCCGGTAATGGTCTTTTCGGCATGGACCGAAGCCACAATGGCCTTTACGCTCGTGAAGGAGGCGAAAAGTACAAGCATGGCGATGCCTGATGAAAAAATTTTGAGCTTTTTCATGGGTGAATGATTTTAAAGGTTAATGGATGTTACTTCGCTTTTTCGGCTGAAGTCTTGGCGCTTTTGGCTGCAGGTTTCCGGTTTTTGGTCGTGATCACGACAACGCCTTTTTCCCCTCTTTTCCCGTAATTGGCGATGGCCTTTTCGCCTTGGAGAATAGAGATGGTTTCAATTTCCTGCTGGTTCAGTGGCGCGTACGGACTCGTTGGATTGGGGCCAAACAATTCATCTTCCGAATAATAATGGCCATTGATGATGTACAAAGGCTCTTTCAGGACCACAATTTCCTTGGAATCGTCGGGATCGATTTTGGCGATGCCTTCGGAAACGGTATTGATTTCAAGGGCTTCCTTGCCCGTAATGGCTTTGCCGTCTAGAACTACCAATGGCGCTTGGCTGTTCCCGATCACTTGGGCTTGTTCCTTCTTGTCTTCGGATTTGGCTGCAGGGGGCACGACATCATAGGTGCCCTTTACGCTGATGGCTTCGAAAGCGTGTCCTTTCTGGAAACGGTCTTTTCTGGGGCTCGATACATTGGCTTTTTTGCTTTTGAGCATCATGTCTTCGGTTTCGGGTTCCTGGAAATCGCTGTCGGCTTCACGGGCCACGATTTCCTCGGCAACGGCCACCTGTGGTTTTGCGAGTTGCTCCTTGAGGATTGCGGGCGCTTCTTCTTTGATGATTGGGTTTTGGGTTTCTTTGTCTTTGGCAGGCGATTCAGAAATGGTTTCTGCTGCTTTTGTTTTTCCCGAGACCACCTCGTTTTTAGGAAGAACGATCTGTGGTTCGGGTTTGAGGAATTGGTACGTCAAGGTGACAAACAACAATACCGAAGCGGCGATGGCCAATTTTTTCCATTGGTTGTGTTGTTTGGTCAATACCTTTTTGTCGAGTTTTTCTTCTACGCGCGACCAGACCTTTTCCATCGAGGGAAATTCGGCTTCCTGGTTCAGCGAAGCGTTTTTGATTTTTTCAAATATCTTATCTTGATTGTCCATGATTATCTCGCTTTTTGATAGTACAACTGGTTGACCAGTTCTTTGAGCTTTGTTTTGGCAACGTTGAGTTGCGATTTGGAAGTGCCTTCTGAAATGTTGAGCATGTCGGCGATGTCTTTATGGCCGTAACCCTCAATGACGAAAAGATTAAAAATGGTGCGGCATCCAGCCGGGATGAAGTTGAGCAGGTTGAGTAAATCTTCCTCCTCCAAATGCGTGGCCGCTTCCGTGACAGGCTGTACGCTGAGTTTGGCATCATCGAGGTACATGTTAAAGTTAACATTTTTCCGGATGGTGAGCAAACATTGGTTGACCGTAATCCTTCTGGCCCAGGCTTCGAAAGCGCCAATTTCCTTGAGTTGGTCCAGTTTGGTGAAGATCGTGTAAAAGGCATCGGCCATGGCTTCCTCAATATCTTCTTCTTTCTTGAGGTAACGCTTGCAGGTGCGGTACAGCTTGGGTGCCATTTGCTCATACACTTCGCGCTGCGCATCACGGTGCATCTTTCTACAGGCAATTATGAGATTTTCGTTGATCACGTTGGGTGTGTTTAAATGCTAAGAGACGCATCGAATCAAAAAGGTTGGAATGGCGTTGAAAAAAGTTAAAATGCAATTATTGATACCGCAACTATTTTTGGAGCGTCAATTTGTAAATCCCCGATTCAAGCCGATCCGTGTCGTTGTCCTCGCAGAGCAGGAACTGAATCTGTTTTTTGGAATCGGAGAAAAGCGCAAGTCCTTCGAATTTATTTTTTTCGGAAATGATTTGGGTTTTCCGGAGCTTCATTTTTTTGAGGTCGATGTAACCGATCAGGCTGCCCAGGATGTCGCCGTCGAGGTAAGTCGATTGTGTATTTTCGGCGGCGGCCAGAAACCAAAGGGCATCACCAACAATCACCGCATCGGTGAAACTGGCTTGTACGCCTTTGATTTTGGGCAATTCGTATTCGTTGTAGACCATCGTAAAATCGCCTTCGAGGTTTTTCGCGTTGACCGAAAAAATCCCGTTTTTGCCATTGGCCCCATTGCCGCGTTGGAAGAAATACCATGAATCGGGCGTGTAAACAACCCCTTCGATATTGAAATCTTCGGGCGCAATCTGAGCGAAACTTTGCATCGACAAGTACAAATTGGTTAAATCGGTCGTCGCTGTGGTTTTTTTGGTCTGTCGGTCGAGCGTGACCATTTTGTTGCGGTTTTCGGTCGAGCCCGAGCCGAACACGTACACGTTTTGGTCGTCGAAAGTGATGGCTTCAAAATCGGGTTTTTCCTTTTTGGGAATGTTCGCTTTGGGATGTTCGATCAGTGCGTGGTGGTTGAGGCTTTGATCGTCCATCTGGTATTCGTACAGGAAACCGCTGTTGTCGCCGATGAGCAACAAGGTGTTGTCTTTGTAGGTAAGCCCCGATGCGGAGCCGATGCCGATGATATTGAATAAGAGTTCGAGTGTGAATGGGTTCATATGTGAGAGATTAAAGAGCCAAGAACCAAGAGTCAAGACTCAAAATGTTGTTTGGACAGGTTTAGCCCGGATTGCTTCGCCAGTTCGCTGCGCTCGTGTGCAGCGGAAATCCTTTTATTGCTCAAGATAATTTGAGATTTCTCCCTGCGGTCGAAATGACAAACGCACTGGGAATCATGTCCAAAGTTAAAGCAATAAAAGATTGCAGCGGATAGCGGGAAACAGCTCCTAAAATTACTTATATTTACTGTAAAACCGAAACAATATGGATACCATTCGTCCCGAAGATTATCGCGTGAGCCAACCGATAACACTTTCCCAAAAATCAACGCTTCCACATTTCACCGCCGATGAAGATGCTATTGAACAAGAACTGACTGAACTCAGTGAGAAAATCGCCAAGATCCAGGAAAAAATGTACGCCTATAACAAATACAGCGTACTGATTTGTCTGCAGGGCATGGATACTTCGGGCAAGGACAGCCTGATCCGCGAAGTGTTCAAGGAATTCAATGTGCGCGGTGTGGTCGTGCACAGTTTCAAGACACCCAATTCGACCGAACTCGAACACGATTATTTGTGGCGGCATTATTTGGCGTTGCCCGAAAAGGGAAAGTTTGCGATTTTCAACCGCACGCATTATGAAAATGTCTTGGTGACGCGGGTGCATCCGGAGTATATTTTGGGCGAGAATTTGCCCGGAATCGATTCGGTGCAGGACATCAAGCCGTCGTTTTGGGAAAACCGATTCGAGCAAATCAGAAACTTTGAAAAACACATTGTCCAGAACGGAACGATTGTCCTTAAATTCTTCCTGCACTTGAGCAAAGAGGAGCAAAGGCAACGTTTACTGCGCCGATTGGAAGAAGAAAAACACAACTGGAAATTTTCACCCGGTGATTTGAAGGAACGCGAACATTGGAACACGTACCAGAAATATTACGAAGAAGCCATCAATAAATCCTCTGTCGAAAATGCGCCCTGGTTTGTGATTCCGGCCGATGACAAATCTGCTTCGCGTTACCTATTCGCCAAAATCCTGCACCAGGAACTCAAGAAATACACCGAGATCGACGAACCCGAGCTCGATGATAAAGTCAAGGCCAACATCGCATCGTATAAAGAACAACTCGAAAAAGAATAAAAAAAGCCCGACTCAAAAGTCGGGCAAAGGGTTTTGGTCTAGTGCTGTATGGCTTATAGTCGGAATCCGTAGGCGAGGCGCAAGGCCACTTGTCCGGATTCAAATTCAGTATAGTGTTCGTAACGCAAACTCAAGTCGAGGTATTTGTTGGCCCAACCGATTCCCGGTGACAGGATCACTTGGGTGTCTTCTTCGAACGGGCTGTTTTTGCTGACGGTAAATCCGGCACCGGCCTCGGCCAATCCGTAGAATTGGTCTTCCCAGAAGAAGGCTTTGAATCCGGCTTTGACTGGAATCATTCCAACATCGCAATAGTCGGTAAACGGAATGTTCTTGATGTCATCTTCGAGGAAAAAATGGTTGTAACCCGTAGTCAATGTGATCGAGAGTCTTTTCGATAAGTCGTATTGTAACCGAACGTCACCGCCCAAAGCGAGCCCGTTAAAGATGTCGGCATTGCCAAATGTTTCGCTCGGGTTGAACATATAACCCGCGTTGAGCCCGAATCCGAGGCGCCATCCCTGGTCATAGTTTTTTTGATCGGTAGTGGCCTGCGCGCTGGCCAGGCCGGCCGAGAATAAAGCAACCAATAAAAAGGCTTTGATTTTTGCTGTAGTTTCCATGATAATTTGATTTAAGATTAGTGAGATTGGTAGGACATAATTGCGTTGAATGGGTTGTACTTTTTCATGAAATAACGTTGTAAAAGTATCAAGCGTATTTTTCGCAAGGGTTATATAATTCGTAGGTTTTGTTGTAAGATTTTATTTTTCACTGCGAAATTGTCAAAATACCATTCACTTTTTTTAAATTAAAGTATTGTTTTGTAAGGGTTTGAAATGAAATCTTAAAAATGACAGTTTGAACCTGGATTTTGATGATTTTCAAACCTGCGTCGGCTAATTTTTAACATTTTTTAAGAATTTCAAAACAGTTTTACCCCAAAATCTTCCCTTTCTGTTGCGCTAAATTGTATCCAACTCCTGTAACTTTGCCGCACAAAAAGTTGCATCGTGAATTGGTCCACCTACACAAAAGAGTTTTCCTATAACCTCAAGCTGGCGTATCCGGTTATTCTGGGCATGCTCGGCCATACCTTGATCGGGATTGTCGACAAGCTCATGGTGGGCAATCTCGGTTCGGCTGAACTCGCGGCGGTATCGCTCGGCAATAGTTTTATTTTTGTCGCGATGTCGATCGGGATCGGATTCTCTACGGCCATCACACCGATTGTAGCCGAAGGCGATGCCGAAAAAGACACGCTCAAAGTACGTTCGGCCTTTCACCATGGCTTGTTTTTGTGTACGGTTTTGGGAATTTCACTCTTTGCCATCGTTTTTTTCTGCAAACCCTTGATGTACATCATGGGCCAACCCGAAGAAGTAATTGTTTTGGCGCAGCCGTATCTGGGTTGGGTCGCATTTTCCTTGATTCCGATGGTCATGTACCAGGGCTACAAACAATTTGCCGACGGATTGTCGATGACCAAATATTCGATGTACACGATTGTTTTGACCAACATCGTCCACATCCCGATCAATTACGCGCTCATTTACGGCGTGTGGTTTTTCCCCGAAATGGGCGTGACCGGCGCGGGCCTCGGAACCGTGATCTCGCGTATGCTGATGGTCGCGATCATGCACTTTTTACTCGTCAACAACAAAAAACTCAACGTCTATTTCCACGGATTTACGTTCGACGAAATCAAGAAAGTCACGCTGCGCAAAATCGTCAATCTCGGTTTGCCGTCGTCGATGCAGATGCTGTTTGAGGTCGCGCTGTTTACCTCGGCGGTGTGGCTGTGCGGCAACATCGGCAAGACGAGCCAGGCGGCCAATGAAATTGCGTTGAGCCTCGCGACGATTACGTTCATGTTCGCGATGGGACTCAGTGTCACGGCGATGATCCGCGTGAGCAACCAGAAAGGCTTGAACGATTACAAGAACCTCGTGATTGTGGCGCGTTCGATCTTTTTATTGGCGATTATCATTGAAGTGGTCTTTGCGCTGTTCTTCATCGTGTTCCACAATTACCTGCCGCATTTCTTCCTCAATATGGACAACGAACTGCAATTTGCAGACAATACCGAAGTCATTGCCATCGCCGCCCATTTGTTGATCGTCGCGGCTATTTTCCAGATCTCCGACGGCATACAGGTGGTGGTTTTGGGGGCGCTGCGTGGCATCCAGGACGTCAAGATCCCGATGTACATTACGTTTGTTGCGTATTGGATTGTTGGTTTTCCGGTGTCGTTTTACCTCGGGAAATACACCGAGCTCAAAGCCGTGGGCGTATGGATCGGATTACTCGCCGGACTTACCGCAGCCGCGACTTTTTTGTATCTTCGCTTCAATTACATGACCAAGAAGCTCATTACTGAACAGGAAAAAACCGAATTCGACTTTGTTTCGGGCCAGATCGGCAACGAATCGCAAAGTCTTTAATAATTCAGATTGCAGATGGTAGATTTCAGATTTATCGAAATCCAAAATCTAAAATCTAAAATCACAAATCTAAAATCAAAATGGAATTACCAAAATTTTTACTGGGCGACAACACCGATTTTCCCGACGATATTTTCATCATCCACATGGATTACCCGCGTTTCATCATCAACCTCAAGGACGATGAAGTGGAGTTTCTTGAAGAAGCCGAAGACCTCGAGGAAGGCGAGCTCAACCAAATCATGGAAGGGCTGATCGTTGAAGCAAATGACTTTTACGATCGGGAAGTGGCGCGTTACGAAGAATAATTTTTTTTGAAGCTATTCCGGCTGTACGCTCTTATCTTTTACCCTTCGGGATAAAAGGATAACCGCTGCCATCCGGGCTAGGGGTAATCGAACTACAAATCCGTCGGTCTTGGATTTGGTGACATTCCATCATATTGAATTCGAAAAATCCAAACAGAAGTGCACATCGCTATCATATAGACCATTGGCCATTTGATATAATCGGTGGTGAAATAGTGTGGGTCAATGGCAAAGAATGTAATTCCGATGCACGCCATCGAAAACACACTCAAAAGAATTTTCGCTTTCCAAAAAAACATATTTGTTTTGATCATCCAATGGTGAAATTGCCAAAATAGAAACATCGTCGGAATGGCCAAAACAAAAGAAACAAGAGCAATCGCAAGGCCCAATCCGAAAAACGGCAGCAATTCTGAACAATGGCGTGCTTCTTTTGCCAAAAGGATCAGCATCAAAATCGCACCACCGGCAATGGTAGACAGATAAACTTTTTTGGGATACGATGGATTAATGATTCTTGAAAGTTTCATTTCCCGAAATACTTTTCCAACAGCAGTTGCGCAGCCGCAAACGGCGACAATTCATTCTGCAGCACCGCTTTTTTGTGTTCCTCGAGCATTTTGACAATCGCCTTGTCGTTGTAGAAATGATGGCGTAAATTTTCATCGATCGTTTCCATCATCCAATATTGGTTTTGCCCGAGCCGTTTTTCGGAAAAATAGCCGTTCGCTTTGGTCAGGGCCAAATAACCGGTGATGATTTCCCAAACTTTATCGATGCCCTCACGGGTCATGGCGCTACAGGTTTCCACCTTGGGTTGCCAGCCTGATGACTTTGCCGGAAACAAATGCAAAGCGCGGTTGAATTCGGTTTTGGCCAATCTGGCGCGTTTGACGTTGTCGCCATCGGCCTTGTTGATCACAATCGCGTCGGCCATTTCCATGATGCCGCGTTTGATGCCCTGCAATTCATCGCCTGCGCCTGAAATCTGGAGCAGCAGGAAAAAATCGACCATGCTGTGTACGGCGGTTTCGCTTTGGCCTACGCCGACGGTTTCAATCAGGATCGTATCAAAACCCGCGGCTTCGCAAAGCGTAATCGTCTCGCGTGTCTTTCGCGCCACGCCGCCCAAGGTTTCCCCCGACGCCGACGGTCGGATGTACGCATTGGGCTCCTTGACCAATTCTT
The DNA here is from genome assembly GCF_047602195.1 of Flavobacterium sp. Classification (GTDB taxonomy): domain Bacteria; phylum Bacteroidota; class Bacteroidia; order Flavobacteriales; family Flavobacteriaceae; genus Flavobacterium. Next base: position 1,584,366 of record NZ_JASGHW010000004.1, read on the forward strand.
CCATACGTGTCTTGTCGCCCAAGATGCTGCCGTGCGAAATCGTGCTGCTCGGGTCGACCGCCAATACGGCCACTTTTTTCCCGAGTGCAGTCAGGTGTTTCCCGAACGCTTCAATAAATGTACTTTTCCCAACACCCGGAACCCCGGTGATGCCAATGCGCACTGATTGGTTGGCGTGTGGCAAACAGGCATTGATGACCGCATTGGCCTTTTCCAAATGGGCCATATTGGTGCTTTCGACCAAAGTAATGGCGCGGCTCAAGGCGGTGATGTTGCCGCTTAAGATGCCGTCGGTCAATTCTTGGGCTGAGGGAATTTTGCTGCGTTGCTTCAGGATTTTTTCCATTGAAAGTTTTACTGACAATCTCGGGTGGATTGACACCGTTTTTTTCGCTTAGCGCAGAGGAATTGTTTTTGGATTGATCCACGACAAGAATTTTTGTGGAGTAAAAATAAGCAAAAGCGTTTTCAAAAATGAAATACAAAAGCAAATTAACTCGCGTTGCTCGTTCCGTTCGCTTCGCTCGGGTCCGTATCCGAAATTTGCAAAAAGCAAATTGCTACGCCAGTCGCCTTCGGCTCGTGTCCGGATTCTGAAATTTGCATAAAAAGCAAATTAACTCGCGTTGCTCGTTCCGTTCGCTTCGCTCGGGTCCGTATCCGAAATTTGCAAAAAGCAAATTCCGGATTTCCAAATCTAATAAAAAATGGAACCCGGAATTGTTTATGTGGTTTGGCTTTGTGCAGTCCGACTTAGAAAGTGTCTGCGAAATTGAGCAGCGAAATGTCCTTGAGCTGCTTGCTGATCTTGAGGTTCATGTCCTCATACAGGTTGCCGAGTTTTTGGTTGATTTGTTTCCCGACCGGGCAATTCTGGTTCGGGATGTTTTTCGAATAACCCAAGGTGACATTCTCGAAAGTCATCTTGAAAACATCATCGAGTGTAATGTCGGCCGAAGCGCGGACTAATCGCGTTCCGCCATTTTTTCCTTCTTTACTCTCTACGATATTGTTCTTCTTGAGGTTGGCTATTTCTTTTCGAACCAAAACAGGGTTCATGTTCAAACTCGACGAGATGAATTCTGATGACAAATACTCGTCTGGATGCTTGGAAAGCAAGGTGAGAATGTGGAGCGTGATGGCAAATTTACCGGAAATCATACTGTAATAGTTGTGCTTACAAAAGTAAGTCATGCAAGTGTACGTTCATCGATACGTAAATAAAATAATGTTAAAATCGATGAAATGCATATTTGTGTTACCTTTGTCAGTGACAATATGGACAGTATCATTCTTCTCTTTACCTGCATGTTTGCTGGGGTTGTTTCGCAATTTGTGAAGGCATTCCCGTCGAACAGCCACTTGCCGCTGAATCAGTTTGTGATCCACATTTCGCTTCCGGCCTTGGTGTTGTTTTACATTCCAAAGGTCGTACTGGGTTCGCATTTGCTTTTTCCGCTTGGGATTGCCTGGATTGGATTTGTGTTGTCGTATTTGTTTTTCAATCTGTTGGCCAAAACCTTTGGCTGGTCGCGCAAACTCACGGGCTGTCTCATTTTGCTGGGCGGATTGGGCAACACTTCTTTTGTCGGATTTCCAGTCATCGAAGCACTTTACGGAAAGCAAGGTCTGGAAACCGCGATCATTGTCGATCAGCCCGGTTCGTTTATGGTCATGGCCACTTTGGGAATTATAGTCGCCGCATTGTATTCGAAAGGTAAACCGGACCTGAAAACCATCGGCCGTAAAATCATTTTCTTCCCGCCATTTGTCGCTTTCTTCATCGCCTTGCTGATGAACGCACTGCATTTTCAATTCCCAGACATCTGGCAAAACGTCTTCCAAAAACTCGGCAATACCGTCACGCCCATTGCGCTCGTGGCCGTCGGGATGCAACTCAAACTCGACAAGCACAGCAAACATTTCGGTTTTCTAGCGCTCGGTTTGTTCTTCAAATTGATGATTATGCCTGCGTTTTTCGTTTTACTCTACAAAGTCATTTTAAAGCAACAAGGATTGGCCATCGACGTCTCAATCACCGAAGCGGCCATGGCGCCCATGATCACGGCCTCGGTGCTCGCCACAAGCTACGGACTCAAACCTAAATTGTCGAGCATGATGATCGGCATCGGGATTCCGCTGTCGTTCGCGACTTTGGCGTTTTGGTATTGGGTGTTGCATTTTTAGGAGCTGTTTCCCGCTTTCGGCACTATCTTTTGCCGTGCCTTGCAAAAGGATAGTTTGCCTCAATCGGGGCTAGGGCAATAAACAAATAAACACTACTTTTGGAAATATTACGATTGCACCATGAACACCAACCTCAATCCCGAAATAATCGACCAACTCGAAGCCATTGTCGGCGCTTCTTTTTTGTTCCTCGACGAAGAAACGCGCCGCAATTACGGCCATGATGAAACCGAGGATTATAATTTTCCACCTTCGGTCGTCCTCAAACCCGGAACCGCACAGGAAATCGCTTCGATTATGCGTATTGCCAATCAATATGAAATTCCCGTCACGCCCATCGGCGGTAGAACCGGGCTCAGTGGCGGCGCGCTCTCGATCCACCAGGGCATCGGGCTGTCGATGGATCGCTTCAACAAGATCATCCACATCGATGAGCAGAATTTGCAGGTCATGGTCGAACCCGGTGTCATCACGCAAGTACTGCGCGAAACCGTCGCCGAAAAAGGTTTGTTCTATCCGCCCGACCCAAGCAGCCAAGGCAGTTGTTTCATCGGTGGCAATGTAGCCGAAAACGCAGGCGGTGCACGTGCCGTCAAATATGGCGTCACCAAAGATTATGTCCTGAATTTAGAAGTCGTTTTGCCCAATGGCGAAATCATCTGGACCGGCGCCAACACACTCAAAAATTCCACAGGATACAACCTGACACAACTCATGGTGGGCAGCGAAGGCACGCTCGGCATCATCACCAAGATCGTCATGAAATTGCTTCCGGCCAATCAATACAACATCCTGATGCTCGTGCCGTTTTTCAATGCAGGTCAGGCGTGCGAAGCCGTCGCCAAAATCTTCAAGGCGGGAATCGTCCCGAGTGCGCTCGAATTCATGGAACGCGATGCAATTGACTGGACTGCCCGATACGTCGATGTGAGTCTCGATATCAAGGATGCGGTACAAGCGCATTTGCTGATTGAAGTCGATGGCAATTACCCGGATGTCTTGTTTTCGGAAGCCGAAAAAATCACGCAGGTTTTAGAAGCATTTGAAATCGATGAAATCCTGTTCGCCGATACCGAAGACCAGAAAAATGCACTTTGGAAACTCCGTCGCGCCGTGGGCGAGGCCGTCAAATCGAACTCGATTTACAAGGAGGAAGACACGGTCGTGCCGCGTTATGAATTGCCAACCTTGCTCAATGGCATCAAAACCATCGGGGCCAAATACGGTTTCAAATCGGTTTGTTATGGCCATGCGGGCGACGGGAATCTGCACGTAAACATCGTTAAGGGCGATATGAGCGATGAAGCCTGGAAAACCGAAGTGCCGAAAGGCATCCGTGAAATTTTCGAATTGACCGTTGGCTTGAAAGGAACCTTGTCGGGTGAGCATGGCATCGGCTATGTCCAGAAAAATTACATGGATATTGCGTTCGACCCAACCCAACTGCAATTGATGAAAGGCATCAAGCAAATTTTTGACCCGAAAGGAATTTTGAATCCCGGGAAGGTTTTGCCTGATCACCTATAAAAGAAAAAGCACCCAATACGGTGCTTTTTTTAATCTCTTTTGTTGGCTTTCTTTTCTTTCTTTTCGAGCCTTTTTTCTTTAAGGGTCTTGGTGGATTCTTTTTTCACCTCTTTCTTTTTGTCCAATCCTTTTGACATGACAATGGTTTTTTAAGGTTGATATTCGATTAGTATTGTAAATATAGAATTATTTCTTTTTGGTTAGAGACCGAGTTGTTTTTTTATGCTTTCGTTAAGAAGTTTATCGGCCAGTTCGCGCTGGGTCGCATCGTCTAGGTTGATGAATTTCCATTGGTTTTGCGTACTTTCATCGGCTATGGCGACCAGTTTTGAGTTGCGTTTGACATTAACCGTATTGCGGTTGGGTTCGTAGATCGTTGAAGTGGCGCGTTCAATTTGCTTGAGTTCGGCTGCTTTTTGCGGGCCGGTGGTCGCGTCCAGTTTGTTTTCGATGAAATACCGGATCGGATTGTAATACGAAACCACACAATAGCTTTTCCCTTCAATTTGCTTGATTTCCGAATATTGGAACGTCGGATTTTCAATCTGGATGCGTTTGCGGAAGGCATCGTTCTGATAATCGCTGTCCACTTTTTCAAGAAATTTTTGACGTCCGCCCAATTGTTCGACGATATTGGGGTAAGTCAAATCGGCCAACGGTTCGAAATCCATATTGTAATTGGCCTCGTGGATTTTTTTGGCCAGCGGCTTGAGTGTTTCAAGTGTCTGGGCAAATGAAACTGCACAGCACAAAAACAGGAAAATGGAAGCGGTTCTTTTCATCGATGTTCTTTTGGTCGTTCCAAATATAAAAAAATCCCCAACAGTTGGACCATTGGGGATTGTTATTTGAATCGGGCGGATTAGTCTTGAACGATCACCCATTCGCCCGAATTGATCATGCTTTCGGCTTTCTTGTATTTCATCGTTTCGGTCTTGCCGCTCATCACGTGCTTGATCGTCACGTTGTCGTTGCGGTTGATTTTCGGCATTTCACGCACGATGGTTTCCGTTACCTGACGCTGTTGGGTTTGTCCCGCTTCACGCGCTTCGGCCGCGGCCTGGTCGGTGTTCGGGATTTCGTCTTTGGAAGTCTTGTAGTTTTCCTTCGGACGTTCTACCTCACGCGCTTCCTGGATGTTCTGGTTTTGCTGTGGCAAATCGCCTTTGAACAGGAACGAGATTACTTCTTTGTTGACGCCGTCGAGCATGTTGCGGAACAAATTGAACGCCTCGAATTTGTAGATCAACAGCGGATCTTTTTGTTCGTGAACCGCCAACTGCACCGATTGCTTGAGTTCGTCCATTTTGCGCAAGTGCTTTTTCCACGCTTCATCAACGATGGCCAAGGTGATGTTCTTTTCGAAATCGGCGATGAGTTGCTTGCCTTGGGATTCGTAAGCCTTTTTGAGGTCGGTCACGACGTTCAAGGTTTTGACGCCATCGGTAAACGGAACCACGATTCTTTCGAATTGGTTGCCTTCCTGTTCGAATACATTTTTGACGATCGGGAATGCCTCGCGCGCACTGCGTTCGGTTTTCTCGGTGTAATATTGGAGCGCGGCTTTGTAGACTTTACCGGTCAGTTCCATTTCGTTGAGTTTCTCGAAATCGGCCTGGGTAACCGGCGAGGTCATCGAGAAATAACGGATCAATTCGAATTCGAAATTCTTGTAATCGCCATTGGCTTTGTTCTGGCCTACGATTACTTCGCAAGTGTCGTACATCATGTTGGCGATGTCGAGTTGGAGACGCTCCCCATGCAAAGCGTGGCGTCTTCTCTTGTAAACCACTTCACGTTGCGAGTTCATCACGTCGTCGTATTCGAGCAAACGCTTACGTACGCCGAAGTTGTTTTCTTCGACTTTTTTCTGCGCGCGTTCAATCGATTTGGTCATCATCGAATGCTGGATGACTTCGCCTTCCTTGAGGCCCATACGGTCCATGATTTTGGCGACGCGCTCCGATCCAAACAAACGCATGAGGTTGTCTTCCAAAGATACGTAGAATTGCGAGCTTCCCGGGTCACCTTGACGACCAGCACGACCACGCAACTGACGGTCCACACGACGCGAATCGTGGCGTTCGGTACCGATGATCGCCAAACCGCCGGCAGCCTTGACTTCAGGGGTCAGTTTGATATCGGTTCCACGACCGGCCATGTTCGTCGCAATCGTGACGACGCCCGGTTTACCGGCTTCCTCGACAATCTGCGCTTCCTGTTTGTGGAGTTTCGCATTCAATACGTTGTGTGGTACGTTTCTCATTTTGAGCATACGGCTCAGCAATTCGGAGATTTCAACCGAGGTCGTACCGATCAATACCGGACGGCCTTCGGCTGACAACTGCGTCACATCTTCGATGACCGCATTGAATTTTTCGCGTGTCGTTTTATAAATCAAATCCTCACGGTCTTTACGTGCGAGCGGTTTGTTGGTCGGGATTTCGACCACGTCGAGTTTGTAGATTTGCCACAACTCGCCCGCTTCGGTCACCGCGGTTCCGGTCATACCGGCCAGTTTGTTGTACATCCTGAAATAATTCTGGAGTGTAATCGTCGCAAAGGTTTGCGTTGCCGCTTCGATTTTGACATTTTCCTTGGCTTCGATCGCCTGGTGCAATCCATCGGAATAGCGACGTCCGTCCATGATACGGCCGGTTTGCTCGTCTACGATCAGGATTTTGTTGTCCATGATCACGTATTCGACATCTTTTTCGAACAACGTATAGGCTTTCAAAAGCTGTGTCAGTGTGTGGATTCTTTCGCTCTTTACGCCGAAATCCTGGAACAGTTTTTCTTTTTCTTCGGCTTCGGCATCCTTTTCAAGACCCATTTTTTCGATACGCGCGATTTCGGTCCCGATGTCAGGCAGGACAAAGAAATTGGCGTCGGTATCAGACGAAAGGAATTTGATGCCGTTGTCGGACAATTCGACCTGGTTGTTTTTCTCCTCGATCACAAAATACAACGCTTCATCAATGAGGTGCATGTCGCGGTTGTTGTCCTGCATGTATTGGTTTTCGGTTTTCTGGAGCAATTGCTTGACGCCTTCTTCCGAAAGGAATTTGATGAGTGCTTTGTTCTTTGGAAGCGCACGGTAAGCTCTTAAAAGATTGAAACCGGCGTCTTTGGTATTTCCTTCTTTGAATAATCTTTTTGATTCGGATAAAAATCCGTTGGCCAATTGGCGTTGCAAGCTGACCAAATGATCGATTTTCGGTTTGAGTTCGTTGAATTCGTGACGGTCGCCCTGCGGCACCGGACCAGAAATAATGAGCGGCGTTCTCGCGTCGTCGATCAAAACCGAATCGACCTCGTCGACAATCGCATAATTGTGTTTGCGTTGAACGAGATCGGCAGGGGAGTGCGCCATGTTGTCGCGCAGGTAATCGAAACCGAATTCGTTGTTGGTTCCATAAGTGATGTCGGCGTCGTAGGCTTTTCTTCTCGCGTCGGTGTTCGGTTGGTGGTTGTCGATGCAATCAACGGTCAATCCGTGGAATTCGAACAAAGGCGCTTTCCAAGAGCTGTCACGCTTGGCGAGGTAATCGTTGACGGTCACCAAATGCACGCCATTTCCGGTCAGTGCATTGAGGTAAAGCGGCAAAGTTGCCACGAGTGTTTTTCCTTCCCCGGTTTGCATCTCGGAGATTTTTCCTTCGTGCAATACCATTCCGCCGATGAGCTGTACGTCGTAATGGATCATGTCCCAGGTGATTTGCTTTCCGGCGGCGTTCCAGGAATTGGCCCAGGTGGCGTTGTCACCGTCGAGCGTAATATAAGATTTGCTCGCCGACAATTCGCGGTCTTTGGCCGTGGCTTTTACCGTAATTTGCGTATTTTCCTTGAAACGGCGCGCGGTTTCCTTGACTACGGCAAAGGCTTCCGGCAAGATTTCGTTTAAGGTTTTTTCGGAAATTTCGTAGGCTTCTTTCTCGAGCGCGTCGATTTGGATGTAGAGATCTTCGCGTCTGTCGATGTCCTCGATGTCTTCTACCTCGGCTTGAAGCGAAGCGATCTTGGCATCTTTCTCGGCACGCGCCTGTTTGATGCGGTCCTTGAAATAATCGGTTTTGGCGCGCAGTTCGTCGTGTGACAAAGCGGCCAATGCGCTTTCAAAACCTTTGATTTTGGTAATATTTCCCTGCAAGGCTTTGACGTCTTTTTCTGATTTGTCGCCGACAAAAACTTTCAGTATGCTATTGATAAAGCTCATAATATGGTGGTTATCTTATTGATAAATCCCGATGCCTCGGGCGTGCAAATTTAGGCAAAAAAAAAGCCTCTGATGAGACTTTAAGATAGTTTTATTTTTTAGTATTCATCCTCGTTCCAAAGGTAATCCTCGTCGGTTGGATAGTCTGGCCAAATTTCTTCCATCGATTCGTAAATCTCGCCTTCATCTTCAATAGATTGAAGGTTCTCGACCACCTCTAACGGCGCTCCGGCACGGATGGCATAGTCGATCAATTCATCTTTGGTTGCAGGCCATGGCGCATCGCTTAAATAGGATGCCAATTCTAATGTCCAATACATCTTCTGTCGATTTTAGTTTATGCAAAAATAAATTTTAAACTTAAAAAGTCAAGTAAAATTCAATTTATTTTAAAAAAAGTCAAGAACGTCTATTTAAATATCTGAATTTCAGAAATTTAAAAATAAATTTTCTACTGAAAATAGGATTCTTTTAGCCCTGATGGCAGCGGCATCCTTTTTCTTGCTTCTTTAGCAAGGAAAAGATACAGCGGACAGCAGGAGCAAGCTCCTCAAAAACAAATCAATCCTTTCGCGGGATCCATTTGACTTCTTCAGCGTGCAGGTCGGCGGACAACTTCCGTGCCAGCGTAAAAAGGTAGTCAGAAAGTCGGTTCAGGTACTTGATTACGCGTTCATCTACGGGTTCTTCATGACTCAAATGCACCGATAAACGCTCGGAACGCCTGCAAACACAACGTGCGATATGACAATATGACACGGTAAAATGACCGCCCGGAAGTACGAAATGCGTCATCTGAGGCAAACCGCCCTCCATGGCATCGATTTCATTCTCAAGCAATTCGATGTCTGCTTCCGAAATTTTGGGAATGTTGAGCCGTGGTTTGCCATTCTTCAATGTTTCCTTGTCAGGCGGCGTGGCCAAAATGGCGCCGGCCGTAAACAACCGGTCCTGGATTTCTATGAGGATTTCTTTGTAGTGCGCATTGATGTCCTGGTCACGGATCAGCCCGATCCAAGAATTGAGTTCGTCGATGGTGCCGTAGCTTTCGATGCGGATGTGGTCTTTGGGGACGCGCGTGCCGCCGAATAATGCGGTAGTGCCTTTGTCGCCGGTTTTGGTGTAAACTTTCATGCTGATTTATATTTGTTTTTTAATGGAAGCATGCAGTCGCTTTGCTCGTGTCATGCTGATTTATATTTGTTTTTTAATGGAGGCATGCAGTCGCTTCGCTCGTGTCATGCTAATTTTATATTTGTTTTTTTAATGGAAGCATGCAGTCGCTTCGCTCGTGTCATAAGGGATTGTGTTTTTATCTGATAAGTTCGACAATTGCATTTACGAAACGTTCGCGTGCGCCATCACTGTAATCAAAATACAGGTCGGGTTCGATGCATTCGACTTCCATGAGTTGCAATTGGTTGTCGATGACAATGCCGTCTACTCTGGCGTAGAGCAGTTTACCGCCAAATGTATCGACGACTTTTTGCGCCTGGTGGATTAATGCTGGGTTGGGTTGGATGGCTGTATATTGTCCACCAAATTGAACTTGTACACGAAAATCCCGATCGGTTGGTTTTTTATTGATGGCATGCGAAAATTGCTTGTTGAAAAAAATCAGTGAAGTTTCGCCCAGGCTTTGGATTTCGGGAATGAATTCCTGCAACAGCAACTCTTTTTCGGCTGCAATCGGTTGGTATTGCTTGTTGATTTTGTCCAAATCGGACACATCGAAGGCTTCCGTTTGGTACGAACCGCCTGAAAATGCAGGTTTGATAACGGCTTTTTTCCAATGCGATGGAATGATGTCCGCTAAATTGAGGCCACTGGTTTGTTCGATAAAAACCGTCTTGATGATCGGAATGCCTTGTTTTTCGAGGTCGCGTAGGTAAAATTTGTGTTTGTTTTGTTGGATGATTTCTGAAGCGTTAAGCGTCGGAATATCCAGTTTTTGGATTAGCGCCAGCCAATTGTTGAAAGCCGTTTCCTTTTCAAAATAATCCCAGGTATTGCGGAAAACCAAATGATCAAATGTGGTCCAGTCAACGCTTTCATCATCCCATATGGCCGGTACGACTTCGATTTGGTGTTGCGCCAAAGCAGGGATCAGGAATTGATCGGGCGGATACAAATCGGGGAAATTTTGACAGGTCAGTAAAGCTATTTTCATTTTTCTAAATTCAAAGAATCGTGTTTTTCTTGATGTAAATGCCGATGATTTCGCCTTTTTCGTTGACCGAAATCTGAACGGACGCATTGCCAAATTCAAAACTGCCATTGTAATTCCCACGCGAATTCCCCGATTTGTCTCTATATTTAAGCAATTCGAGCGACAGTATTTTTCCGGAATCGGTCTTGACCCTTGTGAAAAAATCGAAATAATGTTGTTTCGTACGGTGCTTTTTCATCGCAGCCGAAAAGGTTTGGTAAATGTGCTCGAAATCGCCAATATTGAAATCGTTGATAAAAACACCGACGGTTTTTTGATGGATCTCATTTTGTGCAAGTGCCGCAGTGCTCGAGAAAAGGAATAATATAAGGAGTACTTTTTTCATAGCTGGGCTGTTTCCGATCCGAATCAACAAATTAACTTTTTCTCGTATCGCTTTCAATCAGGCCGTCGCGCAAACGGATCACGCGGTGCGCATAGGCCGCAATTTCTTCCTCATGGGTAACCAAGATAACCGTGTTGCCATTTTGGTGGATTTCGCCAAACAGGTTCATGATTTCGATCGAGGTTTTGCTGTCGAGGTTGCCTGTCGGCTCGTCGGCCAAAATAATAGAGGGCTTGTTGACCAAGGCGCGCGCAATGGCTACCCGTTGGCGTTGGCCGCCCGAGAGTTGGTTGGGTTGGTGGTCCATGCGGTCGGCGAGGTTGACCTGTGCGAGCACTTCGGTGGCGCGCTGGTTGCGTTCGGTTTTGGAATAGCCGGCATAGACCATCGGCAACGCGACATTGGCCAATGCGGTCGTACGCGGCAACAAATTAAAGGTCTGGAATACGAACCCGATTTCCTTGTTGCGGATGTCCGCGAGCTCGTCGTCGTGCATCTTGCTGACATCTTTGCCGTTCAAGATGTACGTTCCGGAAGTCGGTGTATCGAGACAGCCCAAAAGGTTCATCAGTGTCGATTTGCCGGAACCCGACGGTCCCATCAGTGCGACGTATTCGCCCTTTTCGATTTGAAGGTCGATGCCTTTCAAGACATAAACCGTTTCGTTTCCGAGTTGGAAATTGCGTTTGATGTCGGTGATTTTGATGAGCGGCTCAGCCATGTTCTTAATTTGAGCTAAAGGTAGGGAAAAGTCGCAAAGCCGCAAAGCCACAAGTCGCAAAACCAAAAAGTTTCAAAATCTAAAATCTGAAATCTAAAATCGGAATTTGTAATCCTTATGATGTATAAAATGTAAAATTATGCTTCAATTGTAAAAAAGTTTTGCGGATATAGCGGCTAATTTTATCCTAATCAAATTAATCTAATTAAAATCAAAAGTTATGAAAAGTAAGTTTTTAGTATTAGCCGCGGCAGTGATCGCATTCGGATTCACTTCTTGCAAAAACGAACAAGAGGAGCAGGCCAAGAAAACGGTCGATAATTATAGCAGTTATGTCGATTCGGTCAGTAATGTGGCCTTGAACGACGCCAAAGCCAATTGGGATGCGATCAACGCAGATTCCCAAAGACGATTGGAAGAAGCCAAGGCGGCACTCGCGCAATTGAAAGACAAAACGGCAGCCGAGGAAAAAATCAACTCCGCCGAAACCAAATACTCCGAATGGAAAATGAAAGTCGAGGAAGCCGTAGCGGCCGATGCTGCTGCAGCCGATCCGAAAACCGCACTCCGCAATTCGCTGTTTGGCGAAGGTAAAGTAGGGGCCGACATGAAATTCGACTGGGTCAATGCGGCCAACATCCACAAAACCTACCAGGATTTCATCCATACGGTAGAAAACAACAAAGACAAATACACCCGCGAGGACTGGGATGAAATCAAAGTGCTGTACGAAGCGCTCGACAACCGTAAAAATACCGTCGAAAAAGAAGGACTTTCTTCTGAAGACAACTTGAAAATTGCCGGTTTGAAAGTCAAATTTGCACCAATGCTCAAAGTGAACCGCATCGGTGAAAAAGCCAAAGAAAATTCTGCCGCAAAAGAATAAGTGATAAAGTAAAAGGTTGATTATTCATTCGGGAAAATGGCTGTCGGTTTTGGCGGCCATTTTTTTTAGGAGCTGTTTGCTTCGCCGGTTCATTCCCAATATTTTTATTTGGAGCTCTGGTCCGGCTATCCGTTGCAATCTTTTTTGTAGCGAATGCTCTTGCTTGTTCTTTGTCATTTCGACGAAGGAGCAATCTCATCAAAACGCACAAAAAAGGATTTTCACTACTATCCGGGCTAGGCGGCCTCTCGTTTCAATTAAGATAATCGACAAAATGCAAATTTTATCGACAAAATACATTTTTGATTTGTTTTTTGTAATTTTTGTATTACATTTGCTTCGTCTTTACGCCAGAAGATTATGCCACATTTCTTACCGCGGCTTTTATGTTGTGCCGCACTTTTATTGCTTGCCATTATTTCGGTCCATGCCCAGGTTGGTATCGGAACCGCCAATGTTGCCCCGGCATCGTTGCTGCAACTCGAAAGCACCACTTCGGCTTTTGTTTTGCCACGCATGGCCGATACGCAAATGACAGCCATCGCGAATCCGCCCGTCGGCTCGATGGTATTCAATGCCTCGGACAACATTCCGTATTTCAACGGCAGTGCGGGCTGGACGGGATTCGACATCAAATCAAACCCGAGCATTATCCTTTCGCGCAGCAATGGGACGTTTTCGACTTCGCCCACGGTGGCTTATGCGATGATCCTGACCGCCTCGAATATTGTATCGAACAGCTCCGCTTATTTCTCGGTGCCTACGGCGGCAACGGTCAAGGTCAACCGAAGCGGCACCTACTTGCTTTCGGTTTCGCTTTCCACGACGAATATGCCCGCGGGCAACCGAAATTATTACCTCGCGGCGTATAAAAATGGAATCTTGATCGGTTATTTGTCGCGCTCCAAACTGCAAAATCCATCGAGTGATTACTGGGGAACCACCGGAACATTGATGTATCCGGCCGATGCGGGCGACGAGTTTTCGTTCAAATATTACATCAACCACAACGCCAACCTCACGACGGCTTTCCAAACCATCTGTATTACCAAGCTCAATTGATATGAACAAGTTTTTTCACCTGCTGTTTTTGATTTCCATGGTAAGTTTTGCACAAGTCGGCATTGGAACTTCCACGCCCAGTTCGAGCGCGATCCTGCAACTCGAAAGTACGACCCAGGCTTTTGTGCCGCCGCGCATGACCGATGCACAGATGCTTGCCATCGCATCGCCGCTCAATGGCTCGATGGTGTACAATACGACGTTCAACGCCATGTTCGTGCGCACTTCGGGCGGATGGAAAAGTTTCTTCGAGACCTCGAACGCCGCCGTGGTGTTGAATAAAGTGTTTGCTTCGGGCAACACCATCGTTTCTACGGCCAACAACACCTATTATAATTTTCCGTTGGTCGCCGCCGATGCGCTCACGATCGACAGCAGTATTTTCGGTGTGACCTCGGCCGGGAAAATCAAGGTCAATGAAGCTGGGGTTTATATGGTGACGGCGAGTTTTTCGATCAGCAATATGCCATCGGGAACCAAGAAATACATCATCGGTCTATACCAGAACGGCAACCTGGTGGGTTATCTGTCACGCGGAACGGCTACCTTGGATGCAACGGATGAATGGGGTACGAGCGGTTCCTTGAGCGTTTCGGCTGCGGCCAACGACCAACTCGAACTCAAATATGTGCTCAACAATTCGGGGACGAATCTCGAGGCCAAGATTTTTAATATCGGGATTACGAAACTCAAATAATTTTACTGCGGCGTTTTCTGTTTAGCGAAAAGTTTTCAAAGGTTGCGCAAAGTTCTCCAAGGCTGTATGCCTGAGCGCGGCATTTCGATAGCTGTTGGAATGACAAGAGAAATTTACGCTACATCAATTAGATAAATCTTCTTTCTTTGCGAAAAACGCCACGTACTTTGTGGTAAAATCATCAGGCGCGGATTACGAAATCCTGTTTCTCCTGCTCCTTCCTGAAAAATACAAAACCCCATTGGAACGTGTCGATCGTGACCGTGACCTGGGGATTTTTTTTGATCGTTTCCCAAGCTTCTTCCATGTCGGGCGACCAATGGATGTCGTCGAAAATCCACACCGAATCGTTGGCGGCGCTGGGCAAAAGCCAATCGAAGTATTTTAAAGTCGCGTCTTTTTGGTGGTTGCCATCGAAGTAAATCAGTTGTCGTTTGCCGTTTGTTGGTTGTAGGTTTTGAAGATAGGAATCGAATTCCGAGACTACGAATTCAGTGCTGCTCCAATTGAATTTTTGGAATTGCGATTGTGCGATTTTGGATGTTTCGGGGCAGCCTTCAAGCGTAACGATCTTTGCTTCAGGGTTTCCGAGTGAAAGCGCCGAGGTCGCCAAACCCAATGAAGTCCCGATTTCCAAAATGCTTTCGGGTTTGAAATATTGCGCGACCCGAAAAAGCAATTCCGCATTTTTGCTTGTGATACCGGCGGTTTGTGCGATTTTAGAAATTTCCCTGGTGTTCGATTGGAAGATTTTGGAACCCGCGCCGAAATCGGTGACTTCGATCGTGGCGTGGTTTTGCAAAAGCGATTTGCGGTATTTTTGGAGGATTGGATACGCGCCGTATTTCGTTTTGTCGTAGAAACATTTGGTGGTCAAATCAAATACGAAAGGCGAATGCACGCCGTGTTGGTTCGTCGATTGCCAAAGGAATTTAAAATAAGATTTTATTTGGTGAAACATCTACGCAGATTTTACCGCAAAGGGCGCCAAGTTTTGCGCAAAGATACGCAAAGCTTATCTTTCTAACTTTGCGAAATCTTTGTGGACTTTGTGGTTGAACTAACCTTCCATTTTAGAAGACAACTCAAACCAACGTTCTTCTTTATCTTCGAGTTTTCGGATGACCGATTGCAATTCGTTGGCTTTCTTTTCGATATCCGCATCGGCGACTTTTCCTTCCGAGAATAACTGTTCGATTTGCTTTTTCTCGTACTCGAGGTCCTTGATTTCACGTTCGATTTTCTGGAATTCCTTCTGTTCGTTGAATGTGAGTCCGTCGGATTTCTGCTGTTGTTTCCAATTGTTCTTTTCGGTAGAAACGGCATTCAATTCTTTTTTGGTCGGTTCGGCCGAATCTTCATACGCGCGGAAATCCGAATAATTTCCCGGAAAATCTTCAATTTCGCCCTGTCCGCGGAATACAAACAAATGATCGACAATCTTGTCCATGAAATAACGGTCGTGCGAGACCACGATCAGGCAGCCCGGATAATCGACGAGGAAGTTTTCGAGCACGTTCAAGGTAACGATGTCCAGATCGTTCGTCGGCTCGTCCAAAATCAAAAAGTTCGGGTTCTGGATCAGCACCGTACACAAATACAACCGCTTGAGCTCGCCGCCCGACAATTTTTCCACATAATCGTGCTGTTTCTTGCGGTCGAATAAAAAGCGTTCGAGCAATTGTCCCGCCGAAATCGTTCGGCCCTTCATCAGCGGAATGTATTCGCCGAATTCCTTGATCACATCGATGACTTTCTGCCCCGGTTTCGGGTTGATGCCGCTTTGCGTGTAATAACCGATTTTGATCGTGTCGCCCGTGACAACCTTGCCCTGGTCGGGTGCAATCACGCCGGTCAATATGTTCAGGAAAGTCGATTTGCCTGTCCCGTTTTTCCCGATGATGCCCACACGGTCGCCGCGCTGGAAGTCATAGCTGAAATTGTTCAGGATGATGCGTTCGCCGAATTTCTTGTGCAACTTGTGCATTTCGATAATCTTGCTGCCCATGCGTTCCATATTGATCTCGAGCTCGATCTGCTGCTCGCGGCGGCGGCTTTGTGCTTTTTCCTTGATGACGTAGAAATCATCCTGACGCGATTTCGATTTGGTCGTACGTGCCTTGGGTTGGCGGCGCATCCATTCGAGTTCCTTGACAAACAGGTTTTGCGCCTTGTCGATGCTTGCGTTTTCGGAGGCAATGCGCAATTCTTTCTTCTCTAAATAATAAGAGTAATTTCCTTTGTATTGATAAAGCTTACCGTTTTCGAGCTCGATGATTTCGTTGCACACCCGTTCGAGGAAGAAGCGGTCGTGCGTCACCATAAATAATGTGATTGGTTCCTTGGCGAAATAATCCTCGAGCCATTCGATCATTTCGAGATCGAGGTGGTTCGTCGGTTCGTCGAGAATCAGCAAATCGGGGCGGTTGATGAGGATGATGGCCAACGACAAGCGTTTTTTCTGTCCGCCAGACAAATTCTTGACCTTGAGTTTCAAGTCTTCGAGTTTGAGCTTGAACAAAATCTGCTTGAACTGTGTTTCGAAATCCCAGGCATTGAAGCGGTCCATGTTGTCGAATGCCTTTTGATATGCTTCTTCGTCTTCGGGATTTTCCAACGCTTTTTCATAGGCTTCGATCACTTTCAAGGTCTCGTTGTCCGAAGCGAAAATGCTTTCCTCGATTGTCAACTCGTCCTGTAAATCGGGCACCTGCGACAGGAATGCCATCTTGATGTCCTTGCGTACCACGACCTGCCCCGTATCGGGTTCGTCTAGGCCGTTCAAAATGTTCATGATGGTCGTTTTGCCCGTCCCGTTTTTGGCGATGAACGCAATTTTCTGGTCTTTGTTGATGCCAAACGAGAGGTTGTCGAACAAGGTACGTTCGCCGTACGATTTGGATATGTTTTCTACGGATAGGTAATTCATGGTGCAAAAGTAAGAAAAAAGACTGCTGCGCTGCAAGAGCCAAGACCGCTTCGCTGTTAGACAGGGAAATATTCAAATAAAGTTTTAGGGCGCGCCGGCGATTAGGTAATTTTCTATGGATGAAATTTATTGGTCGCCGTCAGGCTGTTCGCTTAATCTTTTATTGCGCTATGCTCCATAAAAGGATGCCGCTTCCATCCTTCGCGCAGTAGTTAAAGTCCTGCAGCGCAGCGGTCTTGCAACGAAGTGGTCTTGGCTCTTGCAGCGCAGCGGTCTCTTAACTATATTTGTCCCATGCAACTCTCCGTCGTCATCCTCAATTACAACGTCCGTTATTTTCTCGAGCAATGCCTCGATTCGGTGCAAAAGGCGATTGCAAACCTCGACGCCGAAATCATTGTGGTCGACAACCATTCGTCCGATGACAGTTGCGAGATGGTCAAGGCCAAATTCCCCAACGTCATCCTGATCGAGAACAAAGAGAATTCCGGTTTTCCCAAAGGCAACAATATAGGAGTCGAAAAAGCGCAAGGCGAATACTTGTGCATCCTCAATCCCGATACGGTCGTCGCCGAAGATACTTTCGAAAAAGTACTGGCGTTTGCCCAATCCAAAAATGATTTGGGCATCGTGGGTTGCAAACTCATCGACGGTACCGGAAAGTTCCTGCCCGAATCCAAACGCGGCATCCCGACGCCTTGGGTCGCACTGACCAAAGTGGCCGGATTGTATAAATTATCGAAAGCGTTCGGCAAATATTACGCATCGCATTTGCCCGAAAACCAAACGGGAAAAGTCGAAATCCTCGTCGGCGCCTTTATGGTCATGAAACGCGAAACCTACACATCAGTCGGCGGTTTTGATGAAGATTGTTTCATGTATTCGGATGACATCGATTTGAGTTATATGGTTTTGAAAACCGGAAAATCGAATTATTATTTCCACGAAACCTCGGTCATCCATTACAAAGGCGAAAGCACGATCCGCGATGGATTGTACATGAAACGGTTCCGTGAGGCGATGGATTTCTTTTACAAAAAACATTTTCGTGTGTCGGTTTTGTTCGATGTTTTTATGAAAGTTGGGGCCTACTTTTTTATGTTGGCCAAAAAAAATAAAACCGTTCCTGAAACCGAGCCCAACGCATACATCTTGATTTCCGACAATGCCCAATGGCGCGAGCAGATCCAGAATGCGGTGCGTAAAAAAACGACATTGGTCCAGGTGTCGGAGAACCTTTCGGTTGGATCAACGCAACAGGCAGAATTGATTTTTGATTCGGAATATATTGGTTACAAAGGCATTATAAAAATAATGGAACAGTTGAAATCAACGAAAACCACTTTCAAAATTGTCCATCCCAAATCAGGATTCCTGATCGGAAGCAATTCGAGCAACGACCGCGGGAAAATCATTAACTTAGCCGATCATCGGTAAGGCGCTGCAGATGGTCTAAAAACTGCAACATCTTTATGGAAAGCGAATTATTTTTTATTAATTTCGCAAACAGAAAATACAAATTCAACCTTAGGTTAACAATATGGCAAGATTTGAACTCAAGCTCCCGAAAATGGGCGAAAGCGTAGCAGAAGCAACGATTACCAACTGGTTAAAAGAAGTAGGCGACACGATCGAAGCCGATGAAGCGGTGCTCGAAATCGCGACCGACAAGGTCGACAGCGAAGTGCCTTCGGAAGTGACAGGCGTTTTGCTCGAAAAATTATTCGGCAAGGACGATTTGGTTCAGGTCGGACAAACCATTGCCATTATTGAAACAGAAGGCGGAAGTGCTGTGGCTTCACAACCTGCCGCCGCTCCAGTAGCCGCTGAACCTGCGCCAATCGAAACCCCGGCGGAGATTGCCCCTGCGGTAGCCGAGGTGCAAAAAACCATTGATGCGGCGCAACAATACGTAGCCGCTCCAGCTACACCGCCAAGCAAAGAAGACTACCACAATTCCGATAAATTCTATTCCCCGCTCGTTAAAAATATCGCCAAGGAAGAAGGCGTGTCGCTGGCCGAACTCGACGCGATTGCAGGCACGGGAAGCGAAGGCCGCGTGACCAAAAATGATATCCTGGCCTATGTCGAAAACCGAAAGTCAGGAAAAGTAGCCGCTCCGGCTGCCACTCCGGTGGCTGCGTCGGCTCCAGTAGAAAGCCCGGTAGCCGAAACGGCTGCACCACAAGCTGCTGCGCCACAAGCTGCCGTTGCTCCTGTAAAAACTGAGCAAGCGGCTCCGAAGGCGATGCCGGTTTCTGTCAACGGACAGGACGAAATCGTCGAGATGGACCGCATGCGCAAACTCATTTCGCAATACATGGTACAGTCGGTACAGACTTCGGCCCACGTACAGTCGTTCATCGAAGTCGATGTGACCGCGATCTGGGATTGGAGGGAAAAGAACAAAAATGCATTCGAAAAGAGAGAAGGCGAGAAGCTGACTTTCACCCCGATATTCATGGAAATCATCGCGCGTGCGCTCAAGGATTTCCCGATGATGAACATTTCGGTCGAGGGCGAATACATCATCAAGAAGAAAAACATCAACCTGGGTATGGCGGCTGCCTTGCCAAACGGCAACCTGATTGTACCGGTCATCAAAAATGCAGACCAATTGAATCTGATCGGTATGGCCAAAGCCGTCAATGATCTTGGTAACCGCGCCAAAGCCGGTAAATTGAAACCAGACGATACCCAAGGCGGAACATACACGGTTACCAATGTAGGTACTTTCGGTTCGGTTTTCGGAACCCCGATCATCAACCAGCCGCAAGTCGGAATCCTCGCGCTCGGTGCCATCCGTAAAGTACCGGCCGTGGTGGAAACCCCTGAAGGCGATTTCATCGGCATCCGCAAGAAAATGTTCCTGTCGCACAGTTACGACCACCGCGTCGTGGATGGTGCGCTCGGAGGCAGTTTTGTCAAACGCGTGGCCGAATACATGGAAGCGTTTGATGAAAACCGTACTTTTTAATTAATAATGAATAATAATAATGAAAAGCCTCTCATTCATGAGAGGCTTTTTTATGCATTAAACTTCTTGGATCAATCAGATTTTGTCGCTAAACGCATTATTAATTATTCATTGTTAATTTATCAATTGTTTCATATTGCTTCGCCGCCTTTTCCGTCCTTCTTTTGATCCTACTGACCAAATTCCTTGGCGATAAAACCTTGACGCATTCGCCAAAACCCAAAATTTCCTTCTCGAGTTCAAAATTCAAAACCACGTCGATGCGGATGATGATGCCGCTTTCGTCTTCTTTGAGCAATGTTTGCGAGTGGTGGATCGGTTTGGTCAATACATAAGGTGCGTTTTGACGGTCAAACTGCAAAATGACTTTCTGTCCGCGGTCGCGTTCCGATTTGGTCACCCCGAGCAGGTCGTCAAAATAGCGTTCGAAATCCACCCCGTTGTATTCCTCAAACACATCCGTCCGCAAAGCATGGAACGCAAGGATGCGGTCCAGGGCCAAGGTCATGAGCTTGCCTTTCTGGGGCTTGGCCAATAAAAACCAGCGGTTGCGGTATTCCTTGAGCAGGTACGGATAATAAATCTGCTGGCTCGATTGCTGTGCCGTAAACGAACGGTATTCGATCAGTAGCGGCATTTTGTTCAAGATGGCCTGGTACAACGGGTTGATGTGCTCCAAACCTTTGAGCCGCGTATTGCTCTCAAACTGGATGTAATTCTTTTTGCGGTCGGCCGATTTGTGCAGGTTGTTCTCGAGTTTGGCAATCATATCGCTCATCTCGTCAAAATAGCTGAAGCCATTGAGGTGCTTCAAAACGCTCACGATTTCCTTCATCTTTTCCATGTCGGCGCTGTTGATCGGCGAATTGGTGATGCTGAAATCGCTGTTCTCATAGGTGTAAAACTTGCGGTCCACGATCACGATCGGCGCATTGTAACCCAGCTTGTCGCTGCGCATCATCTGGATGTCGCCCTGGACCGTCCGCCGGCTGATGCCGCTCGAAATCCCTTCGTATTCATAGAGCGCGTCCGAAACCTTTTCCATCAGATCCTCGAGCGTCCATTTGCGGAAACGGTTCTTGAGGCAATTGTCGATCGTCTTGTAGCGGATCAGTGCGAGCTTGTTGGTGGCCATAGTTTGTTTGTTGTGGGCGTGCCCCTGCGGGTCGTGCTGTTCGCAGTATCTTTTTTTGCAAAAAAGGATACTTGCTGCCATCACTCACGCGCCCGTGAAACCCAATAAAAGGGAAAATCGAATCTTTTGTTGTGTCCAAATGTAACAAAATTTCATTTTACTGCGCAATCTATTTGCGTACTTCTAATTTTTGAGTCCTAATTTTAAAAAAAATATAGGCGTTAAGTGTTGATTTAATTGGATTTTTTAAAAATAATTCAAAATATTTTTTACTGCGCAATTTCACTGCGCACTTGGGCGTGCATCTTTGCCTTGTCAGAAACAAACAACGAAACGATTTCTGAAAATGTAGCACCTTAAAAACCGAAAAAGATGAAATTCAATTTTTTAAAAACCGGAACCCACAAAACGGTCAACCATGAAAACGCAGAAGCCTATGTCATGACGCCAGAAATGGAGTTGTACGCAGCCGTCGTAACCACAGGATTGAACGATTCTTTTTACGAGGCGGCCGACAACAGGCTCGAGCGGATCAGGCAACTCATGCTGAAATGCGACAGTACATTTATCGCAAAGTTGGCGGTATATGCCCGTACGCAAATGCATTTGAGGTCAATTCCTTTGGTACTGTCGGTCGAATTGGCCAAACGCACTTCGGGTGAAAAAGTAGTCAGCCAAATGGTCAGCAAAGTAGTTTTGCGAGCCGATGAAATCACCGAATTGCTGGCGTTTTATCAACTCGCGAACCAACGGACCGGCGCCAAAAAGCTCAATCGTTTGTCCAAACAAATCCAAAAAGGTTTGGTTGCGTCGTTCAACCAGTTCGACGAATACCAATTCTCGAAATACAACCGGAACACCGACGTGAAATTGCGCGATGCCTTGTTCTTGGTCCATCCAAAAGCAAAGGATGCAAACCAGCAGTTGTTGTTCGATAAAATCGCCGCCAACAGTTTGGCCACGGCTTACACCTGGGAAACCGAATTGTCGCTCTTGGGCCAGTCGTCTTTTGTCGATGAAGCTGCCAAAAAAGAGGCTTTCAAACAAAAATGGGAAGAATTGATCGAGAGCAGGAAAGTAGGTTATATGGCGATGATGCGCAACCTCAGAAACATACTCGAAGCGCAGGTTTCCTATAAGCACATCGAAATGGTTTGCGCGTTCCTGTCGAATGAAAAAGCGGTTTTGGCCTCGAAGCAATTGCCTTTCCGCTTCCTGGCGGCCTATCGAGAGGTCAAGGTATTGCAGTCGGGTTATGTAGGTTTGGTCTTGCAGGCTTTGGAAAAAGCGGTCAGCCACAGCGCAAAGAACATCAAAGGTTTTGGTGCCGATACTTCGGTGGTAATCGCCTGCGATGTTTCGGGTTCGATGCAGAAAGTGGTTTCGGCCAAAAGCGCAGTACAATTGTACGACATCGGTTTGATGCTCGCGATGCTGATGCAGTCGCAATGCAAAAATGTAGTAACCGGTATGTTTGGCGACAAGTGGAAAGTGATCAATATGCCAAAGCGCAATATATTGTCGAACGTGCAGGAGTTTTACCGACGCGAAGGCGAAGTGGGCTATGCGACCAACGGTTACCTGGTCATCGAGGACTTGATCCGCCGCAAAGTCAAAGCCGACAAAGTAATGTTGTTTACCGATGCCCAAATGTGGAACACGCAAAATACCAACGATACTTTTGCCCACTCTTGGCAGCGATACAAAATGATCGCGCCCAGTGCCAAATTGTACCTGTTCGACTTGGCGGGTTATGGCCAGATGCCTTTGGACATCCGCCAGAATGACGTGTATTTGATGGCCGGCTGGTCGGAGAAGATCTTCGACGTATTGTCGGGCATTGAAAATAAAAAATCGGCCGTGGAGCAAATCCACGAGCTCGAGTGGTAACGATCTCCCGCAGTCAGCGGCATTGCGGGAGATTTACAAAAGATACATTAAACAAGTGTCGTAGAATAGGGTTACTTCGCAATTTTAACGCCCGTGTCGCAGGTTCGAATCCTGCCATCGCAAGATGTAGCTCAGTCCGGTAGAGCAGGAACAGTCCCTTTTCGTTTTTTACCTTGTTGTTTAAAAACAAGTGCCGTAGATACGGGTTACTTCGTGGTCAATGCGGGTTCGATTCCCGACATCAATTTTTTGGTGATTTCCCGATCGTCTTTCGCCTTGTTTCAAAATAAATCGGGTGTCGTAGGAAAGCGCTCCTTCGTGTCGCAGGTTCAAGTCCTGCTGTATCCAACTCCGTTTGCGGATTGGGTATATAGCTCAGTGGGTTAGAGCAGAAGCCTAACAGGCACGCGCTTTTCGCAGATTACCCCGAAAATAAAACAGAATGCCGTAGAAAAGAGTTACTTCGTCTCACATTGGGGAGGAATAGCGCAGTTGTCAATCCAGCAAGGCTATCCGGTTCGACTCCGGCTTCGACATGCCCCGTTTCTTTTTTCGCTTTTTGCTTCTGTTCCTATTAAGATGCCGTAGGCAAGTGATACTTCGTATTGGTTGATGGAACGGGTTCGATTCCCGAGACACTTGCCGCTTGTTGCTCTTATTTAATTCCAGAGGTGCCGCTGCAAACGGTCGCTTCACTGTTGATGAAAAAAACAGATGGCTGCTGTAGCCTCATTTTTATCCAAACAATTTGTAAATTTAAAAACATGAAAACTACGATTACCGGAACCGATTTGATCAATGTCGGTTACCAACCAAACGAAATATTAGGCGTTGCCTTGAAATTGGCCAACGCGAATTATCCCGAATTATCCGCGGAGGAAACCATCGCCTTGTTCAAAAAAGTAAAAGATTATCCCGAGAATTTCCTCGACGATGAAACCCTTGAAGCATTGGCTGCGGCGATGATTGAAGAAGCCAACGCGCCCAAGGATGAAACAATCCCGCTTGTCGAAAATGCCAAGGAATATGCAGTCTACGGAACGCAACACATCGAAGCCGGCGCCAAAAACCAAATGGACATTGCGATGAAATTGCCCGTAGCTGTGGCCGGTGCGCTCATGCCCGACGCACACCAAGGATACGGTTTGCCGATCGGGGGTGTGCTGGCGACGAGCAATGCAATCATTCCCTATGGCGTGGGTGTTGACATCGGTTGCCGGATGGCGTTGTCGGTGTTCGATATTCCGGCGGAAGATTTTGAGGCCAACCGCGCCAAATACCAGCGCGAATTGATTGCGCACACCAAGTTCGGGGCGGGCCATGGTTTCCACGGACAATACAAAGCCGAACACGAAGTGTTGGATCGAAACGAATTCAATCTGTCGCCGTTGATCAAGAACTTGCACGACAAGGCTTGGTCGCAACTAGGGACATCGGGCGGCGGAAACCATTTTGTCGAGTTTGGGATCATCGAGTTCGAACAGAAAGACGAAATCCTCCACATCGAAAAAGGAAAATACGTCGCCTTGTTGACGCATTCGGGTTCGCGTGGTTTCGGTGCGACGATTGCCGGATATTATACGAAGTTGGCCAAGGACAAAACAAAATTACCGAGAGAAGCCGCAAATCTGGCCTACCTCGATTTGAATTCGCAGGAAGGGCAGGAATATTGGATCGCGATGAACCTTGCCGGCGATTACGCTTCGGCCTGTCATCAGGTGATCCATGACAAATTGACCAAGGCCATTGGCGGACAATTGTTGGCCAAGGTCGAGAACCACCACAATTTTGCCTGGAAAGAAATCTGGAATGGGCAGGAAGTCGTTGTGCACAGAAAAGGGGCGACACCAGCCGGAAAAGGCGTGATGGGAATCATTCCCGGATCGATGACCGCGCCCGGATTTCTCGTTCGTGGAAAAGGAGAAGCATCGGCAATCAATTCGGCTTCGCATGGTGCGGGAAGACAAATGTCGAGAACACAGGCTATCAAAACCGTGACCAAAGACCAGATGCGACAAGTGCTCAAAGACCATGGTGTCACGTTGATCGGTGCCGGAAAAGACGAGGCGCCGATGGCTTACAAGGACATCAATCTCGTGATGGAGTCGCAAAAGGAACTCGTGGATGTGGTGGCGAAATTCACGCCGAAAATTGTGCGGATGGCGGATGATGGGAGTAGGGAGGATTGAATGCAATCAACTAATAATAAAGGCCGCTTCATTGGGGCGGCTTAACAATTTAATTCTGAGATTATGGGCAAAGACTATACTTTTTTTGAAAAATGTTCTATCAGCGCTTCGTTGAATGACTTGGCGTATCGCGATTATGTTGCAGCAAGGTGTCTTCTAAATAATGAATTAATAATTCAAGGTCTTACTCTTGCGAGCACAGCCGTGGAGAAATACTTGAAATCAATAATAGTATTTCACTCGATAGATAAAATAAATTACCATTACCATTTTGACAGGATTGAAAAGTTGAAAAATGCTTTGTCGAATATTTATGACTTAGATGAAAAATTTGATCCTGTTTTCTTGACGATACTCGAAAAAACTTATAAGATTAGGTATTATGATAAATTAAAAGAACAAATTCTGATAGGGATTTATTTAAATCAGTTTCTCGGAGAGTTGGATGCTACAATTCTTGATTTAGAAACATTTATTATGAAAACACAAAACGGGAATAATAAGTTTACGAATTATTGGCGAGCAATCGAAAACAAGGATCCCAATCTTTACAATAATAACTATCTCTTGACTAAGCAAGAAAAAAAGGAGTTTATGGAAAAGCCTGGTTTTGCATTTTCAATTTGTATAAAAGCGGGAACTTCAGCAATAGGTTTTGAGAAAACAGTTTCATGCAAAAAAATTGCGGTCAGCTACGATGGCAATTTATCGACATTTGAAGACTTTCAACAAAAGTGGTATCAATAGAAACCAAAGGACTGATGGCTTCTCAAATTAGTTGTCAGTGCTGATGTTTAGCTGATTGGATGTTTTTAGGGTTGACGCCTAACGATAGAGGAGGTTTTAATTGATAATTATTCATTATTAATTATCAATTAAAAAGTACCTTTGCGTTTCTAACATCATACAATGGAACTCAAACTCAATAAACCCATCTGTTTCTTCGACCTTGAAACGACGGGAATCGATATATCCAAGGACCGCATCGTCGAAATCTCGATCTTTAAAGTGTTCCCGAACGGCAACAAGGAAAGCAAAACCTGGCTCGTCAATCCAGAAATGCCGATTCCGGCTGCGGTAACTGCCGTGCATGGAATCACGAATGAAAAAGTCGCGAATGAACCGACTTTTAAAGAACTTGCGTCGCAGGTGTACAACATGATCAAGGATTCGGATTTGGCAGGTTTTAATTCAGACCGTTTTGACATTCCGTTGCTGGCCGAGGAATTGCTGCGCGCCGGAGTCGATTTTGACATGAAAAGTCGTGTCTCTGTCGATGTGCAGACGATTTTCCACAAGATGGAAGAACGCACCTTGAGTGCCGCGCTCAAATTCTACTGCGGCAAATCGCTCGAGAATGCGCATTCGGCCGAAGCCGATACGATGGCGACCTATGAAATCCTCAAAGCGCAACTCGAACGTTATCCCGAGCTCGAAAACGACATGAAATCATTGTCGGAATTCACGACCAGAAAAAAATCGGCCGATTTTGCCGGATTCATTGCTTACGACAAAGACGGTGTCGAAATTTTTACCTTCGGAAAACACAAAGGCGCGAAAGTCGAAAAGGTGCTTGAAGACGAACCGGGTTATTTCGGTTGGATCCAGAATGCAGAATTTCCGTTGTATACGAAGAAGGTGTTGACGGCGATTAAATTGCGTAAACTCAACAATAAATTAAACTAATACAATTAGAAAATTAGAAAATGGCTTTGATGCACAAATTTTAATTGTCTGATTTTCTAGTTGACTCATTTTCTAATTATGAAGATTATCTGCATCGGCCGCAACTACGCCAAACACATCGAAGAACTCCAAAACGAACGTCCGGACGAGCCGGTTATTTTCCTCAAACCCGATACAGCCATGCTCAAGGAGTCGCCGTTTGTGATTCCTGAATTTTCGCAGGATGTCCACCACGAGCTTGAAATTATCGTCAAGATCAATCGCGTAGGGAAATACATTGACAAAAAATTCGCACACAAATATTGGGACGAAATCTCGGTTGGGATCGACTTCACGGCCAGGGACTTGCAGCAAAAGCTTAAGGATAAGGGACTTCCGTGGGAAAAAGCCAAGGCATTTGACGGTTCAGCGGTGATTGGCGACTTTATGTCGAAAAAAGTTTTTAGTTCGCAGGAAAGTATTAATTTTGAACTGCAAAAAAATAATACCACAGTTCAAAAAGGTAATTCGAACCACATGTTGTGGAAAATAGACGAGATCATTTCGTATGTTTCCCAATATTTTACGTTGAAAACCGGGGACATTATTTTTACCGGAACGCCCGAAGGTGTAGCGCCAGTACAGCCCAACGACGTCCTGGAAGGATATTTAGAGAATTACAAACTTTTTACAATTACAGTAAAATAATGGCCTTAAATTATAACCTAGCCAAAGTTTACGCCTTGTCCGACAACGACCCGGAATTCGTAAACCAAATCATCAGTTTGTTCGTAACCGAAGTGCCGCTCGATTTGCTGCAAGTCAAGCTCGGCATCAAGACCAAAGACCACAAGCTCGCTTACGCGTACGCCCATAAAATCAAACCGACCCTGGATCTTTTGGGGATGAACCTCGCCTTTGAGGAAATCCTGCAAATCGAAGCCTGGACCAAGCGCGAAGGCAAACGCAAGGAAATCAACGACACGTTCGACAGCGTCGAGTCGCAGGTGGAAAAAGCGGTGAAGGAAATCAAGAAGGATTTTAATTTGCAATAAGCACCTGAGTAGCTGAGTACCTAATTTTTTTTAGGAGCCGGTCCCGACAATTCGGGATGCTGTCCGCTATATCTTTTACGTCGCTGCGCTCTGTAAAAGGATGTCGCTGCCATCAGGGCTAGGGTTTTATCCTAACGACAAAATATCGTCATCAATTTCACATTTTTTAAACGTGGAATCGATGGCGATTTTAGTTTTTGAAATGTCTAGTTTTTTACTTCGTACAGTTCGCTCTTTAGGCTCGGGTCTGTAAGGAACATATTTTAGTAAATCGTATTTTAGCTCTAGGGAAGGGGGCTATGAAGTATTCCTTACGGAATATAAAAATAATCCCTATACAGAAAATCTGCCTATTTTGTTAAAGTTTATGGTAGTCGTCGTTACTTGCTATTGCGACAAATTTGACGTCTATCTGCACAATGGAACATTTCTAATTTCACATTTTTTTAAACGTGGAATCGATGGCGATTTCTTAATTTTACGACGGCTCAGGCACTAAGGCACTCAGCTACTCAGGCACTCAAAATGAAAGCAACCATAGTCACTATCGGCGACGAAATCCTCATCGGCCAAATTATCGATACCAATTCGGGATTCATCGCCAAATCTTTAGATAAAATCGGCGTCGAAGTCCACGAAATGATTTCGATTTCCGACGACAAAAAACACATCCTCGACACGTTCGCCAAACTACAAAACCAAGTCGATTTTGTGATCATCACAGGCGGTCTCGGCCCGACGAAAGACGACATTACCAAAAAAACCTTCTGCGATTATTTCGAGGACGAACTCGTCAGCGACCCCAAAGTCTTGGCGCATGTAGAAGATTTGTTCGAAAAATTCACCGGAAAAAAGCAACCGCTCCTTCAGGTCAACATCGACCAGGCGCTCGTGCCGTCGAAAGCGACGGTTTTGTTCAACCAATTCGGTACCGCGCCCGGCATGTGGATGAAAAAGGAAAACACCGTCTTCATGTCGCTTCCGGGTGTTCCGTATGAAATGAAAGGCTTGATCGAAAACGTCATCATTCCCAAAATCGCCGCCGAATACAAACGGCCCTACATCATCCATAAAACGATTTTGACTTACGGCATGGGCGAAAGCATGCTCGCCGACAAAATCGCCGATTGGGAAAACAATTTACCCGAATTCATCAAACTCGCTTATCTGCCGAGCCCGGGTCGTGTCCGTTTGCGTTTGTCCGCGCGTGGCACCGACAAACAATTGCTCGAGCAGACCATTGCGCAAAAAGTCGAAGCGCTCACGCAAATCATCGGCGAGATCATCGTCGGATTTGATGATTCGGAAACAATCGAAGTCCAACTCGGCAAACTGCTCACGCAAAAAAGCAAGACCGTTTCGACGGCCGAAAGCTGTACGGGCGGCAAGATCGCCCAGACGTTGACGTCGATTCCAGGTTCGTCCAAATATTTCAAGGGAAGCATCGTGGCCTATGACAAACAGGTCAAAATCGATTTGATCGGTGTGTCGAAAGAGACGATTCAAAAACACTCGGTTGTTTCGGCCGAAGTCGCCCAAGAACTTGCCCAAAACATCCGCCAAATGCTCCATACCGATTACGGTATCGGTGTGACTGGAAACGCCGGTCCGACCACCGATGACACGCCCGAGGAAGTCGGTGTGGTTTTCGTAGCGCTCGCCACGCCAACCGAAACGATTGTCGAGAAGCACAACTTCGGCCAACCGCGTGAAAAAGTCATCG
Organism: Flavobacterium sp.; assembly: GCF_047602195.1. Classification (GTDB taxonomy): domain Bacteria; phylum Bacteroidota; class Bacteroidia; order Flavobacteriales; family Flavobacteriaceae; genus Flavobacterium. Next base: position 1,613,780 of record NZ_JASGHW010000004.1, read on the forward strand.
ACCGTGCCGTGATGAAAAGCCTTGAAATGCTGCAAAAAGAGATTTTAAAAAGCAAATAAAAAAAATAGAAAAAATCTCAAATATTTATTTTGCAGTAAGGTTTATTTTTCTTTTCTTTGCACCCTGATTTTGAATAACGATAAAAGAAAAGCATAATGTCAAGAGTTTGTGACCTTACAGGTAAAAGAGCGATGACCGGAAACAATGTTTCCCACGCTATGAATAAAACTAAGAGAAAATTCTCTGTGAACTTAGTTAAAAAGCGTTTCTATCTTCCTGAAGAAGGCAGATGGATTACATTAAGAGTAGCTGCTTCTACAATTAAAACAATCAATAAAAACGGAATTGCTGCAGTTTTGAAAAAAGCTGAGCAAGAAGGTTTCATTTCTTTGAAATAATCCGTTAAAAATTATATACCAAGATGGCAAAGAAAGGCAATAGAATTCAGGTAATTTTAGAGTGTACAGAGCACAAAGGGACTGGTATGCCAGGAACTTCACGTTACATCACGACTAAAAACAAAAAGAATACTCCAGACCGTTTGGAGATTAAAAAATTCAACCCAGTACTCAAAAGAGTTACTGTTCACAAAGAGATTAAATAATTAAGTCATGGCAAAGAAAACCGTAGCAACCCTCCAGACGCAATCTAAAAGATTGTCAAAAGTGATCAAGATGGTGAAATCTCCAAAGACTGGTGCTTACACTTTCGTTGAAGGTATCATGGCTCCAGAATTGGCAGACGAGTTCCTGAAAAAGAAATAATCAGGATTTTACAATATTTGAAAAGCTACTTTCATTTGGAAGTAGCTTTTTTGTTTTATCTTTGTAGCTGTTCCGGCTGTACGCTGCAAGTCCTCGCTATTCAGGCACTTTTTGTAAAATTCCCGTCGGCTTCCTTTGGTCGCCGCGGCAATCTTCAAAAAGCAAGCCTTCATAACTGCGGGCTTTCCACTGCCATCCGGGCTGTAAATGTGTCAATTAGAAAATGAGTCAATTAGACAATTCAGTCGCGCACACATTTTCTAATTATCTAATTGACTAATTATCTAATTCAAATGAGTTTTTTCAAAAGATTATTCTCCTCCGATAAAAAAGAAGCCAACTTCACCGAAGAAGCACGCGAAACCCTCGACAAAGGGCTCGAGCAAACCAAAACCAGTTTCTTCTCCAAACTCACCAAAGCCGTCGCCGGAAAATCAAAGGTAGACGATGAGGTGCTGGACAATTTAGAAGAAGTGCTCGTGGGCTCCGATGTCGGCGTAGAAACCACGCTCAAAATCATCAAACGCATCGAAAAGCGCGTCGCCGAAGACAAATACCTCGGTACCGACGAACTCAACCGTATCTTGCGCGACGAGATTGCCGCACTGTTGTCCGAAACCAACACGCATGTCGCCTCCGAATTCACTGTTCCAGCTGACAAGAAACCATACGTGATTATGGTCGTCGGGGTCAACGGTGTAGGCAAAACGACCACCATCGGGAAACTCGCGAACCAATTCAAGAAAGCGGGTTATTCAGTTGTGCTCGGTGCCGCCGATACGTTCCGTGCCGCGGCGATCGACCAACTCCAAATCTGGGCCGACCGCGTTGGCGTGCCGATTGTCAAACAGCAAATGGGTTCCGATCCGGCATCCGTCGCATTCGATACGTTGCAATCTGCCGTTTCGCAAAACGCCGATGTCGTCATCATCGATACCGCGGGTCGTCTGCACAACAAAGTCAACCTGATGAACGAACTCACGAAAGTCAAGCGCGTCATGCAGAAAGTCGTCGGCGATGCCCCGCACGATGTGATGCTCGTACTCGACGGTTCGACCGGACAAAACGCATTCGAACAGGCGAAACAATTTACCGCGGCCACCGAAGTCTCGGCACTCGCCGTGACCAAACTCGACGGTACGGCCAAAGGTGGCGTCGTCATCGGCATCTCCGATCAATTCCAGATTCCGGTCAAATACATTGGAGTTGGCGAAGGTATCGACGATTTGCAGGTGTTTAACAAGTATGAATTTGTGGATTCGTTTTTTAAGTAGAAAAGAGACCGCTGTGCTGCAAGACCACTGCGTTGCAAGAGCCAAGACCACTGCGTTGCTAGATAAATGAAAGCCGAGAATCAAGATTTAGTTTCTGATTCTCGGCTTTTTCTTTCTTCTTTCTTCTATTAGCGAAGCGGTCTTTCAACGCAGTGGTCTTTTCTCTATCAGTGTAGCGGTCTAATTATACAGCGCGTTGATCTTCTGCCACAATACTTCATCAAAATCCGAAAGCGCCATGGTTTCTTCGTCGGCGGCATCGCCCATTCGGATGACAACCATTTTTTTGGAAGGCACGACATAAATCTTCTGGTCATTTTTGCCCAAAGCCATATACATATCTGCCGGCCCCGACGGGATGATGCTTCCCGGAAACTCGAACTGCGATTGCGGCAAATGAAAACTGCTTTCGCCATTGATCCACCACAGATAACCATAAGATTTATTAATCGTTTGCGACGGCATCGTGGCGGTTTGGCAATAATCGGCATTGATGATTTGTTGCCCGTCCCAATTCCCGTTGTTGAGCATCAGTAATCCGAAACGTGCCATGCTGCGCGTGGTGCTTCCATACACACTCAGGTAGCCGGTTTGGATCCAGCTACCGGTCATCCCGATTTTATTGCGGAGTTTGGTGTTGAAGTAATTGTTCCAGCTCGTTCCCGAAGCCGCGGCCACGACATCCTGCAATTTGACATAGACATTGTCGTAGGCCCAGCGTGTTCCGGGTGCGGCGAGGTAAGTCAAACATTCCGGGGCGACACAATCTTCGTTGGTCGCATCGTTGAGTCCGGAGGTCATCGTGAGCAGATGCCTGATTTGTATGGCATTTTCCTGTGCGGCCGTGGCGCTCGTCCAAGCGCCCAAATGCGTACTGACTTTATCATTGATATTGAGTAAACCTTCCTGTTGTGCAATTCCAGTCATCGCGGCGGTCAGGGTTTTTCCCGCACTGGCCCAATACCAGGGCGAATCGGCGGCGTGGCCGTTCATGTAATTTTCCATGACGATTCTGCCATTGACCAGAACGATGAAACTTTTGGTGTGTTTCTCGTTGAGGTAGTCGAGCAAAGGTTGTACGGCCGATGGGTTCCACCCGAGTTGTTCCAAGGATTTCGTTTCCCAAGTATTACCCGAAAGCGGTGGGAAATACATGGCTTCTGAAGGTGTGGGATCGGTCGGGTTTGCCGGATCATCCGAAGACGAACACGAAAGCAGGAAAAAAGACAAGACGAAGAATAGCATTGGTGTTGGTTTACGTAGCATGATGGTCAGAATTTGTGGCTTTTAGAATCCGAAGGTACGCAATAGTTTAATCGCATCGTGTAATTTATTGCGATGCCCTAGCCCTGATGGAGCCGGTATCCTTTTTTTGTAAAAAAAAAGATAAAGGCGAGAGCAGGAATTAGCTCCTAAAAAATTACTTTTACAATATGAAAAAATGCATTGCCCTTCTCTCTTTTTTATTGTTGTTGTCGTGTGCCAAACCGATCGATCCCAAGGATTTGGCCAAGCTCAACGGTTATTGGGAAATCGATTATGTAGTCTTGCCCGATGGTGAAAAAAAGGATTACCCGATCAACGAAACCTACGATTATTTTGAAATCAAGGGCGATGCGGGAACACGCACCAAAGTGATGCCGCAGCTCGATGGGAAGTTTTTGACCAATGCGCTTTCGGAAAAAGTCAAGATTGTCAATGAAAAAGACCAAACTTTTCTCGAATACCAAACCGATTATACCAAGTGGCGCGAGCAATTGCTTGAAGTGACCGACAGCGTCATGGTGCTGCGCAACAAAGAGAAAAACGAATACCATTACAAGAAAACCGACCCCATAAACCTCGATGCGGATGGCAAAAAGACGCGCTAACGACAGCCCGATTGGCGATGTGCTCAAAGAAATCATCTCGGCCAATAAACTCCAACCCGGAATCGATGCGGTTTCGGTGGCCGATGCGTGGAAAAACCTCATGGGCAACGGCGTCAATACCTATACGCGGAACATTGCACTCAAAGGCAATACGTTGTATGTCGAGTTGACATCGGCGGTGCTGCGCGAGGAACTTAGCTACGGCAAGCACAAAATCATCCAGATGATCAATGAGGAATTGGGTAGGGAAGTGGTGAAGGAAGTGGTGTTGAGGTGAGATTTTCAGATTTTCGAAAACGCTTCGCTATAGATTGTCAGAAAAATAAAATCCCACCTCGTTTGAAGTGGGATTTTTATTTTGAGATTCCGAAAATCTAAAGCTCGCAGGGCGTTTCCGACAATCTGATAATCTAATTAGAACTGCTCTCTCCCTGCAAAGTGGAAAGCGCCTTCAATCGCAGCGTTCTCATCGCTGTCTGAACCATGAACGGCATTTTCACCGATTGATTTGGCGTATTTTTTACGGATGGTTCCCTCAGCCGCATCAGCCGGGTTGGTGGCACCGATCAAAGTACGGAATTCCTCGATTGCGTTTTCTTTTTCCAAGATAGCGGCAACGATCGGACCTCTTGACATGAACTCCACCAATTCTCCGTAGAACGGACGCGCAGCGTGCACTTCGTAGAATTTCTGCGCATCAGCTACAGTCAATTGCGTCAATTTCAAAGAAACGATTTTGAAACCCGCTTCTGTAATCATGTTGATAATGCCTCCGATGTGTCCAGCTTCTACTGCATCGGGCTTGATCATGGTAAATGTTCTATTCGTTGCCATTTTTTGTGTTTTAAATTTTCGTGTGCAAAAGTAAGGCGAATAAAACCAATATCAAAATGAAATTCACGCCGATTTAGCGATGCCTGAAATTATAAAACGAGGATGTTGAAATCGTTGGCCAACGGATGGAGTTCGGCCGACAGTTTGTCGATGAGCGATTGGCCGCTTTCAATATAAAATTCGGCAAAATTGGCCTGGCGTTCCTGCAGGCTTTTGTTCGGAAAGAGTTCGTTTTGCAGGTCGGTGATGCGTTCCAATTCGTCGGCGTGTTTGCGCTTCTGCGCCTTAAGCAAACGTTTCTCGAGATTTTCGAGTCCTTTGATTTGTTTGGTTTCCTGTGCTTTTACGGCGCCTGAGAACGATTTGTCCGTTTGTTCTGCTATGACGTGCAAGTCGGCGAATTGCTTTTGAAGCGTTTCTTTCTGTGGAGTCAAATCGATCGGGAATTCCGACAGGGATTTGATTTTGAGATTCTTCAAATCGGCTTGTTTGGCAAACAAATCCTGCCAACTCACCCCCAATTTATCGGCTTTCTGCGCTTGTTTTTGGGTGGCGAGCAATACCGAATTCCTGAGCAGCAGCATCGGGAAAGGCACCTTCACCGCATCGAAAAGCGATTTGAGTTCGAGCCAATAGGCCAATTCGCCTCCGCCACCGATGTAGCATAAATTGGGCAAAATGACTTCCTGGTACAACGGCCTTAAAATTACATTTGGACTGAAATTTTCGGGATGGCTTTCGAGTTCGGCCAATATTTCGCTCTCGCTGAATTGGATCGAAGTGTTGTTGACCTGGTATTTTCCATCCATTTGAACAATCCTTTCGCGCAAATTTTCGCCGATGTAAAACAGATTAATTTCGCGCGGATTGACCTGGACGTCGTAATCCTTGAGTTGTTCAATCGTTTCGGTTACGTTCTTGAAGGCCGTTTGCTGCAACAATTCTTGTTTGATGTACGGAATGAATTCGCGTTTGAGTTCGGCTTCGTCTGCATCGATGATCACCAATCCTTGTTTGCCAAACAATTCATTGGCCAAGTAACGGGTCGCATCGGCCAAGTTTTCGTGAGTGAGATAAGTCTTTTCAAACAGATTTCGTATGAAAGCGGCGTTGTTTCCCGAGCCGGTTTCATGGGCGAAAACCTCAAAAACTTCTTCCAAACCTTTGGTCGACAAACGGCCGACTGGCCCAGTGCTTTCGCGATTCCATCTGAATTTCTTGCCCTTGAAATTGAAGTAATTGATTTCCTCGAAATCGTGGTCTTCGGTCGCCATCCAATACACGGGAACAAAATCGCAATACGGGTATTTGGCCTTGAGTTCCTTGGCGAGGTTGACCGCCGAAATAATCTTGTACAAAAAATACAACGGTCCCGTAAACAAATTGAGTTGGTGGCCCGTCGTTACCGTAAACGTATTCGGATTTTTCAACGCTTCGATGTTGGCGTTGGTCAAGCCCGAAACCTGGAGCGATTGATATTGCCGATGCAGTACCTCGACGAGTGTTTTGCGGAAATCGTTGTTGAAATTGTTTTGCTTCTCGGTAATCTGCGCCCCGAAATTCCCGAGGGACGGAAACCGATTGTACAACGGCTGCAGCGACGACTTCTGTTCGAGATAATCATTCATGATAGGGGTGAAATATCCGGAACTCTGGTAGCTGATACAGTCGGTTGGCATAGTTGGTTTGGCTAAATTGGATTGTAAAATTACAAAAATTAAGCAATTGAAAGCGGCTTTAACAAAGGGTTGGCAAATAAGGATTTTAATTTTTTAAGAAAATATTAGGAAATTAAAAAAACTATTCTAAATATTTGCACTCGAAAATTTGCTAATTCTTAAAACGAAGAAAAATGTTTGTACAACAATCATCCCTCAAAAGCTTTTCGCCAAATCGATTTGGTGGAGCTGGTCTTCGTGGCTTTTCGCAATCCTAGATTCTAACGATTCAAGATAAGAGAAAGCCCGAAGCTATGTAATTCGGGCTTTTTTATTTGGATCAATTCCTAAAAATTTCCCGCGACCTTTCCATTTATCCATCGGATAAAATGCCTGCATTCACACGATTCATCGTGGTCTGCAACTATAACAATTTTTAAATATTATGGGAAATAAATTATCCGGGAAAGACCTGATCAAATTGGGTTTTCCCAAAAACAATTCAATCAATATTGCCTTGGGGCAAATCAACCGCTACCGCAAAAAAGAAAAGAAAGAAAGCATCCTCAGCGAAGCCAAACAAGTACTGCTCGAACCCGAAAAATTCAAGGGCCACGGCACTTGGGGCAAGGTGGCCGAAGGACTCGTCAATCCGGTACAGGTCAGGATGCAGCAGCTCAGGACGACCCGCGCGCCGTTCTCGATTTTCGGTGAAAATGAAATCGACGAGCAGGCCAAGTTCCAATTGTACGAAAGCCTCAAATTGCCGGTTTCGGTCGCTGGCGCCTTGATGCCCGATGCGCATTCGGGTTACGGATTGCCGATTGGTGGCGTACTCGCAACCGACAATGCCGTGATTCCTTATGGCGTCGGTGTGGACATCGGTTGCCGCATGAGCCTGTCGATTTTCGATTTGCCCGCGTCGTTCCTCAAAGGAAAAGACCACCAGTTGCAGGCAATCCTCCAGGAGCACACGAGGTTCGGCATGAACGAAACGCACAAGATCAAAGCCGACCATGAGGTGTTCTACCGAAGCGAATTCCGCGACATTCCATTGCTCAAGGGACTTTTGGACAAAGCCTACAAGCAACTCGGGACTTCAGGCGGCGGCAACCATTTCGTCGAATTCGGTGTAGTCAACGTACAAAACGCGCTGCCCGAATGGAAAATCGGAAACGGGGAATATTTCGCCGTGTTGTCGCACAGCGGCTCGCGCGGACTCGGGGCGAACATCGCCAAGCATTACACCTATTTGGCGACCAAACAATGTCCATTGCCGAAGAATGTGCAGCATTTGGCTTGGCTCGACCTCAATACGCACGATGGACAGGAATACTGGCTCGCGATGAACCTCGCCGGCGATTATGCCAAGGCTTGCCACGATGACATCCACCGCAGAATTGCCAAAGCACTCGGCAAACGAACCGTCGTCACGATCGAAAACCACCACAATTTTGCGTGGAAAGAAATGGTAAACGGCAAACAGTGCATCGTGCACCGCAAAGGCGCGACACCGGCACACGAAGCGGCGCTCGGCATCATTCCGGGATCGATGACCGCACCGGGTTACATCGTGCGTGGCAAAGGCAATCCGGAAAGCCTGAATTCGGCATCGCACGGTGCAGGCCGGTTGTTCTCGCGCGCCAAATGCAGGAGCACATTCACGCCAAGCGAAATCAAGAAGGTATTGCAAGCGCATGAGGTGACGCTGATCGGTGGCAACGTAGATGAAGCCCCGATGGCCTATAAAGACATCACCAAAGTCATGGCCAACCAAACAGAATTAGTAGAAATCCTCGGGACATTCACGCCCAAAATCGTGAGAATGGACCGCTAAAAAAATTAATTATGGAAAAAATAATACAAATCACAGCCGGGCGCGGCCCCGCGGAATGTACTTGGGTCGTGGCCCAGGTGCTCAAGAAAATGCTTGACGAAGCACAGCAATCCGGGTTGGAAGCCACGGTTTTGCAACGTCAAGCGGGAACCGAAAACGGCACGGTAGAAACCGCCACAATTGGTCTCAAAGGAAGCGGCGTTCCCGATTTTACAGCCTCGTGGATCGGCAGCATCCAATGGATCGGCCAAAGCCAATTCCGCAAGATGCACAAACGCAAGAACTGGTTCATCAGGGTTTTTGAAATCGAGCGTGGGACGGCATTTGAGATGAACGAAACCGATATCCGTTATCAGGCGATGCGCAGTTCAGGAGCAGGCGGCCAGCATGTCAACAAGGTCAGCTCGGCCGTTCGTGCCACACACTTGCCGACGGGTATTTCAGCCGTCGCGATGGACAGCCGTTCGCAGCACCAGAACAAGAAACTGGCTACCGAACGTTTGAAACAGAAATTAGAATCCGAGAACCTCAGGCAACTGCAAGGTCAGGTCGGGAAGGAATGGGAAAACCAACTCAATGTGCAACGCGGCAATCCGGTGCGCACATTTACGGGAACCGATTTCAAGAAGGCCAAAACCGAGAAGAACCACAAGGCGATTCGGAAAAAAATGAAACAAAATTTACAAAGCAATGAATACAACTGATAAATACTTGTTCCAGGCGATGGATTACTATCCATTTTCGCTTGGGGAAGCTACGGAATCATTGGGTTATGCATTGTCTTACGACGCCCAAAATACGATGGCGTTGTGTCTTTCGGGAAGGGTTCAGGCCGAGCAATTGCTCAATTACGAAAAGGCGAAGGAATTTTTCGAGCAAGCGCTTGGCATCAACCTCCATGCGCTCGAGATCTATCCGCACTACATCGATACCCTGATCATGAACGGCGATTATGACGAAGCCGAAAAGCTCATCGATTTTGCGCTTACCGTCAAAGGAATCGACAAACCTTTGATCCTCTGGCATAAAGTCTTGCTTTTCGAAACCAGACAGGAGTTCAAGGCCGCGCGCAAAGTGCTCCAGCAAGTGCGGCTGCACCTGATCAACGATTGGGTGTTCAACTTCATGGAACAGGTCGAAAAGCGGCTCGACAAGAAAATTGAGCTTTCCAAGAAAAAAAAGAAGAAAGCCAAAAAAGGCAAGAAAAAATCCAAGTGATGCGACAGGCTGTCCGATCGGGCGGCCTGTTTTTATTGCAATCGGTGCGACTGTCCATCTTATTTGGTACTTTTGTAGCCTAATTTGCGACATTTGAAAACCCAATTGTTCCTCATCACGCCGCCGTTTACGCAACTCAATACGCCTTATCCGGCGACGGCTTACCTCAAAGGTTTCCTGAATACGAAAGGCATCGCCGCGGTTCAGGCCGATTTGGGTATAGAGGTCATCCTGGAGATTTTCTCGCAAAAAGGACTGGCCGATTTGTTCGCGCAGATTGAATCCAAAAACGGCAATTGGTCCGACAATGCCGAGCGCATCATCGCATTGAAATCCTATTATTTAAGTACGATCGATTCGGTGATTGCCTTCCTGCAAGGCAAAAATCCGACCTTGGCGTTGCAGATTTGCCAAGAGGATTTCCTGCCCGAAGCATCTCGCTTTGCCCAACTCGAAGAACTCGAATGGGCGTTCGGCGCGATGGGCACACAGGACAAGGCCAAGCATTTGGCGACTTTGTACCTCGAAGACATTTCCGATTTGATCGTGGAATGCATCGACGCGAATTTCGGATTCAGCCGGTATGCCGAACGTTTGGGCCGCAGCGCCAATTCGTTCGACGAACTCTACGAAGCCTTGCAGCAAGATTATACCTATGCAGATGAAATCCTGGTTTCGGTCTTGCAGCAAAAAATAGAAACGATCAAACCGACCTTGTTGCTGGTTTCGGTACCATTCCCGGGGAATTTGTACGCGGCATTCCGCTCGGCCCAATGGATCAAGAAGCACTATCCCGAAATCAAGATCTCGATGGGCGGCGGTTTCCCGAACACCGAATTGCGCTCGCTTTCGGATGCACGCGTGTTCGAATTCTTTGATTTCATTACGCTCGACGACGGAGAAATGCCCGTCGAAAAACTCGTTGAATTACTCGAAGGCCGATGCAAAATCTACGAACTCAAGCGCACATTTACCTTGGTCGACGGTAAAGTCGAATACATCAACAACAGCGCTTGCAAGGATTACAAACAATCCGAAGTCGGTACGCCCGATTATTCCGATTTGCCTTTGGATAAATATATTTCGGTTATCGAAATCGTCAACCCGATGCACCGCATGTGGAGCGACGGCCGTTGGAATAAACTTACGATGGCGCACGGCTGTTATTGGGGTAAATGCACCTTCTGTGACATTTCACTCGATTACATCAAGGTGTACGAACCGGTTGCCGCGAGTTTGCTGTGCGACCGCATCGAGGAATTGATCGCTCAGACCGGGCAAAACGGATTCCATTTTGTCGACGAAGCCGCACCGCCAGCGTTGATGCGGGCACTCGCGCTCGAAATCCTCAAACGAAAACTCACAATCACCTGGTGGACCAACATCCGATTCGAGAAAAGTTTTACCAAAGATTTGTGCGTTTTATTGAAGGCGTCGGGCTGCATCGCGGTTTCGGGCGGGCTCGAAGTGGCTTCGGATCGATTGCTCGCGCTGATCGACAAGGGCGTGACGGTCGAGCAGGTGGCCAAGGTGACGCGCCATTTCACCGAATCGGGCATCATGGTGCATGCGTATCTGATGTACGGTTATCCGACGCAGACCGTGCAGGAAACCATCGACAGTCTCGAAATGGTGCGCCAGATGTTTGAGGCCGGCATCCTGCAATCGGGGTTTTGGCACCAGTTTGCGATGACGGCGCACAGCCCGGTGGGGATGTATCCCGAAAAGTTCGGGGTGGTCAAGGAATCGGACATCGTAGGTTCGTTTGCCAACAACGACATCAATTATACCGACCAGACCGGGATCGACCACGACCAGTTCAGTTACGGGCTCAAGAAGTCGCTGTTCAATTACATGCACAGCATCTGTTTCGATTTTCCGTTGCAGGATTGGTTCGATTTCAAGATTCCGCGAACGAAAATCGCGCCCGATTTTATTTTCGATGCCTTGCACCGCGACGAGACTTTTGGGATGAAGCCGACTTCCAAAATTGTTTGGCTGGGCGGAAAACCGTCGGTCGACTATTTCACCAAAACCAAAAAGGGCAATTCGTGGGACATGCTGTCGATGACTTTCCACGACAAAAAGGAAAGTTTTACGGTCCAGGCCAACAAGGCAGAAGGCGAGTGGCTCGTCAAGATGCTCGATTGGGTTTCGGTTTCTGGGTCCAAAACGATGACGTTCCAGCAAATCAAGACCGATTTTGAAACCGGTTTGGAGGATTTCGAATTGTTCTGGTATTCGAAGCCAATCAATATTTTGCGCGATTTTGGCTTGCTCGTATTGTAAGCATTGCTCCGGTTGTAATGTCGTGTGCGTTAGCGGTTGGAGCAAGGTGCCGTGTCCCGATGTTTCGGGACGGAAAACGCGGCCCGCAGGGACACGAGGCTGCAAGCCGACTGCCCGTAGGGAAACGCCCAAAATAAAAAAGCGCAAATCCAAATGATCTGCGCCTTACCTAACTAAAAAAAAGCAACCGTTTTTTATTCGAAAACGAGGTCGATGTAGGGCAATGTATAATTGTCTGACATGCCTTCGTAAATCGATGATCCTGTGATTTTTAAAATACCCAGGTTATAGGGAAAACCCAAAGGGGTGCCGTTGGATTTTTCGATCACGCGCCCGATGTAAATGCTTACGTCGCCGGTATAATTTTGCTGTTTTCTTTTGATGGTATAAGCATGCCCGACCGTCAGGGCTACCGGTGCAATCGAAACATATTCGGTTGCAGTGGAAGAAAAGGCGAGATTGCCTGAATATACCGTAACCCCGGCCGTATTGTCCACAATTTCTATCAGGTAAGGATAGGCTTCAAAAGTGGGTTGGCTTTGGTAACCGATTTTGCAGACGGTCGCCGGCGAAGTCACTTTCGAAAGAATAGGAATGGAGTTCCGAATCCATCGTGATGTATTCTGTATTGGGTGCAATGCTGCGCACATTGGCGTACAATTGGTTGAAAATGGTATTGGAAGAATCGCAGCCATTGACACTGTTGTTGGTGATTGGGTTGTTGACGATTTCATTGTCGCCATTGTCATTGTTGCATCCTGAAATAAGCAATGCCAGCAAGGCTATTCTAATGAGGTTCTTTTTCATGTCTGGATTTTTGGTTCCTACAAATAGAACAAGCCCGACGCGGAAAACCCTACGCATAAAAAAACGGATAGTGTCGCTACTATCCGTTTTTAAATACAATGGGATGGATTATTCTTTGATCAGTTTTTCGACCTTGCTTCCTTTTTCGGTGGTTACCTTGAGGAAATAAATGCCGTTTTGCTTGCCTGAAATATCAATCGAAGTTTCTTTGCCGCTTTCCAACGAAGTCTGCAACAATCGGCCTTGCAGGTCAAAAAGTTGCACCGATTTGATTGCCGATTGGGCCTTGATGTTGACCTTGTCCTTGGTTGGGTTCGGTGCGATTCCGATGGTCGCATCGGTTTTGAATGATTCGTTTTTCAGCAACGTAAAGGTAGAGGTCGCCTCATTGGTCTCGATCGGGAAATTGTAATCGAAGAAAATCTCGGCCTTGTTCGAAATCGAATTGCCCAACACCAAATCGGGTCTGGTCTTGATCTTGAATACAACATTGCCTTTGTTTGCGCCTTCGGTTCCGGGCAGGTTGATGTTCTGGAAAATGAATTCCACGATATTGTCGCGAACCCTAGCCATGACCGGATGCGAGGCATAGATCAACTGCAGTGTACTGATGTCGAATTTGGTCGTGTCGATGACGTCTTTCACGACTACATTCTCTGCAGGTGCCGTACCGATGTTCTCGAAATTGATGTTGTAGTGCACATAGTCGCCAATCATTTGGGGTGAAATGTTTTCGCCCTCGAGACAGGTCTTGTCGTTCGGATCGAATGAATTGACAATTGTCTGGTGCAATTCAAAACTCGAATTGTAGGCCGAACCTTCGATTTCATAATCCATGTTGGCCGTGAAATCGAGGATGTCGCCATTGTTCAAAGGTGGCGTTTCCATCGGGCCGTTGAGGTTCAACTTAAATTGGATGTGGCGGCTTTCGAATGGGATCAGGTCTGAAAAATTAAACACCAACGTATTTCCGATTTGTGTGGCCGCAGGAAACGAAGAAATGAAATCGGTTCGGGCATCGTCGAAAGTCAATGTAATGGTACCGTCAACAATCTGGTTTCCGTTGTTGGTGTAAACGATTCCGTAAGTCGTATCGAAGCCCGGACGCGCCCGCGATGCATAAATCACGACTTCGGCTTCAGGATGGATGCCGTTGGGTGTCATGCAGATGTCGCGTACGGCGCTCAGGTTGGCGTTCGTAGCGAAAGCAACCGGCGACACTGGCGCAAAATTAAAGTAAGATGGGTTTTCAATGACCGGGGTCAACGTAAAATTACCGGCGCCGGTGTAGAAGTTATAGACCGATTCGGCGTTGAGGAAGGTGGCGCCTTCGCTGAATCCGTCATTGATTTTTACTTTGACCATCGGGATCAGCGTGTCACTGGCGTCGCAGCCATTGTTGTTGGCATCAAAAAGGAAAGTCCCCGAAATGGTATTGTAGATTCCGCCCGGCAGAAACGTGCAGTAAGACTGGACCACTACACCCGGATGTGAATCGGTAAATTGGGCGACATTGTCTTCATTGGCACAAATCGAATGCAGGTTCGGGCAATTGGTCATTTTCATATAGTTCCAATAGCGCATGCCGTTTTTGGCATTGACGTAGGTCAGTTCGGGCGAATCGTAAATGCGCAGGCTTTTTAATTTGAGCAGCATCGAAACATCCACATCGGTCAGCAAACTTCCTTCAATCCGCAGGGAACGCAAATTTGGAGCGGCAGAAAAATCGCATTGGGTGGCTGCGAAATTGTCGATAAACAGCGTGTAAAGGTTGGTGTTGTTGCCCATGGTCAAGGCAATGGGATGATCTTCGGACCCGCAAGAAAGCGTATACAGGTAGGGCAACATGCTAATGTCAAGTGCATCAATCGGATTCTCAAGGCAAATCAAAGTGGACAGGGTGTTGAGTCCATTCAAATCGAATGAGGGAATATTGTTGTTGGAACAGTTGATCGAACTAATATTCGTCAATCCCGAGACATCGAGGCCCGCCAATTGGTTTTGGACGCAATCGAAAATGGACAGTTGTGATAAATTATCGAGATTCAGTGCTGTTAGTTGGTTCTCGGAACAATCAAAATTGGTCACCTCAAAAAGATTGGTTACATCCAATTCGGTCAATTGGTTTCCCCTGCAGTAAAACGACTTGAGATGGGTCAGCGTAATTACATTGAGTGCCGTGAGTTGGTTGGTCCCAACTGAAAGGTATTCGAGATTCGCTTGCGGGGTCAAATCGAGCGTAGTCAACATATTGTCGCTGGCTTCGAGATACCTGAGGTTGCTGTTTGTCCCTAAATTGAGTGTACTGACCTGGTTGTTGTATACGCTCAGTTCCTCCAATTGCAGCAACGCACTTACATCGACGGAAGTCAGTTCGCTGTAGTTGCAATCAATAATCTTCAAGGCAGGTGCTGCGTTGAAATTGACCGAAACCAATGCATTTTGGGAAGCCGAGAGTATTTCAAGGTTGGGTACCGTGCTGAGATCAATCGTCGTCAGCATATTGTTGGTGCAATTGAATTCCTTGAGATTCGTGCAGTCCGTCAAGTCAACAGACGCCAGGCTATTCTGATTGCAGTTCAATGTTTTGAGGCTCGTACACCCCGTCAAATTGATGGACGTCAGGTTGTTCTGGCTGCAATTTACATTTTCAAGATGCGTCAATCCGCTCAGGTTCAAACTCGTCAAACTACTGCCGCTGCAATTGAGCGTTACCAGACTCGGCAGTATGCCCGAAAGGTTAAAATCGGTTACCGTCGAGGACCAGTTTCGAGCAATTGAAAGTCGTCACATTGACGAAAGCTTCGAGCCCGGTGAAATCATGAATCGAGCCGGCAGTGATGTACAGCAACGTCAGCTCGGTCACCGCTTCTGCTTCGGAAACCTGGATGTAGTTGTCGCCGTTGGTGTCGTAGCCGGCCTGTGAGAGGTTGAACCTTAATCCGATGTCGGGAATGTTTACAATTTGGGCATTACAGATGCCGGTCGTCAAAAGCAAAAAGAGTAAAATTTTTCTCATCGGATGTCGTGTTAAGGTTATTGCTTGACGAGCTTCTCGATTTTACCTCCTTTCTGCGTAATGATTTTGAGGAAATACACCCCATTGGGCCTATTGGAAAGATCGATTGAAATCTCGTTCGAATTCTCGTTCGAAGATAATAATATTCTGCCCTGTAAATCAAAAAGTTGCAAATACTCGATGTTCGAATCGGTTTTGACGTTGAACGTCCCTTTTGATGGGTTCGGCGCAATGGCAATCGAGGCATCGGTTTGGAAATCATCGGTTTTGAGCACAGAGAAAGTAGAGGCGGCCTCGTTGGTCTCGATCGGGAAATTGTAGTCGAAAAAGATCTCGGCCTTGTTCGAAATCGTATTGCCCAGCACCAGGGTCGGCTTGGTCTTGATCTTGAACACGACGTTCCCTTTGTTGTCGCCCGAAGTGCCCGGCAGATTGATGTTTTCGAAAATAAAATCGACGCGGTGGCCTACAATCCGTGTCGTTACCGGATGCGAGGCATACATCACTTGCAGCGTGCTGATGTCGAATTTCGCCGCATCGATTTCGTCCTTGACCACAATATTGATGGCCTCGGCCGTGCCGATGTTCTCGAAATTGATGTTGTAATGCACATAATCGCCAATCATGTCGGGTGAAATGGTGTTGCCTTCGAGACAGGTCTTGTCGTTCGGGTCAAGCGAATTGACAACCACCTGATGCAATGCTTCGGACAGGTTGCCGACATTGGCATGGGCATCGGTATAATGAAGCACGGCGTAGAAATCAAGGATGTCATCCTGGTTCAAGGCCGGCGTTTCCATCGGCGAATTGAGGTTGATCGAGAAATCGACGCTCCGGGTTTGAAACGGCGCAAGCGCCACATAGCCCAAGGCCAGCGTATTCCCGGTTTGGGTGACACCGGAAGAAGCCGAAACAAAATCTGTCCGGGCATCATCGAAAGTCACCGAGGCCCAGCCGCTCAGCGTTTGGTTACCGGTATTTTTGTAAATCAATTTGTAATGCGCATCGAAACCCGGACGTGCCTGCCCGATCGGGACAATCGTGATTTCTGCCTCGGGATGGATACCGACGGGAGTCACGCAAAAATCGACTGTCGTGTTCAAACTGTTGGCCGCATCAAAATGAACTGTGGCCGGTGTAGCCGAAATATTAAAGTATGACGGGTTTTCAATTTCGGGTGTCAGCGTGAAATCGCCGGCCTGGGTAAAGAAAGTATACGTGCCGGTAGGACTGGTAAATGCCGCTCCGGATTGGAAGCCGTCATTGATCGTCACCTTGGTATTGCTGAAAACCGGTTCGTTGGCATCGCAACCGTCATTCCCGTTGTCAAACCTGATTGTTCCGGAAATGGTATTGTACAATCCGCCCGGGGTAAACGAACAGTACGAATTGACTACGAGGTTCGGGTTGTTTTCGAACATGGGAGTTGTGATTCCATACCAGGTTGTTTCCATGCCTTCATTGGCACAAATCATCTGCAACAAAGGATTGTAGTCAATCCAATACATTGGTATTTGGGGATTCCCGTTTTTGGTATTGACATACGTCAGGCTTGCGTTGTTGGATACCGAAAGATTATTGATCAGCGGGGAACCCGAAAAATCAATTTCTTGCAAAGAAGTCGTAATGGCTACCGTTAATCGTTCCAACAATGGCAGGCTGATATTGAGTTGGGGTTGGGTGTAGCCATAAACCGAAAGGTCCTTTAAACTGTCGGGAGCCATCAACGAAGCAAAAACCGCCGATGTTGTATTGCCGCAACTGAGCCTTTCCAAATGGGAAAACGCCGACAAATCCAAAGCAGGAAGCAAGGTAAGGAAGCAATGCAACTCCCTGAGGCTTCCGGCCAACGGTGCCAGGTTGATCGAACTGATCGGGTTGCTGTCGATATACAATACTTCCAGTTGGGTCAGCATCGAAACATCGAGGTCGGTCAGTCCGTTGCTGGTGCAGGTCAACTCTTTGAGATTGGTCAAGGTGGAAACATTCAATGCGCCCAGTGGGTTGTAGCCGCAATTGAGTTTTTGGAGATTCACGCACGGCAATAGATTGAGCGCGGTCTGTGAAGTGCTTCTGCAATTGAGATCGACCAGGTCGGTAAGATGGGAAACGACCAAAGGATGCGCCAAAGGGTTGTTGCTGACATCCAATTGCGTCAAATTCGGGACACCGCTCAAATCCAATGTGGTAAGGCTGCACGAAGGCAAAACCAATACTTTGAGATTGGGCAAAGACCCGATCGTCAGCGACTCGAGGCTGTAAACCATGCCGGTGGCGAAGGTTTCGAGTTGGGTCAGCATCGAAATATCCATAGAAACGATGCTGCTCATCGTAATGTAGATCGTGCGCAGGTTGACCAGTGTGCTGGCGTCAAAAGTAGGGAACGAACCGCCGTTGATTTCGATATACTGCAGGTTGGTAAAATGTTCTATGCCGCCTACGTCTGTTATCGAACTTGGCAACGAGGAAAGCATCAGTCGCGTGATGAGCAATGCTTCGCTTTCCTGGATTTCGCCGTCGTTGTTGGCGTCGATGGCCACGGATTCAAATTCTGAATCGGCAGTAAAAGCCATAGCATTGCTGGTGCTTGACGAAAGTAAAAACGCCTTAAAATCGGGATCGGCAAAAACAATCTGGGCTTGGGTCATTCCGCTGCAGCACAGCAAGGCCAAAAGCAGCAGTTGGTGTATCTTGAGTTTCATGATCTGTGGTATCGGCATGGTTATTCTTTGATGATTTTTTCGATTTTATTTCCTTTCTCGGTGGTGACTTTCAAGAAATAGATACCATTGGCCTTGCCTGAAATGTCGAGCGAGATTTCGCTGTTGTTCTCGATCGAATGCTGTAAGAGACGTCCTTGCAGATCGAAAAGCTGCAACGATTTGATGTTCGAGTTGGCCTTGACATTGATTTGGTCCTTGGCCGGATTCGGGGCGATGCCAATCGATGCGTCGGTCTTGAATGATTCGTTTTTCAACAACGTAAAGGTCGAGGTCGCCTCGTTGGTCTCGATCGGGAAATTGTAATCGAAGAAAATTTCGGCTTTGTTCGAAATCGAATTGCCCAGCACCAAAGTCGGCCGGGTCTTGAGCTTGAACACGACGTTGCCTTTGTTTTCCCCAGCAGTGCCCGGCAGGTTGATGTTCTGGAACACAAACTCGACGGTGTTGCCTTCGATGCGCGTGACCACCGGATGGGAAGCATGAATCACCTGCAGCGTGCTGAGGTCGAATTTGGTCGTATCGATCACATCCTTGACCACTACATTGATGGCCTCGGCCGTGCCGATGTTCTCAAAATTGATGTTGTAATGCACATAATCGCCGATCATCTCAGGCGAAATCGTGTTGCCTTCGAGACAGGTCTTGTCGTTCGGGTCGAGCGAATTGACCACGATCTGGTTGAGTTCCGCATTGGCGTGCATGGTCGCCACATCGGGAATCATGTAATCCATGTCGGCAGAGAAATGCAAGATGTCGCCTTGGTTGAGCGGCGGGGTTTCCATTGGGCCATTGAGGTTGACCGTAAAATCGATCCAGCGCGATTCAAACGGAAGCAAATCTGAAAATTGCCAGTACAAGGTTCCCGAGGATTGCGAATCGACTGTCGGGCTGGCCGAAATCCAATCAATAGTGGCATCGTCGAATTGTAAAGTAATGCCGCCGTCGAGGGATTGGTTACCGATATTTCGGTATATGAGGGTGTATTGCGAATCAAAACCCGGACGTGCCGTACCCAACGGAACAATCATGATTTCGGCATCGGGATGCACGCCATTGGCGGTGACACAGAAATTTTGCATCGCGACCTGCCCGTCGGCCTGTGAAAAATTGATCGTAGCCGAAGCAGGCGAAACATTAAAATACTGCGGGTTTTCGAGATTGGGTGTCAATGTAAAATTCCCGGTTTGTCGGTAAAAACGGTAACCCGATTCGTTGACCGATGTCGTATACGTGCTGCTGCCATCCGAAAGCGACAACAAGGCGTTGTTGAAGAACGGATCGTTGCCATCGCAGCCGTTGTTTTCGTCGTCGAAAACCAATTGCCCCGAAATGGTGTTGTACACACCGCCCGGCGTAAAAGAGCAATAGGAGTTGACCTGCAGATATTCGCTGTTGCCTTGCGGTTCGCCGGCCAGGTAACCTTGCAACCAGGTGTCGTAATTTTCCACGCACAGCATCGTGAGGTTCGGATTGTGGGAAATGGTCAGGAAATTCATGTGGCGCCCGTTCTTGATATTGGCATATTCCAATTGATGATTGCTAATCAGGGCAAGGTCATTGAGCAAAGGACAACCCGACACATCAAGGGTGGTGATGCCGCTGCCGCCCACACTCAAGATTTCCAGCAGCGGTAAACTGTTGAAATTGTAAGCGGTAATTGGCGAAGAATCGATGTAGAGCGTTTTGAGCAACGGATTCAACGTCAATGTGGTCATCTGTTGCGACCCGCACCACAACGAAATAATATTGGGCATCACCGAAACATCGACCGAAGGCAGCATCGTGCCAAAACACGTCAGGTGCTTCATGCTCTGCATGGAATTCCAGTCCATGGCAGTGATCGGATTTCCTGTGATGTCCAGGCTCGTCAATTGGGTCAATGGCGCAACATTGAGCGCGGTGAGGTTGTTGCCCCAGCAACCCAGTTCGTTCAATTGGGTCAGCGGAGCCACGTTCAACGTGCTGAAACCGATGTTGTTGCAATACAGCTTTTTTAGATTCGTCAGCATCGATACCTCAAAGGAAGCGAATGGATTGTTGCTGCAATCCAAGGTCTCCAGATTGGGGAAGCCCGAAAAACTGAACGAAGTAAGGTTGTTGTCAAAAATAACGAGTTCCTTTAGATTGGGCACGTTGTTCATCGTCAGTGCATTCAGTTCGCAAGCATAGGCAATCAGGCTCGTGAAATTGGGTTTGTTCGAAACATTGAGCGACCCTACCGCATAACAATGCGGCATGTACAATTCCTTGAGGTTGGTCAACGTGGACAGGTTGAGCGAGGCCAGGTACGGACAACCAAAGAACCGCAGTTTTTCCAACTGCACCAAAGGCGCAAGATTGACAGAAACGATGGTTTGGCTGTCAAACCCGAGTTCCACCAGATTGGTAAATTGTTCAATTCCGGTCGCATTATCGAAATAATTCAGCGCATCAAAACTGATGCGTTTGATCAGCAACGCTTCGCTGACTTCGATTTCTCCATTGTTGTTGGCGTCGACGTTTACGGGAATTCCGCCTGTGGTTTCGGTATAAGCCGCCGCATGCAGCACGGCATTTTTAAACTGCGGATCGGGAAAATTGATCTGGGCGTGGCAAAATCCGGCAGCCAATAAAAAGAGGAGTAGTAATTTCTTCATATCAATTTGTTTTGGTTCTGGTGAATATAACAAAGTCGGCCGTCGAAACCCTACTTAAAAAACAAACGGACAGTCCTGAAACCGTCCGTTTGCAAACAAAAAAGTACTTGAATTTAGTTTTTGATCAGCTTTTCGGTTTTGGTTCCTTTTTCGGTAGTGATTTTCAAGAAATAGACACCGTTGCTCTTGCCCGAAATGTCGAACGAAACTTCGCGGTTGTTTTGAGTCGAAGTCTGTAAAATCCTGCCTTGGCCATCAAAAAGCTGTATAGATTTGATGTTCGAATCGGCTTTGACATTGACCTTGTTTTTCGCCGGATTCGGGGCAATGCCAATCGTCGCATCGGTTTTGAATTCGTCGTTCTTGAGCAAGGAGAAAGTCGAGGTCGCCGCGTTGGTCTCGATCGGGAAATTGTAATCGAAGAAAATTTCGGCCTTGTTCGAGATCGAATTGCCCAAAACCAAAGTCGGCTTGGTCTTGATCTTGAACACGACGTTGCCTTTGTTCTGGCCCGAAGTGCCGGGCAGGTTGATGTTCTCGAACATAAACTCCACGATGTTTCCATTGACCCTTGTCTCTACGGGATGCGAGGCATAGGTAACCTGCAACGTCTCGATTTCAAATTTGCTCGTGTCGATCGCGTCCTTGACGACCACATTCTGCGCCGGTGCCGTGCCGATGTTCTCAAAATTGATGTTGTAATGCACATAATCGCCAATCATGTCCGGCGAAATCGTATTGCCTTCTAGGCAGGTCTTGTCGTTCGGGTCGAGCGAATTGACGATGATCTGGTGCAACTGGGCCGAAGTCACAAACGGCGCATTATCCGGGATCACAAAAACCATATCGGCATTGAAATCGAGGATGTCGGCATCGTTGAGCGGCGGGGTTTCCATCGGGCCGTTGAGGTTGATCGTAAAGTCGATGCTTCTCACCTCGAACGGTGCCAGATTGCTGTAACCCCACGAAAGCGTGTTGACGGATTGGCTGTTGATCGCAGGCGTGGCCGAAACAAAATCGGTGCGTGTGTCGTCGAAAGTCAATACGATATTTCCGTTGAGGACTTGGTTGCCCTTGTTTTTGTAGATGAGTTTGTAATGCGCGTCAAACCCCGGACGTGCCGCACCCAATGGTACGATCATGATTTCTGCATCGGCGTGAATGCCATTGGGCGTCACACAGAAACTCTGCATGAACGTCTGTCCGTTGACCGCCGCAAAAGTAATCGTTGCCGAAGGCGGGGAAAAAGTAAAGAACGAACCATTTTCGACAATCGGGGTCAACGTATAGGAACCGTCCTGTGTAAAGATGGCGTAATTTCCGGTGGTATTCGAGAAGGCTGAACCCGATTCGGAATTATGCGTGACGTTGAAACGCGTAAACAGCAAGGGCGCGTCACCCGATCCGCAACCGTTGTTGTTGCCGTCGAAAATGATGTTACCCGAAATCGAATTGTTGAGCCCGCCCGGAACAAACGAACAATACGAGTTGACCGAAACGCCTGGGAAATCGAGTGCCAGTTCCGTCATTTCGAATTCATCGGCACAAATGTATTCGAGGTTGGGTGCTCCTAAAAGACCCCAGCCAAAACTGTCGTCGTGACCGTTTTTGGCATTGATGTAGGTCAGGTCGTTGAACGGATCCGACGAATTGATCATGATTCCGGGATTTTGGGAAATGTCAAGCGCCTGCAGGGCATTGACGCCAAAGTTCACTTCGTGCAAATCGACCAAATTGCTTGAATCGAACGTGGTGAGCAAAGGCGAATCTTCCACGCGCATCATATAAACGGGATTGGGCTGGGTCGAGATAATCGACGTCAGTTGGGCACCGCCGCACCTCAAATCCTCGAGATCAGAAAGTCCGGCCAAATCGAGAATGGCACCAGGGTTTCCCGTACAATAGAATTCCTGGATCACATTGTCCGCCGGAAAAGTATAAGCCATAAATTGGTTGTAGCCGCAATTGAAATGGCCCAGGGCTGGCATAGGCGAGAGGTCAATGGCCGAGAACAAATTGGAACTGATGTTCAAATGGCCCATGTTGATCAATGGAGCAGTATTCAAGGTCGTCAATTGGTTGGAACTGCAGATCAGCATTTCGAGTTGCGTTTGCGAAGACAAATCGAGTGTCGTGAGCTGGTTGCCCGAGCAATCCAGGTCGGTCAGGTGGACCAATGGCGTCAAATTGATGGAACCCAATGGATTTTCGGCGCAACCCAGGCGGGTCAGGTTGTCCAATGAACTCAGATTTAAACTGGTCAGTTGATTGCTGCTGCAGCCCAGAATTGTTAAATTGCTGATGGTTCCAAGGTTGAGTGTGGTCAGGTTGTTTGTTGAACAATCCAAGGATTCGAGTTGTGTAAGCGAACTGACGTTGAGCGTTGTCAAATGGTTGTTGCTGCAACTTAATGATTTAAGATTTGGGGTCACGCTCACATCAAGCGCGCCGAGTTGGTTGGTATGTACGCCGAGCATTTCGAGGTTGGGCACCGGCGAAAGATTAAGGCTGGTGAGGTTGCAACGATTGGCGGTTAATTTTTTAAGGTTGGTCAGTCCCGTCAAATCTAGCGCAGTCAATTCGAAAGCATACGTGCAATCGATTTCTTGGAGCTGTGCATTTCCGGTCACGTTCAAATTGGCCAGGTCATCATTTTCGCGCACCCTCAGGAATTTAAGATTCGGCATATTGCTCACATCGGCCGAGACCAGGTTGCAAAAATCCATATTGAGGTCCACGAGATTCACAAATGAAGTGATGCCCACAATGCCGCCTTGCAGGTTGTGGTTTTCCAAATTGAGCTTGACGATCAATGCCGCTTCGGTCGTCTGGATCTGACCGTCCTGGTTGGTGTCGATGACCACAGCAGGTGCGTCTTCGGCCAACGAGGTAAAAGCGATCCAATCGTTGGGGCCGGCATTGACCAACATATCTTTAAAGTCGGGATTGGGAATATTGATGATCTGTGCTTTGCAGAATCCGGTAAACAACAGGAAAAGGAGTAACAATTTTTTCATGACCGTAGTAGTTTGCTATTTAAAGATAACATTTCCGAGTGATAAAACCCTAAAAAAGATGCGGATGCAGTACTATCAAACTGCATCCGCACACACCCAATTAATGAAAGCCCCTAATATTATCTAACCAACTTTTTCTACTGCTTTCTTGCGTGTTTGTGAAATGATGTTTGTCTAGCCGCAATGGCCAATTTGTTACAAAACAGTTGTTTTTGGGAAAACCCTACCAGTCCATAAAAAAATGCGGATAAAAATTTTACCCGCATTAAACAACCAACTTGGGAGCGGTTATTCTTTGACCAATTTTTCGACGGCGCTTCCCGTTTCCGTACTAATCTTGATAAAGTAAATGCCTTTCGGTTTGTCTGAAATATCGAGCGTTGTAGCCGGGGCATTGGCGATAGCAGTCTGTAAAATACGTCCTTGCACATCAAACAGCGTCACCGTTTGGATTGCAGAATTTGCCTTGATGTGGACCGTATTTTTGGCCGGGTTCGGATAAATGCCGATGCTCTGGTCTTTGGTAAAAACGGCCTGGGCCAATGTGGCGAATGTCGTGCGGGCTTCATTGGTTGCGATCGGGTGGTTGTAATCGAAATAAATATCGGCATCGTTGGCCACCATATCGCCGTTGCTCAGCGTTTCAAGCGTCTTGACCTTGAACAGTACATTGCCGTGGCCGCCGATCGCATGGGTAGCCGATGGCGGCAGGTTGATGTTTTCAAAAATAAACTCGACCGTATTGGCGCGTACGCTGACCTGCACCGGATGCGAACTGTTGAGCACCTGCAACGAGCTGATGTCGAACATTGTCGGATCGATTACATCCTTGACCACGACATTGATCGCATCGGCGGTTCCGACGTTTTCAAAATTGATGTTGTAGTGCAGGTATTTGCCAATCTCGGAAACATTGACATATTCGCCTTCGAGACAGATTTTTTCGTTCGGGTCAAAAGCATTGACCACTTCCTGCGCGAGGTTGCAGATGTTGTCCAATGGCGACTCGTCAAGCCCCGGCGTAGCCACTACCTGAGCCACAAAATTGAGCACATCGCCGGCGTTTACAGGAGGCGTTTCCGAAGGCGTATTGGTGCGCAGCGTCACAATGATCTCGCGGCTTTCAAAAGGCATGATGTTCGTGAAATTGAAGCCAAGCGAATTGGGCAATTGCGTATCGGGCAGCACCGTCGAGCTGATGTATTGCATCTGCGGATGGTTGAACTGGAACGATACCAAACCCGAAAGTGTCTGGTTGCCCTTGTTCTTGTAGACGATTTTGTAACGCGTTTCAAAACCTGGTCTTGGCTGGCCGAGCGCGGCGATGGCGATTTCCAAATCCGGGTGGACGCCATTGGCCGAAATACAGAAATCCTGTACCGAAACACTCTGGTCTACCAAAGGGAAATTGACCGAGCCGCTGGCCGGCGTAAAGTTAAAGAAAGCCGCATTTTCTATATCGGGAGCCCAGTTAAAAGTGCCGGCCTGGGTCAAAAAGGAATAGTTTCCACTGGCGTTGGTAAACGCCGATCCGGTTTCATTTCCATCGTCGATGGTGACCTTGATGAACGGCTGGTGTGCATCCGAAGCGTCACATCCATTGTTGTTGGCATCAAAAGTAAAGGTTCCCGAAATCGTGTTGTAGTCGCCGCCCGGCGTAAATGTGCAATACGAATTGACCACAGTGGTCAGCCCTGCATCGGCCAAGGCAGTCGCGATCGCATCGATCTGTGCGTCATCGGCACAAATGTATTGCAGCGAATTGCCTAAAAAAACCTGTCCGTTGATGATGTTGTTTTCGATCGATCCGTTCTTGATGTACAAGGTCTGCATCCCGTTCGAGAACGTATACAAATCGACCAGCAACGGATTGTTGCTGCAATCGAGCGTCGTGAGGTTGTTCGAGGCCAGGTACAATAATTTGAGCTTGGACAATGTAGACACATCCAACGTGCTGAGATTGTTGCTGCCGGCATGAAAGGTCTCGAGCAAGACAAGCATTGTCACGTCAAGTGTATTGACCGGGTTGCCCGTGGTGTCCAGATAAATCAATCCGGTGTTGTTTGAGAAATTGAGTGATCCAATCGTATTGAAACCGCAATCCAAAGTATTGAGTAGCGGCGACCCGGACAAATTGAGCGCTGTCAAGGCATTCGAACGGCAATACAAATACGCAAGGTTGGGCAGCATGGTCACATCGAGCGAAGTGATCGCGTTGCCGCTGCACTGGATTCCGGCCAGCAGTAAATTTTGCGAAACATCGAGCGCGGTAATCTGGTTGTTGCCACATTCGATCCATTCCAACGCGGGCAAGGTCGTGATGTCGAGTGCGCCCAGTTGGTTGTTGTTGAGGGTCAGGTAGCGCAGGAACTGCAATCCGCCCACATTGATCGTGGTCAGGTTGTTGTTGTTGGCGTTGATGCTGCGCATGTTGGTAAAGCTTTGGATGCCCTGCAGGTTGTTGATGCCAAGCATTTTTAGGTTGAGCATGTACACCGCATCGGCTTCGCTTTGTTCGATTTCGCCACTGCTGTCGGCATCGAGTGTCATCGGCAGGTAGTCGAAACCGATCGCCACGGCTTCGTATTGGTCATCCGATGCGTTCGCAGTAAGCAAAGCCGTCTTGAAGATCGGATCGGGGATGTTGATAATCTGTGCGCTGACCGACCCGGCCAACAGCAGCAGTAGGAGTAGTATCTTTTTCATCATGGTTGGTTTTTTTCCGGGGTACAGATTTCGAAATGAAACCGTACTTCGGGTGATTAACATTTTGCTTTGACTTATTCCTTTATGATTTGCTCCACCTTGATTCCGTCTGCAGTCGTAATCTTGAGGAAATAAATGGCATTGGATTGTTGGGAAAGATCCAATGTGGTTGTGTTCTTATTTTCAATGGCTGTCTGTAAAAGACGTCCCTGCACATCAAAAACGGCTATGTTTTGGATGTTGCTTTTGGCTTGTACCGATACCAATCCCTTGGCCGGATTAGGGTAGACGACCACGCTTGCATCGGTTTTGAATTCGCTGCGTTTGAGCGTATTGAAGGTCGTCCGTGCCTCATTGGTCACGATCGGATGGTTGTAATCGAAAAAGATGTGTGCGGTATTGGTCACCATGTCGCCTTCTTCGAGTGTCGGCAAGGTCTTGATCTTGAACAATACATTGCCATGCCCGCCAATTGGGTTGGTGATGGACGGCGGCAGGTTGATGTTTTCGAAAATGAATTCCACCTTGTTGCCCGTCAGCAGCACGCGCACTGGATGCGAGGCATACATGATTTGCAAAGTCGAAAGATCGAATTGGTCTGTATTGATGAGGTCTTTGATGACCACATTGGTCGCTTCGGTAGTCCCGATATTTTCAAAATTGATGTTGTAGTGCAAATATTCGCCGATTTTTTCAGGCGTCACGAATTCACCCTCGAGACAGGTCTTGTCGTTCGGGTCGAGCGCATTGGTGACCACTTGGTTGAGGATGAAATAATTGTCGTTGGGCGTCGGATCATCCGACAGGAAATTCATGCCCGCATTGAAGTGCAGGATGTCGCCTTCGTTGACCGGTGGCGCATCGGTTGGGTCATTGACAGCCAACCAGAAATCGATGGTACGCACTTCGAACGGGAGCAGGTTGCTGTAGTTCCAGGTCAATAAATTGTCGGTCTGTGCAGACGTTGCGACGCTGGCCGAAACAAAATCCAACCGGTCGCCTTGAAAAGCCACGCTCACCTGACCCGACATGATTTGGTTGCCCTTGTTCTTGTAAACGAGTTGGTAATGCGCGTTGAATCCCGGCCGTGCATTGAGCAACGGCAGCAACACGATTTCCATGTCGGGATGGTAACCGTTGGCGGTCAGGCAAAAATCACGAACGATTGTCGAATTGTCGAGCAACGGGAAATTGGCCGTAGCCGATACCGGCGAAACATTAAAATAGGTAGGCTGCTCGAGTTGCGGCGTCACGGTATGGTTGCCCACGCCGGTATAAAAAGTATAGTTTCCGGAACCGTTGATGTAAGTGGCTTCCGAACTTGGCCCGGCAATGTTGACGCGCAAATAATCGGCGTTGATGTCGCTGGCGTCACAACCGTCGTTGTCGAGGTCGAAACTGATGTGCCCGGTAATGGTGTTGTAATCGCCGCCAGGAAAGAAGCTGCAATACGAACTCACGACAGCCGTCGCATTTCCATCGGTGTTGACTTCGGTTTGTACCGCGGCAAGTTGGCCTTCATCGGCACAAATGAAATCAATGTTCGGACTGGTAGTGAGATTGAACGTTTCATTGCGGCCGTTTTTCATGTAAACCGTTTCGAGCAAAGGCCCGCCGCAACCAAAACTTTGCAACAGGGTCAGGTTGGAAACATCAACCGTCGTCAGCGGGTTGTAGTTCACACCGAAAATGGTCAGTTTGTTATTTGCCGAAACATCCACCGAAGTAAGCTGGTTGTAAGCAAGTGATACATTATTAAGGTTGGGACATCCCGAAAGGTCAACCGAGGTGAGGCTGTTGATTCCGGCATTGATGGTCAACAGGTTTGGGTTGTTGCCCAGAATCAACGAAGTAATGCTGTTGGTTTGGCATTCCAAAGTTTCCAATAGGGTACAGTTGCTTACATCGAGTGTCGTCAAATCGCCATGGTTCGTGTGAAGATACTTGAGGTTGGTCAGGTCAGAGAGATCGATTTGCGTAAAATCATTCACTTCACACATCAGGTTCTTCAGGTTGCTCAATCCGCTCAAGTTTAGCGATGGAATGTGATTGTGGTTAATGTAGGCGCCTTGCAGGTTCGGGAAAACACTCAAATCCAAAGGATGCGAAATGTTGTTGTAAGAGCAGTAGATCGTAACCAGGTTCGGGGAATTGCTGAGGTCGAATACCGAAATCTGGTTGGAATACGCATGCAAAACCTTGAGGTTTACAAAATACTCGATTCCTTCTATGCTCGAAATATTGCAGTTATTGATGTAAAGCCTGGTGATCAGCGCGGCTTCTGCTACTTCAATTTCTCCATTGGCATTGGTGTCGATGGTGCAGTTGATGTTGCTCGACGGATTTTCCGCATTCGAAGCAATATTGGTGCTCGGGGAAGCCGCCAGCAATCTTGCCTTGAAATTGGCGTCCGGAATGTTGATGATTTGCGCGTTGGCCCATCCGGTGATCAGTAGTAATAGGAGTAATGCTTTCTTCATGGTGTTTGTTTTGCTTGCTTTGGAAATTTATTCTTTGACGATTTTCTCGACTTTGGTTCCTTGCTCGGTCGTGATTTTGAGCAAATAGAGACCGTTTTGTTTGCCGGAAACATCAAGTGTCATGTTCGGATGATTTCCGATTTTAGTTTCAATCACGCGTCCCTGTACATCAAACAGCGAAACGTTTGTGATCGCCGATTGCGCTTTGATTGTGATCCTGTTTTTAGCCGGATTCGGATAGATTTGTACACTTTTGTCGGTTGTGAATTCCTGCGCCTTGAGTGTGGAAAATGCCGTACGTGCCTGGTTGGTTTCGATCGGATGGTTGTAATCGAAATAAATATGGGCGGTATTGGTTACGATGTCGCCGATTTGGAGCGTAGCCAAGGTCTTGATCTTGAACAATACGTTGCCGTGTCCGCCGATCGGATCGAGGTTTGAAGGCGGCAGGTTGATGTTTTCAAAAATGAATTCCAGTTTGTTGCCATTCAGTTGCGCGCGCATCGGATGCGAACTGTCCAAAATCTGCAAGGTACTGAGGTCAAATTTATTCGAATCGAGAATGTCCTTGACCACGACATTGATCGCATCGGCCGTACCGACATTCTCGAAACTGATGTTGTAGTGCAGGTAATGGCCAATCATTTCCTGGTCGATGTATTCGCCTTCGAGGCAGGTTTTGTGGTTGGGATCCACCGAATTGACCGCCATTTGGGTCAGGGCGAAATTATTGTCCGCCGGGGTTTCATCTCCTGAAGCCGGGTTGATCAGCGCGGTGAAATGCAACAAATCGCCATCGTTCACCGGCGGGGTGTCGGTAGGTGCATTGACCCCAAGCGTCACCATAATCGTGCGGCTTTCAAACGGCAGCAGGTTGGTGTAATTGAACCCGATGGAACCCGCAAGCACTTGGTCCGGTGCCGGAGAAGCCGAGACAAAATCGAGCAACGGCTCCTCGTAAAAAAACACGGCATTCCCCGAAAGCGTTTGGTTTCCCTTGTTTTTGTAAACGATTTTATAAACCGCATCAAAACCCGGGCGCGCCGCGACAAAAGGCACAATGGCGATTTCCACATCGGGGTGCACGCCATTGGCGGTCATGCAGAAATCCTGTGTGGCCGTCAAATGATCATTCGATGGAAAATTGACCGTAGCATTAGGCGGGCTAAAGTTAAACCAGGCTGCATTTTCGATGGCCGGCGTAAGCGTAAATTCGCCATCATTCGTAAAGAAATGATATACGCCCAAGTTGTTGGTAAATGCTGTGCCGGTTTCGTTTCCATCATCAATGGTTACCTTGAACATCGGACATTGGATGTCTTCACTGTCACAGCCATTGTTGTTGGAATCAAAATGGGCAGTACCGCTGATGGTGTTGTAATAGCCGCCCGGAGTGAACGAACAATAAGATCCGATCATCCAGTTGTCTACCGGGACCGATTCGATTTGCGCATTCAAACCAGCGATTTCATTTTCATCGGCGCAGATGTATAAATTGGCAACCGACTCGTTGCTGACTTCGGTCAGATCAAAATTACCGCTTTCGTCATAACCGTTTTTAAGGTTCAAGAACTGGAGCGGCGTGTCATAAAACAACAGTCGGCCGTTTTGGGTAATCTGTGCCTGGCTCAGGTCGAGCGTGGTCATTGGGGTAAAGGCAATCTGCAGGTCATTGAATTGACCGGTAAGATTGAGCGTCGTAATCGGGTTGTTGCTCACACGCAGCCACTCCACCGAATGGACGGTCAGGCTCGTCAATAAGTTATCGTCCAGCAAAACGGCAACAAACGGAACCAAATGGTTGGTTAAATCCAACGAAGTGAGCAGGTTATTCTGCGCCTGTAAGGTCTGAAGATTGGGATTGATGATCAAGCTTGTAAGGCTGTTGTTCTTGCAGTAAAGTTGTTCGAGGTTGCCCAGCATGCTCACATCCAAAGTCGTAAGCGAATTTTCACTGCAAAGCAGGAATGTCATATTGTTGAAAAATTCAATACCCGTAAGATCGCTTATTCCGCCTACCCTGACGTCGAGCTGATCTACGTTTTGGATTTCCTGTACCGAAATTTCGCCATCGTGATCACTATCGAGCGTTAAACTGAGACCGTCGCTGTTGTATGCGACATTTTGTAAACCAGAAGACAACAACATGGACTTAAACGCCGGATCGGGAATATTGATGATCTGCGCCAGTGCAAATCCGGGGAGGAGCATGAGGAAGAAGTACAGTTTTTTCATAATCCGTTGTTTTGGTGTTTGTTGTGCAATTCGATGATAAATGTAACCCAAGTGCTGGCTGCTTTTTTACGCCATTTAGAATTCGGTGTCTCCGACTTAGAATTCGCTACAGCGCCTTAATCAAATCCTGCAGCCGCTCTTTCTTGCGCTGCGAAATCGGGATGTTCGTGTTGTCGGCCATGATCACATAACCGCCGTCGTTCTTGATGTAGGATTTGAGGTAGGACAAATTGATCAAATGCGATTGGTGAATGCGCTCGAACCCATGTTCGCCCAACAATTCCTCATATTCTTTCAATGTTTTCGAAATCAGGAGCGGTTTGTGGTTCTTGATGTAAAACTTCGTGTAATTGTCCTGCGATTCGCAACGGATGATGTCCGAAATCTCAAACAAATGGATCCCATCCGAAGTCGACAGGGCAATTCTTTTGAAATTGTCCACTTTCTTGCGGATGTTTTCGAGCAACAGATCGATGTGCTCGAACGAATTGTTTTTCTCCAGGGTTTCCTTGATCTTGGCCACGGTTTTCTGCAATTCTTCGGGATCGACGGGCTTCAAGAGAAAATCGAGCGCGCTGAATTTAAAAGCCTTCAAAGCATATTGCTCGTGTGCCGTAATAAATACGATGTGCGACGAGGTTTTGCCATGCGTCCGGACCACTTCCTCCAAAATGTCGAAACCGGTTCCGTCGCTCAAATGGATGTCGAGGAACACGACCTGCGGTTTGTATTTTTCCATGGCGACAATGCCCGTCTTGACGCTTTCGGCCTCGCCGATGATTGCAATTTCTGGGAAATAACGGTCGAGCATGCTTTTCATGCCTTCGCGCAAATGTTGGTCGTCGTCGATGAGTATGGCTGTAATCATATCCTGATTTTTGTATCTGATGTGTATTGGATCGGAAGCGAAATGACGACCTTGGTGCCCGCCGGTTCGCCCGCCGTATTGGTGATTTCTTCAATGGTGACGTTGGCCGATTCCGAAGTCGTGGCTTCCATCATCTCTAGTCTTTTCTTGGTGATTTCGAGTGCCATCGATTGGTGCGCCTTGACCGAGTTTTCCTTCATCGTCTTTGAGGTCTGGAACCCGATGCCGTCGTCGGTGATCGTACAGACGAATTTGTTGTGTTGGATGTCGAAATTCACTTCGATCGAACCATTGCCTTCCTTGGGAACCATGCCGTGCAGGATCGCATTTTCGACAAACGGCTGGATCAAGAGCGGCGGCAGCGCCATGTCGTCCTCGATGTCCGGGCTCGAGGTGATGACGAATTCAAATTTCTTGTTGAAACGCAACTGTTCGAGTTCGAGGTAATTCTGCAAGCCTTCGATTTCTTTGTCGATCGGGATCAAGGAACCTTTCGAATATTCGAGCGTCAGTCGCATCAGTTTGGAGAATTTCGACAAATACTTGATCGCCGAATCGGTACCGTTCTGTACGATGAAACTCGAAATCGACCCGAGACAATTGAACACGAAATGCGGGTTCATCTGCAAATGCAACGCTTTTTGTTCGTATTCGGCGACTTCCTTTTGCAGCGTCAGACGGCGTTTGATCTGCAAACGGTTGTAGGTCACGAAAATCAAGACAAGCAACAATAGACCGCCAATGATCAGGAATAAGGTCATTTGTTGCTGGCGTTTGTTTTGTTCGATCAGCAGCGCTTCTTTCTTTTCATATTCCGAGTTCATTTCGGCGCGCACGAACTTTTTGGTGTTCTCATCGTTCTCGAGCGCTTCCTTGACCTTGATGTAGGATTTGTAGTGCTCGAAAGCTTTGCCCTGGTCGCCCAATGCCGTGTAGATTTCGCTGAGTAATTTTTCCGATTCCTTGATCTGGTCGGGCGTACCGATGGCTTTGGCCAACGCCAGCGATTGTTCGACTGACGCCAAAGCCTCCCGGTAGTTCCGCTCTTTAACATACAATTCTCCCATGCTGTAATGCACCAGCGAGATACCGAATTTGTTGTCCATTTCGCCATACAGCTTCAGCGATTGGTGGTAATATTGCAACGCCAGTGCCGTGTTGTTGTTCTTTTTGTAATAGTCGCCAAAATAATTCTGCAATAAGGCAAAACCCCTTTTGTTATCGATGGTGGCGAAGAATTTCTGGGCTTTTTGGTAGTATTCCAAAGCCTTGGCATTGTTGCCCATTTCGAAATGAATCACCCCGATATTGGTCAGCGTTACCGCCTGGCTCTGTTCGCCCGTTTCATGCTGGATTTGCAACGCCTTTTGGAAATAGTCAAGCGCTTTTTGCAGATGTTCCTGCGATTTGTAAACGATGCCGATGTTGTTGTAGATTTTGGAAATGCTCGGCTTTTGCCCGATCTGCTGGTAGATTTTGAGCGCCTTGAAATAATTTTCGAGCGAACGCGAATAATCGTTTTCTTCCGAATAAACCACACCGGCACTAGCATAAGCACGCCCCAATCCGTTTTTGATGCGGTTGATTGCTATTCCGGAGGGCGAGGCGAGCAGTGTCTCGAAATGTTTTTGTGCCTGCAGGAAATCCTGTCGTGCGGCCGGATAATTACTCAGGATGACCTGGGCATTTCCTTTGTTGAGGTAGGCGTTGGCGATACCGAAATTGTAGTGGCTTTGCTGTGCGAGTTGTTGCGCTTTGGCAGCATAGAATCGGGTCGAGTCTGGATTGGTCTCGCGAAATTGATGCCCCAGCGCATTAAAGAGGTTGACTTTGGCCGTGTCGGTTTGGGTTACCTGTAACACGCGTTTCAAACTGTCAATCACGGGTTGCTGGGCCTGCGAGAACGTACTCGCGCCAAGCAGCAGCATACACAGCAAACGGGTCAGGTATCTATTTTCCAAAATGCAGTCGTTAAAGTTAACTGCAACAAATATATAGGAAGTTTAGGCAAAAAATAGGGCCAATGAGAATTCGTCGGTTTTGGGTTAGAATTTGAAAAAATTACATTTTGATGATTTTCCGCGTATCATTTCCAAACCCACTTTCGGTAAACATTTGCAGCAGGTAAATTCCAGGAGAAAAATCCGACAGGTCGATGTATTCCGAATTGGTTCCCGATCCATAGTACCGCAATAATTTGCCCGAAATGTCGTATAATTTGAACAGCGTAAAATTCTCGATGCCGTTCACCACCACGTGGTCATAGGTGGGGTTCGGGGCAACTATCGGCGCGATTTGACATTTTTCGTTGACTTTCGGGTTCAATCCGATGCTGTTCGCATAGTTTTTCACCTTGTAAACCAACCAGGAATCGGCACAAACAAAGAACAGGCTGTAATTGCCGTCGAGCACGAGTTTGTAATTGACATTGTCCATAATCGGTGAAGCCTCGAGGTTGGCCATGTTGAGATAGGCTAATTTCGGGTTTTGCTCAAGGTTGAGTTCCATCAGCCTGCTGTGCCAACTGATGTCGAACTGTATAAAGGCGTTGTAACTGGCATCCAGGTGGCTTACTTCGGTATTTTGCAGCTTCAATGTTTTAAGCGCATTGTGCGAACAATCGATGTTGCGTTCGGGCTGTTCAAGTGTGCTTAGGTCGCTTAGGTCGAGTGTTTCGATCCGGTTGTACGCGCATTCGAGTTCTTTGAGTTTTTTGTTGTTGTTCACGACCAGCGAAGCGAGTTTGTTGTAGTTGCAACTCAGGCTCATGAGATTCCCCGTGTTGTCCATAACCAGCGACTCCAATTCATTGTAGTCGCAAAAGAGGGATGCAAGGCTCGTATTTCCGGAAATGTCGAGCGATTGCAATCGGTTTCCGTTAGAGCGGATCGTTTTGAGGTTGCCCAAATTCTTGACATTCAGGGAACGCAGTCCACTGTAATCGGCCCAAATCGTTTCAAGGGCGGGACAGCCAGAAAAATCAAGGCTTTCGAGGTTTCTCGAATAACTTTGGTCGATCCTGAAAAATTTGAGCTTGGGGAGGTTTCCGACCGTCACGTTAGCCAAGGCGCTTTTCGAAAAATTCACTTTTTCAAGGTTGACCAATCCCGTCAAATCGACCTGCTCGAGCAAAGTCGACTCCATTGCGATTTCCTTCAAGGCGACGGCCCCCGAAAGATGGAGGCTCTGGACCGGATTGACCGATGCCGTTAGCATTTCCAGGCTGCTGCATCCGCTCAAGTTGATGCTGCCAAGCGTGCCGTGATTGTAGAGACAGATCAATGTCTTGAGGCTGGCCATGTCGTGCAAATCGATCTCATAAATCCGGGTGTTGTTGAGTCTTAAATACTCCAGGTTGTTGAACTGTCGGATACCGGTGATATCGTGGACATTGGTGTTGGTGTTGATGTTGATTGAAGTGACCGCATTGGCTTCGTCTTGGTCGATCTCACCATCCGAATTGGTGTCGAAACCATGGTTGTTCGGGTAACCGTGCGTAAGGGCATATTTGAAAGCGGCGTCAGGAATATTGATGATTTGCGCCTTGCTGCCCAAACAAAAGAGCAGGAAAAAAAACAGCAGCTTCGTTTTCATAGGGTCGGTTTTTACAGTAAAGTTAATAAAAGGGAACCGTAAAGGGTTCATTTTTTTTACTTTAACAACTGAACCTGAATCCGATACCGTGTAGGTTTTCAATCGCAATCGGTTCATTGGCCAATATCTTGCGCAGGCGGGAAATGAAAACATCGAGGCTCCTGCCCATAAAATAATCGTCGTCGCCCCAAAGTGCCTTGAGGATTTCTTCCCTTTTCAAAACCACGTTTTTGTTGTCGAGGAAAAACTGTAGCAATTCGGCTTCGCGCTGGGTCAGCGTAATTTTTTCGTCGTCTTGCAGCAAGGTGTAATTGCGCGGATCGAATTGGAATTTTCCAACCGAATAGGTTTTCTCGGGCGTTTTGTTTTTTTGCGAGCGTTTGAGAAAAATCTCAATCTTGAGCAACAGTTCCTCGATGCTGAACGGTTTGACCAAATAATCATCGGCACCGAGCCGCAACCCCTTGATGCGGTCTTCCTTCAATGTTTTGGCCGACAGGAAAATAATCGGGACATCGAGGTTGGTCTTTCGGATTTCGGTTGCGATTTCAAAACCATCCCTTTTGGGCAGCATGATGTCGAGGATGCAGATGTCGAATCCGCCTTTGGAAAACGATTCGAGACAGGAATTTCCATCGGCACAATGCACGACTTCATAGCCCTGTTGCTCCAGGTTGTCTTTGGTCAGGAATGCCAAGGTTTCGTCGTCTTCGGCATAAAGGATTTTGAAGGCACTCATTGAATCGGGATTAGTAAGGTTATCGTAATGCCGTGATCGGGGTTGTTCGTAGCCGAAATTTTCCAACGGTGCAAGGTGCAAATTTTTTTGACATAATACAATCCGAGCCCAAAACCATTGACCTCATTGCTTTTCGTCGAAGGAATCCGGTAAAACTTGTCAAAAATAAACGCGAGCTTTTTGGGAGGGATGCCGATGCCGTTGTCGGTGAATTGCATTTGGAGCATTTGTTTTTGCTGCGTCAGGCGGATTGTGATTTCGGGAACCTTTTCGCAATATTTAACCGAGTTGTCGATCAGGTTGTACACCAGGTTCGTGAAGTGGAACGCATCGGCTGCAATCGTATAATCGCGTTCAGCAATAATATTGACCGAAATGTGTTCGTGCTTGAGCTGGATGTTTTCGACCACGTCTTGCAGCACCGCCATGACCTTTACCTCGGAAATGTCCAGATCCAACGGTGCGTTGTCCGATTTGGCGATGTTGAGGATTTTCCCGATGTGGTCGTTGAGTTTGTTGCTTTGCCCGATGATGATCTCGGTGTATTTCTCCAATTTCTCATCCGATTGGATCGCGGGCTGTTTCTTCAAATAACTCGAAGCCAATAATATCGATGACAACGGCGTCTTGAACTCATGCGTCATGTTGTTGATGAAATCACGCTGCAGTTCCGAATATTTGCGCTGCTGCAAAATCGTAAAAATCGAATAGACGTACACGATCAAAATCACGATCAACGCGAGTGACAACACAAACCAAAACCGCAATGAACTGAACAGATAACTCGTCTCGTTCGGGAAACGGATCGCAAAATAATACACCAGATTCTTGTGCTTCGGGAAATATACCGAATGCTTGCCGCTGCTTTTCTGCAACGATACATAATTGCCATACACCATCTCGTCGCTGTGGCAATTGTACATCGCGTATTCGAAATCGGTCTGCAGGTTGATCTTGTCGAATTCGTGGCGCAGGTAATATTCCAAGATCTCGGGCTCGAAATCATTGTCTACGTTCACGATGTAATAATCGTTCGAAACCTTTTGCACCGGGCTTTCGGCGGGCAACTCGTGGTTCGTGCCTTCGTATAATTTCTTCGCCACTTCAAGCAACGCAATGTGTGCTTTTTGCGAGAATTTCTTCTCCTCGAGCGTAAACGCCTGCCGCGTCCACAGCAATTGCGCGACGAGGATGCCGATGATCGCGGTCAGTCCGAAAAGGATGGTGATGTTGAGTTTGTTGATCTTCATTTTTAGGAGCTATTTCCCGCTTTCGCCTATATCTTTTTTCTTCGTTCCTCAGTAAAAAGGATACCGGCTCTATCAGGGCTAGGGCAGCCGTTTTCATTTCACGAAAGTAGGTAAAAATTAAACGAAATTTCCCGCTTAACAAGTCATTAACAAACATTTGAAAGCGGTTAACAGCGACTCCCAGATGGTTGAAATACTTTTGGACTGTTCAAAAGGAACAAATCAATCAGCAACTTTAAAACTCTTAAATTATGAAAGCACTTAAAATCTCTGTTTTGGCCATTGCATTTGGTTTTGGCCTCGTATCATTCACCGCAAAAGAAGTATCGGTAGATCCAATCACCAAAACGGCAACGACTTCACCTGTTTCTTGGAAAAGCGAAACCATCGATGTGGGCAACATCCCACAAGGCACGCCAAAGTCACTCGATTTCGAATTCAAGAACACCGGTAAAACCGATATCATCATCACCAACGTCAAAGCGGCTTGCGGCTGTACCGCCACCGATTACACCAAAACCCCAATCAAACCGGGACAAAATGCCAAAGTAACGGCCACTTACAACGCAGCCAACAAAGGCGCCTTCACCAAAACCGTTACCGTAACGACCAACGCAGAAGAAACCCCAAAAGTGCTCACTTTCAAAGGAACTGTGATCTAAGAATTGGTTAATAATAGGTTAGTTAGAACGAAAAACGCCGAAGGAAACTTCGGCGTTTTTTATATCTGAAAATCTGACGATCCGATAATCTGAAAATCAATTAAGCAGGTTCTCCGTACAAATCGAATTCAGTCGCGTCGATGATTTTAATATTCGTGAAATCACCGGTCTTGAGGTAAAACTTCGAAGCGTCGATGAGTACTTCATTGTCTACATCCGGGCTGTCGAATTCGGTTCTTCCGACAAAATGCCCGCCTTCTTTGCGATCAATGACACATTTAAACGTTTGCCCGATTTTTTCCTGGTTCAATTCCCATGAAATCTGCGATTGGATTTCCATGATTTCGTTGGCGCGTTGCTGCTTGACTTCGGCCGGGACGTCATCTTCGAGCAAGAACGCGTGTGTATTTTCTTCGTGTGAATAAGCAAAACAACCGAGGCGTTCGAATCGCATTTCTTCGACCCAATTCTTGAGGATTTGGAAATCTTCTTCGGTTTCGCCCGGATAGCCCACGATCAAGGTGGTGCGAATGGTCATTCCCGGAACGGCTTCGCGGAATTCTTTGAGCAATTTGGTTGTCTTTTCTTGTGTCGTTCCACGGCGCATCGATTTGAGGATTTTATCTGAAATGTGCTGCAATGGAATATCGAGGTAATTGCAAATTTTAGGTTCGCGTTTCATGAGTTCCAACACATCCATCGGAAAACCAGTAGGGAAGGCGTAGTGCAGACGAATCCATTCGATGCCTTCGACCTTGGCCAGCGCTTCGAGCAATTCGGCGAGGTTTCTTTTTTTGTATAAGTCGAGTCCGTAATAGGTCAAATCCTGTGCGATCAAAATCAATTCCTTGACGCCGTCTTTGGCCAAGCCTTCGGCTTCCTTGACCAATTTTTCAATTGGCTGCGAAACGTGTTTGCCACGCATCAATGGAATCGCACAAAAACTGCACGGTCGGTCGCAACCTTCGGCAATCTTGAGGTAGGCGTAATTTTTTGGGGTCGTGGTCAAACGTTCACCGAGCAATTCGTGTTTGTAATCGGCGCCCAAGGCTTTCAACAGCAACGGCAATTCGGTCGTGCCGAAATAGTTGTCGATGTTCGGGATTTCCTTTTGCAAATCAGGCTTGTAGCGTTCGGATAAACAACCGGTCACGAAAACCTTGTCCACGATACCGCGTTCTTTTTTATCGGCATATTCGAGAATCATGTTCACCGATTCGGCTTTGGCATTGTCGATAAACCCGCAGGTATTGATGACAATGATGTTGCCTTCTTCGGCCGCCGGGGCTTCATGGGCAACCTCTTTTCCGTTGGCGCGCAATTGGCCCATCAATACTTCGCTGTCGTATACGTTTTTCGAGCAGCCCAAAGTGATGACGTTGATCTTATTCTTTTTTAAGGATTTGGTTCTCATTGCTTTAAATTAATGCCTTTTGTGATTTGAGGGTGCAAAAGTACGTTTTTTATTTCGTTGGATGGTATTGTTGGGTAAATTTTGTGAAGCTGCTTTGAAGCAAATAAAAACCGTTGCGGTTGGGCAACGGTTTCAATTGAAATTTTATGATTGTTATTTACCACAATTCAAAAACCGCTCCAAGCGAAACGTTATTGTAGCAGGCTTTGTTTTTTACAACATCGGTAAGACCTTGGGAGAAAAGCGGCAATTCGCTGTCGCGTTGCATGTAAGTGTAAGACAAATCGATTCTGGCGCGGCTGAACTGGTAACCGAAACCACCTGAATAACTCGTCAGGTCGCCGAGGGTCTTTTTGTTTTCGTATGGGCTTTCTTCATATCGGAAACCACCACGGAGACTCCAGCTTTTTACCCGCAATTCACCGCCAACACGCAATTCGCCTGCAACGGCCAAATCATTTGAAATGGCGTCGTTGATGGGTCTGAAATAGCTATCGTTGGGACGGAAGCGGTTGTTGCCGTAGTCTTTGAGGGAATAATCGACGCTGATCAAACCGTATTTGCCGAACACATAAGCAAGACTTCCGGTGAATTTGCCCGGTGTACGCAAATTGTACGGATCGTAAAGCGTCACAAAATTGGAATCGGATGTCGCCGAATTGTAGCCGTTCTGGTAATTGGAACCATTGGTGTAAACAATCTGGAATACTTCGTCCTCGAATTCGTACCAGGTAGGCGATTCATACGCCAATCCGGCACGCAAGGATGAGGTGATTTTGGCAATGGCACCGATTTGAAACGAGAAACCATTTCCATAGGTTTCGGTGTAATTGTCGAAAGTGACGTTCTTTACACTTGGACGGCCCGTCAAAGGTTCATTGTTGTTGGACTCATAAAAACTAGAAGCCTTGGTGTAGCTCGAAAAATAAGTATTGAGGTTGAGCCCGATATAGAACCGGTCGTTGTAGGCTGCCGAGGCATTGAACGACAGTTTGCCGTTGTAACCGGTTGTTTCGGTATAGACATCTTGGTAATACGAACCCGCCGGGACATTGGAAACAAAGGTAGTGCTGTTTAAATTTCCGCCCGCCGGATCGATCACATAGGCGCTGTAACCCATAAAGGCTTGGCGTTCACGCAATGAAAGTTCGCCAAAATAAGCATTGTCATACACCGTTCCGGGCAGTCCCAATTGGTTGGCATAGCTTGTGAAATAATCCCCGATAGAGTTGTTCGGATT
Organism: Flavobacterium sp.; assembly: GCF_047602195.1. GTDB lineage: Bacteria > Bacteroidota > Bacteroidia > Flavobacteriales > Flavobacteriaceae > Flavobacterium. The sequence goes on from NZ_JASGHW010000004.1 coordinate 1,654,915, forward strand.
GGTTCCCGCACTGTAATAGGTGTTGTCAAAACTGTTGGTATTGTCATAATTGACCGACAAGGCGAATTTTTTCCAACCTGTATTTTGTATCGGGCTGTTGAATACGAAGACTACGCCGGCCTGGTTCAAATCGAAAGAGACGTTCGAATCGGAGGTTTTGCTGCCAAAGAAATCAGATTCGTTCTTGGTGTTGTAGTTGCTCAAGGTAATCCCGACTTGGCTCTTGGCAAAAATCGCTGATCCAGCCGGATTTACATTGATGGCGGATAGGTCGCCGCCGACGGCTCCAAATGCACCGCCCATGGCGCGAAACCTTGCCGATCCATTGATGTTTTCCTGCGAATAGCGCAAGGCGTCGGAAACTTCCTGCGCTTGTAGGGCAGAAAATGCCAATCCTGCCAAAAGGAGAGAGAAATATTTTTTCATAATAGATTTTTTTTCAAAAAAATACCTATGATTCAACTGTAGTCAAAACATAGGTATGCATAAGATTCATGTTTTTATCTTCTTCCGCCGCCACCGCCGGATCTTCCGCCACCGCCTCCGTAGCTGCCTCCACTGCTTCCAGAAGAATAAGATCTTGAAGGAGCCGAAGGTGAGGAGTAGGAGCTGTTGCTTCTGGTTGGGGCGCTATTGTATCTTGGTGTGCTGGTTTGCGTTTGTGGCCTCACATTGCTGTTGGTCGTTGTTCTTGGCGTAGAATTGTAATCCCTGGTGCCACCTGTATTGACCCTCGGGTTTCTTGGCGTGCCGCTGTAGTTGTAGTCGCGGCTGCTGCGTGTTCCGTTAGAGTAGGAGCCACGGGTGCCGCTATTGTAGTAAGTGTTTCTTGAACTGCGCGGCGTGTAATAACTACTGTTTCTGCCGCCAGTACTGATCACGTTCCTGTAGCCAGAAGAACGTCGGCCACCATAAACGTATCCATTGTTGTAGTAGCCATTGTAGCCCCAGTAGTTGCTGTAGTACGGGTGGTACCATCCGGAATAACCATATCCGTAATAAGGATAAGGGCTCCAACCCCAACCGTAATAGGAAGGGCCATACCAGGAGTTCCATCCCCAGCCCAAGTTCCATCCCCAGTAACCGGAATACCAGCCTGTGTTCCATCCCCAACTGTTGTCATAGACATTGACGACCACGGTTTCGGGATTGCTTCCCCAACCGGCATTGCCTGAATAGTTGTCGTAATTGTTCTCTGTGTTTTCGTAATTGTCGGATCTGTAATTCTCCACGTCGGTAAAAATCTGATCCGGTTCGCTTTGGCTGTTTTCCTGCAACGAACCGAAATAGTTTTTGTATTGACTGCTTTGTGAAGTGTTTTGATTGGAATTTTCAGATCGGCTGGAGCCTCCGTAAATTCCATCTCTCTCATCAGTCGAAGTGTTCTGATAAGCGCCACAAGAAGTAAAGAGAATGCTTAAAAATCCAAATACTGCGTAGCCAGAAGTTTTTAGTATAGAAAAATTGGTTTTCATAATCTGTAGCAATTTTTATTGTTGGACTATACAAAAATAGTTAGTTTTGCCGAACTATTTAGTTAAATAAAATTAAACAATTTTTGTGCCAAAACAAGCGCTATGAGCAAGAACCTAACTACACGCGAAGAAGATTATTCAAAATGGTATAACGAACTGGTGGTCAAGGCTGATTTGGCCGAGAATTCTGGTGTTCGAGGCTGTATGGTGATCAAACCTTACGGCTATGCCATTTGGGAAAAAATGCAGGCCGAATTGGACCGAATGTTCAAGGAAACCGGACACAGCAATGCCTATTTTCCGTTGTTTGTTCCCAAAAGCATGTTTGAGGCCGAAGAAAAGAACGCCGAAGGGTTTGCCAAAGAATGCGCGATTGTTACGCACTACCGTCTTAAAAATGACCCGGATAAACCAGGAAAATTGATGGTGGATCCAAACGCCAAGCTTGAAGAAGAACTCATCGTTCGCCCAACCAGTGAAGCGATTATTTGGTCAACCTACAAAGGTTGGGTGCAATCGTACCGCGATCTGCCTTTGCTCATCAACCAATGGGCGAATGTAGTGCGTTGGGAAATGCGTACGCGATTGTTTTTGAGAACTGCCGAATTCCTCTGGCAGGAAGGTCACACGGCACACGCCACTCGCACCGAAGCCATCGAGGAAACCGAACAAATGATGAATGTATATGCCGATTTCGTCGAGAATTTCATGGCGATTCCGGTCATCAAAGGACTAAAAACGGCCAATGAACGTTTTGCCGGAGCCGAAGAAACCTATTGCATCGAAGCCTTGATGCAGGACGGAAAGGCACTGCAAGCAGGAACGTCGCATTTCTTGGGGCAGAATTTTGCCAAAGCATTTGACGTGAAGTTCGCCAATGTAGAAGGCAAGCTCGAACACGTTTGGGGAACTTCGTGGGGCGTTTCTACGCGTTTGATGGGGGCGCTCGTCATGACGCATTCCGATGACAAAGGTTTGGTATTGCCGCCGAATTTGGCGCCAACCCAAGTGGTGATTGTGCCAATCCACAGAACCGACGAGCAACTGGAAGCCATCAATCAAGTCGCCAACGATCTGGTTTCCGAATTCAGGAAACGCAAGATTTCGGTCAAATACGACAACAGGACCACCTTGAAGCCGGGATTCAAATTCAACGAATACGAACTCAAGGGCGTTCCGGTGCGCATCGCCATCGGGCCGAATGACCTCGAGAACGGTACTTTCGAGGTGGCGCGCCGCGATACGTTGTCCAAAGAAGTCATTGCGAAAGACAATGTAGTCAACCATATTGCCGACTTGTTGGACCAGATCCAGAAAGATTTATTCGATAAAGCATTGGATTACAGAAATACACACATCACCGAGGTGTCCAATTTCGATGAATTCAAGGACATTCTTGAAAACAAAGGCGGCTTTGTTTCAGCCCATTGGGACGGCACGCCGGAGACCGAAGAAAAGATCAAGGAACTCACCAAAGCCACCATCCGTTGCATTCCTTTGGGACGCAAAGAAGAGGCGGGAAGCTGTGTGTTTACGGGGGAACCATCAGTCGGGCGTGTGCTTTTTGCCAAGGCATATTAAAAAAAGATAAAAAAAAATGCGCAGGCTCTTGCGCGAATAAAAAATAGCTGTATCTTTGCATCCGCATTACAGCAGTTGGCCCGTTCGTCTATCGGTTAGGACGCCAGGTTTTCATCCTGGTAAGGGGGGTTCGATTCCCCCACGGGCTACCAAGTTACAAGTTCAGTAAAAAATTGGAATTGACAAATTAAACCGAACTAGAGGAATAAACGGTCCGTTCGTCTAGGGGTTAGGACGCCAGGTTTTCATCCTGGTAACAGGGGTTCGATTCCCCTACGGACTACAATCAGTTAAAATACATTACAAGAAAAAATGGCAAATCATAAGTCAGCTTTAAAAAGAATCAGAAGCAACGAAAAGAAAAGAGTGTTGAACAGATACCAACACAAAACCACTCGTAACGCCATCAAAGCGTTGAGATTGTCTACAGACAAATCAGATGCTTCTGCTAAATTATCCGCCGTAATCTCTATGATCGATAAATTGGCTAAGAAGAACATCATTCACGATAACAAAGCGGCCAACCTGAAATCAAAATTGACCAAGCACGTTACAAAATTGTAATCGGCTGCAACGATACTAAAAAGCGCTCACATTGTGGGCGCTTTTTTTATGCCTTTTTGTTTCCTGAAAATCTTTGGGTGTCAATTCTGGGGAATGGCTAAACGGTCAGTCGACGTGCCATAAATTGCATCATGACACAATAAAAAAAGCGTTCAAATAACTGAACGCTTTTTTTATTGTATTCTGTTTCCGTTTCAAAAAATCTTCTTCAAATCCTCGAGCATTTCCTTGGTGATCGGTTTGGACATGAAATCGATGACCATCGGGTAGGTTTTGGATTTGCTGATGTCTCTCGGGTCGATCGTGGACGAGAGGACAATCACTTTCGTATTCTTGAAAACCGTCATGTATTCGGGTTTGGAGAATTCATCGAGGAATTCCCAGCCGCCCATGACGGGCATGTTCAAATCAAGTAAAATCAATTGCGGATAACGTCCGATGTCTGAGCCAAGCGTGTTGAGTTTGAGCTCGTCAAAATAGTTTATGGCTTCCTCCCCGTTTTGCGCCGTAATCACTTCTTGGGCGAAGGAAGATTTAGAAATGACCATTTTGCACAACATCAGTGTGATCGGGTCATCGTCTACGCATAAAATTAAATCAAGCATTGTAATAGGTTATTTTTTAAAAGTTAATGTAAATGTGGTGCCTTTGTCGACTTCGCTTTCTACCTGGATGCTGCCGCCCATGGTTTCGATTTGGGATTTTACAAGATATAAGCCAAGTCCTTTGCTGTCTGGGTAATTGTGGAAGCGCTGGTACAGCCCGAAAATCTTGTCGCGGTTGCGCTCCATATCGATCCCGATGCCGTTGTCTTTGAAGACCAGCGTGATATCATCGCCCACTTCCTTGGAGGAAACATAAATGCGCAACGTTCTTTTCGGTGAGCGGTATTTGATCGCATTGGTGAACAAATTGAGCAAGATGCTTTCGAGATACGCCTTGTTGATGTTGAGGATCGTCACTTTTTCGAGCTCGATTTTGAGGATCGGCTTGTGCAAGCTGATCAGGAAACCAAGCTGGTTAAAGACGTTTTCAAATACGTCCTTGATCAATACTTCCTCTTTCTGGATCGACGGATTGTCCTTGATGATGACGACTTTTACCAAATCGTTGATCGTTTCATTGAGCAAATGCGTCGAGGTCGAGAAGCCGTTCAGAATTTCCTTGAGATCTCCGTTTTCCACCGGAATGTCTTCCATCAAATTGAGCAGGCCGGTCAAATTCGACAGTGGCGCGCGCAGGTTGTGCGAGGTGATGTACGAAAACTGTTTTAAATCCTTGTTGTTCTGTGTAAGTTCGCGAATGAGTTGCTCTTTTTCCTTTTCCTGTTTCTTTTCTTCGGTGATGTCGCGTTGGATCGAAATCCAGTGCGAATGTTCGCCTTCGCTGTTGGTGATCGGGATCATCGAAAAATTGATCCAATATTCCTCGCCGTTTTTCTTGTGGTTGAGCGTCTCGAATTTGAATTCCTCTTTCCTGCGCAAGGCTTCCGACAAACGTTTGATGTCGTTGCGCACCGATTGCCTGCCCATAAAAACCGTAGGCGATTTGCCGATGACTTCCTTGGATTGGTAGCCCGTCATTTGGGTGAAGGCGGGGTTGACGAACACGATTTTTGGGATGCCTTTGTTTGATTTTTCCGACTCGGTAATGATGACCGAATCCTTGGTTTGTGTAATCACGGTCTCAAGCAATTTGAGTCGCTGTTCTTCTTCCTTTTGTTTGGTGATGTCCTGGATCGCCCCGATCATCCGGATCGCGCTACCGTTTTCATCCTTGACCAGAAAGCCCCTGTCGAAAACATATTTGTAGGTGCCGTCGGCGCATTTGAAGCGGTATTCGTCCTGCCATTTTTCGGTCTTTTGCTCGATAAATGAATAGAGCTTGATCGACATCTTGATGCTGTCTTCGGGATGGATGCGGTCGAACCACCATTTCGAGGTTTTGCCGACATCTTCTTTGCGGTAGCCAAAAATCCCCTGGATTCCTTTGTTCCAGATGAAATCATCTTCCTGGATTTTCCAGTCCCAGATGGTGTCGCTGGTCGCTTTGGCTACGATGTCGTAACGTTCGTTCGACTCGCGGATTTCGTCGTTGTTTTTCTTGAGTTTTTCAAAGATTTTATTGTTCCGGACGTTGTTTTTCGAGATGGTATAATTGAAAATTACTCCCGAAATCAAGATAATTGCCAGGGTAACAGCCAGGTGGAAATTGGGTAGATTTTCAGCGGGAGAGAAGTGGGTCAATAGTTTGTGACTGATGACAGCCAAAAACATTAAAAAGATAATAAAAAGTAAAGATATTTTATTGACCTTGTTTTTCATTCCTCCAAATATAAATAATTTATTCTTTGTTTTGAATAACAGTTTGTAAACTCTGCCTTGAGTTTTTAACAAATTCGAGCCTAAAAAGTTAACAAACAGCAAAGTCTGCGAGAATGATTTTTTTTATCAAAATAAAGTGTACCTTTGCGCCCATTAAAAATCACAGATGGAATCTATCAGAAACATTGCAATTATTGCCCACGTCGACCACGGTAAGACTACTTTGGTGGATAAAATTATGTACCATTGCCAACTTTTCCGGGAAAACGAGAACACCGGCGACTTGATCCTCGACAACAACGATCTCGAACGCGAGCGTGGGATTACCATTACTTCAAAGAACGTTTCTGTAGTCTACAAAGGGACAAAGATCAACATCATCGATACCCCGGGACACGCCGATTTTGGTGGAGAAGTAGAACGTGTGCTCAACATGGCCGATGGGGTTTGCCTTTTGGTTGACGCCTTCGAAGGACCAATGCCGCAAACGCGTTTCGTACTCCAAAAAGCGATTGACCTCGGGCTCAAGCCTTGCGTGGTGATCAACAAAGTCGACAAGGAAAACTGTACGCCAGAGGAAGTGCACGAGAAAGTATTCGACCTCATGTTCGAACTCGGCGCCGAAGAATGGCAACTCGATTTCCCGACGGTTTATGGTTCTGCCAAAAACAACTGGATGAGCGACGATTGGAAAAACCAAACCGAAAACATCGAGCCGTTGCTCGACATGGTCATCAATAACGTTCCTGCGCCAAAAGTTTCTGAAGGTACCCCACAAATGCTGATTACCTCGCTCGATTATTCTTCTTTCACCGGACGTATCGCCATCGGTCGTCTCGAAAGAGGGGTTTTGAAAGAAAATATGCCGATTTCTTTGGTAAAGAGAGACGGCAAAATCATCAAATCGAGAATCAAGGAATTGCATACTTTCGAAGGACTTGGCCGTAAGAAAGTAGAGCAGGTCATTGCCGGGGATATTTGTGCCATCGTTGGAATCGAAGGATTTGAGATTGGCGATACCGTTGCCGATTTCGACAATCCGGAAGCACTCCAAACCATTGCCATCGACGAACCGACGATGAGTATGTTGTTTACGATCAACGATTCGCCATTCTTTGGTAAGGAAGGTAAATTCGTGACCTCGCGCCACATCAAGGACCGTTTGGCCAAGGAACTCGAGAAAAACCTCGCGCTTCGCGTAGCCGAAACCGACTCAGCCGATAAATTCATGGTATTCGGACGTGGTGTCTTGCACTTGTCGGTTTTGATCGAAACCATGCGTCGCGAAGGCTACGAACTCCAAATCGGGCAACCACAAGTTATCATCAAGGAAATCGACGGGGTCAAATGCGAACCGATCGAAGAATTGACAATCGATTTGCCGGAGCATTTGTCAGGCCGCGCAGTAGAATTCGTAACCGTACGCAAAGGCGAAATGTTGTCGATGGAAACCAAAGGCGACCGCATGATCATCAAATTCAATATCCCATCACGCGGCATCATCGGACTCAGAAATATGTTGCTCACAGCGACCGCAGGTGAAGCCATCATGGCGCACCGTTTCATCGGTTACGAACCGTACAAAGGTGAAATCGCGGGCCGTATCAACGGATCTTTGATTTCGATGGAAAACGGCAAGGCGATTCCGTATTCGATCAACAAACTGCAGGACCGCGGTAAATTCTTCGTCGATCCAAACGAGGACATTTACGAAGGACAGGTGGTTGGCGAGAACTCGCGTGCCGATGACATGACGATCAACATCACCAAAACCAAGCAGCTCACGAACTTCCGTTCAGCCGGTGCCGACGACAAGACGCGCATCACGCCTGCGATCAAGTTCTCGCTCGAGGAGGCTTTGGAATACATCCAAAAGGACGAATACGTAGAAGTGACGCCGAAATCGCTGCGTTTGCGTAAAATCTACCTCAATGAAAATGACAGGAAGCGTTTCAAAATCTAATTTGAAATCGAGATAAAAAGAAAGCCATTCTGAAAAGAGTGGCTTTTTTGTTGTTTTATTTTTTGAGGAATTTGACTGATTGTTCGTGTCCGCTATTGTCGCTAAGCTTGGCGATGTATAGTCCGGAATTCCAATCACCGGTGTCGATGGAAATAGGATGCAGGTCATGGCTTTTGTTGTAAACGACTTGTGCCAGAAGATTGGTGATTTTTACATTGACCATATTGGAAAAGTCATTTCCGACACGAATGTTCAAGGCTTCGCTGACCGGGTTGGGGAAAACCGACAAACTTTCTTTTGCGGATTCTGTAGTTCCGAGAAATTGGGTATCCACAACAAAACGTACCATCTTGAAATTGAAATCCGGGGCGTTGGTTCCCAAAACTTCAGTGCCGCCTGCAATTGTAAGTTTATTGTCTTTGAGAAACATCATGCCTCCTGCATTTCTGCTGGTGTAGGTAAATTGGAAACGGAATTTTCCTTGGTCGCCAAAAGCAGTGTCAATCTGTCCCTGCGGTGTAAACCTTACGACGAAAAGCGAATTGCTGCATGGCCCGACGGGACAATCTTCTATGCCATAGGCCAAGATGCTCTTGTCTTGGTTTACCACAAAATCGGTTAGTACTTCACCGTAAAAAGTGGCAGATTCTGCAATGCCCGTGGCCAAATCGATGCATTGGATCAGCGAATGCTCCGGATTATAGGTTAGGAACCATCCCTTGCCGTTTTGAATGAAAAACCGTTGGCGTTGGTATCCTTGTCCGGAGATGGGAAAACTTCCGTCGATCCCAAAAGAAGTATCCAGGTTTCCGTTGGCAGTGAATTTTGTTACTTTGGATTGGGCTGCTTGGCTCGACAATATGCCGGTTGACCATAAATAAAGCGAGCCGTCGTCTCCAATTCGCAATTCTTCGGGATAGGTCTTTTCCGGAAACAGATAATACTCTTTATAGCCGCTCGGATCAAATGTCAGGTCAAGGCTTCCGTCTGCATTGAGCCTGACCAATGCCAATTTTGACCAAGAAGGCGACGTTTTTTCGACGGCACAAATAATTTTGCCTTCGGCGGTGATTGCAAAATCCCTGACATGTTCATCTTCACCAAGATTAAACGTAGCGATTCCATTGACGCCAAAGGAAGCGTCCAGATAGCCGTTGGTGTCAAATTTATACACAGCACCGTCTATATAATTGAATTGTGGCACCGCAGGACCAATGGCCGATCCTGACATAAAGATGCTGTTTTCAATCGGTTTGACTGAATCTAAGCCATACGGGGGAAAACCCAATATGGTATTGTTGTTCATGGTATTGTCGGGGATGCCATCCTGATCAATCCTCTTAAGGTTTGATGCGCCAAGTAAAATAAAATCCTCTTGATTTTGCCAGTAGCAATAATGGGTGTCGGCATACAAGTAATTGGTGTTGACCATCCCATTAGTGCCGAAGGTTTGGTCTAACAGCAACTGGGCTTGTAAAACCGAGGAACAACCCAGTAAAAATAAAGGAAGTAAAGTCTTTTTCATCACGTAAAATTCTTACAGTAAATATAAAAAAAATCGCAATTGGAGTGGGATGTTTTTTAAGCGCAACTAGAAAGATCTTCAGGAGGCATCAGCGTTTCAAAGCAAAATGCCCTTTTACAATCCGATTGTCTTCAAGCTTGATATGGTACCAATAATCATCTCCGGGCATTTCCCTGCCATTGTATGTGCCGTCCCAACCACTTCCAATCGGGCTGATCTGCTTGAGCAGTTTCCCATAACGGTCAAAAATCATGATGGTCGCATTTTTGTTGTAATCGGCATTGGCGCCTTTGAGGTTCCAGGTATCGTTGAATCCGTCTCCATTCGGTGTAAAATAATGCGGTGCGCCCAATACATAGGCCGGAATCGGGCCAACCACACCACAGCCCCTCAAATCCTTGATGTAGATTTCGTGCACACCCGGTGAAATGTCATTGAAGAAAGGCGATTCCTGGAACGCATCCGGATAATCCAAACTGTACACATAATCCCCAATTCCGGTCACATACACCATAATCGAATTGATGTCGGTCAAATCAACGACCTGGATGTCCTGGATGTGCGCAATATCCGAAGCGCCTACGGTCACCGTCTGGCTTCTGCTGCAACCGAAAAGGCTGCTTACCTCGACGGTATATTCGCCGCCATTGTTCACGTCAAGGGTGTAATTGGTGGCACCCGGGATGTCGCTTCCGCCTGTGCTCCATTGGTAGGTGAATTGCGTCAGGTCAGTTCCTGCAGGCAAACCGGCATCGATCGTCACGAAGTTTTGTGGGAGGTTTTGGCAAATCATCGCTTCGCTGGTAGGGACAATCTCGGGCAGTGGCTCCACAATCAAAGTCACGTAAGGCCCAAGTCCGAAACAGGCATTGTCGATGTTGCTTTCCACGCGGATCCAAATCTGCTGCGAGTTCGGATAACCGATGTTCCTGTAATTCGAAATGTCTGCGATTTCAAGCGAATTACCGCCCGAATCGGTTTCTGCGGCTGCATCGGCTGCATTTTTATAATATTTGATGCTGTAACCTGCCGAGGAAGGAAGCAAAGCAAGGATGTCTGCGGTAACGCTGCTGAAATCGAATGTGGCCACACCGTCACGGTCGTTGTTCACGGCATTGACATAATCATCGCAAACACGGAAGACGCGTTGGAAAGTCGACGGGATATTGGTCGCCGTAACCGAAATGTTGATTTGGGCGATACGGGCGCACAGATTGGCATTTTCCACACGCACCCAAACCGAACCGTTTCCGGTGTTGTAAGCCGTCGGCGTACTGATTTGGAAAGCAGGATCCGGAAGTTCCGCGGCCGCCTGTGTCGTGTAATACGTAAAAGTTTCATTGAGGTAATTGGCCGAAATGAAATCTTCTTTCTGCCTGAGGTTGACATCGGTAATCGCATTCGAATTGCCGTCTTCGTCACATTGGATCAGGCTGATTGGGGAGTTCACTACAGGCAACGCATAAACCGTAAGGGTCGTTTCGTCCGAAATCAAGCCGCAACTGTTGCCGATGCGTTCGAGCAAGACGCGGTATTTCAAACCGTCCATCGCCATGGTGGCGCCGGTAATTTGTAAAGTTCCTGTGGCTGAACCCGAATAAATGGCATTGTCGGTAATGCTGGTCCAGACGCCGCCCAAAAACACCTGCCATTTGTAGGTGTCTACCGGATCGGTCGTAAGGGTAATCGACGTGTCTTTGGTATCGCAAACGGTAGCGGGTTGCGGTTGCGTAAGAATGGCCATTGGTGCCGAAATCGTATAGTTTAAGTTTACCGGAACAGTATAACCATCGGTTGCCCCGCTCACCATACCCGATGCATTGGTCGACGGCGTGCCGCTGCCCAAGATTCCATCGTTGTCCGCGTCAGTAAAACCGGCTTCAAACACATCGAAACAATTGTCGCCGTCACTGTCGAGTTCAAGGTAATCGTTGGCGTTGTCCGCATCGCTGTCGGCAACGGTAAAAGTAAGCGTTCCTGAATCTGGGGTGGTTTCCAAACTGTCAGCAATGCCATTGGTTCCAAAAGTAGCAGGCGCTCCATCGATGACTCCATCGTTGTTGGCATCAACGGCCCCGCTTCCCGATTCGATCAGGTCGAAAATCCCATCGTTGTCGCTGTCGAGGTCCATGTGATCCGGTACGCCGTCTGCATCGGTATCCACTGGGACAATTCCACTTCCGTAGGCATCTGAAATGCCATCTTGGTTGGCGTCAACCGCAGTGGAAGCAATAAAACCCAATCCTTGTGCTTCAATGTTGTCCAGGATGCCGTCATTGTCGCTGTCTCCATCGAGATGGTCCGGAATGCCGTCCAGGTCGTAATCTTTGGGCAAACAGGTGGCCACCAATTGGAAAGCACCATTGGCAGTAGCCAAATCCGAAAGGTTGATCATCTTGAAGGTCAATTCCGAAGTCAGGTAGGTGTTCAGGCTAAAGGTTCCGGTGCCCAACGGAAGTGCGGCGTTGCTGTTGAGCCTGAAGCGGATTTCAAAAGAAGAATATTGTGTGATGCCGCTTTCGAAAATGCCATCGTAATTGGTGTCGATCAGCAATTGGTTGTTGGGATTGCTGATCGTGATGGTTTTGTTGATGTCACATTTAACGATGTATTCGCTGTTGCCGTTGATTTCGTTCGAAGCAAAAGATGGATCGGAAACGTATTTGAGTTGCAGCGAAATCGGCTGTGCAAAAGTGATTTTAGAATCGACGAAGTTGCCTTTTCCGGCCGGTGCCGAAGCCATAAAGCCATTGGTGTTTCCGCTCAAGGTTCCCGGGTCTGTCGAAGTACCGATTGCCATGCTGTACGCGTTCGAATAGTTCCCCGAAATGATGTTGACGATCGGCAACGTGACATTGGTGAAGTCGAACATAAAATCGCCGTAGGATTCGGTGCAATTCGGGATGCCGTCGTTGTCGTTGTCGAGGTCGATGTTGTCGTTGACCGAGTCATTGTCCATATCCGTAGGGCAGGAACTGATAGGGATTTCGTCAGAAACCAAGGTCGTCCCGCAAGCCGCAATCGTCGCCTTGACATAATAATAACCGGGTTGGGTCGGATTGTAAGAACTAGTGATGGCCGTAGGAATATCGACACCATTGAAATACCACTGGAACACATCGAAAGCACTCAGCGTATTGACCGAAAGCGAGGTGTTGGGCAGGCAGCTTTGCTGGGTGATGTCCAAAGGCATGAACGAAATTTCGGGTTTGAAGGTAAATCCCGAATAGAATCCGCCAAAAGTCGCGGCATCATCCGAACCATAGGAAGCCAGGTACAATTGGCTGGTCGAATAGACGGCCACATTTCCACTAAGTCCAGTAATCGTATAGGTTTCGTAATTCATGTTGCCCAGCACCGATGTCGGCCCGGCTATCGTAATGCCCGGCTGGGAACTGAGTTGGGCAAACGTATACGGCAAACCATCGATGTTGAAATTGAGCGTCGATCCGGTTTCGGTCACCAAGGTCACACGTCCGATGAAAGTGCGCCCGCCAATCTTGTCGATCAGCGGAATGTTGTCGATGACGTGCGGTGTTTCGCAATTCAAAGGCGGTACGAAGAACATCTTCTGGTTCGCGAAATCGGGTCTTGAATTGTCTCCGACCGATTGATACGCAAATACTTTCTTGGAAGTCTGCACATACAGGTTGTCATTGATGCTGTAATCGGTGCCATCGAGCATGATGTAATCACCGGCATTCATCGTGTAATCGGGAATGGCATTGCCGTTCAGGAATACTTCGGTATTGTCTTCGTGTGCGGCCAAGAGGATGCGTTCCACTACATCCTGCCCGGTACTTTTGATGAAAATGTATTCGGTTCCTGTTCTTTCGACCGAAACGATCTGGTCGAATCCGAGGTCGAGGTTTTGGTTGGCGTTGCTTCCCGCAAATGAACCACAGTTGACGGCAATCGGTTTGTCGGAAGTAACCAGTGAGCCGATCAATCCGTCGCGGTTGGCATCATTCGAGCCGCCTTCAACAGCCATCACGAAACTTTCGCCTGCATTCAAGATTACCCAGCCCGGGGTGTTGCCGGCTTCGGTATTGTTGATGAGTTCGACACCCGGACGGATGTCGTCAAATTGCACGACGGTATTGTTCTCGGTGGCCATCACCGATACGAAAGTGTAATGGTTGTTGCTGTAGTTGAAGGTATCGACGTCGATATTGTTCAGCGAGCCGATCCGGAATTGGGTTCCCAAAGCGGCAAGACCCTTGGAAACAAGTCCGCCCGCGTGGTTGCCATTTCCTGCGATGAGCCTGACCGTCACATAGACCATGTCTTCGGCTTCAACGATGTAGCCTTTGTTCGATTGGACGGAACTGACCTGGCTGCGCGGGGTGTGCAATTGCGTATTGACCCCCGAGCCGATATTGTGGATGTAAGGCTCATCTCTCGAAACCGTACCCACAATGGTGTTGCCGCCGAGTTCTATGATCTTGAAATTGACCGGGTTGACATTCGGGGTGGAAATATAGAGGAATTGGCCTTGTATACTCGAAGCGGGATTGTCGGAACCAGATACCGGTGGGATGTAATGCGTCTTACTGAATTGCGCAAATCCAGTAGCGAAAAAGAGCAGCAAACACAACACAGTAATCTTTTTCATGCGATAAAAGTAGCAAATAAATTAAAAAATCTACCTTTTAAGGGAAAAATGTCCCTTAATGACTTTGCCATTTTCCAGTGTAATTACAAACCAGTAATCGCTTGAAGGCAAGTCTTTTGCATTCAGTTTTCCATCCCAGCCTTTGGACGCACCATTGAACTGTGTGATCAGTTTTCCGAATCGATCAAAGATGTTCACAGTGGCATTGGGTTGCGTCTTTAAACTTGGAATGCTCCAATAATCGTTAAATCCGTCGTTGTTTGGCGTAAAGTATTTGGGGTAATTCAATACGGTGATTTTTTCGAATGTGCTGCCACAGCCAAATTTGTCGCGCACCACGACAACATATTCCCCTGCCTCTACATTGGCGAAGAACGGACTGTCCTGAAAATTGGTTCCGTCAAGCGAAAATTCATAATTGCCGTTTCCGGAAAAATTGATCAGCACGGTATTTTGGTCGGGCGTCATATCGTGGATCGTCACCGAGGTAATCACGGGCGCATCCGGACTGGTAATGATAAATGTCTTGGTGGCCGAACAACCGTTTTCGGTGACGGTGATCGTATACGTTCCAGCCGTGCTTACCTGAGTGGTGTGGTCGGTATCGCCGTTGCTCCAGTCGTAGGTCACATAAATGTCATTGACCGAAAGCGTGACGGTATTGCCGTCACAAATCGAAATGTGCTCGTCCTCAAAGTCAGGCGGAGCCAATGTATTGACAACCAACTCTACAGATAAAATATCGTAACAGTCTGGGCCATTGAGGATTTTGGCGAAAATGATCTGGTCGTTCTGTACTGTATTGTAATAAATGTTGGGCAATACATTTTCAGGATGGAGGAGCGCATCTTCGGCCGATTCGTAATATTCGACGATCAATCCAGCGGGCAATCCGTCCAATACTTGTGGATCGGCGTCGCTCAAAGTGAAATGGTAAAAACCATCCTGCACCGGATCGGGGTCGAGGTCGCAGGTCTCGAGCATCGGGAAATTGGCCACGGCATTGTTCGAAATCTGCAACTGGACCGTCGCGATGTTGTAGCAGCCGTAAGCATTCGAACTGCGCGCATAAATGGTTTTGGGCGAACTCGGATAATTGGTTGCCGGTGTGATGGGCGCCGTTTCCGAATCGGCATTGGCCCAGGTCTCATAATACACCACTGGGCTCAAAGTTGTGTCGCCGTTGCGGATGATGTCGTCCGCTTTGGTCAGGTTAAAGGAGGCGATGTTGTCGCTGTTCTCGTCGCATTGCACCAAAACCGTATTGGTCAAATTGGGCAGTGGCGTGTATTCGATGGTCACTTCTCCAGTGGCTACGCAAGTCGTTGATCCTAAGGTAACTTCTACACTGTAAACACCCGGCGCACTGACCGCATAAGTCGGATTGGTCGCACCCGGAATCAATGCCGTGTCCTTGAACCATTTGTAGGTATTGCTTCCGGCTTCTGTGGCGTCGAGCGTGTAGGTTTTTCCGTCGCAGACCGGGTTCTGTGTGGCGATCAATTGGTCGGCGCCCAAATCGGTACCGACTTTGAAACTGCCGCCCGCCAGGAAAATGGCCGAATCGTAACGGATGTTTTCATGATCGGCGATGACGAGTTTGATGTGGTAGGTCGTTCCCGGAATGACAGTTGCCTTGGCCGTCAGCGGAACGGTTTGTCCGTTGAAATTGGTCGGGTGTGAAGGTCCGTTGAAACTGCCGAAATATTGCTCGTTCTGTGCCGGGCAACCACCCGGAATATCCGGATGTACCGAAGTCACCAGTACCGGTGTGTTCGTGTTTGGGATCAATGCAAGGTTTTGGTAAGGGGCAGGGCTGCCGGCCACCTTGAGCAAAAATGCGAATCCATCCGAATAGGTACAGGTTGCCGTACCGTGGTATTCTTCCGATGAGAAAATATAGTCGAAACTGATCTGGCTCGTCAGCGGCGTAAAATCGAATTCGAGCACCGTCGCGTTGTAGGTGTTGGTGATGCCCAAAGCTTGTTCCAGATCGGCATCGCCCAACCAGGCATTCGAGCCTTCGTCGATCAGGTTGTTGTTGGGACCTTCGGCGCGTTTGGCGCGTGCCGTACTCAGGATGACGCCATCGGCAAAATCGAACCCACTGGTTCCCGAATTGAAGTAGCCGTAGCTCTGTTGGCCCGCACTGAAAGTGTCGCCGCTGACCGTAATGTTCGAAACATTCGCGCACGGACTGTTCACGAGTACGTTTTGAACGAGTTGTTGGGCGGTATACGTATCGTCAACCTGTATGTTCTGGGCGTTTACGCAGAAAATAGGGCTGCCAAAAATGAGGGTGAAAAGGGTGGTCCTGAGTACATTCATAGCATCGGCGAAGATACTATAAATCCCTTTTCTGTAATAATTTAAACGACATGATGACGAAAATAATCGTCCAAACGACAACGATCAAAATCGAGTACCAATGAACCCCGTAATCTTTCAAATTTTCGACCCCGATCTGGTTGCCGATCGTCTTGACAACCGACAGCCTTGAAAACGGTTCTTTGATCAAATTGGCCATGGCTTCGAGTGGGAAAAACTGCATGACTTTTTCGCCATAATCGCTGTTCGGAAAGATCTGGAAATTGAGCAATCCACGTGCGATGTTTTCAATGACCCACCACACGAAAAGAAATCCGATCGCAAAAGCCGAACGTTTGACAAGGATGCCCAAAAACAAACAGAACGAGAAAAATCCGGCGAGTTTGACAAAATACGCCAGCAAATAATCGAGATCAGAAAAAGCGATGCCCAGTTCGGTGTACGAAGAAAAGGAAAAGCCCAAAATCAATGACAGCACAAACAGGAAAACGGTCGATCCGAAAGCAAACAATCCGACGGTCAGGAATTTGGACATGATGAACTCTTTTTTACTGAGTCCGTCGATCAGATTTTGCTTCAGGGTACCGTAACTGTATTCGTTGGCCATCATCGAAACGATGACGATGGCCAGGAAAAATTTGAGTAGCGAGGCAATATAGGTATTGAAATGCCAGATGTAAGGGAAGTTGAAAATGCCCATTTCGGCCAAATGCAACTGGAAATTCCCGAGGTTGAATTTGATCGAAGCAATCAAGGCGATGAAACAGAGCAGGATGAAATAAATCAGCGTCAGCACCCGGCTGGCCTTATTTTTCCAGACTTTCTGGAGTTCTATAGCGATCAGTCTTTTCATGTCGGGTTAGTTTTTGGAAGGATGATTCTTGGTCAATTCGAGGAATTGTTCCTCAAGGCTGTTCTTGCGGAACACCAGGTGGCCCAACGCAATCTGTTTTTCGAAAAGATAGCGGTTGAGCGCCGCGGCTTCGAGCGGGCCGTTCAGGTAAACCAGTAATTTGCCGTTTTCCTCTTGGGTTTTCTCTACCGATGGATGGTTGGCCATGGCGGTTTTGAGGCTCGAAATATCCTCGGATTGCAATTCAAAAAATCCCTGTTTCGAAGTCATCCCATCAACCGACCCACAATACAGCATCTCGCCTTTGCGCAATACCAGTACGTGCGAACAGACTTTTTCGACCTCGTCGAGCAAATGCGACGCGAGCAAAATGGTCGTGCCCTGAGCGGCGATTTGTTTGATGATGTCGCGGATTTGGTGGATTCCTTGCGGATCGAGCCCGTTGGTCGGCTCGTCGAGGATCAGGATTTCAGGGTCGTTGAGCAGGGCCGAGGCGATGGCCAGACGTTGTTTCATTCCCAAAGAAAAAGTCCTGAATTTGCTGTTCTTTCGGTCGATTAAGCCGACCAATTCCAGCTTTTCCTGTATTTTAGAATGATGTGCGCCCTTGATTTTGCAGACGAGCTCAAGGTTTTCCTCGGCGGTCATGTAAGGATAGAAGTTCGGTCGTTCGATGATGGCGCCGACGCGTTTGAGCGCTTCGTGCGTTTCCATCGTGCCGCCAAACCACGAGTAGTCGCCCGAGGTTTTGTTGACGACATTTAGGATGATGCCCAGCGTGGTCGATTTTCCACTGCCGTTCGGGCCAAGAATACCATAAACATTGCCTTTATGGATTTCAATCGAAACATTTTTGACCGCGTGGAGCAGTCCAAAACGCTTGTTGAGATTGCTGATGGAGAGGATGGTTTCCAAGATTGTCCGTTTTTTGATTAGGGTTTAAACGAACAAGATAAGAAATTGTTACGGAGTTTTTGAATTAAATGTGCGAATGCCTGCGCTGGTACAAATTCACAAGCGCTTCGTTGATTTCGCGGTGTTCCTGGGTCAACGAAACTTTGTGTCCGCTCAGGTCGTTGGTCACTTGCAGATGGCAGGTGCGGCATTCGAATTCCTTGAAGTGGTCGGTGACGTATTTGGTCGTCACAAACCTGTGCCCGAAAATCGAACACAGCAATTTGCCTGTCAACGAATTTTCCTTGTAAGTTACTGATTTCATGTGTCGTAGGTTTGGGTCGTAAACTTACATAAAATATCGATTATAAGTCAAAAAAATCGACAAAATGCATAAAATCAAAACAAACAGAAATAAAAACTTACAAAATAAAATCCCCAATCGCATAACCAATTGGGGATAAGGTATTTAAAGTTGTAGACTGTTAGGATTTTTGTTCCTTATTGAAATACACGAGGTAGTAATACATCTGTTTTTCCTCGTCCCAGCCTTTCTCGACAAATTTCTCGGCGCTTTCCGGGTTGATGAAATCGAGTTTGATCTGGATATTGGTGTCGAGGTTGATCACATTCTTGATCGATTTGCGCGCATCCGAAACGGCTGCATTGGCGATCGGAAATGAAGTCACGTCCTCGATGCTGTATTTTTCACCTTTATCGACTTTGTAATTTTTGAATTCCGGGATCAAATCGGGATTGTCCAACACCTCGTTCAAGAAATTGGTTTCCTCGAACTGGTCGTTCTTGGCGAAATAATTGACCGAACGGTTCATGAACATCACTTCTTCTTTTTTGTCCTCGGCCGGCAAAACCACATCCTTGGCAAATCCCTGGCAGAATTTCAAATACTTCTTGGTGATGAAATTCTCGTCTTCGAACGCATCGACCGAAAGGAAATGCTCGAGCCAGTAACGCGCGTCGTAACGGTTGCTGTCGACGGTCAAGATCTTAAATCCTTCTTCTTTTTTGTGGTTGAAAATCAGGCAGCCTTTGTCCAGTTTGTTGAGGCTGATGCCGTGTTGCAGGATCATTTCGAGCGTCGTTCCTCTTTCTTCGAACTGCAAAAAGTCAGATTGCAATTCGCTTTTGAAAATCCCGATCGCATCGACCGGATTGTTGTCGATGGTCAAATTGGTCAAGTACGTCACATACACCTCGCCATTCTTGATGTGCGGATGGTTCGACTGTTCGAACAAATGCTTCGTGATCTTTTTCGACACCTCATGCACGCTCGACGGATTCGTGAAAATCTCCGAAGCCATGTTGTACATGTCGTTGTATTCCAAATCGATTTCGTGTGCGAACTGGAAATAGTTTTCCTCTTTCTCGCGGAACGGCTTGAGGAAAAACTCCTTGATCAACGGCGTAATCTCGTCATTGAGCGCAAATGGATTTTCGGATAAAAAGATGGCCTCGTTGCGGCTTTTGTTTCCAACACGGTGGATGGAAAGCGAATCGATGTGGGTGTTGTATAAATTTATCATGGTGTGTATTTGTATTTTTTAGAGCCAAGAACCTAGAGCCAAGAGCCAAGAACCTAGAGTCAAGAATCAAGACAAGGAGTCTTACAGCGCAGCGATCTTGGTTCTAGTAGTGAAGCGGTCTATCGTCTAGTTCCAATTCTCCTCAAATCCGTAATCCTCAAAATTATCATTGTCGTCAAACATATCGAGGTCGTCTTCGTCGAGGTCGTCTTCAAATTCGCCATAGATGTCGTCGCGCATTTCCTCCGATTCGAAGGAGCGGTCTCCTGCTGAGGCCGGCATTTCGCCATGGCTGAACAGCAAATCGGGATAGCTCGCACCGGCTTCGGGTTCTTCAATGGCGGCCAATTCTACGAGAAACGTCCACATGTTCAGGAAATCATACACATAGATGATTTTGGTGTTTTCCTGGTCGAGCATTTCCGAAAGCTGGTAATCGCTCATGATTTTTTGCTCGCCCGGTACATCGCCCGAATCGAACAGCGAAATCTCGTCTTCCTGGTTCCATTGGTCATCGCAAGTGTAAAAAGAAGCCATTTCGTTGCCGTCGAAACCAAAAGCGTTCACGATGGCATTGTGGAAATCTTCGAGCGAATCGTCATCCTGAATGGCAATGTCCCGAAAAATATCCTCCTCGGCATCGAGAATCACCCTGAATTTGTAAACCATAATCGTATTATTTATAGAATGCGCAAAGGTAAAATTAATATTGAGTTGCGCACGAAAAAGTAATCAACAATCCGCGCTTATTTTTTGAAATACCCGTGGATGCGGCTTTTGATTTTGTGGTATTTCTTGTGGTTCGGATAATGCCTTTTGGAAGTCAGGTTGTTGAACACCAAAGCCACGGTGAGTAAAATCAGACAGCCCACAAGCACCGGTGAAACCACATACCAATAGCCCAGGTTCTTGATTTCAGCCGAACCGGTCACGGCTATCAGTGCCGTCGCTCCGCCCGGCGGATGCAAAGTCTTGGTGATCTGCATCAATACGATCGATGAGGAAACGGCCAAAGGCGCAGTAATCCAAACCACATCGGGGCACAGTTTCAATACCGTCACACCTGCAAGGGCCGAAACCAAATGTCCGCCAATGAGGTTTCTGGGTTGCGCCAGCGGGCTCTGGATCACGCCATACACCAATACACTCGAGGCACCAAATGATCCAATAAGGAAAACCACATCGCTATGTGGCAACGTCTGCGATTGCAAATAAGCGATAATCCCAATCCCGATGAACGACCCGAGGAACGCCCAGAAGTTTTCCTTGAAATCGATCAGCGTTTCCCTGTAAAGGATGTAACGGGTCTTGCGGTAACCGCGCTTGATTTTTTGTACCGGCATTATTTCAAAGTTTCGGGAGCGTAAGTGTAGACCGTAAACGGATAAATGAGTTTGGCCGTGTATTTCGAAATCAGGCAAATCGCTAATATCGGAAAGAACAGCGTATAATCGTTGACCAATGAACAGACAAGGAACAAAGCGGTGAATGGCGCATGGATGCTCGCGCTGAGCATCGCGGCCATGCCGATGACAACGAAATTCACCGGAATCACATCGGCACCACAAAGCGAATTGCCGATTGTCGCGATCAAAAATCCAAGGAAAGCACCAATGAACAGACTCGGTGCAAACACACCGCCGTCGCCACCCGAAGCCAAGGTGATCGAAGTCACGAGCGGTTTGACAAACAAAACGGCCAACAACGTCAAAAGGAATAGGGGAGAAAATGAAAAGTTTTTTGGGTGGATCAAATCGGTAATCGCATGGTAACCGTCGCCGTACAATTGCGGAAGCAGCAACAAAGCCACGCTCAGCAATCCGGCACCGATCAAAATTCTGGTGTAATGTGAGTCAATTTTGGCGAATTCAGATTTGAAAAACAACACGCATTTGGTCAAATACACCGAATGCAAACCCGCCAAAATCCCCAAAACGATAAAATAAGGAATCGCGTGGTAATGCCAAACCGCGATGTCCAAAGCGAACAACGGCGGTTCATCGATGATAAAAAGCAATCCGTAAGCGACCAAAACTGCGAGGCCGGTCATCAGGAAAAAAGTACGCGACCGTTTTTTAGAAATGACCTCGAGCGCAAATAAAATGCCCGCAATCGGGCTGCTGAACAAAGCCGTGATTCCGGCAGCGACACCGGCTGAAATGAGTTCGGTCTTGTATTGGCGGAACAAATTTTCCTTTTGCTGCGCCACTGAACCGATTGTGGCCGTAGCGACAACCGTCGAGACTTCAATCCCGGTCGATCCGCCAAAAATGACCGTCAGGAATCCGTTGAAAAAATGCGAAGGAATTTTGTATATCGGCAGGTTTTTCTTTTTCGAGGCCGTGCTTTCGAAAATTTCCTTGATGCCTTTGTTTTCCTTTTTCTTGAACAGGTATTGCCTGAGAATAAAGATCACCGACAAACCCAACACCGGGAACAGCAACAAATACCATCGGTTGGATTGCGATTGCGCCAGCAGGATGTTCTCGTAATGTTCGGTCAGGTGTTTGAGCGTCAGCGCAAGCATGGCCGAAAGAAATCCAACCAGCAGCGCGGCAACGACTAATTTCCGGAGTTTGATGAAAGCAAGGTTTTTCTTGATGGAAGCAATCGGGTTCATCTAAAAAAGTTGGTTCACAAAAATAAGCAAACATTCTACTTGCGGCTGTTAAAACCCAAACTTTAAGATTGTTTTACCATCGGATCGCGATGAAATGGGTAAACAAAAAACCCGATCGTTTCCAATCGGGTTTGATTCTCTAATGTTTTTCTCCGGTGCACAATCCGACGATTTCGTGGAAGATGTTGTGCAGTTCGGTCAATGCCTTGGTGATGTCGGCGTCCGCAGCCTTGGCGACGACCATTTTGTGCAGCGCCTTGCTCTTGACCTGTAGTTTTTCGGCTGAGGCGAGAATTGCCGGCGTCCTGAAATCGGCCGGGATGTCCGACTTGAGCAAAGCCGCCGCCTTGTTCATCATTTCTTCCGAACGCGTCTTGATCGGTTCGAGGTTGCCTTCCTCTGCCGGATGGAACGTTTGCGACATCACGCCATGGAAGTCCTTGAGCACGGGCCATTTGTCCATCGACTGTGCCGAAATCGTTCCGATCGAAAGCAAGAAAAGCAACGCTAAAATTTTGGTTTTCATAATTTGTGTTTTAGATGATATAATTAAGTGATGTTGATTCAATTCTATTGCACGAGCCACCATTGGTTGCCGAACGGATCCTCGAAGCCCGCCGTATACCCATATTCTTTTTGCTCGGGCGGCATCAGGCTGATGGCATGGTACCGCAAACCTGCTTCGTAAGTCTGGTCAACGTTTTCGACATACAGAAACATACCCGCGGGTTTGTGGCCCCAATGTTCATTGGCCTGCGCAAACATGATGACCGCATCGAAAATCCGGATCTCGCCATGCATGATTTCGCCGTCGTCGCGCCGTGAGATGTGCTGTTCGGTCGCGGCAAATACATATTTGGCAAAATCGAGGAATTTTTTCGATTCGTTCAAAATCAGGTAAGGCATCACGGGAAGATAGTGCTCTGGAATTTTCATGTTTTCAAAATTGGAAACTAAAGCTAGTCATTTTTTGAAAACGCCGTGCAAACCTTTAACAGATAATTAAAAAAAATCCCCGAGCAATTTCGGGGACTATAAAGTATAAAAGCAATATTCAATAAGCATTACCGCAGCGTCGCGCCGAGTTCCTTTTCGAAATTCTGTTGCAGTTTGCCCATGATTTTCTCGACCTGTTCATCGGTCAAGGTCTTCGCATTGTCCTGGATGATGAAGCTCACCGCATACGATTTCTTGCCTTCGGGAAGGTTCTTGCCTTCGTACACATCAAAAAGGCTGATGTCTTTCAAGAGCGATTTTTCTGACTGGCGCGCAATCTTGTAAATCGATTCGAACGAAACGCTGTTGTCGATCAGCAAAGCCAAGTCGCGTCGCACCTCTGGGTATTTCGGGATGTCGGCGAACTTGATTTTGTTCGAGGCCAATTTGAGGACCTGGTCCCAATTGAAATCGGCGAACAACACTTCCTGTTTGATGTCGAAATGTTTGAGGACCGATTTCTTTACGGTTCCGAATTCCACCAGAACGACATTGCCGATCATCAGGGCAATCCCTTCGGCGAAAACATCGGAAACCAACGGCTGGCTTTGCGCCTTGTCGATTCCGAGTCGCGAAAGAATCGCGTTGATGTATCCTTTGAACAAGAAAAAGTCGGATGGTTTTTGCGCGGTCGTCCAGCTTTCGGTACCGCGGTTTCCTGAAACAAACAGGGTCAAATGTTTCGGTTCTTCATAACCCGATTCGGTCTTGTGGTACGATTTCCCGAACTCGAACAATTTCAAATCGGCATTCCTGCGGTTGATGTTGTACGAAACGGCTTCGAGTCCCGAGAACAACAACGATTGGCGCATCACCGACAAATCGCTGCTGAGCGGGTTGAGCATGGCCACATTGTGTTCGGCTTGGAGCATTTCGCTGAGCGCGATGTATTCGGGCGAGGTCAGCGAATTGGCCATCATTTCGTGGAAACCGGCCGCGTTCAATTGCGATGCGACCACGTTCTGCAATTTATAATCTTCGGTGCGCGGCGCGTTGAACATCGTCGCATTGACCTTTTTGGTAAAGTTGATGTTGTTGTAACCGTACACGCGCAGGATTTCCTCGATCACGTCGATTTCGCGCTGCACGTCTACACGGTAGGCCGGGATCGTCAAGCCCAATCCCGCATCGGTTACGCTGTTGACTTTGATGTCGAGCGACGCCAGAATTTTCTTGATCGTTTCCTTGGGCAAATCCTGACCGATCAGTTTGGCTGCCTTGGCGTAATTCAAGAACACCGGGAAATCCTCGATTTTCTTTGGATAAATATCAATCACATCCGAAGTGATTTCGCCGCCGGCCACTTCCTGAATCAGCAAAGCCGCACGTTTCAAGGCGTATTCGGTAATCGTCGGGTCGATGCCGCGTTCGAAACGGAACGAGGCGTCGGTGCTGAGCGTATGTCTTTTGGCCGTCTTGCGAATGCTGACCGGATTGAAATAAGCACTTTCGAGGAAAATCGCCTTGGTTTCTTCGGTCACGCCCGAATTCTTTCCGCCGAAAACCCCTGCGATACACATCGGGCCTTTGTCGTCGCAGATCATCAAATCTTCTTCGTGAAGTGTACGTTCGATGTCGTCTAATGTTGTGAATTTGGTTCCGGCCGGCAAGGTCTTGACCTGTACTTTTCCGGTGATTTTGGCCGCATCGAAAGCATGCAACGGCTGGCCGAGTTCGTGCAGCACATAATTCGTCACATCGACCACGTTGTTTTTCGGGTTGAGCCCGATTGATTTCAAGCGGTTTTGCAACCATTCCGGCGACGGTTTGACGGTGATTCCCGAAATCGTCACGCCGCAATATCTCGGAGCGAGTTTGTTGTCCTTGACATCCGCATCGATTTTCAAGATTCTTTTGTCTACCCGGAAATTGCTTACCGAAGGCGTAATCAATTCCACATGCGTGCCTTTCTGCAACATTCCGGCACGCAAATCACGTGCAGTTCCGAGGTGGCTCATCGCATCGGCGCGGTTCGGTGTGAGACCGATTTCAAAAATCTCGTCGTTTTCAATCTTGAATACTTTGGCTACGGAAGTGCCGGGTTTGAGGTCGGCAGGCAAAACCATGATGCCGTCGTGGCTGGTCCCGAGTCCGATTTCATCCTCGGCGCAAATCATGCCGTGGCTTTCGGCATCGCGGATTTTTCCTTTCTTGATCACGAATGCATTACCGTCCTTGTCATACAAAGTCGAACCGATCGTGGCCACTGGAACTTTCTGTCCAACGGCTACATTCGAGGCGCCACAAACAATCTGTACCGGAGCGCCATCGCCCAAATCAACCGTGGTAATTTTGAGACGGTCGGCATTCGGGTGCGGTTCGCAGGTCAATACATGGCCCACGACAATTCCTTCGAGTCCGCCTTTGACCGATTGGTACTTTTCGACGATTTCGACTTCAAGTCCTAGGTCGGTCAACAGTGCCGCCGTGTCTTCGGATTTCCAGTCGATTTTGATGAATTGTTTGAGCCAGTTGTAAGAGATCTTCATTTTGAAATTTTTATTTGCGGTCGCAAAGATAACAATTGTCGCGCAACGACTCAATATAAATTAGAGGCAAAAGTACAGTTTTGCAGGATGTAAAATTTGCACCGAATTCTGTAAAGAAAAATGCAGCCGATGCGGATAATTTTGGTAAAATCTGAAATCTAAAATCCGAAATCTAAAACAGCAACGACCATGGACTATCCGAATTACAAAGGCAAGCACAACAAAAATACCGACGGTTACAAAGTGCCTGGCGACGGCAATGCGCCCAACCACATGGAGGTGCAACCCGGCAACGGCTCATTCGAACCCAACCCGAATGCGATGGAACACAAAAGTCCAGGCGACATTCCGGGACAGCAATTCAATACGGGCGACAAGGCGTTTTTCGACAGCAGCTCGGCCGATTTTGTCCGTACCGTTTCGGCTTTACACCATGCCGACGAAACCGATGCCGATTCGGAGCTGCGCATCGACATGCAATTCAAGACGCCTGACGGCGATCGTTGATGATTCCTGAATTTTGCGCCGGCATTTTTGTTAATGCTTCAATAATTTGGCGTTAAAATTCCGCAGGTGAAAATTTAATGCTATAAGCTGAATAAATTGTGCTATACAAATGATTTTGATGCAGCTACATTTGGTTGAATCAAAAAATCTAAAGTATGAGCAATATAGCACAACGGCCACAATTCAAGGCCAAATACGACAACTATATCGGGGGTAAATTTGTTCCGCCCACCAGCGGCGAATATTTCGACAACATTTGCCCAATCGACGGCAAAGTCTTTACCCAGGCCGCGCGTTCCTACAAGGACGATGTCAATCTAGCACTCGATGCCGCACACGAAGCGTTCCAAACTTGGGGCAAAACGTCCGCGGTCTACCGCAGCGGTATCCTCAATAAAATAGCCGATACGATCGAGGCCAATCTCGAATACCTCGCCGTAGTCGAAGCGATAGACAATGGCAAAGCCATCCGCGAAACCCGCGCCGCCGATTTGCCACTCGTTATCGACCATTTCAGATATTTCGCGGGTGTCATCCGCGCCGAAGAAGGAACGATTTCCGAACACGACGAAAATACCGTTTCGATTTGCATGATTGAACCGCTTGGGGTTGTGGGCCAAATCATCCCGTGGAACTTTCCACTTTTGATGGCAACCTGGAAAATTGCACCGGCACTCGCGGCAGGAAACTGTTGCGTCGTCAAACCCGCCGAGCAAACGCCGACCTCGATTATGGTGTTGATGGAACTCATCGGCGATCTGTTGCCGCCGGGCGTCTTGAACATCATTACAGGTTTTGGCCCTGAAGCGGGAAAACCGCTCGCGCAATCGGACAGGATTGCCAAAGTTTCGTTCACCGGAGAAACCACGACGGGACGTTTGATTATGCAATACGCTTCCGAAAACCTGATTCCGGTGACGATGGAACTCGGCGGCAAATCACCGAACATTTTCTTTTCCTCTGTAGCCGATGCCGACGACGCATTTTTCGACAAAGCGGTCGAAGGCGCGGTGTTGTTTGCATTGAACCAAGGCGAAGTCTGTACCTGTCCATCGCGAATTCTGGTGCAGGAAGACATTTACGACAAATTCATGCAACGCGTCATCGAAAGGACCAAGGCCATCAAGACCGGACATCCGCTCGACGGAACGGTGATGATGGGCGCACAGGCATCGAATGATCAATATCAAAAAATCCAATCGTATCTTAAGATTGGTCGCGAAGAAGGCGCAGAAATCTTGACGGGCGGCGCCATCAACCAACTGGATGGTGAACTCTCTGGCGGCTATTACATCCAACCGACGATTTTCAAAGGGCACAACAAAATGCGCATCTTCCAGGAAGAAATCTTTGGGCCGGTGACCTGCGTGACGACATTCAAAACCGTAGAGGAAGCCATCGAAATCGCCAACGACACCCTATACGGACTCGGCGCCGGTGTCTGGACACGCGATGCGCACCAGTTGTATCAAGTGCCGCGTGCCATCAAGGCGGGCCGTGTTTGGGTCAACAATTACCACGCGTATCCGGCGCATGCGCCATTTGGCGGGTACAAGAAATCGGGTTTTGGACGCGAGAACCACAAGATGATGCTCGATCATTACCGCCAGACCAAGAACATGCTGATTTCGTACGACAAAAACAAACTCGGATTTTTTTAATATAATTTGGTTGAACATTTCCCGGTGGAACTCTTGCTGCCGGGATTGTTTTTATAGTTTTCTTGTAATTCGATATCAGTTTAATTTCGTATTTTTTCACTTGGGCAAGGGAAGGGATATTGGGCTTTCCCTACAAAAAAGAAAAATAAATTCGCTACAGATTTTCTGTAAAAGTTCCTCAAAAGTTTAAACTAAATTTGCCATCATGTTTCCCAGGGTTTCCGTAACGCCCCAAGCAGCCGAACTCATTGCAACGCTCAAATCCAAATTCGGCGAACTCATGTTTCACCAAAGCGGCGGATGCTGCGATGGCTCGCAACCCATGTGTTTCGAAAAAGGCGATTTCAAATTGGGCCAAAGCGACGTCTGTCTCGGCGAAATCGAAGGTTGCGAATTCTGGATGAGCAAAGACCAGTTCGACTATTGGAGACACACGCATTTGACGATCGATGTCATGGACGGCCGTGGCTCGAGTTTCTCACTCGAAATCCCGATGGGCAAACGGTTTCTGACACAATCAAGATTGTTTACGCCACAGGAAGCGATGAATTTAGAACCTTTGAAATTCGTCGAAGATTAGAAGGAGTGCGCCAGGGATAGTAAGGGAAATCCTTTTGCGTAGCACCGTGAAGCAAAAGATTGTACTGAATAGCCCGCCCGTGGCGCCCAAATCCTCAATTGATTTGCAACAATTGGTACTGTTTCGGCGTGATGCCTTCGTATTTCTTGAACAACCGGATGAAGTAATTGCAATCCTCAAAGCCCGACAGGAAACACACTTCGTTGATCTGCAAAGTCGGGTCCTTCAATAATTTTTTGGCACATTTGATTTTTTCGCTGAGCACAAATTCGATCGGGCTCATGCCGAGTTCGCGTTTGAAGAAACGGTAAAACGAAGTCGTGCTCATGCAGGCTTTATCGCTCAGTCCTTTGAGGCTGATGTTTTCGCGCAGGTTTTTGCGGATGTATTCGACGACTTGTGCAATCGCCTGGTTTTGGTCGGAGGTGTTTCCTTCCTCGATCGATTTGGCGGTTTGCGTCTGGATGATGCGGATCAGCAATTCCTGGAGCGTCAGGTCGGCTAGCGCGTCTTTGGTGATCGACGTGCTCGTGCATTCCTTGATCAGTTTGTTGATCGTCGCGGCCAGATCGACGTTGTTGTAGAAGAAATAATTCTGGTAATCGAGGTGCCAGAAATTGCCTTCTTTGGGATAGCGTTCGTTGAGGAAATGCAAAGTGTCGGTGATTTTTGACTGATCGATCGCCAGGGCCAGACATTGCGTCGGGTTGTCGGTCGCGGCTTCGGGGAAATCGATTTTCATCTCGACATTCGACGGAATCACGACGGTTTCACCGGGCAAATAATCAAACTCGGGGTCGTCGAACAAATGCATGACTTTCTTGCCGCGCAACATGCTCGTGACCACCAAATCGTTGAATTTGAGCGGTACGAGTTCCGACGCCTGGTAGGTTTCAAAAAGGTTGAGTTCGCAATGGTTCAGGCTGTAGACGGTGCGATTTTCGACCAAAGTCTTGAGCGACTTTTCATTCGACAGACGCGGCGGGGTGATGAGCGCTTTTTGGTTCAGCATAGATTCGACTTTATTGTCTTAAATATACTGAAAACAAAGCGAAAAGCCCTTGAATTTATCGCAAAAATAACAGCAGAAACTGCTAAAATATTACAGAATTTCTTCGATGTGCTTTTTGATGTTCGACGCGATCTTCTCGGTCGGCAAATCGTTCTCGTCGTTTCCAAACGGATCCTCGATTTCTTCGGCGATCAATTCCAAACTCGCCAACACATAAAAGATAAAAACGACGACCGGCGCAACATAATAACCAAGGCTGAACGAATAACCGAGCGGCAAGGTCATCACGTAAAAGAAAATGAATTTCTTCAAAAAGGCGCTGTACGAGTAGGGAATCGGCGTGTTCTTGATGCGTTCGCAGGCGCCGCAGATGTCGGTGAACGATTGGATTTCGGCATTGAGGACAATCAATTGGTCGCCCGTGATTTTCTTGGATTCGTA
Source organism: Flavobacterium sp. (assembly GCF_047602195.1). GTDB lineage: Bacteria > Bacteroidota > Bacteroidia > Flavobacteriales > Flavobacteriaceae > Flavobacterium. Next base: position 1,684,887 of record NZ_JASGHW010000004.1, read on the forward strand.
CAGATCGTTGATTTTTTGCACCATCATCTTGGCCACATGGTTCGGTTGGTGTTTGTGGTGGTCGATTTCGAGGTCGAGCCCGTCGAATAAGGTCTGTGCCGTATCGCTGTTGTTGAGGTGTTTGTGCAAAACCGACGCATAGGCCGGGATCAACTTTCGGAAATACTCTGTGTCGTGCTGGTCCTTGAGCATGACCGACAATTTGATCGCCAGATTGCGGCTGTTGTTGACCAGCGCGCCCCACATTTTTCGGCCTTCCCACCAACGGTCATAAGCCGTATTGGTTCGGAATACCAGCAGCAACGAAATCACAAAGCCCAACATGTTGTGCATGATCGTGATGTTTTTGATGTAGCTCTGGTCGGTCAGTTGCCAATGTTCGACTTCGAGCCAGCCGATGATTCCCGAATAGACGCCAATGGCCAGCATGATTGGGAACAATTGCCTGACCGTATCGGCTTTGTGGAATCGGAAAATAAAGGTAAACCAGTCTTTGGTGTTGTACGAAATCATACGCTTTGATTGTTTTCCAAAAATAGCATATTTTCTTAAAAACTAAGGTTTCCGGCGAGTTGTTTCAACGCAACTTCCGATAATTTGGCCTGGAATTGCGCATTGCTGTTGCGTACTTTGGCGTTGATGTAATTGAGTTGCGCCGTACGGAATTCCAAGGTCGTAATCGTCCCGATGCGAAATTTATCGAGCGTAATCTGCAAATTCTGCTCGGCGATGTCCTCGTTTTTGGCCTCGAGTTTCGTGAGTTCGAGATTGGTCAGATAGGTTTGATAGGCCGTCGTCAACTGTGATTTGAGCGACTGCGTTTGCTTCTGGATCTGGTAATCGAAATTCTCGACCTGCAGCTTGGCGACTTTCTCCTGGCGGTTCTGGTTCATTCCGTCGAACAAATTCAAGGTTGCATTGAATCCATACGTCCAACCGCGCGAATAGGTCTGCGAAGTAAAACCCAAACTCGATTGCGATTCGATGATGTTGTATCCCGAACTGACCCCAATGGTCGGATAACGCGTCGATTTGACATTCTTGAGGTTGAGCTCGGAAATGCGTTTGTTGATGAGTTGCGTCTGCAATTCTGGGTTTTGTTTTTCGGCCAGTGAAGTGAGTTCGGCCAATTGCATTTTGTCGTCGACGGTCGTGAATTCGCTGACGCTAAAATCGAGCGATATTTCGCGCGCGAGCAATTCGTTGAGTTGCGTTTTGGTATTGGCGTACAATTCTTTTTGGCGCAGCATATTGGTTTCGTCAGTGTTGAGGTCGACCTGGGCGTTGAGCACTTCGAGTTTCGACGCTTTTCCGATCGAGAAGCGGTTTTGTGCCAATTCGAGGCGTTGCCGCGAGATCACCAAAGTCGTATCATACGCTTTCAATTGCTGTTGCTGTTGCACCAAATCGTAATAAGTCGTCATGACTTCGCCCACTTTCGTGAGCACCATCAACTGGTATTCGGTTTTGCCGAGCTTTTCGATTTCTTTCAATTGGTCGTAACGCGCGAACATCCCGAAGCCGTCAAAGATTGTCCAGCCCAAGCCCACGCCATAATTGAGGGAATTGTTGGTCGCATTGTCGAGTCGGTTGACCGTTCCATCCGAGCGCGTCTGCGAACTGTACTGGATGCCGTTGTTGTCAACAACCGTGGCAGTGACACGCGGCAGCATTCGGGCGTTTCCGATCGTTACGTTGGCCTGGTCGACCTTGAGTTCGTTGGCAGAAATCTTGATGTCATAATTGTTTTCGAGGGCGATCTTGACCGCGTCCTCAATCGTCAGTATATTTTGTGCCTTGGCCGAAAAAATACAGGCTATCAAAGCGGCAAGCGTGAAAATGTTGTACTTCATAGCGTTATTTTTCAAGTTCTTCGATGTGGTCAAATTCCGGACGGTGTTTCTTTTCGCGCGACCACATCAAGTAAATCGCCGGAATCACGAACAACGTCAATACCAATGAAAATAAAGTTCCGCCTACGATGACAACACCCATTCCGATACGGCTCGTCGAGGCGGCACCAAGCGACAACGCAATCGGTAACGCCCCGAGCGCAATTGCCAACGACGTCATCAAAATTGGGCGCAGACGCGATTCGGCGGCGTGCATGATCGCCTCGAATTTGGGTTGGCCTTGTTCGCGCAATTGGTTCGCGAATTCAACAATCAGGATTCCGTTCTTCGTGACCAGTCCAATCAACATAATCGTTCCAATCTGACTGAAAATATTCCACGTCTGGTCAAACAGCCACAGCGAAAACAACGCTCCGGCCACAGCCATCGGTACGGTCAGAATAATGATGAACGGATCGATGAAACTTTCGAACTGCGCGGCCAAAATCAAATAAATGAGCAACAAGGCGAGTCCGAAGGCAAAGGCCGTGTTCGATGAACTTTCGACAAAGTCACGCGATTCGCCCTGCAAATCGGTCGTAAAGGAAGAATCGAGTACCTTTTCCTTGATGCGTTCCATGGCATCGATTCCGTCACTGATACTTTTCCCAGGCGCGAGTCCGGCAGAAACGGTAGCCGACATGTAACGGTTGTTGTGGTACAATTGCGGCGGAGAACTTTGCTCGTCGATGCTCACGATGTTGTCGAGCTGGATCAGTTCGCCCTTGTCGTTCTTGACAAACATCGAAGTCAAGTCGATCGGCGCCTCACGGTCTTTTTTATCGAATTGCCCCATGACCTGGTATTGCTTGCCGTTCATCATGTAGTAACCGAAACGCTGCCCGCTGAGCGACAATTGTAGCGTTTGCGCCACATCAAGAACCGAAACGCCCAAGCTTTCCGCTTTCTCGCGGTCGATGTTGACGTAAATCTCCGGTTTGTTGAACTTGAGGTTGACATCGGTATTCGAGAAGGTCGGATCTTGGTTGGCTTCGTTCATGAACTGCGGAATCTTCTCGCGCAATTTCTCGAAGTTCGGCGCCTGGATCACGTACTGGATCGGCAATCCGCCGCGGCGGTTTACGGCAATCGTCGGGCTTTCGGATACGTTGGTTTTGGCTTCCTGGTATTGCTTGGTCCATTTGGTCAACTTTTCGGCGATTTCTTTTTGGGAACGTTCGCGTTCGCCGGGCTGCACGAGTGCAATTCGCGCACGGCCGCTGTTGACCGACGACACGCCAAATCCGGGTGCCGTAATGATCAAACTGACTTTTTTCTCGGGAATGGAATCGTTGATGAGGTCGGTGATTTCGTTCATGAAACGGTCCATGTAATCATAGGAAGCACCTTCGGGAGCCGTGATGTTCATGCTGATGAAACTGCGGTCGTCATACGGTGCGGTTTCTTTTTGGATGGTTTTGAAGAACAATACTATCAATCCGATACAAATCAGCAAAATGGGGAAACTGAGCCATTTGCGTTTCATGAATTTCCCCAAAGATTCGGCATAACCCGAATTGAGTTTTTCAAAGTACGGCTCGGTCAGGTTGTAGAATTTCGATTTTTTCTGTTCGCCGCCTTTCATCAAATAGGCGTTGAGCATCGGCGTCAAGGTCAATGAGACAAAGGCCGAAACCAAAACCGCCGCGCCAATGACGACGCCAAATTCTCGGAACAACCGTCCGACAAAACCTTCGAGGAAAATCACGGGAAGAAACACCGCAGCGAGTGTAATCGAAATCGAAATGACGGCAAAGAAAATCTCGTTCGAACCTTTGATCGCAGCTTCGATCGGCGTCATGCCTTCCTCGACTTTCTTGAAAATGTTTTCGGTGACGACGATTCCATCATCGACGACCAAACCGGTGGCCAGTACAATTGCGAGCAAGGTCAGTACGTTGACCGAAAATCCGAACAGCCACATGATGAAAAACGTCGCAATCAACGATACGGGAATATCGATCAGCGGTCTAAACGCAATCGCCCAATCGCGGAAGAACAGATAAATAATTAGGATTACGAGAATGATCGAAATGAGCAAGGTTTCCGCCACTTCGGTCACGGCTTGTTTGACAAAAACCGTGTTGTCGATCGCGATGTTGAGTTTGAAACCCGCAGGCAGATCCTTCTTGAGCTGGTCGTATTGTTTGTAGAACGCATCGGCGATGTCGAGGTAATTCGTTCCCGGCTGTGGAATGATCGCCAAACCCACCATCGGCTGGCCCGAATCGGACAGTTTGGTCTCGAGGTTTTCGGCTTCGAGCGCGGCTTTCCCGATGTCGCTGAGGCGCACGATTTTCTCGCCTTGGGCCGAAATGATGATGTTGTTGAATTCTTCCTCGGTCGATAAATTTCCGATGGTTTTCACCGTCAATTCGGTGTTCGCGCCCGTCAATTTCCCCGAAGGCAATTCGACATTCTGCGCAGCCAGGGCCGTCCGCACATCCGAAACGGTAATACCATACGAATTCATGCGTACGGGGTCGATCCACAAACGCATCGCGTATTTGCGCTGGCCCCAAATCTGTACGCTCGACACACCCGGAATCGTCTGTAAACGTTGGGCAATGACGTTGTCGGCGTAATCCGAAAGCTCCAGTACGTTTTTGGTATCCGATTGAACGGTCATCGTGATGATCGGCTCCGAATCGGCGTCGGCTTTCGAAACCACCGGTGGCGCATCGATGTCCTGCGGCAACGTACGAACGGCTTGTGAAACCTTGTCGCGCACATCATTCGCAGCTTCCTCTAAATTTTTATCGAGGTTGAATTCGATCGTAATATTACTCGCGCCCTGGCTGCTCGACGAACTGATGTTGCGGATGCCGTCAATCGAATTGATCGCTTTTTCGAGCGGTTCGGTGATCTGCGACTCGATGATGTCGGCATTCGCACCCGAATAGGTCGTGCGCACCGAAACCTGCGCCGGATCGATCGAAGGAAATTCCCTGACGCCCAGATAGGTGTAGCCGATCACCCCAAAAAGGATAATCCCTAAATTCATCACGATCGTGAGTACGGGACGTTTGATGCTTAGTGTGGATAAACTCATATGTGGTGGGAATTATTCGTTTTTGAGCGTCACTTGGACCGGGCTGCCTTCCTTGAGCGACATCACGCCCGTGGTCAGAACCGTATCGCCGGCCTTGAGTCCGGAAATGATGAGTACATTTTGATTCGTTCGTGCGCCGGTTTCGACGACAATTTCCTTGGCTTTGCCGTCTTTGGCGATGAAGATTTTCTTGCCGCCCTGGATCGGGATCAGTGCTTCGGTCGGTACGAGTAACGCGTCGTTGATTTTTTGCAGCGGCAGCATCACATTGGCAAAAGTCCCGGGCAATAATTTCCCGTCGGGGTTTTGGGCGATGGCACGCATTTTCAGCGTTCGTGTCGCCACTTCGACGCCGGGTTCGATCGCATAGATCTTGGCGGTGTATTTGTCTTTGGATTCCGAAGTCGTGAACGAAAGCGTACTGCCGACTTTCATCTGCGGTGCATATTTTTCCGGAATCGAGAACGTGATTTTGAGTTGGCTGGTGTTGACGAGATTCGCGATAATGGTCGTCGGCGTCACATAAGTGCCTTGTGAAATGTTGCGCAATCCGATTTTACCCGAGAACGGCGCACGGACCGTCGCCTTGGCCAATTGCGCCTGAATGAGTTGCGCTTCTGCCTTGGCCGATTGGAAGTCGGCGCTCGCGATGTCGTATTCTTCCTGGCTGATGGCTTCTTTCTGGAGCAGGAGTTTGGCGCGTCTTTCGTTTTCGGAAGCCAATGCCTGTGCGGTTTTGGCCTTGGCGAGTTGGGCGCGCAATTCGAGGTCGTTGACTTTAAACAGTATTTGTCCTTTGGCCACCGAACTGCCTTCGGAGAAATTGATGCTTTCGACTACACCCGAAACCTCACTGCGGATTTCAATCTGCTCGTTGGCTTCGATCGATCCCGAAAGCGAAAGGTCGTCGGCGAAAACCTGTGGGCGCAATACCATTCCGGTGACTCTGGCGGGTTTCTTCTTGCCGTCTTTTTCTTTGGCGTCGTTTTTTTCGCTTTTGTTTTCTGTAATTCGGTAGGCGATAAAAGCACCGAGCCCTACAATCAAAATGGTGTAGACAATGTGTTTAACCTTCATAAAAATTAGTTAAGAGTGGCTGTGGCTGCCACAAAAATTGGGTTCGAAAACAAAGCTAAACCTTCTATCCCGAAAAGTTTTGCGAGTTAAATTTTATTTAACACCTGTATAGACAAATATTTTATTGGGTTGTATTTTGACGGGATTTGTGGTTGCTTGGCAGAATTGATTCGGGTGTAATTTTTTTTTGATGAAATGTCCAATTCGCCAAATTCGATTGTCATTAGGGTATAAACTTAAAAAAATCACTACAATGAACACAAGATTAAATTTTTGGGAAAAAGGCCAACAAGCCATGCACGCGATGTTTGCGCTGGGCAAGCATTTGTCCAAATCTACTTTGTCGCCCGAATTGCGACACCTTATTTCGTACCGCGTCTCGCAAATCAACGGCTGTGCGTTTTGCCTTGACATGCACGCCAAGGATCTGTTGGCGCTGGATGAAAATCCGCAGCGGTTGTTGGTCCTCAGCGCCTGGCGTGAAGCGCCGTTTTATTCCGAGAAGGAACGTGCCGCGCTGGCTTTTACCGAAGCGTTGGTGTTGCTTGCCGATGGGATGATTCCCGAGGCGGTCTACGAACAGGCATCTGCCCATTTCACCGAAGCCGAATTGATCGACCTCGCGATTGTCGTCGTGGCTACCGGCGGCTGGAACCGCATCAACATTGCCTTTGGCGCCGATACGGGCTCGTATCAAGTGGGCATGTACCACTAATGTTTCAACATCAATCCAATTCGTTTATCCCGCATTTTTTTAATTTTAACCTTTAATAAACAGCAACCATGAAAGAATTCTTATTGATTTTCAGAAGCGACTACAGCCAGTTTCCACAATTGTCACCCGAAGAAATGCAAGCCAACATCAAGCGTTGGATGGATTGGGTGGGCGGAATCGCCGCACAGAATAAACTCGTCGACAAAGGCAACCGCCTCGAACGCAGTACCGGAAAAGTCATCCGCCCCGACGGACTCATCACCGATGGCCCGTATGCCGAAATCAAGGAAAGCATCGGCGGCTATACGATGGTCAAGGCCGAATCGCTCGACGAAGCCACCGAACTGGCCAAAACCTGTCCGATCCTGTTGTTTGGCGGAAACGTAGAAGTACGCGAAGTACTTTCGATGTAATATGGACCAATCCGAATTGTTGCCACACCTGTTCCGCGCTGAGTATCGAAAAATCATTTCGGTGCTCAGCGCGCGGTTTGGCATCCAATACTTAGAGGTAGCCGAAGACATTGCTAGCGAAACCTTTTTACAGGCAACCGAACTGTGGCCCGTGAAAGGGCAACCCGATCATCCGGTGGCCTGGCTGTATAAGGTGGCGCAGAACAAAATGCTCAACCACCTCAAACGCGACAAATTGTTTTCAGAAAAGGTATCGGTCGCGGTCCGGCCCGAAATGCAATCCGTAGAGGTTGCGCTCGATTTCTCCGAGAAAAGCATCAACGACAGCCAACTCGCGATGGTGTTTGCGGTGTGCAACCCGGTGTTGTCACCCGAAGCCCAGGTCGCACTGGCGCTCAATTTGCTGTGCGGGTTCGGTGCCAAGGAAATTGCCACGGCCTTCCTGACCAATACCGAGGTCATTTACAAACGGCTCAACCGCGCCAAGGCTACACTTCGCGAAACCAACATTGCCATCGAAACCCCGCCTGATTCGGAAATCGGGAAGCGGTTGCCTTATGTATTGTCTACTTTGTATTTGTTGTTCAGCGAAGGCTATTATTCGATGTCGCAGGACCATTTGATCCGGCAGGAATTGTGTGCCGAGGCGATGCGGCTCAATTACCTGTTGGTAAATAATCCATTGTCAAACACCCCCGAAGTTAATGCCTTGCTGGCTTTGATGTGTTTCCAGTCGTCGCGTTTCGAGGCGCGCATGGGGGAGAACGGCGAACAAATCCTCTACGACGAACAAGATCCGAATTTGTGGAACGAGGCACTGATCGACAACGGCAACTACTTCCTGTCACGAGCCGCCACGGGTTCACAACTCACCAAATACCACCTTGAGGCCGGGATTGCTTCCTGGCATGCCCACAAGACGGCACAGGACGAAAAATGGGACAATATCCTGCAATTGTACAACCATTTGCTCGTGGTCGAATATTCTCCGATGGCCGCGCTCAACCGTACTTTTGCGTTGGCCAAGGCGCACGGCAAACCACAGGCGATTGTCGAAGCCGAGAAGCTGCAATTGACCACACATCCGTTGTATTTTTCATTGCTGGGTTATTTGTATACCGATATTGACGATGCCAAAGCCTTGTCGCATTACCAAAAGGCGCTCGATTTGACCCAGGCAGACGCCCAAAGAATAGCGTTGCGCAAAGCCATTGCCAAACTCGAAAAGGAGGTGCGTTAGCGGGCGCAGCAAAGTACCGTGTACTGCGCAGCACGCGACGGCGGCTTAGCAAAACCAGGCGCAGCCGTAGTTTTGGTTAGGCGGCGGAACGCCCTAACTGATGTAATTCCAGATGTTTTTCTTTTTGGACAATTCGAGGAACACCGTTTTGAGTATGGCATGCTCGGGTTTCTGCAAACCCGCGTCGTCCTTGAGAATTTGGAGCGCGTATTGGCGTGCCAATAGGAGAATGTCCTTGTCCTTGACGATATCGGCGATCTGGAGGTTGAGCACGCCGCTTTGTTGGGTGCCCATGATGTCGCCCGGACCGCGCAGCTTGAGGTCGACTTCGGCGATTTCGAAACCGTCGTTGGTGCGTACCATTGTTTCCATGCGGGTTTTGGTGTCGCCCGTCATTTTGTGTCCGGTCATTAAAATACAATAGCTCTGTTCGGCGCCACGGCCCACGCGTCCACGCAATTGGTGGAGTTGGGACAAGCCGAAACGTTCGGCGCTTTCGATGATCATGACCGAGGCGTTGGGTACGTTGACCCCGACTTCAATCACCGTCGTGGCGACCATGATGTTGGTTTTGCCTTGGGAGAAACGCTGCATTTCGGCATCTTTTTCGGAAGGCTTCATCTTGCCGTGCACGATTGAAATCGAATATTGCGGCAGCGGAAAATCGCGCGAGATGCTTTCGTAGCCGTCCATCAAATCCTTGAAATCCATTTTGGACGATTCCTCGATGAGCGGATAAACGATGTAAATCTGTCGGCCTTTGGCGATTTCGTCCTTGAGGAATTTCCAGACCTTGAGCCGGTTGGTGTCGTAGCGGTGCACGGTTTGGATGGGTTTGCGGCCCGGCGGCAATTCGTCGATGACCGAAATATCGAGATCGCCATACAAACTCATCGCGAGCGTACGCGGAATCGGCGTGGCGGTCATGACCAGCACATGTGGCGGGATGTCGTTTTTGGCCCACAGTTTTGACCGCTGTTCGACACCGAAACGGTGCTGTTCGTCAATGACGGCGAGACCGAGGTTTTGGAATTGGACTTTGTCTTCCAGCAGCGCATGCGTCCCGATCAAAATATCGAGCGAGCCGTTTTCGAGTTCCTCGTGGATGATCTTGCGTTCGGCGGTTTTGGTCGAACCCGTCAGGATCTTGATGTTGATACCAAGCCCAACAGCGAGTTCGGACAAACCTTTGAAATGCTGGTTGGCCAAGATTTCGGTCGGCGCCATGAGGCAGGACTGGAAGCCGTTGTCGAGCGCGAGCAACATGCTCATCAAGGCCACGATCGTTTTCCCCGAACCCACATCGCCCTGCAACAGGCGATTCATTTGCGCGTGGCTGCCCATGTCGTTTCGAATTTCCTTGATCACGCGTTTTTGTGCATCGGTCAAATCGAACGGCAGGTGGTGGTTGAAGAAATTGTTGAAATGGTCACCGACTTTGGTAAATGGATGGCCCTTGATTTTGTGCTTGCGGATTAAATTCTTTGTAATGAGTTGCAATTGGATGAAGAACAATTCCTCGAATTTCAAACGGAATTGCGCCTTGGCGAGCAAATCGGTGCTTTTTGGGAAATGAATGTTGAACAGCGCGGCGTTCTTCGGGATCAATTTCAATGCATCGAGCAAATGTGCAGGCAGGGTTTCTGTAAAAGCCGCCTGTGTTTCAACGAACAATTGCTGCATCATCTTGTTGACCGCACGGTTCGAAATGCCGCGATTGGTCAGTGTTTCGGTCGACGGGTACACGGGCTGCAAGGCCGTTCTCAGGCTTTGCTCGTGGTCTTTGAGCAGTTCGATTTCGGGATGCGCCATGTTGAACACGTTGTTGAACGCCGTCGTTTTTCCGAAAATCACGATCGGTACGTTCAATTGCAGGCTTTCGCGGATCCATTTGTGGCCCTGGAACCACACGAGTTCCATTTGTCCGGTATCGTCCACAAACGTAGCGACGAGTCGTTTGCCGCGTTTCTGCTCGACGGTCTTGAGGTGGATGATTTTGCCGATCAGTTGTACCTCGGCCGGGTTCTCGCGTAATTCGTTGATCTTGTAATACCGCGTGCGGTCGATGTAGCGGTTGGGGTAAAAGTTGATCAAATCCTCATACTTGTGGATGCCCAATTCCTTGCGCAACAACGCGCCGCGGCTGGGGCCGACGCCTTTGAGGTATTCGATGGGGGTTTGCAGCAGCGACATTTGGATTTTCAGATCGTCAGGTTCTCGGACGAGGCGAAGATAGCTTTTATTTGAAAAATGGAAAAGCAGAAAATCTGGATCAAAAGGCATGACGAATGATTATTTTGCTAGCTTTGAGGTGTTCACATTCGATTTTCCAAAAGACCAACAGACAAATGATGAAAAAATATTTAATCTTGGGCTTCGTGTTTTCGGCAGGCATAGCGTTGGGCCAAAACAATCCCATCGGTTACAGTATTTCCCAAACCAAACCATTGACCACGGACGAAGTCGTGAATCAGGCCACGTTTACCGAAGACGGAATAGAGAAAAAAGCATTCCGGATTGTTTACGACGGAAGCATCACGACGTTGGTCAACAAACTAAAAATTGGACTCGGAAATGAAGACGTCAAGAGCGATGCCGTCACGCACAAAGTGATTTATTTCAAAAAATTCAAACGGCCGGAGTGGAGCGACCAAAAGATAACGCTGCGGTTTGAATCGCTTTCCAATGGAAACCGGCACCTGATTTCTATTGTCTGTACCGACAGCGAAGGGGTTGATTTGCTCGAATTTGGATCGGAAAGCCAACAGAAAATAAAACGGTATCTGGAAAGTCTCCTCGTGAAATGATCCCAAATCCAACAACCCAATTGTAGCTATATTTGACTAAATACGATCCAGCATGACCGAAAAACCCGATAGCCGCCGCCCCATAGAAACCCGAAATGCCGGTTGGGCCAAGCGTACCGCTTCCTGGCTCGCCAAACACAATGTAACGCCCAATGCGATTTCGGTGTTCAGCATTGTCTTTTCGGCCTTGTCTTTTTATGGGTTTTATTGGAATATGGAAATCAGCAGCGGCGATAGTGAAGGAATCAGGAGCCCGTTGCGTTTTGTAACGATGGCAGTGGTCATCATTGGGATTCAGGGTCGCTTGATCATGAATCTGCTCGATGGGATGGTCGCGGTCGAACACAACAGGAAATCGGCAGTCGGCGGTTTGTTCAACGAAGTGCCCGACCGCATCAGCGATACGTTGACGCTTTTGGGATTGTCCTACATGGTTCTCGATTGTTCGCACGGCAAAGATTGGGTGTGGCTCGCGGTTTTCCTGTCGGTTTGTACGGCTTACATCAGGACATTGGGGGCCTCATTGGGCGTGGGTCATTTCTTTATCGGCCCGATGGCCAAGCAGCACCGCATGGCTTTGGTTTGTGCGGGCTGTGTCATTTATACTTTTTACGAATCGATTTTTTATTATCTGTTGCTGCTGATGAACATTGGATTGGTCATCACTTGCTACCGCCGTTTGTCCAAAATTGTCACCGCACTCAAAAGTGCTAACCCTTAAGCCATGGAACAACTATTCCGACTCGATTTTATCCAGAAAAACGACCTCATGATTGTCGTTGCGCTCATTTTCGGCATACTCGTTTTTGCGACCTTGCTGTTTTTCATCGTGGGCAAAATCAAACCGCAGGCGAATTTGACCGAACTCAAGTCGCGCACCAAATCTTGGTGGATCATGGCGACGATTTTCATCGGGGCGACGATGATCAACGCGACGATTTCGTACATCGCCTTGGGGATGTTGTCGTTTGTGGCGTTTCGCGAACTGTATTCGGTGTTGGGTTTCCGCGAATCGGACCGTCGCGCCATTTTCTGGGCATTCATTGCGATTCCGATCCAGTATTACTTGGCCTATATCGGTTGGTACGGCGCTTACATCATTTTCATTCCGATCGTGATGTTCCTGTTCTTGCCGATGCGGCTCGTGCTCAAGGGCGACACCGACGACATCATCAAATCGATGTCGCTGCTGCAATGGGTGCTGATGCTGACCGTGTTCGGGATCAGCCACATGGCGTATCTGCTTTCGTTGCCTGAAATCAAAGGTTTTGAAAGCGGCGGCCGTGGCTTGCTGTTGTTTTTGGTGTTCCTGACCGAGATCAACGATGTGATGCAATTCACTTGGGGCAAACTACTCGGCAAACACAAGATTGTTCCGAAAGTAAGCCCGAACAAGACCTGGGAAGGTTTTATGGGCGGCGTGATCAGCACGACCATTATCGGTTATTTCCTGGCATTTTTGACGCCGTTGAATACGACGCAAGTGCTGTTCGTGAGTTTTATGATTGCGGTTTCCGGTTTCATTGGCGATATCGTGATGTCGTCCATCAAACGTGACATTGGCGTAAAAGATATGGGCAATTCGATTCCGGGACACGGCGGTGTGTTGGACCGCATCGATTCGTTGTCATTTACGGCACCGGTGTTTTTTCACCTGGTGTATTACATCGCTTATCCGAATTTGGGTTGTTGATTTTAAAACAAGGTTATGCAGAAATATGTATTGCGCTTTACGTATGGTTGGGTGGTCCGTTGGTTCCTCAAGGTATTCGTGGGCGTTAAATTTGGCAAGGCCGATTTCCTTCGGGGCGAAGACCAATTCATCATCGTGGCCAACCACAACAGCCATCTCGATACGATGACCATCCTGGCCTCGCTGCCGCGCAAAGTCATCCACAAAGTCAAGCCCGTGGCTGCGGCCGATCATTTCGGCAAGACCAAACGCAAGGAAAAACTCAGCAATTACTTCATCAATACCTTGCTTATCCAACGCAAACGCGACAAGGAAAACCCGGCAAACGACCCGATCAATAAAATGATCCAGGCGCTCGATGACGGCTTTTCATTGATTATTTTCCCAGAAGGCACACGCGGCGAACCCGAAGTGCAGCAACCGCTCAAACCCGGTGTGGCTTTGGTGTTGTCGCAACGCCCGCATGTGAAATACGTGCCGTCCTACATGAAAGGCATGGGCAAGGCGATGCCCAAGGACGACAGCCTGATCGTGCCGCACAATTCTTCTTTGGTGTACGGCCAGCCGACGGCCATACAAAGTGTCGAAATCGAGGCCATCATGCAGCAAATCGCCGCCGATTTTGAAATGCTCAAAAACAGCTAACTACTCTTAAACTTCACTTAAAGACAAGGATTTTTGGGCCGAATTGAATAACTTTGAGAACACCAAAAAAGCCACATGAAGTTTTTATACTCCTTTTTTTTACTGGTTGGTCCGTTGGTTTTTGCCCAAAAGCCGAACGTCGATTTCCAGACCATCCATGCCAATCTGGTCATCAATCCAGTCAAAACCAATGTGTTAGGCAATTGTACCTACACTTTTGTGGTCAATGACAAAAAGCCCGATACCATTCGTATCGATGCCAACAAGATGGAATTCGCCGAAGTCAAGATCAACGGCTCCAAAGTCAATTTCAAGAACAGCCAGAAGCAATTGCTGTTGTATGAAGGATTCAGGAAAGGCAAGAATACGCTGACGTTTAATTACGATGCGTTCCCAAACCAGACCATGTATTTCGTCAATTGGGATTTCACCCAAGAAATCGATACGCCCGAAGAAGTCCAAGGCCAGATCTGGACGCAGGGCCAGGGCAAATATACCAGCCATTGGCTGCCGAGTTTTGACGACGTCAATGAAAAGGTCATCTTCAGTTTCGACATCACTTTCCAGAAAAGTTTTGAGGTCATCGCCAACGGGAATCTCGTGGGACGAACCCCATCGGGTGACGATTACATCTGGCAATACCGTATGAAACAGCCCATGAGCAGTTACCTTGCGATGATTGCCATCGGGCATTTCGAGAAGAAAATGACCAATGCCGCTTCGGGCATCCCGCTGTATTTCTATTACGAGGCCCAGGACAAGGATTGCTACGAACCGACCTACCGCTACAGCCGTGAGATGTTCGATTTTCTCGAACAGGAAATCGGGGTGCCGTATCCGTGGGAAGTTTACCGACAGGTTCCGGTGCGCGATTTTTTATACGCCGGGATGGAAAACACCACGGCCACGATTTTCTCGCATGATCTGGTGGTAGACGAAATTGCCTTCAACGACCGCAACTACGTCAATGTCAATGCGCATGAACTCGCGCACCAATGGTTTGGCGATCTGGTCACCGCGCAATCGGGCAAGGACCATTGGCTGCAGGAAGGTTTTGCTACGTATTATGCGTTGTTGGCCGAGCAGCAGGTTTTCGGGGATGATTATTTTTACAACAAACTGTTCAACACCGCGCAGCAGTTGAAGCAAGCCGCCAAAACCGATAAAGTGCCATTGTACAATGAAAAGGCCAGTTCGCTGAGTTTTTACCAGAAAGGTGCGTGGGCGCTGCATGTGATCCGTCACGAAATCGGGCGCGAGAAATTCAACAAAGCCGTCAAGAGTTATTTGAAAAAGTACGCTTATGGCAATGTGGTGACCGATAATTTCCTGGCCGAAATCGCCGCGGTTTCCAAATTCGACACCGCCGCTTTCCGCAAGAAATGGCTCGAGGAACCCGGTTTTCCGATTGCCGATGCTGAAGCGGTTTTGCAGCAGCAAAGCCCGTTGATCCGAGACTTTATCCAGTTCCGCGACCACCAACTCGACCCGAAAAAAGACCATGCCGAAATCCTCAAAATCATCAGCGGTAATGCATATTACCCGATCAAGGAATTGTTGCTGTACCAAATCGTCGAGCAGCCGTTCGAGGTCAAACAACCGATTTTAGAAGCGGCTTTAAAAACGAATGATTGGCATGTACGCCAAGCCGTTGCTGCAACCGTCGAAACGATTCCCGAAAGTTTCCGTACGCAATACGAAACGCTGCTTTCGGACAAATCCTATGAAACGCAGGAAATCGCGTTGTTCAACCTTTGGAAGATTTTTCCCGAACACCGGAAACGATACGTAGAATTGTCGAAGAATTGGGTCGGTTTCCAGGACAAGAACCTGAAATTGTTGCATTTGTCCTTGGCTTATATGTCTACCGATGACAAAGGCGAAAAGTACCAGATTTACAAGGAATTGTTGTCGTATACCGGAACCAATTACGATTCGGGCCTGCAGCAAAACGCGTTGCAAAAATTATTGGATTTGGATTTGAAATCAGAAGATGTACTGCGCAGCCTCGTGTACGGAACGGGAAGCCACCGTTGGCAATTTGTCAAGTTTTCCAAAGACAATATTCGTACCTTGCTCAAGGAAAAGAAAAACAGGGACATTTTCATCAAAATCAGGAGCGAACTGCCGATACGCGAAAAAACGCAATTGCAGCGGTTGCTCGAAGAATAATTATGAGAGCATTAGTCATTTCGGGCGGTGGAAGCAAGGGCGCGTTTGCGGGCGGTGTCGCGCAATACCTGATCGAACAGCACAAATACCAATATGATTTGCTGCTCGGTACCTCGACGGGCAGTTTGCTGATCCCGCACCTGGCACTCGGAAAGGTCCAGAAGATTTACGACATCTACACCAGCGTCGACGAGCACAAGATTTTCAATGTCAACCCATTTGTCGTGAAAGTGAAGAACGGCGTCGAGATCGTGACGATCAACCACATGAACGTCCTGCGCCAGTTTTTCAAGAAGAAGCGCACCTTTGGCGAAAGCAAACACCTGCGCCGCTACATCCGCGAAAGTTTTACGCCCGAAGAATTCGACACGCTCAAAAAATCCAAATGCAACATCGTCGTGACGGTGACCAATATTTCGCGCAACGAGGTCGAATACAAATGCATCCGCGATTTCGAATACGAGGAATTTTGCGACTGGATCTGGATTTCGTGCAACTACATTCCGTTCATGAGCCTGGCCGAACGCAACGGCAGCTTCTATGGCGATGGCGGATTTTCGAATCTCGTCCCGATCCGCGAGGCCATCCAGCGCGGGGCGACCGAAATCGATGTGGTCGTGCTCGAGATGGAATCGATGTCGACGCCCAAGGTCATCGGCAAAAACCCGTTTTCACTGATGGTGGACTTGTTCGGCATCTTGCTCGACCAGGTAGAGAAACACGACATCACGATCGGGAAATTGTCGGCCAAGAACAAGGACGTCAAGCTCAACCTGTATTATACGCCTACTTCGCTGACCACAAACGCGCTGATCTTCAACAAGGACAAGATGCGCCAATGGTGGCACGAAGGCTACGAATACGCCCAAAACAAGAGCGAATTGATGAGCGAAAATAAACTCGCCATGTAGGCCGACAGTGCGTTGGTTTGTAAAGAATTATGCGTACTTTAGGGCCGCTAATTCTAACTACCAACCCAATGAAAAAAATATTACTCCTCTTGACGGGCTGTGCTTTCTTTTTTACTGCCAAAGCACAGGTTTCGGTGACTGTTTTCGAAGACATCCTTTTTTATGACGGTTATGCCGCTTTGGTCGATCTGGGCACGCATCCGGTTCCCGATGGCGTAATTCGCCACCGCAACGATTTGTATGCGAAGAAACTCAGTGCCGACCAGTTGGCTGCTTTTGGAAGCAACATGACCATCAACGTAACGATCAAGGCTGCCTGCGACAATTATGACCGCATCGGTAACGTCAACCTGGCTTTTGTGCCGACGGGTTCCACGGCCTATAATCCGGCGGAAGTCGAGCACATCGAGCTTGCGCGTTTCATCACGCCGTTCATGAACAAGAACATCGAACCGACCCAAGTGCCGTACACGTTCTCTGCCGACAACGTGGCCAAGATTTTCAAGGATCCTGCGATCCTGGCCGACTATGACATCTGGGTCGAGTTTGAGGTATTTGGCGTGCCGTATGCCGCGCAGGAACAAGTAGCGGGCTGTGCCGGAAGGATCGATGTGTTCTACGGTACGCTTGAATTCGTTTCGAATGCAGATACATTTTCAGCCGACGACAATTTCCTGTTGCCGATGAATTTCAAGAAGAACCTCAACAATTATGAAGTAGGCGCCACCGATGCGATTGGCACAACCGAACGCACCATCGTTTTTACGGCACCGTCCGATATTTCGGAAGCGACTTTCGTCTTGATCACTTCGAACCATGGCTCCAACCCGGGTGGGGAAGAATACAACCGCAGGTGGCACCGCGTTTTCTATGACGGCGCGCTCAAGTTGCTGTACAAGCCGGGCGGGGTTTCGTGTGAACCGTACCGCCAATACAACACGCAAGGAAACGGCATTTATGGTGCTACCCCGCGTACCGATGCCGAATGGGCTTCTTTCAGCAACTGGTGTCCGGGACAAGTGATCCCGATCCGTACCGTGCCGATCGGGGACATGCCTGCCGGTGACCATACGTTCAAGATTACCGTGGCTGGCGCACAGTTTGTCGGGCAGCAGGGTTATATTCCGGTTTCGCTTTACCTCCAGGGCAATGCAGGCGAATTGGCCGTCGATGATTTCGACATGATGAGCTACAACCTGTATCCGAATCCGACGGAAAATTTTATTGCGGTACAGTCTTCCTCGGCAGTGCGCCATTTTACCGTCTACAACATGATCGGCCAACGGATGTTGCAGGGACAATCGGCGCAAATTGACCTTGGCGGTTTCTCTAAAGGGGTTTATCTGGTTGAAATCGAATTTGAGAACCATAGAAAAGTGACGGAGAAGGTCATCCGAAAATAAACCGCAGACCACAAGCCACCTTGGCGAATGGATCATTTCAAAAAAAAGATCAGGCCGGGTAGGGTTTTTTCAAAAGCAATTGTTTTAATAGCAGCAAATAATTATTACCCGCACAATTTGGGAGTAAATTGCTATGAAGAAGAAGACAAGCCTTCTCACATTCCCCGGGAAGGCTTTTTCATTCGATACTTGTAACTATTCCAAAAATTTATGCTATGATGAAAAAATTACTTTTTTGGACGTTGTGCGTGGCGGTAATTTCATTTACGGGTTGTGATCCAGAGGACGACCGTTCGAATGGTATTTCGTTACCCGAAGTGTCAGATGCTGAATTCGCCAAGAATTTCGGTGCCGAGGTACAACGCGATTTTATCGGGCAGGTAGTCGATGTCAATAACGAGCCCGTAGTAGCGGCGACCGTAAAAATTGGTACGGCCAGTGTGCAGACCGATGCCAATGGCGTGTTTATCGTCAATGGTGCTTCTGTTTACGAAAAATTTGCGCATGTCACGGCCACCAAAGCCGGCTACATCAGCGGTTCGCGTTCGTTGGTGCCGACCACAGGAAAAAACAATATCAAGATCATGCTGCTGGCGGCAACACCAGTACAAACGATTGCTTCTGGCGCAACTGCGGCGGTCGATTTGCCCAATGGGACCAAGGTTGTTTTCGATGGTGCATTTACCGATGAAAGCGGTAATGCCTATTCGGGCAATGTCAATGTGTCGGTGTTTCATCTGGAAAGTTCCAACGAAAACCTCGGCAGTTTGATGCCCGGAATGTTGTATGCCAAAAACGAGTCGGGACAACCGGTCGGACTCGAGACCTTTGGGATGTTGCATGTGGAATTGCGTGGCAGTGGCGGACAGAAACTACAAATCGCCACCGGACATTTGGCACAGATGACTATGCCAATCGACAATACACAGTTGGCCACGGCGCCCGCAACGATTCCGCTTTGGCATTTCGATGAAGCCAACGGTTATTGGAAACAGGAAGGTTTGGCGATCAGGCAAGGCGGCAAATATGTGGGCAATGTTTCGCATTTCTCGTGGTGGAACTGCGATGCACCATTCCCTACCTATAAGCTGACAGTAATAGCCACTGGCATCAATGGGCTGCCGCTTAGAAACATAGGGGTTGTATTGTAAGGCAAAGCGGTCCCAACGGATCAATCGCGTACACTGATAATAACGGACATGTTTCGGGTATGGTCCCAAGTAACGAACCCTTATTGCTTAGGATATATGACCCATGTGGAAATGTAGTCAAGGAAGTTACGGTTCCTGCTTCAGCGCAAGCGGGACAAGTTGCTGTAACCTTGAACAATACAGAGGTTATGTCGTCTTTGGTACAAGGAAAATTAGTCAAATGCGATGGATCAAATGTCAGCAATGGCTATGTGGTTTTGGAATTTGGCAATCAGATACTTTTCAGCGAAGTGACCAATGGTGATTTTCAATTTTCGGCTGTGAGGTGCAGTAATGAAGCTGATTTTTCCGTCCGCGGTTACGATTTGGATAACCTTCAATCCACTGGAAACCTAAATTATACATTCGGTACGCCAACAACTAATTTGGGTATCGTCCCTGTTTGCAGCGCACTAACAGAATATATTGTTTACCAATTTAAGCAAAATGGTGTCGTTTATCCACCAAGGTATATCTTTGAAGGTATCACCGCCAAGCCAGATCCATTAAATCCAAATTTCGATTTGGCTATAATCGGTAAGCCACTAGACGATGCCCAATATTATATTTTGTTGGGTTTCAATACTACAGTTCCAGGTTCTTATTCCAATAATGAACTCGATTTGTCGATACTGCATACGGTTGGAAATTCCTCAAGCTGGTTGCATTTTTATACGGAGAACGACAATTTTGCCAGCTACAACTTGAGCCAGTTTGGAGGTGTAGGGGAGTACATCGATGTCAGTTTTCATGGTTCAGGATTAACAAACGGCAGTCCGATTGAAGTCAATGGATATGCACACGTCCTGCGCGATCAATAAAAAAAAGCCTCCTCCCGAAGCGTCGGGACGGAGGCTTTTTCTATAAAAATTCTTTCACTTCATTCTTGATGTAAGCGAGTGCCGCACTGCTCGGCGTGGCTTTGTCAAACATCCCGCTCAATACGGTTTCGCGCAAATGATTGGCGTCTTTGATATTGGGATCTGTTGCGGTCTTGAGCAACATTTGGATGGTCGCATTTTTGGCCGTCGAGATGATGTTCCAGCAACCGTCGGTCATGTAAATCTGTTGGGTCAGGTTGTGCTCGTATTCCTGTTCGATCTGCGCCACGACAAAATTGACGTAATCGTTCTTGTCCTCCGAAATGGGGGCGATGCGCACCAAACATTTGGCCGGATCGACACGTTCCATAAACAGAGCCATGCGTTCGTAAGCCTGTAAGCGCAGCGGCAAGGCGTCTTTCTGGTTTTCCTTGGCCAACAGGAAACGTCTTCTTTTTTCCTCATTCTGCAGGTGCATCTGGAAGAAGTAATAGGCGATACCGCCCGTAATGGCAGCCGGGAGGCAATAAAATAAAAGTTCAATTATTTTGTCGGTGTCCATAGTTGTTTTTGTTGATAACGGAAGCAAAAATAAAATATTACGTGTTAACAAAACCGCAAAATCGAATTATTTTAACTGTACCTTTACCCAAACCATTCGAATGGAAGTCTCGGTACTCATCATCCTTTGTATTGCGGCATTTGCTGCCGGTTTCGTCGATGCGATTGTAGGCGGCGGCGGTTTGATCCAAACCCCGGTGACCCTGATCGTCATGCCACATCTTCCGGTATCGACCGTGATCGGGACACTCAAGATTCCGGCCTTTAGCGGTACCTCTTTCGCCGCAGCGCAATACCTCAGAAAGGTCAGGATGGATTGGAAACTGTTGCTTGTCATGATGGTCCTGGCGGTACCATCGGCTTATGTGGGTTCGCTGCTGCTGACACGGGTAAGCAATGATTTCATGAAGCCGTTGCTGTTGGTTGTCCTTTCGTTGCTCGCGATTTATACCTATGCGAAGAAAAATTTTGGGCAGCAGGCCGACAAATCGCATTCGTCCCGACAACAACTGCTCTATGCGGTCATCATCAGTGTCGTGGTTGGGTTCTACGATGGATTCATCGGCCCCGGAACCGGAAGTTTTTTCGTCCTGGCCTTCATCAGCCTGCTCGGATTCGATTTTTTGCAGGCTTCGGCCAATGCCAAAATGGTCAACTTGGCCACCAATTTTGGTTCGATCTGCCTGTTTGTGCTCAAGGGCAAAATCGTTTGGGCCATTGCCTTGCCGATGGCGATCAGCAATGCGCTTGGCGGATTCATCGGTGCCAGGTTGGCGGTCAACCGCGGCAATACCTTTATCCGGATTTTTTTCCTGATGGTCGTCATCGGCACCTTGATTCGCTTTGCCTACGATGTGTTTTGTAAAGGATAATTTGTTAAATTGGCAGTGCCAAACCCACAACACATGAAGCATTTCTGCCTTTTCCTGAGTCTTGTCTTTTTCCTGAATTCAAACGCCCAAGTTACCGTTCGCGGCAAACTGCTTGACCGGCAAACCAATGAAGCGGTCATCAGTGCTTCGGTCGGCATCAAGGGCAAGGCTACCGGCACCATCAGCAACGAAGAAGGAGTGTTCCAATTGACGGTATTCAAGGACGAACAAATCCTGGTTTCCTGTCTCGGTTATCAGCCGATTGCGGTTCCGGCATCCGAATTTACGTCCGAAATCAAAATCCTCTATCTCGAACAAAGCGAGGAAAAGCTTGAGGAAGTTATGGTGTCGAAAATCCCGCCCCACCAGATGCTTTTGGAGGCGATTGCCGCCTCGACGGCACGGCTCAACAAACCCATTCTGTTGCATACCTATTACCGTGAATTCGCCAAGAACAATGGCAAGTACACCAGTTTTGCCGATGGGCTGCTCGATTACCACGTCACCGGAACAGTCAAGAAAACGACAACCGAAACCGTGGTGCTGCAGAACCGTTCGGTCAATTTGTTGCCGCCGGAAGAAGAGGAAGATGGTGCTTTTGGATCGGTTTTCAGTGTACAACAAGCAGTGGTTTCAAAGTATTCAATGAGCAGACTGTATCAAGATGTTTTGGAAAAAAAGAAGCACGAGCAATACGATTTCGAACTCAAGTCTAAAAAAGAAGCCGGGAAAGAGCTCTACCTGATTTCTTTCAGCCCGAAAGCCGAAATCGAAGAAATGCTCGTCAAGGGGACGGTGCTGTTCGATCCGCAGACCAAACTGATCCAGGAAGTCGAAATCTATGCCGCGCCTTCGCACCTGCAGTATGCCAAGACCATCAATGTGTTGATCGTCAAAGTGACCATTCAGGATTTCAAATTGAAAACGGCCTACAAAATGTCGGGCAGCAATTATGTGCTTTCCTATTGCAACCATTACGCAAAAGTCAAGGTTTTCAACAAAAAACGGCTCAACGAAACGCTTGAATCGCGCAGCGACCTGATTGTGACCGACTTCGAGAAAGACAAGCCTTTCGACAAAAAGACGCGTTTCAAAAAGAGAAATCTTTACGACAAGCCCACCGATTACCAGACGAAATTCTGGCAGCAGAGCAATGCCATCGTGCTGACTTCGGATGAAGAAAAAATCATCGCCGATCTGGAAAAATCCAGTGCTTCGGCCATTCCAGCCCATTAAAAATGAGCCAAGCCTTACGCGAACATATCGAAAAAATCACGCCGCTCACCGATGCCGAATTCGACTACATCTTGTCGCATTTCACCACCAAAAAACTCAAGAGGCGGCAGTTCCTGCTTCAGGTAGACGACCCGGTGCGCAACGATCATTTTGTGCTCAAAGGGCTTTTGAAACTGTACCACATCGATGCCGAGGGAAAGGAGCACATCCTGCAATTCGCCATGGAAGATTGGTGGATCACCGACTATCAGGCTTATTTCAACCAGACCAACGCCACATTGGCCATCGATTGCATCGAGGAGGTCGAAGTATTGTGCCTGTCGTTGCAGAACCGGGACAAGCTTTGCGCCGAACTGCACAAGATTGAACACTTCTTCCGGCGCAAGTCCAACGGCGGTTACATCGCCATGCAACGCCGCGTGTTGTCGTTGCTCAACAACAATGCAAAAGAACGCTACGAGCAATTGCTCGCCCAGTATCCAGCGCTGGTCAAACGCGTGCCCAAAAACGTAATTGCTTCTTATCTGGGGGTTTCGCGCGAAACCCTGAGCCGACTTTCTTGAAAAATGTGACCTACATCACATGAAAATGTTGATTTATGTCATTGGCCAGGTTTGGTTTTCGCCCCAACTTTGTATCGTACAAAATCAACATCAGTACGATATAAAATGAAGAAAATCGTAACTTTAATGGTCATCGCCGCCGCCATTTTTTCGGGCGAAGCGAAGGCACAGCATCAAAAATCCAAAAAAATGAAGAAAGTATTATTTGTGGTCACAAGCCACGACAGGAAAGGCGATACGGGAGAAGCCACAGGGTATTACCTGGGCGAAGTGTCGCATCCATGGGAAGTATTGCACAACGCCGGGTATGCGGTCGATTTCGTGAGCCCCAAAGGCGGAAAAGCACCGGTAGACGGCTTCAACCTCGACGATGAAACCAATCGAAAATTCTGGAACGACACCCAATACCGCAACAAGGTCGAGCATACGATGAAACCGTCCGAGGTCGATCCTAACGACTACGCCGCGATTTATTATGCCGGCGGCCATGGTGCCATGTGGGATTTGGCCGACAATACCGAATTGGCCAAAATTGCCGCAGCCATTTATGAACGCAACGGGATTGTAGGCGCGGTTTGCCATGGTCCGGCTGGCCTGGTCAACATCAAATTGAGCAACGGGAAATACCTTGTCGATGGCAAGAAAATCAATACGTTTACCAATGAAGAAGAAGCGGCCGTTGGCTTGACCAATGTCGTCCCATTCCTGCTCGAAACCAAGATGATCGAACGCGGCGCCAGATTCGAGAAATCGGGTCTGTGGCAAAACCATGTGGTGGCCGACCAACGCGTCGTGACTGGACAAAATCCGCAATCGGCCAAAAGCGTGGGCGAGCAAATACTTCGACTGCTGACCCAAAATAACGACAAAAAAAATAATAACCAATAATCACAAAATCATGGATTTACAACTCAAAGATAAAACTGCATTTATTTCCGGCTCCACTGCAGGAATCGGATTCGCAACGGCCAAACGTTTGGCCACCGAAGGCGCCACGGTCATCATCAACGGACGCACCCAGCAAAGCGTTGACCAGGCCGTAGCCGAACTCCAAAAAACAGGAAACAGTAACGTGTCAGGAATCGTCGCCGATTTTTCGAAGGTAGACGACATCAACCGACTTCTATCCGAATTGCCCGACATCGACATCCTGGTCAACAACACCGGGATTTTCGAACCCAAGGCTTTTGCTGAAATCCCCGATGAGGATTGGTTCCGTTTTTTCGACATCAACGTCATGAGCGGCGTGCGGCTGTCACGTCATTTGTTCCCGAAAATGATTGCCAAGAACTGGGGACGCATCATTTTCATCTCGAGCGAATCGGGCATCATGATTCCCGATGAAATGATCCATTACGGCATGACCAAAAGTGCACAACTGGCCGTGAGCAGCGGATTGGCGCAATTGACCAAAGGAACCAATGTGACTGTTAATTCCATTTTACCCGGCCCGACCAAATCTCGTGGTGTAGGACAGTTCCTCGAGGATTTGTCCAAAACCGACAACAAACCCGTGGCCGAAGTCGAAGCCGATTTCTTTAAAAACATGCGACCGACTTCGCTGATCCAAAGATTCGCTTCGGTTGATGAGATTGCCAATACGATTGCGTATTATGTGAGCCCGCTCGCGTCTGCAACCAATGGTGCGGCCATTCGCGTAGAAGGCGGGTTGGTGCGGTCGATTGTTTGATTTTTTGATCGGACTTGAAATGTACAGTTTTTCTGTAACCATCTTGTTGTGAAAGATTGTATTTTTGCTTTAGGGAAGGGGATATGAAAGGTATTCCCAACAAAATAATGACGGTATTCAAATACAGAAAATCTGGATATTTTGTTAAAATTAATGCACCTGAAAAGGTGCATTTTTTGTTCGTAAAATCTTTAGGATTAACAGAAAATCAGTAATTGACTTACCCTGAAAATCCGTATTTTTGGCCTTTTGAAATTGACTATGCAGAAATATATTGACCAGCTCAATGACGCACAGCGCGCGCCCGTCCTGCAAAAAGACGGCCCGATGATCATCATTGCTGGAGCGGGATCCGGGAAAACCCGTGTATTGACCATTAGGATTGCCTACCTCATGAGCCAGGGCGTCGATGCGTTCAACATCTTGGCGCTGACGTTTACCAACAAGGCCGCACGCGAAATGAAGAACCGCATCGCGAGCATTGTCGGGGCGTCGGAGGCGAAAAATTTGTGGATGGGAACGTTCCACTCGGTGTTTGCGCGTATTTTGCGAGCCGAGGCCGACAAGCTCGGGTATCCGTCCAACTTTACGATTTACGATACACAGGATTCGGTGCGCCTCATTTCGGCCATCATCAAGGAGATGCAGCTCGACAAGGACATCTACAAACCCAAGCAGGTCTTGGGCAGGATTTCGTCGTACAAGAACAGCCTCATCACAGTCAAGGCTTATTTCAATAACCCTGAACTCGTCGAGCAGGATGCGATGTCGAAAAAACCGCGTCTGGGCGACATTTACCAAAATTACGTCGACCGTTGTTTCAAGGCCGGCGCGATGGATTTTGACGATTTGCTGTTGAAAACCAATGAATTATTGGCGCGTTTTCCGGATGTATTGGCCAAATACCAAGACCGTTTCCGTTATATTTTGGTCGATGAGTACCAAGATACGAACCATTCGCAGTACCTGATCGTACGCGCCTTGTCGGATAGGTTCCAGAATATCTGTGTGGTGGGCGACGATGCGCAGAGTATTTATGCATTCCGCGGGGCCAACATCAACAACATCCTCAATTTCCAGAAAGATTACGAAGGCGTACAAACGTACCGTCTCGAACAGAATTACCGTTCCACCCGAAATATTGTCGAGGCGGCCAACACCATCATCGACAAGAACAAGACCAAGCTCGATAAAATTGTCTGGACGGCCAATGACGACGGCCCCAAAATCAAAGTCCACCGCAGCATCACCGATGCCGAGGAAGGCCGTTTCGTAGCCAGCACGATCTGGGAGGAAAAGATGAACAAACAGCTCATGAACGGTCAGTTTGCCATCCTATATAGAACCAACGCACAGTCACGTGCGATGGAAGACGCGCTGCGCAAACGCGACATCCCTTACCGCATCTATGGCGGTTTGTCGTTCTACCAACGCAAGGAAATCAAGGACGTTTTGTGTTACCTGCGTTTGGTCATCAACCCCAAGGACGAGGAGGCGCTCGTACGGGTCATCAATTATCCGGCGCGTGGGATTGGCGATACGACGGTCGAGAAAATCACGATTGCGGCCAACCATTACAAACGCTCGATGTTTGAGGTCATGGAAAACATCGACAAGATCGACCTCAAACTCAATTCGGGAACCAGGAACAAGATCACCGATTTTGTCAACATGATCAAGAGTTTCCAGATCATCGAAAAGAACCACGACGCGTTTTACATTGCCGACCATGTCGCCAAGAAGACCGGGCTCGTGCAGGAACTCAAGAAAGATGCAACGCCCGAAGGCATCCAGCGCATCGAGAACATAGAGGAATTATTGAACGGAATCAAGGATTTCACCGAAGGGCAGAAGGAAGTCGATGGCGCCCGAGGTGCGCTTTCTGAATTCCTCGAAGATGTAGCGCTCGCGACCGACCTCGACAAAGATACCGGCGACGACGACCGCGTGGCACTCATGACGATTCACTTGGCCAAAGGACTCGAATTCCCGCATGTGTTCATCGTCGGGATGGAGGAAGATTTGTTCCCAAGCGCGATGAGTATGAGCACGCGAAGCGAACTCGAGGAAGAACGCCGATTGTTTTATGTGGCCTTGACACGTGCCGAACACCAGGCGTATTTGACCTATGCGCAATCGCGTTACCGTTGGGGGAAATTGACCGACAGCGAGCCGTCGCGGTTTATCAACGAGATCGACGCGCAGTATCTGGAATACCTCACGGCAGAAGAAACCAATTACCGTTACAAGCCGATGATCGATGTGGATATTTTCGGCGATGTCGACAAATCGAAACTGCGCTTGAGCAAGCCTGTGGCGGGTACGCCGCCGAAATGGGTCACCGACAACAACCCAAAACCCGACCTGGGCATCCGGAAGCTCAAGCCGGTAAGCAGCAACGCCTCATCAAACGCCAATTTGTTCGACAGCACTCTCACCATTGGCAATGTCGTCATGCACGAGCGATTCGGCAAAGGCGAAATCATCAACCTGGAAGGCGCGGGTGCCGACAAGAAGGCCGAAATCCGTTTTGAAGTGGGCGGAATCAAAAAGCTGTTGTTGCGATTTGCTAAACTGGAAGTCATTGGATAAGCCAAACCACCCTGATTTTTGCATCGGCCCTGAAGGACCGGCAGACCGGCAAGCACTGCGGCAATTGTTCCTCGAAACCAGGCAAAGCACTTTTCATTGGCTCGATACCAGTGGTTATGGCTTGCTGGATTTTGATGAGCAAACCCATGGCGAGCGCATTTTTGTGGCCAAAGTCGGGAATCAGGTCGCCGGATTTGTATCGCTTTGGATGCCGGATAATTTCATCCATCATTTGTTTGTAGACCAAAGGTTCCAACGGCAACAAATCGGTTTGCGATTGCTTGAAGTGGCCCTGCGCGAACTGCATGTGCCCATTGCCTTGAAATGTTTGGAGCAGAATTCGGCAGCGTTGGCTTTTTACGGCAAGCATGGATTCGTAACCCAAAGCCAAGGAACATCTGCCGAGGGAAGCTACTTTTTGATGGTATGCGAGAAAAGTTGACGTCGTTTTGTACAGACAGCAACAGTAATAACAAAAAATCATAATTATATAACCGGTCGTCGGTTGATTTTGATTACCTTTTCACAATCAATTATCCAGCGTTAATTAGCAATTGCAAAATGGCCCAGTTCATCAAAATATACAACGACAAACCCAATGAAGCGGCGCTCGAGCGTGTCGTGAAAGTATTGCGCGAAGGCGGATTGGTAATCTATCCGACCGATACGGTGTATGGCCTTGGCTGCGACATCACCAATACGAAGGCGCTTGAACGCATTGCCAAAATCAAGGGCATCAAGCTGGATAAGGCGAATTTCTCGTTTGTGTGCAGCGACCTGAGCAACCTCTCGGACTATGTCAAGCAAATCGACACGGCGACGTTCAAGCTGCTCAAACGTTCGCTTCCGGGACCTTACACTTTTATTCTTCCCGGGAACAACAACCTGCCGAAGGAGTTCAAGAAGAAAACGACCGTCGGTATCCGTGTACCCGACAACAATATTGCGCTTTGCCTGGTCAAGATGCTGGGCAATCCGATTGTTTCTACCTCGATCTACGACGAAGATGAGGTTTTGGAATATTCCACCGATCCGGAACTCATTTTCGAGAAGTGGCAGAATCTGGTGGATGTGGTCATCGATGGCGGTTATGGCGACAATGTGGGCTCGACCATCATCGATTTGTCGGGATCAGAACCTGTAATTATCAGGGAGGGAAAAGGCGATGTTTCGATTATCGACTAAATGGCTGGCGCCGATGGCATTGTTCTCGGTTGCGTTGACTGCGCAGCAAACCGCTTATGAGTTCACGCCGCTCAAGGCCATCGATACCATCAGCGAGGCAAAATACCAGCAATTGCTCGGTTCGCCCGATCTCAAAACCAACGATTTCCTTGTGTCCAAATGGACGGTCAACAACCGAAACCAACTCGCATTGTTCCAGAAAGTGGCAAATAAATGGGTGGTTTTTTCCTTGTTCGAGGAGCAAACGCACGGCAATTTCAAATTGACCGAAGACGAACAGTTCCTGTCCTACCAATCCGAATTCAAGTCGACTACGACACAAAGTATCATTTCGCATTCCCATTTTTGCATCGTCGACCTCAAGAACCTGCGCCAAGTGCAGTTGCCGCAAACCCAGAACATCGAAACGTGGAACCCCAACGACGGCCTCAATGCGGCGACCGGGAAACCCGACAGGATCAGGCAAAGTGGTTGCAGTTCGCAGTTCTTTTTCCTGGCCAAGGGCAAACTCAACGTAATGCGCACCGGTTCCAAGGATTTTAAATCTGACGAAGATTGCGTGGCTACCGGCAGTTATGAAATCAGAGGCAATCGATGGGTCAAGACCAAATAAAGCCATAAAAAAACGCCTCCATTGCTGAAGGCGTTTTGCTTATGATGGCTGCCGGTTATTTCGACAGGTTTTTCATTTCTTTCTCGATCATGTCGTAGAACTCGTCGATTTTCGGCATCACGACGATGCGCGTTCTTCTGTTGGTTTGGCGGTTTTCCGAAGTGTTGTTGTCCACCAATGGAATGTATTCGCCACGTCCGGCTGCGATCAACTGTTTCGGTTGCACGCCCAGTTCGGTCAATACACGGACGATAGAAGTCGAACGTTTGACAGACAAATCCCAGTTGTCCAAAAGGACGCCGTTTGATTTGTAAGGAACGTTATCGGTGTGGCCTTCGACCATGCATTCGAACGTCGGCTTGCTGTTGACGACTTTGGCGACTTTGGCCAGTACTTCTTTGGCACGGTCGCTTACCATGTAACTGCCGCTCTTGAACAGCAATTTATCGGCAATCGAGATGAATACGACGCCTTTTTCGACATTCACGGAAATGTCCGGATCAGAAATACCGACTTCTTTCTTCAAGCTCGTAACCAACGCCAGGGTAACACTGTCTTTCTTGGTCAATGCATCCTGTAAACGTGTAATCTTGAGGTCTTTTTCCTTCATCGACTCGAGCGCTTTTTCGATGTTCTGTGCGCCTTTGGCCGAGAGTGTGGTCATGTTGCCCATGTTGTTGATCAAATCGGAATTGTTCTTTTTCAAGAAGTCGATTTGGCTGTTCAAAGCTTCTTTCTCAGAAAGACAAGTGTTGAGTTTTACCGTGGCGGTATTGAGCAAATCCTGAATTTCTTTGTTCTTGGCTTCGCAGGCGGCGAGTTTCTTTTTCGTTCCGCAAGACGCCGACAAAAGCGCGACGACTGATAAGGCTAAAATGATTCTTCTCATGGGATTGTAATTTTCGGTTAGGTGACAAATTTAACATTTTAATGTTCTAACAAAAGCGCCACCGACTTAAACTATTGTTAAAACAACTCTGTAAAATTACGCCGCTTTTGCCAAAAGTATTTATAGACTATACTGTTTACTTTATAATATTTCGAGGATTGCGGGCCTTTTCGTTTTTTGAAGTTTTTCGAGAAAGCACCATAAAAAGAGAAGTGGGCGTTGACAATGGCCATGCAATGCGTGATTTTGCCTTGTAGGATAAATTGGATTCCCGCGATACCGTCAAGCACCAAACGCAAAAAGATGACCGGGAGCAATTTCGAAGCAGGCAAATTCTTGAGCAACATGTACAACGAATTCCTGAAATTAAGATAGGTTTTCCTCGGATTGCCCTGCTGCAAAGTGGCACCGCCTACGTGGTAGACTGTCGAATGCGCCACATATTTGGCCTGGTAACCGGCATTGAATGCACGCCAACACAAATCGATTTCTTCCTGGTGCGCAAAAAAATCGTCGTCGAGTCCGCCCAATTCGTTGTAAACCGAAGCCCGGATGAACAAACACGCACCCGATGCCCAAAAGATTTCGCAATCGTCCTGGTATTGTTTCTGGTCTTTTTCGATCGTGTCAAACAAACGGCCACGGCAAAACGGATAGCCGTATTGATCGATAAAACCGCCCGCAGCGCCTGCATATTCAAAGTATTCCTTGTTTTTTTGGTCGAGGATTTTGGGCTGGATGATGGCGGTATTGGGATTGTTTTCAAACTCAGCGATGATCGGTTTGAGCCAGTTTTGGGTGACTTCGACATCCGAATTGAGCAATACAAAAATATCGGCATCTACCTTTTTCAAAGCCTGGTTGTAACCGGTGGCGAAACCGAAATTGCGTTCATTGTGGATGATCTTTACCGATGGGAAATCGGTTTCCAACACAGCAATGGAATTGTCGGTCGACGCATTATCGGCGACATAAATGTCCGCATCCAATGAAAATTGAACCACCGACGGCAAGAACTTCCGAAGCAGATCGCTTCCGTTCCAATTGAGTATGACAACTGCGATTTTCATGATACGGAAAACGTTTGGTGATCGGGCAACTCGCGCAGGAAAACATATTGCTCGTTTGCGTAATCCATCTGGCAGAAATAATGTTGTTTCCCGTTGGTGACCATGAGCAATTGCGATTGCATCGTCATGTTGTAACGCGCGATCTGGTCAAAGACGGTTTGTGAAATGGCCACCTGCGGCGCCTTGCATTCGACGAGGATGAAAATCGAGCCGTCGGGGTTGAACACCACAACATCGTACCGTTTGGTCAGCCCATTGACCGTGAGCACCTTTTCGACATTGATCAGCGATTTCGGGTATTTCTTTTCGTGCATCAGGAAGTGCACGACATGTTGGCGCACCCATTCCTCGGGCGTCAGGATGATGAATTTCTTGCGGATTTCATCAAAAATCGACACCCGTCCCGCATTGCGGAAACGAAACACATAATTCTTGAAATTGAGTTTCTGCATGACGCAAAGAAACGAAATCCCGACCTGAAATAAAAACCCCGATTAGTGGCCGGGGTTTGCGTCTTTATTTGGATTCGTTGTAGAGCAGATGTGCCAATCGGCCGTCGCGTTGGTAAACATCGGGATAGAATGCGGCGATGCCATTTTGATCGGCCCAGGCGGTGAAGTAGGCGATGTAGACCGGGATTTTGTGATTGAGCGTGTATTGTTTTTCCTTTCCGGCGTTCATCGCTTCGTCGATTTTCTGCGGATTCCAGTTCTTGTCGCTGTCCAAAATCTTAATGGCGAGTTCACGCGCTTTTTCCACACGGACGCAGCCGTGGCTTTGTGCGCGGTCGTCTTTGCCGAACAGGTTTTTGGCCGGCGTATCGTGCAAATAAATATTATTCGAGTTCGGGAACATGAACTTGATCAATCCCAGGGAATTGTCCTTGCCCGGTTTTTGGCGCAGGTTCTTGCCGTTCCATTCCATGTTGTGTTTGGTCAGGTAATCCGGGTCTTTGGCCATATCGGGCTTGATTTCTTTTTCGACGATGCTTTTGGGAATGTTCCAATAGGGGCTGAACACGAGGTAACTCATCTGTCCGCTGAACACCACGGTCTTGTTGGCTTCTTTGCCTACGACCACATTCGATTCGAGGATTGGCGACCCCTCGCGGAAATAACGCAATTGATAGGCCGGGATATTGACCGCGATCAGTTCTTTCGATTCGGCGATGTCTGGCGAAATCCAGCGGCATCGCTCCATATTGACAGTAATGGTCTTGATGCGTGCTTCCACCGGAACGTTCATGTGTTCGACGAGCATCGGCGTAATGTGCGCACCCAAAATATTGTTGCGTTTGCGGTAGGCGGCAATGGCGTTTTCGAGCGTGCTGTCGTAAGTCGTGCTTCCGGAATCGCTGTCAATTTCACCCGAAGCGGCCAGTCTTTTACGGACCTGGGCAATCGCAGGATGGTTATCGCCGGGTTGGAGCATTTTCAAATCTTTGGGGAAATCAATTGGAGGCCAGCCGCCTTTGTCCCTGATGTCGCGGTAACGCTGCAATGCTTTTTTGAGGTGGTAATATTGGCCGATGTTCTCCGAAGTGTCGTCCTTGATCTTGTCGGGATCGCGCAGCAAAGTGTCGAGGTAAGCTACGTAATCCATCTTGTCGCGCGGCAAAAACCAGCCGGTTGATTTGCTTTTTTTGGGATCGACACCTGCGTATACATTTTTGGCATAAAAGAAATACATTCCGCTGATGAGCAATTCGTTGTCGATAGAGGCTTTGTCGTTGTCCTCAAATATTTGTGCGATTTGCGATTGGTACGGCAACTTTACCGGAACGCCATCGGCACCGATTTGGTTGACCCGATTGTACAACACTTCGGCAAAATCGATGCGACCGTCCTTGTCGTACCAGATGTGCTGGTAGCGGTGCTTTTGGTAGAGTTCGGCATATTGCGTGCGGAAGGTTTTGAATTCGGGATATTTGGTCAGGAAAGCGCCGACTTGTGTACTGTCGAAGGCGATGCGGTCTTCGGTTTGTGTAGAAAGTTGGCCGTCGTTTTTCTTGCACGAAATGACAAGCAACAGCAACAAAATCAGGAAGGCAACAGATTTTAAAATTTTCATGGCGATGATTTAAAGATTCTTTTGTGAATTGTAAAGATTCAACAAAATAAAGCGAATAGTCTTACAAGATTCTGAGGAATGTTTGCACGATTGATCCACCCGAAATTATGGAACGATTGCGCGAAATTTTGTAAGGGTTTGGAAGCATCACCGATGTAATTTTACTTCATACTAAATCACGAACTATTTCAAGAAAATTCTCATGCATGCATGATTTTCATGATTGATTGGTTACTTGGTTAGTGAGCAAGGGGCCGGCCAACGCTGGCCCTTTGTTGTGTTTATAACTTCGGTTCTTAGCATGTTGTCGTATCGGTGATAAGTAGTATTTTTGGAACCCGCAGCAATCCGATTCTCCATGGACGAAATAGTCAAAATTGTCAACGACATCAAATCCGGAAACATCCGCCCCATTTATTTCCTGATGGGTGAGGAGCCGTATTACATCGACAAGCTTTCCGATTATATCGAAGACCATGTGCTGTCGGAAGACGAGAAAGGATTCAACCAAACGGTGTTGTACGGACGTGATGTCTCGATCGACGACATTGTCTCGACTGCCAAGCGCTACCCGATGATGGCCGAACGCCAGGTCGTGATCGTCAAGGAAGCCCAGGATTTGTCGCGCAACATTGACAAGCTCGAAAGTTATGCTGAAAATCCGATGCCTACGACGGTACTCGTGATGTGTTACAAATACAAAACGCTCGACAAACGTAAGAAAGTCACCAAGCAACTCGAGAAAAACGGGCTCGTTTACGAAAGCAAAAAGCTCTACGAAAACCAGGTGGGGCAGTGGATCACACGTGTATTGCAAGGCAAAGGATTTACGATTGAACCCAAAGCCAATGCGATGCTCGTGGATTTCCTCGGTACCGATTTGAGCAAAATCAACAACGAACTCGAGAAACTGCAGATCATTTTGCCCAAAGGCAGCCAGATTACGGCCAAGCAAATCGAGGAAAATATCGGTTTCAGCAAAGACTACAATGTGTTCGAGCTTCGAAAGGCCATCGGGGAAGGCAACCAATTCAAGTCGTACCAGATTGCACAATATTTCGCCGACAATCCCAAAGACCACCCAATGGTCATGACCACGGGAATGATTTTCAGTTTCTTCGTCAACCTGTTGCAATACCACGGATTGAAGGACAAGAGTCCAAAGAATGTCGCCTCGGTGCTCAAGGTCAATCCTTACTTCCTCAAAGACTACGACGTCGCCTTAAAAAATTACCCGATGAAAAAAGTCAGCGCGATAGTGGCGGCCCTGCGCGACGTCGATCTTAAAAGTAAAGGCGTGGGGGCCAACAATATGGAGCATGGCGACTTGCTCAAGGAGATGTTGGTCAAGGTTTTTAACTGATCCATCCTGACGGCTAATTCCGGTTTTTGGCTTAAAATGAGGCGTCCGACTTCCTAAAAAATGCAGTTGAAAGAGTATTTTGCCCGTTCAACGAGTTTTGTGCAATCGTTTAAAATTTACCATTTTACTTTGCCGTAACATTAAAATTCAGCCCCAATGAAAAATTTTGTTACCGCAATCGCTTGCATTACTTTATTGGCCTCTTGTTCTTCAGACAATGCCACAACGACACCGGCTCCTACACCGGCATCAACCGCGAAAGTGGCCAGCCAGGTTACTTTTGAAAACGACTACGGGACTTTTGCCCTGGAATACAATCCAGACCATACGTTGAAAAGCGCCGTTTCAGACAGCCAAAGTTTGTCGTTGACTTACTTGTTGTCTTATGCCAATGGCCGCATCAGCAATGTGTCGGGCGACAACAACGGACAGGATTTCGATGTCGATTTTACGTACGCCGCCAACGGCACCATCAATGGCGTGACTGTAACCGGCGTTCAGAAATACGTTACCTATGACGCCGCCAATCAATACTACGAAATCAAGGAAAATGCCGAGGCATTGGCCCGTGTGCGTTACATCGTCAACGACGAAGGCGACCTCATGGAAGTGATGTCGTTCAACAACCAAGGCAATTTCATCGACGGCAAAACCTATTATTACGAAGCCAACCAAAAAGGACCTTTGTACAATGCCAACCGCGTGACAGTACAATTGGCGATGGCTTGCCGCAGCCAGGCATTGTTGTCGTGCTCGTTCGGCGGTTACCGTCCGTTCAAGAATTTCGCTGGCGCACATTCGGCACCGATCGACTTGACCAATACCTTCGATACCGCGGGCTATGTGCTCGACAGCGACAAACAGGAAGATGTAGATTACGCCACTTTTACTTATATAGAATTGTAAAATCCATTACCCCCTACTACTACGAAATCCCATGTCCCTAGCATGGGATTTTTTTATTAGGACAATCGATTTGGATAAATGAAGTAGTCGTTTCTTGGCCTGAATTTATGTTTAGAATGTCCTATATTTGAATAATATTGTCTTGAATTTAAAAAATGAGCAAACAGGAACTTTACAGGCAAATTTCGGATAAGTTATTTTCAATGTTTTATGTTGATGACAACAAATATGGAAGGCAACAGGCAGATGGAAGTTACAAATTGATCAAAGGAAAAATCACACCGGTTACGATCGATGATATGTTGGCCAACCAGAAAAGCTTGTTGACTTATCAGGAATTGCATATCGTTCGGACTGCCTTTGTAAAATGGATTTGTTTGGATCTTGATATCGTCAAAAGTGAGATAGACAGCAATGAGGTCAATGAAGAAAACCTCAAGTTGGTTAAAAAAGCCGCCGACGAGGTGTGTGCTTTTTTAACCACCAAAAATATCCCCTTTTTATTAGAGTTTTCGGGACGGAGGGGTTTTCATATCTGGGTCTTTTTCGAAAGGCTGATTACCAAAAATGAAGGATATCAATTGGTCAATTACATTCATAGAAACGTCAAGGACCAATTCGACAAGGTGATCGTTACCGATAAATTTCCGAAAACACCCATTGTAAATGCCAATACCAAAGGAGTAGGCTTAGGGATTAAACTGCCGCTTTCGCAGAACAAAAGCAATGAAAAGCTTTCTTTCTTGCTGAGACAAGGAGATCCTTTCGAATATGACCAGCAGCGCTGGATTTCCAAACCCAACCGGATTTTCTTAGAAAAACAGTTGGATATTCTAAACGAAACCAAGGCGGTTACTACCAAAGAGCTTTCATCGCTACTCGAAGGGTTGAATGGGGCAGGAGACGGCGAAACAATCCCTACTAGATACTTTAAGGGAAGAAAGGTCAATACCTTTATTGACCAAACCATCAACCTTGACCAAATGATTGAATCGTTGTGCAAGTGTGATTATTTGAAAGAAATATTTGAGGACTACGAGTTGGGGCTTAGCGAAAGTGAAAGGCAAATTTTGGTGGGTTTGTTCATCAAATTGGAAACCCCTCAAGAGAAGGACTTTGGCTACAACCTTTTGATGGAATTGTTTTCCAATGTAAAAGGATTCAATAGAGAGTTGACCGAAAAAAAACTGGCGGACTTAAAATACTACCAACCCATTACTTGCAACGGTCTTGGGCGGTGCAGCGCTTGCAAAGGAAGCGCGGTCATTTCGCCGGTTCAGTTGGCCAACATCGACATCGTAGATTTGCCAATGCATTCCATACGGCCTTTGGACGAAAAATTATTGGAAAGAATTAAAAATGCCGTTTATCATTATTCTTTAAGAAATGATGAGGTCCCGCTGTATAGCCAACTAAAAAGGATCGGTAAGGTTCATTACAAAACGATTTTTCAGAAAATAGATGCGATTTTTGGCGGAGAACGTCCGCAGTTTCCAAAGACATATGTGTTCAGAAGAAATGAGGGAGATAAAATCAGGTGGCTTCATAATCTGGATGCCGAAAACAATGTCATTTCCACCTATTTTCTTTTTCTGCTCAATACGATTTATTATACCGAAATCACAGACAATTCGTATGGGTATCGGTTTGCACAGAGTTTTTACCAAAACAACATTTTTGAAGGCTGGTTTCCCAATTGGGCGAAATTTATCAAAAAAGTAGAAAATTATTTGTTCGGGGTTGAATATGAAGAGTACTATTTGCTTAAAATCGATATTAAAAGTTTCTACGACAGTATAAATATTCCCAGGTTGAAGGTTAAGCTCTATGAAGAAGCACCCAAGCGGATCAAGCAAAAACTCAGTGAATTTTCCCCAGAAGACTTGACCAGGTATAAGAATGTAATCGATTATCTGATCAACCTTTCCGTGGCAACGACTGGGAACTCTGAAAATGGGCTACCCCAAGGTCCTGCCTATGCGAGGTATCTGGCAGAATTGTATTTGAACGGTTTGGATGATTTGATTGAAAACCATTTTATCAAAGACCAAAAAAGGGAATTTTACCATCGTTTTGTGGATGACATATTCATTTTTGTAGAAAACAAGGAGAGAGGCCATGTATTGTCTGAAAAGATAAATGAATGGCTGGCGGTAAATGGTTTAAAATTCAATACCAGCAAGACCAGATTGGTCAACGTTAAGGAATATGCTGCGTCAGGCAATTTTCAAAAGTTTAAGAACAATGCAAAGTATGACATCAACAGTGTCAATAAGAATAAGAAAGTGTTGTCGGAAGAAGAAATACAGGAAGCTTTTCTGAAGCTCGGAGACTTGGCCGACGACACAAAATTTGGGCTCAAAGATAACCTCAGGTTCTTTTACAGTCAATTCAAAGGTGATGATCGGTTAAATTTTATTAGGAAAAAACTGTCGCGCAAATTGCCTTACACCGTAGACGGCAGGGGCGGGCTTTATATGCTATTCTATGCGGATCTTCTTAGCAATTTTCCAAAACAATTCTGGGAAGTCGCCGAGAATATAGACCAAGTCAAAGGGCTTTCTCTGACCCACTATCTCAACACGATGTTGCTCAATGAAGATTTATTGGATGAGCATTTTCTACTGGTCCATGCCTTGGTCTCAAACACTTATCAAAGAAGTGATTTGACTGACGCGGATAAATTATTGATTGCATCACTCGTTGTAAAATGCAACCTCACAGTAACACTTAATTATTTCCAAGGGATTATGTATGAAGCGCTTGAAACCCCTAATATGAAGTATACCCAGCATCATTGGGAAATGATTCGTGAAAAACTGGAAAATACCACCAGTAGGATTGTATTTATAGGCGAACTCAACAGGATTATTGAAAACAATACTTTTGAAATCGCTTTTTTAAATGAATTGGCCAAATATTCCTTCATCAGGTTTTCGGAATGGAAAACAGACGGTGTGGATGAGATTGACAGCCATGAATTGTTAAGCCAATTTTACCATTGCCTGTGTTTCCTGACTTTGTTTGAGAATTCGCAAGACCATTCGCCGATACTTGCCAGTTGGAAATTGCTTTTGGAGATGTCCGTGGCCTTGGGCGAATTTGATAACAAAGACCATAACTTTTATTGGATAGGGAAATTGCAAGATTTTCAATTTTCTGATTTTTCGAATGAAAGCTATTCGCTGTTGCTGAGTCATAAAAAAGGCACAGAATTGAGCAGCTATGCTTGTAAGAATGAATTTCTGGAACAATACCGCAATGTATTGATCATCTTGTTGTTTGCCAAAGCCAAGAGCAGTGAGCGTCAAAACTTTAGAAGTATCTTGAAAGATGCCGAAGGGATTGATAGCCGATTTTTCGCATGGCTCAACGACAATTCGGTGTCATTGTACCCAAGCATCGAGGACATTTGTCTCAAGAACATTGCCCTGAACGGTTTGATTGTATTAAGTAAATCCGACAAGTTGTTCGTAAAAAGCATCAACAAGAAAATCGATGCCAAAAAATACGATTACCTCAATGCCAAAACAACAGCGGACGAGCAGGAAATCATTTATGCGATAGGGACTGAAAAATTGCCCCAAAAACTTTTGGACAAGACGGTTCTCGGGGTTCTTAAGAACCTGGCCCAAGTCGTGTCGGACCACGAGGAGTTTTGTAACAAATACCAAACAGGCTTTCCTTTTTTTTACAATACGTTTGACGTCTTTGGTTGTTATCCGGCCGTTCCG
Source organism: Flavobacterium sp. (assembly GCF_047602195.1). GTDB lineage: Bacteria > Bacteroidota > Bacteroidia > Flavobacteriales > Flavobacteriaceae > Flavobacterium. Next base: position 1,724,262 of record NZ_JASGHW010000004.1, read on the forward strand.
TTCTATTCCGATTTTGAAAAGATAACAACTTTCGAGGGCGTGAAGAAGGAAATAAATTTCGAAAGCTATTGGGAAAATATTTCAAACATTGTGCAAAATCACTTGCCTGATTCCGATGAAATCAAGTTGACCGCAGAAGAAAGTGATTACAATTTTAACATCACACAATTGGACCTGCGCTTTTACCCCATTTCCCAACTGCTTAATAAATCGGCCCTGGATAAATGGAATTTTCTAAAAGAGTTCGTTTCAAAAATCAAGGAAGGTGTACCAGTCACGTTATTCCAATTTCAATATTACTGGAGTTTGACGGTTTTAAAGAAGGCAAAGGAATTGACCAATGAGGTGCCTGCCCTGGTGAATTTCTTAAAAATCCATTTTGAAAATTTCGATGACCCAAACAGTGATTTGGATGTACTGTTTGCGGTAAACGAGCAGTTGTTGCCTCAAGCTGAAACCTTAGCTCAATTTTTTGATACGATAAAATCATCGATCGATATTTTCGAATCTGAAATTCAGGTAACCGACCTCAGTTTTATAGACGAAATAAGCCTTTACCTGCCAACGATGGTTGTAGACAACTCTGATAAAACAACGTTTGACAGAGCCGACTTTAAACGGTCCAAAGTACGCATTGAGGAAAAGAGAAACAGATCCACAGGGGAATCGAACTACAGCGTAACCATCGATGAAAAAACCTTGCCATTAGTCGATGGCATCTATTCATTCAACCATTTGTCCAAAAACTTACAAGTCGAAAAACCACAAGACCTGATGGCAAAGACCAGGGGTTCGTTTGTGTATAGTTTTATACAGGCCAATAAGGTGTACCTCTATTTTCCTGAAAATGAGTTGGTCAAAGCTTACAACCGCATTGAAGTGAGAAAGAAAGCCTATGACGAGATTTTTGATGGTTCAAACACTGATCAAAAACTCAAGAGCCTTTTCCCTGTCAATCAATATTTTATCGACGCCCAATCGAACTACGAGAACTTCCCTCATAAATTGGATTTGGAAAGAAAACTTAAAATCCAATACAAGCACGGATTTAAAATTACGGACCGCGTCATCAACTGGCTTTCAATTTTCAATAAAGACAGCATCGTCGGCAGTGGAGTGGAGGCACACATGATCAAAGCAGGTCTTTCCATAGGAAACCTCCATTCGTCCATCTTATATGTTTTGAATGCGCATGCTTCTTTGTCGGAACAGCAATACGAAGACTTCAAAGAACTGTTGCTGCAATACGTTAAAGATTATGATTGCGTGTTGTTTCCAATCAAAAACCCAAAAAATGACAGCAACGGCTTATACCGATTGCTCAGAAAATATGGCTACGACGACAACCGAGCCGATTTTAACTTCGAAAAGAATTTTGGTATACTTTGCAAAGAAGACATCTCCTCGAAAAAACTTATCATCCTTGTCGATATCGGAATACGTGGGGGACAAATAAGAAAAGCCTTTGGATACTATAACACCAATTTTACCGGAGTTGAGCTCAGTGATTTCAATAGCATGCGGGATGGTGATAAAAAATCGCCCGAGGAAGAAAAATATTTTACCTTCACCAAACAGGCGCAAGTCGGCTTTTTTCAGGACAACTTAAGAAAGGCCAAAGAAATTGTGATTTTATCGCCAATCATGACAAAGGAATTCGTTGAAAATACGCAAGCTCTTTTTAACGAAATCAATCCCAATTTGACCTTTAAGTGCATCGAGCCCGAGCTGGATGAGAAGCAATATTTGTTTGGAAACGTAACATTTCACAGACCAGAATTGGAACTCTTTAAAGTGTTGGTTTCCGATGTAGCATTGTTGAGGCGCTTATTCCCTATGAATAAAAAGACGGCAAAGCATTATCGAGATTCGTTGGAAGAATTGGACAAGGCAAACCTATTGTTTCGCGTAGGTTCCTTGCCTGCAATGCACATCAAACTTTTCACGGCCCAGCCCACAAAAGGGCATTCCTTGCTGGATTACATCGGAAATTGGAAATAGAATGCCCTATCATAGATATTGCATTCAAATGTTTTTTACCAACAATAAATTTCCCGATATTTGTCTCCCAAAATTCAAATACCACCACTATGGCAATGATGAACAAAAATACGGTGCTCGGCTGGGCGACCTTTATCATGATAATTATGGGACTGATCCTGATCGGACTCGGTGTCTTTCGTTACGACGACGTCGCAGGTTGGGGTTTTGGGGCCGTAGGCGTCGGGTTTCTGGCCAATGCATGGGTGTTCAGTTCGCTCAAAGGCAGGGTGTAATCGATACTAATCAATAACAATCAACAATAAAATGTCAGACGATAAGAAAGTAATATTCTCGATGTCCCGCGTCAACAAGACGTATTCTTCCAGCAACAAGCAGGTCTTGAAGGACATCTACCTGAGCTTCTTCTACGGGGCCAAAATCGGTATCCTCGGTCTCAACGGATCGGGAAAATCTTCGCTGCTCAAAATCATCGCCGGGGTCGATAAGAACTACCAAGGTGATGTGGTCTTCGCACCGAATTATACGGTGGGCTACCTTGAACAAGAGCCGCAACTCGACGAAAGCAAAACCGTGATTGAAGTCGTACGCGAAGGCGTAGCCGAAACCGCTGCGCTTTTGGAAGAATTCAACAAAATCAACGACATGTTCGGACTCCCGGAAGTCTACGAAGATGCCGACAAGATGCAGCAACTCATGGACCGCCAGGCCGATCTGCAAGACAAGATCGATGCCTCGGGGGCCTGGGAACTCGATACCAAACTCGAGATCGCGATGGATGCCCTACGCACGCCCGAAGGCGATACACCGATCAAGGTGCTTTCAGGTGGGGAACGCCGCCGTGTAGCGCTTTGCCGTTTGTTGTTGCAGCAGCCCGATGTATTGCTTTTGGATGAGCCAACGAACCACCTCGATGCCGAAAGTGTCTTGTGGCTCGAACAGCATTTGGCGCAATACGCCGGAACCGTCATTGCCGTGACGCACGACCGTTACTTCCTCGACAATGTGGCTGGCTGGATTTTGGAACTCGACCGCGGCGAAGGCATTCCATGGAAGGGCAATTATTCGTCTTGGCTCGACCAGAAATCCAAGCGTATGGAGCAGGAGGAGAAAGTGGCCTCGAAAAGAAGAAAGACATTGGAGCGCGAGCTCGAATGGGTAAGACAAGGCGCGAAAGGCCGTCAGACCAAACAGAAAGCGCGTTTGCAAAACTATGATAAGTTGCTCAACGAAGACCAGAAACAGCTCGACGAGAAACTCGAAATCTACATCCCGAACGGGCCGCGTCTCGGTACGAATGTGATCGAAGCGAAGAATGTGGCCAAAGGTTTCGGGGAAAAATTGTTGTACGACAACCTCAATTTCACCTTGCCGCAGGCCGGAATCGTTGGGATTATCGGGCCGAACGGTGCGGGTAAATCGACCATTTTCCGCATGATTATGGGCGAGGAAACGCCTGACGGTGGTTCATTTGCCATTGGCGACACCGTAAAAATTGCCTATGTCGATCAGTCGCATTCGAACATCAATCCGGATAAAACCATCTGGGAAAATTTCGCCGACGGACAGGAACTCGTCATGATGGGCGGCCGCCAGGTCAACTCGCGCGCTTATTTGAGTCGTTTCAACTTTGGCGGAAGCGACCAGAACAAAAAAGTCTCGATGCTGTCGGGCGGGGAAAGAAACCGTCTGCATTTGGCGATGACGCTCAAGGAAGAAGGCAACGTATTGTTGCTCGATGAGCCGACGAACGACCTCGACATCAACACGCTGCGTGCGCTCGAAGAAGGTCTTGAAAATTTTGCCGGTTGCGCCGTAGTGATTTCGCACGACCGCTGGTTCCTCGATCGTATCTGTACGCACATCCTTGCATTTGAAGGCAACTCCGAAGTGTATTTCTTTCGAAGGCAGTTTCTCGGATTACGAAGAGAACAAGAAAAAACGCCTGGGCGGTGATTTGACCCCAAAACGTATAAAATACAGAAAATTAATACGAAACTAAGTTTTAACTAAAATCCCGACGCCTGTTCGGGATTTTTTTTGATTATTAGGTGTATATTTGAGCCAGTCAATACCCATCTAAATGCCCCAAGCTAGGTTTATTGTCTTGCTGTTCAGTTTATTGGTTTCTGTAAACGGTGTTTTTGCGCAAGAGCAAACGCCGTCGAAAAAGGAAATTGAGGAATTGATATTCAAGGCGTCGGAATATTTGAATAGTGCACAATTTGAGAAATCGCTTGTTGCGGCCAGATCGGCTTTGCGCTATGCGACCGAAATCAACGACGCTTACCTGATCGCCAATGCCTACAACGCCATCGCCGGGAATTACGACGAACTTTCCGAAGCCGACAAGGCCATTTTCTTCTACAACAAAGGACTAGACTACGCCAACAAGACCGACAATGATACTTTAAAAAATTGGCTCAACAACAATCTGGGCAATATGTATTTCTTTGAAAAGAAGGAGTACGAGAAAGGCATCAACTTCTACAAGAAATCCCTGCAATACAGCGAGAAAATCGCCGATACCACGCAATTGGTATTCACCAAACTCAATATTTGCTGGGGGTATTTCGACATCGGGCAGTTTGACAAAGGCAAGCCGTACCTCGATTACATCAATAAATACCACGGCAAATACGGTGATTCGACCACGATCGTGGCGCTCAACTTGCTCAACGGCATGTATTTCAGCGCCAAGAACGAGAACAAGAAAGCCGAAAACTTTTTCCTGACCGCAATCAAACTCGGGACCGAGGGCAAGGAAAAATTCGACCTCTCGTATTCGCATGAGGAATATTCTAAATTCCTGCTCAAGAATGGGCGCCACAAGGAAGCCTACGAGCACCTGGCGCAATTCAAGAAAATCAGCGACCAGCTTTACGACCAGGACAAGCTCAAGAAAGCCGATATCGCCGGACTCAACCTCGAACTCGACGAATACAAACGCGAAATCGACAAGATCGAAATCGAAAAGGAAAGTCAGGCGTTGAGCCTCAAGAAATCGCAAATCATCGCGCTGCTTTTCTTTATCATCCTGATTGTGCTGTTGCTTTTGCTGTACACCTTATACAAGAACAACCTGTTCAAGAAGAAAGCCAACGCCGAATTGACCCTGGCCAACGAGGAGCTCATGGCCGCCAATCAAAAAGCCGAGGAAGCCTCGTTGCTCAAAACCCAATTCGTCTCGACGATCAGCCATGAATTGCGGACGCCTTTGTACGGCGTGGTCGGGATTACCAATATGATTCTCGACGAACACAAGGAACTCACGAACAGCCCACACCTCAATTCGCTTAAATTTTCGGCGCGCTACCTGCTTTCGCTTGTCAACGACATCTTACAGATCAACAAGATCGAGGAGAAACGCATCGTTTTGGAGACGCTCACGTTCAATGTCCCGGACGAGATCGGCATCATCACCAATTCGTTGGAATTCATCGCAAACAAGAATGAAAACAAGGTCTCAATCCACGTCGATGAGACCATTCCCGAATTTTTGATTGGCGATAAACTGCGATTTTCGCAGATTTTGATGAACCTGACCAGCAACGCGCTCAAGTTTACCAAAAAGGGCGAGGTCATCATTTCGGCCAAACAGGTCAGGGTAGAAGGCAAGGTGCATTTCATCGAATTCAGCATCAAGGACAACGGGGTTGGGATCGCCAAGGAAGACCAGGCCAAGATTTACGACAAGTTTGTCCAGATCGGCAGGAAGGACGACGATTACCAAGGCACTGGTCTCGGTTTGTCGATTGTGAAACGATTGATCGAGTTGTTCAAGAGCGAGATCCATCTGGAAAGCCAACTCAATGTCGGCACGACCTTTAGCTTTACGATTGGTTTCGAATCGGATGCGCAGAAAACCCAGGAAATCATCAACAACATCGAAGTCGATTTGACCTCGAGCCAAATCCTCAAGGTGCTCGTGGTCGAGGACAACAAGATCAATCAGATGGTCACCAAGAAAATCATCGAGAAGAACAACTTCAAGTGCGACATCGTCGAGGATGGTTTTGCTGCGATCGGTCTGGTGCAAAAGGAAAACTACGATATCATCCTGATGGACATCAACATGCCCGTCATCAACGGATTCGAGACCACGAGAAGAATCCGCTCGCTCGGCATCACCACGCCAATTGTGGCATTAACGGCATTCGACAAGGGTGAAATCACCGAGGAAGCGATGTCGGCCGGAATGAACGACATCATCATCAAGCCGTTCGAACCGGTGAAATTATTCCAGATCATCAATTCGCAGATCATTAAGAGGCGCAACGCCGGAAATTAAATTTCTTAGAACCAAGAATAAAGAACCAAGAGCCAAGACATCGAAAACATTCTTTCGTCGTCTTGGCTCTTGCAGTGAAATGGTCTTTGCTCTAGCAGCGAAGCGGTCTTTAGTACCAGCGTTTCTTATTTTGTTTGGATCCCGAAGATTTCCGAGATTTATTTTTATTGTGTCGGCCACCGCTGCGGTTCGAGTTCTTTTGCGGTTCTGCCGGAATCACGATCTCGCTCGGGCTGCCTTCGTGCCACGGATACGGATGGTCGGCGATCGTCTGGACGTCTACCTTGATCAGTTTCAGGATGTCTTTCCAATACGGATGTTCATCCTTTCCACAGAACGAAATCGCAATGCCGCTTTGTTGGGCACGACCGGTCCTTCCGATGCGGTGCACATAGGTTTCGGGAATATTCGGTAAGTCGAAATTGATCACATAAGGCAATTGCTCGATGTCGATGCCACGTGCGGCGATATCGGTCGCGACCAAAACCCCTACTTCCTTCGCCTTGAAGGAATCGAGTACGCGTTGGCGTGCCGTCTGCGATTTGTCGCCGTGGATGGCTTCGGCCGGAACGCCTTTTTTACGCAAGGCGCGCACGATGTTGTCGGCCCCGTGTTTGGTCCTTGAAAACACCAGTACATCCGACAGTTTCTCGTTGCGGATCAAATGGTACAGCAGGTTTCGTTTTTCGCCTTTTTCGACAAAATAGATGCGTTGCTCCACTTTCTCGGCCGTCGATGAAACTGGCGTGACAGTCACCGAAGCGGGATCTTTGAGGAACATTTCGGCCAATTCGCGGATTGCAATCGGCATGGTCGCCGAGAACAACAACGTTTGGCGGTTATCGGGCGTGAGCTTGACAATTTTCTTGACGTCGTTGACAAAACCCATGTCGAGCATCTGGTCGGCTTCGTCCAAAACGAGCGTGTGCAAATGGTCGATATCGATAAAACCCTGTTTGTGCAGATCGAGCAAGCGGCCCGGTGTGGCAATCAGGATGTCGACGCCTTTCTTGAGCTGGTCCACTTGCGGTACTTGGGAAACCCCGCCAAAAACGGTCAACTGTCTCAAATTGGTGTATTTGCCATAGGTGTCAAAACTTTCGCCGATCTGTACGGCCAATTCCCGCGTTGGTGTGATGACCAGCGCACGGATTTTCTTGTGTTTGTTCGACGACCCCACGATGCGGTGCAGGTTGTGGATGATCGGGATCGCGAACGCGGCCGTTTTTCCGGTTCCGGTTTGTGCGCAACCCACCAGGTCACGGCCGTCAAGTACGAACGGGATGGCTTGTTGCTGGATCGGGGTAGGTTGGGTATAGCCTTCTTCTGCGACGGCTTTCTGGATGCTTTTGGAAAGCGATAAATCTTCAAATAACATAAAATAGGAACCGGTCATTAGGACCAATCCGGGGCAAAGATAGGTTTTATTTATCGATCCGCTTATTTCTTCTGCATGCCAAACTCGGCAGTACGTCCTTCGAGCGACATGTTGATGCGCATGGTGTTGGGCTGGTAGCTGAGAATTTCTACCGGAAGCGACTTTCCTTGCGATTTTAAGATCATTTTTTTGGTCTTTTCGTCAAACTCCCAAGTCGTTACTTGACTGGCATTTCCGGGCGATGCAACCATGACGCCGTCTTCGCGGAATTCCATCGCCCAATTGTTGGCGATAAAACCGTCCACTTGCTGCAGTTCTTCGGGTGTGGCCAAATCGATTTTATAGACTTTGACAATGGTCCATTTGCCGGTAATCTCGGCTTTGGTTTGCGCGAATGAATTCAGGCAAAACAGCATAAATAAAACGGGAAAGATTTTTTTCATGTCGGGGTTAAGTTAGTTTTTGAGCAGCACGAATTCGCCCAGGACCGATTTCGACAAGTTCATCTTGACGCGCATTTTGCCGGCCTTGCTGTTGTAGCTCAGGATTTGGATTTTGAGGTTTTCTTTTTTGCCTTTGATCAGGATGGTTTTTTTCTTTTTCTGGTAAAGCCAGGTTTTGGGTTCCTTGGCTTTGGTGGCGGTCGATTTGAAACTGCCGTCTTCGTTAAACGTCAAAATTACGTTGTCTTCCAGCATTTCCTTTCCCTTCTTGAGTTCGGCGGCATTCATTCGGTCGATCTTGACCACCTTTGACAAGGTCCATGTTCCGGTGATCGACTGCACGGTTTGCGCTCCTGTGCCGATGGCGAATAGTACAAATAAAAGAAGCAGTAGTTTTTTCATCAGATTTTTGAATTGGATTTGATAAAATCAGTAACCAGGTAACCAATGAGTTTCCCGATCAGGTGATTGTTCTTGTCTTCACCGAGATCGGGCGCGCCTTCGCAGATGTGCAGGTAGGCGGCGTTTTCGTGATTGCCAAAATAACTCACGAAGCGGCGCAGTTCTTCGATCGAAAAACCGCTCAGCGTCATGGCGCTGCTCGCGATATTGGGAATCGCGTCGAGATCGATTTCAATGCCATAGCAATCCGGCTTGATGAAATTGAAAGCCAATTCCATTTCCTCGGTAAAATCCTTTTCCCTTCGGATGCCGATTTCATCATAAGTATTGTAGCGAACACGTTCGTCAATTTTCTTGATGATGTCGAGTACATTTTTCGACGTATAATTTTCGTGCAGCCCAAAGATGAAATACTTTTTGAGGAACGCCTGCTCGTAGGCATACGAAAACCCGTTGCCGCTGTGCCGCCCTTCGAGGATACGAAAATCGGAATGCGCATCGAAATTGACCGCGTTGATCGGTTTGCCTTTGGCCAGGGCCGTACCTTTGATGTTGCCGTAAGCATTGTTGTGGCCGCCACCGATAATGATCGGGGTTTTGCCTGCGCGCACGATCACCGATATGATGTGCGCGACTTCCTTGTCGACGCTTTCGACCAATTGGTTGAATTGCTGGCGGTGGCTGATGTTGTGGAAGTCGAGGTTTTTGGCCGTTTCCATTTCCTGGGCCACGTCGAGCGTGCCCAAAACCAAAATCTGGCTGCCTTTGCAAAAACGGTTGTGCTGGATGTTGGCGATGCTGCGGATCGCGCTGTCCCAAGCCGAAGCCGCGCCCGGACGGCCAAAGTTGGCACGCACTCCAATATCTTCCGGAATACCGAAAATCACATATTGCGCTTTGCACTCTTTAAGGAACGCAGCGGTATCTGCGCCTTTTGGAACGGTGAGCATCTTTTCGCCGAATTTGAGTTCGCCGCTGCGGTGGTTCGTAATCTTCGCCAGGTCGTTGATGCGAAAGGGAATCAGTTTGTCCATTGTGTTTGTTTAGGAAAACCAAAATTATAATTTTTTACACAAAATTTCGTTAACAGATTTGTTGTAAAATAATATTAACATAACTTTGTTAAGTTGTAAAATAAAAACGTTCTAATTAGTTAAAAAATAAAAAGTTATTAAAAAATAATTATTTACTTATGGAAAATCAAAAGAATAATTCAAATCTTAAAGCAATAATCGCGATTTTAGCAGTTCTACTCGTCGGAAGTTTGGTGTACATCTTTAAAATGACCTCAGATGCCAAAGCGCTCCAAACCGAATTGACCACTACAAAGACCGACAAAGCTTCAGTAATGAAGGACTTGGAGGAACTCAAAGCGACTTATGATGCTGCGATTGCAGAAAATACATCGATGTCAGATGAGCTTATTGCCGAAAGGGAGAAAGTAGTCAACCTCATGAAAGAATTAGAGAAATCTAAAGGGGATGCTGCTTCGATGAGAAAATACAAAGCACAGTTCTTCGCACTCGAGTCGAAAATGAAAGCATTGGTGGCCGAAAACGATCAACTCAAGAAAGACAACCAGGTATTGACCACACAACGTGACAGTACGGTAATGGTATTGGGTGAGGCGCAGAAATACAACGAAGTATTGGTGGGCCAAAACGAGGAGTTGACCAAAACGGTTGAAAAAGCTTCTAAATTGAACATCACCAACCTGCAGACCGCGGCTTACAAACTCAGAAGTTCAGGAAAACAGGTGGCTACTGAGAAAGCCAGAAAAGCCGATGTGTTGAAAATCAGCTTTGTCATCAACGAAAATGCGGTGGCCAAGCCGGGAGAAAGAAGCTACTATGTTCAAATCATCGACAGCAAAAACAATGTGCTCGGTGAGAAGAAAACAGAATCTTTCGGAGACAAGTCGCTTACCTACAGTTTCCTGACCACGATCAACTACGAGAACAAGCCGGTGACCGTTACACAGGATGTTCCGGGTGAAAACTTCGAGAAAGGAACGTATTTCGTCAATGTATTCGACAAAGCCGAATTGGTTTCTAAATCAAGCTTCACGTTGAAATAAGAAATAAATAAGCAATCTGCTTAAAACAAGAACTCCCGATAGGCCGTTGTAAACTATCGGGAGTTTTTATTTTTAGACGTTTGGATATTTACAGGCAATACTTCCAAAAATACAATCCGAGAATCATCACCGTTATACTTCCAAGAAGGTTGACGGTTCTTTTGTTTTCGTATTGCATCCGTATCCAATAATCGATCAGAAAACCAATCGGCACCAATAGGAAACCTTTGAAAATAGAAAGATATACGCCGTCAGGGTCTTGTACGAGCAGCAACATCGGAAAGAAAGCAATCAAAAAGCCGATGAAAGCCAACAAGTAAATTGTCAGGGTAACATTGAGTACGGTTATCGATTTGATCCACTTTTTCATCCGATTATTTGTCCATCCAAAATCACCGAATCGATAAGGTTACTGCCAAAAGCATACGGCAATTGGTAAAACGAAGGAATTTGTTTGGTAACAATGAGATTGGCTTTTTTGCCGACCGTGATGCTGCCGTGCGTTTGCGACAATCCCATCGCATAAGCGCCGTTGATCGTAGCCGCATTGATCGCTTCCTCGGGCGTTAGGCGCATCTTGATGCAGGCCGTCGCGACCACAAAATTCATGTTGCCCGAAGGCGTCGAACCCGGATTGAAATCGGTCGCCAAAGCCAAAGGCAGTCCGGCGTTGAGCATGTCGCGTGCCGGCGTATAAGGAATGCTTAAAAAATAAGAACAGGACGGAAGTGCCACGGGCATCGTGTCGGTATTTTTGAGCGCCTCGATGTCTTCGGGATTCATGACTTCGAGGTGATCGACCGATAAAGCATTGTATTTGATTCCCGCCTGAATGCCACCGATGGCGTTGAATTGGTTGACGTGGATTTTCGGGATGAGCCCGTGCTGTTTGCCTGCTTCGAGAATCCTTTCGGTTTCGGCAACAGAGAAATAGCCCGTTTCGCAAAACACATCGATGTATTCGGCGAGGTTTTCCCTGGCGACAAGCGGAATCATTTCGTCAATGATCAAATCGATATAACCCTTGTGGTTTTGTTTGAATTCGGTCGGGAAGGCATGTGCGCCGAGAAACGTCGCCTTGATGGCCATCGGATAATTGGCCTTTAATTTTCGGATGACGCGCAGCATCTTGAGTTCGTCTTCGACCGAAAGCCCATAACCCGATTTGATTTCGACCGCGCCCGTACCGAGTAGCATCACTTCTTCGAGCCGCGCTTTCGACTGTTCGAAAATTTCTTCCTCCGAAGTCTCGTGCAGTTTCTTGGCTGAATTGAGGATGCCGCCGCCACGATTCGCGATTTCTTCATACGTCAATCCGTTGATGCGGTCCACGAATTCCTGCTCGCGGTTGCCGGCATAAACGATGTGCGTGTGGCTGTCGCACCAGGACGGCAGGACCATTTTTCCGGTCGCGTCGATAATTTCACCGTCGTATTGCGGACAATCTTCCATTTTTCCGAAAGCCCTGATCGTATCGTTTTTAATCAACAGGAAAGCATTTTTGATGGTGGGAAGTACGGCCATTTCGGCGCCCGAAACTTTATCGACATGGTTTTCGCGAACCTGCAACAGTTCCTTGATATTGGTGATCAGCATTTGGATTTCATTTTTTGGTAAATGTAAAATGGAATTTTAAAAACTCCTATCTTTATGACAAATTATTGCCGCGTGAGAAGAGTCAAATACAAGAAGTCGAGAAACGTCCAGCCCAATTATTACGAATATACGGGCATCCACAACACCGAACCGGTCGAGATGCAGCTTTTCGTTTACGACGACGACGGTTATGAGGAATACAAGAAAGTATCGTTACAGCGGGTGGAAAAGGAAATCGAAGACCCGTTGCAGGCCGAGGACGTCAAATGGCTCAATGTACACGGGTTGCACGACGTTGAATTGATCAAGCAAATCGGGGAGATGATCCGCATCGAACCGTTTATCGTGAGCGACATCCTCAATGTGGCGCGGCGTCCGAAAATGGAAGAACTCGATCAGGTACTGTTTTTCAGCATCAAATCGATCCTGCCAGCCGAGGATTACAACAATGTGCGGGTCGAACAGATCAGTTTTGTGCTCAAGGACATGCTGCTGATTTCGTTCCAGGAAAAAAAGAGCGACTTCTTTACGCACATCCGCGAACGCATCAAAACGCACAGCGGAATCGTACGCAAGAAGAAAAACGATTACCTGTTGTACCTGCTGCTAGAGGCGGTCATGGAGAATTTCTACATCACGATCGAATATTACGAAGACTGTATTGAAGGTTTGGTAATGGAAGCCAAGACCAGCGCCAAACCTGACGTGCTTGAACGCATCGAGAAAACGCGCGAGAACCTCAATTTCCTCAAACGTGCCATTTTGCCGTTGCGCGATGCGTTGTTCAACCTCAAGCACATCCGCGAAGACAATGATTATAACGGGATCGAAAAAAGCAACTATTCCTTTTTTGCGCGCCTGCACCAGAAATCCCTCGAATTATTGGAGCAGATCGATTACGATCTCAATACGCTCGACAGTTCCTCGAGTGCCTATTTTGCGGCGCAGAGCCACCGCATGAACGAAATCATGAAAATCCTGACCGGCGTTTCGGTGATCTTCATGCCGCTGACTTTTATCGTGGGTATTTATGGGATGAACTTCGATTTCATGCCCGAATTGCATTATCCCAACGGCTATTTCTGGGTACTTTTTGTCATGTTCCTGCTCGTAGTGGCCATGGTGCTGTACTTCAAAAAAAAGAATTGGTTTTGAGGTAACAGGTTGATTGAGCGAAACAAAATATCGGAATAATATAACAAAGTTCTGTTAAAGCATAATCGGTTTCGGTCGATTAATGGATATTTTTGGAAGACCAAACCAAAAAACCAATCTATGAGAACGTTCACCGCACAATTCAGGTTGCCGGGGAATTTTGGTATTGATACCATCAATCCCGATTCGATGCAGGAGCAAAAACAACTCTCCGATGCCATCGCCAACACTTTCCAGGCCGGAAAAGCACAACTCACCCATGTAGATGAATTCTTTGTCGGCCTCGACGACCACACCGGTGAAAAGGACGATGCCTCGGGCGAATATGCCGCAATTGTCGACATCAGCCTTTGCCTCAATGAAGCCGAGGGCAAGAATTTCAAGAAACACAAAGCGGTTATTACCAAAAAAGCCTTGGAAACATTGCGCAACAGCAAGATGTTCCTGTCCTATGTCTGGTACAAGAAAAATACCGAGCACATCGGACTCGAAACGATTTTCGTCTAATCAGGCGTTTCCAGGTTTGATTTTAAGCGCAATCGCCTTGATGGATGTCATATTAAGTGGGAATTCCAGAAAAATGTGACCCATGCTCAGGAAATAAGCGGCTATCATCCCGATTTTGAAATCGTACAGATACAATCCCATAAAAATAACCCAGATCGAAATCACCGCAATGGTTTTGGCCTGGGTTAGGTTTTTGTGCCAACCGATGACCGTGGTCTTGGAAAACCAATTCAAATAATGGTAGGTATAGGCAAACGCTACAAAAATCTGCGTTTTGATGCCTATCGGGGAAAGATTAGAAAAGGTTTGGCGTTTGGAGTCGAGCAACTCAACCAAATTTCTATTCAGCGTGACCATGCCTGTTTGATCAAATGTGTCGCGTGTAAACTGTGAAATCAGGTATTCGCCCGGAACGATATTGCTTCCGGCAATAATCAACGGCACAAACAAAAGAAAAACGATCGAGGCCACGCCGGCTTTGCTTCCCGATTGCAGCGTTCCATAAATCATAAACAATAACGTGAAAATATAAACGTGAAACAGCGTCGGCAAAAAAATCCCGGTGAAAATATAAATCGCCGGAATGTAGGTCACAATCAACCATGCGGCCGCTAAGCTCAACACCAAAAACAATATAGTTTGCCCCGCTTTGCGGAAAGTAATTAATCCGATTGCCGCAATAAACGAAAATAAAATAATCACACTGTATTGGTCGCTGATGAATCGAAGTATAGTAAACAGAAACGTATCTTCCCAGGTTTCATTGAGAAAAGGTTTGGCCAGAATTGGCAACGAGACCGCCGTCATTGGAACCACCAAAAGCCAAATCCAGCCCGGATGCTTAATGAAATATTTCTTCTGCTTGAGCCAGTTGATTTCGGTTAGATAATGCAGCGGTCCCAAAATCGCATACGAAAACAGGAACAATTCAAAGGGCAGATGGAAAGCCAGGAACAAAGAAATGGCAATCAGTAAAAAATTAAGCAGATCGGTATTTTTAGCCATGGTAATTACATTGCGGTACACTAAATGTAACAATCAACGCTTATAAATCCCTAATTGCCCAAGGTGTTAAATTATCAGCTACGCCAAGTCGGCACATTCGAAACCGTTTTGTAGCACCAACGCCATGATGTCGGTTTCCGAAAGTTCGTGTGAAACCACACGCAGTACCAAATCGCAATCTTCCGTGTCGACATTCCATTGGCGGATGGCTTTGTTTTTCTGGAATACTTTTTTGATTTCACCCAGATTTTCCTCTCGGATGTTGGTCCTGAAAATATGGATATGATTGAGACTTTCCATGTTTAGCCCATTAAGATATAATAGTTGTAATCGGTCATCGGGGCATCGGTAAAACCAAGTGCGCGGCCCATGGTGATGATTTGCCCGCGGTGATACGTACTGTGGTTCATCGTGTGCATCAGGTATTCGAGGCGGGTTTTGTCGGCTTCAAACCATTGTGTTTTGAGGTAACAGTTTTGTTGCAATTCCGCTTCAGAAAGCGAGGCGGTATAGTTGGCTAATTGTTCCGAGTTGCGGATCATGATTTTGAGTAAACCGTCAACAGTACCGGGCAATTCGACTTTAGGTTCGTTGTGCGTGCCTTTCATGACGCCGAACCAAAAATCCTGCACTTCAAGGATGTGGATCAAGGTCAATCGAATTGTTGGAAAACTCGACGGCACTTCCGTATCGAGCAAAGCAGTAGGCTTGGTTTGAAGAAAGTCCACTAATTTTTTGTTGGCCCAGGCATTGTAATCGGCGTAACTTTTGGCGAGCGATACAAGGGTAAAAGGCATTTGGGTTGTTGCTGTTGTTGACATCATTGCTGGTTTTTTAGGATTACCTTACAAAGGAACAACCGCTTGGTGACAACCTTATGTCAGCAGTGTTTGGAGAAAGTGAAAAAAATTACAAATTCTTCGCAATTTCCGAAATCAGTGCCTTCATCTGCGCTTTCATGTAAGACGGTTCGACGATTTCGGCCTGGTCGGCAAACATGAGCAGCCAACGTGCAAATCCTTCGATGAACATCGTCTGGAACGTCATTTCAACCGTGTTTCCGTGCGTGGTTTCAGAAATGTAGCCGTAATAATATTTCTGGTTCTGCAAATAGCGCGCGATTTTCTTGTCGACCCGGATGACGACCGTTTCCACATTTTGTTCTTTCTCGATACTTTCGAGGTATTCGCGGAACGACGGGTGTTTTTTGTGGAATTTCTCCGAAGTAATCTTGATGTCGCTCACGCGATCGGTGCGGAACTGCCGGTAATCCTTGCGCAAATGGCACCAAGCGATCACATACCAGAATTGGTTTTCGTGGTAAATCCCGATCGGTTCGATCGTGCGCTGCGTGGTTTCCTCGCTGTTGAAGGCGTTATAAGTCATCTTGGCCACACAGTTTTCCGAGATGCATTTGAGCAAAGAGTCGAGCGTGTTGTCGGGCGAATCGGTTTTGGCGTGGTTGTGCTTGCGGATCAGGATGCTGTCTTCGATCGTTTCGACCAAATCCTTTTCGTCGCTGCGCAATACCGCCTTCATTTTGTACATCGCCGACTGGTAGCTCGCCTTGGTGGCCACATCGGTGAACTGTTCCATCAATTTCTCGGCCGTCACAAACGTCAGTGCTTCTTCGCGTGTAAACATGATCGGCGGCAAACGATACCCATCGACAAGGGAATAGCCGACGCCGGCCTCGCCATACAACGGAACGCCGGCTTCCTCGAGCGATCGGATGTCGCGGTATACGGTGCGCAGGCTGATGTCAAAACGGTCGGCCAAGTCCTGTGCCTTGACGATTTTCTTGGATTGCAATTGGATCAGGATGGCGGTGATGCGGTCGAAACGGTTCATGGTTTTGGTGAATGGAATCCAAAAATAAATAAAGTTCGCCGCGCTTCCGAATGATTTTTAGAAAATTACAATCCATCCCCAAAATTCGACAATTCGGTTAGGAATACTTTTATAGCTTTGTGTGCCGTTGCATCTTTGCCGCATCAAAACCCATCAATCATGAAGAATTTTTATCTTTTATTACTTTTATTTTCGGCTGTCGCTTTTTCGCAGAACACCATTTCGGGGAAAGTAACCGATCAGAAAGGCAATCCGGTTCCGGGCGCCAATGTCTTTATCGAAGGCACTTACGATGGTACTTCGAGCGACGAAAACGGAAGTTTCAGCTTCACCACCGACACAACCGGCAACCAAATGCTCGTGATTTCCTCACTCATTTTCGAGACGCAGAAAATCCTCATCGACGTGACCGACTACAAAGACAAAACAGTCAAACTGCGCGAAAGCGTCAATTCGATCGATGCCGTAATCGTGACCGCCGGTACGTTTGAAGCCGGTGACAAGGCGCGGGTTTCGGTGCTCAAACCGTTGGATATTGTCACAACTGCCGGTTCTTTGGGCGATGTCGTGGCCGCTCTGCAAACCTTGCCCGGAACACAAACCGTAGGCGAAAGTGGACGTCTGTTCGTTCGTGGCGGGGAAGCCGATGAGACACAGACCTTTGTCGATGGCATCCGTGTGGCGCAGCCGTATGGTTCGACGACCAACAATTTACCGACGCGCGGAAGGTTTTCACCGTTCCTGTTCAGCGGGATTTCATTTTCGACGGGTGGTTACTCGGCAGAATTTGGCGAAGCCTTGTCGAGCGTTTTGTTGCTCAACACACAGGACGAACCTGATCAGAGCAAAACCGATGTTTCTTTGATGACTGTCGGTTTGGGCATCGGCAATACACAGAAATGGAGCAAGAGCTCGTTGAGCGTGAACGTGGCCTATATCGATTTGGCACCTTACCAGAAAGCAATTCCGCAGAATGTAGACTGGAACCGTCCGTACCAAGGGCTTTCGGGCGAAACCGTCTATCGTTATGGATTTGCCAACGGATTGTTCAAGATGTACGCCGCTTTCGATGCCTCGCGTTTCGACATCAACCAGGAAAACGTCAACCATCCGCGTATCAAGGACCGTGTCAACCTCGAGAACAACAATTTCTACCTCAATGCGTCGTACAAAGGCAATTTTGGCAGCAATTGGCAACTCACAAGCGGATTGAGTTATGGTTACAGCCGCAACATGATCGGTTTCAACCGCGACGACATCGACAATGTAGAAAATGCTTCGCAGCTCAAACTCAAGCTCAAGAAAAGTTTTTCGGATCGTTTCAAGCTGTCTGTGGGTGCCGATTATTTCATCACGCAGTTTGACGAGGATTACCATCCGTTCTTTGGCACGGCGGCTACAAGCGGCTACAACGCCAACATCGCGGCGCTGTATTCGGAGGCGGATATTTTCTTCTCGAAGAAATTTGCGGCCAAGGTCGGTGTCCGCGCCTCGCATAATGATTTACTCGAAGAAACCGTCGTTGTTCCAAGGGCTTCCTTGGCTTACAAAGTCGGAAAGGCCAGCCAGTTGTCATTGGCTTATGGCGAATTTACGCAGGCGCCGAAACAGGAATACCTCAAATATTCGAAGTTTTTTGAAAGCGAACGTGCCTCGCATTATATCCTCAATTTCCAATACAGCAAAGACCGCCAGACGTTCCGCGCAGAGACGTATTACAAGGATTATCGTGATCTCGTGAAATTTGACACTTTGGTAGCGCAATACAGTCCGATGCATTACAACAACAACGGTTCGGGTTATGCGGCAGGATTGGATATTTTCTGGAGAGACGGCAAGACGTTCAAGAATCTGGAATATTGGATTTCGTATTCCTACATCGATTCGGAGCGCAACTACCGCGATTATCCATACGCCGTGACACCGAGTTTCGTAGCCGATCACAATTTGTCGGTCGTCGGGAAATATTGGATCAACGACTGGAAATCGCAGCTCGGGCTTACGAATTCGTTCAGCACCGGAAGACCGTACAACAACCCGAATGAGACGCAATTCATGAATGGCAAGACCAGGGCTTACAACAACGTGAGTTTCAGTTGGGCGTACTTGCTCACGCAGCAGAAGATTTTGTACTTCTCGATTTCGAATGTTTTGGGAACGCAGAATGTGTTCGGATATGAATATGCCGACAGCAAAAATCTCAATGGAGTTTACGACCGCCGCGCGATTACGCCGACTGCCGACCGTTTCTTTTTTGTCGGGTTCTTTTGGACCATCAGCCAAGACAAAAAGAGCAACCAATTGGATAATTTGTAACCGACAGTTCATCCGCCAAAATCGACAGTTCGGTCACAATCAATTTTCGGGGACGACCAAGCGACCTACATTTGCTTCATAATCATTCAAAAACACATTATCATGAGCAGAATTATTTTAGTTTTAGTATTTTTAATCGGCGGTTTGGTCCAGGCGCAGAATGTGAGCCTCGAAGTCAAGATGACCGGTTTCGAAAACAACAACGGAAAAGTGAAAGTGGGCTTGTACAATTCCGAAGAAGGTTTCCTCAAAACGGTTTACAAGAATGCCGTGGTCGACATCCAATCGAATACCGCCACATTTACGTTCAAGGATTTGCCCAAAGGGATCTATGCGGTTTCGGTCTACCACGATGAAAATGCAAACGGAATCCTGGACAAAAACGGATTCGGCATGCCGACCGAAGGATACGGAACCTCGAATGATGCCAAGGGATTCATGGGACCGCCAGCATTCGCAGATGCCAAGTTTGCCTTGAGCAAGAATTCAAAAATTACCATCAACATCAATAACTAACGAATTAAAATCAACAACAATGAAAAAATTACTTTTAGGTTTCGCTTTGCTCATCAGCAGTTTGTCTTTTGCGCAAACGCCATTTGAAAAAGGAATGACCAAGGCTTTCGAATTGTGGAAAGAAGGCAAGAGCACCGAGGCTTCGGCCATGTTCGAACGCATCGCTTCGGCGGAAAAGGACAACTGGCTGCCCAACTATTACGTGGCGCTGGTCAACACGACAAGTTCATTTGCGACCAAAGACAAGGAAACCGTCAACGCTTTGCTGACCAAGGCGCAAAACGCACTCGATATCGAAATGGCCAAGAACCCAGACAATGCCGAATTGCTCGTGATGCAGGCCATGATTTATACCGGCTGGGTGGCTTTCGACCCGATGACTTACGCGATGACGTACTCGGCCAAGGTGATGGAAATGTATGCCAGGGCCGAGAAAATTGCACCCGACAATCCACGTGTGGTGTTTGGGAAAGCCGAATATGAAATGGGCGGGGCGAAGTTCTTCGGGACCGACATCAAGCCGATGTGCGCCGAAGTGGACCGCGCGATCAAACTATTTGAAAAGTTCAAGCCCGAAACGCCGTTTTCACCAAAATGGGGATTGGACAGGGCTTTGCAGACGCAACAGGAATGCAATAAGAAGTAATTACAATGGGGCAATTAGTCAATGAGAAAATGATCGTCATGACTATACAAATTCATCAATAATTGAACATTATCTAATTTTCTAATTGACAAATTTTCTAATTGAAGTATGAAGTTTAGGGAAGCACAGCTCGAAGATATCGCACAGATACAGGTCGTAAGGCATTTGGTGAAAGAAAACACGCTCAGTGATCCCGCGTTGGTGCCGGACAAGGATGTGGCGTACTACATCACCGAAAAGGGCAAGGGCTGGGTTTGTGCAACCGACGGTAAAATTGTGGGTTTCTCTATCGTCGATTTGCAAGAGCACAGCATCTGGGCTTTGTTTGTCGATCCCGAATACGACCGCCGCGGCATCGGCAAGGAATTGCACCGGCTCATGATGGACTGGTATTTTGCGCAAACCAAAGAGAAGGTTTGTCTGGGCACGGCGCCCAAGACGCGGGCAGAAGAATTCTACAAAAGGCAAGGCTGGACGCCGGTTGGCTTTTACGCAAACGGCGAGGCCAAATTTGAAATGAACTTTGAAGACTGGCGCAAATGAAATTGGGTTTGAAGCAACTGGCAAGGCTGATTTGGCTCAGCATAGGAATCACGGTGTTGATCATCGTCATCAACTGGACGTTTGGAGATCCCATGCCGTTCAATATCAAATTGTTAACCTTGTTCGGTTTTACGATGTTGTACACCTTGTCGCTGTATTTTGCCAATGCGCTCGTGTTCCGCATACTGGACCGGTATTTCGTAGGGGAGAACCGCTTTGCCAAAAAACGCATCGTTTTGGGTTTCATAGGGTCTTTCCTGATCTCCTTGCTGACGGTATTCCTGCTTCGGATTTTTGAGGATGTGGTCATCGAAAAACGTTCTTTTGCGACCTTCCTGGCCAAGGAAACGCCCAACAATTATGTGTTTGCGATTGTCATTACGTTCTTTATTACCTTATCGGCTTACGCGTTCAATTTTTACCGCGCCTATCAGGAGAACAAAGTCAAGGAACAGAAGATCATTGCGGGTACGGCTTCGGCTAAATTCGAGACACTCAAGAACCAGATCGATCCACATTTTTTGTTCAACAGTTTGAATGTGCTGAGTTCGCTGATTGAGGAAAATCCTGAAAATGCACAAAAGTTTACGACTTCATTGTCAAAAATTTACCGGTACGTACTTGAACAAAAAGACAAAGAATTGATCGGGGTTGATGAAGAACTGTCGTTTGCCAAAACCTACATGAACCTGCTCAAGATGCGCTTCGAGAACAGCCTGTTTTATGAGCTGCCCGAAACGCCACCGGATCCCGAAACCAAGGTGGTTCCGCTGTCGTTGCAATTGTTGCTCGAGAATACGGTCAAACACAATGTGGTGAGCGAGCAACGGCCGTTGCGCATCCGGATTTTCATCGAAGGCGATTACCTGGCCATCCAGAATGATCTGCAAAAGAAAGAAGTGTTGCAGGACAGGGAAGGTGTTGGACTCAAGAATATCATCAACCGCTACGGCATCATTACCCGAAGAAAAGTATTAATAGAGCAGGATGAAAAGACCTTCACGGTCAAAATTCCGATCCTGACCAAACAAGTTACCATTATGGAATCAACTTATACAGCAACTGAATCGGCTTATTACAAAGCCCAAAAAAGAGTAGAAGACATCAAGGGCTTTTACGGAAATTTTTGGTCGTATGTGCTTATTTGCGGCGGACTGGCCATCCTGAATCTCGTTACCTATCCGCAATATTGGTGGTTCTTGTATCCGGCCATCGGATGGGGAATCGGTGTGCTCGTCCACGGCATGAGTGTGTTCAATTACATGCCGTTCCTGGGACGCGACTGGGAAGAAAAGAAAATCCAGCAATTGATTGAAAAGGAGAAAAACAACAAATGGAAGTAATCATGGAACAATGGGATGAAAGACTGCTTTACAGGAAAGCAAAGAAAAAAGCCAGGGAAATCAGGTCGTTCTACATCAATTTGCTGTGTTATTGCCTCGTGATCCCGACGCTAACTTTTATCAATCTTTATTTTACGCCAGAGCACCTTTGGTTTTATTGGTCGATGCTGGGCTGGGGCGTAGGTCTGTTTTTCCACGGAATGGGCGTATTCGGATGGAATCCATTTATGGGGAAAGACTGGGAGGAGCGAAAGCTCAAGCAATTCATGGAAGAAGAAAAACGCAAACAAGACAAATACAACGCAAACAAATAACAATTATGGAAAATCTAGACAATATCGAGCAATTGAGAATGGAACGGGCCAGAAAGCGCGTCAAGGCGATGATGGGTTTCTACAAACACCTGATGGTTTATGTGGTGGTCAACGCAGTGCTGTTGGCGATCAAATATTTTAACCTGGATCCCGGAGAGACATTTTTCGAACTGGGTAATTTTTCGACTGCTTTTTTCTGGGGAATCGGATTGGTCTTTCACGCCATGAGTGTTTTTGGAACCCATGCATTCCTGGGTTCCGATTGGGAAGAACGCAAAATTCGCCAAATCATGGAAAAGGAAAAGCAAAGCACCAGCAAATGGGAATAAGAAGTGGTTTCAGTCGCAATCAATAAAACGACGCTAATTTGAGGAAATATTTACCAATAATCGGCATACTGGCATTCATCAAGCTTGGCATTCATCTCATCGGAAACCGCAACTATGGTTTTCATCGGGATGAATTGCTGCATTTATCCGTAAGCGAGCATCCGGCGTTCGGTTACATGGAATTCCCGCCATTTATTGCGTGGGTCGGCAAGTTGGCTGTTTCCTTGTTTGGTTATTCGGTCTCGGGCGTGCGTCTTTTTGCTGCC
Source organism: Flavobacterium sp. (assembly GCF_047602195.1). Lineage (GTDB taxonomy): Bacteria > Bacteroidota > Bacteroidia > Flavobacteriales > Flavobacteriaceae > Flavobacterium. The sequence continues at coordinate 1,747,241 of NZ_JASGHW010000004.1, forward strand.
TTGGCCGGAGTGGTGATTTTGGTACTTTGCTGTTTGGTGGCCAAGGAATTCGGAGGGCGGAAAAAAGCGGTTTTTTTGGCCGGCATTGCGGTGTTGGCTTTCTTGCCGTATTTTAGGAATCACTGTCTTTTTCAGCCCGTTGCCTTCGATCAAATGTTTTGGATTTTAGGATTTTATGTGTTGGTTAAGTACATCAATACACAAAACTATAAATACCTGATTTGTCTTGGTTTGGTATCCGGATTGGGTCTGATGAATAAATATACATTCTTGGTGTGGGGGATTTCGTTGGTGGCTGGTTTGTTGTTTTACGACAAGGCGCGGTTGTTTCGAAACAAATGGTTTTATGTGGCGGGCTTGGTGGTGTTTTTAATCGTTATGCCTAATGTCATCTGGCAGTATCAGCATCATTTCCCAATCTTGCTGCACCTGCAAAAATTGAAGGAAAGTCAGCTCGACGAGCTTGGGCCTTACGATTTTGTACTGGATCAGATTGAACTTCCGTTTACTTTTGCATTCAGTATCGTGGGCTTGTGTGTCTTGTTGTTTCAAAAGCAGTTTTTTAAATACAAAGCTATTGGTATATCGGTAGTTGTGGCTTTTGTATTGATGTGGTACATGCAGTCTAAAGGCTATTATTTTTACGCGGCTTATCCTGTGCTTTTTGCCGCCGCTTCAGTGAAAACAGAACAGTGGTTCGAGCGCAGGCCGATTTGGAATTATGTTGTCGCGGCGGTGCTGCTGTTTCCGGTTTTCTTTTACCTGCCCAAGGCAATCCCGATTTTGCCGATCCAGCAGCATGTCGCCTATGAAAACCTAAAACCAGACAATCATGGCCGGTACAAGCTTACCAATGATTATGCGGACATGTTTGGCTGGGAAGATCAAGTCAAGGTGGTCGACAGTGTTTATAAATCGCTTTCCAAACAAGACCGCGCGCAATGCATAATCCTTGCCGGAAACTACGGAGAGGCCGGCGCCATTAAGATCCTGGGTGAAAAATACGGCTTGCCGAGCCCTGTTTCTTCGCACGGCAGTTTTTGGTTGTGGGGTACTGGCGACAAATCGGGCAATGTTTGCGTGACGATCGGTATTGGAAAGGAAACCTTGACGCGTTTTTTTGGCGAAGTGCAGTTGGTGAAAACCATCACGCATCCCTATGCGATTGAGGAGGAGAACGGCGTTTCGGTCTGTGTGTGCAGAAAGCCGAAAGTTTCGCTGGCGCAAGTCTGGCCGGGTCTTGAAAAACATGTTTTTGATTAAAATCCCTATATGAAAACAATCATCATCGAAGACGAAAAACCTGCTGCAAGATTGTTGCAGCGCAAGCTGGAAAAAATGAACATCCATACGGGCGCGATGCTGCATTCGGTAAGCGAGGCCATTGAATGGTTTTTGGCCAACGAGCATCCGGATTTGATTTTTCTGGACATCCAATTGTCGGACGGCTTGTCGTTCGAAATCTTTGAAAAAGTCGCTATAAAAAGCGCGGTAATTTTTACAACTGCTTACGATGAATACGCACTCAAAGCGTTTAAATTAAACAGTATAGATTATTTACTTAAACCGATAGATGAAGATGATTTGGAATCGGCAATCCAAAAGTTCAGGAACCGGATTCCGGCCCAACGGTCGTTGCAAATCGATTTTAACCAGATACGGGGTTTGCTGGGCAATCCATTCGAAAAGCATTATAAGAAGCGTTTTACGGTAAAAATTGGGCAAAGTCTTAAGGTGATAGGGGTTGAGGAAATCGAATGCTTCTACAGCGAAAACAAAGGAACGTACATTCATACCAAGGAGAACCGCGATTATATAATCGACAGTACTTTGGAGGTTCTTGAACAGGAATTGGATCCCGAGGTCTTTTTCAGGGTCAGCCGCAAGTTTATCATTCCGCTGCAGGCCATCCGTGAAATTTTGCAGTACAGCAATTCGAGGTTGAAGGTGGTTTTGCCGAGTTACAAGGCGGATGAAGTAGTGGTCAGTCGGGAAAAAGTGACTGATTTTAAATCCTGGATTGATAAATAGAAAAGGTTGTATTTTAGTTTAGGTAATTTATTTTAAATGCCTAAATATTAATATTTTGATTATTTGAAATAGATTTATTCTATTCTTGTTTTTTCGTGTTTTTTGCTTCCAGAATCAAATAAAACTGCAAACCGAAAAGAATCGAAGCAATCACCAAATGGGTTGCCTGCGTCCCGAACGGAAACGCAAAATAATACATCATGATTCCCGAAATAATTTCGATCCAGATCAGCAGCATCACCCAATTCATCTTCGAAAAACCAAGGTTCAATTTTCGGTTGCGCCAAAACAAAAAGGCGTTGACCAGGAACACAATTACCGAGAAAGTCCGGTGGATGTAAAAATCCGCCATCGGGTTTTCGAGCACCGCCTGCATATTATCATATCCTACCGATTTGACCTGGATGTCTACAAACTGCCTGACCTGTGTGCCCAAAACCACCTGGGCCAAGGTCAGTGCCAGCGAAATCCAAAGCAGGCGATGGAACAAATTATCGGTCTTAAAGTCGTTGGTTTTGCCACTCGCTTTCCGGATGATGAACAGCATCACCGCCACGATCAACAACGCCACCACCATGTGTAGGGTGATCTTGATCGGGTTCAATACCGAATACACCACCGTCGCGCCAAGCCAGGCTTGAAATCCCATTAAAAACACTACCAGCCACGAAAGCAACGTGATTTTCTTGTTTTGTTTCCAAAAGCCAAATGAGAAAACGGCCATCACAAACACCGCAATCCCGGCCAAGGCACCGCACAATCGGTTCAGGTATTCGATCCAGGTGTGCGTCGGGTTAAAAATGGCGTAATCGTGCTTGGTGTAGGGCCGCCATTGGCTTTCGTCAAAGGTATTTCCTGTGGTGAAATCGGCATTGGCCACCAGCAGCGTCTCCTCTTTGATGATGACCTGTCCCTTTTCAAAAGTCCTGCCCGGTGTCCAGGTGAGTTCCTTGATGTCGGTCGGTGGAATATAGTAGCCGAAACATTTCGGCCAATCCGGACAGCCCATTCCCGAGCCGGTCATGCGCACCAAAGCGCCGGCAACGATAACGAAATAAACTAAAACAAGTGCAATTTTGGCGGTGGGGAGAAATTTATTTTTCATTCGTTATTTTTAGGCCACAAATTCACGAATTCATTTGCATAGCGTTTTATTTGTGTATTCGTGGCTACTTTTTCAAACCTATTTTTTCTGCTTTTGCCATCATAAAGGCATAGGCGGCTTCATATTCATTAGGGATTTCGCCCTCGAGAATCGCTTCCTTGATCGCTTCCTTCAAAACCCCAATCTCGCGTGAAGGCTTGAGGTCAAAAATTTCCATGATTTCCTCACCCGTGATCGGCGGCTGGAAATTGCGGATGTGGTCGCGTTCCTCGACTTCGACGATCTTGCGGCGCACGACCTTGAAATTGTCGTGGTATTTGCGGAATTTGTTCGGGTTCTTGGTCGTAATGTCGGCCTCGCAAAGCGTCATGAGGTTTTCGACATCCTCGCCCGCATCAAACACCAGCCTGCGCACCGCCGAATCGGTCACCGTGTCTTCCGAAAGTACGATCGGGCGCGAACTCATCATGACCATCTTCTGCACGAATTTCATCTTGTGGTTGAGCGGCATGTGCAAGCGTTCGAATATTTTCTTGACCATTTTTCCGCCCAGGAATTCGTGTCCGTGGAACGTCCAGCCTTGTTTTTTGTGGAAACGCTTGGTAGGTGCCTTGCCGATGTCGTGCAGCAATGCCGACCAGCGCAGCCAGACATCGTCTGTATTGGGGCAAATGTTGTCGACGACCTCGAGCGTATGGTAAAAATTGTTCTTGTGCGTATGGCCTTCGATTTCCTCGACATTGTTGAGCGCTGTCAGTTCGGGCAGGATGATCTCGAGCAAACCGGTTTTGTAAAGCAACAGGAATCCGGTCGAAGGCTTGTCGGTCGAAAGGATCTTGTTCAGTTCCTCTACGATGCGCTCGCCAGAAATAATCTTGATGCGCTCCTTGTTGCGTGTAATCGCGGCCAAGGATTCAGCCTCGATGTCAAACCGCAGTTGGGCCGAAAAACGAATCGCGCGCATCATGCGCAACGGATCGTCCGAATAGGTGATGTCAGGATTCAAAGGTGTCTTGATCGTCTTGCTTTCCAAATCGGCCAGCCCGTCGAAAGGATCGATCAAATCGCCAAAATTGTTGGGGTTGAGCGAAAGCGCCAAAGAATTGATCGTGAAATCGCGCCGGTTCTGGTCGTCTTCGAGCGTGCCGTTTTCCACTACCGGCTTCCTGCTGGTGAATTCATACGACTCCTTGCGTGCGCCCACAAATTCGACGTCGATGTCCTGGAAACGCAGCATCGCCGTGCCGTAATTCTTGAAGACCTGTACTTTGGGTTTTTTGGGAAGCAATTCAGAAACCTTTACGGCGAGCTCAATGCCGCTGCCCACGGCTACAATATCGATGTCTTTCTTGTGGTCGCGTTGCAACAGCAAATCGCGGACAAAGCCGCCAATGACGTAGCTTTCGAGTTGCAATTCGGTGGAAGCCTGCGAAACGGCTTCGAAAATTTTATGGTGTAGGGCTTCTTTGTAATTGGTTTTGGCCACGAATTCACGAATTTTTAAATAACGATGCGTTTGTATTCGAGCGAAATCTTGTTGAAATTCGCCAGAATAGCTAATTTATTATCCGAAACTTTCAGATAATTTAAGCATTGAGAAATATGATTGCTGTGAATGGATTCACAGGATTTAATCTCCAAAACTATTTTATTATACAAAATAAAATCAGCATAAAATTTATGATCCAGAACGACATCTTTGTAATGAACCGAATATTCTTTTTCTCTTTCGAAAGGAATTTTCAAAAGTTTGAATTCGTGTGCAATAGCATCTTTATAAACAATTTCGGAAAAACCTTTTCCTAGATTGTTGTGAACTTCAAACAAAGCCTTCATTACAAGAAAGCTATCCTGTGCATAAATTACGTTTTCCATAAAATTCGTGTATTCGTGGCGTATAAAAAATTATTTGCGGATGATTTTAACCTGCGAGTCGCTTGTCAGCTTGATGATGGTAGACGGCTTGCCCGAGATTTTATCGCGCTGCAAATTTACGACATAGTCCACGCCGTTGATAATTTCGGGACTGATTTCTGCAAAACTTTTTGGCGTAGGCTGTCCCGAAATATTGGCCGAGGTCGAAACCAACGGTTTTTTCATGCGTTCCATGAGTTTGAAACAAAACGGTTCCTTTACGATGCGGATGCCCAAAGTTTGGTCGGAGCCGATGACATTGGCCGCTACGTTTCTGGGATTGTCCAAAATGAGCGTCGTCGGTTTTTCGGAAAGATCGAGGATCTGCCAGGCCACTTCGGGAATGTCCTTGAAGACATTGTACATCATTTTTTCGCCGTTCATCAACACAATCATGCTCTGGGTTTCAGCACGTTGCTTGAGTTGGTAGATTTTTGAAACGGCTTCGGCATTCGTGGCGTCGCAACCAATTCCCCAAACCGTATCTGTAGGGTAAAGGATGATGCCGCCGTTTTGGATGACTTCGAATGCTTTTTGGATTTCTTCCTGCATGGTGATTTTTTGGCAAAATTACAAAGATTCGAACAAAACAGCGCATCAAATTAAAGTGGCCAAATGGGTTTTAGCCATAGATTTTTTATTTTTACACAAATTCTTTTCAGGATGGGATTTAGTTTTCTTGACAAAAAGGTGAAGCTCAAAATCGGATTTTTGATTTCTTACGATTACAAATATTTGCCCGATGCGCTTCGGGTAGTCTATCAGTATGCCGATGAAATCATTATCGCCATCGATAAGAACCGCATGAGCTGGGCCGGAAAGAAATACGATTTCGATGAGTGTTTTTTGGATCAGATCCAATCGACGGATTCCCAAAATAAAATCTCCCTTTTCCAGGAAAATTTCTACATGCCCGAGCTCACGCCCATGGAAAATGAGGTACGCGAACGCAACCTGCTTTCCGAAAAAATGGGGCCGGATTGCTGGCAACTGCAAATCGATTCGGACGAATATTTTCTCCAATTCGATGAAGTTTATGCGTTCCTGCAGAAAAATAGTTTCCTGGTCCGCCGTCCCGATGTCAATCCCGTAAGCATCCGCGCCAACTGGATCACGCTGTTCAAGCAAACCGAAAACGGCTTCCTGTACATCGACAACGAGGAAAATTTTCCGTTTGCGACCAACCTGACCGCCAAGTACTACGTCGGACGGGACATGGGAGCCAGGCACAATGACGAAGTGGTCACCGATTTTCAGGCGCTGCACCATTCCTGGGCCCGCACACCCGAAGAAATTTACCAGAAAATCACCAATTGGGGGCACAAGGACGATTTCGACGGCGAGGCGTTTTTCAAGGTTTGGAAAGGCATCGACGAGGGCAATTATACCGAGTTTGTCGATTTTCACCCGATTTACAAAGGCGCCTGGCACAAACTCAACTTTATTGCCTGCAGCGATGTCGCCGATTTCATGCAGAAATTCAATGCGATACACCCATCGCCAAAACCCACACGGCTCCAGCGCAAATACATCCGCGCGTATCGCAAAGCGACCGGCAAATTCTGGGTTCGGTAATTCCAAACAATTCCAATACCCCTGATTGATAGATAATCGGCAGATTTTTGTTACTTTTGCCTAAATTTTTTTGAGAATGGGGTTCAGTTTTCTGGCTAAAAAGGTCAAGGTAAAAATCGGTTTTTTGATTTCGTATGATTACAAGTACATCTATGATGCGCTCAGGATCGTTTACGATTATGCCGATGAAATTATCCTGGCCATCGACAAGGACCGTCTGACCTGGGCCGGAAAACCGTATGATTTCGATGAAAGTCTTTTCGAAAAAATCAAAGCGGTCGATCCCAAAAACAAGATTTCGTTTTACGAGGATGCATTTTATGTGCCCGGCATGACGCCGATGGAACTCGACACGCGTGAGCGCAATATGCTGTCCGAAAAGATGGGCGCCGATTGTTGGCAACTCCAAATCGATGCCGACGAGTATTTCCTCAATTTCGACGAAGTCTACCAATTCTTGCAGAAAAATCGCTTTTTGGTTTATCGTCCCGATCTCAATCCGGTCAACATCCGCGGCAATTGGATTACCTTGTTCAAGAAAACCGAGAACGGGTTTTTGTACATCGACAACGAGGAGCATTTTCCGTTTGCGACCAATCTCGTGGGCAAATACAACTTTGCGCGCGACATGGGCGGCAAGCACAACGACGAGGTGCTGACGAATTTCCGGGCTTTGCACCATTCGTGGGCGCGTGACCCGGAAGAAATCCACCAGAAAATCAACAACTGGTCGCACAAGGACGATTTCGACGGCGAGGCGTTTTTCAAGTTCTGGCTGTCGATCGACGAAAACAATTACCGGGACATTTACGATTTCCACCCGATTTACAAAGGCGCTTGGCTCAAGCTCAAATTCATCGCCAGCACCGACATCCACGATTTCATCCAAAAATTCAATGCAGAAACGGTTCAACCGAAACCGGCCAAACTGCAACGCAAATATTTCAAAGCCTATAAAAAAGCGACCGGAAAATTCTGGCACAGATAATCGACACCACGATGAAGATAGTATTGGATCCGCAAACGTATAACGAACAAAAATTTGGAGGCATTTCGCGCTACCACACCGAAGTGTTTCTCGAACTGCAAAAAAATCCGCAGGTACAGATCGAATGCCCGATCGTCTATTCGGACAATTGGCATTTGAAGGAAGCCGGGTTGTTCCAGAATTTGCGCAACAAGATTTTCAATCCGAATTTTTGGCCGAAATTCGTCAACAAGAAAATTTCGAAAACCTATAAAAAAGCCAACATCAAGGCATCGCTGCAAAAGCTAAAGAAGCAGGATTTCGACTTGTTTATTCCGACGTATTATTCACCTTATTTCCTAGAGGCATTGGGCAATAAACCCTATGTTTTGACGGTTTACGATATGATCCATGAAGTGTTGCCGCAATATTTCACGCGCGACAAGCACACAGTTCCCAATAAAAAAAGGCTCATGGAAAAAGCGGATAAAATCATCGCGATTTCCGAAAGCACCAAAAACGACATCGTCAAGATTTACCCGCACATCAGCGCCGATAAGATTGAAGTCGTGTATTTGTCGTACAGCATCAAGCACGACGATTCGGTCCATTTGAACCTGCCGAAGAAATACATTTTGTTCGTCGGTAACCGCAGCGATTACAAGAACTTTGCATTTTTCCTCAAATCGATTGCGCCGACCTTGCTTTCTGACAATGATTTGCATCTGGTTTGCGCGGGCGGCAATCCGTTTACGGCCAACGAGCAAAAAATGATTGCCGATCTGGGGGTGGGCAAAAAATTGATCCAACGCAATTTCGAGGACCATGAACTCGCATCGTATTATTCGGATGCCAAATGTTTCGTGTTTCCGTCGGAATACGAAGGCTTCGGGATTCCGGTTTTGGAAGCGATGGCCTGCGGATGTCCGGTCGTATTGGCCAATCACAGTTCGTTTCCCGAAGTGGCAGGCGAGGCGGGCGTTTATTTCGAACTCAACAATGAGATCGATTTGCGCAGTAAAATTAATTTGTTGCTCAATGACGAGGCTTTGCGTCAGGATTACATAGCCAAAGGATTGGTGCAAGCGCAAAAATTCAGTTGGAAGAAGACGGCGCAGGAATCGTTCGAAATCTTTAAAACCGTAGTTTCCTAAATTGACCCGAATGAAAATCATACTCGATCCGCAAACGTACAACGAACAGAAATTTGGTGGTATTTCCCGATACTATACCGAAATCTATGTGGCGTTGCGCGGTAAAAAAGATGTCGAGATCGAATGCCCGATCGTGTTTTCGGAGAATTTGCATCTGAAGGAATACGGATTGTTCCGCAATTTCAGGAATGCGATTGCGAATTCTAAACTGTTCGGACGCAAGAAACGCAAAAAGATCGCCGACAATTACAGGAAGCAAAATGTCGAAAAGACGAAAAAAGTTTTGCGTAACCAGGATTTCGATTTGTTTGTCCCGACGTATTATTCGCCGTATTTCCTCGAAAGTTTGGGAAATAAACCATTCGTTTTGACGGTGTACGACATGATTCATGAAGTACTGCCGCAGTATTTCGGTTTCGACACGACGACGGTGCCGAACAAGAAATTGCTCATGGAAAAAGCCACGCGCATCATCGCGATTTCCGAAAGTACCAAAAAAGACATCCTGCGGTTCTATCCGCACATCGACGCGAATAAAATCGATATCGTCTATCTGTCGCAAAGCATCAAGTTCGATCCGAACGTCTCGCTCGATTTGCCTCGAAACTACATTTTGTTTGTCGGCAACCGTACGATTTATAAAAATTTTACTTTCTTTATCCGCTCGGTGGCACCGTTGCTCAGGGAAAATCCCGAATTGTTTGTGGTGTGTGCCGGCGGAAACGGTTTCGAGCCCGAAGAAAAGACATTGCTCCATGAACTTGGGATTTCAAACCAGGTGAAGCAGCAAAATTTCGAGGACAATGAATTGGCGACTTATTATTCGAAGGCGAAATGTTTCGTGTTTCCGTCCGAATACGAAGGTTTTGGGATTCCGGTTTTGGAAGCCATGGCCTGCGGATGCCCGGTCGTGTTGGCCAACCACAGTTCGTTCCCCGAAGTGGCAGGCGAGGCAGGTGTTTATTTCGAACTCAACAATGCAGCCGACCTGAAGCATAAAGTCGCGGAATTACTGCAAAACGATAACTTGCGAAACGATTACGTCCAAAAAGGATTGGCGCAGGCCCAAAAATTTAGCTGGCAAAAAACAGCCGAGGAATGTTTAAAAGTGTACCAAAAAGCAATATGACCAAAACGGCTATCATATCGGGAATTACAGGGCAGGACGGGGCTTACCTCGCGCAATTGTTGCTCGGCAAAGGCTATCGCGTGATTGGTTTGACGCGCAGTTTGGCCGAAACCAATTGGGGCGGACTCGAATATTTGGGCATCAAAAACGATGTGATTATCCAGGAAATCGATTTGCTCGACATTCTGCAAATCATCCAGCTTTTTGAAGAATACAAACCGTCTCATTTCTATAATTTGGCAGCGCAAAGCTCTGTTTTTCAGTCGTTCAAACATCCGATCGCAACCTTTCAATTCAACACCTTGAGCGTGTTCAATTTATTGGAAGCCATCAAACGCGTCGATCCGAAAATCCGCTTTTACCAAGCGAGCAGCAGCGAAATGTACGGCCGTGTCAACAACCTGCCGATCACCGAAAACAGCGTGCTGCATCCGCTGAGTCCGTATGCGATTTCGAAGGCGGCGGCGCATTTCACGTGTATCCATTACCGCGAAAGTTACGGCATGCACATCAGTTGCGGCGTCTTGTTCAACCACGAATCCTATTTGCGCCAGCAGCATTTCTTTGTCAAGAAAGTGATCCAGGAAAGCATCCGCATCAGCAAAGGTGAGCAGGATATTTTGTGGGTCGGCAACATCGACATCAAGCGCGATTTCGGTTATGCGCCGCGTTATGTGGAGGCGATGTACCTGATGCTCGAACAGGAAAAGCCGACCGATTATTTGATATGTTCGGGGCATTCAATATCTTTAAGGGAAATTATCGAGTATGTTTTTGAAAAGCTCGGCATCCCGAAAAGTGCGTGCCAAATCAGCCCGGAATTGCACCGCCCGGCCGAAATCGAAGACATGTACGGCGACAACACCAAGGCGCGCTCCGAATTGCAATGGAACTACAATCTGACCATCGAACAGGTGTTGGATTTACTCATAGAAGAAGAATTAAAAAACGATAAAACAAACTGAAATACATGAAAACAGCTTTAGTAACGGGAATTACTGGACAGGATGGCGCTTATTTGGCCGAATTGTTATTGGAAAAAGGCTATATGGTGCACGGCATCAAAAGAAGAAGTTCGTTGTTCAACACGCAGCGCATCGACCATATTTATGAAGATCCGCATGTAGAACATCCGCATTTCAAATTGCATTATGGCGATTTGAGCGACTCGACGAACCTGATCCGCATCATCCAGGAAACCCAGCCCGATGAAATCTACAACCTCGGTGCGATGAGCCACGTCAAAGTGAGTTTTGATGTACCGGAATATACCGCCAACGCCGACGGAATCGGGACGTTGCGTATTCTCGACGCCGTAAGACTTCTCGGCTTGACCAAGAAAACCAAAATCTACCAGGCATCGACTTCCGAATTGTACGGTTTGGTACAGGAAGTACCGCAGAAAGAAACGACGCCGTTTTACCCGCGTTCGCCTTATGCAGTGGCCAAAATGTACGCTTATTGGATTACCGTGAACTACCGCGAAGCTTACGATATGTTTGCCTGCAACGGGATTTTGTTCAACCACGAAAGTCCGCGTCGTGGCGAAACGTTTGTGACGCGTAAGATTACACGTGGCGTGGCACAGATGGCGCTCGGTATGGCCGACACCTTGTACATGGGGAACATCGATTCGCAACGCGACTGGGGGCACGCTAAAGATTACGTCGAAGCGATGTGGCGCATTTTGCAGCAAGACACGCCGGAAGATTTCGTAATCGCAACTGGCGTAACGACTACGGTTCGTGATTTCATTAGAATGGCGTTCCGCGAAGTAGGTGTGGAACTCGATTTCAAAGGCGAAGGCGTCGATGAAAAGGCGACTGTCGTTTCGAGTTCAAACCCAGAATACAAATTTAAAATCGGGCAGGTGGTTGTTCAAATCGACCCAGCGTATTTCCGTCCGACCGAAGTGGATTTGCTCATCGGGGATCCAACCAAAGCCAAAACCAAACTGGGCTGGGAGCCGAAATACACGCTCGATATGCTCGTCAAGGAAATGATGGCAGCCGATGTGGACATCTTCAAAAAAGAACTCCACCTCAAAAATTACAAATAAAAGAATGGAACTGAATTCAAAAATATTTGTCGCAGGACACCGCGGAATGGTGGGCAGTGCGATTGTCCGGGACCTTGAAAACCGAGGTTTTACGAACATCGTGACGCGCACTTCTTCCGAACTGAATCTCATTGACCAACGCGCCGTTTCGGAATTTTTCGCCTCCGAGAAACCCGAATATGTGTTTCTTGCCGCGGCAAAAGTCGGCGGTATTGTGGCCAATAATACCTATCGCGCCGATTTTCTTTACGAAAACATCATGATCCAAAGCAACGTGATCCATGAAAGTTACAAGAATGGCGTCAAGAAATTGCTCTTTTTGGGCTCGACCTGTATCTATCCGAAACTCGCGCCACAGCCTTTGCGCGAAGATTACCTGTTGACCGGTGTACTAGAGGAAACGAACGAACCGTATGCAATTGCGAAGATTTCGGGCATCAAGATGTGCGACGCGTACCGCGACCAATACGGCTGCAATTTCATTTCGGTGATGCCGACCAATTTGTACGGACTCAACGACAACTACGATCTGCAGAATTCGCACGTGTTGCCGGCGCTCTTGCGCAAATTCCACGAAGCGAAAGTCAATGGTGACCATGAAGTCAATGTTTGGGGCAGCGGAACGCCATTGCGCGAATTTTTGCATGCTTCGGATATGGCCAATGCGTGTGTGTATTTGATGCTCAACTACAACGACAAAGGTTTTGTCAACATCGGCACCGGTAAGGAAATATCGATCAAGGATTTGGCCTATCTGATCAAGGACATCATCGGATTTGAAGGCGAGATTGTATTCGACACGACCAAACCCGACGGTACGCCGCGCAAACTCACCGATACGACCAAACTCAACGGCCTCGGCTGGAAGCACTCGATAGAACTCGCCGAAGGCATCGCCAAAGTGTACGAAGAAAAATTCATCAACGTATAAATTTCGTGGGCAAGAAGATTTCCATCATTACGGTCAACTACAACGACGCCAAAGGCTTGACGCAAACCATCGAGAGTTTGCTGCGCCAAACGTGGCAGGATTTTGAGTACATCGTCATCGACGGCGGCAGCAAAGACGGCAGCAAGGAAGTCATCGGGCAATTCGCCGACAAAATCACGCATTGGGTCAGCGAACCCGACAAAGGGATTTACAACGCGATGAACAAAGGCATCAAGGCCGCGACGGGCGAGTACCTGTTTTTCCTCAATGCGGGCGATTATCTCTACGAAGACACGACGCTGGAGAAAGTCCAAAGCCAGATCGACGGCACGAAAGATTATTACTACGGCAACGTCATTTTCAAGGAACCGCAAAAGGAAACGGTCATTACGTATCCAGATAAATTGTCGTTCCATTTCTTCACTTACAATTGCGTGTGCCACCAGACGAGTTTCCTCAGAAGAAGTTTGTTCAACGAGCATTTCTATTACAACGAAGATTTGAAGATCGTCTCGGACTGGGAATTCCTGGTTTATACGATCTGCCAAAAGAACATTTCCTACCAGCATTTGGACGTGATCGTGTCGTATTATGATTTTACTGGCATTTCATCGCGTCCCGAATCGGAAGCGCAGAAACTGGCCGAACGCACCATCGTCATGGAGAAATATTTCCCGATGTTTATCGACGATTACGCGATCATGGACGAGCTCAACTCGAAACGCGTGCGCAATATTTTGTACATCAAGAAACACAAATTCGCGTGGAAACTGCTCAAAGGTTTTTCGAATTTCCTAATGTTGTTTTTACCCAAGATGAAAAAATAATGAGCCAGAAAATCCTGTTGTTCTTCCCCGAAAACCCGCTCAAAAAGGACAGCGGCAACAAGACGCGTGTCATTGAATTGCTAAAGTATTTCAAGCACAAAGGCTTTGAGGTCGATTTCGTCGGGCCGCAATACAAGGATTTTCAGCAACAAGATTTGACCGATTTAGAGCAAACCGGTTGGGTCAATAAAGCGATGTTGATCCACCGCAAACCCAAGAGAACGAATCCGATTTCGTATTTGTTTTCGTCCAAAATTCCGTCGCTGTTTTACCAAAGCAGCCGCGTGATGAATTTTGTGACGTTCAATTTCAGAAAGGAATTCGACGAGATTTTAAGACAGAAAACCTACGATTTTATCATTATTTCCTATGTTGGCTGGGCAGAATTGATCAAAGACAATCCGCTCGTCGGCCAAGCCAAAACCATCATCGACACACACGATTTTGCCACCGTCCAATTCAAGAATGAAAAGGGTTACGAAGTCGGTAAATTTTTCGGAACTGAAATCGAACGACTTGATTTATTCGATGAAACCTGGGCGATTTCACCCGATGAAGCCTTTGTTTTTGGACAATTTTCCAAATCCAAAGTGCGCACGATTCCGTTTGTGATGCCCAATCATTTCGACCAACTTTCAGCCAGTCCGAAATGGGATTTGATTTATGTCGCCAGTAACAATGTGCACAATGCCCAATCGGCCCAATGGTTTTTTGACCATGTTTATCCGTTGCTGTCCAAAGATTTGAAAATTGCCGTGATTGGCAAAATCTCGCAAGCCATTGGCGATTATCCGAATGTGGCCAAACACGAATTCGTCGAAGATTTGAATGTCTTTTACGCCGATGCCAAAATTGCAATCTGTCCGATGCTTTCGGGGTCGGGCGTGAAGATCAAAGTGGTCGAAGCCCTCTCTTTCGGCATTCCGGTAGTTTGTAACACACGCGGCGTGGACGGACTTTCTGCCAAAACCGACAATGGTTGTCTGGTGACCGATGAGGCCAAAACATTTGCCGATTGGATCAACCAACTGAATACCAATCCCGGGTTTTGGCAACAGCATTCCCAAAAAGCCCGGGCGTTTTTCGGCTCTAATTTCGACCTGGCTGAAAATTACCGCAAACTCGACGCTGCTTTCGAAGGTTAAAACCTCGATCAAATACAAACTCCTGTAGTATTTTTTCTTATTTTTGCGCGCTGCAAACCGCACAAAATAAGTTCAGTCGCTTCAAAAAATAGATAGATTATATGCTTTTTAATTCTGTAGATTTCCTCATTTTCCTGCCAATCGTGTTCTTTTTGTATTGGTTTGCGGCCAAAGGGAACTTAAAACTCCAAAACATCCTGTTGCTCGTGGCGAGTTATTTCTTCTACGCTTGCTGGGATTGGCGTTTCCTTTTCCTGTTGATTTTCTCGACCGTACTCGATTATTCTACTGGAATCAAGATGTTTGAGGCGAAAACCAAAGGCATGAAGAAATTCTGGTTCTGGCTCAGTGTGGGCGTCAACCTCGGGTTTTTGGGTGTGTTCAAATACTACAATTTCTTTGTCGAATCGATGTCGGATGCCTTGCACGGCATGGGCTTCGAGGCGCATTTCTGGACGTTGCAGATCATCCTTCCGGTCGGGATTTCGTTTTACACGTTCCACGGCTTGTCGTATGTGATCGATATTTACAAGGACAAGATCAAGCCCGAACGCAATTTCATCGACTATTCGGTGTTTGTGAGTTTCTTTCCGCTGCTCGTGGCCGGTCCGATCGAAAGGGCGACGCACCTCTTGCCGCAGATCCAGACCAAAAGACAGTTCAATTACACCCAGGCCATCGATGGTTTGCGCCAGATTTTGTGGGGATTGTTCAAGAAAATCGTCATTGCCGACAACTGCGCCGAATATGCGAACATGGTGTTCAGCAATTCGGGTGATTTTTCGGGCAGCACGCATTTGCTCGGGGTCATTTATTTTACGTTCCAGATTTACGGCGACTTTTCGGGTTATTCGGATATCGCTTTGGGAACCGCCAGGTTGTTCGGGGTCGAGTTGCTGCGCAATTTTGCCTATCCGTTTTTCTCGCGCGACACCGCCGAATATTGGAGAAGATGGCACATTTCGCTCTCGAGCTGGTTCCGCGATTACCTCTACATTCCGTTGGGCGGCAGCAAGGGTGGCACTTGGATGAAAGTCCGCAATACGTTCATCATTTTCGTCGTGAGCGGATTTTGGCACGGCGCGGCCTGGACTTACGTGATTTGGGGATTCCTCAACGCGTTGTACATCATGCCTTCGATTATTTTCAACACGAACCGCAATAACCTCGAAACCGTGGCACAGGGCCGCATGTTCCCAACGTTGAAGGAACTCTACCACATCCTCGCTACGTTCAGTTTGACCGTTTTTGCCTTTATCATTTTCCGCGCGACCGACATGCACCATGCATTCACCTACATGGCAGAATTGTTTTCGCCGTCGCTGTTCACCAAACCGCAAGGCATCCAGAATTACCTCGTGTGGTTGCTCGTGATTTTCTTTGCCATCGAGTGGATCGGACGCGAACACAAATACGCACTGGAACGTTTCGGAATGAATTGGCCGAAACCGCTGCGTTTGTCGTTCTATCTCGCGATTGTGTTTGCCATTTTCTGGTTCAAGCCTGTCAATGACGTACAGTTTATTTATTTCCAGTTTTAAAAGATAACCTCCATGAAGCTTTTCCTGAGAAAGACCTTTTTATTTTTGAGCATCCCGATGGCGGTTTTCATCCTCGGATTGTTTCTGCCGGCCACACCAAAGGCAAGGCAATCGTTGCTCATGTCGAAGTTTACCAAAGATTCATTGCTCGACAATGTAGCCAAGCCGCGCATCATTTTTATTGCTGGGTCGAGCATGAGCCTCGGACTCAACAGCCAGATTTTTGTCGACTCGTTGCACATGAACCCGATCAATACGGGAATCCACGGTGGACTCGGCGCTTTTTACATGATGGATGACGCCGCCGACCGCATCAAGGCTGGCGATATTGTGGTCATGGCACCCGAGTACCATCAGTTTTACGGCAATTTCGCCTATGGAGGCGAGGAGCTTTTGCGCGCGGCTTTCGATACGTCTTCGCCGCGTTTGCTGCTCAATCTGCGTTGGGAACAGTTCAAGAAAATGTATGGTTTCGTTCCCAAATATTCGATTTCTAAATTCCTGCCGAACCAGTATTTCGCGTTGACCAAAAACGATTTCTATTCGAAGGATGCCTTCAACAAATATGGCGATGCGGTGTTGCATTACGGCAAGACGTTCGAGCATGAAATCCCGATTTTTAAGAACATTGACGGCGGCGAGTTCAACAAGGAATTGATTGCCGCGATTTCCGAATTCAACAAGATCGTCAAGGCCAAAGGTGCGACTTTTTATCTGTCGTATCCGCCATTCCAGCGTGCTTCCTATGACAATTGTCTCAAGCAGATCAAGGAAGTCGATAAGGCATTGCACACCATCCCAAATTTGACGATTCTCGGCACGCCCGAAAGATACGCGATGGACCAGAACCTCATTTTCGATACGCCCTACCATTTGAACAAAGTAGGGGTCGATTTGCGTTCGACGCGTCTGTATGAAGATGTAAAAAAACAAATGCAAAAGGACGGACTTTTAAAAACACAAGCCCAATAAAGATTACCTATGCTGTTTAACTCCTTGGATTTTGCCCTTTTCCTGCCGGTCGTTTTCGTGCTGTACTGGTTTGTGATGAACAAAAATCTAAAGCTGCAGAACTTTTTGCTGCTCGTTTCGAGTTATTATTTCTATGCGTGCTGGGATTGGCGTTTCCTGTTCCTGCTCGTTTTTTCGACCGTTCTCGACTATGTCACCGGATTGAAAATGCACGATGCCAAATCGGCCGGGATGAAGAAATTCTGGTTTTGGCTCAGTGTCGGGATCAACCTCGGTTTTCTGGGCGTTTTCAAATACTACAACTTTTTTGCGCAATCGTTGGCCGATTCGTTGTCCGCAATCGGGATTCATGCCGATTTCTGGACGTTGCAGGTGATTCTGCCCGTCGGGATTTCATTTTATACGTTTCACGGATTGTCTTATGTGATCGATATTTACAAGGAACGCATCAAGCCCGAACGCAACTTTGTCGACTATTCGGTGTTTGTGAGTTTCTTCCCGCTGCTCGTGGCCGGCCCGATTGAACGGGCGACGCACCTTTTGCCGCAAATCCAACAAAAGCGCATATTCAACAAAGAAAATGCGGTCGATGGCCTGCGCCAGATTTTATGGGGGTTGTTCAAGAAGGTGGTCATCGCCGACAACTGCGCCGAATATGCCAATATGGTGTTCAACCAGTCTGCCGATTATTCGGGAAGCACGCACATTGTGGGCGCGATTTTCTTTGCGTTCCAGATCTACGGCGATTTCTCGGGCTATTCGGATATAGCGCTTGGAACCGCGCGTTTGTTCGGGATCGATTTGCTCAGGAACTTTTCCTATCCGTATTTTTCACGCGACATCGCCGAGTTTTGGCGCCGTTGGCACATTTCACTCTCGACTTGGTTCCGCGATTATTTGTACATTCCGCTTGGCGGCAGCAAGGGCGGCAATTGGATGCGCGTGCGCAATACGTTCATCATTTTTCTGGTCAGCGGATTTTGGCATGGGGCCAATTGGACGTTCATCGTTTGGGGTTTCCTCAACGCGCTGTTCATCATGCCGTCGATCATTTTCCGTACGAACCGGAACAATTTGGAAACCGTAGCGCAAGGTCGTTTGTTTCCGACCCTCAAAGAATTCACGAGCATCATCATCACGTTTGCGCTGTCGACTTTCGCATGGATTTTCTTCCGCGCCGAAAGCATGACCGCGGCCTTTCATTTCATCGGCGAAATCTTTTCGACTTCGGTGTTTTCCAAACCGCAAAACATCCGCAACGAGATCGTTTGGCTCATGGTCGGGTTTATGGTTGTCGAATGGCTCGGACGCGAACAGAAATACGCCTTGGCCAAACTCGGACTCAATTGGCCCAAACCCCTGCGCTGGATTTTTTATTATGCCATCATTTTCCTGATCTTTAAATTTACGGGCGCCAACCAACAATTCATTTATTTCCAGTTTTAATCATGAAAGATTTTCTCAAACAGCTTTCCTTGTTCTTACTGATACCGATTGTTTTGGTGGTGGTTTTGTTGTATCTGCCGGTGACGCCGAGGGCCAAGAATTCGATGTTGTTTCGAACAATTGGCCAAAGATTCGTTGCTCGAAAATGTGCCATCGCCAAGATTGGTTATGATTGGCGGTTCGAACTTGAGCATGAGTCTCGATTCACAGAAAATCAAGGATTCGTTGCACCTGAATCCCATCAATATGGGCCTGCATGCCGGAATGGGGTTGATTTTCCACCTCGACCACGCCTTGCCGCACATCCAAAAAGGCGATGTCGTATTGGTCGTTCCTGAATATGCGCAGTTTGAAGGCAATTTTGCCTATGGCGACAAAGAACTGTTGTTGGCCGTTTGCGATTTGCGCGTCGCGGGATTGGCGGATTTGAATTGGCGTCAAATAAAAAACATTACGGGATTCGTTCCTAAATATGCTTTTACTAAATTTAACCGTTCGGAATACAAAAAGCCGAAAGGCAAAGTGTTGAATCTAAAGGAAACATTTAACCAATACGGCGATTGGGTGACGCGTTTCGATTCGGTGCACAATACCGTGACTTATGGAAAATCATTGCCCGAGGTCAACGAAAATGTCATGGCGCATTTAAAGGATTTCGAACAACAGTTGAAGGCCAGAGGTGCCAAGCTGCTCGTTTCATTTCCGGCTTTGCAGGATGCGTCGTATGACAACGCAGAAGAATTGATTACCGCCGTCAGTAAAAGTTATTATGAAAATGAGTTTCGGGTCATCGGGAATGCAGCGCAATACAGATTTTCAAATGATTTGATGTACGACACGCCGTACCATCTCAACCATAAAGGTGTCCAAATCCGTACGCAAATGCTGATTCGGGATTTGTTGCACGCAGATTTGAAGCCTTAAAATAAAACATTGTGAGCAAGAAAATATCGATTATCACCATCAACTACAACGACAAGGAAGGTTTGGAGAAAACCATCCAAAGCGTCATTGCCCAGTCGTTTAAGGATTTTGAATTCCTGGTCATCGACGGCAACAGCACCGATGGCGGAAAGGAAGTCATGGTGCAATACGCCGACCGAATCGACTTTGCGTTGAGCGAACCCGATACGGGCGTTTACAACGCGATGAACAAAGGAATCCGTGCGGCAACGGGCGAGTTCGTGATTTTCATGAACAGCGGCGATGTATTTTACAACAACGATGTACTCAAAGAGGCAACGGCTTTGATGACGGGCGATTACGGGATTTTCTATGGCGACATCATCGTCAAGAAACCGCATTCGGAAAGAAGAAAGAATTACCCGGACCAATTGTCTTTTGGGTATTTTTACACCAATGCCTTGTGTCATCAGGCGACGTTTATCAAGCGCCAGTTGTTCCATGACCATTTCTTCTACAACGAGGACTACAAGATTTACTCGGATGGCGAATTTTTCATTTACACCATCTGTAAAATCGGCGTGCCTTACAAACACATCGATCTGGTGATTGCGATTTATGATTTCACGGGGATTTCATCGACCCCGAAATACGAAAAGTTGCACGAGGAAGAACGCATGAAATCGATCCACAAGTTCTTTCCGCAATTCGCCGAGGATTACAAAGTGCTCAGCAAACTCAACTCGAAACGCGTGCGTCAGGTTTTTCACATCGAAAAATTTCCTTTCGCTTGGAAAATGACCAAAGGTTTTCTCAACTTTGTGATGTTGTTTCTGCCCAAATTAAAAAGATAGATTATGAAAAAAATACAGGTCGGTTTTTTACTGTCTTACGATTACATCAAGCTCAAGAACTCGATTCCGCCGGTTTACAAGGAAGCCGATGAGATTTTCATCGCCGTTGATAAAGACTTGCGTACCTGGTCGGGTGCGACATTTGAGGTCGATCCTGCGTTTTACGATTGGCTCAAGCAAATCGATGTGGACAACAAGATCACCATTTACAAGGACGATTTCTATGTGCCCACGATGTCGGCCATTGAAAACGACAACCGCGAACGCCACATGCTGTCGCTCAAGATGGGCATCGGCAATTGGCTGATCCAAGTGGATAGTGACGAATATTTTCTCGATTTCAAAAACTTTGTCAAGGATTTGCGAAAGTACGACCACCTGCTTGACAATCCTGAAAAAAATAAAGTACAGTTTGCCTGTTTCCTGATCAACATGTTCAAATACACCGATGGCGGCATGTTGTACGTCAAAGTACCTACGCGCGGCATCATGGCAACGACCTATCCGAATTACCGTGTGGCACGCAATACACGCCAACGCATCATCTACACCAACAATGTATTGTGGCACGAATCCTTGGCGCGTACCGAACAGGAAATCGATTTCAAACTCAGAAACTGGGGCCACAACAACGAAGTCGATGTCGATGCGTTCATGGAAAAATGGCGCACGGTCAACAAAAGCAATTACCAGTCGATGCGCGGATTTTTCTACATCCAGCCCGAAAAGTGGAACGAGCTCGACTTTGTAGAAGGCAATACCATTGACGAAATCACGAAGAATTTTGACGGGTCGAAGTTACTGCCGTCGTCGTTTTACATCTGGAAGAAGAACTTTGGGCAATGGTTTAAGTTTCTTTTTAAGTAGATTATCGGATTATCAGATTGTCAGATTTTTAGAAAGTCAGATTATTCTTCGTAGTTCATCTGGTAATCCGAAAATCTGATAATCTGAAAATCTATTTCAAAATTTCCCGATAAACATCCAAATAATGAGCAGCCGCAGTTTTCCAATCGAAACTCGCGGCTCTTTTTTTCATATGCGCTTCCATTTCGGATTGGTTCGCGTGGAAATGCTGGAGTCCTTTTTCCAATTCCGTTTTCATGTATTCGGGCTCGAATTGATTCCAATAGTAGGCGTGCTCACCACCAATTTCAGGCAACGAAGTCTTGTTGGATAAAAAAACCGGTTTGCCGAACGCCATCGCCTCGATCGGAGGCAATCCGAAACCTTCGCGGATGGACGGAAACACGAAAGCGGTACAATTGGCCATATAAAACT
The DNA here is from genome assembly GCF_047602195.1 of Flavobacterium sp. Classification (GTDB taxonomy): domain Bacteria; phylum Bacteroidota; class Bacteroidia; order Flavobacteriales; family Flavobacteriaceae; genus Flavobacterium. The sequence continues at coordinate 1,769,075 of NZ_JASGHW010000004.1, forward strand.
GTTTGGCCGTATCATCGACTTTTCCGGTCAAGAACACCTGGTCTTGCAGGTTGTGCTGCGCGATAAAATCACGGATTTTGATGCCATAGGGTTTGTCGTTGCTGCCCGAGAGGATCAAATTGTAATCGGGGAGCAGCGGCATCATCTGGACGAGCGACAGGAAATTCTTGCGCTCGAGGAAATCCCCGATCGCGTAGAGGAAAGGCTTGTCGGTCGGGACCGGCGCCTTGAAAGCGGAAATGTCGCGCAAGGTTGAAATCGGGTTGCCGTTGTGGATCACATATTCTGGAACGTTCGGTACGTTAAAGTATTGGTGCGTCTGCTTTTTGGCAAACTCCGAAATGTACGTAATGGCATGGGCACGCTGCAATTTCTCGAGGAACAATTTATTGGTCTTGTGGTTCATGTCAGATGAAACCTCCTCGACGAAATTGACATCGTGCACGGTCAGTACATATTTCGAAACCTTGGCCGGTTCGACTTTCGTATTCTGGTTGACCGAATGCCAAAGATCATATTTGCCGCGGTTGCGGAACAATTTATGGCGCGACAGGCTGTTGTATTGGTGGTATTGGAATTTGTTGCCGAATTCTGCCTGCAGCGTGGCCGGATCTTGCAGGTTCAGGATCAATTCGAGGTCGGGAAAATCGAGCTGCGAGAACCCTTTGATGAGTTCATAGTTGAACGTCCCGAGTCCGCCCGCGCGGTTTTTGAGGTTGTGCGTTTCAAGAAACACTTTTTTGGCCATAAATTGCGGTATCTGCTGTCAAATTGGAGTAAAAATAGGGCTTAAATTGGAAAAATAAAAAGCAATACCTACTTTTGTCACAATAACTCAACTTGATGCAACTACATTTCCATCCTAATTTTTCCAAATACCAATCAGATTTAAAGCAGTTTATTGACCATTTCAACACTACCGGGACTTTGTTCGGGAATGGGAAACGCAATAAGATCAAGCTTTTTGAATTGGATGGCACGACGGTCAACATCAAATCGTTTAAAGTTCCGAATCTCATCAATAGTGTGGCCTATAAATTCTTCAGGAAATCGAAGGCGCGCCGCTCGTTCGAATTCGGTAATATTTTGCTCGAGAACGGCATCGGGACGCCGCAGCCCATCGCATTTGCGGAAAACTTTACATGGCTCGGACTCGAAAAAAGTTTTTACATCAGCGAACACCTGGTCTCGGACTTGACTTATCGCGAACTCGTCGAGATTCCCGATTATCCTGAACATGACACGATTCTGCGTCAATTCATCCATTTCTGTTTCAAATTGCACGAAAAAGGCATCGAGTTTTTGGATCATTCGCCCGGAAATACGTTGATCCGTAAGGTGGCGGCTGGTCATTATGATTTTTTTCTCGTCGACCTCAATCGCATGGGATTCCACAGCGAGATGGATTTCGACCAGCGCATGAAAAACCTCTCTAGGCTCACACCCAAAAAGGAAATGGTACAAGTAATGAGTGAAGAATACGCCAAATTGTATCCGCTCAAATCAGCGGAAGCTATTTTTGAAAAGATGTGGTTTTACACCAATGAATTCCAGGTCAAATTCCACCAAAAAAAGAAAATGAAGAAAGCGCTTAAATTTTGGAAGTAATTCCCTGTGCGAGCATTTTCTTGAGTTCGCGGTAACGCATCGCTACGCTTAACGCATTGAGGTAGCAAATAATCACGCCTTTTTTTCCATCGAGAAAACCAAGCCTTACGATGAACTGGTACAGGAATGTATAGGTAGGGTGCAGGTACAAATGGTAGAAATTCGGGTTCACGCCTTTGGCATGCGCCTCGAGTGCCTTGAACTTCCCGTAATTGATCATCTTCTGTTTGTACGAATCGTAATCGGTATAGGAGAAATGGATCAGTTTGTTCTTGAATTTCCCGACGTTGCCGTCCACGGTCATCTTTTCATGAACGAGGCGTTCGCTCGTGTAACGCGCCTTGTTCTTGCGGAACAATCGGAAAATCTTGTCGGTCTGCCAACCGCTGAAATGCAACACGCGTCGTTTGAAAAAGAACTTGCGGTAAAACAGATACGCGCTGATGTTTTCGTCTTTTTCGATCGTTTCGAGGATTTCTGCCTTGAGTTCGGGCGTCAGGCGTTCATCGGCGTCGATAAACAAAATCCATTCGTTGCGCGCCTGGTCAATGGCAAAATTGCGTTGAGCGGTATAATTCTCAAACGGATGCTCTATAAATTTGACATTCGGGAACGAAAGCGAGATTTCTTTGGTGCGATCTTTACTGAACGAATCCACCACAATAACTTCATCTGCAAAATCGAGGTCACTTAAAAGTTCCTTCATGTGAGCCTCTTCATTCAACGTAATAATCAGAACGGAGATTTTATTATTGGGGGTTAATTTCATTCAATAGCAAATATTCAACAAATATAATTTATTTACTATTTTTGCAAAGGCTAAAACCAAAATTTTATGAAAATTTCTGTTATCGCGAGCACTTACAATTCCGAGGAATGGCTTGAAAAAGTAATCTGGGGATTGAGCGTACAGACCGAAACAGATTTCGAAATCATCATCGCCGACGACGGTTCCAAACCCAAGACCAAAGAACTGCTCGATGCGCTGCGTCCGAAAATCGGCATGCCACTGATCCATGTGTGGCAGGAAGACAACGGTTTCCAGAAATCACAGATCTTAAACAAGGCCATCATGGCTTCGACCACCGATTATCTGGTGTTTACCGATGGCGATTGCATCCCGCGAAAGGACTTTGTGGCGACGCATCTCGAGCACCGCGAAAAAGGTTATTTCCTTTCAGGCGGCTATTTCATGCTGCCGATGGACATTTCCAAGGCCATTACCAAAGAAGACATCCTGAACCAGAATTGCTTCGACCTGCAATGGCTGCTCGACCACGGGCTCAAGAAATCGTTCAAGAATTCCAAACTCAGCGCGACGGGCTGGTTTGCCAAACTGCTCAACTTCATCACGCCGACCAAGCCCACCTGGAACGGCCACAACGCCTCGGGATGGAAAGAAGACCTCGTTTTCATCAACGGGTTCAACCAGGAAATGCAATACGGCGGACAGGACCGTGAACTCGGCGAACGCCTGTTCAATAAAGGGTTGAAGTCGAAACAGATCCGTTACAGCGCGATCGTTGTGCACCTCGATCACGCACGTGGTTATGTCAACGAAGCCACGTGGAAAAAGAATTTTGCCATCCGCGAAAACACGCGCAAAAACAAAGTTGTGCGCACGCCCATCGGCATCGATTCCAATTAATTTTTTTGAAGGTAGTCGGCCAGGGTCGGCAGAATCAGGTCCGGCGTATAATTTTGGTACAGTTCCATCGCCGCATCTTTCATGTCCTTGGGTGATTTGTTCCCGTACAATTCCGGTTTAAAATCCTTCAAATGTACCGAAACGTGTTTGTTTCCATCCTCAAAAGAATTCCACGCCTCTTTCTTGATCCAGGTCGAAAACACCGTAAAGGTCGGAATATCGATCGCCTTGGCCATATTGACCGCGCCGCCTTCGTTACCGATCAGCGCATCGCAATGGTGCGTGATCGACAAAAATTCGCGGATGCTGCCCGGAACTACGTCAATCTTGATGTGTTGCTGTGTCTCGGGTTGGCACAGATCAAAAATCGCGCGGGCTTCCTTGATTTGCGACGGCATGTAATTGAACAGCAGCACCGCATGGGTTTTTTCGACAATGAAATCAAGCACTTTTGCCATGTAAGCAAACGGATAGGTCTTGTTTTCACCGCTGCCGAGCACACCAATCATATAGATTTTTTGGCTGCGGTCGATGCCGTTGGAGTCGAGGATTTGGCGCCCGTTTTCCATTTCCGAATCCGTCAGGAAAATGCGCGGCTTGATGTCAAAATCAAAGTTGGGCAGCAAATGCCGGATCAAATTGATGCGGTTCTCGAGTGCCAAACCCGCATTGGTCAACGGTTTGGAAATTTCTTCCACCGTTTTGGTGTACAAAAAGTTGGTGTACGATTTCCGAAAACCGATTTTCGTATTCGCCCCCGAAAATGCCACCACGAGATTGCTTTCGGTCTTGCCGTACGCATCCACGACCATGTCGTATTTTTCCTTGCGGATTGACAGCAGGAATTTCAAAAACGCACTTTTGCTTTTGCGCGAAGCCTCATCAAACAAAACAATATGGTCAATATTCGGGTTGTTTTCAATCACCGGTTTTGTAAACGGATACACAAGGTAATCGATCTGCGCACCCGGAAACATTCGCCGCAAATTGTTGCAAATGATGCTCGAGGCGAGCACATCGCCGATCATTTTTTGTTGGATGACAAGGATTTTCTTCATTTGGATTTTTAGCTTCGCTCAGTTCGGCTTTCAGCCTCGTGTTGGGCGTGTCCCTGCGGGTCGCGCTTTCCGCTCTATCTTTTACGGCCTTCGCTACGCTATGGCAGCAAAAGGATGCCGCTGCAATCGCTCACGCAACCGCGAACTAAAATTAAACCGCCACGTCGTATTCGCGTAAAGCGTCGTTAAGGCTCGTCTTCAAATCGGTCGATGGTTTGCGCTTGCCGATGATCAGCGCACAAGGCACTTGGTATTCGCCGGCCGCAAATTTCTTGGTGTAGCTGCCCGGAATCACGACCGAACGCGCCGGAACCACGCCTTTCATTTCGACCGGTTGGTCGCCAGTCACGTCAATGATTTTGGTAGAAGCGGTCAAGCACACATTGGCACCAAGCACGGCTTCGGTTTCCACGCGCACGCCTTCGACGACAATGCAGCGCGACCCGATAAACGCTCCGTCTTCGATGATTACGGGCGCGGCCTGCAACGGCTCGAGCACGCCACCGATTCCGACGCCGCCACTCAAATGCACGTTCTTGCCAATCTGTGCGCAGCTTCCTACGGTAGCCCAGGTATCGACCATCGTGCCTTCGTCTACATACGCGCCGATGTTTACGTAGCTCGGCATCAGGATCACGCCTTTGGAAATATAAGCCCCGTGACGCGCCACGGCATGCGGCACCACACGGATGCCTTTTTCGGCATAACCTCTTTTGAGTGGAATTTTATCGTGGTATTCGAAAATGCCCACTTCGAACGTTTCCATCTTTTGGATCGGGAAATAAAGCACGACGGCTTTCTTGACCCATTCGTTGATCTGCCAGCCGTCGAGTGTGGGTTCGGCTACGCGCAAAACGCCTTCGTCTAGCAACGATACGGCCTTGCGGATGGCAGCAATGGTTTCAGGTTGTTGTAATAAGCTGCGGTTTTCCCAAGCTTCTTCGATGGTCGCGCGGAGGTGGTTCATGGTATGTGATTTTTAGCAAAGATAACCGCAATTTATCAAAAATAAAAACCTTTCTCAAAGGCGAATGCTTTAGGAAAGGCGGTGTTTTATATAGCGTCGAAATTCTTGCTTAATCGGTGTCGGCCATATAGCTTTGGCCCGCGAACATGTCAAAATTGATCATGAAGCGTTTGGTGGTGCTGTAGATGTACATCTTGATGTTGTCGATGAGCATGACCGTTACCGGATTCGACTTTTCGTCCTGGCACAAATAAATAGCGCCGTTGTCGGGCAAATCGGTTTTGGAAACGATGTTGAGGTGGTAATCCTTATCGGCCTTGACACTGATTTGGGTGGGCGTGAATTTGGCGAGCTGCGAGCCCACGCGTTGGGTGTTGCCCCATTGCTGTTTTTCATTGCGGGTTTGGTACTCGCTGAACACAAAAGTCCTGTTCTGTGCAGAAAGCGTCAATGAAAAAAGAATAAAAAGTGTCGGAAGCAGTTGCTTAACGCTCATTATATGCCTGATTTGGTTCTGCTAATAACGCAATTAATTTTGAAGTAGTATAATTTTTATGCAATTTTCATCGATAAAATGCATTAGTTGGTGCATTTTGTAAGAATTTACGTTTAACAATTGCATTCTTTTTTCGCTTTTAAAGCCTGTAAAATAGGTATCTTTGTGTCATGAAAGACCATTTTTCGATCCAATCGTCGGCTTACGCCCAATTTCGTCCGCATTATCCGGATGAAATGATCGCGCATGTGGCTTCTTTCGCAAAAACTAAAGTTGTGGCGCTTGATGTGGCCACGGGAAACGGTCAGGTAGCCAATAAACTATCGGCTTATTTTCAAATGGTTTACGCCACAGACATCAGTCAAAGCCAACTCCAAAAGGCGATTCCCGCTAGTAATGTCGTTTATAAGGTCGAAGCGGCCGAGCGTACCGATTTTGCTGACCGACAATTCGATTTGATCACCGTCGCACAAGCCGTACATTGGTTTAAGTTTGATGCATTTTACCAAGAAGTCTACCGGATTTTAAAGCCCGATGGGGTTTTCGCCGTTTTGGGCTATGGATTGTTCAGCACCAATCCTGATTCTGATGCCATCCTGATGGATTATTACCACCATATCGTTGGGCCGTATTGGGATGCGGAACGCCAATACATTGACCAAAAGTATGAAACCATCCCGTTCCCGTTTAATGAATTGGAAACGTGCAAATTCACCAATGAATTCAACTGGACTTTTGACCAACTGGTCGGTTACCTTCATACCTGGTCGGCCACGCAATCGTATAAAAACAAAATGGGGAACGATCCCGTGCAATTGATCCGGGACGATTTGAAGCAGTCTTGGGAAAACAGCGACAAGCGTGTGGCTTTTCCGTTGTTGCTGCGCGTCGGAACCTTAAAAAACAAACAGCCATAAAATGCCCAGAATTCTTGCCATCGATTACGGACAAAAACGCACCGGGATTGCCATCACCGACGAATTGCAGATTATCGCTTCGGGATTGACGACCATCCCGTCGGAAACCGCCATTTCGTTCCTGACGGATTATTTCAAAAAAGAAAATGTAGCAAAGGTACTGATTGGCGAACCGCGGCAAATGAACAACGAATTGTCGCAAAGTGCCGAAATCATTGCCGTTTTTGTCGAAAAATTCAAGCAAACTTTTCCTGAAATGCCCGTCGTTCGCGTAGACGAAAGATTTACTTCCAAACTGGCTTTCCAATCGATGATCGACGGTGGGCTCAAAAAGAAACAACGCCAAAACAAAGCACTCATCGACGAAATCGCCGCGACGATCATGTTGCAGGATTACCTCACGCGCAAAATGATCTAGGCCATTTTCGTGAAACGGACAGCCGTACTGACGATGTTTTCCGACAAATTGTTGAGCCAAACCAACTGTTCGATGACGAGTTGCGCTTCCTGCATCTTGAGTTCCAAGGCTTCGGCATCGTACCGGTGCGCCTCGCGCAATTCCTTTTCGCGGATGTTTTTGAGTTCGGTAAACCGCAGCGCGACTTCCTCTTTGGGTGTGCCGTCTTCATTTTGCGGTGTTGCTCCTTCGAGTATGGCTTCGGCTTGGTTCAAGTTTCGGATCACGGCGCCTACCACCACATTAAAGGCTTCCGATGCCGAAGTGGTCTTGTGCGATTGGATGTAAGTGCCCAACGAAGCCGATGATGATAATAAGGTATGGTTGAGTACCACGAGTTTGTACAATTGCGGCAATTGTCTCTGCTTTGACCGCGGCTCCTGAGACATGCGTTGGAACGACGACATCAAATTCCCGATTTCGATAAAGGCATTTTTGCGCGCCAAACGGTAAGTGGTCGTAACGGCGCCTTTCTCGTTGTAGAAACGCGAGATTTCGCTCAGGTAATTGCGGTTGGCCTCGATCGATTTCTTGAGGTGGACCGGCGCATTGAGAAATTCCAGGATGGCCACAAGAAATAGCTCGCCAAGAACGACAAGGCTGCGCCTACCAAAGTATCGACAATACGGAATTGGATCACATCTTCGATATTGGGCGTCAGCAATCCGTAAATAAAGACTACATAAATGGTCACGAATGTCGCCCCGATCTTGTAATTGATTGCCGTAAAGGTAAAACCCAGAACCATCGCAATCACGGCAAAGGCACCAATCAAAACCGGATTGTGTACGACGGTTAAAAGCGCAAAGGCAATGAGTCCGCCCAAAATGGTCCCGAAAATGCGGTGCCAGGACCGCTCTTTGGTAAGCCCGTAACCCGGACGCATGATGACCACGATCGTGAGCAAAATCCAATAGACGTTTTGCAACGGGAAAAGAACACCGATGAGAAATCCAACCAATATCGTGATCGTCATCCGCAGGGCGTGCCGGAAATAGGTGGAGGAAAAACTCAAATTCTCGCGGAATGTGCTCCACGGATAATACAACGGCACAAGGAATTTTTCCAAGTCCTTGTCGCGCCCCTTGAAATCCTGCGAACTCACGGCGAGCATAAACGCGCGCTCGACGACCGAAATTTTCTCGACCTGTTTTTCGGCATAGTGCAGCATGTTGGTCAGCATCCAGACGCCGTCGGCATCGGCAGTTGCAGTTTCATAATCACGGATGACTGTCTGGAGTTGCCCAAGGTCCTTGAACAAAAAATGTTTAGAGACGTATTTCTGGTGTTTTTCGATGCTTTTCGACAATTGCTTTAAAGTCGCGGCGAGGTTGTAGGCCAGGTTTTGGTAGGTCGCGAGCACTTTCGGATGCGCGTCGAATTTCTGGTGCAGTTTGGAATGGTCAAACGAAGTCGACAACGCGAGTTCCATAATTTCAACCAAAGATATAAACACGAGCAGCATCTTGCGGTTCTGGTTCGAACTTCCAGAATCGGGACGGTTGCGGATCAGGATTTCGCGGATGTTTTCATGGATCACGTTGAGTTCGACCTGCAAGTGCAGTTGCTTTTCGATGATCTTGGCGCGGTTGGCATCGGCATTCCACAAATCGCCGCGCAACTTGAGGTATTTGGAGGTCAATCGGATGCATTCCGAAATCTGCAATTCTACGTAACGGTAAGGGCGTAGGATATGAAAAATGAAGGAAATCAATAAATAAAATAGCCCACCTAATAACATCAATCCCGAATTGATGAGCATGTCCATTCCGGTGTGCAGGTGTCCAAAAGCCAACGAAATGGCAAGCAATCCCGAAAACGACACCATGTTCGCACGGTGGCCATAGACCGAAATCATGCACAGGAAAAATACCGTCAACGCAATAACCGGATACAAAATCCATGGGAAAGGATGCAATACGTTGACCAATAGATTGCAGCCCGCCACGATCAAAGCCGCCACGAGTACGCCGTTGATTTTGTGTTTGAGGTTGCTCGGAATATCGCTCGGATAGGTCAGGAAAGCGCCAAGGGCAATCGTAAAACCCATCTCGAAGTGACCGAACTGCGACAATGCCACGGCGGGTATGACGGACGCAAGGGTTACTTTGACCGCATTGGTAAAATGGGTGCTGTCGGTAAATTTTCGGACGCGGTCAATCATTGGGAAAGTGTTGCCGGCAAAGTTACGCAATGTGTTAAGAAATCGGCAGCAAACCCGGTCGAATTAAGATAAAATTGTAAAAATTTGCCAATTCTTAACATCGGCTAAACCAATGTCTATTTTTTCACTATTTTTGCCAACCACATTCGTATTCAAATACCATTAAAGAATGATTTTACCAATTGTAGGATACGGCGATCCCGTGCTCAGAAAGGTTTGCGAGCCCATTTCGCAAGATTATCCACACCTGAAGCAAATCATCGCCGACATGTACGAAACCATGTACAATGCGTATGGCGTTGGGCTTGCGGCACCGCAGGTCGGATTGGGCATTCGACTTTTTGTGATCGACACCAAACCTTTTGGCGAGGACGACGATTTGTCCAGCGAAGAACAAACCGAGCTCAAAAGCTTCCGCAAAACCTTTATCAATGCCCAAATGCTCAAGGAAGAAGGCGAGGAGTGGGGCTTTAACGAAGGTTGCCTGAGTATTCCGGAAGTGCGTGAGGATGTCTACCGACATGAGAAAATCACGATCGAATACTATGATGAGGACTTCAACAAGCACACCGATGTTTTCGACGGATTGATCGCGCGCGTGATCCAACACGAATACGACCACATCGAAGGGATTTTGTTTACCGACAAGATCTCGACGCTCAAAAAGCAACTCATCAAAAAGAAACTGCAAAACATCATGGAAGGCAAGGCGCGTCCGGACTACAAGATGAAATTTGCCGCTCCCAAAAAAGGAAGATAAGAACACCAGGAGCAAAGAACCAAGAACCAAGAAAAAAATAAAATTGTTATTAAAATGAACTTAGAAAAAATATTAGCGATTTCCGGAAAACCGGGTTTGTATGCACTCAAAATCCAAACGCGTTCGGGCTTTGTGGCCGAATCTTTAATCGATGGCAAGAAAATTACGGTGGGCCTGAGAAGCAACGTGAGTTTGTTGTCGGAGATTTCGATGTACACCAATTCCGAAGAAAAACCGCTGGCCGAAGTCATGCGCAACATCGCCATCAAGGAAGACAATGGTCCTGCTTTGTCACACAAGGAAGACAATGCCAAATTGATGGATTATTTTTCTGAGATTCTCCCGGATTACGACAAAGACCGCGTGTATCCGTCTGATATCAAAAAGGTATTGAACTGGTACAACATTCTACAGGCCAAAGGCTTGGTTTCGAAAGAAGCGCCAGCCAAAAAAGAAGCCGCAACTACCGAACCGGCCGAGTAAGTTGAAAACTACTGATAAATACAATCCTGCCTTGATTTGTTTCGCGGCAGGATTTCTTATTTTTATGCAAACCTATTTACAATGAATTCCAGACCACTCCAACTCCAGGCTTTCGAACGCTTGCTCAACATTATGGACGACCTGCGTGCGCAATGCCCTTGGGACAAAAAACAGACGATGCAGAGCCTGCGCCATTTGACGATCGAAGAAACCTATGAACTCGGCGATGCGATTCTCGACAACGATTTGAACGAAGTCAAGAAAGAGCTCGGCGATTTGTTGCTGCACATCGTTTTTTACGCCAAGATCGGCAGCGAGACCGGCGATTTTGACATGGCCGATGTGTGCCATGAAATCTGCGAGAAGCTGATCCACCGTCATCCGCACATTTATGGTGATGTAAAGGTGGAGGACGAGGAAGAAGTCAAACGCAATTGGGAGAAACTCAAGCTCAAGGAAGGCAAGAAATCGGTTTTGGAAGGCGTGCCGAAAAGCCTGCCCGCGTTGGTCAAAGCTTCAAGAATTCAGGACAAAGTCAAAGGCGTCGGTTTTGATTGGGAAGAACCGCATCAGGTTTGGGACAAGTTGCAGGAAGAATTGGGCGAATTGCAGGAAGAAGTCAAAAGCGCGAACCAGGATAAAATCGAGGGCGAGTTTGGCGACGTGCTGTTTTCGATGATCAATTATGCGCGTTTCCTCAACGTAAATCCCGAAGACGCGCTCGAACGCACGAACAAGAAATTCATCAAACGCTTCCAGTACCTCGAAAGCAAATCGGCAGAACTCGGCAAGCCTTTGTCCGAGATGACTTTGGCTGAAATGGATGTCTATTGGAACGAAGCAAAGAAGCTTTAATAGATAGCTACGAATTCACGAATCTGATTTAAAAATTTGTGTGTTCGTGGCCATAAAAAGAAAGAGGCCCAATACTGGACCTCATTCCGAACTAATAAAAAACAATTACGTGGCAAGCGTAAGGATAATATTTTTCTGCCATTTCTTGGCCATTTCCTGGTCTTCGTGCAGGCAAACCTGTGTAATCTGGTCGTGTTCGATGTTGTAGACCGCGACAAAATCCTTATCGGAATTTTTGTGCAGGAATTCGAGTTCCAATTTTAAGGTATCGCCCGAAAAGTTTTCCGTGGTCGGAACCAAACGGCAACTGCTGACGGTATTGAGGTCGACGAAAGCCGTGTGCTCGGGTTTGAAATTGAAGTCGATAAAAAAGAACCCTTTGTTCTTTTGGTCGAGCGCATAGAATTTTTTGTTGAGCGTTTCGGTTTGCCCGAAATGGAACTGCGGATGCTGTGCCAGGAGTTCGTTAATTTTTTTCTTGTTGAGGCTGTTCGAACGAAAAACCTTGTACAACGGGATGGCGATCAGTACCGTAATGGCAAGACCGATGAGGGTTACGGAAGTATCCATAATCTATTTTTTTAATGAATGAATGCAAAGTCGGAACTGTCAAAGACAGCCCGCATGAAAATTTTCTGGAAATTCAAGGCGTCAAATCACCAAAAGAAATGATAGGGAAAGAGCAGCAACGACACGGTTTCGCATCGGTTGATGTCCTGTAAAAAGAAGTTTTTTCGGATTGTTTTTTGTCCTGAAACACAAAAATCGATGCTGAGGAAAGCCGCGAGTTTGGCTACCGAAAATGCAAACGGTTTGGCATTCGATACGAGGTGCTGTGTCGACTCAGGTTGGATGAAAGCCAAGGCATGCAAGCCTTCTTGGGAGAATTCCGAAACGGGTTGTTCGGCAATGGGAGGCGTTTCGGCCAGTTGTTTTTCACCAAAAGCGAAAGACAAGCCGGCAAACAGCAACAAAATCAATAAGATGTGTTTGATTTTCCCCATGTGCCAAAAATAGCAGAAATAATGGGATTGGCCAACCAGATTGCATAAAAAAGCCACGAATTCACGAATTTTTAAGTTTAATTCGCGCATTCGTGGCCAATACTATTTCAGGATTTTATTCCTGCGTCATATTCCTAAGCTGCTTGAGTTTTTCCTTGAGTACCGTCAATTCTTCCTTGTGTTTCTCGATACTCTTGCGGACTTCGGTGATCATCGGGTTTTCTTTCTTCGGATTCTTGTCCTTGCTCGTGAAGAACTGGATGTTGTTTTCCAATTGGAAAATCTCGCCCTGCACTTCGTCAATTTTGCGCATCAGGAAAATCTTCTCGTTGTCGAGTTTGCGCGTATCGTCGCTTTCGGCCAATTGGTTGACACGGTTGTTGAAACGCATCATGTCCGATTCCTTCTTGCTCAGGCTCAATTTTTCAAATAAAGCGTCGAGGATTTTATTGAACTTCCCTTCGATGTGTCTTCTCGGGAACGGCACCTTTCCAAAACCCTTCCAGTTTTCGATGTGCGCCTTGATGGCATCGAGATCGGCTTTGTGCTCGCCTGTCAACTGGAATTCGCGCAGCGTTTCGAGATAGGCTTTCTTCTTATCAAACGCTTCGACTTCCTCGGCATTTTCTTCGGTTTTCGATTCCTTGAGCTTTTCGAAATAATGGTTGCAGGCCGCCTTGAATTCGCCCCAGAGTTTATCGGAGAATTTCCTCGGCACGTGGCCGATCGTTTTCCATTCTTCCTGGATTTGCTTCATGATCGGCGTCGTCGCAGCGAAATCGGTACTGTCCTTGAGTTCGTTGGCCTTGGCGACCAAAGCCTGTTTGCGGCTCAGGTTGTCGTTCTGGTCTTTCTTGATTTCCTTGTAGAATGAGTTCTTGAGCGCGTTGAAATTGCGAACGGCGTTCTTGAAAGACGTCCAGGTTTCCTCGTTGACCTCGGCTGGGACTTTTCCTGTGGCGAAAAACTCGTTGCGCAGGGCTTCGACTTTTTCAATCTGTTGCAGCCAAAGGGCATGCGAATTGACCTTTTCCTGTGCCAACACTTCGATTTTGGCGATGAGGTCTTTTTTCTTTTCGAGATTATCGGTTTCGCCGGCGCGCATTTTCTCAAACAATTGCTCGCGTTTGTCGTGCATCTGTTTGGTCAATTCGCTGAAGCGGTTCCAGATTTCCTCGCGGTGTTCGCGCGAAACCGGCCCGATGTCTTCCTTCCAGATTTTGTGCAGATCCTGCAATTCGCGGAAGGCTTTGTTGATATCGGCTTCACCGACCAATTCCTCAACGCGGGCGATGATGCGCTGTTTCTGCTCGAGGTTGTGCTTGAAGTCGATGTCGCGCGCCTCGCGGTCAAGGTGCAAATAATCGTAAAAATTCTCGACGTGGAAATGGTAGTTGTTCCAGACGTGGTTGTATTTGTCTTTCGGGATCGGGCCCGCATTTTTCCAACGTTCGCGGATGTCGTTGAAATGCTTGAGCGTGTCCTTGATGTTTTCCTGTGGGTTGATGAGGTTTTTGAGTTCTTCTACAATCGCAAGGCGTACTTTCAAATTCGATTCAAGATTGCCCTGGAGGTTCTTGAAATGCGCATTCTTTCGGTCGCGGTATTGCGAATAGATTTGGTCAAATCGGCGCTTGAGCGGGAATTCGTAATGGAAATCCTCAGTCGTATCTGGATTTTCGGCATGCCATTCGTCGCGTTTTTCGTCAATAAAATGATGGTACTTGGCCAGGAATGATTTGCGGATTTCCTCAACATGGTCTTTGACGGCCATGACCTTTTCATTGGCAGCGAGTTTGTCGAGTTCGGAGACGAGATCGTCCATCGAGAAAGTCTCGTAATCCTGCATCGGGATGTCGTGGCGCAACGTTTCGTCTTCGCTTTCCTGTGCGTTGACTTCGGCGATGGTTTCCATGACATCGAGGTTCGAATTGTCTTCCACGACCATCGAATCGTCTGCGACTTCTTCCGGAGACAGTTCAATCACAGGCGCCTCGGCAGCCGGTTCTTCCAATTCTGGGGTTGTATTTTGTGTGGCATCTTCGGTAATTGGTTCCTCGATGCCCGCTTCTGGTTCTGGATTTTGCGCAGGTACTTCCTCTTGTGGTGTTGCTTCAGTTTCAGTGGCATCCGAAATTGCTTCGGCTTCTACGATGGGCTCATTGTCTGTTGTGGACAAGGCTTCGTCATGCTCCGCGGTCATAGCATCCGCATTTTCAGTACTTTGTTCGGCTGGTTCGCCAACGTTGGTGTCGGCCAGCGATGTAGTTTGTTCTGGTGTTCCGTCTGCCTCGTTTGAATGGGACAGGTTATCATTCTTTTCTTCTAACATTTGCTAAAATGTTTAAGGTTTATAAAATTTGAGGGCGTAAGATAGTAAAGCGATCCCAAAATTCAAAGCAAATCGGCTAATTTAAAGCGATTCAAGGTATTTCGATTCGATTTTGGACGGCGGGCAATGTGAAGATTTACATAAATTTCCGGATTCCGATTAAACTTTAAATCGTTGCATTTGTCCTAGCCCCGAAATTTAAAAACAACAAAAATGAAAAATCTGAAATTAGTTTTTACAGCCTTAGTGCTTTTGGCATTCATGGCAAACATGCAAGCGCAAGAAGCCAAGCCAGCCAAGCAAAGACCGCAATTGACCGAGGCGCAGAAAGAAGAACGAAAAGCCCAATTCGAAGAAAACAAGAAGCGCCTGGCCTTGAGTCCCGAACAAGAAAAATCGTTCAAGGAAATCAACAAAAAGTTTCACCAGGAAATCAAAGGCATCAAAGACGGTGAGGGCGATCGCACTGAAAAGGCCAAAAAGGTAAAAGAAATCAAAGACCGCAAGGACGAGGAAGTCAAAAAAATCCTTTCAGAGCAACAGTTCAAGACCTATCTTGACATCCAGAAAGAGCGCCACAAGAATAGGAGAGAAAAGCGGATGCGCGATTCGCAAGAGCAGTAAATTGTAAACCATCAGGAAACTGGTGGTTTTTTATTTGTGCCAGATTTTCCAAGCTTTCTCGGCTTGTAAAACCAACATTTCCATACCGTTTTTGGTGACCGCGCCCTGCTCTTTCGCCTTTTGCAGGAACAAGGTTTCCTCGGGATTGTAGATCAAATCATAAGCGATATGGTCAGTTGTGAAGAATTCGTAGGGCAACGGCGGACATTCATCGGTATTCGGGCTCGTGCCGAGTGGCGTGCAGTTGATGATGATTTGGTAATTGTCGAAAGTGGTGGTGTTAATCCGGTCGTAACCGATCGTGTTGGCTTTGGCTTCACGCGAAACGAAAGTGTAAATGATTCCGAGTTGTTCCAATGCAAATGCCACGGCCTTCGAAGCCCCGCCGGTTCCCAGGATCAACGCTTTTTTGTGGTGTTTTTGCAACAGCGGATAAAGCGATTCTTCGAATCCGAAGCAATCGGTGTTGTAGCCCTTGAGGTTGCCGTTCTTGGTGAATCGGATCGTGTTGACCGCCCCAATCTTTGCGGCTTTTTTCGAGAGTTTGTTCAGATACGGAATGACGGCTTCTTTGTAGGGGATCGTCACGTTAAGCCCGGCCAGATTGGGATTGTCCTTGATGATTTCTGGGAACTGTTCGATGCTTTCGATGTCAAAATTTTGATAAGAATGGTCATCGAGTTGGTCTTTTTCAAACCGCTCGGTGAAGTATTTCTTCGAAAACGAATGCCCGATGTTGCGCCCGATCAAGCCATATACTTTGTGTTGTTCTTCCATACCGCTAAGATAAAAAAATCGGCCGGTATGGTGTTACCGGCCGATTAGCAATTTGTTGTAGGTAAGTTAATCTTTCCTGTATTTTGCGATAATGTTCTGTATCGATTTTTTGTCCCAAACGGCTGGGTACAATTCCTCAAGAATGATGTGGTTTTCGAAGTTCATGCGCAATCCGTTGGTCAGGTGGAACTTTCCTTTGTCGTTTTCGCCGAGGATGTAATACAAACCGGCCAGTCGATATTCGACTTCATATTCGTCCGGGAAATATTCGGAGGCTTGCAGCAAAGTCTGTACGGCATTGTCGAATTCTCCCAGAAATTGCAGGATGTCGACCCAGAACAACCAAGTGTCCAATTGGAAATCGCCCAACTCCACGGCCTTACGGTACCCGATTTCGGCCTCCTCGAAAAAATGCATTTCCTTGTTGATGGCGGCGTAGCGTTTCCAGTACAAACGGTTTTCGTTGTCGATATTGAGCGCCTTGTTCACATAAAACAACGCTTTCTGGTAATTTTTCTGACGCATGTAAAAATCGGTGATCGCAATCCAGCCCTTGTCGAGCAACGGATCTTCGTGTACCGTTTTGTTGTAGAACTTCAAGGCCAGTGTATCGTTGCCCAATTTCTCATGGCATTTCCCGATGCGCAACAGTGCATATGATGTCGGATCGTCAAGTTCTATGGTGCGGTTGTAGGCTTCGATCGCTTCCTCGTAACGTTTCAAACGCTCCAATGATTTGGCTTTTTCCATGAAGGCGCCCATAAATTCTTCGTCGATGAGCGTCGCATAATCGAAGGCGCGCAAGGCGTCTTCGTATTGTTTGAGTCCGTAATGCAAACGGCCTTTCTGGTGCCAGGCGATTTCGCTGTACGGATTCTTGTCAATGTATTGGTTCAGGTAAGCAATGGCTTGTTCGTTCTGGTCGAGGAATTCGAAACAATACACCACATTGTACAATGCGGCCTGATCGTCGGTGTCTTCTTCGAGGCATTTGATGAAACTTTCCTTTGCCATTTCCAGGTTGTCCATAAACAGGTATTCCATCCCGATCAGGTTGTACACATCGGCGTAATCGTCGGTGTGCTGCAACGCGATGTTGAGCAATTCAACCGCTTTCTCGTGGTTGTCGCGTTTGGAATAAATGTTGGCTTTCTGGATGTAGATTTCTTCGTTCGTAGGTTCGAGTGCGTAGAGTTCGTTGAGCAATTTTTCGGCTTGATCGAGTTTGTCATCATAGACCAACATTTCTACCTGAACCAGTTTGAGACCGGTTGATTTGGGATGTTGCTCGAGTGCTAATTTTAAGGCTTTTTTGGCTAAAAATGCTTTACCCATATCGAGGTAATGAAGAATGATTTCTTCGAATTCCTCTGAATCAAAGAAGAAAACTTTGTTCGTTTTCAGCATCGATTCGAATTTTGATAAGGATAAATTGTAGTTGTCTTCTTCGTCGCTTAAATGCATACTGTATATCTTTAAAATTATCCTGAAATAAAAGTAGCTAACGGTTTTATTGGTCCCAGGACAATCGGTATTAGTTTGTGAACAATTTAATTAACAAAATCCCTACGGTAGTTTTTGGGATTCAGTCGTTTAACATTAAACGTCACTTTGTGGTATTTGTTTGATTCTCTTTCATTACTTCATCCATCGCTTCGAGGATTATTTGGCAGCCTTCGCGGATTTCGTTTTCAGAAATCGTCAGCGGCGGGGTAATCCTAATTGCGCAACCTTCAAAGAGCAGCCAGAATAAAATCAGTCCCTTGTCCTGACATTTGAAAATCACGCGGTTGGTGATTTCCGGATCTGCTGTCATCGCGGCGAGCATCAAGCCCTTGCCGCGAATTTCGGTCAACAAAGGATGTACCAAAAGCGAACGGAACAGTTTTTCCTTCTCGATTGTCTGCGGAATCAAATCCGTTTCAGTAATTTCCTTCAAAGTGGCCAGACAGGCTGCCGCAATGACAGGATGTCCGCCAAAAGTGGTAATGTGCCCGAGCTTTGGGTCATGGCTCAGCAAATCCATGTATTCGGCCTTGGCGACAAAAGCACCGCACGGCATGCCGCCGCCCATGCCTTTGCCTAATATAATTACGTCTGGAACGACCTCGTAGTTTTCAAAACCCATCAATTTTCCGGTGCGTCCGAATCCGGGCTGGATTTCATCGATGATCATCAAAGCGCCGACTTCTTCGCAACGTTGTTTTACTTTTTTGAGAAAACCGTTTTGAGGTTGGATAAAACCCGCGCCGCCTTGAATACTTTCTAAAATAATCCCGGCGGTTTTGGTCGTGATTTTCTCCAAATCGGCTTCGCTGTTAAACGTAATGAAATCCACATCGGGAATCAAAGGACGGAACACCTGCTTGCGTTCTTCAAACCCCATCACGCTCATCGAACCCATCGTATTGCCGTGATAGGCATTCTTGCAAGAAATCAATTGGCTTCTTCCAGTCACACGTCGAACCAGTTTCAAAGCGCCTTCGGTGGCCTCCGTTCCAGAATTGACGAGATAAACTTTGTTCAAAGATTCTGGCAACAGCGAAACGAGCAACTTGCAGAATTCCACCGCCGGACTTTGCGAATATTCACCGTAAACCATCACATGCGAATATTTGTCGAGTTGGTCTTTAATGGCATTGTTCACCCGTTCAGGACGATGACCGAGCGTACAGGCCGAAACACCGGCGACAAAATCAAGGTACGCTTTGCCATTCGTGTCATAGATATAAGAACCGTCGGCATGCGAAACTTCCATCCCTAACGGGTAAGGTGAGGTTTGGGCTTGGTATTTTAAAAAATCGGAATTCAATTAATAATGAATAATTAACAATTAATAATGAGCAATTTTTAGCTTCGCTCAGTTCGGCTGAGCCTCGGGTGGGCGTTGCGCTGGCTGGAGGTTTAGCCGGAATTAGAATTTCTGTCGAAGCCATCGCCGCGTTTTCCGCTCTATCTTTTTCTCCGTCCCGATGCTTCGGGACTTCAAAAAAGGATGCCGCTGCAACCGCTAACGCAACCGCTGCAAACTAAGGCGTCGGTTTCTCCGAATCGACTTTGGGCTTCGGTTGCGGATTGTTCTTATCATAATCCAAAGTCTCCTTCCGGATTTCCATCGGCACATTTTCCTTGGCCATTTCCGCCTTGCTTTGTTCGATGATCTTATCGTTGAGTTCGTTTTCCTCTGGCGGGAAAATATCGTCCTTGCTTCTGATGATCTCATCGCCGCGCCATACAAAACCACGTAGCTTCCGCGCATTTTCGGGCAAATCCTTTTCCGGGAAAATATCACCGTCCACATTCGTGAAAAATGTCATGGTGTCAATTTTGTTGCCGTCCATCGTCATGTTGATCTTGCTGCTCACATTCTTGTTGATGCCGATCAGCTCGTTTTTGTCATTGTACATATAATAAATGACCTCGGTGTTCTTGATGATGTCGGCTTCATACAATTTATTGTCGCGGAACTTGCCGTATAAATTGAGGCCCTTGACTTGGTTGTAACCTGTGCCGAGCGTGTCTTTCGAAATGATGAACGCATTGTTCAATACCTTGAGCGAATCGAGTTTTTCGGTCTGGTCGTTGCCGATCAGGTGCATCACATCGCCCGTCATCTGGTTGTCGAAATTCCACAAAATGGGTCGCCCGATGAGCTGCGTGATGTTGGTTTTCTGGCTCGAATGGATCGAATCGCATTTGCCTGCCAGATCGGTCTTGTAAAAACGCGCATTCTTGAACGCCCGGATGACGCGGTTTTCGGGCTTTCCGGTGATCATCAAAATCTTTCCATGAATGTAAACCGAATCCTTGTCGACCAAGTTGATCGCGACCGCGCGTTTGGTCACAAACATCGAATCTTTTTGCTTGAACACTTCGGCATAATGGCCTTTGACGATGCCTTTGTTGATCGTGTCGGTAATTTTGACATTGTTCGTCGCCGAGGCAAATTCAATCTTTCGGTCGTAATACAAACTGTCGCCCTCGATTAATCGGTCCTTGTATTTGATGTACGATTTTCGCAAAAAGTGTCCGACGTTTTTCTTGCTGTCGTAAAAACCTTTCTCGGTGTAAATGAAATTCTGCTCGCTCGTAATCGTCGATGGCCCAAATAAATAGGAGTGTCCCGAGTTGTTGAAATAATCCAAATGGTTCGATTTCAAGACGTATTTCGGATTCGTCAACGTCACCGCAGTCAAAAACTGGAATTTCTTCTGCGCGACATAATACCTTCCGGATTTACTTTTAAGGACATTTTCTTTGTTGGTAATCGTGCCATACGTATTGTACCAAGCTTCCTGCGTGTTGCGGTCGAAGTTGATCGTGTCGGTCACCAAGGTCATGTCGGGCGAGCGCATCACGACATTTCCGGTCGCAAAAGCCTGTTTCATGTTGCCGTTGTATTCGGCATATTTTCCGTTCAGGAACAAGGTGTCGCCTTGCACCATGCGTACATCGCCAAATGCCTTGATGTAATTTTCCTTCTGGAAATAATACGCCTTGTTGCAGTTCATGATGACACCGTCGTGGCTAATGCGCACGTTTCCGGATAGTAATAAAGCGTCAGGAATTTCGGCTTGGTTCACATCGCCAAAATCAGAATGCTCGATGACGATTTTTTTGGGTGATTCTGTGGTCATCCTTTGGGGAACTGCGGCCGTTTTCTTAGGAACCGTTTTTCCTTTTTTCGGAGCCTGCGCCCATGCGGCTGCTGAACCCAGTGTGAGGATTGCCATCAGAACAAAAAAGAAGAATCTTTTCAACAGAGAAATTTTTGCCAAATTTATGAAAAAGCCCTCTGTCCCAAGCCGGAATTAAGAATTATTTATACGCCGTCCGAATCTCCCTCGCAAATCTTTATATTTGTAAGCTTACGACCAAAAAAAGTTTCCCATGAAAAAAATCTTATGTGGCGCGGCCATCCTGCTTTCGATTACGGCCGGTGCCCAAAATAAATCCCAACCTGCCATGAGCGCTAAACCTGTTGACCAGCCTAAAAAAGCCGTCGTGTACCAAGTTTTTACACGTCTTTTTGGAAATAAAAATACGACCAATAAGCCTTGGGGTACGATTGCCGAAAACGGTGTCGGGAAGTTCAACGATTTCACCGATGTCGCGCTCAGGGAAATCAAGGATTTGGGCGTCACGCACATTTGGTACACGGGCGTTCCGCACCATGCCTTGGTCAACGATTATACCAAATTCGGTATTTCCAATGACGATCCCGATGTGGTCAAAGGCCGCGCAGGTTCGCCCTATGCCGTGAAAGATTATTACAATGTCAATCCCGATTTGGCGGTCAATCCGGCAAAGAGATTGGAAGAATTTGAAGCGTTGATTGCGCGAACGCACAAAGCCGGACTCAAGGTCATCATCGACATCGTGCCGAACCACATTGCGCGCAAATATGTGGGCAAAACCAATCCGCCCGGCGTTCGGGATTTTGGTGCAGACGATGACACTTCGGTCGAATACAAACGCGACAACAATTTCTATTACATTCCGGGACAAGCGTTCCAGGTGCCGACCTCGGACACGTACAAGCCGTTGGGTGGTGCGAAAAACCTGCTCGCCGATGGAAAATTTCCCGAAAATCCAGCCAAATGGACCGGCAACGGATCGCGCAAAGCCAAGCCCGAAATCGACGACTGGTACGAAACGGTCAAGATCAATTATGGGGTAAGGCCCGACGGAACCAAGGATTTTCCGTTGCTGCCCGAAGGTTTTGGCGAAAAATCCGTCAAGGAACATTTCGATTTCTGGCAGGACAAGGACGTGCCGAATTCCTGGAAAAAGTTCCGCGACATTGCCTTGTATTGGACTGCTAAAGGCGTCGACGGTTTCCGTTATGACATGGCCGAAATGGTGCCGTACGAATTCTGGAGTTATATGAATTCGGCGATCAAGATGAAAAATCCGAATGCGTTTTTGCTTGCCGAGGTCTACAATCCGAAGGAATACCGCAATTACATCCATCTCGGGAAAATGGATTACCTGTACGACAAGGTCGAAACCTACGACAAACTCAAGGAAGTGATCCAAGGCAAAAGTTTGCCCGACCCGATTTCGGACATCCAAAACGGACTGGCCGATATCGAGCACCACATGCTGCATTTCCTCGACAACCACGACGAGCAACGTTTGGCAAGCCCGGAATTTGCAGGGACGCCCGAAAAAGGAAAACCGCTGATGGTCGTTTCGGCAACCATCGGCACGTCGCCCACGATGGTGTATTTCGGACAGGAAGTAGGCGAGGCGGGCAACATCGATGGCGGGTTCGGCAAGCGTTCGCGTACTTCGATTTTCGATTATGTTGGCGTACCGAACCACCAGCGCTGGATGAACGGCGGCAAATTCGATGGCGGCCAACTCACGCAGTCCGAAAAAGATTTGCGGTCGTTCTACAAAAGCCTGCTCAATTTTACGCTCCACAGTTCGGCGATGATGGGTAAATTCCAGGATTTGCAACAAGCCAACCGCGACAAGACCGATGGATACAGCGAAGGGATTTATTCCTATGCGCGTTGGTCGGACAAACAGAAATTGGTCGTGGTCAATAATTTTTCGTGGGTCACCACGAGCACTTTCAGACTTAAAATTCCGGCCGATCTTATTGCGAAATGGAATTTGAAAGACGGCAATTATGTGATGCGCGAACAATTGAACAATCAATACAACGTATTGCTCACGGTGGCCAATGGAGAAGGTTCTTCGCTGATCGTGGTCAATCCTTCGGAATCTTATATTTTTCAGGTAATGGATTGATTAGAAATATGGATAAAAAAACGCCCTGATTACTCGGGGCGTTTTTTATTTATTTCATAATCGTTTGCTTTCGATCGGGGCCGACCGATACAATCTTGATCGGGACTTCGACTGCTGCCTCGATAAAAGCGATGTAATCTTTCAATTCTTTGGGCAATTCATCGTAGGAAGACATGCCGGTCAAATCGGCTTTCCAGCCTTTGCATTCGGTGTAAATTGGCGTCACATTCTCGGGTTCGATGTTGTACGGCAAATGGTCGATTTCCTGGCCTTGGTAATTGTAGGCCGTGCACACTTTGAGGGTATCAAATCCCGACAGTACATCGCCTTTCATCATCATCAATTGGGTCACGCCGTTGATGCGGATCGCGTATTTCAAAGCGACGAGGTCGAGCCAGCCGCAACGTCTTTTTCTTCCCGTAACCGAACCGAATTCGTTACCGATCTTGGCCATGATGTCGCCAGCTTCTCCGAAATCTTCGGTTGGGAACGGGCCGCTGCCGACACGCGTCGTGTAGGCTTTGAAAATTCCGTAAACTTCCTTGATTTTATTCGGTGCGATGCCGAGTCCGGTACAAGCACCTGCCGCCGTGGTGTTCGATGAAGTCACGAATGGATACGTTCCGAAATCCACGTCGAGCAACGAGCCTTGCGCGCCTTCGCAAAGGATTGATTTGCCTGCTGCCTGGGCGTTGTGCAAATATTCCTCGCTGTCGATGAACGTCAGTTTTTTGAGATCTTCAACCGCTTCGAAGAATTCCTTTTCAAGTTCGGGCAGATTGTATTGGATTGCCACGTCGTAGAACGCAATCATCGCTTCGTGCTTGTCGGCCAGGTGGCGGTATCTTTCCTTGAAATCGTCGAGTTCGATGTCGCCTACGCGCAGTCCGTTTCTGCCCGTTTTGTCCATATAGGTCGGGCCGATGCCTTTGAGCGTCGAACCGATTTTCGCTTTGCCTTTGGCCGCTTCAGAAGCCGCATCGAGCAAACGGTGCGTCGGCAAAATCAAGTGTGCCTTGCGCGAAATGATGAGTTTGTTTTTGATGTCGAGGTTGAATTTGGCCAATCCATCGATTTCGCTCTTGAAAACCACCGGGTCGATCACGACACCGTTGCCGATGATGTTGATCGAATTGGCGTGGAAAATCCCCGAAGGAATGGTTCTCAAAACGTGCTTGATGCCGTCAAATTCTAAAGTGTGTCCCGCATTTGGGCCGCCCTGGAAACGGGCAATGATGTCGTATTTTGAGGTCAGTACGTCGACGATTTTGCCTTTGCCTTCGTCGCCCCATTGTAATCCTAGCAGTAAATCTACTGTCATTTGTGTGTAGTTATGTAGTTAAAACTTCGTTATTCAATATTCGTTAATCGACATTCGACATTTTTTTAAATAATTCATTAACGAATGATGATTAACGAATGTCGAATGTTGAAGTTGGGTTCGCGTTAGGGATGGCAGTGGAAATCCTTTTCGCGGCCACAGCGCAGCGGAGGCCGTAAAAGATTGCAACGGATAGCCCGGCGGCGGCTTGACCAAACGTGAGGTTTCTCTACATTTTCCAGCCGACGCAACGCCCAATTATTCATAATTAGTCTAGTTTTCTGATTTTTTCTTCTGTCCGTAAAGGTACAGCGAATGGTTGTGGATCTCGATGTCGAAAATCTCCTCGATCGTCTTTTTGATCGACTGGATGCGCGGGTCGCAGAACTCGATCACCTCGCCCGAATCGGTCATGATGATGTGGTCGTGCTGTTTGTCGAAATAGGATTTTTCGTAATGCGCCTGGTTTTGGCCGAACTGGTGTTTGCGCACAAGTGCACAATCGAGCAACAGTTCGATCGTATTGTACAAGGTCGCGCGGCTCACGCGGTAGTTCTTGTTTTTCATCTTGAGATAGAGGTTTTCTATGTCAAAATGCTCCTCGCTGTCGTAAATTTCCTGAAGTATCGCGTAGCGTTCAGGCGTTTTGCGATGGCCTTTGTTTTCGAGGTACATCGTGAAGACGTTCTTGACGATTTCCTGATTTTTGCTGTTATCTACTGAGATGAGTGTCATGGGACAAAGGTAGTAATAAGTTGAAGAGTTTCAAAGCGGCAAAGTTGCAAAGAATTAAAGTTTTGAAGAAGTAATTAACAGGAATTTGGGCTTTGTCCATAAAGCTTTGGGATTAGCGCACACCGACTTCGGTTTCGAGTTTTTCCATCGTCTGTGCGATGCGCGTGATTTTGTCATCTTCGGTCTTGGCTGAGAAAATCCAGTCGGTGATTTCCTTTTTTTGGGCCGCAGAATAGCTTTCGAAAAGCTTGTGGATTTTGGGTTCTTCGCGCAGGCAGACCAGAAAATCCTCGGGAATCACCATTTGCGGTTCGTCCAGAAACAAAATGAGTTTGACCGTGTCACCTTCTTCCTTTTTGATCGCTTTGCGGATTTCGGCCTTGACCGCGAGAAACGTCCCTTTTTTCATCGCCCAGATGTGGACATCCTTGAGTTCGTAACTGTCGATAAAGCCACGTACACGTACGGTGCTGTTTTTCTTTTTGGGCAAATCCGGCATAATCGGCATCGTGATGAAGGTCCAGCCGCCTTTACCGGCAGATTTTTGGAGGAGGCAATGGTCGTCGAAGAAAGGTTGTTCCATTGTAAATTAGAAAATTAGGCAATTAGAAAATTAGTCAATTAAGCCAATTTTCTAATTGGCACATTTTCTCATTTTCTAATTCTTGTAAACACGGGTCACTTTATCGATTCCATCAATCTTCTTGATGTTGTCGATGAGTTTTTTCAAAATCGTATTGTTCTGAACGATGACCGCAACCTGTCCGTTGAAAATTCCGGCCTCACCGCTCAGGGAAATGCTCTGAATGTTCACGTGCATGTTGTTCGAGATCACTTTGGTGAGTTCATTGGTCAAACCGAGGGAATCCATTCCGGTGATGTTCAAAATTGCCTTGAATTCCTGCTGGGACGAATCGATCCATTTGGCTTGGATGATGCGGTAGGCATAATTCGATTGGAGCGAAATGGCATTCGGGCAATCCTTTTTGTGGACTTTGATGCCTTCATTGATCGTCACAAAACCAAACACTTCGTCACCCGGGATTGGGTTGCAGCAGGTCGACAGTTTGTAGTCGAGCTTGTCGTGTTCGGGTCCAAAAACGAGCATGTCGTAATTGGCCGAAAGTACTTGCTTGTGGATGTCCTCGTCGGCGGTGTGGTGCTTGCGCGTGATTTTGCTCTTGAAGAAATTCATGAGCGTGTTGCTTTTCTGCGAAGCATAATCCTTGAGTTGCTGGTTGTCGATCGCGCCGATCCCGACGCGGTAAAACAAATCCAGGCTCGTCTTGAGGCGGAAGAAATTGACCATTTCATTGACCACCTGTTCGTTCAAGGTTACCTTGAGGTGCTTGAGTTTTCGCGTAAGCAATTCCTTGCCTTCCTCGGCAATTTTCTTGGTATTTTCGTTCAGGACATTCCTGATTTTGTTCTTGGCGCGCGAGGTCGTCACATAATCGAGCCAGTTGATGGTAGGTTTTTGGTTCTGCGAAGTGATGACTTCGATCTGGTCGCCACTTTTGAGTTCGGTGTTGAGCGGGACCAATCGGCCGTTGACCCTTGTGCCTCTGGTCTTGACGCCAATTTCGGAGTGGATGCTGAACGCAAAATCGAGCGAAGTTGCGCCTTTAGGCAACGATTTGATTTCTCCTTTCGGGGTAAAGACGAAGATTTCCTTCGAATACAAATTCATTTTGAAGTCCTCGACAAAATCAACGGCATTCGTTTCCGAGTTTTCGAGCGCTTCTTTGAGCAGATTGAGCCAAACGTCAAGCCCGCTTTCCTCGGTCGCACCCTGTTTGTATTTGTAGTGCGCGGCGTAGCCTTTCTCTGCGATTTCATCCATGCGTTCCGAACGCACCTGGATTTCGACCCATCGGCCTTTGGGCCCCATGACCGTGATGTGCAAGGCTTCGTAACCGCTCGATTTGGGCGATGAAATCCAGTCGCGCAAACGGCTCGGGCTCGGACGGTAATGGTCGGTGACGATCGAATAGATTTTCCACGCGATGAATTTCTCGTCGTGCGGATTGGATTTGTAAACAATTCGGAGCGCAAACTTATCGTAAACTTCGTCGAACGAAACACCCTGCGCGAGCATTTTACGACGGATCGAATAGATCGATTTCGGACGGCCTTTGATCGTGTAGTCGATGCCTTCGGCGTCGAGCGATTGTTGCAGCACATCCGAAATGTCCTTGATGTAGGCGTCCTGTTCTTCCTTGGTTTCCTTGATCTTGCTGACGATTTCGTTGTAGACTTGTGGTTCGGTGTATTTCAAACCCAAATCCTCGAGCTTGGTCTTGATGTTGTACAAACCAAGGCGGTGCGCGAGTGGCGCGTAGATGTAAAGCGTTTCCGAAGCGATCTTGATTTGTTTGTGCTCGGCCATCGAATCCATCGTCTGCATGTTGTGCAAACGGTCGGCGAGCTTGATCAGAATCACGCGTACGTCGTCGTTGAGCGTGAGCAACATCTTGCGGAAATTCTCGGCCTGCATCGAAACATTCAAGTCCTTTTGAACTTGGGCAATTTTCGTGAGTCCTTCGACGAGTTGGGCGACTTTCTTGTTGAACATCTTCTCGATGTCCTCAACAGTGACTTCGGTGTCTTCTACCACGTCGTGCAGCAGCGCGGCGGCGATTCCGGTGGCACCGAGCCCAATTTCGGAGGCAACGATTTTGGCCACGGCAATCGGATGGAAGATATAGGCTTCCCCGGATTTGCGGCGTTGGTCTTGGTGCGCATCGACTGCGACATCAAAGGCTTTGCGGATCATTTTCTTGTCCTCGGCCGATAAGGTCTGGTAACTGATGCGGAGCAATTCTTTGTATTCCTGCGCAATCGCCTTGTTCTCTTTTTCAATATCAATCTCAACCATAGCTCAAATTACTTCAACGCCTAAAAATAGTGATAAGATTTGAGTTGTGCAAGTGATTTCGCGCCGGTGAAGATTCAAAATTCAGTGTTCGGTATTCGATATTCGCCATTGAGTTTTTTTGAATGTCGAATAACGAATAATGAACAACGAATATCGAAATAAAGGAAAAACTATTGGACTTTCTCTACACGGTAGAAATCCAAATCCTGAAAATCATAACTGAAATCGGTCAAAGGCGAAATCGGGTTCATTTTGATGTTGCTGTCATCGGGGGAAAACGTCAGGAAGGCATCGGCCAAAAAGCTGCGGTTGTCCCATTTGACGGCAAAAGTCTTGTCTTTGTAAAAGAAAACCTCTCCCACAAGCTGCGGCGAGCGTTTGGAGGCAAAGTAAAATTTGCCTTTCTTTTCCGATAAGGTGATTTCGCCAAACCAGTTGTCCTTGAACGTTCCGGTCAGTTTTTTGAGGTCGGGTTTGATTTTGTCCTTGGTGTTTTTGGCCACGGTCATCCAGACTTCTTCAGTGATTTTATCGGCATCGTCTTCTTTTTGCTGGCGTTGCTGGCTCAATTTGGCGATATGGTCGAAAGCCGGAAGCCCAAGGTAGCTGTCCTTGATCGTATTCGAGATCGATGTGAAAGCCGCACCCGATTGCTGGTTCGTGAGCACGATAATCCCGAGCCCGATTTCCGGAATCATCAGCACCTGCGTCACGATCCCATCGAGACCGCCCGTATGCGAGATCTGTTTGTAGCCATTGATGTCGGTGAGTTGCCAACCCAATCCATAGGTCTTGAAATTGGATTTATAAGGCGGAATCGGCGTATTGGGCATCAGCGTATTCGAAGCCCACATTTCTTTGTTTTGTTTTTCGGAAAACAGCACTTTGCCGTTGTCGTATTTGCCTCGATTGAGTTGGGTAATGACCCATTTCGACAGATCTTTCACGCTCGAATAGATCCCGGCGGCGGCATCGAATGTGCTGCCTTTGTAGCGCGAAATGGCTTTTAACTTGCCGTCGGTAGGGACGTGCGGCGCAATCACATTGGTCGTGTCCTTGAGCCGGGTAAAAGTCCCTGCGCTGTGGTCCATCTGCAATGGTTTCATGATGCGGTTTTCGATGAAATCGCACCAACTCATGCCACTGACGCGGTGCACGACTTCGCCGGCCACAATGTACAGCAGGTTGTCGTAATCGTATTTGGTCCGGAAAGCCGAGACCGGTTTGAGGAACTGCAAATTGTGGATGATGTCATCGGTGGTGAAGTTGTTGCGGTCGGGCCAGATCATCAAATCGCCCGCACCAAGCCCAAGTCCGCTGCGGTGCGTAAGCAAATCGCGTACGGTGAATTCGTTGGTCACATAGGCATTGTACATCTTGAATTCGGGAATGTACTTGATGACCTTGTCGTCCCATTGCAGCTTGCCTTCATCGACAAGCATCGCGAGCGCGGCGGAAGTAAACGCCTTGCTGTTGGAGGCAATCCCAAACAAAGTATTCTCGTCCACTTTCTGTTGGGTTGCAATCGATCGTACGCCGTATCCTTTGGAATGCACCACCTTGCCATCTTTGACAATGGCCACGGCAATTCCCGGGACATCAAATGTTTTCAGTGTTCTTTCGACCAATTCATCGACTTGGGGCGTCGTAATCTGAGCTGAGCTGATGCCGGAAGCCAGCAAAAGCAGGAACATTGTCTTTTTCATTTGTTCTGTTTTAGTTATTCCTGTAAACCCTCATGTCTACAGGGAAATCTAATCTGGTAATCTTATTTGAACCCGCGTTGCCTTTTGGCTTCGAAAGATCAAAATGGCGGCAGCCACCGAAACGTTCATCGAATCGATTTCGCCTTGCATTGGGATGATGATGTTTTGCGTCGCCGCATCGCGCCATTGCTGTGTCAAGCCCGTGGCCTCGGTTCCGACGACCAAAGCCGTTGGTTTGGAATAATCCTGTGTGTCGTAATTCGTCGAATTTTGTAACGTCGCGCAATAAAAATCGATGTTTCTTTTTTGAAGGAAATCGATGATTTCTGTCGTCGTTCCCGTAGCGATCTGGTTGGTGAACAAACAGCCCACACTCGAGCGGACGATGTTCGGGTTGTACAGATCACCTTTCGGGTTGGCGATGATCACCGCGTCGAGCTTGGCGGCATCGGCAGTGCGCAACAGGGCACCGATATTGCCTGGTTTTTCAGGCGCTTCGGCTACCAAAATCAACGGGTTTTGCGACAACTGCAAATCGGATAATTCCAGGGATTTGCTTTTGGCCACAGCAAGGACGCCTTCGGTCGTGTCGCGGTACGCCAGTTTTTCAAAAACTTCGCGGTTGATTTCGACAATCGGAATGCGTTGTGGGATGAGTTGGGAGATTTGGGTTTCGGAAATGAGTTCCGGATAGAAGAGGAGCGTCTCGATTTCATAACCGCCTTTGATCGCGAGCGCAATCTCACGTTGGCCTTCAATCAGGAAAGTGCCGGTTTGTTTGCGGGATTTTGCTTTTTCCTGCAATTGCACCAGCGATTTGATGAAAGGATTTTGTACGCTCGTAATCTGCTTCAATGGTGGCGGTTTAAAAAATGAGTCTGCAATATTAGGAATAAAAAGGCAATGTTTTTACGCTAAAGCCATTATACTGTGGGTTTTTTGGTAATTTTGCAAGGAATTAGTTCCAATCGGATGTTTTACCTGCTGGATATTATCGGTACAATGGCCTTTGCGATGTCGGGCGCGCTGACTGCGATGAACAAGAAACTTGACCCTTTCGGTGTGTTTATCATTGCTTTTGTCACGGCCGTTGGCGGCGGAACCCTGCGCGATACGTTGATCGGCAGGACACCGGTGGGCTGGATGCGCGACCTCAATTATGTGTATGTGATTTGCGGCGGATTTTTATTGGCAATCCTGTTCCGCAAGCGACTCGATAAATTGCGGACATCACTCTTTTTATTTGATACGATCGGGTTGGGCGTTTTTACGCTCATCGGATTGGAAAAAGGAATCAACACCGGTTTGCATCCCGTGATCTGCATCGCCCTCGGAACCATGACGGCCTGTTTCGGCGGGGTCATCCGCGATATTTTGTGCAACGAAATCCCGGTGATTTTCCGCAGACAGATCTATGCGACGATCTGCATCTTTGGCGGCGGTGTGTTCTTTATGCTCAAGGAATTGAAACTGCAGGACGACCTTTTGTACGTCATCACTTCGGTGGTCATTATCGTTATCCGGCTCATTGCGGTCAAATTCCGCTGGTCGTTGGCACCGCTCGAAAAATAATTACTGTTTGTAATACAGGTAGCCGTGCAAGGGTTTCGGGTACTCGGGATCGTTGAGTTCGAGTATGTAGAAATAAGTGCCATCCGAAGCCAACCCATCCAATATTTCTGGGCCTTCGTTGTTTCGGCCATCCCAATTTGGCATGTTGTTGTTGCCGCTCCACACCAATCGGCCCCAGCGGTTGTAAATCGAAAGTTCGAAATGGGTGAAAATATCGCGCAATCCTTCGATAAAAAAATCGTCATTCTTGCCGTCTTCATTGGCCGAGATAAAATTGTGCACCGTTGGCGGACATCGTTTGGAAATCAACGCAAATGAGGTCAGCGCATAACAATTCGGATTTTCCAGGCGCACATAGATGATTTGAGGGCTTTCGGCGGTGGTATAGGCCGCGCTGTTTTCGATGGGATTGGTGTTGTTTTCCGCATCCTGTTGCGAAGTGAAAAAATGCACCACATCATCGGGATCCTGTTTGGCCAATTGTTCATAATCCGAAAAATCGAAAGTAGTGCCCTCGCGTCCGGTATGGCAACCGGTTATTCCGGGCAGCAGGTTGAACTTGGGCGTGGAAAGCAAAGTGATCGCGATCGAGAAAGTATTGTTGTTTTCGTCCAATTCGGTTACCGTACCCTGTCCCGCAGCGTTTTGGTCAACCGCGAAAAACAGTTCGAAATCGTCGGGAATACTGTTGGGGATGTCGATTGAAACCGTATGGGATTCGCTTGCCCCGGGCAAAATTTCGGCAGTGGTTTGCGTGGTCAGCAGCGGAACATTTCCGGCATTGATGGTCACGAGCGTGCCCGCAGGCAAAGGATTGGTGCCGATATTCGAAACCGTATAATCCAGGCCAATCTGGCGCGCATCGCAACTGACCGGCGATTGCACCGCAGCGATAACCGCGTCGGGCAATTGGCTGTTGATCTTGGTCACCACCGTACTGACCATGACAAAATCAAAACCCGAAGTGAGCTGCACTTCTGCCGAAGTATCCCCGGCGTGTACATAATTCTCGATGTTGTAAAAATCGAGGTCCATGTTGTACAGCGTCGAGGAACCCGTAAAACTATTGGTGCCGTTGAATGCATTGTTCGCGGGATTGAGCGGCAGGTTGCTCAGGATGTTCCCGTTGATGCGCAGCGTTTCGTTGACCAGGTTGTAATCGTCGCCTTCCCAGGCCACCATGCCGATTTGCGCGCCCTGCGGATCGACCACATTGAGGTTGTCGAGCGTGATGTTGATGAAGTCGGGCATGCCTTGCAGCCCGTCGTATACATTGAGTTGGTTGATCGGGAGGCTGTCGTTGCCATATACGACCACGATGACCCAGCCGCCAAAATTGCCGCCAAATGAGCAATAATTGGGAATAATGGCCGTGAGATCGAGATCCGAAAAATTATAAACCCCATTCCCGGTGGCCTGTACCAAAGCCGTCACATCGGCAAAAGCACTAAAATGAGGCATGCCCGAAAAGGTCTGGATCACGCCGAATGTGCGCGAGGCATTGATCGTTTGTCCGTTGAGCTTGACATTGAAATCGCCCGTTCCGCTGCCGGCCCAATACAGATAGGCGCTTTCGATCGTATTGCCCGCAGGCAGATTTAAGCTGGCCGATGAAGCCGTGAGAATCGACGATGGGCATCCGCCATTGGGAGCCGGATTCAAGGTGTTGCCCACAAAAGTAAAATCGTATTTTCCGTAGAATTGATGGTACAAGGACACGTCTTGGGAAAAACCGGATGGGGCGATCATCAAAAGGACGCCCAGCAAAATGTAAAATGTACGGACCATTTGTTTGGTATTAAGTCTTGGTTAAATACAAAAAACCATGCAATGGGGCGGGGTAGTCGGGGTCGTTAAGTTCGAGGATGTAATAATAGGTGCCGTCGGGGCCGCGGCTGTCCATCGGGATAAAACCTTCGTTGTTGTCGCCGTTCCAGTTGGGCATGTTGTTGTTGCCCGTCCAGATCAAGCGGCCCCAGCGGTTGTAGACCGAAAGCTTGAAATTCATAAATATATCGCGCAATCCTGCGATGAAAAAATCGTCGTTCTTGCCATCTTCATTGGCCGAAATGAAATTGTACACCGTCGGCGGACAATTGCGAACTGCCACAAAAAAGGAACCAATCGCATAACAACCGTCGTCCACGCGAACGAAAATCTCCTTTGGGGTGTAAGGCGCGGTGTAATGTTGCGGATCCAGGATCGCATTGGTCTCGTTTTCGGCGTCTTCCTCCGATGGGTAAAAAGTCACTACGGCCGTGTCGCTCGAACTGACCAGATCGGCATAATGCGCAAAATTGAACACGCCTTTGGTCAGGCCGATGTTGCAACTGTACAACATATCGAGCGGATGGAGTTCGGGCAATATACGGAAGCTGACTTGCTGGGCAAAACTGTTGTTGGTTTCGTCCAATTCGGTCACGCCGCCTTCGCCCAAGCCGTTGTCGTCCACGACCAATTGGAGCTCGAAATCATCGGGAATCGTTTCGGGGATGAGTACCGAAGCCTGTCCGCTTTCGCTTTGTCCGATCGGGATAATCTGTGTGGTTTGTGCCGAATGTACGAACTGGCCGTCGGCATAAAACGCAATGCGCACATTGGCGGGCAATTCCTTGGTCGCGTTCAAATTCGAAACCGTGTAGTCGACGAGGATTTTTCGCGAACCGCAATTGACATCCACATCATCGATGACGACCGTGGCGTCGGGCAACTGGCTGTTGAGCTTGGTCACCACGGCATTGATCATCACCACGTCCTGTCCGGAGGTGAGCTGGATCTCGGCCGAAGTATCTCCGATATCGATGAATCCCTGGATGTCGTATACATCCAGATCCATGTTGTACAAATTGTTGGCGCCCGTAAAACTGTTGGTGCCGTTGAAGGCATTGTTGAACGGGTTCAGCGGCGGATTGCCCACGACGTTTCCGTTAATCGTGAGCGTTTCGTTGACTGCAATCGAACGGTCGCCTTCCCAGGCCACGAACCCGATCTTGGCCCCGTCGTTGTCAATTACATTGAGGTTGTCGAGCGTGATGTTGAGTTGGCTCGGTACGCCCTGCAAACCGTCATAGATGTTGAGTTGGTTGAGCGGCAAGGCGTCGTTTTTGTAGATCACGATGATGGCCCATCCGGCAAAATTGGTCGCATTGGCGCAGTAAGAAGTGCCATCGATCAGGAAAGGTGTGATGTCGAGTTCGGAAAGTAAATAGTTGCCATTTCCGGTGGCCGCGACTTGTGTCGTAACATCTTTAAAGGCACTGAAATAAGGCAATCCAGAGATGGACGAAATAAAACTGAAAGTACGATCGGGGGCAATACTGGTGCCGTTGAGCAAGATGTCGAAATCACCGGTGCCCGATCCGGCCCAATACAGATAAGCGCTTTCGATCGTATTGCCTGCCGCAAGGTTCAGCGTGGCCGAGGAAGAAGTCAGTGTTTCGCAAGGAAACCCAGTCCCGTTCTCGTGTATGTTGTGGGTATTGCCAAAAAACACAAAATCATAGCGCCCGTTGAATTGCTGGTACAAGGTCACATTTTGCGCAAAGGTGACACACGAAATCAGGCAAAACATAATAAAGACTAAGTTTTGTAGTTTTATTTTCACAGCGTTTTGGAATTAAAAGGTTTAAAGTTACTGAATTATTTTTTAAATCTCGGTGTTAACAAATGCGCGCATTCATATCAAATAATTGTTTAATTTTCCGGGGTCTAAACAGCACAGGTGAAAAACTACACGATCAGAAAATACCAGTCCAGCGATGCTTTGCAATGGAACGCTTTTGTCGATAAGGCCAAAAATGCGACATTTCTCTTTCATCGGGACTTTATGGAATACCATTCCGATCGCTTTATCGATCATTCGCTGCTGGTTTTCGACGCCCAAAAATTGGTTGCCATTTTACCGGCCAACCAAGTCGGCAGCGAACTCATTTCGCACCAGGGGCTCAGTTATGGCGGATTGGTCTATCCCGACAAGACGCGTTTTGAGACCGTGCTTTCGATTTTCGAACATCTGCTGGCTTACCTCGAGTCGCAAAACATCCAAACGTTGCACCTCAAACCCATTCCGGGGATTTACTGCAACCATTTCTGTGATGAAACAGCCTGGATGCTTTTTACCCTAAACGCCAAACTGTCCCGTAGGGATTGTCTGACGGTGATCGATTTGAAAAGACCGTTTGTGTATTCGGAAAATAAGATGCGCAATATCAAAAAGGCTGCGTCGATGGGATTTGAAGTGCGCGAGGAAACCGATTTCGGCCCATTCTGGAATGAAATCCTGATCCCGAACCTCAATGCCCGACACCATGTAGATCCGGTGCACAGCCTCGAAGAAATCGAACTGTTGCAGACGCGTTTCCCCAACAATATCCGCCAATTCAACGTTTACCAAAAGGGTCGGATCGTTGGCGGGGTAACCATTTTCGAAAGCCGATACGTTGCACATTGCCAGTACATTTCGGGCGATGCGCAAATCAATAAAATGGGCAGCCTCGATTTGCTGTTCGACCATTTGTTACAGCACACTTTCAAGGATAAAGATTATTTCGATTTTGGAATCTCGAATGAAAACCAAGGCAGGCATGTCAATGCAGGGTTGCTGCACTGGAAGGAAAGTTTCGGGGCAGGCATTGCGGTGCAGGATTTTTATGAAGTGGAAACCACCAATTTCAAACTATTAAGCGCAGTTTTGTTATGATCAAATTCCTCGACCTCCAAAAAATAAACGCGCCCTACCAGACGGCTTTCCAGCAAAAGCTCCAAAGCATTTCCGAAAAGGGCTGGTACATCATGGGCGATGAGGTCAAAAGTTTCGAACGCCATTTTGCCGACTATTGCGGCGCCAAACACTGCATCGGAGTGGGCAACGGGCTCGATGCGCTGGTACTTATTTTTAGGGGTTACATCGAATTGGGCAAACTCCAGAAAGGCGATGAGGTCATCGTTCCCGCTAATACGTATATCGCCAGTATTTTGGCCATTCTCCAAGCCGATCTGGTTCCGGTTTTGGTCGAACCCGACACCGATACCTACAACCTCGATCCCGATTTGGTCATCGCCAACCTGACGCCTAAAACCAAAGCGATCCTGGCGGTACACCTTTACGGCCAACTCGCCGATATGGCCGCACTCAATCGCATTGCCCATCAACACGGATTGCTTGTGATCGAGGACGCGGCACAGGCACAAGGCGCAACCAATACCGAAGGATTCAAGGCCGGAAACCTGGGGAATGCCGCGGGATTTAGTTTTTATCCGGGCAAAAACCTCGGGGCTCTGGGCGATGCCGGTGCCGTGACCACCAACGATCCTGAACTGGCCGCGATCATTTATTCGTTGCACAATTACGGATCGGCACAGAAATACTACAACGACCATCTGGGTTACAACAGCAGGCTCGATGAATTGCAGGCGGCTTTCCTCGAGGTGAAACTGCCAAATCTCGATGCCGAAAATGCGCAACGCAGAATGGTGGCCAACCAATATTTGTCCCGTATTTCGAATCCAAAGATCGTCTTGCCGGTTTACAACGGCGGACTGCACCACATTTTCCATGTGTTTGTCATCCGCACCGAAAATCGCGAAGCGCTGCAACACTATCTTTTGGAAAACGGAATCCAGACGCTCATCCATTATCCCGTACCGCCGCACAAGCAAAAAGCTTTGCCGCATTGGAACGATTGGTCTTTTCCGTTGACCGAGAAAATCCACCGCGAAATACTCAGCTTGCCGATGAGTCCAGTGATGGAGCAGCAAGAAATCGATTTTGTGATCCAAACCTTAAACGCTTACGTATGAGAAACCGGATTTTAAACTTTTGGTTTGTGACCCTGCGGATCGTTAAATTCCGCTGGCTTTCGGATTGCAGGAACGTTTCGGGCCAACCGAAATTGTACCATCCGTTGCTGCTCAAGGGAAAAGGCCGCATTGTGTTTGGTAAGGACGTTCAAATTGGTGTCATTGCATCGCCCGGTTATTTTTCACATTATACTTATGTCGAGGCCCGCAATGAAGACAGTCAGGTCATTTTTGGCGATCGCGTGGCGGTCAACAATAATTTTTCGGTACTTGCCTTTTCGAAAATTACCATCGGTGACGATGTACTCATAGGGGTGAATTGTTCGATCATCGACAGCGATGCCCACCAGCTCGACGCCGACAAAAGAAATACGGGTGTTCCTGTGAGCCGCGATGTCTTGATCGGTCAAAATGTATTCTTGGGTAATGATGTCACGGTGCTCAAGGGCGTTACCATTGGCCGGAATTCGGTTATCGGAAACGGTTCGGTCGTTACACGCGATGTTCCTGAAAACGTGATTGCCGCAGGGAATCCGGCGGTGGTAATCAGAAAACTATAGCTTTGAAAATCCTCAGACAAAATGTACTGCTCAAAGTGCTTTCACTGAATTCGATATCGGTGATGGTCAGTTTTGTGCTGGGCATTTTTTCGGCCAAAATCGTATCGGTTTTTCTGGGCCCGGCCGGAATGGCCTTGCTGGGCAGTTTCCGGAATTTCAGTGCGATGGTCAAATCGGTTGCGACTTTGGGCGTCAACAATTCGGCGATCCGGTTGTTTGTCGAAAACAAGGAGGACAGCAAGGCGCTTTCGGCGGTTTATTCGACCTTTTTTTGGTTGTTCCTGCTTGTATCTTCGGTTATGGCGGCGTTGCTGCTGCTTTTGGCCAATCCCATTTCGGCCTTTTTGTTTTACACCGACCATTATGCCATGCCCGTGCGGTTTTTCGGGATGCTGTTGCCGCTGATGGCCATCAACGCCTTTTGGATTGCCATTTACAACGGTTGGGCGAAATACAAGAAAATTGTGCTGATCCAGATCATTTCGAATGTGCTGATTTTTGCGTTCACGGGTTTGCTCATCTGGAAGCAACAGTTGTATGGCGGATTGCTCGCGATGGGGTTGGGCGAAGCCTTGCTGTTTTTGGTCACTTTTTTTTATGTGCAATCGGATCGTGCGTTGTTCCGTTTTGAACTCGTCCGCAAAATCGACCGCAAATACACGGGCGTGATCGGAAAATTTTCGGCTATGGCCTTGCTGAGCGCCATCCTGATTCCGTTGGTGCTGATTTTGGTCAGGAACCACATTGTAGACCGATGGGGGGTCGAACAGGCAGGCATCTGGGATGCGGTCAACCGGCTTTCGGGATTTTACATGACCTTGTTCAGTTCGGGCTTGTCGTTGTATTACATGCCCAAGCTGGCGTCTTTGCACACCGAATCGGCATTCAAGGGCGAACTCAAATCTTATTTCCGCAGCTTTATCCCGTTGTTTGTGTTGATGCTGTTGCTTCTTTTTGTTTTCAAGGATGCGGTGCTGGCGCTGGCTTTTACCCAACAATTTGCCGCAGTCAATGAATTGTTGATTTGGCAGATGCTCGGTGATTTGGTCAAAATGATGACGTTGGCTTTTGGTTTTCAGATTTTAGTCAAGACCAGGATGCGCGACTATTTTATTGTTGAATTGGTGTTCAATGGATGTTATTTGTTGTTGTCATTTTTGTTGGTCAGGGTGCATGCGGTGGAGGGTGCGCTCCAGGCTTATTTTCTGGCGAATGTTTGTTCGTTTGCCGTGATCGTTTGGCTTTTTCGCGGTTTGTTTCGTGGCAATTCAACATCCCAAACCCAATGATCCAAGATTGTATGGCATTTAGAAAAGGCTTACATTTGGGCCACACAAACCAACTATGAACCCAATCCTGATTACACTGCCCAAGGCCGAAGATCCGTTTGGCAATTACGCCATCATCGAAGGCGATACGCTTCCGTTTGCCGTCAAGCGGGTGTATTATTTATACGACATCCCGAGCGGTGCCGAAAGGGGCGGGCACAGTCACATCGAGCAGCAGGAGTTTTTGGTTGCTGTAGCGGGAAGTTTCGATGTGATTCTGGACAACGGATCGGAAAAAGTGAGCGTCACACTCAACAAACCCGATAAAGGTTTGCTGATTGGCACCGGAACCTGGCGCGAACTCAATAATTTTTCGGCCGGGGCGGTTTGCCTGGTCATGAACTCCGGGCTGTTCGACGAAGCCGATTACATCCGGGAATATGAGGATTATCTCAAATCGGTAGGCGAGTAAATGCTACGAAATGAAACAGTTAAAATGGAATGAAATTTTATCTGCTATTTTTCACAAAAAAATGTTTCCGAAATCAAAAAAGGTTTCTATATTTGCAACCGCATTGAGAAATTAATGCCCGACTTATTGGAGAAATGGCAGAGTGGTCGATTGCGGCAGTCTTGAAAACTGTTGACTGTAACAGGTCCGGGGGTTCGAATCCCTCTTTCTCCGCGAAGAAAAACCGAAACGAAAGTTTCGGTTTTTTTGTTTCCTGCCGCGTCGAAAACCACAGGTTTTTGTAAGCGGCGGGAAACAAAAAAACCAAGCGCTTGCGAAGCGCGGTTTTTCTTCGTGCAGGATTTCCCCAAACGGGATCAACGCAGCTAATCCCCTAAAACCATTTTTCAACGGAGCTGATGATAAATGTTTTTTTCATCCAAAATCGCACAGCTAACACTCAATCCCTATCTACTCCCGTCGCATCGGCTGCAACAACAAACCACCCGGATTGCTTTTTTGAAAAACATGGGTCGATGCAACCGTTACCCGTGACGCTTTCGCACCCATCAAATCGGCTTCTCTTTCCAGGCCCGAATCGTCATTGATGTTGATTTTGCCCTTCAGTTGCAAGGTCGGTCTCACACGTCCCTGTTTTTGCTGTACCACATGCCAGGCTTCATGCGGCAGGTGTTTTTCCTGTCCAGGCGCGAGATGAATTTGGGTGCCCTGCGCATAGGCGTGCGCATTGAGCCGGGCGGGTTGTGCCGAATTGTAATGCACTTTTACATCGTCCATGGCATGACCGGACAGATTTTCAATCCCCGATTTCAAGGCATCTGGCAAACCGGTATTGTTGGGTTTCCGCTGGAGAATGGTTCCACGGTTGTCCACAAGCGAAAAGCCCTTGTTGCCAACGCTGCTCGCGGAGGCGGGCTTGATTGTCGGGAAATTTTTTTGGCGTTCGTAATGGGTTCTCATGTCAGTGTGCAGCAGTGCTGTCTTTTATGATTGTACTCTGAATAAACACCTCAAGTTCGCTGTGACTGCCATTGAAAACGTCACAATCGAAATGCTCGCCTTCAAACGAATAACTTTCGGATCGTTGCCACATCATCCATTTTTGGTCCCAGGCATTGGGAATGTTGTGCGGAGTCAGTTTTTCGACATAAGCGGCAATCCACAACGGATAGACGGCGAAGGCAGGCGAGTTCAGGTATTTGTTCCCCGTGCTGCGGTCGGCGTAGATCATCGGGGTGCGCCCCGTCATTTTTTGGACGGCACTCAGAAAAATGAGGATGTTTTTTTGCACCGTCGCCAAATCCGAAGCGCTGCAATCATCCATACTGCCGTTTTCGATGTCGAGTACCGGCGGCAACTGATTGTTGTCGAGGAATTGCTCGGCGAGGATCACCTGGCTGAAATGTTGCGCCTGCGCCAACGGATCGAGTTCGCAATGGTAAAAATGATAGGCGCCGCGAACCACTTGCTTTTGCTTGAGGATCTGCGCGTTGCCCTTGAACCGCGAATCGATGATGCTGATGCCTTCGGTGGCTTTGCAAACGACAAACTTGACGAGGGTTTTAGGATTCTTGACTTTGTTGAGGATGTTGCCCTGGTAATGCGAAATGTCCACGCCATACACCACCGAATCCTTGTGCTTGCTGTCAAGGTTGGCCAAATCCTTATTTGCCGTAGCCGTCGAATCTTTGGCCGTGGCGTTTGCAGATGGGTTGGCTGGAGTTCCCGAAGCCGATGCACCAGAAGTCGCACTTGTGCCGATGCCAAACTCCGAAGCCATGAAAGGCTTGATCTTGGCATGATAAGCCCAATCGGCCAAAAACCAAAAGGCGAGTACGAGCATAATTTTCTTGAGCATCATTCTTTGTTGGGATTTAAATGTTGGCCGGAATCATCAAGGCTTAATCATGACGGTTTTGTTTTCCTTTTTGAATTCCCGTTTGATGCCTGTAAACAGTTCTTGCCGGCTGACCACCGTATCTTCCCGGCGAATGGCGGACAATGCGCAATACCGCAAGATATTGATGATGGCGCCTCCCGAAAGTTCATAGTCCTCGGCAATCTGGTACAAATCGATGTCTTCGGACAACGTGCAGGTGCCCGAAAAAGCATTTTGCCACAATTGGTACCGTTCTTCCGCCGAAGGCATGTTGAAATGGATGATCGACTGGAACCGCCGCGTAAAAGCCTCGTCCATATTCGCCCTGAGATTGGACGCCAGGATGACCACGCCCGGAAAATCCTCGATCTGTTGCAGCAGGTGCGCCGTTTGTTGGTTGGCATGACGATCATTCGATGAATTGGCGGCTGTCCTTTTCCCAAAAAGTGCATCGGCTTCATCGAAAAACAAGATCCAGTTTTTGTCGCGCGCCATGCGAAATACCGCAGACAGGTTTTTTTCGGTTTCGCCGATGTATTTCGAGACGACCATCGACAGATCAATCCGGTAGACTTCCCGTCCCGAAGTCTTGCCCAACAACGTAGCCGTCAGTGTCTTTCCCGTTCCCGGAGGTCCATGAAACAACGCACGGTAACCGGGCTTGATCTTGTGCCGCAACCCCCAATCGTCCATGAGCGTGTCGCCGTGTTCGAGCCAGGTATGGATTTCGGCCACCTGATCCATGACCAGATCGTCGAGCACGATATCGTCCCAATCCTGGGGACTGGTAATGCGCTGTGCCGGGAAATCGCTGCGGTGTTCGATGGGCAATTTTTCACCGGTCAGGAAATAGTGCAGCCACCATTGGCTCAAACCCAGGATACCGTTGAACCGGGGCATATTTTCATCGGTCGCGGCCAAATGCAACACCGCTTCGCGGAACAGCAGGTTTTGGCGGCTCAAGATATTTTCGACCGTGGGCCGCATCTCGTCATCGGTGGCGCTGAGCAGGAAGCAAAGGGTTTGTCCTGTGGGAATAAAACCGCTGTGGTTTTTATCGACTGCCCCACCAAACTCGGTAAAACCGCGATCGTAGATTTGGTTCTTTCCAAAGAAAATATCGAGTGCTTCGGGCCTCAAATGCGGGGCAAGACAAAGCGCAATGGCCAACCGGTTGAAAAGATCGAGGCCCCATTTTTTAACGATCAAGGCGTAAGGTGCCGTTTCCGAATCCAAATCGGGAGGCGGAATGTCCAGCCAATGGCGTTCGTGGCCTTCCTGCAACAA
Organism: Flavobacterium sp.; assembly: GCF_047602195.1. Classification (GTDB taxonomy): domain Bacteria; phylum Bacteroidota; class Bacteroidia; order Flavobacteriales; family Flavobacteriaceae; genus Flavobacterium. The sequence continues at coordinate 1,811,464 of NZ_JASGHW010000004.1, forward strand.
ATAGCTGCGGATGACCTGGTCGATTACTTTTTGCAGCCAGTCGATCTCATCGAACAGCACAGAAATGTTGGATCTAGACGCCATAATTCGGGAATAGTTTTTCGATGTCTTCCGCGTTGGCGTCGGTCCATTTGAAATAGGCCAGTGCCGTGTTGGGGTTGAGCTGGTTGCCTGGCAACAAATCGAGCACCGATGCCTGTGCCGCATGCGAGAACGGCGCGGCATAAACGGGAAGATTGTGGTGGAACTTAAAATCGTAAAAATCGGCGGCCCATTCATTTTGCAACGAACGCTGGCTAATCAACTCCTCGACAATTACCTCTATTTTTTCCTGTTGGACGATGAGTTTCTTAGCCCTGAAAAAGCAAGGTCTTCGTTTGGATTCCCTGAAATAATATTCGATGTCCTTCGATTGGATGGTCTTGGTGGCAGCATCGCCGAAAATATCCGTCAGGCCATAGTTTTGGGCATCGGTAGCGATTTCAAGTTCGCCGTTGACCCCGCCAGAGACGGCCAAAGTCCAGTCGGAAGTACTGGCCGTTTCGGTAACCAGGTACAGATCGCGGAACGAGTGATGGGTTTGCGTGAGCTTGAGGATCAGTTCATTTTGCAAGGCACTCCAGTTGGCAATTTTAACCGATTCGGGTTCGTGGGCCCTGAACAGAAAACTACCCTGCGACTCAAAGGCCAAGATTTGTTTGCTGAATTCAAATTCGCCTTCCAGCGCGCTGTGGCCGGTTCCCCTGCCGCAATAGGGTTTGGAAACCCCATCGCCGAAATGCCATCCCTCGGGGTTTTGCCGGATGCCGTGCTCAAAGATGGCTTTTTCGGGGTCCACTATGCCCGAAGTAAAAATATTGCCGATAAAGAACATTTCGCCGCCCCTGATCTGAAAGAAATCGCCGGGATAGGTGTGGTGGTTGAGCGGTTTGGCTGGGATAAAACCATGGGTCCGCGCAAAGAAACTTCTGTAAAATTTGCGGTAAGCCGTGTTCATTGATGCAGTTTTAAAGGAGCCCGAAAAAATTCCAGGCCCCTGTGAATAACAGATTAAGAAGCCAAGGCGGCGGCATTGGCGGCAGCCAGACCGAGTTGGAGCGATTTAAGATTCGTCTGTGCCTTGTTGAGTTCGGTGGTTTTGAACTCGAGTTGGTTCAGCGTTTCGGTAAAAGCCGACAGCGCCTGGGCATAATCCTTTTGGGCTTGGTCGTTGGCCTGGTGCAGCAGTTGTTGCAGGCTCGACCCAGGAACATCCGTACCGGCGTTTGTGGTCAGCACATCATACAATCGGATGGCCTGCGAATACTCGAGTGCACAGGCAGCTTCGGCATCTTGGTTGCTCGATTGCGCCGCAAAAGCCGCCTTGAGTGCGGTAAGCTGGAGCGCCACGGCATTGTTGGCATCGGCGCCGGCTGTGGTGATCATGCTGACGAGTTCATCCGAAATCAGGTAATTCTGTGCTTTCTTGCGGACAATCAGCCCGGCCAGTTTGTTGATCGAGTCGGCGGTGTAAATCAATTTGCCGATGACCGCTTTGGCATTCTGTGCCACGTCGCCGGTTTTGCCTATGGCTGCGGTCATTTCGTCGAGTGCAATCGAGGAATTGTCCTTGAGGTCCTGTGCATTCTTGACCACGGCATCCACGAGATTCATGTTGGACAAAGCCTGGGCACGATTGGCATCGGCGCTGTCGAGGAAGCCCTGGAACATGTTGGATTTTTGCGTCAGGGCCGTCACGATGGCCTCGAGCTGGGTCACTTTGTTCTCGGCATTGAGTACCTTTCGGGTAATGGAATCGAGTTCTCTTTTTTTGTATTCGGTGACGCCGTATTTCATTTCTATTGTTGTCATAAGATGTGATATTAAAGGTTATTGGTTATTATGCGAGAAGGTCTTGGTCGCCCTGTAATCGGACAAGGAATTGGTAAACTGGTCTTTGTTGCTTTCGCTGGTCACGGCATAGGAAAGTACGACGGGGATGTACTTCTTGCCCTTCATCAGACGGTTGCCGAAATTGTCGGTCGTATTGTCTGAGATGGCCATCACCTTGTAGGCTTTTTTCGGATCATGACCGTTTTCGCGTACGGCGTCATTGGCTGGGGTGTAATTGCCTGCAACGATTTGTTCGGCCAACAATAAATTGAAGAAAAATCCCGGTTTAGCCTTAATGGACGGCTGGAGCGTGGTCAGCGCACTTTTCTTTTCCTCTTGCGTTTTTTGAAGCTGTTCCAGCGCGGTGGCGTGGTTCGATTTTTCGTCCTTGATTTGTTTGAGCAAATCATCCTCTTTTGCTTTCGCCGGACTGTTTTCTGCGGCAGGCTTGCCTTCATTGGCCGTTTCCTGTTTTTGGCGCAATGTTTCAAGTTGGAGATGCAACGTTTTCAAGGTCGCATTGGCCGAATTTACTTTTCTTTCATAGGTCACCAAATCCGGGTCGTACTTCGCGGCAATCAATTCGAGTTGGTGTACTTCGTTTTCAATGTCGCGCAGCCCTTGCTCGGTGATCAGACCCTTGACCAGATCGCTGTTGTCGGGCAGGAAAATGCAGCGGTATTCCACGTCGAGCGTCTTGTCGGCGACCAGGTTGAATTTGAGCAGCCGCGTGCCGTCTTTTGCAAAGGTTTTGGCATCGATTTCTTTCGGGTCCGGGCTTGTCAATTGGGTCGTCAACGTAAATGGGGCCGAGGCCGCGGTCATGAAATCGTCATAATTGTTGAGCGATTTTTTGTAGCCGTTACCGAATTGTGCCATGACAAAAACCACATAGGGTTTTCCCAGTTGGATCGCTTCGCCATCCGAATCATTCAAGTCAGAAATCGTGAAATGACGGATGATGCTTTGGTTCTTACCATCGTTGCCCATGGCTACCTTGTAGCATTTCTGCGGATCATCGAGCAAGGTTTCCGCTGCGGTGAGCGAAAAGGTCGTTTTTTTGGACTCCTTGACAACGATGATGAAATAATCCGCCACCGGATCGTTGCGGTATTGGCTGCCGTCTGGATTGTTGCCTAAACTGTCGTAAAAAGGATTGAGGTACTTTGTGAAACTGATCGAAAAACTGTGTTTGGGATTGTTTCGACTAGGCTTAACCTGCAGGTCGAGGTTCATCTCCTTGACGCTGAGCAGGTAAGTGGCCCTGGCCGCATAGTATTCCACATTGATGTCTTCGAGCGTGCCTTCGGCTTTTTTCTCGTCCACCGAGGCTTGGGCAACGGCATTGTTGTATGCAGTCACGAGCGCCGTAGTGTTGTCGAATTGGTTGCCCACCACCGACAGCAGATTGGTCACCGATGCGGTGGTCGCCTTGGCCATGTCGGCCACGGTTGGCGCACAAACTTCGGCCGTAAAATAGGCGGCCTTCATCGCATACTGTGAGGTGATTTCGGCATTGTAGGCGGTGTCGTCGATCAGGTTTCGGACCTCGGAAGCCTGGGTGTAGATTTCGCTGCCAAAATCGGCTGCATTCAAAACGCTCAGGATGCTGCCCATATCGCTGGCCAGTTTGACGATGGCGTTGGCGGCCACAAGAATGCTTTTTGCGGCGGCGGCGGTATTGGCCGTCGATTGGCCGACGTATTGTTTTTGCTGGTTCGCAGAGGCAAGGATGTTGACGGCAATGTTGTTGTTGTCGGTCGCCTTTTCCTTGACCATTTGCTGGAACGCATAACGGTCGTTGGCCTGCTCGAGTTTTTCGATGGCCGTGATTTTGGCCCCCTCGGCATAGTAAAGGGTGAACATGGCCGCATTGAGTTGCGCCTGCATGTTGCTCTGTTTCAATTCCTGGCTCTGCAGGGTTGCGGTCACGCTGGAATTCAGGTTTTCATTGTACGAATTCATAGATGTATATTTTAATGATTTATAATTAATTTTTACCCCTGTGTTTGGGGTTCAACTGCTGTCTATTTTTGGAATGGTTGGTCGTTTCATCGTATTTTTTAATAAGGCCATACTACGTGCAAAGGCTTGTTCATCCAGGGATACCTGATGATTGAAAAAGAAAATGGCGCCTGATGGATCAAAAGATCGTAAGGTCTTTTTTCCACGGTCAGCTCCCAGCGGTCGGCTTTTTCAGAAAGCAGCCCGTCGCGCACGAGCCAATTTCCCCTAAAACCGTCGATAGAGGCATCGCCCGCGGATGGCCAATGCGAAATGACGGCTTCAATCAATCCGTTGATCAATTGTTTCTGGCCCTGTGTCAATGCAATTTCATCCTTCACCGGCATGATCAAGGAAAGGCCACACAATATTTTGTTGAGCGGCAGCAAGGCTTCCTCGGTCCGGCACAATCCGGTGGCCACATACTGCAGGTAATGGACCGCGTCGAGTTGGGCACCGATGTGCGTGAATTGGTTGTTTGCGACGATTCCGAGCCTTTCAAAAAGCAGCGCGATGTAATTGTTGAGCAGGACGATTCCCGCATTCCGGACCCTGATCCCTTCGACTGGATGGTTTTTCGGCGTCGGCGGAAGCATCGGTATGACCGGAACGGGCTTTACGGCTTCCTGCGCCACCGCCTCGTAGGCCAAACGGACCGTAGCCGGAAGCCGGTATTTGATGGCCTCGCAAGCGACCCGCCATTGGTTTTTGGATGGGACTTTGCGGTCGATTTCCCAGATCAGTTCCCGCCAGATTTTCTCGAATGAAATGGCTTTTGCCTGTGCGCCCGAATACCATCGAACCAGCAATCGAAAGAAAAACCGTTGTAGGGCCGAGGGTTTTATCGGATCCAGTACAATCCATCCCAGCGCCGTATACCATCGTTGCATCGCTTCTTGCCATTGGGGCGAAAAATTCCTGTAATGCGAAATGCCCTCAAGCCACTGCTCGAAATGCCATTTTTTCCACAAGCCGGGATATTGCTCCGCGGTCAAATTTGCTTCCAGCCCGATTGTCGGATAATGCCGCAACAGTGCACCCCAGACTTTTTGGGGCGATTCATTTTCGATGGCGCGATACCAGATTGGCAGTTTTTTTTGGCTGGCCAAATGGCGCAGCAGGTTTTCGAGAGATCCCATTTTTTCACAACGCAATAACGTTTCATTCGATGGAATATAGCGGCGTGATGCAAGCGCAGCCAGCAGCGGATGGTAAGTGCGCAACCGCATTTTCAATCCAGGGGAAATCCAGATATGGTGCGTGTTGATGGCTTCGGAAATGGCTTCTGCATGGAGTTCCTGTTGGGCAAAAACCTGCTCCAGTTTGCGGTCGACAAATGCTTTTTGCTTTGCGCCATCTCGTGTTTTGCTGCCGACCAATTGCCAGGTCTGCTCCCAAAAATCGGTGCGGAATTGCGCCAGCAGCGCAGGAGAAAAATGGGCGATGAAACCAAAAAGCGAGCGCAGTGTTTCAAGCCATTCTTTTGTTTGTCGATCGGCGCCCCAACCGATTCGGAGGCTGAACAACCACCAGTCGCAAGATTGGTCGAGCAGTTGCGCCCGCTCGCGGCTGTGTGGAGTTTGCCCCAGGATTTTCCGCAAAGCCGCCGGATGCGAATGCAGCATTTGCTCAAGCAGCTTGGGCAAAACATGCGTTTTCCCTTTTTCGGAAAAGGTGGCGCAGCACAGTGATAGGCATTTTTGGATTGGATGGTTGTTGTTTGGTGTTGGTTTTGAGTCTTTTGCATCGGTCAATTTCAATGGGTAGGTAAGGCAAAAGGCCCAATGAAAAGCCTTCCGGAATTCGTCTGGATTGCCACTGTAACTGGCATAGTCGGCCAGGCATTGCCCCATTAAGGCGGTCAATCCGTCCGGCGTCTGGGAATGGGCTTTTAAAATCGAACGGTATTTATGGAGCAATGTTTGGATTTCCGTTGGCCCATCGGGCAGCAAATACGCGAATACCGATTCGAGCCACGCATTTTTTCCGGATTCCCATTTGGACATTTCATTGGAGAACTGGCATTGCAGCAGTTGGGCCACGATTGCCTGTCTGCCCGGAATGGCCATGGCCGATTCAATCTGTTGTCTTGGGGTGCGCTTGTGTTGGTGTTGGATTTCTTGTTGGATCTGCAAAGGCGTCCATCCCAAAATTCCTTGGAATCCCTGACCGGATTTGCTGCTTTCAACGAGGGCATCTTCCAATAATTGCCTTTGGGAAGGAGTCAGCCACCGTAGGATTTCCTGCAGAAAAATAGCAATTCCTTGTGATGCAGAATCCATGTGATGGACCAGCATCATTTCCAGCATTTTGTGCCGCAGACGGCTCAATGCCTTGATCATTGGTGCGTCCGGTGTTTTTTGGCTCAGTTGCGATAAAAAACTTTCCAACGTTTCCAACTCTGGGTGGGACCGGAGCAACAAAAAACTAATTTCCTTGTGGGCGATTAACCATGGAGCCATGTGCTGCAACTGCTTTTTGTCTTCCCAAGCCCTTAAGGTTTTCCACGCAGATTTCGAATCGATCCGGATTAGCCGGCAAAGCAATTCCATCAGATTTTCCCGCTGTTGGTGATGGCAGGACGAATCGGCCAGTTGCGGCAATTGTTGCAACAGTTGCGTGAAAAGTTCGACAGGAAATGCATCGGTATTTTTGGGCAATCCGATTGGAAAGGCATCAGTCAGGTTGCGGTAGTTGTCCAAATGATGGGGTTGCTTGATGTGCATCGGGACCTTGGCGGTAAGCCATTTGGCCAGCAAGACGTTTCGGTCGAGCCTTTTTTTCTTTTGGATGGCCGTTAGCATATGGTCCAGAAAGGCCGTATGGCTGAACGAAGTGTTTTTGGAATCGGTCAAAAAGCGCAACGCCATTTCCCACAGGAAAACATAGTCGAGGGCCAGCCCGGCTTTACCGGAGAGTTGGTGGAGCAAGTCGATGGTTTGCGCGGCCGAACGGCTGACTGTTTTCAGGACGGTACCCATGGCCTGCCGATCCAATGTTTGGGCGAGTGCCGACCATGGACCGGATGCTGCTCCGAAATCGAGAACAATTGCCTTGAACCGGTTGGGATCTTGGCCCGAAAGCCGCGTCATCAAATAACCGATTTGCTGCTTCGTGCCTGTTTTTTTACGGAGGACATTAATAGTCAGGTGCCGTTCCAGCAACAGCCAGGCTTCTTGGGCGTCGGGGGCGTGCAAATCGCCCGGTTTTTCCTTAGACAAGATGACCAGCACCGCAAGGAAATCGGTTTTGTTTCCGCTGCGCAATGGAACTTGGTGCAAGGCCAATCGAATCAGGGACAGGATTTCCGCGTAGGCCACATTGTAATGGCTGGCCATCTGTTCCAGGCTGCTTTTCATAAAAGCCGTCTTGTTGAAAACCGTTCCCCGGTCGGTGAGCAAATAGTTGAAGATCCACAGCCAAAGATTTTTCCTGAAATCAAGCGCATTGGATTGGACGACATTGCGCTGTTGCTGGATTTGGGTCATGGCCTCGGCAAAAAGGACGATGGGTTTATGGTTGGCAGGCTCCAATCCTTCAACCACACCGATGATATTGGGTTCGTCCAGTTGCCATGCCAGCCGTTTGCGCACAGCCGCATGGGCTTTGGCCGCGCCGCGCAGCATAACAATCAGTTGCGGTTTGTTTTTTTGGAGCTGCACCGCCATGAGTTTATTGAATGCATCATCTTCGGGGGTATGCCAAGGCAGGGTTCCATGGATTAAAAAATGACGCAGCCGATCGATCTGAGAAGCCCCGGAAGTCAGGATTTCGAACGCAGCATCTGGATGGGCCGCATTGAGCAGCAAGCTCGTCAGGGTTTCCTTCAACTGACTGCGGAACTTGGCCGAAAGCTCTTTCTCCAATTGGTTCCAGTTGATGGTTCCAAGATCGAGCTCAAGCGTCGGAATCCGCCAAGTCTGTCCTATCGGGCAAAGCCCATCGAAGACCGCCTTCATTTCGCGGGGCAAGGTTGTTTTGCTCCAACTCCCGATGCGCTGTTGCAAAACAACGGCCTGTTCCCGTTGGTCGAACGAGGTCTGCCACCGGAACCGGGAAACGATATGGTGGTTTTGCTCAGCCATGGTTATTTTGTTCGGGTGAATCGAGTAGGGAAAGCAGCAATTGGGAATGAGCGACAACCGATTCGATCGAGGCTGCGGAATCGCGTAAGGCATTGTGCCAATCGACAAAGGCCGGGATGAATTTTTTCAGCAATTGCAGGCTCATCAACCGGCAGTTAAAGGATACTTCCACGGGCAGCGAATGCGTCAGGAACAAATCGAGGCGTTCGCGGAAAGCGGCAGTGTTGAAATAAGGGATGAAATCAGGTAAAATCAATTCAAGTGTAGCCGACTCGTCATCGATTGGATCCGGATTTTGCTCCAAGGCAAACCAAATAGTCGGGTCTGCGGGAAATGGCGTCCAGTCGTTTTCCGGAATCGGTTTGAGTGAAGGTTCGAGCTCAATTTCGACAGTTTCATCAATACGGATCACAGCGACAGGTGCACTGCTGCCGCCCGTTGTCTGTGTGGTCAATTGGATCGATCGCGCCTGCGCAAACAGCAATGACAATTGCATCAGGCTCATGTGGTCGGGTCCAGATTTTACGACATACTGTAAACCGTCCTGGTTTTTAACCGACAGGTTTGCCCCACAGGGACGCAGCAAAGCGTTCTCGATGGCGATGCAGCCTTTCCTTTGGGTCATGAACCAGTTGCAAATGGCCATCTGTTCGTGTGCGATTGGTTCGTTTACTAAATCCACAAGATGATTGACGTACAGCATGCGGAGCCCGAACAGCAGGTTCAATTTCAATTCAATCGTGGCGTGATTGGTCAAATCTTTTTTCTTGATTTTTTCGATTTCGTCCACATGCGGTGCATTGAAAATAAAATCGGTGGTGTAATCGTTGGCCGCACGGATGTTTTTCTTTTTGTGCCAGTCGGGATCGAGTGCCGCGACGGCTGCCGCCAATTGCAGTTCAAGCGCCTCTGTGGTCACGGGCTCAATCGTTTGGATGGGGGCGGCCCGCAAGCAATCGTATGCTTTTTGTCGCGCATAAGACAATTTGCCGAGGTTTTGCAGGTAAAGGCTTTTGAAAATGACCTGGTCCTTGACCGCATCGCCCGAATAAACGGAACCTTGGATAAACGTGTCGATCACCAACGGTGATTCGCCATGGCGCGCGAGCAAATGATCGAGCATGTTGTTGCGCCTGTCGAGGTTGACCGCCTCGTCTTCCATCAAGTCCATGAGGCCCTTGATGTACTGGTTGTAGGGATTTTGCTGGTAGGCTTTCCAATAGTGATGCAGCGCTTCAGATTTGGATTGCAGCCCCGAATCGTAATACACCACTTCGCCCGATTTGAGCAAGGGCTTGATGTCGGGGACCTCATAAAGCGACTGGTAAAAGTAAGTGGGCGAGAAGGTCAGGAACGGCACCGGATATTCGGTATTTTCCCTTTCGGTTTGGCTTTTACGGGCATAGAGTTTTTGGAGGTCAGACGGTGTGCCGCACAGCGAATTCTTAAACGAGAACAACCTCGGGATGTTGGCCAATTGCGAAAACTGGTTGGCCAGAACCTGGTCAAACAAGGTCAAATAGCCTTTGAGTTGGCGCGATTGGGCAATTTGAAAATCGGAGGCATTCGCGTCGATCGCATTGGCGCCCACGGCATAAATCGAAGGGAAGGTATTTTGGATTGAATAATAGGCATTGATGTCACGGAATTGGCCCTGGGGCAAATCCTGCCTTTTTTTTTCGGAAGCACCGAAAGAAGCATGGGTGCCCATTTGCTGGTAATCGTGGAACAGATTGGATGTGGCCGATTCCAACGTTTGGGCCGTCGGTGTCTGTTTGCCCGAAACCAGCAGTTGGCTCAAGTCGAATACCAGTAGTTCTTGGGGATTGCATTGCACGGTATTATCGGTGGTACCGGCAATTTTTAAATCGCGAACGGCCGTAATTCCTGCGACACCAAGGATGATATTGGTCAAATCGCGCAGGTGCACCACATCGATTTTTGCGCCGAGTCCCTGTTTGTCGAACCATCCGTTTTTTAAGTCGGGGCCGTTGAAGATCTCGTCGGTACCTTGATTTTTTCGGGTCAATTGTTGTTCGTCCTGTTGCAGTGCCTTGGGAAAAACAAATTGCCTGAGGTCATGTTGCAACTGGCTCATGATTTTAGGGATGTCGCGCGCGTTGGCCACTTCGAGTTGCCCGTTTAAGGCACAGGTCAGGCGTTGGAGCGGCTGCGGAACCAGAAACAATTCGCCCAGATTCCTGCATTGGTGCAGATGGTAAAACACCGAGCGGCAGAGGGCCGAAACGACAGCAGTATCAGTAACTTTCGGATCAATGGACAAATAGACCGCATATTTTCCTTTGATATACCGCTGCCTGCTTTGCAAAGCCAGTACAACGACATTTTCGACCAACGGAAAAGCATCGATGATGTATTTGCGGTAGTCATCAATCGTGACCGGTGCGGTGGTGAAAATTTCATCGGGCAGGTAGAACAGGTCCTTGACCATCAGTTCGCCGTTTTGGTGCGTGAGCAAATCCTGGATCGGGAAATTGGCGCAGTATCCCAATTCGGTCAGGGCAAAACACAACTGCTCCAAAATCGTGACCCCCGGATCGCTGGCATTGAGATTGGTCCAGTCGCTGCCGTTGACGTTTTGGATGTAGGCAATCCCTTCCTTTTTGAGTGCAGCAAAGTCCTGGCTCAACGGAAGCGGTGTGGCATCTATGTGATAAGCAGTAGTCATGGTACCTGATTAATGAGGTGATTGATGCCCGAAACCAATAAGGTTCCCGCATGATTGGGGATAACCGTTTGGAGCGGATGATCCGTGTCTGTGTAACCGATGCGGTCGCCCACGGTAAAAAAAAGCTTGGAGACCGCTTTGACGCCGGCAATCGTCTGGAGGAAGGCCGCGGTTTCGGTCTCTGTGATGGGCTGGCCAATGGAAACCTGCGTGAAATCACTGGCAATCCAGGGCGAGAGAAACAAATTGAGCGCTTGCTGTACCGCCCGTTGTACGCCGTGAATCTCATAACCGTCCTCGAGCACCACCGTCGCATTGACCGTTACATAAGAAAAGTCGAAATTGGATACGCTGATGTTGGTGAATGCCGATGCCCGATCCTGCAGGTATTGCCGGATTTTCTTTTCCTGGCATTCGCTGACCAATGGCGTAAAAGCATTGGCCTGGGTAGACGAACCGTAGTTTTTTACGACATAGACTTGGCTGGTATTGGAAGCCGGAACATACACAACCGAACAATAAAAAATGTTGTCGAATTCCTGCCGGATCAACGCCGGGTAATCGTCAGGGGTCAAAGCCCGGTCCTTGGTCTTGATCCTCTGTGCCACGCGCTTGTTTTTGTGCTGCGGTTCTTCGGTCAATCGGCCGCCAAATGAAGCAAATGGCTGTTGGATGCCGGCGAGTTGAGGTACCGGCGCATGGGTTTTGGCAATCGCGTTGGCCGTAATGCCTCCCGTAAGATACTCGCTGTGGCGGATGAGCGCAATGCCATTGGTTTTCAAAAAAGTAATGTCGGCAAACGCCCCGCTGTCGGCTTTGGTGGCGATACAGATCCAATGGTTTTTCCCGGGCATGATTGCCGTTTGGTTGCTGATGTTGGCCGGAACCGATACCGTCACGATACCCGAACAGCTCCACTGGTTGGTTCCATCCGAAAGTACTTGCAACGGTTCCCAGCCGCCGTCGCCCAAGTAAAAGTAGTCAAGGCTTTGGTCGGTAGTGGCGCAGTGGCTGTATTTGCGGGCCAGTTCCACATAAAAATTGAGCGTAGATGACGGCAGGAGTTTGGTCAATTCAAGATAAAGGAAACCATGATAGCCATTGAAGTCAGGGAACAGGGAAACAGTGGGCCCCGCGGTATCGCCCGGATTGAGGCGCCATTCGGATGTCTTTGCATTCCTGTAAATCAAATGATTTCCAAAAGGCAACTGCGCAAAACATTCCAATGGATAATCGGAAGGCTGTGACAAATCATGGATTTTCGACGCATGGTAATGGGCCGATAACTGCTTCACCTTCGGGACAAAGGGCAGTTTCGGGGTCTTGAGCAGACCCGAAAGATTGGTGTCGGGGTCTTTCGAAATGGTCAGGGCATTTTGCGTGACGGTATAGGTTACCGTTTCGGGATACAACCCGGTTCCAAAACCAAGCGTCGGCGGGCCATCCAACGTCATTTTTACAAAACCGTTCCTATTGCTGCCGTAAGCAAACGGTTGCTGTTGCAATGTTGCGTCTGCCATAATTTTTGGCGGGTTCAACGCAGCATCCGTCAGTTCATAAGAAAAATACGATTCGCCGGTGAGTTGGCCATTGGCATCGGTACCAAAAAGCAACTTGTCGGGCGCAGTTGGTTTGGGATCGCTGTGTTCGGGTACGGTATAGGGCAGGGTTTGGATCGAATGGTCCGCAAAGGCCACTGATTTCATTTTGCTGAATTCGACGGGATTCCATTTGCCTTGTTCGAACATTTCAAATCCAACGGTGAAACAATTGTTGTTAAAAGGTACTTTCGGAAGTTTCCCTTTGATACCGATAAAATCCAGTACTTCGAGTGTCAATTCTTTAAAAAAGTTGAAGATTGCCCGCCAGCCTTTCTTCAAAATCCCCACTTTTTTGGGCGGCAGGCCCGATGGGTCCGGCAATGGTTTTTCCCCCTTGCGGATCAGGTAGGCGATGTAGTTGTTGTATTCTTGGTAATAGGCTTGGAAATCTACCGGCAATGCCTCCCATTCGATGGCCAGGTGTAAGGATTGGAGCGGTTTGCTGAAAATCTCATCGCTGCCGATCAGGAAACTGCTGTCGGTAAGCGGCGTAGGCCCGAACAACGGGAACGGTTTTTTGGCATCCAAAGGGCCAAAATCATTAAGCAGCCGCAGGTTGTCCAACCCAGAAGCGGTCACTTCGATTGCGACAGATTGCAAAACCGAAGTTTGTTGTTCCATCGCAAACTGGTTGAATGCTATTTTGAACATGGGCCAATCAGAGGCGTATCCGTCCGGACTTTGGCTGAATTTTTCAATCGGTGGTTGTGCATCCGACAAATCGATTGCCAATACTGCGGCATTGGATTGCACGGTGCCATTTTCCACCAGCGGGCTGATCTTTACCGGTACAGGCAACCAGCCCGATTGCGTACTCAGGAAATAGTCTGCGTCACCAATCTGTACAAAGGGATTTCCTTGGTCGAAACGAAACGTCAATACGATCGATCTTTGGCCTTCGCGCAACAGCAACAACGGCGAAGCGATGGAAAAACCCATTGTGCTCGGTGTAATTCCGGCATCGGCATTGCCAAAACCCGGCCAGCCCAAAACGGCACCATTTTCATCTTTATGGATTTCCGAAGGCATGTCCATCAACTGATGGTAAACAGCGTTGCTGTTGCCCGAATCGACTATGCCCAACGTATGGGCGGCGGCCAGTACGGCCGGGTTGAGGTTGGTGTTTTCGACCGAACGGAACACGATGGGGTTTTTCTGCAGGTCGATTCCCGCGTCGAACAAAGTCCCTTTGGGCAAGAGAAAAGGAAGGTTTTTATTGGCCAGATTGGTCGTGATGAACACTTGGTCAGGGCAGGCCGTTTTTTCCTGTTGCCGCAGGATGCCGGTGTAATAGAAGTCGAGGTGTTTTTGCGAAATGCCATTGAGTGTCTCGCGGTGTGTCATCAGCAAATGCAGAAAAGTACGCATCAATACCGTATCTGGGAATTGGCTGTTTTGTGTCTGCAAGTTTTCGAAGGCTGTTTTCGCTTCCAGCACAACCGTGTTGAAAAAGACAAAAACCGAATCCGCGGTGGTTTTGACCGCATTAAAAACATCATCCAAACCGATGGCAACCGATGGATGTTCCAAGTGCAATACTTCCCAAAACGGGGCTTTGTCTTTGCTGTCCAGCCAAATCGCGCTGTCGTAAGCTTCATAATTCTCGGGACGGAAAACCAATCCGTCAATGACCTGGCCTTGGGCCAAATATTTGCGCAGCCCGACCAGCGCCCACAATACCGCGCCATAAACCTGCGTGATCTGGTAAATGATGAAATCTTTGAGCGGGTAAGCGAAATTGGATTTTTGCATGTAGTGGATCCACCTCTCGAGGGATGCAAATAGCCGCAGTACTTGATCGAACAGTTGGTTGAAACCGTTTGCGACATGCTTTGTCAAACCATTCGAGGCCAGTGCCTGTTCCAACTTCATGCAGGTCTGTAAATACAGGGCGTGCATTTTGGCCCCATTGGTTTTGGAAATCCAGGCCAGCAATATGACCGGATCCTTAAGCAGAAAAGGCGCCCAATTGCCTTTGATTGTATTGTGGGCGTCATAGAAATGGATCAGGGAAGCAAAATCGGCCACAAATCCCAGCCAATCCTGTTCGGTCCGTCCGTCCACCAAAAGCGGATCGGGAACCAGTGCGTGTTCCATGGCAATGATGGCGTTATGTGGGTCGATTGTGTTCATAGGGTACCCAGGTTAGTTCCTTCCTTGATGTGGAAAGGGAAAACATAATTGTGGCGCGTATTGGTGCGGTTGTGTGTGTAAACGATTTTAATGTCGATGCGTCCGTTTTGGAGGTCGGTAAATTCGACCTCGGTCTGGATGACGGTGATTCGCGGTTCGTTGTGCAACAGCGAAAATTTGACCGTATCGATGATTTCGCCCTTGAGCGTCTCATCCATTTTCCTGAAAAAATACTGCTGCAACCCCGAACCAAAGCGCGGTTGCATGCAACGTTCCCCCAAATTCGTCAGTAGGATGAGCCGGATCGACTGGTTTACATTCTGTTCCTGTTGGGTCAGGTGCAACAAATGGTCGCCCTCCGAAAAGGTGACCGGGAAGGCCCAACCCGAGCCCAGAAAATGCCGTTCCTGTACTGACTTATCCACCGATGATCACATTAAAGGCACCGAGCATGATCGATCCGCCGTGTGCAGTCGGGTCGCCCATCCGCGCTGCGGGCATGCCACCGATCAATACCGTTGTCGAGCCCTGTACAATCGAATCGGGCGGTCCCACGCAAACCAGCATGTCGCCCACGCGTGCGGCGGGCAGCATGGCGATGAGTACGTTTGGGCATCCCGGCCCGACAATCGGGCCACCCACATGCGGGATTGGCACCAGAGCAGGGGTTTGCATGGGGCATTGGTGAAAATCGGTCAATCGGGCTGCTGCAGGCATAAGTGTCAGTTTATCATTACCATTCCTCCTTTGAGTACCAATTCGCCGCCGCCTTGTACCTGGGCCATGGCGCTGCCGTTGGCGGTGTATTGGGCCTGTGCGGTTTCCTTGATGTTGATTCCGCTCGTTTCGACATCGCCGCCGGAAGATTGCAACGCGATGCCTTGTATGCCTTTGAGGCTGATTTTCTGGTCGGCTTCGATGTTGATGTCCTTGGCGCTCTTGATCGTAATGCCGCTGCCCGACATCACGATACTGTTTTGGTTTTCGTCCTTGATGGTGATTTGTTTGTCCTTGTCGCTGACGATGATCGTATTTTTATCGGGTGTGGCGATAGTCAGCACAATGTTCTCGTCGTCAAATTCGACCGAAATGCCCGATTTGGAAACAATCGCCTTGATCGAATTTTTTTCGTTCGGATCGAGTCCGGTAAACGGCTTGATCTTGGTGCCGCTGTACACACTGCCCAGAATAATCGGGTATCTCGGGTCTTCATTGAGAAAGCCCAGGATGACTTCGTCGCCCACCTCGGGCAGGAAAAACACGCCCGCGCCGCTGGTCGAATAAAAATTGGACAGCCGTGCCCAAATCCCCGCACCGTTGGCATCAAAAATCGGCACGGTGACCAGGATGCGGTATTGCGTATCGGGGTCGTCGTGGATTTGCTTGACCGTTGCGTTGAACAATCCGCGCGCACCGGGCAATAATCCAGAGGCGGAAGGCGACATCAGGTCGGGTTCTTCGTTGAACCAGTTCGGGGAAAGCCCGATGGTTACTTCGGTCAACCAATTGCCATCGGCCAAGGTATGTGTCACGCCCGAAATCAGGTGGTCTCCGCTGAAACGGTCGCCCACCCCTTTGAGCGTAAGGTATTTTCCGGGATCGACCAGGTTGGTGCCCTGAAATTTGGCTTCGCCCTGTATTTTCGAATATTCGCTTTTGATGAGTTGCGCCTTCGTCCAGTTGGTCAGGTCGGCGTTTTCCACCGGCGCGGTCGTTTGGATCTGGAACTCGTCGAGCCCGACGACCTGCGACAAGGTCTTCGAGGACAAATTCCCGGGCCCGCTGAGGCTGTTGGCCGATTGCATCGTCGCTACCGCCTGATTTTTATAATCCCAGGCACTGGCCTTGACATTGCCGTATTGCGTGACGGCATTCAAGTCGGCGTTGAATTCCATCAGGCCACTGCCATAACCGACTGTCAGTACCGAAGTCGTGTCGCCATCGGGTGCGGCCACATTGACTGTCCCATTGATGGTTGTGACAATGAATCCGTTGGTCTCGGCGCGCAGCAATACAAAATCCCAATCGGTGGTGTAGTATTGTATCTGTTCAGGCCAAGTGGTCGTGGTCGCCGTTACATTGGCGGTCAAACCGGAGTAAGTCCCGATGATCGACGACAGGATGTCGCTGTCTTTCTGCTGGGAAAACGTCAGGCTTTTTCGGCCGACGATCATTTTGATCGCCGCATCACGGCATTCGATCTCAAGCGCCGAACCGATCGTTTCATCGATGCGTATCGACTGGCCTGTGATGATGCCCTGGAAAAGCACTTCGTTTTTGGCATCGTAGCCGCCCTCGATCGTAACGGCTGCGCCCGGTACAAATGTCGCCGAGGAGCTCGCATCGAATGTACCGGTATCGGCTTGGCCATCGAGGATCGTAATCGTGGCCATGGCAATGCGGTTCACGGTTTTGCGGATCACGACCGAATGCACGGTCAGCACACTCGGAATCGCCGAGCCCGCCACTTTGATCGTAAAAGTTGCCGTTCCGCCACTGGCGATGTAGTTTGAGTCTGCCATTTACGCCGATTGAATGATGGGTGGGAAAATGAGTTTTTCGCCTCCTTTGAGGTTCCTGAACTTGTTAAGGTTGTTGAACCGCGCCACATGGATGTAATACGAATCGTCCTTCCAGATTTTTTGGCAAAGCTGTGGCAGGGTATGGCCTTCGGTGACGGTGACCAGGTGCGAAATGTCGGGTGATTCGCTCGCATCGAGTTCCTCTACCGTCTCGGGGGCGATGTATTCGGAGAAGGCCAGCGATACTTTGGCACGCAGCGGGCTTCCGTCGGGTTTGAACAGCGTAAAAGAAACATCCATCGATTTGAGTACGCCTTTAAAAATCAGGCTTTTGCCCCATTGTACTTTAACAAAATTGGGACGGTGGATTTTCCCGTTGTAGGTATACACGATGCCTTCGAGATCGTTGATTTCGTCCTCCATACTCGTACGGTCCGGATCGACTATGCCGGTGCAGTCGATCGTAAGGTCGAAATTGAGCTTGTCGACCGGCGTGCTTTTGTATTTCTGCGAAGGCGCGCTGGTGTTGGGTGCCTGTTGTTCGTTGTATTCGATGCTGCGTTGCCATTTGAGGTTCTCGGGGTTGATCATCACCACATAAGGTTGCCCCGGAACCGCGTCCTGGTAATTTTCATCGGTGTAACCGGTAATTTTCATCAATTCCAAACTGGCGCCCATGTCGATTTATCGTTTGTAGGTGTTTCTTTTTGTTTTTTCGGCGATGATGCGCCTGCATTCCTCGAGTAATTGTTTGCGCAACAGCAGGATTTCGTTTTCCCTGAGTGCGGCAGAACCGGCCTCTTTCGAAGCGATTTCGGTTTTAATGACGATTTCCCTGATTTCTATCGGCATTTTTTAAAATGGTTAAGGGTTGACAATGTCGAAATAGGTGTAGGCCAGTTCGATCGATTCGATGACGATCTTGCTTTCGGTCGAATTCAAGTCGGAAATCGAATACTTGACCGGATAGGCGCCGTAAAAGTTCCACGACATGCACAATTTGCCTTCCCAGTCGAACAGGCTCAACATGAGTTGTTTGGTGGTGATCGATGTGGCCAGCCCGGTGTCGATACAATCCGAACACCAGCTCGTCAAGGCCGAACCCGAAGGGACCAACGCCCTTTTGAGGACCAGGTTGGAACTCGTTGCGATCGTGGGGAGGCGGTACTTGAACCGATTCTCCCCACCGCAAATGATTTCTTCCACGCCCATTTCCTTTGAGAGGCCGGACACTTCCTGAAAAGCCGCGTCGCCACCCGGAAAAGACAACTGGAAAAAGAAACTGACCGGATAATCAGCCATGATCAGGCATTGGTTACCGTTAACTGTTCGTGTGCGATTTCAATCGTGTCGACCGCCACCTCGTTCCCGTCCGATTTGAGGTCGGTTCCGGTGATCTTGGTCGGCCAGGCATTGTTGAGTGTCCATTGCATGGTCACTTTTCCTTTCTCGTCGAGCAACCGGATCACGATTACCCTTCGCTTGATCGTGTTCATCGAAATCTGCGCCTGCCAGTCCCAGAACGTATTGTCGCTCTTGAATACGCCGCGTTTCATCGTGACGTTGCCGTATTTGGTGATGCCGGGCATTTTCTCGGTCGAGAAAAGTGGGCTGTTGCTTTTGCGGTATTCAATGATTTGCATTTCGGCATCGAGTCCCGAAATTTCCTGAAAGGCCACACTTTTCAATTCGGTTCCGAGATCGACCTCGAATCGGAACTTCGGTAGTGGCCACGTTGCGCCTTGTGCGCTTCCATCATCTGCCATAATATTTTGGTTTTATGTTATTAAATGAAATTTTGAATCGATTAACTTGAGGTGGCCATCTGCTGCTGGAAGGTCAGCACGATGAATTCCGCCGGATGGACGATGGCAACCTTGACGGTCACTTTCATAAAGCCCATCAATAAATCCTCGGAAGTCATGGTCGTACCCAAACCGCAGGAAACCGAAAAGGCTTCGGCTGCCGAGGCACCTTGCAGACCGCCTTCTTTCCAGATCGAGGTCAGGAAATTGCCGATCATCGCCTTGACGGCTTCCCAGGTATTCTTGTCGTTGGGTTCGAACACATAGGCATGGGCGGCCAGTTTGCACGACTGCTCGAGAAAGGTCATCGTTCTTCTCACGGGCAGGTATTTCCAGTCGTCGCTGTTGCCGTCCAAGGTGCGCGCGCCCCAGATCAGGATGCCGATGCCGTTAAAGAAACGGATGGCGTTGATCGATTTGCCCGAGACGGCGTCCATGTTGAGTGCGCCCTGCTGGGTTTCCGAGAGACGGATCGGCAGCGAGGCTACCCCGACGATATTCGTATTGGCCGGGGCGTGCCATACGCCGAGTTCATTGTCGAAAGTGGCCATGACGCCGGCCATCGCCCCGCTGGGCGGCATGACGTTGGCATCGGTCAGGACATGCTTGACGATTTGGCTGTACACTTTGCTGGCATTGATCAGCGCACTGTTGTTTTGCTGTACGCTCAAGGTCGAGGCCGGATTGGTGATGTTTGCCATGATGCCCGCAACGGCCGGGTTCGGATTCGCTGGCGTATCGAGCAATGCGGCAAGCTGCTTGACATCGCCGCCAAATAAATTGGTGTAGTCGATGTCCTGGTTCTGCATGATGGTCGTCCCGATGAACGGATAATAAGCCGTACCGTATTTAAGTCCCTGTACACCGGTGTTGTTTCGGAACGTCAAAATGTCGTTCGTGTACAGGATCGGGTCGGGATCCCTGCCACCGATGATGTCGAAAATGGCGATGGCCGTCTGCATCTCGTTGCATTGCAGCAGCATTTCCTGCATGAGCGTACCGTTGTTGTCTATGCTGAGCAGCGTCGCTTCGGGACAGATGTACATCGTGGGCTCCTGTTCGTTGAGCAACAGAGCCAATCCGTTTTGCAAATCGGTGAGCTGCACATTGGCGTTGATGATCTGGTCGCCAGGATTCATCGGGTTCTTCGAAGGCGGACCATAGCCACCCACCGAAACGATGTAGGCATCGCCGCCGCCGTTTTCATAGAACAGGCGCACGCTGTTGTACAGATAGTAAATCGTATTCGGATCGGGAACAATCGAATAATAGGCATCACCGATCAGCATATAGTCGCCTTTGGTGGGCTGGCTTTTCTGCTTGACGAGGTAATACTCGGGATTGTATTGCTTGGACGGACTCGCCGGTGGCGGCGGATCGGGGAAGCAGTAGATCGCCTTGAATTCGGCGAACGAGGTGATTTTCTGCGCTACATTCGTATACGATTTTCCTTCATACACTGCTGTAGGCGTGTAGCCAATAAAGGCCGGAACGGCTGTGGCTACCGGCACTATCGAGTTCGGAAACGCGTTGAGCTCGTCTATATAGACGCCCGGTGATTTAATGTTAGATTCAATCATAATTGTTCTTATTTATTTAAACATATACATACATGGGTGAGCTGGCGTGCTGGACGCCGTTGAAATCTACCACTACCAACCGAGAGGGTTTGGGGTGGGGCAATCCCTTGATGAGGATTTTGGCACTGGTATTTTTGCCGCTGGCATTGTTTCTTTTAAATTGGTTGACCAGGTCGAAGGTTTGTTGGGGCACTTCGCTCAAGGCCAGCAAGGTTTCGCCTGAGGAAAACAGCAGGGCCGATTCCCCGTTGGGCATCACGACGGTAGCGGCTTGACCAAATGAAACACCCGATTTGCCTTTGACCGCCGGATTCTCCATAGGCATCGCACTGTGGTTGATGATGTAATATTGCCATTGGGTGGCGCGGGCTTCAAATCGGATTTCGAATGTACATCGGTTGGTATCGTCCGACAGGCGGGCCAGATCGGAAAAGCCGATGCGCAACCGCCCCAAAACATTTTCGGCGGTTTGTGGTCGAAAATCGGGACGCAGCAGGCATTTCCCGTCGGTATTGTTCGTTCCCATTGCGGTATCGTAATAGAGCAGCTCGATTTGGTCCAACGGCAGTTCGGTCAATGCCCTAAAATGGGTATCGCGGTTGTGGATTTCGAATTCGAAATGCGTTTGCCCGGTCGTATTCTGGATGTATTTGGCGTAAGCGTTAAAATCGTCCTTGGCGGTATACAGGTCGAAACCGTTGGCTTGCTTGCGCACGACGAGGCCAAATCTTTGGAACAATTCTTTGGTTTTTGCCGTCGGCTGAAACGACAGGCAGTTGCAATTTCCATCCTCAAAATAGGTATGGAAGGCGCGCAGGCTCAAAATGATATGTAGGCGGTTCTCGATCATGGCGTTGCGCTATAAGCCGTGCGTTCAATAGAAGGGGTAAAGCCTTCGGCCTGGCTGGATTGGATGGTCAGCAGTCGCATTTTATACACCACCGACGGTTGGTACTTGGCGCCCATGGCGGTCCAAAGGCCCTGCATTTCATTGTAATTCAATTTTTCGATGTCGAATTCGAGCCGCGGCAAACCTTCGGGGATGTTCGAAAAAGCACCGGCATCCAATGCGGGATTGCTTTGGAAAAACTGGATGACCGCATTGAGGAACCGCAGCGTATCGGCATAATCGTCAAAATTGGAAGTCAGCAACAAATCGACCGTGAACCGCTGCGCCGGACTGACGTCGGCATAACTGCCATCGGGCAGGTTTTGGTTGCGTACGTAAAATGGTTTGGTGGTTTCCCTTTCGATGTTGATCAGCGAGAGCACCACCTTGTTTTCGTTTTCCTTGGGAATGCTGCCGTTGCTGTCGATGACATTGTTGAGGATGACCTTGCTTTCATCGAGGCTGAATTTGTTCCGGATGTATTGGTCCAGGACATTTTTGGTGTATTGGAGGGCAGGCATCAACATAAGATATTGTTTATCGGCTTTTCAAACAATTAGCCGTCAGTGATTTATGTAAAATTACGGCATCGTCCGGGCCTGCAATTTTTTTGGGATAGACCTTTCGTATACAGTTTTGGCGTGGCATCTGCCCGAGCGTAGACAAATCATGTACAAGCGTACGGCAAGGCACAGATGGCGGGCGCCTTACGCTAAGACGCAAAGAGGAGAAGACTAAATTGCAAAGGGAAAGAAGGTTTAGGCGAAGCCCGGTTTGAGGATTTCGATTGAATTGACATAGAACTGCAAATCCAGATCGGGATCGAGCGCCATTTTTTTCTTGAGGCGGTATTTGTGCGTGCGCACGCTTTCCTGGTTGATGCCGAGCAGGTTTCGGATGTCGTCGTTGGACATGTTCATCTTGAGGTAGCAGCAATATTTGAGGTCCTTGGGCGTGAGTTTGGGATGTTTTTCAATCAGCGACAGCAGGAAATTGGGGTTGGTTTTTTCGAAGTAGAGTTTGAAATCGTCCCATATTTTATTGTCCGCAGCCGAAGCCTTGATGGCGTTCACGATCGAAAGCAGTTCGACCCTGGTGCCGTCGTCCACACGCGCAAACAGGTTCTTGATGCGGTCTTTGACCTGTTGGAGCACCTCGGTTTTCTGGTCGAGTTCGAGCACATAGCGGCTGATGTTACGGTCGTCAGAAGATATTTGATGGGCGTAGACACCCGAAAACGAGTGTGGCGTCTTTGCACCGGACGATTCTTTTCCCAACAGGAAAATGGACCGCACATTCGAGAGGAAATGGTCGGCATTGCGGATGTTTTCGTGCGGGAAAGTAAAAATGATATGGTCGTCGTTGAATGGAACGATACCCGTTTCGAATTGTCGCGTGATGCACAACAAAGGAGTCTGTGGTTTTTTGGCAAACTGGTTGAAATCGGACACCGCGGCGGCATTGTTCCTAAAGGCAAAGATGACCAGCGCGGGGTCGAGCGACTTGGCGATGCTGATCAAATCTGAAATGCGCGAAACCGAAATAGCGTTGAGCAACTGCAACCGGTTCCGCTTGAGCGTTTCCAACAGCACTGACAAGGTACCCGTACAGTCGCAGCCAATTACTATTGTTCTTTCTTCGGTCATTCGCTTGGTTCTATAAAAGTTAGCCGTTGTCGATAAGGCTGTGGGCAAACCGATACGACAACAATGTAAACGTGGCCTTATGGGCGCACGAATGGGACTATTTTGAAAATGCGATCCGCGTACGGATTGCGGCTTCTCACTTTTTCAGCCTTGGGCTGGGAAGATACTATTTGGGATTATCGCTGATGATGGGCATCAAAAAACTGAAAATCAGGATAAAAAAACGGACTGAAGTGGTATTTTGCCGTTTGTAATATGAAAGTATGCAATAAAAAGCAATAACGAATAAACGCCAGAATGCTTATCGATAAAAAACACATAAAATCGATGAAATGCTCGTTTCGAGACAGTTTTGACCGATAAATCTAACAGTTTAACAACTGTAATTTTCTGATTATCAGATACTATTAAAGTGATAGTTGCCCGCTTTTTTATTTGAGCCGATCGAACAGCAAACTCGAAAACGCCCCGACACCGGTCCTGATGCACGATTCGTCCACTTCAAAATTGGGCGCGTGGTTCATGGCAATGATGCCTTGGTTAAAATTGGAGCCGCCGAGGAAAAAATACACGCCTGGAATTTTTTGCTGGAAATAAGCGAAATCGTCGTTGAAATACGGAACCTGTCCGTAGCTGGATACGACAAACCCTTTTCCGTACAGGCGGTCGAGAAAATCGATAGCGGCCTGGGTCAGTTTCGGGTCGTTTTGTACGGTCGGGTTTTGCTTGATGAAGGAAACCGAAAGCAAACGGGAACCATAACCCTGTTCTTGGATGAGCC
This sequence comes from Flavobacterium sp., assembly GCF_047602195.1. Taxonomy (GTDB): domain Bacteria; phylum Bacteroidota; class Bacteroidia; order Flavobacteriales; family Flavobacteriaceae; genus Flavobacterium. The sequence continues at coordinate 1,835,071 of NZ_JASGHW010000004.1, forward strand.
GCTTGACGGCAGGGATAATCTCTTTGAGCCGGGCCGCATCGGTTTCGTATACTTCGGCGTCGATGTAGAACGCGCCATCTTTGGGATAAGCCCTGAAATGTTCCTCGGCGATGCAGTAGTCCGCAAAGATGGTATTGGGGCTGGCCAACCCGATAGCGGGATCGACCATGGATTGGATTTCCCAGGGTTTGCTGCCGTTGGAAGTGCGTACGAGTAGCTGTTTGATTTTGGCGGACAACTGTTGCACTTCTTCTTCGGTCAGGGCAGTTTGGAATGCCATGTGCAACTCTTTCTGGTAGGCAAACAATTCGTTGGACTTGACCATGATTTGCCCAACCGGCGTGGCCGTTACGTGGAGCGCGTAGATCTCGTCGATCTTGTACCGGTCGATCCATCCTTTTTGGATCATATTCTTGGCCCCGGCAAAGGTTTCCTCCTCGGGCTGGAAAATAAAATAGGCCGTACCGTGCAGCTCATTTTTGTGGGCCGACAAAACCTCGGCGACCCCCAGCGCAATGGCCAGGTGCACGTCATGCCCGCAACCGTGTTGTACGCCTTGTACCTTCGATTTGAAATCGGCCTTGTCGGGAAAGTCATTCGGCAGGGCGTCCATATCGGCGCGCCAGGCGATGTTTTTGCCTTTCTGGTTTCCTTTTAAAATACCGACAACCCCATAGCCATAAGCATCCGTCTCCACTTGAAGCCCCAAATCCTGCAAATACTTTTTGATGGTTTGCTGCGTATGTATTTCTTTGCCGGCCAATTCTGGGTTTTGGTGAAAGTTCCGCCTGATCTGGACGAGCTTGTCGAAAATCCTGTCGGTTTCCAGACGGATCGATTCGTTGATGGTATTGGATTTGGATTCCTGGGCACAAATGCTGTTTGGCAAACCTAAAAGTAGGAGAGCAAGCAATAAACGGAAGAGTATTTGTTTTTTCATTCTGTGCGTTTTAAGATGTTGAAAGGGGTGGAATCACGGAGTAGTATGGATCCCGAAGTCGGGGTTGAACCGAACGCGCTCCTGGTCTTCATCGGTCTCGAGCATGCCCAGTGCCAATAGCTGCTTTAAAAGCCCTTCGAGGAAATCCCGGTAAGGGTTTTCAGTCCATTGCACCCACTGATATCCGGTGAAGTTGTCGGTCTGAAACAGGCACAATTCGACGGCGATGTGGTGGATGGCCACGTCGGTGTCGGTCCAGTCTTGCAGTTTTTCCCTGAGGTTCATACGAATCTTTTTTTGAAATCAATCATTAATCTAAAAAGGAGATACCGTGACGGTGCCAAATTTCCAATTGCTGACCCATCCCCAAACAAAGGCAAACAAAATCAATATTTGAAGCGCACAGAGCAGGTAAAACAACACAATGCGACAAGCGATTCCCCATTTCGAATAATCGGAGGCAAAGGCGTTGAAGTAACCGTAACCCATCTGGAAAATGACCAACACGGTCACGACCCAACTCATGATTAGCGCAAAAGTATCACTAAACGGAATGAGCAAGTCGAAGTAGAAAAACACATTCCCAAGTAGCGATATCAGAAGCATCCCGGCCAACACCATTCCTGAAATAATAAAGTGTTCGCTCAGGTTCAGGTTTTTCTTCCGGAACAGAATAAAACCATTCAGGGCGGCCAACGGCACGAAAAGAAAAACGATGATCTTGCTTTTCTGGGCAAATATCTCGTCGAGTTTGCGGCTGGCCTCATTGAGGTACGGTTTTTTGTCGATGATTTCCTCTCCGGGTATCTGGTCCCAAAAGTGGCGTACAAACAGCAGCAAACCGAACGTAATCAAGACCAGATAAAACACATTGTAATACGGTTTCCTTTTCCCTGAAATGTAATCGAGCGCAGCCTTCCCGGGACGCAGCAACGCCTGCCGTGCCGTGAACAACATGCCTTTCTCGATGTGGAACGTGCCGTGCAGCAAATCATGGGAAATGAAATTCCGGAACGTGATGCGGTGCGTATCGGCTTTTTGTCCGCAGCCCGAGCAGTAGTGGCCGGCGAGTTCCGTTTCGCAGTTGAGGCAGTTTTTGGTGGTCATTGGTTTTGAACGGTGTTGGGTTTTGGTGTTTGCCTGTAACGTTTGTTCCTGCAATTTAATAAGGTTGTGGGAAATAGTTGGCTATGTAAGGGAATTAATTTTAGGACATAGGGTGAATAAAGGAAATTTATTATCTTGGCTGCAACCAAATCTATACGCCATGCAGAAACCTAACCGAAACAGTCGAAAGGCAGGCGCGCCCGCATATTGGTCGAATTCCCCTAAAATCAACGAGACTTTCCTGGGACCCGAGAATGAGGTCTGGCTTTATAGTGCCAATTTTTATATGCTCATAGTATTTTGAAATAGTTTACTATGGGTTGTGGATTTACAAATATTTTTTTTCGGATGGAGTTTTTCTAATTTGGGAATATTTGGTTAAGTTAGTTTAAATATTACAGTAAAGTAATCCCTGAAAATCCATGAACAAACCCAAAGAAATAATTGAGATTGAGAAGAATTATGGACTAAAGCTAACAGTTGTTATTGAAGAAGATCCACAATCAGATGTAGAATTCCTCCAGCATGAAAATTCTTTTACGGTAGATGCCAATAATAAGGTTGTCAAACTGAATCTAAAAAGGTTTGCATTAAAGGATTTGAAAGGCTTGTTTAAACTTCAGACAACAGTTACTCATTTGGATCTTTCGGGAGCATCAATAGAAGATATTACTATTTTGTCGGAATTTAAAAATTTAGAATTCCTCAACTTAAATACAAATTTAATATCGAATGTAAGACCGATAAGTAGGTTGAAAAAACTAAGGTCGCTCTATCTCGACCACAATAAAATTGATGAATTACCCAATTTTGAAACGCCAAATATTGCCGCAATGTCATTAGGGGCTAACAACATTAGGAATGCGAGCGGGCTTAGAAATTTAAAAAATCTGTATTTTCTCGATTTAAGCTCTAATCGAATTCGAGATTTATCGTTTTTGGAGAGTTTAGATGGTATTACTTTTTTAAATATGGCGGCTAACGACATATTGGATATCACTCCCCTGAAGCGTTATAAGCGAATGGTGTTTTTAAATCTATTTGAAAATGGGATTGTTGCAATAGACGCATTGCGAAATTTGAAAGTGACGAGCCTCCTTTTAGGGAAAAATTCAATAACAGATTTGTCGCCAATCTATCCCCAGTTACGGGACGGTAGAATAGATGTGTTGAATGTTGGAGAAAATGATCAGTTAAAATATCCGCCGCTAGAGGTAGCAATTAGGGGAAATTCAGCCATAACAGATTGGTTTGAAATGATTATAAAGAACGCGCGTGACATTATAGACGCTAGTATAAGAAGCAAATCTACAAGACTAGATATAGGCAGTTTGGGAATTACCGACTTAACCTTTATTCCGGAACTTTTTAATCATAAACATTTAAAGGAGCTTGTTTTGAGTAATGAATGGGCCGAGTACAAAATAGAAGAGAAAAGATGGGATAGGAGAACTTCAGGCAATAATGTGTATCCCAATAAAATTTCCATGATTCCTGAAGAAATTAAGGAATTGAAAAACTTAGAAATATTAATTGCAGGAGGAGATTGGAACAATGAAGATGGGACCAATAGCAATCCTTGGGAAATCAGAGAAATTTCAAATATTAGTAGTCTTAATAAAATCAAAAATATAAACCTAAGCAATAATAAGCTATCAAGCTTAGTCGGGATAGAAAAATTTTATTTACTCGAGAAAGCCCATCTGAATAACAACGAAATTTCTGATGTGCCATCTCTGAAACCACTCAAGCAACTCAAAGAACTTTTTTTGAGCAACAATAAAATCGAGAATATAAATTTTCTCGAAGGGTGTTTAGGTCTTACAACGATAGATTTGCATTCTAATTTGATTTCCGATCTTGTTCCGCTGAAGAATATTTTAAAAAATACCGACCTTGAGATTAAGGTATCTAGTTGGGAAGTTGGTGCGATATCCATCTCGAAAAATAAAAAAGACATCAATCCACCGTATGCAATATTAGAACAAAATAAGAATGATATTCTTTTATACTTCACAAAAATGGAGTATGAAGATGTTCTCAAATTGCCTACATACTTGAACAATGAAATCAAGATAATACTTGTTGGAAATAGTTTTTCAGGAAAATCGACATTGCTTCATTGGCTGGCTACAAGCCGAATAAAAAAGAACATATGTTCGACGGTATGGATGGAAACAAAGGTTTTCGAGAGGGAAATACGCAACAAAAAGATAAGACTCAGGTATTTTGATTTCGGAGGACAGGAATATTATCATGATACCCATAACATTTTTTTCACGGATAACACGGTTTATATTGTGGTATGGGATAAAGAAAGTGACAAACTGGGCAAGATCAATGTTTTACAAACGCAGCATGACAATATTAAAAGACAGGTAGATTTGGATATATTTCCTCTTAATTACTGGCTCGATTCTATTTCGATTTTTGGGAAAAGGACGCCTACTGAGATTGAGAGTCAAATATCCAAATTGCTCCACGAACGAAGTTTGGAAAAGACGAAGCATTCGAAAAAGGATAGACAGGCGGAAAAAGAAAAAAGCCTTATCGATACGGTAATTGAAAAAAATATTATCATCGTACAAAACAAAATAGAGCAAGACGGGGTACTGTTTCTAAATCAACAAGAGTTTGGGCGGAAATTTTCAAATATTTTCGATTTTTCGGCCATTTCGATTTTCGAGAAGAAAAGGCTTGTATTGTTTAAGAGTTTATTTGAGGAACTTATTGTCAAAATGTCATATTTCGACAAACCACTACTTGCTACATGGGGTGAACTTAAAGATAGTTTTCAGACAATTTTTGAGAAAAAGCAGTATATAATTACAATCGATGAGTTTAGGGATTCGTGTAATGAACATTTGAAGACTTATTTAAAAAAATTTGGAATTCCCAATAAAAAAATAGAATCAATTCTGTTTAAATCCAAAGATGATATTTCAAGTTTCATGAATTATCTCCATAATGTAGGTTATGTAATCTATAATGATAAAAATGAGGGCTTAGGATCTAAAATCGTGATTTGGCCAAGGGAAATGATGACTATAATCAATAACCTGCTGCTTGTCGCAAAGGAAAACAATGGAGTAATCAAAAAGAATAGACTCTCCTCTGATGTTTCCGAGATATTGCTTTTTTACAATATAATATTCGCTATCCCAACCGATAAGGAATCATTTATAGCACCACTGTACTTGCCTGAAAAGCCTTCACAATTGGTTGACATCTTAATAAGCAAGCAAATGAAACCATACAGGCGTTTCATATATCCAGGATTTATTCACAAAAATGCAATTTTGAATATTTTCTCTAAATTTTCTGAGAAAATTGTTGTAGCAGATCAAACGAATATAGATGACTTTTTTTATTTCTGGAAGAAGGGTTTTGTAATTCAAGATCCTGAATCTGAGCAAACCGTAATGATTAGATTTAATTTCGGAGAAGAAGAAAACAATGCTTTCTTGGATATATTCGATTTGAATGGCAAAAATAAAGATTTTGTAGTAAATGTCACTAATGTGGTTAAAGAGACTAACAAACAATACGGTGTCATTGAACAAGTTACTCTTGAGGGGCAATATTTTGTGCATTATGATGAGCTAGTATCAAAGTTTGATTTAGGAGCAAAGTTTATTACGGGGGTCAAATACGACAAGGAGACAAAACAAATCATATGTCAAGATATCAATATATTTAAATTTAACCAGCTAATGCCGGTAGATAAAAAGAAGCCATTGAAAAAGATTTTTATCTCGTATTCCAAGAAAGATGAGACTATTGTCAACAACTTCATTGAACATCTATCAACTATGCACAGCGATGGTTTGATAGAGTCTTGGTATTGTACTGAACTGAGGGCTGGAGATGATTGGGATCAAAAAATTAAGCATAAAATGGCCGAAGCGGATATTTTTTGTTTTATGGTAAGTCCGCATTTCATGTCAACACCATACATCCATAAATATGAAGTTAAAACTGCAATGGCGAGATATGAAAAAGGAGATCCCGTAAAAATTGTATCCATTTTGCTCGATTTTGTTAATTGGGACCGAAATTATACGTTTCTAGGGCAAAACAATAACGAGATAACCTGGAAACTGTCGAAGTTTACGGCATTGCCATTTGCTGGCAAAGAGATCAGGGATTTTGAAAATGAAAATAAAGGATGGTTTATTGTAGAAAACGCATTGAGGACAATTGTTACCGACGAGTTGAGCTCTGAGGTAGATGAAGATGATATAGTGCGGAAATTTCCTCCAAAAATTAAGAAAATCTATGAGGAAATCATGGCTGCCAATAAGTAGGTTAATTATGAAAGCAAATATTTTAGGGGAAATGGAAATAAGCCCTGATCTTTTGTTTCTTTTGCATCAAGGCAAAAGAAAAGAAAATAAAAAAAACCGAAAGCTTTTGCTTTCGGTTCCTCATTATATCTATCGCAATTACTTCCGCTTAAACACTTTTTTAAACCCAACCACAACCCCCACACACAATACCCCCACAATCAATCCGATCAAGAATTCTTTAACCATATCCGGCAAAACAGGGAAAAGGTGGTGCAAATAATCCACATTGTGTACAAAAATCCCACCCGATACCATCAACAACGCCAATGTTCCGACAACAGCGAGGAATTTTATCACCACAGGCAACGACTTGACCAATCCGGTTCCTACCAATGAAAGCAGCCCTTTGCCGTTGGAGCGTTTAATGAGGCTGTGGCCCGCATCATCCATCCGGACAATCAGCGCGACAATCCCGTAGACCCCGATCGTTGCGGCAATGGCAACGATACACACTGTGATGATCTGCAGCGTCAGGTCTTTGTCGAGCACGCTGCCGAGGGCGATGATGACGATTTCAACCGAAAGGATAAAATCGGTGGTAATGGCCGACTTGACTTTGGCTTTCTCGGCCGCCATGCCGTCTTCCTCTATTTCCTCGACGACCTCTTCACCGGTCTTGGGGTGGTGTAAAAAATACTCGATGATTTTTTCGGCCCCTTCATAGGCCAGGTACAAACCGCCCAGCACGAGCGCAAATTTGATCGCAACCGGAAAAAAGGCATTGAGCAGCAAGGCAATCGGGACAATGATGAGTTTGTTGATGAACGATCCTTTGGTGATGGCCCAAAGTACCGGCAGTTCGCGCGAGGACAAAAAGCCAGTGGCTTTCTCGGCATTGACCGCCAAATCATCGCCCAAAATCCCCGCGGTTTTGCGGGTTGCGACCTTACTTGTCATTGCGACGTCGTCCATAAGCGCCGCGATATCATCCAAAACTGCAAAAAAACCTGATGCCATGTGTAATTTTTAGGACGCAAAAATATAAAATTAAAGGGCGGAAATGAAAAGAAAAGTAAGGCTAAACTTAAAAAATAAATGGGTGCATCCCCATTCCGATGGAACATAAAAAAACCGCAGACGACAATCCACGGTTGTATTTCTAAATCGAAACCCTAAAATCAATACCGCACATATTCGGTAATCTCCAAACCATAACCGATCATTCCGACCCGTTTGGTTTGTTCCGAATCCGAGTTCGAAACGAGCTTGATCTTGCAGATGTCGATGTCGTGCAGGATTTGCGCACCGATTCCGAAATCCTTGATGTCCATGATGATCTGCGGCGCCTTGAAAATTCCCTGCGATTGCAGCGATTTGAGTTCAGAGATGCGGTTGAGCAGGTTGTTCGAGGGCAATTCTTGGTTGATAAACAAGATCGCGCCTTTGCCTTCTTCGTTGATGAGCTTGAACATATCATCGAGTTTTTTATCGGCGTCGTTGGTCAGCGTCCCGAGGATGTCGTTGTTGACCAGCGTCGAATTGATGCGCGTCAAGACCGGTTCGCCGATGTTCCAGCTTCCTTTGGTCAGCGCGACGTGGATCTGTTTGTTGGTCGTTTGCTGGTACGCCCTGAGTCGGAAGGTGCCGAAACGCGTTTCCACATCAAAATCTTCTTTTTTGACGATCAGGCTGTCGTGTTGCATGCGGTAGGCGACGAGATCCTCGATCGAAACCAGTTTGAGGTCGAGTTTCTTGGCAATTTCGGCCAGTTCGGGCAAACGTGCCATCGAGCCGTCCTCGTTCATGATTTCGCAGATGATGCCCGCAGGTTTGAATCCCGCCAGACGCGCAAAATCGATTGCGGCTTCGGTATGACCGGTCCGGCGCAATACGCCGCCCTGTTTGGCAATGAGCGGAAAAATATGTCCCGGACGCGCCAGGTCGTGCGATTTGGTGTTCTCATTGACCAGCGCAAGAATCGTCTTGGCACGGTCGGCGGCAGAAATTCCGGTCGTTACACCGTGTCCGCGCAAGTCGACCGAAACCGTAAACGCAGTTTCCATGTGGTCGGTATTGACGGCCACCATCGAATGAAGGCCCAATTCCTTGCAGCGGTTTTCGGTAAGCGGCGCACAGATGAGTCCGCGGCCATGCGTGGCCATAAAGTTGATCATTTCTGGCGTGGCCAATTCTGCGGCAGCGAGAAAATCGCCTTCGTTTTCACGGTCTTCGTCATCGACTACGATGATGATCTTGCCTTGGCGGATGTCCTCTATGGCTTCTTCAATAGTGTTGAGTTGTATTTTGGTTTCAGTAATCATGATGGCAATTGTTTTTGCGGGAATATTTTTTGGAAAAATTTCTGGAAAGGCTGCAACACCGAATCCATGTTGATCATTCCACCAATGTCGTTGGTCGCCCGATAGGTGAGCAGGATGGCCAAAGGCGTCAAGATCAGTGACGAAAGCGTACAGCCCAAAAAGGGCGGTATGCCGTTTTCCTGCGCAACCTTTTTTCCAAAAGTATTGATGAAATGGTAAAGGATAAAAATGAGCACCGCAAAAACGATGGGCAGACCCAAACCGCCTTTGCGGATGATAGCCCCGAGCGGCGCCCCAATAAAAAACATCAGCAGGCAGGCGTAGGCGATGACGAATTTGTCGTAGAACGCAATCCAGTGGCTGTTGATGATTTTTTGTTTGCTTTCGAGTTCGATTTTGGTGCCTTCGATCGAATATTTGGCACTGGAAAGGTTGCCGATGGCGATTTTGTAGATTTCGGCTTTCTCGGCATTCGAATAACCTGCCAGCATGTTGCCGTTGCCCGATGGAAATTTCTTGGCCTGTGGATCCGGTGCGGGCGGTGCCGTGCGGATGTAATTGATGCCGGTTCTTTGGTAAATGTTGTCGCCAAAGGAAAGCACATCTTTTTTGTAGCTTTTGTTCAAGGAATCGAGCGTATACCGGAGCTCGTTGACGTTGAGCATCGTATTGGTATTCGAAATTTCATAATCGGGATCCTGTGCATTGTTGAGCTTGGACAGGTCGAGATTAATGATGTATTTCTGGAATGAACTCTTGGCAAAAGGCAGTTTCTTTTTTTCCTCGTATTTCTTAGGAATGATGTCCTCATAGTAATAACCATCGTTGAGCACGAGTTTGAGAATGTTCGAGTTTTCGTTGCCTATCAATTCCCCGTCCTTGGCCCGGATGACATTTTTGGTGCCATCGAACATATTGGTCTTTTTGTGGATGGTGATGCCATGCAAAATATTGCCGTTTTCGCCCGATTTTTTATTGACCTTGATGTTGTAGGTTCCGACGTCGCTGAATTGTCCTTCGGCAATGGCCATGGCAGGTTTCATCTGGGCAATGTCTTTGCGGAAGTTGATGAATTTGTATTCGGCGTACGGAATCACGTTGTTCGCAAACACAAAGGCACAGGCGCTCAGCACCAGGATAAAAATCGTCAAGCCTTTCATCGCACGCTGCAGCGAAATCCCAGAAGATTTCATCGCGGCGAATTCGTAATTCTCGGCCAGGCTTCCAAAGGTCATGATCGAGGCCAGCAATACCGAAAGCGGCAATACCAGCGGAATGATCCTCGGCATGGCAAACAACAGGAACTTGATGACCAAAACAAAGTCAAGGTCTTTCCCGGCCAATTCAGAGATGAAAAGCCATACGGTCTGTAGGATGAAGATAAAAAACAGGATTACAAATACAGAGGCAAATGTACCTGCGAAGGTTTTGAGAAGGTATTTGTCGAGGATTTTCACTTCGTTAGTCTAACCTATTGATGATGTAATTGGGATATTTACTTTCGACAAAGGTAAACTGATTTTTCGACAATGGCTGGTTCGTTTTAAAAGAATTAACGGTGAGCGTAGTGCGGGTGCCGTTTTTGCCCACTTCAATCAAATTGTAGATGTTTTTGGTCTGGCTGTCGATCCCAAGGAGAATCTCTTTGCGTTGGTCTTTACCCGAAGTCGGAACCAGTTTGATGTATTGGATTTTACGGCCTTTGATATTTTGGGTAATGTCCCAGAAGAATTTGTAGCCGGTGTTGAAGAAGGTCAGGAGTTTGGAAGGAGAAATATCCTTGTCGTCTTTTTCGTTGAATTTTTGGATGGTAATTTCTTCGTCTTCGGGGTTGATGGTGTAGATTTTCTTGCCATCGAACATTTTGGTCACGCCCATCAAATTGAGTACATACATGTTGCCTTTCATGATGACATTCCCTTTGCTTTCCTGATTGATGTTTTCTTTGGAGTTGTTGAGCGCGTACTTGAATTCGATCACGATATTGTCATAACTCTTGACCTTGGCGGTAACCTGGTCGAGCAAGTCCTTGGCTTTTTTGTCCTGCGCATTTGCAGTAAAACCAACAATCAACAATAGGGCAATCTGGATAATCCTGTTCATTTTAAAAATCGTTTTGTTCATTATTAAAGAATTGATCGAGGGCACTGAGGTCTGTGATGTTCACGTTTCGGGCTTTGGAACCTTCAAACGGCCCGACAATTCCGGCGGCTTCGAGCTGATCGATCAGTCTTCCGGCACGGTTGTAGCCGAGTTTCAGTTTTCTTTGTAGCAAAGAGGCCGAACCCTGCTGCGCCGTCACGATAATCTCTGCAGCTTCCCTGAAGAGTGCGTCTCTTTCAGAAATGTCGATATCAAGATTGATGCCACTTTCGCCTTCCGGAATGAATTCCGGCAGCAAATACGCGTCGGGATAAGCCTTCTGCGCACCGATAAATTCTGTAATCTTTTCTACTTCAGGCGTGTCGACAAAAGCACACTGCACGCGGGTTACATCGTTTCCATTCGAATAAAGCAAATCGCCTCGTCCAATCAATTGATCGGCGCCCTGTGTATCGAGAATCGTCCTCGAGTCGATTTTCGAGGTCACGCGGAAAGCGATACGTGCCGGGAAGTTGGCCTTGATGATACCCGTAATGACATTCACCGACGGACGTTGCGTCGCAATGATCAAATGGATACCGATTGCACGCGCGAGCTGTGCCAGACGCGCAATTGGGGTTTCGACTTCCTTGCCGGCGGTCATGATGAGGTCGGCAAATTCGTCGACTACAAGTACAATATAAGGTAGGAACCGGTGGCCGTTTTCGGGATTCAATTTACGGTTGCGGAATTTTTCGTTGTATTCTTTGATGTTGCGGACCATCGCGTCTTTCAACAGCGAATAACGGTTGTCCATTTCCACACAAAGTGAATTCAGGGTGTTGATTACCTTGTTGTTGTCGGTGATGATCGCATCGCCTGCATCCGGTAATTTGGCGAGGTAATGGCGCTCGATTTTGTTGAACAGTGTCAATTCGACTTTCTTCGGATCGACCAAAACAAATTTGACTTCGGCCGGGTGTTTTTTGTAGAGTAGGGAAGTCAACACGGCATTCAAACCGACCGATTTTCCTTGCCCGGTCGCACCGGCCATGAGCAAGTGCGGCATTTTGGCCAAGTCGGCTACGAAAGTTTCATTCGAGATGGTTTTTCCGAGCGCGATCGGCAGTTCCATTTCGGCTTCCTGGAACTTGGCCGAACCGATGACCGATTTCATCGAAACCATCGTCGGCTTCTGGTTCGGGACCTCGATACCGATGGTACCTTTGCCCGGAATCGGCGCGATGATACGAATACCCAATGCCGCCAATGACAACGCAATATCGTCCTCCAGACTCTTGATTTTCGAGATACGGATTCCGGCCTCCGGTACGATTTCATACAACGTCACCGATGGACCGACCGTAGCCTTGATCTGTGCAATGTCGATCTTGTAATTGCGCAGCGTTTCGACAATCTTATTCTTGTTTTCTTCTAATTCTTCCTGGTTGATCGTGATTTGTCCGCCGTAATCCTTGAGCATGTCGAGCGAAGGGAATTGGTAGTTCGAGAGTTCGAGCGTGTGGTCGAACAAACCGAAATCGGCGACAAGTTTAGCGGCGAGGTTTTCATCAATCGTTGCTTCTTCGGGTGCCTGTTCGATGACAAAAGCTTCATCGCTGGTGTGGATGATCTGCTTCGCCTGTTCGCTGGCGCCCGAGTGAGGTGTGGCAACAGGAGTTGGCGTTACTTCAAGTGGTTGTTCTTTTGCTGTGGGTTCAAGGTGGATTTCAGAAGCATGCGAAATCGTCGGCTTCAAATCCTCTTTGTTGATTTCGAATTGGGAAACCGGCTTGAGTTCTGGTTCCGGAATGTCTTCCTCGTCTTCGTCCTCAAGTTCGGCAATCGGTTCTTTGACTTCGTATTCCTCGAGATTGTACAAGGCATTGTCTTCGGCTACGGGCGTTGTATTGGGACGCATCGATGCGAGGCTTTCTTCCATATCCGATTTGCTCTTTTCAAAAAACGACTTGACCGCATCGGGTGAAATCTTGATCTTGAAAATCAGGTAGATGATGATCCCGAAAATGAGCACAAGTAAAGTGCCCGTTTTGCCCAAGTAATCCTGCAGGAACTGGTTCATTTCAAAACCAACCACACCGCCCAGTTCGGGCAAAGAATCGGCGAAAAAGCCAAACAAAACCGAAACCAGCACCAGCGCAAACAAGTCCCAGAACCAAATGTTGCGCAGTTTTTTTAGCGGAATGTCGAGCGCAAGAAACGATCCGGTCAGGAAAAACAACTTGACGAAAAGGAACGAAGCCGCACCAAACCCACGGTAGACAAAGAAATCGGCGAGGTAGGCGCCAAATTTTCCGAGCCAGTTGCCCACTTTTTCGTCGCGGTTCCCGATGGCGTCGATCGCACTTTGGTCCTGTTGGCCGTACACGTAAAAAGAAATAAATGCGACCAAAAGCGCAATCGAAAACAGCACGAGCAGGCTGCCCAGGAGCATTTTGTGCTGTCTCGTGAATTTCCAGGATTTTTTAGATTCGGGCTTATCTGCTTTATTCTCAGTGTCCTTCTTTACCGTTTTTGCCATTCTGATTGAAATAATGGGTATAAAAATAGGGAATAAATCGGTTTAGTAAAGTAAAAATTTGGGAACGTAAATAATCAGGCCAATGACAATCGCGGTCAGTGCGGCAAAGCAAACTGCGCCCGCGGCGATGTCTTTGATGAAGCCTATTTTTTCATGGAATTGCGGATGGACGAAATCGGCAATCTTTTCGACTGCGGTATTCAATCCCTCAATGGCCAATACCATCCCGATGGCCATCGTCTGGAACATCCATTCGGTAGCCGAAATGTCAAAGTAAAAGCCCGCGACGACCATCAGTACACCGATGGCGGTCTGTACCATGATGCTGTGTTCGGTCGTCAACAGCTTGAGCGCGCCCTTGAGGGCAAAGCCAAAACTCTTGAGGCGGCCTTTGAGGAAAGTATTGTCTTTTTCGAATTCCATCAGGAACGTTTAAAGTGCTGCCAAGGCCGCTTCGTAGTTGGGTTCGTCTGCAATTTCGGCCACTTGTTCGGTGTAGACCACATTGCCGGCTTCGTCGATTACCACTACCGCCCTGGAGTGCAATCCGCTGAGTTTGCCGTCGATCATCTCGAGTCCGTAATCCTTGCCGAATTGACCGGTCTTGAAATCAGAAAGCGGCATCACATCGTCGAGACCTTCGGCACCGCAGAAACGCTTCATCGCAAAAGGCAGATCGCGTGCGATGCAGAGCACTTTGGTATTGGCAAGACCCGATGCTTTTTCGTTGAATTTGCGTGTGGATGTCGCGCAGGTATTGGTGTCGATACTCGGAAAAATGTTGAGGATCAGTTTGCTGCCTGCAAAATCAGCCATTGATACGGTTGATAAATCGGTTGCCACCAGTTCGAAATTGGGTGCCTTGGTATTGTTTTTTGGCAATTCGCCGCTGGTGTGGATTGGGTTTCCCCCTAAAGTGATTGTGGCCATGATGTGATTTTTGATAAGCCCCAAAAATAGGAAATTTAATTGACGTAGAAAAGTGCCTGAGCGCCTGAGTAACTGAGTGGCTGAGATTTTTTAAAAAATCGCCATTGTGAGACCGCGTGAAGGATGGGAGCAAGCTACCGTGTAGCGCATACAGCCTGACGGCGGCCCCAATAATTTGATTTTCACACCGAATGTCAACCGCTGGCACGCCCAAAAATCGAAACTACTTTTTTTGATGCTTGAGTTTGAAATTGTAGACTTCTAGCAAACGCAGGATTTGGTGCGCCTGTTCATGGCCTTTGACACGCAAGACCAATTTTTGTTTTCCCCAAGGTTCTTTTTTGCTGTTTTTGCGGAAGGCCACAACGATATTGAGATAGGCGTCGGTGTCGTTGCGCTCGTTGACCGGATGAAACTCGTAGACCCGTGAGAAATCGAACAGGAAACCAAAAAAATCCAATTTTTCGCCTTTGTAGATGTTCATCCGGATGTAGTCGTCTTCGTAAACAGGTTTGTAGCGCAGTTTGTTTGAATCGACTTCATAGCAATATGTTCCGATCATGTCCAACAGTTTGGCTTTGAGTGCATCGGGCGGCATCGCTTTTTCGGCATCGGTGAAGAAATTTTCAACGGTACCGTTGGCGTATTTAATTTCGGAAACATCGGCCTTTGCCATTTGCTGTAGCTTGTCTTTGCGTTCTGTATTTTTGAAATGAATCGAATCGGTGCTTTTGGAAACAATTTCTGCGCGAAAACGTTTACCTGCAAATGTAATGATCGAATCCTGTGCGGACGAACTTGCGAAAACAAGCAATAACAAAAGGCAAAGTCTGTTCATGGTTCTGAATTTTAGGCAAGATATAAATTTTAGGGAATAAAAAAAGCCTCCGAAAATCAGAGGCTTTTTTGGGTATTTGTTTGGAAATCGCTATCTGTGCGGATTCAGTTTTTGTCGATCGAGCCCAGTACGCGTTGCATAAAGGCGTTGAGCGCTTCTTTCTTGTCGGTTCCCGATTGTACCATTTTGTGTACTTCGAGCGCGCCGTACATATTGGAAATAAGTTCGCCGATGACGTCGAGTTCTTCATCTTTGAGCGATGGCACTTCGGTGAGCGCCTCGAGGACTTCGATCGTTTCGATCAGGTAGTCCTGGTCGTTTTCCTCGATGAATTGGGTGAGGTGTTTGATTACGGGGAGTTTCATTTTGGATTTTTATTCCGCTGCGCTCCATACAATTCGGCTGCGCCTCGGGTCAGATTATCGGATTTTCAGATCGTCAGATTTTCGGATTGTCTGAAGCCGCAGACGCGTCTGAAAATCTATTAAACAATTTCGGCTACCAATTCGTTCAACACTTCGGCTTTGTTGGTTTGCGTTTCATTTTTGAGTACGCCGCCCACGAAAGTGGCGAACGTGGGTAAATTGGAAACATTGGCGAGCTTGCGCGATTCGGGATACAATTCGGCATCGACAATCGCGAAAGTGATGTTTTCATTTTCGGTGGCCAATTTCTTGAACTTCGGTTTCATGATGCGGCAATTGCCACACCACGATGCCGAATATTGCACGACTACTTTTTCGTTGTTTTCGACGAGTTGCTGGAGCGTGTCGTCGGTAAGTTCGATGAGCATATTTTCTTTTGGATTTTTATTCCGCTGCGCTCCATACAATTGCTTCGCCAGTTCGCTAATGCTCGTGTCGGCTACGCCTCGGGTTAGATTATCGGATTGCCAGATCATCAGATTCTGAAAATCCGATAATCTGACAATCTGAAAAATCAGATTTTAGTTATTGAGGTAATTCGCCACCCCTTCACGCGTAGCAAACATCGCTTCCTTGCCTTCTTCCCAGTTGGCAGGACAAACTTCGCCTTTGGTTTGTACGTGGGTATAGGCATCGATCAAACGCAAATATTCGTTCACGTTTCTGCCGAGTGGCATATCGTTGACACTTTCGTGGAAGATTTTTCCGGTCTCGTCAATGAGGTAAGTCGCGCGGTAGGTCACGTTCGATCCTTTCGAGGATCACTGAATCGGTTTCTTCGCTGTAAGAAGTCGATTCAATATCCAGGATGCCAAGGATATTCGACAGGTTTCTGTTGGTGTCAGCCAAAAGCGGGTAAGTCACGCCTTCGATTCCTCCGTTGTTTTTTGGCGTATTGAGCCAAGCAAAGTGCACTTCATTGGTGTCGCAAGACGCGCCAATCACAATCGTGTTTCTGTTGTTGAATTCCGGAAGCGCCGCTTGGAACGCGTGCAATTCGGTCGGGCAAACGAAAGTGAAATCTTTCGGGTACCAGAACAACAGTACTTTTTTGTTGTTGTTGACTGCTTCTTTCGAAGATGTTGATTTTAAGGTTGTCGCCCATTTCAGAGATGGCGTCAACGGCAATGCTTGGGAATTTTTTACCTACTAATGACATAAAGTGTATGGTTTTTAAAAGTTATTTTTCGATGGGGCAAAAATAGGTTGAATGCCGAGGATTCAGCAATCAGAAATGATTATAAATTTTAATTTTAAAATAGTATTTCACTATTCTTGCTGATAATCTGACAATTGAACAGCCGATTGGGGTACAAATTATAGGATTCTCAGAATTTTAAATTATTATTTCGCAAATCCCATTTTTAATTTTGGTTTTATATATTTGTTTGCCGCCAAAACCACGGCGGATTTTCTAAACAAACTACTTCAAGACATGAGTTTATTCCGAAAAAAATCTGTACACGATATATTAAAACAGGTAGAAAAAAATGAACTCGATGGCCATGCTGCACTCGGCAAGCATTTGACCGCACGCGATTTGACCGCATTCGGGATTGCCGCGATTATCGGTGCCGGAATTTTCAGCACGATAGGCAAGGCGAGTGCCGACGGCGGACCGGCCGTGATTTTCCTGTTCCTGTTTACCGCATTGGCTTGCGGATTTGCGGCTTTCGCTTACGCCGAATTTGCCTCGATGGTACCGGTTTCTGGAAGTGCCTATACTTATTCCTACGTGGCTTTCGGCGAAATCATCGCTTGGATCATCGGCTGGGCGCTCATCATGGAATACGCGATCGGCAACATCACCGTGGCGATTTCGTGGAGCGATTATTTTACCGGGCTGCTCGAAAGTGGCGGACTCCATTTGCCGCAATGGGTACAGATGGATTACCTCACGGCATCGAACGGATTCAGGGATGCCACCGCGCTCATGCAGGGCGGAAAGACTTTTGAAAATCTAGATGCCGGATTGCAAACGGCTTACACAGCCTGGACGACCGCGCCAACATTGGGCTCGTTTCATTTTGTCGCCGATTTACCTGCCTTGTTTATCATCATCTTGATTACCACTTTGGTTTATCGCGGGATGAAAGAATCAAGGAATGCGAGTAATTTGATGGTCGTCGTGAAGCTTTGTATTATCCTGTTGGTGATTGCGGTTGGGATTTTTTATGTTGATACGACGAATTGGAACCCGTTTGCACCGAATGGCGTGGCGGGCGTTCTCAAAGGCGTTTCGGCGGTGTTCTTTGCCTACATCGGTTTCGATGCGATTTCGACCACAGCCGAGGAATGCAAAAATCCGCAGCGCGATTTGCCCAAGGGCATGATGTGGGCCATTATCATCTGTACCATTTTGTACGTCATCATTGCTTTGGTGTTGACCGGTATGGTGCGTTATGAAGAACTTAATGTAGGTGATCCATTGGCCTTTGTTTTCGAAAAACTCGACCTTAAATGGATGTCCGGGATTATCGCCGTAAGTGCCGTGGTGGCCATGGCGAGTGTCTTGCTGGTGTTCCAAATGGGACAACCCAGAATCTGGATGAGCATGAGCCGCGATGGACTGTTGCCGAAGCGCTATTCGCGCGTTCACCCGAAATTCAAGACGCCATCTTACGCTACAATTGTCACTGGATTTGTCGTTGCGGTTCCGGCTTTGTTCCTGAACCTGACCATGGTCACCGATTTGTGCAGCATCGGGACGTTGTTTGCATTCGTACTCGTTTGCGCCGGGGTTTTGGTATTGCAGAACAAGAAGGACATTCCGCGTGGGAAATTCAAGACACCTTATATCAATTCCAAATTCATTTTCCCATTGCTGATTGTGGCCGGATTGGTTTTCGCGTTTACCTACAACAAACAGGCGACGATGGATTTCCTGACCAATGAAAAGCAAATCAATTCTCCCGAAACGATTGTGACGTCATTGAGTGAAGTCGAAACAAAAACGGTCTACGACTTCCTCGTCACCAAAAGTACTGCCGAACACAAAACCGTCGATTTGGAAGCGTTGCTCAGTGAATTCAACCAGGATGAAGCGTTGTACAAAAGTACCGTTGACAGTTTGCCTATTGCCGAAAACCTCAAATACGAAAGCGGTTTCAACCTGTTCAAGCACAAAATCCCGATGTGGATTTTCTTTGTGGTCTTGGTCGGATTGGCTTTTTGGTCGATCAAGGAAAACCTGTCGCTGATCCCGTTGCTCGGGCTGGTTTGCTGTTTGTACATGATGGCCGAGCTCAGCGTGTGGAACTGGATTTATTTCACGGTTTGGCTGCTCGTCGGATTGTCGATTTACTTCGGTTTCAGTAGGAAAAACAGCAAACTCAATACGCAGCAATAACAAGTGTAGAAATAAAAAAAAGTCCGTCTGAATCTTCAAACGGACTTTTTTATTTGCAATAGGTCTCTTTACAGTTTGATGAACTTTTGCGTTAGCTGTCCATTTTCTGTGGTGACTTTCAAGAAATAAGTACCGGCTGCTAATCGGGAAACATCGATCGATGAAGCGGGTTCCGGGTTGATGACCTTTTGCCCGAGACTGTTGAAAACGACAATGGTTTCGATGGTATTCCCATTGGCCTCTATCGTCAATCGGTCTTTCGTCGGGTTCGGATAAACCACCACTTCTTTCGAATGGTTGAACCCCGTGGTCGACATCACGACTTCGGTGAGGCAATCCTCGCCGGTGTATACCGTAACGTTTCCGGTGGTGTTGTAATCGGTAATGAATACGCTGTATTCCTCAGATTCGTTGTCGTCGATGCAGATGCTTGTCAGCAAGGGCACTTCGGCAATCACAAAGGCAATGTCCGATGAACTTCCATCCGAAACGCTGATCGCCCCGTTCTTGAGGTTGATCGAAGTCAGGTTGGGGTTGAACGCACATTTGAGGTAACGGATGCCCGTGTTGCTGCAATCGATTTGCGAAACCAAAGTGTTGCCGATGTACAGCAGGTCAAGGTTGGCATGACCGCTGAGGTCGATTTCCGAAATGGCATTCGAACTGATGTCGAATTGCTCCAGCCCCGGAAGCGGCGAGAGGTCAAAACTCGTGAACAGATTGTTTCCAAATCCAAGAATACGAAGACCGGCCAATCCGTTTAAATCGATAGACGAGAGCAAATTGTTGAAAGCGCTTACTTCACGCAAGGCCGATAAATCGTGTATTTCCAACGAAGTGAGTTGGTTCGAATCGCATTTGAGCGTTTCCAGCGCAGGAAGCATCGTCGCATCGAGTTGGCCCAGGTTGCTTTGTGAAACATTGAGCACGCGCAACAGCGGAAGCCCATCGAGCGGCATCGAAGCGATGTTGTTGCTGTCGCAGCGCACCATTTCCAACTGCGCCAATCCTGAAAAATCGATCGAAGTCAGGTCGTTGTGGTGGCAGTTGAGCTCGAGCAGGTCGGGCATCATCGTGACATCGAGCGACACCAAGTCGTTGCCGTTGCAGCTCAGGCGTTGCAGGTTCGTGAAATATTGCAGCCCTTCAATCGATTGCAGGTTGCCGGCAGTGGTCATGATGCTCGTATCGACCTTGAGCCCTTTGACGGCGAGCGCTTCGGTGAGCTGGATTTCGCCGTCTTCATTGGTATCGACTTTACTCGTATAAGAATCCGATGGCACCCCGTCTACAAAAGAAGCGCAATTGGTATTGAGCAGTTTGTTTTTGAAATTGACATCGGGAATGTTGACAATCGACGGCAGGCATGAATCGGTCACACTGACGCCGGGCTGCCCTGCCAAAGCCTGTTCGATGACCGAAATTTCGTTCGTGTCGCCGCAAATATTGGCCAGCATTGGCGTATTGCTGAAGTTGAACGACTGGACCGGCAACGGAAATTCGTCGAGTTCAAAAGGCGAATCGACGCTGTTTTTTAGATTCACCGAAGTCAAATCCGGATTGTTGTCACAATGCAACAGCCACGCGATACTGCTGCTCAGGTCAATTTCAACAAGATTGTTGTAGCTCAAATAGACGCGTTCCAACGCCTCGTTATTGCCAAATTGAACCGTGGTGAGCAGGTTGTTGTCGGCGCCCAATCGGATCAGGTTTTCCAGATTCGAGAAATCGAGTGCAGTCAATTCGTTGCTGCCGCAATACAAATATTTAAGATTGGTAAGGCCGTCGAGCTGCAATTCGGTAAGGTGATTGAAATTGCATTCGAGGTACTCGAGGTTGGTCGATCCTTGTACGTCTAACGTGGCCAATTCGTTGCCCGCGCAATCCAATCGGTCGAGATTCACCAGTGCACTGACATCGAGGTTCGTCAACAGGTTGTTCCTTAAATTGAGTTTGCGCAGGTTCGTGAAATAAGAAATTCCAGTCACATCGGTAATCCCTAACGAACTGGAACTGCGTGCGCTGTGGCCGTTTTGTTGAAAGGCCGGTCTCGGCGGCGGCGGGGTAGTGTAAAACAGCCAGTAGACGGCCAGGGCTTCGGCTTCGGAAATTTCGCCATCCGAATCGGCATCGATTTTCATGCTGTCGTTGTTGATGTCTTTGGCGAGGTTGTTCGTTACATCGGCTTCGAGCAATTTGGCCTTGAAAACCGGATCGGGGAAATTGATGTTCTGCGCGGCAGCATGAAAACCGGTCAGCCATACCGCAGCAAAAAGTAGTTGTTTGGTCATATCTTATTGTTTTAGAAACTTTTGGGACGTTTGTCCCTTAGCGGTAACTAAAGTAATAAAATAAATGCCAGTTTTAAGTTGTGATACGTCTATTTTTTTAACACTTTTGTTTGGGGTTAAAACCTTTTGTCCCAAATTGTTGGCAATAGAAATTAAAAGGATTTCTGTATTGGGCGCATCGATGTTCAATTCCTCATTGACGGGGTTGGGATACACATTGAAAATGGCCCCGTTGTTGAAATTCTGGGTGCCCAAATTGGTTACGGTGGTCATCGCGGTATTGGTCTGTATCGGATAATTGAAATCGAAGAAAATCTCGGCCTGGTTCTTAATCACGCTGCCCATACCTACACTGGCGGTGGGTTTGATGCGGTAGGCAAGGTAGCCCTTGCTCGCTTCTTCATTTTCGGCCATGCTGGGAAGATTGATGTTGTTGAATGTAAATTCGAGTGCCCTGCCGTTTAGCGTAGTCCCGAAATCGTGGCTGCCCCCAATGATTTCAAAAGTATCAGGATCTAGGTTGTCTTCCAGTAGGTTACGGACCAATACTTTCTCGGCTGCGGCCGAACCGATGTTCTGGAACCGAATCGTGTAGTGCAGGAAATCGTCGGTCTGATCCGGTGTGATGAATGGTCCTTCGGAAACCATGATGTCGTTCGGATCTATCGAAACTACTGCTGTTGTGTACACCGCAGAACTGTTGTCGGGCGGAAAATAATCGCCAGCCACGGGAGAAATGAGTACGCTGAGCAAAAAGCTATCCCCAAAATTGACCGGAAATTGCGGGTCAGTCGGGGTGTTGATGTTGAAATAAGCATACACCTGACGGGTTTCAAACGGCATCAAGTTGCTGTAATTCCAGCTAATCGTATTGCCCGATACGCTATAATTGATGTTGTCCACCGCGTGGAAATGGTTTGACGGAAAAGTCATCGTGAGCGTCCCCGAAACGGGTTGCGATCCGGTGTTCTGGTAAATGATGGTTTTGGTTCCGGTGCTGCCGGCTACCACATTGGAGGCAACAATATAAGCCTGCAGGTTGGGTTGCAAGGTATTGGGAGAAAGACAGAAATCAACGGTCTCCGTATTTCCAAATTCGGTGAAAACATAATTGTGGCTTATCGGCGAAATGTTATATAGGCTGGCATTGGTGACGCTGGCCGTCAAGTTACCGCCTAAAAGGTAAGAATGGTAGGCGTACCTTCCTTGGTTATCGGTAAAAACAGAATAGGTTCCTTCGGTATCTGCCACCGTGATGCGGGCGTGTTTGATCGGATTGGTATTGCTGCTGCAATCGGTGCCGGTCGTGTATTTTACTTCGCCCGTTACCCCATTGACCGGGCCAATGGATACATCGTCCAGGAGCCAACGGTCGCCACTGGTGGCAGCGCCGGGCTGCGTGTGTTTCTTGATGAAAGCAATGTAGGCGGTTCCCGAAAAATCTTCGAGCGAAACCATTTTGAGTTCATAAGTGAGATCCGCGGGGCTGATCGTGGTTTCACTCCAGGACGCAATGGGTACAAAACTGCTTTGGTCGGTCTGGGAAGTGGTGGATAGCCTTATTTCATAAATGGTCCCCGTGTCGCCCACCAACGTTTGTCGGCTGAAAAAGGAAAGCATATTGTTTTCGGTAATATTGATTGCGGGGGTCACGAGCCATTCCTCAGAGGTATTCCCGAGACCGATATTCTCCCGGTTGGCAAAAGCACAATTTGTTCCGGTATGGGCAGGGAAAGGAATGCCGGGCATGACGTCCCAGTCTATCGCAGAAGTGGGAATATTGTTATCGGTCACGAGCCATCCAGCCGGTGGAAAAACTGCGCCTTCAAATCCTTCGGAGAACGATTGGGCCTTGACAGAAAAGCAACACATCAAAACAGCAATAGACAAGTAAATTTTTTTCATGGGTTGATTAGTTCGCGTAAATATAAAAAAAATCCACCCGGGGTGTACGTCCCGGGCAGATTCCTAAATGAAGTTAAAGAGAGGTTCATTCATACCGTTATAACAGTTTGAAACTCCGTAACCCTAACTGTATTTTTTAAAATTTTGGATTTAAGAATCCTTCTGGAGCGATTGCCTTGTCCGGTCGGTTTTGGGTCGATTGGACTTTGGATAAAATCGCCTCCAAAATAGGCAGCATCTGGTTGAGTCCTTGCGTCTTGATCAAGAAATTCCAGACCGGCTCGAATTTTTTCCAGCCGCCGGTATAAAAGAAATGCTTGAGTTTGTGTTTGTCCGATTCGTGTTTGAGACTCGCCAAAACGATGTTCTTCCAACTGTAGAATTCCTTGTACGCCCAATCGTAACCATCCTTGAGTTGCTCGGCGCTCAGGTTTTTGGTTTGGTAGACCACATTCCGCGTATCGTATAAATCCCAATTGTGGTGCAAGATCCGGCCCTGGCTTTCCATGTCCTTGAACAGTTTCGTCCCCGGATAAGGCGTCAATACATGGTAGGTCGCCGTGGTGATGGCATTCTCCACGCCCCAATCGACGGTGCGTTTGAAAACATCCGGATCGTCCTCATCCAAGCCAAATACAAAACTGCCATTGATCATGATGCCCAACGAATGCAACCGATTGACGGCCTTGATGTAATCTTTCTCGAGGTTTTGCTTTTTGTTGCTTTGCACCAGATTGGCAGGTGAAAAGGTTTCGAATCCTACAAACACACTGCGCAATCCCGCATCGGCCGCTTTTTCGATCAGGTTGCCGCGCAGGATCGAATCGACGGTCGCCGCACCCTGGAACACGCGGTTCATGCCTTTCATGCCTTCGAACAATTCCGCGGCGAACTTGGCATTGCCAAGCAGGTGGTCGTCGAGGAAGTACAAATGTTTGCCTGGAAGCCGATCGATTTCGGCCAACGCATCATCGACTACTTGCGTATAAAATGTCTTGCCGCCCTCGAAAAAAGCATCCTTGTAGCAAAAATCGCAATGGTGCGGGCAGCCGCGCGTCACTACAATCGAATTCGGCACCAGATAGCGGTTGCGTTTGATCAGGTCGCGCCGGATCGGTGGAATTTTCTCCAACGTACGCACGGCCGAAAAATACCGTTTCTTGGGCGACTTGTTCCTGAAATCGCGCAGGAATTCGGGAAAAGTTTCTTCACCCGGCCCGAGGAAAATGCTGTCGGCATGTGCGGCGGCTTCTTCGGGGAGCGAGGTCACGTGCAATCCGCCCAGGATTACATAACTGCCGATGCTGCGGTAGTGGTCGGCGATTTTATAGGCGCGGTAGGCATTGGTGATGTAGACCTGGATGACCACCAAATCCGGGCGGTCATCGAGGTTCAGTTTTTCCACATGCTGGTCCTGCAAATCGATTTCATCATCAGGCGATAAGTAGGCCGCAAGCGTCGCCAATCCAAGCGGTGGGAACAGCGAATACTTGATTGGGCGCCAGAACGGGTTTTCGGCTTCTGCCAATGCGGGCAGGATCATTTTGACTTTCATGGTTCAGTTTCAGGATTTGTTCCAGTCGATTTTTCTCGAGAAATACATCACCGCCGCCAGGATCAGGAACAGGCCGATGCTTCCGAAAAGAAGCGCGAAATCTTCGAGTTGGATGATGACATAAATAAACGTGTACAAAACCGAAAGCGAAGCCGCGATGAACAGCGGAAATTTATAGTTCTTTAGGATCGACACCGAATAGAGCGAAATCAGCAGCACGACCGAAGTGCCCGCGATCAGGTAAGCCTGCCCAAAACTGCTGTGCTCGGTAATCGAAATGAGCAGGGTGTAAAACATCACGAGCGCGAGCCCGATCATCGTGTACTGGAAAATGTGGATGCGCACCTTGCTGATGACCTGGATCAGGAAGAAAATGAGGAACGTCAGCCCGATGACCAGGAAACCGTATTTGGCCGCACGGTCGTTCTGTTGGTATTGGTTGACCGGGATGATGAAATCGACTCCAAACGCATATTGCGCCAAATTGGGCAAGACCTCAAATGCCTGCTGTCCGAACGCACGGTTCAGGTGCAGTACTTTCCAGTCGGCCGAAAAACCTTGGTCGGTGATCTTCTTGGTTGCATCGCCCGGCAGGAAATTTCCGGTGAAACTCGGGGAGGGCCAGTTCGAAGTCATGTGTGCCTCTGTCGTTTTGCCGATCGGGACGATCTTGATCTGTTGGCTGCCGTTGTAAACGATGTCGAACTTGAATGGCAGGTTTCCGGTATTTTTGAGCACCGATGCGTCAAAGAAGCCCGTTTCGAGTGCCTGGATCGAATCGTTTTCGGAGTTGTACACGGGCTCGAAGGTGTGCATTTTTCCGCCGAGGTTGATCTTGACTTCGTTGCGGATGCTCTTGAGGTTGGTCGTTTGGATCAGGATCGTGGCCTTGCCCCATTCGATATCGGTATCGGCGATGTTTTTCGGACTGAAATCAGGCGCGCCGTAATGGCCGCTAAAAGCCATGTTTGCGGTGAAAACAGTTGATTCGTAGGTGCTGCGGTTCAGCGTCGTCGTCGTGACCTTGGATTGGTTCTTGAGCGTTTCCGGGAAAAAATAGGCATAATCGGTCACAAAGGATTTCTGTGTCGTGGCGACCTTTGTCTTTTCGTCCACGGTGACTATTTCCGAAAAGGCTTTGTAGGGCACTTTGACGATCGGGCCGTAGAAATACACACTTTCGCCCCATTTCCCAGAGGTTTCAGAGATGACTTCTTTTTGGCGTTGCGAGCGTTCCTCGATCAGGTTCTGTACGAACAAGAGCGGGATCAAAAGCGCAAAAGTCAATAATCCCACCATGATCAGGCGGGCGGTGTTCGATTGAAAAAAACCAACGTGGTTTGGAGTTTCAGGTGTTTCCATAAAATTGAATTTTAGATAAAGAAATGATTAACGAGTAAAAAGAGGTATAATAAAACGATTGGGATATTCGCGAGCAGGATCAGTATTTTGATGGCCAAATAGCTGCGCAAAGAAGGCATGGTAATAAATTCATAAAGCAATTGAACCAACACGACGCCATTGGCAAACAGACAAAACAGCACATAGAAAAACCCGACCATATACAGCGCAGCGACATCCGGTGAAATGGAAACAAGCAGCAGCAAAAAAGTGCCGAATGCAAACGACAGAAAGGCAAGCCGTGTCGAGAATTCGCCTGTTTGGGTTAGTTGTGACATGGCTCGGATTTTTGTTGGTCGGTGTGGATGCTGAAAAAGACGAAGGCCAGGAGGAAGAACAATCCGTATCCCAACGAAAAGCCGATGCTCCGCAGATCGAAGAACAATGGAAAGATGTCCGATACCAAGGCGATTGGATCGCTCACGATGTCCCAACTGTTGTAGCGCAAATACCGCCCGAGGTAAATCCCAAAGCCCGAAAGTATCGTGCATCCGAATACCATTAACCAGGAGGGGAAGAAACCGAAGACGTGGTGCCAAAACTGCCGCATCGCCTGCATCGAAACAAACCCGAGCACAATGCCGTTCCAAGCGAATGACATCAAAAGCAATACATCAAACCATTCGGGCATGCCGGTTTCACGTTTGAAATGGAGGAAGTCGGTGATGATGTAGGGCGCATTGGGCAGGAACAGCAACCACAGTGCCGTGAACAGCAACAAAGGTATTTTTCGTTGGGCCAGTGGCTGGTTTTCGCTCAAATACCAACTCACGAGATAGGGGACAGCCGCCAGCACGAGGTTCCAGATCAGGAATCCGTAGTAAAGGCTTTCGGTGACGGCCATGCGGAAAGCCAGCAAAGCAAGGTTGAAGACGGCCAGCGCAATCAGGCTGGCATCTTTGGGATGGGTTTTGGAATAGGAGAGAATCATAATTTATAATTTAAAGTACTTTGTTTTTCAAAGTTAATGGGTAAAAAAAATCAGTTTTTGGCGATCAGTTTTTCAAGCGCCTCGATGTGGTCGCGGAACGCCTGTTTGCCTTCTTTGGTCGCGATGTAACTCGTGTTGGGTTTCTTCCCGATGAATTGCTTTTCGATCTTGATGTAATTTTCGGCCTCGAGCGCCTTGGTATGACTCGCGAGATTGCCGTCGGTCACACCAAGGAGTTCCTTGAGCGTGGTGAAATCGGCCGATTCGTTGACCATCAAAATGCTCATGATGCCCAGCCTGATGCGGTGGTCAAATGCCTTGTTGATATTTTGGATGATGTTTTTCAAGTCTTATTTTTCAAGGTCAAAGATAGGATTCCAAAGAATGGTATTCAAACTTGGGCTGCTTTAATTGCGGTCGTATTTAAAATACATGATGCTGCCATAAATGATGTGGCATACCCCAAAACCGAGTGCCCAAAATTCAAGCGCATAGCCAGAAAATTCCGTCGCGATCAACCCGAGGATGACTACCGTAATGCCGAGGTAGCGCACATCGCGCAGGGTGTATTTGCTTGCATTCACACAAGCTAGTCCGTAAAAAATCAAGGTTACCGGCGCGATGAGTCCGTAAACTTCGTGGCGCAACAAAAGGATCGAGAAAATGCCGCCGGTGGCCAGCGGGATCAGGAAATTGACCGCCATCCGTTTGGAGGTGCTGTTCCAGGTGGTTTCGCCTTGTTTGCGTGCCTTGAAATGCGAAAGCACCACGGCGGTCAGCACCGAAAGAACCAGTACCACAAAGGCCGTCAGCACCATCAGTTTGAACGTCCTGCTTTCCAAAGTGACATAATAATAATCGTTGGCGGCCAACAGCCTTTGGCCGATACAGGCACCAATTAAAGCATATACGCCAGCCAGCACACCCGATAAGCCGCTCAGCGAAATGAACTGGCTCGAACGGTTCATCATGTTCTTGATGTCGCTGATGTCCTGAAGGTAATTCTTTTCTTCCATGATTAAAGTACTTTGAATTACAAAGTAAATAAAAAATGTTTTTGAAAACCAAACTTTTTTTAAAATTTTACCGCAAAGGGCAAAGATTTTTTCGCAAAGTATGCAAAGGGTTGTGTCATTTTGTTGCCAGGGCTGCTCTGAGGCAGATTTATCGATCGGTCACAAAGACAATACGAAATAAATTCTTAGACTTCATTTCTTTGCGGAAAACTTTGCGCACTTTGCGGTTTATCTTTAATTTTGTGCAACAAAAAATTAAAACCAACACCATGAGTTCATTTGACGTTGTCGTTATAGGTTCAGGTCCGGGCGGTTATGTTGCCGCGATCCGCTGTGCCCAGCTCGGTTTCAAGACCGCAATCATTGAGAAATATGCAACCCTTGGCGGAACCTGCCTCAACGTAGGCTGCATCCCGTCGAAAGCCTTGCTCGATTCGTCGCACCATTACCACGATGCGGTGTCGCATTTCACCGAGCACGGGATTGAAATTTCAGGCGACATCAAAATGAACATCGAACAGATGATTGCGCGCAAGGCGTCGGTTGTAGACCAAAACGTGAGCGGGATCAAATACTTGATGGACAAGAATAAAATCACCGTTTTCGAAGGCGTAGGTTCTTTTCGAAGACGCCACACACATCAAAATCACCGGCAAATCCAACGAGACGATCGAGGCGAAATACACCATCATCGCTACGGGTTCGAAACCATCGACTTTGCCGTTCATCACCATCGACAAGGAACGCATCATCACCTCGACCGAAGCCTTGAAACTCAAGGAAATCCCGAAACACCTGATCGTCATTGGCGGCGGTGTCATCGGATTGGAATTGGGGCAGGTTTATTTGAGACTGGGCGCTCAGGTTTCTGTCGTAGAATACCTCGACAGGATCATCCCGGGAATGGATGCCGGTTTGTCCAAAGAACTGACCAAGGTTTTGAAAAAGCAAGGCATGAAGTTCTACACTTCGCACAAAGTCAAGTCTGTTGAAAATAAAAAGGGCGTCGTCACGGTGCAGGCCGACAACGCCAAAGGCGAAACCATTACTTTAGAAGGCGATTACTCGCTCGTTTCGGTCGGCCGTCGCCCATACACGGACGGACTCGCCGCCGATAAAGCCGGCGTAAAGGTTACCGAGCGTGGCATGATCGAAGTCAACGACCATTTGCAAACCAATGTGCCGAACATCTACGCGATCGGAGATGTAGTCCGCGGCGCGATGCTTGCCCACAAAGCCGAAGAAGAAGGCGTGATGGTAGCCGAAATCCTGGCCGGACAAAAGCCGCACATCGATTACAACCTGATTCCGGGCGTCGTGTACACTTGGCCTGAAGTCGCTGCCGTCGGTAAAACCGAGGAACAGCTCAAGGAAGCCGGCGTCGAATACAAAGCGGGCAGTTTCCCGATGAAAGCGCTCGGCCGTTCGCGCGCCAGCGGCGACACCGACGGTTTTGTCAAGATTCTCGCCGATGCGAAAACCGATGAGGTTTTGGGCGTCCACATGATCGGAGCCCGTGTAGCCGACTTGATCGCCGAAGCCGTGACCGCTATGGAATTCAAGGCTTCCGCTGAAGATATCGCCCGCATGTCACACGCTCACCCGACCTATGCCGAGGCCGTCAAGGAAGCGGCTTTGGATGCGACGGAGAAGCGTTCTATTCATATGTAAAGATTATCAGATTGTCAGATTTTCAGGCAATCAGATTTTAATAAAAAAAGCCCGGTCGTTGGATCGGGCTTTTTGTTTTTAGGAGCTGGATCCGGCTGTCCGCTTTTATCTTTTTCTCCGCAAGCTGCAAAAAAGGATAACCGCTACCATCCGGGCTAGGACAGTTGGATTATTATCGACATTGGTTAAAAAATCGCCGGTTTCTTCTTATTCAAATACCTTCTGAAAAAGAAAATACCGATTCCCGCAATCAAAACCACCGACCACAATTGCACCACGAACGCAATCAAGCGTTCCAGGATAAACCAGCCGTTTTTGAGTCCGTCCCAAATCTCCAACCCGAAATTGCCATAATCGCCACCGGTACTCGCAATGGCGACCATTTCCGAACGCACGCTTTCATTCTGGTACATCGCCAGCGTAATCGTACTGAAATTGACCTGGTCCTGCAACGAAAGGTTCTGGATCGCCGCCTGGTCGCTGTCTTCATTTTTGCCGAGTAGATTGCCTTCCGCATCGGTAATCTGGCTGAGTTTGCGGCCTTTGTGGTCAATGCTGTTGGCCAGTCGGTTGTTGTGGTTGGCGTTTCGTTGTTGCGTCAATTGGTTCGCGAGCATTTGCAAAGCCACATCGTCGGCCTTGATCACGCGGTAATCGAGGTATTGGATTTCCTTGGCGATGGCCTTGACGACCGTATCGAGCGATCGGTTCGGGATGCGCAAGGTGAGGTTGTTTTCCACGAGATACCGGCTCGTTTTGCGCAAGGAATCCGAACTCACTTTGGTTTGCTTGGTTTCCAGGACATGGCTCTGTAGGTTGTTGTTGGTGATCAATCCGCCGTAACGGTTCACGGTACTTTCGATCGCATAGGTCGATTGGGCGACGTCCTTGACCTTGAACTTGATGTCGGCCGTGCGAATGAGTTTGCGTTCGGGAACTTTGGTTTTGGAAGCATTGGTGACGAATTTGGCTTCGGAGGATTCGTCGGCAGAAGCGACGGCTGCCGCTTCGGTCGTGGCTGTCTCCTCGGCTGGAGCTTCGCCTTGTTTGCAAGAATAGGCCAGTGCAATGAGCAATACGGCCACGCCAATTTTTGGAATTGTTTTCATAAATTCATTTTTAATGGTTAATGCTAAGGTTAATAGAAGGTAGTTTTGTGCAATAGCCAATGAATTTTAGAAGGTTACGGTTTTTCGGCCTACTAATAACTGTGCCAAAATTTTTGGGTTTGGTTTTGCGCCGCAATTTTGTTGTAATTTTGGAATCGTAAAATAAGATTTTGAGAACGACGACCCATAAAAATATCCCCGATGTCCAGCGGTTTAAAATGCAATTGCTGAATTGGGCTGCGTCGTTCCGCGAAGTGACTTTCCTCGACAGCAATGCCTATCCACAGCGGTATTCGTCCTGCGATTGTTTATTGGCCATTGACGCCTTTACCTCGCTGCAGACCGATTTTGCCAACGCATTCGAAGATTTGAAACAGTACCAGCAAAACACCAAGGATTGGCTGTTCGGGTATTTGGCGTATGACCTAAAGAACGATACCGAAGCCTTGTTTTCGCGCAATTTCGACGGGCTCGGTTTCCCCGAACTGTATTTCTTCCAACCCAAGAAAATCTACAAGCTCCAAGGAAACGAACTCGAAATTTCCTATCTGAGGATGTGCGATGATGAAATCGAATCGGATTTCTGGGCCATCACCCAAATGGTGCAGCCAGAACCCGAAGCCTCTAAGCCCGTGGCGATAGAACAGCGTATTTCCAGGGAAAGTTACCTCTCCAAGGTGGGCCAGATGCTCCAGCACATCCACCGTGGCGATATTTACGAGGCCAATTTCTGTATGGAATTCTTCGCCGAAAATGCCGAAATCAGCCCGGTTGAAACCTATCAGAAACTCAATGCCATTTCACAGCCGCCGTTTGCGGTCTATTTCCGCAACCACAAGCAATTCCTGTTGTCTGCGTCGCCCGAGCGTTATTTGAGGAAACAATCCGATACCGTCATTTCGCAACCCATCAAGGGAACCGCCAAAAGAAGCCAGGATCCTAATGAAGACCAAGCCATCAAAAACCAGTTGCTCGCCTCCGAAAAGGAACGCTCCGAAAACATCATGATTGTCGACCTGGTGCGCAACGATCTCTCGCGTACGGCCACCAAAGGTTCGGTCAAGGTCGAGGAATTGTGCGGTGCGTATTCGTTCAGGCAAGTCCACCATCTGGTTTCAACCGTCGTTTCAAAAGTGGAGCCTCAAATCGCTGCAACAGAAATAATTAAAGATTCATTTCCGATGGGAAGCATGACGGGTGCGCCCAAAATTTCGGCCATGGAAATCATCGAGAAACTCGAGGAAACCAAACGCGGATTGTACAGCGGCGCAGTCGGTTATTTTACACCAGAGGGCGATTTTGATTTCAACGTCGTCATCCGCAGCATCCTGTACAACGAAGAAAAAAAATACCTTTCCTTTTCGGTCGGCAGCGCCATCACCGCAGAAGCCATTCCCGAAAAAGAATACGAAGAATGCCTGCTCAAGGCCAAAGCCATGTTCGAAGTCCTGCAATAAACCACCCCAATGAGAAAACTTACTATTTTACTGTCAATGCTTTTGCTTGCCACCGGCTGCAGTTCGGTCAAAACCAAAAACACCACGGTATTTGCCGACCCTTCAAGAAAAATCGCAATCGTACGCATCGTCGCCGAAAAGGACAGCATCAATCACAATGGCAATAAGACAGGCGATTTCGTCTTGCGCGAGGACTTCAATGTCACTGCCGCAAACATGCACCTCAAGATCGACAAAGTGGCCCGTTCGCAGGGAGCCAATCTTGTGGTGGTGCGCAACATCGGCTGGAACAAGAAAGGCAGCGGTTTTTATGCAGAAGGAACTTTGTACCATGTGTCCGGAACCATTCCCGAACCCAAGGAAGAACCATGCGCATTGGTGTTCATGCGCGACCACCGCGAGGCTTATGCGGTTTCGTCGTTCCCGATCAGTATCGCGGTCAACAACCGCAATTATGGCGAGATCAAGCGTGACCATAGTTTTATGGCGGGGCTTAAGGATTGCAATGAGAAAGCCGATGTGTACATCAATAACGAACAGCAATCCATAGATTTGAAGGGCATGACACGCTATTTCAGTGTGCTCAATGCCTCCGAAACCATGGTTCTTCCGGCCCCTGGCGGCCTTTTGGTATTGTATTCAAGAAGCAAGGTCAATCTCGTCGAGATCGAAGACGGACTGATCGGCCGGTTGATTTACCGCCAGATGGAAAATTGACGGTTGGCCCAACGGTCAAAAAATGGTATATTAGCGCTTGCTTAAACCCATCAAATGCTTTCCGATTTTACGGCTCATCTCAACCAAAACTGGTCGTTCCTGCAAGGGAAAAAGTTGCTGCTTGCGGTAAGCGGCGGCATCGACAGCATGGTCATGGTAGATATGTTCCGAAAGTTGTCTTACGATATGGGCCTCGCGCACTGCAATTTCCAGTTGCGTGGTGAAGAAAGCACAGCCGAACAGCGATTTGTACAAAGTTTCGCGACACATCATGGCATTCCGGTTTTTACCACCGCTTTCGAAACCCAGCAATTTGCCGAAGATTTTAAGCTATCCGTTCAACAGGCCGCACGTGAATTGCGTTACCGTTGGTTCGGGGAATTGCTCGAGCGCGAACACTACGATTTCCTGCTGACGGCGCACCAGGCCGACGACAACCTCGAAACCTTCCTGATCAATCTTTCGCGGGGTACCGGCATCGAAGGCTTGACAGGTATCCCGAGGCAGAACGGTAAAATTATCCGCCCCTTGCTCGATTTTTCAAGAGAAGCCATCGAAATGTATGCGAAGGCCAACCAACTCGAATGGCGCGAAGACAGCAGCAATGCCTCCGACAAATATTTGCGCAACAAGATCCGCCATGAACTGGTTCCGGTGCTCAAGGCGCTCAATCCGCAATTCCTTGCGGTTTTCGGCAAGACACAGGGCCATCTGCAACAAACCCAAACGATGGCCGAAGACGCCGCGATTCTCGTGTACCAACAAGTCGCACAACAGGCCAATGGCGAAATCCATTTCAACACCGCCAAACTC
This sequence comes from Flavobacterium sp., assembly GCF_047602195.1. Lineage (GTDB taxonomy): Bacteria > Bacteroidota > Bacteroidia > Flavobacteriales > Flavobacteriaceae > Flavobacterium. The sequence continues at coordinate 1,868,760 of NZ_JASGHW010000004.1, forward strand.
AAGAAACTGCCCAATTACCGTTCGTACCTGTACCAATGGCTGCGCGAATATGGTTTTACGGCCTGGGATGATGTTTACGGATTGGCCGAAAGCCAGTCAGGGAAGCAGATTCTGGCACCACAGTACCGGCTCATCCGCAACCGCGACTTTTTGATTTTGAGTCGGCAGCGGGAGCAGAATGAGCCTGAAATTTTTCACATCGAACAAGGACAAAAAGAAGTTAATTTTCCCATAAAAATGTCATTTTGTGCCGTCGATCACCTCTCAGGGGAAAAGAATAATGTTATATTTGTCGACGCTGAAAAATTGCAATTTCCCCTCGTTTTGAGGCGATGGGAACAAGGCGATGTGTTCCAGCCCTTCGGGATGAACGGCCAGTCGAAAAAAGTAGGCAAATTTTTCAAGGACGAAAAATTGTCACTGACGCAAAAGGAGCAAACCTGGCTTTTGTGTTCGGGCGGTGAGATTGTCTGGATGGTGGGCCTGCGTGCCGATGAGCGATTTAAAGTACAAACAACAACCAACCAAATATTGAAGATTACAGTAACCTAAAATGAGAAAACTACTTTTCCAGCTTCTTGCCTTCTTGGCATTTGGCAACACCCAAGCCCAAATCCTCGAGCCGGTCAAATGGACTTCCCGGGTCGAGAAAGTTTCCGATACCGAATTCAACCTTGTCATGGAGGGTAAAATCGACCCCGATTGGCACGTCTATTCGCAATTCACACCCGATGGCGGCCCGCTGCCGATCGAACTCAAATACCTCGAGCAGCAAGGCAATTATACGCTCGTCGGCAAAACGACCGAAAGCAAATACGAAAAGAAATTCAACGATGTTTTTGGCGTGGACGAATACTTTTTCTCAAAGAAATTCTGGCTCAAGCAAAAGGTCAAAATCACCAATCCGGGCCTCGCAAAGATCCAAGCCAAGATCGATTACCAGGTGTGCAAGGAAAGTTGCATCAACGGCAATTACACTTTTACTTTTGTAATTCCCAAACTGACCACGCCTACGACTACCGCCGCAGCCGAAGCAGCAGAAACAGCCAAGACGAATCCGGTTCTTGAAGATACGATTGCTGTTGCCACGGCAGTCGATCCGGTAAGTGACGCACATCCCAACGTTCAGCCGGCCAGCAGCGAAGTAAAGGCACCCGAAGAAAAAGAACAAAAAAGCATCTGGCTCATTTTCCTCGGGACAATCGCGGCAGGAATCCTCGCGACGTTCACACCTTGTATTTTCCCGATGATCCCGATGACGGTGAGTTTCTTCCTCAAGCAATCGGGCAACAAAGCGCGCGGGCGTTTCAATGCCATTTTCTATGGCGCGTGTATCGTGACAATCTGTGTGTTGATTACGTTGCCGTTCCACATCATCGAAGGCATCAGTGGCGAAGTGTTTGCCGATATTTCGACCAACGTTTACATCAACCTGTTCTTTTTCCTGATTTTTGCCATTTTCGCGATTTCGTTTTTCGGGGCGTTCGAAATCACGTTGCCGAGCCGTTTCGCCAATAAGGCCGACAGTGCATCGAATTCGGGCGGACTCATCGGCATCTTTTTTATGGCGCTGACACTGATCATTGTGTCGTTTTCTTGTGTCGGTCCGGCGCTCGGACTCGTGCTCGGAACGGCGCTCAATTCAGATGGCGGCGCGACAATCTTGTCGATTGCATTTTTGGGCTTCGGGCTCGGGATGGCGTTGCCGTTCATGTTCTTCGCTTTGGCGCCGAGCCTGCTCAGCAATTTGCCCAAATCGGGAGGATGGCTCAATACGGTCAAGGTGGTTTTCGGATTCATCGAGTTGGCCTTGGCCTTTAAATTCTTGTCGAATGCCGATCTCGTCTTGCAGTTGCACTTGCTCGAAAGGGAAGTGTTCCTCGCGATCTGGATCGCCATTTTTGCGGCCTTGTCGTTGTATCTTTTCGGAAAACTCAAGATGCCGCACGACAGCGACTTGCCGTTCATTTCGGTAGGCCGGATGTTGCTCGGGGTGTTGTCGTTGTCTTTTACGATCTATCTGGTTCCGGGACTTTGGGGTGCGCCGCTCAAACTGATCAGTGCGTTTCCGCCACCGCCGAATTACAGTGAAAGTCCATTGGGCTTTGGTGGTGCGGGTGCCGTTTCGATTTCGGAAACATTGCCTGAAGGCGCGAATTATGGCCCGCATAAAATTATTTCTTTTGAAGATTATGCCGAAGGAATGGCTTATGCGAAGCAAGTCGGCAAACCGGCCTTTATCGATTTCACCGGTCGCGCGTGCCAGAATTGCCGCTTGACCGAAAACAATGTGTGGTCAGATGAACGCATCTTGAAAATGCTCCAAAATGATGTCGTACTGATTTCACTGTTTTGCGACGAACGGACGCCTTTGCCCGAAAACAAACAATACATTTCGAAACTAACCGGTTCGAAGATTGAAACCATAGGCGAGAAGTGGAGCGAGTTCCAGCGCGAACGCTACGGATCGAACGCACGGCCTTATTATGTATTGGTCGACCACGACGAGAAATCGCTCAACGAGCCCATCGGTTATACGCCCAATGTGGAAGAATACCACCAATGGCTCGCCGGCGGTATAGCCAAATTCAAAAAGTAACTGCAAAATCCCAACTGATCGGTTGGGATTTTTTATTTTTAAAAATATTTTGGAAAAAAAGTAGGGTCGGTCATTTTTGTGTTGTCTTAGACCTAAATAACAAAATCAACCAAAAATGAAAACAGTAAAACTATTGATGTGCCTATTGGTCGTTTCTGCGATCGGCTTTTATTCGTGTAATGATTCCGACCCGATCGAGAACAACACCCCAAGTACCCAACAAAGCGTGGCGCTGCGCACCGCGCTCAATGAATTCGAGCAAGCCAATGAAGATGGTTCGCGTCCGGCAGGACGTTCGGCTGTCAACCCGTTTTGTTTCGAGTTTGTCTATCCGCTGACGCTTTCCTACAACAATGGGACAACCGTTACGGTGGCTTCCTTTGGCGGATTACTTGAAATTGTGCTTAATGAAACGCCCAACCTTTACATTTCGGGAATCAGCTTTCCGTTTTATGTGGTGTACCAAGGCAACGTAACCGAAGTCAATTCGGAGCTGGCTTTTGTTTCTTTACTGGTCCAGTGCGGTTACAATACATTGGCCAACGACCTCGAACACAGCTATTGTTTCGATTTGGTTTTCCCGATTGAGGTCAGCCAAAACAACCAGATTTACCTCGTGCAGAATATGGAGCAGTTGGTAGCTGCATTGGCTTCGCCTAACGGTGCCGCCACGATCGTATTCCCGATCCAGGCCAATTACAATGGGCAAACCATGAGCATCGGCAATATTTATCAACTGTATGATTTGATTAATCTTTGCGACGACTGCGCCTGCAATTTGGAATATGCCCCGGTTTGCGTACAGACCACTACGGGAACACAAGAGTTTGGCAACATGTGTTTTGCGATGTGTGCCGGATACACCCAGAACGATTTGGTGCCTTGCAACGGCAATTCGCCATGCAGCATTACCGGCTTTACGGCTACAACCGGTACTTGCGACCCTGTCGGCGGAACGTATCAGGTAACGCTCAACTTCAATTATGTCAACCCGAGTTCGGATACCTTTGATGTCAGCATCAACGGAACTTCTTACGGGACGCATCCGCTGACTGCCTTGCCGATTACGTTCAATGTGCCTCAATCGATGGCGGCAGTTCCGGGCAGTTCTTGGGTAGTGATCACCGGAAGCAATTGCGTGGCCGATACCGGTTTTGCCATCCCGACCTGTAATTGCATCTGTACCACAGATTACGCACCGGTTTGTGTGCAGACCAACACGGGAATAGCGACGTTCTCGAATGCCTGCAACGCGTACTGCGCCGGTTTTACGCAGAATGATTTTGTGACCTGTCCGCCGGCCAATATGAATTTCGAACAGGCGCTCAGCACTTGTTTCACCATCCAATATCCGGTTGAAATCGTGCACCAGAACCAGGTGATCCTGGCCAACAACAACGGAACGGTATTGCAATACTGGTTCCCGAACCAAAGCCCGATCCCGAATTTCGGCTACCCGATTACAGTCACTTTTGGCAACCAGACCATTGGGGTGGGCAACCAGGAACAATTCCTGAACCTGATCAATACGCATTGCAATTAAAATAAATCCAGTTAGTTAATTAATACAAAAATTGGAATGACCAATTGCCACACGTTTTCCTGTAAGGCGTGTGGTAATGGGTTTTTATAAGCTTATGTCCGTCAAACAAGAATCTGCTGAACCGGTATTGTGCTCGGAACCGATATTCCGCTCGGTGTTTGAATCGCATTTCAAACTGCTGCGCAATTTCCTGGCCTTCAAGTTCAGGGATGTCGAAAGGGCAGAGGATACCGCGCAGAATGCCTTTGTGATTTTGTGGCAGAATTGTGCGGCGCTCCAACCCGAACAGGCCAAAAGCTTCTTGTTTACCACGGCCATCCGACTCTCGCTCAACGCCATCAAGCACGACAAAGTGGTGGCGCGGTTCGAATTGCAGTCCAAACCCGCATCCGTTCACCAGGAAACCCCCGAGTTTGTGTTGATGGAAACCGAAATTAAACGCCAACTCGAACAGGCCATTGCCAATTTGCCCGAGAAGCAGCGCGTCGTTTTCCTGATGCACCGTTTCGAAAACCAATCCTACGCCGGAATCGCCGAATTGCTCGGAATTTCGGTCAAGGCCGTCGAAAAAAGAATGCACCTGGCCTTGGTGGAGTTGCGAAAAGTAGTTCAAAATGTGTAGTTTTAATGTCCGATGAAAATGAACAATCCAGAGCCAAATAACGAATATTTCCTTTCCGAATGGATCGAAGGCAGGCTGACCGATGCCGAACTCCAGGCCAAAGTGCCGCTTTTGGAATACGAAGCCTATCTCAAACTGCGGCAATCGCTCGACGGGCTAGCCTTCCCGGAACCCGATATGGAGCAGCATTACCGCGCCATCAAACACAAAAAAGCAGAAAGCCTCGACCGTCAGCCGGCCAAAACATTCCGGTTGTTTCCGTGGTTTGCAGCGGCAGCGGCGGTATTGCTGTTGTTCGGGATGTACCAGTTTCTCGTTTTTTCCAATAGGGTTTCGACCGGGTTTGGGCAGAGGTCCGAAGTCGTCTTGGCCGATGGTTCAAAAGTCATCCTAAACAACAAATCCTCCGTTGCTTATCCCAACGGATTTGCCTTGCGCAGAAAGCTAGAACTCAGCGGGGAAGCCTTTTTTAAAGTCAGCAAAGGCAAGCGGTTTACCGTCGAGACGGCACAGGGCAGCGTTTCGGTTTTGGGTACGCAATTCAATGTTATCGCACAAAAGGACTATTTCGAAGTCAATTGCTACGAAGGAAAAGTTTCAGTCCATCATCAAAAACAACATCAGATTTTAACCCCAGGCCAGTCGGTACGTTTTTACGAAAACCAAACCGAGCAATGGCAGCAAGAAGCCGTTGGACCCGGATGGATCCGCGGCGAAAGCACGTTCAAGAATGCGCCGTTAGAATCGGTTTTGCGGCAATTGGAAAACCAATACCATCGCGAAGTCGATTATCCGGAATCGCTCAAGGGCGTGCGTTTTACGGGAAGTTTTACGCACTGCGACCTGCAAACGGCCTTGCGTTCGATTTGCATCCCGTTGCAAATGCAGTGTGATCAAACCCCGGACGGAAAAATCGTGTTTTCGGAATGAAGTGGTTCGCGTCCATTGGTTTGTTGTTGTTCTTCTGTGCGGCCCAGGCGCAGGAAAAGAAAATGGCTTTGCGACGCGAATCCGTAAAATTAGACCAATTACTGGCTCAAGTCGAGCGTACTTTCGAGGTTCAATATTCTTACCTCGACAGTATCGTGGCGGACGTTCGGGTAGAATTTCAGCCCCAAAATTACACGCTTTCCGAGATCAACTCGGCCATCGAAAACCAAACCGCGCTCAAGGTTGTCCAGATCGATGCGCGTTATTTCTCGATTTACCGAAACGAAACCATCAAGGCGGAAGAATTGCAGGAGATTTTGGTCGAAAGCCTGTTGTCGAAAGGGATTTCCAAGAAATCGGCCGTAGTTGTGCTGTCCCCGCAGAAAGTCGAGATACTGCCCGGAGTCACCGATGCCGATGTGCTGCTTTCGCTCCAGCAATTGCCGGGCGTCAAAAGTCCTAACGAAACGGCGACCGGATTGCATATCCGTGGCAACACCCCCGACCAAAACCTGATTTTGTGGGACGGCATCCGCATGTATCATCCGGGGCATTTGTTCGGGATGATTTCGGGTTTCAATCCCAATGTGCGACAGACCGTACGCTATTACAACAAGGCCACCGATGCGCGCTACGGCGAACGCGTTTCAGGTACCATCGATATCCGGACCCAAGACCAGATCGCCAAAGAAACGGTGGTCGATGCGGGGATTAATGGGCTCCACGCCGATGCCTGTGTACAATTGCCTTTGCTCAAGGATCGATTGGATGTGCAACTGTCGGGCAGGAAATCGTATACCGAATGGTGGCAGTCGCCCACTTTCGATGCCCTGGCCAAAAAGGTTTTCCAGCACACCGATTTTAACCGGTTTGAGGACGACAACCGGTTTGGGTACGAAGATTACAACGTCAAATTCAATTACCGCCCTTTTTCGGGAACCAAACTGGCCGCCAGTGGGATCATCATCGACAATGAGCTCGATTTCAAGATGGTTTCGGGTGTCCATGAAATCATGCAATGGCTCGATGTACGCAACCTCGGCTACAGCCTGGGATGGGAGCAACAATACGGCCCGCGTTTGCGGCATAGCGTTTTGTGGTACTATTCGGGTTACCGGTTCGATTACCAGAAACGGCGCAATTTCAGCAGCGATGACTATGAGGCGTTTGACAAGAAAAACCGCATCACCGATTCGGGTGTCACGGTTGATTTTGATTATGACTTTTCGCAGCGTTGGCATTGGAACCTGGGCTACCAGTTGTCAGGCAATGCGCTGTCGCATGATTTTACGGCAAAAAATGAAGGTTTCAGCATCAACCTCGACCAAAAGCAATTTTTTTTCCAGACGCATTCCGCCTATCTCCAAACCGAAGGTACGCTCGGGCTGTGGCAGTTTTTGGGCGGATTGCGTTGGAACCACTACCATAAAATCGATGCGAATGATTTGGAACCCAGGGTATTGGTCCAACGCAAATTCACCGAATCGCTTGTGTGGCAAAGCAGTTTCGAGCGCAAGAGTCAGGTGGTGAGCCAGGTGCGCGAGAATGTGTCCAACGATTTGAGTCTTGAGAATTATGTCTGGGTATTGGCCGACGGGGGACAATATCCGGTGCAACGCGCCAACCAATTCACGACCGGATTGATTTTCAAGCCGGGCCATTGGCTCATCGATGCCGATTGGTATTACAAAACCATCGATGGCATCACCTCGCAGACTTTCGGATTCATGCAACAATACGATGCGGTTCCCTTGCGCGGCGAAGGCTCGACCAAAGGATTTGATCTTTTGGTCCAAAAGAATGGGCCCAATTGGCGCGCTTGGTTGACGTACACTTACCAGGATTCGCGCAACCGATTCGAATCGGTCAATCGGGGGAAAAGTTTTGAGACGAGCACCAACATTACGCATGCGCTCGGCATTTCGGCATTCCGCAAATGGCAACGGTTTTCAGTCACGGCAGGCTGGTTTTGGCATTGCGGCAAACCGTTCAGCGCGCTCGATGTCGACGGACGCGTGATGGCTTACAATGCGTCGCGATTGCCCGTCTACCATCGACTGGATGTTTCGGCTTTGTATGTGTTCCGAAAAGCGAAATCGTGGCACGGAAAAATTGGTGCATCGGTGACCAATGTCTACAACCGCCGTTCGGTCATCAGCAAGGAATACGAACGCGAATACGCCAATATCAACGATTTCTTCGGGTTGCATTACAGCACCCAGGATTATTACGGCCTTGGCATCATGCCCAATATTTTTCTGCGGTTTACGATTATTTGAGGATGTGCTGGCTCAGGATGCGGTACACTTCGTTGATGTTGTCGCCACCTTTGCCGAATTGCTTCTTGATCGGTTCGGCCTCGTCCTTGATCCAGATTTTGAGCTCGGCGTCGAGGTCCAAAATCCCGGCGCTTTCCTTCGAAAACTTGATGACATTGGTGTACGGAATCGACAGGTAATCGACTTTGCTTCCGACGAGTTGCTTTTCAACGAGAATCAATCGTCTATTGGTAAAAATGAACATGTCCTTGACCATCTTGAAGGCTTTTTCGATGTGTTCGCCTTCGATGATGATCGGCTCAAATTCCTTTTTGACATTGTCGAGGTTGACTTCTGAAGCGTTGCCCAAAATGGCGTTGAATAATCCCATATTTATTTTTTTAGGTGAATGTAAAAAGTGGTGCCGATGCCTTGTTGCGATTCGAGCCGGATGTTTCCACCCAATTTTACTGTCAATTTCTGCACGGTCGACAGCCCGATCCCGGTGCCTTTCTGGTTGAAACGGTCGGTTTTTCCGAGCGTGGTAAAGATATCAAAAATCTTGTCGAAATGCGATTCGGGAATGCCCATGCCGTTGTCCTTGACCGAAATGATGTGTCCGGTTTCGGTGGTTTCAAAACCGATTTCGATAACGCCTTTGGGCTTGTCGTTGTATTTGATCGCATTGGCCAACAGGTTGTACAGGATTTGCCCGAAGGCCATTTTATTGCTCCTGAACTTCGCCTTTTCGTCGGGCAGCAGGAATTCGATGTCGTTCTTTGCGTTGAGCAATCCGATGATGTATTGGGTAAAATCGCGGAGTCTAATTTTCTCGCGTTCAGTTACATCGATTGTGTCGTACTTGTAATATTCCAGAATTCCGTCGACCAATATTTTGAGTTGCTCGGCCGATTCGCCAATGTAACCGATCATCTGTTGTCCGCCCGCATCGAGCCTGTCCGCGTATTCTTCCTGGCACATTTTCGACAACAGGATGATGTTGTTGAGCGGCGACTTGATGTCGTGCGACACCACACGCGAAAACTGTTCGAGGTCTTTGTAACGTTGCGCCAGCAGGTTGTGGCTTTCGGTGAGTTTGAAGTTATTCTTGCGCAGTTCAAGCAATTTCATCGTCTGGTTGGCCAGTTTTTCGAGCGATTTGATCTGGAATTCATCGAGTTTCCTGGCACGTTTGTCAATCACGCACAGCATGCCGAGCGGAAAACCCTCGGGATTCACCAGCGGAACGCCGGCATAAGCGCGGATGCCGTCATCGGTTGCGACATGCGGGTTGTCGAAAAAACGTTCGTCCTCGAGCGCATTCTCGACAATCATATTTTCGTTCGGGTTGTTGATGCCGTGTCCACAGAAAGACGTTTCGCGGTCGGATTCCTCGAGGTCGAGCCCGATCTTGGACTTGAACCATTGGCGGTTTTCATCGAGTAAAGTAATCACCGAAATCGGCGTATCGCAAATTTCAGAGGCGAGTCGCGTAATATCGTCGAAATCCTTTTCAGGATGGCTGTCGAGCACCTTGTAGGAAAGGAGCGCGTCAAGACGATCAGACTCATTTTGTGGTATTTGAGGCGTCAGCATGAGTATGAATTTTAATACAAAGTTAATAACGGATTTACGACCAAAAAACGATTTAAGATTTTTTTTAAGATTGTTAAATTGCTATCTTTATCCGATATAAGCCATTTTAAATTTATACGCCATGCTCACAAAAGTTTTCGGAAGCGCCGTCTTTGGCGTCGAAGCCACTACCATCACCATCGAAGTCAATATGGACAAAGGCATCGGGTACCATCTCGTAGGTTTACCCGACAGTGCCATCAAGGAAAGCAGTTACCGCATCGCGGCCGCCTTGAAGAACAACGGATTTGCCATGCCCGGCAAGAAAATCACGATCAATATGGCTCCGGCCGATTTGCGAAAGGAAGGTTCCGCCTACGATTTGACGTTGGCCATCGGCGTCCTCGTGGCTTCCAATCAGATCCAGACGGAAAAAGTTGAACAATTTATAATCATGGGCGAACTCTCGCTCGATGGCAGCCTGCAACCCATCAAAGGTGCCTTGCCCATTGCGATCAAAGCGCGGGAAGAAGGTTTCGTCGGGTTTTTCCTGCCGAAGCAAAATGCCGATGAGGCCGCCATTGTAGATGGACTCGAAGTGTATGGTGTCGAAAATCTACAGCAGGTCATCGATTTCTTCAACCAAACCGGTACGCTCGAAGCGACAAAAATTAACACACGCGAAGCATTTTACAAATCGTTTGAACTTCCCGAATTCGATTTTTCGGATGTCAAGGGCCAGCAAAGCATCAAGCGTTGCATGGAAATCGCGGCCGCGGGCGGGCACAACATCATCTTGATCGGGCCGCCGGGTTCGGGAAAGACGATGCTCGCCAAACGGTTGCCCGGCATTCTCCCGCCGATGACGTTGCGCGAAGCGCTCGAAACGACCAAAATCCATAGTGTCGCAGGCAAGTTAAAAGAAGCCGGGTTGATGAACCAGCGGCCGTTTCGCTCGCCGCATCATACGATTTCGAATGTGGCGCTTGTCGGTGGTGGCAGTTATCCGCAACCGGGTGAAATCTCGATGGCGCACAACGGCGTGCTGTTCCTCGACGAATTGCCCGAATTCAAGCGCGAAGTGTTGGAAGTCATGCGCCAGCCGCTCGAAGACCGCGAAGTGACGATTTCGCGTGCGCGTTTTACGATTACTTATCCTTCGTCGTTTATGCTCGTGGCCAGCATGAATCCGAGTCCGGGCGGTTATTTCAACGACCCCGAAGCGCCGGTTGTTTCTACGCCACAGGAAATGCAGCGGTACCGCAACAAGATTTCGGGTCCGTTGCTCGACCGCATCGACATCCACATCGAGGTGACACCCGTGCCTTTCGAGAAATTGTCCGACACGCAACAGGCCGAATCGAGTTCAGAGATCCGGTCACGCGTCACCAAAGCCCGGGAAATCCAGAGCGCGCGTTTTGCCGAAATGGAGACGGTCCATTACAACGCCCAGATGAATACGAAGCACATCCGCAACTTTTGCGCACTCGACGTGGCTTCGCTGCAATTGCTCAAAACGGCGATGCAGCGGCTCAATCTATCGGCGCGCGCCTACGACCGTATTTTGAAAGTGGCGCGAACGATTGCCGATTTGGAAGGTTCCGAAAACGTACAATCGGCGCATGTGGCCGAAGCGATCCAATACCGAAGTCTAGATCGGGAAGGCTGGCTGGGCTGATTACTCGATGCTGCGCATGAGCATTTTGCGTCCGCCCGCCGTGATTTCCTGTTGCCAAAGCTGTCGTGTTTGTTGGTCGATGTAGTATTGGCTTTTGGTGTTGCCGTCGCCGATTTCGTCGTAAACACTTACGATCCAAACTGCATGCCTACCTGATTTTTTCGAAAGGTATTCGCCTTTTTTGACCTCGGTGATAAAGGCTTTGTGTACCCCGGTTTGAGTGGGATTCATGTCATAAATGGCGATGGTTTGCTGATAGCCTTCGGTCAGTGGCAGCCAACGCAACAGGACAGGGTAGAGGTTGCTGTCGAAATAAGCCGATTGCGGCACATCTGAAATGGGCGTATTGACCTGTTTTACTTTGTCATTGTAAAATCCGGTGACCTGTTTGCCAAATTGCAACCGCATGTCGCGCTGGGCATTGTAAGAGGAATGAAAAATGGGTTTGAGTGTTTCGATTTCGGCCGCAGTGGAATCGATCCATGGGGAAGCGGCATTTTTGAGGTCGATTTGGGTCACTACCGTGAGTTGTTTTTTGTCCACAATGAGATCGGTACTGACTTTCCCGATTTCAAACAAGGTCGTGTCTTTTACGGCATACCAGGTCATTTGCTGCTTCTCGGGCTTGATCCACTTGGATTCGAAGGCTTTTTTTCCGGGTATAAGGGTTTGCCCATACAAGGTGCAACTCATGGTTGCAAACAAAAGGAGGATGGTTGTTTTCATAAGGATTGATGAGATGATTGTTGAGGATTAGTCCATTTTTGGGCATTTCGTTACATCATTTTCAGGCAGTTGTATTTTGGCAATCTTTGTTTGTAACAAAACACCTGGAGCGGGCTACTAATGCAATTGTAATTTACGTATTTTTGAAAAAAAAGTACACATGAAAATCATCATTTCGCCCGCCAAATCGCTCGATTACGAAACGCCGTTGCCTACCCAAAGGCATACCGCGGCCAAATTCCTCAAGGATTCGCGTGTGATCAACAAAGTCATCAAAAAGAAAAAGCCAAAGGAATTGTCTGAACTCATGGACATTTCCGATAACCTGGCGCAGTTGAATTGGCAACGCAACAAAGCCTGGAAAACGCCGTTTACACCCGAAAATGCACGCCCGGCGGTCTATGCTTTTGCAGGCGACGTCTACATCGGATTAGATGCCTACCAGTTGCCGGTGGAAAAATTGGACGATTTGCAGGACAGGCTCCGGATCCTGTCTGGCTTGTACGGGTTATTGAAACCACTCGATTTGATCCAGCCGTACCGGCTCGAAATGGGAACGCAATTGCCCGTAGGCGAAAGCAAAAATCTGTATGAATATTGGAAACCGAAACTCACGACGGCGCTCAACAAAGAACTCAAAAAGAATGAATTGTTCGTCAACCTGGCCAGCGACGAATACGCTTCGGCCGTAGATTTCAAAGCCTTGAAAGTTCCCGTGATCAAGGTTGATTTCAAGGACATGAAAGACGGCAAGCTCAAGATGATCAGCTTCTTTGCCAAGAAGGCGCGTGGCATGATGGTGCGTTACATTGTCGATACGAATGCGCAGACGCTCGAGGATTTGAAAGGGTTCGATTATGAAGGTTATCGTTTTGATGCGAACCTTTCCAAGGCAAACCACCTGGTGTTTACGCGATAAAAAGTTAAATATATTAGCCGTGTAGCCCAAATGGCTACATTTACAACCATTAAAAGTTAGAATTATGATGAAGAAAAGTCTGTTAGTCGCAGGAATGTTCTGTTCACTGAGCCTTTTTGCCCAGGATGAACTGATCAAAAAAGTAATCAACAATGCCTCGCTGACTACGAAGTTTGATTTTAAGGAAGTGATCGATCTCGAAAATACCTCGGTCAAGAACCAAGGTTCGGCGGGAACCTGCTGGAGTTATTCCGGAAATTCCTTCCTCGAATCGGAAATGATCCGCATGGGCAAGCAACCCGTCGATTTGGCCGAAATCTATACGGCGCGCAATGTGTATTTGTCCAAAGCGCGCAATTACATCCTGTTCAATGCCAACCTCGGGCTTGGCGATGGAGGCGAGACGCACGATGTGTTGAACATGCTGCGCAAATTTGGGGCGATGCCGCAACAGGCGTATACCTATGAAGACTACGGCAAAGGCGCGTTGAAATCGGCAGATTTTCAGGATCAATTCAAGGCGATTCTTGACGCGTACATCAAAAATGAAGACCCGAAAAAAGGCATTTCATGGGTCAAGGACATCAATAATTACATGGATGAGAAACTCGGGAAATTGCCGGCGACGTTCCAATACAATGGCAAACAATACACGCCACAGACTTTTGCCAAGGAAGTGGTGGGCATCAACCCCGATGATTACATCGAGTTCTCGTCTTACAAAGACAGCCCGTATTATGAAAAAATGGTGTTGCCGGTGCCGGACAACTGGAGCTATGACCAATTGTACAATGTACCGATGACCGAATTGACCGACATCATCGATCACGCATTGGCCAAAGGCTATACCGTGGCTTGGTCTTCGGATGTTTCCGAACCCTATTTCAGTTGGAAGAATGGCGTGGCGCACGTACCCGATGTCGATTTGACCAACATCACCGACGAACAAAGAAAAGCGATTTTCGTAGGCCCAATCCAGGAAAAACAAGTCACCGAGGATTTGCGTCTCGAAGGTTTGTACAGCCTCAGCACCACCGATGACCATGCGATGCAGATCGTCGGTCTGGCCAAGGACCAGAACGGCAAGGAATACTATAAAGTCAAAAATTCATGGGGAACGACCAACGATTACAAAGGATACCTGTATGTGACCAAGGCGTTTGTCCAACTCAAATCGACCGGAATCCTGCTCAACAAGGGCGGTGTTCCGAAAGCGACCAAAAACAGGTTGCACACTTAAAAAGAAAAGCCCCGTCATCGACGGGGCTTTTTTATAACTAATTCGAAGTTCTCAGTGTTCGTATTCTTCGTACAACCATTGCGTTTCAGCCGATAGCTTGCGTTGGTTTCTCGACAATTCGCGCATGGCTTCGACGCCGTTTCTTGCGCTTCGGTTGACTTTGCTCAGGCGAGAAGTAAATGCTTCGAGCTTTTTGGCGTCCTGGCTGTCGAGTTTGAGTTTGAGTTCGTTGGCGAATGCTACGAATTCAGGAACCACTTCGCTGTTCTCCTCGTAATCTGCACGCAGATCCTCGAATGTTTCCTCGATTTCCTTGCTCAAATCCTCGGAGTAATATTCCCTCTTGTGGCGGAATTCGCGAATGATTTTCTTGATGTCTTTACCGAATAATCCCATGATATAACAATCTTAGTTTGGTATAACTGTTTTGTATTCAATCAAATATAAAAATAATATTTGAAAGATTGGTTAGTTTTATTGTTTAATTTTTGCAAGCCCGAAATTAGGGCATTCGCATGGAATTTCAATGTTAAGTTTTGTGTCGGGAGCAAAATTTAATGTAGCGCCTCGTTCGGGTCGACCTTGTTTTTTCCTTTTTTAATCAGCAAAATAACTGGGATACAGCACAGAAACATCACCCCGAGGTACATGAAAATATCCATATAAGAAAGTACGGTCGCCTGCTTCATGAGTGAAAAATCGAGTACCTGGTGCGCTTTGCTGAGCGCTTCGTTCGCGCTGAAACCTTTCGACATAAATCCTTGTTGCAATTGGTGCACGCGATCCTGCACTTCCAGACGGTTCACGTCGAGGTGCGCATCGAGGTTCACGCGGTGTTCCTGTGAAAAACGCGTGATGAAGGTCGTAATGATCGCAATCCCGAACGAGCCGCCCAATTGGCGCATCATGCCCGTAAACGCTGCACCTTCGCCAATCTGTTTGCCTTTGAGCGTCGAAAGCGCCATCGTCGTGATCGGCACGAACAACAATCCGAGACCGATACCGCGCAGAATCAATGGCCAGAACAAATGTTCGACTCCCGTATCTGGCGTCATCGCGTTGTGCATCCAAAACGTAAAAAAGAAGAAAATCAAGAACCCGACGGCCACCATGTACACCTGAGGTACGCCTTTCTGGATCAGGTTTCCGATGATCGGCATCATGAACGCGGTCGTAATCGATCCCGGAATCAGCAGCATTCCCGCATCGGTCGCGGTCCAGCCCAAAATCTGCTGGGTATAAATCGGAATGACCAAAGTCGAACCGTACAATCCGAACCCAAGGATGAAACACATCAAGGTTCCCACGCGCAAATTCCCGTCTTTCAAAACCTTCAGGTTCACAATCGGATGGTCGTACATCATTTCGCGCCAGATGAACGCGAGCAATCCCAAAACGGTCACGACGCTTAAGATGACGATTGTTGAATCGTTGAACCAATCGTCCTGTTGGCCGTGTTCCAACACAAATTGCAGCGAACCGATGAACGAGGCGAGGAATACGATTCCCCACCAGTCGACTTGGTTGGCCTTGAGTTTTTCACCGTATTTCGGACTTTTGACAAACGTCAACGTCAAGAAAACCGCGATAATTCCCAATGGAATGTTGATGTAAAAAATATACGGCCATGAGAAATTATCGACGAGATAACCACCCAATGGCGGACCAAGCGTTGGCCCAACGATTACACCCATTCCGTAAATGGCCTGCGCCATCCCGCGTTTGGCGGCCGGATAACTTTCGGTGATGATCGTTTGTGCGGTCACGAGCAACGCGCCGCCACCCAATCCCTGGATGAAACGGAATACCACGAGTTCCCAAATATTTCCGGCGTTTCCACACAGGAACGATGCGACGGTAAACACCACAATCGACACCGCAAAATAATTGCGTCGGCCGAATTGTTGCGACAACCAACTCGTCATCGGAATCACGATCACGTTGGCGATTGCGTAAGCGGTAATGACCCAGGCCACATCGGTCAAGGTGGCGCCCAATGAACCGCGCATATCGGTCAGCGCGACGTTTACAATCGTCGTGTCGACAATCTCGAGCAGCGCACAAAGGACGGCCGTAATCGTAATGATCACGCGGCGAAAGCCATATTCCACCAAATCGTCTTGGCCTGCGGTTGCTGTTGCTGACATATTATTTTATTGAATTTTATTTATTAGGAGCTAATTCCCGCTTTCCGTTGCAATCTTTTTGCAGCCTTCGCTGCGCTACAGCCACAAAAAGGATTTCCACTTCAATCGGGGCTAGGCAGTCGTGATTACTTCAAATGCACGTCCACATCGACGTTCATTCCCGGACGCAGCAATTTGATTTTTTCCGCTTCGTTGCTTTGGTTCAAGCTGATTTTGACTGGCAAACGTTGAATCGTTTTCACAAAGTTTCCGGTCGCGTTATCGGGTGGGAGCAAAGAGAACCTCGCTCCGGTCGCCGGAGAAAACGACGTGATCGTTCCTTCGAAATCGGTGTCGGGATAAGCATCCACTTTGATTGTCGCTTTTTGCCCGATGACCATTTTGTTCAATTGCGTTTCCTTGAAATTGGCCACGACCCAAACCTCCTGGTTGTTGATGATGTAGAACAGCGATTGTCCCGGCTGTACCAATTGTCCCGGCTGCACCGCAATTTTAGAAACCTGCCCGTCCACCGAAGCGGTCACGACGGTATAATCCAAATTGAGTTGCGCCGCATCGAGTTTGGCCTTGGCACTTTTGATGTTGGCCGCCGCGACTTCCGTCTGCTTGTTCGTCACATTCGATTTGGCTTCGGTCACCGATCTTTGGTAAGCGCTCGCGCGTTCTTGTTGCTGCAAAATCTTGAGCTGGCTTTCGGCCTCGAGTTTGGCGGCTTCGGCCTGTTCGAATTGCTGTTTGGTGATCGAGTGGTTTTTGTACAAGTTGCTGTAACGTTCGAAGTCGTTTTTGGCACGGTTCAAACGGATTTTAGCCGTTTCGATGTTTCCGCCGGCCGACAATACATTGGCCTGCGATACCGAAACATTGGCCTGGGCGCTGCCCACATCGGCTTTCGACACTTCGAAGCTTCCTTCGGCTGCGGCGAGCGCGGCCTTGGCTTCCTCAACCTTGACGATGTAGTCGCGGCTGTCGATCGTAAACAAGGTGTCGCCTTTTTTGACGAAGTCGTTGTCCTTGACATAGACTTTGGTGATGTAACCCGTAACGCGTGGGATGATCGGGTTCATGTTTTTCTCGATCTGCGCGTCATCGGTTTCTTCGTGCGCGAGCGAGTGGACGTATTTGAAAATTCCGTAGGTGCCGCCCAGTAAAATGAGCGCTCCGAAAATGAACAGGAATTTCTTGTTGGTTTTTTTCTTGTCTTCCATGGTACTATTAGTTTTGAGTCAAATTGAAGGATTGGGTTAATTGGCCGGAGGCTTTCGAGCAATTCGTAGTATTTGAGTACGACGTTCGCCTTGGCATAAGCCTGATTGATTTTGGCACCGAGGTCTTCCACATCGGCTTCGAGCAAATCATTGGTGTCCGAAAGTCCGTTGTCGTATTTGTCCTTGACGATGCGGTAATTCTCATCGGCCTGCGTCACGGCTTCCGAATAGACCTGGTCTTGCTTGACCGAAAGGTCGTAGCCTTCACGTGCCTGGACGACCTGCGTCTTGATCGCGTCGGTCAACATCGCCTGTTGGGTTTCAATTTCCTTGGCTTTGCTCTTGGCGGCCTTGACTTCCTTGCCGTTCTTGAAAAGCGAACTGAGGTTATACGAAATGCCAACGCCTACGTTCATTGCGTTTTCCACACGAACTAGATTATCGACATCCATCGCGATGTAACCGCCGGTCAACGAAAGCGAAGGGAAATACGCCGCTTGGGCCACTTTGATGTTGGCGTCATTGGCTTTTTTGAGGTAATCGACCGCTACAAGGTCTTGGCGGTTTTGCAAGGCATCGGCTTCGGTCTTGAGGCCGAACCCAAAAATATTGGGCTCGATGTTGTCCTCGCGAACGACGATCAGTGTTTCTGGCGACAATTTCAACAACGTAACCAAATAGTAATTGATCAAACGGACGTTCTTTTCGGCATCGGCCAAAGACAGTCGGATTTTCGATTCCTGCAACTGCGCCTTGAGCAGATCGTTGCGCGCAATGAGCCCGTTTTTTTCCATTGCGGTAAAATCGGTCACGCGTTGCTGGCTGCTTTTGAGGCTTTCCTTGAACAGTTCGACCGATTTTTGCGCTTTGTACAAATCGGCGTAGTAGGTCACGACTTTCATCGCGGTTTCTTCTTTGGTGTGGTTGGCGTTGGCCGATTCGGCTTTGTACAAATTCTCCGAAGCCGCGATGCTGTTCTTTAGCTTGAAACCCGAAAACAATGGCATGCTCACATTGGCCTGGCCGATGGCGAGGTGTTTGGGCGAGGGACTGTTTTCTTCACTTTCCGAACCCGATGCGTTTTCGCTGTTGTTTTCCTTCGAACTTTTCAACGTTACATCGGCTTGGGTGAGCCAAAGGTATTGACCCGAAACCTTGAGGTCTGGGTATTGGTTCATTTTCATCGCCTGGCTCTCGAAATTTTTGGTTTCGACCTTGGTATTGGCCAGGTTGACTTCGTCACTTTTGGAAAGTGCCATACTGACGGCATCCTTGAGCGAAAGGTTGGTGGGTT
Source organism: Flavobacterium sp. (assembly GCF_047602195.1). GTDB lineage: Bacteria > Bacteroidota > Bacteroidia > Flavobacteriales > Flavobacteriaceae > Flavobacterium. The sequence goes on from NZ_JASGHW010000004.1 coordinate 1,887,499, forward strand.
GTTGTTGCGCCTGCGCGGAAATTCCGAAAACGGCAAATCCGATGAGCAGGAATTTATTGAATCTCATGGGTCAAAAGGGCTTTTATCGTTTGCTTAATGTGTGTAGTCAATTCGTTTTTGATGTAGCGGTCGAAATCGGCGTCGGTCTTGAGGTTGAAGACTTCTTCATAGAGCGGGCGGCCAATGTGGAATTGAAAATAGGTGCCGAAAATCGTGGCCGGGATCAGTTCGACATTGACATCTTTCCTGAACACGCCTTTTTCTTGTCCTTGCGCAATGATCAGTTTGAGCGATTCAAGATTGCGCTTCTTCACTTCGGTAAACGATTTGAGGTTGAGCGCGCGTTTCACGTTTGCCGATTCCGAATTCACGATTTGGTACAGGCACCGGTTTTTATTGACACGCGCCATGTACAGTTCGATAAGCTTGTCGACTTTTTCCATCGGTTCGGCTTCTTCCTTAAGGATGTTCTCGAGATGCATCCTTACATCGGTTGTGCGCGAATAAATCAAAGCCTCGAGCATTTTTTCCTTCGAACCGAAATAGTAAGAAACCATCGCAATGTTGATGCCCGCTTCCTTGGCGATGTTGCGGATCGACGTGCCGTCAAATCCTTTTTCGGCAAACAACCTTTCGGCTACCTGCAGGATTTGGATTTGTTTGTCATTTAATGCAGTCATGGCAATCGGTTTAAATTTCGGGTACAAAATTAAACGATTGTTTAAGTTAAACGTTTGTTTAATTTTGGTTTAACTTTTTTTTAACGGAAAACGTTTTCGGGAAAAGACCGCTGCGCTGATAGAGCCAAGAAGCAAGACCGCTGCGCTGCAAGAGATGAGAATTAGCCGTTGAGCCAGTTTTGGAGCATTTGCTTGCCGTGTGGCGTGAGCACGCTTTCGGGATGGAACTGTACGCCGCGGATGTCGAGGGTTTTGTGGCGCAGCGACATGATTTCGTGGTTCGGATCATAGGAAGTGACCTCGAGTACGTCGGGAAAATCCTGCGAATCGACAACCCACGAATGGTAACGGCCGACGAGGATTTTGCCTTCGATTCCACTGAATAAAACTTCATCCGTTACGGCCAAAGTCAGTTCGGTGGCGACACCGTGGAAAACTTTATCGAGGTTCGAAATGGTTCCGCCGAAGACTTCGGCAATGGCCTGTTGGCCGAGACAAACGCCTAAAATGCTCTTGGAATTGGCGTAGTCTTTTATAATGGCTTTGAGCAAACCGGCTTCATCGGGAATGCCGGGGCCGGGCGAAAGCAGGATTTTGTCAAACGGTTGAAGTTCGTCGAGGTCGAGTTCGTCGTTGCGGAACACCGTCACATCGGCATCCAAATCTTCGAGGTAATGAACGAGATTGTAAGTGAAACTGTCGTAATTGTCGATGACGGCTATTTTCGGGCGCACGGTTCGTATTCAAAAAAAGCCTGCCGTTTGGGGCAAGCTTGGTTACAGAGACAAAAATAAGAATTAATTAGTATCGGAGTTCGACCTTGACGTCAAATTCGTCATAAATCGTGCGGTCGCCCAGATCAGAGAAGAAACTGCCCGAGCCATATTGGATGCCATATTGGGTGCGGTCCACCGAGAATTCGGTACTGGCTTTTCCGCCCTTGAGCGCGAGGTCGAACTTGACGGGATTGGTTTTTCCTTTGATGGTCAAATCGGCCGTAATCGAATAGACGCCCGGTTTTTTCTCGCCGATGGTTTTGAAAACGAGCTTGGCGGTCTTGAATTCTGCCGTGTTGAAGAAATCGGCCGAATGCAAATGGCCCTCGAGTTTCTTTTTGCCGTCGCCGGTCTGGTCGGTGTTCGAAAGCGAGGTCATGTCGACGATAAACGAGCCGCCGGTCAGTTTCTTGCCCTTGAAAACCAGCATGCCTTCCTGGAAATTGACAATGCCCGAATGTTCGCCGGTCACTTTTTTCCCGGTCCAGGTGATGGTACTTCTTTTGGTGTCGATTTTTTCTGCCTGTGCCGATAAGGTAATGGAGGTGAGGAGCGCCAATAAAACGAATGTGATTTTTTTCATATTGCTGTACTTTTAATTAAACCTGGTGAGGATTTGTATGGATTCAATTCAAAGTTATTGGAAGCGATACCTTAAAGTTACGAAAAAACCGTTACCGTTTTGATTTTATGTGCGATAAATCCGATTTTAGGAAATAAAAAAAGTCCGGTGCAAGCACCGGACCCTAATTTTTCATAGCAATCTGTATCTTAGAATTGCAAGCTTACCGCTACTTCGAATTCGTCGTTGATGGCTTTGTCGCCCAAGTTGTCGAAGAAACTTCCTGAACCGTATTTGATGTCGTATTTGGTTCTGTTGATGTTGAATTTGGTTGAAGCCGTGTTGCCTTTAACCGCAATGTCAAATGTTACCGGATTGGTTTTTCCTTTGATGGTCAAATCGGCGGTTACCGTATACACGTTGTTTCCTTTGTCTTTGATGGTCTTGAAAACCAAAGTCGAGGTTGGGTATTTGTCAGCACCAAAGAAATCGTCGTTTTTCAAGTGTCCGTCCAATTTTTCTTTTCCTTCACCTGCTTTGAGGTCGGTGGTGTTGATCGAGTTCATATCGACAGTAAAAGTACCGCCTGACAATTTTTTTCCTTTGAATACAAGCGCCCCGTCTTTAAGGTTCACCGTACCGTTGTGTTGCCCGGTTACTTTTTTTCCGACCCATTCGATTTTGCTTTTGGTCACGTCGACTTTCTTGGTCTGTGCGGAAACGGCTGTTGAAGCGGCTACGAATAGAGCGATTGCAATTGTTTTAAGATTCTTCATTGTGTAAATTAATTTAGTTATTGATTATAAAAAGTTATGAGTTTCGGTATTTTTCGAGCAGGAAGTTGAGGTTTTCGAGTTCTTCCTCGCTCATGTTCGAGGCATACAGCGCTTCGTGTTCGTCGACTTTAGGGTCGAGATCGACAAGCAAATCGAGTCCTTTCTGCGTAATCTTGACTTCCATCTTGCGGCGGTTCTCCGGGCAAATCTCACGGGTCACCAAGCCCTTGAGCAACAATTTGTCGACGAGCCTTGTGGTGTTGGATGTCTTGGCGAGCATGCGTTCCTGGATCAGGTACATGTTGGCTGGGTTGCCCTTTTGGCCCCTCAAGATCCGCAGCACGTTGAATTGTTCGGCCGAAATGTCGAAAGGCTTGAGTACTTCGTTGAAACGCTCGGCCATCAGGTTTTGCGTATACATGATATTGAGCACCGTTTTCTTCGGCAGCGCAATCGGCGAATTCGATTTGATGATTTCTTCAATTGTCATATTTGTAATTGCAAAATTTGTAGGTACAAATGTAAAGCAAAAATCATATTTGTATATACAAATGTCTAGATAAAGTTTTGTTAAATTAATTTTGATAGGGGCGAAATGCTTAATTTTAGGCATCAAAAAAAATAGATGAAGAAGATAGTATTTGTTTTGACTTTGTGCGGATTGTTGGCTTGCAATAACAAGGAAACAGCCACAGATGTTGTTCCGGTTACGGCGGTTCCGGAAGTTGCCAAACCCACGCAGGTCTACACCAAAGAAGGCGTTAGGGTCAATTCGTATGACTTCAAGGCATTCGAGCCTTTTCTCCAAATGCAAAACGATACGACTTATGTAGTCAATTTCTGGGCGACCTGGTGCACACCTTGTGTCGAGGAACTGCCCAACTTTGAGAAAATCACTTCCGATTACAAAGACAAAAAAGTCAAGGTTATTCTCGTGAGCCTTGATTTCAAGAAGCAAGTCGAAAGCAACCTGCTGCCGTTCATCGAACGCAAAAAACTGCAGTCACAAGTCGTCCACCTGAGCGATCCCGATGCCAATGCGTGGATTTCTAAAGTCGATTCGGCCTGGTCGGGCGCGATTCCGGCGACAGTAATTTATAACAAGGACAAACGCAAATTCTACGAACAATCGTTTACCTTTGACCAACTCCAACAGGAAATCAAACTATTTAATAACCAACAATTACAACTATGAAAAACATCAAGATTTTGACCTTGGCCTTTGTCGTGGCGGTCGCCAGTGCGTTTACCGTAAAAACGGCCATAAATGGCTATAAAGTAGGGGACATCGCTACCGATTTCAGCCTCAAGAGCACCGACAACAAAATGGTATCGCTCAGGGATTACAAAGACGCCAAGGGGTTTATCGTTATTTTTACGTGCAACCACTGCCCGTATGCCAAGGCGTACGAAGACCGTATCATCGCCTTGGATAAAAAGTACAGCAAACTCGGTTATCCGGTCATTGCGATCAACCCGAACAATCCGGCCAAGCAACCCGAGGATGCCTTCGACCGTATGAAAACACGCGCCAAGGAAAAAGGATTTACGTTCCCGTATCTGTTCGACGAAGGCCAGCGCATCTATCCGCAGTACGGCGCGACCAAAACACCGCACGTGTACATTCTGCAGAAAACCGCTAAAGGCAACCAGGTGAAATACATCGGCGCGATCGATGACAACCACGAAGATGCCAAGGCCGTCAAGGAAAAATATGTGGAGAATGCCGTCAATGCCTTGCTCAGCAACAAAGAAATAGCCGTAAAAGAAACCAAAGCGATCGGCTGCTCTATTAAAGCTTAATTTATGAATTTGAACCAACAAGACTGGGTTTCGCAACTCGAAGCCGACCCGAATGCCATCATCCTTGACGTAAGGACCGAAGACGAATGGAACGACGGTTACATCCCGAATGCCATCAACATCGACATCTACAAAGGACAGGGATTTATTTATGAAGTCGACCAGCTCGACAAATCCAAAAATTATTATGTCTATTGCAAAGCCGGCGGCAGGAGCGAGCAGGCGTGCAACATCATGAACCAATTGGGTTTTGAAAACACCTATAATCTTTTGGGCGGCATGATGCAGTGGCGCGGCGCCGTGGAAACGCCCTAGCACAGCATCAGTTTAGAATAAAACCGCAACGTTTGTTGCGGTTTTTTTTATCTTCATGATTTCTTCATTTCGAATGACGTAAATTTGTGTAATCATTTAAAAACCAAGATTATGAAACGTTTGATATGTATGGCAGGGTTATTTGTGCTAGCCATGGGTTTTGCGCAAAACCGGCCAGTCGTGCCGCCGGCAGAAGTCAGTGCGGCTTTCGAAAAAGAATTTCCCAAAATGAAACCGGCCTGGTCGCAGGAATACGTGGGCGCCGACCGTTCCGAAGTCCGGTATGAAGCCCAATTTTCAAGCAACGATGTCAACAAAGTGGCCGCTTTTGACAAACTCGGTAACCTCAAGGCCGTTGAAACCGCAGTACAATTGGGCCAACTGCCGCCCAATGCATTCCATTACATCCGCAAAAAATTCTCGTTCGAAACCATCAAGGAAGCCTCAAAGGTAGTCGACAGCAACAAACAGACGACGTATGAAGTCGGGATGGAAACCAACGGCAAATTCTACGTGCTGGTATTCGACAAGGACGGTAATTTTTTACAGCAGACAGAAAAGGATTAAATTGCTAAATTGCAGCATCAATCTACCATTATGCTGCAAAACTTCTCATTCTTTCTCGGTCTCGTTTTTGCCATTGTGCTGCTGATCATGCTGGCCAACAAAATCAAGGTTGCCTATCCGGTGCTCTTGGTCATTGCGGGTCTTGCTATCGGCTTTATTCCGGGCGTTCCGCATTTGCACATCGCCCCCGAACTGATTTTTGTTATTTTCTTGCCGCCCTTGCTTTATGAAGCGGCCTGGTTGATCTCTTGGAAAGAATTGTGGCGCTGGCGGCGCATCATCGGCAGTTTTGCTTTCGTCGTGGTTTTCCTTACGGCGTTGTCTGTGGCGTTTGTGGCCAATTATTTCATCCCCGGATTTTCGTTGGCACTGGGCTTCTTGCTGGGTGGAATTGTTTCCCCGCCCGATGCCGTCAGTGCAGGTGCGATACTCAAGTTCGTCAAAGTGCCGCGCACGCTGACCTCGATCTTGGAAGGTGAAAGCCTGCTCAACGACGCATCTTCTTTGATCATTTTTCGGTTTGCGCTGATTGCCGTGGCGACCGGCCAATTCATCTGGCTCGATGCGACGCTCAATTTCGCCTGGATGATTGCTGGCGGTATCGGTATTGGCTTGCTCATCGGTTTGGTGTTCAAGAAATGCCACAAATACTTGCCCACCGATGCCAATATGGACATCGTATTGTCGATCATCGCGCCTTACTTTATGTACCTCGTTGCCGAGGAAGTCCACAGTTCCGGCGTGCTGTCGGTGGTTTGCGGTGGATTGTTTTTGTCGCATCACCGGCATTCTTTCCTGAGCAGTACTTCGCGCATCCGCGGATTCAACGTATGGGAAAGCCTCAGTTTTGTGCTGAACGGGTTGGTGTTTGTCTTGATCGGGTTGGCACTTCCTGAAATTGTCGATGGTTTGGGCGGCGTAGGCGTGTCCGAAGCCATCGGATACGGACTCCTGGTTACCGCCGTATTGATCGTGGGCCGGATCTTGGCGGCTTACGGCGCGGTGCTGGCCACCTACATCGCGCGGCATTTTATTACCGTAGCCGATGCTTCCCCCGGATACAAAGGGCCTTTGCTGTTGGGCTGGTCGGGTATGCGCGGAGTAGTGTCGTTGGCGGCGGCCTTATCGATTCCGGTCACTTTAGAAGATGGTTCTGCCTTTCCACAGCGAAACCTGATATTGTTCATCACCTTTGTGGTGATTTTTACAACCCTGATCGTGCAAGGACTCACGTTGCCTGTTTTGATCCGGAAATTGAACCTCAAACCGACAATAGAAAAAGTGCCCGAGGAAACACTGCATTCGGAGATCAATCTGCAACTGGCCGAAATCGGGCTCAAAAATTTGCGGGAAAAATACACCCAGGAACTCGAGCAATCCCCATTGTTGCGACAAATGGCCGACAAATGGGAAGCCGGAATCCATCTTGGTGAAGAAGGAAGGATGACCCCGGAAATCAAGGGCATCTATGTGCAAATCCTCGACGAACAAAGAAAATGGCTCATCGCCGAAAACAAGAGCCAGCAATTGCTCGATGAAGCCATCATCCGCAAACACCTGCACCGCATTGATATGGAGGAAGAACGGTTAAAGCTGTTGTAAAAAAATCCTTAAACCGATCAAGCGATTTACGGATTGCCAAAAAACGTCTAAAAAACCGAATCGGGATAAAAGCCAAATTCCTCGCGGTACAATTCGAAATCATCGACTTCTTCAATGGTATTTTGATATGGATTCCTGCCGGTTCTTCTATTTTTGCTTCGCTCTTGTTCGGCTGCTGTATTCGAACTAAAACACCACCTTGATGCAAACATTCGGTGTAAATCCGAGCGAATAAGTGTCTACGTTTTCAACCGTATTCAAAGAAGTGTTTACCCGATAGTAACGGTTAATGATATTCTTGCGATCGAGCAAATTCAATAAGGAGATACTGGCAAACAGGGAAGTACTTTTCTTGAAATGCCATTGATGTGACGCCGAGAAATTCAACTGGAAATAATCGTTGAGCCGTTCGGCGTTCGGAGCGGAAAAGGTTATGGACGAATTGGCCGGATTATCCGGGTCGGTCAAGAAACCGATGGATCGGGTATAAGGCCGTCCGCTGTGCCATTTCGCCCCCAAAGCAAACCGCAATTGCTTCCATTCGTAGATGCCTGCCCATGAAACATTATGGATGATGTTGGTATTGCTTGGAAACTTTGTAGGTTCTAAATCGTCGAAATGATACTTGTTTTCATTCCATGCATAGGAAATCCAGGTGTAAAATTGGGTAAAACTTTTTTGTAATAACAGTTCGCTTCCAGTTGCATCAGACCTTCCAATGGCTCTGACAAATTCATATTGATCCTGAAATCCTTGGCCCTGTGTAGTAATGCCTGAAATTTCCTTGTAAAAATTATCAATGGAAAATAGCCAACCATCGTACAGATAAGTAAATCCAAACGAAGCCTGTTTGCTTTTCTGCATCGGAATATCATTTCCATTGGCCAAAATCCAACGTCTTTTCTCGATTCCGAGAAAATCTTCCTGTAAATCGATAACCTGGGAAAGGGTTTGGCTTTTGAGTTCGGCCAAAAGATCAAACTTCCATCTTTGCGATAAAGCCTGATTGAATGCAATCCGGGGTTCAAGGCGAAACAAGTCGAATTTTTCGAAATAATTGCCGCGGACTCCGATTTGTAATTGCGTCTTTTCGTTAGCCGAATGGTAAAGCCCTTCCGCAATCAACGAATGCGAACGGGAAATTTCGGTACTTTCCCTAAAGAAAGGCGGATTATCGACTTCATCCGTATTCTTGATACTGGTTTCGTCAAATTGATAACCGATGCCAATCTCAAATCTTTGTTCGGGAATGAAAGTGTGTTTGATTTTAAGCCCTTTATTCGACACCCGGTTCTGCTGCTGTGCATTTTGGTCTCCCGATTGGTTTTCTGCTCCCAGTTTGTACCAGGAAAAATAACCCTGCACGTCCGATTCATTCTTGTCATTCCAATGGCTTTTCCAATTCAGGCTGGCGCCAAAATTTCGTTGCGAGGCATAGCTTTCTTTCAAGGAAATATCGGTGCGTTGCTCAAAATCGACCCTGTTCTCGATGCCGATTCCGTCGACAATCAATTCATGTCTGCCCAGTTTCTGGTGGTATTGCAAGGCAAAATCGTAAAAATAAAATTCCTTGGCCGATTCAATCCCTACGGTTTGGCCATCGCTCAAATCGGTGACGACATTGTTTTGGAACACACGGTCTTCATAAGCCTTGAATGTGGGCGTTTTGACAATATCCGTAAACGTACGGCGACCGGCAGCCTGTATCGTGGCGTTGTCCGAAAGTCGAACCTTCGAGAAGAAATTCGCGTTGATCATGTCCACGGCAATGGCATTGTAGCAACTGTCGATGATGCGTGTATGCGACGAAATATCGATGGTCGATGAAACGCTTTCGCCCAAGAAAGCCGAACTGCCGTTCTTCGAAATCTTGATGTGGGTGGCCAACATCGGGTTAAAGGCCGAAATCAAGCCAAAGAAATGGCCGGTCTGGAACATCCTGATGCCATTGTAAGTAAATAGGTTTTGGTCATGTGTGCCGCCGCGCACATTGATGTTGGAAATCGTTTCGTCTATGCTCGTTACGCCTGGCAATTGCTGCATGGTTTGCAATACATCGGGTTCGGTCAATCCTGGCAGGATACCAAATTTTGCAGGTTTCACGGCAATTACCCCGAAATCGTTTCGGGTAATGCCCGTTGCGAGATAGCGTTGCGTATTGATTTCGGGCAACTCCTCGACAATCACATCCATCAGGATTTTGGGACAGTCGGAGACATACAGTTGCGACGGACTGAGTTGTTTGGGCGCATAGCTGAGATGCCTGATGGAAATGGCGTTGGGCGTGAGTACGGGCAACTCGAAATAACCTTTGGCATCCGAGGCGATCGTGATGCCCAATGCAGGAATGGCTATGGCGGCATTTTCAATTGGCATTCCGCTTTTGCTGTCCATCAAATAACCGCACAAAGGTTTGTCCATCCGTTTGTCGTTGTAGACGGTGTAGTAATTTTGGGTCGCCATTTCGAAACGGAGCCGCGTGTTTTTTTCAAGATAGGCGATCTTGGCCTCAAGTGATAAAGCCGCATCTGGTGGAACAAGTCGGTAAACGACCAATTCTTCCTCAATATAGCTGAACTTGACCTGATGGGTTTCGGCTATGGCATTCAGGATGGACTTCAAAGGCAAAGTTTCCTGTGCGCGGCACAAGGTGGATGCCAACAACAATATGCAGAGATAGATGCGCACGTTATTTTTTCTGGGTTAAAACAACACTGCTGCCGTTTTTTGATACGTTGAGGTGGTAAGTGGCACCAATGATATTGAGCGCCGCTTCCAATTCGTTGCCAGGAACAGCACCCGAAAAGCGTTGTCCCGATTCCAATTCCGATTGGATCTCGACGTTGTAATGTCTTTCCAATTCCGCCAAGACACCCGAAAGGTTTTCATTGTCGAAAACCAGTTCGTTCTGCGTCCATTCGGGTTGTGTCGTTTTGATGGTTTTGATGCCACTGGTCTTGCCATAATCGATGGTGATTTTGCGGCCCGGCGTGAGAATAGATGTCCCCGCGTTTGATGTGACCTGAACTTTTCCTTCATAACAAACAATATCGAAACGTTTTCCGCGTGCCCGGACATTGAACTGCGTTCCCAAAACCGTTACACTTCCGAGCTTGGTGCTGACGGTAAATTTTTTGCCTTTGGCCACTTTGAAATAAGCCTCGCCCTCGAGTGTTATTTTGCGGTTGCTGTCCCAGTTCCAATGGCTGTAATCGGCCTCAGAACCAGAATTGAGCAACACCTCTGATTGATCGGGCAATGCAAAAGCCAATGTTTGTCCATTTTCAGTAATGTGTTGCGTGGGCAAGGTGAAATAATAGGCCAGACCCAAAAGCACTACAACCATCGCCGCAGCCGCAAACCAAGCTTTTCGATAGAGCGGAATTGTTTTGGCCGATTTTATTTTGGGCTGTGCCAACACGTGTTTCAAGATGCGCTGGTCGTCGGTTCGGGGCGATTGCAAACGGGCGAAGTTTTGCTTCATCCTGAGCAGCGTCGGGTATTCGGGGCTGTTTTCCAGTTGTTGCAATTCGTCGGGTGAAAGTTCCCCCGAGAGCCAACGTGCCAGTAAAGTATCGTCTTTTTGGTCCATGCCTTTGCTTTTATTTTTATCTGACAGAATTTTTCATTTTTACCCTACCTGAAATTATCGATTTGTTCGCGCATATGCACCAACGCCCCGTGAATGCGCTTTTCAACGGCCTTGATGCTGATGTCGAGTATTTCGGCAATCTCGCGGTATTTCTTCCCTTCGACGCGGTTGAGCAGCAAGGCGGTCCGTTGCGCTTCGGTCAAACCTGCGATGGCCTTGTCGAATTTCTTTTGGAATTCTTCTTCTTCGATCAGGTATTCGGGATTGGCATAATCGACTTCGCTGACGACATGATTTGTGCTATAATTGAGTTGCACTTTTTCTGAGGCGATCTGATTGAGCGTCGCGTTGTTGGCTACCCGATAAACGAAAGCTTTAGGATGCTCGACATCGGCACAATTCTGCCACAACTTCACAAAGGATTCCTGGGCGATATCGTCGGCCAAAACGTCATTGCCAAACTTAAAGAACAGGTAATTACGCAGCCCGTAAAAATGTTTCTTAAAAAATTTGGTAAAAATGATTTCGGTGCAAATGCCTTGTAATTCAGGCTTTTCCATGGTGAAATGGTTTTTTCTTCGGCGGTGAAATTACTAAAAATTAATTTCTGGGGTAGGGAAGAATAAAAAAATTCTGTCATAGCATCGAAATCGAAAAAGATGAAAAGAATTGTTTTCCTATTGGCCTTATGTACTTTGATTGCATCCTGCGAAACCGAATCGTTGGTCGTGCGCAACAGCGGCATCGACAACTTATCGGCAAACGATGGGTTGAAAACCAAAGTACTGCGTATGTCACAGTCGGCGACGGCAATCGACAACCTCGTCGATGGGACAAGCTGTTTTTCGGTGCAGTTTCCGTATAATGTTTCGGTAAACGGCCAAATGGTATCTGTGGATAGTGCATCCGACTATCAGACGGTACAAGATATCCTCGATGCCAACGGAAATAATCCGGATACGGTATTGTTGCAATTTCCGGTCAAAGTCAGGTATGCCGATTATACCGAATCTACATTGGACGATCAAACGGCTTTCCAAGCGGCGGTTTCGGGTTGTTCCGCAACGGATGAATTGTCCTGCATCGCCTTGCGGTTTCCGTTGGAGGTCAAGTCTTACAATCCACAAAGTCAATCTGCCTTGACCATTCACTTGCAAAACAACAAAGCATTGTATGGTTTTTTGGACCGCATAGGCGGCAATGTTGCTGCATTTGCTTACCCGATTGATTTTGTCACACCGGAGACGACTGTAATATCCATCCAAAACAACCAGGAACTAGAAGCTTTTATCGATACCTATCTGGATGAATGTACGCCTTCGCATCCCAATCCAAACCAGGGACTTGCCCTTGAGGAAGTGCTGTCAGAAGGCAGTTGGTCTGTTTCGTACTTTTTTAGGGAAACCGACCAGACTTCGGACTATGCGCCTTATGATTTTACTTTCCATGCAGACGGAACGTCTACCACAACCGGAGAACCGTCTGTCATCGGTGGGACTTGGGTGACGTATACCGACAGTGGGCAAGAGCATATCGCTTTTGTGTTCAGCAGCGATAACCTCGAAGAACTCGAAGAATCGTGGATCGTCATCGATTATACAGAAACACTCATCAGGATGCGCTACGAGAGTGGCGGCAGCGGGACACGCTATTTGTATTTAACCCGAAACTGATGAAAACGCCGAGAAAAATAAACAAATCCATGCAAGGCTATTACTGCATCCAAATCTTTTTATGGTTGCTGATTTTACTGTTGCTATGGCTTTTGATCAAACGATTTGAACTATTGAATATTAATCATTAATCACACTTATTATGAAAACTTTAAAAATGTTGCCGATTTTAGGATGTGTCCTTTTCCTGACCACCGCTTCAACCTGTCACAACGATGACGATGATTCCTCTAAACACTGGGACGACAACCGAAACCAGAGCCAAAACCTGATTGCGCAATCCATGCAGCAAGGCAACTGGCGCATCACTTATTATTTCGATACCGATAGTGACGAGACATCGCGTTTCAGCAGCTACACCTTTTCTTTTGGCTCGGACAATGTGCTGACGGCTTCCAACGGCTCTAACACCTATACCGGTAGTTGGTCTATTACCGACAGCCACAGCAGCGATGACGACAATCCGCACAGTGACCTCGATTTCAACATCGCCTTTTCGAACCCGGCCGCTTTTGCCGAACTCACCGATGATTGGGACATCGTAACCCAAACCGCCAGTAAAATCGAACTGATTGACATTAGTGGCGGCAACGGCGGAACCGATCATCTCATTTTTGAAAAGAACTAACCGCAATAATCAAATAACGACAGCTTTTTATGACTTCAAATAATAGAATCTTATCCCTTTTAACCTCTTTTTTTATAACCGGTTTGGTTGCCCAGACCAATCAGGAACCGGTTTGGTCCATGCTCGCCCATGCGACCGTAAGTGACCATGTAACCGATTTATGGGTAACCCCGCAAGGCGAATCCTATATGCTTGGCAATGTCTCCTATATGTCCAGCAGCCCGGCTCTTGACGGCATGATGCTCGTCAAGGCAAACAGCGACGGGCAGGAGGTATGGCGCAAGTACTACCACCCGCAGGACAATAACTATCAATTGTTTTCCCAATCGATTGTGGGCGATGAGAACGGCAATATTTTCCTGATCTATACCGATGATTTCCGTTATACCGACCTGAACAGCACGCGTATTGCCGTAAAGAAAATCGACCCCGACGGTAACGTCATCTGGTCCAACTTTTACACCGATGTCGTCGAGAATTTGGTCGAATCGCCAAGGGCGCTCTCCGGGGTCTACAAGAATGGAAAACTGTACTTCGTGTCCACCACAGGCGGCACCGACCCATCCGATGACTTGGATGCCATGATCGTAAAGATTGATGCCGAATCAGGAAACCTCATTCAAAAAATGGTTTTCAACAGCCAATACGACACCGATGATTTCTTCCGCGAGGTTATGGTGTCCGACAGTGGAGAGGTGTGGGCAATAGGCCGAAGCCGCGGTTATATGTATCCGGGCGGGATTTATTCAGACTACGATTCCAATGTCGTGAAGTACAGTGCAGACGGGGAATTCCAGTGGGAACACCGCACCAATGGAACCAGCAACAATGAAGATCATGGAATCAACATGGCAATCGATGCCGACGGAAATGCCTATACTTCATCCCAGTTGCGTATGCTCGGCATCAACCAGCGCAGGGTCAACATCCAAAAAATAAGCCCAACAGGCACAGTGCTTTGGGATTATTATTACCAGGGTTCAAGTTCGGGTTATACGCACGACCAGCCCATTTTGGTATTGCCCAATGGGAATGTGGTTTTTTCGGCTTCCAATCAGGACGGAATCGTCACCAAAGCGCTCAACGGCTTGACAGGAGAAGAATTGTGGAGCCAGAATTACAACCGAAGTGCCGCCGGGGCCGCCAATCGCCCTTACAATATGAAATGCGACGCTTCGGGGAATATCTATATTGCCGGACAGAGCCGCGACAATACACCATTTGGTGCAGGTTGGGATGCCGTCACCATAAAATACAGCGCTGATGGAGAACTGTTGTGGATTGGAAATTTCAATCGAGGCGATTACGCGACATCGGGCGAGACAAGTCAAGTGCTTAAAATGGACGCGATAGGGAATGTTTATGTAGCGGGAGGAAGCCAGCTTGGAGAATCGACCAATTATGACTTCGATTTCTTCTTGCTCAAATATGGTGTAGGTAATCTGGCAGTTTCAACAAATGATGCGCTGCAATACAGTTGCTATCCTAATCCTACGACCGATATTGTAAATATTACCGCCTCCGAATCGGCTATAGAAAAAGTGGTCTTATACGATCTGTACGGACACATGGTTCGTCAATGGCAAGACTTAGGCAACACAAAAGAAGTTTCCTTGAATATGGGAGAAATTGCACAAGGGGTTTACATGGCTGTGGTCTCGGGGGGAGGCCGAAGCCAGAACCTCAAAATTATGAAAAAGTAGTTGGTTGTTAAGTTTTGTTTATATTGCGAAATGCCCCGGTGTTTATTGCCGGGGTATTTTAGTCAACGAATTAAAAATATACTGTTATTATAAAGTAGTCAAAGATATTTGGGCTTTAGATTATTTTTAAGCAAAGATGTTAAACTATGGGATTCGTTGGATTGTTTTGGACAGAAGACGATTTTGTATTTTGACTGCTCGTATTTTAGTCTATTTCACTTATATTTGTCTCATGACCCGCAAATTCTTCCACCTATTACTCTCCCTTCTCACCAGTACGGTCGTATTCGGTCATGCTGCCGTTGGGCACCACCACCATGAGGAAGATTCCGGTCACGGGCACAAAGGCCATGAACACCACGGTCACCATCACCATGACGGCGATAATTCCGGCCTCAAACACCTTTTTGAACACCACGCGCATTTCGTAGACACCTACACCGATAATGTGCAACCGGGTAAGACGATTACCCAAACCGTTCCGTCATCGGCTACGATAATTGAATCGAAAAGCATTGCATTCAAGGTAGTCCCGTTCGTACGGCAAACTATTGTCACACACTATCGAGGCCCATCCGTACTCAAACCACCTCACTTAGTCCATTTAGATTTTCGCGGGCCGCCCCAACCGGCAGCATAACCCGTGCGCTCCAATGGAGCATATTATTAATTTTTAAAATCTAAATGACATGAAAAATCTATTGATATCTTTCTCTATCGCATCACTCGTTTTGGTAGGATGCAACAATAAAAACGCTGAACACGGGCACGAGCATGGCGCTGATTCAGGCCACCAACACGATGCCGACGGTAACCATATCGAAAGAAGCGGCCGATGCCACCAACCAAGAGGCATTTTCGGTATCAGCCGACACTACCGCCACCGAAGAACCACACGGACATTCACACGCAGAAGGCGAAGCACATTCTCACTAATCATGTTTCGCAAAATAACGGCACTGCTGTTATTGTTTTTGGCCTTTACCGGATGCAAAGACAATGATGGCGGGAAGGCCGAGGGTTCCGGGTTGGAGCCTTTGGCGTATACGCTCTATACGGATAAGATGGAATTGTTCGTCGAGTTCAAACCTTTAGTAGTAGGCGAAACGACAAAGTTTGCCGCGCATTTTACGGCTATGGGCGATACGTTCAAATCATTGGACAGTGGAGAAATCACCGTCAGTTTAATCATTGGCGATAAGGGCATCCGCAATACTGTAAAAAGTGCAAGCTCCCCAGGAATATTCAGGCTCGCTTTGAAGCCGGAAATTACGGGTAAGGGTAAATTGGTATTCGACATTCATACCCGCTATGTCGATGATCGTATCGAGATTCCCAATGTTGAAGTTTTTGCCGATGTCGCTGCTGCCCAAAAAGCCGCAAGGCCAACCGAGCCTTCAGGTGGCATCACGTATCTGAAGGAGCAGGCTTGGAAGGTAGAATTTGCCAACGCCCCGGCACAACGCAAAACGTTTCACGAAGTCATCCGAACCAATGGGCAATTGATATCTGCCGTAGGCGATGAAATGGTAATCACTGCGAAAGCCGATGGTATCGTTAAGTTTAACGGGGACAATGCCATTGTCGGTAAAGCGGTTTCAGAAGGAACGCCATTGTTTACTATATCCGGCAATAACTTGGCACAAGGTAACATCGATTCGCAAGTGCGCGAGTCCAAGATGAATTATCTTAAACTCAAAGCCGATTACGAACGGGCGCAAGAATTGGCAACGGATCAGATTATTTCCCAAAAGGAATTTCAAACGACCAAATTGCTGTACGAAAACGCGCGTAACGATTTCAATACCATTTCGAAAAACTTCTCCGCAAACGGCCAGCGCATCAACGCACCGATGGGCGGTTTCATCAAAACGGTTTCCGTAAATGATGGGCAATTCGTACAAGCCGGAACGCCATTGGCGACGGTTTCCAAAAACAAACGGTTGTTGCTTCAAGCAAATGTATCACAACGGTATTTTGGCAAATTGGCAAGTATTACTTCGGCGAACTTCACCATTCCAAACGGGGCGACCTACGACACGCAAAACCTCAACGGCAAAGTAGTGTCGTATGGCAAAAGCGCGTCGCTCGAAAGCCCGTTTTTACCCATTGCATTTGAAATCGACAACACGCAAGGCATCGTTTCGGGTTCGGGCGTAGAAGTCTATTTGAAATCCACGCCAAAGCCCAATACGCTCGTCATTCCGATGTCGGCCATCCAAGAGGAACAAGGCGTGTTTTATGTGTACGTCCAAACCGCAGGCGAGACTTTCGACAAGCGCGAAGTCACCCTTGGAGCGAAGGACGGTAGGGAAGTCGAAATCCTGTCAGGCATCAACGACGGCGAAAGGGTGGTCACCAAAGGCGGCTATCAAATCAAACTTTCGGTAGCGTCGGGCGCACTCCCGGCTCACGGTCACGAACACTAATTTGGAGATATGCTTAACAGGATTATCCATTTCGCTCTGAACAACCGATTGATTGTTGTCATTGCGAGCGTCCTTCTCATTTTATACGGCAGTTACACCGCCACCAAGATGGAAGTGGACGTATTTCCAGACCTGACCGCACCGACGGTCGTCGTCTTGACCGAAGCACACGGCATGGCTCCCGAAGAAGTCGAAAAGCTCGTGACCTTCCCAATTGAAACCTCCGTCAACGGTGCGACCAACGTGCGCCGTGTAAGGAGTTCTTCATCCTTCGGAATCTCCATCGTTTGGGTGGAGTTTGATTGGAACACTGATATTTACCAAGCGCGTCAAATCATCAACGAAAAGATGGCGGCCATCGGCGAACGCTTGCCGCAAGGCGTAGGAACGCCGACAATGGCTCCGCAGTCAAGCATCATGGGCGAAGTCATGTTCGTGTCTTTGACCGCCGAAGAAACTTCGATGATGGAATTGCGGACGATTGCCGACTGGACAATGCGTCCGCGTCTGTTGGCGACCGGCGGTGTGGCGCAAGTCGTCGTTTATGGCGGCGAGTTCAAGCAATATCAGATTCTCGCTTCGCCTGAAAAGATGAAGTTCTACGATGTCACGCTGACCGAATTGCTCAAAGCCTCGCAATCGGCCAACGGCAATTCTTCTGGCGGTTTCCACAGCGAATATGGCAATGAATACATCATCAAAGGCACCGGACGTACTTCTGATGTTGCCGAATTGGGCAAGTCGGTCGTCAAAACCGTCGGCGGCAAATCCATACGAATCGAAGATGTGGCCGAGGTAAAAATCGGCGCCGCGCCAAAAATCGGGGATGCCGCCAAAGCCGGAAAGCCTGCGGTCGTCTTGTCCATACAAAAGCAACCGTCAACCAATACGCTCGAACTGACCGAGAACATCGACAAGGTTTTGGCCGACGTGAAAAAGACGATGCCGGGCGATGTCCATGTCGATGCGCACGTGTTCCGTCAAGCCGACTTCATCAACGCTTCCATCGATAACATCCAAAAGACGTTGCTCGAAAGGAACGATATTCGTCGTCATCATTTTGTTTTTGTTCCTGATGAATTGGCGAGCAACCATCATTTCGTTGTTGGCTATCCCGATTTCGCTCATCGTGGCGTTGCTGACGCTCAAATGGCTCGGTTTTACCATCAATACGATGAGTTTGGGCGGTATGGCGATTGCCATCGGCGATTTGGTCGATGACGCGATTATCGACGTGGAAAATGTCTACAAACGATTGAAGGAAAATGCACAATTGCCATTGAAACAGCAACGCGATAAGTTCACCGTCATTTTTGATGCGTCGTTTGAAATCAGGACATCAGTTATCAATGCGACTTTCATCATCATTGTGGCATTTTTGCCGTTGTTTTTCCTTTCGGGGATGGAAGGTCGTTTGCTTGCGCCACTCGGAATTGCGTTTATCGTTGCCCTTTTTGCCTCATTGGTCGTATCGATTACACTGACCCCAATCCTTTGCAGTTATTTGCTGACCAACGACGAAATGCTCAAAAAACAGCATGGCGAAAGTTGGTTGGTGACGCGGCTTCAAAATGGTTACGTCCGCTTCCTTGAAAAATTGATGCACCACAAACGTGCGGCGATTGGAACAGCCATTGGATTGTTCGTGATTGCTTTGGTGATGATGAGCCAATTCGGGCGCAGTTTCTTGCCGGAGTTCAACGAAGGGTCGTTGGTCATCAGCGTCGTGAGTTTGCCGGGCATTTCGCTCGAAGAAAGCAATAAGATCGGAACAAGCGTCGAAAAAGTGTTGTTGACCATTCCCGAAATCAAGGTCACCACGCGCAGAACCGGACGTGCCGAACTCGACGAACACGCACAAGGCGTAAACTCCGCAGAAATCGAAACGCCGTTTCATCTCAAAGACCGCGACCGCGAGGAGTTTATGGCCGAGGTCAGGGAAAAGCTCAAAGGCATTTCGGGTGCAAACATTACCATCGGTCAGCCGATTGGACACCGCATCGACCACATGTTATCAGGGACACGCGCGAACATTGCCATCAAGATTTTTGGTTCCGACCTGGGCAAACTGTTCCAGTTGTCGAATCAAATCAAGAACGAAATCCAAGGCATCGAGGGTTTGGTGGATTTGAGTGTCGAACAGCAAATCGACATTCCGCAAATCCAAATCAAGGCCAAGCGCGATATGCTCAATTCATACGGTATTACTATCGGCGAGTTCAACGAGTTCGTCGATGTGGCGTTTGCAGGGGAAAAGGTGTCGGATATTTACGAGAACAACCGCACCTACGACCTCGTCCTGAAATTCGACGACAATAATCGCGGTTCGCTCGAAAACATCCGCAACACGATGATCGACACACACGACGGCAAGAAAATCCCGCTCGAATCGGTAGCCGAAATCGTAAGCACTTCGGGGCCGAACACGATCAACCGCGAAAACGTACAGCGCAAAACGGTGGTTTCGGCCAACGTTGCCGGACGCGACCAAAAGAGCGTCGTCGAGGAAATCCAAAAAGCCATCGATGCGAAAATCAAGTTGCCTGAAGGCTACCACATTGAATACGGCGGCCAATTCGAGGCCGAGGCCGAAGCGTCGAAAGTGTTGCTGCTAACTTCGGTATTGTCGTTACTCGTCATCTTTTTAATCCTGTTCCAAGAGTTCAGGAAGATCAAGACGGCTTCGATTATTTTACTGAATCTTCCGCTGGCGCTCATCGGCGGGGTGATGAGCATTTTCTTTACGAGCAACATCCTTAGCATTCCGGCCATCATCGGCTTCATTACGTTGTTCGGAGTGGCCACACGCAATGGTATTTTGCTCGTCTCACATTACCAAACGCTTCGTGACGAGGGCAAGGACTTGTACCATACCGTTATCGAAGGTTCGAAAGACCGATTGAGTCCGATTTTGATGACGGCTCTGACCGCCGGGCTTGCGCTGATACCGCTCGCGATTGCCAGCGATTTGGCGGGTAACGAAATCCAAAGTCCGATGGCGAAAGTCATTTTGGGTGGTTTGTTGACTTCTACCTTGCTCAACATCTTCATCGTGCCGATCGTGTATTATTTGTCAAACCGAAAAACAGAGAAAAATGAAGCATAGAACAATAGCAGCGATAGGACTTGCAATGTTTCCGGTGTTTGTGATGGCGCAATCGACTTTGGATCAAACGTTGGGTTCCATTGCCAAAAACAATAAGACACTCGCGACCGACCGCCAAAAATGGGAAGCGCGTAAGTTGGAGTTCAATACCGGGCTTACACCAGTGAATCCGACGATTGAATACGATTACCTTATCGGTACGCCGTCCAATGCCGGAAACCAAACCGATTTCACGATTTCGCAGGACTTCGATTTTCCGACGGCCTATGTGCAAAAAAAGAAATTGGCCAACGAGCAATCGAAACAGGCCGAGTTTTATTTGACCGCGAGCCGTCAGGATGTCTTGTTGGAAGCCAAATCGGTTTGCATCAAATTGGTCTACCACAACAAGCTGCAAAATCAGTTGAACAGACGTTTGGCTGATGCAGAGAAAGTACAAAAGGGTTTTCAGACGCGGCTCGATAAAGGCGACGGGAATATTCTCGATCTCAACAAAGCCAATGTGCAATTGATTGAAGTCCGCAAGGCATTCCAAACCAACGGCTCCGAGATCACGCAGCTCAATCAGAAATTGACTGAGTTGAACGGTGGCGAGGCGATTGCCTTTAATGATACGGTTTATACTGCGGTTCCGATCATTCCGCCATTTGAAGAATTGGAAAAGTTGTATGAGGAAAGCGACCCGGATCGTAAAATCCTTGAACAGCAGAAAGTAGTCGCAGAAAAAAATCTTTCGTTGAGCCGTGCATTGGCTTTGCCGAAGTTGACGCTCGGTTACCATTATCAGGGCATCTTGGGACAGACGTACAACGGCATTCACGCCGGGACGACGATTCCGCTGTGGGAAAACAAAAATGTGCTCAAACAGCGAAAGGCCGAAGTTGCCGCTTCCGAGTCGGAATTTCAGACGCACCTCAACGAGCATTATTTCCACATCAAGCATTTGTATGAGGATTACACGAATCTGAAAACGGTGTTGGATGCTTATGAGTCGGCTAACATCAACACCTCGTCAAGAAACCGGGTGTTGCTCAACAAGGCATTTGCTTTGGGGCAACTTTCGTCCATCGAGTACTTTATGGAAACCGCATATTATTACAATGCGTTGGATCAATTTCTCGAAGCGGAGCGCGACTATCAGCAGTCGGTGGCGATGCTTTTGAAGTATCAGTTGTAGAGAAAGGGTCGGCGTAATGCTGACCCTTTTTTCAATTAAGTGGTGTGGTGAAATCCTTTGCACGTGCGTGCGCGTAAATGCGAATTGTGCTTTTTGTGGTATTAAAAATGAACAGACTCCTGTAAAATAGGTAATTCAAAAAGAATTAAAGAAATCGTTTTTTATGGATTTTGTCTTTTGTCACTATATCCGAGAGGGTACCCACCTCTAAAAATGAGGGTTGAAATTGGAAAGTCAAATAAAAATGGGGTATGGGGTTGTTTTACAGACAAAGCCGCCAATTTTTTTGACGGCATCGGTTCAGTCGTTGGTTTCTAATTACTTCGGATAACCCGATTCGGGTCATAGACATTATTTTTGTAGTTCAGATAACTTTCTTCTGTTATTAGCCGGAACTTACCGACCTTGCTTGCTTTTAGCAATCCAATTCGGCAATGGTTGGTAATTGTAGCAACCGATTTTGCGTCATCGTCGCTACTTGGCGAACCTTATAATTTCGCTCATCTGCCACTTGTTTAGTCGGAGTGTTTTTCAGTTGATCTTCAATCTTTCCTTTAATTTTCAGATATTTACAACATATTTGCAAAGAAAAAAATCCGTAAACCATTATTCTACAACGATTTACGGATTCATTTAGTGGAGTCGCCGGGAATCGAACCCGGGTCCAAACAAGCAACCAAAGCGCTTTCTACACGTTTATCTGCCGATTGGATTTTCGACGTTGCGCCTGGCCGGCAGCGGCCACACAACGCTTAGCCTCTTAAGTTGTCAGAAAGGCCACAAGGCAAGGCCAATCCTAGGTTTATTTTTACGGTTCCTCTTGATCGACCGCCACAAACCAAGGCTTTCGAGAGGAATCCAGCTTCTGTACCTGGTACAGACGTGGCATTATCTTACTATGATTCGGATTATGCAGCTAAAGCGTAGTTATTTTCGCCGTTTATAAGTGTTGGGACTCTGGATTTACGAGAATTTGTCCCCCTTCTCGACGTGCTTACGGTTCAATTGATCTTGCTGTCAAAACCAGTCGACCCCTTAAATTTCAACATTCGAAATTGGATATTCGAAATTCGAGTTTGCAAATATAGCAGGAAAATTCACTTTTGATTGTTAATCCAAAGATAAAGTTGGATAAATCTTGCAGCGAAGCGGTCTTGACTCCAGCAACGCCAGCGGTCTATTGTGCAGTATCTCTTTTGGGCGTGTCGGCGGGTGACGTTTGTGCAAGAAAGAAATTTATTGGCCGCCGTCAGGCTTTTCGTTGCAATCTTTTATTCCATTGCATTTCATAAAAGGATTTCCACTGCAATCCTTCACGCGAATGGAGTCAAAGTCTTGCAGCGAAGCGGTCTTTGCTCTAGCAGCGCCAGCGGTCTTTTATCTTTTAGCGAAGCGGTCTATTCCTCATCGTCAAACTTAAACGGATAATCCCCAAACAAAGGCGCCAACTTCCTCACCGCATACGTATTTCTCGTAAACTTATTCGACAACGCAATGATCGTCACATTGTCTTTGACCAAAGAAATATACGACGAAGTACTGCCGTGCCACCAACCGTTGTGGAAATAGAATTTCTGTCCGCCTTCCCATTCGTACATGCGCATCCCGAGGCCGTAGTTCTTTTCGCCCTTGTGCTCGTAACTGTAGCCCTTATACATTTCCTCGCGCAGTTTCTTGTTCAGGAAAGTCGGCGCCGTGCGTGCCAGGTCAAACTTGAGAATGTCGCGCGGGGTAGAGTAGATGTTCTTGTCGCCATAGACCGCATCCAAATGGTCAAGCCCGATTTCCATCATGTTGCCTTTGTACGACGGAACGGCAGTCTTTCGGTCTTTGTTGTAATCGAATACATAGGTGTCGTGCATTTCGAGCGGATCGAAAATCATCGTTTTCATCGCTTCGGGGTATTTCATCCCAGTAATTTTCTCGATGATGAGCGCGAGCATCGCATAATTGGTGTTGCAATAACAAAAGCGCGTATCGGCCGGACAATCGCATTTGATTTCCTTTTCGGTGAACAGGTTCAGGATGTCCTGGTTGGTGATCGTCTGGTGCAAATCCCAAACGCCTTTGTCCTCGATGAAATAGGCATAATTGCGCAAACCGCTGCGGTGGCTCAACAAATTGCGCACGGAAATGTCGTTGTAGGGAAACTCGGGCAGGATTTCGCTGACTTTCTGGTCGAGTTCCAATTTGCCTTTGTCGACCAACAGCAAAACCGCCGTGGCCGTAAAAACCTTGCTCACCGAAGCGATGTGCAAAGGCGTATCGGCGTTGATTTTGGTGCCTTCCATCTTGTCGGCCCAGCCTTGGTAACGTTCGTAGATGATTTGGCCGTTCTTGGCCACGAGCAAACTCACGCTGTTGTTCTCGTTGCGGAAATATTTGTCGCAGAACCGCTCGACCGCGGCTTTTTTATCATTTTTGTACGCCTTGGAAAGTTGGGGATATTTGACGCGCGAAGGCTTCATCCAAAGGTAAGTGCGTTCGTTCAGTTGTTCCTTGTCGTCTTCGGAACGGTCCTGTTTGGAACAACCCGAAAACAAAGCGACGAATAAAACAATATATAAGTATCTGAAAGGGGCTTTCATGTGGTATTTCGATTGTGCTTAAAAAACAAATATAACCAAACAAACTATCGCGTAATTGTGCATTTCGTTAAGGATTATATAAAATTTGTTAACAATCGTTGTCAATTAGTTGGTTTTCAATGCTTCGCGTGTGGATATTTTTAAATGCTAAAAAGTTTTGAAAACGTTATCGTAAAGGGTACATTTGGCAGCGAAATTTTTTTAGTTACAAGACAAACAAATAATGAAGTTCGGAATCATCAAAGAAAGAAAAACCCCGCCGGACAGGAGGGTGGTTTTTACGCCTGAAGAACTGGCGCGTTTGCAGGCCGCGCATCCCGAAGCCCAAATCAAAGTTGAAAGTTCAGACATCCGGTTTTTTACCGACGAAGAATACAGTAATCTTGGTATTGAAGTCACCAACGACGTCAGCGATTGTGACGTTTTGTTCGGCGTGAAAGAAGTGCCTGTCGAAGCGCTGATTCCGAACAAGAAATATTTTTTCTTTTCGCACACGATCAAGAAGCAACCGCACAACCAAAAATTGCTCAAGGCGATTCTCGAGAAAAACATCGATTTGTACGACCACGAAACCATTGTCGATAAAAACTACAAACGCTTGATCGGTTTCGGAAGATACGCCGGTATCGTCGGGGCCTATAACGGCATCCGTGCGTTCGGGATCAAGTTCGAATTGTTCAATCTGCCCAAGGCTGAAACGCTTTCGGGAAAACCGGCCCTGATCGAAAAACTCAAGCGCCAGGTGCTGCCACCGATCAAGATTGTCCTGACCGGTCACGGCAAAGTGGCCAACGGCGCCAAGGAAATCCTCGATGCGATGAAAATCAAGGAAGTTTCGGTCGAAGATTATTTGTCCAAAAACTATACGCAGCCTGTCTATGTGCAGCTCGACACGCTCGACTACAACAAACGCATCGATGGGAAACCTGCTGCAAAAGATGATTTCTACGAAAATCCAACCGAATATACGTCAGATTTTGAACGTTTCACCAAGGTATCCGATATTTTCATGACCGGGCATTTTTACGCCAACGATGCGCCGGTGATCCTGACACGCGAAATGTTGCGTGCGCCCGATTGCAAGATCAAGGTCGTGGCCGACATTACCTGCGATGTAGAAGGACCGATTGCCTGTACGATTAAAGCCTCGACGATTGCCGATCCGTTGTTTGGTTATTTGCCGAGCAAGGATGCGGAGGTCGATATTTTTCACCCCGGTGCGATTGTCGTGATGTCGGTCGATAATTTGCCTTGCGAATTGCCCAAGGATGCCAGCGAAGGTTTTGGCGAAATGTTTATGGAACACGTCATCCCGGCTTTTTTCAACGGGGACAAGGACGGGATTTTGCAACGCGCCAAGATCACCGAGAACGGTAAACTCACCGAAAGGTTCCAGTACTTGCAGGATTACGCCGACGGAAAATAAATACCAAATGCTTCTTTAGGGAAGCATTTTTTATTTCTGCAAACGATATCGGATGCGGAAATGTCTTTATATTTGGGGATAAATGCTTATCCTTTGAAACCGACGGCGTCCAAAATTCTTTTCTTCTTGCTTTTCACCATTGGCCTGCACGCACAGGAATTGTTGCCTTTTGTGGAAAATTTCACCAAGACCGAATACCACGGCGACAACCAGAACTGGAATGTCACGCAGGGGAAGGACAATGCCATCTATTTTGCCAACAACCATTATTTTTTGCGCTACAACGGTGTCAAATGGGAGAAGTATACGCTTCCCAACAAGACGATTATCCGTGCGGTATATGCGATCGGGGATAAGATTTATTGCGGTTCGTACAAGGAATTTGGTTATTGGCAGCGCATCGATGGCAAGATGAAATACTTTTCGCTCAGTGAAGGAAAGAATCTTTTTTCGGGGCGCTCGGCCAATGAGGAAATCTGGAAAATTTTTACCCAAGGCGGTCGCATTTATTTCCAATCGTTCAATGAACTGTTTGTCTATGATGCCCATGGGGTGGAGAAAATACGGTTTCCTTTCCAGATTTCGTACTGTTATTTGGTCGACAATCAAATCTACATCGCATCGGTGCGCAATGGCGTTTATGTAATGCAAGGCAAGCGGTTTGTCAAAAAAGAAAACTGGTCTGAGATTGAGCACGATGTAATCCATCACATCGAAAAGAACCAAGGCAAGACTTATATTTTTACAAAGGCCAATGGAATTTTTATAGAAGAAGGCAATCAATTGACGGCTTGGAACAACTTGTTGAACAATGATTTAAAGACAGAAGTAATCCTGACGGCTAAATTTGTCAGCGACAGTATCTTGACCATTGGAACCGTGCAACAGGGGCTTTACATCTTCAATTTAAAGGACAATTCCTTCAAGAGCATCAACCGACAGAATGCCATCAAGAACAACGCGGTGCTTTCGATTCTGCTGGACAATGAAAACGATTTGTGGCTCGGTCTCGACAACGGGATTGCCCATGTCGAGATCAATTCCTCGGTCAATGTTTTTACCGACAATTCGGGGGTGCTCGGTTCGGTGTATGCGATGTCAATGATCGACGACGATTATCTTTTCGTAACCAATCACGGGGCTTTCATCTACAAGGACAAGCGGCTCCGCCCGATACCGAATTCGCAGGGCCAGGTTTGGGACATCTACAAACTCGACGGCAATTACATCATGGGCCACAACGACGGGACTTTTGTGTATGACGGCAAGCAATTGCGCAAGGTGAACAATGTCAGTGGAGGGTGGAAATTTGTCAAAAGCGATTACGACAAGGCTTATTTTCAGGCGCATTATTCGGGAATCGTCTACTATACCAATGAGGATTTGGCCAGCTACAGGACTTTGGAAGGATTGACCAAACCCATCCGCAACATCGTGCAAAACAAACCCAATGAATTGTGGGCGGCCGACAACTACCGAAGCTTGTACCGCATCACCTACGATTCGAACTTCAAGACCCAAAAAGTCGAGAACATTTCGCAGCGCAATGGCATTTCGAATGACTTTGGGGTGAAAATATTTGGCTACAAGAACGAAATCCTGTTCCTGATCAATAAAATCTGGTACCGTTACAATTCGATTTCGGCCAAACTCGAAAGAGACAAGGTTTTTAATGCGGCGTTTCCCAACATTTCCGACATTATCCCGGTCGATGACGAGCATTTCCTGATCCTGAATTCGGGATTGCTGTATGTAATTTCACAGGTCAATAATGAGTTTATTTGGGAGCTCATCCCTGAAAAATACTACGAAGGCAAACTGATCATTGAGGACTCCAGGATCTTCAAGAAAGACAACAAGATTTTCCTGAACCTCGATGACGGATTCATGTCTTATGAACTCAACAGGAATAGGGTCAACGCCGGGAAGGTAGTGGTGGAAGGATTTTACGAAGGAAACTTGATCAAGCCGAATACCGAAATCAAATACAATCACCCTGTCGAAATCAATGTGGTGACCGGAAGATACGGCTACAACCAGCAGGACATTTTTTACCGGCTCAATGACGGGAAAGAGTATTTGCGGGTGCGCAACGGGAATATTTTGCTAAACAATTTGCACAGTGGCAATCAGCGTGTTGCGTTTTATTATTTCAATGGGAAAAACTATGTTGAATTGGCGGAGTACCAATTCGATGTCAATAATCCATGGTACTTTTCGGTTTGGATGGTACTGGTGTATGTGCTGGCCATCTCGGGTAGCTTTTATTTGTATTACAAATGGAACAAATTGCGCTACACACAGAAGCTTCAGCTCAAGGAAGAAGAACTCAACCATCAGCAAAAGATACTCGAACTGGAACTCAAGGCGCAGAATGAGCTCAACATACAGGAATACGAAAAGCACATCCTTGAGCTCGAAATCCAAAGCAAATCCTCCGAAGTGGCCGGCAAATCCTTGTCTATTGCCAAGCAAAGCGAAATGATCGACAACATCCGCCAGATCTTGCAGCAGGAGGAAGACATCGACAAACTCAAAAGCGGCATTCTCAAGGCCATCAAGATCAATGCGGTCAATAAGCATGAATGGGAAGTTTTCGAAAGCAACATCAGCCAGATCCATCATGAATTCATCAGCGGGATTTCATCCAAGTTCCCGCAATTGACCTCCAAGGACATTAAATTATGCGTTTACCTCAAAATGAATCTTTCTTCCAAAGAGATCGCGCCACTGATGAATATCTCTTTCCGCGGAGTAGAATTGCACCGTTACCGTCTGAGGAAAAAGTTGGGACTTTCCCCTGATGAAAATTTATATAAGTTTATGCTTACGATTTAACGGCTGCTAAAAGCTTCGAAATCGATGTAGTTCTAGTGTTTGGAATTACATCATTACTACATCATTTTATCACCAAGCTTGATTTTTTTGTAATTAAATAAATGATTATCAACGTGTTAAATTTATGTAATTTAATGATGTGGTTGTGAAGAAACCCCCTTGGGTAACTACAACGTTGTAATTTGCTAATTTTAGGATAACTAACTCTAGCAATATTAACACATGAAACACTTTATCTGTACGTTCTTAACGATTCTGTCGGTTTCTATCGCAGCTAATGCTCAGGAAATCAAGGGAAATGTTACTGATCAAGCCGGGTTGCCACTACCGGAAGTCAACATTTTAGCAGCATCGGGGAAGAACACTTCTACCGATTTTGATGGAAATTTTACCATCGATGCCGCAGTCGGCGAACAACTTACTTTTACCATGATTGGTTATGAGACACGCGTAGTCAATGCCACGGTAAACATGAAGGTCAATCTCAAGGAAGCCATAAACAAGCTTAACGAAGTGATCGTGGTGGGTTACGGGACTAAGAAATTGGGCGCGATTACGGGTTCGGTTTCTTTGATCAAATCCGAAGAAATCCTCAAAACCCCCGCCCAATCGGCCATCCAATCCATTCAAGGAAAGGCTGCCGGTATCAACATCGTTACCAACGATGAGCCTGGAGGAAATCCTTCGGTTCGCATCAGGGGATTGGGAACAGTGCTGGGCGCAAGAGATCCGTTGTACATCATCGATGGGGTCGAATTGTCGGCCATCAATACCATTAATCCCATCAATGGACTGAGCCCGAACGACATCGAATCCATGAGTATTCTAAAGGATGCTTCTTCGTTGGCCATTTATGGGCAGAAAGGCGCCAATGGGGTCGTGATCATTACCACCAAAAAAGGAAGGAAAGGCGGAGTCAAGGTATCTTATGATGCGTATTACGGCCAAAAAAGTATCCTCAAGAAAGTGGATATGGCCGACTCGTATCGTTTTGCCTACTACAACAACACCGCGTTGGGTTCTTCCAGTTATTACAGCTACAACCAACCGTACAATACCGATTGGCTTGAAGAAATTACCGATACAGGTGAGGTGACCAGCAATTCCGTCTCGCTTTCTGGGGCCAATGACAATGCCAATTATTACTTTGGGGTCTCGCACTATACCGAAAAAGGGATTTTAAAGGGAACCGACTACAAAAGGACAAACCTCCTCAATAAGAACGAGTTCAATATTGCAGAGGGCAGGCTCAAGGTTCGCAATTTCTTCAATTTGGCCTTGGCACACAAGACGCCTAAGCCATTGAGTGCATTTACCAATGCCTACAAACAATCCCCGCTGGTTCCGGTGCAATACCCGAACGGGCGATGGGGCGTACCGATGATCAACAAGGCCAACGGGTTGAACGATCTTTCGGGGACCGAGTACGACAAATACAACAATGTGGGCAACCCGGTGGCCCAACTCGAATACGACAACCAAAGATCGAAATATGTAACGATTACCGCTTCGGTGGCCGCCGAGCTCAAGCTGGCCCGGGATCTTACGTTTACTTCCAATCTCGGGGCCATGGGCGAGTGGGTCAAGGAATTCAGCTTTACACCTTTGCGGGACATCTGGTTGTCGCAAAATATTTTTGCGGGCAATCCGGATGACATCACCGAACCACCACACATCACCACTGCCGCCGATTACAACAGGACGTTTGGCAACAAAACGGTGCTCAACAACAAGCTCGAGCAAAAACGCGGCGAGCTCTACAACTGGAACTGGGATAATTACCTGTCCTACAAACGCGATTTTGGCGATCACAGTGTCACGGCTACCGTGGGGATGTCCAGGACCACTGTCGACAATTATGAGTTCATGAGTGCCATCCGGTACAATGTTCCCGAACAGAAAAATTATTGGTACCTCGATTTCTCGAGCAACAACGAACCCATGCTGGCCCAGCCGGACAACCTTAAGAATTACCACAATACGCCTTTGGTTTCCCTGGCTTATTTTGGAAGGGTAGAATACGACTACAAAGACAAATACCTGTTGACCGCCATCGTAAGACGCGAAGGGTTGAGCCCGTTTGCTACGGGAAGAAAATGGGACACTTTTCCTTCGGTATCTGTGGGTTGGGTCGTTACCAATGAAAATTTCATGAAAGACATCAGCTTCCTGAACAATCTTAAATTGCGTGGAGGCTATGGTGAAGTGGGTAATGGTAACGGGGTTAGTTTCAACTATTTGGCCTTTACGTTGAATAAAAATTACAGTTACGGAGAGGAACCGCTCATTGACACCGGGGCTTTCGTGGCCAACGCAATCGATCCGAACCTTACCTGGGAAACGATGAAGGAAATTGATTTGGGTATCGATTTCGGTTTTCTCCAAAACAAATTGACCGGAACCTTCGACTATTACGACCGAAAATCGGACGATATTATCCTCAAGTTAAGCCTTCCAAGGGTTTTATCCGAGGAGGAAACCTACCTCAATTCGGGCCAGGTGACCAACAAAGGAATCGAAGCGACTTTGCGCTGGCAGGATAACATCAACGACAACCTGAGCTATTGGGTGGGCGGTAATTTTTCCAGCAACAAGAACAATGTTTCGAGAATCGACAGCCGTTATTTCAAAAACTTTACCGAGGCGGGAAGCCTCAACAACGGGCAAACGGTCAAGCGCGTCTTCCTCGATGCGCCGCTGGGTAGTTTCTACGTATTCGAACACATTGGTTACAATGCCGACGGATCGTTCAAATACAACGACATGATCGACGGCAAGGCCGGGCTTACCGACAACGACCGCATCAATGCCGGTACCTATGTTCCCAAATATACTTATGGCATCAACGTTGGGGTCAACTACAAAAACATCGATTTCTCGGTTGATTGTTACGGTGTAGGCGGAAACAAAGTGTACAACGGCAAGAAAGCGCAAAGATTTGGCGGGGAAAACGTCGAATCTGAAATCCTGGATGATTTCTGGACGGTCAACAATACCAATGCAGAAAATCCAAAACCTTTCAACAATACACCGCTGCCATCGACCTATTACATCGAAGACGGCGACTATTTGAGGATCAACAACATCACATTGGGCTATACCTTGCCAAAAATGTGGGAGAAACTCGACAAGGTTCGCCTGTATGTCACTGCGGTCAACCCGTTCATTTTTACCAACTATTCGGGATATTCGCCTGAAATCGTAGGAGGTGATGGTGCCGATCCGTTGCGTGGTGCGGGTATCGAACTCGATGCCTATCCGACCAACAGGACTTTTCTCGTAGGCGCAAATGTCAATTTTTAAAAGTAACCGAAAATGAAAAAATATATTCAATATTTTCCAATAACAGCATTGTTCATCGCCGCGGCCGTTTTCAGCTCGTGTGAGGATGATCTGGATGTCGTGCCGAACAAAACCATCGCGCTCGAAAGATTTTCTCGCCAATCCCGATAACGCCAGACAACTGGTCACCGGGGCCTACAACAAAAACCTCGATTACGAAACCTATGCGTTTTCGTGGATCGGTGTCACGAGCATTACTTCGGATGATGCCGACAAAGGCTCGACCCCTGGCGACAACGGAACCGACAAACACCAACTCGACAACCTCGATTTCGTGTCTTCTAGCTTGTCGTTCAATGAAGTATGGAAATCGCGCTACGGCGGCATCGGAAGGGCGAACAAGGCCATTTTCTACCTCGACCAGTTCAACATAGACGCCAATTTAAAGAGCCGATACATCGGCGAAGTGAAGTTCCTTCGTGCGCTCTGGTATTTCGACCTGGTCAGGTGTTTCGGCGGTGTTCCGATCATTACGACCGAAATCGACATCAACGATGAGGAAACGGTCAACAATACGGTTTACATCCGAAAATCCAAACAGGAAACCTATGCACAGATTGAAAGCGATCTGGTCGATGCTATCGATCGGCTGCCTTTGAAAAGCGGTTATGCGCCACAGGATTTGGGCAAAGTGACCAAAGGCGCGGCACAGGCTTTACTGGCGAAGGTTTATCTGTACCAGGAAAAATGGCAGCAGGCGTATGACATGGCGGGCAATGTGATCACCTCAGGCGAATATGCGCTGCTTGGCGATTATGCGCAGGTTTGGCGCCAAGTCGGGGAGAACAAGTCCGAATCGATTTTCGAAATTCAGGCTACCCTGACCAATGGCATCACCGATTATACCAATGTTCAAGGGCCACGGGGCAATCCAGATTTGGGTTGGGGTTTCAATACGCCATCAGAAAGCCTCATGAATGCCTACGAACCCGGCGATTTAAGAAAAGAGGCAACCATCATTTTCGTGCCTTCTGTTTTGTGGGACGGACAGGTGGCTCCCACCACATTGACCAATCCGAGATACAATTACAAGGCTTACCACAGCAGCATTGCCGAGGATTGGGACAACAACAAGTCGGTGACGGCCAAGAACGTGCGCGTGCTCAAATACAGCGATCTTTTGCTGATTCGGGCCGAGGCGGCTTTCCATATCGGAAATACAGGAGAAGCGCTCGACCGCATCAACGAAATCAGGAACAGGGCGGGGCTTGCAGATGCGGGCGCCGTTACCCTGCAATCGATCTGGAAAGAAAGAAGGCTTGAAATGGCCATGGAACACGACCGTTGGTTTGACCTGGTAAGGACCGGGCAGGCAGCATCGGCCATGGCGGCCAATGGCAAAAACTTCATTGTGGGCAGGCACGAGGTTTTCCCGATTCCGCAAGAGCAAATTTCAGCCAGCGGTGGCCGATTGGCCCAAAACCCAGGATACAATTAATTCTAACCTAATATAAATTTTAAACATTAACATTAAACATTAAACTATGAAGACAATTAAAATGACAGTTTATTCCTTGGCAATTGCCTTGAGCATGGGTTCCTTAACAAGCTGCGGCGACGACGATGGCAACAACATCACCCCGCCACCTGCAGGATACACCAATTCTGATGAAATCGGGGCATCGAACCTTGTGGCCAAATGGAGTTTTGAAAACAACGCCACGGATTCAAAAACAGGAAACGTCGGCACGCAAACCGAAGCGGCTTACACAGCCGGGGCCAAAGGACAAGCTTGGGAAGGATCTTCTTCTGAGGCCCGTTATTCCGTTTACGACGGCATGACCGCAGTGGGCAACCTGAACAGTTTTACCATCGCTTTCTGGATGAACTCGGCAGGAACGGTAGCCGATACGGGAACACCTGAGCAAGGAAAAGGGACACAGGGAATTTTTGCATTGGTAAAACCGGATGAGTTCTGGGGCGCCATGAACGTTTTCCTTGAAA
Source organism: Flavobacterium sp. (assembly GCF_047602195.1). Taxonomy (GTDB): domain Bacteria; phylum Bacteroidota; class Bacteroidia; order Flavobacteriales; family Flavobacteriaceae; genus Flavobacterium. Next base: position 1,921,026 of record NZ_JASGHW010000004.1, read on the forward strand.
ACCCAAGTGCCGATCATCCGAACCGTTTGCGATTGAAATACCTTTTCGAAAACGAACGCACCGGTATCAATTGGGTAGCTTACGGGCCAATCGTGAACATCGACGGTGAGTTGAACGAATGGATCCACGTGGTCATGACTTACGATGCCACAACCAGCCGATTCAGCAGCTATGTCAATGGTATTCCTGCAGCCAACATCGAAGCGGCAATGGCACCTGAAGGCGGTTACACTACAGGTTCATTCATCGCGTTCTCGAACGATCCTGGAGATTTGAGCAACCCGAACAATGTGCCGCTCTGGGGCAACATCAACTGGGGAGGTACTTACAGCAAGGTGGTGCTTGGTTCACACCAATTCACCACTACACCTTCGCTCACTTCTAGCCACGGAACAGAGGCTTGGTCTACAACTTATGCCGGAAAACTGGATGAATTCAGATTGTACAACATCGCTTTGAGCGGTTCTGACGTAGGCTCGCTCTACGAATTAGAGAAAAACGGATTCTAAAATGAATTTTGGATAAGCACCGGGAGTTTTTCCGGTGCTTATTTCTTCAAAACAAGCAAATTATTTTTTTAAAGCCTCACAGCAAAACCAATTCTTTCCTATCAATTAAAATCTTTCACCGTGAAAATCCTCAAATTATTTATACTATTCCCGTTTATTTTCTCCTGCGGATGTTCGGATTCATCCAACGACAGCTCACCTGTAGTTCCGCCAGTCACGACACTTACAGATGAGGAGTTGATGGACAAGGTCCAGAAAGACGCACTCAAATACTTTTGGGAATATGCCGAAACCAATTCAAAACTGGCACGCGAAAGGTACCATGTTGACAATCCTTCACTCGATGCCAATCTGGTCACTACCGGAGGGTCGGGCTTTGGTTTGATGACGCTACTGGTCGGAATCGAAAGGGGCTATGTCCCACGGGGCGAAGCCGTCACGCGGTTGCAAACCGGGCTTAATTTTCTCGAGAATGCCGACCGTTTCCACGGCGCATGGTCGCACTGGATCAATGGAACCAACGGCGATGTAGTGCCTTTTGGCGAAGACGACAACGGAGGAGATTTGGTCGAGACCGCATTCTTGTGTCAGGCATTGATTTGTGTGCGTGAATATTTCAAAGACGGTACCGCCGAAGAACAGGCACTTGCACAAAAGGCCGATACACTTTGGAAAGGGGTCGATTGGTCTTGGTACACCAGGGGCGGACAAAACGTGCTGTATTGGCATTGGTCGCCCAATTTCGAATGGATCAAGAATTTCAAGCTCGAAGGATACAACGAATGTCTTATCACGTATGTGATGGCTGCAGCTTCGCCGACGCATCCAGTTGGTGCAGCCGCCTACAACCAAGGTTGGGCCAGAAGCGGCGCCATCGTAAATCCGGCCTCTGCTTATGGAATGCCATTGGTGCTCAAATACAACGGCACCAGTTCGGTAGGACCTTTGTTCTGGGCGCATTATTCTTATCTGGGGATGGACCCGACGGGACTCAGCGACCAATACGCCGATTACTGGCAACTCACCCAAAACCACAGTAAAATCATTTACAATTTCTGCCAGATCAATCCCAATGGTTGGAATGGCTACAATGAAAAATGCTGGGGTTTGACCGCGAGTTATTCAAGGAACAATGATGGGTCGACGGGTTATTCGGCGCACCAGCCCAACAATGACAAAGGTGTCATTTCGCCCACCGCCGCACTGTCCTCATTCCCTTACACGCCCGAAGAATCGAAAAGAGCCTTGCGCCATTTTTACGAAGACCGCGCAGAGACATTGATTGGCGTGGCTGGTCCGTATGACGCATTTTCACCACACCACAATTGGGTTACCCGAAGATACTTGGCAATCGACCAGGGAACGATCGTTCCCATGATTGAAAATTACCGTACCGGGATGTTGTGGGAATTGTTCATGAACGCACCCGAAATCAGGGCAGGATTACAAACGCTGGGATTCCATTCCTCGAAGCATGGGTTCTAAAAGTAGTTTGACATGAGGTACATCCGTTCCCAAAGCCCATTGATTATAACATTGCTGTTTTTGCTCCAGGGGCAATGCGGCTTTGCACAGAAAGAAGTGAAAGGCAGCCTGGCAGCAGAAGTGGTCCAAAAACAAGAATTGGGTTACCTGCTCAGTGTTCCCCAAAAGACCAAGGAAAAAAAACCATTGATCGTGTTTCTGCACGGCTCCGGTGAAAAAGGAACCGACACCGAAAAGCTCAAGATCCACGGCCCGTTAAAATACATCCAGAACCACAAACTCGACGCCTACATATTGGCGCCGCAATGTCCTGAAAACGACTATTGGAATGCGGAAGCGCTGTATCAGCTCATCCTCAAAATCCAAAAGGAAAACGACATCGATCCGAACCGGATTTACCTCACCGGCCTCAGCATGGGCGGTTGGGGAGCCTGGAATCTGGCGATTGCACACCCGGATATGTTTGCCGCGCTGGTTCCGATTTGCGGTTTCGTGGACCGCGTCCCGATGATTGAAAATTGCAAGCTGGCCGCAATTCCGACGCATATTTTTCACGGACTTCTCGATGATGTCGTCAGTGTCGATTATGCCACAGCCATCTATAAAAAAATAAAAGCCTGTCCCAATGCCAAAATCGAACTGACGATTTTCGATGATGCCAACCACGACGCATGGACGCGCGTATACGATCACCCTGAAATTTACCAGTGGATGCTCGGCCAAACCAAAACACAGCATTAAAATCATGAAGAAGTCTATCCTTGTCCTTTCTCTTTTACTGGCCGTTTCAGGCTTCGCACAAAAGAAAGATAAAAAGCAAACCCTCAAACCCAAAGCCGAATTGGTCACAGAACTGTTGTCCAAAATGACACTCGAGGAAAAGCTCGGCCAACTCAACTTGCCCACCTCGGGCGACATTACGACAGGGCAGTCGGGCAGTTGGGATATTTCCAAAAAAATTGAGGAAGGCAAAGTAGGCGGGCTTTTCAACATCAAATCGGTCAAGAAAATCAAGGAAGTGCAAAAACTGGCCGTAGAGAAAAGCCGGCTCGGGATTCCGCTTATTTTTGGCATGGATGTCATTCACGGCTACGAAACCGTTTTCCCGATTCCGATTGGCCTGGCTTGCAGTTGGGACATGAAACTAATCGAACAATCCGCACGCATCGCTGCGCAGGAAGCCACTGCCGATGGCATCAACTGGACGTTTTCACCCATGGTAGACGTCTCACGCGATCCGAGATGGGGACGCGTTTCTGAAGGTTCCGGCGAAGATGTTTTCCTCGGAAGCCGCATCGCCGAAGCCATGGTCAAGGGCTACCAGCAAAATGACCTGTCCAAAAACAATTCGATGTTGTCGTGTGTCAAGCATTTTGCCTTGTACGGTGCACCCGAAGGCGGCCGCGATTACAATACGGTCGACATGAGCCGCATCCGCATGTACAACGAATATTTACCGCCGTACAAAGCCGCAATCGATGCAGGCGCGGGTTCGGTAATGGCGTCGTTCAACGAAATCGACGGCATTCCGGCAACTGGAAACAAATGGCTGCTGACCGATTTACTGCGCAAACAATGGGGGTTCAAAGGTTTTGTCGTGACCGATTACACCGGCATCATGGAAATGACCGAACACGGCATGGGCGACATGCAACAAGTCTCAGCATTGGCATTAAAGGCCGGTGTTGAAATGGACATGGTCAGCGAAGGTTTCCTAAATACATTGAAAAAGTCACTTGATGAAGGTAAAGTCACCATGGCGCAAATCGACCATGCGGTCCGGCTGATTCTTGAGGCCAAATACGACCTCGGACTTTTTGCCGATCCGTACAAATACTGTGATGAAAACCGCGCGAAAACCGAAATATTTACACCTGCGCACCGCGAGATTGCACGTAAAACCGCTGCCCAATCGTTGGTCTTGCTCAAAAATGACAAACAAACCTTGCCGCTCAAAAAATCGGGAACCATTGCCGTGATCGGGCCATTGGCCGAAGCCAAGGAAAACATGAACGGTACCTGGAGCGTAGCCGGAAAAATCGACCAGGCCATCTCGTTGGTTTCGGGAATGAAAACGGTTGCGGGCAATTCCGCCAAAATCCTGTACGCCAAAGGCAGCAACCTCACTTATGATGCGGTGCTTGAAACCAATTCGACGATGTTCGGCAAAACATTGCACCGCGACAACCGCAGCGATGAACAATTGCGAAACGAAGCCCTTCAAGTGGCCGCGCAAGCCGACGTGATTGTCGCTGCCTTGGGCGAATCGGCCGAAATGAGCGGCGAAAGCAGCAGCCGTACGAACATCGAAATTCCGCAGGCGCAGAAAGATTTGCTCAATGCTTTGCTTAAAACTGGAAAACCAGTCGTATTGGTTTTGTTCAACGGCCGTCCGCTCGTTTTGGTCGAGGAAGAAAAAACGGTTCCGGCGATGCTCAATGTCTGGTTTGCCGGTTCCGAATCGGGTCTCGCGATTGCCGATGTATTGTTCGGCGCGGTCAATCCGTCGGGTAAATTGGCGATGACTTTTCCGCGCAGCGTGGGCCAGTTGCCGATTTATTACAACCATAAAAATACAGGCCGTCCACTCGGCAATAACGAAGGCAAGTTTGAGAAATTCAAAACGAATTATCTCGACGAGCGCAACGAGCCGCTGTTTCCGTTCGGGTTTGGATTGAGCTATACGACATTTTCGTATTCGAATTTGAAATTGTCTTCGCACAAATTAAAGGCGGGTGCCAAGATCACCATTTCGGTAGAGGTGACCAACACCGGCAATTCCGATGGGGCCGAAGTGGTGCAATTGTACATCCGCGATTTGGTCGGATCGGTGACACGACCGCTACGCGAACTCAAGGGATTTGAAAAAATCATGCTCAAGAAAGGCGAAAAGAAAACGGTGACTTTCGACATTACCGACGCCGATTTGAAATTTTACAACAATGACATGGAATATAAAGCGGAAGCCGGCGCCTTTAGTGTTTTTATCGGCGGCGATTCCACAGCCGGATTGCAAGGAAATTTTGAGTTAGTTGAATAATTGAGTTTCATGTTTTTGTTTAAGTGACCCTTCGGTAAACCACGCCGAAGGGTTTTTTAAACAGCTTTCACTACCTTTATCCGATATATTTTTACTTATGAAAAACACTTATTTGATATTGTTTTTGCTGACTTTCGGCTTGTTTCAGGCACAAAGCATCCAATCGCCTTCCAAAGAAATCACGCTCGATTTTTCATTGGCAAACGGCAAACCGACTTATGCGGTCACTTACAAGGGCAACCCGATTGTCAAGTCCAGTACGCTTGGGATCAAGTTGAAAGACAATGCGGCGCTCGATTCCAATTTTACAATCGAAAATACCAGCACTGCTTCGGTCAACGATTCGTGGAAACCGGTTCTGGGCGAACAATCCGAAATCGCCAATGTCTACAACCAGTTGACGGTCTCGTTGACCCAGTCCAAAACGAACCGCAAAATGAACATTGTCTTCAAAGTGTTTGACGAAGGCGTGGCGTTCCGATACGAATTTCCAAAGCAACCCGGGCTCAATTATTTTATTATTTCGGATGAACTCACGCAATTCAACCTGACCGGAAACCACAAAACATTCTGGCTTCCGGGCGATTTCGACAGCCAGGAATACAGTTATACCGAAAGCAAGATTTCGGAAATCGATACCGATAAAATCGATTTGAACAATGGAATCGCCGTCAAGCACATCGCCGGCAAATACATCGTACAGACGCCACTCATGATGAAAACTTCGAACAATCTGTATATCAATATTTTCGAAGCGGCCGTGGTCAATTATCCCGTGATGCAACTCGACGTCGATATTAAAAATTTCGCTTTTACCTCGCATCTGGTTCCCGGGCCACTCGGCGACAAAGCCTATTTACAGGCGCCTTGCGATTCGCCTTGGCGTACCATCATGGTCAGCGATGATGCGCGCGATATTGTCGCCTCGAAGATGATTTTGAACCTCAATGAACCGTGTAAACTCGATGATACTTCTTGGATCAAGCCGATGAAATACGTCGGCGTGTGGTGGGAAATGCACGTCGGCAAATCGACCTGGGATTATGCCGGTTCACAGAATGCGCAGAACAACCAAACGGGCGAACTCATCGCTTCGGGCAAACACGGCGCAACTACCGAAAACACCAAACGCTACATCGACTTTGCGGCCAAACACGGTTTCGATGGCGTACTGGTCGAAGGCTGGAACAACGGCTGGGAAGACTGGTTCAACAACTGGAAAGAAGATGTGTTCGATTTCGTGACGCCTTATCCCGATTTTGATGTCAAGGCCGTGACCGATTACGCCAAATCGAAAAACGTCAAGATGATCATGCACCACGAGACTTCGGGATCTGTCGGCAATTACGAACGTTGGATGGATCGTGCGTTTGCACATACAGTCAAATACGGTTATCCGGCCATCAAGTCGGGTTATGTGGGGCGGATTATTCCGCGTGGTGAATTCCACGACGGTCAGGCCATGGTGCGCCATTTCAATTATGCCGCAAGACGTGCCGCCGATTTTAAATTGATGATCAACTCACATGAATCTTCGCATCCGACGGGTTACCATAGAACGTATCCGAATTACATCGCAGCCGAAGCCGCACGCGGGACCGAATTCAACGCCTGGAGCATCGGCAATCCACCGATGCATGAAACCATCCTGCCGTTTACGCGATTGCTCGGTGGCCCGATGGATTACACGCCGGGGATTTTCGAAATCAAGATGAGCGCCTATGATCCGAACAAGAAGGAGCAAATCCATACGACTTTGGCCAAGCAGCTCGCGCTCTATGTGACGATGTATTCGCCTTTGCAGATGGCGGCCGATTTGCCCGAGAATTACGAGAAATATTCGGATGCATTCCAGTTCATCAAGGACGTCGCGGTCGATTGGGACGAAAGCCGTTACCTCGAGGCCGAACCTGGAGATTACCTGACCGTCGTCCGGAAAACCAAAGGGAAAAATACGTGGTTCCTCGGTGCGGTGACCGATGAAAATGCCAGAAAAACTTCCATTGCACTCGATTTTCTTCCGAAAGGACAAAAATTCCGCGCCGTCATTTACGAAGACGCGCCCGATGCCGATTGGCAGAAAAACCCGAAAGCGTATAAGATCCGCAAAGTAGAAGTGACGTCCAAATCCAAAATCAATTTGAGTCTCGCACCGGGTGGTGGAACCGCGATTAGTTTTGTGCCGATACAATAAAAATAGCCACGAATTCACGAATTTAAAAGCAAATAATTCGTGCATTCGTGGCCAAAAAGAAAGCCAATGAAAGTCAAAATATTCCTGATTTGTTTCCTTTGTTTCGTGGCTGAATCAGTTTCGGCGCAGCAAAAAACTTATTGCAACCCGATCAACATCGATTACGGTTATTGCCCGATTCCCAACTTCGTGACCCAGGGCAAACACCGTGCGACCGCCGATCCGGTCATTACCTTTTTCAAAGGCGAATATTATCTGTTTTCGACGAACCAATGGGGTTATTGGCATTCGAAGGACATGCTAGATTGGAAGTTTATTCCGCGCAAATTCCTACGTCCGGAGCACAAGGTTTATGATGAATTGTGCGCGCCCTCGTTGTCATTCGTCAACGATACCTTGATCGTGGTCGGTTCGACACATGGCAAGGAATTCCCGATTTGGATGAGCACCAATCCATCGGTCGACGATTGGAAAGAACTCGTCCATAAATCGCAGGCTGGCGCTTGGGATCCACAGATTTTCTGGGACAAGGAAAAAGATGAGGTCTATGAATATTACGGTTCGAGCAATACGTATCCGTTGCATTGCGTCAAGCTCAACCGCAAAACCTTTCAGCCCGAAAGCGAAGTCTATGATATTCTCGAACTCAACGACCACGAACACGGTTGGGAGCGTTTCGGTGAAAACAACGACAATACCTTTTTGCAGCCGTTTACCGAAGGCGCGTTCATGACCAAACACAACAACAAATATTACCTGCAATACGGAGCGCCCGGAACCGAATTCAGCGGTTATGCCGACGGGGTTTATGTAGGCAACAGCCCGATCGGTCCGTTCGAATACCAATCGCACAATCCGTTTTCGTACAAACCGGGCGGCTTTGCGAGAGGCGCGGGGCATGGCGCGACTTACCAGGACGTGAACAATGATTATTGGCATGTGTCGACGATTGGGGTTTGTGTCAAGAACAATTTCGAGCGGCGCATCGGGATTTGGCCGGCAGGTTTTGATCAAGAGGGCATTTTGTATTCGAATACGGCTTATGGCGATTATCCGACGTTTTTGCCTTCGCAAAAGAAAAATCATTTGAATGGCAGTTTCTCGGGTTGGATGTTGCTCAATTACAACAAACCGGTTCAGGTTTCATCGACGCTCGGCGGGTTCCAGGCGAATTTTGCCGTCAATGAAGACATCAAGACCTATTGGTCGGCCAAGACTTCGAATAAAGGCGAATACCTGATTTCGGATTTGGGCGAAAAAAGCACGATCCATGCCATCCAAATTAATTATGCCGATCAGGATGCCGAATTCATGGGCAAACCTGCAACGACCACCGGTCATAAGTATATTCTGTATACTTCAGACGACAACAAGAATTGGAAAATCCTCGTCGACAAATCGAAAAATACCAAGGACGTTCCGCACGATTACATCGAACTCGACAAACCCGCTTCGGCGCGTTATGTCAAAATCGAAAACATCGCAATGCCGACGGGAAAGTTTGCGATTTCGGGTTTTAGGATTTTCGGCAAAGGCAATGGCAGCAAACCGGCAGCCGTACAGAATTTCGTACCACTTCGAACCGAGAAAAAGAAAGAAGGCGAACGCCGCAACGTGTGGTTCAAATGGCAACAGGAGCCGATGGCCGATGGTTATGTGATCTATTTCGGCAAGTCGCCCGACAAGCTCTACGGTTCGATTATGGTCTATGGCAAAAATGAATATTACTTCAACGGACTCGACCGTTCGGATGCGTATTATTTCCAAATTGAGGCATTCAACGCGAGCGGCATCGGTCCCAAATCGGAAATCAGGAAATCGGAATAAATTTAGCCCGAAAACGTTGTAATTCTAAAGTTTTTGCGTTTATGAAATCGATTTCGTTAATAAGTTCGGAAATCGGGCAGTAGGGAAAATAAGTGATATCATTATATTTATCAAAAAAAAATACCAACCTAACCAAAAACCAAATAATTTATGAGTTCAGAAAGTATTCAAACCAAATGGGCGGCATTTCTACCGTTGATCACCGTTTTTTTCTTTTGGGGATTTGTCGCTGCCAGTAACGATATCCTTATTCCTGTTTTTAAGAAAGCCTTCGATTTGACACAAGGGCAAAGCCAATTGGTGTCGGTGGCGTTTTATGTTGCTTACACCGTCGGGTCGCTCATTTACATGTTCATTTCGCACTTGACCAAAGGGGACATCATCAATCGGATCGGTTATAAAAACAGCTTGGCACTTGGATTGTCAATTTCTGCACTCGGAACTTTGTTGTTCTACCCGGCAGCGAACAGCGGCTCGTTTGAATTGATGCTTTCGGGGTTGTTCATCGTCGGACTCGGATTTTCGTTGCAACAGACGGTAGCGAATCCACTCGCGATTGTACTCGGGCCTGTTTCTACGGGATCGCAGCGTTTGACCATGGCGGGCGGGATCAATAACCTCGGAACCACTGTCGGTCCGCTGATTGTGAGTTTTGCCATTTTCGGATCGGCTACTTCTTCGAACACCGACGCGAGCATCGAAAGCGTCAAGATTCCGTACCTCGTTTTGGGTGCGGCGTTTCTTTTGGTCGCATTTCTTTTGAAAATGTCGTCCATCCCGGATCGTATCGTGAGTGATGAAATCGAAGTAGAAGACATTGCCAAAGAAACCAAATCAGCTTTGCATTTCCCGCAGCTTGTGCTAGGAATGATTGCGATTTTCGTTTATGTGGGCGTTGAAGTTTCGACTGCGAGTAACTTACCGGCTTATCTGGAGAAAAATCTCGGATTTTTGACCAAAGACATCGCACCTTATGTTTCACTTTATTGGGCCAGTTTGATGATTGGCCGTTGGACCGGAGCCGTTGAGGTCTTCACCGAGAACAAAGGCATGCAGAAAGTACTCAAGTTTATTTTGCCATATTTGGCATTTGGGGTTTTCCTCGGCGTGAATGCGATTGCGCAGCACGATTTGGCGCCTTTCTATGTATACGCTTTGATTATCCTGGTATTGATTGCCGCTGACATCATGAGTAAAGGAAATCCGGCGACGATGTTGCTGTTGTTTTCGGTTCTCGGTATCGTAGCGTTGGCTATTGGGATGGCAACCGAAGGCATGGTCAGTGTATATGCATTCACCAGCGTTGGATTATTCTGCAGCACCTTGTGGCCTTGCATCTTTACCTTGGCCATCGCTGGATTGGGCAAAAGCACCAACCAGGGCAGTAATTTCTTGATCATGATGATTATGGGCGGCGGTATCGTCAGTTGGATCCAAGGCTTGGTGGCCGATGCGACGACCATCCACTTCAGTTACATTGTGGGAGTGATGTGTTTCGCTTATTTGGCATTTTACGCCTGGCGTGTTTCTGGAATTTTAAAAAGCCAGGGAATCAGTTTTGACAATAAAAGCAGTGCATCGCATTGATAGTGAGTAATAAGTTTTTAGAAAGCCCGAATTTTATTCGGGCTTTTTTTATTTCGAAAGTAATTATCTGCTAAATTTACTTATACCAAAACAAACACCATGAAAAAAAGCCTGCTATTCCTTTTATTGTCAGTTTGGTATGCACAAGCGCAGACGCCGAAATGCCCTCCCGACTACAATTCCCAATCCAAACCAGCACTCAAAGTTGCCATGGGGTATGGAAAACCGCAAAATTTATTGGGAGGAAAGCAGTGCGAAGCGTCCGTGGTTCCGCCGGCAGTGGTCAATGGGGTCAATGTCACCGATTCTTTTACGGGCGATGTTACTTTTTATGGTCCGGCATTCGAAAGTTGCCAGCCGCCCATTTCGACACCACCCGATTCGAGGCATTTGGGTTCAAACGGCGCCTTTATTTATACGATGAGTTTCGATCAACCCGTCAACAATGTGGTCTTTGTCATCAATGGGGCCGGATATGAAGTAGACGAAACTTTTACCATTACCACCAATGGTGGCATCCCAACGATTGCCGTATCGGCCTCCTGCTTTACGACCGTGGTCGGAAACACCATCTACAGCGGCGGCGGTTCGACCCCTACGAATTCACACAATGGAGGCGGTGGTATTTTTACGATTTCGGCCCCCGCGAGTTTTACTTCGTTTACCATTGAAGGCCCCGGAGGAATAGCCGGTTCGCTCGTGGCCATCTGCGCCAATTCGATCGTGCCGCCGATTTGCAACGTCAATATCGCACCGGCTTTGACAGAGACCACGATTACTAATATTTGTCCGCTCAATACCGTCGACCTGACCAGTATCACGGCTACCAACTGGCCGATATTTGAAAATGTAATACTCACTTGGCATACTTCGCTTCCCATCACACCAACCAATCAATTGACTACCGCGCAGGCAGCACAAGCGCCGGCAGGGCAAACGTATTATGCTGCATTTTATGATCAGACCAACGATTGTTATGGCAATGCGACGCCAGTGGTTGCCTCGTTATTGCCATTGATTACGCCTACGTTTGTGCAGGTCGGACCATATTGTGCGGGCGATAACATTCCGCCATTGCCAACGGTGTCGACCAACGGTTTCGGGGGGATATGGTTTCCGGCCATCAATCCCAATGCTACAGGCACCTATGCCTTTTCGCCAACAGGCACCTTGTGTGCTTCCCCAACGACGATGACCATTGTGGTCAACCAGCCGGTGATGCCCATTTTTAACCAAGTCAACCCGATTTGTGTGGGCGATGAACCCCAGGAATTACCGACGGTTTCAATCAACAATATTTCGGGAAGCTGGTCGCCGCCCATCAACAACACCGAAACCACGAACTATACTTTTACGCCCGATGGTGGTGAATGTGCCACGGAAACCAACATGCGGATTACGGTATTGCCGGTTCCGGATGCCGAAATTACGAGCCGCTGTGTGGGTTTGAATTATGTGCTAACGGCTTCGTCCGAGACGCCAAATGTACGTTACGAATGGTTCAATGCCGATGGCCGGTCGATCGGTACAACCGCATCCATTGTCATAACATCGGCCGGGACTTATTCGGTCTTTTTGAAAACTGATGATTGCGGAATCACAAAAACAATCGATGTCGCTTCCATTTATTGCGACATTCCCAAAGGGATTTCACCGGATGGTGATGGCAAGAATGATTTCTTTGACCTCAGTAATTTTGACGTAGACCACCTCAAAATCTTTAACCGTTATGGCATGGTCGTTTACGAGCGGGATGATTACGAAAAAGAATGGGATGGAAATTCCGATAATGGAAATGAACTTCCCGATGCGACCTATTATTATTATATTCGCTTCCAGAACGGGGAAACCAAAACCGGTTGGGTCTACTTGAACCGCAAACATTAAAAACCACTATGAAAAGAATTACCCTGCTTTGTCTGTTGGTGTCTGGCATTTCATTCGGACAGAACAACGAACAAAGGCTCCGCCAAATCTATGATTCTGCCTTGACCCAGTCCAAATGTTATGGCTGGCTTGAACATTTATCCAACAAAATCGGGCCGCGGCTTTCCGCATCGGCCAATGCCGAAAAAGCCGTACGTTACATGCAATCCGAAATGGAAAAATCGGGCTGCTTTGACAAGGTATACCTACAGGAAGTCATGGTGCCCCAATGGGTCAGGGGTGAAAAGGAAACCGCTTATTTGATCGACAACAAACAAAAAACAATCGTTCCGATCTGTGCGTTGGGCAATTCGGTGGCGACTTCCAAAAACGGGCTCCAGGCCGAGGTCATTGAAGTGCATACGATTGCCGAACTCGAAACATTGGGGACTGAAAAACTCAAAGGTAAAATCGTTTTTTTCAACCGCCCGATGGATCCGGTCAACATCGACACGTTTACGTCTTATGGCGGCTGTGTGGACCAAAGGGGCAAAGGCGCACGCGAGGCGGCCAAGTTCGGGGCTGTCGGCGTGATTGTGCGTTCGATGAATTTGCGTCTCGACGATTTTCCGCATGCAGGCAATATGGGTTATGGCGATTTGCCCAGGGACCAATGGATTCCGGCCGCGGCGATCAGTACCAATGGTGCCGATTTGCTCAGCAAAACACTCCGGAAAAATCCCAAACTGCAATTCTATTTCAAGCAGTCGTGTTACAAGGGCGATGATGTGTTGTCGTACAATGTCATCGGCGAAATCACCGGTAGCGCGCATCCAGAAAAGATCATGGTCGTTGGCGGACACCTCGATTCCTGGGATTTGGCTGATGGCTCGCACGATGATGGGGCAGGCGTGACCCAAAGCATGGAAGTGGCAAACATTTTTAAAAATATCGGATATAAACCCAAGAATACGATTCGCGTCGTGTTGTTCATGAATGAGGAAAATGGCGGTCGCGGTGGCGACAAATACAACGAAATGGCGCAATTGAACAACGAAAATCACATTTTTGCCTTGGAAAGCGATTGCGGCGGATTCAGTCCGCGTGGTTTTACGTTTGAAGGAAACGATGCCAACTTCGCGATGGTGCAAGGATATGCCAAATTATTTGAGCCTTATCTCGTACACATTTTCAGACGCGGCCATACCGGCTCCGATATTGAACCGCTAAAATCTGCAAACATGCTCAAGGCCGGATTGCGCCCCGATACGCAGCGCTATTTCGATTACCACCACGCAGCCAACGATACATTCGATGCAATCAACAAACGCGAGCTCGAACTCGGTGCGGCTTCGATGGCGGCGTTGCTGTACCTGGTCGATCAAACGGGCATCCAAAATTAAAAGCATAAAAAAAACGCTGTCCCGAGAGGCAGCGTTTTTGTTTTATTGTGAGGAAGTTTTGGTTTCCTTGGTGACTTTGTTTTCCTTGTAGCGCATGTCGGGCGTTCCGTCTTTTTTGGTGACCACCTTTTTGGAAGTTTTGTAACGTTTGTCGGGTGTTCCATCTTTTTTGAGGACCACCTTGGTTTCGGTCTCGGTTTTCTTGACGCTTTTGTCTCCGTCTTTCTTGGCGACCGTTTTGGTGGTTTTCTCGGTTTTCTTGACCGTTTTGCTGTCCTGTGCCTGGGAGGTGAATGCAAACCCTAGGAGCGCAATCACCGCTAAAACTAATTTTCTCATGGTTTCTGATTTTGTGTGAATCTAATTTACGAAAAACGCCCCTAATTTATTGTCATCCAGTACGCTAAAAAAATGCTAAATTAAGTGATGGTTAAAGTTTTGGTTTTGCTTTTCTGTCTCGCTTCGAATGTGTATTTTTAGAATCAGAAACAACCAAGAAATACCGCCAAAAAATGAAAATGTATGTTCAAAACCTTGCGATGCTGTCGGCTGTGATTGCCTTCGGTTGCCAGTCGAAACAAGCCGAGCCGCAAGCCGAGCCCCAAACCGAAGCGATAGCCGCAGAAACCGATACGATGGTCCAGCAGCCTGAAGCAGTTGCCGATAAACCGGCCAATGACACCAAAACGATCGATGGGATCGTCAAGGAAATTGCCAATGGCAAAGACGGTTACACCGCCACAATCGAAACCAAGGATCAAGGTCTTTTCAAGGCGACCATCAGCCGCGCCAACCTGACCGATGCCAAGCAATACCGCACCTTCAATGTAAGCGAAATCGTCAAGCTCTCCGGGGATTACTGGAAGATGGGCGAGGAGCAGCAGCTTACCGTTCGCGAAATCCAATAAAAAAACCCGGAATCAACTTCCGGGTTTTTATTTGATTTTTTTTTAGAATACCCTGAAAATGGCACCTACCTGGATGATCCTCTGGAAATAAAAGAACTCCTGCGAAGCGCGGTCGTTCCCGTCATAAGTCGTGCGGATGTCATTCATGTTGATGTAACCGCCCTTGAGTTCGCCCTGTACATAGAAATATTTCAAGAAGGTAATGTTGAGCGCCGCCTTGGCCGAAACCCCATAACCCGAAATGTGGAATTCATCGTGACGCTGCCTGCCCATTAATTTCGTATTGGTTTTTGGATACAAAACCCCGGCACCGATTCCTTCGCTCACATTGATCTGGATCATGTCGGTGTTGCCGATGGTGAACAGTTTGGAGATGTCGTCGTGGCGCGCCACTTCGGCATTGACATAATTGAGCCCGTCGGTGTGTTCGTAGGTCAGGAATTCCTTGGTCATCACGGTCGGCGTATGGTTGTATTGCCCGTCAAAACCTTCACCGGTATTGATATAGCCGTTTACGTTGGCGATTTGGTCCTGGGTCATCACGTATTTCATATGGTCCCAACCGACCGACACGCTGTAATGGTCGCTCACATAATAACCCAACCTGAAATTGGTCTGCGGAATCGTCATTCGTGTCGGGTTGAGGTAATCGATGTGCCAACCTTTCGGTTTGTCGTGCGCATCCATATTTTCTACCGTAAAATGGTAGTTGTCGCCGGTGTAAGTAACGTCAGACTTCGAGTAGGATTCGCGGTTTCCGCCCCAGGCGATGTAGAATTTGCCTTTGTTGTGTGCGGTGTAGAATTCGGGTGTTTTAATTTCTTCTTGAGAAAAGGCGTACTGTGTAAACACGAACATTGCCAGTACAGCCAAGACTGATTGTTTCAAAATGATGGGTTAAAAATGTTGTTTGATTAGTGATTTATGGTGTGATGATGATTTAAAATGTATTGATGGTTTTGCGGATGGCAACGAGTTTGGTCATCAAGCCTTTGAACAAATCCAGGTGCAGCATATTGGCGCCGTCGCTTTTGGCATTGGCCGGATCAAAATGCGTCTCGATGAAGATTCCGTCCACGCCTACGGCAATTCCCGCCTTGGCCACTGTCTCGATCATGTCGGGACGGCCACCGGTTACACCGATCATTTGGTTGGGTTGCTGCAACGAATGCGTCACATCGAGTACCGTTGTTGCAAACTGACGCATCGTCGGGATGCCGCGGTAATCGACAATCATGTCCTGGTAGCCGAACATGGTGCCGCGATCGGTCACCATCACGTTTTCGTTCTGGCAATCGAGTACTTTCTGTACCGCATGTTTCATGCTTTCCGGGCTCATGAACTGTCCTTTCTTGAGGTTTACGGTTTTTCCGGTATTGGCCGCAGCGACTACGAGGTCGGTTTGGCGAACCAGGAAAGCCGGAATCTGCAGGACATCTACGTATTCGGCAGCCATCGGCGCGTCTTCGTTCGTATGGATGTCGGTCACGGTCGGCACATGAAAGGTCTCGGAAACCTTGCGCAGAATTTTGAGCGCTTTTTCGTCACCGATTCCAGAAAAACTGTCAATGCGCGAGCGGTTGGCTTTCTTGAACGAACCCTTGAAAACGTAAGGAATCTCGAGCTTGTCGGTAATGCCGACGAGTTTCTCTGCAATACGCATCGCCATTTCCTCGCCTTCGATAGCGCAAGGTCCGGCAAGTACAAAAAAGTTACCGCTGTCGGTGTGTTTGATTTGTGGGATTTGGTTGATATCCATTTGGTTTGATTTGACCGCGCAAAGATAATTCTTTGTACAGGTTATTTGGATTGTGTTTAAGATAATTTAACGTTTGACCCGCGCGCAATCATTTCTTTTTCAGCGTGAAGCCGATCGGGACCAGCAAGGCGCCCTTTTCATAAATATTGAAATAGAGCCTCACGGGATTTTTGTTGCCTTCCCAGGTAATTTGGTATACGTCAAGAAATCCTGCCCCCATATCGCTTCTTTTGGTCGGGAACGGACAACAGGTTTCGACTTTGTTGGAGATGATTTTTTCGCCATTCGGTCCGGCCAGCGCATTGAGGAAACGTTGCTGGTTGATCTTCTCGTCCTTGGTGTTGTTGAAATAAACATTGATCGGATAATCGGGATCGTAGCCGTATTTTTTGTCTGTGGCGAATTCGGTCAACACAAAAGCATTGCCCGCCAAAACCGGATCTGGCAAGCTGTCGTCGATATTTTTGATCGTCGATTTGGTGCTCACGCAAGAAACCGCCACAACGGCAAACAACAGCAAGAAGGCATATTTTATTTTCATGACTTTGGATTTTTGGTTTTAACAATTAACGCCACAAGCGCCGAAGTTATTACGCCCATCGACAACGATTCGGTGATGCCTTTTTTCATATAGGCTTGGATGTTGAACATTTCGATCGCGCGCGCCTCGGTGACGATTTTCTTGTCGGTGTAGAATTGGATCGCTTTTGGGAAAAACTCCGGGGAAATCAAGGTGTAGATCGCCCATTGCGCAATCGGGCTCAATACGGCGACGAACAACGACAATACGATGCCCGAAACCGTCGCTTCTTTCCACGACATATTGCCATTGTAGACCTTCTGTTTTTTCTCGAGCAAGGCCAATCCGTAAATCGCAATGGCTGGAATACCAAACAACAGCGAAAAAACCGGTTGCGTCCCGATGTTCGAGTCGTGCATCCCGACCAGTTTCTCAATGCCCGCCCAAAGCAGGCTCGCCACGGTAAAAATAAAGGCCCAGCGGATTTCGATGATGTAATTTTTCATGCGCTCAATTTCGAAGCCCAAATTTAGGGATTTATGCAGCACAGCCCACACGGAATTGTACAGTTTTTTTAGTAGGGCGTGCCGGCGGTTGGTGCAGTAGTTATTTTTTCGGGTTTTGTGGCCGCCGTCAGGCTCTCGGCTGCACGCGGTGCCTGCCTTGATCCTTCACGCAATTTCGCCCGGGCATTGAATCGAAAAACCAGATGAATTGTTACTTTTGTAAAAAAAATTGAACCCAATGAATGCATTCTACCAAACCTGGCCCTGGTATATTTCGGGCTTTTTGATCGCGGCCGTGATGCTTTGCCTCAATTATTTCGGGAAAGTTTTCGGGATGTCGTCCAATCTCAGGACGCTTTGTACGATGGCCGGTGCCGATAAATTTGCCGATTTTTTCCGTTTCGACTGGAAGTCGCAACGTTGGAACCTGGCCGTAGTGGCCGGTGCCATGCTGGGCGGTTTCGTGGCCGTGCATTACCTAAGCGACCCGTCGAATGTGGATTTGAACCCCAAAACCATCGAGCAGCTCGCCGCGATGAACATCGATGCGCCGAATGGCAAACTCGCACCACAGGCTTTGTTTGGCAATGCGGTTTTTACGTCGCCCAAAATGATCTGTATCTTGATCATCGGTGGGATTTTGATTGGGTTTGGTTCGCGTTACGCCGGAGGCTGTACCTCGGGCCACGCCATTGCCGGGATGAGCAACCTGCAATTGCCGTCGCTCAAGGCCGTCATCGGCTTTTTTATAGGCGGATTGATTATGGCGCATTTGATTTTACCTTTAATTTTCTAAGCGATGAACTATTTAAAATATATACTTGTTGGGTTTGTTTTCGGAATCGTTTTGACCAAATCGGAGGCCGTGTCATGGTACCGCATCTATGAAATGTTCCAGTTCCAGTCGTTCCACATGTACGGCATCATCATGGTCGCGATCGGCGTGGGCACGATTGGCGTGCAATACATGAAACGCAGCGGCATGAAGAACATCAAAGGCGAACCGATCGTGATTGCCGACAAAGAACCGGGTTCGTTCCGTTATTGGATCGGCGGGATTTTGTTCGGATTGGGTTGGGCCATGGTCGGCTCTTGCCCGGGACCGATTTTCATCTTGATCGGCGCGGGATTCTGGCCCGTGGTTTTGATTTTACTCGGGGCGTTGTTCGGGACGTTTTTGTATGGCGTTTTGAAGGATAAGCTCAAACATTAGGACTGACGTTTGCGTTAGCGATTAAAGCGGCATCCTTTTGCATTTGATATTAAGAGGAGGACTGCCAGTGGCAGTCAGGTAAGTCTTGAAATGCAAAAGATAGAGCGGAAAGCGCGGCCAGGGCTGAGCGTAAAGAAACAGTCCAGTGGACTGTTTTAGCGAAGAGCCAGCAGGTGCGCAGGCCGGTGTGAAAGGCAACGCCCAAAAAGCTCAGGAACTAAGGCACTCAACTACTCAGGCACTCATATAGCAGCATTGTCGGACAACACCGAATGCTGCTTTTTATTTAATACCAAAATCCCAAAAGTAATCAGGAATTGCGCGGCGAGGTACGTGGCCATAATGTTGAACGACGCCATCGGCAACGGTTCGTGGAATTTGTCGAACGCAAGCAGGCTGTCGGAAACGACAAACCCAATCGCGCCGATGAAAATGTAGTAATTTCCAGGATTGTTCCAATGTCCAAATCCTTTAATGGCCATGAGCAGCATTGTGGAAATAACCATCGCATAAATCGTAACCGGAATTTTGAGTGTGCCCAAAGTCGGAAACAATAGGTACAGCATTGCGCACAAATAACCAATGACGCTGAGGCAACCAATTGCTAGGGCAAGTTTGCTTTTGGGGTTGGAATTTTTAGGCTGTTTGTTGAACAGTGCGATGTAAATGACATGCGCGGTTAGAAATAATACCAAACCAATGATGAAAAACCTTTCGCCTTGATCGGCAAACATCAATACGATATCGCCGAACCACGAAAAAAGCAAAGCCGCAAACAACAACGTTTTGGTTTTGAATTTGGCCGAAGCGCCAACGGCAGCCAGCAAAAAAGGCAGCAGCAACGGTTTGAGGAACCAAGCCGTATCGTCGTATCCCAACAGCAGAATCAGCAAATAAATCATTCCGATGGCAATGAAACTTTTGAGTAGGGCGGCGGTTTTCATATCAGGCATTTTGGAAAGTTGTGTCCGGACGGCCGAATCGGGTGGAAATAAAATAAATATTGACCAGTAGCGAAACGCCGAGATAGGAGAGCACGATATAATTTCCGAACGGGATCAGCGTTTCGAGCCCGAACCAGCCATCGAAATAGAATAAAATGCAAACAGCCGAAAGCAGCCGCAAAATCTCCCACAAAATCGAATATTTCTTTTCATCCATGAGTTCGGTGTAACTGTAAATCGCCAGGAAGATAAAGAAACCGTAGGCGAAAATTCCGGGTAAGCCAATTTTTGCGATGTTGTCAAACAAATACGTGATGAACAGCAAAGTAACGAGCATTTGCGTCACGGCCCAATACATCAAAATGTTCGAATGTCCGGAGCCGTATTTGTCGAAATGGAACACGTCGTCGATCTTGCGTACGGGGTATTTCTGGTCGAATCCGGCTGGTCGCCAACCCGTCGGTTTGAACCAGATCGAACATTTGTCTTTCCAATTTTCGGCGCGCCAGGCATCGGTTGTCAATAGCCATAAATGCTGGAAATTGATCTTGATTGGGTTCCAGGTTTGCGCAGGGCGCGTGATGCCGTAGACTGCGGGAACATCGTCCAATTCTGCCTGGAAAGTTCCGAACCATTTGTCCCAGACGATAAAAATCTGCGAATGGTTTTTGTCCAAATATTCGGGATTGATGGCATGGTGCACGCGATGGTGCGATGGCGTGACGAGAATGTGTTCGAGAAAGCCCATTTTTTTGATGTGTTTCGTATGGTACCAAAACTGCAAAAACAACTGGATCGGCAACGTAATCGCAATCACTTTAGCCGGAACACCAATGATCGCAGCAGGAATTAATAAGAAGGTAAACAAATTGACAAAACTTGAAACCGTTTGTCTTAAAGCACAAGCCAGATTGAATTCCTCGCTCGAATGATGGATCGCATGCTTGTTCCAAAGAAAATTGATCTGGTGCGCCCAACGGTGGTTCCAGTAGCCGTAAAAATCAATGACGATAAAAGCGATGATGTAAGTCAACACATTGGCTTCCAAAGAAAAAAGTGCGACTTTCGAAACCATCCATTCATACGAAATAAGTGTCAGGCTCAAACCCAAAACATCCTTGACCGCATTGGTAATGCCCGAAGAAATGCTCGACACGCTGTCCATGAGCGGTACGGTGTCTTCCTTTTTCCATAAGCCGTATAACTTCTCAATGATAATGAGCAGCAGAAATGCAGGCATGGCGATGATGAGGATTTTGCCGTATTCTTCCATTTTTTAGATTATCAGATCTTCGGATTGTCAGATTTTCAGACAAGCCTAATGTTCAGAAATTTAGAAAAAAAAGAAATAGAAAAAAATAAAATCGCCAAAAACTCGATAAACGCATCTCTGACGATCTGACGATCTGATAATCTAATAATCCGGAAATCTAAACAATCTCCGCGCTCAAACCTGCTTCGAGCAAAGCGGTACACTGCGGTTTGAGTTCGTCGTATGAGCCCGTCTTGACGGTACATTTTCCTTTGTAATGCACAATGATCGCGCACTGTTCGGCCTGCTCCGAAGTATGGTTGCACACCGCGATCAGCGTGTCGATCACGTGGTCAAACGTATTGACGTCGTCGTTATACAGCACGATTTCGTTGTTGAGCCCGATGGCTTCTTCGACGAGAACGTCTTCCTGTATTTTTTCTTTGGTACTCATGGTGGTATTTTTGTTTTTTGGGCGTTGCCCTGTGGGCCGCGCTTTCCGTTGCAATCTTTTTCACTTCACTGCGCTACGTTTCAAAAGGATTTCCACTACAATCGCTAACGCGGCCGTGCCGGAATTAAAACTCAGGAACTCAGGCATTCAGTTGCTCAGGCGCTCCAAAGTACTAATTTACATATTTCAACGAAACCCAATTGTTGCGCTGCAATTTTTTAACAAAGTACAAGCCTTTGCCGGTGCAACTTTCGTCAATGGCCGGAATGTCTTCTTCATAAAATCCGCTGAGCAGCAACACGCCGTTCGGATTCAAACAATCCACATATTGCTGCATGTCATTGAGTAGAATATTGCGGTTGATGTTGGCGATGATCAAATCGTATTTCTTGCCCGCGAGCAAAGCCGCATCGCCTTCGTAAACGCTGATGTGGTGGCAGTTATTGCGCTCGGCATTCTCGATCGAATTCAAATAGCACCAGTTGTCGATGTCGATCGCGTCGATGGGTTCGGCGCCTTTCATTTCGGCCAAAATCGCGAGGATTGCCGTACCGCAGCCCATGTCCAAAGTCTTCATATCCGTCACGTCCATGTCGAGCAAATGCTGGATCATCATATGCGTCGTTTCGTGGTGGCCTGTCCCGAAACTCATCTTGGGTTCGATCACGATGTCGAATTCTGCATCGGTTTTGGGATGGAACGGCGCGCGCACATGGCATTTGCCGTCCACGTCAATCGGGTCGAAATTCTTTTCCCATTCCTCGTTCCAGTTGACCTGTTCGATTTCTTCAATCGTGTAGGTGATAAAAAACTCGGACGATTTCAAAATATACAAATCGTCCAAAATGTCTTCGGTCCAAAACTGTTTCTGGATGTAGGCCGTGACGCCAAATTCACTTTCGATGAAACTTTCAAAAGGTTTTTCGCCGAGTTCGGCAATGAGTATTTCCGAACCGAGTTCCTTGGGTTCAATCGTAAAATGGTATCCGAGATAAGTATTGGCCATAACTAAAAATTTCCGCAAAGGTAATATTATCTTAATATTGCTTCTTATATTTAACGTTAAGTTTGCCGCAAAATAACACACAACTAACGATTTCCTAACATGAACAGAATTCTCCTGTTATTGCTGCTTCTTTTGAGCATTCCCGCTTCTTCGCAAATCATCAAGCATTCCACCGAGGACAACGATTTGAAACTTTCGGCGCTTCCGTATTACAGTTATGGAAAAGGACTCGGCTTGACCTCGCCCGACAGTATCTTTCAGCTCAACATCCGTTTCCGCATGCAAAACCGCGTGACTTACATCGATGAGGAAGATGAGGCGCCAGCCTATGACGGACAGATCCGCCGTTTGCGTTTGCGTTTCGACGGTTATGTGGGCAACCCTAAATTCCTGTATGTGATCCAATTGTCTTTTGCCCCGGGCGATGTGGGCGAGGTCAAGGATGGCGAAAACCTCAATATCATCCGCGACGCCGTGGTGTTTTACCGACCGAACAAGCGTTGGAATTTCAGTTTCGGACAAACCAAATTGCCCGGCAACCGCCAGCGCGTCAATTCATCGGGCGGTTTGCAACTCACCGATAGAACCATCAACAACGCCAAATTTACGATCGACCGCGATTTCGGATTCCAGGCGCACCAACTCAACGAATTCCCGAACAAGTTCTCCTGGAATCTCAAGGCTGCCGTTTCTACGGGCGAAGGCCGCAACGTAACGGGCAAATCGGACGATGGCGTAGCCGTGACCGGAAAAGGGGAGATTTTCCCACTCGGTGCATTCACCAAAGATGGAACCTATTTCGAAGGCGATGTCGTGCGCGAGAAGAAACCCAAACTGATGTTCTCGGGCGCGTTCCAACAAAACAACAACGCCAGAAGAACGGGTGGCCAGCTTGGCGATGATTTGTATGAAAAACGCACGATGAAATCGGTGTTGCTCGACGGCATGTTCAAATACAACGGCTGGGCAGCGATGGCGGCATTCATGTCGCGCACCACAAGCAAGAATGCCGTGACGTACGATCTGGAAGATCCGACGCTTTCAAATTATGTTTTTGTGGGCGACGGATTCGATTACCAATTGAGCTACTGTTTCAAGACGAATTATGAAATCATCGGGCGTTATTCGATCCAGCATGCGGGCCAGGACATCCAGACTTTGGCTCCGAATACCAAGCAATATAGTCTCGGTTTGACCAAGTACATCTGGGAGCACGCTTTTAAATTGCAGGCCGAATTGAATTACGACGAACTTTCGTATTTTAGCGGGGACACGAAAAACAACTGGTATTTCAGGCTTCAGGTGGAAATCGGAATTTAACATAATTTCCGCAGGCGGTTTTTCGTTATCCCAAAAAATCGGAATATGAAAAAATCGCTTCTGCTTTTTGCCCTCGCTTTTCTGCTTTGGAATTGCGGCAAGGACACGCACCAGGTGCAAAGATCTTTTTGCTTTTGGAAAACCGATGCTTACCTCTTTGAGGAAGAAGATTCCCTTTTGAAAACGCTCAAAGTCAAGCATGCCTACATCCGTTATTTTGACGTGGGCTGGAATCCGTATGCCAAGGAAGCGGCACCGATTGCGACCGTAAGCCAGATTGTGGGCGATTTCGAGGCAATCACGCCATCGGTTTTTATTGCCAACGACGTGATGCAACAATCCGATAAAAAGCAGCTCGACCAATTGGCCCAGCGCATTTCGAACCGCATCGGGATGATCAACGACGAGTATTTTGAAAGAGCGGTGCGCCGCAGGGCCTATGCCATTTCCGATAAAGATTTTGAAACAAAGCGGGCGGCTCTTAAGGTGGCTGAAGACCAAATCAAACGGCTCAATGTCGATTCGCTGCAAAACGCCATCAGACCCAAAATAGAAGCATCCATCAAGGAAATCCTGATCGATTGCGATTGGACCGAAAAATCGAAAGCCAATTATTTTTACTTCCTGCAACAAATCAAAAAAGCATTTCCGAATCATTCGATTGCGTCCACGATCCGTTTGTGGCAATACAAATACTACGAAAAAGCCGGAATCCCTCCCGTTGACAAAGGCTTGCTCATGTGCTACAACATGAACGCCGTAGACAACCCCAAAACGGCCAATTCCATCGGCAGCAATAAAGAACTCGAAAGCTACCTCACGCACGACGATTACCAATTGCCGCTCGACATCGCATTGCCATTGTTCAGTTGGTCTGTGCTTTTCCGCGGCAACCAGTTCAAGGGGATTTTGTCGAGCAGGGTCGAAATATTGAACGATACGGTCGTTTTTAAAAAGACGGGCGACCATAAAATGATGATAATGAACGATATCCTGCTCGGGGATTTTTATGCGCGGTATGGCGATGAAGTCCGTGTCGAGAAAATTTCCGACAGTGAAATCCGCGAAATGATCGAAACCATCAAAGACCAGATCGACATCGGCGACAGCACCAAAGTGACCTTTTTCTCTTTCGATAAAAAATACATCAAAGACTATGGAACCAAAAACATTGCAGCGTATTATTCTCTTTTTTAGTGTCGTGTTGCCATGCTCGGTCGCGGCTTGCGGTTGGTCATGGGAGCCCGAGACGACGCGTTTGGCACTTTTCCGTGCGCAGCGCAATCATTTTCTTAAGTTGCAACCGTTTGCCTACAATGCGAACTGGTACAATGAGGCCGCATATACGCCGGATATTGACGAAAAGCGCAATTGTGCCGAATGGCAACAGCAACTCGGGAAAAATATTCCCATCGATGACATTTACAAAGTGCTGTATGAAACCGATCCCGATGTATTCCAAAGCAGTTACGAAACCCAAAATATGGCCAAGACTTTTGCGGACAATGCTTTTATTAAAGCGATTTCATTGCCGAAAAACCGAGCCTATTTCGATTATCTGGTGTATGCCAAGAAACTCGAATACAACAATACCATTTATGGCAAATGGGAAAGTTGGGATAAAATCGAACGCAATTATTGGGAAGAAGTCCCGAAAAAGAGTGCAGATATTAGCGGACTCAACGCAAAGTTGCTCTCTGCCAAAAACGATTTCCTGCGCCATCGGTATGCTTTTTTGTTGCTGCGCCACAATTTTTATAGCGGCGGAGGCGGTGAGGTAATTGCATTGTACCGTCAATATTTTGCAAACAACAACAAATCTGTTCTAAGCATCTGGGCGATGTATCATATGGCGTTGTGCCTCGAAAACAAAGCCGAAGCCAATTATTATTTGAGCAGGGCGTTTGTGGCCGGAAACGACAAGTCATTTGCTTGCGTGCAGCATTTCAATGATTCTTTGGTTCAGCAAACGTTGGCTTTTGCCAAAAATGATTTTGAAAAAGGCGTCATCCTCGCGATGAAATGCATGCGCAATCCCGCTCCGGCCTTGGCCGAATTGCAGCAAATCCAGAAACTGATGCCCAACAGCGAATACTTCAGTTTTCTCGTGCAACGTGAAATCAATAAATTGGAGGATTGGATTTTTTCGCCGGCGTATATCGAAGAAGCGCCATCGGTGACCTTCCAGAATTCGAATTGGTACCAACCCGATTTTGAAACGGCCAAGACCATCAATTACCGCACAGATATCGCGTATCTCAACCAACTTAAGGCTTTCCTGATGCAGATTCAACCCCGGGCGGCCGGAGAGCAAAAGGATTACCTGAGTTCGGCGATTGCCCAATTGTGTTTCATCGGCGATGATATTGCAAATGGCAAGAAGTACACCGCGATGATTTCCAAAAACGCCAACGCGTCGATCCAATTGCAGAAAAACATCCAGCTTTGTCTGGTGATGTTGCACCAAGACGACATCACCGATCCCCAAATCCAACAGCGACTCTTTGATTGTTTCGACGCCATGGAGAACACCGCCGAAAAAGATGATTCGCAATTCAAAAGCATGTACACGTTGTACCGCATTGCATCGTTGCAATACCGAAAAATCAACCGCTGTGATTTGGCCGGTCTGTTCTTCCTCAAATCGGATGAAAAGAAAGCAATGACGGCGGCCAGTGATTGGTATTTCCCGCCGTATAATTATTCGTATTACACCTACATCGGCTATTTCGAACGTTATGCGAGCTTGAAGAACATGGATGCGCTGATGGCTTTGATTGCCAAAAAAGACAAGACGCCGTTTGAGCGTTACATTTGTTCGGGCGTGGTTTTCAAAGACATCAATGTGTACCGCGATGTGAAAGGAACGATCGCTTTCCGCCAGAATGACCTTGAAACGGCTTATGCCGAATTCGCCAAAATCCCGACCGATTTTTGGGATGAGATTTCCGAATTCAGTTACCTCAATGAAGATCCGTTTCTTCCGAAAGTGCTCGCTTTTGCCCACGGTCCACGCAAATACAATTACCCTTTCAACAAGGCGCGTTTCGTTGCCGAACTGATCAAGCTTAAAAAGCAAAATACCGCCGAAAGCAATATGAGACTCGGCCATGCCTATTTCAACGTGTCCTATTACGGAAGTGCGTGGATGATGAGCGCTTACGGATGGACGTCGGGCGACTATGATTACAGCGATTATGTATTTGGCGGCAACCGGATGAAACGTGAGCAAGCCTACCACAATGGCAACTACTACGATTGTACGATGGCAAAAGCCTATTACCTCAAAGCGTTGGCCTTGGCCAAAGACAAGGAACAAAAAGCATTGGCCAGTTTGATGCTTTTCGAATGCGAGTACTATGCAAGCGGCACTTCCAATTTCAATTTCGACAGCGCCAAGGCGATTTTCAAACCCGGCCGTTGGATTTATGATTTCAATAACTTGTACGCCAATACGCAAACGTACCGCCGGTACACTTACAACTGTCCATTGCTGCAAAATTTTCTTCAATAAAAAAAGCGATCCGAAGACCGCTTTTACACATAAAGAGAAATATTTTTAGATGCTCGCGACAATTGCGGCAAAGTCGTCTGCTTTCAATGCGGCCCCGCCGATGAGTCCGCCGTCCACGTCGGGTTTGGAGAAAATCTCGCGCGCATTTTCGGGTTTTACGCTGCCGCCGTACAGGATTGAGACGTCTTCGGCAATGTCGCTGCCGAATGATTTGCGGATGGTTTCGCGGATGAATTCGTGCATTTCCTGCGCCTGTTCGGGGGTGGCGGTTTCGCCGGTACCGATGGCCCAAACCGGTTCATAGGCCAGGATGATGTTGGCCCAGGCTTCCTTGGCGATGTGGAACAAGCCGTCGCGCAATTGATTTTCAACGATATTGAAATGGTTGCCCGATTGGCGGTCCTTGAGTTCTTCGCCAAAACAGAAAATCACCTTCATGTAATTCTTGAGCGCCGTATCCACTTTATAGGCCAAAATCGAATCGGTTTCGTGGAAATAGGCCCGTCTTTCGGAATGCCCCAGAATCACCAAATGCACCCCGATGCTGCGCAACATGTCGGCAGAAATCTCGCCGGTATAGGCACCGCTTTCGGATTGGTGCATGTTCTGTGCGGCTACTTCGATATTGGTAAATTCGAGGTGTTCGACAGCAGAAGCCAGATTGGTAAACGTTGGCGCGACCACGATGTGCGCTTCCACATCATGCGGCAATTTATCGATTAAATCGTTGAGCAAATCTTCGGTTTCCTCAGCGTTCTTGTGCATTTTCCAGTTTCCGGCAACAATTTTCTGTCTCATTATAAAAGGGTTTTTAGGGTAGTATCTATTTTTTCAAAATCGGTTTCTACGGCGCGGTACAATACAATTTTCCCGGTCTTGTCGACCACGATGTATCTCGGGATCCAGTCGAGGTCGATGGCTTGGCCGAATTTGCCTTTCATCCCGTCAACGGCCCAAAAATGGTCGCCTTTGAGTTGGTGTTTTTCGATTCCGGCTTTCCATTTATCATCGGCCTTGTCCATCGATACGAATACATAATCGACCTCTGGATGGTTGTTTTGCAATTCCTTGAATTTGGGCATCGCCTTGACGCAATCGCCGCACCACGAAGCCCACATTTCGATGACAACGGTTTTTCCCTGGTGTTTCTTGAGGATGTCGCCGAAAGTGATTTCTTTTCCGTCGAGGGCCAGCAATTCGGTCTTTAAGGCCGATTTGGTGAATTCTGTTTTCTGTGCCTGGCAAGAGAGCGTGGCAGATATGAGGACAAGCAACAATAGTCTTTTCATAGTGTTTTTTTTAAAATACACACAAAGTTAAGCAGTAAACCGCAAATGTATCCCAAAGAATTATTAAAAATACTCGCGCGATTGACCGTAGCCCGAACTCAATCGTTGTTGCTTTTTTTGTGGATGTCCTTGTCGAGAAAAACGGGGCGGCTTTTCTTTTTTTGTTTCTTCGGGAAAAAATGGACGCGGACCACCATCGCCATGACAATGATGGCAATGGCGATGAGCAGACAGCCTGCAATGATGTGGAAGGTTTTGCCCATCGGCGGTTTTTCGCGCGTTGACATGTGTTCCACCATAAAATAGCCAATCCCAAAAGCCACCACGCAAGCGGTCGCGATCGAAAAGGTACGGCTCTGTATTTCTTTTACGATTCTTTTATCCATCTTATTGTATTATAGATTGAGCAGTGCAATATCGTTGTAATGCACTTTTTGTTTGATGGTTCCTTTTTCGAGTACCACAATACTCGGGTTGGCGCGTTCAATGGTTTTCAAAGTCGTCGCATCGCAGAAATAATAATCGAATGTAAGGCCGAATTGTTTTTTGTTTTTCGCGATTTCGCTTTCCGAAGAAGCGGTCATGCCGATGACTTTGTATCCTTTGGCCTTGGCCTGCTGGTTCAATTTTTCAAGTTGCCGCATGCCTGTGGCTTCGGCCTTTTCCAATTCGTAGGAAACAAATACCAGCAATTTAGGCTCTTGCAACAATTCGTCCTTGTAATCTGAACCGTCTTTTTCCATCGTGAAATCGTGGATGGGCGGTTTGTAACCTTCCGAAATCACCTTGTCTTTTCTATCTACGAAAGTCGCGCCTGCCGGGATTTTATCGAGTTCCTTATCGGTGAATTCTTTGTCGACTCCATTGACTTTGTAGATGAAAATCATCTCGACGATTGCTTTGGGTGCGCCTTCGGGGATTTCCATCCCTTTTTGGATGTTGGTGCCCACTTTATAGGCACGGAAATCTTTCAAAGGCAGATGGTTCAATACCCAATAGCCCATGAAACAGCACAGGAAAAGACTGATGGCGACCAATAAGTTGGTGGGTTTTTTGCCCAAAATCGGCTTGATCAATTTCATGTTGAAGAACAAAATCAAGATGAAGAACAACAGCACCACATCTTTGGTGAACGACTCCCAAGGGGTGAGTTTGAGCGCATCGCCAAAACAGCCGCAGTCGGTGACTTTGTTGAAATAAGCCGAATAGAACGTCAGGAACGTAAAGAAAACGATCATGAGCAACAAACTCCAAACCGTGAATTTGGGTTTGTACCCCACGAGCAGCATGAAGCCGAGCACGGTTTCAAAAATCACAATGAACACGGCAATGGCGAGTGCATAGGGGATGAAGAACGGCATATTCAAAACCGTTTCGCCAAAGTATTCGGCCAGTTTATACGAAAATCCAACCGGATCGTTGAGTTTGATGAGTCCGGAAATGATAAATAAAATTCCGACAAAAATGCGGGAGAATTGGGTGATAAAATTTTTCATCGGTACTGTTTTATTGTTGGTGGAAATCCATCAGGATCAAGGCAAAAACCGCATAATTGATCATGTCCTGGTAATTGGCATCGATGCCTTCGGAAACAATCGTTTTGCCGCGGTTGTCCTCGATTTGCTTGACGCGCAGGATTTTCTGCAGGATCAAATCGGTCAACGAGCTCACGCGCATGTCACGCCAGGCTTCGCCGTAATCGTGGTTCTTGGCTTCCATGAGGTCCTTGGTGATCTTGATTTTGGCATCGTACCACTGGGTGGCCTGTTCTACATTGAGGTCGGGTTGGTCGGCAATACCCAGGTCGAGCTGGATCAAGGCCATGATCGCATAATTGATAATGCCGATGAATTCCCCGGTTTCGTCTTCATTGACTTTCCGCACTTCATTTTCCTGCAAACTGCGGATGCGTTGCGCTTTGATGAAAATCTGATCGGTCAGGGAAGGCAGTCTCAGGATGCGCCATGCGGCCCCGTAATCCTGCATTTTATTGGTGTAAAGTTTACGGCAAATGGCAATGACCTTGTCGTATTCTTCGGAAGTATTCTTCATGAATTGCTGTATATTTGTATGGAAATTTTGAATTATGTTTGGTTTGGCCTTAGTGGTCTCGGGTCAAAAATAGCAATATTTCTGTGTCGTTCAACGGCGAAATGTACGGATAAAAGATAAAAACTAAAAATTCGCATGACAATCAACTGCAACGGCGCTTTAATCGATTTGCAACAGCCCAAGATAATGGGAATCCTGAACCTGACGCCCGATTCTTTTTTCGACGGCGGACAATACGACAGCGATTCCAAAATTTTGTTACGCGCCGAACAGATGATTGCCGAAGGCGCCACATTCATCGACCTCGGTGCTTATTCGACCCGTCCCGGAGCCGATTTCGTTTCCGAAGCCGAAGAACGGCAGCGCATCGTTCCGGTGGTAAAACAACTCAAGAAACATTTACCCGAAGCGCTGTTGTCGATCGACACTTTTCGGAGTACCGTAGCCCAAGCCTGTGTCGAAGAAGGCGCAGCCCTTGTCAATGATATTTCGGCGGGAAAACTCGACCCGAAAATGATGGAAACCGTGGGCCGCCTCCAAGTGCCTTTCCTCATGATGCACCTGCGCGGCAATCCGCAAACGATGCAAGAAATGACCGATTATGACGATATTGTCAAAGACATGTTGCTTTATTTTTCGGAACGGATCCAAACCGCCAGAAGTTTCGGCATCAACGATTTGATTGTCGATCCGGGCTTCGGTTTTGCCAAGACCTTGGAGCAGAATTACGAAGTGTTGCAAAAACTCGAATTGCTCCAAATGCTCGATTTGCCAATATTGGCGGGCGTTTCGAGAAAATCGATGATTTACAAAGCACTCGGTGTTTCAGCAGCAGAAGCGCTCAACGGCACTTCGGTGGTCAACACGATTGCGCTGACCAAAGGAGCGAAAATCTTACGTGTTCATGATGTAAAAGAAGCTGTTGAAGCGGTCAAACTTTACAATTTATGTAATCTGTAAAGCCACGAATTCACAAATTACTTCAAAAAATTCGAGAATTCGTGGTGATATTCAGCGTTAAGCTACTGATGGTGGTACGGTTCATTGCGCAAAATCGTAAAACCGCGGTACAATTGCTCGATGAAGAACAACCGCACCATCTGGTGGGAGAACGTCATCAGCGAAAGCGAAATCTTGCCCTGTGCTTTTTGGTAGACGGTTTCCGAAAAGCCGTATGGTCCGCCGATGACAAACACCAAGGTTTTTATTCCCGAATTCATTTTCTTTTGCAGTTCTTCTGAAAAGCCGACGCTTCGAGAAACTTTTGCCGTTCTCGTCGAGCAGGATCAATTGGTCGGTCGCGGTGATTTTGGACAGAATCAATTCGCCTTCTTTTTCTTTTTGCTGGTTTTCTGAAAGGTTTTTGACGTTCTTGATGTCGGGGATGATCTCGAGTTCGAATTTGACGTAGAACGACAATCGTTTGGTGTACTGGTCAATCAGTGATTGCAAGGCTTTGTCGTCGGTTTTACCGATGGCGATGAGCTTGATGTTCATTTTAGCTGTCTAAAAATCCGTCCTTCTTGTCTTCCTTTTTGGAAATTTTGTAGACCAGCAGGATTCCGGCCGCGGCTTCAAAAGTCATCCCGATGATCAAGGGCAGGCTCGCCAAAGGAAGTTTCATAATTTTGAGGATAGCCCCCAAAATCGTCAGCACCGCGCCAACGAGAAAAAGGATCAGGATCTGTTTATTGGTCATCGTCATTATTCCTTGTTTTTAAAACGGCTCAATACCTCACGGATTACGATCGCCGAAAGCGCACCGATCGCGAAAATCTGTAAAAACACTACCGCACGGACAGTATCGGCACCGTCCAGACGCGTGTAATTCCCGATCGATATGATCAGCATGATGGCGGCAAAAAGTCCTCTTTTGGTGTGGTGCATCGCTGTAAGGGTTTGATTGGCAAATATAACGACTTATCGCAAATCTTTTTTCATGCAGACGCTGTTTTCTACACCGGCATATTGTCCGTAATTGGGAATAATTTCGTAGCCACAGGCAGGATAGAGGTTGACGGCTTCGGTTTGGCGTTTGCCGGTTTCGAGTATGCAGGTTTTATAACCCAGTTCGGCGGCCCACTTTTCGAGTTCCGAAAGGACGCCTTTGGCAATGCCTTTTCCGCGGAGTTCGGGCCGTACGTACATGCGTTTGACTTCCATTTCGGTTTCCGAAACGGGTTTGATGGCGCCGCAGCCTGAAGGTTTGCCATCGGTATAAGCCACGACGACTTGTCTGAGCAGGTCGACTTTGTTGTATTGATGGTAGAACGCGTGTTCTTCGCCGTCCATCACAGCCAGGTATTGGTCGAGCAGGGTGACGAGTTCGCGGAAATCTAGGTTGTCGGAATCGGTTCTTCTAAGTTCGGTCATGGCCAAATTTTTTCTGCAAAATAATAAAAAATGACAAATCCATGTTAAGCCGTGGCCTGTTTTCAAAAGCTTTTTTCTTATTTTAGCCACCGTAAATTCACACCCAAAATGATTACCGAAGAACAATTCCAGACCGAACTCCAATTGATTATTGCCAACGCCATCCGCGAAGACATCGGCCCCGGCGATTACAGCTCATTGGCCTGTATTCCCGCTTCGGCAGAAGGCAAGGCCAAATTGTTGGTCAAGGATGAGGGCATCATTGCGGGCGTCGAATTTGCGAAAATGATTTTCCATTACGTCGATGCCGATTTAGAGGTGGAAACCTTTATCCATGACGGATCGCCTGTAAAATATGGCGATGTGGTATTTCATGTTTCGGGAAAATCACAATCGATATTGAAAGCCGAACGACTGGTTTTGAATTCGATGCAACGCATGTCGGCCATCGCGACCAAAACCCAACAGTACCAAAAATTGCTCGATGGAACGCCGTGCAAAGTACTCGATACGCGAAAGACCACGCCGGGTTTCCGTGCCGCCGAGAAATGGGCGGTCAAGATTGGGGGCGGGGAGAACCACCGTTTTGCGTTGTACGATATGGTCATGCTCAAGGACAACCACAACGATTTTGCGGGCGGGATTTCGAAAGCGATTCAAAAAACCAAGCAATTTCTCAAAGAAAACCACCTCGATTTGAAAATTATCGTCGAGGCGAGAAGTCTGGAGGAAGTACGTGAAATCTTAGCAGCGGGCGGCGTGTTCCGTATTCTGCTTGACAATTTCGATTATGAGATGACCAAGCAAGCGGTTCAGGTCATCGGTGACCAATGCCAGACCGAATCCTCGGGAAACATCAACGAGAAAACGATCCGTCATTATGCCGATTGCGGCGTCGATTATATTTCATCGGGGGCGCTCACGCATTCGGTTTATAATATGGATTTGAGTTTGAAGGCGGTTTAATTTAGACCGCTGCGCTGATGGATCGCTTCGCTGCAAGAGCAAAGACCGCTTCGCTGCAAGACTGGGTTTGCGTGAAGGATGGAAGCGGCATCCTTTTGCGGCCGAGCAGGGCCGAGCGTTAAAAAGCAGTTCGGTGAACTGTTTTAGCGAAGGAGCCAGGTGGCGCGAGGCGGGGCCGTAAAAGATACAGCGGACAGCCTGGCGGCGGCAACCCATTTGGATAAAAGTAGGAGGCCCAACCGCCGGCACGCCCAAAAAATATTAACTGTTAATTGAATAAATGAGTCGCATTCTCGAAGCCAAAATCGAAAAAATCCCCGTCGTCAGGAACCTGATGCACCTCACGCAACGCGTCAAGTTGCCGTGGCTCAAGGGCTTGTCGTTGTATGATTTGCTCGAGTTGTATATTATTGGGGTGGCGCAAGGCGCGATTGCGTACCGTGCGGGTGCGATTGCGTGGAGTTTTTTCATGTCGTTGTTTCCTTTTGCGCTGTTCATCCTGAACTTGATTCCGTACATCCCAATCGATAATTTCCAGGGCGATTTCCTGCGTTTTGTGGAAGAAAGTGTACCGCCGAGCACGTATGAGGCGGTGGCCAACATCATCAATGACATCCTCAACAACAGTCATTCGGGGCTCATTTCTACCGGTTTTTTCTTGTCGATTTTCTTGATGGCCAACGGACTCAACGCGATCATGGGCGGTTTTGAGACCTCGCGGCATGTCATCATCAAACGTGGATTCTTGAGGCAATATGCCGTGGCTGTGGCGATGTCTTTGTTGTTGTCGTTTATTTTGTTGGTGACCATTTCATCGATTGTCGTTTTTGAGGTGTTTATCCAGCAGACCAAAATCCAGGATGTTTTGAGCGACCGCATCCCGCTGTTGTCGATGGGGCGTTACCTTTTTGTGATTACCATGATTTTGATCACGACCTCGATCCTTTTCAAGTTTGGGATCAAGCGCGACAAGAATCGCTCTTTTATTTCGATCGGCTCGGTTTTTACGACGATTTTAATCATTTTATCTTCGTATTTCTTTGGTATTTGGGTCGTTAAATTTTCAAAATACAACGAATTATACGGTTCGATCGGTACATTATTGATCATGATGTTTTATATTTGGATCAACTGTATGATTTTGTTGCTCGGTTTCGAGCTCAACGGAACCATCAACAAGTTGAAGAAAAAGAGTCACCATAATCAAGAGCTTTCTTAAGTTTTTAGGAGCTTTTTCCGGCTATTAGAAATTGAAGTGTTTTGTTTTTGCTAAAGCAAAAATACCGGACAGCCAGTGGCTGTCCTCCTTTTAATTTCAAATTATCCGGGCTAAAACCGCGAGTCTATGAACGGAATTTTGTTGTCGATTGCCTTATTCGTTTCTTCTTTTGTATTCTCCCAACATTCTATTGTCGGCAAATGGAAAACCATCGACGACGAGACCGGCAAAGTGGTTTCGGTGGTCGAAATCTATGAAGCCAAAGGCAAATATTGGGGCAAAATCGTAGAACTCACCAATCCCAAAGACCGTGACAAGACCTGCGTGGAATGTTCCGGAACCGACCACAACAAACCCATTCTGGGGCTGGTTGTGATCAAAGGGTTGACCAAGGTCGGCAACGAATACACCAACGGCAAAATCCTAGATCCCAAACACGGTAAATTGTACAAGAGCATCATTTGTCTGGAAGGCAAGGACCGGCTCAAGGTGCGCGGTTACATTGGCGTTTCGCTCATTGGGCGGACGCAGTACTGGGAACGGGTGAAATAATTTCAGATTGTAAATTTCAGATTTCAGATTCACCACGAGATATGAAAATCTGAAATCTGAAATCTAAAATTTAAAATTTAAAATCTCTCCGTAACTTTACGCCTTAATCTCGAATTTCCTCCATGCCTCATTTTGTAGAAGTAATCCTGCCGCTTTCGCTCGCCAAGACGTTTACGTACCGTGTTTCCGAGGCCGAATTCCACTACATCAAAAAGGGGATGCGCATCGCGGTCCCGTTTGGCAAAAACAAGATTTACACCTCGCTTGCCATCGAACTGCACCAAAATGAGCCGATGCTGTATGAAGCCAAGGAAATCCACCAAATTCTGGACGAAACCCCGATGGTGAATGAAATCCAAA
This sequence comes from Flavobacterium sp., assembly GCF_047602195.1. Lineage (GTDB taxonomy): Bacteria > Bacteroidota > Bacteroidia > Flavobacteriales > Flavobacteriaceae > Flavobacterium. The sequence goes on from NZ_JASGHW010000004.1 coordinate 1,957,144, forward strand.
TCGCGCATTGGCAGTGGATCGCTTCCTATTACATGTGTGCGATCGGCGATGTGTACCGCGGGGCGATGCCGAGCGCGTTGTTGCTCGAAAAGCGAGACCGTCATTTCCCAAAAGCCCAATGAATTTGTGGATGAATCTAATTTTTCGGATGAGGAATTCTTGGTGTATCAGGCTGTGCAGCAATCGAGTTCGCTCAAAGTTCACGATGTCGTTTCGATTTTAAACAAAAAAAATGTTTTTCCGGTCATCCACGGACTCATCCATAAAAATGTATTGTCGTTGCAGGAAGAAGTTTCGGAAGTCTACAAGCCGAAACTGGTGCGTTATGTGCGCTTGCACGTCGAATTCCGCAACGATGACAATTTGAGTGAATTGCTCGACATTCTCAAAAGATCAGAGAAACAAAAAGAATTGGTGCTGGCGTATTTCCAATTGATGGCTTCGGAACGCAAACCGATTACCGTCAAACAATTGGTCGAAGTTTCGGGTGCTACCACGGCGGCTGTAAAAGCGTTGGTCGACAAGGGAATTTTCGAGGAATACCATCTGCAGCACGACCGCATTAATTTCGAGGACAAACGCGAAGAACGCGATCTGGTCTTGAGCGCTGTGCAGCAAAAAGCCTTTGATGAAATCAATCTTGGTTTTGCATCCAAGGAAGTCACGTTGCTCCACGGCGTAACCTCGAGCGGCAAAACCGAAATCTACATCAAACTGATCGAACAATACCTCGCGCAAGAAAAACAAGTTTTGTATTTATTGCCTGAAATTGCACTGACCACGCAGCTTGTGGAACGGTTGACCGCTTATTTCGGCAACAAGGTCGCGGTTTTCCATTCCAAATACAGCAACAATGAACGCGTGGAAGTCTGGCGGCAGGTGCTGGAAAATTCAGAAAAAGCGCAGGTGGTGATCGGGGCGCGGTCGGCTTTGTTTTTGCCATTTTCAAACCTCGGAATCATTATCGTCGATGAAGAACACGAGCAGACATTCAAGCAACAGGATCCGGCACCGCGATACCATGCGCGCGATGCGGCGATTGTGTTGGCGAATTCCCATCACGCCAAGGTGTTGCTGGGTTCGGCTACACCGAGCATCGAAACCTATTTCAATGCCGTTTCGGGAAAATACGCCTTGGTGGAAATTACCGAACGTTACGGCAAGGTATTGATGCCCGATATTGAACTCGTCGATTTGAAAGACAAGTATTTCCGCAAGAAAATGAGCGGTCATTTCAGCGATACGTTGATTGAGCAAATTACCGAAGCATTGGCCTTGGGCGAACAAGTCATTTTATTCCAAAACCGCCGCGGTTATTCGCCGGTCGTGGAATGCATGACGTGCGGGCACGTGCCGCAATGCCGCCAGTGCGATGTGAGTTTGACGTATCACAAGAACAAAAGCCAATTGCGATGCCATTATTGCGGTTATTCGATTGCCAATCCCGTGAACTGTCACAATTGTTCGAGCCGCGATTTGACGACAAAGGGTTTCGGGACCGAACAAATCCAGCAGGAATTGATACAGTTGTTTCCGAATTCCAAAATCGGGAGAATGGACCAGGACACGACGCGCGGGAAATTCGGTTTTGAGAAAATCATCGACAGTTTCAAGAACCGCGAGATTGACATTTTGGTCGGCACGCAAATGCTCGCCAAGGGTTTGGATTTCGACAATGTGAGTTTGGTTGGCATCATGAACGCCGACAATATGTTGTACCATCCCGATTTTCGTGCGTTTGAAAGGAGTTATCAAATGATGACGCAGGTTTCCGGAAGATCAGGACGTTCGGAGAAACGCGGGAAAGTGATTATTCAAACCTACAATCCGAACCACAATACAATCCAGCAGGTCACGAACAACGATTTCATCGGCATGTACAAGGAACAATTGTACGAGCGCCAGATTTACAAATATCCGCCGTATTTCCGTTTGATTAAAATTACGCTCAAACACCGTGATTACGAAAAACTCAAGGAAGGTGCGATGTGGCTGTATCAGGTGTTGTCGCAAAACCTGAATATTCCAGTTTTGGGGCCCGAAGAACCGGCCATTGCACGCATCCGCAACGAATACATCCGTACCATTATGGTCAAGATTCCACAGAACCAGCCGTTGCAGGGCACAAAAAAAACTATCCAGAAAATACTGGATAGTTTTGAGTCTGTTTCGCAGTTCAGGCCGATCAAAGCGACCGTAAACGTTGATTTTTATTAGGCGATGGCCAAAGCGCGGACAAGATCTTCTTTCTTGTTTCGGCTCAAAGGTATTTTTGTTATTCCGATCTCAGCAAATTTACTGTTGAAACGTTCCACCTTATCAATGTTGATGATGTAGGATTTGTGGACCCTGATGAATTTGTCTTTCGACAAGTCTTTCTCGAATGATTTCATCGTAGAAAGTACCAGGTTGCTGTCTTCTTCGGTTACTACTTTTACATAGTCGCCAAATGCTTCGATCCATTTGATTTTGGAAGTGAACACTTTAAGCTTCTTAAGATTACTCTTAATAAAGATGTGTTCGCCATCTTCTTCTTGGTTTTCTTTCTTCAGCAAATGGAAGTCCATAGCCCTTTTGACTGAAGCATTGAAACGGTCGAGTGCAATCGGTTTCTGTAGGTAGTCCGTCGCATCATAGTCAAACGCTTTCATAGCGTACTCCGCCTTAGACGTGATGAAAATGATTTGGGGTTTCACCTTCAATCCGTCAAGGAAATCAAAACCGCTGATGACCGGCATTTCAATATCCAGAAATATCAAGTCCACGGTATGTACCGACATGCAATTTTTTGCTTCAATTGCATTGGAAAAATCACCAATTAAATGTAAATTTGGATGATTATTCACTAACTTTGCGATGATCATCCTTTGGATGGACGAGTCATCTACAACTACACAGTTTAACTTCATAATTTTTATTTATTATAGATTTGGTGCTGTAAAAGTAGAATAAAAATTCCAACAAACCTAATGTTTATCGGCTTTTTTTGCAATACAACGAATAAAGTTGAAAAATGTTTGCGTATTAAAATTTAATTACTACTTTTGCACTCATTTTAACATTTTTAAATAAATTATTTATGAATCATTATGAAACTGTTTTCATTTTAAATCCCGTTTTATCTGAGGTTCAGGTAAAGGAAACAGTAAGCAAATTCGAAGATTTCCTTACTTCACGTGGAGCAGAAATGGTATCAAAAGAGGATTGGGGCCTGAAGAAAATGGCTTACGAAATCCAAAACAAGAAAAGTGGCTTTTACCATTTATTCGAATTTAAAGTATCTGGCGAGGTTTTAATCGCTTTCGAAAACTGAATTCAGACGCGACGAAAGAATCATGCGTTTCTTGACGGTAAGTCTTGACAAACACGCGATCTCTTGGGCTGAAAGAAGAAGAGCTAAATTAAAAACCGCTAAAGCTTAATTATTATGTCTAACATCGAACAATCAGCAAAAGGAAAAAAAGACGGAGATATCAGATATCTTACTCCTTTAAATATTGAAACCAACAAGACTAAAAAGTATTGTCGTTTCAAAAAAGCAGGTATCAAATATGTAGACTACAAAGATCCTGACTTCTTATTGAAATTCGTCAACGAGCAAGGGAAAATCTTGCCACGCCGTTTGACAGGTACTTCTTTGAAATACCAAAGAAAAGTATCGGTAGCGGTAAAAAGAGCACGTCACTTGGCGCTTATGCCTTACGTAGCGGATTTATTGAAATAATTTTTAACGAGTTGTTGGTTTCCCAAAACCGGAACCTAACTTCTATAATACAAGGACAACAACATGGAATTGATCTTAAAAAAAGACGTTCAAAACTTAGGTTTTAAAGACGATATCGTAACGGTTAAGCCAGGTTACGGAAGAAACTTCTTGATCCCGCAAGGGCACGCCACTTTGGCTACACCATCAGCAAAGAAAATCTTGGCTGAAAACCTGAAACAAAAAGCGCACAAAGAGGCAAAAATTGTGGAAGATGCCAAGAAGCAAGCTGAAGCATTGAAAGCTTTGGAAATCAAGATTGCTGCAAAAGCAGGCGGAGAGAAATTGTTTGGATCCATCACCAACATTGATCTTGCTGAAGCTTTGGAAGCTGCTGGCCAGCCGATCGATCGTAAATTCATCACCTCAGGTGTGGTAAAACGTACTGGTAAATACAGCGCCAGCGTTCGTTTGCACCGCGATGTAGTGGTTGAATTGCCATACGAAATCGTAGCAGAGAAATAATATACTATATATAGGTATAGAAAAATCCCGATGTATGTCGGGATTTTTTTTTAGGAGCCATTCCGGCTGTCCGTTGCAATCTTTTTGCTTATGATTTTCTCATCAGGTTGTTTTGTCATTTCGGCGAAGGAGAAATCTGATCAAATATTTGGCAAAAAGGATTTCCACTGCCATCCGGGCTAATTAAAAGATTAAAAAAATAGAATGATTAAAAGATTGACGACTTTAACGGGTTGACCTCTAAATTTCAACGCAACGAATCTTTCAATTTTTTAATCTTTAAATCTTTCAATACAACAATGAAATACACAAGATTAACCAAAGAACAATTCGAAGAACTCACATCCGAGTTCATCAACTTCCTTGCGACCCAATCGATCGACAAGGCCGAATGGGACAAAATTAAACAAGAACAACCGCACATCGCCGAACAGGAACTCGACGTCTTTTCTGACCTGATCTGGGAAGGTGTTTTGACACGTGCGGAATATCTCGAGCATTTTTCAAGAAATCATATTTTCCTGTTCCGGCTTTCGGAGGCTTCGGTGCATTCGATTGTGCTCAAGTCAATGGTTGCTGAAATCGACTTCCTGACCAAGGAAGGCTTGCAATGGCTCAGCGACCACATGTTTACCGACGAAATCGAAATGAAAATCGGCAAAAAAGAATTCACCGAAGAAAGGAATGCTTCGGTTTTCGAGCTGATCAAACAAGGCGCATTTCTCAGTGACGGCCAATTGTACCAGCAGATCGACAAGATCATTCAGTCCTAAAAAAAGCCGCAATCAATTGCGGCTTTTTCAATACTATATATAAATAGGCGTTATTCCACGTTTTTGGCCACCGCCTGGTCAATCTTTTTTAGACTGTCATTGATGAACTGTATTTTGTTCTCGTTGTTGATGTTGTAGGAAAGGATTCCTTTGATGAGCCAGATCTCATTGATTTCACTGATGTGGATTGATACGTTGTTGAAAAAAGCATTTTCGCTGCTCAATATAAACGTATCGGGTTTCTCGCTTTTCTGGATGCGGTTGATGAACAATCCTTTGGCTTTGCTGACAATCACCACCAGGCTGTTTTCGGAAATGGTTCCGATTTCGCAGGATTCACATACCGCAAAAGAATTTTCCTCAATAATAGGGAACATGTTGTTGCTCAGAACCTGAAAGGCACGTGTTTCCTCGGCACGCACAAAAGGGAAGTTGTACTTGGGCAGGCTTTCGAGAATGCCTGCGCTTCCGATGCAATACTGGAATTGTACCTCCCGGCTTACCAATGGGGTTTCGGAGGTGTAATTGCTAAAATCTTTCTTCGGATTTTTCTTCTCAAAGAAGATGTCGTTCAAATCGATTTCGTAAAGTTCGCAAATTGCAATTATTGAAGCGTAATCTAAAGAGTTCCTTTTTTTCCAAGTGGAAATCGTATTTGGTTTGATGTTCAGGAATTCAGAAAGTTGAATATCTGTACTAATTTTCAGCGCTTTTTTTAATTTTTTTAAAATTAAATTCGCATTTAGAGAATTATTTTCTTGCATATTCGCAAAATGTTTGTACCTTTATCTAAGCGATTACAGATACGGGGTTAATATTTTTTTAAAAACTCGGCCTGATCCAACCCTGGCGAAGGTGTAATCAGCAAGCAATTGATTAAAAAAAATATTCACACAATTGTGGTAATTTTTTTAATGACACCGCAATAAAAAGTAGATTAGTTCGAACTAAAACTTTGTTTTGGTTTGGAGGTAGAATTAGGGGTTTCTTCCTTATTAATGTAGTAACGATAGATAAAGAATCATTATTGTTCTTACCAAGAATCACAAACATTACAAAAACAAATATATATTAAATTGTTTAAAAATGCCTTAAACAATATATAAATAATTCAAAAACAAACACAAAAGAAAAAATACCACACAAGCACATAGAATAATAAGTTTTTAAAATAGTCTCAAATCTCAATATTAACTTAATTATATGCTTATGGATTTTATTACTTCCGTTCGACGAAAAGTTGAATGGCGATATGTGATTGTTTTCATCCTATCGCTTTCTTTTCAACTGAGCGTAAGAGGACAATCTGTCCCAATCTACGCCAACACGATTTCAAGCCAGGACAATGTCGATTCCGCCCCAAGTGCTACCGACGGCAATCCTACTACACGAGCAAGAATCCGCGCCAGTTCTGGAATCCTGGTCGGAATTGGAGCCTACACCGGTCACCTCGAATTGCAATATCCTGCAACGGTACCAGCCAACACCACTTCTTATGTCAAGATCAACACCGATGACAACCTGTTGCCTTCCTTATTGGGCGGAAGCCTCGGAGGGTTATTGTCCGATGTGCTCGGTACGGTGCTGATCGGAAACCAGGAATTTACCGTCCAGGCCAAGATGGGCAACACGCCGGTGCTTACGGGCGAAAGCCAGGTAACCAATGCTTTTGCTTCCCCGAGGCTTCGTATTGTGGTCAATGCGGCCAACGAGTATTTCATCGCGATCACGCCTGCACAGGATTATGACCGGATCCGCTTGACCAATCGATTGGGTTCGCTCGTCGGGCTCAACAATGTCAAACGGCTCGATGTTTACGAGGTATTTTACATCGGTACGCAGGATGTTTGCGGCGGACCATCGTTTACCTCTTTTGACGGCGCTGGATTGAATCTCGATTTGCTCGGTCTTGGCGGGGCAGGAGTGGCCAATCCGCATTTTGCCATCGACGCGAACCCGAACAATTATTCGAGATTGAGCCTCGGCGTATTGGCCGTAGCGGCCTCAATCGAACAAACGGTCTACTTCGATGGTTTGTTCGAACCGACCGATCAATATTATGTCAGGATGCGAATTCCGCCGGCTTTACTGGGATTGGGTGTGGTCAACAACATTCAAATCCTGGGGTACAATGGGCCGAATCTCGTGCATTCCGAAAATCTGGGCGCTTTGCTCGATCTTGATTTGCTCACCTTGCTGCAAGGCAACCAAGTCGCCCGCATTCCATTTTTTCCCAATGGAGCCATCAATAGGGTCGTGATCCGATACAATTCGCTTTTGAATGTACAACTCACCCAAAGCCTCGATTTATTTGGGGTAACCCGTGGCCCGGCACGACCGGTCATCAATGACCTGTTCACGCTAAACCCAAGAATTTGCGAAGGCTCGACGGCATCACTCGTGGCTGAAAGCGGCACCGGAACCGAATTGGTTTGGTATGCACAACCTACTGGCGGAACTGTTTTGGCCGTAATCGCATCGGGACAACCTTTCGTGACCCCAGTGCTTACCGAAAATACCTCGTTCTATGTAGCGGCAAGAAGGATTGGCTGTACCGAAGAATCGGAAAGGGTTCGTGTCAATGTTACCGTTGTTGATTTGCCTGTCGCCGATGATATTTCGATCGCGAATGTTTTCAGCGCCTGCAATGGAAACGTTACTTTGTCGCCTTCTTCCTCCATCGGTGGTGCGGTTTTCAAATATTACAAAGACCAGCAGAAAACCCAGGAAATCACCACAGGCTATGCCGGCGATCCCGGGGTGACTTATGTAAAGAATGACACGACTGGGGCGCTTTCGATCAGTGGGCTTACAGCCGTCAATTCGCCTTACCAATATTGCATCTCACTGACGGTCGATGGGCTTTGTGAAAATGTAGCCAACACGCTTAAGGCGGTGACCGTTAATTATTCGTCCGCATTGATCTTGACGGTAACACCGACGATGACAGGCTGTGGAAGCGTCGATCTTTCCGATGCCATTGTCAATTTCGACAGTTCAAGCGACATCCAATATTTATTTTTCGACGGCAATAACAATCCGATCACGACCGAAGCCGCTTCAGCAATCACCGCAAGCGGAACCTATTACATCCAGATGCAAAGCTTGAGTGGCAGTTGTTCTTCTTCCATCCAGCAAGTCGAAGTAACGGTCAGTCCGCAACCGGTTTTGACGATTGCCAATGCCAATCTCGTAGTCAATCTCGGTACTTCGGTCACGCTCGAAGCCACAGCCGATGCGCCAATCACTTGGTATGATGCCCAAGGGAATGCCTTGCCTTCAAATACCTACGGACCGTTTACCGCTGCCGGATTCTATACTTTCACCGCGATTGCCTCAAATGGCAATTGCTCTGACAGCGGAAGTGTTTCGGTAGTCGTGATTGATCCGGCCAATTGCCCGCCGCTGACCGAAAGGGTGTACGCCAACACCCAAAGCTGGAGCTCCATCCTTACCGGAGGTGTTGCCAATGCCGCCCAGGCCATCGATGGCAATCCGCAAACTTTTTCCACGATTACAACCGGAATCGGTTTGCTCGGCATCGGAACTACTTGGCAAACCTTGCAATGGAATACTACCATATCGGCCGGAACCCCGCTGACCGTCAAACTGGGCTCGGAATACAGCGGATTGGTTGTCGCTGGTGCATATTCTGTCATCGGAACCAAAAGAAATGGCGCGGGAATTCCGGTTGATATTGGAACCATCCAACCCGTCTCGGGCTCTTTGGCCGATTTGCTTGCGGGCGACAACAATTTCGAATTTACGTTTGTCCCTTCCGACAACACAGGCCCGAAGGCTTATGATGGGGTCAGGATTATCGTAGGTTCGCTCGTTAGCGTGGCCCAAAACGTCAAAGTTTACGAAGCCTATTATGATAGGATTGTAACCCAGGTAGCCTGTGGTGCTGGTGATGTCGAAGATGTATTCAGCGGCGCGGTCGACCTTGGGGTCGGTGCTGCGACGAGTACGGTTGGTGTGGCCAATCCGTTCAATTCGGTGGACAGCGATGTCAGTTCGTTTGCGACGATGTTCAGCGGTGCCGGGGTTTTGGCCGCAGCCGATTTGACCGTTTCTTTCCGCACGCCGACGTTGCCGGGCGACCGACTGGAAATCATTCTTTCGCGTCCTTCTACGGTTCTGAATTTGAACCTGCTCGCCGGATTTACGATCCAGATGTACAACGGCAACACACCGGTGACGCCAGTCATCGACAATACGTCTTCGTTGTTGACCCTGAATTTGCTCGGTGGAGGAAATGCCCGGGTAATCGTAAGCCCGCAGACGGTCGTTTACGATCGCATCAAGATCCGTTTTGGTGGCGTGGCGACGGTGCTCGATCAATTGCGCGTACACGACATCAGGAGATTTGCCGATACTTCGGTCAATGGTGCCGATGAAACCAATACGATCAATGTCTGCCAAGGACAAACGATTACCTTGAATGTCACTCCGGAACCGTGTACGACTTATGTTTGGTACGACGCCGAAACAGGTGGAAATGTAGTCTCCACCGGAACGAGTTTTACCGTACCGATGACCTTGGCCGCAGGAACCTACACGTATTACATCCAGCCGGTTCGTTTTGGTTGTGAAACATACAGTCGTGGACCGGTGACGATCGTCGTTGGGGAAACTGCTCCGCCAACCGCGATTACCGATATTACCTTGAATGGCGGGACGGCAACGACGTTCTGCGATACAACCGATATTACCTTATCGGCGACCTTAGATTCGACCGCGACGATTACCAACCCGATTTTCTATTGGTATTCATTCGACGGAACGACACAAACGTTGATTCCAAACCAAAGCGGTTCGACGCTTACCTTGACCGGCTTGGCGCCGGGAACCTATACGTATTACGTAGGGGTAAGCTCCGATGAGTATTGCCCTACGGCCGAACCCGATCGCGATTCGGTTACGTTTACGATTCTACCGTCATCGCAACCGACCGACATCAATGCCAACAATACCTTGGTGTGCCAAGGAACCGATGCGGTACTGACACCGACGACCACCTTGGCCAATCCTGAATTTAGCTGGTATTTCACCAACGATACTTCGCAACCGATAGTGAGTGGAAGTGTAGTGGGCGGAGCGACGTATACGATTTCAGCTTCGGGGGTATTGTCCATTTCCGGTTTGACCGTGACCAATTCGCCTTATACCTATTATGTCGGACTGGTCAGCGGTACAACCTGTCTCAATCAAAATGGCAACTTCAAGGAAGTGACCGTCATTGTCAATGATTCGGGAACGCCAACGACCAACGATACAACCCAGGATTTCTGTGTGGCCAACAATCCGACGATCACCGACATTCAGGTCAACGAACCGAGCGTGATTTTCTACGACGCGCCAACCGCAGGGAACTTGCTGCCTGCCGATACCGCTTTGGTAGACGATGCGATTTATTATGCCGCGTTCGATGCCTCGACCGGTTGCGGCAGTTCGACCCGATTGGCCATCACGGTCAATATCAATGATGCGGGAACGCCAACGACCAACAACGCAACACAAGAATTTTGTTTGATCGACAGCCCAACGGTGGCCAACATTCAGGTCAATGAACCCGATGTGGTCTGGTACTTATCGCCAAACGGAGGAACGCCTTTGTTGACTACCGATGCACTGGTCAACGGATCCACTTATTTCGCTTCGTTGACCGATGCGGTGACAGGCTGCGAAAGTTCGGTAAGATTGGCGGTGGTGGTCAACATCAACAATCCCGATGCGCCGACGACCAATAGTTCTACCCAGGATTTCTGTTTGATTGCCAATGCAACGATTGCCAATATCCAAGTCAACGAAACCGGTGTGATTTGGTATGATGCCGAAACCGGAGGCAATAGTTTGGCTTCAACGACTACTTTGGTTGACGGAGCAACTTATTATGCAGCCCTTTTTGAACAAACAACCGGATGCGAAAGCTCCGAAAGATTGGCCGTGACGATCAACATCAATGACACCAATCCACCAACGACCAATAATGCCAATCAAAATTTCTGTTTGGTAAACAATCCAACTATTGGCGATATCCAAGTCAATGAAACTGGTGTAATCTGGTACAATGCTGAATCCGGAGGAACGGCTTTGGCATCGACCGATGCTTTGGCCAACGGTGTTACATATTATGCATCGATTGTAGATCCAAACACGGGTTGCGAAAGCGCGACCAGATTGGCCGTCACTATCGGAATCACCGATCCGGCCACGCCAACGACCAATAGCAATACCCAAAGTTTCTGCGTGGCCGATTTGCCAACCGTTTCCGATCTTCAGGTCAACGAAACCGGAGTCATTTGGTACAATGCCCAAACTGGAGGAACCCAATTGACCGGCGATATTGCCTTGATTGACGGAGCGGTTTATTATGCTGCGGCTTTCGATTCGGTGACGGGTTGTGAAAGTTCGGTTCGCTTGGTGGTAACTGTCGACATCAATGATGCCGGAACGCCAACCACCAATGATGATACGCAGGATTTTTGTCAATCACAAAATCCAACCGTGGCCGACATCCAAGTCAACGAAGCCAATGTGGTGTTCTTTGACGCAGCCACTGGCGGAAACCAATTGACACCCGATACCGCATTGACCAACGGTGGTGTTTATTACGTTTCGTTCGATGCGGCTTCAGGTTGTGCGAGCTCGATCCGATTGGCGGTGACCGTGGCCATCATCAACGTGCCTACACCGACGACCATCGATGATTCTCAGGATTTCTGTATCACCGACAACCCAACGGTAGCCGATATCCAGGTCAATGAAGCCAATGTCACTTGGTACAATGCATCGACTGGCGGGAATGTGGTGGCGTCTTCTACGGCACTTGCCACCGGAATTTACTATGCCTCATTGACCGATCCGATCAGCGGTTGTGAAAGCGGCGTCAGATTGGCCATCACTGTAAGCTTTGGCGGAAATATCCCTGCAACGCTTTCAGGTGGCGAGGCCATAGAATGTGTATTCGAAGAAGTGACTTACACCACCGAAGCCGGCATGACCGATTATGTCTGGACGGTTTCACCCAACGGAACGATTGTCCAAGGGGGACAACTCACCGATAACTATGCCCGCGTCGCCTGGATGGCCATGGGGCAAGGAAATGTAGACGTATCTTACTATAACAGTTGCAGCGGTATTACCAATGCCGACCGCGACATCAATATTGAAACTTGTTCCGATTTGACGATTACCAAAACGGTTGACAATCCAACACCGAACATCGACGACATCGTCACGTTTACGATTACCGTAAACAACGTAGGAAGTGGTGAATTCCACGACCTGAACGTCAACGAAACCTTGCCGAACGGCTACGCTTTCGTGAGCGCTGCCGCCTCGGTAGGAACTTACAGCAATGTAAGCGGTACGTGGACAATTCCGCTTTTGGAAGCCGATCAAACTGCCATTCTCACGGTCAGCGTGACGGTACTGCCCACCGGCAATTACCTCAATATCGCAACCATCGTGACCACGAATCCCGATGACATCGATCCGGGCAACAACAGTGCGGAAGCCTTTACTTCGCCGATTTGCCTGATCGTGTACAACGAGTTCAGCCCGAACGAGGATGGTTCGAACGATACTTTCAGGATTGATTGCATCGAAAACTTCCCGAACAACAAATTCGAAGTGTACAACCGCTACGGTGCGTTGGTCTACAGCCAATCGGGCTACGCCAACGACTGGGACGGCACCGCCAATGTTTCTGGCGCGGTCAACAAGGACGATAAGCTCCCGACCGGTACTTATTACTACACGCTCGACTTGGGAATGGGTGGCAAACCAAAATCTGGCTGGTTGTCGATTACGCGATAACGGCCAAGCCGCCCCGTTTTTTATTAACTAAATAGTATAGATATGAAACTGCATATAAATCTCAACAACGCTTATATTTTGTGGATTGCATTGATTGCTGTCACGGCAACGGCACAGCAACAGCCCGGATATACGCAATACATGTACAACACCATGACCGTCAACCCGGGTTATGCGGGTTCGGCGGGTGTACTCGAAGCGACCCTTTTGCACCGTTCACAATGGACGGGCATCGACGGTGCGCCGCAAACACAGGCACTCACGATCGATTCGCCTTTGTCGAATGAAAAAATCGGATTGGGTCTGAGCGTCATCAACGACAAACTCGGCCCATCGAACGAACTTTATCTAGAAGCCAACGCCTCGTATACGCTGAACCTCAATTACGACATGAAGCTCGCTTTCGGGGCCAAAGCCGGGATGCGTTCGATGAACGTCGACTGGAGCAAAGGCCGCTACTATGACGAATCCGACGTTTTGCTCAACAACAACATCAGCAAAACCAAGCCGTCGCTCGGCGCAGGCTTGTACCTGTACACCGAAAAATGGTATGCCGGGATTTCGGTACCGAGTTTCCTGCGCGATGAATATTACGATGACGTCAAGGAAGCCGTGTTGTCCGACCGTTTGCACTATTACGCCATCGGTGGTTATGTGTTCGATTTGACCGAAAACCTCAAATTCAAACCCGCCGTCATGGGGAAACTCGTGAGCGGAGCGCCGATTACGGTCGATGTGTCGGCCAATTTCCTGATCCAGGAAAAATTGACACTCGGGGTTTCGCACCGCATCGACGATTCGATCAGCGCGCTGGCCGGATTCCAGATCACACCGAGCCTGTACGCCGGTTACGCCTACGATTACACCGTAACCGATCTGAACAAATACAATGACGGATCGCATGAAATCATCCTCCGTTTCCAATTGGTCAAAAAAGCCAGTCAAATCAAATCCCCGAGATTTTTCTAAAACCAGACAATCATGAAAAAGTTAGTTCTACTCAGTTTGTTGTTTTGTTTGACGGCGACTTTTGCACAGACGAAACTCAAGAAGGCCGACAAATTATTCCAAACCTACGCGTTTGTAGATGCGGCCAAAATATATGAAGAATACCTGGCCACGGCCGAAAACCCTTCGATGGAAGCGATCAAGCGCGCCGGGGATTCGTATTACAACATCGATGACAACCGCAACGCGCTCAAATGGTACCAGAAATTGTACGACATCCAGGGCGAGACAATGAGCGAGGAATATTTCCTACGCTACATCCAGACGCTCAAGGGCGTCACCGATTATGCCAAGGCCGACAAGCTCACCAAGGAATACCTGCAGAAGAAAGGCGACCAAAAGGAAATCGCGCGTTACATGAACCAAAAGAAAACGCTCGACAGTCTGGCTTCGGCCACGCCGCTCTATACCGTCAAAGGATTGGAAATCAATTCCCCCAAATCCGATTTCGGTGCGGCATTTTATGGTGAAAAGATTGTCTACGCTTCGGCCAAGGACACGACCAAATTCAACGAGAAATTGTACAGTTGGAATAAACAGCCGTTCCTCGATCTCTATGTTGCCGAGCGCAACGCCGTCGACGGATCGCTGTTTGCCGAAACCGCTTTCCTGCCCGACATCATGACGAAATACCACGAAGCCACGGCGACGTTCAGTCCGGACGGGAAAACGGTTTATTTCACGGCCAACATCGTCAAGAAAAACGACAAACTCGTCATCGACAAGTCGCGTACGAACAATTTCCAGATCCTCAAAGTCAACATCGACGGCAACAAAGCGGGCAAACCCGAGAAAATGTTCTTCAGCAGCGATTCGTATTCAGTCGGCCATCCGGCGCTCAGTGAAGACGGCAAATGGCTGTTCTTTGCTTCGGACATGCCGGGCGGAATGGGCGGCACCGATTTGTACGTCGTCTCCATTACCGATGGAACGATGGGTACGCCGCAGAATCTCGGACCGAACATCAACACAATCGGCGAGGAGATGTTTCCGTTTTTCAGCAACGGAAAATTGTATTTTTCTTCCGACGGGCATTACGGATTGGGCGATTTGGACATTTACGAATCCAAATTCACCGCGCCGCTCAATTTTTCCGAACCGCGAAATTTAGGAAGCCCGATCAATTCGAACAAGGATGATTTTGCCTACATCGTCGAGCCGAAAGACAGCTACGGTTATTTTTCGTCGAACCGTCTCAACGGCAAAGGCGATGACGATCTGTATTATTTCACGAAAGTCAAACCGGTGTGCAACGAACACATTTCGGGAATCGTCATCAATTCGAAATCGAAACTGCCGATTTTGGGCGCGTCGATCAAAGCCTACGACCAATTCGGCGATCTCGTGACCGAAACGACCACCGACAACGAAGGCAAATACAAAGTCACCGTGCCATGCAAGAAGAAATACAAACTGATCGCGTCCAAAACCAACCACAGTTCCGATGAGAAAGAAGTCGAAACCATCGGCAAGAACGATAACGAAATCCCGAACGTCAACTTCGAGCTCAGCAATTACGACGATCTCGTGGTCAAGGACAAAGGTGTCGAAAAAGTTGCCGTCAACCCGATTTTCTTCAACTACGACAAATGGGACATCACGCCGCAGGCCGCAGAAGAACTCGATAAAGTGGTCTTCATCATGCAGAAATTCCCGAACATCAAGATCAAGATCGAATCGCACACCGATTCACGCGGGAAAGATGCCTACAACATGAAACTGTCCGACAACCGCGCGAAGTCGACGCAAACCTACATCATCTCAAAAGGAATCGACTCAACAAGAATCGAAAGCGCCATTGGGTACGGCGAAAGCCGACTCACAAACAAATGTAAGAACGGTGTCAAGTGCACCGAGGCGGAACACTTCAAGAACAGAAGATCCGACTTTATCATAATCCAGAAGTAAGTTTTGTTGAGATTATTTCCAGGAGGCCGCTCATTCCGTTTATTCGGGTGGGCGGTTTTTTTTTGTTTAGTGCCTGAGAAGCTGAGCGCCTGAGTTTCTGAGTTTGGGCGTGCCGGTTGCTCCATTGCATTGCGCAACCGTCGGGCTTTTCGCTACAATCTTTTGCTCATTCTTCGCAAAAGGATTTTCGCTGCAATCCCTCACGCGAACCCGTAAATTATCCTTTAAAATATTACAAAACAAATTCGTGCATTCGTGGCCAAACTTTTTTAAATTTAACCGAAATTTCATTACCACACTCCAATGGACATCCAACAGCAAATCCAATCCCTGCGAGACGAACTCAACGGACACAACTATAATTACTACGTACTCGACAATCCCACGATTTCCGATTTCGATTTCGACCAGAAACTAAAGACACTCGAAAAGCTAGAAACCGAAAACCCGCAATTCTTCGACGAGCATTCGCCCACGCAGCGTGTCGGCGGGATGGTTACGAAAAATTTCAAGACGGTGGTGCACGAAAGCCGCATGTATTCGCTCGACAATTCGTATTCGACAGAAGACGTGCAGGATTGGGAAGCGAGGATTCAACGTGCTTTGGGAAATGTTGCCGTAGAATATACGTGCGAACTCAAATACGACGGTGCGTCGATGAACCTGACCTATGAAAACGGCAAGCTCAAACAGGCCGTGACACGTGGCGATGGTTTTCAAGGCGATGAGGTCACGACAAACATCAAAACCATCAAATCGATCCCATTGCATCTCAAAGGCGATTTTCCACCGAAATTTGACATCCGAGGCGAAATCATCTTGCCGCTCGCCGGTTTCGAAAAAATGAACCAGGAATTGATCGAAATAGGAGAGACGCCTTACGCGAACCCGAGAAATACCGCTTCTGGAAGCTTGAAATTGCAGGATTCCTCGGAAGTAGCCAAACGTCCGCTCGATTGTTTGTTGTATTCGATTGTTGGAAATAATTTGCCATTCAAAACGCATTTTGAAGGTTTGGAACACGCGAGACAATGGGGTTTTAAAGTCCCGAAAGAAGCGGTGCTTGCTAAAAATCTGAACGAGGTTTTCGGATTTATCGAATATTGGGACCAGCACCGCCACCACCTGCCGTATGAAACCGATGGCGTGGTCATCAAAGTCAACTCACTGCACCAACAGGAAGAACTGGGCTACACGGCCAAATCGCCGCGTTGGGCCATTGCCTATAAATTCAAGGCCGAACAGGTTTTTACCGTATTGAATTCGATTTCGTATCAAGTCGGACGGACCGGAGCCATTACGCCGGTGGCCAATCTGCAACCCGTACAGCTCGCCGGAACGGTCGTCAAACGCGCATCGTTGCACAATGCCGACCAGATCGAGAAACTCGACATCCGCATCGGCGATACGGTTTTTGTAGAGAAAGGCGGCGAAATCATCCCGAAAATCATCGCCGTGGATTTGAGCAAACGACCGAATGGTTCGGTGCCTACACAATACATCACGCATTGTCCGGAATGCCAAACCGAATTGATCAGAAATGCCGGTGAAGCCCAGCATTATTGTCCGAATTTCTATGGTTGTCCACCGCAAATCATCGGCAGGATCCAGCATTACATTTCGCGAAAGGCAATGGATATCGAAGGTTTGGGCGGGGAAACCGTGGCGCTTTTGTACAATAATGGGCTCGTACAGAATTATGCCGATTTGTACGAATTGCGAATCGAACAGATTCTGCCGCTGGAACGCATGGCGCAGAAATCGGCGGAGAATCTCGTCAATGGCATCGAGCAGTCGAAGAATGTTCCGTTTGAACGCGTGCTGTATGCGATCGGGATCCGTTACGTAGGGGAAACTGTCGCAAAAAAATTGGCCAAGCATTACAAAAATATCGACAATTTGCAGCAGACGAACCTGATGGATTTGGTCCTCGTGGACGAAATCGGCGACCGCATTGCAAAAAGTGTAATTGAGTTCTTTGAAAATCAAGAAAATAGACTTATTATTGAACGGTTGAAAAGCCATGGCGTACAATTGGAAATCGTCGAGACGATCAATCCGGATGCCACCGATAAGCTGGCTGGGAAAACTTTCGTGGTTTCGGGTGTGTTTGAAAAATTCTCGCGAGACGAACTCAAGAAAGCCATCGAGGACAACGGCGGAAAGGTCGGCAGTTCGATTTCTGCCAAAACCGATTATGTCGTGGCGGGCGAGAACATGGGGCCGGCCAAGCTCGAAAAAGCCAGCCAGCTCAAAATTGCAATCATTTCGGAAGATGATTTTATCAAGCTGTTAGATGAAAACTAAAACCATCGCGTATTATCTTTATTTTGTGGCGTGCATCACGGCGTTGTTTGCGATCATCATCGACAACGAGCTGCTGTTGCTGCTGTCCAAACCGATGATTATTCCGGCGGTTTATTTTTATTACCTGACCAAGACCAAACGCGTCGATTTTTTGTTTACGATGGTCATTATTTTGAGTTTCATCGGCGACACCGTCATTTTGCTCAAGATCACCGATCCGTTGTATGTGATGGTGCCGTATTATCTGTCTTATCTCATTTTGATCCGATTTATTGTGCTCGATATGCTCAAGGCCAAAGTCAACCTCAATAATGTGTTGTTGTCGATTTTGGTCGCCGCAGGTCATGCCTTGATGTTGTACCTGGTGCTCGATCTGCAGTCGATGGAAGGCAGGAAATTTATCGTGCCGTTTTCGATTTACGGCATCACCTTGTCGCTGATGGTGACGCTTTCGGTCTACAATTACCTCGCGGGCAAGTCAATTTCCGGGTTTTACATGCTCGTGGCCTGCGGTTGCTGTCTGGTTTCGGATGTGTTTTATGTGATGTATAATGAGCATTTTCACATCCCGATCCTGAGTTACATCAATTCGGGCATGCAATTCTTTACCTATATTTTCTTTGTGAAATACATCACCAACCGAAAAATACCGGCCAAGGTTTCGGCTTAATTCAGAGATATGGAACAGGCAATCGGAGCAAATCATCCCAACAGGAACAAGGTCGTGAACCTGATCATCGCGCTGTATTTTTTGGTGTCGACGGTCGAGATCGTGGCCGAATTTCTCAAGGATACCAATCTGGTGATGTGCACCAAACCGCTCATGATGCCTTTGCTTGCGGCACTTTATCTGTATACTTCACCCAAAAAGAACCTGTTTTTCCTGACAGCCTTGCTCTTTACCTGGACGGCCAATATGCTGTTTATTTCGAAGGATTTCAATTACATCATTACCGGAACGCTTTTCTTTACGGCTTACCGCATTTTGATTATTTACCTGGTCATCAAGTTGGTTCGCGTACCGGGGATTTTTCCGCTGCTGATCGGCTGTTTGCCGTTTCTGTTCATTTATCTTTTTGTGATTGCGTTGACCTATGAGGATCAGCAAGATGGTTTTTGGCTGTTTTTGTTGCAGGGGATTTTTACGATTTTCTTCGGCGGATTGTCGCTGGGCAATTACATTTTCAAGTCGAACAAGGCCAATACGTATCTGCTCATCAGTACGATGTTGTTCACCTTTACGCAATTCTTGTTCGTGATCCGGTTGTTTTATGTGTCGCTCAATATTTTCCAGCCGCTCGCGATGTTGCTGTATGTGGCGGGCCAATTCATGTTGTACAAGTTCATCCTGATTGAGGAAAACAAACTGGTTCGGCATCAAAATATTAGCGGAATCAAACAAAAGAGTGCCTAGTTTTTTGTACATTTAAAGTGCTTAAACAATTCCCAAAATATTCCTTTTAGAGATAGCGGGATATTCGACCCAGAATTCAAACAACCCTCGATAAAACAAGCATTTGTGGATACTACCGCCAGCAATAGAATCCCTAATCTCATTGCAAAAATCTACTTTGCAATTGCGGCCATTTTGGTGGTTTCGGAATTCTTTTCGCTCAAGACGACCATCCTTTTTCTCAAACCGACGCTTATTCCTACATTAATTGTCTGGTATGTGCTGACATCGGCCAAAAAAAGCCCGTTGTACATTTCGGCTTTGGTATTCGCGTTGTTTTCGAATGTGTTCTTTATATCGGAATCGCAGGATTTCCTACTGTACGGCATTATCGCATTCATGGTCTACCGCATCCTGAGCATCATCGTGGTGGTCAAATTGGTCGATACGATCCTGTGGGTGCCGTTCATTATCGCGACCTTGCCATTCCTGTTTATCTTTTCGTGCCTGATCAACCTTACGATGACCTCTGATTCGCCGAGTTTTTACCCGACCATCATCAACGGATTGCTCATTGCCGGACTCGCCGGAATTGCGTTGTCGAATTATGTGATGAATGACAATAAAGCCAACTCCTGGCTCGCGATCAGCACGCTGTTGTTCATCGTGCTCGTGTTCCTGTTTATGATCGAGAAGTATTATTTGAGTAACATCGCCTTCAAGCCGCTCTCGGCGTTCATCTTTGCCTTTGCGCATTTTACGTTTTACAAATTCGTGCTCGAAGCCGAACAGAACGGCAAGCGGTCAGACGATTATTGAACGCCCATTGGCCGTGGCTTTTCCTGATTCGAGATAGAAATCAATCCGTCCCAAATTCACCCCGTAACAACCCACCTGGTTGACCAAAACCTCTTTGCCTTCCACGTTTTTGACCACCGAAGGTTTGTCCAGGAACGTATGCGTATGTCCGCCGATGATCAAATCGATGTCTTTGGTCAAGGTGGCCAATTTCATGTCGCAAATCTTATCGGGCTCATTCTTGTATTGGTAACCGATGTGCGAGAGGCAAATGACCAGATCGCATTTTTGTTCGTGTTTTAAAATACGCGCCATGTCCTGCGAAATACCCACCGGATCGAGGTATTTCGTCTCCTTGTAATTGCGCGGATCGACCAAGCCGTCGAGCTCGACACCCAATCCAAAAACGCCTACCTTGATGCCGTCCTTGACGAAGATTTTGTACGGTTTCACCAAACCATTCAAAACAGTGTTCTTGAAATCGTAATTGGCCGACACGAAATCGAATTTCGCATTGGGCAATTGTGCATAAAACCCTTCGATGCCGTTGTCGAAATCGTGGTTGCCCATCGTCGACAAATCATACTGCATCAGGCTCATGAGTTTGAACTCGAGTTCGCCGCCAAAATAATTGAAGTAGGGCGTGCCCTGGAAAATATCGCCCGCATCGAGCAGCAACACATTCGGGTTTTCCTTGCGGATGCTCTCGATCAAAGCCGCACGACGCGCCACGCCACCCATATTCGGGTTTTTTGGGTGGTTCGCCGGAAACGGGTCGATGTAACTGTGCACGTCGTTGGTGTGCAACACCGTCAAATGTTTCACTTTCGGCGCATTCCCGAAACTGCTCAGCGACAAGCCCATTCCTGCCAATGCAGTGGCTGCGGCGGTTTTTTGTATAAAGTATCTTCTTTCCATTTATTATCTCTTTTCCGTGCTGTCATTCCGACGCAGGAGGAATCTCATTTGATTTTTTAGGAGCTATTTGCTTCGCCAGTTCGCTTCGCTCGTGCCCCGCTTTCCGCAGTATCTCTGCGAGGATACTTGCCGCAATCGGGGCTAGGGATATGTGTTTTATTTTTCCACCGAAATTCTGACATCCGTCGTCAGTGGAATGGTATCGACATCTTTGAAATAATCAATCAAAATGTCGCGCAATTTATAATCGAGCCTATACAATTCAATACCTTTCTTGAAAAACAACATGCTGTCGCCTCCATTGTACAAATAATCGTTGGTGCCAACGTAATAAATCTTGTCTTCTAGTGGTTTTCCTTGAACCATAATGTTTTTCGGTAGATTGTCTTTTCCAATCATAAAAGTCAATCCCGCGAGCGGATGCGGTTTCTTTTCGGCAATGATGTAAGTGATCATTTCCAGGATTTGCTCTTTTTTCATCGCACTCACGACCATGCTGTTTTCAAAAGGCATGATTTCGAAAGCCGTTCGCGTGGTGACATCGCCTTTGGGGATGATGGTGCGGATGCCGCCGTGGTTGAGCATCACGATGTCGATTTTCTTGCCTTCGCGCTTTTCGAAAACCTTGTTGCCGTATTGCAAGGCGACATCGGCAAACATATTGCCCATCGTGGTTTGCCATTGGCCATTCTTGTCCAGGGTTTCGGGAGCGTAGGCCAGCACAGTGCCCATGTCTTTTTCGACCTTCTCGCGGTACGGTTTGATGAAATTCTCAATGTTAGCGTCGGTGCCGTTTTTTTCGGAAATGCCAATTTCCTTACCTTCGATGCGGTTGACGGCCCATTTTTGTTCGCCGCAGGAAACCGCCAAAATAAATGTTAAGAATAAAACAAAAGACTTTAGGACAACGTTATAGTTTTTTAGTTTTACCATCCGAAAATGCGCTTATTTGTATAAATTTGTTTGCCAAGTAAAAGTATATGTTTTTAAATTACATCAAGAATTTTTTTACCCAAAAAATCGTTAAGAAAAGTTTATCAAACGCAAAGATGGTAGACGGTGGGACGATCCAAACGGTAGGGATAATTTTCGATGAAAGTTACTTTTACGAACGCGAAGCATTGGTCGGGGAATTGGTTAAGAACGGCATTCAAAAGAACGATATCAAAGTGTTGGTTTTCAAGAATAAAATCAAAAAAAACGAACAGTTCGATTATCCGGTTTTCAGCCACAAAGATTTGAGTTGGACCGCTACTTTCAGCAATTCCGAAGTCAAGGAATTCACCGCCGAAAAATTCGATTTGCTGATCAATTACTACGACACCGAAAAATCGGCTTTGTTGCTCGCTTCCGATTCGTCCAAAGCCAAATTCAAGGTCGGTTTTGCCTCGATCGACAAGAAGATCAACCATTTCATGATCAATACCAACGCCGAGAACTACCAGGTTTTCGTCGAAGAACTGTTCAAATACCTAAAAATTCTAAATAAAATATAGCCATGCAATCACTTATCGGTACCGGCGTCGCGCTGGTCACGCCTTTCAAAAAAGATTTTTCCGTAGACGTAGAAGCGCTCCAAAAGATTGTTCAATTCCAGATCGACAATGGCATCGAATACCTTGTGGTTTTGGGCACGACCGGAGAATCGGCCACGCTCACCAAAGCCGAAAAAGAACTCGTGATCCAAACCGTCATCGAGGCCAACAACGGGAAATTGCCTTTGGTTCTGGGTGTCGGCAGTTTCAATACCGCCGATGTAGTGGAAGAATTGAAAACCCGCGATTTGTCGAAATTTACCGCCGTGCTTTCGGTTTCGCCTTACTACAACAAACCCACGCAGGAAGGCATTTACCAGCATTTCAAGGCGGTAGCCGAAGCGTCTCCGATTCCCGTGATTTTGTACAACGTTCCGGGAAGAACGGCGAGCAACATGCAACCATCGACCGTTTTGCGTTTGGCCAAAGATTTCAAGAACATCATCGGAATCAAGGAAGCCGCGGGCGACATCGTCCAGGCGATGAAACTGATCCAGAACAAACCCAAGGATTTCCTCGTCATTTCGGGCGACGACATGATTACCTTGCCGATGGTTTTGGCCGGTGGAGCGGGCGTGATTTCGGTTATCGGCGAAGGATTTCCGAAACAGTTTTCCGATATGGTGCGTCTGGGCTTGCAGCGCAAAGTGGACGAAGCCTACGAACTGCATTACCTGTTGGCTGACGCGATCGATATGATTTTCGAGCAAGGCAATCCGGGCGGAATCAAGGAAGTATTCAAGACGTTGGGCTTGTCCGAAAATACGGTGCGTTTGCCGCTCGTCAATGTCGATGAAAATTTGGCCAACAGATTGCGCGAGTTTACGCTCAAAATCGGAAAGTAAATCGTCGGAAATCAAGGCTTAAAAAATAATTTTGTAGTCTGTAATTATTAACTAAATTTGCCGTTGGTTTTCTGCGGAGCGAAATCGCCCGAAAATCAAGGACCCGAGGCGCAGACGAACTGTTCTGAAGCGTAGCGAAAGAAAATCCAAAAGAAAATAATGAAGAAATTTTTATCTGTATTGCTCATTGCCGTGTTGCTCAGCTCTTGCAGCCAGTACCAAAAAGCAATCAAGTCTGAAGATGTTGCGGTCAAATTCAACGAGGCAGTCCGTCAATACGACAAAGGCAAATACAACAAAGCCATCCGTTTGTTCGAGATGATTGCGCCGGCATACCGCGGCAAACCGCAGGCGGAAAAAATGTTTTACCTGTACGCGCAGTCGTATTACAAAACCGAGCAATATTATTTGGCAGGTTACCAATTCGAAAGTTTTGTGTCGAGCTACCCCAAGAGCGAGAAGCTAGAGGAAGCGTCTTATCTGGGCGCCAAAAGCTATTCGAAGCTTTCCCCGCGCTACAGCCTCGATCAGGCCGATACGAACAAAGCCATCAGTAAATTGCAGAATTTCATCGATGCCTATCCGAATTCGGAATATTTTGCCGAAGCCAATGTGACGCTGCGGGAATTGACCGACAAACTCGAAAAAAAGGCTTTCGAGATCGCCAAGCAATACAATACGATTGCCGATTACAAGTCGGCTTTGGTGGCGCTCGACAATTTCATCGCCGATTTTCCGGGAACCAAATTCAAGGAAGAAGCGCTGTATTACAAATACGATTCGGCTTACAATCTGGCCATCAACAGTGTGCCTTCGAAAATGGAGGAGCGCTTGAACAATGCCAAGATCGCCTACAACAACTTGGTCAAATTCAATGGCGAGACCAAATACAAAAAAACTGCCGACGACATGTTGGTCAAAATCGATCAGAACTTACAACAATATAATAAATAAAGTCATGGATTTAAAAAAGACGAATGCTCCGGTAAACACAATTACCTACAACAAAAGCGTGATTGAGGAACCAACCGGGAACATCTATGAAGCGATTACCATTATGGCTAAAAGGGCAAACCAAATCAATTCTGAGATCAAGAAGGAATTGACCGAGAAATTGGAAGAGTTTGCCACCTACAACGACAGTCTCGAAGAAGTTTTCGAAAATAAAGAGCAAATCGAAGTGTCTAAATTTTACGAAAAATTGCCAAAGCCACACGCATTGGCAGTTCAGGAATGGCTCGATGGTAAAATTTACCACAGAGACACTACAAAATAAGAAACCATGTCAGTTTTAAGCGGTAAAAAAATCTTGCTCGGAATCTCCGGTGGCATTGCCGCATACAAGACTGCATCATTGGTTAGACTTTTCATCAAAGCCGGCGCCGAGGTCCAAGTGATCATGACGCCGGCTTCGAAGGATTTTGTCACGCCGCTTACTTTATCTACACTTTCCAAAAATCCGGTCCATTCTACTTTTTATGACGAGCAGGATGAAAACGCTGAGTGGAACAACCACGTCGAATTCGGTCTTTGGGCTGATTTGATGCTGATTGCGCCAGCCACGGCCAACACCATGTCGAAAATGGCGACCGGAAACGCCGATAATCTCTTAATCGCGACCTATCTTTCTGCCAAATGTCCCGTGTATTTTGCGCCGGCGATGGATCTGGACATGTACAAACATCCATCGACCTTGGAAAGTTTCAAGGCTTTGCAAAGCTTCGGAAACATCATGATTCCGGCCGAAAGCGGCGAGCTTGCGAGCGGATTGTCGGGCGAAGGAAGGATGGCCGAACCCGAAAACATCATTGCTTTTCTAGAAGCCGATTTGTCTGCCAAATTGCCGCTCAAAGGAAAAAAAATACTCATTACGGCCGGACCGACATACGAAGCGATCGATCCTGTGCGTTTTATAGGCAATCATTCTTCGGGTAAAATGGGTTTTGATATCGCCAATCAGGCGGCCGATCAAGGCGCGGAAGTGATTTTGGTTTCCGGGCCGACGCATCTGAAACCGAAAAATGGTTCGATAAAACTGATTTCGGTTGAATCGGCGCAACAGATGTACGAGGCGTGCCATCAATATTTTGAAAGTGTCGATGTGGCGATTGCAGCCGCAGCCGTGGCCGATTACCGTCCGAAATTTGTTGCCGAACAGAAGATCAAAAAGGCCGAAGCCGATTTTGCGATCGAGCTCGAAAAGACCAAAGACATTTTGGCTTCGCTCGGAGAAATCAAGAAAAACCAATTCCTGGTGGGCTTTGCGCTCGAGACCGAAAATGAAATTGAACACGCCAAGCAAAAAATCAGGAAAAAAAACCTAGATTTGATTGTTTTGAATTCGCTCAACGATGAAGGTGCCGGTTTTGGAAAATCGACAAATAAAATTACCTTTATCGACAAAGATTTTAATATAGAACCGATGCCGCTCCAATCGAAAGAAGCCGTTGCAGCCGACATCATCAACAAAGTTATCGCACATTATGCCTAAAATCCTCAGTCTAATTGCCGTCCTGTGTTTCGGATTCGCGAGCGCGCAGGAACTGAATTGTACCGTAACCGTCAATGCCGACCAAGTAGGCGGAACCAACCAGCAAGTTTACAAAACGCTGCAGAAATCATTGACCGATTACATCAACAAGACCGATTGGACGGGGCAGGGCTACAAGAATAATGAACGCATCAATTGCTCGATGTTTATCAATGTGTCTTCGGCGGTTTCGGGTGTTTTTACGGCCACGATCCAGGTTTCGGCCTCGCGTCCGGCCTACAATTCGACTTATGCTTCACCGATCTTGAACTTCAACGACAAAGAGTTTACATTCAATTACAACGAATTCCAGAACCTGACTTTTAACCCGACGGTTTTCGAATCGAACCTGATTTCGGTGGTTTCCTATTATTGTTTCATGATCATCGGGATGGATGCCGATACGTTCTCGCTCGAAAGGCGGTACTTCTTACCTCGAAAACGCGCAGGAAATCGTCAACGCGGCCGCGGGAAGCGGTTACAAAGGCTGGAGCGGAAGCGATGGGAATTCGAACCGTTACTTTTTGGTCAACGACATGCTTTCTGAAACCTACAAACCGTTCCGCGAAACCATGTACAAATACCATTTCGAAGGCATGGACAGCATGGCCAAAGACCAGAAGGCAGCCAAGCAAAGTATAGCCGAAGCGCTCGAGAAACTGAAAGAAGTGCATTCGGTGCGTCCAAATTCGCTCATGATGCGTGTGTTTTTTGACGCCAAGGCCGATGAGATTGTCTCGATTTTTTCGGGCGGTCCCAAAATGCCGATTACCGACGTGGTCGACAACCTGAACCGTATTTCTCCATTGAATGCAGCCAAATGGGGCGGGATTAAGTTTTAATCCGGCTCCGTTTCGATAGATAAAATCCATTTACCGGTCCAATGATCACATCGCTTTCCATCAATAATTTTGCTTTGATAGAAAAATTGAGTATTGATTTTTCTCAGGGTTTTTCCATTATCACAGGCGAGACTGGTGCGGGAAAATCAATTTTATTGGGCGCGCTGGGGTTGGTTTTGGGCAAACGTGCCGATTTGGCTTCGCTCAAGAACAAAGAGGAAAAGTGCGTAATCGAAGCCCAATTCGATCTTTCGCATTACAACCTGCAGTCTTTTTTCGAAACCAACGACCTCGATTACGAAGACCATACGATCATCCGCCGGGAAATCTTGCCTTCGGGCAAATCGCGTGCATTTGTCAACGATACGCCGGTCAATTTGCAGGAATTGCAGGAGTTGGGCGATTTCCTGATCGACATCCATTCGCAGCACCAGACCCAGGAATTGTCGGATGACGGCTACCAATTTGCAATCATTGATGCAATCGCCGGAAATAAAGCATTGCTTTCAGATTATTCGGATTTGCTCAAATCTTATAAAAAAGACAAAAGCCAGCTTGGCGAATTGAATTCCCAATTGCACGATATTGTAAAGGAACAGGATTACAACAATTTTCTGCTTGAGGAACTGTTGTCGGCCAATCTTAAACCTAGCGAACAGCAGGAGCTAGAAGCTGTTTACGAGCAGCTCAGCAATGTCGAATTGATCCGGGAAAACCTCGATAAATCTCTGGCGATTGCGCATGACGAACAATTTGGCGTGACGCAAAACCTGCGCGAGATGAAAACGGCCTTGCAAAAAATAGCCGGTTTCTCTGCCGATTTTCAGTCGCTTTCGGAAAGATTGAACAGTGCGGCGATCGAACTCGAAGACATTGTTTCTGAACTCAATCGGTTGACCGACAAACTGGTGCAGGATCCGCAGCAATTGGAATTGGTCAACCAAAAATTGCAATCGATTTACAACCTGCAGAAGAAACACAATGTCGCTACGGTCGAGGAATTGCTCGAAATCCAGAATGAACTCGACAACAAGGCGGTTTCAGTGACCACTTTGGAAAGCGACATCCAATCATTGGAAAACCAAATCCAATCGGCGCAAAATGCACTCGACGAAAAAGCCGTCATTATCCGTAAAAATAGGGAGGAAGCAGTGCCGGTTTTGACCCAGCGATGGGCTGAAATCCTTTCGCAATTGGGGATGCCGAACGTGCGTTTTCAAATTGAAATCAAACCAGGCGGGAATTATTTACCCAACGGTAAAGACGAATTGCAATTCTTGTTTTCGGCCAACAAAGGTTCCGATTTCGGATTGCTCAAGAAAGTCGCTTCGGGTGGGGAAATGTCGCGCATCATGCTGGCCACCAAATCGATCCTGGCGCAATATTCCAAATTACCAACGATTGTATTCGATGAAATCGATACCGGGGTTTCGGGCGAGATAGCCGACAAAATGGGCGAAATCATGAAGGCCATGAGCAAGCAGATGCAGGTTTTTGCGATTACGCATCTGCCGCAGATCGCTGCCAAGGGCAACGACCATTTCCGCGTCTTCAAAACCACCGAGGGCAACCAGACCGCCACCCAACTCAAACGACTGGACCATGAAGAACGGGTGGTCGAGATCGCGCAAATGCTTTCTGGGGCGGCGATTTCCGATTCTGCCATAAATCACGCAAAAGCCTTGTTGAACTAAAAAAAGCAAGCTATATTTGTGGGTGTATTTTGTGAATTGTTCAATATTACACGCAAACCTAAACCAAACTTTTTATGATCATAGAACCAAGAATGAGGGGATTCATTTGCCTGACCGCGCATCCTGCTGGTGCTGAGCAAAGTGTCAAGAATCAGATCGAATATGTCAAATCGAAAGGACCGATCAACGGTGCCAAAAAAGTACTCGTGATTGGGTCTTCTACCGGTTTCGGACTCGCTTCAAGAATTTCGAGCGCTTTCGGTTCGGATGCAGCGACCATCGGTGTTTTCTTTGAAAAACCGGCTGCTGAAGGCAAGACTGCGTCTCCGGGTTGGTACAATTCGGCGGCTTTCGAAAAATTCGCGCACCAGGCCGGATTGTATGCCAAGAGCATCAACGGCGATGCCTTCTCCAATGAGGTCAAGCAACAAACAATGGATTTGATCAAGAAAGATTTGGGACAGGTGGATATGGTGATCTACAGCTTGGCTTCGCCGGTCCGCACCAATCCCAATACTGGCGTGACGCACCGTTCGGCCTTGAAACCGATCGGAAACGTCTATACCAATAAAACAGTCGATTTCCATACCGGAAAAGTGTCTGAGATTTCGATCCAGCCCGCCAATGAGGAAGACATCGAAAACACGGTGGCCGTCATGGGGGGCGAAGACTGGGCGATGTGGATGAAAGCGCTCAAGGATGCCGATTTGTTGGCACCGGGCGTATTGACCGTGGCCTATTCTTACATCGGGCCGGCCTTGACCGAACCGGTTTACCGCAAGGGAACGATCGGTCGTGCCAAAGACGATCTCGAAGCGACGGCGTTTACGATCTCGGATGACTTGAAGGACATCGACGGCAAGGCTTATGTTTCTGTCAATAAAGCGCTTGTAACGCAGGCGAGTTCTGCGATTCCGGTGATTCCGTTGTACATTTCGCTGTTGTATAAAATCATGAAAGCCGAAGGCGTGCACGAAGGCACCATCGAGCAAATCCAACGCCTTTACGCCGAAAGATTGTTCACGGGCAAAGAAGTACCGACCGATGACAAAGGCCGTATCCGCATCGACGATTGGGAAATGCGCGACGACATCCAGCAAAAAGTAGCCGATTTGTGGATACAGGCGACGACCGAAAACCTGGCTGAAATCGGAGACCTCGAAGGCTATCGCAAGGATTTCTATCACCTGTTCGGATTCGATTTCGATGGGGTCGATTACAAGGCCGATGCCAACGAAATGGTACAGGTATCGAGCATTCCGCAAGAATAAAAAAGTTTAAATATTGTTGGCCACGAATTCACGAATTTCTACAAAACATTCGTGAATT
Organism: Flavobacterium sp.; assembly: GCF_047602195.1. Classification (GTDB taxonomy): domain Bacteria; phylum Bacteroidota; class Bacteroidia; order Flavobacteriales; family Flavobacteriaceae; genus Flavobacterium. The sequence continues at coordinate 1,987,076 of NZ_JASGHW010000004.1, forward strand.
CGTGGCTAAATCTTTTAATCACATCACATGTACAATTTACTTAAAGGGAAGAAAGGCATTATTTTCGGGGCACTCGATGAACATTCGATTGCCTGGAAAACTGCCGAAAGGGTGCACGAAGAAGGCGGTGTTTTTGTGCTGACCAATGCACCGGCAGCCCTGCGCATGGGGAACATCGATGCGTTGGCACAAAAGACGGATTCGCAGGTGGTGGCTGCCGATGCGACTTCGGTAGCCGATTTGGAACTGCTCGTCGACCAGTCGATGGAAATCCTCGGCGGAAAAATAGATTTCGTGCTGCATTCGATCGGGATGTCGGTGAACGTGCGCAAAGGCAACGCTTATATCGACCAGAATTATGATTTTACCGAAAAAGGCTGGAACGTTTCGGCGGTTTCCTTCCATAAAGTGATGCAGGTCTTGTACAAGAAAGACGCAATGAACCAGTGGGGAAGTATTATCGCGCTGAGTTATATCGCTGCCCAACGGGTATTTCCGGATTACAACGACATGGCCGACAACAAAGCGTTTCTCGAATCGGTCGCGCGCAGTTTTGGGTATTTCTTCGGGAAGGACAAAAAAGTGCGTGTCAATACGATTTCGCAATCGCCTACGCCAACCAAAGCGGGTCAAGGCGTCAAGGGATTCGATGCATTCATTTCCTTTTCTGAAAAGATGGCGCCTCTGGGCAATGCCTCTGCTTTGGATTGCGCCAATTATATCGTGGTGATGTTTTCGGATTTGACCCAGAAAGTAACACTCCAAAACTTGTATAATGACGGAGGTTTTTCTTACACGGGTGTAAGTCAGGAGGTTATAGAAACTCTTACAAAATAAGTTACAGTTTTATCGATGAAAAGCCTGCAATGATGCGGGATTTTTGTGTTTTTATTAACATTAATTTAGTATTAAAGGATTGTTAAAATTGAGTTGGTTTTTTAAATTAGCGACCCATATAAACTTAACAAATTTTAATAATGAAAAAACTTTACGCAGCAGCATTTGCACTTGCTTTTTTTAGCCAAGTCAATGCGCAGGTATTGAACCAGTCGGCAGGCTGGCCTAATGCCGCATGGACCATCACGGGAAGTTACAACAACGACCCGTTGGCTTTTGAAGCCAACCCAACGACAACCCCAAATTTCGCTTTCGACGACGACGACGCGGGAAACAATGCACACGAAGACAACATTGCCGCCGAATCGCCGGTGATCGATTTGACCGCTGCCTTCAACGCAGGGGAGAAGTCACTCGTAATTACAGTGGATTATGGTTATTACTACCTCGAGAATGACGTGTTGCAATTCCAATATTGGGATGCGCAGGCGTCGGCTTGGGTGGCTTGGCCGGGTGCAAACATCGCGGGGAACTCGACAAGTGTTTACGACGATTTCTGTACCATTCCTAAGGTGACGATGACTACAGCGGCTTTGAGCATTGCTGCATTTACACCGGGCCAATTGTCTGGATTCAGGTACCGCATCTCTTACGATGACGATCCGTTGGCAGGCGACTGGAACTATGGTTTCTGCTTCAATTCGCCAACGATTACTTCGATCGCTTGCGGTGCCCCGGTCAATTTGGCTGCTGGCAATATCACCAACAATACGGCTGACATTTCTTGGGATGCCATTGGTGGAATCGCTGGGTTCGAATACGTATTCAACCAAGATGCGGCTGATCCGACCGAAGCAGGAACGGCTACAACCGACCTTACTTACCCGGCTACAGGATTGGACGCTTTCGAGCGTGTATTATTTCCATCTCAGGGTAAACTGTGGAAGCTCTTTCAGTTCTTGGGTGACACTTGAAATCAATACCATGGCCGATGTGCCGGAAAACGATTCTTGTGCTACGGCATTCGCTATTCTCTCTTTCCCTTACACGTTGAGCCAGGATGCTTCGGCTGCGACCAACAACGATGGTTTTATCGATACTTGTTCAGGAATGAACGACGGGGTTTGGTTCACTTTTGTAGGAAATGGAAATGATGTGGTGATCGACTGCACGGATATTGTCGGATGGGATCCTGAATTAGGGGTTTACAGTGGCTCTTGTGGTACTTTCACTTGTGTGGGTCAGGTTGATGACAACGGAACAGGCGGTGATGAGACTTTGGAATTTTCTACGGTTGCGGGAACGGTCTATTACATCAATTTTGGCCACTACAGCAGCGGTAATGATGAACCGGAAGGAGTTTATACCATCACAATAACCGAACACGAACCACCACAACCGATTGCCAACGACGCTTGTGCTGATGCGATTGCAATTACTTCATTTCCGTATACGAATGCACAGGATGCTACATTGGCAACCAATAACGGCGGATTCATCGTGGCAGGATGTAGTTCAGACATGAACGATGGCGCCTGGTATACCTTTACAGGTAATGGAAACGAGATCACGGTAGAGATTTCTAACGTGGACGGATGGGATCCGCAATTGGATGTGTACACCGGATCTTGCGGTACTTTTACTTGTGCGGGCAGTGCAGATGACGGTGGCAATTCGGCTGGAGAAACCGTAACGGTAGCTTCGGTTGCAGGAACGACTTATTTCATCAACGTTGGACATTACAGCGGATTTGACGATGAAGCTGAAGGACCTTACCAAATCAATGTTTCTTCGGTGTTGGGTACGCAATCATTTGCAGGTGCCGGTTTCAAATCGTATCCGAACCCGGTGAAAGACGTCTTGAATGTTTCTTACAGCAAGACCATCAACGAAGTAACCGTTTACAATCTGCTTGGACAGCAAGTGTTTGCAAAATCGTTGAACGCCAAAGGAGGCCAAATCAACTTGTCTTCACTCAATACAGGCAATTACATCGTAAAACTGACTTCAGATCAAGAAGTGCAAACTCTTAAAATTTTGAAACAATAATCAAAATTTTAGATTAAAATTTCAAAACCACCTCTAGTAGGTGGTTTTTTATTTGCATTATTTTCAAATATTAACTTTTTTTTATAACTTAGGAACTGTATTAACTTAATTAACTAATTATGAAAAAAACTACTTTTCAGTGGAAATCACTGCTCGCAACGGCAGTGCTTTTCACGGCAACATCACTAAGCTTGAATGCCCAGTGCCTGACCGCTGAGTTTGGGCAGTATCCGGGCACGACCTTTACACCGGCCGAGTGCGATGGTACATTGGTCAATATGATCACCGATCTGGGTTATGCCAGCGAATACTCTGTTTTGACGGTGACCTTGGGGCAAACCTATGTTTTTTCGAGTTCGATCGAAACCGATTTCATCACCATCAGTGCCGATGACGGAGTAACCTCTGCCGCTTCTGGTGTTTCACCGCTTACTTGGGTGTCTACCATTGAAGGGGAGGTGCGTTTTTACACCCACGTCAGTTCGGCATGCGAATCGAGCCAAACTTTCAGGGAAAGAAATGTCGTTTGCGGTATCGCATCGACCGACCAGCCCGATTATGCCAACCTGCAGTATCCGGTATCCGAAAGCATCATGGCAGGGCAACTGCTGACGGTGTATGGCCAGGCTTGGGAGCCGGGATTGACCGATGTGGAACCGGGATTGTCAGGTCAGGCCGCTGGCTTGCAAATGTGGGTCGGGCTCAACAATGAGAACAACGATCCAAGTACCTGGACCTATTGGGTGCCTGCGGTACACAATGCGGGACACATCAGCAACAATGATGAATACATGGCCGATATTGGAAACAATGTCTTGCCGGGCACGTATTACTATGCTACCAAATGGCGTTTGAACAATGGTCCTGCAGTTTATGGCGGAATCACAGCCGGTGGCGATGGCGGCGTCTGGAACGGAACGGTATACCTGAATGGTGTTTTGACCGTAACGGCGCCAACCAATGACAATTTTGCCAACCCGATTGCGGTGAGCTGCGACAACAACTACAGCGGATTGACGGCAGCGGCCACTTTGGATGAAGACACTGCTCCCGACGGTGGTGGTGCCGATTTGGATGCGCCAAACCTGTGGTATTCCTTCACAGGAACCGGAACGCCGCAAACCGTAACCTTGAGCCTTTGCAATTCGTTCTACGATACTTCGGTTTTGGTGTATACGGGATCAAGCGGTGCGCTTTCTTATGTGGCGGCCAATGACGATGGTTGCGGCGATACGACACAATCATTCGTAACCTTCAATTCAGATGGATTGTCTACCTATTACATTACGGTCGAAGGCTGGAACGTCGGCAGTACCGGTTTGTTCAACATGCAAGTGTCTTGCGCCGATGTACAGGAGCCGGCTGTGGCCAACCAAACGTGTGCGCTTGCACTGGGTCTGTTGGTCGACGGAACGACAACCGATTCTGACAACTCTTTTGGCGATGTTACCGCAACGCAACCTCCTTGCGACCTGTTCGGATCGATCCAGGATGTTTGGTTCTCTTTTGAATGCCCGGAATCTGGAACTGTAGATTGCTTGGTGACGCCTGTAAACATCGCTTCACTCAACTTCAACATCTATTCAGGTACTTGCGGTTCACTGGCCCAGGTGGCGAATACTTGCTATTCCAATATGGAAGAACCCGTAACAGTTAACCTCACCGGATTGACTGTAGGAACTTACTATATCCAAGTATGGAGCAACACCGCAGAGCAAGGTACTTTCTCGCTCAGGCTCAGCGATCCAACATTGGCAGTGGACGATTTCAGCTCGTCGAGCTTCGCGCATTATCCAAACCCGGTGAAAGATGTGTTGAATATTTCGTACAAGGCAGAGATTTCGACCGTTTCGGTATTCAATCTTTTGGGGCAGCAGGTATTGAACAAGTCGGTTCATGCCAATGAATCACAAATCGATATGTCGAGCCTTCCCAATGGAGCCTACATGGTAAAAGTGGCTTCAGGGGAGCAAACCAAAACCATAAAAGTCGTGAAACAGTAAACCATCCCGACGTCAATCGAAGCCATCTTTTTTAAGGTGGCTTTTTTTGTTTTTTAAAAATTACACGTCATTTTTTTTACTACTTTAGGACACGAATTAACCAATCACCAAACTTTTATGAAAAAAATTACTTTTCTGCTCGCTTTCTTTTTGTTCCTGACAGAAAGCAAGGCGCAGGCGGTTTCGGGTTATGCTTTTTCCCAATCGACCGAGACTTATGCAGCCGTAACGGGGACCAATTCCACAGCGACCGAAGACGACGGAATCCAGAACAACATCCCGATCGGGTTTGCGTTCAATTACGGCGGCGTTTCCTATTCGACGTTCAGCATCAGCACCAATGGCTGGATCAGGCTCGGACAGAACATTGGAAACCAATCCTGGATCAACACGCTGGCCAATCCCAATGCCGCTTACGCGCCGTTGATTGCCGCTTTTTGGGACGACCACAACCGGGGCACGGGATCAATCGCTTACAGCCTCACGGGCAGCACGCCAAGCCGTACGCTCGAAATCGGGTGGGACAATGTTAATATTTCCAATGGAGGCGGTACCAGCGCGACGGCATTCGGGTCGTTTAAAATGCGGCTCCATGAAACGACCGGGATTGTAGATTTTGTATATGGCTCTATGATTCCGGGAGGCCAACTTTCTGCCTCTATAGGGCTCAACGATGCGACTTCGTTTTTGAGTGTGACCGCCGCTGCGGCATCAACTGCTTCATCAGCCGCGGCAAATAATAACGTGACCGGCATTAATTTCTTGCCGGGCCAAAAATTCACCTTTACGCCGCAACCGCAATGCTCGGGCGCGCCGGTACCGGGGCATACGGTTTCAAGTCTTGTCACGGTATGTGAAAATGTTATTTTTGGGTTGAGCATCGAAAATACCAGCACCGATTTTGGGATTTCGTATCAATGGCAAACTTCCCAGAATGGGAACGATTTTACCGATATCGCCAATGCAACCGGACCAACTTACAATGCCTCGCAATCGGCCAGTACTTATTACCGCTGTGTGGTGACCTGTGGCGCGAATGCGGTACCGAGTACACCGGTCCAGGTTTTGCAAACCAATGCGGCCATGTGTCATTGTTTGCCCACTTACGACAATGGTAAAACCGATGGCGATTTGATTTCGAATGTGGTCATCGTCGGCACGACACTTTCCAACAATACCGGAAATGCACCAATCGATCCGTACTATACTTATTTTGTTGGGCAGCCCAATTACACCGCAACGTTGGAAGTGGGATATTCCTATCAAATGGATGTAAGTGTCGGAACTTATGGACAGCAGGAAATAGCTGTTTGGATTGATTACAATGACGATTATCAATTTTCGGAAGACGAAAAAATCGGTTATACCCAAGAGCAGGTTGCCGGAAATGGCACCGGTACCTTTGCGATAACGCTGTCCTGTGACGCACCAATCGGAGTGCACCGCATGAGAATCCGTGACGCTTGGAATACCGATGCGACCACCATGGAACCGTGTGCCAACTATGGCTATGGTGAAACCGAAGACTATGATATTCAAATCGTATCGCCAAATCTCTGCCAGGCGCCTTACCAGCTTTCGATAGGAGATGTCAGTTCTACAGGCGGTACTTTGACTTGGGCAATCGGCTGCGCGAATGGTTGGGATGTTTTTGTTTATCCGGCCGGAAGCCCTGCGCCAACCAGCGGCAGCATTCCTACTTTCTCAGGTCTGGAAACCAATACGGCGCAAATACTCGAATTGCAACCGAATACCGCTTACGACGTTTACGTGCAGGCCATTTGCCTCAATTCATCGGTAAGCGAATTGTCGGCAGTATTCACATTCACGACACTTCCTTTGGCCGTTGCCAATGACGATTGCGAAACCGCCACCGAATTGACTCCGGGTGCCAATTTCGCCGAAAACGCAGTCATTGCGACCAATGTTGGCGCGACCAAAACCTTGGGGCAACCGAACCCGACCTGCGGTATTTTTGGGTTCGGAGGCGATGTTTGGTTCAAGGTTGTGGTGCCGGAGGATGGAAACGTAACGATCGAAGTGCAGGCCGATCCGGGTTCGCCATTGACCGATACTGCGTTGATGGCCTTCACCGGGACTTGTGCCGGAGGTTTGACTTCCCTGGGGTGCAGCGACGACGAGGGGGTTGATGCATTTTCGATCTTGAACTTGACCGGATTGACCCCGGGGGCGACGATTTATGCCAGGGTTTGGGAATACGCGAACGATACATTTGGTACCTTCCAGGTTTCGGCTTGGAATCAGAGTTTGAAAACAAAAGGTTTCGACGAGACAAATTTCGGTTACTATCCCAACCCGGTTAAGGACTATTTGCATTTGTCCTATGGCCAGAAAATGACCGATGTTGCCGTGTTCAACCTGCTGGGGCAACAGGTTTTTGCCAAGGCAATCAACAGCAGCCAGGACAAAATCGATTTGTCGCATTTGGCCAAAGGTGCCTATCTGGTCAGGGTCAATGCCGAGAACCAGACCAAAACCATCAAGATCATCAAGGAGTAATTTTCCGGAAATACAAATTTCAAAAGCCGCCCGTCAGGGTGGCTTTTTGTTTTTAGAAAACCTATATTTGTTAAAAATTAGCAGATGTTTTTTTCGTTGATCATTCCTGTTTTTAACCGCCCATTCGAAATAGGGGAGTTGCTTGAAAGTCTTTCGGCGACCCAATACGATAAACCGTTTGAAGTGGTGGTTGTGGAGGACGGTTCAACGGAAACTTCGCAGGAAATTGTCCAAATGTTCTCGGACAAAATGCAAGTTTCCTATTATTTCAAGGAAAATTCCGGTCCTGGAGATTCGCGCAACTTTGGCATGCAAAAGGCCAAGGGCGATTATTTCCTCATTTTCGATTCCGATTGTATCATTCCAAAACAGTATTTGGATGAAGTGGACAAGGCTTTGGGGCAAAATTATGTCGATTGCTTTGGCGGGCCCGATGCGGCGCTCGATTCGTTCACCGATATCCAGAAGGCAATCAATTTTGCAATGACTTCAGTTGTTACGACGGGTGGAATCCGTGGCGGTTCGGAAAAAATCAGCAAATTTCAACCGCGCAGCTTCAACATGGGCATCTCCAGAAAGGCGTTTGAGGCTTCCGGAGGCTTTGGAGATATCCATCCGGGAGAAGATCCTGATTTGTCCATCCGTTTGTGGGATTTGGGTTTTGAAACGGCGTTGTTTCCCAAAGCATACGTTTTTCACAAACGACGGATTGATTGGAAGAAATTTTCAATCCAGGTCAACAAGTTTGGAAAGGCGCGCCCGATTTTGGATTCGTGGCATCCAAGATATGCCAAGTTTACTTTTTTTGCGCCGAGCATTTTCATTTGTCTGGTTTTGGCCGCATTGGTTTTGTTTGTGTTCGGTCATCCTTTTTGGTTGGCACAGGTAGCGCTCTATTTTGCGATTGTTTTCCTTTGGTCGGCATTGCAAAACAAAAGCCTTAAAATAGGTTTCTTGTCGGTAGTGGCCGTTTGGTTGCAATTTTACGGATACGGTACCGGTTTCCTGCAGTCGTTCTTCAAGGTTCGTGTGTTCAAGCAAAAACCGCAGGAAGCTTTTCCGGAATTATTCTTTAAGAAATGACAAAGATTATCGGGCTTACAGGTGGCATCGGCAGCGGCAAATCGACAATCGGGAATTATTTCCGGAAGCTCGGTATTCCGGTGTATATGGCCGACGACGAAGGCCGAAAGTTGACCGATTTGCCCGAGATTGTTGCGCAAATCCAAAATGTATTTGGAAATGCCGTCGTCGAAAATGGAAAAGTCAACCGCAAAAAACTTTCGGAAATTGTTTTCTCCGATGCTGAGAAATTGAAAAAACTCAACGCCATCATCCATCCGGCGGTTAAAAAGCACTTTGAGGATTGGGTAGCTGATCATCAAAATCATCCAGTCATTGTCAAAGAAACGGCCATCCTGTTTGAGAGCGGCACCGATAAGGATTGCGATTTTGTCATATCTGTAATTGCCCCGGTGGAGGAGCGGATCAAACGAGTGATGCTGCGCGACCAAGTTTCGCGTGAATCGGTTCTGGAACGCATTAACAATCAGATGACTGACCAGCAGCGCATGGACAAAAGCGATTTTGTCATCCAAAATACCCTCGTCGAAGACGCTGAAAAACAAGCAAAAGAAATCTTAAAAAATCTATAATTCAACAAAAAAGGGATTAAATGTTAATCTTTGGTTAATGTATTTAACGTTCAAATGTTAAAATCCTAACTTTGTTAAGTATGAATAAATTGTTTTTCCGATTGCTTGTTTTGCTGATGAGTTTGTCTCTGATAGGCATCATTCTCGTGCAGGTTTATTGGTTCAACACGTCTTTCAAGAACAACGAGGAGCAGTTCAAGTTTCATGTCAAGCAGGTCATCGGCAACGTAGCCGACAAATTGCAGAAGGAGGAAGCTTACACATTTATTGACAAATACAAAAAGCTCAAGGACAGTATTGGTAAGGAACCGCAGAAAAGCGACTTTCTGGAGTTCGGTTACTACCAGCGCAATTCCCGTACGAACGAAACGATTATTTATTCCAACAACATCATCTCGGAGGATTACAATATTTCCTCCTCGTTCTTTGATAAAAAAGCAGACAGTCTAAAACTCAAAAACTTTTCCTCCAAGCGCGTCACCGAAATCTACAACAATGGAATCGACAACGCGGTACAGCAAAAAGTGGTTCCCGACATTAAAATCCAGAAATCAGGCAAACTCGACATTCTCGACAATGCCCAATTCGAGATTTTCTTCAAGGACATCGCTTCGGCCAAACCATTGCAGGAAAGGGTTTCAAAAGAGGAATTGCAGAAATTGCTGTTCGCCGAGCTCAATGAATATGGCGTCAAAACGCCATTCGAATTCGGAATTTACAGCAACGGCCTGGCGACGAAAATCCAGTCGGACAAATTCAGGTATGCCAAAAACGATACTTATACGATTCCGATTTTCACCGACAACGAAGGCAACAACAAATACCAATTGCTCGTGAGTTTCCCGCACAAGGAGAAGTTTTTGTTTTCCGAACTGGTAGGGATTACCGTACTGTCGATTGTTTTTACACTGATTATCATCATCGCTTATTCGAGCGCACTGAACCAACTGATCCGTCAGCGTCATATTTCAGAAATCAAGACCGATTTCATCAACAACATGACCCATGAGTTCAAGACGCCGATAGCGACGATCAACCTCGCGCTCGATGCGATCAAGAATCCAAAGATTATTGAAGATAAGGAGAAGGTTCACCGTTACCTCCAAATGATCCGCGACGAAAACAAACGCATGCACGCACAGGTTGAAAATGTGCTCAGGATATCCAAGCTCGAAAAGAAAGAGCTGGACATCACCAAAGAGTCCAACAATATCCAGGACATCATTGACGATGCGATTGATCATGTGAACCTGATTATCGAGGACCGCGAAGGATCGATCACGACACATTACAACGCCACGCGTACGACCGTGTTGCTTAATGACGTGCATTTTACCAATGTCATCGTCAATATTTTGGACAATGCGATCAAATATTCACCCGAGGCACCCAAAATTGACGTATATACCGAAAACGTAAAAGATTTCGTTATCATCAAGGTCAAGGACCAAGGGGCAGGGATGAGCAAGGTGGCACAGAAAAGGATTTTCGAGAAATTCTACCGCGAACACACTGGCGATTTGCACAATGTGAAAGGACACGGGCTCGGATTGGCCTACGTAAAACGGATCATCGACGACCACAACGGTCAGATATTCGTAGAAAGTGAAAAAGGAAAAGGAAGCACATTTATTATAAAAATACCACTCATTAATTAAAAAACTATATGGAAACAGAAAATAAAAAGATTCTTTTAGTAGAAGACGACCAAAACTTCGGCGCCATATTAAAGGATTACCTCACGCTCAATGATTTCGACGTGACGTTGGCCAAAAACGGAATGGAAGGTTTCGAGAAATTCAAGAAAGATACTTACGATCTGTGTATCCTTGATGTCATGATGCCTTACAAAGATGGCTATACGCTCGCCAAAGAAATCCGCGAGAAAAACAAAGAAGTGCCGATCATTTTCCTCACGGCCAAGTCGATGAAGGAAGATGTGCTCAAAGGCTACAAGGTCGGTGCGGACGATTACCTCAATAAACCGTTTGACTCTGAAGTGCTTTTGATGAAAATCAAGGCCATTATCCAGAGAAAGCAAGCCGACGTCAAAAACGATCATGTGAAGTTCGAGTTCCAGATCGGGAATTTCCACCTCAATTCGAAGTTGCGTTTCCTGACCTACAAAAACGAAGAACCGATCAAATTATCGCCCAAAGAGAACGAGCTGCTCAAAATGCTCGCCGTATACGAAAACGATTTGATGCCGCGTGAATTGGCGCTGACCAAAATCTGGCGCGACGACAACTACTTTACCTCACGAAGCATGGACGTGTACATCGCCAAGCTCCGCAAATACCTCAAATCCGACGAAGACGTTGAAATTCTCAACATACACGGCGAAGGTTTCCGACTCGTAGTCAAGAACAAAGCAGAATAAATATAAAGCCTCAATATAACTTGGGGCTTTTTTTATTTTACCACAAAGAGGCGCAAAGATTTTACTTCGTCAGTTCGACCCTTCGGTCTCGGGCCGCAAAGTTTCGCAAAGCTTTTCTCTATTTGCCTTTGCGGAAAACTTCGTGTACTTTGCGGTTAATTTTAATTTTTTTTTTGGGAGCTATTTCCCGCTTTACGCAGTAGCTCTACGAGGCTACTTGCTGCAATCGGGGCTAGGGCAATCGTCATTTCCAAGACATTTCCAAAGCAAAACAAACTTTTCCCTCTTTCACAATAGAAAAAAATTCCGGCCTTTCATTCGGAACCACATTCACCTGAACGTCATCACCTAAATTGAGTTCGCGCAAAAAGTTCATCTCCAGACTTTTCATTTCCATCTTTAGGATCGGTTTTAAATCCATCGTGTCAAGGCACCATTCCAAATACTTCACATTATTTGCATGGTTTACAATGTCCAAATCCGATAATGCGACCTTACGTTCCGAAACGATTTCCGTATCGCGCAAGAAGTTAATGCGCGAACTGGGTTTTTGGGTCGCATGCCATTCGGGGAATTTTTCAAAATGGCTGTGATCCAAGGCCAAGGCTTCGGCTTTGCGTTGTTTGGTATTCAAAACCGCCCAAAACGTCGTCGCCCCTACGATTTTCTTTCCGTCGAGGTGCATTTCCATATTCCGCACCGAATTGGCGCCCTGCAAGCTCTCGATCCAGGTCTTGACGACCACTTTGTCCTGCCACTTCGGCAAGGCGTCGATTTCCACCCGAATCCGGCTCAAAACCCAAGCCTGATCAAACTTTTGCATGTCGTTGAAACTCAGTCCGCCCAAGATCGAATGTTCGGCAGCGGTCAATTGCAGCAAATTGCACAGGTTCACATAATTCAGGTAACCATTCGGCGCACATTGCGTGAAATTGATGTCCCATTCGTGTTCGTAAACTGAGCTAAAATTGGGTGCTATCGGCATTATTTCTGGATTTGTTTGTTGATGTAATCGATGATGTCTTGCAAATTGTACTTAAAATCAAACCATTGGGCATTTTCCGTGCGCCTGAACCATGTCATTTGCCGTTTGGCAAAACGTCGTGTGTTCTTCTTGATTTCCGAAACCGCGAAATCCAAAGTAAAATCGCCGTCAAAATAGGCAAACAACTCTCTGTATCCCACGGTCTGTAAAGCATTCAGGTTTTTGTAGGCATGCAATTTTTGGGCTTCTTCCAATAGTCCGGCTTGCATCATCAGATCGACACGCTGGTTGATGCGGTCGTACATGATGGGTCTTTCGGCTTCCAATCCGATCACGATCGGGCTGAAATTACGTGTATTTTTCTTTCGTTTGAGAAAAGTCGAGTAGGGCTGTCCCGTTGCCAGGCAAACTTTGAGAGCGCGCATCATGCGTTGCGGGTTCCCGGTGTCGACGGTGGCAAAATATTCGGGATCGCGTTTTTTCAATTCCTCTTGCAGATAGGAAATCCCTTCTTCGGCATATTCGTCGGAGACTTTCTCGCGGATGTTTTCAGCAACTTCAGGAAAATCATCAAAACCTTTCAAAACGGCATCGACATACAATCCGGAGCCGCCCACGAGCACGGCAAAATCATTTACCGCAAACAACTTGTCGAGTTGAGCAATCGCCTCCTTTTCAAAATCACCCACGCTGTACGAATCAAAAATTGATTTATTGTGGATAAAATGATGCGGCGCTGCAGCAAGTTCGTGTGGCTCTGGAACGGCCGTACCGATCGACATTTCCTTGTAGAATTGTCTTGAGTCGCATGAAATGATTTCGCAATTGAAATGTTGGGCCAGCCTGATGCTCAAAGCGGTTTTTCCAATGGCAGTGGGGCCGATGATCGTGAGAAGCGTTTTCATTAAAAGTTGAGTTTGGAGCCGCAGTGGTAACAAAAATCAGCATCGTCTCGGTGGCCGTAGACACTGCAATTCGGACAAGATTGGGTGTTGCTGTCTTCGCGATTCTGCGACATGAACTGGGCGGTAACCAAACCGGTCGGGACGGCAATGATGCCATAGCCCAAAATCATGATGATTACCGAGATGAACTGGCCCAGCGGCGTTTGCGGCGTAATGTCGCCAAAACCAACGGTCGTAAGCGTGACAATCGTCCAATAGACGCTAACCGGAATGCTCGTGAATCCGCTGCTTGCGCCCTCGACCATGTACATGATCGTGCCCAGGATGATGCAGATCACAATAACAGTAAACAAGAAGACGGCAATCTTGTTGCGGCTTTTTTTGAGCGCTTCCAGGAGATTGTTTCCTGCGCCCACAAAATGCATGAGTTTTAAGATACGGAAGATACGCAAAAGCCGGACAGCACGTAAAGCAAGCAAAAAATGAAATCCGGGAAACAGCAAATCGATATAACTCGGCAAGGTCGCGAGCAAATCGATGATGCCGTAAAAGCTCAGCGCATATTTGAGCGGCTGCCTGACCGATAAGATTCGGCCGATGTATTCCAGGGTGAAAAATCCCGTGATGACCCATTCGATCACGGCGAGTTCGGCGCCATATTTCTGCTGGATTTCGACGACGCTTTCAAGCATCACCGCTACAATACTTACAACAATCAGCAACAGCAATACCAAGTCGAAAAGCTTGCCCGCCGGTGTATCGGCCTCATAGATGACCTGGTGGAATTTCTGCCTTAATCGATCGGATGTGATGGGTCGCAAAGTTGTGTTTTTAGGAGTACATCAAAAATACGCAATCGCCTAAAAAGTCAATACTTTTATCGCTTTATTTTTGCGCAACTGGTCCTGGATAATCTTGCGGGTATCGCGGTTGTGTTGCATCGGGGTGATGATGTTCTTGAGGATTTGGATGTTGGTCACCTGGTAATTGAGGTCAAAAAAAGTGTAGCCTTTGTATACGCCGTCCTCAATCAAGATGGCTGAACGTTCGTTGACATTGCGCCCGCGGTCAATGATCACGAGGCTTTTATGATCGAATGACATCTTATCGATGAATTCCTGCACGCGCACATTGTATGCCTCGGGAATTACTTCTCCGATGCAGGCGCCGTCGCATTCCTTGATCCGGTATTGGAAGCATTCGGCGTCGGTTTGATAGATACCGTTCAGTTTGTGGCACATCTGGTTTTGCAAACTGATGCGGTAAATCGCGTTCTTGGCTTCCTCAAACGAAGCGTAGGAAGTAATTTCGTGCTTGCGGCCGTCGGCTTTTTGCAACGTAATGCACAGGTAGCCGTTGGCATTGTAATGGCTGTACAACGCCCAAGGCAACACGGTTTTGCTTTGCGAACGGTTGTAGATTGGTTTGTTGATCTTGATTTCCTCGCTTTCCTTGAGCAGGGCGATCAGTTCGCTGCCCGTTTCCTCATAAGTCACGGCAAAAACCTCAAGCTGTATTTTTTTGCATTTGCTCGTCGTTCCCGTAAAATGTTGGTTCACGCGTTTCTTGATGTTACGGCTCTTGCCGATGTAAATAATCGTGCCGTCCTGCCGGTGGATGTAATAAATCCCGGTGCGCGAAGGCAGATGCTCCACGATGTCGAGCAATTTGGGAGAAAGCCCCTTGACGACTTCTGTTTGGATCAGGCTCTTGACGATTTCTTTTGACAAATCTTTGTCCAACAACATCTTGAACAATTTGAGCGTGGCCATCGCATCGCCACTGGCACGGTGCCGATCGGCAATCGGGATGCCCAGCGAGCGCACGAGTTTGCCGAGGCTGTACGAAGGTTGTTCGGGAATGAGTTTTTTGGCCAATTCGACTGTACACAACGTCTGCGATTCGAAATCGTAACCGAGGCGTTTGAATTCGGTGCGCAGGATCCGGTAATCGAAGGAGGCGTTGTGCGCCACAATCACGCAGTCTTTGGTCATCTCGATGATGCGTTTGGCGACCTCGAAAAACTTGGGCGCCGAGCGCAGCATCGCATTGTTGATGCCGGTCAGTTTCACCACAAACGGTTGGATCGGGATTTCGGGATTGACCAGGCTGATGAATTGGTCGACCACCTCATGCCCGTCAAATTTGTAGATGGCGATTTCGGTAATGCCTTCTTCGTTGTATTGGCCGCCGGTGGTTTCTATGTCGAGTATTGCGTACAAGTAGAATTAAAAGATTTAATGATTAAAGAATTAAAAGATTGGAACGGAATGATTGATTTTTGATTGTCTTTTAATCATTCAATTTTTCAATCTTTAAATTCGTCCCCCAAAGATACTGCTTCCAATCCGAACCATCGTACTTCCGCATGAAATCGCAAGTTGGTAATCGCCGGACATGCCCATCGAAAAGTATCGTAAAGTCGTTCTCGGGAAATGCGGCATATCGGTCAAAAACAGATTTCAAAAAATCAAATTCTTTTTTGATTATCGTTTGATTTTCAGTAAAGGTAGCCATTCCCATTAACCCCTTTACTTTAATGTTCTTAAGGTTTTTATAAACGTCAGAATGCAATAATTCATGCAGTTCTTTTTCGTCCAGACCGAATTTGGTTTCTTCCTCGGCGATGTGCATTTGCAGCAAGCAGTCGATGGTGCGGTTGTTTTTGAGCGCTTGTTTGTTGATTTCTTTCGAGCAATTTCAAACTGTCGACGCCATGAACCAATTTTACGAACGGCGCCATGTATTTGACCTTGTTCGTCTGCACATGGCCAATCATGTGCCATTCGATATTCTTGGGCATCTGCTCGTACTTGTCGCTCATTTCCTGGATCTTGTTTTCGCCAAAAATACGCTGCCCGGCTTCGTAAGCCTGCATCAAATCGGCGACGGGCTTGGTTTTGGAAACGGCCACGAGCGTCACGTGTTCCGGAAGGAAACTTTTAATCGATTGTAAGTTGCTGGAAATAGACATGTCTGTGTTTTAAATCTCGTAAACGACCAATCCGCTTCTGAACTTCGGTTCGATATAGGTGCTTTTCGGCGGCATGATCAAATCGTTGTCGGCCAGTGCCTTGATTTCTGAAATCTCGGCAGGGAACAACATAAAGCCTACTTCAAATTCACCTTCGTCGATCACTTCCTTGATCGTCACGATCGATTGCGTACCGGGAATGTAATCGATTCGTTCGTCGTTGCGCAAATCGGTAATACCAAGGATCGGCTGCAAAACTTTTTCATACAAAATCTGCGCGTCGAGGCTTTCCAGTACATTGTTGAAATTGTTCTCATCCTTGAGTGTCAGGTTGTAAAACTCCCCGTCGAAGTACATGCCGAACTGGAATTTCTTAGTCGGTTTCCATAATTCCTGCTCTTTGTTCTTGATCCAGAACAATTGCGACAACGCATTGAGGAAACTTTCTTTCGTATGGCCGTTCAGGTCGCGGATGATGCGGTTGTATTCGTAAATCTTGACGTTGCTTTCGGCAATCAGGAAGCTCATGAAATAATTGAGGTGCTCGTTGCCTGAAATCTTGTCTTCCTCATAGAGCAGTTCCGCCGAAGCCGAGCGGTGGTGGCCGTCTGCAATGTAAACGTCACCAATCGCCTCAAATTGCTTTTGCAGCCATTTTTTTTCGTCATCCGAATCGATTTTCCAAAGTGTGTGCTTTTCTTTATTGGTGGTGGAAAACTCATAAAGAGAGGCAGTTGTCTTTTTTTGGCTAATCCATTGGTTTAAATCTTCATTGTCCGGATACGTGATCAAAACCGGTTCGGTGTTGAAGCCGGTCTGGTGCAGGTAATCCTTGAACAATTCGACCCGATATTGCAAGGTATCTTCGTGCTTTTTGATTGTATTGTTTTGGTAATCTTCGATACTGGTTCCGGCAATGATTCCAGTGAATATGCGGTTTTTGGACTGGATTTCATACAAGAAAAACACCGGCTGTTCTTCGGTGACCAAGACCTGTTCGTGCTTGAAATCGTGGTACTTCTGCGCGACCAACTTGAACCGTTTCTCGAGCCCGATTTTCTGCTGGTTCACATAAGCCGGATTGAGCACATGCAAGAACGAAAACGGGTTGAAATCAAGATAAGCCGCCAATTCGGCCGGACTGTAATCGTCATACGTACGGCAAGTCACGAGGCTTACTTTGTCGGGTGTCGGGCGGACGGCGTGAAACGGAATGATCTTGGCCATGATTTTTAGGCGAACATTTTCGCGACTTTCTCCGCTTTTTTACTCTCGGAATAATCGTAAAACCCTTCACCGGATTTGACGCCGAGTTTCCCGGCGCGGACCATATTTACAAGCAGTGGGCAAGGGGCGTATTTCGGGTTCTTGAAGCCGTCGTGCATCACGTGAAGAATCGCGAGGCAAACATCGAGCCCGATGAAATCGGCCAGTTGCAATGGTCCCATCGGGTGTGCCATGCCAAGTTTCATCACCGTGTCGATTTCATAGACGCCGGCCACGCCGTTGTACAGCGTTTCGATCGATTCGTTGATCATCGGCATCAAAATTCTATTGGCCACGAATCCCGGATAATCGTTGACTTCTACGGGAACTTTACCGAGTTTGACCGATAAATCCATGATCAGTTTCGTCACTTCATCCGAAGTGTTGTAGCCGCGTATGATTTCGACCAATTTCATGATCGGCACCGGATTCATGAAATGCATCCCAATGACGCGTTCCGGATGCGAAACGACCGCGCCGATTTGCGTAATCGAAATCGAAGAAGTGTTGGTGGCCAGAATCGTATTGTGGGAACAAGCGTCGTTCAATTGCTTGAAAATGTTGAGTTTCAAGTCGACGTTCTCTGTTGCCGCTTCAACTACCAAATCAACACCGGTTACGCCGTCCTTGATGTCGGTGTAGGTGATGATGTTGCCAATCGTTTTGAGTTTGTCTTCCTCGGTGATGCTGCCCTTGGCAACCATGCGGTCGAGGTTTCCGGCGATGGTGGCCATGCCTTTGTCGAGTGATTTTTCAGAAACGTCGATCAATTTTACAGTGAATCCGCTTTGTGCAAAGGTGTGTGCAATTCCGTTGCCCATGGTTCCGGCTCCGATGACGGCGATGTTTTTCATTTTTTGTTTAGGTTTTTATGGCCGCGAATTCACAAATTTTATCTTGTTAATTCGTGAATTCGTGGGGTTTGTTTTTGTTTGTTATTTTTTGAAGCAATCGATGATCTGGTAAGCGACGCGCAAGGCTTCGGTGCCGTGCTCCAACGTGACGATTGGCGTAGTGTTGTTGTTGATCGCATCGGCGAAGGTTTCGAGTTCGTCGAGGATGGCGTTGTTGTGTTCGACTTCGGGATTGGCGAAATAAATCTGTTTTTTGACGCCTTCTGCGTTTTGCAGGATCATATCGAAATCGCCCGGCACTTCGGGCGCGTCCTTCATCTTGACGACCTCGCATTTCTTTTCGAGGAAATCGACTGAAATGTAAGCATCTTTTTGGAAAAAACGCGACTTGCGCATGTTCTTGAGCGAGATGCGGCTTGCCGTTAAATTGGCCACGCAGCCGTTTTCGAATTCGATGCGTGCGTTGGCAATATCGGGTGTGTCCGAAATGACCGAGACGCCACTGGCATTGATGTTCTTGACTTTGGAGTTCACGACGCTCAAAATCACGTCGATGTCGTGGATCATCAAATCGAGTACGACCGGGACATCGGTACCGCGCGGGTTGAACTCGGCCAGGCGGTGCGTTTCGATGAACATCGGGTTTTCGATCATGTTTTTGGTGGCGATGAATGCCGGATTGAAACGTTCGACATGACCGACTTGCCCTTTGACGTTGAATTCCTTGGCCAGTGCGATGATTTCCTCGGCTTCCTCAACCGTATTCGAGATGGGTTTTTCGATAAAGATGTGCTTGCCCGACTTGATCGCAACGCGTGCGCATTTGTAGTGCGACAGCGTAGGCGTGACGATGTCGATGACGTCTACGGCGTGGATCAAAGTGGCAATGGTATGGAAATTTTTATATCCGAATTCTTTCGAAATTTTCTCCGCGTTTTCCTGGTTCTCGTCGTAAAAGCCAACGAGTTCGTACTTTTCGGATTGCTGCAGTAGTCTCAGGTGGATTTTTCCCAAGTGGCCGGCGCCAAGAACTCCAACTTTTAGCATATTGATGAATTTTGAACACAAAAATAGCAATTAATGCATAATGGATAATTCATAATTGAGAATTATTTTGCGGATGGGAGCAGTTGGCCCTAGCCCTGATGGAGCCGGTATCCTTTTTTGCAAAAAAAGATAAAGGCGAGAGCAGGAAACAGCTTCCAAAAACCAATAACTTTCTTACTTTTGTGCAAACCATTTTCCCCAGATTTTGAAAGATACCGCCAAACACCAAGGACTCAGGAACCAACTCGCCGCATTGCTGGAAACCAAAGGCATTACGGACAAAAATGTATTGGAAGCCATCAAGAAAATCCCACGTCATTTGTTCCTCAATTCAAGTTTTGAAGATTACGCGTACCAAGACAAAGCATTCCCGATCGGTGCCGGTCAGACGATTTCACAGCCGTACACGGTGGCATTCCAGAGCCAGTTGCTCGAGGTCAAAAAAGACCATAAAGTGTTGGAAATCGGGACGGGTTCTGGTTACCAGACGGCGGTTTTGTTTCATTTGGGCGCGAAGGTTTACAGCGTGGAGCGGCAAAATGAACTGTTCAAGCAGACTTCGGTATTGCTGCCAAAATTGGGGATTCGTCCGAAACATTTGTCGTTTGGCGACGGTTACAAAGGATTGCCGAACCATGCGCCGTTCGACAGTATTATCGTGACCGCCGGTGCGCCAATTATCCCGAAACCACTGATGGCGCAACTCAAGATAGGAGGCAGGCTCGTGATTCCATTGGGCGAAGAAAACCAGATCATGACCTTGTTGATCCGCAAGAATGAAACGCAATTCGAGAAACATGAATTGGGCGAATTTCGTTTTGTGCCTTTATTGGAGAATAAAAATTAAGAACCGCGCAGGTTTTCGAATTTTTGTTTGAGCGCGTCCATCTCGTCGAGCAGTTTTTGCAACGGATCGGCCTTTGGCGTTTGCGGATGCAATTCGGCTTCGGCGGCTTTGAGCGCATGGACCGCGAATTCTTCGCCTTCCAATTCCCGTAAAATTTTTTCCTTGAGCCAAATCGTCAGGATTTGTTCGCGGTTGATGTCGAGCAATTCGGCCAATTGCAATACTTGCTTGCGGGTGGGATTGCGCTGGCCGCTTTCGAATTTGCTGATCAGCGCCTGGTCGATTTGGAGTTTTTCGGCCACTTCGCGCACTTTGAGTCCTTTTTGTTCGCGGGCATTCCTGAGCAGCGTTTTCATGACTTAGCGGTACGCTTTCTTGATGCGGTCGAGGTCACGCTTGGTGTCTTGTTCCTTCAAGGATTCGCGTTTGTCGTAGGTTTTCTTTCCTTTACAGAGCCCGATTTCGAGTTTGGCGATGCCTTTTTCGTTGGTGAACAGTTTAAGCGGAATAATCGTCAAGCCTTTGGTTTCTACACTGCGCGACAAATTCTTGAGCTCGCGTTTGTTGAGCAACAGTTTGCGTTCGCTGCGCGCCTTGTGGTTGAATTGGTTTCCGAAAGTGTATTCTTCAATAGAAGTATTGATCGCGAACAATTCGCCTTGTTCGTTGAATTCGCAAAAACTGTCTACGATCTGCGCCTTTCCGAGCCGGATCGATTTGATTTCGGTTCCAGTCAGAACAATACCGGCGGTGTACGTCTCGATGATTTCGTAATCGAATCGCGCGCGTTTGTTGAGGATGTTGACGGTCTTGAGCATGTCGGCAAAGTTAAATGAAAATACGACAATCCCAAAATCCCGAATGTTGATAAGTAAAATGCATTTTATAAAAAAATGTTAAAAAAATAATTAAATTAGTGTAAACCAATTAACTAAGCAAAACATGAAGAAAGCGAGTATCAAGATTTTAGTTTTTGCAGCGCTCGTATTGGTTGGCTGTACCAAAGAAGAGAACCTTGAAATCAGCCAGCCGGATTCGGAAATACTGAACAAAGAGCCGCTTACCCCGCAACAGGTCAACGCACAAATCGACCAGGCACTGGCCGATAAAGGCTCCTTTGATTGGAAAGAAGCCACGAGCCATACGCTTTGGAGTGCGGTCTATCACGGAGACAACATGGTTTCGGTGGGTTTTGGGATTACCGCCAACGATTACGACAGAAGCCGTTCGCCTGAAAATGGTCCCATCCAGCACGAATTGTTGCAAATCATTGCCCAGAGCGAAGGAAAACCGGCCAATGAGATTTTATTGTCTTCCGATGCAACACTCAACACCATGGACGTTTTGGTCGTGAAACAGGAAACGATCATCGCCATCCGAAATTACCAATTCATGCGTTACGTCGAGCCGGGGAATTACAAGTACTTCGCTTATGCAGACGGCAACCGCCAACGTGGGGCCGAATCGACCAGCAGTTCGGGCGGTTCGGGTTGCGGATTTGAAGCTTCGACGCTCAATGCCGCCGATTATACAACCATAACGCCCAATGCCAAAGCCGCCTGGACTTTGTACCAGCACAATGTGCCATCGGCCTGGACCTACAGTACAGGACAAGGCATTACGATTGGCATCGTCGATACCGGAACCTCGCCGAGCCAGACCTTGTTGGGCAGCAATTTTAACGACGGATTGTCCACCGGGCGTTCCATCCAGAAATTTGGAACCTATGTCGACTCGATCTGGCCTTGGGTAACGACCACCGATGGCCCGAATGACCAATGCGGTCACGGAACGAGCATGGCGTCTGCCGCAGCGGCTCCTCGAAACGACAATGGTTTGCCCGTGGGCGTGGCTTACAATGCCAACCTGATTACGTATCGCGCCGCTTCGAATGTGGTGCTCGACGGGGCCAGTGAACAAAACGGTGTCAAGAATGCGTTTACGGCTTTGGCCAACAACAGCAATGTCAAGATCATCTCGATGTCGATGGGACATGTTTTCTCGGTAGGCAAGATTTCAGATGCGATCAAATATGCCTATTCGAAAGGCAAACTCATCTTCTGCGCCGGCGGAACCTCGACGAGCTTTACGACTTTCGTCGGGGTCATTTTCCCAGCTTCGATGGCCGAAACGGTAGCGGTGACCGGAATCAAGGAAGGCGCTGGTTTTATCAAATGCGACGATTGCCATTCGGGCAGTAAAATCGATTTTACGGTCGTGATGCAACGCGCCAGCGGAAAAACCGTTCCGGTGGTGAGTTATTACGACAACCAATCCGACTATGTGGGCGGATCTTCGGTGGCCACGGCTACCACTGCGGGAATCGGCGCACTGGTTTGGGCCAAATACCCAAGCTGGACGCGTGACCAGGTCTTGGCCAGGATGCGCCAGTCGGCCAATTTCTATCCGAACAAAAATCCGGAATTCGGTTATGGCAATATCAACGCGCTTTTGGCCGTGCAATAATATTTAGGGAAAGCCCCTGAACGAAACCATCGGCGGATTTTTTTGCCGGTGGTTTTTATTTTTAGGGAATTTAGCTTTCTGCGAGTGCTTTCCATTTTTTGATGTAGCCCGTCAGCCACAGCATCATCAAGACCACAAGAACGATATTGAGGTAGGCGAATGTCGGGAACATATCGTCGAGCCATTCATAAGTAGGGGTGTTGACAATCTTAGAAGTACCATTGGTTGTCCATACTGTACGCCTGTGGTTGAAACATTCCATCACGATACCGTAGACGGCAGGAAAAAAACCAGCCATCGACCAGAGCATCAAATTGAGCGGAATTCCCGAAAATCCTTTTTTGAGGTTGCTGCCGACTGTAGTGAAAAAGTAAACCGCCATGGTAATCATCAACAAAGTGCACAACACCAAAAAAGCCGTCGATTCTCCCGACAAGGTCGATGCAATCCCAATCGTAATCCACAAAGCGACCATGGCCACGAGCGCAAACAGCCAGCTTCGTCCGTTGGTGACCTTGAAGGAAAATAGCATCATGCTCAAGGCAAGCGCAAAATACAATACGAAATAAAGGGCTGCTTCTTCAACGATCGGTTCTGTCCAGGCGCTTGAAAGGATTTTGTAGCTTTCAACGAGGTCATTTTGCGGTACATAATATTGGTAGGGTGGGTCTGTCGCATTGATGGCTTGGTCTTCGGTCACTATAACCAGGCTGTCTTGTGTTTGCGGAGGGACGGAGCGCCCGATCAGGTCGTAATCCTTGAAATCAGGATAATGATAGGTAAGCGAGAACCATTGCGTTGCCGTTAAATTGGTTTCCAGGCGGTGCTCCTTGACAATGGCCATGTAATCGCGCATCATTCGGATCACTGCCTCCTGTTTGTTGGCTTGCATGTCGTATTTGATTTGGTCATGTTTTTTGCCGAACAGGATCGAAAAGTACTCGTTACTGCTTTTGTTCATGAGCGATTTTTTGTCATACACTTTGCCGTTGAACTGGATCGTCATGATTTTGTCTTCGCGGTCGGGATCTTCGTAGTTGTAGTAATTTCCGGCCACAAATACCGAGGCTTCATTGATGATCAGGCAACGGCGTTTGACTTCTTCGTACGAATAGTGGCTTCGGATCCTTAAATTCTTGGCACAGATGAAGGACAACGAATAAGAAACATTGAGCAGGCACACCAGTAAAATCATCAGCCATTCCTTGAAAAGGTGGTATTTCGTAAGCCGATAAAATGATTTGTAGGCGTTGTTTCTCAAATAGTAAACCAACCAGATCACCGTAAAGAGCAGTCCAATGAGTATGCTGAAGAAAATGGCATAAGCTGCGCTGGTGTCACTCCAACGGCCTCCCGAAAAATTGAGCCGTCCTGACGCGTAACCGATTGCAAAAAAGGCCAGGTGAAACAACAAGGCGATCGAAACCACCGGGACAATTTTCATGTTCCACAACAAAGGCTGGGTAATGAGGAGGCGTTTTTGAATTTTTTCGAACATGGTAAAAAATTTAGGAGACAAAGAATCGGCGGGTCGAATGGGAAATGTCCCTGAAATAAATCAGTGGGATTTGGTGGTCCACGACCATTTTCATAAAGTCGTGCACAGCAACACCGCCGTTGAAACTGATGATAAAAGTACCGCCGTTGAATTGGAGCGAAGCCATGTCGTGTTTGTTGAAAATCTCGGCGAGTGCGCCTTGCGTGAGGCTGCTTTCAAATTCGATGACGAGCTGTTTCTTGGCGCTGTTTTGAGGATTTTCGGATTCCGCAACATCTTCGTGCAGGTTCTTCTGTACGCCGTTCTTGAGGAAAATCACCTGATCGGAAGTTTTTTCGACCTCATACAATTGCTGCGAACTCAATACAATCCCGAGTGGCCGGAACGGTGATTTGGCAATGGCCCTGAAATCTTCGAGGATGGTCTGTTGGGCCAGGATGTCGAGGTTGGCCAATGGCTCGTCGATGAGTAGAATTTTAGGCTTGCGCAACAACATGCGCGCCAATTCAAAGCGCATCTTGTAACCGGATGAAAGGCTTTTCCATTCGAAGTTTCTAAACTTTCGCAGCCCGAGCCTTGCAATGATCAATTCGGTCACCAATTTGTTTTCCTCGGGACGGTAGCCATAACTTGCGGCAGTGAATTGCAGGTTCTCGAACATCGAACCGTACCAGTTTTCCGTGCGTTGCGGAATGTAGACCAACTGGGACCGCAAATCATAGGCATCCTCGTAATCGAAATGGTATTTGATGGCTCCGCCGGAGGCAAACAATTCGCCGCACAGCAACCGAAGCAAGGTGGTCTTGCCGTTGCCATTTTCTCCTACGAGCCCGAGGATTTCCCCTTGCCGGAGTTCGAGCGAAACGGGGCCAAGCTTAAAACCACTAAGACCACGGTCATAATTCTTGATCAATTGATCGGTGGAAACCAAAACGGCACGCGAAACCATTTCCTTGGTCGAAAGTTTGGCGTAGAGTTCGTCGAGCAATTGGCCGAATCGCTGCGCATAACCTTCGGTTTCGGGTATATTTTTATCAAGCCAGCCCAGGAAATCCAAGGTGTTTTGGTAAAAACCGATGTCTTCGGTGTCGAGTGTCAGGTCGATGATGCGTTTGGTGAGGATGCTGTAATCTTGGAATTGGAGGAAATGCTGCAGTTCCTCAAATTGTTTTTCAAATTCGGTCATCTGTGGGGTTAAGGTTTGAAATTGCGCTTGAGCAGCGAATAGATTACGGTATCGAGAAAACGTCCGTCGAAAAACTCATTTTCACGCAGGTGTGCCTCGCGTACAAATCCATTTTTCTCGAGCACCAGGGCCGATCCGATATTTCTTGGGTCGATGATGGCTTCAATCGAATGCAGTTTCATGTGGTCGAACCCATAGGCCAATACAGGTTTGATCGCTTCGGTGATGATGCCTTTGCCTTGGTGATCGGGATCGAGCATGTAACCGATTTCGGCGCGGTGATGTTCGGGTTTGATCCGGTAGTGACCGATGATGCCGAGCAGTTTCGGATCGCCCTTGAGCGTAATGGCCCAATTGATGCCTTCGCCGCTCAGGACCTTATCCTCGATCATGCGGATGTGCTCCATGGCTTCTTCCTTGTTGGCGACCAACGGGCGCGGGATGAATTTCATCGTTTCGGGATCGGAGCGCAGTTTAAAGACTTGGTCGACGTCGTTCCCATCGACACGGCGCAACAGCAACCGCTCGGTCTCGAGTTCGGTAAAAGGTAGGAATTGGATGTCCAGCATTATTTTTTGTTTAAAAAATCGACAATCTTGATGTTGACCATTTCGGCTTGGTCGATACTCAGGAAATGCCCGGCATTCATGATCATATCGGTTTCGGCATGCGGAATGGTCTCGGCGGCTTTCGTCAAAATGCCGACATCGTTGATGACGTCGCGGTCGCCCACCAAAACGAGCACCGGAATTTTGAGCGATTGCAGCTCTTGTTTGGAGAAACGCGTCATCTTCATGAGGTCGGGTTTGCTGCGTCCAAACTTATTGGCAAGATAAAACTGTTCTTTGTATTTCTGGTCAATTTTTTCAGGATAATAGGAAAATTGTGCAAAAAATTTGTGGAGTTGCTTTTTGTCGGGAAACATTTTGAGTTTGAGCGCCGACATGGCCTTGCCCAATTTGTCCACACCACCGAACGTTTGCGCCGGACTCAACAAGACCAATTTGCCGATGCGGTTCTCAGGTTCCAACGCCAGCATCGTAGCCACCCAACCGCCACGCGAGGCGGCAACGAGCGAGATGTTTTGGAGTTCGTAATGGGCGAATATTTCGTTGTAGAAACGGATCATGTCCTTGGGATGCATTTCGCTCACATAAGCCAATGATTTTCCGGTTTCCAATGGATAATCGATCGCGTACACACGGAATTCCTTGCTCAACGACTTGATGTTGGGATACCACATGGTCGAGCTGGCATCGGTACCATGAAAGAGTACCACTGGATTGGCGTCTTTGGGGCCACTGACGATCACGTGTGCCAGGCCATAGCTTGTCTTGATGTTTTCTTCGGTGTAGGGCGCGTCCCAAAGTCGGAGCGTTTGGTTGTAGGCTTGCAGGTATTTCTGCTTCCCGGTCCGGGTGGGAAATACAAAATCATTGGAATCATTGGTGACCGCGCACGAAGTCAGCAGTGTAACGAAAGCAAACAGGAGGAGGTTTTTTCGCATGGAATGGGGATGTGGTTGTCCTTCCAAAAATAAACCATCGCGGGTGTTTTCAGAAAACGTCTATCCTGAAATTTGTTTCAAAATTTCCACCTGCTGCCAAGATTTGGATGCCTTCTTTTTCAAAAAGGTTTCCATTCGAATCGGGTGTGTCGGCATAACCAAACCACGGTTCAATACACAGAAAAGGCGCATCTTTCTTGGTCCAGAGACCCAGATGGGGGAAGTCGGGGAAACTGACCTTTACCATCGGTTTGTCGTTTTTCTGGATCGTGACCGAATCGGATTGGAATGTTTTAAAAACCAACGCATCGTTTTCAAATAATTTATAGTCGAGTGGGAGTTGGCCGTTTTTTAAATCGAGGTTTTCTGTCTCATCCGATACCAAATCGTTTTCCAGTAAATGAAATTCCAGCGATTCATCGTCCGAAAAAAACAGGCTGTAATCTTCGAAATCGCCTGCAAGCGCAAAAGCAGGGTGCGCCCCGATTGAAAACGGCATCGGTTCTTTGTTGCGGTTCCAAACTTTATACCCGATTTGCAGCCCCGTTGCATCAATAGAATAAATGAGACGCAATTCGAATTCGAACGGATACACTTTCAAGGTTTGGGTAGAAGACCGCAGTGAAAAGATGATTTTGCTCTCGGTTTGGCTTGTAATTTCAAATTCCATGTCGCGGGCAAAGCCGTGGCGCGAAAGGTTGTAGGTTGAGCCGTCGTATCGGTAACTGTTGTTCTTCAAGGTCCCGACGATGGGAAAGAGCACAGGCGAATGTTTGCCCCAGAAATCGGGGTTGCCATTCCAGATGTATTCCCTGCCGGCATCGTTCCGAAGCGAAACGAGTTCGGCGCCTTTGGTGTTGATGGTAGCGGTTAGTCCTGATTTGTAGATGGTTGTCGTCAAAGTTTAATGTTTTTTTGTTGCACAGTAAATATATTTTATTAATTTTATTTCGCCAACAAATCATTTTTAACCTAAACCCCTACGATTATGACTACCGATTTCGAAACCATCGAGAAGGAGAAAATCCGTTCCCTTCATTTCCCAAAAGCCGATGTGCTTGATGACAAACAAGCCAAACACGAACGCGAAAGCGAACTCAACCGTGCGCTAGCCTTGGGCAACCTTGAACATTCCAAAATCAAGATTTTCTTTGAGGACGACTTGTCCAAAAAAGTCGTGGAAACCACTGTTTGGGGCGTGACCGACGACCGCATCATCCTCAAGCAAGGCTCGTCTATACCGATCAACCGGATATACAAATCTTTATAAAAAACAAAAACACCAACCACAAATTGGTGTTTTTTTATGCGTTTCTTTGCTGTAACAAAAAATCAAAACGGCGTACCTATCTCCACCAAAAGACTTTTTATGAAAAATATTTTTGCGAAGGCTGCTCTAGTGGCCAGTTTGTGCGGAATTTCGAATCTCATCGCGCAGTCGGGCAACGTTTCCAAATACAATTACCAGGAAACTTTCAGCCCGCTTTTTTACACCAAAAACGGATCCGATACCAGGACCGCGAGTGGCCAGCCCGGCGAAAAATATTGGCAGAACCGCGCCGACTATGAATTGACGGCCACGCTCGACGACCAGAAAAACGAAATCACGGGCGCTGCCGTTTTGACCTATACCAACAACAGTCCCGAGAATTTGCCTTTTTTGTGGATGCATGTCGACCAGAATCTCTTTGCGGCCGATTCGCGCGGCAATGCCGTGATCCCGCTTGGGGGAAGCCGCAATGGTGCACGCGGGCAGGCTTTCGACGGCGGTCATAAAATCAAATCGGTCAAACTCGTCAGCAATTCAGGCGAAACCGATCTCAAGTATGCCATCTACGATACGCGCATGCAGGTTTTCCTGCCAAGTGAAGTCAAGGCCAATGGCGGTTCGGTCAAAATCAAGATGGAATTTTCATTCGTATCCCCGGTATATGGCTCGGACCGCATGGGAATCCTCGAAACCAAAAACGGAAAAATCTATTCTGTCGCGCAGTGGTATCCAAGGGTTTGCGTGTTCGACGATGTGAAAGGCTGGAACACCAATCCTTATTTGGGTGCGGGCGAATTTTACCTCGAATATGGGGATTACGACATTACGATCAATGCGCCTTACAAGCACCTCGTGGTTTGCTCAGGCGAATTGCTCAATGCGCCAGATGTCTATACTTTCGAACAGCAAAGAAGGTGGACGGCCGCGGCAGCAAGCGACAAAACGGTAAGCATCCGCTCGGCCAATGAAGTCAACAATTCGGCTTCGAGACCCGCCGGGAAATCGATGCTGAGTTGGCGTTTCAAGCTCAAGAACGCGCGCGATGCCACTTGGGCTTCCTCGGCAGCTTTTGTTATGGATGCGGCCAAGATCAATTTGCCAAGCGGAAAAAAATCGATGGCGATTTCGGTCTATCCTGTCGAAAGCGATGGGCAGAAGGCTTGGGGACGCGCTACAGAATACACCAAGACATCAATCGAATATTACTCGAAGACCTGGTTTGAATATCCTTATCCGGCCGCGGTCAATGTCGCTTCGGTTGCCGGTGGCATGGAATATCCGGGGATGGTGTTCTGCGGTTGGGAAGCCAAAGGCGAAGATTTGTGGGGCGTGACCGATCACGAATTCGGGCACACCTGGTTTCCGATGATCGTCGGTTCGAACGAACGCCAATTCGGTTGGATGGACGAAGGGTTCAACTGGTTCATCAATTCGTTGAGCAGCGTCGATTTCAACAAAGGCGAATACAAACGTCCGACGACCGATATGCAGAAAGCATCGCTCTACATGACCGACCCGAACCTCGAAACCGTCATGGTTGCTCCCGATGGGATGAAGGAAAGCAGCATCGGCGTGTTGTGTTATTACAAGCCGGCAGAAGGATTGACGATGTTGCGCGAGCAGGTTTTGGGCAAAGAACGGTTCGATTTGGCGTTCCGTACCTACATCAGCCGTTGGGCATTCAAGCACCCGACCCCCGATGATTTCTACCGCACCATCGAAAATGTGGTTGGGGAAGATCTGGGTTGGTTCTGGCGCGGCTGGTTCCTCAACAATTGGCGTCTCGACCAAGGCATAGCTTCGGTCAAATATGTCAAGAACGATGCGTCGAAAGGCGTCTTGATTACGATCGACAACCTCGAAAAAATGGCAATGCCGGTACAACTCGACATCAAGCTCAAGAACGGCAAAACCGAACGCGTGAATCTGCCTGTTGAGGTTTGGCAACGCAACAAAAGCTGGACATTTAGGCATCCTTCGACCAGCGAAATCGAAAGCATCACGATCGATCCCAAGCATGTGTTTCCCGACTTCAACCCGACCAATAACAGTTGGACTGCCGGCAAAGACAAACTCGATTCCGATAACAGTAAATAACAAAAAAGCACCCCGAGAGGTGCTTTTTTTATATCGTTTTTGATGGTTATTCGATGTTGAAATTGATCGGGTAATTGTACAGGCAACGAACGGGTTTGCCGTTTTCAACTGCAGGAATCCATTTTTCATTGAATGCCGAAAGTACACGTACCGTCTCTGCCTTTAATGCATCGGTTTGTTTGGCCTCGTAAGCTTTCTCCTCCTCGGTCGCGATTTTGACATTGGTGTTTTCCACCAAATCCTTGACGCTGATGTGGAACGTGCGCACGTCGCTCATGCTTCCGTCGGGTTCGACGACAAAGCTGGCGAAAATCTTCACTTTCTTGTTCTTCAAATCGGGAAACTTGAAATGGTAGCCGATGAAAGTCGAGAGTGCGAGCATGCCGTCCTTGAGTTGCGGTTTCGAATCGACATCGGTGGTGCGGTAAATCTTTTCGTTGAGGTCGGCTTTTTCGACCGCAGGTTTGTCTCCGGCTTTGCCCGTCGGATTTTCGACCGTGTAATTTTGCGCCGACAAGGTGACGGCAAAGCAACACAGCAATAAAAGTAAAATTGGTTTACTCATGCGTAGTAGTTTTTTTCGGAATTCGTGAATCGGCGATGTCATCCCGATTTTTTTCCAAATATAAATATTTTTTGTATTCCGCACGGTAGTTTTTTAAAACGTTGATTTTAAATCGGGTATAAAAAAAAACCGGCATCGCTGCCGGCTTTGTGTTGTCAATCTTCATAATAGTTGAAGTCTCCATTTTCATCTGATAATAAGATTTCAATCTTGGTGATGGTGTCCATGCTTTTTTTGCCTGCAGGGCCACCGGACTGAAACGAAACGTTGACGAGATTTTTCCTGCTTCGGAGCAGGTCGACCAGTCTTTCGACCAACCTTTGCTCGTCAATGTCGATAAAATTTTCCTTCTCGGACAGGAGCCTTCCCGGCATTTTGATGGTGACATTTGTTTTGTCCATACTTCTATTTGTTTAGTGAAAAATTGACTTTTGCATAGCTAAGCAAACCGGGTATGTTGTGTAAATTTAACGCTGAATAATAGCGTTTAGTGTTAAAAAACAGATAATAGTGTCAATATCTGCGAACTATATGATGAAATATTGTTTAAATGATAATTTGCTGTAAGATTACTTCTGCAGCTCGGTTTGGTTTCGGAACACCAAATTACCGTCGAATGAATCGAGCAAAATGATGCTGTCGGTCGCGATGTTTCCGGCCAGGATTTCTTTCGAAAGCTGGTTCAACACCTCGCGTTGGATGACCCGTTTTACCGGTCTTGCGCCAAATTGCGGATCGTATCCTTTTTCAGACAAGTATGCAATGGCTTCCGGTGTCGCATCCATCGCAATGCCTTGCTGGGCGAGCATCTTGGTCACCGATTTGAGTTGCAACCCGACAATCTCCTTGATGTTGGCACTGCTCAATGGCGTAAACATCACAATCTCGTCGATGCGGTTGATGAACTCCGGACGCACCGTTTGCTTGAGCAGGCCCAGGATTTCCGATTTGGCCGCTTCGGTCGCTGCCTCAATTCCTCCCTTGAGGTTTTCAAATTTCTCCTGGATGATCTCGCTTCCCATATTCGACGTCATGATGATGATCGTGTTTCGGAAATCGGCCAGGCGGCCTTTGTTGTCGGTCAATCGGCCTTCGTCGAGTACCTGCAGCAAAATGTTGAACGTATCCGGATGCGCCTTTTCGATCTCGTCGAGCAAAATCACCGAGTACGGCTTGCGTCTGACGGCTTCGGTCAATTGTCCGCCTTCATCATAACCCACATAGCCCGGAGGCGCGCCCACCAAACGGCTCACGCTGTGGCGTTCCTGGTACTCGCTCATGTCGATGCGCGTCATTGCGTTTTCGTCATCGAATAGGTATTCGGCCAATGCTTTGGCAAGCTCGGTTTTTCCGACACCGGTGGTTCCGAGAAACAGGAACGTCCCGACGGGTTTCTTCATGTCCTGCAGGCCGGCTCGGCTTCTGCGTACCGCGTCCGAAACGGCTTCGATGGCTTCTTCCTGTCCCACGACACGGCGGTGCAATTCGCTTTCGAGCTGGAGCAATTTCTCGCGTTCGCCCTGCAACATCTTGGTTACCGGGATTCCGGTCCATTTGGCCACGACTTCGGCGATGTCTTCGCGCGTCACTTCTTCCTTGATCAAGGAAGTTCCCGATTGGTTTTCCTGCAGTTGCTTTTGCAGATCCTCCAATCTGGTTTGTGCGTCCTTGATTTTGCCGTAGCGGATTTCGGCCACTTTTCCGTAATCGCCTTCTCGTTCGGCGCGTTCGGCTTCGTATTTGAAATCCTCGATTTCGGTCTTGACGGCCTGGATGCCATCGACGATGTCTTTTTCGGATTTCCATTTGCTGAAAATCTCGTTGCGGTCGTCCTTCAAGTTGGCCAGTTCCATCCCGAGCGATTTGAGTTTGCTCTCATCGTTTTCGCGTTTGATGGCTTCTATTTCAATTTCGAGCTGCATGATTTTACGGTCCAACACATCGAGTTCTTCGGGTTTGGAATTGATTTCCATGCGCAGTTTCGAGGCGGCTTCGTCCATCAAGTCGATGGCCTTGTCGGGAAGGAAACGATTCGTGATGTAGCGCTGCGACAGTTCGACAGCGGCAATGATCGCCTCATCCTTGATCTGGACCTTATGGTGCGTTTCGTATTTTTCCTTGATGCCACGCAGGATCGAGATTGCACTTTCGGTATCGGGCTCGTCGACCATGACCTTTTGGAAACGGCGTTCGAGTGCCTTGTCCTTTTCGAAATACTTCTGGTATTCGTCCAAGGTGGTCGCACCGATCGCACGCAGTTCGCCACGCGCCAAGGCCGGTTTCAAGATGTTGGCCGCGTCCATCGCACCTTCGCCGCCACCGGCCCCCACGAGCGTGTGGA
This sequence comes from Flavobacterium sp., assembly GCF_047602195.1. Classification (GTDB taxonomy): domain Bacteria; phylum Bacteroidota; class Bacteroidia; order Flavobacteriales; family Flavobacteriaceae; genus Flavobacterium. Next base: position 2,020,328 of record NZ_JASGHW010000004.1, read on the forward strand.
TCTCATCAATAAACAAGACGATGTCGCCTTCGGAAGTCGTGACTTCTTTTACAACAGATTTTAATCGTTCCTCAAATTCCCCTTTGTATTTGGCGCCGGCTATGAGCGCGCCCATGTCGAGCGAGAAAACGATTTTATCCTTGAGGTTTTCGGGCACGTCGCCGTCAACGATCCGGTGCGCCAAACCTTCGGCTATCGCGGTTTTGCCCACGCCGGGTTCGCCCACAAGCATTGGGTTGTTTTTGGTTCTCCGTGTCAGGATCTGCAAGACGCGTCGGATTTCCTCATCGCGTCCGATGACCGGATCGAGTTTGCCGTTTTTGGCCAATTCGTTGAGGTTTTTGGCGTATTTGCCCAAGGCGTTGTAGGTTTCTTCGGCGGTCTGTGAAGTCACCCGTTCGCCTTTGCGGAGCTCGTCGATGGCCGCCTGCAGTCCTTTTTCTGTAACGCCTAGGTCTTTGAGGATTTGGGCGACCTTGCTTTTCGATTTGAAGATCGCGAGGATCAAATGCTCGATCGAAACGTATTCGTCGTTCCTTTTCTTGGCGATGATTTCGGCTTCGTTCAGGGTCGAATTGGCCTCACGCGACAAGGTAATCTGTGCGCCGGAGACTTTCGGGAAGCTCTGGATGGTGCTGTCGAGAATTTGCTCGAACAGCGGTACATTGACGTTGAGCTTCTTGAGGATAAACGGCGCAACATTTTCGTCGACTTCAAAGATGGCCTTGAAAAGATGTTCGTTCTCGATCTGCTGTTGTCCATAACTTTGCGCGAGCAATTGTGCCTGTTGCAAAGCTTCCTGTGATTTAATTGTCAAGAGATTTATGTTCATAATTCGTTAATTCTGTAGGTGATTTTGTTGTGTTTTGTAATTTTGGTCGGCGTATTGCAATTGATATTCCAATGCGAATAATCTGACTTTTTGTCTTAATTTTTACATTAACAAATGACAAAAAGTCTTAAAATACGACAATATGGGTTTATTTCAAGGCTTATTCGGAAATTCAAATGATCAGCCAGAGCAAGGCAATGTCGATTGGAATTCGTTGCACAACATTTCCCAATTGCAGGAAATCATGAAGGATTCATCACAGAAACCGGCGATTATTTTCAAGCACAGCACACGCTGCGGGATCAGTCGTATGACGCTCAGGCGCTTTGAACAGGAGTTTGGTTTGCAGGATAAAGTTACGCCGTATTTTTTGGATTTGCTAGCGCACCGCGATGTTTCGGATGCGATTTCCCAGCAATTTTACGTGCAGCACCAATCGCCGCAATTGCTGTTGATTGTGGATGGAAAATGTGTCTACAACGAATCGCACGAAGGGATCGACGCCGCGGAATTGGGGCAGAGACTGTAAATCAGTGTGCGGTTTTTACACCCGATATAAACACCATGCTGCCTTTGTTATGCATCTCAATTTTGGTTTTTTGGGGATTGAAAAGGGCGGTGATTTCTTTTGAACCCATCGGCGCTGCGATTTCATTTTTCTGCTGCAACAGCGACAAATACCAACTGCTGAACCTGCGGTCGTTGGTCAACGAAGTGAAATAAAACCGCTGGCCGGTTTTCAGGACGCGCAAAACTTCAGATAGGAATCCCGGTTTGTCCGCAAACAAATGGATCATCCCAAAACTGAAAACCGTGTCAAAAGTTTGGTCGGCAAACGGAATTTGAAAAGCGTCGGCTTGAAGCAAAACGATGTTTTCGGGAACATTTCCGCAGGCTTTTTCGAGCCGCTTTTTTCCGATTTCGAGCATGGCCGTTGATTGGTCGAGCAAGTAACAGTCGGCTTGGGCTTTGGTGTACACCGATGCGGTTTGGACCAGTCCGCCACAACCCACGTCGAGTGCATTGCCTTTGGCTGATAGGATGGCGTTTTCTGCAAACCGGGTGTAATCGGAGGGAGAAGTGCCCCAGAAAATACGGTTGTATAATTTCGACCCGACCAGCCTTTCGTACATTTTGGCCTTGTCGTCGTAAGCCGCCCCGGTAACATTGGGTATGGCCGTGTAAAAGTTTTGTCCCAGCGGTTTGAAAACCGGATTGTCCTGGATCAGTTTCATGATGTTGATTTTTTGATGATGATGATGCGAGGCGAAAAAATCGCATTCAAGCGGTATTGGTTGTCCATCCCAAGGCATTTGTTACACAATCGCAGAAAATTTCTGCACCGGCTTTGTTGAGGTGTACGCCGTCGATGGTGAGCAGCAGTTGGCGTTTTTGGCTCAAAAAGGTTGACCCGTTCGGCAATTTGCAGACGAGACGGTCGCCGATGGTCGTGTTCCAGAAGCAGTCCAGGCAATAATCGGTTTGTGTTTCGGATTGTAAAAAGTGGTCAAACGCCTTGCCGCAGTCGGCCAGCAAAATGTTTTCGGCGACGGCTATTTCGCGCAAGATGTCGTTCCATTGGCTGCGTTGCCGGTTCAATGGCTGTTGCAGATTCTCATTGAGACAGCCCAGGGTAAGCAGCACCAATCGGCCATGGAACAATTGCTTGATCTGGTGCAGGCTGTCCGTCAGCAAAGACTTCATTTCCGGCGCAGTTAATGGAGAAAAACCTTTTTTGCGTTGGTGTTTTGCCGCCAGCCGGAACAAAATCTGCCGCTGATCAAACCAAGGCAATAAAATGTCGTTGTAACCGCCCTGGATGATGATGCAATCGTAATCGTCCTTGATCTTGAGGTGGTTGATGAGCCGACGCAGCAAGGTTGCCATCGGATAACCGTCGAGTCCCTGATTGATGAACCGGTGCTGCGGAAATTTTTCGGCCAACAAATCGACAAAACTATCGCCCAAATCACCACGCGTGATGCTGTCGCCAATAAGAAGGATTTTCATGCCCATCAAGCAGATTCTTGCAGCGTTGCTTCCAGTCGCGACATTTTAGTCGGGTTTTCGCAAGCCGATTTGAGTTCGACAAGCCATTGTTGTAGGCTTTTGTCGAGTATATTTTTCAACGATTTTTTGAGGAACAGTGTGAGCCAGCCTTCCATGCTTTCTTCTACGAGTACTTGTGTTTTTCCATCGAGGTCGAACAGCCTGAAGTTGTGGATGGCGTACAGCCCGAAACTTTTTCCGGTCCAACCGAAATGCGTCGGCGGGTTGACCGTGTGCAACTCCGACTTGATTTTCATTCCGGCAGTTTCCCATATGATGGAGGTATTCTTTTCGAGTTTTCCATTGAGGCGTGCGTGTTTGATCTCACGGTGCCATTCGGGCCAAGCCTCTACGGCGGTTAGTTTTTGCCACACGGTTTCGATTCCCGCGTTGATTTCGATCGTTTTGTAGGCGATGATGGGCGCATAGGTGTTGATTGATTTCATTGGATTGATGATTTTCTTCGCTGCAGGATATTTATTTTTCCGAATGTCCACTGGACATTCTCCTCTTAATATCAAATGCCTCGGGTGATTGATTGATTGATTGATTGATTGATTGATTGATTGATTGATTGATTGCTGCAAATTTCAGCACAAAGCCGGTGATGCCGCTTGATGCAAATCAAGAAAAAAGCCGATGCTTTGGGCACCGGCTTGAATGTGTATTAAAAAATGAGTTAATCCCAAGGTTCGACTGTTCCGTCGGTGTCAACGTAAACGCGTGATTTCTTATTCGTGAAAAAAGTATTGGTATTGCCATGGTTGTTGACCATGTAAACGAACAATTGAAAATCGACAATTCCTTCGCTGGTTTTTTTGCCCGAAATGATGTGGATGGTATTGGCTCCTTCTACATTAAGATTGCCAACCTCCGAATTGACCTTGGCCACCATCGTAAAGCGGTCGCCGTTACCCGAAATGACGGGATAGCCTTCATCTGAATTATTTTCCACACGCGGATTGGAGCCGGATCTGTGGTGTTTGCTGCTGTAGCTGACATTAAGGTTGGCGTTGTCCTGATTGGAGATGATCAAATAATGCGGCCCGGTGCTGGAACCAACACTGATGTCGTTGGGCACATTGGTTTTGAAGATGCGACTGCCGTTGATTTCGTAAACACCTTCAATCGTTGGCGGCGTCTTGCCCAAATGCAGTTCGAATCCCTGCTCGACGATATTGTTGTAAGCCGTTTCGCCGATGTAATCTTTAATGTAGGCCAAGGTTCCTTTTTCGAATTGCGCCTCGGGAATCGTGATGGGATCGGATCCGCCGTCATCGCTGCTGCAGGCTGCCAATGCTGCCATGGCAAAACAACCGAATAAAAATTTTTTCATAGTGTTTGTTCGTCAATGGTTTCGGACAAACATAGTATAAAAATGCAGAATCAAAAAAACTTTTTCGCGATTGCGGAACGTTAGCGGTTAATTCGATTTGATGACTTTGCAGCATTGTTTGCCTTCGGATGTTTCCAATACGAGCAGATACGTTCCGGTAGAAAGCCCTTCAAGGCTGATGGGCTGTATGTGTTTTCCGGCGATTTGTTGTTGGTTTTCGATTGGTTTGCGCATGCCGCGGCCATATAAATCGTGAAGCGTTGCAGAAACCGTCTGGTTGTTTTTTAATTCATAAGTCAAGTGGAATGCATCCGGTGCGGGGTTGGGATAAACGGCCATTTGCAAGTTATTGCTGGAAAAGGTTCTGTCGGATAAAGTTCCTTGCGTATACCTGGCCAAAGTGATGCAAGCACCATCGCCAACGGCAACAAGCTTTCCGTCATTTTGAAAAGCAATGGCGTTGAGCCTGTTGTAGGAAGGCGTGACATCGGTGGTGGTAATGCCATTTGTTCCGAAAGTGTTGTCGATTGTCCCATCGGCATTGAATCGGCCTACGGTATACAGCGAATCGTTTCCGTTTTGCGTATTGCCGCCAAAAACCAATTTATTGTCTTCCTGAAGCAGCAGGCCATTGGCGGTAATTTGGATTTGTGGGTACAATACCATGCCGCCATTTCCAAAAGTCGGATCAAGAGCGCCTGAAGGAAGATGCCTGAGCAGTGCAAAACTATTGCTGTTTTGCATATCGTTAATTAATCCGATCAAAACCACACGGTCATCATTGAGCAGCGTCATCGACCTCATATAGGTGTCAGTATTTGGAAGGCCAAATACGGCGCCGGCATTTCCGTAAGTGGTGTCGCGAGAGCCATCGGCGTTGTAGCGAATCAGCCCATACACGGGTACGAAGCCGTAAACCAGTACCATAATTTTAGAGTCGGATTGGATTTTCACCTCGCTAACCATTCCGCCACTTTGATCAATGGCGATTCCTTGATTTCCGAAGGAAGTGTACAATGTACCATCAGGAAGATATTGGGCAAACGCCGAATAATGCCAATCTGGAAAAAGAGTAGAATGAATAGAACAGGTCACCAGTAAATTGCCATTTGGGTAATAGCGTAATTTTGGATGCACCGGCATCATCGGTAACGGGAATGGGAATGAGGGCAATCCCGTTGGTACCGAACGCATCGTCCAGTGAACCATTGCTGTTGTATTGTGCAATTACTGCTGTTAACTGCGCATTGTGGATAGTGGAACCGGCCACAATGATTTTTCCGCTTTTGGTGGCAATGTCATTTATGGTGCTGAAAGAAGGGAATTCGGTAGTGACAATGCCATTTGTCCCAAAAGTTGGATCGGGCGTTCCATCAGAAAGATAGCGCACTACACAGAAATCAGAATCATCCATTGCGTGCACAATCGATCCGCCAACGACAATTTTGTTGTCTGACCCGATGGCGATAGCCCCGGCATTAGCAAAAGCAGGCGTAAGGCAAGTGTTCACAATGCCATTGTCTCCAAAAGTAGGGTCAAGAAAACCATCCTGTGCAGAAAGAAAACAGCAGTGGCTTAATGTAAATAAGAGTAATAATTTCTTCACGGCAAGTCTGTTGGAATACAAACTTAACCATAAAAAACAACATAAAAAGAGAAATTATTTTCTTACAAACGGCGGTAATAATTTGCTGCTGCATTCGCCAAATCCGATGCGTACTTCGGCATTCTTGCACCAACCTTTGATGATGACCGTATCGTTGTCGTTGATGAATTTGCGTTCGCTGCCGTCTTTCATCTTGATTGGGTTCTTGCCGCCCCATGTCAGTTCGAGCATCGATCCGAAACTGTCCGGCGTAGGTCCCGAAATGGTTCCCGATCCCATCATGTCGCCCGAATTCACGCGGCAACCGTTCGAGGTATGGTGCGCCAATTGCTGGCTCATCGTCCAGTACATGTACTTGAAGTTGGAGTTGGAAACCACGGTAGCTTCGGCATCTTCGGGTTCGATCGAAACCTCAAGGTTGATGTCGAAGGCGTGCTTGCCTTTCTGTTGCAGGTAGGGCAGCGGCGTAGGGTCTTGTTTGGGGGCCTTGCATCGGAACGGTTCGAGTGCATCCATCGTCACGATCCACGGCGAAATCGAGGAGGCGAAGTTCTTGGCCAGGAACGGTCCGAGCGGCACGTATTCCCATTTCTGGATGTCGCGCGCACTCCAGTCGTTGAGCAGTACCATCCCGAAAATATAATCCTCGGCTTCGTGCACCGGGATGTTTTCGCCCATGATGTTGACATCGGTCGTGATGAAAGCCGTCTCGAGTTCAAAATCGATCGAACGCGATGGCCCGAAAACCGGCGTCGTTTCGCCCACAGCCACCGTTTGTCCCATCGGGCGGTGCACCGGAATTCCCGACGGTACGATCGACGAGCTTCTGCCGTGATAGCCGACCGGAATGTGCAGCCAGTTCGGCAGCAATGCATTGGCCGGGTCGCGGAACATCATGCCGACATTGGTCGCGTGTTCCTTGCTCGAATAAAAATCGGTGTAATCGCCGATGAGTACCGGCAATTGCATCTCCACATCGTCCATTTTGCAGACGACCACTTCGCGGTGGTCCTTGTTGTCGCGCAATTCGCCGTTGGTGTTGTCAAAAATATCGGCAATGCGATTCCTTACCAAACGCCAGGTCTTTTGTCCATCCGAAATGAAATCGTTGAGCGTATCCTGGATGAACATGTCGTCGGTGAGTTCAATCCCTTCAAAATAGTTGAGTTGTTGCAACGCGCCAAGGTCAATCGCATAATCGCCAATCCGTGTGCCGATCGTGACGACATCGTCTTTGGTTATGAATACCCCAAAAGGAATATTCTGGATGGGGAAATCGCTGTTTTCTGGTACTTCCAACCATGATTTTCGGCTCGGATCGTTTGCGGTTATTGGCATTTTTTAAGGGTTTGTAATGTTGAAAATTTAGTTATCAAATATATTATTATTGCCCAATTTAACAAACCGTTTTCGTATTTTTGGAAAGTTTTTAACGAAAAATTATCAAATGCATCACGACCAACAAATTTTCGACTTGATCCTCGAAGAACAGGACAGACAAATACACGGATTGGAACTCATTGCTTCCGAGAACTTTGTAAGCGACCAGGTGATGGAAGCGGCGGGTTCATGCCTCACCAACAAATACGCCGAGGGCTATCCCGGCAAAAGATATTACGGCGGTTGCGAAGTCGTAGACATCATCGAGCAAATCGCGATCGACCGTGCCAAGGCGCTTTTCGGTGCCGAATATGTCAACGTACAACCGCACTCGGGCTCGCAGGCGAATACCGCGGTTTATGCGGCTTGCCTGAAGCCAGGCGATAAAATTTTAGGGTTCGACCTTTCGCACGGCGGGCATTTGACACACGGTTCCCCGGTCAATTTCTCAGGAAAATTGTATGAGACCGCTTTTTATGGTGTCGAAAAAGAGACCGGGCGTTTCGATTACGACAAAATCCAGGAAATCGCAACGAAGGAACAACCGAAAATGATCATCGCGGGTGCTTCGGCTTATTGCCGCGACATGGATTTTGCACGTTTCCGCCAGATTGCCGATAGCGTAGGAGCCTTGTTGCTGGCCGATATTTCACATCCGGCGGGATTGATCGCCAAAGGACTCATGAACGACCCGATTCCACATTGCCACATCGTAACGACGACTACACATAAAACCCTTCGCGGCCCACGTGGCGGGATGATCATGATGGGCAAGGATTTCGAAAACCCATGGGGATTGACCACACCGAAAGGCGAAATCAAGATGATGTCGAACTTGCTCGATATGTCGGTTTTTCCGGGCAACCAGGGCGGGCCTTTGATGCACATCATCGCAGCCAAGGCGGTGGCATTCGGCGAGGCGTTGACCGATGAGTTTTTCCACTATTCGATGCAGGTACAGAAAAATGCCAAGGCGATGGCCGAGGCGTTCATCAAGCGCGGTTACAACCTTATTTCGGGCGGAACCGACAACCACATGATGCTGATCGATTTGCGCAACAAAAACATCACGGGCAAAGAAGCCGAAAACGCACTCGTCAAGGCCGAAATCACTGTCAATAAAAACATGGTGCCGTTCGACGACAAATCGCCATTCACGACTTCGGGCATCCGGATCGGTACACCGGCGATTACCACACGTGGTCTTGTCGAAGCCGATATGGAAAAAATCGTCGACATGATCGACCGCGTCCTGATGAACCACACCAATGAGGAAATCATCGAGCAGGTAGGCGATGAGGTTAATGAAATGATGAGCGAACGCGCGATTTTCGTATTTTAAATGCGTGCATAAATAATAGAAAGCCTCGTTGAAAGACGGGGCTTTTTTTGCTGCAAAGCGCGAAGGTTTTACTTCGTCAGTTCGACCTACGGTCTCGGGTCGCAAAGACAGCAAAGCTTTCGGAACTTTGCGGTTTAATTTCGGCAATTGCTTTTGGTATTTCTGTTAAAAAAAACAAAAAACAAACATTATAATTTGTTCGTACGAAATTTTTCTTACCTTTGAATTGTTCAATACCAATAAATTGTGAAATCATGCAATCGGAACCGACCAAATCAGAACTAGAAATCCTGCAGGTACTTTGGCAATTCGGCCCTTCAACGGTGCGGTTTGTCAACGATACGCTCAACGAGCAGAAGCGCGCCGTGCAATACACCTCGACCTTAAAACTGATGCAAATCATGGCCGAAAAGGAAATGCTTGTAACAGATAAGACCCAAATGAAACACATCTACAGCGCCGCGGTGGAGGAGAAGAAGACCAAAGGTTTCCTGCTCGAAAAGTTCGTAGACAATATGTACAACGGATCGAGCAGCAGCCTGATGATGCAATTGCTCGGCAATAAAAAAACAACCCAACAGGAACTCGATGAAATTCGGGCGATGCTCGATAAACTCGACAATCAATAGCTATGATGGTTTTCAACGACACTTTATTAAAAGCCATTTCCTGGACGCTGGTGCATTCGGTTTGGCAGGGATTTGTCCTGGCGCTCGTCGCCGGATTGGTGATTTTGGCGACCAAGAAATCGGCTTCGGTATTGCGGTACCATTTGCTTACGGTTTTGTTTGTAGGCTTTCTTGTGGTTTCGGGAATTACATTTTATTATGAGGCGAACCTGCAGCAGCAGGAAAGCTTGTCCACTTTAAATCTTCCGTTGATTCAAGCCGTAACAGGTGAAGCGACACATACGGGAATAATCGATTACAGATTGATTGCCTCCGATTTCCTCAACCAATATTCCAGTTTTATCGTGACGATTTGGTTCTTGATTTTCATCTTCAAGGCCCTGCAAATCTGTAATGGATTCGGACAAATTTACCGCATCCGCAATTACAAAACCTTCGCCCCGTCCGATTATTGGAACGGACGTATTGCCGAACTTGCCGGGTTGATCGGTTTGCAAAAATCGGTTGTCCTGCTCGAATCGGCCTTGGTCAAGGTGCCGTCGGTAAGCGGTATTTTGAGACCGGTGATCTTGATGCCGATCGGGATGCTGTCGGGTTTTCCGCACGATCAGGTCGAGGCGATTTTGTTGCACGAACTCGCGCACATCCGCCGCAAAGACTACATCATCAATATCCTGCAGCGTTTGGCCGAGATGGTGTTTTTCTTCAATCCGGGGTTGCTTTGGTTGTCGAATCTGATCCGCGACGAACGTGAAAACTGCTGCGATGACATTGCCGTGGAAGCCATCGGGAACAAGTCGGGATTTGTGCACGCGCTTGTTTCTTTCGGCCAATACCAACTCAGGCAGGAGCAATTGGTCATGGGGCTCGGCGACAATAAAAGCCATCTGTTCCACCGCGCCAAACGCATCATCTACAACAACAATACATCGCTCAATGCCATCGAGAAAACGTTCCTGTCGGTAAGCCTGTTGTTGATCGCCCTGGCCTTGTTTGCGTTCAACCATACGGATGTCATTCATACGGATGCCGCGGCAATCGAAGCCGAACGCATCCATGCGGACCGGGAACGCATGGCTATGGATGCACAAATGGCCAATGAAGAAGTCAAAATGCGAAACGAAGAAGCCAAACGAATCGCACAGGAATCGATCGTCTATTCCGATGAGACGGCCAGATACGACGAGGAGCAAAAAAAGTATGATGCCAACCAGCAAAAATACGAAGCCAACCAACGCAAGTACGAAGCCGAGCAAGCCAAATACAATGCAAGGCAAAAAATGTATGAAGACCAAAATAAGTATTGTATCCAAGAGCCGACCGTGCCGCAGCCGCTTTACGGAAACCTGAGCCCGCTGGCCAAGCCGGTGTCGTTGACCAAAACGACCCATACGCAAATTTATGCGCGTGATGAAGAAACCCGTGATACCGACGATCCGACCTACTACAAAAAAGTGTCGTTGCGATCCGACAGCCCGAACGAATATTTCAAGCACAATGGTCCGCCGCTCGACAACCTGACCAACAACATCACCAGTGATTTGATCGCGGCCAACGTGATCCAAAACACCGAGAATCTTTCGTACAAGCTTTCCCCCGGAAGCCTCATCGTCAATGGAGTGAAACAACCCGAAAGCGTCCATGCCAGGTTCAAAAACAAATACGTCAAGGCCAACCGATACGCCATTTGCTACAATTATGAAATCACGGGCGACCTGGCCATAGATTCGAAATAATCCGAAAAACAAACCGATTTTGACCGTATCCATCCATGTGGACAGCCATACCTATGCCTAATTTTTAACCCATTTTGTAACAACTTATCCATTCATTCATCAAACCAACGAGTTTCGTCATCAATCAAAAAAACCATCCATCACCATGAACCACTTACTCAAATTGACCGTTGTCCTGTTTTTGTTATTGCCTCAATTGGCCTCGGCCCAAAGTACCGGAAAAATCAGCGGCAGCATCCAATCGGCCGACCAGAAGGCAATTTCCCAAATGATTGTTTCGTTACTGTCAACCAATGACAATGCGCTCGTCAAGACCGAAATCACACAACCCGACGGCAGTTTCCTGTTTGAAAATATTGCTTTTGGAACTTACATCGTTTCGATCGAAGAAACGGGTTACAAGCCGTTTATCGGGCAACCTGTGACGTTGGCCGAAAACCAACCCGAATCCAAGGCTGACATCATCCTCGAGCCATTGCAGGCCAATTCGATTGCCGAGGTCACCGTGCAGAAGAAAAAAGCCTTCGCCGAATACAAGATCGACCGCACTGTCGTCAATGTCGACGCGATGATCTCGAGTGCAGGTTCGGATGCGATGGACGTGCTCGAAAAATCACCGGGCATTACCGTCGACCAGAGCGGCACGATCACGTTCAAGGGCAAATCGGGTGTGATGGTGTTTATCGATGACAAACCGACCTATCTTTCGGGCGCCGATCTCGAAGCGTACCTCAAATCATTGCCGGCCAGTATGCTCGACCAGATCGAACTCATCACCAATCCGCCGGCCAAATACGAAGCGGCCGGAAGCGCGGGGATCATCAACATCAAGACCAAGAAGATCAAGTCGAAAGGTTTTAACGGCAACGTGACTTCGCGCGTGTCGGGTGGGAAAAAGTACCATTCACGCAATGGCATCAGCCTCAATTACAAGCAAAATAAAGTGCGTGTTTTTGGAAATGCGAATTATGCGACCCAGGAATTCGAGAACGACCTCGATATTTACCGCACCTACAAGAACCCGGACAACAGCGTCAAGTCGTTTTTTGACCAGAGTACCGATATGAACCGCAGACAGAATACCGCGAACGTTAAATTCGGGATGGATTATTACGCTTCGGATAAAACCACTTGGGGTATGAATTTTACCGGGCTTTCGAGGTATTCGAATGTAAAAACCGATGGCAACAGCGATTTGCGCAACCCGATGCGCGTGCTCGATTCGACGATCGTGGCCGACAATTACGAAAAGACGCGTTTTCTCAACGGCGGGGCGAACCTCAATTTCAGCCATGAATTCGACAGCATCGGCAAAAAAATCACCGCCGATGCCGACTTCCTGGTCTACGACGACCAGAAAGACCAGCGCTACCGCAATTACATCTACCAACCCGATCATTCGCTCAGCAGCAGCGACGAGTCGGTGGGATGGCTGCCCTCGCGCATCAACATTTACACGTTCAAGACCGATTACGTACATCCGATGAAAAAGGAGCAGACGTTCGAAACAGGTTATAAAATCAGCTATTCGCAAACCGATAATATCGCGGAATACAACGACATTGTAGGCGGTGCGTCGATCCCGAACTACAATACGAGCAACCATTTCAAGTACGACGAGATCATCAATGCCGTTTATGTGAATTACAACCGGAATTTCAGGCGGTTTTCGGTACAGACGGGCCTGCGTCTGGAAAACACCATTTCCAAAGGAAACCAGCTCGGCAATGTGCTCAAACCGGCCTCGAGGTTCAAGAAAGATTACACGAATTTGTTCCCGACGGTGTATGTGATGTACAAATTGGATTCGATCGGGAACAACCAGTTGGCGGTCAATTACGGCAAACGCATCAACCGTCCGTATTACCAGGATTTGAACCCGTTTTTGAGCCCGCTCGATAAGTTTACGTTTTACTCGGGAAATCCTTATCTGGAACCCTCATTTGCGCACAACATCGAGTTGTCGTACCGTTTCAAGGGATTTTTCAGCACCACGGCGAGCTACAGTCACACCAAGGACAACATCGACGAAACGCTCGAAATCGTCAACGAAATCTACTACAGCCGTCCCGGCAACATCGCCAAAAGCGAAACCATCAGCCTCAATGCACAGGCCGATGTTCCGTTTGCGAAATGGCTCAGTACTAGTATTTATGCCGAAGTGACGAACCTGCGTTACGACAGTCCGCTGTATTCGCAATACCTCAAGACCGAAGGGACTTTTTTCTACGGTTCGGTCAACAACCGACTCGTGTTCGGTAGCGGTTGGTCGGGCGAATTGAGCGGCTGGTACCTTTCCGGGGTCGAATCGGGACAGGTGACCACGAGGCCCAAAAGCAGCATCAATGCCGCGGTACAGAAAAAAGTGTTCGGGGATCAGGGCAGCGTCAAATTGTCGATCAACGATATGTTTTATTCGAACCTCAATTTCGGGACGATCAACAACCTGAGCCAAACCGATGCCTGGTACGAAAACCGCGGCGATACGCGTTATGTGGCGCTCACGTTTACCTATGCGTTCGGGAAAAGGTTCGAATCGAAAAACAGTTCCGAGCGCAGCGGATCGGAAAGCGAGCAGAACCGCGTGAAAAGTTAGTATTTGAGTTCCAGTTATAGTTAGAGTGACAGCCGAAAGTGGGAAATTTCGATCCGCTTTCGGCTTTGTCCATTTCGCGGAAAATCGTAATTTTGGCGCATAAATTCAAAAGCCATGTCTACATTCCGCCTGCAATTGCCCACCGACCCGCGTTGGGTAAACATTGTTGAAAGCAACATCGAGGAAATCCTGACAGACCATGCGTGGTGCGAGCAAAAAGCGGCATCGAATGCCATTACGCTGATCACGATCAATTCGGAATTTCCCGATCTGGTGACCGATATGCTGGCCTTGGCCAAGGAAGAAATCGAACATTTTGACATGGTGCACGAAATCATCAAGAAGCGCGGCTACAAACTGGGGCGCGAACGCAAAGACGAATACGTGGGCGAACTCGCACAATACATGAAGCGCAGCAATACCGGCAGCCGGGTTTCGGGTCTGGTCGAAAGGTTGTTGTTCTCGGCGATGATCGAGGCCAGGAGTTGTGAGCGTTTCAAGGTGTTGTCGGAAAACATCAAAGATCCCGAACTCTCTAAATTTTACCGCGAACTCATGGAAAGCGAAGCCGGACATTACACGACTTTTATCGGATATGCGCGAAAATACGGGACGGGAATCGATGTGGAAAAGCGTTGGCGCGAATGGCTCGATTTTGAGGCTTCGGTGATTGCCAAGTATGGAAAATCGGAAACGATTCACGGATAAAATCAGCTATTTATTGTTAAAAACCAAAAAGGAACTGAAAGTTTAAATATTTGTTTTTCAATAATTTGAAAGTATTTATTTTCTTAAAAAAAGTAACAGTTTAACCGATTTCGTAAATTTGTATCAGCAGATTCCAATTTTTGCTCTATATTTATGAAATAATTTTAACCTTAATCATTTTTAAATACCAGTATGAAGCTCTACATCAAATACGACGGAATAATGGCCTGCCGGGTTATTCTTCAGGAGCAGCTTGAAAAGCACAACGTAAAGCACCAACTACTGGATCTGGGCGAAATTGAAATTGATGAGGAAATCACCGAGGAACATTTTGCCGAACTCCAAGAATCGCTCAACCGTTATGGCATCTACATCCTGAACAACCAGAAAAGCCAGCTCATCCAAAGGATCAAGGACGCAATCGTAGAGATGGTGTACGAACGCGACAAATTGCCGTCGACGACCATTTCGCATTACCTGTCCGAGAAATTGAATTTCAGTTATGGTTACATCGCCAATATTTTTTCGGAATATACGTTTACGTCGATCGAGAATTTCATCATCATCCAAAAAATCGAAAGGGCAAAGAAACTCATCGTCGAAGAAGAACTGACGCTAACCGAAATCTCCTACAAACTCAACTACAGCAGCGTGGCGCACTTGTCGAGCCAGTTCAAGAAAGTAACCGGTCTCACGCCATCGATGTTCAAAAGAATTATAGACAAAAGAAGATTATTAGTAAACCAGGTTGAATAATAAAATCTCAGAAAGCACCTTATGATTACACACAAAGATCCAATCCACATTCTCCTTGCCGATGATGATGAAGATGATCGCAATTTTTTTAGCGAAGCCATTGCCGAACTCAAAATGAGCAACAAGGTCACTTTGTTCAAGGACGGAAAAGAACTGATGGATTATCTTGAACAACCCGATATCAAGATGCCGCATATTTTATTCCTCGATTTGAACATGCCTGGAAAAACCGGTTTTGACTGTCTCAAGGAAATCCGGATGAACAGCAGGTACAAGGATCTTTCGATTGCGATTTACTCGACTTCCTCCGCCGAAAAGGACATTGAAGAAACTTTTGTCGGCGGTGCCAACATCTACATCAAGAAACCCAACGATTTCTCGAAACTCAAGAAAGTCATCAAAGACGTCGTGAACATTAACTGGCAATTCCATTCTTCCGGACTAAACAAAGAGACTTTTTTCTTTAGCATTTAATATGGGAATGAATGAAATTCTTGAGACAATATAAAAGCGACCAGGTCTTTAAGATTGCCTTAGGAATTGCGATTATTGTTGTTTGCTACATCGGCTCTGTGTTTTATTCGAAAATGCAGAAGCTCGACGATTCCGTTGAACTCATTGCGACTTCCAACCAGACCCAGCTCGAACTCGAAAAGCTGTTGTCGATCATCAGCAATTATGAGACGTACCTGCGCAGTTACATCATCACGCGCGACGAATCCTATTTGAAAAACCGTTTCCTGGACCGGGCCGAAATCGAACTCAATTTCAAGAAACTCAAGAAATTGTGCGCACACAGCCCAAAGGTCAGCGCCGACCTCGATTCGCTCAAGCTCATGTTTGACCACCGTTTCCAACTGTTCCGCGAAACGTTGACGCTGGCCAAGATCAAGAACGCCGACAAAGAGGAACTCAACGCCAAACTGCTCGAAAGTACCGCATTCTCGAACAAGATGCGCGAACATGTCTACCGCACCATCCGCGGTGAGGCGCAAAAACTCAAGCACCTCAATGATACGCACCAGTTTGAACTCGAGGATTCGATCATCAGCGCGTTCCTGTTGGTCATTCTATCGTTGCTCATTTTGTTGTTGTCGTACAACCGGCTCAACATCGACCTGAGTCAACTCAAGCGCGCCAACGACGAACTCCAATTCCTGAACCGCTCGTTCAACAACGCCGAGAAGGTCGCAGGATTCGGACACTGGAAGGTCAACCTGCACACCAACACCTACACGTTTTCGGATAATTTCTACCGATTGCTGGGCGTGGAACCGCAGTCGTTCGAGGCCAACCCCGAAAATGTGTCCAAATTCATGCATCCCGAGGATTTCGAATCGGCCATGCTGATCCATAACGAATCGCTCAGGACGCTCGAACCGACCTCGGTTTTGATCCGTTATATTTTGCCCAATGGCGAAACGAAATACATCAGTTCGGTGGGCAGTTTCATGAAAAACGGCAAAGGCGAAACCGTCAAGGTCGGCGTGAATTATGACCTGACCGAGCAGTACAAGAAAACGATCGAACTCGAGGCCAACAACCGCGAACTCAAGACGATGAACGAGGAACTCGAGTCGTTCAACAACATCGTAAGCCACGACTTGCAGGAGCCGTTGCGCAAGATCCAAATGTTCATTTCGCGCATCGAGGAAAAGGAGGAATTAGTGCTTTCGGAACAGGGTAAGGATTATTTCAACAAAATCCGCACTGCCGCCAACCGCATGCAGAACCTCATGATCGACATGGTCAATTATGCGCGTACGATTAAGGGCGACCGCACTTTTGTCAAGACCAATCTCAACAGCCTGCTCAACCAGATTGTCGAAGATTTGGCCATCAACCTCGAGGAAAAAAAAGCCAAGATCACGATCGAACCGTTGCCGACGATCAAGGCCATCCCGTTCCAGATCGAACAGTTGTTCATCAACCTGATCACCAATTCACTCAAGTACAGCAAGGAAAACGTACCGCCAAAAATTGTCATCAAGGCCGAAAAAATCACCGAAACCGAAAGTTTCAACGACATGGATTTTACCGACAAGCGCTACCATAAAATTGTGGTTTCGGACAACGGGATCGGCTTCAAGCAAGAATACGCCGAAAAGATTTTCGTGTTGTTCCAACGTCTGGAGACCGATGCCAAATATTCGGGTACGGGGCTTGGGCTGGCCATCTGCAAAAAGATTGTCGAGAACCACAACGGCGGCATCCGTGTGAAGTCTAAACCCAATAGCGGTGCGGAATTCAGCATTTATTTTCCCAAAAACATCTATTATGATAAAAATAATTCCGGCGACGCCTGACGATTTTGGAACCATTCGGGATTTGGCCTATGCGATTTGGCCGGTGACCTATGGCGAAATCCTGTCGAAGGAACAGCTCGATTACATGCTCGGCAATTTTTATTCGGTCGAGACCCTGCAAAACAATGTAGCGCAAAAGAACCACCGTTTTGAAATCGTCGAGGAAGATGGAAAAGCGCTCGGATTCCTTTCTTACGAGCACAACTACCAGAACCAGCCTGTCACGCGCATCCACAAGATCTATGTCCTGCCGCAAACCCAAGGCAGGGGCATCGGGAAATTGCTGATGGACAGGGCAGCGGAAGTGGCGCGGGAGAACCGTTCAAACACTTTGTCGCTTAACGTGAACCGGTTCAACAAGGCACTGGGTTTTTACCAAAAAATCGGGTTTGCGATTACCGCTGAGGAAGACATCGACATTGGTCGTGGTTATTTGATGGAAGATTACATCATGGAGAAAGCGTTGTGATTACTGTACAACGATATCATGGTGCGCAAGCAATCCTTTCAAACCCTCGAGTGAAAACCGCGCTTTCTTGATTTTGCTGCGCTGCGGATTGATCGTGTAATTTCGTGCGGTCCTCAAATCGGCCTTGTTCAAAATGGCCTTGCTGAATTCGCTGCGGTACAAATCGCATCGGTCAAACACCACCGAAGTCAAATCGGCGCCCATGAAATCGACCGCAATGACACTGCAATCGGTAAAAACCGTCCCTTTGATTTTGAGTGTGTAGAACTTCGAGAAATCGAGCGTGCAATTATTGAACGCGATCTCGAAAATGAGTTTGTCGCACATCGCAAAATTGACTTCCTTGATTTGGCAACGGTTGAAAGTCACCGTGCGCAACGCGACATAATTGATCTTGGCGCCATTGAAAATACAATCGTTGAACACGCAATCGATAAACGTCACCGCCAAAAACGTACAACGGCTGAAATCGCAACGGTTGAACGTACAGCCTTCAAACTCCTTAAAGTTGGCGTCGTCCTTTTCGTAAAGGATGTCGTTGTAAACGGTTTCAAAGAAATAGTCGCTTTTTCTCATCGCTGCAAAGGAACAAAATTCCTTGCCAATTTGTAGGGAATATGTGTGCCGAATGGCGTAAATTTACCCCTTGGAATTTTGAATGCTTCCACCGCAATATATGGACAACAATACGCCGCTTTCCCCAACACCCAAAGGTTTTTTCGCCAAGAATCCATCACTCAAAATCAAGGAATTCCAGAAATACCTGATGCTGCGGCTCGGGATCATCTTCGCGCTCAACATGCAGTCGACGCTGATCTACTATTGGGTGTTCCACATCACCAACAACAAACTCTCGCTCGGTCTGGTCGGTTTGGCCGAAGTCATTCCGGCCATCGTTTTCTCTTTTTTCTCGGGCCATGTCGTCGACCACAATGAAAAACGCAAAATGGTGTTTTACTGTCTGGCGGGTTACATTGTTTTGTCGGCCGCACTTTTCGGCATCGCTTTGCCATCGGTCGAAAAAGGAATGAGCGTCACCGTCTTGGTCAACCTCATTTATGTATTCGTATTCCTGGGCGGAATGCTGCGCAGTTTCTACAGTCCATCGATGTTTGCGCTGTTTGGGATGATTTTGCCCCGCGAACATTACGCCAACGCGACCAGTTGGAGCAGTATGGCCTGGCACCTCGGCGCGGTACTCGGACCTTTGGCAGCCGGATTTGGCATCGCGGCTTTTGGCATCCCAACGAGCTTGCTGTCGGTGTTTGTTTTATTGTTTCTGTTGCTGTTTCCGTTGTTTTCGATTGCCGTCAAGCCGATCCTTAAAAAAGTCAAGGAACCCGTTTTGCAAAGCGTGACCGAAGGATTGCGCTTCGTATGGAAAACGCCGGCATTGTTGTCGGCCTTGAGCCTCGATATGTTCTCGGTCTTGTTCGGTGGGGCGGTCGCGCTGTTGCCGGTCTACCAAAAAGAAATCCTGCACGTCAATGAAATGGGCTTTGGGTTGCTGCGCTCGGCGCCCGGAATCGGGGCTTTGGTCACGATGGGCTTGCTTGCTTTCTTGCCGCTCAGGACCAATCCCGGCCGGAAATTGTTCTTCTGCGTCGGTGGTTTTGCGATTTCGATCATCATCTTCGGGATATCGAAAAATTTCTACCTCTCGTTTTTCATGCTGTTGTTTTCAGGAATGTTCGATGCCGTGAGCGTCGTGATCCGCGGCACCATTTTGCAGCTCGTCACACCCGATGAGATGCGCGGACGTGTTTCGGCCGTCAACACCATGTTCGTGAGTTCTTCCAATGAACTCGGCGATTTCGAAAGCGGACTCATGGCGCATTGGCTCGGCACGGTCAGGGCAGTCGTTACGGGCGGTTGCATCACGTTGGGCGTGGTGATTTACACCTATTTCCGCGCGCCGCAGTTGCGCGATTTCAGTTTCGAAGATACTGAGAAGAGAATAATGAATAATGAATAATGAGTGTTCCAATTATCCAACAGTAGATCAAAATCAGAAATCTAAAATCAGAAATCTAAAATCAGAAATCTAAAATCTAAAATCTAAAATCTAAAATCTAAACTCTGTCGTAATCGCCTTTCCAGTTCACAATACTTTGCTTGATTTTGGTCCCGCCGATTTTCTCGTTTCGCGCGCGCTCCACCAAAGCCACGAATTCTTCATCGGGCGCAAAACGCAACGAGAACAATTGCGAATCGCGCAGTTCGTGTTCGAATTCCTCCAAACGTTTGCCTGTCAATGAAAAATAGCGGTAACGCAGTTCCAATCGAACGATGCGGTTCTGCAACGTCAGCGCGTAATGCTGGCGCATCATGTATGACACCCAAATGACCAAGCCGATCACGACGCTCATGAAAATCCACAAGGCGGTTTCGGGTCGTGAAAAAACAAAGTAAATCGAAATCAAAAAAAGAATCGCCGCCACCGGATAAAATACAAAATGGTGCGGTGCGTAATAGCGGATGTGGTTTTCGTAAGATTGTTTCATGGTGAAATTTTGAGTCACTAAGATAAGTTTTCTATTTGGTTGGCCACGAATGCACGAATTTTATTTGACGATAATCTGCAATTCGAGTATTCGTGGCTGTTGTTTTTAGGAGCATTTTCCAGCCATTCGCTGTATCTTTTATTCCGTCCCGAAGTGTCGGGACTCCACAAAAGGATGCCGCTACTGTCTGGGCTAGCGACCGTTGTAAATTTTACGTTATTTCTAAAAACAAGCCAATACAAAATCAAAAAATCACTAACTTTAAAAAAACTTATACATCATGATACCAGCTAAAGGATATGCGGCACAAAGTGCCCAAACCGACCTCGCGCCGTGGGATTTCGAGCGACGCGAACTCAACCCGCACGACGTACAATTCGACATACAGTATTGCGGCGTTTGCCACAGCGACCTGCACCAGATCCGCGACGAATGGGGCGGTGCCATCTTCCCAATGGTGCCCGGACACGAAATCGTAGGCAAGGTCGTCGCCGTGGGCAGCCACGTCAAGAAATTCAAGGTGGGCGACATTGCGGGAACCGGTTGTCTCGTCGATTCGTGCCGCACTTGCGACAACTGCAAGGACGGACTCGAACAATTTTGCCTCAACGGCATGGTCGGGACTTACAACAGCATCGGCAAGGACGGCGTGCCTACACAGGGCGGCTACTCGAATACGATTGTCGTGCACGAGGATTTCGTATTGCACATTTCGGACAAACTCGACTTGGCCGGGGCGGCGCCTTTGCTTTGCGCGGGCATCACGACCTATTCGCCCTTGCGCCATTGGAAAGTAGGCAAGGGGCACAAACTGGCCGTGCTCGGACTCGGTGGTCTCGGACACATGGCCGTCAAGTTTGGCGTGGCTTTCGGAGCCGAAGTGACCGTGCTCAGTTCCTCTCCCGAAAAGGAAGCCGATGCCAAGAAGCTCGGTGCGCACCAATTCGTATTGACCAAAGATGAAGCGCAGTTGTCGGCAGCCCGTGGCCGTTTCGATTTTATCCTCGATACCGTTTCCGCGCCGCACGACATCAACCTGTACATGGCATTGCTACGCCGCGACGGCGTGCACATTTGCGTGGGGGTGCCACCGACGCCGTATCAACTCAACGCGTTCAGTTTGATTGGCGGACGCAAAAGCTTGGTCGGATCGTTGATCGGCGGTTTGCCAGAAACCCAGGAAATGCTTAATTTTTGTGCAGCCAACAATATCGTTTCGGAAATCGAGATGATCGACATTAAGGACATCCACAAAGCTTACGACCGCATGCTCAAGGGCGATGTGAAGTACCGATTTGTGATCGACTTGGCGACGTTGTAAGGATACTGCGGCCCTAGCCCCGATAGCAGCAAGTATCCTCGTAGAGATACTGCGGATAGCGGGAACAGCTCCTAAAAATAGACCATCGGAAAGTGAAACTTCGGTTTCGTTTCGGTGGTTTTTTATTGGCAACACTGCGCCATCGTGGGATTTTTATAATTCTAAAGGCTAATCCTATAAGGGCTCGCAGCACGAAAAGTCGTCACTTTGTTAAAAAAGAAATTGCTATGGAACCAATGGATCACATCTCGACACTTACCGTGAAAATTTCGGGCTCTATTGAAACACCACCCGAGAACAACCGCGAGCTTTTTAAGCAAAGCATTATTGAAACCGTTTTGTATCTGCTCAAAACCGAAGACGTTTCTATCGAATACATCGGCTACAAACCCGACCACTCGGGCGTGCATCCGCTCAACCAGAACGTGACCGAATATGAAGATTGTGTGTTTGTGAGCATGAATGTCAATGCGCTCGCGCTCAATCCGCTCGACGGCACGCAAACCAACGACGACATCATCAAGACTTTTGTCGAGGTTTTCGAGAACAAGACGCACCGGCACCTCGAAATCGACTCGACGCTCGTGCGCAAAGGCAAGAAACAGCGCATCATCGAGATGAGCAGCGACTGGAAATTGTACCTCAAGCACGGCTAATTTGACATGGATTCCCTGAATGGGAATTTTTTATTTCCCCAAAATTCGCTTGCGCAAACGGCTCAGCGATTCGGGCTTGATCCCGATGTAGGACGAGAGTTGGTTTTGCGAAACCAGATTGAACAGGTAAGGTTGTGTCTTGAGCAGGGTTTCGTAACGTTCCTCGGGCGTCTGGAAATGCAGCATTTCTTCGCGCTGCATGATTTGGATGTAGCTCCATTCGGCAATCAACCGACCAAATTTTTGCCATTTGGGATAAAGCTCGTAGGCTTTCTCGATTTCCTCATAATCGAGTGCGATGATGGTAGAGTCTTCCATCGCGCGCCAATGGTATTGCGAAGGCGTCTTGGTGATGAAGCTCACGAAGTCCACCATGAAGTCGTTGGGTTTGGCAAAACGCGCATTGATTTCATTGCCTTTGTAATCGACATAGAACATCCTGAAAAAGCCGCTTTCCACAAAATAAACATGCTTGCAGACCTGTCCTTGCTGTAAAAGATTGGTGTCTTTTTTAACCTCCATCTTTTGCATGATCGGATGGATGATGGCGTATTGCTCATCGGACATGTCGATAAAGGAAGTGATGACGGTTTTGAGCGGATCCATGGGCGACTGTTGTAAGTTCAGTTTAAAAGTAAGGATTAACCGCCTACGAAGCAAATCCTACGAAGCGGAAAGGGACTGCGGATAAATGACCT
This sequence comes from Flavobacterium sp., assembly GCF_047602195.1. GTDB lineage: Bacteria > Bacteroidota > Bacteroidia > Flavobacteriales > Flavobacteriaceae > Flavobacterium. The sequence continues at coordinate 2,043,252 of NZ_JASGHW010000004.1, forward strand.
TGCGCGGGTATTTCTGCGTAAAAGCCTGGATCAGTTGCATGATGTAGGGATTGCTGCGGTAGGCCGTCACATAATCGCGGATTTCAGAAATGTCGGCCAGTCCCACCTCCGAAGCAATATAGCCCATGCCATAGAAATGCCCGTTTTCGACCCAGATGCAACTGCGTTCGTCGTCGTTGCGGCCCTTGTCGATGATTGCGAAGCTCGGTCTGTTTTTGCTCAGGAAATCGAGTGCGTGTGCTACCTGCAGGTTGTGCTGTTCGAGATCGGGAAGGTTGTCTCGGCTGGTTCTGGGTAATCCTTCGGCTTGCTGCGCGCGACCGTATTGGCAGAAGCGGTGGTCGATTTCGAATTGCTCGGCCAGGTTGCGCAACAGATGGATGCCATCGTATTCTGCGTTGAAGGTTTCGATGCAACGCTGGAATTTACTTGCTTTTCCAATGGCCAGGTAACGGTAACCGTTGCGCGCTTCGTATTCGTATAGCCCAAATTTTGACTCGAAACGTTTGAGCGCCGTATTGTAAGCCGGCCACAATTTCTTGATTTCCGCGCATTCGAGCAAAAGCGCCATGAGTTCGGTCGCGCAGACCTCGAACGAAATTCCGTGGATTTCGCGCAGGAAATGCTGGCGTTGCGGCTTGACGTTGTGCCCGCTGAAATGCGAGGCCACGCGTTTTTTCAAATTGATTGCCTTTCCGACATAAATGACTTTGCGCGCCTCGTTATAGAAATAATATACACCGGGTTTGTCGGGCAATTGCTCGAAATCCTGCGGTGGAAGATTGGGCGGCAGCCGTTGGTCTTGTGCCGTTTTCTTGAGCATTTGGGCCAGGATGCCATCGTTGTCCCATTCCATCAAGCGCGAAAACAAGACAGCGGTGGCCTCGGCATCACCACCGGCGCGGTGGCGGTTTTCGAGCGGAATATCCAAGGAGCGGCATAAGTTGCCGAGGCTGTAGGAGGCCAATCCGGGTTTGATTTTCCTTGCGGCGCGTACGGTGCACAATTTTCTTGCGGTCCATTTGAATCCTGCCTGTTCGAGTTGGTGGCGCACAAACGAATAATCGAAATTGACGTTGTGGGCGACAAAAATGCGCTCGTTGAGCAGTCCGTGCACTTGTTCGGCGATGTCGTCGAAAATGGGGGCGTGACGCACCATTTCGTTGTTGATGCCCGTCAGTGCAAAAATAGGGACCGGGATTTCCTTTTCGGGATTGACAAGCGTTTCGAAACGGTCGATGATCTTTTGGCCGTCGTGGATGATGATTGCAATTTCGGTAATGCGGCTGCCACTGGCATTTCCGCCGGTGGTCTCGATGTCGACGATTGCGTACTGGTTTTTTTTCATCACAAATGCGAAAGCCAAAAAAGATTGGTGTTGGGAATGGCAAAGATATTCCAAATCAGGATGCGGTCGGTTTTTTTCTGCCGATCCAATACAATATTAACAGTAGGAAAGCGACTTGCTCGATTACAAATGCCAAGTACAGCATCCGTGTCAGGTCAAAAAGCTGTAAGAGGATGTCCGGATTGGTTTGTCCTTGGGTTTCAGGGAGAAACAGCAACGGAAATTTGGCCGCGATCAGGATTGCTGAACTGACCAAGGCATGCGCAGCCAATACCAACGGTCTTGGTTTCCGGCCGCTGTTGCTGAGTTTCCAATAAGCGAAAACGGGAAACAGTACATTCAATACCGCCAGCATTACAAAAAAATACGGCGGATAAATCGTCGTATGCCAACCCGGAACCAACGAACTCAAAAAATCGGAATACACAAATGACGTCAGGCACAGCAGTGCGATCAGGACTACGGTTAAAAGGACTATTTTTTTCATCTCAAATCCGTCATAAGGGTGATTGGTTTGCTCTACCTGCCAGATGATCTTTCGGTCAGGCCCGAGCAGACTTAAAGTAATCGCTGGCGCATTCGCTGCATTGGTGCAGTTTTCTGTCAAGCATTGCTATTGGTAGGAATGGACGGGTTGTTCTTTTTGTCGAGTTTGGCCTTGAGGAAGGCAGACAGTTTTTTGATCAGGTAGGCGATACAGAATCCGGCGGCAATACCGCTGACCATTCCGATGCTGAGTCCCAAAACGATGGCCTTGGTTTGGGACCACCAATGCAGGATTCGGTTCAAGAACCAAAAGGTTCCGGCGCCGACAACCGATAGCGAAACCGAACAAAAAAGAATGGCAAACCAACGAAAGCCTGCGGTAAACGATTTTTGGCTGATTCCTACCAGCACCGAGGCCGAAACCGCCCCAATCCCAATAAATCCGAAAATAACCATCAGACCGATTGCCGTGAGCAGCAGCGCAATGAGCAGGCTAATGAACATAAAAGTCAAGCCCAGTACCAGGATACTGAACAGGAACAGGTTGAATTCTTCATCGTCTGCTTGGGCTTGGAGCAAAACGAAGTCCGGCAGCAGGTTGAAAAGTGTGGCGGTCAGTTGCAGCATTTGATAAGGTCTTATGGTCATGCCGAAGATATAAAAAAGCCGCCAATATAGGTTGATTGAAATGAATTAGCCATCGCGGTCGGTTGGCGTGTATTGCTTATGCGTTAGAACAATACACCATCTTTGGGCTGTATCGGTTTGGGGACGTTCGGGTCGCCGATCATCTGCAGCAAATCAATTTCGACGATGCGGCAGATGGCGAGCATCGGGATGTCATTGTGCAGTCCTTCAAACGGATTTTCAGAATAGTCGCCGATCATTTCCATGACCACATAAATCCACCCGATGACCACTCCGATCGGGACGCTGAGCCACACATAAGCTTCGCCCAATTTGCTGAATTCGCCCACAATGCCAAACGGCAGCAGGAACACAAATATGCACACGAAAGCAAAACTGAAACTGGCGTATTGTCTCGGGAAAGGGTAGTTTTTGATGCGTTCGGCCTTGCCTTGTTCGTCGTAAATGCCGTTGAGGATGCCTTGTATCTCGATTTGCTGCATCATGTTGATGGATTTTTCTTGGTAAAGCGCCTGTACCGATTGCGTTTGCCTGTCCATGAGTTGTGTCGCTTTGTTGGCCGCAGCATCCAATTGTTTTTTTTCGTCATCGGACAGGTAATGGTGGTTGGCCACTTCATCCAGTTCTTCCTTGATCGCGTCGAAAAAATTATTGCGCCGGATTTCATTGTAACTGCCAAAAACCCAGTTCAGGCTCACGTGCTCCCAAGGCGTCGGTTTGAGCAATTGCTCGCGCAGTTGGTACAGGTAGGCGATGTGGCGGTAGATGATCTGCTTGCGGAGGGCTTGGCCGGAATCATTTTGCGCACCATCGGCTTGGTAATTCTTGATGGTCGTGGCCAATTTTCGGCTGTGGTTTACCATCGCGCCCCAGATTTTTCGCGCCTCATACAAACGTTCGTAGGATTGGTTGTTCTTGAAACCCACATAAAAAGCGACGGCCGTACCGATCAAGGACAACGGCAGCCAAGGCAAGGTGATGAGTTTCCAATGCGTGAAATGGTAAATCGTCGTCACGAGCAACATCCACGGGACAAGCCAAAGCAAGTGCTGGCCCGAAAACCGGTAGATGGATTTGAGCGAAAGTGTTTTTTTGGTGATCATGGTTGGTATTGATTGGAAAGGTTGTGTTGATTTTTTGATTAATTTTAGACGATTAAAGATAGTCAAAACGAGATGATGCACCCACTGCGAAACCACATCGAAGCCGTCACGCCACTGAGTGATGGCGAATTTGAATACATCCGGTCTTTTTTTACCGAGAAAAGAGTAAAGAAACACCAATACCTCATTCAGGACGGCGACCAGGTGCACAGCGAATATTGGATTGTCAAGGGCGTTTTTCGCGCGTTTTATCTCGATCAGGAAGGCAAGGAGCACATCCTGCAGTTTGCGCTCGAGAACTGGTGGCTCAGCGATTACGACGCGTTCTTCAACCAGACCGAGGCCAAGATCAACGTGGTGTGTATGGAAGAAGCCGAAGTGCTTTGCCTGACACTTCTGGCAAGGGAACAAATCGCCTCCGAACTCCACAAGATGGAGCATTTTTTCAGGATGAAGCTCAGCAAAGGCTATGCGGCGCAGCAACGTCGGATCATTTCGCTCTTGTCGCAGAATCCCAAACAACGCTATGAGGAATTCGGCAGCATGTATCCGAACATCATGCAGAAAATCCCCAAAAAGTACATTGCCGAATACCTTGGCGTGAGCCGCGAAACCCTGAGCAGGTTGTACAGCGGTAATTGATTGAAAAAAAAGCCGCCCGAAATGAACCCGGGCGGCCCCCAATTAATCAACCAATCATCATCATGAATTAACCCTATGGCGCAGTGGTTGAAAGCCACGCCATTTCTTTATTTTTTCGAAATCTCTTTGAGCAATGCGATAAACTGGCCCGATTTGGAAACAAATGGACTGTGGCCGCTGTTGATCTTAAAAGTATCGGTGATGCCCGCCGCCGAAGCCATCTGTTGCTGGAACGGATAACTGATGGTTTGGTCGGCTTCGGTAAAGATGTAATATTTTTTGCCGGCTGCCTTGTACTGTGCAGGGTCGTAGCTCAAAGGCGTGCCCATCGGGATGGTCGGTTCGGGTTTGTAATGCGTCAACAAGAATTTGTTTTGTTCGGCGGTGGCATCCTGGCTGAAGATTTTGCCGAGGTTGGTTTCGGGATCTGCGATGCTGGCTTCGGTTTGGTTTTCAGACAATCGGATCGATGGCCCGAGGATCGAGCCTTTGTCCATCTGCGAATAGTCCAGGACGCTTTTTCCACTTTGCGGGATGAAACCGGCTACATAGACCAATTTGCTGATCCGTTGCGGCAATTCGGCTGCCGTTTGCGTGATGATCGCGCCACCCAGGCTGTGTCCCACCAAAATGACGGGCTCCTTATAGGCATTGACCGCCGATTTTACCTGCTCTACATATCCCTGAAGCGAAACCTGGTGCGCAGGCGTGGCATCGTCACCGTGTCCCGAAAGTTTGACTACGCTCACTTTGTAGCCGGCCTTTTCGAGTTCGGTTTTGGTCTGGTCCCATACGTAGGCGCCTTGCCAAGCGCCATGGACCAAGACGATGGGGGATTTTGGCGCGGAATTATCGCCGTTGTCTTCAACAGTGGCGGCAAGGGCAGAAGCGCTAAACAACAGCATAAAAAGTTTGGATGCTGTGTGTGGATTGAATTTGAATGATTTCATTGTTTTCTATTTTATTGTTATTAATTATTGATGGTTGTTTTTTATTTGGTTTGATCTTTCGGAATCGGAACGTCAAAACCGTTCAGCACCATCGCAAGCATGGCGTAGCCGGCGATTAGGAAGATCAACTCAGCCGTTCCTTCTTCGCCCAAAACCTCGATTGACCGCGTGTACAGTGAATCGGAAAGGGTGCTTCCGTTGGCCAAAGTATTGGCAACCTGGTAGGCAAGGCTTTCGGCTTCGTCGAGCTCGGCCGGGCGGTAACCCGAAGCCAGATAAGCCACCGCGGTTTTCGAAAACCCAAAATGTTCGGCCATGATTTTGTGCGCGTAGAGTTCGAATCTGGAACCGAAAACCGCACCCACGGTGAGGATCGCCACTTCCTTCAATTTTTTGGGAAGCGTCGCATGGTTGTCAAGCGAACGGATGAAAGCCAATGCAGGAATGCCAAATTGCGGATGGCGCAGCATAGGAGGGAACGGCCCGATCAATGCCCCTTCGGGATTGACCATCGAGACCGGGCCCTGGCTTCTGGTGACCAGGTTGACGACTTCATCGTGTACATAACGAACCTCTGGGTTCATTTCTGCTGGAGGTAACGGTGCTGCTCTCATAGTGTCCAGATTTAATGGAGTTCTTCTGTAAATTGCCCGTCGATAAGCACAAAAGCCACACGGCAATATTGGTTCGTACGGTTGGCCCAAGCGTGGTTGGTTCCGCGCTGGATGACAATGTCACCGGCCCTGAGTGTGGTTTCGCCCCGGTCGAGGACCATCGTCAACTCGCCCTCGAGCACAATGCCGTAATCGACAGTCTGTGTGCGGTGCATGAGCGGATGCGGTGCTTCGGAATTGGCCCGTGCCGCGTCTTCGCCACCCATGTTCTTGAAATGCTTGGCGGCTTCTTCCTTCGAAAAGGTTCCTGATCTCATCGCCTTCGGGCGGGAAATCGATGACTCGGATTCGGGTGCCCTGTTTCGGTGGCGCCAATACCAATCCGGTTTCGGTATCATAGGTTTTGCTGTCGATGAGCGCCGGTGTTTGTTGGGTATTCCACACTTCGTGGAACTTGGCTCCGTTGGGACCACCGATCATATAGGTGCGGCCCGGTGCGGCATCTGAAACGATGATGGCTTTTCCGTCAGCGTCGTGACCCGTCACGATTCGTCTGAATGTTGGTTTTGTTTCCATGATTTAGAAGGTGTTGGATTGTTTTTTATTGAATACGAATACGCCGAGATAATGGAACAATACGCCCAACGCCCAGGCGGGAGTCGACCATAAAGGCCACGGATAAGTGGTGTCGGTCAAGTACCAAACCAGCCAGATGACGGGTGTGGCGATTAAAAAGGCTACTAAATGGATCCGGAATCCGAGTGCTGCGTGTTGGTACGTTTTGGGTGCAGCGGTAAAATTTGTTTTCATGACTTAAGGTTTTTTTTCCGTTGCTCTTGGTATTACCGAATGTCCACTGGACATTCTGCTCTTAATATCAAATGCCTCGGGTGATGATTAATAATGGTTTATGTTTTTTAGGTTCAGGCTTTTGCGCTGAATTTCTGTTCGATGTCACGCGCAAAGGCAATCCCTTCTTTGGTCAAATGTTTTCTGAGGAACAGTCCGCCCAGGCCATACACGGCATAGACTTTCTGCAACAGTGCATTCGGGAAGTCGATGCCGAACATGCAGATGAATTCACAAGTGCTTTCGGATGTTGGCCTGATCTGCATTTCCCAGGGCACGCCGACGGAAACGGGCACGAATTTCATGATGTACACATCCGATTGTGTCGAATGCAACAGCAAGTGGTCTTTCGCGTTGTATTCCATCGTATAGTGCTGTACGATTTGATCGGTGCCGATGTTCTCGACGTTGGTGGTCAGCAATACGCCGTCTTTTTCGTAACTGTTCATGGCGATGTGTGCCGGCGAATAGGAAGTGTAATCGGTTTCGGTCATCTCCGCAAACCATTGGCGCAGGTCGATTTGGTCGGCGGGAAGCGCAATCGGGAAACTGGCCACATAACGGTCTGAATATTTGCCTACCGCTGCTCTTGAAGGAATTAAGGTGGTGTTCATGATAAATAATTTAAAGGATGAATGATTAATTGAATTTGTAAACCAGTTGATTTACAGCTTATTTACAAGACAAAATTAAAGCGGCATGATCGGCGAGACCGTTGACTTCGGTTAAGAAAAATTCGAATCGGGAATTATTTTCCCGTCAAAAAATCCATAAAGGCGCCCGCTTTTTTAATCGCATCTTTCCCTTCGGGCAGCACCGAATGCCAAAGCGGAAAATTGTGGATCATCTGCGGCCATACTTCAAGGCTGACGTGAACCCCGGCCATCGCGGCATTGTGTGTAAATGTGATCGCTTCGCTGAGCATTTCCTCGGCTTCACCTACAATCACGTACATTGGCGGAAGACCATGCACATCGGCAAAAATGGGCGAGGCGAGCGGCAGGTTCGGATCGGCACCGCCCAAATAGACGGCTGCCTGTTTCTGGATCGCGACTAGGTTAACAATCGGGTCGATACCTTCACGGGTTTTGTAGGTTTCACTGTTCTGCCCAAGGTCGATCCAGGGCGAAAGGACAATCCCGCCTGCAGGCATCGGGACTTGTCGGTCGCGCGCAAACAACAATAGATTGATTGTGGCATTTCCACCGGCAGAATCCCCGGCAATCACAATCTTTTTTGGATCGTAGCCCTGTTCGAGCAGCCACAGGTAACCGTTGAAAATATCTTCCAAAGGTTGTGGGAATGGATGTTCGGGTGCCAAACGGTAATCGATGGCAAAGGTTTTCATTCTTCCGGCGCGGCCCAATTCGCTGATCTCGCCGCGGTGTCCGGCCGGACTGCCAAAAATAAACGCGCCGCCGTGGATGTAATACAGCACGTAATCTTCGCGTGCCTCGGGAGAAATGGTCCATTCGCCGCTGATATTCCCGACCGGAACGGTTTCATAATGGATGTCGTTGGCTGCCGGAAGGGTCGCATACATCACATCGGCCTGCTTGCGCAATTGTTCGATCGTGGCATCAAAACTCAAGTAGGTCTTGAAATAATCGCGCGCGATTTGAAGTTCTTTGTACATTTTGTTTTCAATTAAATGAATGAGGGTAAAATAATAAGGATGAATAGTTAAGAAAACCGGACGGGGTGTTTTTTGGATGGTGGAGGAGGTGAGGAACCCGCCCGGCTTAAAAAATTATTGTGCGGTGTAACCGCCGTCGATGATCAAATCCAATCCGGTGATATAGCTCGCCTCATCGCTGGCCAAGAAGGCCACGCCGTTGGCAATTTCTTCCGGTTTTCCGGCACGCTTCATCGGGGTTTGGTCGATTACCCATTGGTTGAGTTCGGCGTCTTGGCTATCGGTCAATGGCGTGCTGATGAATCCCGGCATCACCGAATTGACGCGAACGCCTTGTGTGGCATAAGTCACGGCGGCATTTTTGCTCAAACCAACGACAGCGGCTTTTGCTGCATTGTAAGCGGCTACGCCCGAAGCGCCCACCAATCCCCAAATCGAGGAAGTGTTGATGATCGAGCCTTTGCCTTCCTTCATCATGTGCGGAATCACGTGTTTCATCCCGAGGAATACGCCGGTTTGGTCTACGGCTACCAGACGGTCCCAGTTTTCCAGTTCGAGTTCGTGGATCGGGGTGTAGTCGATCAGTCCGGCATTGTTGGCCAGGACATCGATACGGCCATTTTCGGCGATTACCTTGGCCACGGCTGCGCGCCATTGGGCTTCCTGTGCCACGTCTACCTGAAGGAAGGTGACGTTTTCCCCGTAGTCGGCGGTTTCCTTGATGTCAAAAGCATATACTTTGGCGCCTTCGGCTACGAATTTTTTAACGATGGCCAAACCGATTCCTTGGTTGGCGCCTGTTACGATTGCGATTTTGTTTTTTAATGTGCTCATTGTGTTTAAAAATTAAATTAATATTTAGGATGGTATTTAAAATAGTTCCGTCAGTTCCCTGCGGATGAAACCCAGTTCGCCTTCACTGAGGCTGAGGTCGATCGCCTTGGCATTGCTGATGGCCTGCTGGGCATTTCTGGCGCCGGCCAGCACGACGGTGATGCCGGGTTGCAGTGTCGTCCATTTGAGGACAAGCTGTGCGAGCGTCGCGTCTTTTTCTAAAGCGATCGGTTCGATTTTGCGCAAGAAAGCTTGTACTTTTTCAGCATCGAATCGCCCGAAATAGCTGTTGCGGTGGTCGGTCGATTGCAGTTGTTCGCCTTTGAAATATTTACCGCTGAGCAATCCCCGTTCGAGCGGACTGTAGGCGATGATTCCAATATGGTTTTCGATGGCCGCAGGTACCACTTCTTTCTCGATGCCGCGGTTGAGCATGCTGTACGGCATTTGGTTGGAGGCCAATGGTAATGCTTGATGGGCCTCGAGCATCTGATTTTTGTTGAAATTGCTCACACCCGCCGCGCGGATTTTGCCTTGCTCGACCAAGCGTTGCAATGCTTCCATGGTTTCATCGATTGGCGTAGTAGAATCGGGCCAGTGCAATTGCAGCAGGTCGATGTAGTCGGTGCCGAGGCGTTGCAGGCTTTCGTCGACTTCCTTGATGACATTGGCTTTTGCGGCATATTTATAAACCGGATAGCTTTTGCCTTCGTGTTCCTGGTCCCACATAAAGTCGCCTTTCCCATTGTTGCTGCCGTCCCAGACCATCCCGAATTTGGTCAGGATTTGCACTTTCGAGCGGTCGCGGTCTTTGATGGCTTGGCCAATGAGTTCTTCGCTGAGACCGAATCCATAAAACGGTGCGGTATCGAGTGTGGTTACGCCTTGGTCGAGCGAGGCGAGGATGGCATCAAGGGCTTCTTTCTTTTCGGTGCCGCCCCACATGGTGCCGCCGATGGCGAAGCTTCCGTAGGTAAGTGCCGATAATTCAAGGTCGGTATTGCCTAATTTTCTGTATTCCATTTTGATTCGTTTTTTCGTTTATTTTTTTCATGCGTTCCCCGTTCCGCGAAAACAAGGCAAGCCATGCTGCGGTTTTGGGACGGTTTCAAGGGAGACGGCTGGCGACTCCCTGTCGACCGTTCAATAATAATGTTGAAGAAGGATTATTTTTTAGCCAACCAGCTTTCTACGGCCTTTGAGAAATCGGCTACATCGATCGGGTGTCTGCTGGTGATGATGTTGGCATCGACTACAACCGGCACATCCGATACGATACCACCGGCATTTTTAAGATCGACCTGGATGTTCCAGTAACCGGTCAGTTTTCTGCCTTTGAGGATATCGGCCGAGGCCAGCACTACCGGCGCATGACAGATGGCCGCAATCAGTTTTCCGGATTTGTTGAAATCCTGGATGAATTTGATCACGTCTTTGTCGTAACGCAAATTGTCCGGATTCCACGCGCCTCCCGGAATGAATACCGCGTCGTAATCGCCCACTTTCACCTGGTCTGCGGTGCGGTCAAACTTGATCCAGCCGACCGGTTGCAGGTATTGGATCGCCATGATGTGGGTCTTGGCCATTTCGGGGCTGCTGAGTCCATATCGTTCGGGAGCAGGGTTGTATTTCGGGGCGATGATGTCTACCGTGGCGCCGAGTTCACGGAAGTACCAAACCGGGCCGGTCAATTCGATTTCCTCGAAGCCGTCGGCGGCCAATACGGCAATTCTTTTGCCTTTTAAGGTCTGGTTTTTCACAGGGGTGAAGAAGAAAGTGCGCATCGCCTCATTTCCAGGCGCATTGAGCAAAGCCGAAACCGGCATGACCGAAACATGCGACGGCGTTCCGAGTTTGTTGATCACGTCGAGTTCGTGGTCCTTTTGTGCATTTGCAGTGAATATGGCTGATACGCTGATCAAGCCGGCCATGATGATGTGTTTTAAAGTTTTCATTGTAAAAAGAATTAATGATTAATAAATTGGTTTCAAAAGTAATTTGCTGATTTAGGGTGCTTTGTTGACTTGGGTTAAGAAATGCTTTTCGTTATTCGCGTGTCATCGGGGCAAATTCGATGAGCATGTGGAGCCCTTTCTGGAACGGCAACGTTTCGGATTTCGTTTCCAGGAATTCGACCACCGGTTTGACGGGCGGAAAATTCAAGTGGTATTGGAAAGCATCCGGGCTCCTGAATTTTTCATACGTCACGAACCGGGTTTCGTCGTTTTCAAGCTCCGAAAGCTGGTAGGTCACCACGCCGGGTTCGCTGCGGAATTGGGGCATTGCGGTGTGGTAAGTGTCCTTGAAAGTCTGCTGGGTGCCTGCCTTGGCGTCTACAAAAAGCATGACCATGAGTTGGTTGTCTTCGGTTTTCGAGGTCCTGCGCCATTGTTGTTTGCTGAGCGGCTCGAGGTCTTTTATGGCAAATTCGACAGCGGGTTGGGAAAGGGCTTTCTTGGCGAGCGATTGGAGTTTTTTTCCGTGCTTGCCGTTTTCAAATGACTGACGTCCGGATGGGCTTTCCCATCTTTCGATGAGCCATAAGGTGGTGGGTTTGTCCTGTTCCAGATAAGCCTCGGCCATGATGTTGCCGGGTTCAGACAGGGCATGCTTGACATAATCCGACAAGGCTTTGCGGAATTCCATTTCCATTCCGGATTTGACCCCGAACTGGGTGATGCGTGCAACCATCTGCAATTGGTTGAGCTGCTCCAACACCGCCTGCCCAACAGCCTTGGCCGATTGCGGGTTTTGCCCCGTTACGACCCGTTGGTCGGCCACCACATGGGTTTGCCACAACCCTGATTTCTCAAACCGGGCACCGCGCTCGATCAGTTTAGATTCCAACAGGAACGGCACTTCTTTGTTCAGTGCTACGGCCACTTCTTCTTCATTGGTAAAGGCGTTGATTTTTTTGCCGTCGACGAGGTATTTGCCGTTCGACAATTTTACGTTGACCAAACCGGCAGGGCCATGGCACACGGCGCTCACAATGCCGTTGTGCTCATAGATCTGCGTGGCGATTTGGGCCAGTGCGGTGTTGTCGGCGAAATCCCACATCGTGCCATGTCCGCCGGCATAATGGATGGCGACGTATTTTTCGGGATCGACTTCGTCGGGTTTGAGCGTGTGCTCGATTTTGTTGCGGTACTGGGCATTGTCCCAGAATTTTTTGTTGACCGGGTCACCGAGATTGAATCCGTCTACGGGTGCCTTGCCGCCTTTTGGGCTGACAAAGTCGATTTCGTATCCGGCGGCGGTGAGCACTTCCCAAGGATGCGCTACTTCAGAGAGGTAGAATCCGGTCGGTTCTCCTGTATTGCCTTTTTTGTCGTGACTGGTAACTACAAATAGAATCTTGTTCATGGTATTGCTTTTTTGTGCGTTAATGTGTTTTGTCCCTGCCGCCAAAATCATCAGCGCGATCAGGATTGTTTTTGTAATTGTTGATTTCATGATAATTGATTTTTTGTGGTTGAATAATGTGGTAATATAACAAGGCAAAGTTCTGCCGAATTGTTTCCGTGGAAGTTGCGTCAGCGCACTTTAAAAGTGTGATTGCAGTCACACTTTTCTGCAAGGCTAAGTCCTTTCGTCGATCCACCGGATAATGTCCTTCATGATAAACCCATTGTATTTGTCATTGATCAGGTCGTGGTAATGCCCTTCGTAGAGTTTGAGTTGCCGGTCTTTGGCGCAAAGGCTGGCGACAAAATATTCGCTGCCGCTGTGGTTGGTCACCTTGTCTGCCGTACCGTGGATGATCAGCACCGGGATTTTGATTTTTGGGATCAAGGATTTCAATTGCTGGGCGGCCGCGTCCAATTGCTGTATGGTTCGTGTCGGTTGTTTCTCGTTGGCCAGTAAAGGATCGGTGTTCATTTGCTCGATGAGTTGCCTGTCCCTCGAAAAATCTTCATTGCGCAACCCGACCAGCCGCAACCTTGGTACAAATCGGCTCAGGAATTTCACGAGGTTCAAGGCCAATTTGGGTGTTGGCACTTCCAATGCAATGCTTTCCGCTATCAATCCCTTTAATTGGTGTTGGTACTGCGCGGCATAAAGCGAAGCCCATACGCCGCCCGCGCTGTGACCCATCGCAAACAATGGGATCATGGGATTCTCTGACTGGATGAGATTGGCCAGCGCTGCAATATCAACGACAATGGCATTGTAATCCGGGATGTAATAACGCAGTCCTTCCGATTGCCCGCGTCCGCGCAGGTCGATCGCGTACACACCCAATCCGTTCTCGACGAGTTCACTCGCGAAATTTTGGTAATAACCACTGTGGGATTGGAATCCGTGGACAATCAACAAGATGCCTTTGGGCTGGTCCGCCTTCCAATGGCGGTAGGCGATTTTCTGCCCTTCTTTGTTCAAGAAAGTAGCGATGGTGGGAGCAACGGCTGGTACCATGATTTTGCGTTTTGGCAATACATGACCAAGGATGTGCCGTTCCGGTAAAATACAGGAATAGAGTGTGTTTTATTTTATAATTAACTGATTTTCATTTGTTTGTATTTAAATTGCTTTTGATCGAGCAGATGATAATCGGACAGTTATCTCCAAAAAAAATGGAGACGACCGCAAAAAACTCCGAAAATATCGGAGCAAAGTTTAAAAAATCAAGGAAGGTAATCTTCTTTTCGAACCCCCAGTTTTGCCATTTTCGATTCGAGCGTGGTGGGTTTGATGTCGAGCAATTCGGCAGCGCCGTGCATGCCCCGGATGCGGCCGTTTGTCTTTTTGAGTACGGCAATCAGGTAATCGCGCTCGGTTTCGCGTTGTGCGTTCCTGACGTCTTCGAATGTTTCCAGCGCAGGTTTTTCGGGCAATCCCGTTGCGGCATCGGAAAAATTCTGCTGCCATTCCAATCCAGATTTCCCATCGCTCAGGATAACCGAACGTTGGATCACATTTTCCAGCTCGCGGATGTTCCCGGGCCAATGGTAGGTATTCATGGCTTCGGTCATCTTTGCGCCGATGCCCGGAAAATCCTTGTTGAATTCCGTACAGAATTTTTGTGCGAAGTAAAGCCCCAGCAAACCGACATCGCTTTTGCGTTCGCGCAACGGCGGCAATGTAATCGGGAATACGTTGAGGCGGTAATACAAATCGAGCCTGAAATTTCCCGCGGCGATTTCCTTTTCGAGGTTGCGGTTGGTGGCCGCCACGATGCGTACATCTACCTTTCTGGGCATGCCGCCGCCCACGGGGTCGATTTCCTTTTCCTGTAACACGCGCAGGAGCCGCACCTGCATGTCCAATGACAGTTCGCCGATCTCATCGAGGAAAATGGTCCCGCCATCGGCTTGCTCGAATTTGCCTTTGCGTTTTTCGACGGCTCCCGTGAAGGCGCCTTTTTCGTGACCAAACAATTCGGCCTCGATCAACGAAACCGGAATGGCAGCACAGTTGATTTTTACGAAAGGTTGGTTTTTTCTCGGTGAAAAGGTGTGGAGGCACTCGGCGATTTTTTCCTTACCGGTGCCGCTCTCGCCAAGGATGAGTACCGAAGTCTGGTAAGGGGCAACCTGCATGGTCAAATCCAGTGCGGCGAGTAACAACGGATGTTTGCCGATAATGGTCTTCAGTTCGACCGGGGCCAACACACCGGGTTGCGGGGACGTCGCCTTCAGATGGGAAACTGGTGCTGCAACTTCGGCCAGGTTGTCTTTGAGACGCTCGAGCAAGGCCAGGTGTTCGTGCTGGTAACTGTCGGGTTTGCGGCTGCAGAACAGATAGCGCAAATCTCCGCCTTCGGTTGCTGTAGCGAAGGACAGATAACAATCCATATTGAAATACAAGGCCAGTGCCTTTTGAAAATCGGTTGAGGGTTTGCTGAGGTCGGCAATGAAAGCCTGTGAAAGAGGCGGGTCGTTTTCGCACAAAACGTTTTTGTCCTGCCCGGTAATCGTCATCGCTTCCTTTTCGCCAATGAATTGGTATTCGTCGAAACCAACGCGCAGGTAGCCAAAAGTTTGGCTTTGTCCGTTGCCGGTTGGGTATTGGCAGATGATGAGGTCGAAGGGAATGTGCGGCTGGAGTTCGCGCGCCAGTTGGAGCAGCTTTTGTTCGGGGACCGCCGGTTCGCGATTGATCTGCGTGATTTTTTGCTGCAACGAGGCTTCGCGCTGCGCTTTGGATTCGATGCTGTTTTGGAGGCGGTAAAACGCGATGTCGAGCGCCACGAGCAAATCCTTCTCGCGGTAAGGCTTGACCAGGAACCCGTAAGGCTCGGTCTTCTTGACTTCCTCGAGTACCTTTTGGCTCGAATTGGCCGACAGGTAAATGAAGGCGATTCCCGTCGCTTTTAATTTCTGGGCCAGGTCGACCCCGGTCTTTTTGCCTTCCAGTTGGATGTCGAGCAGCACGAGGTCGGGTTTTTCGTTTTGAAGGATTCCATCGGCTTCTGCCACAGAAGAAGCGATGCCAATGACCTTGTACTTGGCTTGCACCAAAATCAGGCGCAGTGCATTGGCCAACACATATTCGTCCTCGACGATGAGTATTTTGCGGTCCATTTGGAAATGTTTTATCGTCAACCGTGTCTAAATTACTTATTTAAAATGACAAACCGCACAGTGATCTGTACGCCTTGACTATTTGTTATGGCCATGCTGCCGTTGAGCTGTTTGGCGAGTCCTTTGATCAGATCGAGTCCGAGCGAGGTAGTGTTGTTGGTGTCGAATTCATCCGGCAAACCGATGCCGTTATCGGCGATCTTGAGCAACAGGTAATCGGCGCCGTCGTGCTGCAGCACAATATCTACAATGCCATTCTGTTCGTGGAGGAAGGCATATTTGATCGCGTTGACGATGCTTTCGGTGATGATGAGTCCGAGCGGGATCGCCTGCGAAACATCCAGGTGGACCGGTTCGACGGTCTGCCGGAACGTGATCTGGTTGCCCGCATCGAAACTTTCCTGCAGGTAATGCACAAGCTCGTTGATGTATTCGGGCATCGCGATCGCCGAGGTATTCTCGTCCTGATACAGTTTCTGGTGGATCAACGCCATGGCCTGCATGCGGCGCAAGCTGTCCTTGACCGCCAGTTTGGCCGCGTCGTCCTTGAGGTACATCGATTGCGAATAGAGCAGACTCGTGACCATCTGCAGGTTGTTCTTGACGCGGTGGTGCACTTCCTTGATGAGCCATTCTTTTTCCTTGATGAGTTTGTCCTGCTGGGTATTGAGCGCTTCGAGGTAGTCGTTTTTTTGGTCGAGTTCGCGCTGGTGCGCCTCGAGTTTTCGGTTGGTTTTTTGTTTGGTGTGGTACAGATAGTAAAGCAATCCGACAATGATCAGCAGCAATGCCGCACCGACCAAGGTAATGTTTTTGGTGCGTTGCGCCTTTTCCGATTTGATGCGGATGAGCTGGTTCTGGCTGTTGAGCAGCTTGATATTCTTTTCTTTTTTTTCGGTTTCGTATTTGAGCTGCAAATCGGCAAATTGCTTGGCATTGGAGATGTTGAAAAGCGAATCGCTCAGGGACTTGTATTTTTGCAGATGCGCGATGGCACTCCGGTAATTTCCTACGGCAGAATCGGCCTTGAAATAGGTGTTTTCTGATCCGGCCAGAACGACATTGTTGTTGCGCTGGTTGACCAGTTGTTTCAGGGAATCCACATACGGGCGGGTTTTGTACGCCTGCCCAATCCCAATCAGGTATTTGATGATCACGTCATACCTTCTTACCCGATTTTCGAGCATGTTGTTTTGTGCATCCTTTTGGTTGCACTTGAGCAAATTTTCATAGTACGGCTTTCCTTTGTCGTATTGTTTAAGGATGCAATGCAGCGACAGGTATATGGACGAATAATACATATTGCACTCGTTGCCGGGCTTGTATTGGATTTCTTTTTCCAAAAGCGCCAGGGCTTCGGCGGTTTTTCCCATACCGTGGAGGATACTGGCGGTGTTTTCTGTGGTGGTCCGCACCGATTGGGTTTCGCCATTTTTTTTGGCAATGACCAAACTTTTGTTGTAGTAGGCGATCGATTGGTCAAAAAATTTGAGTTCGCCGTAAATGCCGCCCAGAAGATCATAGATGAGCATTTTCCAACGGCTGTCATTGGTATTGTCGACTTTTTTTTCGGCTTCCAAAAGACAAGTGAGCGACTGGTCGTGGTCGCCCAACAACAGGAAATTATAGCTGATGTAATACAACTCTTTGTAAGTATCCTGTCGTTTGACCTGTTTCTTGATTCGTATGGCCTGCCTGGCGTATTGGGTGGACCGCTCCAGTTGTTCGTCGTATTGGTATTCATTGGCCATCTGGGAATAGGTGTCCGCTTCCTCGGCCAGGGCGCCGGCCTGTCGGTACAAGGCTAGGGCCTTGCGGTAATATTTTTCGGCTTTGGTCATTTCGGCATTCGCTGCAAAATCGTTGGCGACGGCCCGGTATACGTCGGCCATTTCCTTTTTGAGTCCGTTGCGGTGGGCATACTGCAAAGCCTTGTTCCGCAATTGGGTGCCCAACTTGTTTTGGTTTCGGGTAACGGCAATCTGCCCGTCGAGCAACAAGCTTTGGGCGATTTGTTTCTTCAAGCCGAATTTTTGGCTGATGCGCATGGATTCCCGATTGAACAACGACGCGCTGTCGAGGTCTTTTTCGGATGGGTTTTCCCTTTCTACATAGTAACTCGCCGCCTGCTTCAAAAGCATAGCCTTTTTGGCTGGGTCTTTTTCCAAAGGCAGTTTTTTCCATACGACTTCGAACTGTTCCTTGCTTACCGTTTGCGCAAAAGCATGAGCGGTAAACAATAGTAGGGCCGCAAGAAGGCGGGTAAATTTTGTACGGTATTTATCCACAGGCATTTGCATCGGTTCAATTACTTGTTAAAAATAGCGAATCTTACCGTAATGTGTACACCTTCACGGTTTTCTATTGTCATGGTGCCGTTGAGCTGCTTGGACAATCCTTTGATCAGGTCGAGTCCGAGCGAATGCGTTTTCGAGCTGTCGAATGCTTCCGGCAACCCCATGCCGTTGTCGGCAATCTTGAGCAGCAAATGTGCTGTGCCGTCGTGTTGCAACACAATATCGACTACACCTTTCTGCTGGTTGATGAACGCATATTTGATCGCGTTGACAATGCTTTCGGTAATGATGAGTCCCAGCGGAATGGCCTGCGACACATCGAGAAGGATCGGGTCTATATTTTGCCTGAACGCAATCTGTTGGTCCACATCGAAACTCTCCCGCAGGTAATGCAAGAGGTCGTTGATGTATTCGGGCATCGCGATCGTCGAGGTATTCTCGTCCTGATACAGTTTCTGGTGGATCAACGCCATGGCCTGCATGCGGCGCAGGCTGTCCTTGACGGCGAGTTTGGCGGCATCGTCCTGCAGGTACATCGATTGCGAATACAGCAGGCCGGTCACCATCTGCAGGTTGTTCTTGACGCGGTGGTGGACTTCCTTGATGAGCCACTCTTTTTCCTTGATGAGCCGGTCCTGTTGGATGTTGAGCGTTTCGAGGAATTCGTTTTTCTGGTCGAGTTCGTGCTGGTGTGCCTCGAGTTTACGGTTGGCCTTTTGTTTGGTACGGTACAGGTAATAGAGCAATCCGACGATGACCAGCAACAGCGCAGCGCCGATCAAGGTAATGTTTCTCGAGCGCTGTGCCTTTCCCGATTTGATGCGGATGAGCTGGTTCTGGCTGTTGAGCAGCTTGATGTTTTTTTCCTTTTTATCGGTTTCGTACTTGAGTTGCAGGTCGGCCATTTGCTTGGTGCTGTTGCTGTTGAAGATCGAATCGCTCAACGACTTGTACCGGCTGAAATGGGCAATGGCACCCAGGTAATTGCCCCGGGCGGAATCGGCCTGGAAATGGATTTTCTCGATCTCGGAAAGCGCCAACGTATTGTTGCGTCCATTGGCCAAATTCCGCAAAGTGTCCATATAAATGTAGCTTTTGCCGGCCTGACCGGTTTCAATCAGGTAGCGGATGATGGTTTGGTACTTGACAATTTTGTCTTCAAGCGGCGTGTATTCCTCGCCTTTGCAATGGATCAGGCTTTCGTAATACGGTTTGGCCTTTTCATATTTTTTGAGCGCCAGATAGAGGGTGAGGTAAATAGAGGAAAGCTCCGTTTCGCATTCCTTGCCCGGTTTGTAATGGTATTGGTTGTCAATAATCGCGAGCGCTTCGGCTGGTTTTCCCATATCGTATAAGATGCCGGACATGTTTTCGATGATGCCTTTTACCGCTTCGGAAAAACCATGTTTTTGGGCAATGGCCAATGTCTTTTTGTTGTATTCGAGCGATTTGTCGTAGAATTTGAGTTGGCTGTAAATGATGGCGAGCATGTTTTCAATAATCATTACCCAGACCGCATCGTCCTGTGCTTCCGCAATTTTTAGGGCTTTCGAGCAAGTAAAGCTGCGCCTGATCCAGATTCCCCTGCAGTTGTAAATTGTAGGCAATGCAATACAATTCGGTATGGATGTTCGGCCGCTTGATCTGTTTCTTGATGGCGATGGCCAACTTGGCTTGTTGGGTCGACAATTCCAGCAGGTCATCTATTTGATAGCCGCGTGCCCACAGCGCATGGGTTTCGGCTTGTTCGTAAAAAGCGCCGGCTTTGTTGTACAATTGCACGGCTTTATTGAAACAGGCCACATATTTTGGGATGTCGGCCGCATTGCAATAATCGTTACCCAAAGATTTGTAAACATCGGCCTCCTCTTTCTTGAGGCCGTGCTTGCGTGCATAGTGCAGTGCCTTGTTCTTGATTTGGAAGCCCAGGCTGTCCTTGTTCCGCTTGACGGCAATATGTCCATCGAGCAGCATGCTTTTGACGATCCTTTTTTTCAAACCCAGTTTGCGGCTGATGTCGT
The DNA here is from genome assembly GCF_047602195.1 of Flavobacterium sp. Lineage (GTDB taxonomy): Bacteria > Bacteroidota > Bacteroidia > Flavobacteriales > Flavobacteriaceae > Flavobacterium. The sequence continues at coordinate 2,063,207 of NZ_JASGHW010000004.1, forward strand.
TTGCCTGTTTGTTGCACAAAGCGGCGCTGTCGACATATTTTTTCAATTCGCTGTCTTTTTCAAGGTAATAGCGGGCCGTAAGGTGCAGCAGGTCGATTCTCTTTACAGGATCTTTTTCGACAGCCAGCTTTTTTCGTACGGTTTTATACTGCGCCTCCGTGATGACCGTTTGCGCAAAAGCGCCGACCGTAAAGAACAGCAATGTGGTAAGAAGGCTGGCGGACTTCATAGTTTGCTTATTCACAATAGTTTGACGTATAAAAATACTAAACTATTTTGAATAAAAACCGCAAAACCTTCTTTTCGTATTATTTGAATTTTTCGACGGCCTTGATGAAATAAGGCGAGTCGTTCCAACGGATTTTTCGGTAGGCGAAATTTTGGCGCAGCGATTCGGGCAGGCAATTCCATATGGCCTCGTTCATTTTTTCGAGCAATAACTTTTTGGAAAAGCTGTCCGATACCACCAGGCTGATTTCGCGCACGGGTTTGGGCTCCTTGAACGGCTTGAACATTTCGGAATGCGCCTCGTTGATGACCGACAGTTCGGGCAGGATGGCGAAACCCAATTCGGCGCGCACCAAATTCTTGAGCGTCTCGATCGAATTGATGTCGTAATGGAATTGCTCCTTGATTTTCCCCGGATTTTTGAGGCCGCAGATGTCGAGCAATTGCGCATTGTAGCAATATTCGTTCTGCAGCAACAGCAATTCGGCCTTGTCGCCGGGTTGCATTTCATAGAAGGCCGCGTCGGCCATCGGGTGGTGGCTGTTGAGGTAGGCCAGGAACGGTTCCTGGAACACCGGATGTTCGATCAGGTGCGCGCTTCCGGTCGGGGTGGCCATGATCGCCACATCGATTTCGCCGGTTTCGAGCCCATGGATCAGGTGCGCGGTATAGGCTTCCTTGATCTTGAATTGCATCTTGGGCGTCGATTCTTTCATCGCCTTGATGAACAACGGAATGAGATAGGGGGACAGCGTGCTGATGACGCCTACCTTGACTTCTCCTTTCGAGCGTATTTTTTTCGTTGATGACAAAATCGCGGATGTCGTCGGCCTCGCGCAGGATTTTTCGCGCACGGTTGATAATTTCCACGCCGAGTGTTGTCGGGGTCAATGGTACTTTGTTGCGGTCGAAAATCTTGATCCCGATTTCTTCTTCAAGATTTTTGAGTTGGATCGTGAGCCCGGGCTGGGTCACCATGCACACTTCGGCAGCCCTTGCAAAGTGGCGTTCTTCGTCGAGTGCGACGATGTATTTCAATTGCTGGATGGTCATGATTATAAAATTATTTTATAAAGGTAAAAAATTATCAATTTGATTTATGAAAATACCCGACATAAATTTGTCCTATCAAAATCAACGTAATGATTTCGAAAACTAAAAATAACAACAATTAAAAAATCAACATTATGAAATTTACAAGAAAAGCAAAAGCGAACTGGAAAGGAACCGGAATGGAAGGAAAAGGAACCATCAGCACCCAAAGCACCACTTTAGACAACGCCCAATTGTCATTTAAAACGCGTTTCGCCGAAGGGGTCGGCACCAACCCAGAAGAATTGATCGCAGCGGCGCATTCGGGCTGTTTCACCATGCAATTGAGCTTCCTGTTGTCTGAAGCCGGATTCGTCCCTGAAGACCTGAACACCGAAGCCAGCGTAAAATTTGAAGACGGCACCATCATCACGATCCAACTCGATTTGACCGGAAAAGTACCGGGAATCTCAGAAGAAGAATTCATCGAAACCGCACAAAAAGCCAAAGCGATCTGTCCGGTATCCAAACTGCTCAACGCAGAAATCACTTTAGCGGTAACCTTGGTTGCCTGATCAAAACAAATCAACAATAAAAATCAACTTATCATGAAAACAATCATCACCACTTTCGCATTCACCCTGGCCTTGGCAACCGCCAGCGCCCAATCTCCTAAAGCTGAGAACGACCCGAACATCGATCCGCAAATCCGCGGCTTCCTCAAGGCATTGAACAACAGCGGCGGCAAACCCGTCGAAGCATTGAGCCCGGCCGACGCACGTCAGGTATTGGTAGGCGCACAAAAATCGGTCGAAGTGGATTACTCCGGAATCGAGGAAACCGAAAAAACGATTACCCAGGACGGGCAGTCGATCAAACTGCACATCGTCAAACCCAAAGGCGCTAAAAACGACATTCCCGTATTTATGTATTTCCACGGTGGCGGCTGGGTGCTCGGCGATTATCCGACACACCGCAGATTGGTCCGTGATCTGGTCGTAGGCAGTGGGGTAGCGGCAGTATTTCCAGACTACACCCCGTCGCCTGAAGCGCAATATCCGGTGGCGGTCAACCAAGGCTATGCTGCGACCAAATGGGTTGCCGAGCACGGTGCGGCAATTGGCGTGAACGGAAAAAATCTGGCCGTCGTGGGCAACAGTGTCGGCGGGAACATGGCAGCGGTCGTGGCCTTGATGGCCAAAGACAAGAAAGGTCCCGAAATCAGACTCCAAGTGTTGTTGTGGCCTGTGACCGATGCCGATTTTACCAGACCGTCTTACCAAGCGTATGGCGAAGGCCGTTTCCTGACCACCAACCTGATGAAATGGATGTGGGACAATTACACCACCGATTTGAACAAACGCAAAGAAAAATACGCCACGCCGTTCAACGCCACACTCGATGAACTCAAAGGCTTGCCACCGGCACTCGTTCAAACCGCCGAAAACGACATCCTCAGGGATGAAGGTGAAGCCTACGCCAGAAAAATGGCTGAAGCCGGAGTAGCAGTTACATTGACACGCCACCAAGGAATGATCCACGATTACGGCTTGCTCAACCCGATTGCCAATGTCCCGGCGGTACAGGTGGCTTTGCTTCAGGCAGCGGCCGTCATCAAAAACACTTTAAAATAATCGAAATAATTATCAATCTCCTATAAATTAAGTAACATTATGAAAACACTTTTTAAAACACAGTTGAACCGTTTCTACCTGTTGGCCACTTTCGCATTCGGATTGTTCTTCACCGTTCCGTCGTTTGCCCAAACAGCCCAAACGCCTGTCAAAAATGTCGTACTGGTACACGGTGCCTTCGTCGACGGCTCGGGTTGGAAAGCGCTCTATGAAGTACTGACCCAGAAAGGCTATAAGGTAACCATCGTACAGAATCCGCTTAGTTCGCTCGAAGATGATGTAAGGGCAACCAAGTTAGTGCTCGACAAACAAGACGGGCCAACGATTTTGGTGGGTCATTCCTGGGGCGGCACGGTAATTACCGAAGCCGGAAATCATCCAAAGGTGGCTGCTTTGGTTTATGTGGCCGCCGTGCAACCCGATAGTGGTGAAAACACGATCCAATGGTTGCAAACCGCACCGCCGGCTCCAGAAAATGGCGTATTGGCTCCCGATGCCCATGGAATCGTTTACTACGACAAGGCCAAATTCCATGCAGGTTTTGCAGCCGACATCCCCAAAGCCGACGCCGATTTTATGTATGCCTCACAAGGCGCATTTTACGCCAAAGGATTTGAAACGCCGATCAGCCAGGCGGCCTGGAGAAATAAACCGGCTTATGGCATAGTGGCGACCGAAGACAAGAGCATCGTTCCATCGATCCAACGCGCGATGTACAAACGTTCGAATTCCAAGATCACCGAAATTAAGGGCAGTCACGTTGTTTTCATGTCACAGCCCAAGGTGGTTGCCCAAGTGATCATCTCGGCAGCCAACGGAAAATAATTTTTTTGATTTGATTTTTTTGAGAAGGCCCGATTCGCAAGAATTGGGCTTTTTTAATGCCCCAATTTTCAAATATTTGAGGGGAGTAATGTCTTATGTTATAAGAAATTACTTATTTTTATAACCTCTAACAACCAACCAACCAATCAACCCATGAGAACAACATTACTTTGCATTACCGTGCTGCTTGGACTAACGGCTACGGCACAGAATTTCCAATGGCAATGGGCCAAACGCGGCGGCGGTATCAAACATACGCCCGCGGAAAGCGAATCGGCTATGAATTTCGAAAGTGAACAAATCATTGATATTGTCGTCGACGCCAACAACAATTATTACTTTCTGGCCTTCATGGGACAAGGCCAAACCGAATACGACGGAGCGCCCATCACCGTTTACAACCACGAAAATTCAGATTACAGTCCGACCGATGTGGTCTTGATCGCCACCGATTGCGAAGGCACTTTAAGATGGATGCAAACCATTGGCGGCGCAGACCGCGATTTCTCCTATAAAATCGTCTTGGACAACAATGGCGGTTTGTATTTAGGGGCAAGTGTAGTCAATATTTCTGACGCTTCGAATCCGTATTTGCCGCCATATTTCAGTCCGACCGACAGTATGCCTGTGTTGGGCGATAACAACGGGGAAGCGCAGCCCGGCTATAAAACGATTGCTTTGCTCAAATACAATACAAGCGATGGTTCGCTCGCGTGGCGCGTGATGCCGCAGGGTGACGTTAATTATTTGTTGCGATATGCCAACATCAACGAGGTGGTTATCGATTCCCAAGGCATATTGCACACGCTCATTGGTTTCCGAGCCGGTACACACCTCAATGGGCAGGTTACGGTTCCGGGTGGTTTTACCAACCAGTTTAAGTATTACATCGTGAAGTATGACCGCGATGGCAATCTCCTGAGTGTATTGCCGTTATCGCTTGAAGGTGCGCTCAATCAGTTTTCAACCGACTTCAGGTATGATGAAAATTTAGGCCGCTATTATTTGGCCGGATTTAGGAATTATGGCGGCGCTGTCGATCCGCTAGTCAACTTGTCTTTTAATGGGCAGCCTTTCACCAAACAAGCCTATATTTTGGCGTTTGGCGCTTCGGGCAATGAAGTATGGCGCAAAGAAATTACCTGTACATCTCCATTTCAGGACAGTCGTTTCCTCGATTTCGAGATTGATGGTGATTCCAATCTCTATTTTGCCGGAAAATATGTGATCGATTCAGAAAGCCCGAGCGTCAACATGAACGGTTACCAGTTTCCATCCGATTTGGGCGGCAACATTGTATACCTCATGAAATTGAATGCGGCAGGGGAAGTGCAATGGTTCAGCAAACCATCGGGATATACCACAAGTACAGGCATTTTTACAGGTTCCAACTTTGCTCATGATCTCGTGATCAATGGCGATGAAATTGGTGTGGCCACGCAAGTGACGAATGAAATTTGGGGTGATTTCGTGGTCAACCGCCCGGTCAATCACCGCTCGGACCCAGCTATTCTTCGACTCGATAAAGCAACAGGAACACCAATTGGTCTGCACGATATCATGGGCATTGCTAATCATGACGATGCGTTTACTGCGATCACCGTCGATAACGATGGGAATTACATCACAGGCGGTTATTTCCACTCAGACCTTTTTACGGCGCCCAACGACAATGTACCTACCTTGACCAAGGTGTTTGACCAGTCTTATTATACGGATTTCTTCATCAGCAAACTCGCCGCTGGGCCTTGCGGTAGTTTGGCGACCCAGGATTTTACCGATAATCCAATCGGGGTCTATCCGAATCCGTCAGACGATGTAGTGTATGTGAAATCGAACCAAGAGCTGTCGGGTTACCAGGTTTCAAATCTGCTCGGACAGGTGGTGCTCAAAGGGCATTTCGAACAGGGCGAGCATGCGATTCCTGTACTAAGTCTTCAATCGGGAACCTATATTGTCCGTCTGAAAACAATCGACGGGACAATCCTAAACCACAAGATTGTAAAGAAATAATTGCAACAACAAATAAAAAAAGCCCGATTCATAGGTCGGGCTTTTTTATAAGATGCAATAGACTATTTATCGCTTGACCAATTTGTGCGAGATGGTGCCATTGGCCGTCTTGATTTTCAACAAATAGACCCCTGTATTCAAGGCCGCCAGATCCATGGTTTCGGTATGGGTGCTGGCCGTGCTTTTGTGCCAGATTTTCTTGCCCACGAGGTCATAGACCGACAATTCAGTCATTGATCCGCTGCTGATGATCTGTACATGGTCGTTAAACGGATTCGGGAAAATCTGGTAAGCCGCCGCCTGATGGGACACCGTCGCCAAATTGTTGACGACGCCCTTGAGCGTCACGTTGTCCAGACGGTTGTTGCCGTTGTCTGCGGTGGTGTTGCCCTCGAATGCAATCTGTATTTTGAAATTGGCATTGTTGTTCACCGCCGTGATTGCCGTAAAATCGACCGCGACCAAACTGTAATCGGTCGTGATGCCAAACGCGCTTTGTGCCAAACCGGCTTGCGTAAAATTGCTGCCATCGGTGCTGTAGGACAAATGGTTGGTCAGCATGCCTTCGTTGGTACGCTGCACCGCATAGGCGAATTTGATGTCCTTGTAGCCATTCGTAGGCAAGTCAAACACAATCGTCCGTCCATCCGAAGGATTCCGTACCCGGGCGCCTTTACCGGCCGTTTGGTCCATGTGCAAATTGACCGCCGAACCGGTGTTGTACGCATCGATGTCCCTTGGTCCCGAACCGGTGTAGGTCATCATCGGAACCGCGCCGGGAATGTGGTTGTAATCGGCGGCGATGGTCGTCACGTCTGGAGGTGATTCGAGGCTATTGAAATGCCAATAATACACCACATCTTCGGTATTGACGATCTCGGTGAAATGGGCTGTCGCCGAAGTCGCCTGTGAAACCTGCAATACAATATCCGGATTGTTGGGATCGGGCGTCACAACGGCCCCGTCAACGACCCAATGGCTGAACGCATAACCTGCATTGGCTTCGGCTTTTAACATCGTATCGATATTGCCGAACACCTGGGCCGTAAACGGATAGTCGACGAGCCATTCCGAATTCATCTTGATTTTTCCCGCTCCTACAGGTTCGACCTGGAAAGTCGTGGCATATGGTCCGGTGACTTCATAACAGTCGTTGAGCCCGGTGCTGATGGTCTGCGAGCAGCGTGTCAGCAGGAAATTGCGCGCATCCTGTACGTTGGCCTGCCAGACCGCAAGGCTGCCGCCCCAGCGCTGGATTTGACGCGGCATTTCGGGTGCAATCACCGCGACGATGCTGTCAAATACTTGCGTCACGTGTTCGCAGGAAAGATGCGTATTGAGCAAGTCGGCATAACGCGTAATGTATTTCTGGCGCACGATCGGGCTCTCGGCGACCAGTTTGGCGATGGTTTGCGCATGCCCGACGCCCACGCTGATCTGTTCCACCTGGCAGGGCGGTGCATTGGCCGAAATATCGGGGATGCCGGTATAATTGATGTAATGCCCGAGGATGCCGTCGACGTCCCAAAGCGCATACCGCCATTTGTGCGCACCGCCCGATGGATCGGTGCCGCGCCACCAGGAGGTGTTCCAATTGAGCCAGTCCTTGTTGACCAGATAGGAGTTGAGCACGAAATAGTCGACAAGGCTGTCGATGTTGAGCTGGCCTTCGACATAATTGTAATTGGCTTCGACGGCCATGTCATTGTTTTGTACATAATCGAGCAGGTCTTGCCAGTCGTCCTCGGCGGGCTGGTTCCCGAATTCGGGATTCGTATCGCCCCAGGTCTTGATGTATTGGATGTAGATGTCGCTGTCGCGGAACGTATAATCCTGTCCGTAGTAGTAATCGGTGTATTGGTTGTCGTCTACTTTTTCACGCAGGTCGTAAAGTCCCCAATATTGGCCGTTGACAAAAAGCGAAACATAAGTGCTTCTTCTTTCGTCCAAATCCAATTCGGATACTTCGGAAAGCTTTTGTGCAAAAACATCGCGCATGTGGGCGCCGCCCGCTTGGTGTGGATAATTGTCGCTTCCGGCTGCCTTGAGGATCAATCGCCTAAAGGTCGGGCGTGGAGTCGTACCGAAGAATTGGTGCTCCAGACGCCGTTTGTAGCCGTGGTCATCGCGTGCGATGAAGTCGATCCCGCGTTGGTCGTAAGCCCAGGAATCATTGCCGTGCTTGTCGAAATCGCCCATGGTTTCGTCGATAAACGTGCCGTCTGTCTCAAAATATTCGAAATAACCTGTGGGTTCGATCTGGGTGCCGTTGAGCAGTGTCAGCAAATCGGCATCGCCAGACAGCGATACCATCGGCAAGGACGAATTCTCGTTGATCAGGTAGGTATTGGTTTCAATGAATCCAGGCAAAATACCGGGAACCGTACTAAAAGTCCGCGCCCTGAGTACCGTAGATTGTGCAATGGCAATCGGGCCTGTGTAAAGTGGGGAAGCGGCTGTTGGCGTCGCCCCGTTGGTGGTGTAGCGGATCTGTTCGTTTGTGCCGTTTGTGGAAAGCGTCACATTGATTGGTCCGGGATATTTTCCGGCTGCCATATTCAAGACCGGTTTGTTTGTGTAGTTCGAATAGCCGTTGGTGTTGAATGTTCCGGGCGTAGGATCGTCAAAAACGCTCCAGGTCGATGCGCCATCTGTGGTCCGGCCATAGGAATGATTGGTCTGCGTCACAAACATTTCATGCGACTCGATGATGTTGCCGCTTGGGTCGGCCAGGACAATTTCATCGGCGTCGGTGGTTTGTGTCAGGTCGAAACTTGCATGCAGGACGGTGCCTGAGGAAATGTTGCGGTTCGAGCAAAACACCAATACCTTGCTGTTGGGCGGGATGATGCCGCTTTGGATTTGCCATTTCGTAGGATTGTTGATGTTGTTGCTCAAATGGTAGCCCGCCAGATTGAAATAAGTATCGGGATTGGTGTTGTAGAGTTCGATCCAATCCTCGTTGCGGTCAAAGCCGTCGTTGAAGTTGCGGTTCGATGCCGAATATTCGTTGATCACCAAAGGGCCGTCGCCAAATTCGATCGTGCCGTAAGTGACCGATACCTCGCGGCGGTTGACGAAATTGAACGTGGCGTTGCATCCGCTGCCGCCCCAGTTGCGTGCAAAATTAAAGGTGTAGGCAATTTGTCCCGTCGAGACGATGTTGCCGATCGGGCTGTCGTTGAGGTTATAGGTGTAAGTGCCTTCGTCACCGCCCACGCCATTGACTACCGGTGTTTGTCCATTTGGACCGGATACGAAGCTGCGTTGGTCCGACATCCAGCCGCCGGAACCGGCAGGTGCAATGAAATCGTAACTGAAATTCGAGGACAAAACAGTTTCGCCCGCCGGAACCACAACCTCTAAGGTGGCTTGCTGGTAATTGGGGAAAAAGCAGGAATTGATTGCCTCGTTGTTGGTTACGGTGACCACGGGATCGATGTTGATCGGGTAAACGCGTTCGGCCGATTGCAACCACGAGCCGTCGATGCGGATTTGAATTTTATAGCGGGTGTCGTTTAGTTTGACGATTTGGTATTTTCCCTCATACGGCTGCGGCCGTAGATTTCGCTCGGCTAATTTGCTGTCGGTGACGATGGGCTGATGGAAAATGAGTTGTTCCGTTCCGTTTGGATGGACAACTGCAAGCCGGTTCTGGCCGTTTTCCTCCCGAATGGTGTAGCCGTTGGGCAGATCGATGGTTTCTTCCACGAGCAGGTAATCGAACTGCGCCGGGAAAAAAGCGGCCTGGTGGACCAGGTAATTGTATTTGAACGCCTGGTGGTACAAGGTGATGTTCATGTCGACAGACGGCGCGATGTCTTTCAATTCAATCCCGTCGTCATTTCCCAAAATGGTTTCATGCCCCGTGGCATCTATTTTTTTGACGATAGTCTGGTTCGAAACAAAAAGGAACTGGGTTTGCCTAGGCACCTTGATTTGCTGGCCGCCCATCGTTATCGAACCGGTTTTGACATCCATTTCCAGGAAAGGATTTTGCGCCGGGTAGACCAATTTGTCTTCGTCTCGGGTCAATCGGTAATCGATGACGTTCCATCGGCCATCTTCGCCTTGGTAGTGCAAAGGCACCGAAGATTGCACCGTGGTTTTCGTTTTGTTGGTGTTGACGAACGTTTGTGAATATTTCGTTCGGCGGTCGATCTGCTCATAATCCACTTGGTGAATGGGAGCAAAATGGGTATTTTTTTTTGATTCGGGGCGCGATAGTTGGGGAGTTGCGATTCGGGTGCCGTTTTGCGAATAGCCGCAAAAAAAGAAAAGCAGCAGGCAGCCCTTTAAAAAGGTTCGTGTTGTTTTGGTCATGTCGGTTAGTTGTAAAGTTAGCACAGCCGGAAGCGTGCAAAAGTTTTGTTTCTGCCTCTAATTTAAACAAAAAATGTTTTGTTAATACGCAGATTGATAAATACTTATGGTCAAAATGCGCGAGCCCGCACCAAATAAGAAATGTTCGGGGATAATTGGCGCTTCTTGATTTCAATCAAGGGCTTTGGCAATATTTCCTGCCAATTTTGCACCAATCAATCAGGGAATGAAATCCTTGAATTTTATATTATTCAATCATCACTCGGGGCGCTGCTGAATAGTTTGGGGCGCCGCGAAAAAAAATCAATCAGAAAATGAAAAAAGTTACACTTTTGGCTACAATGGTATTTGCGGTCATGGCTTCGGCACAAAATGCTTCAAAATCTTTGCAAACTGCACTCGCACCGTCCTATGACAATTGCGACAATGCGCTGCTCATTCCGGTCCGGCAGAGCTTTCTTTCGGCGGCACGGACGGTCAATAATGTACAGGCCAACCTCGGCACCTTGCTTCCTGCATGCCAAACCGATGTGATGAACGACGTTTGGTTCAAGGCCGTTGTCCCGGCTGATGGCGCACTGACCGTTGAAACGGGACCTGTTTCCGGCTCCGAAGTATTCGATACCGTTATCGCGGTGTATTCAGGCGTCTGTGGCAACCTAACGTTACTGGGCTGTAACGACGATACCGATTCGGGAACCTTTTCAAAGGTCGATTTGACGGGTTTGGTGCCCGGTTCAACAGTCTACATCGGTGTGTGGCAATACAACAACCCCGAGGTAGGACAGGGGCAGTTCCAGGTGTCGCCTTACAACGCTTCGTTGGGTACGCCCGAATTCGCCAAAAGCGACTTGAAATACTTCCCCAATCCGGTCAAGGATGTACTGGCCATTTCAAGCGACACGACAATCCATACGATCGAAGTGTTCAATTTATTCGGCCAGTTGATGGTTTCAAGGCCGGTGAACGCAAAGGAAACCAATATGGAATGCAGCACGTGGGCCTCTGGGAACTACATTGTAAAGATCCATACCGAGAATGGGGTGCAAATCGCGAGGATTGCCAAGTAATTTTTGTTTTGATCCAAAATAAAAGCCTCTTTCGGGAGGCTTTTTTGTTGTTGTTTCATCACGGATGTGTTTATTTTCCGTGTCTGCGTATCGAAAAGGCATGAAAGCCAATCCCGAGGGCAATGGGTATGGCGTTTCCAAAATCCTCAATATTGCTATTTATTCCTTGAGCAACAGTACCGTGGCCTTGTAACCCGTACCGACATTCCATTGGCTCGATTTGATGACGACGCCTTTGTCGTTGTAGACCTGGAATTCGGCCGTGTTCGGCGAAGCAAAACCTTCATTTATAGCGACAAAATCGATTTTGTTGATGCCTTCGTTCAAATCGATCTTGAAGCCTTTGTATTCCTTGTCCATGACGACTTCAGGCTCGACGAGCTTGTCGTTCACATAAACCTTGATTTTATCGCCATCGATTGCGGCGGCATCGCGGTAGCGTACCGTTGAGGTATGGGATTGGGTTTTGACACCGCCCAGGTATTGGTTCCGTCGGTAGTCGGCTTCGTCGGGATGTGGTTTTTTGTTGTACTGGTTGGGGCTTTTGAGCAATTCGGCCTCGGCCAGCTTCAAAGGATCGGGTTTTTCGACAACAATAGGTGGTTCTGGTTTGGCTTCTTCTTTGGGCGGGGTGGCTTCCTTGATTTTGAGGCTTCCACCTGAAATCGGCTTGGTTTTGCTGTTGAGTTCGTCCTGTGCATATCCTTGGATGCACACGGCTAATATGATGATGAACAATATCCTTTTCATGTTTTGTAGGTTTAATAATGTATTATTAAAACCTTTTTTTGATTGGGTTTATTGCTTCTGGAGGGTTAATTTGTTCTTAAAAGGAATATCGGTTCTTGCATTAGTCAATTTCCAAGCATAACTGAATAAAATGATTCGATTGAGTCTTTTCGAGTTTTTATCAAAATAGTCATAAAAGTGACATAGATAATGTTGTTAGTGTTTTTTTAAACTCATTCCAATTGAACCATCACCCTAAATTCAAAGGCTTTCTTACACTATTGATTTCTAGTAACGTGTATCGTCCCGCTAACAGTGTGGGTAACTCCATAGTTATCATCAAAAGTTCCCGAGAGTGTCATGTGCAACAACTCGCCGACATTTCCAAATGCTATTAAATTGTAGGTGATATTTTCATTTGCATAAGTGTGGTACGGGCCCAGCGTATCAAACAATTGGAATACAGAACTGTCATACACACCAGGCACCAGCGTATTCCCGACAACGTGTAGCCGGGTGGTACTCATTGCTCCCGCAGAAAATAGTAGCGTAGGTGAATTATAACCACCAAACAAGCCGGTGAACAAATAGGTTACAGGTTGATCATCTAATTTGTAAGACACGTAATTTGAAATCGAATTACAGGCCGTCAAATTGCCAACATTAGTAGTTGGTGTAGTTATCGCATGATTAACCGATACCGTCTGGAGATTATCCAGATCGACTCCTCTAAGCGAAAGGGTCGTGACACTACTGCAAAAAATGGAATTAAAACTAAAAGTTCCATTGGTTACATTTATAACTTGGTCGCCTCCAAGCCTTGACATTACAACGTAGCCATTAGTGACAGCAGAACCATCGCACTTTTTCAAAACGCCAGTAACCAGTGTAGATGTTGTCGACGAACCAGCTATTTGAATGGTCGGCAAAACAGTATCCCCGTTGAAAGGCCCAATAGTTGTCGTGTAAGCAATCCCACAGTCTGAATATACGTTCAAGGTTAAGGTCTGATTTTGAGGAATCATTCCTGAGATAGTTCCATTATTGTCAGTATATCCGCTAACAGCACTAAGGCTGCTATTTGCTATTAAACCAACTACAGTATTGGGCAAAGGATTTCCATTAACGCCAACAACGGTAACCGATAATGAAACGGTAGCGAAAAAAGCATCACAATTCCACCATGAAAAATGGGAAACTTGGCCAATGTATTTGTTTCCTGATCTGGTTGCGGTTCCTTCCTGTATCCAATAGCCGAGGGCTTCATCAAAATGCCAAAGCGGAATGGTGGAAGGCGCCGTTGCTAATTGTGAATTGTCGATCATCATTTCAATCTCGGCAGTATGTCCACCCGCTATCTGGAGTTTTTGTCCACTATTTCCCCTTAGTTCAACATTCAGCATTCCAAAAGTCTTGAGAATAGCTTCTTGGCCGGTATCGGTTTTTGCGTAAAGCATCCCGGGCATAAGCAGGGAAATATTCTCGTTTGAACTTTCTAAGTGATACATTGAAACAGAAACGTTACCTGAATACGGATTTCCATTTTCATCTTCAAAAGCACCATCAAAAGTTACTTTCGTCCCTGATGGCAAAGCAACTTCAGCAGATGAGCCTGAAGTTATGGTTTGGATAGGAGCAGATGGAATCAGCATGACCTTTACGTTATTTTTCCCATTTGTGGGGACCATCGCCCTTGAGCCATCGATGTATCCGGGCTTTTTTACGGTGATATAAGCGAATTGTTCGTATACCTCGGCGCCGTCGATAATGAAAACGCCGTTGGCATCTGTCTGGACGGTAGATGTCCCAACTGCAACCACTGCGTTTGCCACAGGAAGACTGTTTATATCTACTACCTGTCCGATAAAATCGCGGGAGACTTCATTTCCGAAATTTTCTGAAAAGGAATTTGGTGAATTTTGAGGTTGGGAATTTTCCTGATCATCGTGCGGGTCACATCCTGACAACAATGACAAAGTTGATAACAGTATAATAGAAAGTAAGAAATTTTTCATAATGATTCTGATACTTATGGTTTATTCACGGCATCGTTCCACAATTTCAAACAGTTATGTATAAGAAAACCCCACCGATAAGGATAAAAAACATTGAAAACAACCATTGGTAAAATATCAACCCAATCCTGTGCCGTAGGCGTTTGGTTAAAAAGGATCTGGAAATTGAGTTTGTGGTGTTTAAAGGGATTTCTACTACCTCTGGTGAAGTGTGTGTAAAAGGACGGGTGGGGAAGAAGGACGTTTCATCATGACTGGATTTCGCTGCGCGACATCCACAAAGCTCCGCTTTGAAAATAGTAAGAAAGAAAAAAAGCGCTCAAGTGAACTTGGCGCTTTTTTCTTTACACTCTATTTATTCGTGACCTCGACTGGATTAAATTTCAAGCAGCGCTCCGCACTGAAAAACAAAAAACAGCTAAAATAAAAAAGCGAGCTTTATATTTTAGCTCGCTTTCCGTTTTATTCGTGACCTCGACTGGATTCAAACCAGTAACCTTCTGAGCCGTAATCAGATGCGCTATTCAGTTGCGCCACGAGGCCGTTTGCAATGCGTTTGACGCTGTTTGCGGGTGCAAATATAAGCATTAACGTTAAACCTGCAAGCGTAAAAATCAAATAAAATAAAATTTTTCTGTGTTGCTTTTTTATTCGTCTAGTGCTCTTGTAGTTACATAGTAGCGCCACGCGATCAAAGCCTTCTGCCAAGTGCTGGCCGTGGCCAAGTCGAGCCGTTGTTTGGTGAAACTCGGTAGCAGCAGTTTGTTGATCTTGGCTAAAAGTTTAAACATTTAGATATTTTTGTTCGGTCGGCTTGATCTGGTAAAAATACAAAAAAAGGCCGCCCGAAGACCGCCTTTTTCCACTCTGATTATTTGTTTGATGTAATGATGATGATTTTTTAGACTTATTGCCCTTGGGAAGCTTTCTTTGCTTTTGCCGCTTTGGCTGCTGCTCTTGCCTTGGACAATTCTTGGCGGGCTTGCTCGAGTTCGCGTCGTGTTTCCTCCATTTCGCGTCTGGTTTCTTCCATCTCGCGGCGCGTTTCCTCCATTTCCTGGCGGGTTTCCTCGGAATCTTCCGATGCTTCACCGGCTTGTTTGCGGGCTCTTTCGGCATGTCTCAAAGCGAGCTTCGCTTGTTCCTTGGCCAATCTCGCGCCGGCTTTGGCCTGTTCTTTAATCTCATCGATGTTGATGTCGATATCGGCCAGGATTTTATCGGTGTCCACGTCGATTACCTCGCCATTGACCGAAACTACAACTTTGCCGTCTTTATTGGTGATGGTTTTCACGACCACGTTTTTACCGCAGGCGGCCGGCGGAACCACCATGTCTGGCATATCCGGCATTTCGGGCGGTTCAGGGATCGAAATGTGCTCGCCGTTGACGATGATTTCATGGTCGCCGTTTGCTCCGGTCGAATAACTGTAGGTGTAGCTGCCCTCGGCATCTTCAGTATCGGCGGCATCTTCACCGTCCTTGTCTCTGATGATGCGAATTTGCTTGCTGTTGCCAAAGGCAATCTTGCCATCTTCCTGGCGTGTAATGTTGATCGGTTTGATCGGTTCGTCTCCGCTCAACTGGTAAGTGCCCGATTTGCCGTTCTTGTCCGAATAGACCGCCTTGAGTCCGATAATTTCACCCGCGCTGTTTCTTTTCACCTTTGAGAACTTGAGCTTGGCGCCGTATTGTTTCTTGAATTCGGTGGTGTAGGCGTTGAGCTGCGCATCGGTGGTGTTTTTGTTGATCGTGATGTTGATCGGTTTGCCCGATGGCATTTCGGTGGCCTCGACATCGGTGTGGCGTTCTTGCGCGATTACTTTCACTTGGAAATAGAAAAGGAACGCTGCGAGTACCGGGATGATCAAGGCATACTTCCAGGAATTCGATTTCTTCGATTGGCTTTTGTTTAGCATAATAATTCGTTTTTTGATTAATGATTGATAAAAATGGTTGGTGATCTCGACACAATGTTCGTGTGTCGTTACTTTTAATAAGGTGATTTGATACGCTTTCTTATCGGATAAATTTTTGAGCGCGCCGCTGTCGGCAATAAACTCGAGGTTTTGCAGGATCGCTTTCTTGTACAGCCATGCAAACGGGTTGAACCAGAACAGGATGCAAAACAGCCGCGAAATCAACACATCGGCCGAATGTTTCTGCTCGCAATGCACCTTCTCATGTTCCAAAATATTCTCGAGTTCTTCTGCGCTGTACAAGGAAGAATTGTAAACAATGTAACTGAAATAGGAGAAAGGCGAAACGTTGTGGTTCACATCGACCAACTTAAAGTCAGCCTGTTGCTTGATTTCATGGCCCTTGAGCGTCTTGGCCAGGCTTCCAAAATCAAAAATGAATTTGATCAAGAAAATAAAAATCCCAATCGCATAGACCAAACCCATCACGATAAACCAGTCGATCTCAAAGCCTTCATTGACCACCGGCGCGGCGATCCGGGCGGGCATGTCGCTCCAACCAACCGCTTCGGGAATCGGATCGACCCAAACTATTTTTTTAAACGTAACCAGTGGCAGTAATATCGAAGTAACTAACCCTAACAAGAGAAACCACCGGTTACTGTTAAAAAAAGTCTCTTTCCGCAGCAGGAAATGATAGGCGAGGTAGAACGTGGCGAGCAAAGCGCCCGATTTGACGAGGTAAACGAACAGCGCTTCCATGCTACTTTTGTTTTTTCTCGATCATTTCGAGGATCTCACGCAACTCATCGGCCGAAATCTTTTCCTCCTTGGCAAAATGGGATACCATGTTCTTGTACGAACTGTTGAAATAGGTTTCAATCGCCGTATTCATAAAGCGCTTGCGGTAATCTTCCTTGCTCACCACCGGATAATATTGGTGTGTGTTCCCGAAAGCATTGTGCGCCACAAACCCTTTTTCTTCCAAATTCCGGATGATGGTCGACAGCGTGTTGTAATGCGCCTCGTCCTTCATCTCGGCCATGACCTCTTTGACAAAAGCTTTTTCGAGCTTCCATAAGACGTGCATGATTTCTTCTTCTTTGTTGGTTAACTTTTGCATTTTTTATTGTTTAATCGGTGAATCGTGTAATCGTTTAATCGGATTTTGGGCGTTGCCTGAAGGCCGGGCTTTCCGTTGCAATCTTTCAGCTTCGTAAACTACGCTAAAAAGGATTTTCACTACAATCCCTAACGCTAGTAAGTCGCAAAGTCACAGAGATGCAGAGTCACAAAGTTTAAAAAACCTACAAACCAACTTCAATCTTTGAATCTTTGAATCTTTGAATCTTTGAATCTTTGAATCTTTGTATCTTTGAATCTTTGAATCTTTGAATCTTTGAATCTTTGAATCTTTGAATCTTTCCAAAAGAACAATCCAAACCTACAACTATATTTTTAGTTATACAACTATAGAAATAGTTATTTAACTAAATTTTAAGTTTTAACCAAAGACTCGAAATGTTTACCTTTGTTACACTATCAATAAAAATAGGGCATGGGCGCCGAAACTTTCCACCGCAATAATTTTCACAAAAACACCTTTTGTATTTTCAACGAAGCCGATTTAACAACAATCGCCGAACTCAAATTGGGCTACAAAAGCAAATCGGGCAGCAGTTATTACTTCACCGAAGCCGGCGTTTATCGGCTTTCCAACCATTGGGGACGCGCGGCCAATTGCAAATGGCGATTGCATTCGAACGAGAAAACCGGAAATCGCACGAAATTGGGATTCGCCTTATGGTCGGCTTTCCACCGCGACAACGAAACCGAGAAATTGTATTTCATCGAAGTCGATTTTGAAAACCAATCGGTGCAATTCCAACACAAAGACAGTGGAAACTACAATAATGAAGTGCTGCGCACGGCATCAGAAACGACCAAACGCATCCGCCAAATCCGCAATTTATTGGAAAACGATTCTTGGACAGAATATTATTCCAATGAAAATGGAGTAGATTTAAAAAGAAAGGTCATCGGTCAAATGATCGAAACCGAGCAAACGCTGCAGCAGATCAAGGCAGATTTGTAGACCGCTGTGCTGCTAGAACCAAGAACCAAGACCAGTTCGGAAATTGTGGTGAAAGAGTAACGGACTGTTAATTCGATTTAATCTTCTAATCAACAGTCTTGCAGTAAAGCGGTCTTGGCTCTAGCAGCGCAGCGGTCTTGCGGTGAAACGGTCTAAACCCGGTTTTCCTCTCGCACCAATTTCTGCAACCACAAACAGCAACCCACGGACAGCAATCCGCAGAAAGCCATAAAGAGCCAGTTTTTTTGGTAACCCAAATGGGCGGCGATCTCGAGTCCGCATTTGGAGCTCACGATATGCGCCAGGCTGAAACTCATCGTAAACAGCGCCATGTATCGGCCTTCGTGTCCTTTGGGCGCACGGCTCATCGCAAACGAGTTCGAGAACGGAAAAATGAACATCTCGCCAAAGGTCATGAACAGTAAGCTGATGATCAGCAATCCTGCCCAGCCCGTGATCAACAGGATGAAGAAACTGAGCGACATGAACAAGGCACCCCAGAAAATGATCTTGAGCTTGTGCACCTGGTGCCGCTCAAAAATACTCACGATCGGCATTTCGAGCAGAAAGATGAGTCCGCCGTTGAGCATCATGAGCAGTCCGGTGTGCACTTCGGTCAAGCCATATTGGACGCGATGGTACAGCGGCAAGGTAGTGAACAACTGGAAGAAAATCATCGAGGTCACGAAACACACGAAAAGGAAAATCCAGAAAATTTTGTCCTTGAAAACCGATTCAACAACTGTCTCGGCAACTTTCTTCAGATGTTCCGGGTTTTTCTTTTCCTTGACGAGCAACGCAAAAATCGTGATCGCAATCATACAGGTCGCGCCGTCGATCCAAAACAAGCCCTGGTAGCCGACGCCCATGATCACGAGTCCGCCCAAAGCCGGGCCGCACGCAAAACCCAAATTGACGGCCAGCCGTACCAAAGTCAACGCGCGGGTACGGTTCTCGGGTTTGGCATAAGCCGCGAGCGAAACGAACATCGCCGGACGGAACATGTCGCCGATGGTCATCATCACGAACAAACTCAGGCACAATCCCCAGAAAGAGGTGACGAACTGTAATCCAAGAAAAATCAAGCCGCTTGTAAACAAACTGAACACCATGATGCGGTAAAACCCGATCTTGTCCGACAATTTGCCGCCGAGCCAGGAACCCAGCATCGACCCGAACCCGAAGAACATCATCATCGTCCCGACTTCGCTCATCGTAAATTTCAAATCCTCATTGAGGTATTTGGTCAGGAACGGCACGACCATCATGCCCGCACGGTTGATGAAGGTGATGATGGCAAGAATCCAAACCTCGCGCGAAAATCCCTTGAAGTTGTTGATGTAGCGTTCGAATCCCGATTTGAGCATGGAAGAAATGGCGTTTTTGAGTGCCACAAATTTACGAACTCTCTAACGAAAAATTAAACGTTTCGCGTATTGATTTTGCTTATTTTTGCATAAAATTTCGGACATGAAAAAGATACTTCTCGGGTTGCTGTTTTGCAACAGTTTGTTGGGTTTCGCGCAGGAGAAATTCGACGAGGTCAAGGTACAGGTATTCCAGAACGAACTCACGACGGCCTTCGCCGACTCATTGAAAAGCCCGCTCACGACCGAAGACCGCCGCAACTTTCACGGACTCGATTTTTACACGCCCGATGCGAAGTATTTCGTCAATGCCAAATTCAAACGGATCAAGGATGAAAAACCATTCGAGATGAAAACTTCCACGAACCGTTTGCCGATGTACGTCAAATACGGCGAACTTACTTTTACGCTTGAAGGCAAGTCCTGTAAACTCAATGTGTATCAGAATGTTGAATTGGTCAAGAAAAAAGAATACGTCGATTATTTGTTCCTGCCGTTTTCCGATTTGACCAGCGGCAACGAAACCTATATCGGCGGTCGTTACATCGATCTGAAAATTCCGAAAGGCGATACGATGGCCATCGATTTCAACCAAGCCTACAATCCGTATTGCGCGTACAACCACAAATATTCGTGCCCGATTGTGCCGCTAGAAAACGATTTGCCCGTGGCCATCAAAGCGGGCGTTAAAAAATTCCACGATTGATGTCGTACGTCAATTTGCATACGCACCGTTTTACAGATTCGCCAGCGATTTTGGAAGTGGTGAACCAGTATCCGCGCGCGTTCAGCGAAACGCCGTTTTATTCGATCGGGATTCATCCGTGGTACATTGATGAAAGTAAAATTGAGGAAGATTTGCAGATTATCGAGCAGAAACTGCAGCAGCAAAACTGTTTGGCCGTTGGCGAATGCGGACTCGACAAACGCATCGAAACCGATCTGGGATTGCAGGCGGAAGTGTTTGAAAAGCAATTGCAACTCGCCGGAAAATACCAAAAACCCGTCATCATCCATTGCGTCGCGGCGTTTCAGGAAGTCATTGCCATCAAGAAGCAAATGAAAATTTCCGTGCCGATGGTGATTCACGGATATTCGAAAAATGAACAGGTTGCC
Source organism: Flavobacterium sp. (assembly GCF_047602195.1). Classification (GTDB taxonomy): domain Bacteria; phylum Bacteroidota; class Bacteroidia; order Flavobacteriales; family Flavobacteriaceae; genus Flavobacterium. Next base: position 2,083,572 of record NZ_JASGHW010000004.1, read on the forward strand.
CGATCATTGCTCGACAACGGACTGTATTTGTCGTTCGGGAAATATTTGTTGCGCAATCCGGAATTGGAAAGTGTTTTCAAAAGCGTTCCGAATGACCGTTTCTTTCTCGAAACCGATACGGTCGAAGAATCGATCCGGGAAGTTTACGAACTCGCGGCGAAATACAAAGGAATGATAGTGGAGGATTTGAAAGAACAAATTAATTCAAATTTCAAAAGCGTGTTTCAAAAGGAGGTGCGTTAGCGATGGAAGCGGCATCCTTTTGCGTACACGAGCAAGGCGAACTGGCGAAGCAGTTTACGGAGCAAAAGATAGAGCGTACAGCGCGGCCGTCAGGCAACGCCCAAAACGATTAAACAAATAAACGATTAAACCAAAAATATGGCCGAATGGACCGAAAGGGCAGAGCTGCTCTTTACAAAAGAAGGACTTGAAAAATTAAAAAATGCCAACGTATTGATCGTGGGCGTGGGTGGCGTGGGCTCGTTTGCGGCCGAATTCATCGCGCGTGCCGGTGTGGGCAGAATGACAATCGTGGACGGCGATGTGGTCGATATTACCAACATCAACCGACAATTACCGGCCTTGCATTCGACGGTCGGGCAACCCAAGATAGATGTCGTGGGCGACCGCTTGATGGACATCAACCCCGAATTGCAACTGACCAAAATCCGCGAATTCCTCGAGCCCGAGCGCGCGTTTGAAATCGTCACAAAGGATTTCGATTACGTGATGGATTGCATCGACAGTGTCACGCCGAAACTCAATTTGATCATGGCGTGTAAGCGCAAGAAAGTCAAGATCATCAGTTCGATGGGTGCGGGCGGCAAGATGGACGCTTCAAAAGTCAAAGTCGCCGACATCAGCAAAACCGAAAATTGCTACCTCGCCAAATTCATCAAGAAACGCCTGCGTGCCGAGAAAATCGACAAGGGCATTAAAGTGGTTTTCTCATCCGAAATCCAAGACCCGAACAGTCTGCGCAAAACCGACGGCAAGAATTTCAAGAAATCGTTTTACGGCACGAACAGCTACATGCCGGGATTGTTTGGATTGCATGCGGCGAGTTATGTGATCCGTGGGATTTTAAAAAAATAAGTTTAATCGTTGAATCGTTTAACCGATGCGTTCTTAGGAAGTCCGATTAAACGATTCAACGGTTAAACAAATTACCAAATCACCAAATCAACGATTAAACAATGATAAAAACAGTCATTTTCGATATGGACGGCGTCATCGTCGACACCGAACCCGTTCACCATTACGCATACCACGAACATTTCAAAGCCTTGAACATAGAGGTTTCGCCCGAAATGTACCATTCGTTCACGGGCAATTCCACACGCAACATCTACCAAAGGTTGAAGGAGCAATTCGCGCTCGAGGAAGAAGTAGAGAAACTCGTCGACATCAAGCGTTCGTTGTTCAACGAAGCTTTCGATAAAAAGGAAGATTTGTTCCTGCTCGACGGCGTGGAAGATTTAATAAAGGATTTGCATCAAAATGGCGTGCAGTTGATTCTCGCTTCGTCATCGGCCAAGGTTACGATCGACCGCATTTTCAAACGTTTCAACCTTTATCCGTATTTCACCGATATCGTCAGCGGCGAGGATTTCCCGAAATCGAAACCGCATCCCGCGATTTTCCTGCACGCAGCCTCGTTGTCGAAAGCGCCCAAGTCGGAATGCATTGTAATCGAAGACAGCACCAACGGCATCAAGGCGGCCAAGGCGGCGGGTTTGTATTGCATCGGTTACGACAGTTTCCATTCGAAATTGCAGGATTATTCGGAGGCCGATTTGGTGATCAGGCATTTCAATGAGTTGAGTTACGGGAAGATTAAAGATTTAATTTGATTGGGCGTTGCCTGAAGGCTCGCGCTGTCCGCTGTAGTCCTCGCTGCGCTGCGGGCTGCCGCTTCCATCGCTAACGCAACTCTCGGTGATAAACATTGGTCACGAATTCACGAATTTTTGCTTTATGCCTAATTTTAATTCGTGCATTCGCGGCTTTCAATTTACGGCAGCCTTATAAATGGTAAGGCATCTTTCCCGCGCTTGCTTATGATCCACCATCGGCTGCGGATACTCAAAAGTGTCCAGTTCCGGAACCCATTTTCGGATGTACTGCAAATCCTTGTCGAATTTTTTCACTTGTTCACTCGGATTAAAAATTCTAAAATACGGCGCGGCATCGACACCGCTGCCCGCGGCCCATTGCCAATTCCCGATGTTGGATGATTGTTCGTAATCGAGCAATTTCTCGGCAAAATACGCCTCACCCCAACGCCAATCAATCAGTAAATGCTTGCACAGGAAACTCGCCACGACCATGCGCACGCGGTTGTGCATAAAACCCGTGGCGTTGAGTTCGCGCATGCCCGCATCGACGATTGGGTAACCGGTTTTTCCTTCGCACCATTGTTTGAAATCCTTTTCGCTGTAGCGCCATCGGATGTTGTCGTATTGCGGACGGAAACTTTTGGTCACCGTTTCGGGGAAATGCCACAAAATCTGCATAAAGAATTCGCGCCAGATCAGTTCGTTGAGGAAAGTCTTGTTGCGCGATTCGTTGGCTTTGCCCACAATTTTCCGGATACTGACCGAACCGAACCGCAAATGCACCCCGAGTTTCGAGGTTTCTTTAGAGGGAAAATTGCGTGTCGCTTCGTAGTGTTCGATCATTGCTTTTGAGAGATTGAATTCGGGAATTTCAATTTCGGATTTTCGGAAATGGATGTCTTCGAGATTCAAAAAGGGATAATCGTGTTTGGTAAAATTGGAAAGCAAACTTTCTGATTTATAATTTTTTAAATCCGACTTATTGAAGTGTTCTTTCCATCTGTTTGAATAAGGCGTATAAACGACATACGGTTTGCCATCGTCTTTGACGATTTCGTCTTTTTCAAAAATAACCTGGTCTTTGAAAGTCCTGAAGGCAATGTTTTTCGATTGCAGGAATTTTTCAATGTCGGCGTCGCGTTTGGTGGCGTACGGTTCGTAATCGCGGTTCGTATAAACGGCCGTAATGTCATTTTCACGGACGAGCTTGTGAAAAACCGTTTCGGGATCGCTGTGGAAAACCGCCAACGACCGTTGGTGTTTGTGCAATTCGGTATTTATTTTTTGCAGCAAGTCGGAAATAAACTCCACACGTGCGTCGTCCTTGGGCAGTTCCGACAGGATGTTTTTGTCGAAAATGAAAATCGGCAATACATCTCCGTCAGATAAAGCTTCAAAAAGGCCGTGATTGTCCTCAAGTCTCAAATCGCGTCTAAACCAAAATATGTTCATTTCGCATCCATTTTAAATTCACCAAACAGTTCAATCAATTGCTGTCTGCGGAATTCGAAAATCTTTTCGAGATTCGGCCTGACCAGAATGGGATGGAAGATACGGCCCAAAAAACCCATCGGGACTTTGTAATGGATCAGGTCTTCCATTTCGACACCGCCTGGGATTTCGCGCAGGAAATGTTTGTGGTGCCAGAATTTGTACGGACCGTGGCGTTGTTCGTCCACAAAATAGTTTAGGTGTTCAACATGGGTGATTTCGGTGACCCATTCCATTTTGATCCCAAAAAGCGGGGTGATGGTATAGTGGATGATTTGTCCCGGGAACATTGGCCGCTCGTCACCCGACAAGGTCTGGAATCCCATTTCGGGCGGGGTAATGACTGCAAGATTTTTGGGATCGCTGATGAAAGCCCATATTTTCTCTATCGGTACGGGGAATTTTTGGATGCGGTGAAACGAATACATGGGCACGGATTGAAGAATGTAAAGGTATAGAATGTTTAATAAAATTGACAAAATGATAAACAAAACCTTTCTCGAATTAAGTATTAATTAACATTTTGAGCAGGATGAATTTGTAAATTTGAGCAGTAACTAAAACCTTTTACTCTATGAAAAAAATATTATTCTTACTGGCGATTTCGGTTGCCTCCATGGGAATTCAAGCCCAGGTAAAAACACCAGCCCCGAGTCCGGCCGCGACCGTAAAACAAGTAGTCGGCCTGACCGATGTCGAGATCAAATATTCGCGCCCGAGCATGAAAGGCAGAACGATCTTTGGTGATTTGGTTCCTTTCGGCAAGCTGTGGAGAACCGGTGCCAACAAAAACACCACCGTTTCTTTTAGCGAAGATGTGGTCATCGATGGAAAGACACTCAAAAAAGGCGAGTATGCATTGTTCGTGACGCCGAAAGCCGACGTTTGGGACGTGTTTTTCTATTCGGATACCGAGAACTGGGGAACGCCGGAAGAATGGAGCGATGCCAAGGTAGCGGTCAAGACTTCGGTCAAGCCGGAAATGTTGAACAGAAACGTGGAATCATTTACCATTGGCGTGAACAACCTCGATAACAACTACGGCGTGCTCGAAATTTCATGGGAAAAGACCGTGGCGCCGATCAAATTCGAAGTGCCTACGGCCAAGACGGCCATGGCGAGCATCGATAAAGTAATGGCCGGCCCGTCGGCAAACGATTATTTTTCGTCTGCACAGTATTTGTACCAATCGAACGGTGATTTGACCAAGGCGTTGGGTTATGCCAACAAAGCAGTCGAGCTCGACAAGAACAAAGCGTTCTGGATGTACCGTTTGAAGTCATTGATCCAGGCGAAAATGGGCGACAAGAAAGGCGCGATCGAAACCGCCAAAACTTCCTTGGCCATGGCGACCGAAGCCAAGAATGCCGATTACGTGAAGATGAACAACGAAAGCATCGCAGAGTGGAGCAAGAAATAATTAATCCTCCATTTTGATAGAATAAAAATCCCGCTCACAAGGCGGGATTTTTTTATGCAAGCACTTCAATTTCTTCGGGCGTTTTGTTTGGTTTGATAAAACGCTGGATGATCAGCGAAAGCACAATGGCCAGCGTCGCGCCGATAAAGTTGAGCCACAAATAGCCGAGTTTTTCTTCGCCTTTGGGCTGGATGTGGATAAAGAAATAATAAATCAAACAAATGATGGTTTGGGTCACGAGTGCACCCCAAAACATCGCATTGGCCTTGATGTACCGGATGTAAAAACCAACGAGGAAAATCCCGAGCACGGTGCCGTAAAACACCGAACCTACAATGTTGACAAGCTGGATCAGGTTTTCAAACAAGGTCCCGACACAGGCGAACAGGATGGCGATGATGCCCCACATGAGCGTGAACAATTTGGTGGCATTGACGAAATGTTTTTCGGTCTTGTCGCCCTTGACGTTGCGTTTGTAGATGTCGATGGCGGTGGTCGATGCCAAGGCCGTAATCCCCGAAGCCGTAGACGACATGGCCGCCGACAAAATCACCGCTAACAGCAAACCGATCAAGCCTTTGGGCAGGTAGTTGAGGATGAAGTGGATGAATACATAATCTTTGTCATTTTTCTCTGCCTTAGGATCGGCTTTGTGGATGAGTTCACGCGCTTCCTCGCGCAAATCGTTCTCCTTGCTTGAGAGTGCGACGAGTTCTTTCCGCAAGATCGGGTTGTCGTAATTCTGGTTCAGGTGGTCCATGTACAACAGGTTGATTTCCTTTTTTTCTTCGGAAAGCTTGTCGAGCTTGGCCTCGAGCAAATGGTATTCGTTTTTGTATTTGGAGTTCTCGACCAGGATCTTGTTGTTCGGGTTGAAATTGAGCGGCACCGGATTGAATTGGAAAAATACAAACACCATCACGCCGATCAGCAAAATAAAGAACTGCATCGGTACCTTAAGGAAGCCGTTCATGATGAGTCCCATCTGGCTCTCGCGAACCGATTTTCCCGAAAGGTAACGGCCTACTTGCGATTGGTCGGTTCCAAAATAGGAAAGCATTAAGAAGAAGCCACCGGTAATCCCGCTCCAAAAAGTGTATCGCGTCTCGGGATCGAACGAAAAATTGACCACATCCATCTTGTGGTTTGCACCGGCAATGTGCATCGCGTTGCTGAAATTCATGTCGTTGGGCAGCAAATGGATGATCAGGAAAAAGGTCAGGAACATGCCCGTCATGATGACAAACATCTGCTGCTTTTGTGTGACGTTGACTGCTTTGGTACCACCGGCAAAAGTGTAGATGATGACCAAAACCCCAATGGCGACATTCATCAACGTCAAATTCCAGCCCAGCAACGCCGACAAGATGATTGCCGGGGCGTAAATCGTCAAACCCGTCCCAAGCCCGCGCTGCACGAGAAATAGGATCGAGGCCAGCGAGCGCGTCTTCAAATCGAATCGCTGTTCCAAATACTCGTAGGCCGTAAACACCTTGAGTTTGTGGTAAATCGGGATGAAGGTATAGCAGATGACGACCATCGCAATCGGCAACCCAAAATAGAATTGCACAAAACCCATTCCGTCGTGGTAAGCCTGTCCGGGGGTCGACAAAAATGTAATCGCACTGGCCTGTGTCGCCATGACCGAAAGGCCGACGGTCCACCAAGGCGTTTCATTGCTGCCCAAGATATAATCTTCGACATTCTTGCTGCCGCGCGTTTTCCATACGCCATAGACGACGATGAACAGCAGCGTTACGGAAAGCACAATCCAATCGAGCTGCTGCATCTTAAGAATACATTACCATGATTAGACAAAAGAGCATGATGTAGATCGCGTTGGCAATGAGCACCCAGGTGTAGCTTTTTTTCCAGACGTTGGTTCGGTTGGTCCCCATAGATTTTATTTTTCAGGTTGGATTGCAATCAGGTTGGCCATCAATCGGAACGCACCGGAAACGCCTTCGGGTAATTCGCGGAAGAAGCTCAATCCGGTATAAATGTAATGCCCTTTGCCGTATTTGGCAACGAGCAGTGCGCCTTTTTTATCCGATTCGCCTTTGTCGTGTGCGGACAAAATAGGAGTGAATGCCTTGTCCCATTCGCTCGGATAATACAAGCCTTGTTCCTGTTTCCATCCTTCGAAATCCTTGGCGGTGATCTTGTTCGGCGTATTCAAGACTGGGTGGTTCGGTTCGAGGAATTTAACCTCGGCATCTTCCTCGGTCACGCGGTCACGCGAAATCTTGAACGGGAACGGCGCAATGTCTTTGGTGACAAAATCGTCGAGCGTGTTGTATTGCACGATCATCGTGTGGCCTTCGTTGACAAAATCGAACAACAACTGTTGCTTGAATGCCAGTGTCGCAATCGTATTGTAGGCGCGGATTCCTGTCATTACGACATTGAAGTTTTTGAGTTTTTCCTTCGTAATGTCTTCGGCTTTGATGACCGACACCTCGAAACCCATTTGTTTGAGGCTGTTGGGTACTTCATCGCCGGCGCCCATGATGTAGGCGATTTTTTCCTTTCCGGTCTTGATGTCGAGGTTCAGGAAACGCGCCTCGGCCGGTTTGAAGATCTGTTGTTTGGCAATGTGTTCGTATTGGATGTTGACCTGTTCCTTGTCGAATCGTCTGCCGTCAACAATGGCGATGCTTTTGGCGCTGATTTCTTCGGATTGCTTGGGCGCGGTGACCTCGAAATACACGGTGCGTTCTTCGCCCTTGCGTGTCATGTCGAATGGGATCGAAGCAGGGGTGACTTTCCAGTTTTGCGGCAATTCCAGTTGGAGGCTGCCCTTGACGTTGTCTTTTCCGGCCTTGACTTTGACGCCGACGGTTTTGGTCTTGGAGCCGTTGAAAATGGTCACCTTATCGACAATCGAAGTGGAAACGTCGGGAACAATGTCAAATGGACGGTAGACTTCGCCTTTGACATCGTCGTTGAATTTGTAAATGATCGTGCGCTCGAACGGAAAAGTCACGCCGTTGATGGCAATATCAAAAATGACTTTTTGGTTGCGGATGATGTCCGGGATGCCTATCTTTTTGGGATCGTTTACCGTATACATTCCGACGGTTCCGGGCTGCTCGAGCCAATACGGCTGGGTGTAGCTGGAATTTTCGGGTAATTTCAATTCGAGGTCGAAACTGTTGAGGGTGTTGTTTTTGAGTTCGGTAGGGGCAATGTTGCTGGTCGATTCAGGAAGTGTTTTTACACCAACGAGTTGCATCGGAATGGCACTTCTGTTGATCGCTTCAAGTTTGAGTTTGACGGTATTTCCGGGCGTCGTTTCCTGGGAATTCGCGACCGCTTCGAGATACAAACCGGAACAGGCTGCGATAATTTTCTTGATTTCTTCCGACTTGATCGGTTTCCAATGGTTTTCGTCCAATGCCTGAATCATGCCGTATGCCTTGACCAGATCGGGAATGCTCGCTGAAGGGTTTTTGAAATCGTAATTTTTTTCCACCCTGGCCAATAATTCACCGATTGCTTTCCCGCCCTTGACGCGGTTCCACGAAGTGTCGATGCCTTCGAAAAGATTCGTGTGGTCTTTGGTGTCCTCGCCTTTGAGCAACTCAAGAAATTCAGAATCTTCACCGCGAACACCTGTGTTTCCAAAGCCTTGTGATTGATGGCGGCTTCTGCTCAGCGCGGCAATTTCTTGGTTGGATTTTCCGATGGATGCATAATAAACGCCTGTCGGCACATTGTACAATTTCGATTTGTCGGCTTTTTCAAACTTTTCCTTGCTGCCGTAAAACCACCAAGAGGTGTTGAAAAACAAACGTTTGGGTTGCCATACTTGAACCAGATTCAATTGGTTGGGATAGGTTTTTGTATCGTTGGTTTTGTCGAAAGCCTCCACGCTGAGCATGGCCGAAGCGGTGTGGTGGCCGTGTGTCGTTCCGGGCGAGCGCGCATCGAAACGGTTGATGATGACATCGGGTTGGAATTTGCGGATGATGTAGACCATGTCGCCCAAGACTTCGTCCTTGTTCCAGATTTTCAAGGTTTCGTCGGGGTTTTTGGAATAACCGAAATCGTTCGCACGCGAGAAAAACTGTTCGCCGCCGTCAATCTTTCGTGCCTCGAGCAATTCCTGCGTACGGATCGCACCGAGTTGTTCGCGCAATTCGGGACCGATCAGGTTTTGTCCGCCATCACCACGGGTAAGCGACAAATAACCGGTTCGCGCTTTCTTTTCGTTGGCCATGTATGAAATGAGCCTTGTGTTTTCGTCGTCGGGATGTGCGGCGATGTACAATACCGATCCGAGGAAATTGAGTTTTTGGATCTGGTTGTAAATCTCTGCCGAATTGGGTTTGGTTGGCTGCTGTGCCAAGACTGCTTGGCCGAGTAATAATGCGGGAAGAAGGAAATGTAAAGGTTTAAGCATGGTGTCGTTTATTCGGTAGTCAAATATAGTAAAGTAGGCAACCCGCGATTGATTTTTAAATATTCTTTAACAGCAAAAAAAAGAGCAAAGCGGTGAAACTTTGCTCCATTTTGGATTTGTATGTCTTAATGATGGTGTCTGCGTCCGCAACCATGCTTTTTATGCCATTTGCCGTGTTTGTGGTGGCGTTTTTCTTTTACGTAGACCACTCGTGCTGGTCTTTCGACGTAGACAGGTCTTTCTACATATACCGGTCGCGGTTCTACATAAACCACTCGTGGCGCTGGTGCATGAATGACTGGAACCGGTAGTGGTATGTTTACGCTAACACCTGCGCCAGCAGAGATTTGCGCTTGGGCTTGCATTGCAGAAAAGGCAATAAACAAAAGGGCTGTGGCTAATTTGAAAGTTTTCATAGCTTTAGATTTAGTCGATTTGACAGTTAGTAAAGCCGACTTTCCAATTACTGTGCCTCGAAAACCGAGATAAGAAAACTTTAACTCTTTTTAAGATTGTGCTATTCGATCGAAGCCGTCATCTTTTTAACGTTTCCCTTGGTGATGTACGGGTATTTCTTCTTGTGTTTGTACAGGAATTGCGTCGGATCGTCGTCGTCGAAATCAGTGATGATGACATTGACCTTATTGTACAAAGAATAGCCCCTGTAACCGGCCGGAATTTCTTCGGCGGTAATCCATTTGCCTGCTTCGGTATAGTAATAAAGGTTTTTTTGCGTGTCGTAATAAGCTTCAAGGTTCGGGAAGTAGTAGTAACGCAAAATGCAGTTGGTTTCGGGATCGATCAGTTGACCGTTGATGTTCTTCTTTTGTGGGGCTTGTGCATCGGCAATATTGGGCAGCGTGCAAACAAAAAGTAGTAGTAGGATGTTTTTCAAATTTTTCATCATTTCATGTTTTTATTTGAGGGTCAAACTGTTGCGGTTTGGCTTTCAAAATATTAGACGCTTTCTTTCATTAAAAATTCTGGAGTAAAAGTAGCGAGAAAATCTGAAAAACTATCGATAAAGTGTAAAAAACATCGACGAAATGCGTAAAATAACATATAAAGAAAGAATAGTATTACAGTAAATTGAATAATCACCAACGGTCCGAATTAAATTTTATTCAGAATCGGCCGACAAAGGTAATACTTAATCTGTGAATTCCTTATCCTCGTAGTGATTATTTACAATAGAAATCCCTTTTTGAAGCATGAGGTTGTTCGGATACGAAATTCGTTCGCCGTCCTTGGTCTTGAGTAGGGTGTGGAATGCGCGGATGTCCTCGATCTCGGCTTCAATCGGGAAATCCTTGTCATGGATGCGGATGATGTCGCCAATCTTGAACGGAAAGGACAGCAACAGAATAATCCCCGAAGTGATGTTGCTCAAAATCGACCATTGCGCAAAGAACGCCACGCCAATTACAGTAACTACCGAAGAAATCGTCAGGAAAATATCATCGGTCTGTACGCCCCAGATGATAAAAATCGCCATCAGGAACAAAATGGTCAGGAAAATATTGTTGTAGCGGATGACCAGGTTCGTGCGGTGTTCGAGAATTTCGCTTGTCTTCGCATAATGCTTGATGATGCGTGCCGAGAAATACCGCAGGAAAATAACAACCATCAATAGGATGATGGTCGATAATATCTCGATATAAAATTCTTTCGTAATCATTATTATTACAGTTTACTTAGAAATTCATATACCTTGTGCGTCGGCAATCCAACCACATTGGTATAAGAACCTTCAATTTTTGAAATCCCGCTCAGCCCGATCCAATCCTGGATGCCATAGGCGCCGGCCTTGTCAAACGGTCGGTATTTGTCGAGATAATACCGGATGGCATCTTCCGAAAAATGGGTAAAAGTCACTTTGGTCACCTCATGGATGGTTTCCGATTTTTGGTTCGTCCGGAAACAAACCGACGTAATGACTTCATGCGTCGAGCCCGCCATCGATTGCAGCATCGCCACCGCGTCTTCATAATCCTTGGGTTTGCCCAGTGCCTTGCCGTTGTGCCACACGATGGTATCGCTGGTGATGAGCAATTCCTTGTCGCCGAGTTCGTCCTTGAATGCATCGGCTTTGAGTTCGGCAAGAAAATCCGTAATGGCTTCTGCTTGGAGCGTCGGCGGATAGACTTCCTCGATTTCCTTCAAACGGATTTCAAAATCAAGATCCAAGTCTTTGAAAAACTGCTGACGGCGCGGCGAACCCGAGGCCAAGATGATTTTATATGGTGTTTTAAGCATGGTGGTTGATGTTATAGGAAACAACGGCAATCGAAAGGACACCAAAGAAAATGACCAATTTCAGTACCAGGCTCAAATGACTGAAATCCTTCTGATTTTTGGCCGACCACATCTTGACCGTCACATAAATCAGCGGCGCCACGACAAAGACAAAGGCGTAAATTACCGACAAATACAAGTTGTTCGCAAAATAATAACGGTTGATGTAATCGAGTAAAATCAGCACCGGGACAAAACTCAGTGCAAAAACAATTTTGACGGTACGGCTGACGCCCAAAGCAATCGGCAGCGTGTTCATGCCTTGGTTGTAATCACCGTTCACATCTTCGAGATCCTTGACCATTTCGCGAATCAGGTTGATGATGAAGGCAAAAATCGCATAATCGAGAATCACCGAAGAAACGTTGGTCATCAATTGCTGGTTGCCTTCGTAAGTCGCCGGAAAAATGTCAAAAACGATGACGATTAAAACGCTCGCGGCCAGCAATAATGCGACGACCACATTTCCGACGATCACCATCTGCTTGAGGCTGGTCGCATAAAAATACAGCGTGGCGGCAATCAGGATGAAAATCGCCGCAAACCCAGGGCGTTGGATCACATTCGACAGGTAAAAACCAATCGCAACGCCAGTCACGTTGAGCCCGGCATAGAAATAATAGGCTTTTTCTTCAGAAATGTGCGTCCCGATGATCGTCTTATGGGGTTTGTTCTCACTGTCGGTCTGCTGGTCGAAAATATCATTGATTACATAACCCGCAGCGGCAATGAGCATTACCGAAAGAACCAGCAAAACATATTGCCAGTCGGCCAATGCAAGCTGAACGCCCTGCATTTTGAGCAATCCATAACGAATGATGAGCAGCATCAGCGCGAGCATCAATAAATTGGGTAAACGGATAAGTTTGAGGTATTTCATTTCAATTAGATAATTAGTCAATTAGTCAATTAGAAAATGCGAGAAAATTATCTAATTTTCTCATTATCTAATTCTAATCGTGTTTGCCGTCGAAGTTTTCCATCCATTTGCCCTGCAATTTCATGACCTGTTCGATGGCATCGCGCACCGCACCACGGCCGCCGTTCTTGTGTGAAATGTATTTGCAGATGCCTTTGATTTCGGGGCTTGCGTCTTGCGGACAGGTCGGCAGTCCAACCAATTTCATGACATGGTAGTCCGGGATGTCGTCTCCCATATACAACACCTGTTCGGGGTTGATGTTGTACAATTCGATGTATTCCCTGAATGTATCCACCTTATTTGGCGCGGCCAGATGGATGTCGGTAATCCCGAGGTTGCGCAGCCGGATGCGGACGCCTTCATTGCTGCCGCCCGAAATGATGCACACGTGGTAACCGCTTTCTACGGCAGCCTTCATCGCGAAACCGTCGCGGATGTTCATGATGCGCAGCATTTCGCCGGTCGGTGTCACATGGACGGAACTGTCGGTCAGCACGCCGTCCACGTCAAAAATGAACGTCGTGATGTCGTTCATGATTTCCTTATAACTTTTGGTCATTTTGAATCGATTGGGTTAGGAGTTGGTATATTTTCTTTGGGTTGTCGGTTAAAAAGTCGAGGTGCCGCTGGATCGTTGTTGCATCATGTCGTCTGGCCGGACCGGTTTGTGCCTCGGCGGGGGACAGCGTCAGGATTTTCTGGGCGGTTTCCTGGATCAGCGGTTTCAAAATGTCGAACGGAATCTGGTTTTCGGCGCAAATGTCGCCCGCAATCTTGTACAGGTGGTTCGTGAAATTGTTGGCAAAAACCGCCGATACGTGCAGGGCTTTGCGTTGGTTCGAATCGATTGCATGAACCGAATCCGAAATGCTGCGCGCCACTTTTTCAAGCAACTGGTAATCCCCAGGTGTTGTCGCTTCAAGGCAAATGGGAATCGAGCGGAAATCAACCGTCTTGTTTTTCGAAAAGGTCTGCAACGGATAAAACACGCCGCGCCGGTGGTGCGAAGCCAAGCCATCGATCGAAACGCCGCCCGAAGTATGCGCGACCAGGCCATTTTCTTTCTGGATTTGCATCGAGACCGGGCCGATGGCGTCGTCGGAAACGGCAATCAGGTACAAATCGGCTTGGGCCAATTCATTCAAATTGTTGGTGATCGCGAACGAACCCGAAAACTGCCGCAGGGCATTTCGGTCACGTGCAAAAACCTGAACGAGTTCTATTTCGGTACTCTGCAAAAAAGCCGAAATCAGGTGGTGCGCCACATTTCCGGAACCGATAACCACAATTTGAATCATGTGGCTAAAGTACTAAAAATTGGGAAATTTTGGGAGACCTTGCTATTCTTTGTAGTCGAGCGGAAGCAAATCGCCGATGCGGTTTTCACTGATCGCCCCCGAAAAAATAATCTTTTCGTATGAACTGTTGTTTCCAAAAACGTCGACCACAAATGTCCGCGTCGTGAAAGTCACAAATGAATCGGACTTGCCGGGGAATTCCAAGGTGAAAGTTTGCTCAAATTCGGCAGCATCGGTGCTGTAATTTTTACTCGCCAACGAAATGAAATAATTTCCAGAATGCCGTTTAACGGAAAAATAATCGTCGGGATTGCAACGCCAATTGTGCTTGAGCAAGCGGAAACCGGAGGCTTCGAGTTGCTGCGTACTCAAATTCCGGAAAAACTGCATCATCGACCCTTCATAGCTCATTTTGCGTTGCGGCTTGTAGGTTTTGCCCATCGTCGTAAGGTCTTTGTAAAAGGCGGTGCCGAGGAACAACCACGAATTTACGGCTTCGGGTTGTACGGTTCTGCGGCTGAATTCGATGTAGCATTCCTGAATGTTGTATTCGATTTCGTATCCCAGAAAGCGGTTGTAAATGCGCAACGGAACGTCGCAGGAAACCATCAGTCGCCGCATTTTTAAATCGTACGAAAACACAATGTCGGCTTCGTTTAAAATAGTGCAGGATTTTCCCGCGGTGGTTTTTCCAAGGAACTGTTCCCTGAAAACCGCGAGTTTTTCGGCTCTTTTGAAGCGTTCTTTTTTTCTGACGACCGTGATTTCCTCGAGTTGCGTTTGCTTCGGATTCAGATAAATCTCGAGAAAATTTTGCTGAAACGGATTTTTGACCGTTAAAGTCGCATAACCGATGTAACTGATGACGAGTGCCGCATTGATTTTATGGGCAATGCGGAGTTCGAAATGTCCCGTTTCATCTGTAGTGGTCCACAATGAAGTGCCGTCCAGGTAAACCAGCGCGCCTGCAATGGGTTGGTTGTTTTCATCCCATACGATTCCGTTGGCGGTTTGCGCAAAAGTGGCCGCGCCGAAAAAATAAAGCAGCAATAGATGAAATTTCCGAAGCATAGCAAGCCCATTTGACGATCTAAATTAAAAGAAAATCAAAATCGGTTTGCATGCTGCAACAGAAAGCAGATTGGCATCTATCAAAAGCCAATTGTTTTCAGCAAACGGTTTGGCTAAAGCTTAATCTTTCAAATTGGTTTGGATGTGGATCGGGTTTTCGAGCATTTTATGGACCGGACATTTGTGTGCAATCTCAAGCAGACGCGTGCGCTGCTGCTCATCAAGGTTGCCAAAAAGCCGGATGTTCATATAGATTTTCGAATCGCCGTCAACGGTATTGCTGTCTATGGTGACATCGATCATGGCTTCTTCAAGTTCCCATTTTTTGCGGTCGGCGTACATGCGCAGCGTGATCCCGGTACAAGAGGCCAAGGAAGCGGCGAGCAGTTCGCCGGGTTTGAATCCCAAATCGGTGCCGCCCACTTCGGTCGGTTCGTCGGCGATGATCGAGTGGTGGCGGGAGTTGATCGTCGTTTGGTATTTCTTTCGGGTCGTGGAGGCGGTGGCTTTGCTCATTGTTTCGGTTTTAGCGGATTGGGTTCAGGCAATGGAACGAATTCGGTTTCCCCGTCGATTTTGGGGAAGGTCTGTTCGATCCAGCGTCTTTTGGCGTCTTCAATCAGTTCGTGGTTCGAAGCTACGAAATTCCAGAAGATAAACCGTTCTTCGGGAAATGCCTCACCGCCGAAGATGTAGACCGAGGTATTGGCTTGCATCGTGAATTCGCACAATTTGGCATCGGTGGCCACCAGGATGTGCTTGGGTTCGTATACATTTCCGTTGCTTTCAATGCTGCCTTCAAGGATGTACAGCGCACTCTCGCCAAACAATTCGTGGCCGATGCTGATGGTTTTTTTCTCGAAAGATTTGATTTCGATGAAATAAAGCGGGCTGTACACCGGCACCGGCGATTTTTTTCCAAAAGCTTCCCCTGCAATCAATTTAAAAGAAACACCGTCCTGCTGCCAATGCGGGATTTCGTGATCGGAGGCATGGTGAAAATTGGGTTCCATCTGCTCGAGGTGTTTGGGCAAGGCGACCCAGATCTGCAAACCGTGCAGCGATTTTTCCGAATGGCGCAAATATTCGGGCGTGCGCTCCGAATGCACGATGCCATTTCCCGAGGTCATCCAGTTGACCTCGCCGGGCTTGATTTCGACCTCGCTGCCCAGACTGTCGCGGTGCATGATGCTGCCTTCGAACAAGTACGTCAATGTAGACAAACCGATGTGTGGATGCGGTGGCACATCAAAATTCTCGTGGTCGGATAATTTGTGCGGCCCCATATGGTCGATAAAGGCAAAAGGCCCGACGGTACGTTTTTCGCGGAAAGGCAGCAGCCGTCCGACCATGAAATTGCCCACGATGCTGGGGCGTTCTTCTATAATCAATTGAATATTTGACATGGTTTGGTGTTTTTGGAGCTTAAAATTACGAAGAATTCGCCAAACTTAGATGGGCCAAAAAAGAAATGTCCGCCGAGCCAAGAAGCACGGCGGACATTCAAACCAATTTAAACTAAACCTTTATTTTTTGACGATTTTCTGTGTGCTGCTTTGGCCATCCTTGGTGGTCACCTTGACCAGGTAAACTCCAGAACTGCAATCGTCGATGTCAATCTTTGTGGATTGTTCGGTCACTTTGTGTGTCGCCACCCATTTGCCGTTGGCATCGTACACATCGATTTTTGCTCCTGGAAATTGCGGCAAGTTTACTGCAAATTCGCCATGGGTTGGGTTGGGAGAAATAGAAAAGAGACTCTTTTCGAATGAACTGGCCGAAAGCGCCCCGGCATTTTTCATGATGCCCATCGTGTTGTTGGCCAATGCGGTTTGGATGATCGGGAAAAACGGATCGACGTTGAACCAGATGTAATCGGTCTGGCCGTTCTCGGTAATTTTCTGGCGGATCACATTGTCGTACGTCCCGAATGGCAGGATCAATTTGCCGTAAGCGTCATAGACCGAAGTGAAGACCGTGGCCGCATCGTCGAAATTGCCGCGGTACGAATCGTTGGTGATGCGGTTGTAATAATAAGGAAACTCGATGTAAGTCTTTGGATTGCCACTGTAATTGATGGTGCCGAGCCATGAAAATCCTTCACCGATCAGTTCCATTTTGTGGCTGTCGTGTTTGTAGTACAGGTATGCATCGGTTGTGCCGGTATAGGCCATGCATACGGTCGCACTGGGGAAAAATGCCGCAAACAAGGTGTTGTCGGGCGGAATGATGTTGTTGGTTCCGGCCGGGGTGAGCACGAGTCCGGAAAAATCCCAGACTTTATCGGCTCCTGCGGTTCCGGGAGAGAAGTTGTCGGCTGTGGCGGTCAATGCCTCACAGACGAGGTTGTCGGTTACATTGGATGGATTGATTACGGGCTGCGCATAAGCGATCAGCGACGCGAGCACAGCGCCCACAGTCAGATAGATGTTCTTCATTTGTTCGTTTTTTTGATTATTGATGATTGAAACCCGTCAAGCTGATGAATCTTGACAGGGCAAAATTATATGCTGTATGGGTTATTCCTCTTGATTCAAATCAAAATTTTTGATTCAATCAAATTTTAAATTCCCGGTTGAAATAAACTGGGCACGACCCAAAAGCCGACCGTACCCAGGATTATCAACTAAAAAAACTTAAACGCTTAAAATTGGAAATAGATAAAGGCATCGCCGCTTTCCTGCGCCCAAATGAGCATCAGGATCAGGAAAGACCAGGTCAATCCAAGCGACCACCATTTCATTTTGTAGGCTTCGTCGATGACCTTGCGGTTGCGCATCACCCAGTGGAAAATAAGGATGGCCGGAATTACGATCGCCACTTTGACAATCGCCATCGTCGTCAGGATCACTTGGCCTTCAGGAGCCATGCCAAACATCGATTCGAGGATCATCCAGGCTTTCCCGAACGAATCCGAACGGAAGAACACCCAGGTAATGTTGACGAGCATGAACGTAAAGAACGCATAGAGGAAACCGTACCATTGCCTGTTCTCCTGTTCTCTTTGCTCGGCCGTAGATTTGCGACGGTCGTTGATGAACTTTTCGGCCCACAGGTACAAACCGTGTAATCCACCCCAGGCCACGAACGTCCAGTTGGCGCCGTGCCACAATCCGCCAAGCAGCATCGTGAGCATCAAGGCCACATACATGCGGAATTTGCCTTTGCGGTTTCCGCCGAGCGGAATGTAAAGGTAATCGCGCAGCCAAGCCGAGAGCGTGATGTGCCAACGTTTCCAGAAATCCGAGAAACCGATCGCGGCATACGGATAGTTGAAATTTTGCGGCAACACAAATCCGAGACACAAAGCCACCCCGATCGCGCAGGTCGAATAACCCGCGAAGTCAAGGAAAATCTGTCCAGAGAATGCAAATACGCCAGCCCAGGCATCGAGTGAGGTCATCGCGGCAGCCGAATTGAAAACCGCGTCGGCCGTTTCCGATAAAAGTGCATCGGCCAAGACGACTTTCATGAATAAACCGAGGGAAAGCAATAACAATCCATCCAACAGTTGCTTCCTCGTAGCCGAACGCGGGTTCTCAAATTGCGGTACCAATTGCGGCGGACGAACGATCGGCCCGGCCACAAGGTGTGGGAAGAAAGTCACGAACAAAGAGAAATCGAGTAGGGATTTCACCGGTTCGCTTCTTTTCTGGTACATGTCTATAGTGTAGCACAAAGTCGTAAACGTGTAGAACGAAATTCCGGCAGGCAGGATGATACCGGGTGCTGCGGGGTGGAAATCGACGCCAAACGCGTTGACGAGTGCGACAAAATTATCGAGCAGGAAGGTGCCGTATTTGAAGAAACACAACATCCCTAAGTTTCCGATGAGGCTCAATACGAGCAGCATTTTTTTCTTGTACGGATTGGTTTGCGTATAAAGTGCTTTCCCGACGAAGAAATCGACGACGGTCGACAGCCACAACAACAAGATAAAAGGCGGGTTCCAGGCGGCGTAGAACAAATAGCTGCCGCCGAGTAAGGTTATTTTTTTGGACTTCCACGAAATCGGAAGGTTATAGATCAAAAGCATGATCGCAAAAAACGCGATGAATGTATAAGAGTTGAATACCATGATTCTTAGATTTTAGTTAAGAGTTTTTCAGATTGTACGTCCCAGCCGTCGTGTTGCGAAAGAATGCGCACGAATGCTTTGGTGTAGGTCTTGGCGTCGGCCAGATTGAGGTGCGAAAACTCAGGGCAGATCAAATTCTTGGTCGCCGCATCGTCTTCGAAATGGATACCCGGGCATTGCGTCACTTTGAGCAATTGGTCCCAATAACGTGGCCTGGCGAATCCGGCCAATTCCATCTGGCGGAAATCGCCGCTCGACGGGGTGCGTACAAAAATCACATCGCCGCCACGGGCCTTGATTTTGTCGGTACTCTTTTTAATGTCCTGGATAAAAGCCAGTAATTGCTGATCGTTCATCGGTGGCGGCATCGGCATTTTGGCCAGTCCGGCCCAGATTCCTTTGACCATATTCACTTGGGCCGTATCGGCGACGAAATGATCGGTCATGTAGGTTTGACGGTCGAAGGTCGTACGCCCGAATTCAATCGGGAAGATCGGTCCGCCAAAAGCGCCCGGACGGTCCTGCAATTGCGGTACGATATACGGCACGATGCTCAGTTGCGCATTCATCGACAAGTTTTCCTCATCAAGAAATACAAATTGCGACTCCAAAGCCGAATGCAACCGGAAGCTCGCGTCCTGGGCAATCGTATGGTCGTGGTAATACTTGAGGTTTTTGGTCGGGCGGTCCAGGAAAAAGGGAAGGCTTGAGAAAAAGATCGGCTCGGTCACGTCGATGACGAGTCGGCCCTTGAATTCAGGATCGTTGGCCAGGTCTTTTAAGATAGGGAGCGGTGTGCTGCCCACGCAGGCCAACTGGACGGCTTCGATACCGGTAAGCTGGTTCCAGGTATCGAGATCGAGGTCGTACTTGATGCGCGACGATCCGATGAAGACGACCTGGTCTTCCTTGTCGCCATACACCTGGGTTCTTTTGTTGGACCACAGCGCCGGGCCGTCGTCATAGGAAACTTCCAGCCCGCGGTTGCGCAGGTGGATTTCATAGCCCACCACTACGGCGGCTACGATAACCAGCATCAGGATGGCTGATTTTAAAATTGATTTCTCCATTGATTTTGATTTTTGATGATTAGGATGATTGATTCCAATGCACTGGTTTGCCTACCGATGGATGTTGGTGATCCGCCAGTGCATTCGAGGTAACTTTGGTAAAGTAAAGTTATTTTTTTACAACCCGCTGAATATGAGTGGTTTTTGTGCTTGAATCGGTGATTTTGAGTAGGTAGATTCCTGTATTGAACGATTCGATGTTGAGCTGAACCAGATCATGGTCGAGCCCGTTTTCTTTTCTGTACAGCAATTGTTTGCCCAGCAGGTCATAGATTTCGATTTCAATCGCATGCCCGATGGTTTCAGTGGCTTCGATGTTGATTTCGCTTTGCGTCGGGTTCGGGTAGATCGCAAACATTTTCCCGAAAGCCTTTTCATCGACGCTCAAAGACGCCTGGTGCTTCAATACGCCGAGGCTGTTCTGCTCGAGTACGGTCTGCAAGATAGGGAAGAACGGCTGTACGTTGAACCAATTGTAATTGGTCTGTCCGTTCTTGACGACTTTCTGGCGGATCACATTCGTATACGTCCCAAAAGGAAGAATGATAGTACCGTAAGCGTCATAAGTAGCAGTAAACGTTGTTTCAGCGGCTTCGGAAACTGTTTTATAAGTATCTGTGTAAACTGTACCGTAAGTGTAGGGAAAGACTGCGAAAGTCCTGGGATTGGGCGTGTAATTGTCGCCGGTGGTTGCGGTGATGGCCAAACCGAGAATTTCGTATTTGGTCGCCGATACATTTTGGTAGTAGTACCGATCCGGGGGAAAGATTCCGCTGAATTTGTAACAGTTGTTGGCTGTGGGAAAGGAACTCGCAAAGGGAGTAGTGCTGATCACCTGCGGGGTGTCGGTTCCGCCATAGGTGATTTGAAGGTTGGAGAAATCCCATGTCTGGTTGGGGCCGGCTGATCCGGGATTGAAATTGGTCGCCTCGGCGAAGTAGAAGTCGCCGATGAAGTCGGTAACGTTGGCAGAAGTGGCTACAGGCTGTGCCCAGGTTGAAAATTGCGCGAGCGCGATTACCGCCAGCGATAAAGTCCATTTTTTCATGATGTTGATTTTGATTAATTGATGATTGATTTTGATTTATTTATTTTTCTGTCATTCGCAAATTTGTATTGGTTGTGGTATTTCTTTTTGTCTTTCTTCTTTCAACGAAGTGGTCTTTCTTCTCGAATTATTCCCTGTTGTACAGTTTGTTGACCGCTTCTACCTTGTTCTGTACCTGAAGCTTGGTGTAGATGCTGTTCAGATGCCTTTTGACGGTACTAATGGAAATGCTGAGCTTGTCGGCAATTTCTTTGTAAAGGAAACCCTTGCTCAGCAGTTCCAGTACTTCCTGTTCGCGTTTTGATAATAATTCATGGACTGAATTATCGGGCATCGGTGCATTGAAGGTGCTCAATACTTTTCGGGCAATCTTGGGCGACATCGGGCTTCCGCCTTCGTACAGCTCGACCAGCGAATCGATTATTTTCTCTGGTGCTGTATTCTTTAAGATGTAACCGCTGGCCCCGGCCTTGAGTGCTTCAAAAACCTGGTCGTTGTCTTCGTAAATGGTGAACATGATGAACTGCATCTGCGAAAACAAAGGCTTGATTTCCTGCACGCAGTCGATCCCGCTCTTTTTGCCCGAAAGGTTGATGTCGGCCAAAACCACATTGGGTTGCAAAACCGGCAGTTGGTCGATCGCGTCTTCGGCGTTGGTAAAACAGCCCAACAGTTCAAACCTTTCATCACTTTCAATGATGGTCTGCAATCCTTCGCGGATGTCTAAAATGTCTTCGATGATGCAGATAGTAATCATGGTTCTAATTTTCGATGCAAAGAAACTGGCATTTTTTCGATTACACAATGGTACAAAAGGTTCATTTTTGGGTTCAATTGCTGAGCGGGATCCGGAAATAAATTTTTGTACCGTCTTGATTTTCAATAGAAACCTCGCCGTTCATGCTTTCGATGCGTTTGCGCATGTTCCTGAGTCCGTTGCCGCCGACAGGACCTTCGGGTTGGTTTTTTGCGATGCCGATGCCGTTGTCGTGGATGTCGATCTGGAGGTGTCCATCGACCGCAATATCAATCTTGACATGGTCGGCTTTGGCGTGCTTGACGATATTGTGCAGACTTTCCTTGACCGATAAAAACAAATTGCGCCTATGGTTGCCATTGACCATAATCGCATCGAAGGTTTCGGGAATCCGGATCGAGCAATTGATTTGGTTGTTCTCGAAATAATCCACGGCATACGATTTAATATAGGTGGCCAAATCCTCGAGTGTGTTGTTTTCCTCTTTCATGACCCAGATCAGTTCGCTCATGTTGCCCACGAGTTCCGAGGCAGTTTTCTTGATTTTCTGCAAGTTGTTCTCGGTATCCGATTTGAGCGCCATCTGGCTCAGATAGGTAATCCGGGTCAATCCGCTGCCCAGGTCGTCGTGCATATCGGCGGCGATGCGCGTGCGTTCGTTTTCAAGCTCGGCTTGTTTTTCGAGCACGACCTGTTGCAGTGCGATGTGTTTGTTGGCCTCGTTGAGCAAGGTCGAGTTGAGTTTTTCCCATTCCTTGCGATTTCGGTAACCCACGGCAAAGGAGAAAAAGATGATGTCGATGAAACTGCCCACCATCATCCATTCGAGTGGCATCACAATCATAGAACCGTAAGAGTCATGGTAGAAATTGGTCACGAAACTCACGAGCCCTAAAATGAAATACAGCAAACAGCCATACAATATAATGAGCTGGAATTTGTCCTCGCGCAGCTTGAAGCTTTGGTACAACATGATTCCCGTCACGGCAAAAATGTAGACACGCATCGCGATAAACGGGATCGAATAATCCTCCATCGGGAAGTACAGATGCGAGAGCGCGCTCCACAACGCATACGCAATCATGATGCCCGCGGCCACGATCCAATAGCGAAACAGGAACAGGTTGCTGGTCTTGGAAAGCCCGATGGCCTCGATAATGAAATTGAAATAGGAGGTAAGGTAAATGATCTGGATTGCCTCACGGAAATACCACATCATGTAATTTTCGCTCATCTGCCCAAAGGTAGCCGAATACAAACCCGATTTCGAATACATGAACACCGCCGTACAAAACAAATAGACCAAATAAGGGATCATGAATTTGTCACGGTTGTAAATGAGCAGCACGGCGTGATAAATGAACGCCAGCACCGAGGCACCCAAAATAAAGGTCGGGATAAAATCGAGTTCGATATTGTGCATGATAAAGGGTTATCTGTCAGCGGTAAAAGTACATTTTTTCGCAAAAGGGATAAAAATAAAATGCAACCAATGCCAAAAATCCCCACGCGAATGCCTGCAATTAACAATTAAATACTGCCACCAAAAAATGCTCCGATTACATTTTTACTTACTTTTGTACGACTTTTTTAAATACCTAATTCCAACCTCATGGAAAAGAAAATAGCTTCCTTTTTATTTTCAACAAGATTAATGGCCGTTTTATTTCTCGTATTTGCAATCGCAATGGCCGCCGGGACTTTTATCGAAAGCGAATACAATACCGATACTGCGCGAATTTTAATTTACAACACCAAATGGTTCGAGGCGATCATGCTGTTTTTTATGATCAATTTCTTCGGGAACATCAAGCGTTACCAACTGTGGAGAAAGGAAAAATGGGCCACCCTGAGTTTGCACCTTGCCTTCATTTTCATCATTGCCGGTGCGTTTATCACACGCTACATCAGCTACGAGGGCATGATGCCCATCCGCGAAGGGGCCGCGGCCAACCAAATCTATTCCGACAAGACCTACATGACCGTATTCGTCGATGGCGATTACAAAGGGGCGATGAAACGCCGCGTCTTCGAAAAACCATTGTTGTTTTCGCCGGTCACCGATAACGACTTTACCATTTCGGAAGAATTCGCCGACATCCCATTCGAAATCAACTACAAGAATTACATCATGGGCGCGACCGAAACCGTCGAGCCCAAGGAAAATGGAACGCTGTACCTTAAAATGGTCGAGTCGGGTGGCGGCACACGGCACGAGCATTACCTCAAAGATGGCGAAGTGGCCAACATCCACAACGTGCTTTTTGCCTTGAATAAATTCACCCAGGGCGCCGTCAACATCAATACTACTGGCGGTGCGTATACGATCCAGTCGCCATTCGAGGGACAGTTCATGCGCATGGCCGACAAGTTCCAGGGCATGGTCACCAAAGATTCCATCCAGCCGCTCATGATGCGCTCGTTGTACAATCTGGGCGGGGCGCAGTTTGTATTCCCGGAACCGGCCGTCAAAGGGGTAAAGGCATTCAAATCTAATAATGATTTCAAGGCCAAAACCCATGACGATGCGGTGACGATGACCATCAAAACGCAAGGACAGGAACGCGAAATTACGGTCGTTGGTTCCAAGGGCAAACAGGGCGAACCGCAAAATTTCAAGATCGGCAAGCTCGATTTTACGGTGTTTTTTGGCAGTAAGGTGTATATGCTGCCGTTCCAGATCCAACTCAACGATTTCATCGCCGACAAATATCCGGGTACCGAAAAAAGCTATTCCGCGTTCGAGAGCCGTGTGACCGTGCTCGATCCCGAAAAGAAATTCGACGCGCGCATTTACATGAACCACGTCCTCGACCACAAAGGCTTCCGTTTTTTCCAGGCATCATTCGACCCTGATGAAAAGGGAACCGTACTTTCGGTGAACCACGACGAATGGGGAACGAATATTACGTATTTGGGTTATTTCATCTTGTTCTTTGCGATGCTCGCGATTTTGTGGGACAAACACACACGTTTCGCCGATTTGCGCCGCAAACTCGACACCGTCAAGAAGAAGAAAGCCAAATTATTGACCGTATTGTTGTTGTTTTTGAGTTTCGGGACTTTTGCCCAGGAGCACCAGCACGACCACAATGATCCGAACCACAACCACAATCACACTGCCGATACGAAGAACAAGCCGATTTCAGGAAAAGAAATCGATTCGTTGCTCGATAAATTCAAGGTTTCGGAAGCGCATGCCGCCAAGTTTGGGCGACTCATCATCCAGGACGAGGGCGGAAGGATGAAGCCGATCAATACATTTTCATCGGAGTTGTTGCGCAAGGTCAGCAAGAGCGATACGTACAACGGTATGAACTCCGATCAGGTGTTCCTGTCGATGACGCAATTCCGCGAAGCCTGGTTCGAAGTGCCGCTGATTTACCTCAAATCGGGCAACGACAGCATCCGTAAACTGATCGGTATCGGTCCGAAAGACAAATATGCGCCGTTCATCAAATTCTTCGACGAAAAAGGCAACTACAAATTGTCGCCTTACCTTGACGAAGCCTACAAGGCCGCGGTTCCCGACCAATTCCAGAAAGATTTCATCGAAGCCGACCGCAAGGTAAATCTATTGAATTCGGCCCTGAGCGGCAGCATCCTCAAGATTTTTCCGATCCCGAACGACCCGAACAATAAATGGGTGTCGCACCTCGAATTGAGCCATGCCGGACTCAAGGGCATCGACTCGACTTTCACGCAACAGATTTTACCGATTTACCTTACCGCGGCGCGCAATGCGACCCTGAACGGCAATTACAAGGAAGCCGATTTTTACCTGAACGGCATCAGCAAATACCAGCACCGATACGGCGCGAAAGTCATGCCGAGCGACGACCGCATCAGTTCGGAGATCCTGTACAATAAATATGATATTTTCAAGAAACTGTACTACTGGTACATGCTTTCGGGTGTGTTGATGTTGCTGTTTACGATTATCAATATTTTCTTTCGAGAAGAAAGCGATCCGTTACATCATCAATGGTTTCCATTATCTGATCGGTGCCTTTTTCCTGTTGCATACGGCCGGTTTGGTTGCGCGTTGGTACATTTCGGGCCACGCACCTTGGAGCGACGCCTATGAATCGATGATTTATGTGGCTTGGGCGACGATGCTGTTCACGCTCATTTTCTCGCGCAAATCCAAACTGACGATCGCCTCGGGGACTTTCGTGGCCTCGATGATCCTGATGATCGCGCACTGGAACTGGATGGATCCTTCGATTGCGAACCTGCAACCCGTACTCAATTCGTACTGGCTCATGATCCACGTCGCGGTGATCGTGGCGAGTTACGGTCCGTTTACGCTCGGGATGGTGCTCGGCGTGGTGTCGTTGCTCCTGATGTTGTTTGGCAACGAGAAGAACAAGGTCAAGATGAACCTCAATATCAAGGAAATTACCTATATCAACGAAATGGCGCTGACGATCGGCTTGGTCATGCTCACGATCGGGAACTTCCTCGGCGGGCAATGGGCCAACGAAAGCTGGGGACGCTACTGGGGCTGGGACCCGAAAGAAACCTGGGCGCTCATTTCGATCATGATTTACGCTTTTGTGATCCACGCGCGTTTCGTGCCGGCCTTGCGCGGCAAGTGGATCTTCAACCTGATGAGCATCATCGCGTTCTATTCGATCATGATGACCTATTTCGGGGTCAATTTCTACCTGACCGGATTGCATTCGTATGCGAGCGGCGATAAGGTCGTGACGCCTTCGTTCGTGTATTGGTCGGTGGCGATTGTGGCCGTGCTCGGATTTTTCTCGTATTTCAAGTACCGGAAATTTTTCAGGAAAGGGTAATTTCCAAAGCGATAAAATAAAAAAAGCCGGTTCATTGCGACCGGCTTTTTTTATTTTCAAAATACAATCAATTGGTATTGCCGAGCGAATAATTGGCGTTGTCTGGCGCTACAATTTCCTGAATATTAGAACCGTCGATGTCACACGAATAAATCGCATTGGTCGTTGCGGTGTAAACCACAAAAAAGACTTTCTGTCCGTCCTGTGACAATCTCGGATTCGCATCACCATTGGAAGTGTTGAATTGAATTCCGGCCGGAAGTGTAATCGGGATTTGCGTTTGGTTGCTGCCGTCGCTGTCACATGTCCAAATCGATTGGCCCGACGTATCCCATTTCACATAAATCAATTTATTGGTCGCCTGTGGCAAAGCCTGTGGTGAATTGGTTGCGTTGGTATCATCCGAATTGGAACAACTGATTTGGAACAACACGCCGGCAACGGCAAATACGATTACATAGCAACTGGTTTTGAGAAAGTTTTTCATAGCGATAAGATTTAAAGTTTTGTTTTGCAAGTCTAACTTATGCTTTTTATTTGAATTCTAGATGTTTGGCCATAAAAAAAGTCCAGTATTGCTACTGAACTCTTTCATATAGTTAAGTCGGATTTATACTTTTCCCAAAGTGTACAATTGTTCCATCGTAGGCGATGCACTTCCGCCGGCCGGTTCGAGCGTGATTCCGAAACCTTCAGCCGCAGCGGCTTTGTCCACGGTAAAACTCTTTGGCCGTCTGCCGCGAAATTTTCCAAAAGCCCGATGCTCGTCGGCGTGAGCGGATTGAGTTTCAAAGCCCAGATCTGATAGACCTTTCCCTGAGGCGGATCAGGCAAACCTTTGGCGTCCACATACACGACTTGCGTCGCCTTGTTGTAATAGACTTTGGCATACGATTGCGGCGAAACGGCCTGTCCGCCCAAAGTGATGATCGAAGTATTTTTGTCGCGTACCAATGCCAAAGCGTCTTCGCTCTGCTTGGTCTTGATCTCGGCAGAAACGAGCGCTTCCTGCAATTTGGTTTTCTCGATTTCGGCAACGGCGACTTTTTCACCCGCTTCGCTCAAGCGTACGTATTGCACGCCAATTGCCGCAAGTAGCAACACCGCGGCGGCCCAACCGATGTATTTCGGGAAGTACGAACGCGTGCGGATGTTGACCACGCCGTATTTGATTTCGAGCCGCTGTCTGATCTTGTCGAAGTTTTCCGCCGAAAGCAGCGGGGAAAAACTCGTCGAAAGATCGATGATCGCCCGCTCAATCGAAATGATTTCGTTGTTGATTTCGGGAAATTGTTTGGCCATGTCGTTGACCTCGCGGTTGCCGTTCTCGTCGAGCAACCCGTAAACGTACAATTCCAAAATCCCTGTATCGATGTAGCCTTGAATATCCATTATACCTGTAAAAAGTTTCTTAAATCATTGATGCAATTGCGGTTCTGTGTTTTGACGGTGCCCAGCGGAATGCCCAGTTCTTCCGATGCTTCCTGTTGGGTGAAACCTTTAAAGAACAGCAGGTCGATGATTTGTATGCATTTGGGTTTCAGTTTCTTGACAAATTCACGGATGCCGATCGTATCGATGCGGTTCATGAGCTTGTTGCTGTCGTCGAGCAGATGTACGAAATTATCCGAGGACAGGTTTTTGCGGCTGTTGTTAAAACCTTTGGAACGCAGCTTGTCGATGGCCGTGTTTCGGGCGATGTTGAGGATCCAGGTGTAGAATCGGCCTTTGCTTTCGTTGTAAGTGTCGATGTTTTTCCAGATTTTGACGAAAGATTCCTGCAAGACGTCCTCGGCTTCCTCGCGGTCCTTGATCAGGTTGCAGATGACGGCGAACAGGCTTTTGGCATACATGTCGTACATCAGCGTAAAGCCGCGGTCTTCTTTTCGCAAGACAATGGGGAGTAATTCTTCTTGTGTCATGTGTGATTGTTTTAGTCAAATCTAGGCATTCTTTTTTACAAATAAACGACGGAACGTTTTATAATTCAAAGTTTTGCAGGTTCCAAAAACCAAAAACCGGATTTTGTCGTATGTGCTAAAAACACCGTTTTTAGTGCTGGAAAAACCTCCTGTTTTTGGCCGAGAAATGCTCCCAAAATTTTCAAGGCCAATTGCGGGAAAACGGAAGCGGGAAATTTTGGTTAGAGGATTTCCCGTTTCCGGATGGCCCGACGCTGTAAAAGGCATCGGGCTTTTTATTTTCTGAAAAAAATGGGGTTCAAATGGAACTTGCCGGCGGTTTTTATTTAATTTTATAAAAATTTACATCGAAATGAAAAACTTCCTGTACATCGCCTGTGGCACTTTTCTACTGATGAGCTGCCACAACCAGGCACAAAACAAAAAATCCAGCACAACCAGCCAACCGGCCTCGCAAATGTCGACTACGGTTGAAACACAGAACGAAAAAATGAAAGACCAAACGATTTACCAATTCAAAGTCGAAGATTTGTCGGGCAAGGAATTCGATTTCGCTTCGCTCAGGGGCAGAAAGATCATGATTGTCAACACGGCATCGAAATGCGGGCTCACGCCACAGTACAAGCAACTCGAGGAGCTTTATGAAAAATACAAGGACCAGAAATTCATCATCATCGGTTTCCCTGCCAATAATTTTGGGCAGCAGGAACCGGGAACCAATGCCGAAATCGGCGAATTCTGTCAAAGGAATTACGGCGTGACTTTCCCGATGATGGCCAAAATATCGGTCAAGGGCAACGACATGGCCGAGATCTACCAATTTTTGACGCAAAAGCGCAGGAATGCTTTGCAGGATTCAGAAGTACAGTGGAATTTCCAGAAGTACCTGATCAATGAAAACGGAGAACTTGCCAAGGTGGTTTCGCCCGAAACCTTGCCAACCGATGATTCCATCGTTTCGTGGATCAAATCGTAATGGGGAAGAAGAAAAATTTCCCGCACATATTGAATGCCTCGTCAACGCTGCTTGGGCTTTGCTTTGTGGTGTTGACGTCGCTTAAACTCGGGGACAACCACGAAACGTCGCGAATCGATGAATTTACCGCAATCGCGATCCTGATGTTCATGACCAGCAGCATTTTGTCTTATCTGTCGATGCGCAGCGAAAGATTGGCGGCACGTTACGAACGCAAGGCCGACATCACTTTTCTTTCCGGATTGATTGTCCTGTTCATCACGACACTGCTCATTACCTTGAATGTAATCAAATAACGGGATTTCGAAAGATTTCCCGTTTTTTATTTCAGGATCAATTGCATGAACAACAAATCGAGCCATTTGCCGAATTTGAAACCGGCCTGTTTGATCACACCACATTCTTCAAAACCGAATTTTTTATGGAAGGCAATGCTGTCGGCGTTGTCGGCGTCGATCGCACCGATCATGACATGGTAGTTTTGCGCGCGCGCCAGCCGGATCAATTCGGTAAGGAGCAATTTGCCGATGCCTTTGCCGAAATGGTTGTCGGCCACATACACCGAATGCTCGACCGTGTATTGGTACCCGATTTTTTCGCGAAACGTCCCATAGGCGCCATAACCGATGACCTGGTTTTCGAACTCGGCCACGATGACCGGAAAATTGTGCTGTTGCTTGTCCTTGAACCATTGCAATTGGGTTTCGAGCGTTTGCGGTTCGTAGTTGTAATTGGCGGTCGTATGCAAAATGGCATGGTTGACAATATCGAGGATGCTTGGCACATCGGCAATCACGGCCGGGCGGATGATTATTTCCATGGGAATTGTTCAAGTTTGTCCAAAAGTAGTTAAATTTGTTCGCCTCAAAAAATCAACGATTCTTGAATTTGAAGCAACAGCATACATGATCTACCCGAAAATTCCACTAGCCCAAAGCATCATCCAGATTTGCATGGCCAAGGGCGTCAACCACATCGTCATATCGCCAGGTTCGAGGAATGCGCCGCTGACCATCGGTTTTGCGAGCAATCCCAATTTCAAATGTTACAGCATCGCCGATGAACGTTGCGCGGGTTTCTTCGCGCTCGGCATCGCCCAGCAGATCAACAAGCCCGTGGCTTTGGTCTGCACTTCGGGTTCGGCCTTGCTCAATTATTATCCGGCCGTGGCCGAGGCTTTTTACAGCCAGATTCCACTGATAGTGATTTCGGCCGATCGTCCATTGGAAAAAATCGACATCGGTGACGGGCAAACCATCCGCCAGCGCGATGTATTCGACAACCATTCGTTGTTCAACGCGAACCTGACCGAGGAAGCTTCCGAATACAACGACCACCTGATCAACGAGGCGATCAATAAAGCGTATACCAAAAAAGGTCCGGCGCACATCAACGTTCCGTTTGAGGAGCCGTTGTATGAAACGGTCAAGAAGCAGGTCGTCGACCCGACGATTTCGGCTTTTGCCAAATTCTACAAGAACATTTCGATCGAGGACATCATCGCCTCGACCAACATCTGGAATTCGGCCAAGAAGAAACTCATTCTTGTGGGCGTCAACGAACCCAATGAAATCGATGAGGAAATCCTGAATAAACTCGCTTCCGATCCGTCGGTGATGGTCATGACCGAGACGACCTCGAATTTGCACCACCCGACGTTCCTGGGTAACATCGATACGATCATTACGCCGTTCAAGGAAAAAGAATTCAAGCAATTCCAGCCCGAAATCCTGATTACTTTTGGCGGATTGATTGTCTCCAAAAGGATCAAGGCGTTTTTGAGAATGTACCGTCCGGAGCACCATTGGCACATCGATCCGTTGCGCGCGTACAATACGTTTGGCAGCCTGGCACATCATTTCGAGACCAACCCGAACGATTTCTTTGCGCAGATTTTGCCGTTTACCAAAACCGTCAAAAGCGATTATTTCAAGCTCGGGCAGACGGTCAAGAAGAAACGCGAGGCTTTGCATGATAAATATTTGGCAAAAATTCCGTTTTCCGATTTGAAGGCGTTTGGTGCCATCATCCCGGCGCTTCCACAAAATTCGATGCTGCAGGTGAGCAACAGCGCAGCGATCCGTTACGCACAGTTGTTTGACATTGATGCGTCGGTTTCGGTCTATTGCAACCGAGGTACGAGCGGGATTGACGGCAGTACGTCTACGGCCATCGGTGCGGCTTCGGCTTCGGACAGGCCAACGACCTTGATCACGGGCGATATCGGATTTCTGTACGACAGCAACGCGCTCTGGAACAATTACATCCCGAAGAATTTCAAGATCATCGTCGTCAACAATGGCGGCGGCGGTATTTTCAGGATTTTGCCGGGCCATCAGGAAAGCAAGATTTTCAATACGTATTTCGAGACTTCGCACCAATTGACCGCCGAGCATCTGGCCAAAATGTTCCAGCTCGATTACTTCACCGCCACCGATGAGCAGTCGTTGGCATTGGGGTTGAAATCGCTGTACGCCAAAAATACAAAGCCTTGCATTTTGGAAGTTTTCACACCCGAAAAGGAAAATGATTCCATCCTAAAAGATTATTTCAAGGCGTTGGCTTAAAACCTTTTTCAAGTTTGTACCTTTGCGGCTATGATTGAAATCGGAAAATACAACACACTCGAAATACTGCGCCAAACCAAAGTCGGTTTGTTCCTCGGCAACGGCAATGAAGCCGAAGACATTTTATTGCCCATCAAATATGTTCCCAAAAAATTTGAAATAGGCGATGAGTTGACCGTTTTTGTTTACCTCGACCACGAAGAACGGCCCGTCGCCACAACGTTGAAGCCGTACATCCAACTCAACGAGTTTGCTTTGCTGCGCGTGAATTACACCAACCGTGTCGGTGCATTCATGGATTGGGGACTCGAAAAGGACATCCTGGTCCCGTTCAAGGAGCAGGCGCGTGAGATGGAAAAAGGCAAGCGTTACCTTGTGTACCTGTATCTCGATGAAAAAACCAACCGACTGGTCGCATCGAGCAAAACCAATCAATTTTTAGACAATGAAACCCTAACCGTCGAGAAAGGCGAGGAGGTCGACCTGATCGTGTCGCACATCACTGAGTTGGGCATCAATGTCATCATCAACGGCCAGCACAAAGGATTGCTGTATAAGGATGAAGTGTATGACGATTCGATCCGTACCGGCGACAAACTGCGCGGTTTCATCAAGAACATCCGTCCCGATCACAAGATCGATGTGTCGCTGCAAAAGCAAGGCTACGAAAACGTAGAGCCCAACGCCGACAAGATTTTACTCGAACTCAAGGCCAATCGTGGTTTCCTGCGGCTCAATGACGATTCGCACCCCGAAGACATCAAGGCAGTTTTGCAGATGAGCAAGAAAACGTTCAAGAAAGCCATCGGTGCGTTGTACAAGGAGCGGCTGATTGAAATCAAGGACGACGGCATCCATCTGTTGTAAACCAGTCTGTTAATTTTGCGGTAAATCAATCCGATTTCTAAAATAGAGTTGTACATTTGTATATACAAATATTGTATTTTGGAACGGAAAGATTTCATCAAAACCATTACAGGAGGAATAGTCATGGCATCATTGCAACCTTTTTACAACTGGACCCAATCGTTGGGCGAGGAGGATCTCACGCACCCGGTGTTGTTTATCGGGCACGGATCGCCGATGAACGCGATCGAGGACAACGAATTTTCCCAAACCTGGGCCAGATTCGGGAAAGAAATCCCAAAACCCAAAGCCGTGTTGGTCATTTCGGCGCACTGGCTGACCCGGGGATCGCACATCACCGCGATGGACTTTCCAAAAACCATCCACGATTTCGGCGGTTTTCCACAGGAATTGTTCAATGTGCAATATCCGGCGCCGGGCAGCCCGTCTTTGGCGGTCGAAACCTCAAAATTGATTACTTCGACTAGTGTCGGTCTCGACCACGACTGGGGCTTGGATCACGGTACCTGGAGCGTGGTCAGGCACATGTACCCCAATGCCGATATTCCGGTGCTGCAATTCAGTATCGATTACAACAAACCACCCGAATACCATTACGAACTCGCCAAGCAATTGAAAGCATTGCGCAAGAAGGGCGTACTCATCATCGGCAGCGGCAATATGGTGCACAACCTGCGCATGGTGGCCTGGGACAAACTAGGCGAGGCTGAATATGGTTTCGATTGGGCCATTGAGATGAATCAGGTGTTCAAGGAGAAAATCGGCAACCACGACTTCAAGGCGCTGATCGATTACGAAAAGCTCAACAAGGCGGCAAGGCTAGCTATTCCAACCCCCGATCATTATTATCCGTTGTTGTATACCCTGGCGTTGCGGGATTCCAAAGACGACATCGGTTTTTTCAACGACAAACCCGTGGGCGGCTCATTGACGATGACTTCGGTGAAATGGGACTAAAAAAATAGCCACGAATACACGAATTTGACTTTTAATTCGTGTATTCGTGGCCAATAATAGTTTTGGCAATTAAACGCCGAGTGATTTCTTGGTTTTCGCCGCCAGGGCATCTTTGTGTACCAGTACCGAGATGGCCTTGAGCCTCATGTAGGCGGCGCTCACATAGACGTAACCGCCATTGGCCACACGCGCATTGTCGCTTCCCCAAGAGTTTTTGACCTTGTAGTAGATATTGCCTTTTTGATCCTTGAGCTTGCCCACGATGTGCATCAAATGGTCGTCGGTGGTGTTGAAGTTTTCGAATTCCTGCTGGCGCAACTCCTGCGTGACATTCTTTTCGGGTTTGATTTCGGTTAAGCTGGCGATGGCATCGGCATCGTTGGCCGGAATGATCGCTACGCCGTTTTTAGGGGAGAAGGTCTTTTCGCTCACATCGGCGTCGAGTGCCAACGTGTAACCTTTGTCCAAGGCATTGTCAATGTTCTGCATGAATTCGTCGAGCGGCATGTTGTAGAAATTTCCATAGGAGAAATTGTCCGGGATGTCAAGGATGAACGACTTGTAAAACGGCACGTGTGTGAAAGATGTAATCGTCACATAATCATTAAGATTGAGCTTGGTCATCTCAAGAAAACTTTTCGGGGTGTATTTTTTGCCTTCGAAAGTGAATTCGTTGATGTCCTTGCCCATGTAACTGTCGAGAATGTTATTGACTTTGGCCTGCCATTCGGGATCCGGTTTTTTCGACGGATCGGCATTGGCTTTGAGCAAAGCTTCCAATTCCTCGACCATTTTGGTGTGGTCGTATTTCGTTTGGTCATTGACCAGGCCGGTAAACGCGCTTTGCGGGACCAGTCCAAAATCGCGCGCGCTGTTGATGACATCATGGTTGAGTCCGCCTTCGCCAAATTGGGCCTTGCCTTGCCGCATCACAAAATTCCACGCTTTTTTAGGGTAGGTGTGGCGCACGTTGAACATTTCGGAAAGATCGATCGATTTGCCTGTCGTGCGGATGATTTCGGCTTCTAAAAAAGAGGTCGACGAAAAACTCCAGCAAGTTCCTGTTTGTCCCTGCGAAACCACCGGCGTGCAAGAGATGTCCTTAACGGTCTGGAATTCATATTTTTGGCTGTAGGCAGAGAAAGCCAAGGCGAACAGGCTAATATTCAACAAGGTTTGTTTCATGTAAATATTGATTTAAATGTATTATTTTTACGCTAAAATAGCACAAATATGGCTCAAATAAACTGGAAGACTGTTAAAGATTTCGAAGACATTACCTATAAAAAGTGTGACGGCGTGGCACGTATCGCGTTCAACCGTCCGGATGTGCGCAATGCGTTCCGTCCAAAAACCACCAGCGAATTGTATCAGGCTTTTTATGATGCACAGGAAGACACCTCGATTGGCGTGGTGTTGCTTTCTGCCGAAGGGCCATCGTCCAAAGACGGCATCTGGTCGTTCTGCAGCGGCGGGGACCAACGTGCACGCGGCCATCAAGGTTACGTAGGCGACGACGGTATGCATCGTTTAAACATTCTCGAGGTGCAAAGGCTGATTCGTTTCATGCCCAAAGCGGTCATCGCGGTCGTTCCGGGCTGGGCGGTAGGCGGCGGACACAGCCTGCATGTGGTCTGCGATTTGACGCTGGCCAGTAAAGAACACGCCATCTTCAAGCAAACCGATGCCGATGTGACGAGTTTCGACGGCGGTTACGGCTCGGCTTATCTGGCCAAAATGGTCGGGCAGAAGAAAGCGCGTGAAATCTTTTTCCTCGGGCGCAATTACTCGGCGCAGGAAGCCTTCGAAATGGGCATGGTCAACGCCGTGATCCCGCACGATGAGCTTGAAGATACTGCCTTTCAATGGGCGCAGGAAATCCTGGCCAAGTCGCCTACCTCCATCAAGATGCTCAAATTCGCGATGAACCTCACCGACGACGGCATGGTCGGGCAGCAGGTTTTTGCAGGCGAAGCCACGCGTCTGGCCTATATGACCGACGAGGCCATCGAAGGACGCAATGCCTTTCTCGAAAAGCGCAAACCGAACTTTGAAAAGAAATGGATTCCGTAACCCATCCAAAAACCAATGGAAAATTTTACGAACGAAACGATCGATACTGCCCAGTTGCCGAGATTTGAAGAAGTCGCGATGACGGCACTGCACCGCGATTATTGGAAAGTGGTGCTGCTGACCTGGCTGATTATTTTTGGCGTTATCGCAATCGGCTTGGTGGCTGCGGTTGCTTTTATCGAAGAATTCCAGACGATAGGAGCCACCTTGTTGGTTCCGTTATTGGCCCTAATCGGGTTGTGTTTGTTTTTTGCCCGCATTTCTTTCCGCAAGAAAGCATTTGCCTTCCGCAACCACGATGTGCTTTTCCGGCATGGGATTATCGCCACGACAACCATCGTCATTCCTTACAACAGGGTGCAGCATGTCGCCTTGCACGAAGGTTTTATTTCGCGTTTCTTCGGATTGGCGACCATCGAAATCTTCACGGCCGGAGGCAGTTCGAGTGACATCGAAATCCCGGGGATCGAAAAGGAGCAGGCCGAGAACATCAAGCAATTGCTCATGGGTAAAATCCAAAAAGAGCTGTAAATGGAAAACCAGTTCAATGTGCCGCAACGGCAATCGGCTGTCGGAATCATTGTCATGTTTTTTGACACGGTGCAGCAGTATGCGCGCGCGCTGTGGCCCATTTTTGTGGTATGGATTTTCAAGTTCAATGAAATCAATAAGCTTTGGCTTTTGGTTGGGGGATTGTTGTTTTTTGCCGCAATCGGTGTGGTGGCTTACCTGCGTTACCGCAATTTTACTTTTTTTCTCGACCAGGCCAACGGAGAATTTGTCATCACTGAAGGGGTTTTTAGTAAAACGCGCACCACGATCGCGCTGCATAAGATCCAGCAGGTCAATATCAAACAGTCGTTGCTCCAAAGGATTATCGGCATCCATGCGCTTGATGTGGATACGGCGGGCAGCAAAGAAAAGGAAGTGTCGATCAAGGCGATTTCGCATGCCTTGGCCATTGCGCTCAAGGCCAAGTTGCTTGAAAACGAAAGGACTTTTGTGGGCCAGGATGCGCTGGTTGAAAATGCCGTATCCGAAGAAAAACCATTCATCAGCATCAGCCTGTTGAGTCTGCTCAAGGTGGGCATTACCTCCAATTACATCCGAAGTCTGGGATTGTTGCTGGCTTTTTTTGCGACGCTTTACGACAATATCCTGCGGTTTTCCAACCAAGGCTATCTCGATGAGGATCAATTCAGTTCTTATTTTGACCGAAACGCAATCCTGTCATCGATCGGGATCGTGTTGCTGATTATGTTCGGGTCGATTCTGGTCATCAATATTTTCCGCATCGTCGTGCGTTATTTCGATTATAAAATTGCCAAGCAGAAAGGCTCGTTGCTGTTGTCTTTCGGATTGTTCAATACCAAAAGCACGATCATCAAACCCGAAAAGGTGCAGATTGTCGCCATCACGCGCAATTACTTCCAAAAGAAACTCGACGTGCTCGAACTCAAGATTAAGCAAGCCACGGGCGGCGAGCAGGAGGAGCGCAAACAGGCCATTGAAATTCCGGGCTGCAATGAAAGCGAACGCGATGCGATCCTGAAGCTGCTTTTTGGAAAAATCCCCGAAAAAGGCGTGATGCTCAGGCCCAATTTCCGTAAGCTCGTCTTTTCCATTTTCCTGACAATCGTGTTGCCGCTGGCGCTGTTTTATCTGATCGCGGTCAATGCAGCCGGGAATTTACTGCAATTTGCGTATTTGATTCCGGTCTATATCGGTTTTGCGTTGCTCATTCTTTGTTTCGGATTTAAGAATTACCGATTGTTCATCGGCGACCGTTTCATCATCAAGCAAAGCGGGGCTTGGGACATCACCGATGAAATCATCGAGCCGCAAAAGATACAGGCGCTCACGGTTTCGCAATTGTTCTGGCACAAAAGCGCCGACATCGGCTATTTGACGATCCATACCGCAGGCGGAAATGTCAGTTTCCAGCTCGGTGATTTCACCACCATCAAACAGTACGTCAACCTTTGGCTGTATGAGATGGAAACCTCCGACAGCAATTGGATGTAGCCAAATAATAATTAATAATGGCTAATTAATAATTATTGGAAATGATTTTCGCTGTAAATTTGTAAGGATTGATTGCATCTGCAATTGTTAATTATTAACTGTTAATTATTCATTGATTAAATGAAACACTGGATTGAAGCCGCGCGCGTACGAACCTTACCGCTTTCTGTATCAGGGATTATTTTAGGATGTTTTTATGCGATGTCGCAGGCGCGTCCGAACTGGAAAATATTCACCTTTGCCATTACCACGACTTTGTTGCTGCAGATTCTTTCGAATTTTGCCAACGATTACGGCGACGGCATCAAAGGAACCGACAACCAAGACCGTGTCGGGCCCAAACGCGCCATCCAAAGCGGGGTGATTTCCCCGGCAGCGATGAAACGCGCGATGTTGATTACCTCGATTTTGACGATGATTTCGGCCGTCACGCTGATTTATTTCGCGTTCAAGAAAACCAATTTTGTGTTCTCGTTGTTCTTTTTGACCTTGGGGGCCTTGGCGGTGGCTTCGGCCATCCGTTACACCGTGGGTAATACGGCTTACGGCTACCGCGGCTATGGCGATGTGTTCGTTTTTGTATTCTTCGGATTGGTCAGTACGCTCGGCGTGAGTTTTATGTACCTCAAGGAAATCGACCCGTTGCTGATCCTTCCGGCAGCGGCCATCGGGATGCTCAGCGTGGGCGTGCTCAACCTGAACAACATGCGCGACGAGGCATCGGACCGGAAAGTAGGCAAGAACACCATTGTAGTCAAGATTGGCGGCGCCAAAGCCAAGGTGTATCATTATTTCCTCGTTGGCGGGGCGATGGTGCTCATGCTGTTGTTTGCGTTTCTTTTCGATTGGTACAAAGACAGTTACCCCGAACAGATCAATTTCGACATGTACCTGTTTCTGGTGGCTTACATTCCTTTGGTCAAGCACCTGCGGACGGTCTACAACAACAAGGAACCGCGTCTGCTCGATCCCGAACTCAAGAAATTGGCCATCAGTACTTTCCTGATTTCACTGATTATTTCGCTGTCGCTGATCTATTTCTTTACCGACATCATCGTGCAGATTGTCAACGCCACCATTAACCATTTCAACTAAAACCTTATGAAAATAACTTATTTGGGCCATGCCGCGCTCGGGATAGAGGTCGACGGCAAGTACCTCATCGTCGATCCGTATATTTCCGCCAATCCCAAGGCGGCGCACATCAACATCCAAAATCTAAAAGCCGATTTCATTTTGGTCACGCACGCACACGGCGACCATGTGCTCGACGTCGAGGCCATCGCCAAAAACACCGGCGCGCTCATCGTTTCGAACGCCGAAATCGCCGATTATTACGCCAAGAAAGGATTCAACAGCCACGGCATGAACCACGGCGGCAGTTGGAACTTCGATTTCGGGACCGTCAAATACGTCAATGCGATCCATTCGAGTGCCTTTCCTGACGGGACTTATGGCGGCAATCCCGGTGGTTTCGTACTCGAAAGCGAGCACAAAAACATTTATATCGCGGGCGATACGGCATTGACCTACGACATGAAACTGATTCCGTTGCGCACCACGCTCGATTTGGCCATTTTGCCGATCGGCAGCAATTATACGATGGATGTGGACGACGCGATCACCGCCTCCGATTTTGTCGAGTGCGACAAGATCCTGGGCTACCATTACGATACGTTCGGCTACATCGAGATCGACCATGCCGAGGCCAAGAAAAAGTTTTTCGATGCGGGCAAAGATTTAATGTTGTTGCCCATCGGCGATTCAATCGATTTGTAGAATTTTTAGGAGCTTTTTGCTTCGCCTGTTCGCTCCTTATTTTTAATTTTAGGAGCTCGAGTCCGGCTGTCCGCTTTATCTTTTGCCCTGCGGGACAAAAGGATACCGCTCCCATCCGGGCTAGGGCTTTCCACTTCCAAACCATGACCAAGCTAACATTTACCTTTTTTCTTTCACTGTTCGCGACCATCGTCAGCGCGCAAACCGACGGCTATTGGGACAAAGACCGCGCTACCTCGCGCGAAATCATTGTTCCCGCCGGAAACCGCGTCGTGATCAAGACCGAGGATTTTCCTGTCGGTACGACCGAAGTGGTCTACCGCATCACGATTCTGGACGAAAACCAGCAATTGGCCAACAGTCTCGTGTCGTTGCTCAAGTCGATTCCGGATCCCAGCGGCATTAGCCAGGGCTCGGCGGGTGCTATTTTTATCCTGTCCAAAGTCTCGGGCGACGATAAATGCCGTTACGGGATTTTTACGACCAGCGAAAATGCGCAAAAGTACCGCGAAACGGGCAAGCCGGAAAAAGCGTGCCTGTATCAGGATACGCCGATCAACAAAGAAGTCAAGGTGCTCTCGGCAGAAAAAATGGCTTGCCTGAACCCGGGCTCGACCAATTTGTGGTTTGCGTTCGAGAGCAACAACTGGATATTGAAGCAGAAAATCGTGCTCGAGGTCGTGCCTTGGGTCGACAACAAGATGAGCCGGGGTTGGACTTCCGAAAACAAGAAGTCGGTCATTAGTCTGTGCAAGACTTCCGACCTGGCCAAGCGCATTCCCGATGCCGACGATTTCTGCATCTGCATTCTCGACAAATTCCAGAAGGATTACAAGTTTCCCGAATACAATAAAATGCTCGCCGCCGAAAAAGCCAAGGCATTCAAGGATTACGGCAAAACCTGTCTCAACGAAACCGACGCTTCGGGGGAAATCTACAAGGCCCTGCGTGACCAGGCCGCCGAATTCATCAAGCAGGGGCAGTTTGGCGATGCGATTGCCAAATTGCAGGTCGTCATCAACGAAAACAAGGCCAATGCCGCCGATTACAATGCAATCGGTTACAGCTTCCTGTTGACCAGGCAGTACGAGAAGGCGCTTAAATTCCTCAAGGAAGGCGAAAAACTCGACCCTTCCGAATTGCAGATCAAGCTCAACCTGGCGCATGCGCACCTGCTCAATGGCGATTACAGTACGGCCAAAAAAATCTACAAGAAATACAAGGCGCAAAATGTGACCGATGCGTTGGCATGGAAGGAAAAAGTCAAACTCGACTTCGAGGCGTTTAAGAAAGCCGGCATCGCCTCCGAGGATTTTGAGGCTATTTTGAATTCATTAAAATAAAACAAGTTGAAGGCAACCT
This sequence comes from Flavobacterium sp., assembly GCF_047602195.1. Taxonomy (GTDB): domain Bacteria; phylum Bacteroidota; class Bacteroidia; order Flavobacteriales; family Flavobacteriaceae; genus Flavobacterium. The sequence continues at coordinate 2,124,601 of NZ_JASGHW010000004.1, forward strand.
ACCATCGCTATCTGCTTCAATTCAAGAATCCGTCTGGGACTTCGCGCGGGATATTGACCGAAAAAGAAACCTGGTTCCTGCTGCTCGAAAATGAAGGGAAAACCGGAATAGGCGAGTGCGGGATTTTGCGTGGCCTCAGCGCGGACGACCGGCCCGATTATGAGGCGAAACTGCAATGGGTTTGCGACCATATCCATTTAGGCGAAGAAAAGCTTTGGGAAGCGTTGCTTGAATTCCCGTCGATCCAGTTTGGGGTTGAAATGGCATTCCGTTCTTTGCGGAGCGAAAATCCGTTTGTGTTGTTTCCGTCGAAATTTACAGACGGGCAAAAAAACATTCCGATCAATGGTTTGGTTTGGATGGGAAATGAGGGTTTTATGAAGCAGCAGATAGAACAAAAGATAGCTGAGGGTTTCCATTGTGTTAAACTCAAAATCGGGGCGATTGATTTTGAAAAAGAACTCGATTTATTGCGTTCAATCCGTCAAAACTTCGACGAAAATCAGATTGAAATCCGCGTCGATGCCAACGGTGCTTTTTCTGAAATTGATGCTTTTGATAAAATAAATCAACTATCTGAATTTAAAATACATAGCGTCGAGCAGCCTATACAAAAAAATCAACATGACAGTATGGCAGTTTTGTGTAAAAACCCAAAAATACCCATTGCTTTGGACGAAGAATTGATCGGCGTGTTTTCTTCAAAGGAAAAGGAAGAATTGTTACACAAAATCAAACCGCAATACCTCATTTTAAAGCCCAGTTTTATCGGTGGATTTCGCGGGACATTAGCGTGGATTGCATTGGCCCAAAAATACCAAATTGGTTGGTGGATCACCTCGGCGCTCGAAAGCAATATCGGTTTAAATGCAATCGCCCAATTCACCTTTGGACTGCAAAACCCAATGCCACAGGGATTGGGTACGGGCGGTTTGTATACGAACAATTTTGACGGGCCGCTGGAAGTGCAATCGGGGGAATTGGGTTACAATCCGGATAAAAATTGGGTTGTTGATTTTAATTTCGTTTAATCGTTTAACTGTTTAATCGATTGATCGAAACACCATCAAGATGCCGTTGCGTCTATCAGTCTCCAAACGATTTGTTTTCATCAAACGCAATCGGCGCAGCCAAACAACGCTCCGGAATTGCAAACGCTTCGACCAACGGCACCGCGTGCGGACGGATTTCCCAACACAATTGGCCCACCATTTTTCGGATCGCTTTGGTTTTGGCCGCCTCCATATAATTTTCTTCCAGGTACCAGCCGTTGTGTTTTTCGAGTAGCGAAAGTGCAAATAGCTGGCACAATTTTTCCAAAACGGCTTTTAGCTTTTTGTCTTTTGTTTGGCTGATTTGATGTTGGAATTGCTCCAAGACAACACGCTCCAAATAGGCTTCGGCTACGGCAATCATTTGGTGTTGCGCGACATTGAAGGCGTCATAGGCATCCATGCCGTCATCGATCAAGCGTTTGAGCCGTTTCGCTGCCGATTCCAAAATCACCTTTTCACGGTATTCGAAAGCTTGCCTGTGGAAAGCGAAATCGATCAAATGCGCTTCATCGGTGTTGCGTTTGGCGATCGGATTCCTTTCGGAGATGGCAATTTTGGCCTTGTCGATCACAAAGCTGACCATTTGGGCTGCATCCATTTGGGCAAATTCTTTTCTAAACTCGGCAAGCCTGCTTTTGGCGACCAATTGCATCAGGACGGTATTGTCGCCTTCGAATGTCGTGTAGATTTCGGTGTCGTTTTTAAGCGAACCGATCCGGTTTTCGGACAAATATCCTTTACCACCGCAGGCTTCGCGGCATTCCTGTAAAGTGTTGCGCGTACTCCAGGTCGCATAAGCTTTCATGCCGGCGGCGAGCGCTTCGATTTCCTGCATCTCGGTTTCCTTGCGGCCAATGTAACGTTGGGTCAGGTATTGCAGTCCGAAATGCAAGGCATAGGCATTCGCCAGTCGAGGAAGCAATCGCCTCTGGTGGATGCGGTAATTGAGGATCGGGACTTCTGAACCGCCATCGGGCCCGAATTGTCTCCTGCGGTCGCCGTACCGTATCGCGATGGTCAGCCCAGATTTGGCTGCCGCCAATGCCGAACGCGGAATCCCGATTCGGCCACCGACCAAGGTACCGAGCATCGTGAAAAACCGCCGGTTGTCACTCGGGATCGGGCTTTCAAATTCGCCTTTGTCGTTGATCGAAGCAAAACGGTCGAGCATGTTTTCTTTGGGAATAACCACTTTGCTGAAGCGGATCGTGCCATTATCGACGCCATTCAATCCCATTTTTGGCCCGCAATCGCCAATGGTAATGCCTTTGAGGACAACGCCATTTTCATCGCGCAATGGAACGATAAAAGCGCCAACGCCATAACTTTTTCCGTCGATAATCAATTGGGCAAAAACCGTAGCCATTTTGCCGTGTTTTGCTGCATTGCCGATGTATTCCTTCTGGGCATTCGGATTGGGCGTATGGATGACGAAGACTTGTTTCTGGTGGTTGTAAGTCGCCGTGGTTTCCAAGCCCTTGACGTTTGAACCATGATGGGTTTCGGTCATCGCGAAACAACCCGGGAGTCGGAGCGAGCCGATAGCAGCCAAGTATTTCTTGTGGTGTTTTTCCGTGCCGAGCAATTGTACGCTCATGCCCCAAAGCCCGAACTGGACACCAAATTTGATGACCAGGCTCAAATCGTGGTAGCTCAGCGTTTCCATAATGGCAAAATAATCGGCGATGTTGCCTCCGCCACCATATTTCGTTGGGTAGGCCATGCTTCCCAGTTTTTCCTTGGCCAGGATTTTACACCATTGGAAAACTTTCTCGCGATAGGCGTCCGTGTCGTTTTCTGCGACGTACTTGAAAGCTGGACGTTGCAGCAATTGCTTGACTCGGTTGATGATCGGCGCTTGTTTGCCATCGAGTAAGGCGGTCATTTTTGTTACGTCGAATTGATGGACGGTATGGTGGTTTTGGGTCAGGGTATTTTCTGGCGATTTGAAGGTGCGCAACGCTTCCTCGCCCAGAATCCCGAGCGCATTCTCGAGTTGCAGGAATTCGTTTTTTTGCTTCTTGACATCGGCGTTGTTTTGCGACAGTTCGAGTGCAAGACCAAATAGACTGCGGATTTTCGGTTTTGTTTCTAGCACAGCATGGACGATCGATTTCCATTCGGCCAAGGTTTGGCGCGATGGAGGGGAAGTTGGTGCAATCATCCCGAGCAACATTTTTTGCTGGGATTGTGAAAGCCATTCGCGGCTGCTGATGAATTGTTGCAGGACGTTGAGTTCGTTCTGGCTCAGCAGATCGTCGGACCAGACCAGCCATAAATAGGGCAGGAAGATGCTTTGTTTTGGGTTTTCCATACATTTTGCATTTGCTTAAAATTACGCAATTGCCCGCCAAAGCTTTTAAAATGTATGTTAATTTCGAGGCTTGTTTTGGTAGGCGCGCAAGGATTGGATGGCTTGTTGCCGGATTTTTTGCTGCATGAAATTCGTCCATCCCAACACCAAGCCCGTAAAACCCAATGCCTGGCTGCTCCATTTCCACAAATCGAAGCGGTCGGTGTGCTTGATGATCAGCCCGTCCTTGAATTCGAATTGGGCTTGAATTTTATTGACCACTTTTCGGTTGGTCTTGCTGAAAATATAGGTCGCGACCCATTGGGCTGAACCTGAAGTTTCATCGGCGCTGACATTTGAAAACTCGATCTGCAATTGGCCTTTGCTGCGTTCGATGAGCATGTGCCACATGTCACCTGCATCTTTCCCGTGCAAAGTCCCGAAGGCAGGATCGTGAAAAACCACGTCGGGATGGTAGCAGCTCACCATCGTATCGGCATGGTGGCTGGCAAATCCGGCGTAAAATTCTTCGATGATCTGTTGGTTCGGATTCATGGTTTATGGTATAGGGCGGTGATTTGTGTTGCGGTCGGGTAGGTTTCGGGTTTGTTTTCCCCCACACTAAAATACGACTTTTTATTCACTGCGGTGAAGGTTCCGGTTTGACTGCTGAATTTGGTTGGATTGCCGCGGATGCTGAAACGGATCGAGCCGATATTGGTCGTTTTGAGTTTGTTCATTTCTACCGTTGAAAACGTATACCAGACTGTACTGACATTGTCTTTATTGGTTCGCATGCGTTTGTCGGTACATACGATTATCGTATTGTCTTCAAGATAAACATAGGCGACACCGCCAATGAAAAAGCTTGGGTCGGTGGTTTGTACGGCAATTTTGAGCACGCCGCCTTTTCCGTCTTTGGCGATTTGAACTTTGGCCGTTCCCGTGAGCGCGTAATTTTCACAAAGGAAATCCCAGGTTTCAGTGGCGGGAATCGGCGCCCCGTCCTTGGTGGTCATCATTTCCTGCGAAAATAGCGGGGTTGCCAGCAGGAAAATGATACAAACGAACAATGGTTTGATGGTCATGGAATGTTTTTTACAAATTTAGAATTTATCCACCCAATCGAGTGATTTAATCGCCGAAACTTTGTTTTCCTCATTCATGGTCACACGCAGTTCCTTGTTGGCGATTTTCTTTTCATACAACGCCTTGTAGCGGTAAATGTTGGTCTTGTCGGTTTTGTTGTGGATGACTTCCACGAGTTGGATGTCACGGAAATCGCCATACTTGAGCCGGAATTTGAGACAGGTTTTGGTCAACCGTTCCTGGGTCGTATTCTTGATGACGGTCGGTGTGGCCTCTGAAGCACTGAACGGTTTGAACTTGGAGGTGTTGCAGGTCATCAAAATGCGTTTGCCTGCGTCGTAGGCTTTGTCTTTTTGGACTTCGTTGATTTTTTCCTTTTCGACGACTTCGATTTTTTTCGGGGCCGGTTTGGCTGCGGTTTTCTTGGATTTGCAACCGACGAGGAGCAACAGGCTGCACATCAGGATCAATATCGTTCTCATTTTTATTTATTTAATTTCAACAATAAATCGGGATCGGGACAATTCTCGAGATAGAATGCCACATCCTTTTCGCTGCAAACGCCCGGATAATCGCCAAACCAATCCTCAATGTCCTTGATGATCTGGAAATGCAGGTGTGGCGCGTAATCGCCGTTAACCGAGGCATCGCCCAGGGTCGCGAGTTGTTGGCCTTTGCGGTACACATCGCCGATTTCGATTTCCTCAATGCTTTCGAGCGACAAATGTCCGTAAAGCGTGTAGAATTGCTGGGCTTCAACCGTGTGTTCCAAAATAATCGTCGGGCCATAATCCCCAACACCGGCGTTGTAATCAAAACTGTGGACGGTTCCTTTCGAGCGCCGCCAGCACAGGTGTCCCGGCTTCAAGCCATAAATCAAGCCCGATGTGAATGTTGCGTTCGTCGCTTTCGCCGTCGTTGAAAATATCGCTGCGTTGGTACAATTTGCGTTTTTCATGGTAACCGCCGAACGCAAAATCGGCTTTGTTTTGCGTCAGGTAATTTTCGATGAAACCTTCGAAATCGGCCGTGTCGGTCAGGCTTACTTGGTCGAGCAGCGGGCTCGAATCTGATAAATCTATTGGGAAACCGCTGGTTTCTTTGATGACCTTGGCATCGGTTATCGAGGCAAGCAACATTTCGAATTTGTTCATGTAGGAAGTATTAACTTTTAAATTTAAATAAAAATCCAACACTGGCGCCGGGTGCATTTTACTTTATCAAAACTTTAAGTTATTGGGGCGATCGCGCATCTACGGTGATTTTTCCATCTTCGACCTTGACCCCGGTTTTTTTGTCGCCGTTTTTGTTTTGGACCTTTACGCCATCGGGGCCGATCTGTACCGAGGTGCCTTCTTTTTGCTGTGGCACTTCTGGTTCAGGCGTCTCGGGCAGGGCGGGCGCAGGCGTGGATGGAACCGCTGCCGGCTCTGCAGGTGCCGACGGGACTTCGTTTTTGCAGGCAGTCAATAAAGCGACCGATATTATTCCTGCGAGCAGTATTTTTTTCATGTTGTGTTTTTATTGTGTTCGGGATAAAATTAAAATATCCTTACCGGTTCACTTTTACAAGATACGCGGTTAATCTTTTAAGATTTGAGAACTAAAAAAGCCGACATTTTTGGTGTCGGCTTTTGGATTGTATGAACTGGAATCAAATCAATGTCGGATATTTTCCTGGGTCGACATCGTTCATCATCGCATAGACTTTTTCGTAAATGTCCTCGGCAGATGGTTTGGAGAAATAATCGCCATCGGTGCCATAAGCCGGACGGTGTGCCTTTGCCGTGAGCGTTTGCGGTTTGCTGTCGAGGTAGTTGTAACCGCCCTGTTCGTCGATGACCTGTTGCAGAATGAACGCCGAGGCACCACCCGGAACGTCCTCGTCGATCACCAGCAGACGATTCGTTTTCATGACGCTCTTGACAATGTCGTGGTTGACATCGAAAGGCAACAACGATTGTACGTCGATGATTTCACAATCGATCCCGATTTCGAGCAATTCTTTGGCCGCTTGTTCCACCAAGCGCAAAGTCGAACCATAGGAAACCAGCGTAATGTCGCTTCCTTGTTTGAGGGTTTCCACCACACCGATCGGCGTCTTGAATTCACCCAAATTCGTTGGCATTTTTTCCTTGAGGCGGTAGCCGTTCAGGCATTCGACGACCAAAGCCGGTTCGTCGGTTTGCAACAGCGTATTGTAAAAACCTGCCGCCTTTGTCATGTTTCTCGGCACCAAAACGTGGATGCCGCGTACCGCATTGATGATCATACCCATCGGCGAGCCCGAATGCCAGATGCCTTCGAAGACGGTGTCCGCGTGTTCGGATGATGAGCGGTGCCTTTTGTTTGCCCTGGGTACGGTATTGCAAAGTCGCGAGATCGTCGCTCATGATCTGGATCGCGTACAACAAATAATCAAGGTATTGGATTTCGGCAATCGGGCGCAGGCCACGCATGGCCAAACCGATGCCTTGTCCGAGAATCGTCGCTTCGCGGATGCCCACGTCGGCCACGCGCAATTCGCCATATTTCTCCTGCATGCCTTCAAGACCTTGGTTCACGTCGCCGATGTTTCCGGCATCTTCGCCAAAAACCATCGTGTTGGGGTATTTCGTGAAAATCGCATCGAAATTGTCGCGGATCACCAGGCGTGCATCGACTTCTTCTGCATTGTCGTTGTAAGTCGGCAATACTTCCGAAACCGAAAACACATTTTCTTTGGATTCCGAGAATAAGTTCGAGCTGAATTTGGGTTGGATTTTTTCGGTATAATTCGCAATCCACGAAGCCAGTTCGGCACGTCCGTTTTCCTTGACAATCATGCGCAACACCTTACGTGCAATGGTCAACAAATCCTTGCGGATCGGTTCCTTGATATCGGCTAAATCATTGATGTATTTTTGGATGAACACTTTATTGATGCTCGAAAGAAGCGATGTTTTCGAGCAAAGCAACCAATTCGGCTTTTTCATTCTTGATCGGTTCGGTAAAGGCGGTCCAGGCGGCTTTCTTGCCTTCGAGTACGTCTTTCTTGGCCTGCGCATCGATCGCATCCATTTCGGCTTCGGTCGCGATGCTGTAGGTTATCATCCATTCCCGCATCTGTTTGATGCAATCGAAATCGCTTTCCCATTGCAGACGGTCGGCATTTTTGTAACGCTCGTGCGAACCTGATGTCGAGTGGCCCTGTGGCTGCGTCAATTCGATCACGTGGATCAAAACCGGTACGTGTTCCTCGCGTGCAATTTGCGAAGCGCGTTCGTACACCGAAACCAGTTCGGCATAATCCCATCCTTTGACACGGATGATTTCGTATCCTTTGTTATTCTCGTCTCGCTGGAAACCATTGAGGATTTCAGAAATATTTTCTTTGGTCGTTTGGTGTTTGGCGTGAACCGAAATTCCGTATTCGTCATCCCAGACACTCATCACCATTGGGATCTGCAAGACCCCGGCGGCGTTGATGGCTTCAAAAAACAAACCTTCGGACGTACTGGCGTTGCCGATCGTTCCCCAGGCGACTTCATTTCCATTGACCGAAAAATTCGTCGTGTCGATTCCGGCCACGTTGCGGAAAATCTTCGAAAGCCTGGGCCAATCCTACGAGTCGCGGCATTTGTCCGGCGGTCGGTGAAATATCGGCGCTTGAATTTTTCTGTTGGGTCAAATCTTTCCACGAACCATCGGTGTTCAAACTGTGGGTTGAAAAATGCCCGCCCATCTGGCGTCCGGCACTCATCGGATCGTGGTTGATATCGGTATGGCCGTACAATCCGGCGAAGAATTGCTCAATCGTCAATTCGCCGATGGCCATCATAAAAGTCTGGTCCCTGTAATACCCCGAACGGAAATCGCCATTGCGGAAAGCCTTGGCCATGGCAAGCTGCGGCACTTCCTTGCCGTCGCCGAAGATGCCAAATTTGGCCTTTCCCGTCAAAACTTCCCGTCGGCCCAGCAAACTGCATTCGCGGCTGACGATTGCAATTTTGTAGTCGTTGAGGACTTCTTTCTTGAAATCTTCAAAAGTAAGTGAGGCCGTATTGGTTTCTGTTTGTGTCATAAAAGGTGGTATTTTTTCTTACTTAGGAACACAAATTTAGGTAAAAAGAGTATTGATTTTTACAGCCTCCGAAAAATAAATCGCAAATTGAAAATCCATTTCGGCGGTATTTGCTGAGTTATTTTCAATGAAATAAGTCAAATGTAAAATTATTGCTAAGGATTCGCTTTTTTCTTTGCGATTAAAACCATTTTCTTGTAAAAAGGTTGATAAGCGTTTTTGGGCTAAAAGTCGCTATAAAGCGAATTTTCTCGTTGTAATGCGATTGTGCGATTTCCCAGCCGTTGTTCGAGTAAACCGGGAAATACAATTCAAAATAATCGGTCACCAGATTGAGCCGGATGCCGCTGTCGTACAGGAATTTCTCGCTGTTGTGGTGGTTCTTGACAAAACCCGCATCGCCGTAGGCTTCGATCCAGTTCCAGATGCTGAAACTCACGTTGGTCGTGGCCATCCACTGGTTGGCACGTTTCGGGGCGAGTTTCGATTTGAACGCGCCTTCGGCCAGGATGATCTGTTGGCTCAGCAGACCGGTTTCTTCCGAACGCCCGAAGAAATTGTAGTCGAACAAATAATCGTTCGGGTTCGACAAGCCAAAATCGAAATAATCGCTGTCGGTATTGTTGTGCACAAACGTTCCGGCAAAGAAACGGATGTTGAACTGTCGGTTGTTGTCGAACAACTTGCGGTACTGCAATTCGCCCGAAAGTTTAGAGAATTCGCTAGACACCTGTACATCGGTGTTGTAATTGAAATGGTTGTTGATTTCGGTTCGCGAATTCGAATAACGCGCATTCAGCACCGCATAATTTTCGCTGCTGTCGATCACGATTTCCGAATGGTCCTTGCGCACGATGCTGTAACGCAAATTGATGCCTTGTTTTTTATTGTCGCGGAAATCTTTCTCGCGGATCAGGAAATTGACCGAAGGGCTCAACTTCAAATAAGCCGCATCAGGTGCGTAATGGTAATAGGAGCCGCTCATTCCATAACGGATGTTGAACAGTCGGCTGTCGCGGCGGTACTGGTTGATCGAAAAACCCGCGCTGCCGCTCAGCGATTGCGTCTTGGTCGAATACACCGGATTCAAATCGAAGATAAACGGTTTGTCGAGCATCGTCTTGTTGCTGAACTTGATGCCGGGCGAGAGTCCGTCGTAGTAATTATAGGTCAGCGTCGGGACGTAAATGATCTGGTTGTAATGCGGATTTTCGAGGTCTTTCAAAAAGGCAAATTTGTACGGACGGTCGTTGCCGAAAAAGACCTTGAGCGAACGCCAATTGTTGCGCAGGTTGAATTCGGGAACTTCATTGTTGTAGTTCAGTACAATCTTGTCGGCGTTGTTGCGCTTGACGGTGAAGGTACTGTCGGTTTGGATGTTTTCGAACCATTCTTTGAACACAATCTTTTTGTCCTTGATGCCATAAACAGGAATAGGAACGGTTGTTCCCGTGCGGTTCTTGATGTTCATCGTGATCGAATCAGCGGTTTTCGTCACCTCGCCAAATTTGTAATCGATGATGTCACGCGATTCGATCACCGTCCTGAAAAACCATTCGACTTTTTTATTGGTCATCGCTTCGATTTGGTTTTCAAAGTGATAACGGTCGGTGGTTTGGCCGATATTGTCACGGTAAAACAACTTGATGCTGCGCGGCACGATCGAATCGCTGAGGAAATTGTCCAAATATTTCAAACTCAAACCCGCGCGGTATTTCGACGCAATCTTTTCGTTGAAACGGATCAGCGTTTCCTTTGAATCACCGAGCGGCTGGTCCAAATTCTTGCGCGCCATGAGCATGTAATAATAGCTGTATTGCTCATTGAATTGCAGGTTGATGATGTAATAGCTCCGGAGCAGTTTCCACTTCGACAAACTGCCCATCATCTTGCTTTCAGGACGGTATTCGTCGATGTATTTCATCATCACATACATCTGGATCGCATCGTACACCCAGTTGTCCTTACGGCCGTCGAGGTGAAGGCTGTTCTTGAGAAAATTGTTCGTGTAGGTCTTGAGGAACTTGAGTTCGTACAGAAAATCGTTCGGGAACGGACTCAGGAAAGACGGCAACTGGTTCAAACCGTAAAACGGGTTGCGCTCATAATCGACCTGCGAAACCGTCATTTTTTCGAACGGATAATCGCCGATGTTTTCGCCTACGAAATTCACGACGCGGTCAATGATGATTGCTTTTTGGATGCCATCGAGTTTGGTGTCTTTAAGATCGGTCAGCACATCGACACGCGCATTCTTGAAACTGTAGAAATCCGATCGTTGGTTGACATACAGGCTGAAATCATTCCGGTTTTGTCCCGAGAAGGAATACGAGATTCCTTCGGCGGTTTGGTTCTTACCGACTTCATCGAGATCAGAAGTGACTTCAATCGTTCCGCGCACATGGACTTCCAAATCATAATCACAAAGCCCATTGACGATATCGTCAAGATTCGCATTGCTGTTGCGTACGAAATGGTCTTCGGAGAATCGGGCAGGAGCGAGGAACCAATTCTTGAGCGTGAGGTTGTTGTTGCTGTCGTAACCGTATTTGGTGAATTGGTCCGATGGCAGTTTGACGACATAGTTCAGGTTCAAAACGATTTGCTGCTGCGGTGCCAACGGTTGATTCAAAGTGACTTCCACCAAATCCAATTTCGGACGCGTCCAATTCAAGGCCGAATTCTGCGCATCGGTAACGACAACCGAATTCGTATTGCCGCGTTCCTTCGCCTTGGCCAAATGGAAACTGCGCACAAATTCATCCGAAAAACGTTCGCCCAACAATGAATTCCGGTCCGAATACGCATTGTTCCAATCGTTGAGTACGATTGTGTTTAGAGTTTTGGCAGATTTGTTTACATAAGTCAATTGCTGTGAAACAGTCAAGGTATGTGACTCGGTATCAACCGAAACGACCAACTTCGACCGGTGCTGCGCGTGCAACCCCAACGTCAAAAGCAAAACGAGACCAACAGCAATTTTATTAATAAACTTCAACGATTCTTTTTCTTAGCACAAACATAACGGCGAAGCGCGGTTTGTAGTATTTTCCAGCAATATATTAACTTTTGGTGTATAAAAAAAGCTGTACTGGACAGCTTTTAGAAATTCGGACTCAAATCGTACTTTTTATAGAACTTGTCAAGGACTTCGACGACTTCGTCTTCGGTATCCACGATTTTGATCAGGTTCATGTCTTCGGGCGACACGTTGGCGTATTTTTCCACAAGTATCGTCTTGACCCATTCGATCAGCCCGCTCCAGAACTCGGTGCCGACTAGAATGATCGGAAATTTTGCGATTTTTTTGGTCTGGATCAGCGTGATTGCCTCGAACATTTCATCCAAGGTGCCGAAACCGCCCGGCATCACGACAAACCCCTGCGAATACTTGACGAACATGACCTTGCGTACAAAGAAATAGTCGAAATTCAAGTTCTTGTCGCGGTCGATGTACGGGTTGAAATGCTGCTCAAACGGCAATTCGATGTTCAATCCCACCGAAGTCCCGCCGCCCAGGTGCGCGCCTTTGTTACCGGCCTCCATGATTCCAGGTCCGCCGCCCGTGATGACGCCATAACCGGCTTTCGAAATCTTGAACGCGATTTTCTCGGCCAATTGGTAGAAATGGTTGTCGGGTTTGGTGCGCGCCGATCCGAAAATCGAAACACAGGGCCCGATGCGCCCCATCGTCTCATAGCCGTTCACAAATTCGCTCATGATCTTGAAAATCGCCCAGCTATCGTTGGCGCGGATCTCATTCCACGATTTTTGTTTGAGTTTGTCCTGGATGACTTTGTCTTCGTCGTTGTCGAAATCTTCTAATCTCATATTTTTTATTTTGTTAATTAGAAAATTAGTGAATTAGGAAATTAGATAATTGTTCAGATTGTCTAATTGGCTCATTTTCTAATTGACTAATTTTAAAAAGCGCGCTAAAGTACACGGTTTATCCGAATTAGCAAAACTTTTTCAGATTACAGTTCTTTCTTGAGAAACTCCGCCGTATAACTTTTCTTATTCTTCGCCACTTCCTCCGGTGTTCCCACTGCCACAACCGTTCCACCGCCTTTGCCGCCTTCGGGCCCGATATCGATGATGTAATCGGCGAGCTTGATCACGTCCATATTGTGCTCGATGATCAGGATCGTATTGCCTTTGTCGACAAGTTTGTTGATGACTTCCATCAGTACGCGGATGTCCTCGAAATGCAAGCCCGTCGTGGGTTCATCCATGATGTAGAACGTATTTCCGGTGTCTTTTTTCGACAATTCGGTCGCGAGTTTGATGCGTTGCGCCTCACCGCCTGAAAGTGTCGTACTTTGCTGGCCTAGCGTAATATAGCCCAAGCCTACATCCTGAATCGTCTTGATTTTTCTATAGATTTTCGGAATGTTTTCAAAAAACGGAACGGCTTCATCCACCGTCATGTCCAAAATATCCGAAATCGATTTGCCTTTGTAGCGGATTTCCAAGGTCTCGCGGTTGAAGCGCTTGCCTTGGCAGGTTTCGCATTCCACATACACATCGGGCAAGAAGTTCATCTCGATCGTCCGAACCCCCGAGCCTTCGCAGGTTTCGCAACGTCCGCCCTTGACGTTAAAGCTGAAACGCCCGGCTTTGTAGCCGCGGATCATCGCCTCGGAAGTCATCGTGAATAAATTCCGGATTTCCGAAAATACTTCGGTATAAGTAGCAGGATTCGAACGCGGCGTACGTCCAATCGGACTTTGGTCGATGTCGATGACCTTGTCGATGTGTTCCAAACCTTCGATTTTCTTATACGGTTTCGGTTTCTTGACCGCATTGAAAAAATGCGCGTTCAAAATAGGGTAGAGCGTCTCGTTGATCAACGTCGATTTACCGCTGCCCGAAACACCCGTCACACAAACGAGTTGTCCGAGCGGGATCTCTATCGAAACGTTTTTGAGGTTGTTGCCGCTCGCGCCGGCCAATTTCAATGATTTCCCCGAACCTTTGCGGCGTTTCTTCGGAACCTCGATTTGCTTTTCGCCATTGAGGTATTGCGCGGTCAGCGTATGGTGTTCCAAAGTTTCCTTCGGCGTGCCGATGCTGATGATTTCGCCTCCGTATTTTCCGGCCTTGGGCCCGATGTCAATGACGTAATCGGCGCGTTCGATCATGTCCTTGTCGTGCTCGACCACCAAAATCGAATTGCCGATGTCGCGCAATTGTTCCAGGGATTTGATCAATTTTTCATTGTCGCGCTGGTGCAAACCGATGCTCGGTTCGTCCAAAATATACAGCACGCCCACGAGTTGCGAACCAATCTGTGTCGCCAATCGGATGCGCTGTGCCTCACCGCCCGAAAGCGATTTGGAACTTCTCGCAAGCGCCAGATAATCCAAGCCTACGTTGACGAGAAAGTGCAGTCGGTCGCGGATTTCCTTGACGACTTCGGTGGCAATCAGTTTTTGTTTTTCGGACAAATGCTGGTCGAGCTGGTCGAACCATTTCGTCAAATCGGAAATGTCCATGTTCGACAAATCGGCGATGTTTTTCTCGTCGATCTTGAAATACATCGCTTCTTTTTTGAGGCGTGAGCCTTCACAGACCGGGCATTCCACCTCGTCCATGAATTCCTTTGCCCAACGCTTGATGCTCGTCGATTCGGTTTCCTCGAACTGGTTCTTGATGAAATGCGAGATGCCTTCGAACTCGATTTTGTATTCCTTGGTGACGCCCAGTGTTTTCGATTCTACCGAGAATTTGTCTTTGCCGCCATGCAAAATAACCTCCATCGCCTCGTCGGAAATTTTCTCGATCTGGTCGGTCAATTTGAAACCGAATTTCTCGCCAATGATTTCGAGTTGCTTGAAGATCCAGGTGTTCTTGTATTCGCCGAGCGGTGCAAAGCCACCCGATTTGATCGACAGTTTCGGGTTAGGGATGATCTTTTTGATATTGATTTCGTTGACCGTCCCGAGTCCGTTGCAGTTGTCGCAGGCGCCTTTGGGCGAGTTGAACGAAAACAAATTCGGTTCGGGGTTCTGGTATGAAATTCCGGTACTCGGGCACATCAGATTGCGGCTGAAAAAGCGTACTTCATTCGTATCGTTGTCCAAAACCATCAGGATGTCCTCGCCGTGGTACATTGCCGTGTTGATGCTTTCCGACAGTCGTTTGTCGTTGTCGGGCGTGTCTTCTACGAGCATACGGTCGATGACGATCTCGATGTCGTGTGTCTTGTACCGGTCGAGCTTCATGCCCGGCGTAATTTCCTTGAGTTCCTCGTCAACGCGGACGCGCAAAAATCCTTGCTTGGCGATGTGCTGGAACAATTCACCGTAATGTCCTTTTCGGGCACGGATGACAGGCGCCAAAATATTGATTTTTTTCCCGATGAAGTTTTGAATGATCAATTCCTTGATCTGTTCGTCGGAATAGCTGACCATTTTTTCACCCGTATTGTAGCTGTAGGCTTCACCCGCACGTGCAAAAAGCAAACGCAGGAAGTCGTAGATTTCGGTAATCGTGCCCACGGTCGAACGCGGCGATTTGCTCGTGGTTTTCTGTTCAATCGCTATCACGGGCGACAGTCCGTCGATCTTGTCCACATCGGGACGTTCGAGTCCGCCGAGGAATTGGCGCGCATAAGCCGAAAACGTCTCGATGTACCGGCGTTGGCCTTCGGCGTAAATCGTGTCGAACGCGAGTGAAGATTTTCCCGAACCCGAAAGTCCGGTAATGACGACGAGTTGTTCGCGTGGAATGGTGATGTCGATGTTTTTGAGGTTGTGGACGCGCGCGCCCAGGACTTCTATAGTATTCTCTGTTTCAGGCATATTTTTTCTTGACCCGTAAAAAAGTCGGGACACAAAGTTAACATTTTCCGCGCTTTTTTCAGCAGTCGAATTGGAAACGTTTTGTTAAAGATTGCGGTCTAAAAAGTATAGCCGATCCGGAACATGCCATCGAAAAAAGTCTCGGCGTGCTTGTACAGGTTGTCGTCGCCGAGGTAAAAAATCGGTCCGATGCCGATGCCGGTTTCGAGCGTAAAGTGTTTGCCGTATTGCCGGCGCAGGCTCCATTTGGGAAGGATGGCGATGTGGTTGGGTTTGGGAACAAAATCATCACCGGCCAATATAAAATGCGGGTTGTAATTGACCTTGACCGAAAACGCATTGCCGCTGTTGCCTTGGGTCTTTTTGCCCATTTTGAGGCGTTTGTCCAAATTGTAATACCATTTGGGTTCTACCGATACAACTGGGGCGAGCAGGGTTTCGGTTTCGTGGTCGTGGTAGGTCACGGTAAAAGTTTCGGCCCCGATTTCGGTGCGCAGCGCCCAATGGCTGGCCATTTTCATTTCGGCATGGGCCCAAAATCCGACCAACCCGACCTCGACGGCAAACAAGGCTTTTTCGACACTTGCCGTGGGTTGGGTTTGCTGGGCTTGGACTGAACATCCGCACAACAGTAGCAATAAGATCGCTTTCTTCAACATGCGCTGCTTTATTTGGTTTACTCGATGATCATCGATTTGAGTTTTTCGCGATACGCCTCGAGCGCGGCGGCTTTCGAAATGAATCCGTGGTACAGGCCATTCTTTAAGACCGGCAGGAACAAGACGTTGGTTTTTTCGAATTTGTTCATCACCGTTTCCATCGTATCGGTTGGGTAAACAATCGCTTTGGGCTGGGTCATGATTTCCTTGACGGGCGTATATTTCACCTTAAAGTTACTGAAAATAATTTCGCGGATGTCATTAAAATATACAATGCCGAGCAATTGGTTTTCCTTGTCGGTCACGCCAAAAATGACCTGGTTCGAATGCGAGATCAGATCGACCAATTTTTCGAGGTTTTCATCAGGGGTAATCGTATGCAGGTCGGTCTGGATGATTTTCTCGGTGTCGAGCGTCGAAAGGATGTTCGTGTCTTTGTTGCTTGTAAACGCATGTCCTTTTTTGGCGAGGTTTTTCACGTCGAGCGAATGTTTCTCGAAGCGCTTCGAAATCGCAAAACTGATCGAGGAAACCATCATCAGCGGAATCATCAAATCATAACCGCCCGTAATTTCTGCAATCAAGAAGATGGCCGTCAAGGGCGCATGGAACAAACCGCTCAGGATGCCTGCCATGCCGACCATCGTGAAGTTGCTCACGGGTAAATGAAATCCGGTCAGATTCAACACGCGCGAAAAAAAGAACCCCGCATACGAACCCAAAAACAACGAGGGAGCGAAGTTGCCGCCGTTTCCGCCGCTGCCCAAGGTGATTCCCGTGGCGAATGCTTTCATCAGCATCGTCAATCCAACGAACAAAAGCAACATCAGTTGGTTGTTGCGAAATTCACTGAACAGGGTGTTTTCGAGCAATTGCCCCGGGTCGCTTTCCGATAACGTACGGATGCTTTCGTATCCTTCGCCGAATAGTGTCGGGAACGCAAAAATGAGCAGCGACAAAATGCAGGCGCCAATCAAGGCTTTCTTGTACGGCCCGAATTTGAGCCTCGAGAAAAAATGTTCCGTACGCTGGAAATTGCGCGAATAATAAATCGAAATCAATCCCGTAAATACGCCGAGCAGCATATAAAATGGAATGTTGTGGTAATCGAAAGTCTGCTGTTGGTTGAACTTGAGCAAAATGCTTTCATCGAGGACGATTGCGGAAACCAGCGCACCGGTCGCAGCCGAAATCATGATTGGGGTAAAGGCCGAAATGCTCACATCGACCAGCAAGACTTCGATGGCAAACAGAACCCCGGCAATCGGTGCGTTGAACGCCGCGGCAATTCCGGCAGCGACACCACAGCCAATGAGCAATGTCCGTTCTTTTTGACCGAGCCGGTATTGCTGCGCGTAATTCGATCCGAAAGCCGCGCCCGTAATCACAATCGGGCTTTCGAGTCCGGCCGAACCGCCCAAACCGACGGTCAGGGAACTCGTCACAATCTGTGCGTACATTTGCTTTTTGGGAATGATGCCGGCTTTTTTGGCCACAGCAAACAGGATTTGCGAAGTGCCTTTTTCGATGGTGCCGCCGAGTAATTTCTTGACCACAAATACCGTGAGAAGAATGCCGACAATCGGCAGTACGCTGTTGATGAAGCTTAATTTGAGGATGCCGTTGATGTAAGTCGCAAACCGAAACACCGAGTGCGCAAACGTCTTGAGCACAATTACCGCAAAGGCCGCTGAAATCCCGACCAGGACCGCCGAAAGGAAAATGAACTGTTTGTTCGTGAGTTTGCGCTGTCCCCAAAGGAGCCATTTTTCAAACGTTCGAAGCAGTTTCTTAAACATGGTGCGGAATAGTTGTGGCAAAATTAAGACAAGATGCCTTTGTTGTCAAGTTAAATTTAAAACCCGGCCGCGCGGTCATCGCCACGTTGGTCGGCACCGCCTTCGAGCGTTCCGTCGGGCAACAGTAAAATGGCGTCGACCTTCCCGATTACAGGCGCGTGGCCTACATTGATCTTGTAGCCTTTTCGGCCTAGGGATTCGAGCAATATTTTATCAAAACCATTGGGCTCGAATCGGATTTCATCGGGCAGCCATTGGTGGTGGAAACGCGGCGCATTGACGGCCTGTTGCATGCCCATGCGGAATTCGGCCACATTCAAGATCGTCTGTAAGATGGAAGTGATGATTGTCGAACCGCCCGGCGAACCGAGCAGCATCAGCAAACGGCCATTGCGCTCGACGATTGTTGGGGTCATCGAGCTCAGCATGCGTTTGCGCGGCGCGATGCTGTTGGCTTCGGCCCCGACCAATCCGTAAAAGTTGGCCGAGCCGGGTTTGGCGCTGAAATCGTCCATTTCGTTGTTGAGAAAAAAACCGAGTTCCTCGCAAAGCAGTTTCGAGCCATAGGCGCCGTTGAGCGTCGTGGTCGTGGCGACCGCATTGCCTTTGGCGTCGACAATCGAAAAATGCGTCGTCTCGTCGCTTTCGGAAAATTGGACTTTGCCCTGCGATATTTCGGAAGAAGGCGTGGCTTTGGCAAAACTGAAACTTTCAATGCGTTTGTACAGGTAATCCATATCGAGCAATTGCGCAGTCGGAATCTTGACAAAATCGGGGTCGCCGAGGTAAAAATTGCGATCGGCAAACGAACGGCGTTCGGCCTCGGTCAAGACCTGGATGTATTTTTCTGAATTGTGTTTGAGCTGGAACACATCGAACGGTTCGATCATCTTGAAAATCTGCGCCAGGCAAAATCCGCCGCTGCTGGGCGGTGCCATCGAAATGATGTTCAGGTTTTTGTAGGTGAATTTGAGTGGATCGCGCCATTTGGCCTCGTAGGAAGACAGATCCTTCAAGGTAATGATGCCGCCTTTTTTCTGTAAAAAAGCGACCAGTTTTTTTGCGGTTTCACCTTTGTAGAATTCGTCGCGCCCATTCTTGAGGAGGCGTTTCAAGGTTTGGGCGAGCTGTGGATATTTGATGGTATCTCCGACTTTAAATGTCTTGTTGTAGAATACTTTATCGCCATTTATTTCGATGATTGCTTTTTTGCTTTCATCGATTTGGACGAGTTGTTTTGGGGTAACCACAACGCCTTTTTCTGCCAAGGCAATGACAGGCTGGAAGATTTTGTCGAGTGGAAACGAGCCGAATTTCTGGTGTACGGCGAAAATGCCCGCTACCGTTCCCGGAATCCCGACTGCCAGTCCCGAATCTGTACTCAAATCGGGGATGACATTGCCGTGGGCGTCGAGGAACATGTTCTTGCTTGCGGCCATCGGGGCGATTTCACGGAAATCAAGTGTACCCGTTTCGCCATTTCGCAGCCGATACACCATGAAACCGCCGCCGCCCAAGTTTCCGGCATACGGATAGGCTACGGCCAAAGCCAGTTGTGTCGCGATCATCGCATCGAAGGCATTGCCGCCCTGTCTCATGATTTCGGTACCAATCTGCGAAGCTTCTTCACGCGCCGAAACTACCATGGCTTTTTGCGCGATGAGTCCTTTTTGGGCGTGGGATAGGGTGGCGAAAAGTAGAAGCGAAAGGAAAATCCTTTTCATAATTCGGCCTTTTTTTGCTCGACGAAAACGCGCAGGTCTTCGAAAGAAAACCGTGAATTCATTTTCGAAATCCGCGTAGAATTCCTTGAGGTCGTCGATCGAGTGTTGCATTTTCGAATTGTTTTTGGTGCGCTGGTCCATCTGGAACAGGATGCGCGCGATGCCATCGATGAACTGATAGTTCCACAACCAGTTGAATTTGATCATATAGGGCATCATGCCGATGGTTTTTTCGGTCAGGAAATCCTGGTTGTCCATCAGCGATTGGTAGAAATTGAGTACGAAAGTTTCGAGCTTTTCATCGGAATATTTGACCCAATTCTTTGCGAGGAAATGGTCGTAAAACACATCGACGATCACGCCGGCATAATGGTGGTACTTGTCGTGCAGCCTTTTGGTGCTTTGGCGGAAAACGGGATGGGAATCGGTAAAAGTATCGATGGCGCGGTGCAGCAAGATGCCTTTCTGGATGTCGGCCGGCAGGTGTTCGTATTGTTTGCCGCGGATGCCGTCGGCCATGAAATTCCCGATTTTGATCAGGTCGTTGTCTCCGGAGAGGTAAATGTGGGCAAGGAAATTCATGGTGTTTCTGTTGATGTTTTAAAGATACGAAACTTCGCCTTCAAAAACGCAAGGCCCCAAAAAAGAAGTGGACCTGTTTCCAGAATCCACTTCGGCGTTGTAAAAAAATGTTTGTTGGTATTAAAACTTGTAGGTGAGACCGGTCCTGACGCCTATCCGGGGATCGGAACCGAATTTGATATTGGCGCCGTCAAAATCGCTGTTGGCGTTGAGCTCGACATTGACGCCTAAACCTTTATAGAAGAAATAGCGTGCGCCGAGTTGGCCGCCAGCCGTAAAAAAGTTGCTGCCGTCCTCGTAAATGCTAACCAAGGCGTTTCCTTGTTTGACTTCCTGACGCGTCAACCCGAAATTGAGTCCGGTGTAGAGGTCGAATTTATTTGTGTTTAACCCGATCAAGCGGCTCCAGTCGTGATTGAATTGGAGTTGGAAGCCGTAATTGGTCAGATCGGGCGTATAAAAATTATTGACGTCTTTCGATTCCCTGTAGCTGAAACTGATCCCTACCGAAGATTCGTTCTTGAATTGGTATTCGAAACCCAGAAATGCGCTCGATGAATATTCGTCGGTGAAATCGCTCGAAGCATTGATGTAGAATCTTTTGAAATCGGTTTTGGGTTCATTGCCCGATTCTTGGGCGTTGGATAAAAATGCGCACAGCAATAGTGCGGCGGAGAGCATAATTTTTTTCATGTTTGTCTGGTTTTAAATTGGTAGTCCGAAGAAAGTAAGAATTCGCTTAGCAAAATTTGAATTAACGCAGATTAACGAATTTTCACACAAATTAACACCGCGGATTCTTAAAACCTTAACAAAAGGAAACTCCCCGATGAAATTGATGCTATCGTCGAAAACTTTGAAACTTTGTGACTTTGAAATTTGCAACTCTTATATTTGCACTGTTTTGCGTGAAGGATTGAGGCAAGCACCGCGTGCAGCCGAAAGCCTGACGGCGCAAAGAATTTCAATTGGAAGAAAGAATTTGCAAGCGCCGGCACGCCAAAATCTAAAATCATAAATCATAAATCCAAAATATTCCCATGACATTAATCAAATCCATATCGGGCATCCGCGGAACCATAGGCGGAAAGACGGGCGACAACCTGACGCCGGTAGACGCCGTGAAATTCGCTTCGGCTTACGGCACCTGGCTCAAGAATTACAGCAACAAAGAAAAGTTAACCGTGGTGATCGGCCGCGACGCGCGCATTTCGGGTCCGATGATCCATAATTTGGTGGTCAACACCTTGATTGGCTTGGGCATCGATGTGATCGACCTCGGCTTGTCGACCACGCCGACGGTAGAAGTTGCCGTGCCGCTTGAAAAGGCCGATGGCGGCATCATCCTGACCGCGTCGCACAACCCCAAACAATGGAATGCGCTCAAGTTGCTCAACGAAAAGGGCGAATTCCTGAGCGGGGCCGAAGGGGCGAAAATCCTCGACATCGCCGAAAACGAAGCGTTTGATTTTTCGGATGTGGACAACCTTGGCACGATTACACCCAATGACGCTTACATGGACATCCACATCGATGAAGTTCTGGAATTGCCACTTGTGGATGTTGAAGCTGTTAAAGCCGCCAAATTTAAAGTGGTTGTCGATGGCGTGAATTCATCGGGCGGGATCATCATTCCCAAATTGCTCGAGCAAATGGGCGTGGAAGCGATCAAATTGTATTGCGAGCCGAACGGGCATTTCCCGCACAATCCGGAGCCTTTGAAGGAACATTTGGGCGACATCTGCAAAATGGTCGTGGACGAAAAAGCCGACCTCGGAATTGTCGTCGATCCCGATGTGGACCGTTTGGCGTTCATCAGCGAGGACGGTGAAATGTTCGGCGAAGAATATACTTTGGTGGCCGTGGCCGATTATGTGCTGTCAAAGACACCGGGCAATACGGTTTCGAACATGTCTTCGTCACGTGCCTTGCGTGATGTGACCAATAACCACAACGGAACCTACGAAGCCAGTGCGGTAGGCGAGGTGAACGTCGTGGAGCTCATGAAGAAAAACAAGGCTGTGATTGGCGGCGAGGGCAACGGCGGAATCATTTATCCGGACTTGCACTACGGTCGCGACAGTCTCGTGGGCGTGGCGTTGTTCCTGACACATCTGGCCAACAAGAAAATGAAGGTTTCCGAATTGCGCGCCTCGTATCCGGAATATTTCATGAGCAAGAACAAGATCGAGCTCACGCCGCAGATCGATGTGGACGGGATTTTGACCGCGATGGAAGCCAAATACAAACAGGAACAGATTTCGACCATCGACGGCGTCAAGATCGACTTTGCCGAAAACTGGGTACACCTTAGAAAATCGAATACCGAACCGATCATCCGCATCTACACCGAGGCCAAAACGCAGGCCGCCGCCGATGAACTCGCGATCCGGATCATGAACGAGATGAAGGCGATTGCAGGAATCTAAAAATATAAACCGGTCTTTGGGCCGGTTTTTTTATTCCATCAAGCCAGCGGTATGGTGGGTTTTTCGAGGATGACTTCGCGAATTCTTTCGGCGACTTTGGTCAATGCCTCGGCCTCGTTCTCCCATAGGTTCAGCGGCTTGAGCTGCTCGTCCTTGTTTTTGGGGATGATTTCAAAATCACGCAGGCTTGTGCGCGCGCCTTGGTTGGAAAACGAAATGCTCGAACTGTTGCCGTCGATTTTGATGTTCGGCAAGGCACGCAAATCGCAGGATTCCACGTAAATCGGGATGACCGTTGCATTGCGGTTGATGTGTTTGTCGAATACCGCCTTGAGTTCGGTGTTCCAGATGTAATCCGAGGCGATGAAATCTGCGGAAAGCAAAAGGATAAAGACGTCGGCCTTTTCGATCTGCTCCTTGATTTTCTGGTCCCATTTTTCCCCGGCGAAAATTTCCTGGTCGGTCCAGTCCTTGATGTGGTTGCTTCGGCGCAATCCGGAAAGGTGGTTCCTGATTTTGCCCAGCCAGACCGTGTTTTTGTGCGAATAGGAAACAAAGACATTCTTGGGCTCACTGCCTTTGATATCGAGCGGTACGATTTGCTTGTAACGGATGAGCCTGTTGTCGGTGCCTTCGGAGATTTGGGACAATTCCTTCAGGTACATATAGGAGTCGAAATGTACCTTGTCGGTCGAAATCGCAAGCCTTTTGATGAAAGAATTTTCTTCCCCGAGCATTTCTGGCGAACGGTCATTTTTGGACAGGCGCTCCATATCGTCTGCCGTCGAGGTAACCCTGAAATTGAGGATGGTCTGGAAGATTCTTTTCTGCAAAGTGGGATCGCCGTCCTCTATACTGATCTGGATAAGCCCTTCCTCCTCGGGGTGCAGGCCCTTGATCAGTACTTTTTTTCCGTTGATGAGCATCAGGATGCCATTTTTCCAGAAATAACGCGCATCGGCATTGGTGGTGATGTGCTGGATGAGCAAAAAGTGCATGAGTTTCTTGTAGAAAAAGATGGGCACTTTGACCCAGAACGAATTTTGCCAGGCATTCGAGGAGGCAATCTTGAACAGTCCGTCGATGGCATGCTCCTCGGGCAAATATTGCGGAATAAGGTAATGGTTTTCCTTGGTCGGGTGGTCGTAAATCAAGTCGAGGCTTTTCATGGCGCTGATGATCCATTTTTTTTGGTTGCTTTTTTTGGGCAATTCGCCGCCGTTGCCCAGGACTTTAGCATTCAAAAGGTTGTAAATTTCATCCGAAAGTTTCCTTGGGTTGATGAAAATGACATTTTTGAGGTCCTCGTTGGCGGAAAAATAATTGACGATGCTTCCTTTGTTGAGCCATTCCGGATAATACTGGTAATTCTTGAACTTCTGTTTCCGGCACACTTCATAAAAATCATCGATTTCGATGCGAAGCCCTTCCTTGACATATTTCTTGAAAATCGAGTTATTGCCCGGCTGGGCCAAGGCGAGAATCTCATTGCGGATGAAATAGAAGCCGTCATCGTACCGCTTGGTGTCGCGGTTGCCCAATTCGGCAATCGCGTCGGCCAGGTAATTGGTAAAATGATTGAGCTCGCGCTGGTTGGCATACACGCCTTTGGCGCCTTCGCGGATGCTGATGTGGAACGATTCGTCAATGCCATAGGTGTGGTGGATTTCCTGCGCGATCCTGTTTTTTTGTCCCATCTCATCGACCTTGTTCTGGACGACGAACAGCGGCATTTTGAGTTTCGGGTTCTGGTAAAAATCAATAGTATCGAGCCAATACGTCTTTTCAAAATGGTCGATCAGCGCAGTTTTGGTGGCCGAGACTTTTTCTTCGCATTTTTTATTGAGGTCTGAATCGGTGCACCAAAAAATGAGATTGATCGCGTCGTTGCCCAGGAACAACCGGTAAGATTCGTGGTAGTATTCCTGTCCGCCGAAATCCCAGATGCAAACCTCGATGTTTTTGAGTTGTGGAAACCTTTTGACGTCCGGCTTCCAGCGTTTGACGGCGAGTCCGTGCGTCGAATTGCGGTCGTTAAGGAACTTACCGGTTTCGAGGAAATGCGCCAAATGGGTTTTACCCGTATTGCTGTTGCCGAGAATGATGAGCTTGACATCGATCGGGAATTCGCTTCCGCCAGCGGACGCCTCCGGAACAGGCGTTTTGGTCTTGACGGCTTTTGGCGGCGGCGGCAGGTTATTGGTCGAATTGAAAAATGCCTTGAGCTGTTTGATGTCGTTGCTGGTCCATACTTCCTGCGGACAATCGATGATCGGGTTAGAGGCGAGGCTTATTTTTCCGAGCGATTTGAATCGGGTGACCGGCTCTACGGATTCTATTTTATTGGAATACAGATAAAGTTCCTGCAGGTTGGTGTTTTTTTCGAGTCCTTCAATCTTGGTGATTTCATTGCCGCTCAGGTGGAGCGTACGCAGTTTGGTATGGCGTTCGAGCCCTTCGATTTTCTCGATTTTGTTGCCGTGCAGGGCAATTTCCAGCAGTCCGGCCGCAGCCTCGAGTCCTTCAATTTTCTTGATCTGGTTGTAAGACAAGTCGAGCAGCACGAGTTTTTTGAGCGTGGACAGGTTGCTTATTTTGCGCAGGCCGCAGCTTCTGATCTGCAACTTGGTGACGTTTGGATGGAGCAGCGGTATCTCAGAGAAAGTGTTGCTGGCCCCGATGTTGCGGGTTTTCTGAAACGTACTCTCCTTGGCATCGTCATAATAGCCGTCACCGAGGCTGATGCTGGTGGCTTTGTTCAAGGACTTTAGCAGCTCGAGTTCTTGTGAACGGTTGGTCAGTCCGCAATTGCCCAAGTCGAGGAAATAGCCGTCAGAATTTTTGAAATCATCGATCAGCAACTGGGCCAGGCTCATATCGCGGACCATGGCGCGGATCATTGGGCCGTTTGTCGTGAGCAAGGTCGTAAAATTGACTTTGTTGCTCATGATCGGATTTTCACTCAAATCGATGGTTTGGAGATTGGACAAAGGCGCCAGGGCGTCGATGTTGAATACTTTGTTGTCCTGCATGTACAATTGCGTGAGGCTACGGCAATGCTGCAAGAAGTCAATCTTCTCGATGGCATTGCGGTACAGGTACAACAACTTCAGGTTTTGGAAACGGCTGAACTGGTCGGCGTCGATTTCGGTGAGCCGGTTTTGTCCCAAATACAACCTTTCGATATTCGGGCAGCATTCGATACCGTGCAGCGAATCGAGTAAATTCCGACTCAGCCCCAGCGAATGCAGGTTGGGATTAGGGGCCAGGTATTCCAACGACTTGATTTCGTTGCCGTAACAATCCAGGTACCGGAGTTCAGGATAGAGGTGTACGTTTTGCAGGCTCCTGAGCTGGATACGGTTCAGGTACAGCTTTTTGATGGTTTTGGGGAGCGTGGCCGGGATTTTCGTAAACTCATTCTTGCTGCCAGGGTTGGCCGTGTTCGTACCCAGTTCATCAATGTAGTAATAGGCGCCCAGGTTGATGGTTTCCAGGTGATGCATATCGGCAAGTTCCTTGAGTTCGGGGGAATCGTCGTGCAGGTTGCAATTGCCGAGGTCGATTACTTTTTCGTTGTTTTTTTTATTTTGTTGGATGATTTGAAAAGCCAGTGAATTGATTTCCATCGGTATAAGAATTTGAATGATACAGGATTTGATCTGCCTGTTGTAAATATAATCGATTTTTAAATTACAACGATAAGGGAAAATCCCCATTTTTGGATGGTCAAAACAACAAGATTGTATACTGTTAAAATGTGTCCGGCAATGGTTTTTTCTAAAAAATCCATACATTTACGCCATCCAAATTCATTGTCATGATTGCAGCAAATAGCACCATTCCTACTGAGCTCGAGCAATATTTTGCGCCCTTCCGCAAGAACATCATCGGGATCGACCAGGAATTCGTTTCGCCTTTTGGCACCAAGCAAATCGTCTACACCGACTGGACCGCCAGCGGCCGTCTGTACCGTCCGATTGAAGAAAAAATGATGAATGAATTTGGCCCGTTTGTAGCCAATACGCATACCGAGACTACCGTTTCGGGCACTACCATGACGATGGCTTACCACGAAGCGCGGCACATCATCAAACAACATGTCAACGCAAGCCACGACGACATCCTGATCACCGATGGTACCGGAATGACGGGCGTCATCAATAAATTCCAGCGCATCCTGGGGCTCAAGATTCCAGAAAACCTCAAGGCGTATACGAATGTTCCGGCCGAGAAAAAACCGATCGTGTTTGTCTCGCACATGGAACACCATTCCAACCAAACCTCTTGGCTCGAAACCATAGCCGATGTGGTCGTGATTCCTTCCTGTGAAAAAGGACTGTTCTGTCTCGATAATTTCACCGAATTGCTCGGCAAATACAAAGACCGCGCAATCAAGATTGCTTCGATCACTTCCTGTTCGAACGTTACCGGAATCAAGACGCCTTATTACGAAGTGGCCAAATTGATGCACCGCAACAATGGGGTTTGTTTTGTGGATTTTGCCTGTTCGGGCCCCTACGTGCAGATCGACATGCATCCGCAGGATCCCGAGGCTTATCTCGACGCGATTTTCTTCTCGCCGCATAAGTTCCTGGGCGGCCCGGGTACTTCGGGCGTACTCATTTTCAATAAGAAATTGTACCACAACATGATACCCGATCATCCGGGTGGCGGAACCGTAAGTTGGACCAATCCGTGGGGCGAACACAAATACGTTGACAACATCGAAGACCGCGAAGATGGCGGGACACCGGGTTTTTTGCAAGTCATCAAAACCGCTTTGGCGATTCGGCTCAAGGAGCAGATGGGCGTAGAAAACATCCTTCGACGCGAGCATGAGATCGTCGATTATGTGTTTTCAGAATTGGGTGGCGTGTCGAACATCAACATTCTCGCCGGACAGCACCAAAACCGTCTGGGCGTGATTTCGTTTTACATCGACGGGCTGCATTTCAATTTGGGCGTGAAATTGCTCAACGACCGATTTGGCATCCAAACCCGTGGTGGTTGCAGTTGTGCCGGAACGTACGGACATTACCTGTTGCACGTAGACCAGGAGCAGTCGCATTACCTGACCGAGAAAATCACGCTCGGCGATTTGATCCAGAAACCGGGCTGGA
The DNA here is from genome assembly GCF_047602195.1 of Flavobacterium sp. Taxonomy (GTDB): domain Bacteria; phylum Bacteroidota; class Bacteroidia; order Flavobacteriales; family Flavobacteriaceae; genus Flavobacterium. The sequence continues at coordinate 2,152,223 of NZ_JASGHW010000004.1, forward strand.
TCCGGATGTCGATCCACCCGACGACGACCAATGCCGAAATCCAATACGTTTGTGAAAGCATCAAGGAATTGGCGGCACATTTCACCCAGTGGGGCCAAGACTACAACTACAACAAAGAATCGAATGAATTTTTGCACAAGGACGCCCAACAGGCCGAAAAGGCAATGGTCAAAAGTTGGTTTGAAAATTAGACCGCTATATTGATAGATCGCTGCGCTGCAAGAAGCGATCTTTAACTAAATGGCCTTTCTTTTTAATTATCTTCCGCCTTGTGTTTCCATCGTTTGTGCGTCCACAAATAATATTCAGGAGCCTCGTGGATTTGCTGTTCGACCAGCGCCAGGAAACGGTCGGTGATTTGGTAATCGGGCACGTTCTTGGCATCATCCGACAGGATTTCGAAAGTCGCTTCATAATGGCCGCGTTTGAGTTTTTTGACCCTGAGGAAAATCACGTTCATGTTGAACTTCTTGGCGAGCATTTCGGCTCCGGTATGGACCGGCGTGACAATGTTCATGAAAGTCGACCAATGATAGGCTTTGTCTGCCTTGGGCGATTGGTCGCTGGCAAAACCGTACACGCCACGGATGCCATTCTTTTCGTTTTCGCGAATGGCCGGAATCGTGTTTTTGGTCGTGATCAGGTAAGCCTTGAACTTCGATCGGATGTCGCGCACGAGCTTGTCGAAATACGGATTGGCGATGCGTTTGTAAATCGCATAACCTGGGAAATTGACATAATAGTTCATCGAAATCACCCATTCGTAGCTGGCGTAATGCGCGAGCATCATCGCGATGCTTTTGTCTTCTTTTTCGAGTGCCTTGTACACTTCGATATTGGTAAAGTGGAAACGTTTCTTGATCTCCTTTTCAGAAATCGTCAGCGTCTTGATCATTTCGAGGAACATGTCGCACAAATGGCGGTACGATTTTTTTTCGATGCGCAGCCGCTCTTTCTCGGACATTTCTGGAAAAGCCAGGGCGAGGTTCTTGCGCACGGTATTTTTGCGGTAACCGATCAGGTAATACACGATCAGGTAGATGAAGTCGGAGAACAGGTACAACAACGGAAACGGCAATATGGAAACGCACCAGAGCAGGGGATAGGCAAGCAGGTAAATAAAATATTGCATTAACGCTGGAAATTTACATCGTTCAGTTCGCTGCAAATATACATTTAAAAGCCGATTCGGGGTCGAGAATTTAACAAAAGCTAAAGAAAAGTATTGCTATTTTTACGGCACCCGAAGCCAAGGCGGCCCAACGGTGTAAAGTAAATACAACCAACATGAACATCATTCTCCTGGCCCTTATCGCCGCGAACATCGTGGTCAGTTTTAAGGGATTTAACGATTTGGCTTTTTTCCGAAAATACGAATTCCACATCGGCAGCATCCGCGCAGGCGAGCAAATCCGCATGATTACTTCGGGTTTTTTGCATGCCGATATCATGCATCTGGCGTTCAATATGCTCACGCTGTATTTTTTTGCGCCTACGGTCATTGCCGAATTTGGCGGCACCACTTTTTTGCTGATTTACCTCGCGAGTTTGGTTTTTGGAAGTTTGCTCACCTTGGTCATGCACAAGGACGATTACAGCTACCGGGCCATCGGTGCATCGGGCGCGGTGACGGGAATTTTGTATTCGGCGATTTTGATTAATCCGGATCGGGAATTGTTTTTGTTTTTTATTCCGATTCCGATTACCGGCTATATTTTCGGGATCATTTACCTGTTGTATTCGATCTATGGAATGAAGACGAAGAATGACAACATCGGGCATGCCGCGCATTTTGGCGGAGCGGTCGGCGGTTATGTCATCACCATTTTAAAACAACCCGAAATGTTGACCGAGAACACCTTCACGGTCATCGTGTTAGCGATTCCGATTGTAATTTTGTTTGTCATGGACAAGCTCGGCAAGCTATAATGGCACAAGATTTGGAAACCCCGCCCCGAATTTTATAAACACAAATCATCAAAAAAAAGCAATTATGAAGAAAGCATTTTTAATCCTGTTTACCGTTGCCGTCACTGCTGCACAAGCACAAATCGTAACACCAGAACCGAAACCGCAAATCTCCGTTTCGGGCGAAGGAAAAGTAAAAGTGGTTCCCGATCAGGCGTTTATTTCCATCGCAGTGGAAAACAAGGGCAACAACGCCACCGAAGTCAAAAAGCTCAACGACGAGACCGTCGAGAAAGTGGTGCAATACCTCAAGAAAAAACTGCCGAAGGAAGATGTACAAACCCAACGTGTTTCGCTCAATCCGCAATACGATTACGACAAAAAGAAATACAATTACCTCGCCAACCAAACGATTGAAATCCTGCTCAAGGACCTTTCACAGTACGATGCTTTGATGGAAGGCTTGGTCAATTTGGGCATCAACCGCATCAACAATGTGGAGTTCCGTTCGTCAAAATTGGCGTTCCACCAGTCGGAAGCCCGTAAACTGGCGATGCAGGAAGCCAAGCTCAAGGCGCAGGATTATGTTTCGGTGCTCGGGCAGAAAGTAGGGAAGGCGCTCATGATTTCCGACAATTCGCAGGTCTACCACCCACAACCGGTGTATTATGAAATGGCCATGAACAAAGCCGATGCGGTAGGCGGCGCGCCGAGGGAAACTTTGGCTGCGGGCGAAATCAACATCGTGGCCAACGTTCAGGTGAGTTTTATCCTGGAATAGCAAAGAATTATGTCAATTATTAAAACCGGATTCGTCCGGTTTTTTTATTTCGGTTTGCCAAAAAAATCATAAAAATTATATTTTGGAACGCTTGTTTCAAAAAAGAATCTATCTTTGCTCCATCAAATTGTAAAACCTATGGGACGCAATCTTGAATTCAACAAGGAAGAAACCGTGAAGAAAGCCATGAATGTCTTTTGGGAAAAAGGCTATAATGGTACGTCGATGCAGGATTTGGTGGATGCAATGCAGATCAACAGAAGCAGTTTGTACAATACCATTGGCGACAAGCAGCAGTTGTTCCACGAATGTGTGAGCAGTTATGCCGACCAGGTGATGGAAGAAACCAAGCAGAAAGCCGCCAATGAAAAATCGCCGTTGCAGGCGCTGATCCGTATCATCCGCGACAAATCGGACTGGATTGTGGAAAGCGACAAAGGTTGTCTCGGGGTGAAGACCATTTTCGAGGTCGCGCAAACCGATGAAACCGTCCGTAACCTGCTGTGTAAAAATAATGATGTCTATCTTAAATTCATGACCGATTTGATCCAAAGGGCCATGGATGCGGGAGAAATCGACAACTCAGAAGACGCCGGCATGATGGCCGAATACATCATGATGTCGTTTACCGGTTGGAAACAGTCTTATATTTTGCAGGGCAACCCAATCAAGGTCAAGAAAATGGCCGATTTTCTCATCAAAAGTATCGTGCACAATAGCTGATATTTTTTTTAATATATTCTGGAACGTTTATTTCAAAAATTATGGAAATAAAAGTTTTTTGTTTTAAAATCAGCAATAATTCTGGAACGAACGTTTCAAAAATTTAAACATCAATTAACCATTATTTAATCACTTTCAACATCAATTCAACAATGAGAACACTTCTTTTTTCAAGCCTTATCGCTTTGTTTTTGTGGAGTTGTGCCGACAACACCGCCACCGCCCCGGCAGGACAACCTGCCACTTTGCCCGTATTGAGCATCAGCGCCCAAAGTGCGACCACCGATACCGAGTTCCCGGCTGCCATCCGTGGCAAATCGGATGTAGAAATCCGTCCGCAGGTCAATGGAACGCTCAAGAAAGCTTTCGTAGATGAAGGCGCATATGTTGCCGCCGGTCAACCGTTGTTCAAGATCAACGACAATCCGTACCGTGAACAGCTCAACAATGCCAACGCCAACTTGAATGCCGCCGAAGCTGCTGCGACCAACGCCCAGCTTGAAGTCGAAAAACTTACACCGCTGGTGCAAAACAAAGTCGTTTCGGATTACCAGCTTAAATCGGCCAAAGCTGCACTCAGCGCTGCCAAAGCCAATGTGGCACAAGCCAAGGCATTGGTCGGGACTGCACAGATCAATCTGGGGTACACGCTTATTAAAGCACCTGTCAATGGGTACATCGGAAGATTGCCTAAAAAGCAAGGCAGTTTGATCAATATTGCCGATCCGGAAGCCTTGACGACTTTGTCCGACATCCGTGAAGTATATGCGTATTTTTCGCTCGGTGAAAATGATTTCATCAACTTCAAATCGCAGTACGCCGGAAACAGCCTCAGCGACAAACTCCACAAATTGCCACCGGTTTCACTCGTTTTGTCTGACAATTCGGTCTTTGCCGAAAACGGAAAAATCGATATGGTCGATGGCCAATTCGACAAAAATACAGGCGCCATCACGCTTCGCGCCACTTTCCCGAACAGCAAAGGTTTGTTGCGCTCCGGAAATACCGGCCGGGTCAAGATCGCACTCGAACACCCGAACAGCCTTGTGATTCCGCAAAACGCCACGATTGAAATCCAGGATAAAGTCTTCGTGTTTGTCGTCGACAAAGCCAACAAAGTGACCAAACAGCCTGTGACCGTGGCAGGAAAAGCCGGAACTGATTACCTGATCAAGGACGGACTCAAAACCGGCGACCGCATCGTGGCCAAAGGGTTTGAAAACCTGGCCGACGGTTCTGTCATCATTCCTGAAAAACCAACCAAAGCCGTAGCCAAACTGTAAAAAAAGCTAACCAACACATCTTCATCATGTTACAAAAATTTATTGACAGGCCAGTACTGTCGACAGTCATCGCTATTATCATAGTGATCCTAGGGATGCTGGGTATTTCGACGCTGCCTTTGCAACAATTCCCCGATATCGCGCCGCCAGCCGTACAGGTAACTGCTTTTTATCCGGGAGCGAACGCGGAGACGATCATCCGTTCGGTGGCACCTTCGCTGGAGGAGACGATTAACGGGGTCGAAAATATGACCTACATGAGTTCGACCGCGAGTAACGACGGTACGCTCGTGATCACCGTCAATTTCAAACTCGGTACCGATCCGGACCAGGCGGCGGTCAACGTGCAAAATCGCGTGTCCCAAGCCACGAGCCAATTGCCGGTCGAGGTGGTCCAAGCCGGTATTTCGACCGTCAAACAGCAAAACAGTTTGCTCATGGTCGTCGATTTGTTCACCGAAAACGAGCAGCAATACGACCAGACGTTCCTGGCCAACTACGCCCAGATCAATATCCTCCCCGAAATCAAAAGGATTCCAGGCGTAGGCCAAGCCATTATCTTCGGCGGAAGCAAGGATTATTCGATGCGCGTGTGGCTCAATCCATCCAAAATGGCGAGCTACAACCTGACCCCGAAAGAAGTTATGGGTGCCATCCAGGACAAAAACCTGAAAGCTGCCCCGGGTAAATTTGGGGAAAGCAGCACCGAGGCATTCGAATACGTCATCAAATACAAAGGAAAACTCAACAAGCCAGAGGATTACGGCAACATCATCATCCGTTCAAACAATGACGGTTCAATCCTGCGCCTCAAAGACGTGGCACGCATCGAATTCGGTTCGTACACCTATGGAAGCGCGACCAAAGTCAACGGCAAATCGGGTCTGAACATCGGTGTCTATCAGTTGCCGGGTTCGAACTCCAGTGACGTACAGATTGCCGTGCGCGAAATGATGGAAAAAGCCTCCAAGGATTTTCCGAAAGATGTCAAACACCTCATTTTGTACAACACCAAAGATTCACTCGACCAATCGATCAGCCAAGTCAAATCGACCTTGATTGAGGCATTTATCCTCGTGTTCATTGTGGTGTTCTTGTTCCTGCAGGATTTCCGTTCGACCTTGATTCCGGCCATTGCGGTTCCGGTTTCGATCCTCGGTACGTTCTTCTTCATGTACATTTTCGGATTTTCGATCAACCTGTTGACGCTGTTCGCACTCGTATTGGCGATCGGTATTGTCGTTGATGATGCGATTGTCGTCGTCGAGGCCGTCCATGAAAAGATGCACAGCAAGAAACTGTCGGCCAAAGCGGCTACGACATCCGCGATGAGCGAAATCACGGGAGCCATTATTTCGATTACGCTCGTCATGTCGGCTGTATTCTTGCCGGTCGGTTTCATGCAAGGTTCGACAGGAGTTTTCTATAGACAATTTGCGTTCACACTGGCCATTGCGATTGTCATTTCGGCGGTCAATGCCTTGACGTTGAGTCCGGCGCTCGCGGCCTTGTTCCTCAAAGACGTACACGATGGCGAACACCACGATGAAAAGCCAAAGAATTTCAAGGAAAAATTCTTCATCGGATTCAACAGCAGCTTTAACAAATTGACCAACCGTTATGTCAACAGTTTAAGATTTCTGATTAAACACCGTTGGCTCAGTCTCGGCGGATTGGCCGTGTTGACCTTGCTTACCGTATTCATGATCAAGAGGACACCGACCGGATTCATCCCTTCGGAAGACCAAGGCTTTATCGCCATTTCATTGTCAATGCCGGCGGGTGCTTCACTTGACCGTACCAAAGCCGTCATGACCGAAGTCGAAGAAAAACTCGGCGCGATGGAATCCAAAAAGACATTGATGAAATTGTCTGGTTTCAACCTGCTTACCCAATCGACGAGCCCGTCAGCCGGTGTCGCTTTCATATTGCTCAAGCCAGCCAAAGAGCGCGGCGAGATGAAAGACATCAACGAGATCATGAACGATACGCGCCAAAGGCTCAGCCAAATCAAGGGCGCCAATTTCTTCGTGTTTACATTTCCAACAGTCCCTGGCTTCAACAACGTAGACGGACTCGATATTGTCCTTAAAGATAAAACCGGCGGAAGCATCACGCGCTTCAGCGAAATCACCAACGGATTCATCGGTGAATTGATGAAACGTCCCGAACTCGCCGTTGCCTTTACGAGCTTCAAAGCCGATTATCCGCAGCTTGAAATGGAAGTCGACGATGTCAAGGCCGAACAGCTCGGCGTCAGCGTCAAGGACATCATGCAAACGATGCAAGGGTATTTTGGTAGTGCGCAGGCCAGTGATTTCAACCGCTTCGGGAAATACTACCGCGTCGTTGTCCAAGCCGATGCCGCCGAAAGAAGCAACCAGGACGCAATGAACGGGATTTACGTCAAAAACCGTCTCGGCGAAATGGTGCCGATCAATACCTTGGTCAAGCTCAAACGCATTTACGGTTCGGAAACCGCTTCGCGTTACAACCTGTTCAACTCGATCGGCGTCAATGCGATTGCCAAACCGGGCGTGAGTTCGGGGGATGCGATTGCAGCGGTTCAGGACGTGGCCGAGAAATATTTGCCGCTGGGTTATGATGTCGAATTTTCGGGATTGACCAAGGAAGAAATCACTTCCAGCGGACAATCGGCCGTCATTTTTGGGCTCAGTTTATTGTTCGTGTTCTTCCTGCTCGCGGCGCAATACGAAAGCTACATCTTGCCTGCAGCGGTTATTTTATCAATACCGACGGGAATTTTCGGGGTGTTTGCCGCCATCGGCCTGGCCGGAATCGAAAACAACATTTACGTACAGGTCGCACTTGTGATGCTCATCGGATTGCTCGCCAAGAATGCGATTCTGATTGTCGAATACGCCATCCAACGCAGACGGGCAGGGAAGTCGCTGCTTGCATCGGCGCTCGAGGCAGCCAAACTGAGGTTGCGTCCGATCATCATGACCTCATTCGCCTTTGTCGTCGGATTGATTCCGATGATGCGCGCCACCGGGCCATCGGCTTTGGGTAACCACTCGATCAGTATCGGTGCGGCGGGCGGAATGGTTTCAGGTGTCTTGCTCGGCATCTTCATCATCCCGGTATTGTTTGTCGTGTTCCAATATTTGCACGAACGCGTTTCGGGAAAACCATTGGCCGTGATCAACAATGAATCGGGCCAGAATGCACACCAACATCAAATCGACTAACATGAAAAAGTATCTCAATTATATTAAAATCCTGTTGCTGTTCGTATCGGTTGCCAGCTTCGCACAACAGGAAAAACCAACGGTTCCCGACGCTTTCCGCAACGCGTCATCTACCGATACGACGAGCATCGCCGATATTCAATGGAAAGATTTCTTCGTTGAGAAGGACTTGAATACCCTGATCGAAACGGCTTTGGCCAAAAACAATGACCTTGAGATTGCACAGAAAAATCTCGAGATTGCGAGCCTGCAATTCCGTCAGGCAAAATGGGGCAATGTCCCGCAAATCAATGCTTTCGGGAATGCTTCCTCGACCAGACTTTCCGAAAACAGCCTCAATGGCAGAAATACCGAGCAGTTCACCGGACAGCACCACATCGATGATTTCTCGACCGGTTTGAACCTGTCCTGGGAAGCCGATATTTGGGGCAAGATCCGCAACCGCAAAAGAAGTGCGCGTGCCAATTACCAGCAATCGGCCGAAGTGAAAAAAGCGGTACAAACGGCCGTCGTGGCCAACGTGTCCAAAGGGTTTTACGATTTGTTGATGCTCGACGCGCAACTGCAGGTCGCCAAGGAAACACTCAAACTCAACGACAGCAGCGTGTTCATCGTGAACCTGCAATACGAGTCGGGACAAGTCACGCAATTGGCCAAACAGCAAACCGAAGCGCAACGCCTCGTCGCGGCACAACTCATTCCGCAATTGGAACAGCACATCATTTTGCAGGAGAACGCACTGAGTTTGCTCAGCGGCAGTTTCCCTGAAGCAAAAGAACGCAGCAGCCGATTGAATGCCATTGAAGTCAAATCTGATTTGTCGGCCGGTATCCCTGCGCAACTGCTCAGCAAAAGACCCGATGTAAAAGCCGCCGAATTGGCACTCCAAGCCGCCAACGCCAATGTAGGCATCGCCAAGGCGAGCTTGTATCCATCGATCAGTATCACTGCTTCGGGAGGTGTCAATGCGTTTGAAGCCGATAAATTGTTCAACCTTCCGGCTTCTTTGTTCGGAACGGTGGCAGGCGGCCTCACCGCGCCATTGCTCAACGGAAAAAGATTGCGCACCCAATATGAGGTCGCCAAACTGCAGCGCGACCAGGCCGGAATCCAATTCCGCCAAACCGTACTGGTGGCTGTAGGCGAAGTGTCAAGCGCGCTGGCCAAGATTGAAAAGCAGGAACGGCAATTCAAGGTCGCAAGCGAGCGCGTGGCAACCCTTCGCCAAGCCATCAAAAATGCTAATTTATTGTTCAAAAATGGCATGGCCAATTACCTCGAAGTCATTATCGCGCAAGGCAACTTGCTCGAAAGCCGAACTCGAATTGGCCAATATCAAAAAAGAAAGGCTCTCTTCTAATGTCGAATTATACCGTGCCCTTGGCGGAGGCTGGCAATAATTTTTGATGAAGAGGATTGTTGTTGGAGTCCCGGGTCATTGGCCCGGGATTTTTTTATACCTGCCCGGTGTTGTTGATCAGGATGTAAGGGATCACTTTTTTATTCCAATCGGTTCCGTACAATCGTACGGCTTCGCTTTTGGCCAATTCGTAAAAACCATCCCATTGGCTTGGAGGAATGGTCTGGCATCCTTCACTGCTTGTCGTAGTTATTCCGCCGCGGTGTATGTTGATTCCGTATTTGCTGCCTTCCTGTGTTGTCATTTCGCCATCCCGCAGTATGGTGACTTTGCCCAATCGTTGGCAAATGGCCGGATACTGTGCGGTTTTTCCGTAATGCGTATCGAATTTGTGCGCATAGTAAACGCCTGGTTGAAGTACCGCTCTCCCGTTTTTTTTGATCGATGGATCGGTATTGGCGTTAAACGACACCGTTACGTTGGGAGTGTCTAAAAACAGGGCATCGTCATAGATTCCCCTGTCGTTTGTGTTCGGAACCCCGAGTGTATTGAGGTAATAGCCGCGAATACCGACCAGTATGAGTGGATATTGGTTGCGGTCTACCCCATAGGAAGCGATGAGTTCCTGAAGCCGTTGGCCTGATAGCCGTGGCTTGGCCGGTGGTAACATGAGTGTTGGCATGGTTTCTAGTTTTAAGTTATTATTTTGTTTGATTCGCTGATCGCTGCAAGGGTTAAACGATGGCCGCTTCTTCGGTTACCGTGACAACGGTATGTTTGCCGGGACTTACGGCAAAAAACGCATCGTACCAAGCCTTGGTGTTGGGAATATTCAGGCCCACGCAGCCTTTAGTTCCCGGAACATTGCCGTCCGGATGGATACCGATTTCGGTTCGCGTAGATGCAAACTGCGCATCCAGCCGTTGGAACCAGCATTTGTTGTTTGTGTCGCAATAGGCATCTTCGCTGGGCTGTTTGTCCAACAGGAAATTCCGCTTGGCATGGTAGACGCCCAATTCGATGTAACCATTGCCATAAGGCCCTGATACGGCCACGTCCGATAATCCTTTTTCGGGCCAGCTTAGGATTCCTTCGGCTTTTTGTCCGGTCTTGCTTGTAATTTTGAAAGTAATTGCCATTGAATAATTATTTAAGGGTTATTGAAATTCGTTTGCTGATCAGCGGCAGGGCAGCGGCAGGGTCATTTTGTACTTGCCCAAACGGAACCGATTCATGGACATTCTCTCCAAAAAGCATTTCCCACAGACTTTTGTTCTCGTATGCCTGTCTGTTGTTTACGCGGACCATGATGATCCGGGCATAACCTTCCTGGATTGATTCGGGCTGGAAATGTTCGGCCTCGAGGGCGTCATTGAAAACAAATTGGTTTCCGCCCGCATAACGGTAAGTGGCCTTGTAAGTCTCAACAGGCAAGCCGCCTGCATTGTAGACTTTCTGTGACACCACAAGGTATTTCTCTGTTTTGGATTCCATTCCGCTGGCATCAGTTGTCTGGTCGGCCATCAGGACCGGCATTTCGAAACCGGGTTGCCGGGCAATAATGTCTTTTCCTTGCAACGACAAATGCACCTGGCCGTAATTGGCATGCTCTTTTTTCCAGGCATGCGGGATCATTGCATTGCTGTTGGGTAGGAATTGCACCCACTCTTTGGCGGTCCATTCGCTCTTGAGCTCAGGATACTTTCCGTCCACTTTTTTGAGGAAAGATTTGTCTACATTCCGACGGGCCGCAATCTGTACCATCGACCACGCATCCATTTTGGGTTCCTTGTCTTTGGCAACAAACCGATTGATGTCGTTTACTTTGAGGATAAAAGTCGAACCGATCAGTTTCGGGGTAGCCGCTGCAAAATCGAAAGTCAATCCGGCCGGACCTTCCGGGGTAAAAAGCACGATTGGATTTTCTTTCTTGTCCGGGTTCTTGTTTTCGGGTCGCTCGATAGTCAAGATAGGATCGTCAATAGCGATGGCTTGGAGCCCTTGGCCTGAAAGTATCGGATCCGGCCCGGCATTCAGGTAATAGGCAGGTTGTTTCTCGGAAGCTTCCAAAACTCCGGCCATAGGTTGCTGTTCTGCGGCTGTTTCGAGCAATTCAATCCCGATTTCCAGTTTTTCGGCCAACCCGGCTTCAGAAAACCAACGGTCGTTGAGTACCACCATGATGGAGGCGCTGTCAATCTCGTTGGGTTTTGGACACTCGTCGATCGAGGCGGTCAACGGAATGGCAAAACGGATGGCTGGTTTTGGCAATGGTTTGGTTCGCGTGCTCAGCCTGAGGAATCTTTTCCATGGATTGTCGATATCTTCTACTGTAATTTTTGATTGTACTTTTCCGGCGTATTGACCGCCCAGCAGTTCATAGCGTCCGAACAATTCCGCAGAGAAACGGTAGTACAGTGCCTTTTCATCGACGGGACGGTTGTCGGTGAACAAGGTTTGCCATTTGGTTTCACCTTTGTCGGCATCGATGCGGCTTGCGGTTAAATGGGTCGTGTATTCGAGTGCCGAAAAATCGGGCCGGTCCGAAAATTCCCAGGCTTCCCATTTCATCGCATAATTGGTCTTGCCGTCCTCCGGGTTGATGTTGTCCGGAAAGCCGGCTGTTTCATTCTCGTCGGCCATTTTTAACAGGCTGCCCGACAATCGCCCGTTCCAATGCCAAACCTGGTGCAGGATTTTGGTACGGCTGAAATAAGAATAGCGGTGGTCGTTTTTGGTCAAATCGAGCGCTACCTGTTGCGTATCGGTTACAAACGGGGTGAGTTGCTTCCAAAGTCTGTATTCGTTTGACGATTGGCTGTCTTGGCCAAGTACCACTAATGATGGTTTCATCGCCGCCTCAAAAAGCATCTGGGTCGGAGGAGTCAGGAAATGATCGGGATATTTTTCGCTCGCAGGCGAATGCGAATCGATACGGTTGTCCATCCAAGGGTGGAACTTTTTGGCATCTTTGCCGGTCTTGTCCTTGCCGAAATGGCTTTTCATGGTTTTGCCATGGACACTGACCCGTGCGACACAACCTTGCGGAATTTCAATCCACTTTATTTTTTTGCCGCCCGGTTGTATTTTTTCTTTGACCAATGCAAGGTTTGCAGTGTTGGCCACATAATCGACCATTTTGACCTCGACCATCTTGTCGGGAACGGGAGCGAATAGTAGGGTTTCATCGGCCAATTCGACTTCAAAATGTTCGTACTTGCCATTATTGACCGGAAAAAGCTGCTCCACAACCACTACCAGCGTATTGGACAGGGCCGGGTCGTGCAGGTAGTCGTTTGGTATTTTTGTGCCGCGAAGCTTTAGTTCATTTTCGAGCACGGTGGTCAGGTTCTTTTTTCCCTGTTCGGAAGTAAGTTGGTCTCCGTGCCAGGCATACCAGTTCCAGAAATTTGTCAATGGTTTGCCGACTTTCAGTTGCAGATTGGTTTGCTTGTGGGTCGCTTCATTGTTGAACAGCAAATACACCGGCAGGTTGGGTTGGGAGTCGTCTTTGGCTTCCTTTTTGGCCTTCCATTCCGGAAGCTCACAGGCCAGCGGCAACAGTCCCGTCGGGACGGGAATCAATTCGAGCTGGTCGGCGCGCAATATTTCTGACGAAGGCTGGGCAATCGGTACCCTGCGGTAATGTTTGTATTGGGATCGGTTGGTTATTTGGTCGTTCTGGTCGATTTTTGGCGTGACCCATTCAGATTGCTTGCGCAACTTAGGCGGGAGTACGCCGCTGTTGAGTACCACAAAACCGGCAAAATCGTAATGGTAGCCGTACCAAAATGCAAAAGCCGGGGGAACGGTGATTGTCGTCTTGGTGCCATCGGTAACAGCCGTATTTTCAAACGGATATTGGAACGCAAAATCGGGGGTATCGTCCGCGTCATCTGCATTGTCCTTGAAGCTGTCGTGACCGGCGATCAGGGACAAACGTTCATTGGACAAAGGCAGGTAGGTGCTCTTGATGTTGTCGGTTTCAGGAAGGAAAGCGGGGATCAAATAATGGTGGTACAAAGCGGTAATTTCGTTGTCCTTGTTGTTCAGTAAATTGACCCGGCTCCAGTTGAGCGCCTTCCAATTCGTCTGGGTGGGATCTACCGCGGTGTTTGCCTTTTGGCTGCGTTGCATCACCACCAAGTGCCCGCTGATTTCATCGGCCAGATCTTCTTTGTTGTCCTGCAGTTTGATGGGATCGAGCGTGTCGACCATGACCAACACCTGGGGCGGTACATCGGTTGGTTTTTCGAGCAATTCCTCAATAACCGCTTCAATGTCCAGCCAAAGTAGGTTGTCTTTGTCGTTGAAATTGTACGCCTTGATGAAATTGGTGAATGCTTGTTTGGAAAAAAACGCGACTGTACCTGATGCGGTGGTTATTTCCAATTCCGAGAGCGCTTTCAATTCGGATTTAATCGACGGAAACAGCTTTTCTGTGGCGACTTCGGCATCTTGGTCATACACAATCCGGATGTCGGCATAATCCGCAAGGCAAGTTTCGATGAGTTTTTGTTTGATCGCCTTGGGATCGGCATCGTTGAATTGACTGTGTCTGTCATTTCCCTTGCTGTGGGTGACGACCGATTCGATGAACAGATTGCTGGGGCAGAAGTACTCAAAAAATCCATCGAGTATGCCCAGCAGCAATTCCCAGGCTGGGCCTTGTTTTGCATTGGGGAAGGCAGCGTTGGCAATTTGCAGTTGGAACAATTTTCTTTTGTCGGCTTGGATGTCGCGTTGTTTTTGGATGGCTGCATCGTCGGTATCATCGCTGAGCGGAATGCGGTTGTCGAGGATTGCTTTCCAATGGCTGAGCCACAACTTTGGATCGTCATGGCCAACCACAAATTCTTGATCGGCTTCCGTTTTTTCAAAAAGCTCGATTTCCTGCAATTGTTTGTCCAGTGCCGGGAGCAACTTCAGCATCGAACGCCAGGCCACGAGGTCGCCACCGTCGTTACTTTTCAATTGATCGAATACGGTTTGCCTGTTGAGCAGGTCCAACGAAGCAGGACGTGCTTTTTCGTTGTACTGGCTGATGATTCCTTTGGGCAGGCTTGGGTCTTTTTCTTCAGCGAAAGTGACGCCGTTCAACAGGATTTTGGTGTTTGCCTCGTTGAGTGCATTGCCGATGCTGTAATGGTCGCGGATCAATCCCATCAGTACGCTGTTGGCGTTTTTGAAAAACGATTTGAGGCCGGATGGGTCCAATTGGGAAATGAGGTCCATTTGGCTGTCCAGGTGCTCCAGCAACAGCGCAGGCAAATCAAAAATAAGGCTGGTCTTGGCCAACAGGTTTTGTTTGAACAATTGTTTGTCGAACAATTCATTGGAATCGTGCACTTCTACGGTAGTCTGGCCGAGGAAATTGCCATTGCTGTCCCGCAATTGGATCGGGTCTTTGGCATCTTGGGCCGACGGAAGCGGGATGGCGGTAAATTGGCATTGCATCTGCATTTTCGGGCCCTCGTTGTAATACACAAACGACCGTACCTTATTGTTGTTGATGCTGCCGTTGTCTACCGAACTGCTCCATCGGTCATCCAGGAATTGCCCGACCGGATAGACCACAAAATGGGTCGCCTCATCCGGGATGGTGATGGCGTTGCTTTGGGCAAAAAAAGTCAGGTGCAGTCCCAGGTTATGCGGCGGCAGCTTTTGTGCAAATTGCGCGATGGACATATTGAGGAAACCATTGGGCTGGTTTTCCGACGGGCTTTGGTAATCGTCATCGATTGTAATCTGGGCAGGGCTTTGTTCAAGACCGGTCAGGTCGAAGCGGATTTGATTTTCATCCAATTCGATCGGGTATCCCGCCTGCTCATTCTTGATCAATCGATTGTTCAACAACGATTCATAATGGCCCTGAAGCAACAGTTCGTCAGAGTCGAATGCAGCATAACTGTTTGAGGTGATCTCGAGCGGGACATTGCCTTGGCCAAGGAATTCATAAGTTGTCGGCTGATTTTTGACTATTATTTCCTTGAACCAATGGATCTTGAGCCATTTTGGATTTTCCCAACGCCAAGGATAGAAAAATTTCATCATCTCCTCACGGTCATTGAAATCGGGTATGGGTTCGTCCTTGGGCCAGGCACAGCCTGAAATGTTTACGGTGATTTCGCAATTGGCGTTGGATTTCCCGGTCAACATCGACGGATCTATAAGTACTTGTAACATAATCTTTAGCTTAAGGTGTTTGAAATTTTAACCGCTTCCTCTTTGGGTTGTTCGATTCGTTTTTTCTCATTGTTTCCGGCAAAGGTCTTCTGGTATTGCTTGTCGACTTTTACCGTGAGGCACCAACAAATCTTGATCTTGAGTTTGACCTGTCCTTTTCCGGTAAGCTGCGAGCCATTGTAAGTGGCAGCCAGACGCAATCCGAGGTACACGCTGACGAGTCCCATCAGGTTGACCGTTCCGATGATCTGTACAAAAATGCTCACGTACACGGTTGACTCGGCGTCCGGTGTTTTGTGGTATTCGCCTTCGAGCCCCATCAGGATCAGGATGCTGCCGCTCATCCAACCTACGGAAAGCGCAAATCCGACACTGGCATGCACGCTCATGACAAAAACCACCGAAAGTCCTTCCTGCGGCTTGAACATGATGTCGCTTTTCACATAACCGCCGCCGCCCAAAATAAACGCGGTGAAGTTGAAAGGAGCGTCCTGTTTGCCCAAGTAAAAGCCCAGGGCGGTCATGAAACCGAATTTTTTCTTTTGGATGTCCCAGAATTGCAAGGCGAAATGTCCGCCAAAGGAAAGGTTGGTCATGGCAGTGGTGCCACCGCCCACATTGATCGGAGGGATGTCGAGGCTGGCCTTGACGCCGATCGGTAATTTTCTTCCCGCCAATCCGATGTGGATTTCCTGTCCGTCCATTTCAATCAAACCAATTTTGAATGGACTTTGCTTGCCGTCACCGGCGCCATCTTCTGCACCGGCGGGGATGTTTTTGCTCGCATCGGTCAATAGTTTGAGCAGCCCCGGCATTTCCATGCGGTTCGGATCAAGGTCGAAGGTGAGTTTGTCGCCTTCGAAAATGGCCTTCGCCTCCTTGAACGTCATGATCGGCACGCCCCCGATATTGGTTTCCCAATCCCCGGCAAGCATACCGGAGTTTTGTTTTTTGGTATTTCCCTCGATGTCCATTTCCATGCGGACGCGCGCGGTAAATTTGCCTTCGTTCAATTTCACGTCGATTGGGCCGATGGCCAGGATCGACTGCGGCGCATCGAGCTTGAAATCAATTTCGGCATTGACCCAGGCCAACAGGTTTTGTTTGTCGAAGCCCTGCGTGACCTTGATGTTGTCGCGCAGGTTGTTTGGCATCTTGAAATTCGGGAACAATTTGTCGAGTCGCATCGCACCCACATCGGACAGTACATCCGAGAAATTGAACTTGTTCAGCAGCGATTTGCTGTAATCGCCCACGCCTTGTACCCACTCGGGTTTGGGCGGCAATAGTCCTTCCAGGATGTTGGTCACCGGTGTACGCAGCCCCAGTCCCTCAAGGTCGTTTTCGAACTGCTTGACCCTCGAGATGCAAGGGGTGATCGACAATCTTTGCTCGACCTCTTTCCAATCCTTGTTGACAATCATCGCAACGGTCTTGCGGTTGAGTCCCATGCCGGGCGCGGTGAATTCTCCCCATACGCTGCGGTAATTGTCCAATACCTGCTGGCCGCTGTTGCGCATCGCGTTGAAGGATTCGGTGGTCCGGTTGATCTCTTGGATTTTCTCGGCGGCCTCTGCGGCGAGCTGGCCCAGTTCGGGGCTGATCCGGTTGGCCAGGGCGGTCGATAGCTTGAGGATCTGTTCGGTATTGCCGTTGGCAATCGCGGTTTCCAATTGTTTGTATTCGTCATATCGGCTGAGCCATTCTTTGACTTTGGCTTCATCGGTGAATTCTGAAAATTGGGCCAGGTAATTTGTCTTGAAATATGCAAGCAATTGATCTATCCAGCCGTCGATGGTCTTGAGGATTCCAAAAACCGAATCGTAGCCCGGATTGTCGTCCTTATAAAGTATTTTGGCCAGGCATGCCTTAAACGAATCCGAATCGGCATCGATCCATTTTCGGACCTTTCCGTTTAACTTATTGATGCGCGATGAAATTTCGCCTTTGGCATTTTCCCATCCGACCTCAATGTCTTTGATCGCGACCTCGATTGCTGCAATGACTTCTTGTTCGATGTCTTTCGCGCTATCTTTGACGGCATTTAAGAAATCTTGGATTTTTTTGAACTCCTCTTTTTCGAAAGTCTCGATTTGTTTGATCAAATCTTTCAGGAGCGCTTCAAAATTGGCGACGTGGTTAATGATTTCGGCTTTTAAATCTGTTACGGCTTCCCGGACCGCGTCAATGTCGGTCAAAGTGCCGATGGCATCTTTTAAATCGCTACAGGCAGTTTTGACACCGGAAATTTTTTCTTTGACGACCGCTTTCAAATCGTTCAAGGTTTTCCCCGGGAGTTTGAGTTTATCGAGTGCCTCTAACAATTTGTCGCTGTTTTGGATTGCAGTATCCAATGCCGCAACCACCTTGTTTTTATAGACCTCAAAATCGGTTTCGGCATCGTCGATCAGGGTTTGGATGCGCGCTTCTTCTTCAGAGATGAATTGGGTAATCTTATTTTTTTCTTCACGGGCTTGCTTTTCAACCGCTTGGAGTCCCGTTTCGAGTTGCCCTTGTAGGGAAGCAAAAAACTCAATGCCGATGTCCACCTTCAAATGGAGTGCGCCAATGCGGTGCTGGTAACGCCTCAAAGCCGCGATGGCTTCGTCCTTGAAATCACCGCCTTGGGCGACAATCAAATCGATTTCTTTTTTGAGGTGATTGCTTTGTTCGGTATACAATGCGAGCAGGTTGTTGAGCATGCCTTCGGATGAGGAGACGGCTTCTTTCCACAGGTATTTGGTAGGGAAATGACCTGGGCGGTGGTTCTCATAAAGGGCTTTGAAGTGCTTTAACGTGACAGGCTTTTCATTGTTCAGTTTTTTAAGTATCGGAGCCAATTTATGATCTTTAATAACATCACGGGTGAATACTTCAGTTATTTCCTTTACGATATTGGGCCCGGCATTGTACACACGGTTTAGCAATGATTCTGGGGCACTGACTAAAGTTTCAAAGGTGACACAAACTGGTTTTGGCTTGATTTCTTGTCCATTCTCGTCTCTGTCCTTCTCGGTAAAGACCGGCTTGCGCATCATGGTCACCGATTTCATTTTGCCCGAGATGCCGCTTTTCGGATTGTAGCGGTTGGCTACGCCCGAAGGCAATTCACTCGTATCGACCTTAAACGTATAACGTTCAAAGCCCGGCGGGACTTCCAAAACGTCGGGCATCTGGAGTTCCATATTTTTGCCCGAATCGTTGGCCAGGGAAGGAGCGAGGTGTTTTTCGCTGGGCAGCGGCAAGTCGGTATAATCGACATATTTGATGGCGGGCCACTTCGAGGTGTCGGCTGTCAGCATCACCTCTTTTGCGGTGTCGCTGAGATTGACCTTTTCGCGGGTATCGGTGTAAAACCTCAAGTGCTGCGGTTCGGAAAGGTTGACCATCACCGATGACACATTCGATTCGGCCGGCGCAATCAATTCAAAACTGACCTGCGGTTTAGGGAACAATTTCGGGTCGGCATCGGGGTGCCAAAGCGGAATTTCCCAACCGAAGTTCTGGTATTCGAAGCTACCGGGTTCGGCTGTTCCGTCTGGTTTTAACTTCGGGACATTGAAGGCCACGTCCTTGCCCCACGAACTCCTGACCGGTATGATGATCGACTTGAAATGGCAGGCTTGGATACTTCCGGGCGCGTCGTCGCTGTGGCCTTCGAAATCAGGATATTTCTTGATGGGTTCCAGTATTTCGATGTATTCGCGCACCTTGCGCACGATCGGTCTTCCGTGCAATTTGGGTTGGTGTGGGAAATAAGCCGATGGCACGACCGTCCTTTCGTATTCGATGACGTGTTTGGCCTTGTGCCACAAGACACCAATCCTGCCGATGCGTTCCACCGCATAGAAATGGGTACGGCCCATGGTCGTGGTCGACTTGATGATGGTTTTGTCGCCGGCGAATCTTGCCGTTTGTTTGCCCCAGCCCCCAACCGAAGAGTAGGCGGGTGCTTCGAGTTCACCAGATGAAGATCCGCCCTTGAAAGCCTCGCGCCAAAATTCCTTGTAGATTTCTTTCGATTCGAAGCCGTAATGGAAACCGCCGGCAAGGCCGTTTTTGTCGTGCGAAAATTTGATTTTCTTTTCGAGTATACTCAAATCTTTGGGGTCGATTTTGCCATTTTCGGGGATTTCGCTACCGTCGTGTATCGGGTACCTGAGGCTTGCGCCGATTCTTTCGTATAGGGAAAGGTTTTGGGCAATCTCACTGGTTTTTTCGTTGGCCGCCAACGCTGTTCGCAAGGATTTATATTTTTCTGCCGCCGTTTCGTCTTTTGCCGCGATCAATTTCTGCAATGCTTTGGTATCGGCTATTAGTTGATTGATGGCGGGTTTGTCTTCGGCCGTGACAATGAGCAATAATTTGTTCAATTCTTCGATGATGTCGTTCTCCAATTCGGTACTGGTCACAGGTCGCTGTAGTTTCGACCTGAAATCGATGCGTGGGCTGTATTTGAGCTTTTCCGAAAATTTCGCCCGGCCGAAAGCATTCTCTTTCGAAGGTTCCAGGACCGCCACCCGTGATTTCCATGCCCTGTAAAATGCCAGGTAATTGTGCCAAGCCTCCGAAAAGGTTTCGTCTTGGATGGCGGTGGTTTCCCAAAAGACACTGTTGGCGGGCGGTACCGGGATTTCTCCTAATTTGGAAGCCAGTTCGGCGATATGGGTGTCTTCGGGTTTCAGGTGTGCGTTCAGTCCATACAGCAATTCGAATTGGGCTTCAAGAAAAGGCACGCCAGGAAGCAGGCTGCCGGGTTGTCCCCAGATGTGGCGCAGGTTCCAGGATGGAGCGACGTAGCGTCTTTTCGAGCCTTTCATTGGCAATCTTGAACAAGGCCGGGGCGCCGAACTTGAATTCGATTGGTTGCCCTTCTTTGGGTTCGCCCAATGCACCTGCATCGATGGATTGCCCGTTGACCAGGATGATGTTGCCTTCATCATCGGCAACCTTTCCCGTCCCATTCTTGTCGACATTGTTTTTGGTGTAGGCTTCGCCAATGGCCTGAGCGGGCAGGACCAAACGGAATCCTTCAGTCTTGGCACTGTCGTCGAGAATTTCCCAGGCGCCGTTTTCCAACGATAATTGGGAACGCCGGGCCAGAATCCAGGCACCGTCATCGAATCCGGGCTGCTGTAAAAACCGCGCGTCCACGAGTCCGAGGAATTGCGGGTTGGTATCGAGCAGAACGGCCTTGATCGAGGAGCTGTTGTCGGTGTTGGCTTCCGGTTTTACTTCGAGCAGTTTCACATCGAGCCGGTAATCCTGGCCCACATTGACACTTTCGGAGAAGGCCAGCAAGTAGGTTTTATTGGTTGGGGATGTGTTTTTTTCGCGCATCGGGATCACCAAAGACGAATCGTTGCGTTCGCCTGCGCCTTCCGATACGGCGCCCACGCTACTTGGGGCGAGGAAACGTTCGCTGCCGATCAAATCCTGTCCGGCGGCCCTGACGTTTTTTATCGGAAGTGAAAATTCCTCGATGGCATATTTGAGCACGATATCGCTATTCTGGCTGACATCGCGGTATTGCCACAGGAAAAAAGGTTGCTGTGTTTTTTTGTTTTGGAGCGTGAACCGGATTTGTCCGAATTTTTTCGGATAATTTTGGGTGTCGACCGAGGCGACCGGACCCAGTTCGAATTCGAAGGCACCGTCGATTATTTTGACGCTGTCGGTTTCATAACCCTCGAGCCTGGTCCGGAACAACGAACCGTTGTCGCCGGTTTGCTGTTCGAGCATCTTGATGCCGAAAACCGGTTTTTTGATCAGGATGGCTTCGGATTGTGTGCTGTTGACATTGATCCGGAATGGATTGGTGCTTTTGTAGTTGTCTTGGGTTAGGTCGCCGTTGAAGACCATCGTCTTTTTTAGCGTAAACGAGTATTGGACGTTGCAGGCATTGCCAGGATCTTCGGCGCTCCATTCGCTGACATAAGAAATACCGGCCGGGATGTTGAAAACCGCATTGTCGATTTCGGGGACAATACCCATCGGGTTCGAGGCCAAGGCATTTTTGATCCCGATTTTGGTTTGCTGGAGCAATTGGTAGGCTTTATGGCAAAACCCGGTCAAGTGGTAAAGTTTGGCCAGCAGTTGGGTATACTCTTTTTTGCAATTTTGCAGCAGTATCGTATAGGCCATACGGGTTGGATCCGTTTCGGGCTTTGTGGTGTCGTTGAGTTTGTCAAATACAATTCCACGGGCATAGCAAACAGTAACCCTCTGGTGGTTGTGGATGTAAAGCCACGGTTTGACATCGGTTGGTGTTTTGTTGTCAAAGATGCTCCGAAAATCTTTTGATTTTTGCCGATTGACAAAGGTATTGTCGAGATAGAATTTGAGTGGCTTGTCGACAAAATCTTCGGCGAGGAGTTCATCATTTTCTATCGGTGCGTTTCGAAGCACCAATAAATCATCGTTGCGTTTTTGGGTTGCCCAAATGAATGGACTGTCCTTGCCGACATTCGCCAAATCATCAGCACGATCAAGGCTCAGGAAAGGTTCTTTGGTATTCATGAGGCCAAACGACAAATGATAATCCGCGTATGTTCCGGCCTTATTGATG
The DNA here is from genome assembly GCF_047602195.1 of Flavobacterium sp. Classification (GTDB taxonomy): domain Bacteria; phylum Bacteroidota; class Bacteroidia; order Flavobacteriales; family Flavobacteriaceae; genus Flavobacterium. The sequence goes on from NZ_JASGHW010000004.1 coordinate 2,174,244, forward strand.
AGATGGCATTTCGGGGCCGGAAACACCAAGATTTTGTCAGTTGTGGCCAGCGTGCCCGATGAACGCCAATAGCTGAGGTTTACTTTGGGGCCATCGCCCAAAACGATCGGATACCATTTGCCTTTGTTGAGTTGCTCGAGTTTGGTGTTGATAGGCAACGACAGGATAAGGTCTTTTTTCCATTCGGAGGTTGGGTCGTCGTCTTCATACCAAAACTTGCTGCCGTTGGCATTTCGGAGTACGATTTGGGAACAGCCCATATGGGGGATTGTTGTGTCGGAGGCTTTTTTGGCTTCCTCGATGGCATTTTTCGATAGGGGAATCAGCCATAAGTCGTCTTTAAAAAACAAAGCCCAGTCGATTGAATTTTCTTTTTTGGCGATTGTAGCCAACAACTTTAAATCCTTGAATACGGGATTTTTTTTAAGAAGGTCGGGTATATTGTGGTCCATCTTTAAATGAATTAAATTGGTGTTTGTGCGACGATAAGCATAAGAATTCCCTGTGCCGCCAAGGGCAGCAAATGTTTCAAACTTCGGGATGAGAAAATGATTACCCCAATAATGAAGTTTTAAATTGAGGATTTGGGTTTATAAATTTAACAAAAATGCAATACGAAATAATAGGTAAATGTTAAAATTATAAAGAATATTTAGCTATAGGATTTTCTTCAATGGAAATAATTCTTGAAATGGGGTGGGTTACGGTGTGGGACTTGATGGCAAGGTGGGAGGTTTCCTGTGAAGTTGGCAGGATTACTTCGTGATCCGTTAAGGGAAACCTTGCACAAAAACAATAGACCAAAATAATCAAGCTTGTTCAGATAAAATTAAAATGACAGGATTACCTGGCGGTGATTCGTAAGGGTGAACCCTTACGCAAGTTTTTAAAGCAAAAAAACCAATCAAGCGAGCTTGTTGGAATTGATCAAGGTTTCCTGTGAAGTTGACAGCATTACTTCGTGATCCGTTAAGGGAAACCTTGAACAAAAACAAAAGACCAAAATAATCAAGCTTGTTCAGATAAAATTAAAATGACAGGATTACCTGGCGGTGATCCGTAAGGGTGAACCCTTACGCAAGTTTTTAAAACAAAAAAACCAATCAAGCGAGCTTGTTGGAATTGATCAAGGTTTCCTGTGAAATTGACAGGATTACTTCGTGATCCGTTAAGGGAAACCTTGCACAAAAACAAAAGACCAAAATAATCAAGCGAGCTTGTTATTTTGGTCTTAATGTTTTTGTGGGGAGAGCAGGATTCGAACCTGCGAAGGTCTCCCAGCAGATTTACAGTCTGCCCTCGTTGGCCGCTTGAGTATCTCCCCGGTCCAGCGGTTGCAAATATATAAACACTTTTGGTGTTTGCAAACTAATTGAACACTTAATTTCTCGCGTTTTTTTAATCGTTTGAAATTGAAATGCATAAAAAAATCTCCGCGAGGGAGATTTGGTGTTTTTGATATTGTTTGCGGATTATTTGGCCGCCAAAAGTTCAGAAACTTTGGCTTTCAAGGCAGCGCCGGTGAGGTTTTTGGCTACAATTTTTCCGTTGGCATCCAAAATGAATGTGGCAGGAACGGCTTCGATACCATAGGTTTTGGCGATCGGTTCGTTCCAATACATCAGGTTCGAAACATGGTTCCAGGTTAGTTTATCGGCTCCGATGGCTTCTTTCCAAGCTTTGGCATCTTTGTCCAATGAAACCCCAATGATGTTGAGTCCTTTCGAGTGCAATTCATTGTAGAGCGCCACCACATTTGGATTTTCCTTGCGGCATGGTCCGCACCAAGAGGCCCAAAAGTCTACAATCGTGACTTTGCCCAAGGCTTGTTTGAGCGACATGGTTTTTCCGTCTGGTGTTTTGGCTGAAAATTCAGGTGCCTGGTCTCCAACGGCATTTCCTGTCGGAGTTGCTTCGGCTGTTGGTTGTGCTGCTTTTGCTTGTTCGATCTCGGCCAATCGCTTTTTGATTTCTTTGCCCGGCTTGGTGTTCTTGATTTCAGGATCGAGTGCTTCGTAATATTTCTTGATTTTAGCCAAATCTGCATCTGGAATAGTGAACATTCTCTGGATCAAAAGCGCCGCAATGAAAGATTTTGGATGTCCGCCGATGTATTTTTCGTTTTGCGCCGTAGCCACTTCCATGTATTGTTTCTGCAGTTCCTGCAACATGATCATGTCTTGTTTTTGCTGCGCCTGGGTAATCTGAACTTTGTGGTCGGATTCGAATTTCTTGTACATTTTGAAATCGGCATCGACATAACTGGTCAGCTCGTCGTTGTTGTACGTTCCTTTTACTTTCGATTTTTGGAGGCTGTCCTTGTCCACGGTAATTTCAATGTCGCCATTTTCCAAAATCAAAGGGACTTTGCCAAGCGCCTCAATGCCGATCAAATGCATCGCTGGCTCTTTGGACGAACCTTTAAACGTAAACTTTTCTTTTTCCACTTTCGCGGTATCAATCGGTTTCATCACTCCCAAGGAATCCTGTCCTTCGAGAATGACCAATTTGCCGTCGGCGATGCCTTTGATTGTCCCGGTGATCACATATTCATTATCTCCGGCCTTGTTACAGGAAACCAAAACCGCAACCGCTGAAACCAGCAAAAGAACTTTTTTCATAATCTATTATTTTGTTTTAAAGTGCTGCAAAAGTATTTAAAATAATACGTTATCCAACTTAAATTTATGTTATTGTTACTGGAGTGTCGAAGGGCAGACGAAATGCGTCAGTCCCACATTGGTGTTGCGGATTCCGGCGATGCCTTTCTCAACATTGACCATATTGTGGTAACCGCGCGATTTCAGGATCGAGCCCATGATCACCGAACGGTAACCGCCGGCGCAGTGCAGGTAGAAATTTTCTTCTTTGGGTACTTCGGCCAAATGGTTGTTGATCGTGTCCAGCGGAATATTGATGGCCGAATCAATACGCTCTGCTTGGTATTCGCCCGGTTTGCGCGCATCAACGACGATACTTTTGTCATTGAATTCCGAAGCAAATTGTTCCGGTGTGATCGAGGCCATGCTGTCGGTTTCAAAACCCGCGGTTTCCCAGGCAGCCATACCGCCTTCAAGGTAACCCAACACCTGGTCAAAACCTACGCGCGACAATCTGGTGATCGTTTCCTGTTCGCGTCCTTCGGGCGTCACGAGCAACAACGGTTGCTTGACATCCATGATCAAAGCACCGACCCATGGAGCAAAATTGCCCTGGATGCCAATGAATATCGAACCCGGGATGTGTTTCTTGACATAATCGCTCTCGTGGCGCACATCCAAGACAATCGCCTCCGATTGGTTGGCCAAGGCTTCGAATTCGCGCGCATTGAGCGGTTGGAACGATCGTTTCATGACGTGGTCGAGGCTTTCATAACCTTGGATGTTCATCATCACGTTTTGCGGGAAATAGGCCGGGGGCGCACTCAATCCGTCGAGCAGTTCCTTGGTGAATTCTTCCTTGGTCATGTCGGCGCGTAACGCATAATTGGCTTTTTTCTGGTTGCCCAGCGTATCGGTCGTTTCCTTGCTCATGTTCTTGCCGCAGGCGCTTCCGGCGCCATGGCTCGGATAAACGATGAGATCATCGGCCAAAGGCATGATTTTATTGCGCAGCGAGTCGAATAAATAACCCGCCAGCTTTTCCTGTGTCAAGTCGCCTACGAGTTCCTGTGCCAAATCCGGTCGGCCCACATCGCCGATAAACAAAGTGTCTCCGGTGATGATGCCGTGCGCTTTCCCGTTTTCGTCGATGAGCAGGTAACAGGTGCTTTCGAGCGTGTGTCCGGGCGTATGGATGGTTTTTACCGTGTATTTTCCAATCGTGAATTCCTCACCGTCCTTGGCGATGATGCTTTCGAATTCGGGATTGGCAGTCGGTCCGTATACGATTTTGCCCCCCGTTTTTTTGGCCAGGTCGAGGTGACCCGAAACAAAATCGGCGTGGAAATGCGTCTCAAAAATGTATTTGATCTGGGCGTTGTCCTTGGCTGCCTTGTCCAGGTAAGGTTGCACTTCACGCAGCGGGTCGAAAATGGCCGCTTCGCCGTCGCTTTCGAGGTAATAAGCCGCTTGGGCAATGCATCCGGTGTATATTTGTTCGATTTTCATGGTTCGGGAATTTAATTAGCAAAAATAAGAAGAATGTTGGAGTAGGGCGTTAATTTATTCACAATCTCACCAATTCGCGGCAAAGGATGAAAATGGCCATCGCAATGACAAACCACGCGAAGCCTTTTCGCAATTGCTGTTCGTTGACCTGTCTGCTGAAATGGGTGCCGATCAAGATGCCGATGACCGAAAGCGAAGTGAATCCGATCAGGAACTGCCAGTCGATCGTATGGTTGCCGATGTCGCCCGTAAAACCGATCAGCGAATTGAGCGCGATGATGAGCAACGAAGTCCCGACGGCTTTGCGCATCGGTAATTTGGCGATGAACAATAGCACGGGAATAAATAAGAATCCGCCGCCTGCACCGACCATGCCGATCAGGATGCCCACGACAAACATGCGGGACATGGCCACCACAAGGTTTGTTTGCTGTTCCTCGATGACTGCTGCTTTTTTCTTTCGGAGCATCGAAACCGCGACGGCCAACATGACCAAGGCGAACATCAGCATCAGGAAACTTTCCTTGGGAACCGCGATGTTTTGGTTGCCGATGTATTCGGGTAAAGCCGGTACGATGAATTTGCGGGTCAGGAATACGGCGATAAAGGACGGAATCGCAAAAAGAAAAGCGGTTTTGACGTCCACCAAGCCCTGACGGATGTTCTGCAAAGCGCCAAAAGCCGAAGTCGCCCCGACCACGAAAAGCGAGTATCCGGTAGCGACAACCGGGTTGATTCCCATCAGGTACACCAAAATGGGTACCGTCAAGATGGAGCCGCCCGCACCGGTCAATCCCAAAATCAACCCGATGCACAGCGCGCCGAAATAACCTAGATATTCAATCACCCGTTTTTAATTAGTGTCCCAAATGTAAGTGAATTTCACCAAAAGAAAAAGGACCCGCTGAAGGATCCTTGGTGTTAGTCGTTGTATTTTTCCTCTGCCTTGAGTTGCGTCGCCTGGCATTCGTCGAGCATGTATTGGCAATGCTCGAGTTCGTTTAACGTGATCGTCATATCGAGCGTAATTTTCTTGAGTTCCTTGAGATGGCCCGCGTGGGTGGGGTTGGTTTTGAGTTTGATCCGGATGTCGTGTAGTTCTTCTTCGAGTGTTCCGAGCATCTCTTTGGCCTTTACGACCTGAAGCACATACTTGTGGCAAACGTTTTCCATGGCATTAGCGTTAGTTAGTATTTGTTTTGGTATAGGCTAAATTACAGTTTCAAGATTCGACCCACAATACCCACTTTTAGTGATTTTTTCCGCCTCACTAAATTTAGTGAGGCAAGTATTTTCTTATAAACACAAATAAAATAAAAAAAGTGCCAGTTTTGTGGCACTTTCCGAAAAAATATTTTTGAACAATTTATTCTTGGTTGCTGACTTTTCTATACGGAAACGCATTGAAAATGTGGCGTTTCGCAAAACGACCGGGTGAATCGGCGTTGACCATCTTGATAAAGGTCGCCTTCGGGACGCTGATGTATTCGTAGCTGCTGCCATTGGAAAACTCCACATGCAGACGGATATTTTCGTAACGGTAATCGGTGATCGTGGCATTGGCGATGGTGTCCTGGTATTCGGGCATGCCTTGCTCGATCGTTTCCGGATTGATGCTCACCAGATGGTGGTAGGCTTCGATGACGGCCTTGCTTTTCTCCTCGGCAAGGGCCAAACCTTCGGCATCGTCATGGAATTTATCCGGATGGCATTCCTTCATAGAATTGCGGTAAATGGTTTTGAGTTCTTTGAGCGAAACCCCTCTTTCAACATTCAATAATTTGCGGTATTCTACAATTCTTTTCATTTAAGGTGTTGTTTGTTAGCGGAAAAGTATCAGGCAATCCCTTTTTTTAAATTTTTTGCAAAAGTACATCTTTTTTTAAGTTATCCGAATGAAAGTCCAACGTTAAATTTTGGGCTAACCGAATCTATGTCAATTATTAACTTACATTTGTAGGCTAAATTTTTTCAAAAATGAATAAAATTACCCTGATCGCCTCGCTGTTTTTTTGTTGTGGTTTGGCACATTCACAAATCGTTATCAACGAAATCGACACCGATACGCCGGGCACCGATGACAAGGAGTTCATCGAACTCAAGTCGGCCACGCCGAACTTCGCGCTCGATGCCTACGTGGTCGTCTTTTACAATGGCGATACGGTTTCGAGCACCGGCCTCAAAAGCTATTACGCGATCGATCTCGATGGCTTCTCCACCGATGCGAACGGGATATTTTTATTGGGCAATGCGCTGGTCTCACCGGTTCCAGCCCTGTATACCTCGAACAGTACGTTGCAGAACGGGCCCGATGCCGTGGCTATTTACCTTGGCAGCGCTTCCAATTTTCCACACCTGACGCCGGCCACTGCCACGAATCTCGTCGATGCGGTAGCCTACGGAACGGCTGCCACTCCGCCCACGGCACTCATGGGATTGCTTAACATCACGGTCTATACGAATGAAAATGTCAATTCCCTCGGCACATCACAATCGGTGCAGCGCAAGAACGACGGTACTTATGAGGTAAAAACGCCGACGCCTGGCGCCAACAACGATGGCAGCGGGATCCAATTCAATGGAATTACGATCAGTGTTCCGGCCAACACTTATAATGAAGGCGATAATTTCAACATCACTTTCACGACACAAAATCCGGTAACTGCCGACTTGGCCTTTACGTTTTCGCTCAACAACGGCACATTTGTTTCTTCGGATTATTCAGGCAACCTTAATGTGCTGATTCCAAGCGGGAGCACGAGTTTTACTACCAATATTCTTTTGGTCGATGACACGGTAGATGACACCGATGAATTGGCCAAGATCAAATTCGGTGCGCTGCCTACGGGATTTATCCGGCTCAACGACAATATCGAGATCCGCGTGATCGACAACGATTTCACGACCGCGCCTTGGGGAACGCCGCTCAATCCGACCTATGGAATCGTCGCCAGTACGCAGCCGGCGGGTTATTACGACTCGCTCGAAGGTAAATCGGGGAATGAACTCAGGATGGCCATCCGGGCGATTGTCTCGAATCCGGCTACCGTGCATGCGCAGAATTATGGCGACATCGAATTCATGCTCAAGCAGGCCGACCAGAATCCGCTCAACAGCAACGAGGTTTGGCTCATGTATGTCGAGCAGGGCAGGGCCAAATACAAATACCAACAGACGGCGAGCAATGTCGGTTCTTGGAACCGCGAACATATTTTTCCGCAATCGCGCGGCGGTTTTGCCGACGGGACGAGTTCACAGGCCGACGGCATCGACATCTGGAACGCGACAGGCCCAGATGACATCGCAGCCGGTCATGCCGACGGGCACCACATCCGCGCCGAAGACGGTCCGGAAAATACGCGCCGCAGCAACAAGGATTACGGATTGGACGATTATGTAGGGCCGGCACTCGGGACCGCAGGCAGTTGGCATGGTGACGTGGCGCGCTCGTTGTTTTACATGGCTTGCCGATTTACGTTACTCGATGTGGTCAATGGCAATCCGCCCGACAATACAATGTACCAAATGGGCGACTTGGCGACCTTGCTGTCTTGGAACCAGGCCGATCCTTCGGATGATTTCGAGATGAACCGCAACAACATTATCTATACTTGGCAGTTCAACCGCAATCCGTTCATCGATCATCCTGATTTGGCCGATTACATTTGGGGCGTCCATGTAGGCGAACCTTGGTTTTCGAACCTCAAGACCCAAGAATTTGCCGGTTTGGCTGTGGCGGTTTATCCGAACCCGGCCAAAGATCAGGTTACCATTTCTGGCTTGGACCACGGTAAAATGGAAATCTACAGTATTTCGGGAATGAAATTGCAGGAGAATGATTTTACGGGCGATACCGCAATCGAACTTCATTTGCCGACCGGGGTTTACCTCGCGAAAATCAGTTCGCAAAACCAATCCACCACAAAAAAGTTGATCCTAAAATAAGGAATTGTTAATTCACGAAAAGCCGGGGTTGATCTTCGGCTTTTTTGTTTGGTGAAACTTGTGGCCGGTCAATCCACCTTTCTCAAAGGTGCTTCCTTGGCAGTGAATGGTGCTGCATTTTGCTGTTCCGACTTGTAATCGGTAATCAGAAAATCAATGATGCTGAGCCAAAGCAAGATGTCGGCCGTGTAAAGGAAATCCCTCGGAATCCAATCCATGAAAAACAACGCCGTCCCGATGTATGCGGTTAGAACCCAAGCCAGTTTGAGTTTGTCGGAACGGCCTTTTTCTTCCTTATGGGCAAACCGCAGCAGGTAAATCACCGCAATGGCCAGCAACGAGCCTGATAAGATCACCGTTGCGCCCGGCCAGTGCATGAGCTTGAACAGTGCGCCGATGATGACCCCAACCAAACAACAGGCGATTAATTTGAAATAAGGCGTCTTGATGAAATCGGTGTGCTGCACCAGGAACAGCATTCCGGCCAGTTTTGCAACATTGTAGCCCGTATCGATAAGGAATGTGGCGACAGGGCCCGGTGCAATTGCGGTCATGATCCAACCGATCAAGGCTATAAAGAGCGGTAGGGCCACCAGCAGGATTTTGATTTGATTTTTCATTGTGTTTGGTTTGCGCGGCTAATATAGCATGTTTTCAGGATTTTCTTTTGCGCTTGTTGGGTTTTTGCTCAAAAGAAGCTTCGTGTCTCTTGGCATAAAACAAGGCGGCTGCGGCCAAAAACAAGACGGAGAAAAATCCGAAAACACCCATTCCCCAACGCGCATTTTGGCGGTGTACGCGGTTGTAATCGGCCAGGGTAAGGTAATCGAATTCGTCGGTCGAGGCTTCCAAAACGTGGATGCGTTCGAAATTCCAATAACTTTCCCAAAAAGAAAGCGGTATTTTGCGGGTTATTTTCTTGCCGTAGTCGGTTTGTGAAATTGTAAGCCGAATGGGATTGCCGATGTGAAGGTCTGCTTTGAGGTCGCTACTCGCCGTGCCTTTGAGTGAAACCCCGCCGATGTGGAACTGCAAGCCCGGATATTCGGCCAATTTGATCACCAGTGATTGGGAACGGCGGTGTCTTTCGGTTTTGAGGTTTTCGGATAGCGTGCCATTGAGTTGGATCGTTTCTTTTGGACCGACATCGGCCTGGTTGTAAAAATGGACCGCAAACCACAAGAAAATCAACCCGAATAGGCTGGCGCCGATGGCATAACGCAGATTGGTTCGTACGGTCTGGTCCATATGCCTATTGGTAAAACTTCCCGAAATGCCACAAAATTCCCGACGGATCGTGCAGGAAACATTCTTCTCCCCAGTGCTCCTTGCGGATCGGGGTAAGTTTGACGCCTGGATATTTTGCAGGCAGGTTCAGGGCGTTCAATTCGTTCCAATAATGCGTTACATCGGCTACTTCGAGAAATACCATCGTATTGTCGATCCAGTCCTTGACATACGCATCCTGCAGGTAAAAACCAAAGTCGCCGCTTTTGAAATAAGACATGTTGTAAGGCAGCGGCACTTCTTCAAACCCGAGGTCGGTGTAGAAACGACGCGACAATGTAAAGTCTTTGGCGCCCAGGAAAGGCCGTACGGAAAGGATGTGGTGTTTCATCAGGTCAAGTTTAAAACGAATGTACTCATTTCCATCCAAAAGAAAAAGCCCGCAACAATTGCAGGCTTTTCCTAGTTGTGTGTCCCGAAGACGTTGTGTGTTATTGTTTTACCACTTTGAACGTTTCAAAAGTGTCGTTGCCGAAAGCGACTTTCACCATATAGATGCCGCTGGCGAGTGCCTGCATGTCAACAGTCCCGTTGTTAACAGTAGCGCTCACCTGGCGGCCTTCCATGTTGTAGACCGTCGCGCCGTTGATTTGTTTTTCAGATGAAATATGCAATACATCTTGAACAGGGTTCGGGTAATATTTCAGGGCAGAAGGCACCTCTGGGTTTTCGGTGCCGAGGTTCTCGCTGCAGAATCCTTCTACCGCGAATACCAAATGGTAGCCTTCGTGCGTGACCCAAGTTTCGCCTTGGTCATAAGAAGAAGCGGCAAAATCACCGATGGTTCCAGAAGGTGTCGCTTCCCAAGTTAGGAATTCAGTGGCGTAAGGTGTTGGGATTACTTCGATGAAATAGTTTCCTTCGGTAAACTCGATCGGCTCGAATTTCCACGTAATCAGTACCGAAACCACATCGAATGGTGATCCCGGGAAAGGCCAGTAACCATCGTAATCCTCAGTCTCTGGCCCTTTGTTCTCGAACGTATGCAATACCGGGCCCGGAGCGCCGTTTACCGCGCTTCTGATCTTGATCGTGGCGTTGTGCAAACCGCCGCCCAACAAAAGCGACTGCATCGTGAAGTGGGTCAAATAAAAAGTCGTGTTTGGCGCAACGGTAAAATCATCGGCAACCGAAACGATACTTCCGTTGGCGATAAAAGGCGCCGCTGTGGTGAATCCGTTGGATGGCGTTACTTGTTGGCAGAAATCACCCAAATCAGGTTGTTCCTCGCCCGAAAGCGCGCAGTTGCCTTTTACCTGAAATACTTTGTTGTAATAGCCTGTCCCGCCCCAATCTTCGTCCTCGAAAAGGCTGTAGTCGAATACGCCTGCGGTTTGTTCGTCATCGGTGATTTCCCACCAGGCACTGTATTCGTCACCGGCCGCCGCCGATAATTGGAGGAAGTATCTTCCTTTTTGGAATACCATTTCCGATGGAAGATCGATGGTGATCAAATAACCGTCAAGATTCGGGTCGTCGTTGATTTCATAAGCGAGCGTTTGGGATGCCGGAACCAATCCGTCGAAACTTTGGATGATATTGCCCGGAAGTCCGTTTTGTTCTTCGCGGAACGCCAGATTGACGTATTGCAGGTTGGCCGGACCTTTCAGTACATTGAAGGTGACTTGCGAAGCCGTAAAGGTAAATCCGAATGGTACGTCGAAATCTCCTGCTCCCGAATACTCGGCATCGCCGCCTGTCGACATGTTTTCCCCGATTCCTCTCGAATCAGAGGCCGTTCCATAACCGCACTGCTGTCCGAAGGAAAAGGCGGCTGCGCCCAATAGTAAAAAAGTAAATAATTTTTTACTCAAGCCTGGTAGTTTGTTTTTTTTGTTTTCGTGAATTTTCAATTTCATAGTCGTTGTGGTTTTTTTAATGAAGCCGTAAAATTAGGGAAACAGCAAAACGCATCCGTGCAGATGTCTTTCAAAATATCATATTTCAAAATACAATTAAATATAAAATTGCTGATTTACAGCAAATTGAAGGTTAAATTAGACCGCGTTCTTCCAATCGGAATTGTGGCGTTTTTCTTCCTCGCTGAGAAAAACCGAAGGCGAGATTCCGGTGACTTTTTTGAAAATCGTCGAAAAAGTGCTGTGGGAAGTAAAACCGCAATCTTCTGCCAAATAACTGATCTTGTAATTGACATATTCGCGGTTGTCATGGATTTTACGGCAGATGTAGCCGATACGCAATTCGTTGATGTAGGAGTTGAAATTGTTGTCCTTGTGGGTCTTGATCACCGCCGACAGATAGGCCGGATTGGTTTGTAGTGAAACGGCGAGCATCGAAAGGGTCAATTTGGAATTGCGGAATTCCTCATTTTCCTCGAATTTCTGGAGCTTGCCAAGGATTTCGTCTTCGACCAAAGTAGGGATGGAGTAGTTGGGTTTGGCATCGGGTTCGTTTTCGCTTTCGACTTCTGTTTCGGCTTCCGTTTTGGTCTGCAATGGCATTTCGACGCGGCTTTTGAGTTTCTCGATGATCGACAGGTAAATCGCGTGCTCCCTTTTTTTCTTGCGATTGAGGTAAAATATCGTCCCAATACTGAGCAAAACGACCACAAAAACGGCATAGGCAAGCCATCTGCTGGTCTGTTTCGACGCCAATGCATCTTCCGAAATGTCCTGCTGTTCCACATTGAAGGCCGTGTTGATGGCTTTGCGTTCGTGGCTTTCTACCGTATCGCGCAGCGAAAGGTGTTTTTCGTTGTACAGGCTGTATTTGGTCTTGTCACCGATGCTTTTGTAATTGCGCGCCAGGTTCAGGTACATTTCCATCTTGAGCGATTTGTTGTCGAATCCGGGGTCGTTCAGCGCCGCTTCGAGCGTGTCGATGGCTTGTTGGTGGCGGCCACGCAAGGTGTACACTTCGGCCAGGGAGGAATAAATAAAATACTTGAGGTCAGGACTTTTAACGTCTTTGATTTTCAAAGATTTACCCAAATAAAATTCCGCCGAATCCGGTTGTTTGAGGTAATAATACGAATTCCCGATGTTGTACAAAGACCGGCGGTAATGGTACAGGTTTTTGTCGTCGCGCTTTTGGATCAGTTTCAATTGCTGCAGCGACAGTTTGTAGTTTTTGTTGGCCTCGACAAAGCGCTTGTCGTTCATGTCAAGGTTGCCCAATTCGAGGTAGCTCAACCCTTTGAGGCGGTGTCTTTTGTCACCATTGGGCAGTCTTTCGATCTGCTCGATTGCCCGTTTCAAATAGGGACGCGCCTTTTCGGTCAGGTTCAGGTAAGAGTATTCGTTCGCGATCGATCCGTAAGCCTGTGCCATCATCTGTGCATCGCCCGATTGTTCGGCTACTTCCTTGGCCTGGAACAAATAGGCAATCGATTGGTTGGTGTTGTTGATGCGCGAATAGGTCTCGGCTATTTTTTCGAGTGCCTCAAACTTTTGGCGCGCAGAGTTGCTGTGTTTTGCAAGATAGGCTGCGGTCTTGAAGATTCGCGTTGTATCGGTATTGTCGTACGAATGGAGCGCGGTTTCAAGGCTGTCCAATTCTTTTTGCAGCTTGGTTTGCGCCGCCATCGGATGGAGCAGCAGCAAAACGAACAACGCAGAAAAGAATTTAATGGCCCGCATAACAATTACAAATCTTCAAGTTCATTGGCAATATTGATGCGCGCCTGTTTTTCATATTTCGCGATGAAATGGTCGGTCTTGTAGATCGATTCCATGTCGAGGAAATGCTGCAGCGCTTTTTTTCTGCCGTTGTTGTAAATAAAATCGGGATAAATCGAATATTCCTTTCGGACGTTTTCGGCATAAAGCTGGTAATCGTCCTGTTTTTGCCCCAGTATCGCCAAATCGGCGTCGAGCAGCAAATTGGTGTCGGGATCGGTGGATGGCTCGTGGTTTTTGGTCGCGAGAATCATCGCGTAGCAAGCGGCAATGCGTTCGGGTGGAAAACCAATCAAAGTGAGCCGGTCCTGCGCCATCTTTGCGCTTTCTTCTTCATTGGTGCTGTTGGTGGCTTTGTAGACCAGGTCGTGGTAAAAGGCGGCAAACAACATCGTTTCCCAATCGGTGATCGATTTTTTGACCGAAGTCAGGTCCTTGATCAGGTTTTCGAGATGTGTGATGGTGTGGTAGTGTCTTTTGGGTTCCGAATATTTGGTGAAAATCTCCAGCCATAAATCATTGGCCAGCGCTTTGTCGGGGCTATATTGGGCAACCAGTTTTAAAAAAATATCGGTAAGCATAGTTTGTAATTGGCATGCAAATTTAAGATTTTCTACGGCATGCATCTCTTGATAAAATCTTAAATAGTGAAACTGGGGGCAAAAAAAATGATTTCGAAGTTTATTTTTGGTTTTTTTCACACGAAAGGCATCGATTTTTAAACTAATTTTGGGCAAACCAAACCGCCAGACTTTCGCATGAAACTTTTAAGAATACTGACCCTTTTGTTGATTTGTTCCTGCACACTTTGGGCGCAAACCGATAAAATCACCGAAAGTATTCTGGGCATCTCCGAACAACTCATTTACCGCGACGTTGCCAAAGCCGAAAAACAGGCATTGTTTTTTACGCAAGACCAGGAAAACAAGGCCAATACCGTGTCTGCCTACCTGGTTTTGGCTGATGCGGCTTACCTCAAGGGCCAGTATGCGGCCACGATGAAGAACCTGTATGCCGCCGACACCATCAAACTCTCAAGCACCGAACTGCGTTTCGAGATCAAAAAGAAATTGTCTTTCGTGCGCTACTACAGGTTGTTCGGCTTCGAGGAACTGTCAAGGAAAAATAGTGCGGAAGCGCTGCGTTTGCTCCTGGACAATCAATCCCAACGCAACGACCTGTGGTTTCGTTATCATTTGGAAAATGCATTGGCGGCCAAGACCGCAGCCGATCGTCTAAAAGCGTTGCAACAATCGGAGGATTTAACGGATCTCAGCAGGAAAATCCACCAAACCCCGCTGGATGCAGAAATGCTTTTGTGCTATGCCGCTGCATTTAGGCAGCAGCGCGCCGTGGAATCATTCCGAAAGGCGGTGACGGCCATAGGCAGTCGTTATTCAGTTTTTGGCGCCAGGGCTTTGCTCGAACAGGCCCAGTTCGACAGGGCGGTGGGAAAATCTTCCCTGGAATCCTTGCTCCAGGCCGATGCCTTGCTCGACCAGCACACCGATGTCCCGACGCAACTGCAGGTGGCCCAACTGCTCGCGCAGGATTTTCTGCAAAAGGACGAGGTGGCTTCTTATAAAAAGTATTTCGACAAGCACAAAATGCTCAACGACCAGTTGAACCGTTCGCTCAAGGAAGTGCGCGATGGGATCATTATGCATTTGGAGGCCGAAAAAAAAGCGCAATCGGCCTCGGGTTTCAATTATTACCTGTTGGCGGCCGGATTGCTTTTGCTGTTGTTGTCGGGCGGGGTTTATTTTTATGTGAAAGCCAAAAAGGACTATCGAAAATTCCTCGCGGCCGTCGAGAAAGCCCAAGTACCCGAACAAACGGCGGTACGCCAAATGGCCATCCCGCAGAAAACCGAGGAAGCCTTGCTTGAAAAGCTCGCCAAGTTCGAGAAATCGAACCGCTTCACCAATCCGAACCTGACCCTTGTTACGCTGGCCAAATCGCTCGATACCAACACCAAGTATTTGTCGGAAATCATCAACAAGAACAAGGATGCCAATTTCAACCAGTACATCAACGAACTCAGGATCAATTACATCATCGGCAAGATGAAGGAAGATCCCAAATACCTCAATTACAAAGTGTATTACCTGGCCAAGGAATGCGGTTTTTCATCCCAAAGTACATTCAGTACCGTCTTTAGGGCGTCTACGGGCATTTCGCCTTTGTCTTTTATCAAATTCTTGAAAAATGAAAACAAACAAGTTTCCTGATATTCGCTGTCTTTTGCTGGTGTTGTTGTCGCTGTTGCCGATAGAAAACCGCGCACAGCAAAGCAAGGAAACCGACAGCCTGCTCAAGATAGCCGTGCTCGAGGTCTACAACAATCCGACGCGTTCGATTGAAATCGCACAGAAGATCTACAAAATGCCCCAGACCGACAGCAAGCTCAAGATCAAATCGCTGATGGCCATGGCACAGGCCAACGTCATGCTGACGCGCTACGAAAAAACGCTCGAAAATGCCGACGAGGCGTTGCGCATCGCCAAGGAAACCAACGACTACAACAACCAGATTGTCATTCATAATTTTTTGGGCAACCATTATTTCCGGCTCGAACTCAAGGATAAGGCTTGGCAAAGCCTCAAGGTGGCCGAGGATTTGCTCAGGAACCATCCGCCGGCCGATTCGTCGATCCACCTCAAGGGCAATGTTTACCTGCTCAAGGGGTATCTGTATGCCGACAAGCTCGATTGTGATTATGCCATCATTTATTTTGACAAGGCGGCCGAGAGTTTCGAAAAGGCGACCGACAAGCAACTCGGGAAAATCAACCTTGGCGTAGTCTATACGCACAAAGGCCGGTGCCTGCTCGACAACGGCAAGCTCAAGGAAGCCGAGCAATGTTTCCAGAAAGCCGTCCGGATTTCTGAAGAAAGCAACAACATCGGGGTCAATGTTTTCTCCAGGTTTAGCCTTTCCCAGGTCTATGCCAAACAGCAGCAGTACGCCCGATCGAATGCCTTGCTGCTCGAAACGATCGATGTGGCCAAGGAAGCCAAGCAAATGGAACTCATCAAGGAAATCTACCACCAGCTTTCTGAAAACTACCTTTCCACAAACAACCTCAAGATGCACGCGCATTACGACAAGCTCTACAATCTGAGTCTCAAGGATTTTGACCAAAGCGAAACCCAATCGGTCGGCAAGATTGCACACAAGGCCACCGATGAAGTCGTTGACGACAATCAAGCGGCAGGCATCCGTCCGGGATGGATCGCGTATGTTTTGGGCGGATTGGTCTTGGTCATTGCCATTGTCTTTTTTGCGGTTTTCAAACTCAAAAGGAAAATCAAGAAACCGTAAATTGATTGTGAAATAATCGATAAGAATTTACTTTCAGGTTTCAAAAACGCTTTTAAAATCTTATATTTTAATACACGAATGTCCTTTTGGAGAAGAAGCGCTTTTTTGTGTTTAATATTTTGAATATGAATTGATTGCGCTTTTTTATTTTTTTCATAATCAAGGAAAATTTCCCGAATTCGGCCGTGTTGTCGTTATTTTTTGAGTTGGTTTCGTCCTACATTTGGAACCATCAAAAACAACGCATTATTAACAACCAACACTACCACTATGAAAAAAATTTACTTATGTATGTTCGCCCTTTGCGCCTTAGCCGCCCAAGCCCAAAATGGGACTTATGGCAAGCACGCGAATATGGCGGCACAAAATCCAAAAACACAAAACAATAACGCCTCTCGGTTGCTCGGAACGTGCAACACAGTGGTCATCAATGACACCGAAGAAGAAAACGGGGTGTTCATCAGCGGCATGTCGGGACAAAAGGCCGCGGTCGACATCCCGATCGGTGCAGAACAGCAAATCACCATCAGCGGGATCAAGGTAACCCTGGCCAGCCAGGAAGTGCCCAATTACGTGCATTTGCGCTTCTATGAAAATATCTTGAGTGTGCCAGAAGATCCGGAAGTACAGCCGGGTTTTATTCCGGGTGACATTATGTTCGATGTCAACACCGAAATGGGTGAATTCGAAGTGATCGGCTACGAGCCGTTGCACCAGTTCTACGTAAGACGCATCACTCTGGTCTTGGCCGAACCCATCGTACTTTCTGGCAATCAGGTGGACGGCCGTTACTGGATGGGTGCGCTGTCGAATGCCAATGCCTGGGCTACTACTGCCCATGGTGAGACCGGCGAAGGCGTCGTAGGCGAATCGGTGGCGATGGGCGGCAACAACTTCCAATGGTTCCAGTTGCTCAACATCGAGGCGCAATACGAATTGACGGCGGAGTGCTCGGCTTTGGCCGTAGACCAGTTCAATGCCCATTCGGCGATGGTGGTGCCTAATCCGGCCAGCGATTTCCTAAAAGTGATGACCGCGTCTGGGCAATCGATCGCCAAGGCAGAAATCTTCAACGTTTCTGGACAGAAAGTAAAAGAAATACACGCGAATTTCGACAACATCAACGTGGCTGAGTTAAGCGGCGGCGTTTATATCCTGAAAGCCTATACAAACGAAGACCGAAACTTCACAACTAAATTTGTTAAGCTGAATTAGAATTAGTACCCCAATCAGCTTTATTAGGATGGATGGAAAAGTCCCCAGTTTTCTGGGGGCTTTTTTTATTTCTGGAGTTTGTAGTCCAATTGGAGTTTGCGGAAGAAATTTTCGAGTGTACGCCATTGCTCGTAAGTGACCAAGAATTCGTCCTTGCGGATGATCAAATCAGGGCTGTGCGCATAATGGTCGCAACTGAAGCACAGATCCACATACGACCATTTGCCCTGCCGGTAAAGCAGGATCGAATGGTGGGGCCAGAAACAGTCGACGCCTTCCTCGTCGGTTGTGTTTTTTTGATAGGAAATGACATCGGCCAACTCGCTTTTGAGCTTCGGATTTAATTCGATTTGCTGTTGGATGATTTCGGCATTGGGCAAGCCGTCCTTGAACAGCTCCCGGTCGATGATTGTTGAATTTCCGGGTTGCTCAATGATGAGCCGGTAATCTTCATGGCTGATCAACAGCACTTTTTCCGATTCTTGGATGGCTTTTACCAGATTAAGGTTGGCCGTTTGTGAAAAACAAAAACCACTTCCAAAAATCAAGAGGAAGAAAATGGTCTTTATGGTTTTCCGGATCATTGGGAAAGTTGTTCTTTGAGGTAAATCAAATCGGAATAGGGTGCCTCATTCTCGGTTTCCCATTTTTGTTTGTGTGCCAGGCGTTGGTTGACGGCCTTTAACGAAGCC
Organism: Flavobacterium sp.; assembly: GCF_047602195.1. GTDB lineage: Bacteria > Bacteroidota > Bacteroidia > Flavobacteriales > Flavobacteriaceae > Flavobacterium. The sequence continues at coordinate 2,192,454 of NZ_JASGHW010000004.1, forward strand.
GTGCGGTCTTTGGCCAGGATTGGCGAAATCAATTCGCGTGTCGGAAAATCGGTCGGATCAAAATACATCCAGACATTGAGCAAGAGCGGCAGGTCCTCGGTAGTGGCCGATTGCTGCAGTTGTTCGAGCGCCGACTGCATTTGTTGTCTTTGCTCTTGCGCCAATGCGGTTTCCGTCTGTGCAATATAAGCACTGTGGATCCGTCCGACGGTTTGCAATGGCGTTTCGGTTTGCTGCTGGGCCAAAGCCGACTGGACAAACCATAAAAAAAGCAAGATTTTTTTCATGTCATGAAGTTACGGATTCTGTTTTTGCCGAACAAAATTTATAATACGCCAACGCATGTCCGGCACCGGTTAGTATTTGCCACAATAAGAACAATGTGGTTTTTTGTTCCAGGAAGATTTTATCGCTAGGTTCCACAAATGAATTCAGTACAAACGCAACGTATCCCATTGCAAAACTGAATACCGATACGGCTGCCGAAAAACGCGACAGCACCAAATGGGCGTACAGCAGGTAAGAAGCCCAAGCGGCAATCCCTCCGATAATTGGATAGGCAATGCTAGGGCTGGCCTTGAGCAGGATGTTTCCCAATGTCACGCTCAATACCAGCATTGCCATCCAAAGACAGAAGATGGCACTGGGGAACAGGAAATAGGCAAACCGTTTGTCCTTTAACTGGGAGTGAATGGGGAGCAGTAGCGCAAGGCTCCAAGAGGCGGGCGGCAGTAGAAAAAACAGCGCCGGATGGTCGGTTTGGAGCAGGTAAGCATTGAGCCCGCCGCTGACCGCTACGGCCGCCACCAGAAACCACAGGGATTTGTTTTGGATTGTATTCATCTGGTTTGTTCTTCCTTGGACAATATAGTATTTATTTGTGATTTTCCGTTTACTAGACTTTTGTCTAGGGATAGATTAGGGATTTAATTATTTGTGTGTTAGAGAATTAAATGTATTTTTGGATAACTTCTCAAACTGTGAATTTTATAACCCTAATCATTATCTTATGGACATTATCACTGATTTATCCTCGGAGGCGGTTTCCTACCTGACCGTCATACAAGACATCTGGCGCAGCAAAAGGGTCTCGGGAACGGTTACAGACGACCAAGGCAGCAACCTATGGGAAATCTTTCCCAAGATCAAGGAAGATCACGAAGCAATGGCCAATTTCAGGACGCGCATCAGCGAGATCATCTGGTCGAGTGCCCGCGTCAAGGACGATGCTTTTATAACGGAATTCTTTTGGATCACAGCCAACCAACTGCTCGAATGGCTCTCGGATAACCTGTCCACTGAAAATGTGGCGGCATTCATGCCTGACTCCAAAATGGGATTGTGGGCAACACCCGACTATTGGCGGAACCAAATCAAGGACATCCTGTACAAACGGCCCGAAACCAGATTGGGACTTGTAGAAGCGCTGCATTACATTCCGGTCCAGATCATTTACGCCTTGGCTGATAGACAGCCCAAGATTTCGGAGCAAAGGCTTTACCAATTCTATTATTTCAAATCAAATCCAGCCGAGGCCAACAAAAATCCGGATCTACTGCTCGAGAAACTGCTTTCCAAGGAAGACGTCAAGAAAATAAAAGAATTCTGGACCGACAGGCACAATACGACCGACGGCAAAAGAGAGGCAGCGAAATCGCTTCTGAGCAACCAATCGGAGCTCATAAAAATACTCAACAAGAAAGAGATTACGGTGCCGTTTTTAAGCCTTTTTGAAGAAGAACTCATCGAGATCGAGCGGGCGAGGGAACTGCGTATATTGGAATTCCATCCCGAGGACCTTTCCCATTTTCCGCTGCAGATTCCCAAGGAGAAAGTAAATTATGACCCTGAAAAGAAACCCGATGCCATGGAACTGGCCGGGCTTGCCTTTTCGGGCGGAGGCATCCGATCGGCTACTTTCAACCTGGGGATTTTGCAAAAATTGGCCGAACTCGGGGTGCTTCCGCGATTTGATTACCTTTCCACCGTTTCGGGCGGCGGGTATATCGGATCCTGGTATACCTCATGGATCTACAGGAAGCAATCGGTTAAAAAAGTCATCGACCGCCTGGACAGCAAAAAGTCGGCAAACCCATTGGCAGAAGAAGTAAGACCCATCCGATGGCTGCGCATGTTCAGCAACTACCTTTCGCCCAACAGCAGCATCATGTCCGCCGATTCGTGGACAGTAGGAGTCATCTGGCTGCGCAATACGATCATCAACCAAGTGGTGCTGTTGTCGATTCTCGTCACGGCGCTGGCGTTGATCGGTTTGTTTTACAAGGCTTGGCAAGGTGTGGGCTATCATGATTTGTCGCCGTTTGTTTTTAGAGGCAGCCTGTTTCTGATCCTGGTAGGCGTTTATTTCGCATCAAGCGGCATGAGTACGTACAGACACCGTGATTCGGCCCTGCAACTGTTTTTGATCGGGAATAAAAAAATACTGGCGCACCTTTTAACCGCGTGGGCATTTTTGGCTGGAATCGTTCTGGCTTTCCATTTTCTGATGCAAAAGGCGGACTACAGCTACGCCCAAAGGATCGAATTGTTGCAGCCTACCGGCTTTTCGTGTTTTGTCGGCATGATCCTGATTGCTTCGATTGGTGGTTATTACAGCATGAAAGAACAAAAGAAAGGGTTGAAAGCCTATTCCTTTCCGTTGCTTGCGGCCATTTTGATTTCCTCGGCCCTGGCTTCCGTTGCATTTGTTTGCTTGTTGGCGGCCTGTTGGGAATTGATCCAATACATCGCCTTGCAGAACAGCATGATGGTCTTTATATTCGGGATTCCGCTGGTCATGGAATCTTTCTGCATCACCGTGGTGGTGCGTATGGTCATCATGGGTAATTTTTTCCCCGATGAACGGAGGGAATGGTGGGGCAGGATGGGGGCCATGCTGCACCGGTTCATTTTCTGGTGGATCGTGATCACGTTTGCGGCGCTGTGGTTTCCCACGATATTCAAATCGTTCAAGGAACAGGTCAAGGAACTGTCTCCGATTATCGGCGGTTGGGTTGGTCTGGTAGGTATTGCCGTGAGGATGGCCTATACTTCGGGGACTTCGGGTGTCAAACAGGACGGCGGCATGGCCCGCGCAAAGGATGTCTTTGTCAGGATCGCCCCGTATTTGTTCATGGCCGGATTTTTATTGATCGGTGCCGCTGTGCTCAGGCTTTTGGAGGACATCAATGGGTTTTCGGGCAGTGCGATACTCCAGTCGGCCTATCTTTTCCTGATCCTGCTCGGGGTAACCATCATATTGAGCTGGCGTGCCGGCGTCAATGAATTCTCGTTGCACGATTTCTACAAAAACCGGCTCGTCAGGGCCTATCTTGGTGCGACCAGGAGACGGACCGACCGCGAACAAACCGCCAACGGATTTACCGGTTTTGACAAAGAAGACGATATTCCGCTGGTGCAAATGACCGGCAAATATACCGGGCCTTACCCATTGGTCAACACCACGCTCAATGCCACCACGGTTTCCGACCTCGACCGTCAGGACCGTATGGCCGAATCATTCGTTTTTACGCCATTGTATTGCGGATTCGACATCAACCCGACACGCTCGTCTTCCTCGATGGAAGACAATGTTTTTAACTTTGGCTACAGACCAACAAAGGATTATTCTAAGGAATCGGGCCCTTTCCTGGGGACGGCGATGGCCATTTCTGGGGCAGCGGTAAGCCCGAATATGGGATACCATTCTTCCTCGGCGACCTCATTCCTGCTCACGGTTTTTAATGTGAGGCTCGGGCGGTGGATTGGAAACCCGAGAAAAAGCACCTGGAAAAATTCGGATCCGGGATGGGGATTGGGCTACCTGTTGAAGGACTTGGTCGGAAAATCGAATATGGACGCCGATTATGTCTATCTTTCCGATGGCGGACATTTCGACAATATGGGGCTTTACGAGCTGATCCGTCGCAGGTGCAGCTACATTGTGTTGGGAGATGGCGAACAGGACGAAAATGCGATTTGTGAAGGGCTTGCCAATGCCATCAGGCGGTGCCGGATCGATTTTGGGGTCGAGATTGACCTGGATGTGGCACAGATTACCGAGAAGGATCCGCAAACGCAATTGGCCCAGGCGCATTTTGTCAAGGGAAAAATCATTTACCCCAACCGAAGCGAACCCGGCACGATCATTTACATCAAGACATCGATTACGCCAATCAATCCGACCGACATCCGCGAATACCACCTCAAGAATCCCAAGTTTCCGCAGCAATCTACCGGAGACCAGTTTTTTGACGAGGCGCAGTTCGAGAGCTACCGCAAACTGGGTTACAATTCGATTGCAAGTCGTAACGACCTTTTGCCCTAACAAAAGCGCTTGATGACCGGAATCACAGCGGGTCGAAATACATACCGGTGAGTTTTTCCGACTCGATGTGTCTTTTTACCGTTTCCGAGACAAAAAAGACCCCGGTGATGGAATCGTCGAAAGCCTCGACCTGTTTGCCTGCTAACAAGGCTTTGTTGTCCGGGAATGCACTTTTGTTGAAACCGACGGTTTGCTTGAAATGCATGATGAAATAGGGCTTGCTTGTTTGCCCGTCATCCACAGTGATCGGGTGGAAATAAAGATTGCTGCCGCAGTATTGTTCGAGTAGCTCCTTGAATTTTTTTGAAATGGTTTCCCAGGGGTAAAGACACATCTGCAGATCGGCGAATGCTTTTCCGTCCAAAACAAATTGTAAGGCATTTATTTCATCGGTTGGGAATGGTGCGTTGTAGGCGACCAAATCCAGGTTGTCGATCTCGGGGACCGTTTCGATCAAGCCAAACTTGCCCCGCCTCGAGGCGTAATCGTTGCTGAACAGCACTCTAAAATATTCCATTGTTTTCGTATTTAATCAAACAACAATCTTGCGTCGCTATTTCAGCGGTTGCGCCAGCCCTTCTAGCCGCGGGCCCAGTCCAAGAAAAAAGGCAATCGCCTCGTCCAGGCATGTTGCTGCAATCCCGATGTTGTCCATTCTAAGCAAATTGTGTGAGCCATTTCTCTAAGGTGCTTGGCTGATTTGGTTGCTATTCGTCCTCGTCTTTTGGGTTATTGAAGGCCGTGATGAGCGCTGCCAATGTTCCTTTTTCAAGACTTTTCCGAATCCGGCCTGTGGTGTTGTCGATGAACAGATCGATTGTTTCTTTGTCTTCTTGCTGGTGCCGGATCCACCGAATCAAGGTCAAGATGACTTCGACTGGGGTATAGAATAAACCGTATCGCGACCACCAGCCCCAAAGCAACGTAGTAACGATCGAGTCCGTTCGTTTGGTCTGGGCACATTCGGTGCAAATGATGAGCGTTTCGTTTTTGGTCTGCGAGTCGATGAAATAGGATTTGATGGTCGTGAATTCGTATCCTTCCAATCGGCCGTGCTCCAGGCACAAACTGCATTTTTCTTTCCTGATGGTGTCGATCAGGCGCTCGCGTTCCAGTCCCGTAAATTTGTTGGATTCCAGCCCCACCCAAATCAACAGATCGTCGCCGAGGTTGCGGTCCTTGATTTCCTGGTTCAGGATCGGGATGATTTCTTTGCGCAGTGTTCCCGCATCTTGTGCCAACTCAATGATCTTCCAATCGTCGAATTTTTTGTAGTTTCTTTTGATTTCTTCTGCGGTCAACATCTGTTCGGGTCTTGTAGGGCGTGCTAATGCTCTTGTTGTTTTGGTTTTATCCAACGGGATAGGGCCGGTAGTCTTTCCAATCCATGCGGGATACCTTGCCGAAGATAAAGTTTTTTGCGAAACCTTCGGCATAAATCTGCAATTCCATTCCATCGAAAGGGCTTTGTCGGCCCTATTTTAGAATGTGATGTACATCACGCAATCATTTTTGGATTCTGTTTTTCCTTTGTCACAAGATTTCAAAACATCATTAACCGCTTGTGTAGGCTTTATATCGGACTCCACGGGCACAAAATCAAGTACCATGAAAAATACAATTCAAAATCTATTGGTGGCCCTTTTTGCCATAGCGAACCTGGCCACTTATGCGCAAAAAGCGCCAAAGGCAAAAGTGCTGTTCGTTTTAACCTCCCACGACAAATTGGGCAACACCGGTGAACTTACCGGTTCATGGATCGAAGAATTTGCGACGCCTTATTACTTCTTTTTGGACAAGGGAATCGAAGTGGTCATCGCGACCCCAAAAGGCGGACAGGCGCCCATTGATCCCAAAAGCAACGATCCGTCTTTCCAAACTGCGTCAACCAAACGTTTCTATGCCGATCCAGCGGCCCAAAAAGCATTGCGTACGACGGTGAAAATTACCGCGGTCAAACAGCAGGATTTCAAGGCGGTGTTCTATCCAGGCGGCCACGGCCCGATGTGGGATCTGTCCACCGATAAGCATTCGATCCAACTGATCCAGGATTTCTACCACAACGCCAAGCCCATTGCATTTGTTTGTCACGCACCGGCAGCCTTGGTCAATGTCAAAGACAAAGACGGAAAATACCTGATCGCCGGAAAAAAAGTGACCGGTTTCAGCAATACCGAGGAGGAAGCAGTCAAACTGACCCAAGTGGTCCCATTTTTACTCGAAGATAAACTCAAGGAACGCGGCGGAATGTATTCGAAAGGTGCGGACTGGGGTTCTTATGTAGTGGAAGACGGTTTGCTGTTGTCGGGCCAAAATCCACAATCGTCCGAAGAAGTGGCCACCAAGCTGTTGGCCAAAATCAAATAAGCCATTCGGGTGCTCAAAAGCCCAGCAGGATTATGTATAGGTTTGTTGGTGATTTGGCGCAGTTGGCTCAACCGCTGTGCCAAATCTTTTTCAATCAAAAAATAACCACAATGAAACTCAATAACTTCTTTATGGCCTTGTCATTTCTTATGGCAATCAACTGGGCAGACGCCCAAGGCTTGAACCCAAAGGAATTCAATTCGATCCATTCAGAAAACATCGAATGGCATACTTTCCCGGCTTTTCCAGAAAAAGTCAAATTGGCCGTTTTGGTAGGCAATCCTGCCCAGGCTGAACCGTTTATCGTAAGGGTGAAAGTGCCCGAGGGTGAAAAAATTATGCCCCACAAACATCCCGAAGACCGCATATACACTGTGATCTCGGGTGTTTTTTACATCGGGGTCGGTGAGCAGTTCGATGAGACCCGATTGCAGGCTTATGCTCCGGGTTCGGTAGTGGTGTTGCCGGGAAATACGCCACATTTCCATTGGGCCAAATCGGGGGAATATGTCACGCAGGTCTATGCGATCGGTCCTTTGGGCTTGTATTACATGGACAAACGTTTCGATCCAAGGGGGAAACCGGCAGAATAAGTCAGGCTTCGGTGTAGGTTTGAAAGGCTTAACGATTGCTTCCCGCGCGTGTTTTGAGCAACCCGTACATCGCAAACAGTTCAAGGATCAAAAATAGGGAAAGGATCATCCAGAACCGGTAGCCCAATTTGAAATGCGGTTGCGGGTTGTTGATGACCAGCGACAGCAAAAATAAAATGAGAAACCCATTGGTAATCAAAAAGATTGAATAGGATACCTTGCTTCGGAATTTAACAAAAAGAATCCTTATTCCATACGACAGGACAAAGACCAATGGAACAAACACCGCCAGGAAATGCAAGGCGCGAATTACAAAATAAGTGTCGTGAACATTCAAGACCAAATCGCCTTCCTTGAGGTTTTCATACCCGAAAATCCAAACCGAACCCAGCAATGCTGCCACGAGCGTAGCGGTGAAATACAGGAATTCCTTAGTGGATGTCGTCATAAATCGTATTTGATTGTTGGATATATTCCGAAGGTAAAAAATCTAGAAGAAATAACTTCGGGTTGAAACAAAGCAATTGCACGGCTCACAATTCGGGATCGAGCATCTTTTTGATGATGCCGCGACCAATGAGGTTGGGCCCTTCGAAAAAATCAAATCCCAACCCTTCGTATACTTTTCCCTTGAAATAATCGGTATCGAGCAAGGTGATTTCGGCATCGAGGGTGTCTCCTGGAAACGCGAACTCGGCGTCGGTGAATTTCTGGATGCCCGTGAACAATCCGTGGTGGAATGGGAATTTGACCAAAGGCCGGTATCCGGATACGGCAGGCGTGGCCCTTCCGCCGTCTTCGGATTTGAGATAGGTAAGGAGCGCCAAAAAATGAGGTTTCGGTTCCATGGTGTGGGTTTGGTGAATATTGTCTTTTGGCGGATCAATGCTGCCGCGGCACCGAAGATAAAAATAAATGGCAAACTGCGCGGCATCGTATCGGTGACAAATGCGTTTTTGGGCAGTGGCGTCAGCGATCCTTTTGCACTACCGCGTATACTTCATCGCCCCAATTGAGGTTCTTCCGATTGTTGGTGAAAACCAACACTTTGGTATGGTTCCTGAAAAATAAATGCAGCGTATCTCCGTCGATTGTGTATTTCCCAGCGGCATAGCCGGAGTTGACCCAAGGAATGAACCGTACTTTCAAGGCAAATGTTTGGTTCTTCCTTAAGACCAGGTAATTGGTAAAGAGGTAAGTGTCTTTTGTAGCCACCATGGTGGTTTTTGAGAATCTGTGCAAAAAATCCCTTCGTCGTTCCCCTTCTTTTAGGCCAACACAAGAATTACAGGCCAATGCCAACATTAAAAAAATAAAAATCCTTTTCATTGATTTTCAGTGTTGTTTGTACGAAGATAAATAAAAATGCCGGGCTTTGAACTGCTCCCGGCATTCGCAACTAAAACAAAGTAAGAAACTTCTTTATTGGACCGTATAGTTTTTAGTCGAAACTTCCGACAACCTGAAATAACCGTACGGGAAATTCGCGGCATTGGTCTGGTTGACGATGTTGCCGCGCACCGGATTGGGCACGGTCGGGAATGGGCTGTCGTCGTTGCCCGATGCCGGCAGCAGCTTGCTGAAATAATCATAGCCCCTTTTCGAAAGATTGTACAATTTGATGTTGATCACATCGCCCGGCGCCAAATCCTCATGGGCATAATACACTGGGATCCGGTTGCCCTGGATGTCGTCATCGTCTTCGATCTCATATTGCGGAAAAGCCACGCGGTTGGTCGTAATACCATATAAATAATAATCTAGTCGCGAACCGTCGTCCTGATAGTAATAAGTGATTTCGATTTCATCGCCCGCCATGCCGCCTTCGTTGTTCTGTTCGATCGTGTCTTCGATGTCGGGCGTGGCGATCAGCGTTTCGGTTGCGGTATAGGTTTCTCCATTCAGGTTGATGGTCAGTGTATAGGTTTCGCCCACGACGGGTTCAAAATCAAAGCAGACATAATTACCGCTGCCCGGCGTTTCTATGAAATTGAAGACCGTGTTGGCCGAATTGCGGATGGTGACCGTCGCCCCCGAAACGGTAGGGAATGTCGTTTCATAATAACCTGTGGTGGTCGTCAATTGGATGCTTTGCTCGTTGCCGCTCGTGCCTTTTTCCCAATCGATCGAAGCGTCGATGACCAATCGCGGCGCCGCAGTGTCCAGGTCTACATTGTCAATGGTGTCTTCACAGGCCACCAATCCGCATCCGAACACGATAGCCAATATTATTTTTGCTGTTTTCATCTTTGTATTTTTAGAATTTGAAATTGTAGGTTACACTGGGAATGATCCCGAAAATAGACATGCGCCGCACTTCACTCTGCCCGTAATCCGGATTTTGTCCGAAGGTATACGAAGCCGCATTCTTACGCGCATAGGCGTTGTACACGCTGAAAACCCATTCGCCCTGCCAGCCTTTCTTTTTATCGGGCTTTGGAATGTAGGTAGCCGACAAATCCAAATGATGGTAAGCCGCCAAGGCATCGGCGTTTCTCTCGCCATAGCTTGCCACGGTCATGCCCATGAATTGGTATTTGCCGTTCGGGAAGGTGGCGGCCTTGCCGGACTGGTAGGTGAAAATTCCGCCCAATGACCATTTCGGGCCCAGTGCATAAGCCGCTGTGACCGACAGATTGTGCAACTTGTCATAATTGGCGCGGTACCACTGCCCGTTGTTGATTCCGGTTTCGCTGGCATTTTGGCCCGGTGTGCGTTGCTCTGCCTTGGAAAGCGTGTAGGAAACCCAGCCCGTCAATTTGCCTGAATTCTTTTTGGCCATGATTTCCAGACCGTAGGCGCGCGCTTCGCCATTCAGGAGCACCCTTTCGATCGCGTCGTTGGCGATCAGCGAGGCACCGTCGATGTAATCGGCTTTGTTCTTGACTTTCTTGTAGAAGGTTTCAATTTCTAGGGAATATTTATCGTCCTTGAAATTCTGGAAATAGCCCAGCGCAACTTGGTCTAAAATCTCGGGTTTGAGGTATTGGTCGCTCGGGGCCCAAATGTCGAGCGGCGAGGCAGAGGCCGTATTCGAGATCAAATGAATGTATTGGCTCATACGGTTGTAACTCAATTTGAACGACAGGTCGTCGTTGATCGAGTAAGCCATGGCCAGACGTGGTTCGAAGTTGTCAAAACTGGCGATTTTTTTGTTTTTCCCGTAATGGATGCTTCCCGTCGGCGTGGCTTCTTCATAGACTTGGAATTCCCGATTGAACACCACCGCTTCGTTGTTGGCGTAGGTATTCACGTCCTGTTTGCCGACACGTTGGAAAAGGCTGTACCGCAATCCGTAATTGACCGAGAAATTTGGGGTAATCTTTTGTTCGGCGCTGAGGTAAAGCGCATTTTCGAATGCATACTTCTTGGCAATCTGTCTCGGATTCATGCCTGAGTGTTCGTCATACGGGGTAATCGTTCCCGGATTGAAAGCGTAATAAATCGAATTGAGCCCATAATTGAGCGTGAGCTGGTTCGAGACGTAATGCTTGAAATCGTATTTGAAATTGTAATTCTTGACATCCGAATCCCAATCGATCCCGACCGATTTGATGCGCAGCCCGTAATTGTAATCGCTGTAGATGGCCGAGGCGTTCGAGAAAATCTTGTCCGAAAAAATATGGTTCCAACGCACATTGAACAGCGAATTGCCATAGATGTTCTCGAAAGCATTATTGAAATCCATCTGGTCGTTGCCAAAATAACCCGACAGGAATACATTGTTGTTGTCGTTGAGCTTGTAATTGAGCTTGGCGTTGATGTCGTAGAAGTAAGCCGAATTGGGTTCGTCTGCCAATTTGAGGAACAAATGCGCATACGAACCGCGCCCGGCCACGACAAATGAACTTTTGTCCTTGACGATCGGCCCTTCGACGAGCAATCGGCTTGCGACCGCACCGATCCCGCCGCTGGCATGGTATTCCCGGTTGTTGCCTTCTTTCTGGTAAATGTCGAGCACCGAGGAAATGCGTCCGCCGAAATGGGCCGGAATGCCGCCTTTGTACAATTTGAGGTCCTTGATGACATCCGAATTGAACACCGAAAAGAACCCGAACAAATGCGAAGTGTTGTAAACCACCGCCTCATCGAGCAAGACCAGGTTGCCATCGACCGAACCGCCGCGCACGTTGAATCCCGAGGCGCCTTCCTGTGCATTGGTCACACCGGGCAATTGCAGGATCGACTTGAGTACATCGACTTCGCCCATTACCGCGGGCATTTTCTTGATCGTCGCAATCGAGAGTTTGTTGACGCTCATCTCGGGTTTTCGGATGTTGGCCTTGGTTTTATTGGAAGTAACGACCACTTCCTGCAATTCCTTGCCGCTTTCGGCCATCCCGAAATTGCGCTTGGTGTTTTCGGTGAGCGAAATCTGTTCTTCGACATTGTCAAAACCGACATAGCTGATCAGGATCGTGTATTCGCCCTTGGGCAAAGTGATCGAGTAGAAGCCGTAGGAATTGGTCACCGTCGATACATTGGCTTCGGGAATGACGATGTTGACCCCGATCAGCGTTTCGGTGTTGGCATTGTTGGCCACCGTACCGCTTAAGGTAAATTTGGTTTCCTGCGCATGGACCGCAATCGCCGGGACCAGCCAGACCAGCCACAGGAGCCGGATTTGATTTTTGATTTTTAGCATGGTGAGATAATTTCAAATTTTCAACGAACCTATTCGATTATCCCATTGTCCAATTTCTAATTATACCAAACCGATTGGTTTTTATAGCAAACCGGCTTTTGGCCCGATTAAAAAAAGGGTTGTTTTAGAGCCATCCGGTGCTTGTTTTTTTTGGTATAAAAAAGAAGCGCTTTGGTATAAAATCCGAAGGCGCCCTTTTTAGAGTTATACTTTTGTTTGCCTATATTTGATGGACCATGAATGAAACTTTACACAGACAATCGATCGACAACAATATGTTGTTGCAGTTGTTCATCGCTAAAAAATACCGATGGCTGCGGCATTTCACGGTTTATGCCGTCAGCATTCTGGTATTGTATTACAGTGATCCGGAATACCATGAACCTGTGGAGAGCTACAGCCGAATGGTGATTTTTTTTGAAGTCATGTTTTTGTCGTACGCGAACATGTACATTTTCGTGCCCAAACTCCTGTTCCGAAAGCGATATGTCGCTTACGCCATTTCCGTTCTGTTTGGGATTGTTTTTTGGTCGGCTACACAACAACTCGCGACTCGTTTCTTCGAACCGGATTTGTTGCCCCATGTCGAAGAAAATGTAGGCATTCTTTCGTTTACGTTCGTGATATTGGTATTGACCCTTGCATCTGCCGCCATCAAGCTATTCCAACGTTGGGTGTATGATGCACAGCGCATCTACGATCTCGAACAAGCCAAAGCCTACGCCGAACTCGAGCAGCTCAAAAACCAGATCAACCCACATTTCCTGTTCAACATGCTCAACAACGCCAATGTGCTGACCAAGAAAGACCCCGAAAAAGCCTCGCAGGTTTTGGTGCGCCTGAGCGATTTGCTGCGGTACCAGTTGTATGATAGTGCGCGCGAGAAAGTTTTGCTGACTTCCGACATCCGGTTCTTGGAAGATTTCTTAAATTTAGAGAAAATCCGCAGGGACAGTTTCGATTTCGTGATTTCGAAGGAAGGCGAGCTCAATGGCGTGCAGATTCCGGCCTTGTTGTTCATTTCATTCGTGGAAAATGCCGTCAAGCACAACAACGACTCGGCCAAATCGTCCTATGTCAATTTGTTTTTTGATGTGCGCAACGGGGAATTGTTCTTTCGATGTGTCAATTCGAAGCCAATTCGGAAAACCGTCAGCAATTCGGGCGGATTGGGATTGGCCAATATCAAACGCAGGCTCGAATTGCTGTATCCGGCCACACACAGCCTCGAAATTGTGGAAAATGCCGAAACCTATAGCGTGACCTTAACGATAAAATTATGAACTGCATTATAGTAGACGACGAACCTTTGGCACGCGAAGCCATTGAGATGTTGGTAGAACAGACCAATGACCTGAACCTTGTCGGTTCTTTCAACAGTCCCGATTCTGCCGCCCAATTCATGGAAAAGGAAATCGTCGACCTCGTGTTTCTGGACATCCAGATGCCCGGCATCAACGGGATTGAATTTGCCAGGACCATCCCCAAAGAGACTTTCGTGATCTTTACGACCGCGTTTTCAGAATTCGCGACCGATAGCTATGAAGTCGATGCGATCGACTATTTGATCAAACCAGTCAAACTGGAGCGTTTCCGCAAGGCGGTCGAAAAGGCGTTGGCTTATGCCAAATTGCTCAAGGCCGATCTGGGGCGCAACAACATCGAAACCGTTACCGAAGACCATTTCTTTGTCAAGGCCGACCGCAAGATATTCAAGGTCTATTTCAACGACATCCTGTTTATCGAAGGGCTCAAGGATTATGTCGTGATGCACACCGCGCACCAGAAAGTGATCACGGCGATGAACATCAAGACCATTTACGACCAATTGCCCAAACAGCAGTTTGTGCGCGTGAGCAAGTCTTATGTAATCAATGCCAAACAAGTGGAATCGGTAGACAACAATACGGTTTACATCGGCAAGAACGAGATCCCGATCGGGAACATTTACCGCGATTTCTTTTTCAATGAATTTGTGACCAAGCGCATTTTGAGCCGGTAAGTGGCTTCTTTTCTTCTTTAGGGTGACAGGACAAAGCAAGGAGGATTGCGGCCAGGCGGGCTAGCACTTTGATGGGCATCGTTAGGATGTTAGGGTCGGGATGCATTATTCAAAATAGGCATTGAACAGGTCCATCCTTTCTTTTTCGGTAAACGACTCGTTGCGTTCAAACAACCCGACAATCGGGTCTTTGTAGTCTACATAATCCATCACTACTTTTTGGTGGATGGGCAAGTCTTCGTAGGCCGTTTTGAGGTTTTGGTAATTGCGCTCATCAGCCTGCAGCAGGTACTTTCTGAACGCTTCCCGGCACACATCGGCCCTGGTTGGTTGGTCGTTCAATGTTTTGATGGTATCCTCGATCTGCTTGATGAAATCTGAATGGGTCTTGTAGTTGTGGAATGCCTTGACTTCGATGACGCCCCAATCCCGAAGGTGAAGCTCGGCATTTTCGGGCAACGAAAGCAAGATTCTTCCGGAGGCCAATTTTTCGCTAAACGATTCGAGGTTCATGGTTTCCCAGCAATGGATCGAACCGTCGGCATAGACGGTAACGTCGACCAAATAGTATTGGCTGTTGTAGCGGATGGCCTGTAAAGTCTGTGATTTCATTTGCTTGTTTGTAGTGTTGTCATTCGGATTTTTGCCAGCCAATCGATTTGAGGTTTTCCACTTTCCGGGGCAGCTCGTCGGTGACATTTGTATTCTGTGTCATCGATTTTAATTTTGGTATTGGACAATCAGGTCTTCGCAATCGACATGCGAAGTGACCTTCTTGGTTGCCCCGCACAGGATTTCTGCTATTTTGGTCCAGTCGTTGTTTTCGTTTTTATAAATGCAGATGGTGGTTTGCCCTTGGCATTTCTGGTTTGCGGTTACGGCAATCCGGGCATAACGATAATCGGCCGAAAATACCGGGCAAGAAATGGAAAGATACATTTTTCTCCAGATTGGGGTCTCGTTCCATGTCTTTTCTAATTCCTGCCAGACTTGCTGTTTGTTCCAGCTTTTATTCTTCCTGACGGCAAATGAACCCAATGCAAGGGTGTCGTTTATCTTGAGCCATTGTTCCTGCGGGATGTTGTCGTCGACAAATACGACTTCCTTGACGACCTGTGTAATCTTTTGGCCCTGCTGCTCAGAGATATAGACCGCATGGTCCAAATGTTGGTTCCGCCAATTGGTGCTTCCTACAGTTACCCGTCCCAGCAGGCTTGTAGGAAAGCCGGGATTCTTGAGGTAGATTTCTTGTTTGGGAAAGTCCAGTTTCAATGAGTCCTCGATGGCCGAATTCCAAAAGCTGTTTTCCACCAGGTAGTATTTTTGGCCTTCCAAATACACGACATCACGGGCCACTGCATGGAGTAGCTGCGCGCTGCGGTCCTGCGCCTGGGTTATCGCACTGAGAAGCAGAAGGGTATAGATAATTTTTTTGACCATGGGTTTCAAAAAGACAACAAACAACAACCCGATCCCCAATTTGATCCAGCCGTGGTTCCGGTTCTTTCACCGAAGATAAACATAATTTGCAAACGAACCACTTTGTCGCCGTGGCCGATTTCAATCCCTTTCATATTTTGCATGGTTTGGCCGCGTGTTGTAAAAGTAAAGGCCGCAATGATGTGCAGCCTTTGGTGTTTTTTGAGTTATTTCTGGTTGACCTGTTTTATAAATCGGATGACCCCTTTCATGTAGAATTGCTGGTCGTCATAGATGCTGAGGTGGCTGCCGTTGGCGCAATAGAGGAATTGGCCGTTTTTGACTTGGGTGCTCATCCATTTCAGGTGTTCGGGATCCATTTCGTCATATTTGGCCCCAATCATGAGTGTAGGCACATTGATTAGATTCAAGGCGCCCGAAATGTCCCAATCTTTGAGACTGCCCAATAAGCCAAATTCACTTGGTCCCTGGAGTTTATTGTAGTAAGGTTGGTTGGTTTTGGACAATGCCCTGGTCAGCGGCTCGGGCCAATTTTCAATCGGAATCCGGCAAACGAACCGGGCGTAAAAATGTTTCATGACGAGCTGCATGTATTCGGGATTGCCATAATTGTTGTTTTCGGATAGCTGGTTGATGCGCTGCATGTCAGCCGCAGGGATCTGTTTGGCCAATACCTGCCGAACATACCTGTTGAATTCTTTCCCGCTCGAAGACATGTTGGAAACCATCAAGGCTTTGAGATGGTCCTGGTATTTTACCGCATATTCCATGGCCAGCAGGCCGCCCCAGGAATGTCCGTAGAGGTAGAAATTGTCTTTGTCCAGGTGAAGCGCTTTGCGCACTTGTTCCACTTCTTCTACCGCACTGTTGATGTTGTACCGCGTGGTATCGGTGGGTTTGTCCGAATTGCCCGAACCCAACTCGTCGTAATAGTAGAATTCGATGCCTTCGGATGGGAAAAAGTTTTCGAAGGCTTCGAAGTAATCGTGCGGGATGCCGGGCCCGCCAGCGAGCAGCAGTACCTTAATTTTGGGGTTGTTCCCGATGCGTTTGGTCCACACCTTATGTTTTCCGGATGCTGTCGTGACGGGTATCATTTTTACCCCGCCGGTTTGCACTTGGGAAGAATCGGTTTTGAAATAGGCAAGGTTGGCCGATGCATCTGGTTTGGGAGGCGTGCACGAACCAAGGATGGCCAAGGCAAGCAGGGTCAGTGCCAGTGGCAAGTAATTGAACAGGCGGTTTTTGTGTTGGCGTGGATGGTGTTTGGACTGAGTCATAAAATTTTATTTAACATTAGCCCAAATATCGCTGTTGGCATTGGCCTGCGCATTAACCTAGATTAATAAATGTCGTTGAAAAAAGGCAACTGGGTTGACCTAATCCGTGTGTTCTGTCCTGTTGTTTAAGGTGATTTTTAGGTTTTCTTCATCGGTAAATTCTTTTTTCTTGGTGAATATTACGATGATGCTCAGGCCGTTGTTGTTTTGCAGTTCGAATGTGCCTTCTATTTGTTCGGTGAGCCCGACCATCAAATGCATGCCCAGGGAGTCATTTTGCCGATCCTGGAAATCTTCGGGCAAGCCCACGCCGTCGTCTGCTATAATGAGCCGGTACGTATCGGGCCCAATATTTTTGAGCGAAATATTGATGTGCCCCCGGGTTCTTTCCTCAAACGCATATTTGATGGCATTGCTGATGGCCTCATTGAGGATAAGCCCGAGCGGGACTGCTTGTGATACGTCTAGTTTGATGGGATCTGCGTCGAGTTCGCAGCGTATTTTTTGCCCAAAATTGAAAGATTCCTTTAAGTTGTTGATCAGTTGGTTGATGTACCAGGACATGTCTATGTAGCCCAAATCGTCCGATTGATAGAGTTTTTGGTGTATGAGTGATATAGCTTGCATGCGGTGCTGGCTGTTTTGTATGGCCATCAGCGCGTCTTTGTTTTCCAGATAGGTCGATTGGGTATTGAGCAAACTGATCACCGTTTGAAGGTTGTTCTTGACCCGATGGTGGATTTCCTTGAGCAGCCATTCTTTTTCGGTGAGCAATTTCCGGAGCTGTTCGTTTTGCTCATTGATTTTCTGCTGCTTCAATTCCAGTTTCTGGTTGTTTTGTTTTCTGATCCTTGACCGGTTGTACAGCAGCGCCACAAATAGCGCGAGTATGACCAACCCGCCGATGAAGGCATAGCGCATAAGCGTCGCATTGCGTATTTTCGCTTCCTGAAGACTGCCTTTCTGTTTGAGCAGCTTGATGTCCTTGTCCTTTTTTTCGGTTTCGTACTTGATCTGGAGATCGGCAAACTGCGTCGCTTTCTTGGCATTCCAGGCCGAGTCGCTGACTTTTTTGAATCGCTGCAAATGCTTCATCGCGCTCAGGTAATTGCCCGTCGCCGAATCCGATTTGTAGTACGTCCTTTCGAGTTCGGCCAGGCTCAACAGGTCGTTGCTTTTTTCGGCCATTTTTGCTAATTTGTCGATGTACACATACGTTTTCTTGGCTTGTCCGCTGTTGAGTAAATACTTGATCATCGCATGGTACATGATTTCTTTTACGACCCGGTATTGGGGTTTGCCGTTGTCGCATTGCATGAGTTGGTGGTACAGCAATTCGGCTTTGTCGTATTGTTTTAAATCGGCGTAGACCAACAATAAAATCGAGGTATACCTAATATCGCCACAAGGATCCGCAGTGTTCTGGATTCCCAAATCCAAAAGTACCTCAAGGGCCTCTGCCGGTTTGCGGATGTGGTAAAGGGCGAATGCCGTATTGATGGTCACGTCATAAAGCCCTTCAATGTGTGGATTATTTTTGGCTACCGCGATGGCTTTCCTGTAATATTCTATCGCTTTGAGATCGAATTTGATCTCAGAATTGACGACCCCCAAAACATTATAGATGTGGAACAGCCATTCCTCATCAGCCTTGAGGTGCAATGCGATCTTTTCGGCGGCGAGCGCAATCTTGAGGGTGTTTTGATAGTCCCCTAAAATTCCGTAATTCTCGGCCAGCGTGGTGTATTCTTTGTACAAATCATACGACTTGATGCTTTTCTTGACCTTGACCGCCTCGAGGGTGTACTTGATGCAATTGTTGACATCTTCGTTGTAGGCGTACATCTCGGCCATTTTATTGAACGCATCGGCCACATCCAAAGTGGCGCCTGATTGCTTGTAAAGTGCAATCGCTTTGTTGAAATTTTTGGTTTTCTCGGGCAGTTTGTCGTAAGGCAGGTCTACCGCAATCGATCGGTAAACGTCGGCTTCCTGTCTGGGCAGTTCATTGGTACGGGCATAATCCAACGCTTTGGATTTTAAGGTCATGGCGCGAACCGTGTCGGCTTGTTTGATTGCAATCTGGCCGGCCAGTAGCATGCTTTGCGCGATGTGCTTCTTTGAATTCTGTGCTTTGCCAATGGCCAGCAATTGTTTGTTGAGCAGCAAAACGCTGTCGATGTTCTTTTTGGATGCTTCCTGCTCAAGGCGATAATGGGCAGCCAGATACAGCAGATTTGCTTTTTTGGCCGGGTCTTTTTCCGACTGCAATGCTTTGTTGATTTGCTCGAACTGCGCTTTGCTTGGCGTTTGACCAAGGGCGTTTGTCGTAAAAACGAAGGCGGTCATCAAAATAATCCATCTCATGTGGTTGGCTTTAGTCGAGTTAAAATTAATAAACTTTATCCAATGCGTGGTGCCGTAGGGAAGTATCGCCAACCCATCGGGAAAATATGCCTAACGAATTGTCTTGATGATGGTGTAACTTTGTGGGATATAATTCATTAACCTAAATACCGTAAACTCATGAAAAAGATTTTATTCATTGTTTCGAACGCCAACGTTATTGGGCCGCACAACAGGAGAACAGGTAATTTTTTGCCAGAAGTGGCGCATCCTTATGCCGAGTTTGACAGGGCGGGTTACCAAATAGATTTTGCCAGCCCTTCAGGCGATACGCCTTATCTGGATGCCTTATGGCTTGCCGATGATCCCGACAACCTGTCGTTCCTTACCGGTAAGGGGTGGCAAGACATGCAAAAGGCGGTCAAGCTGGCGACCGCAGACATTAAAATGTATGATGCTATTTTTATCCCCGGCGGGCTGGCCCCAATGGTGGACATGGCCGACAATACGTTTTTGAAACAAACCATCAAAGGCGTTTATGAACGAAAAGGCGTCGTTGGCGCAGTGTGCCATGGCCCGGTAGCGCTGTATAATGTCATACTGAGCGATGGCAGTTACCTGGTCCAGGGCAAGAATATTTCTTCGTTCACTACCTTGGAAGAAGACAATTATGCAAGACAGGATGTGCCTTTTGATCTCCAGACCGCACTCACCGAACAGGGAGCGATATACCATACCGTAGAACCTTGGGCGCCACTGAGCATTGCCGACGGAAATTTGGTCACGGGCCAAAATCCTGCTTCAGCCAAAGGGGTTGCCGAAAAAATGATCAAGCTATTGGAAGGTAATTGACAGCATCGCTTTGATTTTCAAAAGATATGAAAAAACAACCCGTTTATGTATTTGCAAAGTGGACCGTCAAGCAAGGACAGCTAGATGCCGTGCTCAAACTCCTGCCCAATCCAATTGAGAAAAGTAGGAAGGAAGCGGGGAACCTGATGTATAACATCTATCAGGAACGATCAGATTCTAATGTTTTGTTTTTGTTTGAAGGCTATGCGGATGAAGATGCATTGGAACAGCACAGGGCGTCCGATTATTTTCAAAATGTAATTGTAAAGCAAATTGTACCGCTGCTTGAGCGCAGGGAAGTTCAATTGGCTTCAGAAATTTTAAAGGCATAAACAATGCATCCCGACAGGCTAAAGCATAAGATCAAAATAAAGGCATCATGAAAAAACCAATTTTTTACAGGAACATGGAGGTGGATGGCCTCCGTATTTTTTATCGTGAAACAGGCACGGACGACCTCCCGGTTTTGCTTTTGCTGCACGGTTTTCCATCGTCCTCCCATATGTTCCGGGATTTGATGGCCGATCTTGCGGGAAACTATCGCATCATCGCACCCGATTATCCGGGGTTTGGCCAAAGCAGCGCGCCGGGCCTCGAAGCGTTCGACTATACTTTTGACCACCTTTCTGTAGTAATCGAACATTTTATCGACCAATTGAAACTCCGGGACATCAACCTGTACATTCAAGATTATGGCGGTCCGATCGGATTGCGGATCGCGAACCGTCGGCCGGGGTTGATCCATTCGCTGATCATCCAAAACGCCAATGCCTATATGGAAGGTTTCGGACCGGCGGTAGATCCATTGGTGGCCTACATCCAGGATCCTGTTGCCTATGAGCAGTCCGCCCGTTTCTTTTTGACTTTGGAAGCGACCAAAAGCCAATACTTGAATGGGGCACAAGTGGCCGAAAAAGTAAGCCCGGACAGTTACATCGTCGATCAGTATTACCTTGACCGAAACGGCAATGACGCCATACAACTGGCGCTTTTCCGCGATTATGGCAGCAATATTGCCCAATACGACCAATGGCAGGACTATTTCAGGAAACGGCAACCGCATGCCTTGATCATTTGGGGAGGAAATGACCAAATGTTTGTTGCGGCGGGCGCGTCGGCTTATCTAAAAGATTTGCCGCAGGCAGAGTTTCATCAGGTTCACGGAGGACATTTTATACTTGACGAGCATCACAGGCAGGTAGCCGAATGGATTGACGATTTCATCCGGCGGCACTGACCCGATTTTGCATCCTATTTTTTGAGGTGGGCCAAGCTGTACGGTTCACCTTTTTTTGTGTTCAAGGGTGTCGATATATCAACCGGTTTAGTTGGTATATCGAGGTTTTTGTCTTTCGAAGTTGTTGAAACCATTGATTTATAAGGGTTTTCTGTTTTGGCATTTGATTTGGCTTTCTGCAAGAGATGGCTTGAAACATCAAATCTAAAACGACTAATCATGGTTTACAAAAACGACTCACTAGGCTTTTTGGCCGTCATGGAAATCAGCCATGCCACCAAAAACCGTTTTTTTGAAGCAGCTTCGACAGACATGACATTTATTTGGAACCGGGGATGCCCCATGAATGTCGTGGTCAATCAGATGAATCACCAGTTGTTGCAAAATGAGGTGGTCATCCTGACCAACCACCACAGGATCGATGGGATCGATTTCGAGTCGGCCCGATTGATCAAGTTCGACCTGCCGTTTGTGAGCCACAGCAACGATGCGGTCGAAAATGACCTTAAAGGCACCTTGTTTTTTAACCCGACCCATGTGCCCATCCTTTCCATCACCGAAGCAGAAATGCATGCTTTTGAAAGTTCATGGGAAGTATTTCGCCAAGAGATGAAATCCAGAGACAGCCTGCAATATGCCATGCTGCAATCCATCCTCCAGCGGCTCATGATCCTGTGCACCCGCAAGCTCAAGAAAGAACACCTGCGGATGCCTAAAAAAAGGGAAGCGGACATCTTGCGGGAATACCGGTTTTTGGTGGAAAACTATTTTTCGAAACACCATGACGTGGCTTTTTATGCTTCGATGTTGAACAAATCCCCCAAGACGCTTTCCAATTTATTTTCGTCTTTGTCTGACCGGACCCCGATCGACATCATCCACGAACGGATCATGACCCAGGCACGCACGCAAATTTATTACACCACAAAATCCATTAAGGAAATCGCTTACGATTTGGGATACGAAGACATTCAAACCTTTAGCCGTTTTTTCAAGAACAAGGAAGGTTTATCCCCGCTTCAGTACAGGGAAAGCAGGTGCGCCAAGGAAGAAGCCGTCACCGATTAATGCAAAGGAAATAAAGCCAACTCATCGGGAAAATGTGCCTAATGCATTGGCGGTCAATTGGTGCAACTTTGCGAAGTAACTTTTATTAATTAACCAATATTATTTGAGATGAAAACAAATTACCACACCAAAAAAATCAACGGAGTTGAAATTTTTTACAGAGAAGCAGGGGATAAAAAAAATCCGACGGTGCTATTGCTGCATGGCTATCCGACATCTTCCCACATGTTCAGGAATTTGATCACGGACTTGTCTGACCGATACCATTTGATTGCACCCGATTATCCCGGTTACGGCCGAAGCGAGCAACCGCCGATGGCATCTTTTGATTATACTTTTGAAAACATGGCGGTTTTGATGACTGCGCTGCTGAAAGAATTGGACATTCAAAAGTACAGCCTGTACCTGATGGATTATGGCGCACCGATCGGTTTCCGGATTGCCAGCGCCAGTCCCGAAAAAATCGACAGCCTGATCATCCAGAACGGATGCGCTTACGAAGAAGGACTCGAAACTTTCTGGGATCCGTTCAAAGTGTACTGGAAGGACAGGGGCAACAAGGAAGCCGAGAACACTTTGCAGGGATTCCACAGCCCCGACGGTTTGAAATGGCAATACACGCACAATGTACCCGACGTCAATCTCATTTCACCCGACAACTGGGAAATCGATTTGAGGCATCTCGAACGACCTGAAAACAATGCCATCCAACTCCAGATGTTCTATGACTACCAGACCAATGTGGTCTTGTATCCGAAATGGCAAGAATACTTTAGGAAGCACCAACCGGAAACGCTCATCGTTTATGGTAAAAACGATTATATTTTTCCGGGAGTCGGCGCAGAAGCCTTCAAAAAGGACCTGAAGAATTTGGAATTCCACCTTTTTGATACGGGACATTTTGCCCTTGAAAGTTTTGGGGTCGAGATCGGTGCGCTCATTGGCGATTTCCTCGAACGCAAAGTGGTCAAGTAACAAAGGTTGCCTGAGTGGAACAATAGGTTTGCAGCCGCAATATCGAAAATGGTATTGCGGCGCAAAATCCAAACAAGATCATTATGCTAAACGAAAAGAAAAAAATCCAAGCTTTGCACATGCCTTGGGAAAAAGAATACGGTTATGCACAAGCGGTGCAGCACAAAAATACCGTATGGGTATCGGGACAACTGGGCCACGACGACAATGGCCAATTGCTCTCCGGGATGGAAAACCAAATGCGGCAAACCTATGCCAATATCGGGAAATTGCTCAAAGGTTTTGACCTCAAGCCAGACGATGTCGTAGAGGAAGTAATCTACGTCACCGATATGGCCTCGGCTTTTGAAGCCAGAAAAATAGTGGGTTACGAATTTTACCCTGATCCGATGAGGATTGCCAGTACAATTGTAGTGGTCGGTGGTTTGGCGCTTCCGGGTCAATTGATCGAAATAAAGACCGTTGCCAGGAGATAAATGCTTTGGCGATTGCTTCCGATTAAGAACTTAAGGCAAGATTGATCGGTTTTTTCATAGTTAAGTTGAATGTTTCTCATGCCGCGGAGCCACAATAAGGTTGCGCGGCATTGGATTAAAAATGAAATGCAATGGAACAAAAATACCCTTTACCGCCGTTTACCTTAGAGACGGCCATAGAAAAGATACAATTGGCAGAAGATGCCTGGAACAGCAAAGATCCTGTGCGTGTTTCCAAAGCGTACACGATCGACAGCGAATGGCGCAACCGTGCGGAATTCATCAACGGACGCGAGCAAATTGTTGTTTTCCTGACCGGAAAATGGAACAGGGAACTCGATTACAGGCTCAAGAAAGAATATTGGGCGCATACCGATAACCGAATTGCCGTTCGTTTTGAATACGAATACCGGAATGCCGAAGGTCAATGGTTCAGGGCGTATGGCAATGAAAATTGGGAATTCGATGGAAACGGCTTGATGAAGCGCCGGTTCGCCAGCATCAATGACCTGGAGATTCAAGAAAAGGACAGGAAATTCAAGGACTCATGAACGCAATAAACGGACAATCCGCCAAAGTCAGCTACCATTACATCCTGGTCGATTCGATAAGGATTGCCTACCGGGAAGCCGGGGAAACAGGCAGCCCGGTCTTGTTGTTGCTTCACGGTTTTCCTTCTTCGTCGCACATGTTCAGGAATGTGATCCCACAATTGGCGCGCTATTTCCATGTGGTCGCGCCTGATTTGCCGGGTTTTGGTTTCAGCGAAATTCCGCATCCCAATGTATTCAAATACAGTTTTGAGAATTATGCCGTGCTGGTTTCACATTTTTTGGAACAATTAAAGATCGACAAGGCCAGTTTTTATCTTTTTGACTATGGCGCCCCCATTTTGATGCGGCTTTTAACCCAACGGCCTGAAATGGCAGAAATGCTCGTTTTCCAGAACGGCAACATTTACAATGAAGGCGTGGGCGACGTATTGAAGGATATTGGCAAATTGTTTGGCGAGGATACGTTCGAAAAGTTTTTTTAAGCTTAAAAAATACTTTGAGTTTGATTATACCAAATGGGAATACCTGAACGGTGTGCAGGATGTTTCCAACATCGCTGAGGAAGCCTATACTTTAGACCAGTTGCTGATGAACAGGGCAGGGGTCAAGGAAATCCAGATGGAGTTGAAAAGGGATTACAAAACCAATGTGGCATTGTATCCGCAGTGGCAGGAAGTTTTGCGGCAGCTTCAACCGGTCACCTTGATCGTATGGGGAGAAAATGACGAGGTGTTCAAAAGGGAAGGGGCGTTATTGCTCAGCAAAGACCTGGTTCATTCCAAATTGCTTTTTTATCCGACGGGGCATTTTGCGCTCGAAGAATTCGGGGATGCCATCGCCGAAGAAATCATTGCCTACTGGAACCTTCATTTTAACCCATCCTAGTCATGGACACACTAACTGAATTCATCTTCTTATTCGTCGTTGCCACAGCGGGAGGAGTGTTGAATGTCACCATCAGCGGGGCTTGGTTTATTGTGTTTCCTGGATTGATTTACAGGGGATTGCAACCGGTTCCGGGTACCGCCACAACGACACTCATTCTTTGGTCGGGATTTGTTGCTACATCCAATGCGGTCCGCAAAGGCTACGAAGTATCTGCCGCACAATTTCGGTACATGGTCTTGGCTTGTGCGTCGGGCGGGATATTGGGCGCTGTTTTATTGGTGGCCTTTCCACATCGGGTGTTTGAGACGGTTGCGCCTTATTTGTTGTTGTGTTCCTATGTGCTTTTGGTATTTTATGAGCGCATCTTTAATTATGTGCAATCCATCGCTGCCGATCGGCCGTCGTTTGACTATTCGCACCGCACATTGATTCCCCTTTTTTTATTGGGAATCTATGGCGGCTATTTTGGTGCCGGCATGGGAATGGTCATTTTTATTTTGTACCGTTTGTACGGAATCAAGAACAATGATACGCTGGAGGCATTGGCCAAAGTCTTGGTCTCGATCAACAACGGGATCGCACTGATCATCTTTATTTATTCGGGGTTGATTTTTTGGCCCTTCGCGCTGGTCATGATCGTGGGGTCAATTCTGGGCGGTTATCTGGGGATGACTTACGTAAAAAAAATCAATACAAAGGCGATCAAAAAAGTGATGGTTGTTGTTGGAGCAGTTGTTTCGCTTTACTTTCTTAATTTAATTAACTTCAATATTTTACAATGAAAAAAATCGCAATTAACGGATTTGGCCGCATTGGCAGGGCCGCACTAAAAATTATCACCGACACGCCTGGTTTGGAAGTCGTCGGAATCAATGACCTCATGGGAATCGAAAATGCTGTTTTTCTGCTCAAAAGGGACAGTATCTATGGCAAATATGACAAAGAGGTGACCTTTGATCAGGAAGCGATCTCGATAGAAGGCCAAACCATTCGATACACTTCCATCAAAGATCCTGCGGCGCTTCCGTGGAAAGACTTGGGCGTTGACGTGGTGATCGAAAGCACCGGCTTTTTTACCAACAAGTCCGATGCGGAAAAACACCTGCAGGCCGGCGCCCGTTTTGTCGTTATTTCGGGGCCTACCAAAGATACCCCGACCATCGTGCACGGCGTCAACACCGATGAGGGAAAGGTTTCCATCTTTTCCTGTGCCAGTTGCACGACAAACAACATCGGGCCCATCATAGAAATTCTCGGGAGACGCATCGGCATCAAGAAAGCCATATTGAATACCACACATGCCTATACTGCTTCCCAGACTCTGGTTGATGCCCCGTCGCGCAAAGAACCAAGGATGGGCCGCGCCGCCGGAGTCAATTCTGCGCCCGCCGCTACCGGTGCCGCCATCGCTGTTACCAAGGCCCTGCCGGAATTTGCAGGTAGGTTTGATGGGATTGCGGTAAGGGTTCCTGTCCCGATCGGGTCGATATCGGATGTCACCTTTGTGACCGAAAGGCTGACATCGGTCGAAGAAATCAATGCGGTCCTTGTCGAAGAAGCCTCGACGCCGCGTTACCGTAAAGTGGTCGATGCAACCCATGAACCGCTGGTTTCCACCGATATCATCAAAAGCCCTTTCGCCGCGACAATCGACCTCGAAATGACGCGCGTGGTCGATGGCGATTTGGTCAAAGTAATGGCGTGGTACGACAATGAATGGGGATTCACGAACCAAATGGTGCGGCAGATCCTGGAGTTGTAACTGGTTCCGCTGATTGTAGAAGACCATTTGCTTGAAGTGATATTTTCCGGATTTTAAGCAACAGATTCGTTCCCTTTTTTTAACTTTAAGTCCGCAAAAACAGTCGGGTTTCTTAAAAATTTGTTGCTATGGAATTACAAAAAAATACCCCGGAAGGGAAAATGAAAATCCTTATTGTCGAAGATCAATTTATCGAGGCAAATGATTTGCAAATCATTCTAAAGAGAGCCGGCTACAAAGTCACTGGTATTGCCCGATCGTTCACACAGGCACTCGAATTGATCGAGAAAGAACGGCCGGATTTGGTTTTTTTAGACATCTGTCTGCAGGGCAAGGAAACCGGCATTGACCTGGCCAAAAAATTGAACGAGAATTTCATCGGTTTTATTTACCTGTCGGCCAACTCGAACCGATCTGTTTTGGAAGAAGCCAAAATGACGCGTCCCTATGGCTTTATCGTCAAGCCCTTCAAGGAACGCGACATTTTGATTACCCTGGAGATTGCCTGTTACCGACACCGTCATGGGATCGAATCGCAATTGCAGGAAGAAAGTATACTGCGGAAAAACATCGAGGCCATCAGTTATGCGCCTTTGAAATGGGAACCGGCCTTGTTGCAACTGGCCAAAGTGCTGCAAACCTATATTCCTTTCGACTATGTGTATGCGGGTTTCGTGACCGATGAATACAATCCGATTGGTTTGATCCGGAAAGGGTTTGACAGTTACGATCTTATCGATATTGACAAGCTTTCCAAAATCACGCAAAAAAGCAAGCAGGAGATTTTCGATTTGAAATTGGACTCGCCAAAACATGAATTGCCAAAGATTTATGAAGGCGAAGCGTTTAAAGAAATATTCAATAGCTCGCCGATCAAACGGTTAATCGCCCATACATTTGGCGCCAGGTCGTTCATCGCGCTTCCGGTCAGGATCGAGGAGGGCAGTATTTTTAATTTTTTCTTTTTCAGCAGGGATTCCGATTCCTATGGCAGCGAACACTTGTCGCTTTTGACCAAGCTCGAGATGGTGTTGGCCAAATTTGTAAACACCATGAATACGACTAAAAAAGAAATGCCGACCACCACGGTCAAGAAATTGCCTCCTGTTGTAGTGAATGACCCCGCCGATGGTTTTTGTTCGATGATCGGGAGCAGTAAAAAAATGCTTACTGTTTTTGACCACATCAAGAAAGTGGCCCCTTCCGAAACGTCGGTGTTGATCTTGGGGGAAAGCGGGACTGGAAAAGAAAAAGTGGCGCAAAGCATCCACAACCTGTCGCCAAGAAAAGACAAACCAATGGTGATCATCAATTGCGGCGCCATCCCCGACAATCTTGCCGAATCGCTTCTTTTTGGTCATGAAAAAGGGGCTTTTACCGGGGCACTCGATAAACGCATCGGTAAGTTCCAGGCCGCCGATGGGGGAACCATTTTTTTGGATGAGATCGGTGAAATGCCCATGGATATACAAATCAAACTGTTGCGGGTGTTGCAGGAAAGGGAAATCGAACGGATTGGGAATGACCTGCCGATCAAAGTGAACGTCCGCATTATTGCCGCGACCAACCGCAATCTCGAAGACGAAATAGCCGCGGGCCGATTCAGGCTCGATCTGTATTACAGGTTGCATGTGTTCCCGATCACCATACCGTCATTGAAGGAGAGAAGGGATGACATTCCTGCCTTGGCCAACCATTTCATTTCCTCATTCGGCAAACTATCGGGGAATGAAATCCCCAAACTGTCGGATCGCGCACTGGAACAATTGATGGCTTATGATTGGCCGGGCAATATCAGGGAATTGGAACATGTGGTTCAAAGAACGATGCTGCTTGCCGAAGGAAATCTGATCCATGAAATGCTATTGCCGGTATCTTCCAAAGATCCAGAGCAGACAAAGCCCCAGGAATTTGTTGTCCAGTCCATCCACGGAAACGAACGCGACTACATCAACTACATCTTGAAGAAATGCAATGGGAAAGTTTCGGGAGCGGGCGGGGCAGCCCAGATTTTAAATATTCCGGCCTCTACGCTGTACTCGAAAATGAAGAAGTTGGGTATTAGTGGGCCAAATGTTTAGCCCCTGATTTCGAAGTTATTTCAAAAGTACGAATATAGAGGACCGGACCGCATGGTTTAAATTTCGTGTCCGGTGCCCTTTGCCAAACGTATCTTCCATCAACAAGACGTCACCCGCACCAAAACTGCGCTTTTGCCCGAGTGAAGTCTCGATTTCGATCGCCCCGTCTTGGAGTATGATGTATTGCCGATTGGGCGCCGTATGGAAATCGTAATCATAATCGGGTTTTACTTTCCTGAAAACAATGCCAATGGCATCCTGCAAGGTTGACAGATAGCCGATTTCACCGTTGTTTTCCAACCGCACTTGCATGTCCATGAAATGACTTTCGCCATGTTCGTCTGCAAAAATCCGGGTTATCTTAAAACGTTCCATTCCTGTTTTATTTACACTTAGGTTGCTGATTCGCTAATTTATTTTGGCCAAATGGGCTTCTATTTCTTTGCGCTTGGATTCGTATTGCTTGGGCAGTTTCAAATTTTTACCCAGATCTTCCAAGGTTTCATCTACGGTGAAGCCCGGATTTTCCGTCGCTATTTCGAAAAGTACGCCGCCCGGCTCCCTGAAATACAAGGAATGAAAATATTGGCGGTCAATTGGGGATGTAATTCCCAATCCCAATGCATTGATAATGTCGTGAAAATGCATCAAGTTTTCATCATTCTTTACGCGGAATGCCACATGGTGCACCGTTCCGTTGGCTACCTGACCGGGTTTCTCTTGTGGCAATTCGACCAAATCGACAATGGCGGCATTTTCCACGGCAGCGGTCGCATAGCGGTACCGGTTTGCCGTTTTGGCAATGAGCTTATAACCAAATACGGTGGTCAATAAATTTGCGGTGCCCTCAATATTATTCAGGGTTAAAGTGATGTTGTGGAATCCCTTGACGGCAACATCGGCTTTGATTTCATGGGTTTCCCAAGCCTTGCGGTTGTCCGTTGTCTTGGATTCAATGAGTTCGAATTTCAAACCGTCGGGATCGAAAAAAGTCAGGTACTTCTCGCCGAATATTTCAGAAGGCTGGTGGTAAGCAACGTTGTGCGCGTCAAAGCGTTTGATCCAAAAATCCAAACTCCCGGCCGGGACAGAATAGCCAATTTCCGTGGCCATCCCCGAACCCCTGCGGCCTTGCTGGATTCCGGCACCCCACGGAAAAAAAGTAAGTATGGTTCCTGCGTTGCCAATCTCATCCCCGAAATAGAAGTGATATGTTCCCGGATCGTCAAAATTGACCGTTTTTTTGATCAATCGCAATCCCAATACTTTGGCGTAAAAGTCGAAATTTTGTTGGGCATCTCCAGCAATCGCTGTAATGTGATGAATGCCTAAAATGGTGTGTTCCATCGCGTGTTTTTAAAAATGAGCAAACATGTGTTCTTTGATGTGGTAAGAGGGATAACCATCAGTTGCGATTCAATTCTTTTGATAGCCGCCGTAAAAATTAACAGGGCTCCAGGCAGGTAAGGCCCTTGGGATGGCTGGCGCAAATTTTGAAAAAAGGGGATTTCCGTAAACGATTCTGCCGTCGAGTATTGTCATCTCGGCGCGGATGTCCTTGATTTGCTGTGCATCGATTGTCAAATAATCTTCCGAAAGAATCGCGATATCGGCCAAATAGCCTTCCTTGATCGTTCCCCTGTCACGGTCTTGATGGATCAAAGAAGCGCTTCCTTGGGTGTATATCTTGAGTGCCTTGATGCGGTCCAATTGGTTTTCCTTGGCGGCAAAAACGGTCCCGCCAACGGATTGGCCAGTCACGAGCCAATACAATCCGACCCAAGGATTGTAGCTGGCCACGCGCGTACCATCTGTTCCTGCGCCGACCGGCAGGTTGAGGTCAATCATTTTGCGGATGGGCGGGGCGTTCAAGGCCGCTTTTTTGCCATAACGCGAAATGAAAGTTTCTGCCTGGTAAGCCATCCGGTGTTGGATGGCAATTCCACCACCCAGGGCCTTGATCCGCAATAGGTTTTCATCTGAAACGGTTTCTGCGTGGTCAAAAAACCAAATCAGTCCATTCAGCGGGATTTCTTTGTTTACCGCTTCAATAACATTCAAAAACCGTGTGATGCTTTCGTTATAGGTGGCATGCAAACGAAACGGCCAACGGTTCTTGACCAATGTTTCGATTACTGCTTTTAGTTGCGTTTCCATTACGGGCGGCAATTCTGGGCGCGGCTTGGTGAAGTTTTCGAAATCGCCTCCCGAAGCCACTAAATTTTCGCCACCACCTTGCACATAGTATTCTGTGGATTGGTCATCGTGATCGTGCGCCTCGATATCGACCATATCAATCCATCTTTTATAGTCTTCCAGCTCCTTGCCCGGTTTTTGCGCAAAAAGGTAATGGGGTAAACGAACGGTGAGTTCATTTATTTTTGAAAGGGAATCGGTAATGGCATAATCCTCGGGGAAATTTTGAAAGCCACCTCCGGCATCCATGACGCTGGTAACGCCCAACGAATTCAATTCGGACATGAATAATTTTGTCGAATTTGCTTTTTCTGCAGCGGACAATTCAGGTAGCATCGCCAAAGTGGAATACAATACAAAAGCATTGGGCTCGGCCACCAACAATCCGGTGGGTTGGCCAAACCGGTCTTTTTGGATCAATCCGCCGTTTGGATTGGGCGTGTCTTCGTTGATCCCAAGTTTTTTGATACCGGCCTGGTTGAGGTAGGCTTCACCGTACAGATTGAGGATAAATGCAGGTGTGTTTCCTGTCGCCTCATTGATTTCGGCGAGTGTGGGTTTTCTTTTTTCTTCGAATTGGTATTCTGTCCATCCGCCAACGACGCGAACCCATTGGCCTTCGGGTGTTCTTTGAGCTTGTTCTTTGAGCATCTGTAAGGCCCTGCTTAGGGTTTTTACACCGTCCCAGCGCAATTCGGCGTTGTAAAAACGACCGCCGCGAATGACATGCAGGTGGGAATCGTACAGGCCGGGAATTACCGTTTTTCCTTTGGCATCAATAACGATGGTTCGATTGGTTTTGCGTTTGAGTATTTCGGCACTGGTTCCGACCGCTATGATTTTATTTCCGCTGATGGCTACGGCCTGAGCTTGCGGGTTGCGGTCGTCCAGGGTAATGACTTTGGCATTGGCGACGATCAATGTGGCCTTTTTCTGTGCCGAGGCGACCAGTGCAAATGTCAATAAAGAAAACAGGATACAATACTTGGCAAATTTCTTCATAACTATTCAATTAAAAACCGGAGACACGGGCCTCCGGTTGTGGACACTCAGGTTAATGTTTGATTACGGTGCGCGCGTATTGGATTCCGATACCATAGGCACCGCCATATTTCATGATCAGATCGGTAACGGCTTTATACGTTTCGCTTCTGGCCCAATCGCGTTGGAGTTCGAGGATGTATTGCATGGACGTCATGGGGCGGGCGCCTGCCTGTACCATTCGCGTGATTGCCATTTCATGGGCTTCTGTAGAAACATCGCCGCAGGCATCTGTAATGAAATACACCGTATAGCCTTCATTGATGGCTGATAACACGGGGCCGACAATGCATACGCTGGTCCACAGACCGCCCATCACCAATGTTTTTTTGCCTTTACCGGCAATTGCCTTCTGGGCATTGAGGTCTTCCCAGCAGTTCATCGTCGTGCGGTCGATATAGTTGGAGGTTGCCTTGGGGTAGAATTCCTGAACTTCGGGGAAAACGGGGCCGCTGAATGATGTCTCTGCGACGGTGGTGACGATCGTAGGCACATTAAAGATTTTTGAAGCCCCGGCCACCAGCGCCACATTGGTTCTCAACTGTTCCGGATTGATGTTTTTGGTTGCAAATGCCATCTGGCTTTGGTAATCGATCATTACCAGACTGTGGTTGGTTGGGCTCAACAAACTTGGGCTTGGCTTTTGCGCGAAGGCGGCAACGGATGCCAATGCTAAAACTGCGGTATAGAGTACTTTTTTCATGATGTTATAGATTATAATGGGTTATTGTTATTTTAAAATTTATTTGGCGGCTTGGGCTATCACATCGGCGACTTCTTTTGCCTTCGAGACATAGACCGCGTGGCTGGCTTTTATTTCGGTCACTTTTGAATTGGCCCTTTTGGCCATAAACCGTGCGCCTTCAATGGGAACCGTTTGGTCTTCCGTCGCGATGATGTACCATGACGGTTTGGTTTTCCATGCGGCTTTGGTTACGGTAGCTCCAAAAATCGAAGCGGCGATAGGAACCTGTGAGTCATACATGAAATCGGCTTTTTCTTTACTCAAATCGGCACAAAATCCCGAATGGAACTTGGCTTTGCCGTACCAGACAAAACCGTCGGCAGAGGGTGGCTCAATGCCCGAGTTTGGTGTAGGCGGTCCAGATTGAACGAGTTGCAACATCGTTTCGCCGGCATCGGGCACAAAAGCCGCAATGTAAACGAGTCCGACGACCTTGTCCGAATTCCCTGCCTCGGTGATGATGGCGCCTCCATACGAATGTCCGACAAGTAGGACGGGGCCTTCCAATCGATCAATCGTGCGCTTGGCAGCCGCAACGTCTTCGGCAAATGAGGTATTCGGATTGGCCACCACACTAACGTTGAATCCTTTCTTCTTGAGCAGGTTGTAAACGCCTTCCCAACCCGAGCCATCGGCGAACGCGCCATGGACCAGTACAATGTTTTTTACTTGTTTTTGGGCAAATAAGTTATTTGCCGGCATGATTACTAAAAGAGCGAGCGTCATCGCTCTGGCCATCCATCTTTTAGTAGCTTTTAGGTGTAATGCATTTTTCATCTTTTTTAGGTTTTAGTGATTATTCCTTCAGTTTGTCCAAACATCTACCGGTTGATGTTTCTCTAGCCCCTAAGCCAATGACCGTGCCTTTGATTTAAAATACTGAAAATCAATTATTTGAATAATATTGTGTTTTTGCGTTTTACGAAATACCGAGATTTAAAGTAGGACCCCGACGATATAGAGTAAATCAAGGCCGGGTTTATGATTTAAAAATCAATCCGTTACCGGATCGGCACCCGATTTTCTTTAAAAAAACAGGCTTCGTTCTCTAATAAATGGACAATAATATCGTTTGTCATCTCCAACAGCAATACAAGAACCACAACATTAAAAATTGAAAAAGATGAAAACAAAAGCCCGGACATTGTCCCTTGTTATTTTATTAACCGCGATGGGTTATGGCCAAAACACCCCAAAAGCATTTACGGTATCGGGAACCATCATAGGAACAGTCAAGGACGAGTTCGCCTACCTGTACTACAACAATACCGAGGACAGCGTGAAATTGGTCAATAATCAATTTGAATTCAAGGGGATGGTTAAAGACACTACCGTTGCGCAGATTTATATCAAATCGGCAACCAACGCGCCCCAATTTTACCTCGAGAACAGCCCGATTGCCATGGAGGTCAGTGTCGGCGACTTGCTCAAGGACGGAACTACGGTCAGCACCCTGCACATCGACGCACTTAAAGGATCGCATTCTTTACAGGTGCAGCAAACCTATCAGGATTTTTACAAGGCAAACGTAGGCAAGCCAGATTTCAAAGCGGCACTGTACAAGAAATTAACTGTTTTTTTAAGCAAACATCGCGCACATCCGTTTAGCGGGGCCATCTTGGCCGAACTTGCTTTGGTCAATCCCATCTTGGACAAGGAGCAACTCCTGCACCTTTATTCGCTGATAGATGCAACCAAACAAGACGCGCAACACCTGAAGCTTTTCAAGAAAGGAATTGACAGGCTGGGTGTCTATGCGGTGGGGAAACCTTTTTTAGACTTCGAGTTGCCCGATCAAAAGGGGACTATTGTCCGCCTCAAAGATTACAGGGGGAAAATGGTGCTGGTTGATTTTTGGGCTTCGTGGTGTGGGCCGTGCAGAAAGAAAAATCCGGAGCTCATCGATTTAAAACAGGAATTTGCTTCGGGTAATTTTGAAATCATCGGAATTTCAAGCGATAAAAGCAAAAAGCAATGGAACGATGCTATCTTCGAAGGACAAATTAAGCTGGGCCAATCTGCTCGATGAAGACCAAAAAGTGGGAAATAGACTGGGAATTGAAAGCATCCCGTATAATTTTCTTATTGATGAAAAGGGAACGATAATCGGAATTAATCTGCAAATTTCGGAAGTGAAGCAAATATTGTCTTCGCGTAAAATTTGATGCAGCAATGGGGTAGCGCGCAATGCAATCGGGTGATGATATCAAAGCCAACCGTTTTTTGCAGTTTGCAAGATTGGGAAGTTTTGTTTGGAAGGGATTGGCTGCGCTGTTCCCGTTTTTGGGGTGCCTTGCACGAAAGCTTGCTTTCGACGCTTGCTTGAAATAAAAAAGCCGAAAACTTGTGTTTTCGGCTTTCGTGGGCGATGAGGGATTCGAACCTAACGGCTGAACCCGCCTATATCAATGCTTTCCAAAAATTAAAATCCAACGGTCTCGATTTTGCATCTTTAAGGTCTGCAAAAATCACTAAATCTTATGTTGTAAAGATAATGATTAGTAATGTATAAACCAAGAGAAACGGCAAGAACTACACTAAAAAATGAATGGGTTTGCGAAGCGTTCAATGATTCGGGAGACATTTATTTTCTCCGCCTGTAGCATTTATCAGCATCAACCAAATATTGTCTTTTCAACCTGTTCAATATTTAATCCTGTGTGATTACAGAATTCTTGAATAGTAACAAACTTTACGGCTTTATTTAGGCTGTTTGCGATCTCATGCAATAGTCTAAGACTTTGGCGATAGCTTTGACCCGTAACGAGTTCTACATCGTTTGTGGTGATGCATATACGCCTTCCCATAGTTTTCATACTCTAACCATACCTTTAACTAGGCTTTGAGTTTCTTCAAAGTGCTAGTTTCCATTTCTAAGAACTGTTCAAAAATAAGAAAAATTGTAATTGCTTCTGCAAGGGCAAATTAAGTGCTTTTCGTGCTTGGTTTGGATGCCAATTTTGCTGAATGCTGCCAATTTTGTCGGTTTGGTAATCCTGGAACATGGGTGGCTTTTTTATGTGGCGCATTAGTGCAAGTTTTGTTCTCGAATCAGTCGAAGTTATGTTGCAACGATAATCGAAATGAGGAGTGAAAATGAAAATGAGTATTAATCGTAAAATGTAGAAATTATGGCTAGACAGACTGGCATAATCAAGCTGAAGGGAACCATTGGTGGTATGACCTTCTACAAGACTTCCGCAGACGGGCATTTGGTGCGCGAGAAAGGTGGAATCGAGAAAAGCAGAATCGAGAGTGATCCTGCGTTTCAGAGAACGCGTGAGAACGGCGCGGAGTTCGGGCGAGCCGGAAAGGCTGGCAAGATGCTCAGAACGGCGCTGCGAGCCTTGCTAATTAATTCTGCGGACAGCAGAATGGTAAGCAGGCTGACGCAGAAAATGGTAAAAGTAATCCAAGCGGATTTGGTGAACGAAAGAGGACTGCGAAATGTAATCGATGGCGAAGCCGAATTGCTTTTGGGTTTCGAGTTCAACCTGCGCGGAAAACTAGGAACTACACTGTATGCGCCATTTGTTGGCGCGATCGACAGGGTTAGCGGTGAAATTACGGTTGACCTTGCACCGTTTGTTCCGACAAACATGATTGTTGCGCCATCAGGAACGACGCACTACAAAATTATATCCGGCGGTGCCGAGATTGATTTTGAAAATGAGGTGTTCACAGTGGCCACATCGGAAACAGCAATTTTGCCGTGGGATGCTACCCCGACCGTAGCGGTGAGCCACATGAACCAAGTTACGGCGGCGAGTACCAAGCCGCTGTTTTTAGCGCTTGGTATCGAGTTTTACCAAGAAGTGAACGGCGCAATGTACCCGTTGAAAAACGGTGCATTTAACCCGCTCGCTTTGGTAACCGTAAGCGGCTTGTAAAATGGTGCTTGTCCTGAGAAGGAATTATTTCCCGGACGGAACAAATGGAAAACTCGAATGCGAAGGCAAGCTAATCTGCAATACGATTGAGCTGCCGTGGAAAATGAACGAGCGAAGAGTTTCCTGCGTTCCTGAAGGGAAATATTTTTTAAGGAAAAGGTATTCGAAAAAGTACCAGTGGTACATTGAGGTTTTGAACGTGAAAGGGAGAAGCGGCATTTTATTTCATCCGGCCAATAACGCCTTGAAGGAACTGAACGGCTGCATCGCACCAGTGACGAAAATTGCGGGAGCCGGTTTAGGGCTGATGTCACGCAAAGCCTGTACAACCTTAAAGGCTTTAGTTTACAAAGCTGTAGAAAACAATGAGAAAGTAGTTTTAATTATCCAATCCTAAATTGATCATCATGAAAATCATAGAAAGGGCGCAAGCGCCAACACCAAAATTTTTTAAGTTGCTTCGTACCATCGGGCTTGCGATGCTCGCCGTTAGCGGTGCATTGCTTACCGCGCCGGTGGCTTTGCCTGCGGTGATCGTAACTGTTGCAGGTTACACGGCTGTAGCCGGTGGTGTTTTATCGGCAGTGAGCCAAATCACAGTTGATGATACGGCTAAGAATTTGCCGGAAGCCGAAAACAACGCTCACGATGGAAGCTAACATTTCACTCAAGACAGGTACGGCAGCGGGAACGTTGCTCAGCATTATTCCCAATTTGCACTCGGAAGATATTTTGAAAACGGTTGTGTTAGCGGTGATCGGTGCCGTTGTAAGTTTCACGGCAACCTTTATTTTAAAATTGCTCACGAAAGTGAGAAAGAAATAATCCGGTTTTGACTGGTAACCTTTTCCGGATTAGAAAGCCTGCGTTCGAAAGAAGCAGGCTTTTTTGATGGATTAAAATGAAATAGGCAATGAGTCATCGATTGATTGATACTTTTTAATCACTCGATCAAATTTATGTCTAAAGTTGTCGGAATATTTATTGTATTTGATATAATAATCAGTCTGGCGTCTTAATAACTCTAAAACCTCAGTTACAGCTGCCTCAATTTGTAGAGTCTTTGTAAAATCATCAAAGGTATAAGGGCCCTCGCTTTTATGATAGTAATCAAATATAGTCGATAAGATTTCATCAACGGGTTGGCTGTCTACAGAATCGAGTTCCTTATCTTCAATTTCTTTACCAATCTCATAAATATAAACATCTCTTATGTGAGCCAACCCTTTCGATAGTTTTGTCCCAGTAGCAGATTTTAAATCAACTATACTAGCCAACACGTCTGTCAATTTCTTAACACCTTTAACAACTTCGAACTCTGTTTCTATCATCGAAAGTATTTCATTTGTAATTGCTTTGCCGTTTATTTTAAATTTTAAAAGCGCTACGTGATCTAAATATTTTCCAGGTTTAAACAAATGCCAATAACGATAATTTGGATTTTTAGATTGGAATTCATTTCTAAAATCCCGAAAGGTGTTATCCCAAGTTAAAACCGTCGGATCTGTGAGATCTGCATCCACAAAATATATGTGCATAAATAACAGGCAATCAAAACGGAGTGAACGAGGCTTTCTATTTATTTCAGCCCTAGAATAAATATCACCTAAAGTTTTGGCGACATTGGTGTAATCTGTCCTTGATTTGTAATCCCTATCGTAATCTGCTACTATATCAACATTAATATTATTGTCCTTAAAAAGTTTTATTAAGAATTGTTGTAGATATTCATTTTTATCGTCGAAGCGAACCTTAGATATATTTATCCCAAAGTCCTCAATATATGCTGACAAATTGCCATCAAAGAAACCCTTTTCTTTTATGTTAATAAACATATTTATTAGCTCGTTAGACGAACCGCCTAAACTTTCTAAAAGACCTTCATCGTATAAAGGAGCTAGTTTTATCGTATTGCGAACGTAATCGGCGAGTTCAATAATGTATGGTTCAGTAGTATTATAGATCGCTGTTTGATCCCCACTCGTTATTAAGCCAAATAGTGATTTTGCGATAGAAAATTGATAGTTGTCGTATTCAAAATCTGGTTCTTTCATTGCCAATAAAAGGTAAATCAAAACCGGAGTATCTAAAAACACTTCTTTATTAACTCTACGGGAGTATGAATCATATTCAGAACTATTGATTAACTCTCTATAAACGTTACCAGCAGAAACTTTTATGATAAAATGATTCTCACTGCAGAGCGAAAAAATTTCTCTAATTATGTTTTTTAGTAAACGCTTATTTTCCAGCTTGTTTGAAAAATATTTGTAGAAAGTAGAAAGATCGGAGTCATCAATAGATTCAAGCGACTCAGAAATTTCAACCGCATCAACCTTGTTGCTACGTTTGAAAACTTTGTAAAGGAGTTCTACGACTTCTTTTACGTGTTCATCTAAGCCAGCTTTTTTTAGAATTTCCTCTAAATTTGTGAGAAATTCTCTCTCAAGTAAACT
The DNA here is from genome assembly GCF_047602195.1 of Flavobacterium sp. Taxonomy (GTDB): domain Bacteria; phylum Bacteroidota; class Bacteroidia; order Flavobacteriales; family Flavobacteriaceae; genus Flavobacterium. The sequence continues at coordinate 2,231,675 of NZ_JASGHW010000004.1, forward strand.
AGAATCTTCCTTTATATTTTCAAGATTCTTTTTCTCCGTATCAGTTATCTTATAAGTGTCATCGGTTACTTTTTCAATTTTGTGTTTTGTTAACAAGCTACTAACTATCTTCTCACAATAATATTCAGCACTTTGCAAGTTAAATTCTGTTTCCAATCGATGTACAATTTCCGACTTTGATAATTGATCTTTAGTAGAAATAAAGAACTCATTTAAGATGAAGGCATAAATGAATCTCTCTTTTAACTCGATTGACTCTGTGCTGTAGCTTAAAAGATCAAACCTAAGTTTGTCATTTTCATCAAAAAAAGTTTTTTCGTCTTTTAAAAAATCCCCTAAAATTTCTCGCAATTTTTGTCTTGACTCAATATATTCAGGTTTATCTAAATATTCAGCTAACAATTTGTTATTGAAGATTTCTAAATTTATACCATATTCTTTTCTGGCTTTATCTATAAGCGAGATAACCACGCCTTCCGCAGCACCCCGGGAGTAGTAGAAAAAGAAGTTTTCTGAATAATCAAATTCAGAAATAAGTTTTGATATTTTCACCAAATCTTTTTCAAGTTTTGAATATACATTCTTATCGATTGTAACTTGAAGAGGAATTCTTTTATTTATTTTGTTTGTGAGAATCTTAACATCAATTCCGCCGTCACCTTTTCCGTCCGTTAGAACTACGGTTTCTACATTCCAATAATTTTTAAGAAAAACTTTTATAAAATCGTCAAATTGATCTTTTGTAAGTCCGTCAATCCAACGCGAGATATTTTTAGTATAATCTTTCATAAAATATATATTTTAAAAAAAGCTTCCTTTTGGAAGCTTCTATGAATTGGAATTTATTTATTCAAAAATTTTTCCAAATAAATATTCTTTTCTTTTTCGTTTTGTAATAGTCTTTCATAGAGCTTCTTGTTCTCCTCATAAGTTTCAATCAATTTATCTAACGGATTGAAATTGCAATTGAAGGCGCTACCATGTATCACATTACTGTCATGATAAGTATTACCGATAATATTTAAAATAGCTTCTTCGCTAAAATTTTTAATTGCTTCCGGTGTAACACCTAACGCTTTCGCCACCTCAACCAATTTATCCTCATCAATCGTCTCGCTATTTTCCATCAAAGAAATTGCCTGCTGATTTGTACCCATTGCCTGGGCGAGCGCTTCCTGTTTCATATCACGTAATTCGCGGATGCGGCTAATTTTTCGTCCTATGTGGTTTTTTGTTGGTGTCATAATTCAAAAGTAATAAATGTGTTTGGAACGCTGTAAATGTAAGATACGTGTAGCATACAGAACAAAATGATACGGTACAGAAAACAGTATTTCTTACTTGCAGTGATTTAACAAAAATACAATTTTTCAGATATGTTTCACGTCAAAATTAAGAATTATGTACCACAACTATTTAATTTCAAAGGATCATCCGCAACAAGCGGAACTTGAAAAAGCCATTGAACTGATAATGGCGTTTTCTGCCATTCGTACCATTTATTTTTCGCCACACGTTGAGGAAGAACTAAACGCCGGTATCATCTTGATCATAATTGGCGAGGATAGTCCGCACGCCTGGGACGATCTCAACGAAAATTATTGGAAAGTGTTTGAAGCTTTCCCGCAATTCTCTTTCCGGATTTTCAGCGCCCAATGGGTTAAGGATGAATTGAAAGACGGCAATCCATTTTTTGCTATGCATTGTACTAAAAACAGTTTGATTTACAGTACTAATGAAACTAACGAATTTAGTTACGTTGAAAAATTAAAGCCGAGAAGGTTTTTAAAGAAAGCAAAAAGTGAATTTGACAAAGAAGATAACTCGGCTTTTATTCTTGGACTAAACCTCAAATATTACAAGAGGCAGGAAGACCATTTACAGGCGGCTTATAACATTCACCAAAATATCCGATGGCTGTTAATTGCGGCTTCAAATTTTCTTACCGGCGAATATCTTGTCGAGCATGATTTAAAAGTCCACCAAAATCATGTAGCAAAGTTTTCTACAGCATTGGCCAAAACGTTCGACGATCAAAATGAACAGGAATTTAGGTTGTTGGAATTGCTTAATGGAGCCTGCTATTGTGTGCAAAATGGCCAGAACATGCCGGAACTTACAAAAGAAATTATCGATGCCGCCGAAGCCAAAAAGGATTGGGTAAATATTGAAGTCAGTAGGCTTTTTAAAGAATGTATTTGCCGATGCCAATATGAGTTTTCGAGAACTAAAAGCCCGCTTATTGCAATTGATCAAGCTGAACCGCTCAAACTCATTACGCAAATTGTTGCGGAATCTGTTGCCATTTCTGCGCTTTATTGTATCGGTCAGCGCAATGTTAGCCGGTCGGCTGCAAACGTTCTTTTGGAAAACAATGCGATTGATTTTCAAAATACCCATTATTACCTATTCTTGATTGTCAAAGATTTCCAATCACATGTTCCTGGTAATATTTCGTTTAAGATTAAATCCCAGACCGAAGGGCGATGCACGGCAACGGTAATCATGCAATCTAAGAAATCATTGATGCAGCAAAAGGGTGACCAACAATATTTCTTCTACCAGATTATGCAACGCGGTCAATTGTTATTCCTGGAAACTTTGAAGCCGCCATTTCTGCCATTTAAAGAAATTCCCGTTAGAAATATTCCATCAGCAAGTATTTACTGGGCACAGCGTGATAAAACCAAAACGTTCCTGATGGAAGCCGAGGCGCTCGACGGCGGTGGTGCTACAAAGATTCATGTCTACCTGATGGGGTTGGTAATTGAGCAAACCTGTCTTGGTTTGATTCGGATTTTCCTCGGTTACATGCCGAATCATTTTACACTACCTTATCTTTTTGAATTGTGCGAATATTTTACACCACTAACGGCTGAGATTTTTCCGCGAACTACTGATAAAGACAAAGAACTTTTAAGGATTTTGTCAGGACGCACAACGTCGCTTCGCTACGGTTATATCGATGATGTTTCCTACCACGATTATGAAGTATTGAATAATCGATATTATGAATTTGTCGAACGGGCTGACAAGCTTGTAGTCGCAGAACTTGGAAGGCTTGAACCGGTTAAAGTAAATAATGATCAAAATGCTTGACTGATGGATGATAAAATAAAAACTATTGAAGAATTAAAAGACGTTGCTGCAAGTTCATTTGTCGTGGTAAAGCCCTCAAAGCATCGTAAAGGAAAAGGAACAGTGAGCATTCCGGTAAACAGTTATGCTGAACTAAGTTATTATATAATTGATGTTCTTAAAGTGTCTGTAGCTGCTTTGGAAGCAGATAGTGAAGGCGTTGGGAGTGTGCGGAATATTCCGTGCGCTGTTAGCGGTGTGCTTGAGAAAATAATCGAGATTATTCCATTGGAAGAAATGGACCTCTTAGATAAAATCCGTGCGATGCTTCCAGACGATCAAGCCGAAAATTAACAGGATTAAATTCTGGTGTATGTGTGTAGAATTGCGGCACGCATTTCCTTTATTAATGCAATATTTTTCGAAAACTCTAATTCTTTCTCCTCTAACAAATTTAACGCCCGGACATTCTTTATGTGCTGGGCGTAACTGTTTTGAAGCGCTTCACCTTTTGCTATAAATTGCGGCTTGAATTCGTAGAGCCTCAAAAATAGTACGACGGAACCAACCAAATAATACCGCCAAAATTTTGACTGCCAAAGGCTGTAAGCAAGCCAGTAATTATTTTCTTTTTGCTGTTCGCTTTCAAATTCCAATACAAAGCAATTAGGGCACGGTTGCGCTAATGGCTTGCCGCTATTTGCTCCTTTGGAAAGAATGAAGAAATGAGGTTTTTCATAATTGTTTTTCGGGTTGTGTGTCTTGATAGATAATTTCTGCATGGCTTCGATGTTTAAATTTAACTTTTTCAAAAGAAAAAAATGAAAAAAAGAAAGGCATCCATCGAAGCGGAGATTTCAAATAAGGGCGGTTTTAAAATCAAAATACTACCCGGTTTATTAGTAGAATAGTTGTAAGCGGAGAAACGACGTCATGCTTTGAGGTTGTCAGTGCGTGTGCGAAATAGTAGGGTGGAGATTTTTATTTTAACCCGAAGGGCTTGAACCGAACGTTTTGAAATCGCAGCTTATCTTCGCTTTCTTTTATTTGTTTTTTGGAATGGTTCGATTACGTTCCGGTGACGACGATGTTCCTGGGGCAATCTAACACCCCGAAGCACCGCAGAAAAATAAATGTAGCCTGCGGAATTTATTTTTTGAGGAGCGCCCGGCGGTGTTGCGGCAATTGACCCGCCACCGCAGGACGGGAACGGAACGGAGCTTGCGAAGTGGAGAGAAGGACTGCGAGCGTGAAACGGCGGGGAAAAATTTAACAGCTGGCCACGCTAGTGGCCTAACCTTGATTTAGGGCAAAGCGCAGCGGAGCCAACCCCGATGGCGTGGGCAAGGCGGCAACCGCCCAATTAACAAGCGGCGGCAGACATAAACACGGCAACTGTAGCTTGCGGAAGTTGTGGTGTTATGGATGCAGAGCCGCGACGAACGACGAAATGAGCCGTGTGAAGACCACGACGAAAAAAGGCAAATGCAAAGTGCTTTTTTTTTTAAAAGCTTTTTGCATTTGCCTTTTTGAGTGTACTGCGGAACGGAAGGAGGCACGACTGACTGGAGCAGCGTGGCGGAACTAAGGTGAATGAGGAGAGAGACCGATTGATTGCCCGTATAATGATATTCTAGCTAAATCTATTCCACGTTATTTTTAAATTGCTAAAACTTATTTTCGAAAATGCCTTTGCATTATAGTTTTTTTTTTAAACTTATGATTTTAGATTTTCTAAGCCTACCGTTTTAAGAAGTTACTCTCGGACTATAGAAAAAACACGCGTATTTATTCGCTATAATTTATTGTGATTTCTGCATTAAAACTTTACCAATCTTTTTCCACGCGCTTTAAGCCATTTAGAAAAGAATTGCTTTTAGAGGATTCCTCTAAAATTGTTTTGAGCACATTCCAATAATCATCGCTAACCTGATTTGCAATATCTTGGCAAATTAGAAAAGCTAGGTCTTCCTCCAGACTAATCCATTTATCAGTTAAGAGAATTTCTGTGCGAGGTGAGTTTAGGTCCAAATCTCGTTCTCCACAGACATCAATTACTAGAATTAATGGAAAAGGCCATGAGATTCGAATATGATTTTTCTTTGTTTCAAACGAATACCTAAAAAGATTTGTAGGGACTTCTATCCCGTGTAAAGACAATTGGGATTTCGATCGAGAAGCTTCTGAAGTACTATCATAAGCCCTAATTTCTCCCTTATCGTTTATTGAAATAGATTTTGAGACCTCTGAAATAATGTTTTCATCAATCCTAATGCTCTTCTCTAGCGTGTATTTATTTCCGTCAATATCAATTTCCTTTGCAGTTAAATCAATTTTTTTGACAGGCATACCTTTTTCTTCCAAAACTGCCACTGAAGCCGAGCCAACCACACCCAATTTATCTATAACAATTTCAAATACCTTTATATTTTCATTTTCACCCCAGCTTTTGTCTTTTAAGCTAGCTGAAGTTATCTTTTTAAAGCTTGTTTGATCTACAAATTTTTTCAATTCTGTCGATTGGATATTAATTTTGAATGGCGGATTAGGAATGACACTTTCAACAGATTTTAAAAAATTCTCTGGAGTCATTTTTTCCCACGGATTTTTATTTTTTCTGAGCACAAGTTTTGTGGTAGTACCTGGCAAAGTTCGAGACCCTTTTTTTATCCAAAAAATACTTTCCTGACCTTCTACTGTAATGTTTAGAGGTTCGCTTGAACGATGGTTTTCATAAACTTTTTTTGTGTCTACAATTAATGTATCTGCCACCATGAAACACGATAATATTCCTATTCCAAATCGTGAGGTAGGAATAAAGTTTCCGTTTGTTTCTGCCTTCAAGCTGTAGAATTCGTCTGACTTATAAAATGAAGACCCAACCTTAGAGTAATAATTGTCTATAATATGCTGATCCATACCAGTGCCATTATCGGTAACTTCTAAAATTGCCTCCCCTTTTAGATCATAATACTTGACTGTTATTTCAGGCGTATATGGCTTTTGCCATTTGTTTTCTTGCGCTAACCGTAGTAGACAAGCATCAATAGAATTTTGGATTAACTCTCTGAGTGCTACTTGAGGGTCGCCATATAACTTTGTGCCCATCAAGAGTTCGACAACTTGAGTTTTGCTTAAAGTGAAGTGCGTATCACGATAGATATACTTCGGCTGATTATCGAAATCTTTTTCAGTTACAATTTTTGACCTATTAACTTTAAATGGAAATTTTATTTCAATATCTCTGCCGCTTTTTTGATTATTTTCGTTTACTACTGAGATTAAATTGTAGCAAGTGCTCAACTCCTTGTCTATTAGATCACAAAATTTTCTTATTGAAGCTTCTATCGCGGGATGTGTACATTTTGCGTTAAATTGAATTAGCTTGGGAGAAATATCCCAAGAGTTTACTTCTCGATGCTTATTCCACTCCGCGATTGAAACGGGATGGCGAACGTACAAATGAGAGTATAATATGTTTGGGGTTCTTTTTCCATCAAAGTCTAATATATCTGAAAGTCTCAAAATTATCGCGATTAACGGCAGGCATGCCACAATTTCATTTCCAAAAGACAAATCCATATCAAGATCAAGAAGAGTTTGTGCATCCTCGTTATGACTATAACAAATCTGGGCTAACTCTACAGTAATATCAGTATTCCTAAAAACTATTTTTTTATTCCAATCTTTGCTAATAATTGTTCGGGCCCGTTCAGCGTGGGTCATGCGGATAAATTCTGTAACTAAATAAGATTTTAAAGTTTCGGCCTTTGATAATTCACCTTTATCGACAAGATTACTTAACAGCTCATCGTCATCTGGTCTTCCGGAGTAAAATATTTTAAACTTTTGATACGCAATCCTATCTTCATCATCAATGAATTCAGGATTAGTGTCCCATATCTTCTTCCAAGCTAAAACTTCCTTTAAATCTGGTGCCATACCAATATCATGGAAGAAGGCGCTTAGAATAAGTAACATAAGTTCTGGAATTGATAACTGCTTAATATTTTTTTTTTGCAGTAATTTTTCCATTATATGGAGTACCCTGAATAAATGATCAGCATCGTGTAACGTATACTCGCCCATATGGCTAATAATAGTCTTCGTGCGCTCAAACGCATAGTAGACCGCGTCATCAACTAATCCAATTACCTTACTATCTTTTGCGCGGCACTTTTTCGTTAGCGCTTTATATAATTCGCTTTCCTGTAAGCGTGGCAAAAATGTGTCATTAAAATCGTCTGCCATTTTCGAAAGTTAAATTTGTTTATATCTTCTTGATCTCATATCAAATGCTTGTTCGGTTCCCTCCATGACGTCACATATTTCTTTTTTAATATGAGGTTGTTCTACTGTGCCCGAATGCAAAACTTCTAAAAATTTGCTTTCGGAATTCATTGAAATAATAAACTCTGCGTCACCATTTACGGGAATATTCGCGTTATGAGTAACCACAATAATTTGCCTTTGATTTTTTGCCTGTTTTAACCTGTCTACTATTAATTCATAAACTAATCTATTATCTAAATCATCTTCTGGTTGATCTAAAATTAAAGGTGATTTACCATGTGAAAGTATGAAAGTTAAAATTGCAGTTGTTTTTTGTCCGGCTGATGCAGTCGAAAGCGACTTGAATGCAGCATTCGGTGTAGGTCTATATTGAACTTCTATCTCGTCTTCAGGTAGTAGTAACTCAATCTCGTCTATTTGTGCATCAGATATTTTTAAAATTAAAGCTTTGAGGTAACCGGTGATTTCGGGGACCTCAATTCCTTTTTTCAAGTCTACAAATATTTTTCTTACCGTATGTATATTCGTTTCAACATTTCCATTAAAACAGAGGTTGGCTAAGAATTCCAAATCTCTCTCATAGCCGCTATCTTTTTGAAGGATCATTCTGAGCTTATGGATATAGTCATTCCTGTTTCTGAATGATTTAATATTTATTTTAACCTTATCATCCTGTAATGATTGGCTAACAAACTCCCTTCGTTTTGCCGAAATTTCTTTTGACACACTTAAAAAATCTTCTTGAAGTTGCAATCTTTCTGCAACTTCGGTTGCGCGTTTGGTTTCCTTAAGTATTATAGCTTGTAAATCAGTTTCGTAGGTACTTTTATCATTCGAAAGTTTTTCAAAATTTGCTATATCATTTATTCCTTCTGCTTCGAGTTCTAATTTTTTTGACTCAAAATCTGTTTCATTCTTATCGTATTCCACCTTCCAAATGGATGTGTTAATTTTGGTTTCGAAAGTCCGACTTAAGTTTAGATATTGCTTCCCGCTGTTTATCGATTTCTCCTTTGATAATGCTAATACCATCAATAACTGATTTCGATGCTTCAGAAATTTGTGCAGAGTATTTATCATCAAATTCAGTTAAATCAACGGATGGAAGTTCCAATGATGAAACTAATAATTCAATAGCTTTTTCTCGTGTAGTTAACTCAGTTGCAAATAATTTAAGAATTTCCTCTTGTGAAGCAAATTTTTCTTTATCAGTCAAAATTTTCGCGATACCGCTTTGCTGTAATTTTTTTATGCTATCGTCTAAATCTTTGATCGTAGTTTCAATCTTTCCTTTACCCGCTATTAATGAATCTGCGGTGCGAATTGCCGTCGATTTTTCTAAAAATTGATTTCGTATTATTTCGCGATCGGATTTAAGTTTCTCTATATCCACAATAGCGCTATCGATCCTTTCGCGTAAAGCATTAGGCTCCTGTGCGATCTCGTATATTTGCTTTTGAGAATAATGTTCGAATTCAAAGAAATCAGAATAACCTACGTCAGTAATGTTATCCCACAAAATTCCGTCGGCGTTAAGGCGAGAAATTTCTACTCTTTGATTTCTTGAATTAGATATATTTGAGGCCAAAAATTTGTGCAGTGTGTTGTTTCTAACAAACTCAATTTCAATAACCGTGTTATCATTTAGGACACCTTTTTGTGGTCTACCTCCTTGTTTTTTATAAAAATCGTCATGATCTTGAATGATTTCTTGAAGATCTGTTAAATCGGAAGTTCTATTAAAAACTCCTCTAATAAATCGTAAAACGCTTGATTTCCCACTACCTCGACCACCAATTATTGTATTGAGCTGAGGACTAAATGCCAGTTTTAACGGAGATGTTGGCCCGGTGATTTCTGTATTAGTAATTGTGATTGATTTAATCCAGAGGTCCGGCATATTATAAGGTTTACCCGGTGAATCAAATTCATTACAGATTCTGAAATCTGGCAACAAGAATGCTTGGCGAAGACCCTCAAGTGTTGGGACTTCATCCATTTTTATCCACGTATAATGTGAGCCAATTCCCCAAAGTCCATGTTTTGAATTTTTTGGCTCGTGCGGATTATCTGAAAATGTAAGGATTGCTAAATTATTTTCTAATGCATACTTGACTGGAGTGTACCACTCTTTTATTATAGCGTCATCAATTGCCGGCGTAGGATTATTATAATACTCATTTAATAAAGCTTTAAGTTGTGAGTTTCCGCTTAAAATTGGCGATGCAATTAGAAATTCTTTATGAACAACTTGAACCGCATTGATACAATCAAGTTCGTAAAATTTTTTGAGGTTCGCGACACTTACCGATCCTAAGCCATTATATTCGTCTATGTGTGCGGGAATTATAATTGCACCATCATTATGGGCAATTTCTGCAATGTCGAAAATGTTGGTGGATGTATACGCTTCTTGTGTACCGAAATCAGTACGATTAATGCCAGCTTTAATAAGAAAATCATTAATAGTGTCGGTAGTTTTATGTACATCAAATAAAACTAGGATATGAATTTTGGATGTGTCACAGGTAATTTCAACGCCAGGAAATACCACTAAATCTGTCCCTAACGCAGCAGCCTTTATCGAATCGATACTAAAGCCAGTGTTATGGTCTGTAACGGCAACACAATTTAAACCCTGTTCAATAGCGCGGTTTACCCACTCTTGAGCTGTTACTGCTTGATTATGAAAACATTTACTCGCTGACGTATGTAAATGCAAATCGCATTTGAACCATCTTGTGCCTTTGTATTGAGTTGTCGCCATTTTTAATCAATTAATCGTTAATTTGAGAGATCTCATTTTCGTCTAAGCCGTACAATTTATAAACAAGATCATCTATTTCTCTAAGTGTATTATCAACTAATAATTTTAATTTGTTTGCTTTCTGTTTGTTTTCATCAAAAATTTCTAACCAGTCAAATTTATCTCTCATAGTCAAACTAGGTAATTTTAAAGATTTTCGATGCTTGTCTATTTCAAGCAAAAAATCTTCAAATGTCAGTTGGTACCAAGATTCAAGCTTTTTAGGTAAATCGTCGAATTTTTGAGTGCTTACGATGTATTTATTAAACTTTGAGGCGACTACTTGAAGTTCTGTATTGGCTTGAAGCACACTATCCACAGCTTCAATAAATGGCAGTTGACGTTCTAGGGTTAATTTAGGGATTGGAAGCGGATCGACATAAATTATTTTTACTTGCGCAAACACCTTACCGCCCTCGTTAATTTGACTTTCATATAGAAATCTAAGGAGTTTACTATTTAACAACGCCAATATAAATTTAAGTGAGAAGTTGTTGTTAATGAGCAATCCATTATGCACCGTATCCAGAGTATAAAACTGTTTGGTATCTAGCGTGCATATTGGATATGACGCGGTTTGTCTAAGTAGTATTTTTTCTGATGCTTCGAATATTTCAGGTTTTCTCGGCCGATGTAGATTGACGATGTCATAAACTATTAGATTACCGGAATCTACAAATGAGTATTTATTAAAATCACTTCCCGTTACTACTTTTTTTGTCAATGGGGAACTGTTTGTTGTAATAAACTTGCTATTGCCTCCCGTAATTATACCTTGTTTAAAATCTACAATATCTTTTAACGGGATGGTGTCTTTAGATAGGTTTTTAATTAACTTATCGTGCGTTGTACTCAACATCGATAAATCGGGACTTTTTAATATTTCTGAAATATTAAAGGAATTGACAGTATATACTTCGTTTTCAAATGAAACGATTTTTGATATTTGTCGATACACATATTTATCTGCCACATTTTTTTCCAATAATAAAATGATTGAATCAACAGCGGCATCTTCAAAAACACTTATTCCCTTAAAATCGATAATTTCAATTATTTTCGAATTTTCGATAATATATTTTCGAGCTTCTTTATAATACTGATTTTTAAGTATCGTATAAGGCGTAATAAAGCCAAGTACACCATTTGGCCTTAATATTTGTATTCCTTTCTCATAAAATATTGGATATAAATTAATTCTCCCAAATGCAGATTGATAAGTTTTTTCCAGATATTTTTTTTCTTCTGCCTCAATGTATTCAGTTGGTACGTATGGTGGATTTCCAATAATGACATCAAAACCTCCCGCTTCAAATACCTCTGGGAAGTTTTCTTTCCAATTAAATGCAGCAGCTCCAGCAACAGCTTTGTTGTCTACAAGAGAATTTCCACGTTTAATATTATTGTTTAAACTTGTTAGTTTTCTCTTTGGTTGTGCAGTTCGAAGCCACAGTGATAGTTTTGCGATCTCTACACTTTCTTCATTCAAATCAACGCCGAATATATTTCTTTTCGAGGATTTGATTTTCGATATCTGGGAAAACAATAAAACCGCCAAATAAAGATTTATTAAGTTCATCCAAATATTTATGCTCTGCTATAAGAAAATCTAACGCTTGATTTAAAAATGCACCCGAGCCACATGCAGGATCACATATAGTAATATTCAGTAACCATTCTCGATAGTCTTTTAATTGTTGGTTAAGTTTTAAAATGGTGGTTTCGTGACGATTTTTTCTGCCTTTTGCATAATCTTCCTCATTAATTCCAAGTTCAATCTTTTTTAATTTACAAAGTTTACCAACGGTATTATCTACAATATACTTGGTAATATACTTTGGGGTGTAAAATACTCCATCCTTCTTCCTCTTGCTTGTTTGCTTATCAAAATTCTTATCCTCGATTTCAGCATTAATACTTTCAATCTCGTTTAGGGAATTTTCGAAAATATGCCCTAATATGTTTACGTCAACTTGGCTTTTGAAATGATAAGTTGTTAGGTGTTTTGTATGACGGTATAATAAATCGTCATCAATTAAAATCGAATTTAATATTGCATCAGGCTCGAACAAGCCTCCATTGTATGCGAAAATTTCATCTTTCGCGGTAGTTCCCTTGCGACCCGTATCTAAATAATTAAAATATTTCTTATAGCGCTCATACAGCGGAGTAGGTTCGTCAAGTGAAACTAAAGTTGTCCACTCTGATAAAATTTCTGTAATTGTATTTGGAGAAAGTAAACCGCTGTCCTCTGCAAACAGAATAAATAGAAATCTATCAATAAGCTTCTGAGACTTTTTAAATAGTGTAAGTTTAAAGTTTTTCTCACTTAAATCTCTAAATAAGCTATTATTTGCGTTTTGCCGGACTAAATCACGATACAGTTCACGCTTAAATAATGAGTAATCAGCATAAAATCTATTTGTAATTTTCTTTTCCTCTACAATAGAGGCCTGTTTAATTTTTAGCGGCAAATCACCAAAGATATTTTCAGCTGCTAGACAGAGGTACAAAGTTTTAAATTCCGACTTACCAATTGTGAAAAGATTAAATTCTAGAAATTCCACAGCGTTGTTTATGTAGAATCTTAATTTTTCAAAATTTGAAGTGATTACATAAATACACCCGACATGGTTTGCTTTGTAATCAAAAGCCTGTCTTCTTATATTCTCTAAATCTTTGGTATTTGTACCTTTCAATTCAATTACCCCAATAGCTTTTCCGCTCTTTAGAATTGCACCATCAGCTTTTTTTGCGCCACCAAGATTTTTAAATTCTGAAGTTAAATTAAATTTTGGATTCGGATTTAATGTATAGCCTAAGACGTTCACAAACAATTCACGAAGAAAGCCTTCTTGAAACTGCTCCTCCTTACTGTTTCGAATGTTTTGCTGAATTACCGGGTTTTCAAAATATTTCGTAAACTTTTTATATGCTTTTTCGACTATCAAGTCATCCTGAAGCTTTAAATATTTTTCAAGTACAGATTGCTGAAATAAGGACATTTGTTTGTTTTTATCAGCTACCAAAGTATGAATTTTTCACGAATAAAAAATGAGGATTTCCTTTTGAATCAGGGATAACTTCTAGTTCCCTTGGGAACCATTGAATTTGTTAAGGTCGTCCAAATATGTCTGTAGTTCATACATGTAAATTAATTCATTTATTTCTTCAGGTGGCATTTGTGCTAATTCAACAAAGTTGATATTTTCGAACAATGATTTTTCTCCAATTAAATCCTGTAAGATTATAAAAACTACGTGCAAAAGATTTTTATTAGTGCAGTGTACGGTGAAATTTTTTAAGTAAACAATCATGTCAATTTTCTTCACGTCCTCGTATTGGAAAGGCATAAATTTAAGTTCACTTGCTTTCAATTCGATATCCTTAAACACATAAGGCTTATCTAATCCTGCTTCCATTTCATCTATGCTTTGCGAAGGCTGAATAAAAGCGACAAATTTCCAATTGCGCAGTATTGGTGCGCTCTCAATCAAAGTTGTTACCTGTTCAAAATATTCCGGATTTCCACTTGCAGAAATCACAAGCTGCGTGGGTTGATTTTCGTTTGCAGGAAACATTAATATACTTTCAAGCTGCTCGCAGTAATTGTGTAGATGTTTATCGAGCCAATAGATAAACATTTTTTGCACAGAAGGCTTTTCATTTCTAAGATTTCGAAGTGTTTGTTCATTGTAGCGGATCCAGTCCCAAAATAATTGTATTGATTTCATGAGGTTATTTTTTAGCGTTTGTCTTTTGTGTTTTTGTCATAAGAAATTAAATTGACCATTTCGCGCAGGCGGCTTCGCACCCGCAGGCCGTAATGGGTTTCGATTTCGGAAGCGGAAAGATTTGATGTAATGTGCGTCGGTATCTTTTTGCTGATGAAAATGTCGTATCGGCTTAGAACTATCTCGGCCATCACGTTACATTCGTTACCATAGTATTTTAGATTGTTCTCTGTTCCTAAATCATCGAAGCAATAAATCTTAGGGTTGGATTGATATAGTTTTCCTTTGCTGTATTTGTGAATTATCTCATAGCCGTCGTGGATAAACTCAAAACTGATATCGCGACAAGGTTTTACAGAAAATTTCTGTTCGACGGGCGCAAGGAATTTCATGATGTTTAGCAACGATGTTTTACCGCAGCCTACCGGACCAACCAATAAAATACCCTTTTCTAAATCGAGATTATGTTGGAAGGCACTTTGTTCATCCTTGAGGAAATAAGCGATAAGCTGATAAATCACCAGCAGGTCGTTTTCGATGATCCTGAATCGCTTGCCATATAATTCAATTCCTTTTCTCTCAATCCAGGAACAAACCTCGTTATAGTTATAGTGGCTCTGAATAGTCTTTGTCGGCTGATGTATCAAAAGATTTGGTTCTGTCTGTTCGTTCATTGGTAGTAAACTTTGGAGCGTTCAACATCCAGTTTCTGGCTGCAGCCGGCCAGTCGGTCATTGGAATCTTGCCACCAACAAGCCAACCAATGCTTTTAAAATAGTTGTAGAATTTATTTGCCTCGACTTCGGGATAGTTTTGATAACTGAAATATTTCAATACTTCTTCGACGGTCGGGTTCGGAAGTGGTGTTTCCGGGAAACTTTCTTCTGGAACAGAAAAAAGTTGCCGGACGTGCTCGACGCTTTCTTCTTCAGTTGGAAAATTGTTCACGGAATCAGGATTGTCTTTTTCTTTTTTAGCGGAACTTTTTTCTTTTTCATTTTTGCTCACAATTAAAAAATCGGAACCTTCAATTTCATTTTTTTGTGCTTGCTCACCCAAGTTTAAGCTGTTTGAAATGTTTGAACCGTTTGTATTGTTTGTATTGTTTTTATAAGGTACTAGTGCTATTTCACCAACCTGTTCACTAGTTGTTTCATTACTAGTATCATGCTTGTTTATAGCCTGTTCAGTAGCAGATTCAAAATTTGAAGTAGCTGTTCGTGCATTACGCGCGGTTGGCTTGAGATCGTCGGCAAAATTGAAAAGGAAAACCTGACTGCCTTTATACGGATTGAAGGATGGCTCATATTTGATATAACCATGCGCGTCTAACAGTTTCAGGCAACGGTGATAGGTGGCCAAAGAACTGATTTTGCTGATGCGCATAATCTCCTGTCGGGATATACTTATGGGATTACGGAACCGATGAATGTTCCAAAATTGAAACAGCGCAATATATAGACTGACATGCGTAGGGTTCAGCAGTTTGTCTTTTGCGACCTTGTCGAAAAAGCCGGTCAGATGTTTAATGTAATTCATAGGCTGAATTACTTGGAATTAAACAACGTGCGCTCTGAACTTACTTTATTGGCTTTCGAGCAATTTCTCTATATCCTGATTGGCGTAATAAATGATGCCGCCGATCCTGGTATATGAAAGTGTTTTATTGATGCGGAGCGTTTGCAGCGTTCCCGGTGAAATGTTCAGAAGCTTTCTTACTTCTGTTGATTTGAGCCATTGTTTAGCCTGATCGGGTTTAGCTTGCAGTATTTCCTTGAAGTCTTTTAAAAGTAATGTGCGGAATTCGTTTAAGTCTTCCCGTGTAATAATTTCGACGGCCATAACGTATGATTTAAATTGTTATGGCACAAAATTGTCGTGATTGATTTACTTTATTTCAGAAGCCAATCCGAACTTCGGTACGATTTTTTGTAAAATAACTTCATACCTGATTTGCGGATTGCTTTTTAAGTTCGCGGATAAAATACAATGGCGTAAGTTCGGTAGCTTTTACAAATGCTTCCTTGAATTTCTGAGGTGATTTGAAACCGGCTTCTTCGGTGAGGGCTTTAATTGTATAATTGCGGTATTTGCTATCATTTTTAAGCTTATCCACTATGTAATCGATGCGCAGATCATCTACATATTCAATATACTTCTTTTTTCGTGTCTCGCAAATAATCCGTGAGGTGTAACGGGTATTACAATCCACAAATGCAGCCATCTTATTGAGATTAAAATCTTTGTCGAGGAACATTTCGCTTTCCTCAAATTTTTCAAGTTTTTTGGAAACGGATTCTACAATTTCGGGTTTTATAATTAAGTCGCCGTCGACAATTTTATCAGTAGCAATCATTGGTGTAGTTGTACGATCCTTATGTGATATAACACCTTTAAACTTTGTTTTACGCAACTTCCGGCGCTGATACTGTTTGCAGAAAATAAACCCTACCACAATGCAAATAACCAAAAACACGATGCCCAGGATAATTTCAAGCTTGTCCCTAAAATATAACTCCTGCTTCAAGGCTTCAGTAGCATCTTTGATTTTTTTGAGGTCGTATTGACGGTGCATGTTTTCAGAGAGATACCTGAAATTTTTGCTTACAAACGTTTCCGCTTTTAGAAGACCTGTCAAATATTTAAGCTGCTCGGTTGTATTTCCTTTTTCCTCGTAGTACTGTGCCAGTAAATCGTAAGCTTCCAAAACTTCATCCTTAATGAATTTCTCCTGACTGAATAGTTCATCAACTTTTTTAAGATATGGAATCGCTTTTTCTTTTTCGCCTAACACCCAGTAACTACGACCTATGAAATAGTAGGTTGAAGAAACAGTAATAAAATCTTCGAATTTGATTAACTGGGGAAGTGACTGCTGTAACTTTTCAATGGCAACTGCATAATTTTCCTTAAAGAACTCGTTTCTACCTTCGACGTTTTTGAAATATGGGATGGTCTTAAGTTCTTCCATATCGATTGATTCCCTGTAACCGATATCGATCAAGTTTGCAACTTTTGAATAATCCTTAGTCTTGATGTAACATAGACACAATGCATGCAAAGTTCTTAAATGCGGAAGCCCGGGTTCATTCTCTTTGAAGTACACCTCACATTCGTTTAAAAGTGAGATTGCTTCATGATAATATCCCAAATTGTTTTTTATGAGTGCTATTGAAAACTTGGCTTTATATCGCAGGTATAAATCATCGGTTTTAGAAATGAAATTATCGGCCAGCAGATAATCATCAAGAGCCTTCGTTTGCTGTTTAAGTGAATTATATACTATTCCGCGCGTAAGGTAGGCGCTGCCGATTAACTTGTTTTGTTGTGAACGTGCTGCGACTGTGAGCATGGTATCGCAATATTGCAGCCAGGTATCTTTCGGGGATTTGTGCATCATCACATTGTAAGCACGCATCAGATTATCGGCATTATTCGCCCGTTTTGCCTTGTATAGAAATGTGTTGGCGTAAATAGAATCAAGGACTTCATCAGCTTCATTTTCATCAAGCCTGTCAATCACATGATCGATAGTTTTGTTTTTTAGGCTGTCCGGAACTTTAAAATTTTTGTGCTGTGCATTTACGAATTGGGATGTAATGAGCAACAGCAACAAATGAAATTTGCATGCTTTTATCACGTCGAAGTTTGTTTGGGTTAGGAGGTTTTTGGCGTGTAAAAAGTGCTCGGCTGATATCGGCGATGAAATTACCACTTTAAAACCAGTGTGGCAATACCGGTTCTTGTCCATCCATCTTCATTTACACGAAATTTTGTAATTCTTTGATATTTAGTAATTTATTGCTTTTTGAATTTGAAAGGATTAATTAATGCTTGCATTTTTAACATTGATACATTGCTGAATTGTAAAATCATGTTGTAGGAAATCAGAACTTCTGATTATAGATTTGGCTCAAACAAACATTACCAGTTTTCATATGAGAAATTTTGCTAACCAACTTATGGAAGAATTACTCGTACAGTTAACCGAAATCGAATCTGAAAAAATTTCGATTAAAGTTGCTGAAGATTCTATTAAGGCATCGATCGTAGTTCTTGAGAAACTTAAAACTCATTTCGTGAAATTTAAGTTTCAGAATACTGATGAAGAAATTCAATTTTTTAAGGACATCAAACCGCAGTTTGTTTCGAAGCTTATTTACTACAATGAAGTGTACAACATCGAAACTAATAAACCTTTCGGTGGACAGAAATATTTGCGAAAATATTACCACGCTGAATTGGCAAAGCTTAAAACCTACTTCAATGATAACATTGAATTTTATAAATATTTCCGGACTGGCAATATCTATCTTGACGACAAATATTTTCTTCGCGGTCGATATGACATTAAGTTAACTCTTGACAGTTTTTATTTCCAGGCTGATAACCGCTTTAATACTTCGCATGATTTCAAGGTGGCAAAGATTATGGCCAATGATTTAATCCAAGTTTATTTGGAGACGGAAATTGCGAAGCTCGACAGTAAGCCGGTGCCTTATAATATTTCGGATCGCCAGGTTCAAAAGTGGACCGGTTCGAAAGTTGCACTGATTGAATTGATATATGCGCTGCACGCTGAAGGCGTTTTCAATAATGGTACTACGGACTTGAAGGAAACTGCCAAATTCTTTGAGGAAACTTTCGACATTGATTTAGGGCAGTTCCATCGAACTTTCTTTGAAATGCGCGCGCGGAAAAGTGAGAAGACTAAGTTTTTGAATTCTTTGAGGGATACGCTAGTTAAAAGGATGGATGAGGCTGATGAAATTTGAGACAGTTAGAGTTTACTTTTATAAGCAATCAGGGCGTTCATAATTTCACCTCTTTTATAATAAACTCTATTACCGATTCCGTAAGCAATCAATTTACCTTTGTTCGTCCAATTCCACAAAGTTGTGACATTTATCTTTAGCAACTTCGCCGTTTCTTCTCTTGTGAGTAGCTCGTCATCTGAACTTTTTTGAATTAAAAACGAAATCTTCGCCTCTAATTTTTCTATAAGTTTGTCTGAAATTATATCAGTTAATTCACTGACATTTACTGACTCAATTTGTATAATTTGCTTATCCATAAATATCCTTAAATCAAAATTTATCATTGAAGCAAAGGTATTTTAAAATAGGGAATACTAGCCATTAGCTTGTAGCATAGCGCCGCTGCTACTAAACTTCATTCTTAAATTTTGCATGTCCTCACTTACCTTTTTATCCAGAACTCTAGCGTAATGCTGAGTAGTCTGAATATTTTTATGACCTAGCATTTTGCTAACGCTTTCAATTGGAACTCCATTTGTGAGTGTCACGGAAGTTGCAAATGTATGTCTGGCCATGTGAAAAGTAATTTCTTTAGTAATTTCACACAAGTCACCAATCTCCTTTAAATAGCCGTTCATTTTTTGATTGCTAAGAACAGGTAGGACCCTATCTTCATTTAAACATTTTGGATGCGCCGCATATTTCTTAATCAATTCTTCAGGAATTGGTAGCAAAGGTATCTTTGATTTGGTATCGGTTTTTTGTCGATTCTTAAATATCCACTTTTGGCCGTCGATGCCAATTCCGATATGGTCTTGTTTTAATCCTTTCACATCAACGTAAGCTAAGCCGGTAAAACAGCAAAAGATAAAAATATCCCGTACCAGTTCAAGTCTTGGTGTGCGGAACTTCTTTGAATAAATGCTTTGGATTTCTTCTTCGGTTAGAAATTCCGTTTCAACTTCTTTCATTTTGCCGTCATACTTAACAAATGGGTCTTTTTCAAGCCAATCATTGCTCAGGCAAATTTTAATAATCTTTCTAAAATTGCGGACGTATTTCACTGCGGTATTATTGCTGCAGTTCTTTTCGCTTCTTAAGTAAAATTCGAAATCAGTGATCAGTGCGAAATCAATTTTATCAATCGCGATATCTTTTGCATTCAATTTCCACAATAGGAATTCTTCAAGATGTTTCAATGAAATTTTAAATCGTTCTAATGTGCCAGGCGCGTAACCGTTTCCGAGCAATCCCTCAATCCGGTTGTTGTGGTCTCTGTAAATTGGTAAAAGCATTCGTTGAGAATCTGTTTCATCGAACAGACGCTTCCGGAAGTTTTCGATATTTAAAGCTTCTCTTTTATGGGTGAGTGTCATTTGAATATCAATTATCTGTGATTTTACAGAATCGAGATAGTTATTAATTGAACGGGCTTCCTCTGAAGTGCCTTTCATTTTCGACAATTCATCAGACCATTTTGATTTTTCGATAAATTTTTTGGAACTAAATTCGAGACGTTCTCCATCGACAGTTAGCCGGATATAAATTGGCAGAAGTCCGGCAACATTGGCTTTGGTTTTTTTTGCATAGAAATGCAAAGTGATTTTTGTTTTCATGGCGGTAACCTTTTTAATTACTAATCAATTTATTGTTCTGAGTAATTGCAAACAAGATGTTCAAATTTTAAACGGGTAAGTGAATAGGTTCGACAATACCAGTGTTTGCAAGGCTTAAGCGATTTTAGCGAGACCCTAATTTTTTGATTTGTTCGGGTCTCGATTTTATCTCCTAAGAAATAAGATTGAATGAATAATTTGAAGTATGCCTAAAAGCAAAAAGCCGATAAATCATAAGATTTATCGGCTTTTGAAACCATTTGTTTTTAAACTTGTGGGCGATGAGGGATTCGAACCCCCGACCCTCTGGGTGTAAACCAGATGCTCTGAACCAGCTGAGCTAATCGCCCTCATTGGTGGCTGCAAATATACGCCTAGAATTTGTATATGCAACCCCTTTGGCAATAAAAATTAATTTTTTGTGATATTGTTGAGTACCACTTTTTTGGGATAGTTGATGAACTCGAGCGTAATCGGTTGCTGCTTAATCGTTTTTCCTTCCACGGTATAGATTTTACCGTTTTCGAATTCCTTGTTGCTGCGGTCAAAATCGACATCGCCGTGCTCGAGTGTGTTCTTGATGTCTACGGTATCGATCCACGTTTCGGCCAAAACAGCCGACGCTTTTTCGGAATAATGGAACGGTTTGCTGCGCAGGTCGTTCAAGACGCGGGCATTCGGGAAATAATTGCAGCGGGTGTCTTTTCCGCTCCAAACGACGGCCACGAAAAACATCCCGATCACGAAGCCTACCATATAATAGGCAAAACGGTATTTAAAAGTCATGATAAATTTGTATGTTCAATTCGGCGCAAAGGTAAGCGAATCTGTCGTTAAAACACAATCAAATTGATGTCGCTGTCCGAAAGTCCGAACCAGTCGCCAATCGCTTTATTGGTCAAGATTCCATGGTACAGGTACACGCCGTTCTTGAGTCCTTTGTTCATGCGGATCGCACTTTCGATTCCGCCGTCCTCTGCAATCTGCAAAAGGTAAGGGGTGATGATGTTGCTGATCGACAGCGAAGCGGTCTTCGAATAACGAGACGGGATATTCGGCACGCAATAATGGATCACATTGTGGCGGATGAACGTCGGCTTTTCATGCGTAGTGACTTCCGAGGTCTCGAAACAGCCACCGGTGTCAATGCTCACATCGACAATCACGGCCCCGCGTTTCATGTGTTCGACCATCGTTTCGGTAACCACGACCGGACAACGTTCCTTTCCTCGCATCGCGCCAATGGCTACATCACAACGGCGCAATGCCTTGAGCAATGATTTGGGTTGGATCGTGGATGTGAAAATGCGTTGGTTCAAATTGTTCTGCAAACGCCGGAGTTTGGTGATCGAATTGTCGAAAACCTTGACGTGTGCACCGAGTCCGAGCGCGGTCTTGGCGGCAAATTCGCCAACGGTTCCCGCTCCGAGAATGACCACGTCGGTTGGCGGAACGCCTGTGATATTGCCGAGCAAAAGCCCTTTCCCGAATTCGTTGTTGATCATCAGTTCTGCGGCGACCAGTACCGAAGCGGTCCCGGCAATCTCGCTCAATGATTTGACGGCGGGATAGGAGCCATCCTCGTCCTTGATGTATTCAAACGCGAGCGCGGTGACTTTCTTTTTGGTCAGCGCCTCGAAGTATTCTTTCTTTCTGGTTTTGAGTTGAATCGCCGAAATGACAATGGTTCCGGGGTTGACGAGCTTGATTTCCTCCATCGTCAGTGGCTCGACCTTGAGCAGCATCGGGCAACTGAGTACCTTTTTGGTGTCGGCCGTGATTTCGGCTCCGGCATCGGCATATTCCTTGTCGCAATAACTCGAACTGGCACCGGCCCCGGCCTCGATCATGACGCGATGCCCATGCGAAGTGAGCGAGTTGACGGCATCGGGCGTGAGGCAAATGCGGCGTTCCTGGTAACTGGTTTCCTTCGGAATGCCAATAAAAAGTTCGCTCTTGTGTCTTGCGATTTCCAGCTTTTCTTCCTGCGGCAGCAGTTGCTGTTTGGTAAACGGAGTTAATGACATTTCGGGATGCTCTGAATTAGTGGCCTAAAGTTATAAAAAACCTTTAAAGTACCAAAGATTCAAAACAGCAATGTTTTGTTTGGATGTATTTTAAATAGGGCGTTTATTTTACCGAAGATTCAACTGGCGTTGCCCATTCGGTAAAGTCTTGATGTCGATAACCGAATGCGCTTCCGGAATCAGGTTCGGGATTTTTTCGGCCCATTCGATAAAGCACCAATGACCAGAGTACAGGTATTCGTCCATGCCCATGTCATAGGCTTCGCTTTCCGAATTGAGCCGGTAGACGTCAAAATGGTAAATCACCTGTTTGTCAACAGTTTTGTACTCGTTAACTAAAGAAAAAGTCGGACTCGAAGCGTTGTCGCCCACACCCAACACTTTTACAAGCGATTTAATGAAAGTGGTCTTTCCGGCGCCCATCTGTCCGTTGAAAAGAATCACTTTCTGCGGATTTTGTTCGAGCACTTTGCGCGCAGCGGTATGTATTTCATCGAGTGAAAATTGCAGCTCCATGTTCAGCATCGGTTATTTAGGGTTGAACACCAAAAACGGTACAATCATTTCTTCTAACGAAATCCCACCGTGTTGGTAGGTGTTGCGGTAATAACTCACGTAATGATTGTAATTGTTTACGTAAGCCAGGAAATAATCGTTCTTGGCAAAAATGTACGAACTGCTCATGTTGATCGACGGCAAACCGATTTTCTTCGGATCCTTGACGGCATACACATCGCGGTCTTCATACGTGAGGCTGCGTCCGGTTTTGTAACGCAAGTTGAGGCTCGTGTTCTTGTCGCCGATTACTTTTGATGGATTCTTGACGTTGATCGTGCCGTGATCGGTCGTCAACACGAGCTTGAAGCCCAATTTTTGTGCCTGTTGGATGATTTCAAGCAAAGGCGAATTCTTGAACCAGCTTGCGGTAAGCGAACGATACGCCTTGTCATCCGAGGCTAGTTCCTTGACGACATCCATTTCGGTTTTGGCGTGCGAGAGCATGTCGACGAAATTGTAAACCACCGTAACCAAGTCATTGTCTTTCAGTCCTTTGAAATTGTCGGCGAGTTTTTTGCCGCCGGCCAGGTTCGTGATCTTGAAATAATCCTGCTTGATGTTGAGCCCGAGGCGTTTGAGTTGCGCGGTCAGGAATTCGGCTTCGTACAAGTTCTTGCCGCCGTCTTCCACGTCATTTTTCCAATATTGCGGGAATTGTTTTTCCATTTCCACCGGCGTCAATCCTGAGAAAATGGCGTTCCGGGCATATTGCGTAGCCGTCGGCAGGATCGCATAATACGGCACCTCCTTTTCAAGGCGGTAATGGTTGTTGACGGTGCTTTCGAATGCTTTCCATTGGTCGTAACGCAAATTGTCGATCACGACAAAAAGTACCGGGCGTTCTTTCTTCTTGAGTTCGGGAACGACGAGTTCCTTGAACAGGTTGTGCGATAAAACAGGTTTGTCCGCTTTGGGTTCGAACCAATCCTCGTAATTGCGTTCGATGAATTTCCCGAACTGCGAATTGGCCTCGACCTTCTGCGATTCGAGGATTTCGATCATGCTTTGGTCCATGATGTCGTCGAGTTCGAGTTCCCAGAACAGCAGTTTGCGGTAGACATCGATCCATTCCTCAAACGAATTGACCATGGCCATGTCCATCGCGATCTTGCGGAATTCCTTCTGGTAATCCAGCGTGGTCTTTTCAGAAACCAGACGCGTATGGTCGAGACTTTTCTTGATGCTGAGCAAAATCTGGTTCGGGTTGACTGGCTTGATCAGGTAATCGGCGATCTTCAAACCGATGGCTTCCTCCATGATGTATTCTTCCTCGCTCTTGGTGATCATGATCACGGGCGTGGCCGATTTCTTTTCCTTGATCTCCGAAAGCGTCTCGAGTCCGCTCATTCCGGGCATGTTCTCGTCGAGGAACACGATGTCGAAATTGCCTTCCTCGAAAATATCGACCGCATCGCGGCCATTGTTGCAAGTCGTTACGTTGTAATTTTTCTTTTCAAGGAAAAGGATGTGGGGTTTGAGCAAATCGATTTCATCATCGACCCAAAGTATTTTGATCTGGTCCATAGAGGGAGAATTTCAGTTGTATTTTCGGTGGCAATTTAACATAATTTGAACGGGTTGTTCTTAAAATTATTGTAAAGTTGGCGCGCATTGCCCAAAGATTTGGCATTCCAATCCGGTTTTTGGAAGACGTTAAAAATCAGTCGAAAATGCGTCAGCCCAATTACTCGCCCGCCAGCGTTTCCGATTGTTGGGTTTCCAGTATTTGCTTCAAGGTCTTCAAATCGGCTTCGACGAGTTTGGCGTCCTGGTCAAATTCCTGCTCGGTTTTGTTGGGCAGGTGGAACAAGGTAAAAACCACCTCGCTTCCCGTACCACTTTTGAGGATCCGCAGCGGATTGTTGACCACCGCGCCATTGGGCAACTTGACGATGTGGTCGACGATGCCCAGATTGTTGGCCGGGCTTAGCTCGATCTCGATGTTGCCAAAGTTTGTCTCGGCAGTCCAAACCGTATCCGATTGCTGGGTCACCGAATCGACCGAGGCGAGCCACTTGGGAAAATTTTGAGGATTCGAGGTGTATTGGTAAACCTCGTTTTCGGGTTTGTTGATCGAAATGCTTATTTTCTTGGAAGGTAAAGCTATCGCATTGATGTTGGCTCTTGGATCGGCCTCCGAACGGTTGCAACTTGTGGTAACGAAGGCTGCAAACAGCAAGCTCCAAATGATTGGTCCTTTGTTTTTTTTCATGTTTTGGTCCTGGTTAGTTAGTGGATGTGGTTATTTGTGTCTTGCCGATCGGCTGCTGTTCGCGTCCCAATGGTCGTCGCCGTTTCCGGTATCGCGGTCGGCCGAGCTGGCGTCATTCATATAACCGGCCGAACTATCGGGTTCTGCAAGGTGTTCCGAAAAATAGACACGGATGTTTCTGGTTTGCTCATCGATTTGCGAAATGCGTTCCTCGATGTGCTCGTCGGCAGGTGTTTGTCCTTGTTCGCGTCCGAAACCGCTTTGCACAATGTGGATTTTGTCCTGCGCATGGATTTCTTTTGCGGGTTCGATGCGCCTGACCTCGTCAGGATTGTGGCGGAGCGGTTGGTCTTCGCTGCCGCGGTTGGATCTTGTTTCCATGGTGTTTTGATTTTGATATTAGTTGTCAATGGTTTCCTTGATGGGTTTGGGCGGCAGATCGACATCGGTGCGTTCGAGTTCGTGCTGTTCGACATAGACCGCATAATCGGCGGGTTCGATCTTGGCTCCGATGAATTCAGCGTACACTTTCGTGAATTCGGCCCCGAAATAAAGGATGGCCGCCGTATAATAGACCCAAACGAGAATCACGATTAAAGAGCCCGCCGCGCCATAAGCCGAACCGGTGCTTGTCGTTTCTATGTACAACCCGATCAGGTAACGGCCCAGCATGAACAGGCAGGCCGTGAAAAATGCGCCCATGCGTACATCTTTCCATGCGATCTTGGCATCGGGCAATACCTTAAAGATGACACCGAACAATAGGGTAATGACCATAAAGTTCAACAGCAAACTGCAGCCCTGGAACACAAACACGGTCATGTCGGGAAAATAACCCTTGATGATGTTGTTGAGTGCCATGAGCGCGCCGTTGACCAGTAGCGAAACGATCAATAAAAATCCCAGTCCCACGATCAGCGAGGACGAAAGCAGCCGGTCCTTGAGCAATTTGACCCAGCCGCGTTTGGGCTTGGCCTTGACTTTCCAGATCAGGTTGATCGAATCCTGGATTTCACCGAATACGCTTGTTGCACCGATCACCAAGGTCACCGCACCGATAACGATCGTCGTATTGGTTTTGCCCGAAAGTTCCATGTTGCGGATGATGTCCTGAATCTGCCGCGCCGCCTCATTGCCGATCAAACCGTTGATCTCCGAAAACACATGCCCTTGGATCGCATCGCGCCCGAAGAAAACACCGGCCAACGAAATCATCAGCAATAGTAATGGAGCCAATGAAAAGATGGTGTAATAGGACAGGGCCGCACTCAATTTGAGCGCACGGTCTTCGAGGAATCCGTTGAAGGTGTGCTTCAGTATTTTCGAAGGTTTGCTTGGCGTTTGATTTGGTAAACGGATTTTTCATGGCGCTTGTTTGGGCTGCATAAAAAACACCGGACACTCTAGGGGGAGATGATCCGGTGTCTTTCTCAAAAAGCAGCGTGTAGTTGTGGTGTATTATTTTGGGTTTTCGCCCGATTCCAGATAGGTTTTCAGGCTTTCGATGTCTTTTTTGACCATTCGCTCGAAAAGCGGATTGAGCAATTTGGCGGCCGTTTCGCCGGCAACACCTAAGGGCGCATGGTATGAAATGGTCACGTCGAGTTCAGTGCGGTCGCCGAGGTCCTTGAAATAGACCTTACCGGCATTGTCGATCGTCGATTCGGGCAACGAATGCCAACTGAGCATCTTGTTTTTTTCGTCCATCAGGATTTGCGATTTCCAGCTCAGGCTGCCAATTCCGGCCGGTCCCTTGGCTTTCCATTCCGACGTGATCTTGTTGGTCTGCCTGACGCTTTCGAGGTGTTTCATGAATTTCGGGAGGTTTTCGAGTGTTCTCCAAAAAGTGTATACTTCGTCGACAGGTTTATCGATTGTGATCGAAGTGCGGATGTTGACGTTCGAACTTTTGAGTTTTCCGCCTTCGTTATTGGTCAGGTCGTATACCGGGCAGTAACCGCTGATGCCACGGGCCAGCATCGTCCCGCCGGCAATTCCCTGGCCGATGTTTTTCTTTTTGCCCGACAAGGAACGGTACAAAAGAAAAGATCCTGCAGCCACCATGATCATGCGTTCGAGCGGACTCACATTGGCTTCCAACCCTGGAATAAGGCTGTGTTTGTTGTCATTTTTAGCAATACTGGCCAGATGCTCGGCTTCCTGTTGCGAATAATAGCCGCCATATCGGTTCGGGTCGGTCCCGGAGTGGTCTATCCTTGAATTTTTTTTGGATAAAAGCGCACTGTCTTTTCGTTGTTGCTTCGTTTTCATAATCTGCTTTTTTAATTAGTATTCAGGAGAATCTCTAACAAATTTATTCCAACAAGACACCAACCGATTTACATCAAAATTCAAATTTGTTGCATGATTTGGCTGTGGGATTCCTTCGAAAATAGAAATTACCCGTAATCGGATCGGCTTTGACAAAACCGGTAAAAGCAAAAATTATTCAGTACATTCGTAATGGATTTCCTTTTCAATACCACATTTGATCAGATTTGGAATAGGCCAATGCCAGGGGCCGAAAGATGGTATTCAAGCAAAAAAATGCATTATGGCAACCCAATATTATAACAAAAAGGAGCAATTCCTCCTCGATCAGGAACAAGCCGAAATCCTCATTAGTGTCGTTACGGGCAACGGGCAGGGCGGAAGTTATGTCGTTTTCAAGGAGAACAAGATTTTAGGCGCCAACGAAGTGGTCTCCGGCGGCATGTCTGATGAATGTGTAGACAAGCAACTCAAGGTTATCGTGACCATACAGGACAAACTCGCCCAGACCAATTGGACCAACGCGACCCTTAGCCTCAAGCAAGGTGCCCATACAGCCGATTATTTCTATGCCGAAGAACTCCCGAACGATTGGGATACGGCCTGTTACATCATCAAGGTCAAAATGAAGCGCGAATGAAAAAAGAATTCCTCTTTAAGTTGGTTTTGCTACTGTTCGGTTTGGGGGCGTGGTCGCAGGATTTGACGATTCCCAATACGCCGGCCTTTAGCATCCTCGACCATGAACCGTCTTCGGTGATGCGGCCCGCTTCGGTCAAGAAATTGTCATCGGATTTGCTCAATTCGTTCGACAAGGACGGCAAACTCATCATGGATGTCGGGATCGAAGTCTTGCCGTACTGGCTTAAAAACCGTCCGGCCTTGACGCGCGAACAGTACCTTTATGCCCGGCCGATGCAAAATTTCCTACAATCGCTGGCCATCTCCGCGGCCATGGTAAAAGATACGGTGACCAATGAAAACAACCTCGGTGTTGGTTTCCGGTTCCAATTGTTCCAGGGTAGGCTGACGCCCCAGTTCGACAAAGTAGAAACCGACCTCAAAACCCTCGAAACCATGATGGGGCTCATTGCCGCCGAAAAGGAAGACGAGACCGTCGCCGAAGCCATCGAAGCCATCGTTGCCAACCTTGAAGCCATGAAAATGTCCCAAAACATCAGCGATGAACAGATACTGGATTTGCGGCAAAGAGCGCTTGAACTCTCGGAAAAGAAGTTTGTCAACGTCGCCAAATTCTGCGAGGCCCTGATCGATTCGTACCAAAAAGACCGCATGGCGTTGGCTCAAAAACTCGTGGCGCTCGAAGGCAAAAGATTGGGTCTGAGCCTGGAAGCCGCCGGGGCGTCCAAATTTGCCACAAGCGGAAACCAGGCGCTGCGCAAGGCCGGTTTGTGGATGAACCTGAACAATTATACAAACGAGAACAACGCATTCACCCTGACGGGGCGTGTTTTTTTCAACACCACCGATACCACTGCCGTGAACACCGATCTGGGATTGAGCTATCTGCGGATGGAAAAGGATTTCAATCTTTCGGTCGAGGCGATGGCGCGTTGGTACCGCATGGAAATCCCGGAAGTGAATATCCTGGGCCAACCGATCCGGCGTGTCGAGAAAAAACTCACCTATCGACTTGCCGCGCAACTGGCTTATAGTATCGCAAGGGAAATCAGCGTGAACCTGAGCATCGGAAAGTCATTTGAAGACCCGGTCTTGTCCAAGGCGGGATTCTTCTCGATTCTCGGACTCAACTACAGCATCTTCAACCAGCCCATCGGTCAATAGCAAAAAAAGAGGCGCCCATTTACCGCATCACAATGAAGAAGAAAGATGCATTGGTAAAAGGACGCCTTCAAAAAAGAACCCTAACAATATTTTATGCTCCCGGTGGTTGGTAGGCAGGTACAATGTTTTTCACCGGTTGGGTCGATTGCAAATAATCGAACAGGGCCCGCAGGTCTTCAGGCTTTAAAGATTTATAGGCTTGCCAAGGCATGGGCGGCATCAATGGACGGCTGCCGTCGATACCACGGTATTTGCCTTCGGTCATCGCTTTGCGGAATTGTTCAAAACTCCAATCGCCGATTCCGGTCGCATCCGAAGTAAGGTTGGCCGCATAAGATGTGCCCCAAGGTCCTGAAGCTGCCGTCACATCGGGTGCAAACAACACCCAGCCCGTGTTCTTTTCGATGGGTTGGGGCAGTGGTACATTGGGATTGTAGCCGCTGAGCAAGCGCGTCGGATCGGGAGCCGGACCTTTTTCGGTCATGATTTTTGGGGTGTGGCACGAATGGCAATCCATGATGCCCACGAGGTATTCGCCTCTTTTGATCGAAGCTTCTTTGCTGTTTTCAGGAACCGAAGTGTATTCCTTCTTGACTTTGGTTTCGCACGCGGCAAAGACCAATGCAGCGATGGCTGCGGTGAGGTAGTAGATGATTTTGTTCATGATTGATGAAGATTGATGATTGATGAATTTTAGACATAAGAAATCGATCCGAATAATTTCAGAGAATGTACCCCAATAAATCAATTGATTTTAGAAACTCATTTCCGCATATTGCTGCATCACGATGGCCTCGGCCTGCGAAAGCGTTTCGCAAAGCATCGTTGGCACTTTGCTGAAGGTGCGCTGCAATTCCTGAGAGGAAAGTTTGGAAAATAAATCAGGTGACACGATGCTGATGTTGTAACGCAGTCCGCATTCGTAATTGATCGAAAAGAAATAATTGCTGATCCATTGCACCAACTCGGCATCGGCCCAGGCGCCCTCTATTTCTTTGGTGTCGTGCAAATGAAACCGGCATTTGGCTTTCATGCCCGTCGATTGCTGCCATTGAAACATGCGCATCGAGGCATTTTTCATTTCTTCATTCGAACAGGGGCCAATCCATTTCATGATCAGGTAATTTTTTTCCTGATGGTAGCTCAGCTTGGCGTAAATGTTCCCTTCGTTGTTTCGGATCAGGTCAACTATAATCATGTCACCGGTTTATTAGCTTGCTAAAATACTAATTTTGTGGTACATCGGGCAGGATAAAATTGACTTTATGCTCCGGGGCGAGCGCAAATACTTTGGTCAGGTCTAATTTGGAGAAATCCGGCACCTGTGTCAAATCGGGTAAATTGTCAGGATCTACCGGCGAGGAGATGGCACGGAAATACTGTACCAGATCGCCCGGCGTCAATATCGCTAGCAGTTTCCCAGGCTTGTTCCCCACATTTCTATAAGTGTGCAAAGCCATCGATGGCACATGGATCACACTTCCGGCCTTGGCAGGCATCGGATTGGCCAGGTCGTTGAGGATGAATTCGAATTCGCCCTCCACGATATAAAATACTTCTTCGTCAGGATGTGTGTGTGGCGGCGGGCCGGCCAACGGTGGAACGATGTCTTCCACGACGGCATAAGTATGTCCGGTTTCCTCAGGGGCGACCCTGATGTGCATCAGATCAGACAGTACGATGATCTGTTCGTTTTTTGATTGACTCATGGTGATTTAAATGATTAATGATTTCGTTGGCAAAGTAACAGCAAGGATTTTTGCCCGCAATTGATTCAAATCAAGTAAATCAAATTACACCAGTTTATTGCGGTAACGACTTAGGGTTTCGGGGGTGATGGCCAGATAACTGGCTACATAATGCAAAGGGATGCGTTTGAAAAGTTTGGGATGCTCCTCGAGTATCTTGCGGAAGCGTTCCTCTGGGGAGTGCAGCAGTAAGGCGGCCTCGCGCTTTTCGGCACGCAGGAATTGCTCCTGTACGATGATGTCGGCCAAACGCCTCAGCGATGGATGTTCCTTGGTCAGCCGCATCACATCGTCAAAATGCATGACCAACAATTCGCAAGGTTCGATTGCGCAAATGTTTACCAAAGAGGGTTGCTGCGACAAAAAACTGGCAAAAGACCCGATGAATGAATTTTCAAAAAAGAAATCGCTGCAGACTTCCTTCTCGGGCGAGCTTTGAAACAAACGCATGCTGCCTTTTTCGATAAAACCGACCGATGAGCAGATTTGACCGGCCTTGAGGAAGTAATCGTTTTTGTCAAGGGTAACGATTTCCATCGCCTTGGAAAGCGCGTCAAAAGCTTCCGGCGTCGGATTGAGGGTCTTTTTGATGTTGTCGAGGATGCGTTTCATTGTGCGCGCAAATTACTAATTTTTTTTCCAATGGAAATGGAGCGAATGGCCCATGGGAAACTTAAACTGTAATGTTAAAAATTCTCATTTTGAGAATAAAAAGTGAAATTTTAACACATTAATCGACGAACGGCACGCAACCTGAATTACTTTTGCAGGTATAAATGCTTTCCCCAAAGGCATTTACTATTAAAACCTACTGACTATGAAAAGAATTCTACCCTGTTTCTACGGCTGGGCATTTCTTGCTTTACTGCTATTGGGAAACACTGCCAAAGCGCAGACCAATGTCTTCAGTGACGATTTTACAACTTCTGCGGGAACGGCCTTTACGGCTGTAGCCGGCCCGATTGGTACCAGCCCGGTTTGGAGTTTTTCGCGAAGCGGCTCCGACTTCGGTGCGCGCATCAATGGCGGGAATCTTACCATGACCAATGATGCCGGAGGAACCGCGAACAACTACGGTTGGGGAATGGCCT
Organism: Flavobacterium sp.; assembly: GCF_047602195.1. Taxonomy (GTDB): domain Bacteria; phylum Bacteroidota; class Bacteroidia; order Flavobacteriales; family Flavobacteriaceae; genus Flavobacterium. The sequence goes on from NZ_JASGHW010000004.1 coordinate 2,263,672, forward strand.
ACACCAACACGGCCAATTTCGCCGCGCCTTACAACACCACGCTGGCATCGAATCCGGGTCTCGTGAGCTGGTCTTTCAATTTCAGGCAAATGCGTACCAATCCTGGCGGATTCAATACCACCAATTATGGAATGGCATTGGTTCTTGCCGGAACTACCGGGACGACCAACACGGCGGGAACAGGTTATGCCGTCATTCTCGGGAATTCGGGTTCGACCGATCCGGTGCGGCTTGTACGCTATTCCTCGGGACTCAGAACTTATACGACGATGATTTCCTCCAATACGACCGGATTGACCGATTTCGGAAACCAGTATTTGAGTGTCCGCGTCACGTATACGCCATCGACCAATACCTGGCAACTGTTTGTGCGCAACGACGGCACAACCGCTTTCCAAGATCCATTGACCGGGAGTTTGACTTCGCAGGGAACCTTGGTCAACAATACCTACACCTCAACGGCATTGCCGATGCTGGGAGCCTATTGGAATGGCGGCGTCAGTGCCACACAGACCTCATTTTTTGACAATATCAAAGTCGCGGTAACACTTCCATCGCTGGCTTCGCTTTCACCGTCTTCGAAAGTCGCCGGAACCGGTGCTTTCACTTTGACGGTCAACGGTGCCAATTTTGTAAGCGGCACCAGTGTGGTGCGCTGGAACGGCAGCAACCGGGCCACGACCTTTGTTTCGGCCACGCAATTGACCGCAGCCATTACCGCCGCCGATATCACTTCGTCGGGAACAGCCTCGATAACGGTTGCCAACGGAAGCGGCGTCTCGAATGCGTTGCCGTTCATTATAGACCCCGCGGGCGTACCGGCCATAACGGTTTCGTCGAGCTCACTGCCTGCATTTAACACCGTTACCGGTACGGCTTCTGCCGCCTCGACCTATACCGTTAGCGGTGCCAACCTTTTGGCCGATGTAGGCGTAACGGCCCCAACCAATTTCGAGGTGTCGACCAATGGAACGACTTTCTTCAATTCATTGACGCTGACACGAACAGGCAATGTCCTCGTGGGACAGCCGGTTACCGTATATGTGCGGTTGAAAGCCAGCGCACCGGCGGGAATTTATTCGGGGAATATTGACCATACGACCACAGGAGGAACGACCAAGCAGGTGGCCGTAACAGGAACGGTCTTGTCGGCACAACCAACGACCCAGGCCACGACAGTGACTTTTACCAATGTCACCTCGACTTCATTTACGGTCAACTGGGCCAACGGAAATGGCAGCAACCGAATGGTGCTCGTCAAATCGGGATCGGCGGTCAATTCGGCCCCAGTAGATGGGATTTCTTATGTCGCGCAAACGGCTTTTGGAAGCGGTTCTGAAATCGGTACCGGAAACTATGTCGTGTACGGCGGAACTTCCAACACGGTAACCGTTACGGGACTTTCGGCCGCGAGTACCTATCATGTGGCGGTTTACGAATTCAACGGTACGACCGGAATCGAAAATTATTTGACCACTACACCGGCGACCGGAAACAGGACGACGCTCAACGCACCGGTGGGCTGGCAGATTTATACGGCCAATACCGTCAATACCATCAATTTTGACACAACAGTCGATGGCGTCAATCTCGACGCGTTCCAGGCCGATGGTTTGGCACCGACCAATAGCTCGGGTTCCTTGAACTCCAATGCTTGGGCCATTGCCGGATTCAGCGACGGCAACATTGCTTTTGGCGGGACTTCGGCAGAAGACGGCGATTACGACAGCGGCGTTTCTGAAGGTGGCGTCACCGATGGCGGTGTTTACGCGTTCGATACACCAGCCGGAGACCGCTCCTTGGGCATCCAGCCGGCTACCGGCGATTTTGCACCGGGAACCATTACGTTGCGTTTCCAGAACCAGACCGGGGCTGCGGTGACTTCATTGAGCATCGGATACAAAGTCTATGTATACAACGACCAGGCGGCCTCGAGCAGCTTCAACTTTAGTCATTCAGCGGACAATGCAACTTATACCGCGGTGGCCGGACTCAACCTGACTTCCCCGACGACTGCCGATGTAGCACCGGAATGGAAGGCGCATTACCGTGTGGTGACCTTGACCGGGCTCAACATCGCCAACAACAATTATTATTATTTGCGTTGGTCGGGTGCGACGGTTTCGGGCTCGGTCGATTTTGACGAATTTGCGCTCGACGATATCGTGGCGGTGGCCAATCCGACTTCGGTTTTTGCGCCATTCACCGGTACGGCCGAGTCGTTTGTGGTCAATGGAAATACAACACTTTCGGGTGATACGACCGTTTCGGGCAACCTGACGTTCAACGCCGGTAAACTCGACATCAATGGCCGGACGCTTGCGCTCAACGGGTCGGTAACCAATACAGTAACCGGTGGCATCAAAGGAACTGCAACCAGTAACCTGACCATCGCAGGCGCGGTGAGTCCATCGCTGAGTTTTGACCAGACGACCCCCGGGACGACCAACTTATTGAACAATTTCACGGTCGCAACGACAGCCTCCAACACCGTTACGGTAGCCAATCCGGTGGCGGTCAATGGGGCGCTCGTGGTCAACAATGGAGAAACACTTGACTTCGGAACCAATGCTTTGACCGGAACACTGACGGCGGTCAGCAACAACGGAACCATCCGGACCCAAAATACGACGGCACTTCCAATCCCTTCGGGTAAAACCTGGAACGGTACCGGAATCCTGCATTTCAACAGCGCGGCCACGGCCCAGACGATTCCTGTGGGAACCTATAACAATGTCACGGCCAGTGCGACCGGAGGAACGACTGCGGGCGGCGCCTTGACGGTCAACGGAATCTTGAACCTGCCATCGAACAATCCGTCGGCCACGGTAGGCAGTTTGAACATGGGCAGTTTTGCGCTGACCCTGGGCAACGATGGGACCAATACAGGAGCAGGCGATGTGACCGGTGTGGTGACACGTACGAGCATCCTCCCGAACATCTTGTACACTTTTGGTCATGCGACGACTTCGATCTTGTTTCCGAACATCGGGACATTGCCGACGTCGATGAGCCTCAAAATTGTCATCGGAACAGCGCCAAGCTGGAGGACGGGCGCGATCAACCGCCAATACGATTTCATCCAGAGCGGCGGGGCCAACACCAAGGCGGTCATCAAGGCGCATTACCTCGATTCGGAACTCAATGGCAACAATGAGATCAAACTCGTGGACTGGGCACGGATCGTTTCGACCAATACCGTTTTGGAACAGGGGCGTTCGAATTTCAGCACGACCGAAAATTTCGTCGAACTCACCAATGTCAATGTGGGCTTGTATTTCGCGTCGGTTTTCGACCAGGTTTTGTTGACGCTGGATGAATCGGAAGCCAGTTCACTGACTTGGAACGGTTCGGTAAGCACCTCGTGGACCACGGCAGCCAACTGGACGCCGAACGCCACGCCATCCGACAATACGATCGTTTACATTCCCGATGCGGCGACCACGCCCAACGACCCGATCCTGAACCCGACCGTTTTGCTCGGCTCACTCAATATCGAGGCCGGCGGAATCCTGAATGCACCCAACGATTCGCAATTCACGCTCAACAACGGCGCGGGTGCGTGGCTCAACAACGGAACCTTCAATCCGGGTACAGGAACGAGCCGTGTCATTTTCACAAACCTCGATACGACCATTGCCGGAACGACCCAATTCAACAACGTGACGATCAATACCGGAGCCGGTTTGCGTCCGATTACCAACAATATCATGCGCGTTTCGGGAGCATTTGTGCGCAACGGTAACCTGTTGACCGGAGCCATCGACAACACCGTTGAATTCAACGGGACGAACCAGACGATTCCGGTTCCCAATGGGGCCTTGCCGGGCTACAATAATTTGATCATCAACGGAACGGGCGCGATTTTCCCAGCGTCGGTGGGCGTGACCGGAAACCTTACCTTGAACCAGCCGGTTGATTTTACCGCCAAAACGGTTCTCATCAACGGTTTCGACACACAAACCATTTCTGGAACTTCGGCCCCGACATTCGGAGACCTGACCATCAACAAGCCTACGGGCGAACTGGTATTGGCTGCCAATGCCGGTGTCGACGGTACGTTGACATTGACTTCAGGAAACCTCAACATTTCCAATAGGATCCTGACTTTGGGTACCAATGCCGTAGCGGGAACTTTCTCGGCCACGAGCATGATTGTCGCCGACGGGGGCGGGGAAGTGCGCCGTACCTACACCGGTACAGGATCGTATACCTTCCCGATTGGAGACAAAACCATGGTGGCCGAATATTCACCGATTTCGGTCAACGTGACCGCAGGTACATTTGCCAGTGCCTATGTGGCGGTTTCGGTCACCGATGCCAAGCATCCGAACAATTCGTCTACGGACAACTACATCAGCCGCTATTGGACGGTGCGCCCATCGGGGATTACCGCTGCCGTGGCTACCGTGACTTCGACTTATGTTGCGGCGGATATTGTAGGCAACGAAGCCGATATTGCGGCCGCACAATTGAATGGTACGTTCAGCCAATCGAGCAACCCGTGGGTACGTTATGCGGCACTTTCAGGAAATACGCTCAATGCAGCTTCGGCTCCATTGACCAATAACCAAGCCTCTTATTTTACAGGAATTAAAGGCGCCGCGTTCTCGACGATGATTTCTGGATTCGGTTCCTTCTGCCAAAACCAACCGGTCACGCTGACTGCCAATATCACCGCAGGCGATGCGCCGTTCACCTATACTTGGTCACCGGGATTGGGCAACGCATCCACGGCCAATCCACCGACGGCAACGGTCGGGACGCAAAATTATACCTTGACGGTCAAGGATGCCAACGGAATCACCGCGACCGACATGGCAGCAGTGACGGTCTTGACGCCTTCTGTAGGTGGAACCGTGACGCCAAGCCAGTCGGTATGTTTCGGGACCAATGCCAATGATTTGCAACTCACGGGATACACCGGACAAGTCGTGCAATGGCAAAGTTCATCCGATCTGGCGTTTACTGCGCCGACCAACATTGGAAACACCACCGATATCTTGACCGGGGCCTCGATCGGGCCGCTTCTGGCGACGACTTACTTCCGCGCCGTGGTACAAAACGGAAGCTGTACGGAAACCTATTCTACAGCAGGTGTGATCGAAGTGCGCTCGAGCACCTGGAACGGAACGGCCTGGAACAACGGCGTTCCCGATGCGGCTACCACGGTATTCATCACCGGGAATTTTACGGCGGCTTCAGATTTATCGGCCTGTACGCTGACGGTTTCGAACAACGCGGTGGTCAATATTCCGTCGGGATTTGATGTAAGGCTCAACGGAAAAATCGATGTGTTGAGCGGCAGCTTCACCTTGGAAAACAATGCCAACCTGATCCAGACCGAGAATGTCGCCAACAGCGGAAACATTGTCGTCAAACGCAACACCAATGCACTCATGCGACTCGATTACACCGCCTGGTCTTCGCCGGTGGCCAACCAGAACCTACTGGCTTTTTCACCGCTGACCTTGACGAATCGTTTTTACATTTACAATACGTCGACCAATCTGTACAACGCTTTGCTATCGCCGGGTGCGACCAATTTTGATACGGCCAAGGGTTATTTGATCCGCATCAAGAACACCCAGCCGACCACACCGACCATCTGGACGGGTATTTTTACGGGTGTGCCGAACAACGGTACGGTCCAGATGCCTTTGGAAAACATCGGTGCGGGCCAGCGATTCAACCTGATCGGAAATCCGTATCCGTCGCCGGTCGATGCCACGGCTTTTGTCAATGCCAACAGCAGTCAGATCACCGGAACGTTGTATTTCTGGAGAAAGACCAACAACGAATTGAGCCCAAGTTATTGTTCATGGACACCGCTGGGTGGATTTGTCGACAATGGCGAAGCCGAAACCTACGATCCGAACGGTATTTTGCGCACCGGACAGGGATTCTTTGTGGAAGCCTTACCAACGGGAACCCAGGTGCAGTTTACCAATGCACAGCGTTCGGGTGACAATGCCGACCAGTTCTTCCGCATGGTGCAGACAGTAGAACAACACCGCATCTGGCTCAATGCCACCAATGCGACCGGGGCTTATTCGCAAACGCTGGTAGGCTATATCGAAAGGGGCGACTTTGGGCAATGACTTCGGAATCGACGGGAAATATTTCAACGACAGCGATTTGGCTTTGTATTCGTTGGCCAATGAGGAACATTATGTGATCCAGGGCCGTCCGTTCCCGTTCGATCCATCCGATGTGGTGCCGCTCGGATTTGCCGCTGCCACTGCCGGGGCCTACACGATTGCCATCGACCATACCGATGGGTTGTTTGCCGCCGACCAGGAAATTTGGCTGCGCGATAATTTGACATCGGCTTTACACGACCTCAAATCGGGCGCCTATGATTTTGCATCCGAAGCAGGCACATTTGAATCGCGTTTTGAAATCGTTTATACCAATCCGCTTGGCACGAACCATGAGCAGTGGACTTCGAATTCGGTTGTGCTTTACAAAGACAAAACCGGGTTCACCATCAATTCTGGAAAGGCCCAAATGAAACAGGTACAGGTTTATGATGTGCGCGGCCGATTGCTCAAAACCGTAGGCGACATTCAGGCTTCTGAAATCAATATCCCGCTCGAGGCCGCCAACCAGGTTTTGGTTTTTAAGATACAAATGACAGATAACGTGGTGGTTACCAGAAAAGCCATCCATTGATGCTTTAATAATTTTTATTTAGTCAGGAGAGTCGGCTAGTCGAAAGATTGGCCGGCTTTTTTGTTGCGCAAATTTTTTACCCATTTTATTTGACTATTTTAAAACATCGGCTTACATTTGCAAGCGAAGGGTGATTAGCTCAGCTGGTTCAGAGCACTACCTCGACAAGGTAGGGGTCACTGGTTCGAACCCAGTATTACCCACAATTTGAATTAATAATTGATCATTAACAATTAATAATCAGAAAAATTAATAAAGCCGATGTTCAAACATCGGCTTTATTTTTTATACAGCCCTCATTTTCATTAAATAAACGGCGGCGTCAACCGGTGCTTGAACGAAAACAACACCAAACCCACTTTCGATTTGATGCCGTATCGGTCGAACAAAGCCGTCCGGTAAGCCTCGATGGATTTGACCGAAAGCCCCATGATGTCGGCCATCTGGTCGTAAGTGTATTCGTTTTCATCGCACACCAATCTGAGGAATTCCTGTTCGCGGTTCGACAAGGCAATTTCATTTTTCTTGTCGGCCGGTTCTTCGTAATGGCGCATGCGCTTGAGGATTTCCGAAACGTTGTTGTAACCGATTTTGACGATGTTGTCGATCGCGAACTTGAGGTCGTGCGCCGTGCAATTCTTGTGCAGGAAACCACGTGCGCCATGATGGTAGGCCGCGTCGATGATCTGTTCGTCGAAATGCTGGGTGAGCAGCAGCACCTTGTATTCGTTTTCTTTTTCTTCGAGCGCGCGCAGTACTTCGACGCCATTCATGTCGGGCATCGAGTAGTCGAGGATGTACAGGTCGGGGGCATCCGTTAATGGAAGCGCCTCCAGAAACGCGACGCCGTTTTCGAATTCATGTGTCACTTTGAAATTGCTGATTTTTTGCAGCAGTTCCTTGAGTCCCTGCCGGACGATTTTGTGGTCGTCGATGATGCCGATTGTCGTTTTTTCCATGGTCAGTTGGTTTGGTTTTCAAAAAGTTTGACTGTGGTTCCTTTCATTGGTGCCGATTCGATATCGAGTGTGTAGTTGATGATTTCGGCGCGTTGTTTCATGCTTTTGATCCCGAGGCTTATCTTGTCGCCTGCATTTTTGGGTTCGAACCCAATGCCGTCATCGGATAGAACCATCGAGAATCCTGGGGAATTTTGGATATGGATGTCAATTTTGGAAGCCTTGGCGTGCTTGAAGCAATTGTTCAGCGCTTCCTGGAAGATCCGATAGATAAAGATCTTCTCATTGAGCGTAAAGGTTTCCCGGTTTTTTCCCTTGATCGAAAAGGTGATGTTGATTTTGCCGTTGTGCTGCAATCGTTTGCTTTCGGCTTGCATGGCCTTGAACAAATCCTGTTGCATCAGCAATTGGTTGTTGAGCGCATGGCTGATGTTGCGGATTGATTGCGAAAGATTGGCCACCGATTCGGAGACCGGCGTAAGGGTTTGCTGCAGTTCTTCGGAATCTAGCTTGAGGTTTTCGAGCTGCAAATTGATGTAGGTGAGTTGTTGGCCGGCATCGTCGTGAAGGTCCTGCGATATGTTGTTGAGTACCTGTTCCTGGGTTTCAATGATTGTAAGATTGAGCGCCTTTTGGAAGTCGAGGTCTTTTTGGTAGAGCAGGGAAGTGTAGTTTTTGATTTTTATAAAATACAGGCGAATCAATACAACACAAAAGGACAAGACAAGGGAAATGAATATCATGCCAATAACAATCCCGATTACGATATCGCCCATGTCTTCATTTTTTTCTCACGATAAATGTAAACGTTTATCAATGAATAATATACGACGTTTACAAAATAAATTACAAAGTCATAGAATTTGATGCCATGGAAAATTTTAGTCGATGTCAACGAACGGTTTTCAAATCCGAACAACAGGCTCAGATCGATAAAAAACAATACCGGTGCAAACAGCAGCAGGTAAGTGTTAGAGAAAAAGAACGAAAGATTCTCTTTCTTGAGTTGGTGGAAATTCTCGTTGAGAAACAACACAATGTAAATAAACGCACCGATGGTATACGAATAATAACGAAAGGCAAAAGCACTTTCCATCAGAATGAGTTGACCGGCAGCAAAGAGCAAAAACAAGCCGAGCCCTGCCGTTGCCGTGAGTTGATACGATAAATTTCGCCTCAGCAATAAAATCCAGAAGCAATCGTGAAAAATGATACTGATGCTGATGGCCAATCCGTTGGAAAGATCCAATAGCGAAAGGACCGAATTGACGCATTCGGTGATGAGGCACACGGCCAAAATCAAGATCAGGTACAAATGATTTTTATTGCGCCAATTGAGCCGCAGCAGTGCAAATACGAATGAAAATAGGACAATGACTTTGATGGGATTGATGAAGTTAAGCATGGTAGATTTGGAAATGGATTAACGCGGTTCGTTGGAATAATCGTAAATCGCCCCGGTCTTGAATACTTTGAGATAGGCAAATTTGCGAGGAAGGTTGACAATGGCGATGCCAATTTTATCAGAAGGTCCAAGCATGTTGGCTTTGATGATGGCTTCAATCGTGACCTCTGAAAAAATATCGGGCAAACTACTACCGTATTTTGTAACGTTCAATGGCACTGCATCTGGTCCGGTGAGATCAAATTGAATGTAATTCGGGTATTTGATGTCAGTTCCAACGGCAGATATTAAGTCGGCTACTTTTACCGGTTTGAAATCGCTGTCTTTTAAACCATACAACATCGGAATCACTTCTGGATGTGGTATCCGATGCGACTGTTCTACATAAGGTTTCGTGCGTTCATAATCAATGATGTCTTTGTTCTGCATGAGCCAAGTGGCTTGGTCGTCTTCATCTATGATTAAAGACAGGTCGATGTAGCAATAGTCGTCCAGATAGTACATGTAAATCAGCTTTCGATTTTCCAGATTGTTGAAAGTGACTGTATTTTTCCACTTCTCGGTAACATCGCTGGATTTGATGACGACAGTCGAAAGTAACGTGCTGTTTTTCGAGGTTTGTAATAATTTCTCGGTGCTGATTGTCTTATTCCAGATCGAATTGAGGAGACTTTGTTTTTCGTTGCATGAAATTGTAATTGCGCAAATTACCATCAATAGAATTATTTTTCTCATAAATTAAAGGGTTAGGGTTAAAAATTGGTCTAGGTCCATGGCAGATCTGGATTTACCTAGGCTCATTCGAGTAATTGTAGAAACTGGTCGTTCCTTTTACCCAAATGTATTGGAATTGTTTGCCCTTGAAGGTTGCCATCCCAATGACCAAAACATCTGAATTGTCCAAGTCATGTGTCCTGATGATACTTCTGAGAAATGGAATCGAAAACAGCAAACGGCCTGTAGGGAAATCAGGGTGTGTACTGACAACCAAATTGCCGCCTGTTTCTTCAATTTCTACATAATTATCGTAGCGATCGGTATCGAATCTAGGAACAATGGGCGGAACCCTGGAGGCGAGTGACGCGTCAATGAGTTCTTTGAGGTCACCGACTTGAATTTCGTTGTAATCATTTCTGCGCGGCATCACGAGTACGTCTGGTGCAGGGAATAAATTGGGAACTTCTTCGGGATGTGCAATAGAATGGGCCGCTTCGGTGTACAGACCTGTAAGCACATAGTCAATCATGTCCTGGTATTTCTTGAGCCATTTGACTTTCTTCTGGTGGTCTTCGTCGTTTTCAATTTTAAGGAGGTTGACAAACACGAGTTTACCCTCGGTATCGTAACCATAAGTGAGGTTTCGATTGGGTTGACCGACAGAGGCCACCACTTCGTTGCGCCAGTCTTCATAATCGGTTTCATCTTCCGGTTTGGTAATCACTACCGTGGCGATGTCTTTTACTTCAGAAAGTTCACTCGATAAGAGACCTTCCCAAAGGTAGTTGCTTTCTGGTACTTCTTCATTGTTCGGAAGAGAATACACTGCCATCAATACAATTGGATTTTTCATAATAAAAATATTTATAGGGTTAATATTCTTTACAAAAATGGCACATGTATGCGTGACAACAACAGTAAAAACCCTATGGCGAATTAGTGTTTTGACTAATCTTGTGGTAGAAGACTAAAGTAACAATTTTATAGTTAAATTGTTTGAAATGAATGGTTTATTGGTCAATACGAGCGAATTGTTATTTAAGTTTTCTGAGGGCTGCCTTTCATAAGACCGAAAATCACCGCATCTAACGTTCCGTAACAATATTATATGCTATGGTTGCCTAGGGAAAGAAACCCTGTGCGATAGTGTTTTGACTAAAATAAGTTGCCGATGCCAAATACTTTTGAAAAGTTAACCTTAAAAACGCAATAATTATGTATGCACAAAACTTACAATTGGAAACGATCGACCTTTTCAATGACAAAGCCGACATATTGCTTGGGCCGTCAACAGAATCTATTCCTACCGAAGCGGAGGTAGAGGAAGCCTTGGCCATGATGTACCAGCAAGCCCACGAAGCTTTTTCATCGGCGATGTTCGCACAGGAAGATTACAAAATGATGCAATTGACAACGGCTTCTTACCATTATTTCGGTAGCGGTCTTTGGACAAAAATCAAAGAATACTTCTGCAAGTTTTTGAAAACAGGATCAACCGCTTCCGAGATTTTCGACAAGATTGTAGAATACATTCTGCAATTCATTCCCGGTGGAATTTTTATCAAAGAACTGGTAAAAAAAGTAATCCGTTATTTGCTCGACAAAGGCTACGGCATTATGTCCGATTGGTTAAATGTCCGTAGCTTAAAAGCAATATTGAAATCTGAAAAGCCCCAATGCGAGGGGCTTTTTTCTTTCCTACACTTATACATCGAAATGCCTTGAGATGATAATGGCATTCGTAATAAAAACAGCAAATAGAAAATTCATAAACACACAGAAATAGTAATCGGCTACATAAGCATGCAATAATTGATGCATTGGATCCATAAAGGCAATACCAATGAGAATCAATTTCATCCAAAGTACATTTTTCCTTAAATCCACGCCATGCTCGACGCGCACATTTTCTACTTTTCTCTCCAGCTTATAACTAAGTGGAATAACCAAAATCCACATCATGGTCTGCATAATATTCAAACCAATCGATAGGATAAAATGAGCATTGTGAACATACTCCAAAGTCAAGAACGCATAGAAGGTTCTGATGTTGGACAACCATCTGGCAATGATCCCCCACAGTAAGTAAAAATAATTCATAGAAAAGTTTTTTTTTGGTGGTATTAGATTCCAAAATTAAAACGATTCCTTGAATTTGTAACTGCTTGATTACAAACAATTTTCAGAAATATTTAACCAATAAATTCAAAATTCTGGCAAAATTTTGTACAAAGTTTTACCAGAATTTTGCCAAAATTTTACCAAAACTCTGGCAAAAAAAATTACTTGAATTTTGTGGTATCCAAATCAACTTGGGGTAGTACATCGATGTATTTTTCAGTCCTGTTTTTTACTTTTTTGCCGTATTGTAAAATGCGGAACATTTTAAAGTCATCCTCCAAATTATAAACGATGTTTATGTTTTGAATTTTGAGGGTCGCATTTTTTCCATGGCATTCCATGATACATTTTTCAAAGAATGTCCAGTCGGCTTTGGGATAATCCTCTCTGGGGAGCAATTTTAAAAGATCATTTCTCATCTGGGTTCTTTTGGTTTCAAAATCGATGCCTCCCATTTCAAACATGCTTCCTTTCTTGAGAATTCCTTTCGCTACAAGGCAGTAATGCAGCAAAATCTTATAGGTAATGACGAGCAACCGATTATTTTCACCGGCTTTATATCTCTTTTTGAACTTAAATTCTTTGAAATCAAGACCATCGGCTTTAAGCTTGAAAAAATATTCTCCGCTTTCATCTTCCGTCTGGCGAAAACCAATTGCGATGGAATTTTCAGATTGGGCGACAGTGGGCGACGCCGTAGTTTTAGGTTCAGTTGTTTTGTACTGGAATTTTTCCCCCAGTATGTATTCGCTGTGACTGCAATTGGCCCGAAACCGCTCTTTGAGGTTGGCCAGCCAAGGCGCGATCTGTTCGCTTTCAATATTGATTGGTTCGCCGGCTTTTTTAATATGGTGCATGGTGCGTTCGATCCGTCGCATGAAATGGGTGTCGAGTACTTCTTGCGGTTTCTTGATGATGGTGAGCTTATTTTCGCCGGTAATGGGTTTAAAATCGGTTGAATCACCACAAAACAACGTCAGTTCATTGGCCCAATAATAATCGAAGGATTTGGCGATATTAACATGCAGCGAACTCGCGCGGCCTTCCATGCTGGTTTCGATCACCGGAAAAAAGAAATGCCCGTCTTTGAACTGCTCCTTTTGTTTGGTAAAAAGATAAGGGTCATTGTAGGATAGGTTGCCAATCATCACCGTACACATATTGATGGGGAGCGTGGTGAACCGAACCTGAAGCGTATGGGAAGCTTTGTTGTGTTCAGTGACTACCAGGCTTTTGTTTTGTGCGATGATTTCTTCAATTTTTTCAAGCGCTTCGATTTCTTTCATCCAGAGCCTTGAGTTTTTGTAGTTGGTTTTGTCCAAACCTTCTTCTACATCAAAATTATAACTCGTTTTTCGGTTTTTGATTGAACCGCCGCCTTTTTTCGATTTCATGCATTCCATCAAACCGAATGAAAAATTTGAATACAAATAAGGAAAAATGAAACGGATGCGCAGCGAAACTTGATTGTCCTTAAGCGCATCTGTGAAATTCTCCTTGCAAATCGATTTGAAAGCATCCTTGACCGTATTGGGATACTTCAATTTGGCGGCTTCGTTGCCGATTAAAAAAGTAGAAGCTGCCAAGCCAATAAAGTCGATGTGTAACGTGTGTTTGTAGTCGACATTATCGAATGTCTTCACGTCATCACTTTCGTGTGCGATGGTGTATTTTTCTTTCCATTGGTTGATTTCTGTTTCCGTTTTCTTGTCTTTTAGCGATAAGATGGCCGATATGTGCTTGAGTAAATTATCGTAATATTCAGGATCGATACGATTGTTATAGGCATCGAAATCCAAATTTTCGATTTTCATAGTAGGGAATGATTAAGTATTGAACAAAATATAAAATAGTTGCAAACAAATAAACGTCGATTGGACTTTCATAATCAAATCTGGAACACGAAGGCTGACCGGCACGATGGTATTGTAGCACATCCTTGACATTCGGAATCTGAATCAATCGTCCGAGAAAATAGGATTTGCATTTTTGACGTCTTTGTGGAAGCCAGCAGAATTGTTTCTTTAAATGTAAAAAAACATCTGAGAATCAAACCATGCAATCGACAAAATACAATCATTGCCGACCAAATGCCATTACCGGAAATAAAATAAAGATTTGTATTACAAATGAGCAAAAAGGCTTTTGCCGATAGGATGTCCCTGTTCGCCGGTAATTCGGAAAGAATACAATTACAACACAATAACCCTTTAAAACTTAAAATATGAAAAATAGTATTGCATTGCGCTAATTTTGGTCTGGCGTATGGAGTTTGCGATAATCTTGCTCTTGTGTATTTATGGGCATTGCCTTTGGCAGGACTTTACTTTTTCCGCAAAACCGACACAAAAAATATAAAACTCAATACCAAAAACACAATGTTGACCATTCGTGCAAAAGGCGGTGCGCCTTCGGGCCAAACCTGGCCAAGCAGGACTATCGCGTTGAGGACCAGGAGTACAATCAATAGGGTTTTGTTGTTCATGATTATCGTTTTGTTGGGTTAGTAAGAAGTAAAAATAGGAAATCGATTGCCGACAATCAGCGGTAAGGTCAGTTTTTTGACAAGATATATTGTTTTGGCTGGTTCACTAAGAGCGATTTAGGTCATTCATGGCAAATCCTGTAAATCCCATCCAGAATCCTGTAACGATTTTCTTCCATTTTCGGCCGACCTTTGAATAACCAACGTGTTCATGTCTAATTTTAAATTGCTATGCCATGAAAGTCCACAGCCTGATGCTGTTCGAGAACGGCACGTATACCGAAATATCCAAAGAATTCGACCTCAGTGCCCACAATTGGGTCCGCAGCCCAGAAACACACCATTTGGTCGAGGACAATTACATGACTTTTTTTTATCCCGAACACCTTGACAAGGAAGTGGTTTACGACTACGCCCAGGCCCACCGCATGCACCTGATCGAAGGCTGGGAACTCATACAGGCCAAGGGCGGGGAGGGAACCGACGAAAAGGCTTTTTTTCAAGGATTTCCAGGGACGTCGCCTTTTCCGGAAGGGTACAAGATGTACCACATCCATTATTGGACAGAGCAACCGACGCATTGGGAACTCAACCCCGAGGCCGATCTGTTTGTCTTCAACAGCCAAAAAATACAGACCATGGTTTTGTTCAACTGATTGCCGAAAAAAACTAAATCCTAACGCTATGAAAACGAAAATTTTTAGAACGACGCTATTGGCTCTACTGGTCACCAACTTGTTCGCCTCTTGCGAAAGCTGCCAAAAGAAAGAAAATACCATCCCGGCTTATTCCACTACCGATTCCAAAGAGAAAGAGATGGACACGACCACTACGGACCAGGCGCAGGCTACCGATGAATCGACGGCCAATACGGTCCAAAATTCCCCTGCCGGCAAAAAAACTGTTCCATCCAAATCCAATGTGCAGGGCCAATCAGGCTACAGCGCGCCAGATGGTACGGATGCCGAAAACCACGACGGGGACCAATACACCAAAAACGATGACAAGCCGATGCCTTCCGGACCACCCATCAAATAAAGACGCAAAGACCCGCTTTTTTGCGGGTTTTTTTGTGTTTTGGTATTTGGATATTTTGCAATAGTGTTTTCCCTAGTCGGAGCATGGGTAAAAAAAATTAACATAAATTAACATTCTATGTTTTTTTTTATATCTTCGTCCAATCACCACATCATTAGCGGATTAGCTTCATGCCCCCGAAGCAGTTCACCCGGAAAGAAAGCAGCCAGACAATTTCCGTAGGTCCGCCCAAGCAAGAATAAACAGCATCGCTGTCATGCAGAAAGCACGCATTGCGTAGCCTTCATGGCCTGCTGTCGTTATAACCAAACAGACTATCATGTGTTCAGGACCTTTGGCCCATGAAGGCCATATCTTGTTGTGTTTCCGTATGGTTTTGTTGGGCTTGGTCGGTATTGCTTAAAAAAAATCGGATGAAAATACAATTCAAAAAAGAAGATTGGTTTGACAAGGAGCCTGTAAATTGGAAGCGATTGATCATTGTCTTTATCGTGTTTGTACCGTTTGCCTACGCATTTGAGCAGGTATTGCACGCATTGCCGGTGGAACTGTACCGCATCAAAGACCTGGCCATCGAGGACCTTGATTTTACCGATATTCATTACCAATACGAAAAACCGCCGACCTATTCCTCCCGGAAAGAAGTATTGCTGATCAATTCGGGCTCATTGGAAAGGGGCGCAACGTTTCGTCCAAAATTGACCCGACTGATCGAAAAACTGGCTGCGGCCCAAGCGGACAAAATAGGGATAGACCATTATTTCGTCGATATTCCCCAAGGTGGTCAGGCCGATGCCGATAGCCTGGAAGAAGCCATCATCAAACACAAGGTGGTTTTTGGTGTCGATGGACAATACCCGACCATTTTTACCGAAGTGCCCAAAAACCAGCAAGGATACATCAACCTGCCCCGCAAGGACCGTGAATCGGTGCGTACCTATTTCAATTACTACAAATTGCCTCTGGCAGGGTCAGAAAACGACAAGGTAACGGTCCATTCCTTTGCATGGGCGATGTTGCCCAAAATGGCGGAGCGCCCGGCCGATTCTATTTTCTGGATCAAGTACAGCAGCAAGGCGGGCGGCTTCTACAATCTGCGCGACCCAAAAGTGATAGGAGATGACCGGCATGATTTTCCGGCGCTTGAAGCCCGTGATATACTCGATAGCGTTATTTCTGATGCGGCCCTTGCCGAATATGTTTCAGCGCATCCCTTGGTGCTGATCGGGCATTTGGGGAAAGACAACATGTACAATGTCGAAGACCTTACCGATAAGCACCGTGTTCCGGTCGATTTTGACTTGGTCAACCGGCTGCCCGTCATGCCGGGCGTGGTGGTCCATGCCAATGCCATCCAGACGTTGGCCGACAACAGCAAATTGTTCGACGTCAGCGGAGTATTGCATTTGGTGGTAGTCGGTTTTCTTACGTTCTGGTTTTTGTTCGGATTGCTGCAGATCAAGCGGTTGAAGCCCATTTGGCTGGAACTATTGGTCGATGTTACCTTTTTGATTTTAAGCATTTTGGGTGTCATAAGGTTATCTGTTGCTTTGATGGACGTGGGCGTGCATTTTCACCCCGGATTGCTTTTGCTGTGCATCGCGTTGCTGATCGAATTCAAGGTATTTGCCTTTCATTTTTACGACCACATGGACAAGAAGAAACACGCCGCCATACCGGATCAAACACCACAACCACCCGAAACGGAAACCGAACCTGAATCTGAAACCGAACAAAATTCAGCCACCAATACCAACATCCCATGAGAAAAATAATTTGTACCCTTTGCCTGATGGTCTGCTGTGTCTTTAGCGCACACAGCGAGGAGCTTTTTATCATTGTCTACAAAGGCGACGTACGGTTCGTCAACCCCGATTATCCCGCGCTCGAACACGGTTTCCGTTATGCGGTGCCCAAGAATGCAGGACTGGACTATGACCAGCACTCCCGGTTTGTCCTTTTTACCAAGACCAAGTTCTATGAAAAGAAAGACCCTGGGCAAAACACGATGAATTACGATACGATGTTCAAGAACGTCAAGAACAATATGGTGCAGGGGTTTGCGCATTTCATGAACAACTTCCACAAATTGACCGAACTCGAATACCAATCGGCTGGGGCTACCCCGGCAGGGACACGCGGTTTGAACAAAAAGAACAAGGCCGCGCTTACCGAGGACGAAAACCACTCGCCCGAAGATTCCGCCCGTATCGTTCCCAAAAATGTCAAGCTGCAATGGGATCTAAAAAAGTCGATTCCCAATGCGCGGCTGATGGTCGTCAATAGCCAGACCCGCGATACGGTTTACAACAGTCCGGCCACCCCAAACGGAACCCTCGATCTGGTTATCGAAAAACCGGGCGGCTACGACTGGTTCCTGTATTCCAGCATGGAAAAGAAGAAACGCATCAACCGCACTTTTTTTCAACTCTCTGCCGCAGAAGCCCAAAAAGAACGCGACGCACTGGCGGCTTTCAAGAAAGACATTGCGGCCCTGAGCAAGGAAATGCAGGACCTGCTCCTCGAAGATTATATGCTGATGCACCAACTCATTCTCAACTAAATAACTACGGTATGAAAAATTGTATTGCAAAATTCCAGTTCCTTGTTTGCGGTTTGTTTCCTTTTTTTGCCTTGGCACAGGCCGATATTCCGGTCAATTTCTCCAAGCGCGGGTTTGTGCAAAACATCGATTACGAGCAGAAACTGATCCTGGTCAATTTTGTTCCCGATGAAGAAGGCAAGAAAAAGGACAAGAAAAAAGAAATCGTTTACGAGATCAACAGCGAAACGCTCGAACTCAAGGATCCGCAGGTGACCAATGAAAACAAGGACAAACTCACGATAAATGACCTCAAGAGCAGCGATGAAATCCTGGTTGAAGGCGAATATTTCCGTGAGGCCAAATACAAGCAGATCAATAAAATCACGATCATCAGCATCAAAGTCAAACCCATAGAAGGGCGCATCGACCTGATCAAAGGAGAATTTGCCTACGTCAACGGCAATAAGGTCAAGCTCAAGGAGGGCAAGACCATTACGGGCAAAGGCGGTTTCGAAGGCCATTCGTATGAAGGTTTCACCAAGATCGCCGAGGGTGATTTTGCCGATGTGGGCGGAAAATACAATCCCGACGGGTATTTTTTGGCCGACAGGTTTACGATCACCCCCGAAGAAGAAACCAGTTATGACAAGACCGCGCTCGAAGTAGAGAAAGACAATTACGACAAACTGTATCCGTTGTGGATCGACAAAAACAAACGCAAGACGCTTTTCGGCAGCGCAGTCCCGGGCTTGGGGAAAATCACGGCCGATGCGGCCTTGCAGGATTACGTGA
The DNA here is from genome assembly GCF_047602195.1 of Flavobacterium sp. Lineage (GTDB taxonomy): Bacteria > Bacteroidota > Bacteroidia > Flavobacteriales > Flavobacteriaceae > Flavobacterium. Next base: position 2,282,409 of record NZ_JASGHW010000004.1, read on the forward strand.
GCGGCGTCGGGCTCAAGTTGGTTCCGGCACACATCAAAAAGAAAATCAACTTTATTTTTATCGTCGTGGACAACCCCGATTTGCTGGCTTATGTCAGGGCCAACGGCTTGGCCTACATCTGTACGGGCTTGCTCAAGAATCTCGAAAACGAGGCGCAGTTGGCCACCGTACTGGGGCATGAGATTGCGCATGCGATTTACGAGCATCAGGCCGAAGATGCGGCCAAGACCGATAAAAAGGAAAAAAACAAACTCACTTTGGGCAACATCGGCAAAGGGGTCGTCAATGCGATAAGCATCCGCAGAAATGGCGAAAACCTAAAGAGCGGGCGCGGCCATGTGAGCGAGGAGCAGCAGGAGCGGACCGAGGCCAAGAACGAATCGAACGCAGTGGCCAAGGACAACCTGTTGGATTTGTCTTCGAGCTACGCCGACAAAAGATCGTCGGACTTTTCGGTTGATCAGGAGTTCCTGGCCGATCGCGTGGGGCTTTGCCTGATGGTACAGGCGGGTTATGATCCTAGGGAAGCGCCGATTGTCTGGAAGAATATTTTTGACCGTTATGGCGTCAAGACCAAGGTAGAAGAAGGTGTACAACTCGCAGATACTTGGGCAGAGGAAATGTCAAACCCGGACAACGACGCAAACGCCAAGAAACCTTCCTCGATTTTCGTGAAATGGAAAACCGACGATTACAAAGCCAAAAGCACCAAGACGCACCCCGATGAAATCAAGCGGTTCGAAGAACTCAACCGGCTCATTGCCTTGTACTGGAACAATGCGGAGCTGATCGCCAGCACGGTGAATGGGGAAGACAAGTATTTGGAGATGAAACGCAGGATTAAGGTTAAAAAATAAAGACGGGATGTGGGGCAAAAAGGCAGCTTTTTTTTGGCTTGGAATTTTCGTGTTTGCATTGGCCCAGCCGTTGAATGCTGATAACCGTCCGGTAAGCAAAAGGCAATGTCTTTGCGAGAAAACAATTCGGGAGCCATTGTCAGTTGAGCATTCGGTAGCCCGCATTCTATACAATCACGAAGGGAAGGGAGGGATAGATTATATTGAGAAATTGGAGCAGCGACACCGGATGTGCCTGAAATGGGAAGAGATTGAAATCCCTTTTCTTGTTATAACGGTCGTTATCATTATTGTATTTTGGATACGGATCAACAAGATCAAAGCCAATAATCAATCACCCGAGAACGCAGCACTTTTTCGACCGATGAACATCAAAAAGGAATGGATGCACATGCTGATCTACCCAGGTGTGCTTGGTGCCTTTCTCGAGCAATTAATGTCTACTTTTTCGCCTTTTGTGGCCAATATTGTTGAAGTATGGTCCAGGCACGGATGGGAAGGTTTCAGTTGGCTTGTGAAATTGGTGGTATTTGAAGAACATTTTTTACTCGGTTTTATTTTTGTGTGCTATTTCAGCATAGACTTTTTGTTCAGTTATTTAGCCTCAACAACCGAATCGTATGACTATTTTGACCTCGCTGCCGATACGATAATTTCCTTCCTGCTTTTCATTGGCTTCATTTCATTAAATATTACAGATTACAATAATGACAAACTCGGTGTCATTAATTTTCTGGGATTGCTGTATTCTGCAATTACGGTATCTATTGTCTTGATGATTTTCGAACTGCGTAAAATATTCCTTTTCTACAGATTTCGCAAAAATATTGAATTCAAAAACTGGTATGTCTATTACAGGATTTTGCTTGTCGGATCTTCATTGGCATTCATCTTCTTAGGTTGGACTTTGTGGTATTACAATTCAATCGGTACTCAAGAGCATAAAATAAAATACTTGGCTAGGGAACAATATCCGCTCCGATTTCATTTTTGCTTTATGTGCACATGGGTAATTTACACCTTTTGTATGTTGAAGTACAGACGGGCTTTGGGTTTCCAGAATGAAGTCGAAGCCTCTAGGCTGGCGTCAGAACATGAAGCAGATTTCTTTGTAAGAATAGGTGAAAAGGTCAAGGGCTGGCTTGTGACAATAGACCCAGAAGCCAAATTAATGGCTAAATTTTTATATTCGGCAGTCAACCAGTTATTGAAACAGCTACTTTATATAATTGCCAGACTGGCAAAAAGAGCATTGCGAAAAAGCAAGCTGAAAAATACATTGGCCGAACTGGATACCAAAGTAGAAGATGCTAAAAATAAGATCAAAGATATTGATACTGAATATGAACGCAAGCAAAAAGACTTCAAAAAGGCGAAAGAGGCGTTTGATGATATTGAGAGTAAATACAATAATTTGAATGCCTTCATTTTAGAAATTTTACCAGAAAAACCAATCCAGTCATCGATTAAAACTATTTCAAATTGAAGGATTCTAGGTCGTGACCATCGTAATTTTGCAACTAGCAAAAATTACCTCAAATGAACCTCCTCCAAAATATCCCTTTGTCCGTACTCGACCTGGCCATGGTGCCACAGGACAAAACCCCAAAAGACGCTTTCGGCCATAGCGTTTCGTTGGCCCAACACACTGAAAAATTAGGCTTTAACCGTTATTGGTTGGCCGAACACCACAACATGGAAGGCGTTGCTTCCACGGCGACGGTGGTTTTGATTGCGCACATTGCCTCGCAAACCCAAACCCTGCGCGTCGGGTCGGGTGGCATCATGTTGCCCAACCATGCGCCGCTCATCGTGGCCGAACAATTCGGGACACTGGCTACCTTGTTTCCCGGTCGGATCGATATGGGGCTTGGGCGCGCGCCGGGAACCGACCAATTGACCGCCAATGCATTGCGCCGGGACATGGCTGCGGTCATGGATTTCGAAGGCAATGTCAAGGAGTTGCAGCAATTTCTTTCGGCTGAAAACAAAACGAGCGCCGTGCGTGCCATTCCGGGCGAAGGACTCGATATCCCGATCTGGATTCTAGGTTCGAGCACCGACAGTGCTTATATCGCGGCTTCACTCGGACTGCCGTATGCGTTTGCGAGCCATTTTGCACCGGCGCAACTTTTTGATGCGATTGCGATTTACCGCAAAAACTTCAGGCCATCGGCGCAGTTGCAGGTTCCTTATGTCATGCCCTGCGTCAATGTCATTGCGGCTGATTCGGATGCCGAGGCGGCAAAATTGGCCACTTCGTTCAAGAAACTGTTTCTGGGGATCCTTACAGGTAAACGCCAGAAACTGGGGCCGCCCGTTAATCCCGATGAGAATTTCATGGACCCGTTGGAAGAAGCGGCCTTACAGCAAATGATCCGATTCTCCTTTGTGGGTGGTCCCGAAAAAGTCGCGATGGAACTGCAGCGTTTCCTCGATGTGACCGGTGCGGACGAATTGATGGTCACAAGCCCGGTCTATGATCATGCGGCAAGGTTGCGTTCCTATGAGTTATTGAAAGGCTTACAGCAAAAAAAATAACACCGCCAAAGTTGAAAACAAAGAAAGCCGGACTCTAATCCGGCTTTCTTGATTATTGTTTTTGAAGATTAGTTTCTTCGGCTCATCAAAATTCTGAGGATGTACCAGAACAGCAGCATCACCGAGGCGAACAATTGAAGCGCCGCGCCCACATATTGCTCGGTTCCGTAATTGTCCTTGATCTGGCTGGTTTGGTACAGGATGCTGCCCGAAGCCAGCACAACCATGCCCACCGAAAACCAGAGTCCGAGATTGAAACCAAAAATGGCACCGGCTGCAATAAGGCCGAGGGAAATGAAACCACCTACGATCAAGGCCGTCCTAAGGAAAGAAAAATCGGTCCGGGTCAGGAAAACCACCGCCGTGAGTCCGGCAAACATCGCCAAAGTCAGCAAAGCGGCCTGCAGCAATATTTCTGCACCAGTGTAAGAAGCTGCGATGTAAATCATCGGAAGGAAAATAATCGCCTCCAAAATCACATACAATCCAAGCCCGAGGTATTGTTGGTTGCGCGAAGGGGCGAACGACATTTTGGTCGAAATCACGCTGCCGAGCCAGAACAACCCGATGATGAACAACCACATGAATTTTCCGTCAAACATCGCCGCGATCCATTCAACGGGAACAGTTTGTATCATAATCGTTTCCACCACGATAAATGCCAATAAAGCCAAGGCCACGTGCAGATAGGTTTTTTTGTAAAAGCCAGCTTTCTCGACATCTGTGGCGTTGGCGACCAGCGTTTGTTGGATTTGTTCGAATTCCATAAGGTACAATTTTAAGGTTGGCGAAAAGTAATCATTTTTTTTAATTGAACGGTTTTTTGCCGGATGATTTTTTAAGTTCAGAAATGTTTGTTTTTTGTTGATAATTCAAGCGAAACTGTAACATTTCCAGAACATTAAAGCCGATGAACGACTTTTTGGACAATTCTATCGAATAAGCCAAAAAATTGATTTGGGTCTGCCTTTTTTTTTAGATACTTGCATCAGTTTTCATAAACAGATTAGAAATGCCACGTCAATCTGCGCCAGTAAAGGGGCTTTTTAGCCCCTTTAAATCTATATTGCCCAATAATATCATAATCGCCATAAACCTGATTTTACTCTTAGCTGCCGGGAATGCCAGTTCCCAGGCAGTTTCATCTTGTGAGAATTCAGATTTTGAGGCGGGAAATTTCAACGGTTGGAAAGGGGAGACCGGAACTTGTTGCCCAGTCGTGACGGCGCCTTCGGGAATCGTCCCGGGCCGGCATACGATCATGTCGGGAAACGGTACCGACCCCAACACCTGCGATAATGTGCACGTTGTTGCACCGGGCGGACTGTATTCGGCGCGTGTTGGGAACGCGCAAATTGGGGCCGAGGCCGAAAAACTGACGTATTCGATCACCGTTTCGCCATCGAGTGCCTTGTTCATCTACAAATATGCGGTAGTGTTGGAAGATCCCGGGCACCCGGCCATCGAACAGCCGCGTTTCCAGATCCGTGTGGTCGATGCCATGGGGCAATTGATCGATCCGGTCTGCGGGGAATACACCGTTGTGGCCAGCAGCAGTCTTCCCGGATTCCACAATTGCAACGGGATCGTCTACAAAGACTGGACGACGGTCGGCCTTGATCTCAGCGCTTATATGGGACAAACCTTATCGATCGAATTCGTCACGGGCGATTGTACGCCGGGCGGTCATTTCGGCTATGCCTATGTCGATGCCTATTGTTCGCCATTGCAAATCAGCTCGACCTATTGTTCGGGTTCGCTCCATGCATTATTGACGGCGCCGATCGGTTTTGAATACCTGTGGAATACGGGCGAAACCACCCAATCGATCAATGTGAACAACCCGGTAGGCGGACAAACTTATACCTGCCAGTTGCGGTCGGTGACCGGTTGCATCGTCAATATTTCTACCGTTTTGAGTATCGCCGATCCGATCGCCGATTTTGCCATTGCGAATACCTGTTACGACAATGCCCAGTTTTCGAATACTTCGGTTGCGCCACCGCATACGGTTTTGGATACTTTTATGTGGGATTTTGGCGATGGCACCACATCAACCGAAGAAAACCCCAGGCACACTTTCCCGTCGGTAGGAACCTACAACGTGAGTTTTAGCATTTCCAATGGTATCGGGTGTGCGAGTATCGTGAACCATAATGTTACGGTGTTTCCTGCACCAACGGCAGCGATTTCGTATCCGCAAAGCCCGTATTGTACAGCGATCCTTTCCGCCGTTCCGGTAATTTTAACCGGAACCAATGATTATCTGGGCGGAACATTCAGCTCGACTGTAGGTTTGGCCATCAATCCCACAACCGGGGCCATCCTGCCGCGCAGCAGTTTGCCGGGGACGTATACGGTAACCTATGCGATTCCGACCACGGCCGACAATTGCACCGTCCCGGCAGTCACGACTACGGTGACGATTACGGCGGTGCCGATGGCTGACATCCGTTACCCGGATGCAGCTTATTGCAAAGACATCACCTCGGTGCCCGCTTTGTTGACAGGTACCAATGCGTATTTTGGCGGTGTTTATAACGCGCCATTCGGATTGGCTATCGATGGGGTTACAGGGACAATCGATCCTTCCAAAAGTGCGGCGGGAACCTATACGGTGACTTATGCGACGCCTGCCTCGGCCGGATGCGATTCGGTGAAGGCGACCACCACAATCACCATCAATGCATTGCCAGACCCGCAACTGGCTGACGGTTATATTTGCGTCGATGCGGAAGGAAATACGTTTTGGAATTACACTTTGGAAACCGGGCTCAATGCTTCCGATTACAGTTTCGAATGGTACAGGGATACCGCGCGTATGGCTTCGGAAACCGGGAATGCCTATGAGGCGGATCAAATCGGGACTTATTCGGTGGTCGCCACCAATATCCATACCGGTTGCCGGTCGCCCGAAGTTTCTGCGGAGGTCCGGCAGGCATTCACGCCCGATAATTTCATCGCGTACCTGGGCAACGATTTCAGCGACAATCCATCGCTGACATTGATTGTGCAGGGCGGGACGGGGCCGTACCTGTTCAGCATCGACAACGGGCCGTTTGAATACGGCAATGTCTACACGAACCTGAGTCCGGGAACTCATACGATTAAAGTCACCGATGCCAACCAGTGCACCGACCTGGCCAAGGAAATCCTGATTCTCGATTACCCCAAATTCTTTACGCCCAACAACGACGGCTACCACGACACGTGGAATATTTTCAGGCTCAGCAACCAGCCCAACGCACGCATTTACATCTACGACCGTTATGGCAAACTGCTCAAGCAGATCAGTCCGGCCGAGCAAGGCTGGGATGGAAGCTACAACGGAAAGCCGATGCCGTCCGAGGATTACTGGTTCAGTGTCGATTACCAGGAAATGGACCTGCACGGCTTGCCCGAATGGCGCAAATACAAATCGCACTTTTCGATCAAGCGATAAAAAAAGCCTCCGGTATCAGGAGGCTTTCTTCAATCAGTTCTTGACGAACTTGATCGTCCGGGACTGATTGAGCTTAATTAAGTAGGTGCCCTTCGGAAGCGATGCCACCGAAACAGGATGTGTGGTATTGATTTCGAAATCCGATACGTTTTGTCCGAGTACATTGAAAATACTGCCGGCAAACGTTTGGGCCGTGTTCGAAATGTAAAGGTAATCCGAAGCCGGATTGGGGTAAAGGACTAGCTGCTGCAATTCTTGTTCGGCAGTCGAAAAAGTATTCATCGTCATTTTGGCCAGGAACGGCCAATTCTGGAATTGCGCCACCTCATGCTGGATGCCGTCGAAAGAAGCGGTGCCGTTGGACATACCGGCCAGGAAAATATCGCCTTGTGCATTGACCGAAACGGCATCGAAACGATCGTTTGAGGCTCCGCCAGCGGTTTTGGCCAACAACAAATCGCCCTGTGGATTGTATTTCAAAACAATCGCTTCGTTGCTGAATCCGTTGCTTATGGTGGTCATCTCGGTATTCCAATTGATCGTGCCGCGCATCGAACCCGCGAAATAAATATTGCCATCGGCATCTCCCGAAAGAAATCGTCGGTTTCCGGTATTGATATAACCGCTGCCGGGCACTTCGCGCACCCATTGAAAAATTCCGGAAGCATTGAGTTTGGTGATGAAAATATCCGAGAACATGGTCTGCGGGCCTTCGGTCGGGATGCCGTCGAAGCTGTAGTTGTCAAACAGGTAGGAGCAGAAATACACCTCATCCGGGCTGTGTGCCACGACTTGCGGCTCCGGGCAGGTGATGTCTTCTACATAACGCACCCATTGGTAGGTCCCTTCTGCTGAATATTTGACGATAAACGTATTGTACAGCAGCGAAGGCGAAACGGTAACGCCGGCAAAGGTAGCGCCCGGGTCGGCACAGGAACCGGCGGCATAGATGTTTCCTTGGTTGTCGATGCTGATCGATTGCACGGAACGCGCATTGGCTTGCGTGATGGTCATTAGGGTATCGCCGTCAGGGGATAACTTTTTGATGAAGGAATGCATAAAGTCGTAATAGCCAATATATACATTTCCAGTGGTATCAACGGTTGCAGTATGTGCGCGGCATTCGAACGAATCGTCGATCGTCATCTGTCTGTGCCAGAGCAACGCACCGCTGGCGTCGAATTTGAGAATGAGGTTCTGGATGCCTTGCTCGACGGTATCGATTGCCCAATCATCGACCGAGAAAAGATTGACGAATCCCGCCACGACAATGATGTTTCCCTCAAAATCGGAAACCATGTCGTACACCGTGACGTGTCCGGTAAAAGTCTTTGAAAACTGCAGGTTGCCCTGGTCATCGTATTTGTTGTAGAACACATCGCCAAAAATTTCGCTGTAGTTGAACGAATTTTCCTTGAAGCCAGAAAGATAGACATTCCCCGAAGGATCGTGCGCCGTCGCATAACCGATCATGTCCGGGTTGGAGCTAAAGGTAATCGGCGGAGTCTTGAGCCATTCGAATGTCTGCGCGTGCAGCGCGAATGCCAAGAGCAAAAAGAAAGTCAGTGTAATTTTTTTCATCATCAATGCGTTTGTTTTCAATGGTTTGTATTTGGAGATGACAGACTTTCAAAAAGGTTGCGGAAATCCTGCAATAGTTTTTAACAAAAAGTTTATTTTAGTCGGCCAAACCAAACAAACTGAATAACATGAACAAAATTCTCCTCATGGCGGCGCTTGCATTGTCGCTGCATACTTTTGCACAAGAACAACCGGTCAAACCCAAACGATTTGCCGTATATTTTGGGGTCAGCAATTCCTTTTTCTCCGAAAACAAACCGTTGGGGACGATGTCGTTCGATTCGGGGGTCAAGCCACATTTCGGGGTGCTTTACAACATCCCGCTCAACCATACCATCAGTTTCCGTCCCAAATTAGGGTATGCGCAGTTTGGGGAAAATATATCCCACCAATATGGCCCGTATCAAAACAGCTATTCCAACTTCGACATCCGTCTCAATTACATCAACGCTTCGCTCGATTTCAAATTCTGGAACCGCATTTATTTGCTCGTGGGCCCGCAAGTGGGCGTATTGGTCAACAATACCTGCAATTGCGATTTCGAGGCCAGCAAGAAAGCAGAAGTGGGCGTCAATCTGGGCGTAGGCTTTACCGTAAAGGATTGGTTTTTTGAACTCGGCGGATACAGCGGTTTGCAGCCGGTCATCGAATACGGCGATTATTGGGGCAATAACGAATTGTACAACGGACATTTCAAATTTACCGCAGGCTACCACATTTTCTAATCGCCGAGCTGCTGGAGGATTTGTTTCAGGTCGATCGCGTCCCTAAAGAAGTCTTTCCACAGGTCGCCTTTTTCTTCGAGTCGCTTCGGAAGCGTTTTGATGTTGAATTTTTTAAGATCGAGCTTGTCATTGACCTCATCCCACTGGAGCGGCGTACTCACGCCGGCACCTTCGCGTGGCCTGAGCGAATAAATACTCGCCATGGTTTTGCCTTTGCCGTTTTGCAGGAAATCGAGGTAGACCTTGCCTTTGCGTTTGTCGGGCATGCGCTCGAGGCTCGTGATTTTGGGCAGGTCGCGGTGCACCATCTGGCTCACTAAATGCGAAAATTCGCGGGTTTGGTCATAGGTGTATTTGGGCTCGACCGGAATGAACACATGTAGCCCGTTTCCGCCCGAAGTCTTGACATAAGCCGGAACTTTAAGCGAGTCCAGTATTTCTTTTAGTTTGATTGCGGTCGCTACGATATTCTTGATCGGTGCGCCTTTGGGATCCAGGTCAAAGATGATGTGATCCGGATGGTTGAGCGAGCCCACACGGCTGCTCCACGGATTGAGTTCGATGCAGCCGTAATTGGCCAGAAACAGTAAGGTCTCTTTGTCCTGGCACAGCAAATATTCGATCGATTCGGCTTTCGATCCCGATTTGATTTTGCGTGTCTTGATCCATTTCGGGACTGTACCGGCTACATTCTTTTGAAAAAATCCTTCGCTTTTGAGGCCGTCGGGGGTACGCCGCAGCGATTCCGGTCGGTCCTTGAGGTAGGGAAGGATGTAATCGGCAATGCGGTCGTAATAGGCAATGACGTCGCCCTTGGTGATCTTTTGGTTGGGAAAGTATATTTTGTCGGTGTTGGTAAAGGTGACACGCCCGAATCCATTTTCGTTTTCTGTTTTGCTTTTAGAATCTTTGGCCATTTTCTTTTTGGTTTGCGTTTTTCCGATGTCATTCGATTCAATCATCGGTTTTTCCAATTGCACTGCGGCTGATTTCTTGTCTTCGCGCAAACCCAAATACACCGGATGCCGCATGCTGCCCGATTCGGTGATTTCTGAAAATTTGACCTGTGCGATCATTTCCGGTTTCACCCAATGGACGTTTTTCTCTTTCGGAATCGTAGAAAACGGGCAGGTCTTGCGTTCGAGTTTGTCCAATTTCTGCCGCAATTCCTCGAGCATCGCTTCGGTATAGCCAGAGCCGACTTTGCCCGTATAAACCAAATCCTTTCCGTCGTAATAGCCGCACAACAAGGCGCCGATTCCCGTCCGGCTGCCGCTGGGTTCGGTAAAACCGCCGATGACCATTTCCTGTTGTTGCTGGGTTTTGATCTTGAGCCAGTCCTTCGATCGTTTGTCGGTGTGGTAGGTTGAATGGATTTTCTTGGCGATCAAACCTTCACCGCCTTTGTTCTCGATGGTTTTGAATAATTTAATGCCATGTTCCAAAATATGTTCGGAATAGACGATGTTCTTTTCTTTCGGTAAAACGGCCTTTAGGATTTTTTTTCTTTGGATCAATTCGAGTGCCCGCAAATCAAACCCTTGAAAATACAAAATATCGAAGACGTAAAACTTCAAGTTGCCGCGCTTCGGATTATCGTCCAAATGCTGCAACCACTGGAAATGACTTTTTCCTTTCGAATCCTCGACTACAATTTCGCCATCGAGAATCATGTCGCTATTAATTTCTTGAAGCGTTTGGACAATTTCTGGGTATTTCTGATTGAACGAAATGCCGTTGCGTGAGACCAATTCGACCATATTGTTTTTGATTTTGGCCAATGCACGATAGCCATCCCATTTGTTTTCAAAAAGCCATTCCGGATTGTCGAAAGGTTCATCTGTGAGTGTGGCCAATTGTGGTCGCCAACCCGAAGGGAATCTTTTGCGTTTTTTGGCTTCGGCCAAATCATCCGCGGAGAATTCATCGGATCCATTGGCGGAATGGTTTCTAAAAACGCGATTGGATTTGCTTTGGATCTGTTCGCCTTTGGGGGTTTCGGCTTTTGTATCCGAAGTTTTTACTTTTTGCAAGCGGTTGCTTTTCCATTCGTCGTTTCCTTTGGCAATCGCCTCGAAATCGCGCTTGGTCAGGATCGAGTACGGATTGTAGTCGATGTCGGTTCCCGAAAATTCATCCTTGTGTTTGATCAGCAGCCATTGGTTTTCGCCACGGCCATGCATTTCGACCAATGCCCAGGAACCTTTGAGTTTTTTGCCGTGCAATACAATCTTGATCGATCCCGCTTTGTGCTGTTTTTTCATCTCGGCGTTTTGCCTGCCCAATGCAATTTCGCCTTCGGGTTCATAAGTGCCGATGTCCCAGACCATGACGGTTCCGCCGCCGTATTCGCCTTTGGGAATCGTTCCTTCAAAATCGATGTAATCCATCGGGTGGTCCTCGACGTGCATCGCCAGACGCTTGTCGGAAGGATTGGCGGACGGACCTTTCGGAATCGCCCAACTCACCAAAACGCCACCAATCTCCAAACGGAAATCGTAGTGCAGGTGCGAGGCCGCATGTTTTTGCACTACAAAGCGCAATTGCCCTTTGGAGGTTTTTGGGATGCCTTTGGGTTCGGCGGTTTTCTTGAAATCCCGTTTCTGGTTGTACTTCGCTAATGTCATGGCTTAGTTTTTCATCGCTTGGAGGCTGGCCTTGAGTTGCTCGAGCAGATCGTCGCCCTTTTCCTTGGTTTTCGCTTTGCGGCGCTGGGCGGTAACCGGCAATTTCTTGGCGGGCTGCTTCGATTTTTTCTGGATGAGCTTGAGCAGTTCGTCTTTGTAGGTGTCTTTGTATTTCCCGGGTTCAAATTTATCGGTGAGCTGGTCGATGATCGTCAGCGCCATATCGAGCTCTTTCTTTTGGATCGTGACGCCTTTGGGCAACTTGATTTCGGAAGGATCGCGCAAATCCTGGTCGAACCGAATCTGGATCAGCAATATCGCATTGTCTTCTGCTTTTAAAATCCCCAAATGCTCGGATTGCCGCAGGATGAATTTGCACAAACCGACTTTTCCTGACTTTTTCAGGGCCGCACGCAACAACGAATAGGTTTTGGCGGCTGCCTTTTCGGGTTCGACCAGATAGGGTTTCTCGAGGTATTGCGACGGAATTTCGTCTTCCAAAACAAATTCGAAAATGTCGATCGTTTGGGTCTTTTCGGGCATGGCCTTGGCGATTTCATCTTTGTCCAGCACGATGTAATCGCCATTTTCCTTGCGGTATCCTTTGGCGATCTCGTCCCAGGGCACTTCCTTGCCGTCTTTCTTGCATACGCGCACGTATTCGATGGCGCAGTGGTCTTTCTTGCGGATCATGTCGAGATCGATGCGGTGGGTCATCGCGCCGCTGTACAACTTGACCGGGATGTTGACAAGCCCGAAGCTGATGCCGCCTTTCCAGAGTGCTTTCATAAGGTTGGTTTTTATCTGACAAATTTCGGGGCCGTTGGGTGTAAGTGGCTTATACGACTTTGGTTAAAGTTTATATTATTGCCCAAATGTGCTAATCATGTAACACACAGCGTGTAATTCTGTAAGGCTCACCGCGGCGTAAAAAGCGAAATTTGCCTTGAACTATAACTGATGCAGAATGAGTAATTATAACCCCATCAAAGGAATTGCCTCGAAAATACGGATAACGGGTAAGTTGTCTTTCTGGCGATTCAAATGGGTGCTTGCCGATTTTTTCAAACGCTGAGTTATCAACTGGCTTTTTTCAATAAAATGCTATTGGGAAAGGCCATTTTATTTGCACGCTATACCGACTGATAATGCCCAATTGCCACACCACATACTATGTCTACTCCAAAAAGATGTTTTTTTATTGACGATGATGAGGACGACAGGGATTTTTTTTGCACCGCCTTGCAAAACATCAATCCCGAAATCGAATGCCTATTTGCCAAAGACGGAACCGAAGCCATCGACCAGTTGGTCGCTTCGCCAGAAATGGTTCCCGACTATATTTTTATCGATATGAATATGCCGCTGATGGATGGCAAGCAATGCCTGGCCGCCATCCGCGAGATTGACCGGCTCGATCAGGTGCCGGTTTACCTGTATTCGACCTCGGGCGCCCCAAAGCTCATTGACGAGGTGCTCCAAATGGGAGCCAAGGAATTCCTGATCAAACCCACCAGCATGAACGCGCTCGAGCAATTGCTCAGACGAATAGTGATTTAATGATGCAAAAGAATACCCTGACCACAGAATTGTTTCTCGAGGGCGGCGGACTTATGGGGGCGCTGATCCGGGAAAAGGACTGGACCCAAACGCCTTTGGGACATCCTGCACTTTGGCCGCAAAGCCTCAAGACCTGTGTGCGGATCGTGCTCACTTCGCAGCAACCGATGTTCGTGTGGTGGGGACCGGAGCTGATCAATATCTACAACGACGCCTACATCTCGATCGTGGGCGGCAAACATCCCGAAGCCCTGGGACAGCCGGCTTCGGAAGTCTGGAAGGAAATCTGGCATGAGGCAGGCGCGAGGGCGTCGGTCGTGATGAATGAAAATACCGGGACTTATGATGAAGCCTTGTTGTTGCTCATGGAACGCAACGGTTACACCGAGGAAACCTATTATACTTTTTCGTACAGTCCGGTCCCGGGCGACGACGGCACGACGCAAGGCATCATTTGCGCCAACACCGACGATACGCAACGCATCATTGGCGAACGCCAGCTCCATACGCTCAAGGAACTTGCCAAGAACATCATCGACCTCAAGACCAACGATGAAATTTACAATCGTGCGCTGGAAGCCTTGCGTGAGAATCCGCAGGACTTTCCGTTTGTCGTATTGTATGAGGTCAGCGACGATGGAAAACAGCTTCGCCTGGTCAACAAAATTCCCGACCAAATGCCCGAACCGATGGCGCCGCTATCGATCGACATGGAAGACCGCGGCATGGAATTGTACGAACTCAAGCTGGCGTTGCAAACCGGAACCGTCCAGCAGGTCGACCACATCAGGAAGCGTTTTGGCGAATTGCCGTCTGGGTTTTGGCAGGATTCTCCCGATAAAGCCTTGTTGATTCCGATCACCCAAAGCAACCACGAATTTCCGTTTGCGATGATGTGCGTGGGCTTGAACCCGTACCGCTTGCCCGATGAAAAATACCTGAGTTTCTTTACCCTGGTCGCCGACCAGATTGCCACCGCGCTCACCAATGCCTATGCATTCAAGCAGGAGCGCAAGCGTGCGGAATCGCTGGCCGAAATCGACAAGGCCAAAACCATTTTCTTCAGCAACATCAGCCACGAATTCCGTACGCCGCTTACCTTGATGCTCGGGCCTTTGGAAGAAATGCTCAAGAACAACGATTCCTATTCGGCCACCGACAAAGAAAACATCAGCATCACGCACCGCAATGCCATGCGCCTGCTGCGTTTGGTCAATTCATTGCTCGATTTCAGCCGGATTGAGTCGGGTAGGATGCAGGCGCAGTTCCAGCCGGTCTGCCTGGCCGGGTTTACGGCCAATCTCGTGAGTTCATTCCGTTCGGTTACCGAAAATGCCGGATTGCAACTCGAAGTCGAAACCCATGTGCCATCGCCAGTTTATGTAGACAAAGACATGTGGGAGAAAATTGTGCTCAACCTCATGTCGAATGCCTTCAAATATACCCATCACGGTAAAATCGCCGTGTCGCTCACCGAAGCTGATGGCCAGGCTGTGCTCCAGGTCAAGGATACCGGTATCGGGATTCCCGAAAATGAAATGCCACGGCTCTTTGAGCGCTTCCATAGGGTCAAAAATGCCAATGGCCGCAGTTATGAAGGGACTGGAATCGGACTTTCGCTGGTCAAGGAACTCGTCAAGCTGCACCACGGGACGATCACGGCCGAGAGTGCTTTAGGACAAGGAACGACATTTACGGTAAGTATTCCGGTAGGGAAAGCCCATTTGTCCGAATCCGAAATCCAAAAGGAAACTGCCTTGCAGGAGGCGATCTTGCCCAATGTTTTTACCGAGGAAGCGCAGATCATGCTCAAATCAAAAACAAAGCGTTCCGCCGATCAAGAAAACCGAAAACCCAAAATATTGGTCGTTGATGACAATGCCGACATGCAGGAATACATCGGGAAATTACTCGAAAAAGACTACCGCGTCTCGATGGCCTCGAACGGCAAGGAAGCGCTTCAAAGCATCGCTGCTTCGGCACCTGACTTGGTGTTGAGCGACGTGATGATGCCGGTCATGGACGGAATCGAGATGCTTAAGATTCTAAAGAATGACCCGCAGACCAAACGCATTCCGGTGTTGTTGCTTTCGGCCAGGGCTGGAGAAGAATCGCGCATCGAGGGTTATGATTTGGGCGCCGATGATTATCTGGTCAAGCCGTTTTCGGCCAAGGAATTGTTTGCGCGCGTACAGTCGCAGATCCGTCTTTCGAAAAGCAGGAACCATATCGATACACAGTTGCACAGCCTTTTTCAGCAGGCACCGATTGCGATTTGCATTTTCCGCGGATCCGAATTTATCGTGGAAATGGCCAATGCGAAAATGCTCGAATTGTGGGGCAAAAGCGCAAGCCAGGTCATGAACAAACCCGTTTTCGAAGGCATGCCCGATGCCCAGGCACAAGGGTATGAACAATTGCTCGAAACCGTTTTTACCACGGGACAGACGTTTTCGGCCCAGGAACAATCGATCGAATTGGTGCGCAACGGCGTGCCCGAGAAGATATTCGTCAAATTTGTTTTCGAACCGTTGCACGATGAAGACGGCAGTATTTCGGGAATCATGGCGCTGGCTGATGAAATCACCGAACAGGTGGAGGTGCGCCGTCGCATCGAAGTCAGTGAAACGCGCCAGAAATTGGCCATAGAAGCTGCTGAAATGGGGCATTTCGAATGGGATATCGTCCAGTCGGAATTTATTTTTTCCGATCGCCTGGCGCACATGTTCGGCTATGAACCGGATGAAAATCCGAAACATCCCGATTTCAAGGAACGCATCCATCCAGATGACCGCCAATTGCGGCTGGAGGCGCACCAAAAAGCGCTTGAGACCGGTGTTTTGTTTTATGAGGCGCGTGTGATCTGGCGCGATGGTTCCGAACATTGGATCCGGTTCAACGGCAAGGTCATTTACGACGGCAACCATGAGCCGGCCAAGATGTACGGCACGACGCTCGACATCACCGAACACAAAATCCAGTCGCAGATACTCGAAGAAAAAGTCGAGCAGCGTACCCGTGTGCTACAGGTCAGGAACCGCGAACTGCGCGAAAGCGAGGAACGTTACCAAAGGATGACCGATGAAGTCCAGGATTATGTCATCATCATGCTTGACAAGGACGGCACGATCCTGAACTGGAACAAAGGCGCACAGAAGATAAAAGGGTATAATGAGCAGGAAATCCTGGGCAAGAATTTTAGGATTTTTTACCGCCAGGAAGACCTTGACTCCAAACTCCCGGACCGTTTGCTGCAGGAAGCCGTGGATACGGGCCGTGCCATGAACGAAGGGTATCGCGTTCGCAAGGACGGGACGACCTTTTGGGGCAGTGTGGCCATTACGGCCCTGCACGACAAGGACAACAACATCATTGGTTTTTCGAAGGTGACGCGCGACCTTACCGAACGCAAAATGGCCGAGGACAAAATGCAGAAATACAATTCCGAACTGGAATTCCAGAACAAGGAACTCGAGCAGTTCGCCTATGTGGCCTCGCACGATTTGCAGGAGCCGCTGCGCAAAATTCAGATGTTTACGGGGTTGCTCGAGCAGAACATCAACAATGAGGAAGCTGCACAGAAATACCTGTCGAAAATGAACCTTACCGCCGAACGCATGAGCGAGTTGATCAAGGCCGTGCTGAATTATAGCCGTCTTTCACGCAGCGACCAGCAGGTAGAGGTGGTCGATCTCAGCGCCATACTCGAAAATGTGCTGGTCGATTTTGAATTGCTGATCGAGGAGAAGCAGGCGGTGGTGCGTTACGAACCATTGCCGGTCGTCGAGGCCATTCCGTTGCAGATCAATCAATTGTTTTCGAATTTGATCGGCAACTCGCTCAAGTTTGCCGAATCGGCGCCAAAGATTACGATTACTTCAAGAATCCTTTCGCTGGCCCAGATTCCATTCGAATCGAACCTGTCGCCGGACAACCAGTACCTCGAAATGGTGTTCAGCGACGAAGGGATTGGTTTTGAGCAGAAATACTTGGGCAAGATCTTTACGATTTTCCAACGCCTCAACGACCGGATGAGTTATTCGGGAACCGGAATAGGTTTGGCGTTGTGCAAGAAAATCATCGAAAACCATTCGGGTTTCATTACGGCACAAAGCGAGCAGGGGAAAGGCGCTTCGTTTTTCATCTATTTGCCGTATCCCAAAAAATATTGATCGGATCCTGCGCTTTTGGATTTCCTAATATGGTGAAAAGCAAGGGAATAGTTTTTGGCTTTTGGTTCAAAAGCAACATTTTTCATTTTATGATTTGTAATAAAAATAGGTAATTTTTAAACTACGTCTAAACAATTAACACATTTCATCGAAAAAATACAGCACTTTAACGATTTGAATGAATTGTTAAAAAAAGCATAAAGGGAATTTGAGTAAATTGAGAGAGTATTATTAACTCAATTCAATTTATTTATGATCAAACACTCCTATTATTTGGGCTGTGGTAGGGATACCTGGCTCAAAAGAGAGGTCGACTGCCTATGTGACGCCCTGTTGCATACCGTCGGCAAAGCCCGAACGGGGCTTACGGGGTTGATGGTGCTGCTCTGTCTGTTGACAGGAATCGGCACGCAAGCCCAAGTATCAAGCTATACCTTTGCCGGTAGCAACGGGACTTATACCCCGATTACAGGCACCGTATGGCAGAGTGGCGCTACGGTAACCACCAATGCGCTCTCCTCTCAAATTCCACTGGGTTTTACCTTCCGGTACAACCACAAAAATTACACAAGCATTGTGATATCCAACAACGGATACATCGTGCTCGGCACTGATCTTCCTGCTGTCGGTGTAATTACCCCGATTTCACAAACCAGTAGCTCCGGTACGGCCACAAACAAGATGGATGGTACGATTTCAGGATTTGGATGCGACCTTGTTGCTTCGACCGGAACGCCTTCGATTCGTTATGGCGCTGATGGAAGTGATTTCGTGATCCAATACGCCGATATGGCCCGGACGGGGAATACGGCAGACCGAATCAATTTCCAGATCCGTCTGACGCAGTCCACCAATGTCATTACATTTGTTTATGGGACTTGTACGGCCACTACTGCCACAACGCCATTCCCTCAGGTAGGTTTGCGCGGTGCGAGCTTTTACGATTGGCGCAATCTCGCCGGAACGACTTCTGCCGCATGGACAACCCCGACGAGCCAGGCTACGGCGGGAACTGCGGCTTCTACTTCCACACTCCGGTTTACTTCGAATACGACCAACCCGGCGGCTCCGGTCTCGGGAAGGATTTTTACGTTTACCCCACCGGCTGCGGCATTGGGCGCTCCCACTTATGCGAGCATTCCAGCCACGGAGAATTTCAATACGACGCCTTGGCCCAACGGGAATGCCACTGCCGATTTGCCAAACACTGCCAACTGGCGGTCTTGGCCGGTTTACGGCGACCGCGCCTGGAGAAGGAACGATGTGGTCACCTCATCGGTAGGATGGTCTGACCCAACCTTTGGCGGTTATACGGTTGCGGCACCGGCTTCGGGCGGTACGGCACGTTGGCATACTTACGGTTGTACGGCCGGTTCTGTGGGTTATCTCGATTACCATGTCGATTTTTCTACCCCGGGATTGAAGCAATTGGCTTTCGATTACATCAACGTGGACGCCAATGCCACGCCTGACCAATTGAGGGTTTATATGTCTTCTGACGGCGGTGCTACTTTCGGCGCGGCCTTGGCTACTTATACGATTCAGGCAACCTGGGCGACCAAGACCATTATTCTGGGCGCTTCCACTTCGGCCACTACGGTTATCCGATTTGAAGGCGTAGGCGACTGGGGCGTGACCGACCTCGGGATCGACAATGTCGCGGTGACACTCAATACTTCACCGCCGGATTGTGCCGTGCTTTCTTCCCCTGCCGATTTGGCAACAGTCAACCGAAATGTGACCCTGTCCTGGGCGGCGGCAAACGGCGCGACGGGGTACGATCTGTATTTCGGGACATCGCCTTCACCGGCCTATTACGCAAGCACGACTACCGCTTTGACTTACAATTTCGCTCCGGCTTTGGCGGCGAACACCACTTATTATTGGAAAATCGTTGCCAAGAATCCGAATGGTGATGCCATTGGATGCTTGGAGCGTTCGTTTACGACCAATGCCAATATTGTATATTGTGTACCGACGAGTTCCTTTGGTTGTACCGATGGCGACGTAATCGCCCGGGTACAATTGAATACGCTCGATAACAATTCGGGTACCGGCTGTCCTAGTGCGGGTGCCGGTTATTCTGATTACACCAGCAATGGTGCATTGACTACCGAACTTCAGGCGGGTTCTGCCTATAGCTGTACCGTTTTTGCGGGACAATATTCGGAGGCTTACGCCGCATGGATCGATTACAACGATGACGGTTTCTTCGACAACGCGACCGAACGCATCGGCTACTCGCTGGGACTCGTAACGGGTAGTGGTGTAGCGGGCCAATTGGGTTCGTCGGCTTCTTTTCCTATTGCGATTGCTTGTAATCCACCAACAGGACCGCACCGTTTACGTGTAAGGGCAATGTATGATGTAGGCGGTGTTCAGGCGACTTCGGGTGCTCAGGTAACACCTTGTACGGTCAACCAATATGGTGAAATCGAGGATTACATCATCACCATTACCGAAGCGGCCGCTTGTCCGCAGCCATCGGCGCTCGGCGCTAGCAATGTAACGGCCACAAGTGCCGATTTGCATTGGACGATTGGTTGTGCGGAGACTTCTTGGGAAGTGGCCGTGCAATTGGCGGGTTCTGGGGTTCCGACTTCAGGAACAACTTGGGGTTCTACCACTTATCCGGCTTCAGGATTGACCGCTGGTGCAGTTTATGAATTCTATGTAAGAGCGAATTGTGGTTTGGTGGATGGCGTGAGCTTGTGGACCGGACCGTTTATTTTTACAGCTCCGGCTTGTTCTGCTTTGCTCAGTCCAACCAACGGGCAAACCAACGTTCCTGTGACTGTCGTGGCCGGTGTGCCGCAAATTTCACTCGACTGGGCACCATCTCCGGGTGCAACTTCTTATGATGTGTATTGGGGCACTGCGCCGGGCGTATTGACCAATTTGGGTACGATCGGTGGAGACCAGGTAAACATCACCAACGTCTTGACCGGTACTACCTATTACTGGAGCATCGTTCCAAAAAACAGTTTCGGAATGGCGACCGGTTGTGCCGAGTTCAGCTTTACCACCGAAGTACCTCCGGGAGACATCTGTACGACAGCCATCTCGCTCGATGCGTTGACTTCACCGGTGACCGGATCCACTTCTGGTTTGGCCGACAATATTTTGCCATCATGCGTGGCGCTGTCAGGCGGACCGGATGTCTTCTATACGATTACCGTTCCGGCGACTTATACGTTGACCATTGCCGATACGGCAGATGCCTATGATTCCGGACGTGCCTTGTATACAGGTGCTTGCGGTAGCCTTACCCAGGTGACCTGCGGCGATGATCCGAACACGGCACCGATGACTTATACCAATACTTCGGGTTCACCGATGACATTGTATTACGTGCAAGACGGCTATTCGACTGGTTCGGGTTCTTACAGCATTAGCTGGAGCTTGACACCGCCGCCAATCGTAGTGGACAGTTTCTCTCCTGAAAAAGGTTGTTCGGATACGGTCTTGAATTCGCAAGTAGTCCTCAGCGGTTCCAACTTTACCGGAGCCACCAGCGTACAACTCGGCGGTATTGAACAGGATTTCGTGATCGACAGCGATACACAAATCACCGTGACGCTTTCCGATAGCCCTGCAACCGGCTTGTTTACCGTGTACAGCGCGATTACTTCGGGTGCCAGCGCAACGGAGTTTGAGGTAAACGATCCGCCAACGGTGGCCGACATCACGGCGCCTGGTGGAGCAGACAGCGTTTGTTTGCCGGATACCATCACTTTGTCCAACATCACACCAACGGGAACCTGGAGTTCATCTGACCTCGATGTGGCTACCGTGAGTTCTTCGGGTGTGGTAACCCCGGTTATGGAGGGTAGTGTGTTGATTTCTTACACCGTGACCGACGGCGTGACCGGATGTACAACTGTAGTGACTTATGCCTTGCAGGTAAACGAACCGGTCGAAATCACTTCGAGTACGCCTACACAAACGACAACAATCGGTGGCAATACTTCCTTCTCGGTAGTGGCCACAGGTACCGGTACACCAAACCTGACTTACCAATGGCAAGTCAATACCGATGGGACTGGAGATACTTTCGTGGATGTGGTTGACGGCGGAATTTACGATGGGGCCAATGAGGCCACCTTGTCATTGACCGACGTGCCTGCGTCTTTCAATGACTACTTCTACCAGTGTGTGGTTACGGGTGCTTGTAACACGGTAATTTCTGACCTTGCCATCTTGGTGGTCGGGGAAACCGGAATCGTTGAGCAGCCTGTAAATGCTACTGTTTGTGATTCAGGAAGCGGCGAAGCCAGCTTTACTGTTGTCGCTTCTCCAGATGTGACTGTCTACCAATGGCAGGAAGACCAAGGAGGGGATAACTGGCAGAATCTTTCCAATGCGGGTGTTTATTCTGGTGTAGATTCGGCAACTTTATTGCTGTCTGGGGTTACGCCGAGCATGAGCGGCTGGAGATACAGGTGTAAAGTAACCGGCAACGGCATGGCTGAATCCAATGC
The DNA here is from genome assembly GCF_047602195.1 of Flavobacterium sp. Lineage (GTDB taxonomy): Bacteria > Bacteroidota > Bacteroidia > Flavobacteriales > Flavobacteriaceae > Flavobacterium. The sequence continues at coordinate 2,304,395 of NZ_JASGHW010000004.1, forward strand.
AGCGACTTTGACTGTTGTACAATCGGTGGCGATCAATACCGATCCATCGGCGCAAACGGTTTGTTATTCAGGTGGTGCTTCGGTATTCAGCGTGGCCGCTACAGGAGGAATCGCTTCTTACCAATGGCAATTATCTACCAATGGTGGTGGAAGCTGGAATCCTGTTGTCAACGGAACACCAGTAGGGGCAACCTATTCAGGTGCCTTGTCTGCTAATTTGACGGTCAATACTACCGTGGCGACTCCGCCGGCAGGCAATTACCTGTACCGTGCAATGGTCAATGCAACGGCGCCTTGCGCGAGCATGCCTTCACAAGGTGCACAATTGCTCATCAACAACCCAACAGTGAGCGGACAGCCGACCAATGCTTCGGTTGTGGCGGGTAACAGCGCTTCGTTTACAGTGTCGACTGCTGCCAGTTCACCGGTTTACCAATGGCAATACGCAACGGCCGTGGGTGGACCATACAGCAACGTGGTCAATGGTACGCCGGCAGGGGTGACTTACACCAATGCGACTACCGCGAGCTTGACGGTAAGCACTTCAGGTGCGGCTGTGGCCAGCAATGCCCGTTATTACAGGGCGGTGGTTTCTTCACCGGTTGGCTGTTCGGTCAATTCGAACGGGGCACAATTGAGCATTGCCAATTTCTGTGCGCCAACCTATGCGGACGGAACCGTGGAAGGCGATTACATTTCGAATGTAACCATTCCAACGACCACGCTCAACAGCACTTCTACAGGTGCGGCAAGTCCTTATTATACTGTATTCCCCCAATCGGGAACTACAACGGCAACCTTGACCAAAGGAAGCGTCTATACGCTTTCGGTAAGGGGTGGAACATTCAGCAGTTGCTATATTTCAGCCTGGGCCGATTACAACAACGATGGTGTCTTTACGGCAGCAGAATACATCGGCGCTTCGCCAAATGCAGGAGCATCTACACAAGTCAATTTGACCACCAACTGGTTGATTCCAATAAGTGCCGCAACAGGAAACGTCCGTCTCAGACTTCGTTCCTCGGATACTTCTCCGGGCAATACATCAACCCAATTCTGTGGTGCGGGCAACTCATCTTGGGGAGAGGCCGAAGATTACATCTTGACTTTGGTACCGCCTCCGGGATGTACCGGTACGCCGACAGCGGGCACGATTGCATCGAACCTCGCCAATGTTTGTGTTTCTGGTTCGGCAACCTTAACCGCCACAGGTTATTCAACCGGTTTGGCAGGCATCAGCTTGCAGTGGCACAATTCAGGCGGACCGATCGCTTTGGCAACCAATCCAACGTACACAACGCCGGTATTGTCGGCTCCTGAAACTTATTTCTTGAGGGTAACTTGTGAAAATGGTGGCGGATTCAGCGATTCGAATTCGGTGACAATCGGTATAAACAATCCGGCAGTCGTTTCAACTACACCGGGAACGCGTTGCGGAACCGGTACAGTCGCATTGTCTGCTACTGCCGCTTCGGGCGACCTGAAATGGTATGATGCCGCTTCGGGTGGTACGGCCTTGTATACAGGTCCAAACTTTACCACGCCGATCATCAACGGAACCACTACGTATTATGTAGCCAATGTTTTGGGCGGCACCGATTTCAATCTCGGTACGGCTTCAGATCCGGCCATCAACCTTTCGGCCGCTATCGCCGGTTTCGGAATGTACTTTGCGTCGGTTTCTGAATCTACGATCAACAGTGTGAAGATCTACCCTTCGACTGCGGGAACCATGACCATTTCGTTGAGAAATACTGCAGGCACTACAGTTGACAGCAGAAACATTACCATCGCTGCGGGCGAAATCAGTACCACGGTATTGAAAACAGTACCGCTGGGCTTTACCGTTCCTGCCGGATCAACCGGTTGGTCATTGTTCTATGAGGTCATCGGATTGAACCGTGGGGCAGCGACTTATCCTTATCCTGCTTCATCAAACGGTTTCTCGATTACTGGAAACACCATCGATGGAAACAACCTCTCTCCAACAGGAACGAGGTATTATTTCTATGACTGGAATATCTCTGTAGGATGTACTTCTGCTAGAAGCGCGGTTGTTGCTACGGTAAATGCACCGCCTGCATTGACCATCAGCGGAAGCAGTACTGCAATCTGCGTTGGCCAATCGACAACAGTTCCGGTGACAGTTACGTCTACTGTAGCCGATTTTGATACTTATGTTTGGTCGCCTCCAGCAGGGGTGAGCGGTAATCCGACTTCAGGATATATTTTCAATCCTTCGATTACCACCGAGTATATTTTGACGGCTACGAACACTTCTACAGGATGTGCCAATGCGGTTCCTTATACCGTGACCGTGAATCCTTTGCCTGTGGCTATTGCCATCAGTCCTTCATCTGCAACATCTTGTACTTCAGACGCACCGGTGATGCTGACCGCTAGCCAGACTGGCGTTTCAGGAACTGCGGGCGGCTGTTTGACTGCGCCGAACGGACAATGGCCTTCGGGTACATTCGTACCAACATGCGGCGGACCGGCCGAAGTAATGGCAGCCAACTGTTTTGCCGGGGAATACTCGGTAGTAGCAGTGAACGCCAACACCCGATACACATTTACCTCTGCCTTGGCTGGCGATAAAGTAACGGTTAGCAACGCTGCCGGTACTACCGTCTTGGCTTCTGCTTTGGGAACGGTGGTTTGGGTATCTGATTCATCAGGCGAGGTGAGGGTTTACACCCATTTGACTTCTGTTTCTTGCGGATCCGATGCCGTAAACAGGGCACGTACAGTAGCCTGTGAAGAAGTGGCTCCGGTTACCTGGTCGCCAACAGCAGGATTGTTTACCGATGCTGCCGGATTGGTTCCTTATACAGGAACAGCTACAAATGTAGTGTACGCCAAACCAGCCTCGACCACGCCTTATATGGCAACGGCTACGAGTGCCGCTACTTGTACGACTTCAGCTTCGGTTACTGTAACGGTAGCCATTGCCACTCCTTGGTATGTGGATGCTGACGGTGACGGATACGGCGATTCTACTTTGCCAACCATCCTGGCATGTACACAACCATCTGGCCGTGCAGCCGTAGGCGGCGACTGTAACGACGCCGTTGCTGCGATCAACCCAGGCCATGCCGAGGTATTGTACAACGGAGTGGACGACAACTGCGACGGCAACCTCGACGAGGGCAACCAACTGGTGACCCAGTTATTGGCGGCCTCTTGCGGGGCGACCTTGACCTCTATCGGTTCACTGATCGGTATCCAGACGATCGCACCGGCCTCGACCATCACCAGATGGAGAATCCGTGCGACCAACGGAGCACAGGTACAGACCATAGAGACCAACGTGCCGCACTTCACCATGCCTCAGTTCCCATCGTATGCGTATGCGACCACGTATACCATCGCGATCGAACTGCAGCGCAACGGCGTGTGGCTGGGCTACTACGGCCCGAACTGTTTCGTGTCTACCCCAGCCATCCTCGAGGAAGGCGGAGCGGCGGCGGTATCTCCTTCGCAGTGTGGCATCACATTGCCTAAGATCAATACCTTGATCGCGACCACGAGCATCCAGGGCGTTACCGGATACCGTTTTCGCGTGACCAACCTGACCGACGTTTCTGGCCCTAACGCGGTGCAGACGATCGACCGTACGCAGAACTGGTTCAGCCTTCAGATGCTGACCCGTTACAACTACGGTACGACCTATCGCATCGAGGTGGCCGTGAAGACCACGGGAACCTATGGCGGATACGGATCTCCATGCGAGGTTTCCTCTCCAGCGGTGCCTTCACTGGTGAACTGTGGTGGTGTTGCGACTTCCGGAACACAGACCATTGCCGCCACGAGCGTATCGGGTGCTACCCAGTACCGCTTCCAGATCACCAGACAGTCAGACAACGCATCGACCACGATCGACAGAAGTACCAACTACTTCGTCTTCAATGCAGTTCCGTCTTCAGCCTTCACGGCCGGCGCACTGTATACCGTACGTGTTGCGGTGATGACTACCGGTACCTGGTCGCCGTTCGGTGATGCCTGCGAGATCACGGCCCCAGGCGGAACGGCCAAGGTGGCTGCGGGAACAGGACAGACCTCATCTGATCTGTTCAGGGCCCAGGCGATGCCGAACCCATTCACTGCCGACTTTGGCATCGATGTCACGACATCGAACAAGGGCAACGTGCAGTTGATGGTGTACGACATGCTCGGCAAGTTGATCGAGTCGAGGGAAGTCAAGCTCGAGGACCTGAGCGTGGAGAAAATCGGATCGAACTATCCATCGGGCGTGTACAATGTGATTGTGACGCAGGATAATGTCGTGAAGACGCTTCGCGTGATCAAGAGATAAAATCTAAATTATCTTTAATAGAAAGCCCCTTCGGAAACGGAGGGGCTTTTTTTATAGATCGAATTCTGCAATCAAAGGTTTGTGGTCGCTGTACATCGACCAATGCTCGTAGGCACCAATTTCAACCTGCTTTAATTTTTGAAGCAAGGCAGCCGATGCAAAACAATAATCCATGTGATAGGATTTGTCCCGGTGTCGGTACAGGAAAAAGGTAGGATCGGTTTCCTGGCCCTGAACCTGATGGTGGAAAGTATGGTAAGTACTGAAAACCTGATGCGTTTCGAGTTTTTTGACCAAGGCCGAATGATTGCCCTCGCGTCGCGGCTTGTCCCAGATCGTGTTGCTGTTGAAATCACCGATCCATATCGAATCCTTACCGGCCAGCAAATTTTCATAATGGTGAAAAGCCTTCCAGACCTGTGTCACATAAGCGCCTTCTTTGTCCTGCGGGTTGTTGGCCCAGACGGCAAACAAGAGGAAATCGATTTTCCCATTGGACACCTGAATCGGTAAAATGTTCTTGAAGGCGGGGTTGTGGCAATCGAGCAGTTTGAAACGATAATCGCTGTACGAGAAAACACCCAGCCCCTTGTGTGCATTGTCGCCATGCCAGATCACATCGGTCGGTAAGGGAATGCCATCGGGAAATTTCAGCTTGTCGGGATGCTCGCATTCGGGGACGACCAAAATATCGGGCCGGTGCGCGAGGATGTACCCGGCTTTTTTGCGGAAGACCATATTGCAATTCCAGGTGATGATTTTCATACGATTACAAATGTTGGTGATGGAACGGCGTCCGCGTTAGCGATCGAGCCAGGCACCGCGTGCAGGCGAGAGCGCGGCCCGAAGGGACACGAGGCTGGAAGCCGACTGCCCGAAGGGAAACGCCCACCCGAGCGAAGCGAACAGGCGAAGCAAAGGCCGTCCCGCATTTCGGGAGAGCGAAGCTAAAATTCAACAATCCAAATTGAAACGAATAGCAATTTAGGAATTAAAAAGGATAACCAATCGCCAGGTTGAAAATCAAATTTTCGCGTTTCCAACTGCCGCTGCCAAATTCGATCTTGTCCATGACCCATCGCTGCCCGTCGGCCAGGTAAGGTTTGCGCAACGGAAAGGCAAAATCAAGCCGCAAAATCAGGATCGAAATATCGATGCGCAATCCGGCTCCGGCTCCCACGGCCAGTTCGTTGAGAAAATCGCCCGAGAATTTCCCGCCCGGTTTTTCGGGATTGTCATTAAAGAGCCACACATTTCCGGCATCTACAAATAGGGCGCCGTTGATGACGCTGACGAGTTTGGTCCGGAACTCGGTGTTGAATTCAAATTTGAGATCACCCGATTGGTCGGGAAGAAAGGTATTCTCGTCGACTTCGGGCTTGAACGTTCCAGGTCCGACGGCGCGTGCCCTGAACGCCCTGAGGCTGCTCGCGCCACCGCTGAAGAATTGCTTGATGAACGGCAGATCGCGCGAATTGCCAAACGGCACGCCGGCGCCCACAATGACACGGCTCGCGATCTGGGAATTTTCGCCCACTTTCATGTAATGCCTGAAATCGGCTTCGGCTTTGACGAATTGGCTGAACGGGACGTTGAGTACGCTGATCGTATCGCCCTTCTTGATGTTGGCGCCGGTAACCAATCCCGTAATCATGGCCGATTCCTCGAGATTGCCTTCGAAATAAAACGTATGTTTTTTGCGCTTCTGCATCGTATTGGTGTAGGTATACGTATAGGTCGGCCCGAAAATCAATTGTTTTTCGATGACTTTTTCCAAAGCCGGGACGGCGGCCATTTGCTGTTTGTACAGTTCGGAAACATTGGTCGGGCTCACATAGGTAATTTCGGTCACATTGAGCAAATGCTCCTTGCGCACATTTTCCTTGAACTGGTAGCCGAACGAACCCCTGAACGTATTGAGCCCGTACAGCTTGATTCTTTTTTGGAATTCATACCCAATGGTCACCTTGGTCTTGGGGACAAATCCGCCCGAAGTCTCAAACTTGAACGGTGCGATGATCCTTGGCCAATACAAACTCGTTTCGCCCCCGACGCGGTACACATTGTAGCCTTTGTTTTGTCCCGAAACCTGGATTTCCATACCGCCGAAAGCCGAAATGGTCAACAATTCCGCGCCTTTGAAAGTATTGCGGTTGCTCCAGTTGACGTTGATCTCGCTACCGCTGTAATTGGCCGTGTTGGTTTTGCCGAGTATTTCGAAACGGATTGATTTCTTCGGAAGCGGCGTTAAATAATAGTAGGCGTCGAGCGTGTTTTCGAATTTGTTCGACACCTTGAACTGGTTCTTGACAAACTTAAAAGTCCCAAGGTTGACCAATCGATTCAATGACAAATTGTGGTCGCTGCGGTTGTACAAATCGCCTTTGTGGAAATACAGCGTCCGGTCGTAAATGCGCGGATTGAACGTCTCGGCCGTATCGATGATCGTAAGGTCTTTATATACTTGGATTGAATCGGGTTTGGTGATTTTATTTTCCTTGGTGATTGAATAATTCGGGTAGACGATGATGTTGTTGATTTTATAAGTCTCGCGCGCATTTTCGGGCGTTTCGTCCTTGACTTTGACCAGCAGATCGACCTCGTATTTCCCCACCGTACTGTCGACCTGGATCTTGAGGTAATCGGCACTGAAGAAATAATAGCCACGTTCCTTGAGTCGTCCGTCGATGCGTTCGCGCTCGGCCTTGATCACATCTAGGTCATACGGATCGCCTGGTTTGAGTAAGCCGCGCTTGCCACTTTTTCCGAGGGTGCGCGTAATGGCTTTGTCGAGTTGGCTCGTCGAATCGGATGGGTAAATGACCTTGCGAATTTTCCACTGTTTTCCGGGTTTGATGACGTATTGCGCCGAGGCTTTCTTGCCGCTTCGCGTAGAGTCGGAAGTGGTCAATGCCTGGAAATAGCCTTTGTTTTCGGCAAAACTCTGGATTACGTCGGCGTTGTATTTGAGGTCGACCTTGGCGAAGGTCACCGGCGGTTCGCCGACTTTGTATTTGAGCCAATGCCGGAACCCTTTGTCTTTCTTGGGTTCTTTTGTATTGTTGTAGATGTAGAGTTTCGGGCGCAACCCCAAAATCTTTTTGTTCGGGATCGGACGCGGCAAATCATTGATCTGTTTTTCGAGTTCCTTGCGTTGTTTTTTGGGCAGTTCCTTCGCATCGACTTTTACATCGGCGCCGGTGTACAGCAGTTCGCCCTCGGCCAAATATTTGGTGTTGCTGCAAGAATACATAAAAAGCAACGCAGATAAGCCGTATATAAAATGGGATGTTTTCATCATTTCTGGTCTTTTGCTTTTTGTGCTTTGGCTTTTTCCTTTTTGGCCTTGAGTTCGGCCTCGATTTCTCTTTCCTTTTCAGAGCGGTGGAACAATTCGCGGAATTTGTTGTAATCCATCGTAATGATAAAGCCCACGCCGGTTTCGATGACTTGTCCCTGCAGCGCGACCTGGTACTGGTTTTTGCGGTACACGCGCACACGGTAACGACCGTCCTTGGTCAGTTGGTAATCGGCGGCGAGATCGCCCGCAATATTGGTGGTTTCTTCACCGGCCTGTTGCTGGCCTTCAAGCCCAAACGAACTGCCGACGGTCACTTTCAATCGGTCATTCATAAATCTTCTCGAGACGCCCACATTCAAATCGGTACGGTTTTGTTTGGATCCCGAAGTGTAATCGTCGGTCGATTCGAGGTCAAAATTGATCTCGACGCCCTGGATCAGATCGGCCGCCAGGTTATTGAGCTGTTGCGACAACAATTTGCTCGCGCTCTGTCTGGCAAACGATTCGGCCGAAGTCCCGCCGGCTTCACTCGCAAACGGGTTCTCGCTGATGAAACGGTTGAGCAGGAGCAGGGCAAAAACCTGTTTGTTGAGCTCCGACGGATCCTGGCGCAATTGGGCCAGTTTGGTTTCGGTGGTGTTGGTGACGGTCGTAGAAACCGAGTTGTTGCCCTCCTCAAGCTGGATGTCAAACGTGATTTCGGGTTTGAGCAGCGCGCCTTTCATGATCAGGTTGGTTTCAAACGGAATGCGTTGTTTGTATTGGTTGCGCACTTCATCGGGTACGCCACCAAGTTGGTCGCCCACCAAATCAATCGGGGCCGTATTCGATTTGTAGATCGCGGTGATGTTCACGTCGGCCTGCGTCGGTTCGCCGGTCCATAAAATATAACTGCCCTGTTTGATCTCGAATTTGCGTTTGAGTACGTTGAACGTCATCTCATAGGTTCCTTCCTGGAATTCGTAACGCCCGGTCAGCGTGGTTTTTCCCGATGGGTCGATGCCACCGGTGAGTCGCGCTTCGCCTTTGAGTTTGAGGTAATCGCCGTTGCCTTTGTCGATGATCAGGTTGAGCTCGGCTTCCTTGTCGATCTCGATGTTGACCGAGGCGTCGATGCCCCTGAACTTGGTTTTGCCCAGCGAATCGTTCGCGATCTGGATTTTCTTGAGGTCGTCGTTGTCCTGGTCGATGAACTCGACGATGCCTTCACGGTCTTCGATCGATGGGTTCGAAGAAGGCAGCACGACGGTCAGCTTGGTGTCTCCGTTGAGCTTGATGTTGCCGTCGATAACCGGTTTGTTCAAATCGCCGCGCACACGCAGTTTGGTGTCCAGGAACACTTGTCCGTAATACAAATCGTTATCTTTTTCCTTCGAATTCATCGCACGGAAATTGTCGGCATTGATGTTCAGGTTGAACGCATAATCGCGGTAGTTGGGCGTGTCGATGTGGCCGATGACGATCAGTTCGTTGTCGTTTTCATCCGAGAGCGAGAATTTCTCGAATACGATTCCATTCTCGGTAAACAAAATCTTGTCGTTGATCAGATGGAAAGCCGAATTGATCGGTACGACCGTAAACGCCCCGTCGTTGAACTTGACCTCGCCGATGACATTCGGGTCGTCGACGGTTCCGGTTACCTTGAGTTTGCCGTTGACGTAACCGCTGCTTTTACGCAGGTTTCCGGCCGTAAACGGTTGGATGCTTTTCATTTCGAGATGCTGCATGTCGAGATTGAGGTCGAAACTGCTGTTGTCCGAACGGTAAATCCCGTCGAGGTTGACCTGGTTGCCGTTGCCTGTAATCGCGACTTTGGCGTCATAGGTATTGGCGATTTCGTTGTTGACCTTGATGTTGATGTTGCCGACCGTGTCTTTTTTATAACTGAAATCGTCGATGTTCATATCGGCGGTAAAAGTCGGGGATTTTTGCAGGTTTTTGAGGATGGCGTTCCCGTTGATGCGTCCGCCCAAAAGCAACGAATCCTGTTGCACCATGCTCGTGATCGTTTCGATCTTGAATTCCTTGAAATCGACGGCCATTGGCGCATCGGGCGCTTCAGATTGCGATTGGATTTTAATCGAACTGCCGTCTTTGCCCAATTCGAATTGGTTGACATAAACCGATTCGCCGAGCCGCACCTCATTTTCGGGATTGACCGTCCAATTGTCATAATTGAGCCGCAAGCCATCGGGAACCAAATGGATGATGGTCTGGTTGTTTTCGGCCTTGAGGATTCCGGCAATCAAATAGCGCTCGACATCCTTGGCGTCGCGCGTCTGCAGCACATAAGCGACCGTATTGTCCTTGACCGAACCCGAAACGCTTGCATACGGCAATTGGAACGAAGGATTGTGGATGTCGTCTACGATCACCGCATAGACCAGGCTTTCGTTTTCGGTCCCGATGTTGACCACGGCATTGGTAATCGTATTGTCGGCGTAGGCCAGTTTCGGGATCAGGGCGTTCATCACAATGGTGTCGCCCACCGAATTGTAATGACCGGCAATCGCAATCGAATCGAGTTCCTTGAGATCGGGAATCATACGCAGCAGGAGCGGACTTGGCTTGACCTTGATCGCATAGTCGAATTGTTGCGGATCGGTTTTGGCCAGTGCCTTTTTCGGACTGGTATTGTAGTATTTCGCGACCGAATTCATCAGCGCAGTCCCGACTTTGGTCACCTGGAACCTTCCGACTACATCGGCGTCGGCAAATTGCGAACGCAGCGAGATGGCATTCTGGTTGTCCATCGCGGTCGATTCGACATTGATCGAGTCAAGGATGAATTCGCCATTTTCATTGGCAAACATGATGTGGTGCAAACTGAGATTTCCATTTAAGTAATCCGCGTCCAAGGTTTGAATATCAGCATCTACGTTTCCACGTATTTTCATCGGACCGGCATGCAGGTTGAGCTTTTCGAGGTCTGCGATGTCCATGTTCAATTTAAGCTTGACCGCGGGATATTTGCCGCCGAAATCACCGCTCGAGGCCAGGTCAAAAGTCAGGTTCGGGTCTTTCATTTTGGCTTCGGCCACGAACTCGCCGTGCTGGATGTTGCCGTTAAGAACCAAGTCACGGAAGGTGTAATTGTTGTATTCGGCTTTGTAGACATGGCCTTTGACCACGGCATTGGCCGTTTTGGGATCGAGTCCGGTCCCGCTTACTTTTGCCTTGAGTGTCACACGGCCGATCGTATCATTTTTGAGCAATTTACCGACGTTGAAATTTTGGATGTCGACATCGGCCTTGTATTTTTCTTGGTTCTTGCGGCGTTGGTCGAATTGTGCCTTGACCTTGGCATTGCCGAAACTGCTGCGCAAATTCAAATTCGTATCGAAATCATTGATATAGCCGACAAAAGTCCCATTCAATGCAAGCTGCGAAGGCAGTTGGATGTTGTTCGGAATCGTGCCCTTCGGGACAAAATTCTGGATGTCACGTGCCGTCGACTGGATGTTGTGGATTGCCAGGTTGAAATAAGCCTTTTCTGCATCCGGTAAACCGATGATGCGTCCGCTGGCGTTGACCACCGTATTGCCGATGCCGCTGATCTGCAGTTTCGGGATCTGCAGGTTGCCGACTTTGCCCGTGATGCGGCTGTCGATCTGCATGATGGCGTCGGGATTACTTTTGAACGGGTTGGTGTCGGCCAGCGCCGGTACAAAAATCAAGATGTCCTTGAACCCGATGTGGCTGCCCGAAACATTGGCATTGACATCGAGCGCACCGATGTCTTTGCCCAACGATTCAATCGACGGATAACCTACAATAATTTGATCTTTGAGCAACGTTTGCGGCGTTTTTAAATACAGTTTTTTGAGGTAGGCATTTTTCTGGCCGTAATAAAATTCGGTCTTGAGCGATTGGATGTCGAGTCCGCTTTTATCCTGAACGGTAAATGCATAAATATTTCCCGCAGCGGTTTGGCCATCATACCCGAATTTTTCACCCACGAGATTGAGGTTCTTGATGTCGAGGTGTTGGTAATCGATGCCTTTTTGGACCGGCGCGGCATTCTGATCGTTGTAGCGGAAAGCGACCCGTTTGAAATCGGCTTGATTGAGCTTGATTTTCCATGGCATTCCAGGCGCAGTTTCGGGTTCCTGTTTGGCATTGGCGACTTTTTGGGCCAGTGCGCGCTCGAATTTGCCGACGGTCAACGCGCCTTTGAGCGAGCGGATGTCAAGGCTTTCCAGATCGATGATTTGTTTCTGGATGTCAAGGTTGTTGACGCGGATGAGCATTTTGTGGAACGCCACGCCGGTGTTCATTTTGGTGCCTTCGTTGTCGTAACCGATCTTGATTTTGTTCAAATCGATCGTGCCGAGCTTGAGTTTGAGGTTGGGTTGCTGTGCCAAAGAATCGGTGACTTCGCGTGTTTTTACCGCGACTTCTTGTACGAGTTGGCCTTGCTTGAGTTTGAGGTCGAGTCCGTCGAGCTTGATTTTCGGGACATCGAATTCGAGTTTGTCGAGATCGAATTGGTCGATTTGCGTATCGAAATGCGCGAGGTAAACCTTGAGGTCGTTCTTCGAGATTTTATCGTCAAACTTGGCGTGTACGCGGTCGAGGTTGATTTTTTTGACTGAAATCTTCATCGGCTGCGAAGGTTCTTCCTTTTCTTCCTTGGAGGCAAACGCCTGGATGATGTAATCGAAATTGAACACCGAATCTTGGTTGCGCGACACATTGGCCGTGATGCCCTTGAGGTCGACCGAATTGATTTCGACCTCGTTGCTGATGAGTTTGAACAGGCTGATGTCGACGGCAAGTTTTTCCCCGGCGAGCAAAGTGTCTTTTTGTTGGTCTTCGAAATAGAAATCCTCGAGGATGACTTTTTTGGGCAACCCGATTTCAATCCGGCCGATCACGACCTTGGTGTGTATTTTTCCTTCGAGATAAGTGACGGCTTTGTTCTTGATGACATTCTGGATGGCCGGCACCTGGATCAGCAAAACTACGAGAAGAAAAAGCCCGATCAACGAGCCGATAATCCAAAGCAATACCTTTGCAGTTTTCCTGATGTACTTTTTATAATCCAAGTCTGTTTGTTTTTTTAACTAATGTAATCCAATTCGGCCTAAAATCCTAATCGGGCGCACAATTATCCAAGGTGTAAAGTTGCTCGATTTTATAAAGGTTTTCCTTATAGTTTACGGTGTTAATGTTATAATATTTTGAGTTGCAGCGGCCTTGAATTATTTGCTATCTTTGTTATCCAAAATTCTGAAAGTGTCACAAATCAACAAACTCAAGATATTAAACGATCCGATCTACGGATTCATCACGATTCCCAATCCGCTCATTTACGACCTGATCCAGCATCCTTATTTCCAGCGTTTGCGCCGAATTTCCCAAATGGGTTTGTCGTACCTGGTTTATCCGGGCGCGCACCACACGCGATTTCACCATGCGTTGGGCTGCATGCACATCATGCAGAAAGCCATTGAGGTGTTGCGTTTCAAAGGCGTTTCGATTTCGCCAGACGAGGAAAATGCACTCTACATCGCGATCCTGCTGCACGACATCGGGCATGGGCCGTTTTCGCACGCGATGGAACACAGCATCGTCGAGAACGTCAACCACGAAGCGATCTCGTTGTTGTTTATGGACAAACTCAACGCCGATTTCGACGGGAAATTGTCGCTTGCTATTAAAGTCTTTAAAGGTGATTATAATAGAAAATTTATGTTGCAATTGATTTCGAGCCAACTCGACATGGATCGTATGGATTACCTCAAACGCGACAGTTTTTACACGGGCGTGGCCGAGGGCAACATCAATTCGGACCGCTTGATCCAGATGATGAACGTGGTCGACGATGTGTTGGTCTTGGAAGAAAAAGGCATCTATTCGATCGAGAAATTCCTGATGGCGCGCCGCCTGATGTATTGGCAGGCTTATCTGCACAAAACCTCTTTAGTGGCCGAATTGATTTTGACCAAAGTACTCAAACGCGCCAAAGAACTCACACAAAAAGGAGTTGTGTTGCCGTGTAGCGAACCGTTGCGTTTCTTCATGAAAAACAAGATCGAGCGCGAAGATTTCAACGACAATGTGCTCGACCAATTCGCACAGCTCGACGATTTCGACATTGTAGGCGCACTCAAATCGTGGCAGCACCAGGACGATGTGATTTTGAGCAAACTCTGCAAGATGATCATCAACCGAGATTTATTGAAAATCAAACTCAGCAGCGAAAAATTCGCCAAGGAAGAAATCACGAAACTGATCGAAGACCTCATCAAGAAAGGCGAGGTGTCGATGGCCGACGCATCCTATTTCATCTTCAAGGGAAAAATTAAGAACCAGGCGTACAACAAAACCGCCGAACCGATCCATATTTTAAAGAAAGACAAATCGATCGAGGACGTGGTCGAAGCCTCGGACCAATTGAATCTGAAAGCGCTCTCGAAGCCCGTCACCAAATATTACATCTGTTTTCCAAAACACCTCAAAGAAAATTAACGCGCATCGTCAAATTTTTATATTTTTGTCGGCAGTTCCATTTTCAGCGGAACATTTTAAACACGCACAATGAAGTTTACAGCAGAACAAATAGCAGGCATTTTAGAAGGCGAAGTCGTCGGAAATCCCAATGCCGAAGTCTACAAGCTTTCCAAGATCGAGGAGGGAAGCGACGGCTCGCTGACGTTTCTGGCCAACCCAAAATACACGCATTTTATCTATTCGACACAGGCCACTATTACGATCGTCAACAGTTCGTTTGTGCCTGAATCCGACATCACGACAACCTTGATCAAGGTCGAAGACGCCTATATGTCGTTTTCCAAACTGCTCGAATTTTACGACCAGGCGCGCAAGGCGAGCAAGAACGGCATCGAGGCGCATACGGTCATCTCCAACAACGTGAATTATGGCGAAGGTTTTTACCTCGGCAGTTTCAGTTATGTTGGGGCCAATGTCAAGATGGGCAACCATGTCAAGATTTATCCGAACGTCTACATCGGCGACAATGTCGTGATCGGCAACAACGTAACGATTTTCGCCGGGGCCAAGATTTACTCGGATACGGTAATCGGGAACGATTGCGTCATCCATTCCGGGGTCATCATCGGGGCGGACGGTTTTGGTTTTGCACCGAACAAGGAAGGCAGCTACAATAAGGTGCCGCAGATCGGCAACGTGATTCTCGAGGATTCAGTCGATATCGGTGCCGGAACGACCATCGATCGCGCGACCATGGGCTCGACCATCATCCGCAAAGGCGTCAAGCTCGACAACCAGATCCAGATCGCGCACAATGTCGAGATCGGGGAGCACACTGTCATTGCGGCACAGACCGGTGTGGCAGGTTCGACCAAGATCGGGCAGCATTGCGTCATCGGCGGACAGGTTGGCATCGCCGGACATTTGACCATCGGCAACAATGTCAAGATCCAGGCACAGTCCGGAATCGGCAAGAACATCAAGGACGACGAAGTCATCCAGGGAAGCCCGGCTTTCGGTTATGGCGACTACAACAAATCGTACGTGCATTTCCGCAACCTGCCGAAAATCATCGCCGAACTCGAGGAATTGAAAAAAACAATAAACCAAAATAAATAAGCAATGGTTAAACAAACGACCATAAAGAATGAGATTTCCCTGACCGGAGTCGGATTGCACACCGGAAAGGAAGTAAACATGACTTTCAAGCCGGCACCGGTAAACAACGGATTTACCTTTGTACGGGTTGACCTCGAAGGACAGCCGATCATCGAAGCCGACGCCAATTATGTGGTGAACACCCAACGCGGGACCAACCTCGAGAAATTGGGCGTCAAAATCCAGACTTCAGAGCACGTATTGGCCGCTTTCGTCGGTTGTGACGTGGACAATGTGATCATCGAACTCGATGCTTCCGAGCCGCCGATCATGGACGGTTCTTCGAAATATTTCGTCGAGGCGATTGAAAAAGCTGGAATCGTCGAGCAAGAAGCCGAAAGAAAATACTATGTCGTCAAAGAAGTCATTTCATTCACCGATGAAGCCACCGGAAGCGAAATCCTGGTCATGCCGAGCGACGACTACCAAGTAACGACGATGGTCGATTTTGGTACGAAAGTTTTGGGCACGCAGAACGCGACAATGAAAAATATCTCCGAATTCAAGTCGGAAATTGCCGATGCGCGTACATTCAGCTTTTTGCACGAACTCGAATCGTTGCTCGAAAACGGGCTCATCAAAGGCGGCGATCTCAACAATGCCATTGTTTATGTCGACAAGGAAATTTCACCGAGCACGATGGAAAACCTGCGCACCGCTTTTGGCAAGGACAAGATTTCAGTCAAGCCCAATGGCATCCTCGACAACCTGACCTTGCATTATCCAAACGAAGCCGCACGCCACAAGCTGCTTGATGTGGTAGGCGATTTGGCTTTGATCGGCACCCGCATCAAAGGGAAAATCATAGCCAATAAACCGGGCCATTTCGTCAACACCCAGTTTGCCAAGAAAATGGCCAAGATCATCAAGATCGAACAAAGAAACCAGGTTCCGGTGTACGATTTGAACCAGGAGCCGCTCATGGACATCCACAAGATCATGTCGATGTTGCCGCACCGTCCGCCGTTCTTGCTCGTGGATAAAATCTTCGAATTGTCGGATTCGCATGTTGTTGGTTTGAAAAACGTGACGATGAACGAACCGTTTTTCGTGGGCCACTTCCCGGGCGCACCAGTCATGCCGGGCGTCTTGATCATCGAGGCGATGGCGCAAACGGGCGGAATCCTCATTTTGAGCACGGTTCCGGATCCAGAAAATTACCTGACGTATTTCATGAAAATAGACAATGTGAAATTCAAGCACAAAGTATTGCCGGGCGATTCGCTCGTATTCAAATGCGACTTGATTTCACCAATCAGACGTGGAATCTGCCACATGCAGGCCAATGCGTACGCCAACGGAAAATTGGTGGCCGAAGCCGAATTGATGGCGCAGATTGCCAAAAACCAATAATTTTGTTTAACCGTTGAATCGTTTAACCGGTGAACCGAAGAACGATTAAACGGTTAAACAATTAACCGATTAAACAAGATATATGAATCAACCTTTAGCTTATGTGCACCCCGGCGCCAAAATCGCCAAGAATGTCGTGATCGAGCCGTTTACGACCATCCACAACAATGTGGTGATCGGTGACGGAACCTGGATCGGATCGAACGTGACCATCATGGAAGGTGCACGAATAGGGAAGAACTGTAATATTTTTCCGGGAGCCGTTATTTCGGCGGTTCCGCAGGATTTGAAATTTGGTGGTGAGGAATCGCTGGCCATCATCGGTGACAACTGTACAATCCGCGAATGCGTGACCATCAACCGCGGTACCGTGGCATCGGGTCAGACTGTCGTTGGGAACAATTGCCTCATCATGGCCTATGCCCACGTGGCGCACGATTGCGTGATCGGGAACAATTCGATCATCGTCAACGGAGTGGCCTTGGCCGGACACGTGGTGATCGGCAACCATGCCGTGATTGGCGGTTTGGCGGCTGTACACCAGTTCATCCACATCGGGGATCATGCGATGGTTTCGGGTGGATCGCTCGTCAGGAAAGATGTACCGCCGTATACCAAGGCTGCGAAAGAGCCTTTGTCGTATGTCGGGATCAATTCGGTTGGGCTCCGCAGACGTGGTTTCTCGACCGAGAAAATTCGCGAAGTACAAGACATTTACAGAATCCTGTACCAGAAAAATTACAACACTTCGCAGGCCGTGAGTATCATCGAAGCCGAAATGGAAGCGACACCGGAGCGCGACGAGATCCTCGATTTCATCCGCAATTCGTCACGCGGCGTGATGAAAGGCTATACTGGAAATTATTAGAAGAAAGACCGCTTCGCTGCTAGAGGCAAAGATCATTTAGCTGCAAGACATCAAGAACATAAAAATAGAAGTAGTCGACGGTTTTCCCGATTAAACGATTAAACAAATTAACAAATAACAATAATGGCATCTACATCAGATATTAAAAATGGATTGTGCATCAAGTTCAACCACGACATCTACAAGATTATCGAATTTCTTCACGTAAAACCGGGTAAAGGCCCAGCTTTCGTTCGTACCAAACTCAAAAGCGTGACCAACGGGAAAGTAATCGACAACACTTTTTCTGCCGGGCACAAGATTGAGGAAATCCGGGTGGAGACGCATAAATTCCAATATTTATACGCCGAGGGTGATCAGTTCAACTTTATGAACACGGAGACTTTCGAGCAGATCACGATCAACAAGAATGCGCTCGACGCGCCTGAATTGATGAAAGAAGGTTCGGAGGTTATGGTACAGATCAACACCGAAACCGATTTGCCTTTGTCTGTGGACATGCCGGCATCGGTCATCCTCGAAGTGACTTATGCAGAGCCAGGAGTAAAAGGAAACACCGCCACCAACGCGACCAAATCGGCTACGGTTGAAACGGGAGCAAACATCAACGTTCCATTGTTCATCAACGAAGGCGACAGGATCAAGATCGAAACTGCTACCGGAAAATACATGGAGCGCGTAAAAGAGTAATAATTAGATAATTGGTCAATTAGAAAATGAGATAATGCCTTTGTTGCGCTCATTTTCTAATTTTCTAATTTTCACATTTTCTAATTGAAATGAAATTCCCAAAGGTTTTTCCGCTGCAGGAAATCGCTGCGCTGATCAATTGCCCTTACGTAGGCGACAACAATTTTCCGGTTCATGGTATGAATGAAATTCATGTCGTAGAGCCCGGCGATATTGTGTTTGTCGACCATCCGAAATATTACGACAAGGCATTGCAGTCGGCGGCGACAATTATCCTGATCAACAAGGAAGTGGAATGTCCCGAAGGGAAAGCACTGCTCATTTCGGACGATCCGTTCCGCGATTTCAATAAACTGACGCATCATTTCCGTCCGTTCCGTTATGCGAGCGCGGCGATTTCTGAGCTGGCTGTCATTGGCGAAGGCACGATGATCCAGCCCAATACCTTTGTCGGGCATCATGTGCGCATCGGGAAGAATTGCATCATCCATTCGAACTGTGCGATTTACGACAACACGATCATTGGCGACAATGTCATCGTCCACGCCGGGACTGTTTTGGGCGCCGATGCATTCTATTACAAAAAACGTCCTGAAGGATTCGACCAGTTGCTGTCGGGTGGGCGCGTGGTCATCGAAGACAACGTCGGTATCGGTGCTTTGTGTACGATCGACAAAGGCGTGACCGGTGACACGACTATTGGTGCCGGAACCAAAATCGACAACCAGGTCCATGTAGGCCACGACACGGTTATCGGCAAAAAATGCCTAATCGCTTCGCAGACCGGAATCGCGGGCTGTGTGGTCATTGAGGACGAAGTGACGCTTTGGGGCCAGGTCGGTACGACGAGCGGCATTACCATTGGGTCGAAGGCGGTCGTCATGGGACAGACCGGTGTGACCAAATCGGTCGAGGGCGGCAAAACTTATTTTGGTACGCCAATCGAAGAATCACGTGAAAAACTCAAACAGCTCGCGAACATCAAGAAGATTCCCGAGATACTAAACAAACTCAAATAAAATGTCGGCCAAAAAAATCGTACAGGAATTTTACAAATCCGATGCGCTGATCAACAGCGAAATCATGAAGAATTACCTGCATCCCGAGGTAATCCTCGACTGGAACAGCAGCAAGGGTTTTCTCCAACTCAAATACAAGGACATCATCGATTTGACTTCGCAAATGGAACGTTCGTACATCCGCTCCAAAGCGCGCGTGAGCCATATGGTGCAGGACGGCAACCAGGTTTGTGTACGATATTCCCACTTCATCAAAACTGTCGAAAACCCACGTGAGGAAATGCTTTTGGCGCATTTCTTTGTCATCTGGGAACTCAAGGACGACAAGCTTTTCCGTGGTTTCCAAATGAGCCAATTGAGCTAAATTGCGTAATGACAGCCGGACCCAAAGAAACTGCCATAATCAGGATTAGCTGTTTGGCGTGGCTGGTATCCAAAGTCATCAGTTGGAAACTGTGGCTTCCGACCGGTCGTTTGTTTCCGGAACTTCCCATTTTTGATTTTCTTCCTGTTTTGCCGGCGACTGCGTCGTTGGTTTTATGTGTTTTATCGGTCACGGCCATCTTGGGGCTGGTGTTGTTTCCGTATAAAAAAATATTGTATTTCGTGGCTATTGCCGTAGAATTGGTCGCTTGTATTTTCGACCAGATGCGTTGGCAGCCTTGGGAATACCAATACCTGTTGACATTGGTTTTCTTCGTTTACTATTACAGGAATCCCAAAGCCTTTCTCGAAATCTTTGGTGCCTTGTTGGCTTTGACTTATTTTTTTAGCGGTTTGCACAAATTCAACGAAGCATTTTTGTCGGAAATCTGGGAGAATATTCTCAGGAGGTTGCTGAATTTGGTGCCTGGCCAATCGGGATTACTGTTTTATTCGGGTTATTTTTTGGCGGCGGTCGAATGCGCAGTGGGCGTCGGATTATTGTTTTTCAAGAACAAAAGACCTTTTGTGTATTTGTGCTTCGGGATGCATTTGGCGTTGTTGTACATGCTCGGGCCGTTGGGAATCAATTTCAACGAAGTGGTCTGGCCTTGGAACATCGCGATGATTTTGCTCGTCTGGACTGTTTTTTACAAGCAGCCGGTTGTTCTTACCAAAGCGATTGTCCGTCCGGTTTTCAATAAGGCCGTCTTGGTGCTGATTGGCATCTGTCCGTTGTTGAACTTCGTCGGGCTCTGGGACGACTACCTGTCGTTTTCGTTGTATTCGGGTAAGGTTGAAAAAATCTATGCCTGTTACGATGAAAACCACAAACCCAAAATGCTGCGGCCTTATGCGGCATCCAAAAATCCGTGCGGCCCAGGAAACGTGACCGTGAGCGTGATCAATTGGTCGTTCAAGGAGTTGAAAGTGCCGATGTATCCGGCCGAACATGCCTACAAAGCCTTCAAGCAACGCTGTTCGGAAAAGCAGCGCAAGGACGACATTACCTACATTTTATTCGATTATCCGTACCGCGAATCAGACGTTCGCGAAATTGAATAATTCTTTTGGGAAAGGTGGTAGATATTCTAACTAAAACCTTATTTTTGCATAGCAATTTTAAAAACAACATAAAAAATAAATCATGAGTGTTTTAGTCAATAAAGATTCAAAAATTATTGTTCAGGGTTTTACCGGAAGTGAAGGAACCTTCCACGCTTCGCAAATGATCGAGTACGGAACCAACGTCGTTGGTGGTGTGACGCCAGGAAAAGGCGGGACCGAGCATTTGAACCGTCCGGTTTTCAACACCGTCAAAGACGCCGTGGAAAAAGCGGGCGCCGATACGACAATTATTTTTGTACCGCCGGCCTTTGCTGCCGATGCGATCATGGAAGCCGCCGATGCAGGAATCAAGGTAATCATCACCATTACTGAAGGGATTCCGGTAGCCGATATGATTAAAGCCAATGATTACATCAAAGGAAGAAATTGCGTATTGATCGGGCCAAACTGCCCAGGTGTCATTACACCGGAAGAAGCAAAAGTAGGCATCATGCCGGGCTTCGTTTTCAAGAAAGGAACCGTTGGAATCGTTTCCAAATCGGGAACTTTGACTTATGAAGCAGCCGATCAGGTTGTGAAACAAGGAATGGGAATCACCACAGCCATCGGAATTGGTGGTGACCCAATCATCGGGACCACTACCAAAGCGGCTGTTGAAATGCTCATGAACGATCCGGAAACCAAATGCATCGTGATGATCGGTGAAATCGGTGGCCAACTTGAAGCCGATGCCGCAAAATGGATCAAGGCCGATGGCAACCGCAAACCAGTCATCGGATTCATTGCAGGAGAAACCGCTCCGAAAGGAAGAACAATGGGACACGCCGGAGCCATCGTGGGTGGTTCTGACGATACGGCCGAAGCCAAAAAACGCATCATGCGCGAAAATGGCATCCACGTAGTGGATTCGCCGGCTGAGATCGGTAAGAAAGTAAAAGAAGTGATGGGATAATTTTTCCGTTGTCTTAAAATAAAAAAAGCCTTGCATCTCGCAGGGCTTTTTTTATTGCGCTACTCGATTATTATTTTCTTGTCAAATTGACTGCCGTCGGCACTGATTTTCAGGTAATACAACCCTGTGGCAAATGCATTGGTGTCGATCGAAAAGGGGCTGGAATTCATTCTGGCGGCATACACCGTTTGCCCTAGACTGTTGGTCAGGCTTATAGTTCCATTTGCGGGAGGATTGGGCCAGTTGATGTTCAGGATGTCGTTGGCCGGGTTGGGGTAAACCGACACACCGGCATCTGCGGTATAATCGGCCACTTTCAGGTTCAGGGTACAATTCTCGGATATGATGTTGGCGTTTTCGATGATATTTCCCGCCGTCAGTGTATGGCCATCAAAACCGCTGTAATCGAATGGGTAATAACTGCACCTGAAGGTAAAAGTATCGATTGGGGTTTCACCTTGGGTAACCACCCCCGAGCCATTGACTGGATTGGTGTATTTCCATACCGTTTCGCCCGATGTGCTCACTTCGAAAAAAATACCCGCTGGACCATTGCAAATCAATACATTTCCGTTGGGCAATTGTTCTGCCCCTGAGATAAAGGGCGCATAGTAATTGTCGGGATTCCCGTTGTTGTAGGACCAGGAGCTTGCAGCCGGTGCGATCGGAAGGGTCATGTTGTAGGTGAATCCATCCGAAGGCGGGTTGATGATTTCAATAGAAGAATAATTGCCGCCAATCCTGCCGTTGCCATTGTTGTGGATGATGATCTGGTTGGCAAACGGAAGACCATTTTGTATCCAATGGGCGTTGTGCTGCCCGTTGAAGAGCACGGTGCCTGCGGTGCTGCCATTGTAAACTGCCGGATTGCCATAGCGGTACAGCAAATCGCCGCCTTTGCCTGAATTTCCTCCGCTGTGGCTTGCCGCTTCGGCTGTCGAGGTGCTGTGGTCAATGATCCAGATCTCGCTACAGCTAAAGGAACTGAGTACGATTTGATCCAGTACGGGGTTGTAGTCGATGGAATTCAGGTGGATCCAATCCGATTGCGGCCATGCATTGTAATTGATGTTGACCAACTGCGGGTTATCGATGACACTTCCGTAATTCGATTTGGTATCGTCAAAATCCTGGACAAGATGGTCCCAAAGGTGCCATTCCCAGACCACATTTCCGCCTGTGGCGCCGACAGGTTGTATCTCGAGAATTTGCTCGCTCCATAAATTTTCGGGAACAGCATTGGGATCGCGTCCGGCAGCAATGGCTTCGGCCTGAGGTCTGGAATCCCAGGCAATCAGCAATATGTTGCCATTGGGCATGGCCTTGACGTCGTGGTGTTGGCATTTGGTCGCATCCGATACCGTGTAGGTCCAAATGACATTGCCATCCCAGTCGATCTTCTCAATGATGCCGCCGGTACCGCCTGCGGTAAAGATCGGGTTGTTGGCTTTGCCTGTGCGCAATAGGGTGCCATCGGGCAGGATATAGGTGGAACAACCGGGTGTGTAGGCACTGCTCCAGTTTTTGACTTGTCGGCCGCATTTGTCGATCAGGTAAGTGGTCGTGCTTGACAGCGGGGCAAATAAGACATAGCCATCGTCGAGGCTTTGCGGATCGTGTTGGTTCAAGCCAACGGTTTGGGCATTCAAGATAGTAAAAGGGGCGGCAATCAAAAGTAGTAGAAGGTAGTTTGCTTTCATAATCGGCTGTTTTTTAATAGATTGACTCAAACAAATATAAGCATATTCGAGAAAATGATTGCCAAGAACCAACCGTATATTGCGCGCGGAGTTATTGGTTGTAAAACCGGCTGTTCCACATCGACGAACTAAAACTGCGTCCGCGCATGAAAAAACCGTACATCGCCACGGCAAAAACCGACTTGAACAGGAACAGGAATACGATTACCGAGGCCATGTGGACCTGCTTGCCCAATTGGTTGAGCGGAATCATCCAGGTCAATGCCAAACTCAGTAATACGCAAAAGACCGTAAACCAGCCCAAATTGCGAAACGGCAGCACTTTCCATTTGCGCCACGGATTGATGTCGTTGCCCCATTGGTGTACGAGGTAGAAGTAATGGTTGCCGATCGGGACAAACAGCAGCGGGTCATCGTAGTTGTCCAGTTTGAAAGCCTTGGTTGGCGCCATGATCTTGAAATGGGCCAAACGCGTACCGTGCTGGTTTTCGAGCTTTCGGATTTCGGCCAGCGCTTCCTCGGGAAAACCGTTCTTGAACCGGCCGCTCTCCAGAAACCGCAAACGATAATCGATACAGACTTTCTTGATGTTGTCGAGCGAAAAAATGCGGTCGCTTTCCAGCAGGTCAAAGTCTAGGGCATTCACCACATCCGAATTTCCGCCGTGGAGTGTCTCCAAAATCGCAAGCCGTCGTTGCTCGTGTTCGGCCAGGATCGCCGCCACTTCCGAAAGTACTTTTTCTTGCGGGACCTGTTTCCTTGCCGTCAGCAATTCCTTTTTTAAATGCGCGCACATAACTTCTTTTTTGCCCTTTAAAGGTACACCTGAAATTTGAAATTATGCATGCCGATCATGTTAAAAGTTCCTGTAGCTGTGTTTCCATTGCAACCAAATATTGCTATATTTGAAGCTTCAAAAACAGCAAAAACTAACAAACCAACTCAATATGAAGATTTTAGAAGGAAAAGTGGCGATCATCACCGGTGCAAGCCGTGGAATCGGGAGGGGAATTGCCGAAGTTTTCGCCAAACACGGCGCCAACATTGCATTCACCTACAGTTCGTCGGCCGCTTCTGCCCAGGAACTCGAAAATGAGCTCAACGGCGCGGGCATCAAGGCCAAAGGCTACCAATCCAATGCCGCCGATTACGAGCAGGCCCACCAATTAATCGATGACGTGCTTGCCGAATTCGGAACCATCGACATCCTGATCAACAATGCCGGAATCACCAAAGACAACCTGCTCATGCGCATGTCCGAGGAAGATTTCGACCAGGTCATCGACGTCAACCTCAAATCGGTGTTCAACATGACCAAGGCCGTACAAAAAACCATGCTCAAAAACCGCGCTGGCTCGATCATCAACATGAGTTCGGTGGTAGGGGTGAAGGGCAACGCCGGGCAAACCAATTATGCGGCTTCCAAAGCCGGTGTGATCGGTTTCACCAAATCGGTGGCGCTCGAATTGGGTTCCAGGAACATCCGTTGCAACGCGATTGCGCCGGGCTTCATCGAGACCGAAATGACGGGCAAACTCAACGAAGATGTGGTGCAGGGCTGGAGGGACAGCATTCCGCTCAAACGCGGAGGCACGACCGAAGATGTCGCCAATGCCTGCTTGTTCCTGGCTTCCGACATGAGTGCGTATGTGACCGGGCAGGTCATGAACGTAGACGGCGGTATGCTGACGTAAAACTTCAAAATTCGTTGTTCGTTAATCGACATTCGATATTTTTTTGAAGCATATTCCGGCTATCCGCTTTTACCTTTTACAGCTCCGCTATCGCTGCACCGTAAAAGGATAACCGCTTCTATCCGGGCTAGGGGCTATCATCCAAAACAGCATTTTGAAACGCAATGTTCGATTTGAAGAATTTCGAATGTCGAATATTGAATAACGAATTTTGAATTAAATAATGACAACATCCACCATCCTGTTTATCCTCCTTTCGCTGGTCGTAGCAGCAGGATTGTCATTTTACCAATATTTTTACAGGGCCGGGCACAGGAACAAAATAAACCTGTGGCTGGCTTTGTTGCGTTTTGTGACCATTTTCGGGATTTTACTTTTGCTGATCAACCCGATTGTCTCCAGAAGTACCTACGAAGTCCAGAAAACGCCTTTGCCAATCGTCATGGACAATTCCGCGTCGATTGTCGATCTCAAGGCCAATCAAGCCGCATTGGACGTTTATCAAAAGCTGGCCACCAATAAAGAACTCCAAGAGAAATTCGATGTTCAGTCGTACCAATTCGATTCCGAATTCGAGGCGTCGGCCCAATTCGATTTCAAAGGGCACCAGACCAACATCGACCTGGCAGCCAAAAACCTCAAAAGCATCCACAAGAACAAGACGTTCCCGACGGTCCTGATTACCGACGGCAACCAAACCTCGGGTAACGATTACGTCTACGGGTTTGATCCGAACAACAAGGTTTTTCCTTTGGTGGTAGGCGATACGACGACTTTTCTGGATTTGCGCATCAGCCAGCTCAACGTCAATAAATACGCGTTTCACAAGAACAAGTTTCCAGTCGAGGTATTCCTGCAATATTCGGGAACCAAAAGCATCAACGCCGATTTCAGCATTGTACAGGGCGGCACGGTTTACAACAAGCAGTCCGTCGCGTTTTCACCTTCAAAGAAATCGGCCGTCATTTCGGTTTTGCTCCCGGCGGATAAAATCGGGTTGCAGGTTTTCAAAGCTACGATCCAATCCAAGGAAAGCGAGAAGAACAGCTACAACAACGTCAAGAATTTTGCCGTGGAAGTCATCGACCAGAAGACCGAAATTGCGATTGTATCCTCGATTGCGCATCCCGATATTGCGGCCTTGAAACGGTCGATCGAAAGCAATCCACAACGAAAGGTAACGATAGTCAAACCACGTGAAATCAATTCGTTATCTGATTATAATGTTTTGATTTTGTACCAACCCAACGCCGATTTCAAATCGGTTTTCGATAAGGCCAAAACAGCCGGGGTCAATACGTTTGTCATCACCGGGATCAATACCGATTTCCAGTTCCTGAACATGAACCAGGACCAGCTCGTTTTTCGCATGAGCGCGCAAAGCGAGGATTACCTGGCCGAATTCGATTCGCAATTCAACCTTTTTGCACTCGACAACATCGGTTTCGAAAACCTGCCGCCGCTGCTCAATGCCTTCGGGACGGTCAACGTCAAAGGCAATATGGAGGTGTTGTTGTCCTCGAGGATCAGGAATATTTCTACCAACGCGCCTTTGCTGGCTTTTTCGGAAAACCAGGGCAAGAGAACCGCGTTCCTGCTAGGGGAGAACATTTGGAAGTGGCGCCTGCAAACCCACGTCGACAATAAATCATTCGAGAAATTCGATCTGTTTGCCGACAAGATCATCCAATTCCTGGCTTCCAACAATGCAAGGAAGTCACTGGTCGTGAACCATGAAAGCTTTTACAACTCGGGAGAAGCGATCGAGATCAACGCCCAATACTTCAACAAGAATTATGAATTTGACGAGAAGGCGAGACTGGCGATTTCGGTAACGAACAAGCATACGAAACAAACCAAGAATTACGACCTGCTCAAAGGCAGCAATTCTTATAAGGTGAATCTAGATGGGCTGGCTGCCGGACAGTACAATTTCAGGGTTCAGGAGCTCAATTCCAAAACGATTTACAACGGTTATTTTGAAATTCTGGATTTCGATATCGAGAAGCAATTTGTCAATCCTGATTTGGCAAAACTAAATCAATTGGCGACGCAAACGCAAGGCAAAGTCTTTATGCCGAACCAAACGGATGAATTGATCAAAAGCCTACTTGAAAACGAAAACTACAAAGCCATTCAAAAAGCAATCGTTAAAAAATCACCTTTGGTGGATTGGGTTTGGCTGCTCGTTTTAATTGCGATTTCACTCGCAACCGAGTGGTTCTTACGCAAATACCACGGCATGTTGTAATCTTATTTTCTGATTTTCAGCAAGTTGAAAATTTCTTAAAATTTATCTTATTTTTATTTGTTCTAAATAATCTTAAGATATACTTTTGTGAAAATTTTAACAAGTGAAACTTTTATTTCAAGCCCTTGCATTGCTGTTTGCATTCACTGCCCAGGCACAGGAATGGACAACCGATTTGGCCGCCGCCCAGGTAGAAGCCAAGGCGCAACACAAAAATATTTTACTGGTTTTTTCGGGATCGGATTGGTGCGCGCCCTGCATCAAGCTCGAAAAGAATGTATTTGCTACCGGGGCTTTCCGTTCGGCGGCTGCACGAAACTGGATTCTGGTCAAAGCCGATTTTCCAAAGAAGAAAGCGCACGCCTTGCCTGAAAATGTAAGGATTCAGAACGAACAACTCGCCGAGAAATACAACCGCGAAGGCAATTTTCCGTTCGTGCTTGTGCTGGACAGCAACGGCAAAATCCTGGGCCGGACCGCTTACAAAGACCTTGCGGCCGAAGCCTACATCGCCGAACTCCAATCTTTTGCGAAAACCGGTTCATGAAAAAAACGATCGTCATCTTGGTGTTGCTTTACGGCACGTTGGCTATGGCTCAGGTGGCGCGCAAACGCGTCGTCAAACTCATGGGCAGCCGTTTCGACATCACCATGGTGGCCAAGGATGAAGCATCAGCCGAGGCTTACATCGATACGGCAGTCACCGAAATTACCCGGATCGAAAACCTCATTTCCGAATGGATCCCGGCGACACAGGTTTCCGAAATCAACCGCAATGCCGGCATCAAGCCAGTCAAGGTAGACAAGGAGTTGTTTGATTTGACCGCGCGCGGCATCGAATTCTCCAAACTGACCGACGGCGCCTTTGACATCAGTTGGGCCTCGATGGAAAAAATCTGGAAATTCGACGGCACGATGACCCAAATGCCTTCGCCTGAAGCGGTCAAGCAATCGGTAGCGAAAGTAGGCTATAAGAATATCATCCTCGACAAAGAAAACCAAACCATATTCTTAAAGCTGCCGGGTATGCGCATCGGTTTTGGCTCGATCGGCAAAGGTTACGCCGCTGATAAAACCAAGGAGTTGATGCGACAAAAAGGCGTCATTGCAGGAATCGTCAACGCTTCTGGCGACATGAATACCTGGGGCAAGCAACCCGATGGCCAGCCCTGGACGGTCGGCATTACCAACCCGATGGACAAGGACAAGGTATTTGGCTATTTTCCGCTCGAGGACAATGCGGTGGTGACTTCGGGAACGTACGAGAAATTCGTGGTGCTCAACGGCAAACGCTACTCGCACATCATCGATACGCGAACCGGTTATCCGGCCAGCGGACTTTCGAGCGTGACCGTTTTTGCGCCCAGTGCCGAACTGGCCAACGGGCTTTCGACGGCGATCATCGTCATGGGCCAGGAGGTAGGTATGAACCTCGTCAACCAGTTGCCCGGCATCCGCTGTGTGATGGTCGACGACAACGGAAAAGTGACGACATCCAAAAACATCGATTTAAAAACATTCAAAAGTGAATAACATTACGCGCCTATTTTTTGCTTTTTCTGTGCTGACGGCGGCTTCTTGTGCCAATGTCAAGGAATATGAAAAACAATACCTTAACGATCCAGAGATGAAGCTTTCGGCCAAGACGGCAGAAAGACACGAAACCAATTTCCAGGTGTACCGCGAGGCGGCTTCGGGTGCCAATGGCGGAAAGACAGGCGGAGGCTGTGGTTGCAACTGATCATGAAAAAAGCCCTGTTCTTTTTATTCGCATCCATTTTTACGGTTTCGGCACAGCAGACCGATTCGACGGCCGTATTCAAAAAACGCGTGCTCGAAACCACCGAGGTCGATTTCATCGCTTCCTATTACAGGCAGGATGGCAGTCATTCTGCGGTCAACGGCGGGATCGGTACCGAAAAGCTCGACGACAAAGCGGCGAATCTCGTCATTGCGATTCCGCTCAACGACGATGACGTGTTGACGCTCGATTTGGGGCTTTCGGCTTACACTTCGGCTTCTTCGAGCAACATCAATCCGTTCCAGAATGGCAATGTCGCCAACCCGAGCACGACCGGAGCCTCGAGGGGCTTTTGGAAGAATTACAGTACGCGTGGCCAATACGAAGCCGATGATGACGATGACGACGATGACGATTATGGCAACACGGCCAAGAAAACGCCGGTAGGAACGCCTTGGCTCGAATCGACGGGTGCGTCGAAGAAAGATGTGCTGACGACTTATGGCATGACCTACAGCCACAGCTCGGATGACCGCAACCGCATCTGGAATGCCAACGTGTATTATTCGAGCGAATACGATTATACTTCACTGGGTTTCGGCGCGGGTTATGCATGGCTGTTCAACCAGAAGAATTCGGAGTTGAATATCAAGGCCAGTGCTTATCTCGACAAATGGAAACCGATTTACCCGACCGAACTGCACGAGTATTCACTCAATGGCGACAATTTCCTCAATGCAGGTTATTTCTCGGGCGTGACCGTCGTGAACCAGTTCGGGGAAACCAACACCGATTACCGCCCGGTCAAATTCAAGGAGCACACCAATGTAAAGCGCAATTCGTACGCCTTTTCACTTGGTTTTTCACAGATTCTGACCCAAAAATTGCAGGTCTCGGTTTTCGCCGATTTGCTTTACCAGGAAGGTTTGCTGTCCACGCCGTACCACCGCATTTATTTCGCCGACAAAGGCAATTACTACATTGGACAGACACGCGACATTCCGGTGTATGAAACCAAAAAGAACACGGGCGTTTTCCGTCTGGCGGATGATGTGGAACGCTTGCCCGATACACGCGTCAAATTCCCGATCGGTGCGCGTTTGAATTACTACCTGAACGATGTGATGACCTTGCGTACCTATTACCGTTTCTACAGCGACGACTGGGGAATCGTCTCGCATACGGCCAACATCGAAGTGCCGGTCAAGCTGACTTCTTTGTTCACCGTGTTCCCGATGTACCGTTTTTATACGCAATCGGCAGCCGATTATTTCAAGCCGATCGACAGGCATTATTCGTTTGAGACTTATTACACTTCGGATTACGATTTGTCGGCTTTCGACAGCCACCAATACGGTGCGGGCATCGGTTATTCGGATGCGATGACACCGATCAGGCTACTGCGCATGGGACTCAAGAATGTAGACCTGCGCTACAACCATTACGAGCGCAACGACAAGCTCAGCGCGAATATTGTCACGGTCGGGCTCAAATTTGTCCAATAAAGAGTATCAATTTAAAACCAATTATAAACAAAATGAAGAAAATAACCCTTTTGCTTTTGGTTCTTGTCTTTACATTTAGCTGTAACAAGAACGACGATGACATCGTAACGTACAATGCCACAGAATCGATCATCGGAACCTGGAAACTCGTGGCCGAAATGACCGACGGGGTCGAAAGAAACCTCAGTTCGTGCGAAAAAGAAGAAACGTACATCTTCGGCGCGCAGCAATTGACGCATGAAGTCTATACCGGAAGTGACGACGATGACGATGATGATGACGATGACGATGATGATGACGATGATGATGACGATGATGACGACGATGATGACGACGATGATGACGATGATGACGATGATGATGACGATGATGACGACGATGACGACGATGACGACGATGACGACGATGACGATGACGAAGATGGTGATCGCTTGATGGCAGCAACTTGCACCTTGACGACCCAAAAATTGGCTTACTGGGTAAAATCAGGCTTGAACACTTACCACCTGACGTATTCCGACAGCAACGAATCGATCAACGTGACCTTTACCGAAGCCAACAACAAATTCTACTTCGAGAAAACCGTTACCGTAAACGGCGTAAGCAAAGTGAAACGCTACGTTTTCCAACGCCAATAATTACACTATTTTATACGAAAGGAAGCAGTCTGAAAGGGCTGCTTTTTTTATGGAGAACGGTTCGTATTTTTCCACCGATTTGCGCTTGCCGTTCCGATTATTTTGATACATTTATCTCCAAATCTACGCGCTATGAAAAATGTAAGTATTGTATTGCTATTGCTGGCAGGCAGTGTGGCTGGCTATTCGCAGGAATGGAAAACGAACCTCAATGAAGCGCTCAAGGAAGCCTCGGCATCGGGTAAGGAAGTGTTGCTGTTTTTCTCGGTACCGGACAATTGCGAGAGCTGCGCAAACCTTGACAAGAAAGTGCTGCAGTCGGCCGAATTCCAAAGCTTTGCCGATGAGAACTTCATACTGGTCAAGCAGGATTTCCAGTCGAACGATTCCAACCTCGAAGAAAACCTGCTGATTGTGGAAAAATACAACAAGGATGGTTTTTTCCCGTTGCTCGTGATGATCAACAAAAATGCGAAAATCGTGGGCCAACTCGGTACTTACAACAACGAGACGCCACAACAGTACATTGCCAAATTGCGCGCGGTACGCAAGGGATAATTTCGTTTTTTCCAATAAATCGCATCCATTTTTCAAAAATCGCTAATTCTGAATGAATTGGCACCACTTTGCTTTTATTTCAAGAGTCAATCGACTATATTTACCCAACCCGTTTTTTAATTAGATGAATGCCCAAAAGAATACCATAGTGCCGGATGTGACCGATTTGACCGAGCCGCAGCTCAATATCCTGCTCACTACTGACGACGACGACGCGCGCCCCGTTTACCTCTCGGGCAATTTCAACCAGTGGCACACCCAGGACAAGCGTTATGAAATGGAAAAGATCGGCAACGGTTTGTACCATTACAAATTCGCCGCAGATTTCAATTACCCTGACGAACTGCTGTACAAATTCACCAAGGGCGACTGGAGCGAGGTCGAGATCGACCAATACGGCAACCGGACCGAAAACCGTTCGTGCCGCCAACACAAAGGCATCCGCAAGGAACACGTGGAACGTTGGCGCAAGAACTGGCTGCCGTTTAGGAAAAATTTCCTGCCGCAGATCCAACTCATTTCGGATGAATTCGAGATGCCGCAACTCAACAAGAAACGCAAGATATGGGCGCTTTTGCCGCATGATTACGACCAATCTTCCGAGCATTATCCTGTGCTGTATTTGCAGGATGCACAGAACCTGTTCAACGAAAATGCGCAGTTCGGCAATTGGGAAATCGATAAAAAGCTCGCCGTGATGTCCGAATACAAAATCGGTAAGATCATCATCATCGCGGTCGAACATGCCGAACAGGACCGAATCAAGGAATACAATGTCGGCAAGACCGTGCTCGGCGTGGGCCAGGGAAAAAAATACATCCGCTTCATCACCGATACTTTAAAGCCGTTCGTAGACAAGAAATTCCGCACCAAACCCGAACGCGAACACACCGGCATCGGTGGCAGTTCGATGGGCGGACTCGTGAGCATCTTCAGTGGATTGCTGTATCCGGAAGTATACGGTAAACTGATGATTTTCTCGCCTTCGCTTTGGGTGGTGCCCAAAATAGATTTTAGCGGCGTCGATTTTTCCGAACCGGCCGACACCAAGATTTACCTGTATGCCGGCGGGGACGAAAGCGCGACGATGATCAAGCACGTCAAGCAATTCAAGAACAACCTGCTCAAGAATGAATTTATTTCCGACAAGATGAAGATCAAGCTGAGCATCAACAACGAAGGCAAGCACAACGAAACCTACTGGAGCGACGAATTTCCGAAAGCAATCGAATGGCTCTATTTTAATACCAAAGACTGATGACCACAACAAACATACACACCCTCGACCATTTCACGGGAACTTTATTGATTCCGGTGTTTGAAACCAGCGCACAGCATCTGTTGCCGACCGAATTTCACGGCGTTTCAGTGCCGTCCAAAGTTTTCTACGGAAAAAAAGACACGGTTTACCTGGTTGAAAAATACGATTGTACGCATGTTTTTATCGGGATCGGCAAGGCGCCCGACTATAAAGCATTGGGGACTATTTTTCGCCGGATTTCAGCCAAGCAAAAGGAGGTATTTGCCGCGAATACGGCTTTGGTGGTTCCTGCCAATTGCTCTGCGGCCCAGACCGAAGCGATGATTTCGGGCTTGTATCTCGGGACTTACGACCTCGGACATTTCAAGAAAAATGAAAAGCATCCTTTCCTGAATGAAGGGTTTGCCCTGCAATTGTTTGCCAAAAAAGACGTGGCCGCCACTGCCGGGAAAGGAATCAAGATTGCCAAAGCCCAAAGTGAAACCTTGCGCCTGGTCGATTCGCCTCCGAATGTGGCTACACCAAAATACTTGGCCAATTGGGCAACCGAAACCGGAAAACAGTACGGTTTTAAGACCGAAGTTTTAGGCAGGGAAGCCTGTAGGGAAAAGGGGCTCGATGCTTTTTTGGCCGTCGGGAAAGGCAGCCAGCATGAACCGCAATTCATCATCATGCAGTATACGTCTGAAAATGCCAACCCCAAAACCAAACATGTGGGCTTGGTCGGCAAAGGCATCACCTTCGATACCGGCGGACTCAACATCAAGGTCGCCGCGATGGTGCACATGAAAAGCGACATGGCCGGAGGAGCCGCGGTTTTGGGTGCGATGCAATTGATCGCCGATTTGAAACTGCCCGTCAAGGTCACCGCGATTGTCCCGGCCTGTGAAAGCGCAGTCGATGCGAATTCCTTTTTGCCGAGCGACGTGATCGGAAGCTACAATGGCAGTACAATCGAAATTATCGATACCGATGCCGAAGGCCGTTTGATCCTGGCCGATGGCTTATCGTACCTGATCAAGAATTACAAACCCGAAGTGGTAGTCGATTTGGCGACCTTGACCGGAAGCGCCGTAGGGACTTTTGGTTATGAATGCGCCGCCTTGTTTTCGAACAACGATGAGATGGTGCAGAAAATCACGCAGGCCGGCAATGAAATAGGAGAGAAGTCCTGGCCATTGCCGCTTTGGGATGCCTACAAACCCGATATCGAAAGCGACATCGCCGATGTCAAGAACTGGAGTGGCAAACCGTTGGCCGGAGCAATTACCGCGGCCAAATTCCTCGAATATTTTACCGAAGACCACAAGGCTTGGGCACACCTCGACATTGCAGGCGTGGCTTTTGGCGATGACGAATTTGCAAAAAGCAAACATGCAACCGCTTATGGTGTACATTTATTGACTAAATTTATTGAAAATCTTTAAGTTATGGACCAACAGAAAACCTTCGTTTGTATTTCGAACTTTTTTAAAGGGAATGATTTCCTGATCAACCTCAAGCAATTGGGCAATACTGTTTTTCTGGTTACGACCGAGAAACTGCGCGACAAGCCCTGGCCGTTCGAATACCTAGACGAAGTGTTTTATATGGAAGGACAGGACACCGATTGGAACCTGGAACACCTGCTGCTGGGCGTGAGCAACCTCATGAAATCGACGCAGGTCGATGCCGTCGTGGCGCTTGATGATTTCGATGTCGAAAAGGCAACATACTTACGCGAAAACCTGCGAATTCCGGGTATGGGGCAAACCACTGGACGTTATTTCAGGGACAAACTGGCCATGCGCATGCGTGCCAAAAGTTGTGGTATCTCGAATCCGCAATTCTGTTCGCTGTTCAACGACCACGACATCAATACATTCGCCGATACGGTTGCGCCGCCCTGGGTGTTGAAACCGCGCTCGGAGGCTTCGGCCAACGGGATTATCAAAGTTTATGACAAGGAAAGTCTGTGGATGCACATCAATGAAATGGGGAACAACCGATTTAAATATTTGGTGGAGCAATTCCGTCCAGGCGATGTGTACCATTGCGACAGTTTGATCCTGAACGGGAAAATCATCTTTAGCATCACTTCGCGTTACTTGGCCACACCGATGGAAATTTCGCAGGGCGGCGGTATTTTCCGAAGCGCCAATATTCCGTACAATTCCGAAGACGACAAGGCCATCAAGAAAATCAACGAGGAAGTCATCAAGGGATTCGGGCTCAAACACGGCGCTGCGCATTCCGAATACATCAAGTGCAAGGAAAACGGGCGCATTTATTTCCTCGAAACTTCTTCGCGGGTGGGTGGGGCGCATTTGGCCGAAATGGTCGCCGCGGCTTCCGGAATCAACCTTTGGGCCGAATGGGCGGCTATTGAAAACGCCTTGGCCAAAGGAATCGATTACAAATTGCCCAAAGTCAAAAAGGATTACGCCGGAATTGTACTGACCTTATCCAAATTCGAAAATCCGGATCTGTCTTGTTTTGACGATAATGAAGTGTGTTTTCGCGTGCCATTGGATTACCATGCGGGACTGATCGTCAATTCGGACAAGCACGAAAAAGTACTGGAATTGCTTGATAATTACGCCGATCGTTTGGTAAGGGATTTTGCTACGGTGGCTGCGCAACCAGAAGTGAAGCATCTGCATTAATGTGCCAATTAGAAAATTAGAAAATGACCGAATTGTGAACGTTATTTAATTTTCTAATTATCTAATTCTTTTCAAATAGGCCAAGCGTACCGCCGACCCAATCCTTGTCCTTATTGTATTTGACGCCGATCATTTCGCCGCGGCTCAAACGAACGAGGTTGCTCACCGGTGTTGGATGGTCTTTTCCTTTTTCCCAAATGTAAAGTATACGGACTTCGGCCTTGACTTTTCCGTCGGGTGATTGCACGATGGGTTGGTAGTGGACTTTCTTCTGCAGGATGTACAAATCCTTTTCCTTGACGGCTTCGATGTCTTCTTTTTTGACGTGGAAAACCACTCCGCTTCCTGAAAAGGAAAACAAAGGCTTAAGAACGTATTTTTCAAGGTCTTGCGGTATTTTGTCTAAATCAGAAAGCAAAGTTGTTTCGATAAAATATTTGCCCTTGAGCATCGGCAGTATGTATTTGCTGATCCTGAAAAACCAGTTCGGATGCCCGGCCCATTCCACATCGAGTTCGTCACTAAAGCTAAATTTCAGATTCAAATCCTTGCGCAATTCCAGTTCGTCGAAAATGACGCGGTTGTAAATCCTCTTGACCAGAATTTCTTCGCCGTTTTCATTTTTGTAGAACAGTTGTTTCCCTTTTTTGGTCAATTCTGTCACGCACACAATCGGAATCCCGATGTCGCGTCGGCAGTAATAGAAATCGATCTTGGTGTTTTGTTTCTCGGGTTCAATCTCGAGCAAAATGACATTTTCCTTTGGATGACCATTGCAAATGGCGTTTTCAAGAACCGTCAGATAATCGCGGTAATTGAGTCCGCCTAGAAACGGTGTGGTCTCCGTCAGGAACGGGTAATACTTGAGGAATTTGTAATACAGGTTGTATTGGTAATTGAACAACGAGGGAAATCCTTGCACTTCAATCAGTTTCGGGACGGTTTCGCCGTTTTCTTCGCAGATGCCGAAATCAATCGCGAGAAAAGTCGTGTGCGCGTCTTCGTTCGGGACTTTGGTGTTGAGTTCCAAAGATTTTTCGGTGAGTGGCTTGAAATCTGGGCGCTGGATCAGTTGGATTACCTGTTCACAACCTTCGATCAGTTGCGCCTGCAATTCCTTTGAAATAATAAACGGCGTTTCGCCGATACGGAAAGTCGGCCGGTAATCAAAATCCGCGGCGATGTCGTCCTGCATCCATTGGTATCGTTGTTCAGAAAAATGGCTGTTGAACGCTTGGCGGAGTTTTGGAACCATAGGAATTGTGAATTAAGAGTGGTGAATGATGAATGTCTTTTCTCTTGCAGCGCAGCGGTCTTGGTTCTCGAAACGGAGTGGTCTTGCAGCGCAGCGGTCTAATTTGAAAGGATTTTTCTCGTCTGGATCAAATCGTTGATGGCAATCCTGAGAAAATTCGGGATCAACGTCTCATTGGTCTTGTAAATCGTATCGTTGTCGAGCAGCGCCTCGAGCATGTCGCGGAATTTGCGTTTGCCTTTCATTGCACGGATTTTCTCGCGTGTTTCTTTTTTTCTGAGGTTGGCAATAAAGCTAATCGGGTCGGCTTCGGGATGGAATTGTGTCCCCACAAAATAATCGTTGAAACGCACCGCCATGATGGCCCTTTCGTACTTCACATGGTCGCGGATTTTTTCGAGCGACAGGATGGTCGCGCCTTTATCGGCGAACACTTTTAAATTCGGTTGCACCACTTGGTAATCGCGCGAATCGACTGCATAATACGGGTCGTTAAGTCCGCTGAACAATGGATCTTCCTGCCCGGCTACGGTTTTGTGTACGGCCATCACGCCAAATGAGGTGTCGTTGCGTTTGGTGATTTCGGCCAATCCGAAGTGTTTGCACGCCATCTGGAACGAATGGCAGATGAACAGCACATGCTTCTTGATTTCTTTTGTATCGTTCCATTTGACCAAAGCGTCGATGAAGTCATAGTATTTCAAATCCCATTTGCCGTCGCCGATCAATGGATTGCCGGGACCTCCGGTCGAAATATAGATGTCGTATTCCTCTATTTTGGGAAACTCCGATTGGCCGCGCACGTCAAAAATCTTGAACTCGAGCATGTGGTTGAAACGTCCGATGATGTCAATGATACAGCGCATCCCTTGATTGGGTTCGCCGTTGTACATGTCCAGGATGGCAAGCTTGATAGGGTATTGGCTCATCTGCTGTAATGTTAGTAGGTTAAATTTCGGTTACAAAGATATTAATTATTTGTAACTATAACCCTTTGGTGAATTCGCCGGTGATGAAATCGACTACGCTTCTTAAATCGCCCGTGCGTTCAAAAACCGCCAATTGCTTGTCGGCGCCCGTACCGTTTTTCATGATTTGGTGTACATACGAAATCTGTTCGCGGCTGCCGAGTTCATCGACGACATCATCAATGAAATCGAGCAATTCGACAATCAGGCATTTGGTTTCGACTTCCTTCTGCAAACCGAAATCGATCATGTGGTTGTCGATGCCGTAACGTGCGGCGCGGAATTTATTCTCTTTGATCAATGCCAATCGGTAAATGTTGAAACTCGTGTTCTGCATCGTCAGTTTGTACAATTTGGCCACAATCGCCTGGATAATCGCGACGATGCACATCGTTTCTTCAACGGTCAGGCTCATATCGCAAATGCGGAATTCAATCGTGTTGTAAAACGGATGCAGGCGCAAATCCCACCAGATTTTCTTTGGGTTATCGATGCAATTCGTCTTGACCAAAGTCTCGAGGTAATTGTCATACGATGCAACGTGATCGAAATATTCAGGTAAGCCAGTTCGCGGAAATTTATCAAAAACCTTGGTGCGGAACGATTTGTAGCCCGTTTGTCTTCCTTCCCAAAAAGGCGAATTCGTAGACAATGCGAAAATATGCGGCAGGAAATAACACGCCTGGTTCATCAATTGCAAGCCAATCTCACGGTTCTCAATCCCAACGTGGCAATGCATCCCGAAAATCAAGTTCGAACGCGCCGCATCCTGCAACTCGTTGACGATGTTGTGGTAGCGCGGGTCATCGGTGATGGGCTGGTCCTGCCATTTCGAGAACGGATGCGTCCCGGCGCCGCCCACGATCAGGTTTTGTTTTTGCGCCAAATCGACAATCTGGCGTCGCAGGAAAACCAGTTCATCGTTGGCTTCCTTGACATTGTTGCAGATGTTGGTGCCGACCTCTACGACCGACTGGTGCATTTCGGCCTTGACCTGTTCGTTGAGGAACACCTTGGCGCCATCGACAATCTTGGACAAATGCGACCGCAGATCGCGAGTTTCGGGATCAATAATTTGGTATTCTTCTTCTACACCGAGTGTGAAAACGGGTAATTTTCTCATATTGTTAATGTGTCAATTAGACAATTAGACAATTAGGTAATTCCTGTACTGTGTGAATTTTCTAATTTTCTAATTTTCTCATTCCCTAATTACTTATTCATTTGTGCCACCGAATCCTGCATAAACGTTCCCCAGGTCAGGTTCATTTTTCCAGGCTTGTGTTTCTTGGCCATGGCAATCGCCATTTTCGCCGATTCTTCGACGACCCATTCGAAATTTTCCTCGCCCACCGAAGTCACCTCGGCATCCGGCGCCGGATTTCCGAAATCGATCGCATAGGGGATTCCGTCGCGGACCGCAAACTCAACCGTATTGAAATCGTAGCCCAAGCCTTCACACAATTTCAAGGTATAATCTTTAACCGTGGCCAATAACTTTTTGTCTTTCGTCGGATTTTCGACTACATACCGTAAATGGTGCGGATTACGCGGCTCGTACGGCATGATGCGTACGGCTTTTCTCCCGAGGCAATACACGCGGAAATATTCCTCAAAAACAATTTCTTCCTGCAACAACATCACAAGCTGTCCGGTTTCGCGGTGCTTGTCCCAGAATTCTTCCTTGTTTTCGAGTCGGTAGACGTTTTTCCAGCCGCCGCCTGCATAGGGTTTCATATAGGCTGGAAAACCAACGTATTCGAACATGGCGTCCCAATCCATCGGGAATTTGAGGTTGCGGAACGATTTCGAAGTCGTATCGGTAGGATGCTCGGCCGAAGGCAAAATGACCGTATTCGGTAACGGCACGCCCAACACATCGGCCAGGCAGTTGTTGAAGAATTTGTCGTCGGCGCTCCACCAAAATGGGTTGTTGATGACGTTGGTTCCGGTCAATGCCATATTCTTGAGGTAGGCGCGGTAGAACGGCACGTCCTGCGAAATGCGGTCGATGATCACGGCATATTCGCCGCCTCTGTTCTGTACGACCTTGTCAATCGTGACCGCCTCGGCAATGATGCCTTTTTCGTTTTTGGAATTGACCCTGTCGATGAACGCTTGCGGGTAGGTGTCTTCCATGCCGAATAATATTCCGATTTTCTTCATTTCTTTTAGTTTATAGTTGACAGTGATTAGAATTTGATTCGTGATAAATAATGCGGGAACATGCCTTTCCAAACCGGCCAGTCGTGCTGCCCCTGTCGGATGTCGAGCCAATGGTCGACATGTTTATGGCTCAGGATTTTGCTCATGTTCAGGTTGTCGTGCAGGCAGATGTCGCCATCGGATGTGCCCAGGACGATGTCCATATTCCAGAGTTCGCGGTCTTCGAGCCCAAATAAATAATCTTCAGGGCTGTTGAAATAAACGTCGTCGTTGTGGAAACCATCCATAAAACTCTTGATGCTGAAGGCGCCGCTCATCGAAAACAAATGGCTGACGTAACCGGGATGGCGGAACGCAAAGTTGGCTGCATGGTAACCGCCGAAACTGCATCCGGCCACGGCGACTTTTCCCGAACCGGTATTGTTCCTGATTTTTTCGACGATTTCGTGGCAAATCATCTTGTCGTACCACACGTGGTTCTGGATGCGGTGTACGGGATGGATTTTCTTGTTGTAGAAACTTTCCTTGTCGATGCTCGACGGACAATAAATCTTGATCAAGCCTTGTTCGATAAACCAGCGCGCCGATTCGATCAATCCCATGTCTTTGTTTTCGTGGTAACTCCCCATCGAGGTGGGGAAGACGATCACCGGATAGCCCGCATGCCCAAAAATCAACATCTCGGTTTCCC
This sequence comes from Flavobacterium sp., assembly GCF_047602195.1. Taxonomy (GTDB): domain Bacteria; phylum Bacteroidota; class Bacteroidia; order Flavobacteriales; family Flavobacteriaceae; genus Flavobacterium. Next base: position 2,345,071 of record NZ_JASGHW010000004.1, read on the forward strand.
CGCTCAAATTATGCGAGTACCATTTGAAGTATTCTTCTTTCATGAAATCTTTATTATCTAACAATTATAATAAAAATATCGCGAACTTCGTTGTTTTATTGGCGATTTGATGAATATTTATTGTTATCTATACAATAAGATGGATATATTAACAAAATTGTAATTAATCCTTTAAATAAAGGCGCTGGTTAGCATTTTGTCAAAAAAAGAATGCCGGAAAATCATTCTTCCGGCATTTCAAACAGTTGTACCTGGCTTTTGAGCCGCTCGATGAGCATATTCATCATGCGTTTATTGAGGCTTGAGGAATTCTGGATGTATTCGGCGTATTCGTCGAGGCTGAACAGGCTGATGACCATTCCTTTGAGCGCGTTTCGGAACTTGATGTCTTTCTGGATCACATTCTCTATATAGTGCAGTTTCTTTTCGACAGAAAGCTTGTAGAAGTCATTTTTGTGCTTGCTGATCTGGTTGGCAAAAACCGCAAGGAACAAATCGTTCTGCAGTTTGAGGATGGGGCGCAGGGTTTGGTTCTGGAAAATCTCTTCGGAGGAAGATTGGGCGGTAATGTTTCCTAAAGTTTCACCGCGGAAGTCTCGGATAAAAACATCTCTTGTTTCCATTTTTATTTTAAAGTTAAAAAAAATCCCCTGCCGACTGACAGGGGATGATTTATACTTATCAAGAATGCGTTGTTAATTATTTGACTTTGAAAGTAACGCGTCTTACTAATTTTCTAGCGCCGTCTGAGTCTTTATCTACCGAAGTGTCTTCTCCTTTAGAGACTACGTTGAGGCGGTTAGGATTGATGCCGGCTTTAACCAAGATCGCTTTGACGCTTTCCGCACGTTTGTTGGCCAAATTGTTATTGTATTCGGTCTTGCCGATTTCATCCGCATTTCCAATGATGTCGATGGATGCCGACGGGTTGTTTCTGAGGTAAGTCAACATAAAGTCGATGCCTTCCGTAGAAACATTGGTTGGCTTGGTTTTGTTGGTGTCGAAATAAGTCGTTACATAACCTTCGTTGATCAAGCGTTTGATCATTTCTTCGTTCGCGCTGGCTGCAGCCTGTGTAACGGTTTCTTTTGTTGCATAATTGGTTTGGAGGAAGCTTTCTAACTCATCCGGAATACCATTTTTGTTGATGTCGACCATTCTTCCTTTGGTATCCACCGCCACACCGGCAATCGAGTTGTTTTCTACGTCGAGGTAATCCGGTACGCCGTCTTTATCGGCATCGTTCATCATGCTCTCGAGGTCACCGATGCGTTTATCGAGTTCGTCGATTTCATCGAGGCGTTTGTCTTCGATGATCGCCCAGTCTCCGTGAAGGTCTTCGCTTCCGAAAGAGTAGGTGAGTCCGATAGAACCGCTGACCAATTGACCGGCCAAGTTGTTGTCTTGTTTGGAATAGTGTCCGTCCCAAGCAAAGTGCTGGCGGAAGTTGGCCACCGTAGTGAAGTCGCCAATGATCGAAATTCTTTTCGTTACACGGAATTCTGGAGAAACACCGAACATGACCCCGAGGTTGTTTTCGGTACGGTCTACGTTGGATACACCACCTGATTCGCCCACCTGGTTCAAATCTGGATCGATCCCAGAATCGAGTTTGGGCGTAAAACGCGCATAAGAAAAACCACCGTGGATCAAAAGTCCCAAACGGCCAATTTGTTCTTCGATGTTGAACAAACGCGCCGCATTGATCACACCCTGGATTCCGAAACGCAATTGTTGGGTCTCAAAGGGTTTGCTGTCGGTTTTTTCGTTGTTTTCGAATTTTTCGTAGACTCCATCGAGCTTCAAACCGAATTTAGGGCTAAACATATAGCGAACGCCCAATCCGAAAGAGTTGAAGTTGAACGACCCCAAAACTTTATCAGGGTTGCTGGAATAATATCCTGTACTGTATGGCTTGGTTCCTTTACTTTGTCCGGCAACCGCCTCAACCGTCCATTTGTTGTACGTGTTGTGCTCAATTACCGCATCGCTAGCGTCCTTTTTGTCGTCTTTCTTACTGTTGTCCTGGGCAGAAACAGTCGCAAAAGTCAGTAGCGAAAATGATAATAATAGTAAATTTTTTTTCATAATTAGGTCAGGAATTATACGATGGTCGCTGTAATTTTTTTACATTTAGTCTTTGCAAATATAATAGTTTAGATTTAAAATTCAACCTTTAACGGAATAAATGCGCTTTTAATCGGTATTTTATAAACATTCCAAAATAATATTCAATTTCCCATGAGAACTCCCAAAATATTTGTCACTGTCGACATTGTGCTGCTGCGGCAGAACATCTCCGGAGGCGAAGTCCTTTTGATCCAAAGAAAGAACGAACCTTTTCGCGAAAGCTGGGCCTTGCCGGGCGGTTTTGTCGATGAGAATGAAGACCTGGCCGATGCCGCACGACGCGAATTGGCCGAAGAAACCGGCATCAATGTGCGTCACCTCGATCAACTCAAAACGTTCGGGAAACCACACCGCGACCCGCGTGGGCATACCGTTTCGGTGGCTTACCTGTATGTGGTCACCGATGAAAAATTGGCCGCTCAGGCAGGCGACGATGCCGCCGATGCGCAATGGTTTTCGGTGAATCAATTGCCGCAGCTCGCCTTCGATCACGATGAAATCATCAGTTATGCCTTGACCAAAAGATGAACATGCTTTTCCACACCAGAAAATGGGTCAAACCCGAAGACCTCAATCCGAATGGTACGTTGTTCGGCGGGAAACTATTGGCCTGGATCGACGAGGAGCTCGCGCTGTTCTCGATCATCCAACTCGAAAATACAAGGATTGTCACCAAGCACATGTCCGAAATCAATTTCAGGAGTTCGGCCCGACAGGGCGACATTATTGAGATCGGCATCGATGCGGTCAAATTCGGGAACACCTCGATCACGCTCAAATGCGAGGTGCGCAACATCATGACGCGCGAACGCATCATCACGATCGATTCGATTACGATGGTAGGACTCGATGACGAAGGCAAACCCAAACCACATGGAAAAACCCAATTGGAAAAGTTAGATGACCGTTTCCGGAAAATTGAGAGTAAGGATTAATGGGGCAATTAGAAAATTAGCCAATTAGAAAATTAGATAATTAGAAAATTAGGATATGACGTTCGGAATCATATTGTCTCATTTTCTAATTGGTACATTGACTAATTATCAAAAGCTTTCTTGCCTTCGCTCGGCAGTTCGAAAATTTCCAAATCAAAATAACCGACGGCCGCAAAGATGTGGTCGAAAATATCGGCCATGATGTATTCGTAATTCTCGAAACGCTTGTCGCTCGTAAACGTATAGATTTCAAGCGGAATCCCATATTGCGTGGGCTGCAATTGGCGGCACAACAGCAACATGTCCTTGTTGAGCGCGGGATGGTTCTGCAAATACTGCGTGATGTATTTGCGGAACAGGCCAAAATTGGTCATGTTGCGCCCATTGATCGGGATCGATTTGTCGATGTCGTGCGCATCGTTGAATTTGTTGATCTCGCGCTGGCGTTCCTCTATATAAGATGTAAGCAATTGGATTTTCTTCATTTTTTCCAGTTCGGCCTCGTCAAGGAAACGGATGCTTTTGGTCTTGATGTTGACGTAACGCTTGATGCGGCGCCCATCCGAATTGAGCATGCCGCGCCAGTTGCGGAACGAATCCGAAATCATGCTGTAAGTTGGAATCGTCGTCGTGGTGTTGTCGAAATTGCGGACCTTGACGGTGGCCAGGTTGATTTCGATCACATCGCCGTCGGCACCGAATTTATCGAACGTGATCCAGTCGCCGATGCGCACCATGTCGTTCAATGAAACCTGTACGCTGGCCACGAAACCCAAAATCGTATCGCGGAAAATCAAGATGATGATCGCCGAAATCGCTCCAAATGTAGCAAAAAGTGTATTCGGCTTGACGTTGAACAATTCCGAAATGATCACGAAAATCCCGATCATCCAAAGGACAATCATCACGACCTGGATGTAACTGTCGATCGGCTTGTCGCTGTATTTGGGGATCTGTTTGAGGTGGTCGCGCAGTGCATTGAAAATCGTCCGCACAATCCAAAGGCTCAATAATATAATGTAGATGCCGACGAGTTTGCCGAACACCGTTTCCCAATACACATAGGCATCGAGGATCACCGGAACCGATTTGTAGATGAACAGCAGCGGAATTAAATGCGCAATGTATTTCGCCGTTTTGTTCGACACGAGCAAATCGTCGAAGCGCGTCTTGGTCCTGCGCGCCACGATGACCATCGCCGTGACGAGTATCATTCTGAAAATGATGTAGATCCAGTACGCCAAAAAGGCCAGGATGATGATGTTGATGATCAGGCTTGAGTAGGCGGCAATGGTGTCTCCGAGTCCCATTTTGCGGAACAGCGGATAGCACCAGCCGAATATTTTCTCAAGCGTTTTATGCATTTTTGAGGTATTTCTGCTCTATATAAAAAGTACCGAAAGGCAAAACCGAAGCGATCAGGATGATGCCGAATTTCTTCCAATCCCAGTTGAGTTCAATCTTGAGCATGATGGCCAAAATGATATAACCGATGAACAAAAGCCCGTGCGCCATCCCGACCGGGAAAAGCAAGGTTTTGTACAAATCGATGTTGTTGGGTTTAATCAATAACATGTTGGCAAACAGCGCCAGGTAGGAAACGCCTTCGAGCAAGGCGACAATTTTAAAAATCCGAAGCATTATAATTTGTATTTTTAGGTTTGAATGGCAAATCGTGCGTGCTGCAAAATTAGGGAAACACTTCGGTTTTTGCACCAAAATAGCACGTACTTTTGCCGATATTTTTACCGTATGAGCAAACGCGATTTAAAAAAATACCTGTCTGGTTTAGACAAGGAGCAGATCGAGGAGCAACTTCTCGAACTTTACGATAAATTCAGTGAAGTCAAGACCTATTATGATTTCATTTTCAACCCCAAAGAAGACAAGCTGGTGGGCGAGGCCAAGGCCAAAATCTCAAACGAATACTTCCCCGTCAAGACCAAGCGAGCCAAACTCCGGCGTTCGACCGCACAAAAAATCATCAAGCATTTCCTGCTGCTTGGCGTCGATCCGTTTGCCGTTGCCGACGTGATGTTGTTTGCGATAGAAGTCGCGCAGAAATACGCGGCCCGGCGGGAAATGCGGTATGCGTCTTTTTACAAAAGTATGCACAATTCGTTCGAGCAGGCGGTCAATTATGCGATTGCCAATGGTGTGGTTCCCGACTTCAAACCACGGCTTTCGGCCATTGTGCTGGAAACCCAAAAACAGCGGTGGGAGAACAGCGATGATTTCGCGCGAACCCTTGAAAAACTTGACTTCGCGTAATGCGATTGCAGGAATTGTAGAACAGTCGGCGCTTAAATTATAAAGTACCGCTTGCTTTTAATCTCCAATTTTAAGGTATAAAATTTTGAGAGATGGAAAAGTTGAATTTGACCCTGACGTTGATGATTCCCGATGTTTCGCTGTTGTTGGTCTACAAAGACAACTGGAACAAGATCAAGATCATGCGCAAAGTAATCGCCGAATTGTTGCGCAACGGCTATTTCAAGGAAATCCAGTCCACCGGAAAAGCCGAATTCGAAAACAGCAATCTGGAAGACTGCGCGATCATTTCATTGAAGCTCAGCGGCGGTTCGTTCAAGAAAAGCGAGCTCAGAAATCCGAGGCTGATTTTTGCCAAGGCGCTTGACAATGTCAAGAACATCATGCGCTTTGATTCTTCGGTCTTAAGCGAATCGCAGCACACGAGCTATATCGAAATCGCGCTCAAAATGCTCGATGCCAAGGAAAAACCAAATACCGGTGCCCAAGTAGCCTGAACCAACATAACCTAACATCGATATTGCGATTCGCATTCTGCCGCAGACGGTCGAAAAGAACGATATTCAGGCGGCCTAACCAAACAAAGTCGGATGCTCATTTCCCAAATGGAATCCGGCTTTTAATTTTCCGGTACGGAATTCATTGACTTTTTCATGTGCGCGCCGCGTGGGTTCGGGAATGCGGTATTTGCCTACGCAATGCTTGATGATTTCGAGGCTTTGTTCGGCGGTGACCAGATGGCCAGGCGAGACGTAGACCGGCTGCACCTTGTCTTTGGTGCGCAAGGCATGGCCCATCAATTCGCCTTTGCCGTAAATGGGCTGCGTGCTAAATTTGCTTTCTTCCAATGGGTCGAATTTCCCGAACAACATGCTTTTGGCGCAGCCGATGGTAGGCCAATTTTCGAGCACCCCGAAATGCGACGCGATGCCCATTCTGCGCGGATGGGTAATGCCTTGCCCATCGAGTACCACGACATCGGGTTTCTGCGGCAGCAATTGCCAGGCTTGCAACAAGGCTGGGATTTCCCGAAAAGCGAGATAGCCCGAAACATAAGGAAAGGTAGTTTCGAATTCGGCCAAGGCGTAATGTTTGACCGTCATTTGTGGATAATCCAAAACGACAATTCCGGCGTAGACTTTTGTTTCGTATTTATTGAAGGAAATGTCGGCACCCGCTATGGTTTTAATTTCCTTTTGCAAGGGTTGCAACACGATATGTTCGCGCATTTCATTTTGCAGTTGGGTGGCTTCACCGATCGAAAGAGTGTCGTAAGTAAGCATAGTAGAGGGAAGTAGTTTCAAAATTACGATTTCGTAGGAAAATGCCATCGCCTCAATTGCCAATGTTTCGCCAAAAATCGGCCGGAAACGCAATCGTTGTAGTGAAATCTTAAATTTAACTTTCCAAATGTCGGACAACTGCTTTTTAGACGTACTTTTGCAAAATTCTAAAAATCGTCATGCAAAACCGAGATCTGGAACTGGAAATAGAGGAGAGGAAGGAGCTTTACGGCTACCAGCAGGGCGATATTGACGCTATTTTTAAGCGTCTGGACAATGCTGCGCCGAACCATCATTTGCTGTACCAATTGCCGACAGGCGGTGGAAAGACGGTGATTTTCTCCGAGATTGTACGCCGCTATCTGTCCAAACACGACAAAAAAGTGGTGGTTTTGACACACCGGATCGAATTGTGCAAGCAGACTTCCAAAATGCTGACCGGTTTCGATGTCAAGAACAAAATCATCAACAGCAAGGTCAAGGAATTGCCCGACCAGAACGATTATTCGTGCTTCGTGGCGATGGTCGAAACGCTCAAGAACCGCATCAACGACGAGAAACTGCACCTGGACAACATCGGTTTGGTCATCATCGACGAGGCGCATTACAATTCGTTCCGCAAATTGCTCAATTCGTTCAAGAATTCTTTTATCCTCGGCGTGACCGCTACGCCGCTGAGTTCGAACATCAAGCTGCCGATGAACCAGAATTACGACGAACTCATCGTGGGCGACACCATCCGTTCGCTCATCGAAAAAGGATTCCTCGCCGAGGCGACGACTTACAGTTACGATGTGGGCCTGACTTCTTTGAAAGTCGGCATCAATGGCGATTATACCGTAAAATCTTCGGATGATCTGTATTCGAACATGATCATGCAGGAGAAATTGCTGCATGCCTACACCGAGAAATCGCTTGGGAAGAAAACGCTCATTTTCAACAACGGGATCAATACTTCTTTATACGTTTACGATACGTTTCGCGAAGCCGGTTTTCCGATCCGGCACCTTGACAACACCAGTTCGGCCGAGGACCGCAAGGAAATCCTGCACTGGTTCAAGAAAACGCCTGATGCCATCCTGACCTCGGTGGGGATTTTGACGACCGGATTCGATGAACCGACCGTGGAAAGCATCATCCTGAACCGCGCGACCAAGTCGCTTACGCTGTATTTCCAGATGATTGGCCGTGGTTCGCGCAAATTGCCGGGCAAGGACAAATTCATTGTAATCGATTTGGGCAACAATGCCGCCCGTTTCGGGCTTTGGGATGCGCCGGTCGATTGGCAGCACATCTTCAAAGCGCCCGAATTCTATCTCGAGAGTTTGCGCGATGACGCCGAGATCGAATTGCATTTCAAGTACCAGATGCCGGCCGAGTTGCGCGCGAAGTTTGCCAAAACCGCCGATGTGTCTTTCGATGTAGAGGAAGAACACAAAATCGCGATGGCGCAGAACCTGCGTTCGAAGGTGGTTTTTGAGAAATCGCTCGACCAGCATGCGCAGATGTGCGTGGACAATAGCGAGGATTTGCAGGGCGCCAAGCAGTTGGCCAAGGAACTCAACGACGACATCGAAAGCCGTGTCAAAAAATACGTGACCTGCCTGAGCAATTCGAGCAAAAATTACCGCCTTTGGTTGATCGAAGACTACAAGACCAAACTGATTCTCCTGATTGGGAAGAAATTCCGCGAAAAGCACTTTTAATCGACGAACGTTTTTTGTTCAACTCGATGAAATACATCATTTTATCGACGTACTCTCCAAATTTATTTTAACATTTTTTTTGTGCGTAGTCGTTCTGCGCAAAAATGTGCATTTCATCGGAAATATGAGTGTTTACAACTGATTTAGAGGCTTTTTTTTTGTGGTTATAACCATTGAAAATATCTTTGTCCTGTAAATCAACTTTAAAAAACGTCAGAATTTAATTTTTAAAGCTGCTATTTAGTTTGACAAAAAAGAGAACAAAATGCCTCTCTTTTTCGATACCACCACACTAAATGGATTTGATAAATGATTACAAATTTTTTATTGAACTATTTGAGCGTGAACTAAAACACATCAGGATTATGGAACAGAAGTACGATGTAATGTTAATTTTAGAAGGAACTTATCCGTTCAACGGCGGAGGCGTTTCTACATGGGCACACATGTTATGCAATAAAGTGAAGAATGTCAATTACTCGCTTTATTCGATCAATGCCGATTTTGAATCCAAATCCAAATACGAACTCAGCGATAACGTAAAGAACGTGATCCAGGTTCCGTTGTGGTCGCCACTGGAGCCACAGGAAATCTTGAGCTACGGCAAAAAATTCTACAAGAGCGTCAACCGCAAGGAGCAGGAAGACGACCAAGCCGTAGTGGAGCAATTTCTTCCGATTTTCAGAAAACTCGTCAACAACATCTTCACCAACAATGTAGATGTGGAGGAAATGGACGATGTGATCTTCGAAATGTGGAACTTCTTCCAAAAGCACGATTACAAAAAAACAATGCGAAGCAAAGCAGTATGGAAAACCTTCTGCGACATGGTCACTGACATCGTTGCCGAAGACAACCACTACGAAGCGACTTTATACGACTTGACCGTGGGAATGAGATGGATCTACCGTTTCTTGTTGCCGATTTCGATCGAAGTACCGAAAGTGGACATTTCACACCTGACTTTGTCTGGTTTTCCGGTGATTCCAGCATTGGTCAACAAATATAAGCACGGGACACCGATCATTGCGACTGAGCATGGGGTGTTCATCCGCGAGCGTTTGATTGCGATCAATTCTTCTGAATATTCGTTTTTCTTGAAGAATTTGCTGATCCGTTTCTCGGAAGCGATTACCAAATTGGTTTATTACAAAGCCGATATCATCTTGTCTGTGAACAAGTTCAACATGTCATGGGAAAAGATGTACGGTGCCAATCCAAGCAAGATCGATGTGATCTATAACGGAATCGACCACGAATTGTTCGTGCCGATGGCCAAGCCGGCGCATTTGCAAAATACGCCAACCGTTGTCGCGGCTGCCCGAATTTTCGAATTGAAGGACGTCTTGACCATGATCCGCTCTTGCGCCGTGGCCAAAAGAACCATCCCGAATGTAAAATACCTCGTGTATGGCGACAACAATGCCGTGCCGGAATACACCAAGGAGTGCGAAAACCTGATCAAGGAATTGGGCTTGGAAAGCAATTTCTTCCTGGCCGGATACCACGACAAGCCGCACCAGTTGTTCTGCGAAGGCGATATTTCTATCTTGACTTCGATTTCTGAAGGTTTCCCATACACCGTATTGGAATCGATGAGCTGCGGCATCCCGGTAGTGGCTACCGATGTAGGTGGTGTAACCGAAGCCTTGGACGAGAAATGCGGATTCATCTGCAAGCCAAGAGACCACGAAGCACTCGGACAGAGCGTGGTGACCTTGTTGCAAAACGAATCCATGAGAAAAGAAATGGGCGCGTATGCGAGAAAAAAAGTAATCGATAATTTTACTATTGATAAATTCATCAAAGAATACGAAATTGCCTACGATTACGTAATCAACAGAAAAGCACAAATTGTAGAACCTATTTACCTCAATACCAACTTACAAGAAGCTATGGAGGCCTCGTAAAGCCCACACAATACACCAAAACTAGAAACCCCAATCTACTATGGAAAATCACTACAAAAACATTAAGTCTTTAATAGAGAATACTAAAGACAAGATCGGTAAGCCCGTAAGCAGCCAGGTTGTTGCGGCCACGATCGAATCCTTCGGTATCCGCGAAAAGGATACTATGCAGGACTTTGGATTCCTATCTATACAAGATCTGGCCGATTTGGTTTACTACGAATTGACCACCGATCCGGTCCATCTCGGCGTCAAGAACGCCAAGGAAAGAGAAGTCGACGCGACCCAGCCCAAGACCATCCAGGTTTCGGATTACCTTCGCGTCAAGACCAAAATCTTCGCCGAATATTATTCGCTTGGTATTTTCCATCTTTTGCCGGTCTTGATCCAGATCGCCGCGATTGTCCTTTTTGGATATTCCTTGTGGACGTATGTGGGTTTTAACCAGATCCAGTCGACTGCGGTCGTTCTGGGGGTGATCGTCGGACTCATCGCAACCGGTGGATTTGTTCAGGTGATTGGCCGCCAGGCATCCTTTTACTGGAATTACGAAGATTACCAGATGACCAAGCAAACGATCAATTACCTGCACAAAGTGGGGATTTTGTCCATTTTCTTGGTGTTGGGTGTGATTTTCATCGCGAATTTCTTTTTTCACCTGTATCCTTACGAAGTATTGTTTGTCGTTTTCGCCTATGCATTCCTGATCGGGTTACTGTTGTTGCTTTTGGCACCGTTGCATACGATCAAACAGCGTTGGGTGATCACCGTGGCTGTTTTGGCAGGTACCGCAGTAGCCATTTTCCTCAAACAGTCACTGGGTTTGATGGTTTACATCACACACTGGGTAGGCATCGGGGTGGCCATTGTCATTTCAAAGTTGTTCCTGGTGTTGTATTTCAACCGACTGATCAAGAAAAACAAATCGCAGACGAACCATAAAATCAAGGTTCCGGTGATCTTGTACCACAACTACCAATATTTCTTTTACGGTATTTTTATCTACATTTTTATCTTTATCGACCGCATATTGGCTTGGTCTTCAGGAGCCAATGGCCCGCTGCCTTTTTTGGTCTATTTTGAAAAAAATTATGAATTGGGAATGGATTTGGCTATTTTGGTCTTTTTATTACTCGCCGGTGTTCTCGAATACAGCATCGCGTCATTCACAAGATTTATCGACATTGGACAAAAAAATACAAGCCACAATACCCCGGAAGTGTTCAACAATTCGTTGCGCAAGATGTACTGGCAGCAGATTTTACTGTTGTTTGTGACCAGCGCCCTGGCTTTCCTGTTCATCTACTTCATCATCAATGCATCATGGGGATTTGAAGGACAGTTTAAGGAACCGCTTTTGAGGCTCAGCATCAAGGTTTGCCTGATCGGTGGACTCGGTTACATGCTGCTGGCCTGGGGAATGTTAAACGCTTTGTACCTTTTTACGCTGGGGCAGGCCATCAAGCCGCTCAAAGCGATCATGTATGCCTGCATGCTCAATCTGGTAGTAGGTTTTGTTTTAAGTCGATTTTTTGCTTATGAGTACAGCGTTGTGGGAATGCTTTGCGGAGCGTTGCTTTTCGTGGCGCTGACCGTGCGGGCGAATATCAATTATTTCAAAAACCTGGATTACTATTATTATGCGGCTTATTAATTTCTTCCTTTATATCCTGCCTTCGGTTTTGGTTACGAATTTCTTCGCGACCGGTGTCAAGAAGAACACCGTCCTGGTCTGCTATGGGAAATTGAGTGCCGAATCGATCAAGGGCTATGGCTATGTAATCCTCGAATCCAAACACTATTCGGAAAAGGACATCAAGATCATCAAGGAACAGAACGAGAAGGTTTTTGCCTACATCAGCCTGGGTGAAGTCAACGCACATGCGGCGCATTACAAGCAACTCAAGAACGTGACCCTGGGCAAGAATGAAATCTGGAACAGCTATTACCTGAACCTCAGGGAAGAAAAGACCGTGACGGTTTTGATGAGCATCATCGACAAGACCTTGGCCAAAGGCTACGACGGCATGTTCCTCGACAATATCGACAATTACACGATCCACGGACCGCAAAAAGACCAGCGAAAGGAACTCGTGACCCTGCTGCGCAACATCCGCGAGAAGTATCCGAAGAACCTGTTCCTGCAAAACGCCGCACTGGATTTGATCGGGGAGACGTCCGATTATGTAGACGGCATCGCAATCGAATCGGTGGCGAGCCTTTACAATTTCAAGGACAAGAAGTATGCGCTGCGCGACCAGAAGCAATTCGAGGAAACGATGGCGCGGCTCAAGACCATCAATACGACGTATAAGGTTCCGGTAATCCTGATCGAATACGCCGACACCAAAAAATTAAACGACAAAATCATTGACCGGATCAAGCCTTCGGGTTTCCAGTATTTCATCGGAAATATCGACCTGCAGACTTTGCCCAAATTGAAATAGGATGTTTTTAGAAAGTTCCATATTATTAGGTTTCATCAGGCTCGGCTTCATCGTGCTTTTCCTGTATTATCTGAACAGGAAATTTGTCAATGTGAAGCGTTCGGTCAGCTTTTTGGACTTCATCACCAACAACTGGTTCAAGTACGGAAGTGCCATTTTGGTCATCGTTTTCGCGCTCGTACAGGTCAATGCCTACAACCTTTTCAACGTATTTACCTTGTTGATCGTGATTATCGGGATCGACCTGATCGGCATCAGTAACCTCAGGAGACCGCGCGAATATTTCAACATGCACATCAAGGCTTCGCTTTTGCAATTCCTGCGCAATGTAGAAAACAAGAAGTCGTTTTGGTACTGGATTTCGATCAGCGGCAAGAAAAAGGGCAAGAAGAAAAACAACGCCTTGATCCTGGTGCTGACCATTTTGATCGGCGGCATCACATTCATCAGCCGTTATTATTTTATCCGTTACGACAATTATTCGCTGTCCGATGCGTGGATCGCCGACTTGGACAAAGTAATCCAGTTCGATTTCCAGCGTTGGTTCTACAACGAAGTGACCGTGGATGGCGAATTTGCATTTGTCAACCTGTACGGGAAAATCACCGACGTCAGCCCAGAGATCGCGCTCCAGGTAATTTCAATCCTCGAGGCCACATTGCTCGCCGTCGTGATTTTCTGGCTCATCAACAAATTGACGCCTTCGAAATTCCTTGCGCCGATCATCGGTTCGTTCTCGTTCGCCTTGGTGTATGTATTGACACCGTTGAACGTGTATTATCTGCTGGAGAACGATCCGACTTTTATGGCGCTCACGTTCGGACTCCCGGTCATGGTTTTTTACTTGAGACCGGAATTGCTTAAGACCGGGAAGCTGAGTTATTTCCTGAGTTTCGTATTGGCATTCTGTGCCGTCGGACTCGTCGACTTCTTTACGCTTTGTTTGTTGTTGCCGCCGTTTTTGATCATCGGTTTGGTATTCAGCCGATTCAAGGTTAAGGTACTCAACCTGATTGCCATTGGGGCTTACCTCACGGCACTAGGCATTTTATTCCTCGTGTACACGATTTCGTGTTACTACCTCAAGGCCGATTTCTGGGAGTTTTTCCACACCAATTTGTTGTCGGTGACCTCTTATACCTATGTGCCGCAGTTGATTTTGCCGTACGAGGAACTGATCCGTTACTTCCAGTACAGCACTTTGGGCGGGGCGGTCTTGATCCTGTTGTTCCTGATCGTGAAAAGGGAAAACTGGAGTTCGACGATCGTGTTTTTCCTGTTCTTCAATTTCCTCGTATTCCTGACCACGGTGCACAACCAGTGGATCGACCGTGACATGATCAACAATTCCCTGGCGGTTTTCTTGCCGGTAATCTTCGGATTGAATGCGGCCTTGGTCATTCGTTTCTTCAACCTGGCGTTGTATAAACTCGAAAGATTCACACCATATACGGCCATTTTGTTGATCGGTGGGTTGATTTATGCCTCGATTTATTACCAGCAGAACAACATCAACAAGCTCACCGAATCGGACCAGACACCGAAGCACATCCTCGATGCCTACGACAAGATTACCAAAACGTATTTCCCGTTTTCGTATTCGATCGTCAACGACCCGGCCACGCAGGTCATCAGTACGAACAAGCATTTCTTCATGAATTACGATTATTTCCTGGAGGATTATGCGAAAGTCGATTCGGTGTATTTCAAGAATAAGAAAGACCCTAAATTTTTAATCAAAAACCCTCAGTATGCCTTGACCAAAAGCGTATTGGTATTTGTGCTCAACGAAAACAGCAAAGCAGAAAAGAACATTTTCTCGGAGAACAAATACCTCTCGGCCGAGCTCAAAAAAGAACTCGAGCTGCTGCGCCAAAGAGGCCGCAAAATCACGCTTTTCTACGACAGCAAAATCCTCAAGGTCTATGAAGTCGTCAACGAGCCGGGAGAAAGCAAAATTACTGATCTAATATTCTAGGTTATGACAAAGATTCAATTACATACTAACAAATACTTCAGGACATTCGTGGCGGCGCTGCTGGTCCTCAGTATGGCTGGATGCGAAGGACTCGACGATTGGTCAGACCTCAAGAATGTGGGCGATTTGCTCAATGACGATGCCGATGACAACCCCAAAGGTGAAGGTGAATTCATCCGTTATGCCGAAGTGGGCATGAGTGGAACCCCTGTCGTGGAATTCCTGCTCGACAACCACGTACAGAGCAAGGCATATTGTGCGAACATCCAGAAAGCCTGTGACTATACCAAAATGCCTTTCCGTGCGACCAACATCAAGTCTTTCGTGGCACCGTCTCCAACGACGCGTATCGTGAGTTTGCTCGACACTAAGAAACTCAGTGATGCGGCCGTGTCCAAATTGCTCGACTTTGTGGCCAATGGCGGAACTTTGTTTTTGCCGTTTGCTTCGGAAGACCACCGTATGGCTTATCTGTACGGTTTCAAGCCCGATGCAGAATTCGATACCGATACCAAATCGATGGGGTACCGTTACATCACACCGATGTTGCCGACGATCAAGAATTTGTCGAACTACGAAACGGTTCCGTTTTATGGTTTTTCAGGACAGAATTTTTCGAGTAAAGTAAAGATTTTGGCGACCGCCTACAACAACCCGAAATACCCTGCGGTTGTGGAGAATAGCATAGGGAAGGGGCGTGTCATTTTGTACAACACTTCGGTTTACGCCTCCAAGCAAGACCGCGGATTCATCTTTGCAGGTGTGCTCAAAGGTTTGGAAGGCATTCCGTATCCGATTGCGAACGTGAGCACGATGTTCCTCGACGATTTTCCTTCGCCTTTGTACAACATCAAGGCCGAGCCGATCGCATCGGAGATGAACCTGAACATGAACGACTATGTGACCAAGGTTTGGTGGCCCGATATGAAAAAACTCGCCAAGGAGTTCAACCTCAAATACTCGGCGATGATCGCGTTCGATTACAAGAACAAGACCGTACCGCCGTTTGTGTTCGACCAATGGAACTCGACCAAAATCAAAACCAAGGACAAGGTAGAACCGATCAGCGACTGGCTCATGCGCGACGTGGCCAAGAACGGACACGAATTGTCGTTGCACGGGTACGACCACGTCGAATTTACCGTCAAAGATTGGAAGAATCAGGAATTCATTGGGCTCGCACTCAAATCGGTACAGAAGAAATGGGAAGCCGGAAACTTCGGCCCGATGCCGGTGACCTACGTTCCGCCGTCCAACATCATCGACAACAAAGGCGTCAATGCCTTGAAGAAAGGCATGCCGTCGATCAAATACATGTGCAGCCTTTACATGGGTGAATTGCACGAAGGCGGCGCGCGTGAATTCGATTACGATCCATTCAATAAGGATATGTTCGATTATCCGAGGATTTCGAGCGGTTTTTACATGAACAACGAGGAAAAATACATCCTGCATTCGGAATATTTGCTAACCGGTATCTGGAACCACTTCGTGCACCCGGACGACGTTTTCCAGATTCCAGCGACTGCCAATGCGAGCGCCGGACACTTTGACCTGCGCAACCGTTTGTCTTACGGTTGGTACAAAACCAAAGGAAAAGACAAGGCGATGTTCCCGGAATTCCGCAAATACCTGCAGGAAATGACGACGACTTTCCCGCAATTGCGTTTCGTGACCGGTGGGGAAGGCGGCAAGCTGACCATCAAGTGGCGGGCCTCGCGTTACACGCACAAAGCCAAGGACGGTTTGTACAGCGTAAGCGAAATCAGTCCCGATGACAATGGAAAGCAATACTGGTTCATGTACGGAAGCCCTCAGAATGCGGGCAAAATCGAAGCCCAACTCAAAGGCCAGAACGCCTTGTATTCGAAAACGCCTTTCATGGACGGTTACCTCTATTCGGCTTACACGAACAAGCAAAGGCTTACTTCGATCGACTTGTTGTACAAAGCGCCCGAGAAAAAAGCCGAGAACGCCAAACTTTTGGCCATGGTCAAAGCCGATTTTATCAAATACAAGGATTTGGTCAACAAATATGCGACCGGGCAGATGTGGGTGGACGATTCCGAAGCCAAACTCAAGCTCGAATTGGCGGCCTTGAAGAAAAGGATGCTCAACGAACCGAAAATCGATTCGGTGGCCTGGAACAAATATGCCAAATATTTGTCTTGGGAAGATCGGGGAGAAGAAGTCTGGAAAATGCTCGATGAGCACGTGATGAAATACCCGACTGCCGAAAACGTAATGTATTCGAAGGAACTCGACCGTGTAATCGGTTACCCGAACGACATGACCAAGGAGAAATGGATGCGTGCGCAAATGCTCGTCACACCAAACGACAAGGATTTGCTCAACAGTTATGTGGCCAATTTCTATACCGACGAAAACCAGGAGAACATCCGCAATGCGCTCAAGCAATTGCTCTCGCTCGATACTTCGCAGGCCAATTACAAGAATTACATCCAGCATTTGCTGCAATACGATCCGCCGGCGGCGCGACAGGAACTCAGCGACAAGAAAGCCTCGGGTGATTTTGGGGAAGAAATCGCGACACAGATCGTATGGCTGTTTGCCGACGACAACAATTTCCGCAAGGCTTACGAATGGTCGGCTTTTGCCAAGGATATTGATTTTGAGACCAAAATGAACTGGCTCATCGAACTCAAGGACTGGAAACAATTGGAAGAAGATTACCTGGCGTACATCGCTGAACATCCGGAAGATTACAAGGCCAAGGCTTTGATGGCTTCGGTTTACCATGAATTGGGCCGTTTCAAGGATGCGTGGGTTTTGGCCAATTCATTACCGGAAAGCCCGGAGAAAGAGGAGTTGCGCAAAACACTCAACACCGATGTGGTATTTGAAAAACCAGAATTGCAGCAGGATTTGATCAACAACCATTCGGAATTGTTCTATCCGAACATCCTCAAAACACTGGTCAAGCAAGATCGTTTGACCCGTGGGGATTTCCTCGATCTGGACAGTTCAATCGAAACCAACCAGGCCGATCCACAGATGTTCAAGAACCGTATTTCTTACAATCATTATGACAAGAAAGGCAATATCCACTCGCTTGGTTTGACGTACAGCCAATATTATAAACTGGATATCATCAGGGATAATTACAAAAGCAACAAGGACAATTCGTTAAAAGGACTTGAATACAAATTCCAGAATTACGACAATCCGGATGTGGAAGGGCGCATCCAATATTGGTCGCGTGCCCGTTTTGAAATGGACAACAACGCCAAGCCGTATTACCAATTCGGATTGGGGGCGAGCCGTGCGAAAAACAAGCATTACAGTTCGGCTGAGTTCAATATTTTCCCAGTGGAAACTGCAGCGGGGATGAACCAGAACATTTACGATGCGCGATTGAGCTTGACGCATGACCGTTATTTCTTCAAGAAAATCCACGCGAGTATTACCGTGGAAGGAAACTATTACACGAATGGCCTGTTGTCAATCGATACCGTTACAGTACAACCGCCGGTGAACAATGAGCGTCCGGCCGAAAGCGATCCGAATGCAAGAAGGACGCATTTCCAAAAAATCAGCGACTGGAGCTATACGATCAACGAATACGACGATGCGCTTGATGCCGCCGCCACTTTGCGACTGGAATGGGATGGTGGAGAGGAGAAAAAATCCAAGTTCATCCCGTATCTCGAGGGCCAATACTCACAGGGATCGCTTGAGCAGTCCATCGGTTATCCGTATTGGATGATCAAGGAAAGACTCTATGGCGGAGCCGGATTGGGCTGGGCGTATGGACTGGGTGATTTCAAGACCCGACTCGAAGGCGCTTATTTCCTTGACGATTACAGCAAGAGCTTCCAACGTTATTCCGGAACTGTACAATACCAATTGTTTGATTATACGGCCTTGATACTGAACTTCGAATTCTTTGCCCAAGACAAATACTATTCGAACTCGGTACAGCTCGGAGTCAAATACAACCTCAAGAAAAAAGTTAGGAGAAAATAGGGAAAAAGGGCTTCTAACCAAAAATGGACGATACCAAACGTATCGTCCCTTTTCTCTGATATAACTAACTAAAT
Source organism: Flavobacterium sp. (assembly GCF_047602195.1). Taxonomy (GTDB): domain Bacteria; phylum Bacteroidota; class Bacteroidia; order Flavobacteriales; family Flavobacteriaceae; genus Flavobacterium. The sequence continues at coordinate 2,363,792 of NZ_JASGHW010000004.1, forward strand.
GTTTTTCTTAGTGCTGCACGACAAATTTCCTGACGTCGCGGATGTTGCCTTTGGTGAATTCCACAAAATAAATTCCGTCGCTCAAATGCGAAGTTTCAAAAACCACCTTGTTCAATTCGGCATTCGAAGAAACTTTTACGTCCTGGCCGATGGCGTTGTAGACTTTGGTCGAGAAATCGCCGATGCCTTCCATTTCAACGGTCAATGTTTCTGCGGTTGGAACCGGATAAACGGTCAGGTTCAATTTGGTGTTTTCTGCCACGCCAAGCGTAGTGGTAACCGTCAAGGTATGGTTCAGGTTGTTGTATCCGGTGGTGGCTTCCCACATGGATTGGTTGGCCATCTGTACCGCATATTCTGGTCTGGTGGCCAATGATGGTGCGGCATCCGGAAGGCTTAGGTACAATTTGTAACTGCCTGCAGCCAGGTTGGCCGGCAACTGTACCGTTTCATTTACCGTGATTTCATTCGGGCCGAACCATTGTCTCGGATCGGCAGCCAATTGTACCGAAACGACTTGGTTGGTCACTGTATTCTTGAGTACGAGGTATGCTTTTCTTTCGTTGTAAGGTGTGGCGAAACCGCGGTTGTAGAGTTTGAACGAGAAGGTGAAATTGGCACCTGAAGCCGCAGTCTGTGGGTAAGTTCCCGATTTCATTTCAAAACGGTAGCCCAATTTCTTGGTGATGTCGGCCATACAGCCATCTTCACTGAAATTAGTCAGTACGCCCGGATGGTAATCTGAATTCAGGTAAGACCAGTGGAATTTGGCCATTTCTTCCAACGCGCTCGAACAATCGCTTCGCGGAGAATTGACCGCACAGGTTTCGCCGCCCACGGGTGTAAATTTGGTGTCCTGCATCATATAAGGAAATTCGGCCGTCGGGTTGACGTAAGTTCCGTAATCATCCTCGCTGGCCAGGAAACAGTCGTTGTGGTGACCGATTCGGGCCACGGCGCTCTGGTCAAAAGCCTGCGCATTGGTCGTTGCGGCATTTCCATACATGCTGCGTTTGAAACCGGGCGTCCTGATTTGCAGCATACGGTTGGCAGGCAACGCATTCAATAGCGCGTTGACGATGTCTTTTCGGTGGTTCAGGTTGGCAGTGGTCAGTGCGGTGTCGTTGTAACCGTATCCGCCAAATTCGGCCTGATCGGTGAAATACCATTCGCCCCAGGCACCGATAAATCCTACCTGCATGGCCATGATCACATCGGCATTGGCAATCAGATAAGGTTTGATCTGGTTGATGTGGGAAAGCATTTGCGCCTTGGAAGCGTCGAGCTGTGATTCGTTTTCATCATCGGAATAGGCAAAACGGATGACGCCTTTCAATCCCGCGTTGCGGAGTTTGTCGAAATCGCCCTGCATCTTGGCCAGGTAGTCGGCCGAAATGGGGCCGTTCTTGAAATTTTCAAGATAGAAATACCTAAAGATAACAGTGATGTTGTTGTTGACCCTATAATTGGTCAAAGTAGTCTGGTTCAAGGCTTCGTAGCCGGTTGAATGGGCAGCGGAGTATTTGTAGAATCCGCGTTCGGGATTCGATATGATCGCAGTGGAAGCGGTATAATTCACACTTGCGGTCTGTGCGCTTCCGCTCAAGGACAGAAGTACTCCGGTTAGAGTGAGAAAAAATTTCTTCATAGTAGTAGTAGGTTAAGATTTTGTACCAATGCTTTAGTTAATACTTTGATTTGGAAATTTTTGGATGTCGATCATTTTGGGGAACGACCGATCCACTTCACAAATCTATACGATTAAGTGCATATTTTATCGATTAAAGTGTTAAAAAATCTCATTTTATCGACGAACTGCATAAAATATTAATATTTGTAAGAATAAATCTATATAATTATCAATTCTTGTAGGAAATCATCCTGAAATGGAGATTTTTATTTATCAACAATTGATTTTGAGGCTGTTGATAAGTCTTGATTAACAGGAAATCAGACACAAATAATAAACAAAATAAATTGGATTTTAAGTTAAGCAAATCGTAAAATCTTCTGGGAATCAATTCGGTTTTGAATTTTTTTGATCAAAATGACAAATATTGAACAATTATTATTTCAGTTTACGGTTGGTAAAAATTATGGTAATTTTAATTGCAATAGATTTTGAAAATAGAAAACGACTCGTTTAAAAATGGTTTAAGGCACGATTCGTTTTTTAAGTTATCGGAATGCCATTTTGCAAAATTAATTCTTTAAAACTGCTCAAATCGAATAGTTGCATGTTGAATGGTCTGGTGAGCTTCCAAAGGACAAATTCCAGCAAATTTGGTATTCACAATAAAATCCTATTTTACACTATAATATATATTATGTAAAATAGAATATTTTTTGAATTCCCCACTGATTATCAGAATCCGTCGATTTTAGCCAATGAAAAAAGCACCGCTTCAAACAGTGCTTTCTTCATGAAATTTACGTTGCTTATTTTATCGGAATTACGATATTCCATTTTTCCCAACTCAATGTTACGTCGGCTGGATTTACGATGAACAACATTTTTTCGGTGCTGTCGGTTTTGGCTTGCGGATTTACCTTGACACGCAATTGGTCTTTCTTTTCGCTGTAATCATAAGCGCCCCATTGTTTTGCATCTTTGTTGAAAATGATCGTCGCGTTGTCTTTCTCAGGAATAATAAAAAAAGAATACTTGCCAGCCGGTAATTTTTGGCCTGCTACGGTAATGTCCTTGCTGGTCTCGAAAGTCGTTGCCTCATTGGCTCCGGCACGCCAAACTTGTCCGAATGGCACCAATTCGCCCCAAATGACACGACCGCGAACCGACGGACTGCCATAATTGATCGTGATATCTGCGCCGTTGATCGTTCCCTTTGCGGTCTCGGTTGGACTCGCTTTCTTGCCCTGCGCATGCGTGGCAAACGTGACGATAAACGTCAATAAGCATAAACTGATTCTTGATTTCCAATTCATAATCTTGATTTTAGTTGGTTATATCCTATAAAGGTATGCGGATAGGCAAAAGCAACCGTTGGCATTATCATACATTTAACACCGACTTCATCTTGCATGACTAATTATATTGTATCTTAAGCCAAGAAATCCTATTTTTACCAATCCATTACATCCCAACCGCCATGAATGTTATTGCCGAACGTATTGCCGATTTCCTCAAACAATATGCGCCATTCAACAATCTGTCTTTTCGAAAGAGCTGACGATTGTTGCCACCAGTATCCGTGTGGTCACGATGCAAAAGAACCAGACCTTGTTCCGCATCAACGATACACCGCACGACAGTTTTTATGTCGTGGCTTCGGGCGTGATCAATCTTTCGGTGATTTCGGATGCCGAGGAAACCCTGCTCAACAAATGCGTCGAGGGCGATATTTTTGGGCTGCGTCCCTTTTTTGCCAAGAACAATTACATGATGACGGCCAAGGCGCGCGAGGAAAGTATTCTTTACGCGATTCCGATTGCGACTTTCCGTCCTTTCGTGGCCAAGAATGCCGAAGTTTTGAATTTCCTGCTTGAAAGTTTCGCCACCAATTCGAATAATCCGGCGGACCGCGAAAAAGGAAAATTGATTTCGGATGGCGTTTATTCGGGCGGGCAACAGACCGAAATCCAGTATTTCCAATCGTTGGGCTACAACAAAACCCCGCTCAAGATTTCACGGGCAAGTCTTGTAAAAGATGTCGCCCAACTCATGACCGACAACCTGCTCGACAGCGCAATCATTATCGAGAACGGGCTTCCGGTCGGGATTGTGACCGACAACGACATGCGCGCCAAAATCGCCACAGGCCGTGTCCCGATTACCGCGACGATCGACAAGATCATGGCGGCTCCTGTCCTGGCCGTTCCCGAAAATGTCTCGCTTGCAGAAGCGCAATTGCTGATACTTAAATACAACGTCACCCATTTGTGCGTGACACAAGACGGCTCCGAGGCTTCGGAAATCAAAGGAATTATTTCACAGCACGATTTGATTGTGGCACAAGCCAGTAACCCAGGCGTACTCATCAAGGAAATCAAACGTTCGCAGGACGCCAAAGACCTCAAGAAGATCAGGACAAAACTTACAGAATTGGTACAGACTTCAATGACCAAGAACCTGCCATTGTCCCATATTACGAACGTCGCCAGCGAAATCACGTTGGCCATCATCAAGCGTTCGGTCGAGCTGGCGATTCTTGAATTGGGCTCACCTCCTGCCCGTTTTGCGTGGCTCAGTATCGGAAGCCAGGGCCGCAAGGAGCAATTGCTGTTGACCGACCAGGACCATATCCTTGTTTTCGAGGACGTGGCCGCCGATAAGTACCGCGACGTCAAGGACTATTTCCTCAAATTGGCCAAGAAGGCCACCGACACCTTGGCAAAAGTCGGCTACGAACCTTGTCCGAATGGACATGTGTCAAGCAATATTCTTTGGTGTAAATCACTGACCGACTGGATTAAACAATACACCAACTGGATGAAGACTCCAGGAGAAAAAAGCAACGAAATCGCGAGTATTTTCTTCGATTACGAAATCGCTTTTGGCGAAGCGCGCATCGAGGAAGCCATTACCGATGTGATCTTCAAAAATGCAGGAAGCAACCGGTTGTTCTTTGACTATCTGGGCAACGATGCCTTGCGCAAACCGGCCCCGCTCAGCTTCTTCAAGAAATTCAATATCGAGGAAGATGGACCACACAAAGACAAGTTCGACCTCAAGACACGGGCATTGATGCCGCTCATCGACAGTGCGCGTTTGTTTACGCTAAGCCTTAATATCCGGGGTATCAACAACACTTTTTTGCGGTTCAAGCAATTGGCCATAGTCGATCCAAGGCATGCCGAGATTTACCTCAGTTGCGCCGAAGCGTTCCTGACGTTGTCTAAATTCAGGACCATCGAAGGGTTGAAAACAGACAGTAGCGGCCAATACATCAACATCGAAGAAATGTCCAAAGTAGACCGCGAACGCCTCAAAAATGCACTCGCCCCGATGAAAGACCTCGAAGAATTGATCAAAGACCGTTTCCAACTGACGCAATTTTCTTGATTATGTTCGACTGGATTAAAAATATCAACAAGGATTATCCCGAATTCTGGAAAAATTACCTTTCCAAATTCGAGAAAAAATCATCGCGTTTTGTTATCGTAAGTACCGAAACCACTGGACTCAACCCTGAGAAAGATGTGATCCTGTCTTTTGGCGCCATGGGCGTCGAAGCCAACAGCATTGTGGTCAGCGATAATTTCGAGGTGATTTTGCTGCAGTACAAATTCCTGCACGACAATGGACTGTCGAATGAGTTCATCATCGAAAGCCAGCAACCCAAATTGGGCGAGCGCGAGGCGCTGCAGGCTTTTATCGAATACATCGGAAATGCAGTATTGGTAGGCCATCGCATCCATTTTGATGTCGAAATGATCAATGAGGCGCTGGAACGAATGGATTGCGGACGACTCAAGAACGAGGCGCTCGATATCGAAATCATGCACCAAAAAGTGGCCGACAATACAGACGGACATTTTTCAATCGACGAATTGTGTAAAATTTACAAGATTATTCCCGCCGATCGGCATTCATCTGCCGAAGATGCCTATACTTTGGCGTTGCTTTTCCTCAAGCTCAAGGCGCGACTCGGGCTTTAATCGGTTAGGGTGACGATTTGCTCGAAACGTCCGTGATGACTGATGGATACGGGCTTTGAGTTGGTTTTCCGGTAAGGAAATCCTTCTTTCTTGACCACTTCTTCCCTGTCTTGCAAATAGCATATTTGGCTGAGTTGCCTTTCTTCCAAGACAGCAACAGTGGCAATACTTTCTGCCGTCACGATGGTGTCGGTGAAATAAAATTGCCCACCGCAAAGCACTTTGCCATCCGCTTGACATGCTATTTTGAGTGGAATAAAGCCGCGAAAATGCGCTGTTCGGTTATGGATTTTATAGACGGCTTCTTTCCTGCTCCATAGACTCCAAACCATCAATGTTGGGTTTTCTGCACGGACAATCATCGCTTGTTCATCAGCCGTAAATATTTTATCGAGATAGCCTTTGCGCTTCCAATTGCTTTCCTTGCGGGCCAATGCCAAATCGATGACGTCGTTGCCGATCATTTCTCACTGCGTTTGCGTTCGATGATTTCCACTGCAGCTTTGACGTTGAGCATTTTTTCCATCGATTCATTGTCGATGACAATGTCAAAGGTTTCTTCCACATCGAGTACGATATCGACCAGATTGGCCGAATTGATCTTGAGGTCGTTGATGAAGTCGGTTTCCTCGGTCAGATTGTCCAATGCCGGTTGGTTTTTGACATAAGGTTTGACGATGGTCTTGAGTTTGGAGATGGTTTCTTCCCGGTTCATAGGTGTGCTTTTGAGATGACAATCCTGAAACCGTCAGGATCGGTATAGGTTTTTCCGTTGTATTTCCAATACGGATTTTTAGCTTCGATTTCCGCAATGTTATGGAGACGAAATCTTTCGGTCAGGTGTTCGAATTCTGCCTGGCTTTCGGCATAAAAAACAAGCAGGTCGTCCTCGTCGGGTTGGTGTTGTGGTTTTGCCGCCGAAACGGTAAACTCTAGGTGCCAATCCGAACCGCGGATTCCAATAAAAATGCCGTCATATCCATCATGGTTGTGGAATTCGCCCAGGATTTCCAGGTCGAGAATCCCGCAATAGAAATCAATGATTGGCTGTAAATGATTGGTATGCCGCGCTGCCCTGAACTTCATCGGTTATTTTTTAAACTTCTTAAAGATAACACATCCGTTGACATCTCCAAAACCAAAACTGGCTTTTGCGACTACATTGATTGGAGTTTGGAGGATATGATGCGGAATCCGTGATGGATCCACAATCGCTGTAATTTCGGGATGCAAATCTTCACAATTTCTATTTGGGAAGACAAAATCATGGTACAATTCCAAAACCGCAGCGACATTTTCAACGCCACCTGCAGCCGACAAACAATGCCCGACGGTCGATTTCAATGAATTGATGTAAGGGAAATCCTTGCCGCTTCGTCCCAATGCCTTGCTCCAGTTTTCGATCTCGAGGCTGTCTTTGGAAGTTGCGGTCAAATGGCCGTTGATCGTTTCTATTTCGGCAGGCGAAATCCCGGCCTCTTTTATCGCTGAACGGATGCATTGCTGTACCGCTTCGGAATTGGGCGCCGTCATCGTGCCCTGTCCTCTTTGCCCGCCAGAATTGATGTTGCCGCCCAATATTTCGCCGTAAATACGTGCGCCTCTTTCCAAAGCCGATTCCAAGTCCTCCAATAACAAGGCACCTGCCCCGCTGCCCGGTACAAAACCCGAAGCGCTTTCGCTCATTGGCCTTGAACCTTGTTCGGGTGCATCGTTGTGCTTGAAAGTGCAGACCTTCATCGCGTCGAACCCGCCCCAGATGTAAGGTCCCGAATCGCTCGTGGCGCCGGCCAGCATGCGTTTGGCCTTTCCCGACTGGATCCTTTCAAACGCCATCAAAATGCTTTCCGTTCCTGTGGTACAGGCCGAGGAATTGGTCGTGACCTGATTGCCAAGCCCGAGTTTGCCGGCCAGATAAGCGCTTACGCCACTGTTCATCGTTTGTGCCACAGCGGTACTGCCCAATCGACGGGTTTGCAATTCGTCAATCTTATAGATGCTTTCGCGGAATTTTTCGATGCCAGAGGTCCCGGTTCCGAAAATCGTCCCGCTGTCCCAATCCGGGCTTGGGTTATTTTCTACAGGTAAGCCCGCATCCTTCCAGGCATCGATTCCGGCCATGACGCCGTATAGGATTCCGGTGGCGGCAAAATTGCGCAGTTCGAGTTCGGTTAAATAATCGAGTTTCTTTTCTTCTGAAATCTGTGGGGTTCCCGAAATCTGACACGAGAATTGCAAATCGGCCAATTGCTGGTCGAAACGGATTCCCGATTTTCCCTGTTGAATGGCATCCAGAAACGCCTCGATCCCGACCCCGTTTGGAGCAACAATGCCAAGCCCGGTAATGACTACCCTGCGTTTCATAATTCTTGTATTTTTGATGTAATCATTCCGGCGATTTTTCCGTTGCATACTTCTTCGCCTTTTTCATTTTTCATGGTGACCTGACATTTGAGTTTGCCGAAACGGAAATAAATTTTCTCAGAAATAACCGTCACCTTTTCATTCGGAAATACGGGTTTTAAAAAATCTATTTCTATTGAAGATAAGGCAATTGTGGTTGTTGATTTCAATTCATCATCCAATAAAAAGATACCCAGACAAACCAGTCCGATTTGCGCCATCACTTCGGTTAAGATAACCCCGGGCGTAACCGGATTGCCTTTGAAATGCCCTTTGTAAAAATCGGCATTTTCGTCCAATTGGTACGTCCCTTCTGCCCCATTCTCATCGATACGGGTCAGTTCGTCCACAAACAAAAATGGAGGCGAATAAGGCAGCTTGGCTATGATTTCATTTTTGTCCATCAATTGATATGTTCGCCACCGTTGACCGGGATCACGGCGCCATTGATCCAAGCCGCTTCGTCTTTACAAAGCAGGTAGACCACGCCGGCCACGTCTTCGGGGGTCGTCAGTTTTTTAAAAGGATTGCGTTGTTGCGCATATTCGATCAGTTTTTCGCTTCCGGGAATCATGCGCAGCGAACGCGTATCGGTTACGCCGGCCTGAATGCAATTGGCCCGGATTCCGTATGGGGCAAACTCCAAGGCGATGTTGCGCGAGATGGCTTCCAGCGCCGCCTTGGCTGTCGAAACCGCGCCGTAATTTTGCCAGGCTTTGTAACTGCCTTCGCTCGTAAACGACAGCACACGCGCATCTTTGGCAAACAAACCGGTTTGGTAAACCGCCTTAGTCCAGTCGTATAAACTCAGTGCCATGGCCTGCAAAGTCACCTGGAAATCATCATTCGACAGCGGGTTTTCGCCCGCCATGGGTTTGAGATTTCCTTTGGCGATGCTGTGCAACAAACAGCGGATGCTGCCTTTCTTGCCAATTTTGGTTTTGATTTCGGCAATGATCTGCTGTTGCTTTTCGGCATTCGACGCATCGGCGTTGAAATCGACAAACATGATGCGGTTGGATTTGATCGAAGTAAATTCGGCTTGTACCTGCTCCATTTCCGTACGCGGATTGCGGTGCACGATACACAAATTCATGCCGTGTTGCGCCAGTTTCTTGGCCGCCGCAAGCCCGAGGCCACTGCTGCCGCCGAGCACGATGGCCCAATAACCGCTGTTGGCAAAATCCCTTACCATTGCAATAAAACGCGTTGTGCTGAAAACCCGGGGCCAAAACTCAGCATTAAACCTTTTTCTCCTTTCTGCGGTTCATTGTCCATGATGTCTTCCAGGACATACAATACCGTGGCGCTCGACATGTTGCCGTACAAACGCAGGATTTCCTTGGTGGTATTGATATTCTTTCCCAAATCAGAGAACAATTCTTCGACCAATTGGATGATTTTTTTTCCACCCGGATGGAAAATCAAATGATCGATGTCGTTGATTTCCAAGTGCTGCTTTTTTAGGAACGGATGGATGATGTCGGGGAAATGCGACGCAATCGTTTCGGGAACATCCACATCCAAAACCATCTGCAAGCCCGAATTGGTGAGTTTGAAGCCCATCATGTGTTCATTTTCATAAAAATGGTACATTTCCTCGGCGATGACCTCGGGTCCCGTTTCGCGCTCATCGGAAGACAGCAGCGCACAGGCCGCGCCGTCGCCAAAAATGGCCGCACTGACCACATTGGCCATCGAGTAATCCTCGAGCTGGAAGGTTGCCGTAGGACTTTCAACCGCAATCACCGCGGCGCGTTTGCCCGGATTGGATTGCAGGAAATTCTTGGCATAGATGATTCCGGAAATCCCGGCGGCACAACCCATTTCGGTAACGGGCAACCGAACAATGTCCTGACGCAACTGCAATTTGTTGATCAGGTACGCATCGAGCGAAGGAATCATGATGCCCGTGCAACTCACGGTAATGATGTAATCCAGATCCTGTGGTTGCCAGCCCGCTTTGGCAAGTGCTTTTTGCAACACCTGCTCGCCCAGCACAATGGCTTCGCGCGCATAGATGTCGTTTTTGTCCTCGAACGAAGTGGCCGTAAAAACCTCGGTCGGTTCCATGATCGAATAACGTTTGTCGACCGCGGCGCCTTCGAAAATCTTCTTGACTTTGCGTACAAAACGGTCTTCCTGCCCCTCGAGCCAGCCGTCGAGCAGCGGAATGATGTCTTGTGTTTGACGCGAATACTGTGGCAATTGCTTGGCCACCGAAATGATTTTTACACTCATATTTTTGAAATGATCCATTGGTAGCGGAAGGCCCATTTCCAATGGATGCTGTAATTTTTAGTGTTTAATTTTTTTGAAAACCCAACCAATTCTTCCCTTTTGAATCCCCTTAAGATCGACACCAGCCCGTCGCTTTTGGGCATCGCTTTTAATCGGAATACGAAGCCGACCAACTGGAAAAGCCGGTAAGCCAAGACATTTCGGTGCAAATCGTTGACCACTACGCCGATACTGGCGCGTTGTTTCAATTGTTGCATGAGCCGGATTACTTGCTCGTCGTCAAAATGGTGCAGCGTCAAAGTGCACAGCGCAATATCGTATTCCAGTTTCTCGAAGTTTTCACCAAAGATATTTTCGGAAAGGTAAATGATGTTGGGATAAAGCGCCGACAACTCACGGGCATAACAGATAGCATCCTGATTGGCATCGATACCGATCAGCTTGAAAACCCAACCATTCCTAGCGGCATAATCCGACAGCATCCGCAACATGTCACCGTTGCCGCAGCCCAAATCGACAATCGTGATTTCTTCCGATTTCGGGATTTTCCTGAGCAACCGCTCGACTCCTTTGCGTGTGATGCGGTTGCCGCCGAGCAGTCGATTGATACCGGCAATCTCATCGAGCGTATCGCGCAAAGCCTCGCCTTCCATAGACAAATCGTCCATGATTTCTGGCTGGTTGGTCCTGAATCGGGTGTCGATCATCATGGTTGCGGTACGGTTAAAAGTTTGCCATGCGTATGGCGGATGATTTTGGGCAGAAGCGATGGGAAGAAGGCGACAACATTCAATGCCCATTCAGACAATGTTTGCCGTTGCAACAGACTGCCCAGCCACCTGCCGATGCGGAGTCGGGAACTGAATTGCTTGTTCCAGGTCATCGTGTATTGTTTTTCGAGGCTTTCACGCGAGGTGATTGCGCCATTGAAATATTGTCCGATCAGTTCCGAGGCGATTTTGGCGCTGTGGATCGCCATCGCCATGCCGTTTCCGCACAGTGGATGGATGAGTCCGGCCGTGTCGCCAATCATCAGGATGTGGTTTTCGACACAGTCTTTTTTGTCGAACGAAATCTGGCTGATGGTCATCGGTTTGTCGAATATCGGTTCGGTATTTTCAAAAACCTGCTTGAGTTCGGGATTTTGATACAGTACTTCTTTTTGGTATTCGTCGATGTTTTTATAGGCTTTGAATGTTGGGAAATCGGCCAGATAGCAAATGTTGATGATGTCATTTTCGACTTTGGAAACCCCGCAATACCCGCCACGGAAATTGTGCAAGCCCACGACATCATCCGAAAGCGTTCCCTTAAAATGTCCTTTTACGGCAAGCCACGGCGATTTCTTGCCAATGAAATGGCGGTGCATTTTCTGGTCGATGTTGGAGCGTTTGCCAAAGGCGCCGATGACCATTTCCGATTGAAGGATCTGGTCGTTGGAAAGCGCCACAGAAAACCGATTGTCCTTGAAATCAATCGAGGTGATGGTTTCACGAATCACCTGGCAGCCATACTCGAGGGCAATCTGGTACAGGTAAAAATCAAGCGCGTAACGGCTCAGCCCAAAACCTCCGAGCGGCAAATCGCCGTCGAGTTTTTTACCCTTACCGGTAGAAAATACGATCTTGGAAATGTGCGCCGGATGCAGGTTTTCGGGATTCACGCCCAACCAGTTCAAATACGGCAGCACTTCATTCGAAATGTATTCGCCACAAACCTTGTGTTTGGGAAATTCATTTTTGTCGACCAAAGTCACCGCAATCCCAATCTTGGATAAGTGGATGGCAGCGGTTAGCCCAGCGAGCCCGCCCCCTGCAATGATTACTGTTTGGTTTGCTTCCATAGGAACGAATTTAGGCAATTCGGCCAATTCAACTGTTGCATATAAACGCAAAAGTTTATATAATTTAACAATTGGCTCCGCCCGATTCGGCCTGCAACCTCAGATGATAAAGGTCGGTTATACCCTTTCGTTCTTGATTTCCTCTACAATTTCTGGATTGAGTAAAGTCGTCGTGTCGCCAAAGTTGGAAAAGTCCCCTTCGGCTATTTTTCTCAAAATACGGCGCATGATTTTACCCGAACGCGTCTTGGGCAAGCCCGACACGAACTGGATCTTGTCGAGTTTGGCAATCGCGCCGATATGGCTAGAGACATGCTGGTTGATTTCGTTTCGCAGGTTGTCGCGATCGCGGGACTCGCCATATTCTTTGAGGATGATGAATCCGTAAAGCGCATTGCCTTTGATGTCGTGCGGAAACCCAACAATCGCCGATTCGGCTACGGCCGGATGTTCATTGATGGCATCTTCGATTGGTGCCGTGCCGAGATTGTGGCCCGAAACGATGACGACATCGTCTACCCTGCCGGTGATTCTGTAATAACCGACTTCATCGCGCAAAGCACCGTCCCCTGTGAAATATTTGCCCGGGAAAGTAGAGAAATACGTGTCTTTGTACCGTTGGTGGTCGCCCCAGATCGTACGCGCAATCGATGGCCATGGGAATTTGATGCACAGGCTCCCGACGACTTGGTTGCCTTCGATTTCGGTACGCGTCTCATCCATCAGCACCGGCTGGATTCCGGGTAAGGGCAAGGTCGCATAAGTCGGTTTGGTCGGTGTAACGAACGGAATCGGCGAAATCATCACGCCGCCGGTTTCGGTTTGCCACCAGGTATCGACAATCGGGCATTTCTTTTTGCCGACATGGTCGTTGTACCAATGCCAGGCTTCTTCGTTGATCGGCTCGCCTACCGAACCGATCAGTTTGAGCGACGACAAATCATGGCTGTCGACCCAGGAAGAATTTTCCTTGGCGAGCGAACGGATGGCAGTCGGTGCGGTATAAAATTGCGTTACCTTGTGCTTGTCGATGACTTCCCAAAATCTTCCAAAATCAGGGTAAGACGGAATACCTTCGAAAATGACCGTCGTCGCGCCATTGAGCAGCGGACCGTACACAATATAGGAATGTCCGGTAATCCAGCCAATATCGGCCGTACACCAGAACACATCGTTTTCTTCGTAATTGAAAATATTCTTGAACGTGTAGCCCATGTACACCATATAACCGGCGGTCGTGTGCAGCATGCCTTTGGGTTTTCCCGTCGAGCCCGAAGTGTACAAAATAAACAACGGATCTTCGGCGTCCATGATCTCGGCGACGTTGTTGTCTGAAGCGGCATCGAGCAACGGTTGCAGCCATTGGTCGCGGCTCGGGTTCATGTTGACCGGCGTATTCGTGCGTTTAACTACCAGGACTTTCTTTACCGATGGGCAATTCTGAAGCGCTTCATCGATGATGCCTTTAAGGTCAATCGTCTTGTTGCCGCGGTAGCCGCCATCGGCCGTAATGACCATCTTGCAATCGGAATCGTTGATTCTTGTTGCAACGGCGGAAGATGAAAATCCCGCAAAAACCACCGAATGGATCGCCCCGATTCGCGCACAGGCCAAAACCGAAATCGCGAGTTCGGGAATCATCGGCAAATAGATACAGACGCGGTCGCCCTTGCCGATGCCTTGTTCGCGCAGTACATTGGCCATTTTGCAGACGCGTTGGTGCAGTTCGGTATAGGTGATGTGCTGGGCGGGTTCGCTCGGGTCATTGGGTTCGAAGATAAAGGCGGTCTTGTTGCCGCGTCGGGCCAAATGACGGTCGATGCAGTTCTTGACGATGTTGACCTTGGCGCCAACAAACCATTTGATGTCGGCTTCGGCCATATTGAATTCGACCACTTTTTCCCATTGCTGGTACCAGGTAAAATTTTCCTCGGCAATCTTGCCCCAGAATTTACGTGGTTCGCGGATCGATTTATTGTAATGCTTGAAGTATTGTTCCAGGTTTTCGATTTTGTAGTAACTCATGGTATGGTTTCGTTGGTATCAAACAAATTTAGCGATTTGCAATCGATTGCAATAGCATTATTTTTTCAGAATGGGCTTTAGGCGCGTGATTAATTTTTGCGTGAACAGATCGGCGCCGGTCTTGTTCAGGTGGCTGGCGTTGTAGAACAGCGATTTTTGCTGGCAAATGGGGTCGGATGAAAAATCAAGAAAAGGAATTTGGTTGGCTTGGGCGACTTTTTGGTAATAATCCATCATTTGCTGACGATTGGCCACGAACCGTTGTCCCTGGATGTATTCGGGGGCATAGACGAAAATCAGATCAATATTAGCCTTTTGGCATTCGGCGACAAAACGTTCGAACAAACGCATGGTCGGCGCATGGAATGCGATCACATATTTCTTTTGCGAGGCCAAAGCCGATTCCATGTCTTTGGTCCAAGTCATGTCCATGCCGGCAAATCCTTTCTGCCTGATCGGGGTCATCGGAACACCGCAAACGATCTTTGTGATTTTGTCGATGGCGTCTTTTTGCCCGGCGTAACGGATCAGTGGGACAAAGTAGTCATAAGCCGCGAAACCTTCCATTGTATGCGTGTATTGGTACACTTGCCTGTTCCACAGCATGGTCGGGAGGAATTGGTCGGGATTGTAGAGGTCGACGCGTTTTTGCATCGAAAAGGCATCGAGCGATAGAATGATCGTTTTGGGTTTGGGGTTTCGTTTGGTGAATTCCAGATGGCGCAGGTATTGCAACCAGAAGTTGTGTCCATCGATCCCGAAATTGTACATTTTTTGGGAAAGCGAGTCTTCCATCATCTGCGAATTGAAATGCACCCAAGCGCGCGAGGAACCATAAACTGCCACGTCGCAACGAAGTTTTCCGCCGTAGATGTCGCGGTTGACCTCGATTTCGCCCGTCTCGAAATGCGCCTGGAGCAATCGATCCGAAAAATAAAGGTCTAGCGGATAGGCCAACAACAGGATCGGCGCCAAAAACCACAATATTCGGGACAGGAATTTTTTCATGCTAAAATTGGAAATAAATGAAATTCTGCTCCTTACCCGAAAAATAAAAGATCGAGACGATCAGCACATAATAAAACGCATAACGCACCGGACGGTTCAACCGGTAACCGATGCCTTCAATCGCAAATTTGTGTTGTCTTCCCGCCCATTCGATCAGCATAAACAGTCCCAAAATCACAAAGATATTGGTCGGTCGCACTTCGGGGACCGAAAACAACGAGCGGCTAAAGATACCCGACAAATAGGACCACGCATGACCGACGCTTTCGGCCCTGAAAAAGATCCAGGCCAGCACCGTAAGCGCAAATGTCGATACCATCTGGAACGTTTCTTTGAGGGACGGAAATATTTTGCCCTGAGCGACGATTTCGAGGTTGTCGCGGTTCTTGTTGGTCAGCAACAAAGGCAGGAAGTATAAGGCATTGAGTCCGCCCCAAACGATAAACGTCCAATTGGCGCCATGCCAAAATCCGCTGACCAGAAAAATGATGAACGTATTGCGCACACGCATCCAGGTGCCGCCTTTGCTGCCGCCGAGCGGAATGTACAGGTAATCGCGGAACCAGGTCGAGAGCGAAATGTGCCACCTGCGCCAGAATTCGGCGATGTCGCGTGAAAAATAAGGATAGGCGAAATTGCGCAGCAGTTCGACGCCAAACAAACGCGCCGTTCCGAGCGCAATATCAGAATAGCCCGAGAAGTCGCCGTAAATCTGGAACGTAAAGAAAATGGCGCCCACGAGCAATGTGCTGCCCGAATAATCGCCCGATTGGTTGAAGATTTCATTGGCAAAATGCGCACAACTGTCGGCAACGACGATTTTTTTAAACAACCCCCAAAGGATTTGCCGCAAACCGTCTATGGCCTGCTCGTAATTGAAAACACGCCTGGACTTGATCTGCGGGAGCAAATGCGTGGCGCGTTCGATCGGTCCTGCCACAAGCAAAGGGAAAAAGCTCACAAAGACGGCATAATCGACAAAATTGCGCTCGGCGTGGATGCGCTGTTTGTAAATGTCGATCACATACGACAATCCGTGGAAAGTGTAAAACGAAATGCCCACGGGAAGAATCAGGCCGAGCGTGGACGGGCTGACCTGGAATCCCAATTGCGCCACGCTTTCGGCAAAGGACTGGGCAAAGAAATCATAGTACTTGAACACGCCCAGGAAACCCAGGTTGACCGAAATACTGAGCCAGAACCAGAATCTCTTGAAATGGAACTGCTTGGCCTGCTCCATCTTGATTCCTGTGTAATAATCCAAAAACGTCGAGAAAATCAGCAGGAACAAAAACCGCCAATCCCAGCAAGCGTAGAAATAATAGCTCGCTACCAGCAGCAACAGGTTTTGTGCCTTGAGACTTTTGCCGACGACAAACCAATAAAGCAGGAATACTATCGGGAGGAAAATCGCAAAATCAAACGTATTGAACAGCATTTTTTAAGGGGTCAAAAGCAGATGGGAGATCATCGCGCCGACGGTAAAAATATAAAAATTAATCTACTGCGGCAATGCGTCTCAATCATTGTACTCGCCTTTAAGCGCGTAGTATCCAAAGGTTCCAAGCCCCAGCACAATCAAAGGGGTCAGGATGAACAGGATGATGATCCCAAAAACCAGATCGTCCTGTTTGCCGGTCTCCAATTTGGGCAAGCCAAAAATGAAAATGCAGAAATAGGCCGCGGCCAAAGCCAGTGCGAGCCATACGATGCCGAGTATTCTTTTGATCGCGTTCATAATTAATCGTGTAAGGTATTGATTTTTCTGTCGATGTAAATCATCCCGATCACAAAGCTGATCGAGGCGATGATGATTGGATACCACAATCCTTCTAGGTAAAACTGTGCATCGCCGGCTTCCTTGGCATTCGTGACCAGATAAGTCGAAATTGCCGGAAGCAATCCGCCGAAAATCCCGTTGCCGACGTGGTACGGCAGCGACATCGAAGTGTAGCGGATCTTGACCGGGAACATTTCGACGAGGAAAGCCGCAATCGGGCCGTAGACCATCGTCACGAAAATGACCTGGATCCAGACCAGAAAAATAAGCAGCCATTTGTCGTGCGAATTGATCAGGAGCGTTTTGGCGTCGGGTTTGGCCGACCGTCCATTGATGTCTTTGGTGCTGGTGACTTTTAAAGTCGTGCCGTCATTGTATTGGGTTTTGGTGGTAATGATTAGATTCTGGTCGGCGTCGGGTTCGCTGCTGGCTTCTTTGGTTATTTCGGTTTTATGCTTGACATCGACCGTATCGTACATTTTCTGGTAAATCGGACGATAGAGTACAATCGCCAATAGCATCCCGACCATCATGACGCTTTTGCGTCCCACCTTATCGCTGAGCCATCCAAAAATGACAAAGAACGGGGTGCCCAATAGCAAGGCGATGCCGAGCAGGCCATCCACCTGCGAAGAATCGATGTTCATTACGGTTTTCATGAAGCTCATTGCATAAAACTGCCCCGTATACCAAACCACGCCCTGCCCCATCGTCGCGCCGAACAAGGCGAGCAACACAAATTTGAGGTTGTAGCGGTTGCCGAAACTTTCCTTTAAAGGATTGGTGCTGGTTTTTCCTTCGGCCTTGGCTTTGGCGAATTCGGGCGATTCGTCCATTTTCTTGCGGATTAGGTACGACACGAACACCATCAATATCGAAACCCAGAACGGTACGCGCCAGCCCCATTGGTCGAATGCACTTTCGGACAAAACCGTCCGTGTAGCCAAAATGACCATTAGCGAAACAAACAAGCCTACGGTCGCGGTCGTCTGGATCCATGAAGTCCAATACCCTTTTTGTCCTTTGGGCGCATGCTCGGCCACATAAGTTGCCGCGCCGCCGTATTCGCCACCTAAAGCCAATCCTTGCAACAGACGTAGGATCAGTACCAAAACCGGCGCGAGATAGCCGATGCTTTCAAAACTGGGCACACAGCCAATCAGGAATGTCGCCCCGCCCATGAGCATCAGCGTCACCATAAAAGTGTATTTTCGGCCAATCAAATCGCCAAGCCTCCCGAAGAACAACGCGCCAAACGGACGTACCACAAAACCCGCCGCAAAAGTGGCCAATGTCGACAAAAATGCCGCCGTCGGGTTGCTGTCTGGGAAAAATTTGGTGGAAATTACCACGGCAAGGCTGCCGAAAATGTAGAAATCGTACCACTCGATCAAGGTACCCATAGAAGAAGCTGTGATGACTTTCCAGATTCCTTTTGCAGATGTTTGGCTCATAGTTAAGGGGTTATAATTTTCTAAATTAGAAAAAAAATCGAACCGACAAAACCGCGAACGATGTTCTACCGATTTTTCAGACAAGTTGCAAACCCTGTTAAAAATTTCAAGAATTGTTTACCGAAAACGATTGAGCAAACGCCAGATTTTTACTTAATTTGTAAAAACAACCAACCATGCATATTGATCCGCAGGAAATCGACCCTCGAGCGGTCTATAAACTATTAACCGGAAGTGTGATTCCACGCCCCATCGGCTGGATTTCGAGCATCAGCCCCGAAGGCATTCCCAACCTCGCCCCTTTTTCGTATTTCAATGCCGTAGGCGAAGATCCGCCGCATGTGATGTTTTCGACGATCCGTCCGAACAATACCAATAAAGACACCCTCAATAACGTACTGGCCACAGGCGAATTTGTCGTCAACATGGTCACCGAAGATACCGTCGAGCGCATGAACCGCACTTCAGAAATGGTGCCGCCCGATGTCGATGAGTTTGAACTCGGCGGGCTTACCCCTATTGCGTCGGTCAAGGTCAAACCGTTCCGCGTGGCCGAAAGCCCGATCACGATGGAATGCAAAGTCGTCCACCATTACACACTCGAAGACCATAAAAATGGCGGTGCGACGATTGTGGTCGGCCGGATCGTGTTGTTCCACATCGACGAAAGCGTCTTGCTCGACGATTACAAAATCAACATGCAGACGTATCGCCCGGTTTCAAGATTGGCCGGGGCGAACTATGCCAAACTAGGAGAAATTTTTACCATCAAAAGACCCATATAAAAATGAAGATTACAGTAATTGGCGGTGGCCCCGGCGGTTTGTATTTTTCCATCCTTGTGAAAAAAGCAAATCCTAAAGCACAAATCGATGTCTATGAAAGAAACAAGGCCGACGACAGTTTCGGTTTCGGTGTCGTATTTTCGGATGAGACCTTGAGTGAATTCCTCTCGCGCGATCCCAAATCGTACGAACTCATCCGCGGCAGTTTTGCCTATTGGGACGATCTCGATGTAGCGCGCGACGGCGAAGTGGTACGCATCACCGGAAACGGATTCTGCGGCTGTTCGCGCAAAACCTTGCTTCAATTGCTGCAACAGCGCTGTACCGAGGAAGGCGTCAATCTGCATTTCGAGGCCAATGTCGATGATTTGTCGCAGTTCAAGGATTCCGATTACATCGTGGCTTGCGATGGTATCAATAGCTTCATCCGTGAGCAATTCGCCGCCGATTTCGGTACGAAAACCATCTTGCAGCAAAACAAATTCGTCTGGCTCGGTTCGACCAAGCCGCTCGATGCGTTTACCTATTTCTTCCGCTCGACGCCGTACGGCACTTTCGTGGCCCACACCTATCAGTACCAGGAAGGCATGAGTACGTGGATTTTCGAATGCACGCCCGAAACCTGGGAAAAGGCCGGTTTTGAGACCACCAATGAGGCCGATACAATCCAAAAATTATCCGAAATATTCAAAGAAGAACTCGACGGACACGGCCTGATTTCGAACAAATCGCACTGGCGCCAATTCCCGACAATCACCAACGAAAAGTGGCACAAGGACAATATTGTACTGCTCGGTGATGCCAAGGCAACCGCCCACTACTCGATCGGCTCGGGAACCAAACTCGCGATGGAATGCGCCATTGCGCTCGCCGATTCGGTCATCGCTTTCGGAACCGACAAGCAAAAGGCGTTCGAGCATTACGAAAAACTGCGCCGCAACCGTGTCGAGCAAATCCAGCATGCGGCCAATGTGTCGCTCGATTGGTTCGAGAACATGGAACGCCACATGCAGCACGACTTTATGCAGTTTGCGTTTGGGGTGATGACGCGTGCGAAGAAAGTAACTTTTGAGAATTTGGCATTGCGCGATCAGTCGTTTACCGAAAAAGTATTGACGGAATTCAATTCGGCCAATGGCAACTTCAAGTTCGGTACACCGGCCGCATTTACACCATTCAGCCTGCGCGGCATGCAGTTGAAAAACCGCATCGTGATGGCTCCGATGGGACAATATTCGGCAGAAAGCGGGCTTGTATCCGATTGGCATTTGGTGCATTACGGCGCACGTGCCACTGGCGGTGTCGGGCTCATCATTACCGAAATGACCGCGATTTCCAAAACAGGACGAATCACTTTAGGTTGTGCTGGAATATGGTCTGATAAACAAGTGGTTGCGTGGAAACAAATCACCGATTTTATCCACAAAAACAGCAAGTCCAAAATCGGAATCCAGCTCGGGCATTCGGGGCGCAAAGGCTCGGTCAATGTGCCTTCGGTAGGCAGCAATATTCCGCTCGAGAACAAAGGCTGGGAATTGATCTCGGCCTCGCCCATCCCATTCAAGGAAAACATGCCGGTGCCCAAGGAAATGGATTCGGCCGACATGCACAAGATCGTTGCGGAGTTTGTCAACGCCACTGTCAACGCAGACGAAGCCGGTTTCGATATGGTCGAATTGCAGGCGCACCACGGATTTTTATTGGCTTCGTTCCTTTCGCCATTGACCAACCACCGCAAAGATGAATTCGGCGGCAGCATCGAAAACCGACTCAAATTTCCACTGGAAGTGTTCCGTTCGATGCGCGAAGTCTTTAACCCGGACAAACCGATGTCGGTCAGGATTTCTGCCTCCGACTGGGCAGAGAATGGTATTTCTCCAGAAGAAGTAATCACGATTGCCAATGCTTTTAAAGATGCCGGTGCCGATATCATCAACGTTTCCACCGGAAATACCGTGTCACACCAAAAACCGCAGGTGGGCAGAATGTGGCAAACGCCGTTCTCGGATCTGGTGCGCAACTCGGCCGGCATTCCAACCCTTACGACGGGTTTCATCCAGGACATCGACCAGATCAATACGATCCTGCTCAACGGCCGTGCCGACCTGGTCGCACTCGGGAAACCGCTGTTGCTTGACCCGTATTTTGTCCGCAATGCACAGGCTTATGAGCAATTCCAACCCGATGACATCCCGAACCAATACCATTTGGGGGTTTCGCATTTGTTTCCTTTGCGCCAAAGCGAACGAAAGGAAAAGGAAGGCATGAAGAAAGCGCTCAAACCCGAAAGCCATAAAAAATAACTACGCACCAAACCAATGAAACATTACAACGACAATTTTGCACATGAACATTTGCCGCCACAGGAATTGCAACCCGACTATATTTTGGAACATCCCGATTTCCGTTTCCCGGAAAGTTTGAACTGTGTCGACAAATTATTGGATAATCACATCAAGGAAGGCCGTGGCAATGCTGTTGCCATCCGCACGTTTACCGAGACCTGGACCTATCAGGATTTGTTCGACAGATCGAATCAGATTGCCCACGTATTGACCGAAGATTTGGGTTTGGTTTCTGGAAACCGTGTATTGATCCGCGGCGCCAACAACCCGATGTTTGTCGCTATTTGGTTTGCCGTACTCAAGGCCGGCGGGATTGTCGTGGCCACGATGCCACTCTTGCGCGAAAAGGAATTGACGGTAATGATCGAGAGCGCCGAGATTTCGCATGCGTTCTGCGATTATCGTTTGAAGGATGAAATGGCACAGGTCCCATCGCCGTTCCTCCAACAGGTTTGTTATTTCGATGGTTCGAATGAAAGCGCGCAGCAATTGGAAGAATGGATGACGTCCAAGCCTAAAACGTTCCATAACTATCACACGATGGCCGATTCGATCGGATTGATCGGATTTACCTCGGGAACGACCGGAAAACCCAAAATGACCTCGCATTTCCACCGCGATATTTTGCTCATCTGCGAAGCCTTCCCCAAATATTCACTCCAACCCAAACCCGAAGATATTTTTACCGGAAGTCCGCCGCTGGGCTTTACGTTTGGCCTTGGCGGATTGGTTTTGTTCCCGTTTTACTACGGCGCCTCGACTTTTCTGATCGAGAAACCATCGCCTGAGCTATTGCTCAAAGCGATTTCGGAGCACAAGGTCAGCATTTGTTTTACCGCACCGACGGCCTGGAGAATCATCACGACCTTGATCAAGGATTACGACATTTCATCACTCAGGAAATGCGTGTCGGCCGGCGAAACTTTGCCTTTGAAAGTTTGGGAGGATTTTTACAATGCCACGGGATTAAAGATCATCGACGGCATCGGATCGACCGAAATATTGCATATCTTTATTTCTTCACACGAAGGCAATATGCGCAAGGGCGCGACGGGTCTGCCCATTCATGGTTACGAGGCCAAAATTATCGACAGCGAAGGAAACGAAATGCCGACCAATGAGCCCGGGAGACTGGCCGTTCGCGGCATTACAGGTTGCAAATACCTGAATTCGCCCGATAAACAAAAGGAATACGTCGAAAACAAATGGAACATCACAGGCGATGTTTTTCGCCAGGACGAAGACGGTTATTTCTGGTTCGTGGCGCGTGGCGACGACATGATCATTTCCTCGGGTTATAACATTGCCGCGATCGAAGTCGAAAACGTATTGCTCATGCATGAGGACATCGCCGAATGCGCTGTCGTCGGGTTGCCCAATGAGGAACGCGGCATGCTTGTTTGCGCGCACATCGTCTTGAAAGACCAAATGCAGGCTTCGGATCAAAAAGCCAAGGCGATCCAGGAATGGTTCAAGAATGTGGCCGCGCCGTATAAATATCCGCGCGAGATCCATTTTATGGAAACGTTGCCGAAGACGGAAACCGGAAAAATCCAACGGTTTAAATTGAAAAATTGATGAAAAGAATTTACACTACAATTTTGGCAGGCTTTTCCTGTCTTGCCATGGCACAAGCGCCCGCCATCCAATGGCAAAAATGTTTTGGTGGTACGTCATCAGATCAAGCTTATGATATGGTGCAGACAACCGATAACGGTTATATCGTTGGCGGCTTAACGACTTCAAATGATGGCGATGTGGCCAACCAATTGGGCGGTTCCGATTTCTGGATCGTTAAACTCGATGCTAACGGCACGCTTCAATGGAAAAAAAATTACGGCGGTTCGCTCAACGATTGGTTCAGTCGCATCATCCAAACAGCCGATGGTGGTTATTTTATGGTGGGCACAACCAACTCAATCAATGGGCATGCCGTTGGAAACCACAACAATCTGACTGATGGCATTGCCATCAAAACGGATGCTTCCGGCAATGTATTGTGGAGCAGGTGCTACGGCGGAACGCAATCGGATTACTTCAAAAGTACCAAACAATTGGCCGATGGCACTTACATGGTTGTAGGTGAAACCACTTCATCTGACGGTGATGTGGGGTCCAATCACAACCCGCAAACAAATGACGCATGGGTGTTGCATTTGGATGCTTCCGGAAATATCCTTTGGGAACATTGCTATGGCAGCACGGGGTTTGAAAAGTTTTCGGATTTAGACCTGACCCCTGACGGCGGATGTGTTTTTATCGGAGAAGCCTACACCAGCAATTTTAGCGGTGATGTCACCGATACCAATGGATTGTTTGACATCTGGGTAGTTAAGACCAACGCTACGGGTGCCATTCAATGGCAACAGACTTTTGGCGGCAGTAACCAAGAAGCCGCCAATACGATTAAATATTTGTCCGACGGAAGCTATATTGCCACCGGCCTTACCCGATCGAATGATGGGGATGTCACTTCCAATCACGGTGCCTCAGACTTTTGGGTACTCAAACTCAATGCATCCGGAAATTTGCAGTGGCAGCGCTGCTATGGCGGTACAGCCGAGGATGTGGTCGTTTCTGATGGGGAATTTGGTAGCAACATCCTTGAAATGCCCGATGGAAATTTTGTTTTTTCGTGCAAAGCAGCTTCCACCAATGGCGACGTAATTGGCAACCACGGTTCAACCGATTTTTGGATCGGCAAAATTGGATCGGCCGGACAAATCTTGTGGCAAAAATGTATGGGTGGCACCAATGCCGATGCCTCAAAAACGATACTCAAGACCAATGACAACGGATTTGCCGTTTGTGGTTTCGCATGGTCTTCCAACGGCGATGTGACGGGGCACCATGGTAACAGCGATTATTGGATCGTGAAATTGGGTTCCGATAACTTGGCAACCACCGAATTTGAAAACCCAGGGTTGGGTATTTATCCGAATCCGGCCACTTCCCTGCTCCACGTCGAATTGCCCCATAAGGATTCAGTCCAACAGATCAAGATTTATGATTTCTCTGGGAAATGCATCCATCAAACGAATGTTTCCACAATCAATGTAGACGCATTCTCAACGGGTACCTATTTCATCGAAGCCCTGTCTTCGGGGAAAACCTATCGGAGCCAATTCATCAAGCAATAAACAACTAAAATCAAAATGCCATGAGAAAAGCATTCGTCATCATCAGCATCACAGTACTTGCCCTTACGGGTATTTTGATTTATGTCAACCTCAAATTTGCGTTCCTGCTGCTCATTTTTATCCCGTTGATTGTGATGGGGTTGTACGACATGTACCAGTCCAAACGCACCATCCGCAGGAATTTCCCGTTGCTGGGCCGTTTGCGTTATCTATTGGAATCGATCGGTCCCGAATTGCGCCAGTATTTCATCGAAACCGATACCGAAGGCCGACCGTTCACGCGTTTGCAAAGAAGTCTGGTGTACCAAAGAAGCAAGAAGGAAACCGATTCGCATCCGTTTGGCACACAGATCAATGTCTACGACCAGGGCTACCAATGGATCAACCACAGCATCAAGGCGATTTCTTTTTCAGAGATCGACCAGAACCCCAAAGTACGCATCGGTTCGTCCCAGTGCAGCAAACCGTATATGGCGAGCCTGTTCAACATCAGCGCGATGAGTTACGGTTCGCTCAGCCGCAATGCGATCCTGGCGCTCAATTCGGGTGCCAAGCAAGGCGGTTTTTTCCACAACACGGGCGAAGGCGGGCTTTCTCCCTACCATCTTGGACCCGGCGGCGATGTCGTCTGGAACATCGGTACGGGCTATTTCAGTTGCCGCGACGAATATGGCAATTTCTCACGTGAGCATTTCACCGAGCGCGCGCATTACGACAACGTCAAGATGATCGAGATCAAATTCTCGCAGGGTGCCAAACCAGGGCATGGCGGGATTTTGCCCAAGGAAAAAGTCACCGATGAGATTGCGGCGATCCGACTCGTCCAAAAAGGCGGCGACATCATTTCGCCACCGAAGCATTCGGCTTTCAAGACGCCATTGGAACTGATGGACTTTATCAAAGTACTGCGTGAGGCTTCGGGCGGGAAACCGATTGGGATGAAAATCTGCATCGGCAACAAATCAGAATTTTTGGCCATCTGTAAGGCGATGGTACAAACCAAAACTTATTTCGATTTCATCACCGTCGATGGCGGCGAAGGCGGAACGGGCGCAGCCCCGATCGAATATTCAGACCATGTGGGCATGCCGTTGCGCGATGCGTTGGCCTTTGTCTACGATTGCCTTGTCGGGTTTGATTTGAAAGAGGAAATCAAGATCATCGCCAGTGGCAAGGTCATCAGCGGTTTCGACATCATCCGGGCCCTTTCGATGGGTGCCGATTTGTGCAACTCGGCGCGCGGGATGATGTTTGCCCTCGGTTGCATCCAGGCTTTGGAATGCCATGCCAATACCTGCCCGACCGGTGTAGCCACGCAAGATCCGCAGTTGGTCAAAGGGCTCGTTCCCGAAGAAAAAAGCATCCGCGTGGCACGTTATCAGCACGAAACGGTCAAGGCGGCAATGGAACTCATGGCTTCGGCTGGAATCGACCATCCGGACAAAGTGGGCCGCGACCTGGTGAGCATGCGTGTCGATAAAATCAACATCCAGACCTTTTCTGAATTGTTCCCCGAACTCAAGAAAGGCTGTCTCTTGCAGCCCGAAACGGTTCCCGACAAATTGTTTTACGTCTGGAAAAAAGCAACCCCTGAAAGTTTTTAATACCAAAATCGAATAATGAAATTTACCAAAACAGAACAAATCCGTTTCAAGCATGTCGATTTCGCCGGCATCGTCTTTTATCCGCGTTTCCTTGAAATGCTCAACGATCTAGTAGAAGATTGGTTTGCCGAAGCGCTCGATCGGCCTTTTTCCAAAATCCATGAAAGCAACACTGGCATTCCCACCGTAGACTTGAAAGTCCAATTCAAGAAAGCGGCGCGTATTGGCGATGTGTTGACCAAACAATTGTGGGTATTGCACCTCGGCGGGGCATCGGTGAGATGCGGATTTAGATTCGAGGATGACAACGGAAAAACCTGTCTGGAAGGCGAAGTGACTTTGGTGAACGTGGCCTTGAACAAAGCGACTAATGAAATCAAGGCCGAGGCTTTTACCGAAGACACCAAAGCCCGCATCAACAAATACCTTTTGGCGTAAATCCGCATCCGATTTTTCACTAATTTTAATTGCATCAAAAAATACCCATGGAATTTTCAAAATTCAAAGCCGCAGCAGTACAGACTTCCCCTATTTTTTTAGACGTTTACAAAACCATTGACAAAGCGATTTCGATCATCAAGGAAGCGGCTTCCAATGGTGCGCAACTCGTGGCCTTTCCCGAGGTTTTCGTTTCGGGCTATCCGTACTGGAATTGGATCATGACGCCGGTTCAGGGCAGCAAATGGTACGAGCAGTTGTACCGCAATTCGGTGACGGCCGAAGGCGAAGAAATCGCGCGCATCTGCAAAGCCGCCAAGGAAAACAGCATCCATATTGTCATCGGGATCAACGAACGCGGGGACAGTTACGGTGAAATCTACAACACCAACCTCATAATAGACAACCAAGGCAAACTGATCGGCAAACACCGCAAATTGGTACCGACCTGGGCAGAAAAACTGACCTGGACATCGGGAGACGGTTCTTCCTTGAAGGTTTACAATACCGAAATCGGTCCGATTGGAACGCTGGCCTGTGGCGAAAATACCAACACCTTGGCGCGTTTCACCCTGTTGTCGCAAGGCGAATTGATCCACATCGCCAATTACATTTCGCTGCCGGTCGCCCCACCCGATTACAACATGGCCGAGGCGATCAAGATTCGTGCTGCCGCGCATTCGTTCGAAGGCAAATTGTTTACGATTGTGTCGTGTTCTACTATTTCGAAGGAAATTATGGAGGTCATGAAACAGGATGTTCCGAATGCCGAGGAATTGCTGACCCGCAAAAATTCGGCTTTCTCTGGAATTATCGGCCCGAACGGTGCCGTTGTGGGCGAACCTTTGATTGACGACGAAGGCATCGTTTATGCCGAAATCGATCTGGCCAAATGCATCCAGCCCAAACAGATGCACGACATCCTCGGGCATTACAACCGATTTGATATTTTCGATTTGCGCGTCAATGTGGCACCGACGCGCAAGATTACGTTCATCGACAACCACGAGGATTTCAACAAAAGATAATACGTCTCGCATAAAAAACAGTAAATTTGGAATCCTAAACACACAACCATGGAATCAAAACATTCAGACGACGTCATCGGCCGCGCCCGCGTCAAGGACACGCCCGAACTCGAAGCCTATTACAAAGAATTAGAATCACTGGGCGCCGGCGCACTCTGGACCGTAGCCAACGACATCGAACCCTGGGAACCGCGTACTTCTTCGGTGCCGATGCTCTGGAAATACGAAGACTTGCGCGAACTCGTCCTGAAGTCCTCCGAACTCGTCACCCCTGAACAGGCCGGACGCCGCGTGGTTTACCTGGTCAACGACAAACGCAAAGATGTTTCGGCGGCCGTGGGTTGGCTCTACACCGGAATCCAGGTGACGCGCCCCGGCGAAAGCACTTCGGCGCACCGCCACAAAGCCTCTGCGCTGCGTTTCATCATGGAAGGCGAAGGCGGCTATACGGTCGTCGACGGCAACAAGATTACGTTTGAGGTCAATGATTTTGTGATTACGCCCAATTCGACCTGGCACGAACACGGCGTGGCCGAAGGCGGCAAAACCTGCGTGTGGCAGGACGGGCTCGATATTCCGCTCGTCAACGCACTCGAAGCCAACGATTATGCGGTATTTGACGGCAAACAGCCACTCGCCAACCCGATTAACTTTTCTCCGCTCAGTTACAGCGGGTCGGGCGTAATTCCAGCCGATATGGTCTGGGACAAACCCTATTCGCCTTTGTTCAAATATTCGTGGAAATCGGTTTATCCGGCACTTTTGGAAGCCGCCAAAGTCCAGGACGGCTCGCCTTTCGATGGCATCCTGATGCAATATTCGAATCCATTAACAGGCGGCCACGTGATGCAAACCATGGGCGCATCGATCCAATTGCTGCGCGCGGGCGAACATACGAAAGCCCACAAACACACGGGTTCATTCGTATACCAATGCGCCAAAGGCAAAGGCTATTCGGTCATCGGCGGTAAAAGGTTCGACTGGAAGGAGCGCGATATTTTTTGCGTGCCGAGCTGGGTGTACCACGAACACGTCAATTTATCCGAAACCGAAGACGCGGTGCTGTTCTCGTTCAACGATTTGCCCGTGATCGAAAAACTCGGTTTGTACCAAGAAAAAGAATACCCGGACAACAACGGTTATCAATTAGAAAATTAGAAAATTAGAAAATTAGAAAATTAGAAAATTAGAAAATTAGAAATTTGTGGATTGGTAGACATTGACTAATTATCTCATTTTCTAATTGTCGCATTAAAAAATATGAAACTACTCACCTACCAAAACGCCTCAGGCGAACAAAAAATCGGTATTCTCGACAACGACACGATCATCGACATCGAGAAACTCGGACACAAATCGAATGAAACCTTTCCCGGCACAATGCTCGAACTCATCGATGCCGGTCTGGATGAAGTCAAGAAAATCCAGAATGCCTACGGCAGCGCCAATGAAAACACGATTGCTGCGGTTTCGATTCCGATGAACGAGGTCACGGTCCTCGCTCCTATCCCAAAGCCACGCAAAAACATCATCGGCATCGGTTTGAATTATACCGAACACGTAGCCGAAAGTGCACGAACACTCGATACTTCAAAGGAATTGCCGCAAAAACCGGTCATCTTTTCAAAGCCACCCACAACAGTAACGGCCAACAACACTGAAATTTTGCTCAACCCGAAACTGACACAGCAACTCGATTGGGAAGTCGAACTCGCCGTGATTATCGGCAAGAAAGGCAAATATGTCAAAAAAGAAGAAGCGCTCGATTATGTGTTTGGCTACACGGTCATCAACGACATCTCTGCGCGCGATTGCCGCCGTGCCGGGCAATGGATCGTTTCCAAAGGACAGGATACTTTTGCGCCGATGGGACCGGTTTTGGTAACCAAGGACGAAATCGAAAATCCCCACAACCTCAATCTGTCATTGAAGTTGAATGGCGTCGAGAAACAAAACTCGAATACCAAATTCATGCTGTTCAACATCAACGAACTGATCGAGGATTTGAGTACGGTCTTTACGCTCGAACCTGGCGACATCATTGCCACCGGAACGCCCGCTGGTGTGGGTGCCGGACGCGATCCGCAGGAATGGATGTGGAACGGCGATGTGGTCGAAGCGACTGTGGAAGGCATCGGTACTTTGGTCAACACGGTAAAAGAAATTAATGTTTAACGAATAAGTTCGGGCGAGGACGCGTTAGGGATTGCAGCGGAAATCCTTTTTGAGATTCCTCCTCTCGTCGGAATGACAAACGTGACTCAAAAAGATTGAAGCGAAAAGCCCGACCCGCAGGGAAACGCCCGAAAAACAACTTTAAAACTTTGCGAAGAACTTTGCATTCTCTGCGGTAAAAAAATGAAACCGTAAGGTTCACGAACACTAAAAAAAAATAAAATTGTGAGTAAAAAATACAGAATCGGACAAATAGTCCCGTCTTCCAACGTCACGATGGAAACCGAAATCCCAGCGATTTTTCGATCGCGTGAAACCATATTGCCCGAACGTTTTACCTTTCATTCGAGCCGGATGCGCATGAAGAAAGTGACCAAGGAAGAACTCGAGGCGATGGACGCGATGAGCCTTAAATGTGCACAGGAATTGTCGGATGCGCATGTCGATGTGATGGGCTATGCCTGTCTGGTGGCGATCATGAGCATGGGACGCGGTTACCATTGCGTTTCGGAAGTGAATTTGCACCAGGAAACGGTGGCCAACGACTTCCCTACGCCGATTGTGACGAGTGCGGGCGCGCTCATCAACGGGCTCAAGGTTTTGGGTGCGAAGAAAGTGTCGATCATTACGCCGTACATGCGTCCACTGACCGATTTGGTCGTCGATTACATCGAACACCAAGGATTTGAGGTCATCGATTCGATTGCGCTCGAAATTCCCGATAATTTGGAAGTCGCGGCGCAGGACCCGATAAACTTGCTCGAAATCGTCAAGCGTTTGAATATTGAGGGTGCCGATGTAGTCGTGGCTTCGGCCTGCGTACAGATGCCATCTTTGGAAGCTATTGATTTGATGGAAAAACAGATCGGCAAACCCGTGACTTCGGCGGCGGTTTGTACGACTTATGAAATGATGAAGAAATTGGGAATCGAAGCCAAGTCGGCGATTGGCGGGACTTTGTTGAATGGGAAATATTAAACCTAAATTTAAAAATATTTGAACGATTAAGAAATTAAAGTCCATTAAACTTAATGTTGCTCAATCCCTTAATGGTTCGAAAGCAAAAGCCTGGTCATTGCGATCAGGCTTTTTTATTGGTTTAAAATCATGTAAAAAACGCGCGGATAATTGTAAAAAGCCAATATGTGGATTTGGTGAAATTTGTATGACCTCTTTGGGAGGTGTTCAAAAAAATTGCACTATGGGACAAGCCAAATACATTCTGCTAATTGGTTTTTGTTATGTCAGAAACCACGTAATCAATACAATATGTCTTTACATTTAACCGAAATCGAACGCGTAAAAACCATTTCGAAGGATGATTTTTACCATAATTACGTCAAGAAGCAAAAACCGCTCGTAATCGAGCAGCTCACCGCCGATTGGCCGGCTTACGACAAATGGAAGTTTGAGTACATGAAAAATATAGCCGGTGAAAAAACGGTTCCGCTGTATGACGACCGCCCGGTGTCTCATAAGGACGGATTCAATCAGGCGCATGCGCAGATGAAAATGTCCGATTACATCGATTTGCTGCAATCCAAACCTACGAATTACCGCATTTTCCTGTACAATTTGATGAAGCAGGTGCCGAAGTTGCGCGATGATTTCAAATGGCCAGACATCGGACTCAAGCTCGTCAAGCAGTTGCCGATGTTGTTTTTCGGAGGGGAAAATTCACGCGTCTTTATGCATTACGACATCGATTATTCGAACATCCTGCACTTTCATTTCCAAGGAACCAAACAATGTATTTTGTTTGCGCCGTCCGAAACACCCTATTTGTACAAAGTACCGTTTGCGTTGATTTCGCGCGAGGATATGGATCTCGACAATCCCGATTTCGACAAATGGCCCGCACTTGAAAAAGCACAGGGGTTAATCTGCAACCTCAAGCACGGTGAAATGTTGTACATGCCCGAAGGTTATTGGCATTACATGAAATATTTGACGCCGGGATTTTCGATGAGCCTGCGCGCCTTTCCGAGGAAAATCTCCAACATAGGGAAAGCCGTATACAACATTTTCATTATGCGCCATTTCGACAACTTCATGCGCAAATACAAAGGCCAGGCTTGGATCGATTACAAGAATGCCAAGGCGATTGAGCATACGCACCGCCACCTCGAAATTTTCGAACGCGAACACCGCCTCAGCGCTTAACGATACCCTTTATTTATACCGTTATTTTTTGGCACGGCCGGCAGTTTCGATTGTCGGCTTTTTTTGTGACAAACAAATTGTGTAACATTTCAGACAAACTGCGTAACATGATGGTTTTCTCGATGGGTAACTTTACTAAAATTAAAATCCAGAAACCATGGGAACGCTCAATAATAATGCAGGCGGCCAAAGACACGACGGCCAGAAAAACTACCAACATTCTAATCAACGCAACCCCGACAATATCCGCAATGCGACACGAGACCACGAATACAAAGAACACGACGAGACGCTGACCAACGATGCCAATTTCGATCCCGACATGCACCAGGCCAAGACCGATATGGAATTCGACGACAAAGGCATGAACGTCGACAAACACCGCCACGAAGAATAAAAATTGTAGAATCTAACTTTTTGAAATCATGAACAGTTTTTTTAAAACGATCATTGCCGGATGGGGCGCTTCCAAGATCGGAGGCGGCTGCCTCGGGGTGGTCATCGCTTTTATCATCATTTATT
Source organism: Flavobacterium sp. (assembly GCF_047602195.1). Taxonomy (GTDB): domain Bacteria; phylum Bacteroidota; class Bacteroidia; order Flavobacteriales; family Flavobacteriaceae; genus Flavobacterium. Next base: position 2,396,365 of record NZ_JASGHW010000004.1, read on the forward strand.
ATTTGCTCGGATACTTATAAAACAAAAGCCATGAAAGATCCAAATGAAAAAGACAAGAGAATGATCGACGATCCGCAATTGAACCAGGATGTTTCGTTCGACCGAAAGGACGAGGAAGATTTTGACGATTCGGATGACTTTCATAAATACGACGATACCGATGAAGACAAACCGGCTGCGGATCCACATACAGCAGTTTTGCCAGAATCGCAGCCTGATTTGAATTCAGTCAACAAATCGCTCAATTCCGACGGTCAATTTGATGGAAATATTGCGATTTGACACCAAATGTGTTAATTGTATAACAATTGGACTTTTAAATATAAAACAAACCGCGCTTTATATCTTGAAATTTGAAAACATCACAAAACACCAACTACTAAAAAACAAACGCTATGGAACACTTCAACGCTAACAACGATTTTTTTGACGCCGGCGACGACCTCAATAACATCATCAGAATCAACAATAACAACGAAGCCGAAGACGATTCGGACGATTATGATTTCGATTATGATCCCAACGAAATGTACTACGCACTCAACGCAAAGGATTAACCATCCTCTACATTTTCTCTCAAAAATAAAAAGTCTTCCAATCGGAAGACTTTTTTATTGATCTATTTCTTGTGGTTTAATAAGCCATCAATTGCTTGAGCGCGGCTTCGAATCGGCCTTTTGGCAAATATTGGTCCTCGAGCGCCTTGGTAAACGGAATCGGGCTGTCAAGGCTGGCCACACGTTTCACAGGCCCGTCGAGCCATTCGAAACAATCCTCCATGATCATCGCCGAGATGTCGCTCGCAATCCCGCCAAACATGCTGTCTTCCTGTAAAATGATGACCTTGTTGGTTTTCTTGACCGAGGCATAAACGGTTTCTTTGTCGAAAGGTTGCAACGTCTTGAGGTCGATCAGGTCGGCAGAAATTTCCGGATTGAGCTTGAGGGTTTCGAGCGCCCAATGGACGGCTGCCCCGAAAGCAATAATGGTAATGTCCTTTCCTTCATTCAATATGGCCGCTTTTCCGAGTGGTAACGTATAATATTCCTTCGGCACATCTTGATAAATACTTCGGTACAACAATTTGTGCTCGAAATACATGACCGGGTTCGGATCGTTGATCGCCGCGTTGAGCAAGCCTTTGGCGTCGTATGGAAACGCCGGATAAACGACTTTCAATCCCGGGGTTTTGGTAAACCAGGCTTCATTCGTCTGGGAATGGAACGGTCCGGCCTGGGTTCCACCACCGCAAGGCATACGCACCACCACATCGGCATTTTCCTGCCATCTGTAGTGGACTTTAGCCAGATAATTCACAATCGGGTTGAAACCGGTCGAGACGAAATCGGCGAACTGCATTTCGACAATCGCCTTATAACCGTTGATCGACAAGCCCATTCCTGCTGAAACGACTGCCGATTCGCAAATCGGTGTATTGATGACGCGCTCTTTCCCGAATTCGGCCACAAAACCATCGGTGATCTTGAACGCCCCGCCATATTCGGCAATGTCCTGCCCCATGATGACCAGGTTGTCGTGGCGTTGCATCGATTGTTTCAAACCTTGCGAAACCGCATCGACGAAACGGATATTCTCGGTCTCGCCTGTCGGTTCGATGTTTTCAAAATCGTAGGGTTTGTAGACGTCGTTGAGTTCCTCGTCATAGCTGGCCACGATTTCGGCTTCGGTATTGGCGATCAATAAATTGTCGTCGATTTCCTTCTTGATTTCGTTGCGCCATTTCTCGTCGGTGTCGGGAGAAAGGATATTTTGTTTGATCAGGTATCTTCTGTAGTTATCGACCGGGTCTTTTTCGGCCCACAGATCCATGAGTTCCTGCGGGACATATTTGGTGCCGCTGGCTTCCTCGTGTCCGCGCATACGGAACGTCTTGAATTCGATCAGTACCGGACGTGGATTCTGGCGCATCGAGGCAACGATTTCAGAAAGTTCAGTATAAACCTCTAGGATGTTGTTCCCGTCGATGATGTGGGCTTCCATGCCATAACCGATGCCTTTGTCGGCGAGGTTTTCGCATTTGTATTGTTCATTGGTCGGGGTCGATAAACCATAGCCGTTGTTCTCGATAACAAAAACGACCGGCAAATCCCAAACCGAAGCGATGTTGAGTGCCTCGTGGAAATCGCCCTCGCTCGTCGCACCTTCGCCCGTAAACACAGCGGTTACCTTGCCGTTGTTTTTGAGTTTGTTGGCCAAGGCAATTCCGTCGGCTACGCCCAGTTGCGGTCCGAGGTGCGAAATCATCCCGATGATCTTGTATTCCTGCGTCCCGAAGTGGAACGAACGGTCGCGGCCTTTGGTGAATCCGTTGGCCTTGCCCTGCCATTGCGAGAACAGTCGGTACAACGGGATGTCGCGTCCGGTAAATACACCAAGGTTTCGGTGCATCGGCAAAATGTACTCATCGGTATTGAGGACGGCGGTCACGCCCACAGAAATCGCTTCCTGCCCTATTCCCGAAAACCATTTGGATACTTTTCCCTGACGGATCAGGATCAGCATCTTTTCTTCAATGAGCCTTGGCTTGAGTAGCCTTTTGTATAAATCAAGTAATTTTTCGTCGCTTAGATTTTTTCTTTCGAAATTCATTTTGCCTTGTTTAAAATGCCCTCAAAAATAAGAAATAACCTTTGACAATTCCTAATTCTTTTGAGAAGCGGCAAAAATTCCTGTTGAAAGGTTGAAAAAACTAGAAAAGGACAGTGAATAGGAGGTTTTAGAGAGGCAGCGTTAGGGATGGAAGTGGAAATCCTTTTTGTGAATCTTAATGAGATTTACTTTATCAAAAATGACAACCAAAACGGGTTTAGGTATTATACAAAAAGATTGAAACGTACAGCCCGGCCGAAGGCAACGCCCAAAAAAAGAAAAGCCCCGAAAGCACAATGCCATCGGGGTTTTCAGATGAAAGAAGTATGTAGTTTTACGATTTGACGAAATTCTTGAAAACGGTGCCTTCTTCGGTCTGCAGTTCAAGGATGTAAAATCCGGATTGCAGGTGGTCGATGGCGATTTCATTGGCCGCCGACATTTTGGCTTCCAGTTGTTGGCCGTTGACATTGTAGATGACCGTCTTGTTGATGTTCAAACTGGTTCCGACATGCAAAATGTTTTGGGCCGGGTTCGGATAAATGGCAATGCCCTGCTTTTGCTCGAATTGGGTGGTGCCCAGCGTCGTATCGATTACATTTAATGTATAAGCTACGGTTTGTGGTGTCGGCCACGAAGAAATGTAAATGAAATACGTCTGGCCCGAAGTGACCGCAAAATTGCTGATCGTACGCAATCCGGCAGAAACACCGGTGGCGCACGCGGCATAGGTCACCCCGATATCGGCGCAATTGTTATAGATGAACATGCCGGTCCAGCCGATGGCATTCGGGATCTCGACCTTGATGGTTCCGGTAAACGAGGACGTAAACGAATAGATCACGTCATTGCCGCCGTGGTAGTAATTGCCATAAGTGGTGGTCGTACAGCTCGGATGCGTCGTGGTTTGCGGATCGTAGCTGTCTAGGTAATTGGCCGTGTCATCGGTCACCGAAAACGGCAACGAAGCGATGACGATTGGATCTTCGCAAAGCGAACCTTGCGCAAACATTCCGGCCGAAACCAACAAAAGGGATAAGTAAAGTTTTTTCATAAAAGATGGTTTTTTAGTTTAATCCAAATATAAAAATCTAATCCAGTTGCATCTAATTTTTCCGACGAAATGCCTGTTAATAACTTTTAAATGCGTAATTTGATTTATTCAATACATTTGTATTCATCAGGGCTTTACGTCCTTTTAGTTATTAACAAATATTTTTTATATGCAAAACATTCCTAGTGTTGACTTGCGTGATTTCCTGTCGGGTGACCCGGCACGTAAACAAAAATTTGTAAATGAAATCGGAAAGGCATACGAAGACATCGGCTTCGTGGCGTTAAAAGGTCATTTTTTAGATGACCAATTGGTAGATGAATTGTACGGCGAAGTCCGCAATTTCTTCAGTCTGCCGCTGGAAACCAAAGCGAAATATGAAATCCCGGGGATTGGTGGCCAACGCGGCTACGTTTCTTTCGGAAAGGAACATGCCAAAGGACGTTCTGCCGGAGACTTGAAAGAATTTTGGCACTTCGGGCAATATGTGGATGCCCATTCCAAATATGCCGATGAATATCCGGCCAATGTATCAGTGGAGGAATTGCCGCGCTTCAACGAAGTCGGAAAGGAAGCCTATAAAATGCTCGAAGAAAACAGGAATTTACGTGTTGCGTGCCCTGGCTTTATATTTAGGATTGGACGAATTCTACTTCGACAATTACATCAAGGACGGCAACAGCATCCTGCGCCCGATCCACTACCCGCCGATTACCGACGAACCGGCTGACGGTGCAGTACGTGCTGCGGCGCATGGCGACATCAACCTGATTACGCTTTTGATGGGCGCACAAGGCAAAGGATTGCAGGTGCAAAACCACAACGGCGAATGGATCGATGCAATCGCAGAACCCGACGAACTTGTGATCAATGTGGGTGATATGTTGTCGCGTCATACGAACAATCGTCTCAAATCGACGATTCACCAAGTAGTCAATCCGCCGCGTGAATTGTGGGGCACTTCGCGTTACTCGATCCCGTTCTTCATGCACCCGATCAGTGAAATGAAACTCGACGTGCTCGATAAAACCATCGATGCCAACCACCCGAAACAATACGAAGACATCACGGCCGGTGAATTCCTGCACGAGCGTCTGGTTGATTTGGGCTTGATCAAGAAATAAAGTTTTTTTATCTATAAGGCAAAGTACGGATTGTTTCAATTCGTACTTTTGTTTTTTACCAATAATATGGATCTACAAGACCAACTCAAAAATCTATTCCCCGACCACCAAGCGTCGCCCGAAGAAAACAAGCCACAAGCCGAACACCGGCTTTTTGTACAAAAAGAACCCATGGTCTGCAAATTCGAAAAGCGCAACGGCAAACCCGTCACGATCATCGAAGGCTACGAAGGCTCCGACGAGGATTTCAAAATCCTGTCCAAGGAAATCAAAACCAAATTTGGGGTCGGCGGCAGTTTCCGCGGCGGCGAAATGCTGATCCAGGGCGATTACCGCGACAAGATCATGAAATTGCTGCAAGACAAAGGTTTCAAGACCAAACGCGTCGGCGGATAAAATCAAACAAAAACAATCTTAAAACCCCTGTGAACTTTGCGAAAACTTTGCAAACTTTGCGGTTAAATTAAACCCAAATATGGCCATCCAATCCTCAGAACTCATATTAAATCCCGACGGCAGCGTCTATCACCTAAACCTGCTTCCCGAACACATCGCCAATGACATCATTTTCGTGGGCGACCAAAACCGCGTCGAGAAAATCACGCAATTTTTCGACTCGATCGAATTCTCTACACAGAAACGCGAATTCAAAACGCAAACGGGCTTGTTCAAAGGCAAAAGAATTACGGTAATGTCAACCGGAATCGGGCCAGACAACATCGATATCGTCATAAACGAACTCGACGCATTGGTCAACATCGACCTCGAAACGCGCATACCCAAAGAAGAATTGACTTCACTCAATATCATTAGAATCGGGACTTCGGGTTCGTTGCAGGCCGACATTCCGGTCGACAGTTTCGTGATGTCGAAATTTGGTCTCGGCCTCGACAACATGCTGCGCTCCTACCGCATCGAAGACGTGACGAATACCGCCATCGAAGAAGCATTCAGCGCGCACACAGGCTGGGATTTTCGCAAAGGGAAACCTTATGTCGTTCCTTGTTCCGAAAAATTAGAAATGGTTATCGAAAGCGATCAAATGCACAAAGGAATCACGGCAACGGCCGGTGGTTTCTACGGTCCGCAAGGCCGTGTGCTGCGCCTCGAAATCCAGGACAGCGAACTCAACAACAAGATGGACAATTTTAATTTCGACGGCAATCGCATCACGAACCTCGAAATGGAAACCGCTGCGATTTATGGACTTTCGGCTTTGCTCGGGCACAACGCCTTGTCGCTCAACGCGATCATTGCCAACCGTGCTTCGGGTACTTTCAGTGCCGATCCGTACAAAGCCGTGGATGAATTGATTGCCTATACTTTGGATAAGTTGGCCAAGAATTAATGTGACAATTAGAAAATGTGCCAATTGGACAATTTGCTGATTGCTCATGAAATTTTCCCAAAACTAGATATTAAGTCATTTTCTCATTATCTAATTTTCTAATTGACCAATTTAAAATGAAATCAACGATCGAAAAATTACAACGACTATTGGTTACCGGCGAAAATTATTTTTCCCAAACCGAAGAATCCGCCATTCAAAAACCACGGCTCGAAAGGCAAATGGTCGCGCAAACAAATCCTCGGGCATTTGATTGATTCGGCGATCAATAATTTGCAGCGGTTTACCGAAATCGGTTACCAGCCGCAGCCGTATGTGTACCGTGAATACCATCAGGCCGAGTTGGTCCAAATGAACGATTACCAAAATATGGACACCAAAGAATTGCTCCAATTGTGGCTTTCGCTCAACAAACAGATCGCGCGTGTGATGCACAATCAAACCGAAGAACGACTGGATCTCAAAGTCCTTTTTACCGATGGCGAGTTGTCGGATCTGCGGTTCATCATGCAGGATTATCCCGAACATATGGAATATCATTTGAACCAAATCGTGAATGGATGATGGCACGTTTGCGTGAGCGATGGCAGCGGCATCCTTTTGCATAGTTTACGAAGCAAAAGATAGAGCGGACAGCGCGACCCGCAGGGGCACGCCCAACCAATAAATAATATAGCAACAATGAAAAATATCAAAATAGCAGGGGTTCCGGAACATTTCAACTTGCCCTGGCATTTGTGCATTGAAAATGGCGAATTTGACGTGGAAGGCATCAACCTCGAATGGACCGATGTACCCGAAGGCACGGGCAAATTATGCCAGATGTTGCGCTCGGGCGAAACCGACATTGCGGTTATCCTGACCGAAGGAATTGTGAAAGATATTATTGCCGGAAATCCATCCAAAATCGTACAGGTGTATGTGGAGTCGCCTTTGGTTTGGGGAATCCACGTGGCGGCGAATTCGAATTTCCAAAAGTTATCGGACCTTGAGAACAAGAAAGCGGCCATCAGCCGGATTGGTTCGGGTTCGCAATTGATGGCCTATGTCAATGCCGGAAATGAAGGTTGGAATACCCAAGACTTGCAGTTCGAAATCGTCAATACAATTGATGGTGCGGTCGAGGCATTGACCAATGAAACGGCCGATTATTTTATGTGGGAACGGTTCATGACCAAACCGCTTGTCGACAAAGGAATTTTCCGCAGAATTGCCGATTGCCCGACACCTTGGCCGTGTTTCGTGATTGCCGTGACCGATGAAATGTTGCAGAAACATCCGGGAACGATTCGTCGCATACTCGAAATCATCAATAATACCACGATCGAGTTCAAGGAAATACCAAGTATTGACCGTACATTGGCTTCCAAATACAACCAAAAAATCGAGGACATCCGCGAGTGGCTTTCGCTCACGAAATGGTCGCAAAAACCGTTGTCGGAGCAAATGTTAAACAAAGTTCAAAATCAATTGCTTGCCCTTTCGGTTATCGATAAAAAAGGTATTTTTGCTGAAATCGTGAAGGACATCTAGCCCTCGCCATTTTCACTATGGTAGCACTGCGGGACATCCCTTTCCAGAAAATAAAAGACAAACTTCAGGTGCCGCGGCCTTGGGATATGGTCATTATTTTTGTGCTCAATTTGCTCATTGCGATCCCGGTTTTCATCATCATCCACCAAAACATCATCGATCCGCAATGGCCGTTCCAGATCGACCGTATCGTTTTGTTTGTCACTATCGTAGTGGTCATCCAATTGCTGTTGCGGCTCATGCGGCGCATCATCATCATTTGCATTGCGTTGTATTTGATTGCGTTGTTGTGGGGAAGTGCGTTTGGAAACTATGGCTTCAACAGCGTTTTTGAAGATTACCGGTTCATGATCTACACCATGTCGGACAGCCCGAATCCGCAGGATTTGATCCTGACACGACTGCTTCCGTTTCCGAGCAAGTCCAGGATTTTGAAGGCGGTCGAATACGAAAATCCCAAAGTGCGCAATTTCGCGCTCATGGCCACGACCAAAGATTTCAAGAATGTACGCGGTTACCCGAAATACCGCACGATTATCCAGTGTTTTGCCGTGTTCAAGGAAATCAACAGCCGTTGGAATTATGTCAGCGATCCCAAAGGACGCGAATACATCGCCAATGCCTCGGAATCCTTGCTCTATTTTTCGGGTGATTGCGACGACCATTCGATCCTGATGGCGGCTTGTGTCAAGGCGATTGGCGGAACACCGAGACTGATCCATACCGGCGGGCACATTTATCCAGAGATTTTGATCGGGGACAAATCGGATTTGGAAACGATCAACTACCTGATCAAGAAAGTGCTTTTCATCAAGGAATCCAAGGGCAAGCAGATCCATTACCACATCGACGAACACGGGCAGGTGTGGCTCAACCTCGATTATACGGCGACTTATCCGGGCGGGCCGTTCATGTCTGAGGAAATCCTAGGTGCACTCACACTGTATTGATTTTGAAAAAGAAATGCGTTTTATTGCCATTCCTTTTTCATATATTAGCTACGAATTAATCCCCTACCATGAAAAAAATCATTTTTATTGCATTGCTTTGTGCCCAGTTGGGCCATGCGCAGGATTCTCCTTCGGGCCTTGCGGGCAAACACAATGAAGTCCGTGTCGACTTGTTGTCTTTGGTCGCTTTATCCAAATACAACCTGAGTTATGAGCGTTATTTGGGCGAAGACTGGTCACTCGGTCTTAGCGTCAATTACGCCAACAACAAGAGGGTCAACGACGATTTCGACGAAGGCAACCGCAATACGATCCCGAAATATGAAATCACGCCTTTTGTACGGTACAAATTGTCCAAAAGCCTTTCGCGTTTTTATTTTGCAGAGGTTTTTGCTTCTGCCAATGGCGGTGATTTCCGTGAAATTACGCGTTTCAATGAAAACAACGTCGGCTATTACGACATCGAGAAATCAGATTATTTCGATGTGGCCATCGGCGCCGGTGCCGGTTACAAAATGTACATCAAGGAACAGTTTGCGATTGAATTGCTTGTCGGGTTTGGCGTAAACACGATCGATACCGACAAAAGCCCCGATGTATTCTCCCGAGTAGGTCTCAGCTTCGGCTACAGATTCTAAAAAAATCAGCACCCTAAAATCTGAAATTAAATCAAAATGAAAACACTGCAATATTTATTTTTCGGCGCCATGGCGACTTTGTTGATGGCCGCCGACTGTTCGAACGAGGACAACGAATTTTACAACGACGTATTCATCAGCAGCCCGAACCTGGTTTCGGTTGATGCTTCCGATGGCCAGTACAATGTAGGTGAAAACCTGATGGTATCTGCATTCATCCCGAAACATGTTGACGAGGTGGGCCAGGCCAACCAGTTGGATTTATACAAAACCACCGGCGGCGCGCTGAGCTTTACCTTTTCATACGTACTCGAAAGGAAAGATGCCAACGGACTTTGGAATACCGTCAATATCGATGAAGTAAACACCGTACGCAGCGTGGGAGAAACGACCCCATTCGGCGATTTCATGTTGGCCAAGGCTTATTTCGACCTCGAATTGCAGGCTTACGAATACAACGGCGGGATTAAATTGACGACCGCTGGCGAATACCGACTGCGTTTTACCTATAACGATGGGGTTTCACCGAATGTCGTCTTGACTTCGGACAGTGTCAACAACAATCTTTTTGTGACGATATACTCGTTGTGCGAAGAAACGCCGGGCGGTTATTATGTATTCAATGTGATTTAATCTACCAACCGATGGTGGGTTTGCCTACCGAAACCAGGTAGTCATTCGCTTTCCCAAAATGGCGGTTCCCGAACCAGTGTCCTTTGTTGGCGCTCAGCGGCGATGGATGCCCTGATTCGAGCACGCAATGTTTGCTGCGGTCGATGCTGGCGCCCTTTTTTTTGGCAAAACCGCCCCAGAGCAGAAAAACGACATTGCTTTTTTCCTCCGAGATTTTGCGGATGACCGCGTCGGTGAAGGTTTCCCAACCTTTGTTCTGGTGACTTCCCGCCTCCCCTTGCCTGACGGTTAAAGTGGCATTGAGCAGCAATACGCCTTGGTCGGCCCAGCGTTCTAGGTTGCCGCTTTTGGGCATCGGTTTGCCCAGGCTTTCCTGTATTTCACGGAAGATATTGATTAGTGAAGGTGGAAACGGAATCCCATCGCGTACCGAGAAACACAAGCCGTTGGCCTGTTTCGGTCCATGGTACGGGTCCTGTCCGATGATGACCACTTCGATTTTATCAAACGGGCAATGGTCGAAAGCCGAGAAGATTTCGGGTCCGGGCGGATAACAAGTGTGCTGTTTGTATTCTGATTTGACAAAGCCAATAAGCTGTTCAAAATAAGGTTTTTCGAATTCCGATTCGAGGACTTTTTTCCACGAAGATTCCATTTTGATGTCCATAAAAACTTTTTACCCAAATATAGCAATTTACGATGGCCGGCACAGTAGTGGCCAAGCGGTTTTTTCGTTAAATTTGCATTGAAAATTTGCCCAAAAAGAATGATTTCCATTACCGATAAAACACTCCAGGATTTACAATTCCCGACCATCTTAGAAACCATTTCTGCAAGCTGCAACACCGACCTGGGTCAGCAGAAAGCCGCCGAAATTGTTCCTTTCAAGGACAAGGCGGCGCTCATGCAGGCTTTGCTCGAGACCTCGGAATATGTGTCTTCCTACCAAAATAACAACGCCATTCCGAACCACGGATTCGAATCGGTGGCGCAGGAAATCAAATTCCTGGCAATCGAAGACAGTTTCCTCGAGGCGGCGGCTTTCCGCAAAATCGCAGCCTTGTCTGAAACAGCCAATGTGCTTTTGCAGTTCTTCAAAAAATTTGACGATTATTATCCGAACCTGAATTTGCGCGCTTCCGGGGTGCAACACACCAAGGAAATCATCCAGCGCATCGACAACATCATCGACAAGTACGGAGAAATCAAGGACAATGCTTCGCCCGAATTGCAACACATCCGCAGGGAAATGAACACGGTGCGCGGCAAGGTCAACCAAAGTTTTGGTGTGGCGCTCACGCAATACAACGGGCTCGGTTACCTCGACGACATCAAGGAAAGTTTTGTGCAGAACCGGCGCGTCTTGGCCGTTTTGGCGATGTACCGGCGCAAAGTAAAGGGCACGATTCTGGGCAGCTCCAAAACGGGCAGCATCGCTTACATCGAACCCGAGGCCACGCTCAAATATTCACGCGAACTCGGCAACCTTGAATATGAAGAAAAGGAAGAAATCACGCGCATCCTCAAAATTTTATCGGCTGAAATCCGTGTGTTCCTGCCGCTGTTGGTCCAATACCAGGATTTTTTGAGCGACATCGATGTGGTGGCGGCCAAGGCCAAATATGCGCGACGGATCAATGGCATTTTGCCGCAGATCACCGAGGAGCGGCGTTTGTTTTTCCGCGATGCCTTCCACCCTATTTTGTATTTGACCAATAAACAAAAGAACGAAGTGACGCATCCGCAGACCTTTGAATTCAACCAGGAAAATCGGATTGTCGTCATTTCGGGGCCGAACGCGGGCGGGAAAACCATTTCCTTGAAAACCGTCGGTTTGCTGCAATTGATGCTGCAATCGGGAATTTTGATTCCGGTGCACGAGCGCAGCGAAACGTTCTTGTTTGATAGAATCCTGACCGATATCGGCGACAACCAATCGATTGAAAATCACTTGAGCACGTACAGCTACCGACTCAAGAACATGAATTATTTCCTCAAGAAGTGCAACCGCAAGACCTTATTCCTGATTGATGAATTTGGTACCGGTTCCGATCCGGAATTGGGCGGTGCCTTGGCCGAGATTTTCCTAGAGGAATTTTACCACCGCGAAGCTTTCGGTATCATCACGACGCATTATGCCAACCTCAAGATTTTGGCCAACGAGCTGCCGCATGCCACCAATGCCAACATGATGTTCAACGAACAGACACTCGAACCGATGTATAAACTCGCACTGGGTCAAGCCGGAAGTTCATTTACATTTGAGGTCGCGCAGAAAAACGGCATTCCGTTCGGGCTCATCAATCGAGCGAAGAAAAAAATTGAAGTCGGCAAAGTGCGCTTTGACAAGACCATTGCGACGCTGCAGAAAGAACGCTCGAAAGATGGAAAAAACCTCGCAAACCCTCAAAGAAGAAGAAACCAAGGCGCGCGAGGAAAGCAAAAAACTCGAAGACACGAACCAAAAGATCCGCCAGAAACTCGAAAGCTACCAGGAATTGTACGACAGCAACCAACGCATCATTTACCTTGGGCAGAAAATCGATGACATGGCGGCGAAATATTTCAACAGCAAGAACAAGAAAGACCTGATTGGTGAATTTTTGAAAGTGGTCGAAATCGAAAATTCGAAACGCAAGAAAGCCGCGACGCCCAAAGAAGCCAAAGCCGAAAAAGCCAAAATCGAGCAGAAAAAAGAATTCATCAAGGAAGTGGCCGTGCAGGTGGAAGAAATCCGAAAGGAGAAAAAAGAAAAGAAAATCAAGGCGGCACAGGTTGTCGAAAAGCCGAAACCCGTTTTGAAAGTCGGTGACCGCGTCCGGATGCTCGAAGGCAAAGCCATCGGTACGATCGATTCGATTGAAAAGAACAAAGCCATCGTCAATTATGGACTGTTTACCTCGAAGGTAAGCCTCGACGAACTCGAATTTGTAGATGCCTTAAAGAAATAATTATGGACTTACCCCAAAATAAAAAAATCATCCTGTTTGACGGCGTGTGCAATTTGTGCGAAAGCTCGGTGCAGTATGTGATCAAACACGACAAGAAAGATGTTTTCCGGTTTGCGGCCCTGCAATCAGAGATCGGTCAGGAAATCCTGAGCCATATCGGCATCGATCCCAAACACATCGACAGCATCGTCTTGTATGAGCCCGGCGTGGCGTATTTTTACAAATCCTCGGCAGCAATTGAGATTGCGAAACATTTCGGCGGATTGTTTCATTTGGGAACCGTATTCAAAATCATCCCTGCCTTGTTGCGCGACAAACTTTACGATTACGTGGCCAGGAACCGCTACAAATGGTACGGCAAGAAAGACAGTTGCATGATCCCAACGCCCGAACTCAAAGCGAAATTCCTCTAAATAAAAAAGCTCCCAATCGGGAGCTTTTATTTTGAAAAACGTTTGGATTAGTTTTTCATGATTTTTTTGGTGATCTCACCGTTGGCAGTCTTGATGTTCATCAAGTACAAACCTGAAGTCAAATCGGCGATGTTCACTTGAACTTTGGCCATACCGTCGAAAGCAACTTGTTTTACTGTTCTTCCATTCATATCGGTTACGACAACCGAAGTGATGCCGTCTTTGTTCGTGTTCTCTACGTTTACTACGCTGGTAGCTGGGTTAGGGAAAACCGAAAATTGTGAAGCAGCGAAAGATTTGGTAGCCAATGGAACTTGAGCCAACAACAAATCGTCGAGGTACATCAAATCTTGGTCTGTACAATCGTGGTGACGCATGATGATTCTTACCGTTTGTCCAGCGTATTCAGTAACGTCAACGGTACGCAATTCAGCCGTCAAGGCATCGTCAGCCGTCAAGGTGTAGTTGAAAACCGGCTCCAAGGCAGCGATCAACTCTGGTGTATTGGCTGTAGATGGCGCCAAGTAGATAGAGATTTGCTCTGCAGGGAACTGTACGTCGTTTGTCCCTAATTTGAAAGACAATTCAATCCCGTCGAAAGTATCTGGAATTACTACTTCTGGTGTAATCAAGAAGTTATTCGGAGTCAAAGCTCCCGGAGGTGTTGCTGTTGGTGGGTTCCAAGATCTAGATCCTGCGAAGTTTCCAACCAATCCCCAACCTGCAGTCGTTGCGTTTCCGGTGTACAATCCCCAGTTGGCCGTGTCGCCATCACCATCGATGATTGACAATCCGGTCGCAGCCGAGAAATCTTGTGAGTAAAGTGTTTGTGCTTCCGCTTTGGTAGCAAACAGGGCAAGCAAAGCGCCTGCAAAGAGTAATTTTGTTTTCATGATGTATTTTCGATTAAGTTGCCAAAACTAACAATAAATACGCACATAGTCACTATCCGGATTTCAAATCTTTTTGTTAAATTTTTTGTAAGAAAAGTGCCTTTTGGTTTTCAACAGAATGGGCCATAAAAAAAGCCCTTTTCAAAAGGGCCTTAATGTTTTTTATAAAGAAAACCATGCTTAGTTCTTGAGGAACTTTTTGACCGATTCCCCATCCGTAGATTGGATGTTCATCATATACATGCCCGAAGCCAAGTCGGAAATGTTGATTTGGATCTCGGCTACTTTGTCGTAATTGATTTGCTTGACTGTTCTGCCGTTCAAATCGGTCAACGTGATTTTGGTAATCGATGCATTCGGATTGCTGACGTTGATCACATTGGTGGCAGGATTTGGATAAACCGAAACTTCATTGGCCACCACTTCTTCGGTTTTTACAGAAAGCGGCCCATTCACGGCCGAGGCTTGGAAATTGAGGTTGTCAAACAATCCCAAAGACGAAACCGTATTGGTTTGTCCGGTCAATGAAATGGCGGTCACCATCATGTTGAGCTGAACGGCATCGATCCCTGCAGAAGCACCAATGATTGGCGAGCTCGTGATTAAACCGGTCCCTTCCTTAAAAATAACTTCCCCGGTAGTGTAGTTGAAGCTAAAGCCTACGCGGTACCAGGTATTGGGTTGCAAAACCAGGTCGCTGTAGGTAGGTGTAGGCACAGCAGTATAAGATAAACGGAATGAATAATTGCCCAATACGCCACCCGCCGAAGCCGTATTGTCGTAATACGACAAGCCACTCAACACTTTCGACCCCATACTGAACATCATACCGCCCAATATCTTTGTCAAATCGGAATTGTAAAGAATCACACGGATGGAATTGTTGCTCGTGGTAACCGGTCCGGAAAAGAAATCAAACTGTACTTCGGCTACGTTGTTGCCCGAATCCCTGAATCCCCAGCTTCCGGACACATCCTTGAACATCCTACGGGTGTTGGCTGAAGTATTCGAGCCCGTAATCTGGATGATGTTTCCGTTGCCTTGGTCGACGACCTGGAAATCAGAATTCGATCCTGAGGCCACCACAAAGGTCAGCCAATCGCCTTGCCCCGGTGTCATGCCTGTAAGATCATCACCGATGTCTCCTACGACAAGCGAGGAAGCATCTTCGGTAACGATGACCTGGGCGTTGCTGAACAAGCCCAAACTTAATGCAAATAAAGAGAGTAATGTTTTTTTCATAATCAGGATTTTAATGGTTTCACACAAATATAACAAACTTATGTGTTAAAAAGCTGATTATAAAATATTTCTGTTCATTTAGGAGTCGTGCTTTTCCCACTTGCCTACCACACTCGTAGCCAGCGCATTTCCAAGTACATTGGTCGCACTGCGGAACATATCGCAGAAATGGTCGATCGGTAAAATGAGCGCAATGCCTTCAATCGGAATCTTAAACATCCCGCAAGTAGCCGCAACCACGACCAAACTCGCCCTCGGCACACCCGCAATCCCTTTGCTGGTCAGCATCAGAACAAAAAGCATCGTGAATTGGGTGCCGACACTCAGGTCGATTCCATACGCCTGCGCAATGAAAATACTCGCAAACGTCATGTACATCATACTGCCGTCGAGATTGAACGAATAGCCGAGCGGCAACATAAATGAAACGATGCGGTCTTTCACGCCAAAACGCTCCAGTTCTTCGGTCAGTTTCGGGAACACCGCTTCGGAACTTGTCGTACCGAACGCAATGATCAACGGGCTCACGATGCGCTTGAGCAAAAGCCCCATCGCCTTGCCGAGGAACAGATAACCTACGACGAGCAACACGACCCAAAGTGTCGAAATGCCCACCATAAACGAGCCGAAGAATTTCGCATAAGTCAACAGCAAATCACCAAAATCACGAATCGCAAAAACACCGGCAATCGCACCAAAAACGCCCAGCGGCGCAAACTTCATCACATAATTGACCATTTTCAAAACAATGTGCGAGGTCTTGTCCAAAGCGTTGACCACCGGTTTGGCAGTATCGCCAATGGCTGCCGCCGCCAACCCGAAGAAAATCGAAAAGATCACGATTTGCAGGATTTCATTGGTCGCCATCGCCTCGACGATACTTTTGGGAATGATGTGTTCGATGAAATTCTGTGCCGAGAAATTACTCGTTTTTTCGGTCACTTCCGAAGCCGTGCTCAAATCCACATCCGACAAGTTGAGTCCAACGCCCGGCTTCAGGATATTGACCCAGCACATCCCGATCAATAGCGATATAAACGAAGCGGTAAAAAACCAACCCAGCGCCTTGCCTCCTATTCGCCCGACCGCCTTGATGTCGCCCAATTTGGCGATTCCGACCACCAATGTCGTAAACACGAGCGGCGCTATGATCATCTGCACCAGACGGATGAAAATCGTCGCGAGCATCTTGATGTAGGTACTGAATTCCTTGGCGCCTTCGGCCGAAATGTTGTTGTGTACGATTACGCCAAGAATTACCCCAAGGATCATCGCAATGAGGATTTGGGTTGTCAGGTTTCCGAAAAAGGAAGTTTTGGTGGGTTGTTCGTTCGTCATATTTTAATTAGATAATTAGTCAATTGGGAAATTAGAAAATGATTGGATCATTTGTATTTTAGATAACCGGTCAATTAGAACATTAGAATAATTCTTTCCTTATTTAATTATCTCATTGTCTAATTTTCTCATTTATAAATTTTGTTGATCAAATAAAAATCGGCCAAAACCATCGCGGCCATCGCCTCCACTATCGGTACGGCACGTGGCACCACACACGGATCGTGTCGGCCTTTGCCTTGCATTTCTACAATATTGCCTTGGTTGTCTATGGTTTGCTGCGTCAGCATGATCGTCGCCACGGGTTTGAATGCCACCCGGAAATAAATGTCCATCCCGTTCGAAATCCCACCCTGGATGCCGCCCGACAAATTCGATTGTGTCGTGCCATCGGGATTGAACAAGTCGTTGTGCTCGCTGCCTTTCATCTTTGCGCCGCAGAAACCACTGCCGTATTCAAAACCGTGGACGGCGTTGATCGAGAGCATCGCCTGACCCAATGCGGCGTGGAGTTTGTCGAATACCGGTTCGCCGAGCCCGACGGGGACGTTTTGGATGACACAGGTAATCGTGCCGCCAATCGTATCGCCTTGCTTCCTGATTTCGCGGATGTGCGCCTCCATTTTTTCGGCGGTCGCCTGATCGGGGCAACGTACATCGTTCGATTCGGTTTTAGAAAAATCGAGCGCCTGGTAGGGCTTGTCGATAAAGATTTCCCCAACCGATGAAACGAAAGCATTGATCGTGATGTCTTTCAATAGTTGCTTGGCAATCGCACCGCCCACGACCCAATTGGCCGTTTCGCGTGCCGAACTTCTGCCACCGCCGCGGTAATCGCGGATACCGTATTTCTTTTCATAGACATAATCGGCGTGGCTAGGTCGAAAAGCATCTTTGTTGTGCGCATAATCGGCTGATTTCTGGTTCGTGTTCGCAATCTGGAACCCGATCGGCATTCCGGTGGTCTGGCCTTCAAAAATGCCCGATAGGAATTGCACCGTGTCGGTTTCTTTGCGTTGGGTCACGATGGCCGATTGCCCGGGCTTTCTTCGCTCCACTTCTTTTTGGATGGCTTCGAAATCGATTGTAATTCCAGGTGGAACGCCGTCAATGATGCCGCCCAGGGCTTCGCCATGCGATTCGCCGAAAGTGGTAAGTTTGAAAATCCTTCCGAAGGAGTTGGCCATTTTTGGAGTTTTAAGCAAATGTAAACGTTTTCGTTGAATGTCGAAAGCCGAATATAACGTGATTTTTGAAATGACCACAGAACACTAGCCCTGATGGCAGCGACCCGAGGCCGGAGGCCGAACTGGCAAAGCACATCCTTTTTCACGCCAACCTTGGCGTGAAAAAGATAAAGCGAACAGCATCCCGACGCTTCGGGACCAGCTCTCAAAAGTTAATTAATTCATTTTCAAGACCGTTTATCCAATTATTAGCCCTATATTAACCCATTACAGGGATTCAACTCGATCATTCTGATTTGCTGAGCCGACTCTAAATCTTCGTCTTCTGTTTCTGCAATACAACTGCAAATCAAAATGTTAGTTACTTCACAACCCCCGCATGGCCATATTTATTTGGCAGATGACGATTGCGATGACCGCGATCTGTTTGCACAGGCGCTCTCGGCGGTCAACGACGAGATTGTCTTGACCCAATTACTCGATGGCATCCATTTGATGGATACCTTGAACCTTCCACCCTTTCCGCTGCCGGGAATCGTTTTTGTCGATTTGAACATGCCCAAGAAATCCGGTATGGATTGTCTGGAGGAAATCAAAAGCAATGCGAATGGTTTGCAGCACATCAATGTCGTGATGCTGACCATGAGCAGCAATCCCAAAAGCGTGGACGAGGCTTTTTCGAAAGGCGCTTCGTTTTATGCGATCAAGCCCAACAGCTTCGGTTCTCTCAAATTACTGATCAGCAAGATGGTTCTGCACGATTGGCTCTTGCCTGTTGACCGGAACGACTTTTTGATCCAATTGTAAACCGTCTCTTTAGAAGTTTTGCCGTTTGTGGTTTCGGGAACTGAAATTTAACTTTCGCTTCGCGTTCACTTCACAAACAACTTTTTCATTTGTAACCCGAGGGCAAAGCCCGAATTGTACGAAGTAAAACTTTACGATATGAAAAAGAGAAAAGTAGAACTCGTCGTCCTCTCGGATGCACACCTCGGGACATTTGGCTGCCACGCCAAGGAATTGCTCAACTACCTGTCGTCGATCAAGCCCAAGACACTTGTGCTCAATGGCGACATCATCGACATCTGGCAGTTCCGGAAATCGTATTTCCCCAAGATGCACATGAAAGTGATCCAACGCATCATCAATATGGCCTCGAAAGGGACGAAAGTGTATTATATTACAGGCAACCACGATGAGATGCTGCGCAAGTTCAGCGATACGAAAATGGGCAATTTCCATATTTTGGACAAGCTCGTTTTGGAACTCGACGACAAGAAGGCGTGGATTTTCCATGGCGACGTATTCGACGTATCGGTGCAGCATTCGAAATGGATTGCCAAATTGGGTGGACTTGGATACGATTATCTTATTTTGGCCAACCGATTCGTGAACTGGTGCCTGACCAAGATGGGGCGCGAACCGTATTCTTTTTCCAAGAAAATCAAGGCCAGCGTCAAGAAAGCGGTCAAGCACATTTCAGATTTCGAAAATACGGCTACCGAACTCGCGATCGAAAAGAAATACGACTATGTGGTCTGCGGACACATCCATGAGCCCAAGATCATCGAGAAATCGGATAAAAATGGCAGTACCTTGTATTTGAATTCGGGCGATTGGGTCGAAAACCTGACCGCGCTCGAATACAATAAAAAGCGCTGGAAATTGTACCGTTACCGCGACATCAATTATACCGAGGAGGAAGATTTATTTGAAATGGAAAATGCGATCGGCCAGCAATTGGTCGCCTCGATCATCTTTTCGCCCAAACAGGCTACTCGATGACAATTTCCTTTTTGGAATTGACCTTGACAATCGCGTACGGATAACTCATCACGCTGGTGGCCATTTCGCCTTCGCCCGGCCCCGTTTCCTTGACCTTGATGTAAATCTTGTCGGCGGTTTCACGTACGCTTTCAACCGAGATCGAGTGTCCGCCAGAGGGTTTCTCGCCCATGTTCAGGATGACAAAATTGGCGGTGTTAACATCGGTCGACTTGACTTTGTTCTTGAGGTTTTCGTCGTTCTGCAGCATTTTGATTTCGCGTTCTTCAGTCAGGATTTCAAAGAAGCGCACCTGGGCGCCGCCGTCGTTTTGCTGCGTGAGGACTTCATACAATGGTTTCTTGCCTTTGTCGGCAGCCGGTCCGCAAGACACGGCGATTAAAATCAAAAGTAAAACGATTATTCTTTTCATGTCGATTCGGTTTATTTGGCGATGAGTTCTCTCCCGATCGCTTTCTGGTACAATTCCTCGTACATCGGCAAAATATTCTTAATGTCGAACTGTTTGGCCGTTTCGAGCGCCTTGTGCTTGAACTGTTGTAACGTCACATCGTCGGATAATATTTTAAGCGCATTGGCGGCCATCTCGTCCACATCGCCCACATTGCTCAGATAGCCTGAGATTCCTTCGAAATTGACTTCGGGCAAACCGCCGGAATTGCTCGAAATAACCGGAACGCTGAGCGCCATCGCCTCAAGCGCTGCCAAACCAAAACTTTCGGTTTCCGATGGCAGCAAAAACAAATCGCTGTAACTCAGGATGCGATCGATTTCACTGCTGTTGCCAAAGAAAATGACTTTGTCGGCGATACCCAATTCGTAGCACAATTGCTCGGCTTTTTCTTTTTCGGGGCCATCACCCACCATCATCAATTTGGCCGGAATCTGTTGCTGCACCTTGTGGAAAATCTTGATCACATCGGGAATGCGCTTGACTTTCCTGAAGTTGCTGATGTGGGTCAGCACGCGCTCATTCTCATTGGCAATACGTGAACGGTAACATGGTGTTTCGCTTTTATCGATGTCTTTGTTGAGTTCGATGAAATTCGGGATCACAAAAATCTCGTTGGTGATGTTGAACAGGTTAAGTGTGTCGTCTTTCAAACTCTGCGAAACCGAGGTCACGATATCCGATTTGTTGATGCTGAACGTCACCGCGGGTTTGTAAAACGGATGGTTCCCGACGAGCGTGATATCGGTGCCGTGCAAAGTCGTCACCATCGGGATGTTGATGCCTTCTTCCTTGAGCATCTGCTTGGCCATATAACCCGCGTAGGCATGCGGGATCGCGTAATGCACGTGCAGCAATTCGATTTGGTACAGCTTGACCATATCGACGAGTTTGCTCGACAATGCCAATTCATACGGCTGGTAATGGAACAATGGATATTCGGGAACGTTGACCTGATGGTAATGCACATTAGGGTTCAAAACGGCCAAACGCACGGGCTGGCTGTAGGTGATGAAATGGATCTCGTGTCCTTTGCGGGCGAGTTCGAGGCCAAGCTCGGTGGCGACCACACCACTACCGCCAAAGGTCGGGTAGCAAACGATTGCGATTTTCATGATTGCGATTTAGTCTTACGAAATTAGCAAAAAAGAACGCGTGAAATCTCGAAAAAAGTAAAATTTAACGACTACAGACGCAACACTCCTAGCCCAGATTCTGGAAATCATTATTGATCCTGTCCTCGGTCGGGCGCAAGTAAATGAGGTACAGGATGATGCCGATTCCCAAAGTGATGAATTCAGGTTTTTGGAACAGGATAAGGAAAGCCGCAAATTCCAGAATCGCCCACCGCATGATCGAGGCCGTCTGGTACGTGGGAAACTTGTCTTCTAACGAAGCCTTCGGGTCCAGCTTTTTGAGTTGCGATTTAAAAAGATAATGGCTCAGAAATAAGGCTGCAATAGGAATCACCAGGTAAATGGCCGAAGCAGCATCCACAACCGGCAGAACGGTCAGTACTTCAATGGACAAATTTCCGGCAAACACATAGGCCACGGCCATTCCGGCACAAATCGCCAAGTGGATGGTCTGCAAGGTTTTGAGTTTTTGGACCATGAGCCTATCTTGAAATTGCGGTATAGATGAGTTTCTGGATGTCCTCGCGGATGTTTTCCTTCGACAAGGTATTCACGGCAGATTGCGGATACGTCCGATTGGACAGAAAAACGTAAATGAGTTCGTTTTCTGGATCGGCCCACGCGATCGTACCGGTAAATCCGGTGTGGCCGAAGCTGCTCATCGGTACGCAGCCACAGGTTGGTCCTGCGGTTCCGGGCAATTGCGGTTTGTCGAAACCGATGCCACGGCGGTTGCCCTCGGCGCAATAGTAGCAAGTGTTGAACTCGTCGAACGTCTGTGCCGAGAAATATTGCTTGCCGCCGTAATTCCCTTTTTGAAGGTAGAGCTGCATCATCTTGGCCACATCCATCGCATTCGAGAAAACCCCGGCATGCCCCGCTATCCCGCCATCCATCGCCGCAGCCATGTCGTGGACATAGCCGTCTATGGTTTGGTAACGGAAATAAGTGTCAATTTCCGTTGGCGGAATGATGTACCGGTTGAATTTGTTGAGCGGATTGTAGGTCGTATTGTTCATCCCGAGCGGTTTGAAAAACTGCTGGTCGCTGAGCTGGTCGAGCGATTTTCCCGTGGCCTTTTCGAGGTAATCGCGCAGGATGATGAACGTAAAATCGCTGTATTTGTATTCTTTTTTCGGCAACAGTTTGCTGTCGACGATCTTCTTCATGATCGTATCGTGGTAGTCGTTGCGGATGTAGAGGCTGTCGGCGACCTGGCGTGAAAACTGCGCATCGGCAATCTTGCGGTAATATTTGTCCGATGGTTTTTTATTGGCGTCCAAGGTCGATTCGTAAAACGGGATCCACGCCTGCAATTGTGCGTAATGCGACAGCAATTCCTTGAAATGGATTTTTTCTTTGTCGGAATTCTTGAACAGCGGCAGCATCTGGCCCAAAGTGGTTTCCATAGTGACTTTTTTATGGTCGTATTGCTGCATCACATTGGGCAAGGTCGAAATGATTTTGGTCAACGAAGCAATGTCGTACACATCCGAATTGGCTACTTTGGTCAGATTGGTGTAGTCGTGCGTGCCGTATGATTTCTGGTATACGACCTTTCCCTTGCGTGCGACCAAAACCTGGATGCCGGGCGTCATTTTCTTCTCGATGGCCTTTTTGGCGATGCCGTCGATTTGCGACAACACATAGCCATTCATGCCGACATTTTCAGGCGCAGTAAACCCGAGTCGGTTGAGTTTTTGGGTCGTGAGCCCGTCGCCTTCCTTGAAATGCGGCGCGATGGATACCGGCAACACGCCCTTGGCATCGACTGCCCCGAAGATGATTTCCGCCGAAACTTCCTGTGCCACATTGCTGTTCTGGTACGATTGCACAACGGCTTCGATGTCATCGAAATTGGCAATCTGCATCAACGAATACGGTTTGGTAAACGCATCGAGGATCACGACATTGTTCTTGGCAATCTGGTCGAGCCACAACAAATCGTTGTCCGAAAACGCATGGCTTTTCCATGCCTTATCCGATTTGTGGAACCCGACGATGACGGTGTTGAACGGCTTTAATTTGACATTCAAACTGTCGATGTTGTCGGCAAAAACCTCGGTGATTTCGGTGTATTTCTTGAGTGTCGACACAAAAGACGAGTTGACGTCGTCTCCTAGTTTTACATAAGCTATCTTGTTGTTTTCCAATTCTTTAATTGGAAGTATCTCGTCTTTATTTTTAAGAACAGTTATCGCGTTTTCATACAATTCATATTGCAGCGCATCGCTTTGGGGATCGTTCAAATCTTGGTATAAATTAGCAGTTTGGATCGGCTTGTATTGATTGAGCCCTGCCTTGTATTTGTATTTCAGAATTTTCTTGACCGAAAGCGCCAAACGTTCCGGTGTAATGATCGTATCCTGATAAGCCGCACAGATTTTCTCATATGCCCGCGGCACATCCTCGGCGCACAGCAAAATATCGTTTCCGGCCAAAAACGCCTCGAGGTCAATTTCGCCCGGTTTCAAATAATTGCTCGCGGCCTTCATGTTGAGCGCATCGGTAAAGACCAAACCGCGGAAACCGAGGTGTTTTTGCAATACATTGGTCACCAGATTGTACGAAATCGAGGACGGAAGATTCGGACGGTTTTCGAGCGCAGGTACATTCAAATGCGCGACCATGACCGATTCGAGTCCTTCCTTCATCAGTTTTTTGTACGGGTAAAATTCCACTTCCTCCAATCTTTCGCGCGAATGGCTGATCAAAGGCAACGAGTAATGCGAATCGGCTTCGGTATCGCCATGTCCCGGGAAATGCTTTCCGGTAGAAATGATTTTTTTGCTTTGGAAACCTTTCATCATCGCCATGGCACTTTCGGTCACATTTTCCTTGCTTTCGCCAAACGAACGGAAACCGATGATCGGGTTTTTGGGATTGGTGTTGATGTCGAGCACGGGTCCGAAATTGAACTGGATGCCCATGCGGTTGGAGTGCTTGCCCATCTGTTCGCCCACGCGTTCGATCAATTTCTTGTTCTTGATGGCGCCCAAAGTCATGTTCCAAGGAAAACGATAGGTCGAATCCAGACGCATGCCCAATCCCCATTCACCGTCGATGGCGATGAACATCGGCAGTTTGGCTTTGGCCTGGTAACGGTTCGTCAATCGGGCTTGCCTACCCGGACCGCCTTGAAAAAAGATGAGGCCACCGACTTTGTAATCGGTCACCAGTTTATCGATGCTCTTGATGTGCGCGGAATCTTTGTTCGAATAGGCAGAAACCATAAACAATTGCCCAAGCTTCTCGTCGAAAGTCATCTGTTTGTAAACGCTGTCGACCCATTTGCGCTGGCTGTCGGAATCGTAGACTTCCTCGTAGATGTCAATCACGGGTTGTTCGGCAACGACCGGCTCTGTTGGTTTTTTGGCTTCAACGGTAGGCTTGACCTCTTTTTTGGAAGCGCATCCGATGGCAAAAAGGCATAGTCCGACAAAGAGTATGTGGCAACTTTTTTTCATTAAACAGGGATTAAAAGAAGCGGCTGTGCCAACTGTCGGCGGCCGGGACTTCCCAGCTTTCATTCCATTCCTCAATCGTATTAACGAGATTGTTGAATACAATCGTATTTTCGGAAACGGCTTTGTCCTTGGCCATTTTCTTGAATTCGATGAGTGGCTTGTGTGCGACGTGTTCGCCTAGCTTGAACGTTACGTTCATTTTGTCGAGCAGATCCACGCCGTATTTTTGCTCCAGTCCTTGGATAAAACGCACCGAGGAATCAATCGAACAGCCCGTGGCCATTTGGTTTTCCTGGTTGACCGCCAAGATGACAAAGCGGTTGTATTTGAGTTGGTAAGAGGCTTCGAGTCCGGTTCCGTGTGCGGCCCATTCTTCAACAAAAGCTTGGGTCGCGGCATCAATTTCATTCATCTCATCGTCCGAAAACTTGCGGTTGGATTGGTAAATCCAGATGCGGGATTCGGGCGGTAAACTTTCAAAAGGAACGTACATTATTTTAATTTAAGATTTATGATTTCAGATTTCAGATTTCAGAATCTGAGTCTGGTGATTCTTTTACAGGTCTTGGGCGTTGGCTATCAATTCGGCCACGTCCATGACTTTGATTTCGGCTTCTTTTTCCTTGGCCTTGACCCCGTCGGTCATCATCGTATTGCAGAACGGACAGGCCGCCGCGATGATACTCGGTTGTGTTTCCAAAGCGTCTTCGGTGCGCTCGACGTTGACTTCCTTGTTTCCGGGTTCGGCGTCCTTGAACATTTGGGCACCGCCGGCACCGCAGCACAAACCGTTGGCACGCGAGCGTTTCATCTCGACGAGTTCGGCGTCGAGTTTGGCGATCAAATCGCGCGGCGCTTCATAGATGTTGTTGGCACGCCCCAGATAACATGGATCATGGAAGGTGATTTTCTTGCCTTTGAACTGGCCGCCTTCGATTGTCAATCGGCCTTCATCGAGCAAAGACTTCAGGAATTGCGTATGGTGGATTACTTCGTATTGGCCGCCCAATTGCGGGTATTCGTTCTTGAGCGTATTGAAACAATGCGGACAGGCCGTCACAATTTTCTTGGCCTCATAAGCGTTCAGCACCTCGATGTTCATCATCGCCTGCATCTGGAACAGGAACTCATTCCCTGCCCTTTTGGCCGGATCACCGGTACAGCTTTCCTCAGTTCCGAGTACGGCAAACGAGACATTGGCACGGTTCAAAATCTTGACAAATGCCTTGGTGATTTTCTTGGCACGGTCGTCGAAACTACCGGCACAGCCTACCCAAAATAAAACTTCGGGTTGCTGTCCTGTTGCCATCATTTCGGCCATGGTTGGCACAACTAAACTCTCTGACATATTCTATTTTTAAGTTGCAAAGTCATTCCGAAGCATCGGGGTAAAGTTGCAAAGTTTTGTTATTCGTGTTTGCCGTCGTCGAAAACCTGAATCGTCACTTCCTTTTCGACGAGGTCGGTAAATTTGCCGCGGTAACGCGTGGCCTTGACCAAATGGTTGTCGATCCAGTGGTAATTGCCGCCGCGCGGTTTGCCCATGACCATGCCGTGGTATTTGAAACCGTGTTGGGCGAGCCATCTTTCGGTGTATTCGCGGTGCGCTTCGGTCCTGGAGGTAAAGAAGAAGATGATGTGTCCTTCGTCATACCATTTGTTGAGCGTATGCAGCGCATCGGGGTAAACCTCTGCCGTGAGCATCCTTTCGGGTTCTTCGTTCGGAATGTCGTCACAAATTGTCCCGTCGATGTCGATCAGGTAATTCTTGATGCCTTCGGGCAAGATTGGGCTGATCTTTTTGCCGTTTTCCGTTGTCTCTTGTAAGTTGTCTTCAATTTCTTCCGTTTTCATTTCGTTTGGTTTCTAATTGTGCAATTAAAAACCCCCTTAAACTCACCTATAAGAGAATTTCAATTCCGTGTTAATCGTTTAATTTTCGTTTTTCCAGTTCAATCGGTCCTGCTGGCTGTACTGCCAAGGCGCGCCGTTGTTCTCGACATTGGTCATCATCGCGTTCAATGACATCGGTGCCGCACTTTGTTCCATCACGAGATAGCGCCTCATGTCTATGATGATGGATAACGGGCTGATGTTGACCGGGCATTCCTCAACGCAAGCGTTGCAAGACGTACACGCCCATAACTCCTCGGGCGTGATGTAATCGTTCAATAATGTTTTGTTGTCTGGGACGAACACGCCTTTGTTGGCGTCGATGTTCTTGCCGACTTCCTCCAATCGGTCGCGTGTGTCCATCATGATCTTGCGCGGGGACAATTTCTTGCCGGTGATGTTGGCCGGACAGGAAGACGTACACCTTCCGCACTCGGTGCAAGTATACGCGTTCATCAATTGCACCCAGTTCAAATCCTGTACGTCCTGTGCGCCGAATTTCTGTGGAACCGTATTTTCATCGGCTGGCGGTGCGGCGGCGAATGGATCGGCATTCGGGTCCATCATCAATTTGACTTCGTTGGTCACCGATTCGAGGTTGTCGAATTGTCCTTTCGGTTTCAAATCGGCATAGTACGTATTCGGGAATGCCAATAAAATATGGAGGTGTTTCGAAAAATACAGGTAATTGAGGAAAATCAAAATCCCGATGATGTGCAGCCACCAGATCGCGCGTTCGATCATCATGACCGCGCTTGGGTTCATGCCGTTGAACACCGGTTCGATGAATTGCGAAACCGGAAACGCCCCTGCCCTTTCATAATGTCTGAAACCGAGCAGTTGCAAATGGTAATCGGCGGCGTTCATGACCAAAAAGAAGGTCATTAAGATCACTTCGGAAAGCAAAATATAATTGGCGTCGCTTTTGGGCCAGCCCTTCAAATCGGAATGGATAAATCGCTTGAGCTTGATGATGTTGCGTCGGATCAAAAACACAATCACGGCAAACAAAACCAAAAAGGCCAGGATTTCAAACGACCCGATCAGGAAATCGTAGAAACCGCCCATGAATCCGAATAAACGGTGCGTGCCGAAAATTCCGTCGAGTACGATTTCGAGTACTTCGATGTTGATGATGATAAAGCCCACATACACGAAAATATGCAGGATCGCCGCCACCGGACGCTTGACCATTTTCGATTGTCCGAGTGCGACCATCGCCATGTTTTTCCAACGTGCCGAAGGATTGTCTGAACGATCGACATCGCGGCCCAGCTTGATGTTGCGCACGAGTTTCTTTACGTTGATTGCAAAATATCCGATGCCGAGGCTCAGGATAATTACAAAGAAAATATTGTCTAAGTAGCTCATAGGCTCCGAATTTATTTTTTAACCGTGTCGTTGACTGGCGCTACGTAAGGCTTGTTTTTCTTGCCGAACAGCGAAACGTTGACATAACGCGTCGGGTTCAAACGCACATCCTGCAACAACAGTTCGAGTTCGTTCGAGGCGGCGGTCAGTTCCTTATACAATTTGTCGTCTTTCATGAGTTTGCCCATTGTTCCATTCCCAGACTCGATGCCGGCGATGATCTTGTCGACATTGTTCAGGGTTTTTTGGAGGTTTTTGGCGGTCTTGCCCAAATCGGCTTTGTTGAGCGAATCTGAAATCGACGAGAAATCTTTCGAAACCTTGTTGAAATTGGTCACGATACCGTCGATTTTGGTTTTGTTGTTGTCTAAAATTCCGTTCAAACTGCCCGATGCTTTGTGGAATTCTTCCATTGTCACGCGCAGTTCGGCAATCGCTTTGCGCAGATTGGCTTTGGAATCTTTGTCGAGTACCTCATTGACGTTGCCCAGCAATTTATCGGCGCTGACCAAAACCTTGGTCAAATCTTCCTGCAACGGCGTCAGTTTTTCGCCTACGAGCGCGGTCAATCCGGGAATCGTTTTGCCGGGTAAGGTGGCACCCGATTCGGCAGGCGTTTTGTCTTCGTAATTCGGGATGATCTGGATTTGTTTTCCGGCAATCAAACCGGGTTCATACAAGGCGGCTACGCTCGATTTGGAAATCGGGAAATCGGATTTGATTTGCATCTCTACACGGATTTTCCCGAGTTGGTCCATGAATTCGATTTTATCCACTTTCCCAACGACAAGCCCGTTGATCGTTACCGGAGCCGAAGCCGTCAATCCTTCCACATTATCATATTGTACATAGAAAGTGCGGTAGTCAGACAGCAAATCGCGGCCTTTTAAAAAACTATACCCCCAGATGAACAACAAAATTGAGGAAATGACTAATATGGCGGTTTTAATTTCTCTGGTGATTTTCAAAATGCAGTATTTTTTACAAAATTAAGACAAATAGTTTGAATGGCGTTTATTTAAGCGCTTCTTGAATCGAGATTTTCTTTCCGTCGCGGAAGGCAATCAGGTAAGCGCCAGAATAACCTTTGGCTTTGGCTTCCTCTAAATTGCGTTTGGCGGTTTCATAATCAGAAGTGTTGCCGTACATGTATTTGTAGAGCGTTCCGTTATCGGTCGTGACAGAAATATTACTGAGTCCTTTGAAATTGGACGGTGTGGTTTCGATTTTTTTGGCCACGGCGGCGATCTGTACCTTGAAGATGGTGCCGCTTGCCGTTTGCTTCGCCTGTTCGCTATCGCTCGAGCCTTCCCTTGGCTCTGGCTTGACTTCCGGCTTGATGACGATGTCTTCTTTATCGGCAGAAGTATCTTTTACCGGGGTTTCTTTTACCTTTTTGGATGGTTTTTCTTCGCCCGGTTCATTGGCACCATTGCCAAAGTATTCCTTTTTGTAGCTGATGATGGCATTGGCGATGGCCTGTGCGGTTTCCTGTTGGCCGTCTTCCGAATCGAGGAAGGCACCTTCGGCCTGATTAGAAATGAATCCCATTTCAATCAGCACCCGCGGCATATAGGCTTTGTGCAGGACCATAAACGGCGCCTGCTTCACCCCGCGGCTTTTGCGTTCGTTGTCGCTCACAAAACGATCCTGGATTTTGCTGGCCAAGGCGATGCTGTTTTCGAGATATTCCTCCTGCATCAACGTCACGCCGATCATAGAACCGGGATTGTTCGGGTCGAAACCTTCGTATTTCTGCTTGTAATCTTTCTCGAGCGTGATTACGGCGTTCTCCGATTTTGCGACGGCAAGGTTCGAGGCGTTTTTATTGAGACCCATCACATAGGTTTCACAGCCATCGGCGGCAGTATTCTTATTGGCGTTGCAATGGATAGAGACGAAGATATTGGCATCGGCACGGTTGGCGATATTGGCCCGTTCGACGAGATCGATAAACACATCGGTCTTGCGGGTGTAGACGACTTCGATATTCGGGTTTTTCTCTAAAATCTTTCCCACCTTGAGCACGACGGCCAAGGCGATATTTTTTTCGATGTGTCCATGGTAAGTGGCGCCAAAATCGTGTGCGCCGTGACCGGCATCGAGCGCAACTTTGAATTTGGTACCGGATTGTCCATAGGAAGAAAACGCGGCCGCAAAAGAGATGATCAATAGTAAATACTTGATTTTAGGCAGCTTAAGCATAGTGGCAAATAAAGTTAATTTTAATAAAAACCTTCTGGTTTTAAAATTTATAAATATGTATTTTTGGTCCAAAATAATATGTAAGTTTGGCGCGTCAAAAATAAGCCTTATTTTTACAAAAATAGCATTAAAACCTTTGCAGACAAACTTATTTCATATCGTTTTATCAGCATTTTTCCTAACAATTGGAATCGGTAAAATTCATTCCCAGGAAATTAAAAATAAAACAAAAACCGAGTCTGCTAAAACCCAGCCCGATAGCATCGCCATCAGTCTCAAACAAGCCCAGGCCAAACTCGCCGATTCCATTCCTACCGACAGTGTCAAGGCCAAGAAGGCGGTCCTCGAAAGCAAAATCAGGTACAAGGCCCAGAAATATGCCAAGCTCAACCAAAAGGACAAGCTTATAACGCTATATGACAATGCCGAATTGTATTACCAGGACATTGAATTGAAAGCGGGATTGATTGTATTCAATTACGAAAAGAATGAAGTCTATGCCGGGCGCATCAAGGATTCGACCGGAACCCTGATCCAATATCCCGTTTTCAAGCAGGGCTCGAATGTGGTCGAACCCGATTCGATCCGCTTCAACTACAAGACCAAAAAGGCACTCATCTGGAATTCCCGAACCGACCAGGGCGAGTTCAAGATCAAGGCCGAGGTATCCAAACGCATCAACGATTCGGTGTATTTCCTCAAGGGCGCGCGTTTTACGACCGCCAAGGACATTGAAGATCCCGAATATTATTTCTATACCAACCGCATCAAATATGTCCCGAAGAAAAAAGTCGTCACGGGCCTGACCAATATGGTCATCGCCGATGTGCCGACCCCGATCGCCTTGCCTTTTGCCTTCTTCCCGATGACGACCGAAAACCAATCGGGACTCATCATCCCGACCTTTGGAGACAACCGCCAGCGCGGCTATTTCCTGCAGAACGGCGGGTATTATTTTTCATTGGGCGATCATTACGACCTGGCCGTTTTGGGCGATTATTACACCAATGGCAGTTACGCGATGCGATTCGAGTCTTCGTATGCCTGGCGTTACAAATTCAGGGGCAATGTCAATGTGCGTTTCGAAAACCTGATTACAAGTGAGCGCGGCCTACCCGATTATGAGCGCAACAAGATCTACAACATCCAATGGTCACACAGCCAGGACGCGAAAGCCAACCCCAATTCGCGGTTTTCGGCCTCGGTCAACCTGGGAAGCAGCCAGTACTTCAGGCAGTCGGTCAACAATTACAACATCGGCTCGCAGCTCAACAACACCATGAATTCCTCGATCACGTACAGCAAGACATTCAATACCGTACCGCAGGTCATGTTTACGCTCGGTGCCACGCATGCCCAGAACACAAACACCGAGGAAATCAGCATGACTTTGCCGTCGCTACAGGCGAGTGTCGACCGGGTCTATCCGTTTGTGGGCAAAAACGGCGTCAAGAAAGGGGCCTTGAAAAACATCAACCTCCAGTACAACTTGCGCGGGGAAAACCGTTTCAACACCAAAGATTCTTTGTTCTTCAAGTCGGAAATGTTCAAGGATGCCAAAACGGCGATGCAACACAGTATTCCATTGAGCACCAATTTTAAGATCTTCAAATATTTCAGCGCCACTTCCTCGGTCAATTACGAAGAAGTCTGGTACCTCAAAACCATCCGGAAATCCTACGATTTTGCCAGGGCGAAAGACACCGTGGTCGAAGTCGACGGATTCGATGCCTACCGTACCTATTCGTTTTCGTCGAGTTTGGGAACCACGATTTACGGGACGTTTAAATTTGGCGACGACAAGAAGATCCAAGCCATCCGACACGTCATGCGTCCTTCGGTCTCGTACAGCTACATGCCGAGTTTCGAAAAGTATTACGACACTTACGCCTCCGATGCCAGCGGACGCATGGAACTCAGAGAATACACACGTTTCGAAGGCGGCATCTACGGCGCGCCCGGAAAAGTCAATTCCAGCAGCGTCGGTTTCAGCCTCAGCAATACGTTCGAGGCCAAGGTCACCGACCGCGACAGCACCAAAACCGAACCCAAGAAGGTCATGTTGCTCAACAACCTGAACTTTTCAACGAGTTACAGCCTGACCGCGGATTCGCTTAAATGGGCGCCTTTGCGCGTGAGCGGCGGAACCAATTTGTTCAAGGACAAGATGAACATCAACTTCGGTATGACGCTCGATCCGTATGCGATCGACAACAACGGCAAGCGTTTCGAAAAATTCAACATCGACAACGGCGGTAGCCTTTTCCGCATGACGAGCGCCAACATGACGATCAACTACTCGATATCAAGCCGCGATGGCGGTGACAAAAAGGAAAACAAGCAAGGGCTCCGGAATGGTGGACGCGATGACGATTTGTTTGGTACGAACACCGATTTCAGCGACCGCCGCGAAAGCCAATTCGATGAAGAAGATGAAACAGATGACGACAAATTCTCTGGTTTTTTCAATGCCGAGCTGCCCTGGGACATGACTTTTGCCTACCAACTCACCTACAGCAACAACAGCCGCGAAAAGGAAATCACAGGAAACTCCTTGATGGTTTCGATCAACACCGACCTGACGCCGCGCTGGAAAGCCGGGGTTTCTACCGGTTACGACTTTGTCAACAAAGGGGTTACCTTTACCCAATTCCGTTTCGAACGCGATTTGCTGAGCTGGCGCATGGATTTCAACTGGGTGCCTTATGGAACGACGGCAAGCTGGAATTTCTTTATCGGCATCAAGTCGGGAGTGCTGAGCGACATCAAGTGGGACAAGCGTTCGCTTCCGGATAGAACCTTGAGGTAAAATTGTTGGCAAAGTTTATTGCTTAAAAAGCCTTGAATCTTTGTAACTTTGATAAGTCACAACTTTTAATCATGAAAAAAATCATCCACACCGACAAAGCGCCTGCACCAATCGGGCCTTACAGCCAAGCCGTATTATTCGGCAACACCTTGTATACCTCCGGGCAAATTGCCATCGTTCCCGAAACCGCGCACCTCGTGGTGACCAATGTCGAGGACGAGGCCAAACAAGTCATGAAGAACCTTGCCGCCGTACTCGAAGCTGCCGGCATGACATTCGAAAACGTCGTCAAGACCACCATTTTCCTGACCGATATGGCCGATTTTGCCAAAGTCAACGAAATTTACGGCAGCCATTTCGATGAAGCCACCGCACCTGCACGCGAAACTGTTGAAGTGGCGGGTTTGCCCAAAGGGGTAAATGTTGAGATTTCGATGATTGCGATGAAGTAGTTTTTAAGGAGCAGTTTCCCGCTTTCGCCTTTATCTTTTGCTTCGTAAATTCAGCAAAAGGATACCGGCTCACACGAGCGAAGCAATTGCCGAAGGAATCGGGGCTAGTTCAATACGAAACCAAAAGGAACTTCCGTCAAAAACTTTTGATATCCTAACAAAGGAATAAGAAATAAAAAAGTCCGGCGAAAACCGGACTTTTTTATTTAGAAATAGCGTTAAGCAATAACTGCGCCGTCGCTTCATTGGTCGCCAGCGGTACATTGTGTACATCGCAAACCCGGATCAACATATTGATGTCAACTTCGTGCGCATGGCTCGAATTGGGATCTTTGAAAAACAGCACCATTTTGGTTTTGCCTTCGGCGACGCGTGCGGCAATCTGGGCATCGCCGCCCATGGGGCCCGATAACATCTTCTTGACCTTGAAACCCGCATTTTCGGCTTTGCTGCCCGTGGTTCCGGTCGCAATCAGCTTGATGTGTTCGTGGAGCAGCAAGTGCTTGTTCCGGTTCAGGAATTGCACCATATCTGCTTTCATCTGGTCGTGTGCGATGAGCGCGATTTCCATTATTTATTGATCGAATGGTATTGGATGAGTCCGTCGATCGGTCTCCTGAGCACATTGCCGATTTTGATGCCGTGCGCGCTGAGCACTTGCTCGAGTTCGTCCTTGAGGTAAAACGCAATCGAACCGATGAAATGCACCGGCACTTCCTTGTGGTTGTCGTATTGCTTGATGTACAATTCGGTGAAATCCTCCATACAGTTCTTGATGATTTTCTGGCAAAATTCGTGGTCCTTGTGTTGGATCAGGAATTTGGCAAAAGTCGCCAAATAGGCATTGGGATTGGGTTCCTTGTACAAATTGTGCTTGATCGTATCGGCGTTCAAGTCGTAGGCTTTCTCAAATTGGGTTGCCAAATCTTGTGGCATTTTGTTGAAATAATACCCGCGGATCAAATGGCGCCCGAATTGGTTGCCCGAACAATCATCCATGGCAATATAACCCAGCGAATCTACCTTTTGGTGCAAGACCGCGCCGTCAAAATAACTGCAATTTGAACCCGTCCCCAGGATCGCGACGATGGCCTTCTCGCCTCTTGGTGTGGTCGCATAGACGGCGGCGTAAGTGTCTTCGTGTACCGACACAATCGCGTTTGGGAAATATTCCTGGAAAATACCCGTCAGGAAGTTGCGCATGCGTTCGGTGCCGCAGCCCGCGCCATAGAAATACAAATGCGTGACGCTTTTCTTGTTGTGGGAAATATCGAATTTGTCGTTGAGACGCGTAACGACTTCGTCCTTGCCGAGTACTTCGGGATTTAATCCCAAAGATTGCGTGGTAAACAATACTTTGCCGTTTTCGTCGATCGAAATCCAGTCGGCTTTGGTGGAACCGCTATCTACGAGTAGTTTCATTTGGTTTGGTTGATTAGATAATTGGTCAATTAGAAAATTAGAAAATGACTTCCAGAACGCATCAACAATTATCTAATTTTCTAATTATCTAATTGACACATTCTAGCCCCGATTGCAGCGGCATCCTTTTGCGGAGTTTACGCAGCAAAAGATAGAGCGGAAAGCGGGAAATGGCTTCAAAAATATAAAAATAAAAATCCCGTCAAATGAATAACGGGACTTTTTTGCAGCTTATTTTAACCCGGCTGCGTGTACGGCCAAATCGATGAGTTTGCTGGAATAACCATATTCGTTGTCGTACCAGGAAACGATTTTGAAAAACGTGGAGTTGAGTCCGATTCCGGCTTTTGCATCGATGATCGAGGTGCGTGTGTCGGACACGAAATCCTGTGACACTACATCGTCTTCGGTGTAGCCGATGATGCCTTTGTAATCGGTTTCAGATGCCGTTTTGAGCACTTTCATGATTTCGTCGTAAGTCGTTTCTTTGGCGACTTTCACGGTCATGTCGACTACAGAAACATCGGCAACGGGAACGCGCAACGACATTCCGGTCAATTTTCCGGTCAATTCCGGGATGACTTTGGTCACGGCTTTCGCCGCACCGGTCGATGCCGGGATGATGTTGTTCAAAGCCGAACGGCCGC
The DNA here is from genome assembly GCF_047602195.1 of Flavobacterium sp. GTDB lineage: Bacteria > Bacteroidota > Bacteroidia > Flavobacteriales > Flavobacteriaceae > Flavobacterium. Next base: position 2,431,917 of record NZ_JASGHW010000004.1, read on the forward strand.
CACGGAAATCTTTTCTAGACGGACCATCAACGGTCAATTGTGTCGCGGTTGTTGCGTGAACCGTCGTCATCAAACCTTCGACGATGCCGAAATGGTCGTGGATGACTTTGGCCAATGGCGCAAGACAGTTCGTGGTACAAGACGCGTTCGATACGATGGTGTCGGCTGCGGTCATTTTTTGGTGGTTGACCCCCATGACGAACATCGGGGCATCGTTGGATGGCGCGGAAATGATCACTTTCTTCGCGCCGCCTTTGATGTGCGCCTGTGCTTTTTCGAGGTCGGTAAAAATTCCGGTACAATCGGCTACGACTTCGGCTCCGACTTCGTCCCATTTGAGGACCGATGGATCTTTCTCGGCAGTGACGCGGATGAGTTTGTCGTTGACGTACAATTTGCCGTCTTTGACTTCGACGCTTCCTTTGAAACGGCCGTGAACCGAATCGTATTTGAGCAGGTAAGCCAAATGATCTACGTCGAGCAAATCGTTGATGGCTACGACTTCTACATTATCCCTGTTGATGGTTTCGCGGAAGACAATGCGTCCAATCCTTCCGAAACCGTTGATTCCTAATTTAACTTTTGACATTGGTATTTGATTTTGAATGTGAAATTGGGGAGATGAAATGCCTCACGATCAAATTCCTAATTTCTGGTTATTTGTTTTTATTTGTTTAATCGTTTGATCGGTTAATCGTTTAACCGATTGTTCTAAGGATGTTCCGATTAACCGATTAAACAGTTAACCGATTCAACCTTTAGGTAGACATGATGTCGGAAACGCGCAGCAATTCGCGGTCGATTTCGGTATGTCCCTTGATGGCTTGTTCGAGTGGTGTTAGCGTAATCTTGTCGTTGAGCAATCCCACCATGTAATTCGATTTGCCCTCGAGGATGGATTCTACGGCCTTTACACCAAGACGACTCGCGAGCACACGGTCGAAACACGATGGCGAACCGCCGCGCTGCATGTGGCCGAGTACCGAAACACGCACATCGTATTCGGGCATGTTGCTTTCGACATAATCCTTGAGTTCGAAGACGTTCTTTCCGATTTTATCGCCTTCGGCTATGACAACAATGCTGGAGGATTTTCCGGATGCCTTGGATTTTTTGAGTGATTCGAGCAAGCGTTCGAGTCCGAGGTCTTCTTCGGGAATCAAGATTTCCTCTGCTCCCGCACCGATTCCGGCATTGAGTGCAATGTGTCCGGCGTCGCGGCCCATGACCTCGACAAAGAACAATCGGTTGTGTGAAGAAGCGGTATCGCGGATTTTATCGATCACGTCAATGACCGTGTTGAGTGCGGTATCGTAGCCCAAAGTGTGGCTCGTTCCGAAAATATCGTTGTCAATCGTTCCCGGAATGCCCATTACCGGAAATCCGTATTCTTTGTTGAAGACTTCGGCTCCGGTGAAACTACCGTCCCCGCCGATCACGACGAGCGCATCTACACCGGCTTTGGCCAAGTGGTCGTGGGCTTTTTTACGGCCTTCGGGTGTCATGAATTCTTTGGAACGGGCAGATTTGAGAATGGTTCCGCCTTTGTTGACGATGTTGTTGACGCTTCGTGGTCCCATTTCCTTGAAATCACCTTCGATCATTCCTTGGTAACCGCGGTAAATGCCAATGCATTCAAGGTTATGGTAAGCGCAGGTCCTGACGACAGAACGGATGGCTGCATTCATTCCCGGAGAGTCGCCGCCGGAGGTCAGCACGCCAATTTTTTTTATTGTTTTTGACATTTATTTTACAATTAAAATGTAAATTTAGCAAACATCAATCACTTTTGAACCAAGGTTTTTAAGACTTTAGCAAAATATTAGAATTTCAAACGTTTTCGTTGATAAGTTTTGACTTTTTGCAGCGGATCGGCCGAAAAATAAAGGGATTAGTCCTCCGTAGGAATGGCTTCGGCGTCTTTCTTGAGTTCTTCCTTCTGCTCCTCTTTTTCCTTTTTTGTTTCCTTCTCGAAATCAATATAATTGGGCGCTTCCGAATCGGGAACCACCAGCACCGGCGTTTTCTCGACCCCGATTTTCTGGCTCTTGAAGATTTTATTGACGAGCTGGGCAAACGTATTGAAATCGACTTCATAATTGATACCGATGCCCTGCGTATAGCCGATGCCTTCCCCGATGTAGTTGATGTCGTTCTCGCGGTTGAACACGCGCAGGTTCATCGTTCCGTCTTCGTTGACGCGGTATTGCACCTCTACATTCCCGACTACGGCCGATTCGTTGATGCCGCCCACCGGAACCCCTAGTTTTCCATTGATCGTAATTCTTTCGCTGACTTTTGTGGAAACGGTCACCCCTACGCGCCCATCCGATTCGCGGCCCGGCGTACGATCGACGCCCACGAGGTCGAGTCCGAAATTGATCTTGTCGCCTTCATCCTTGAATACGTTACCAAAAATATCACTGGCTTTTTCGTACAGGTTGTTCGCGATCGACGATTGGTTGACGCCTTCCTCGCTCAGGAAACTGCCCGTAGAAAGTAAAATCAATGCCTGTTTCTGGCGTACATCCTTGTCGTCGAGTTTGGTCTGGATTTCCGATTTGAGCACCGAGCTCACCGTCGGGAAATTGATGTCGAAATTGGGTTCCGGATTGCTCAGGTTGCCCTTGAGCCCGATGACGACTTCCACCGGCACTTTCTTGTTGAACGAGGCATTTTCGAGCAGCAACGCCGGATTGGCCTGCGTCGTGTATACTGCTTCAAGGTTCAAGACTGCACGCATCGGGTCGCCTTCCCAGGTGATCGAACCGCCTTTCTTGACATCGAATTTTTTGTTGATGAGTCCGCCGTAACGGAAATTATACGTTCCCTCATACGCCTGGAAATCCCCCCACATGTTGAACTTCCCGAGTGTGTTGATCTTGAACAGCAAAGACCCGAAACCTTTGCCTTTCATGCCGTGGCCTGAATTTCTATCCAAAATAACTTCGATATCGGCGTCTGGCGTGATGTCGAAGTCGAACTCGAGCTCCAATCCGTTGTAATCGCGTTTCTCGACAATGCCTTTCTTGAGGTTGTATTTCTCGGTTGCCGAAATGAAATGGATGTAATTGCTGTCGCCCGTACCCTCGGCATCGTTGATCGGAATCTTGATGTGCGTGCCTTTTTCCGATTTTGCATCGACCTTAATAAATAAGGCATCCGTCGGGCCTTTGATCGAAGCCGAGCCATTGATGAACGCTGTCCCGAAATAAGCCGCATCTTCGCTGTCCTTGGTGTTCAACGCCAACAAGCGGTTCGAATCGATCGTCAAATCGAGTTTCCAGTCTCCAAAATTATTGTGCTCGATATGGCCATACAGACGGCCTTCGGTACCGAACTCGGTATCTTTGATCGTCACGTTGCGGATCAAGAAACGTTTTTCCGTTACGTCGACAATCGCGCCCCTTTCGATTTCATAGTCGGTGTTCAAATACGGCACGCCCATCCCGGCTTCCTTGAGAAACAATCGGCCGTTGATTTCGAGATCCTCGGCCGAACCACCAATGTTGGCACGACCCGAAGCAAATCCGCGGATGTTAGACAATACGCCGCGCCCAAGCGAACTGAGCACGCCCAGGTTGAAATCGTCGAAATTCAAATCGAGGTCGAGATTGGTTTTCTTGTCGGTCACTTCCACCGTACCCTGCGCCGTAAACGATTCGACGTTCTTGTTTTCGATGTTCGAATTGACGACAAATTTGCTCAGGCTCTCGTCGCCCGCAATCGTGAGGTTCATCGTGCCCAAATCGACGGCGTTGAGTTTGAGGTTTTCGATCTTTATTTTAGAGGTCGGCTGGTAGATTGCATTGTTTTCGCGGAAATTGACCACGCCGTTCATGTTTCCGGCAATCGCAAACCGGTCGAGCGAAGGCAGCAATTTATCGAGTTCGACATCGGTAAACCGTAGCATGAGGTCTTTGTTGGTCTTGCCGTTGATCGTGCCGTCGAATTCGATTTTCTGCTGCTCGTGCGACATCACGATGTTGTCGATCGTAAAATTCTTGAGCGCCTTGTCGAACACCACTTTGTTGTCGTCGGTGTCGTTTTCGTTGATGTGCCACAGGTAATCGCGGAACTTGAGCTCCGATTTCTGGATGCCCACAATGCTCTGCTTTTCCTTGTTGATGGTATGGTACAGGTTTAAATTGTAGTAATCCTGCGCCTGGTTGCCGCCCTTGAATTCCGAACGCAGGAACAAGGTATCCTTGGTCGTGACGTTGATCAGGCTGAAATCCTGGATCTTGTATTGCTTGGTCTTGATGCTGTCGAGCGCGATGTAGGCGTTGAACAGCGGGTTCTTGTTGTCGATGTCCACGCGGATGTTGTCGAACGAATTGTCAAAAGCCGTGACCTTTGGCGATCGGAAATTGAGCTTGAAATCGTCGTCATCCGAATTGATGCTGCCCTTGAAGTTCGTATTCTCTGCAATCGAAATCCCGGGGTAAAAAATCGAGAAAATCTTGTTGTAGACCGTAAAATTGAATTTGAGGAACTGGCCTTTCTTGACCTTGTTCGGCGAGTAATTCGCATACAGGCTGCCCAGTGAATTCTCGACCATCTTGCGCAACTGCCCGAATTCGAATTTGCCGACGATTTTTCCGTCGATGATGTCGGGCGAATTGACGGTAATGGTCCTGATGCGGTCGGCATCAAAAGTCGAACTCACGACAAAATCGTCAAAATAATAGGTGTCCTTTGAATTTTGGTAAGACGTCTGGTTGATGTAGACATTGCCTTGCAGGTTGTCGAGCGAGTTGCCCGAAATCTTCATCACGACATCGCCCTTGAAAATCGACACCGAATCCTTGACAAACTTGAGTTTGCTCAAATTCGCATAATCGACCTTGGTGTGGAAATCATAGGCGTATTCCTTTTTGCTGAAGTTGACCTGACCCTCGAAATCCATGAACAGGTTCGGATCGTTGACGTACACCTCGCCCTTGAAGAACGGTTTCTTGAAACTGCCGTCGACCACGATGCGCGAATACGTGTAGTTGTTGTAATGGATTTTGTGGATGTCGCCCGAAAATTTGGTATCGAGGTATTGTTCGGTAAAGCCTTTGCCATCGACATCTACGTTGAGTGAAACCTTGCCGATGTCTTTGCGGTCGAGGAAATTCCCCAAATCGAAATCGTCCATGATGACCGTTCCGACGTAGGTCGCGTTGTCGATGTTGTCGATATCGGTCATCGTCAGGTTCGACTTGATGTTGCCCAAAACGGTACGCAAAAAGAAATCGGTGTCGATGGTCTTGGCCGTAATCTCGGCGGTTCCGGTTAAATTAAAATCCCCGAGTTTGGAAAGCGAAGACGGTAATTTTTTCCCCAATACATTCGGAAGCAAAGCCGTCAAGTCTTTATAATTCGACGAAACACGCGAAAAATTCCCGTTCATGTAGAAATATTGCTGCTGTTCTTCCTTTCCGAAAAGGTTCTTGAAATTGACGTTGCCCACGATCTGCGAGCCACGCGCATCGACGAGCCGCAGTTTGGTTGCCGTCAAATCGTTGAGCGTCCCGGTCACATGCGAACGCAACTTGAAAGTGTTGTTCTTGCCGAGTTCCTTGTAAAAATGGCGGATGTCGTTGGTGGCCAAAACCGCATCGTCCACACGGATATCGAACTGCACCTTGTTGTTGAAATCGGCGAAATCCTTGCGGTTGTAGCGCAGGATGGCTTTTCCCTTGAAGTAAGATTCATCGGTCAGCAAATCGAGGTTTTCGAGCTTGATGTTTTTCTTGGTATAGGTAAATTGAGAAGCCAGGTTCTTGACATACAGTCCGCGGTGGTCGAGCAAGGCCATCTTTTGGATGTCCATTGTCACATCGGGGCCGTAAATCTTGAAGTGGGCAATTTCCGAGTTGATTTTCCTGAAATCGACATCGACCGGGTTCGGACGGTTCATGTCGCGCATGATGAAACGGCTGTTCGTGAAATAGGCTTTCTGGGCCTTCATGAGGAATTTCTTGCCCGAAGAAGGTTCATCGGAGTCGAACAAAGCCACAAACCGGTCGAGGTTCGTGTCGCCTTCGTTTTTGTACTGCTTGAGGTTAAAAACCAGTCCGTCGAGCCGAATCGTACCGAACAGCAAATCGCCGTTGATCATCTGGTTCAGGTCGAGAATGTTCGTCTTGATGCGATTGGCATAAATGAGCGTATCCTTGTGGTGGTCGCGGATCATGACCTTCTTGAGCTTAACGCCGCCAAAGAACGTGATGGCCACCTGCTCTACCTTGATGTCGGTCTTGAAATCGGAATTGATGCGGTCGGTCGCGTATTCAGCAATGTAAGTCTGTACCGACGGCAACGACAACGCAATGGCCAGTCCCAGCAATAACAGGATCAGCGCCAGCAGTGTGCGCAATATGATTTTCCTGATTTTCCTGCCGGTCGAAGTTTTCTTCTTTTTTTCCTCTGGCGATGTCTGCTGCTGTTCCAAAAATATTTTGCCTCCCTAAAGGCCGGTACCTTTATAAAAATTCTTTAATTTTGTACGCTTCGAAATGTTCGTCAAATATAATCCAAAATTTCCTGCTATTTTATGCAAAACCGCCCAGTTTTTATATTGGCCATCGAAAGTTCCTGCGACGATACCGCTGCGGCTGTCCTAAAGAACGACAAAGTGCTGTCGAATGTTGTGGCCAACCAGGCGATTCACGGCGAATACGGCGGCGTCATCCCCGAATTGGCTTCGCGTGCGCACCAGCAAAATATTGTGCCCGTGATTGATGCGGCGCTCAAAAGGGCCAATGTCCAAAAAGAAGATTTATCGGCGATTGCCTTTACGCAAGGTCCGGGACTCATGGGTTCGTTGCTCGTGGGCAGTTCGTTTGCCAAATCGTTGTCGCTCGCGCTCGGTGTACCGCTGATTGCCGTCAACCACATGCAGGCGCACATCCTGGCGCATTTCATCGATGAGGAAAATTTCGACAAACCCGAATTCCCGTTCATTGCGCTCACGATTTCGGGCGGACACACACAAGTCGTCAAAGTCAACGATTATTTCGATATGGAAATCATCGGGGAAACGACCGATGATGCCGTGGGCGAAGCATTCGACAAAAGTGCCAAAATCCTCGGATTGCCTTATCCGGGCGGTCCATTGATCGACAAATACGCCCAACTCGGCAACCCGAAGGCATTTGCTTTCACCAAACCGAAAGTGCCCGGACTTGATTTCAGCTTCAGCGGACTCAAGACCGCAATTTTGTATTTTATCAAAAAGAATGTAGCCGAAAATCCGAATTTCATTGAAGAAAACCGCGACGACATCTGTGCGTCGATTCAACATACGATCATCGAGATCCTGATGGACAAAATCAAAATGGCCGTCGAACAGACCGGCATCAAACAGATTGCGATCGGTGGCGGCGTGTCGGCCAATTCCGGAATCAGAAAAACATTGAAAGAAGCCGAATCGAAATACGGCTGGAAAACCTATATCCCGAAATTCGAATACACGACCGACAATGCGGCGATGATCGGTATCGTCGGTTACCAGAAATTCCTAAGCGAAAATTTCGAAAAATCGGATGTGGTTTCCAAAGCCCGAATCGCGTTCTGACCATGCAGTTGTTCTACAATCCATCGCTGACGACCCAAACCGAAAGCTTCACTTTTGACCGTGAGGAAAGCAAACACATCGTTAAAGTGCTCCGAAAAAAAGACGGAGACCATTTATTTGTAACCAATGGTTTAGGGAATTTATTTAAAACCGAAATCACACTGGCTTCCGATTCGAAATGCACGGTAAAAATTGTTTCTTTCGAAACCGCCGAAAAACCCAAATACCACTTGCATCTGGCCGTCGCGCCGACCAAAATGAACGACCGTTATGAATGGTTTTTAGAGAAAGCGACCGAAATCGGCATCAGCGAAATCACACCGATCATCTGCGACCATTCCGAAAGAAAACAGGTAAAAACCGACCGTTTTGACAAAATCCTGCAGTCGGCCATGAAACAATCGCTGCATTACTTTCTGCCCAAGCTCCACGAACCGGTTGCGTTCAAGGATTTCATCAAACAGCCGCGCAACGGGCAGTTGTTTATTGCCCACTGCGAGGAAACCGAGAGGAAATCGCTGAAGTCGGTTATACAAGCCGGACAAGACATTACCATCTCAATCGGCCCTGAAGGCGATTTTTCTGAAAAGGAAATCAAAATGGCCTTGGAGAACAATTACATCCCTGTCACACTCGGAAATAACCGTTTGCGTACCGAAACCGCCGCGGTGGTTGCCTGCCACAGCGTAGTGTTTGCCAATGAGTAAAATTCTTGCAAATCAGAAAAATAAGTTTCATATTTGGCGTAAACATAAAATGTATGAAAAAACTTTACTTTTTGCTTGGCTTATCTTTGGTTTGGAATACCCAAGCGCAGAATTTGCAAGTGAATATCGACCAATCAGGGTTGGTTTGTTCGCCCGGTGACTGTGTGGAATTGTTCGCCAATTATACCAATTTGTCCGAAACCACTTCGTACTCGGTGGGTTCGATTCCTTACAGCCCACAATTTCCATTTACAGGCGGTATGGTGCTCGACAATACCGCCGACGATGTCTGGTCGCCCACGGTAAACCTGCCTTTCAATTTTAATTTTTACGGCGCCTTTTACAACCAACTGAAAGTGGGCAGCAATGGGGTCGTCACTTTCGATTCAACACAGCTTTCGGGGCTTCAGGGCGCTTGTCTCTGGAATTTCACCACACCGATTCCGAATACCAATTTCCCGATCAAGAATGCCATTTTCGGCGTGTACCAGGATACCGATATCCGTACCGAGGCAATGGACAACGATGCGGTTGCTGACAACCTCCAGAACGTAAATTATTACATTTCAGATACCGGAATCAACGCAGCGCCCAATCGCGCTTTTATAATTAATTTCAACATGCTGCCGCAATTCCAATGCGAAGGCTCGGTTGGTTTGCAGACCAGCCAGATTGTACTGCACGAAGGAAGCAATGTGATTGAGGTTTTTGTTCATAACCGCACAAGCTGTGCGACATGGAATGCCGGCGTTGGTGTCATCGGACTGCAGAACAGTACCGGTTCGCAGGCGATAGCGCCACCGGGAAGAAACACGGGAACCTGGAACGCAACCAATGAAGCCTGGCGCTTTACCCCATCCGGAACGGCCATCGCTGCCACGGTTTCGTGGACGCAAGCAGGAACGCCTGTCGGTTCGGGAAACCCGATTACCGTTTGCCCTACTGGATCTGCGTCTTATTTGGCTACCGTGACTTACCAGACTGCGACGCCTTTTTCGATTTCGAATGAAATTGCATTGATTCCTGCCGAAAATTATTTGACTGCACCAGACGATATTGTGCTGTGCACGAATGACACACCGCCTTATCAGTTTGACCTAGGCCAATTCAATGCAACGCTCCTTGGCGCTGTTCCCAACACCAATGACTACATGATCCTTTACTACAATAATTTACAGGATGCCGAAATCCAATCGCCTACCGGAACGATTCCTTCGAGTTCACCTTATAGCGTGATGGATGACACCACCATCTACATCGGCGTGGACAATATCGTTACCGGCTGCTACAGCGTCTTTCCGGCCAACATCATCATCAATCCCGTTCCGGATGCGCCTAGTGGCGACGCCACACAAACCTTTACCCCAGGACAAACCCTGGCCAATTTGGTGGTGTCTGGGCAAAACATCCAATGGTACGATCATCCAACGCAAGGCAACCTATTGCCTGATTCGACGGTTTTGGTCAACGGTACAACGTATTATGCCAGCCAGAATGTCGGTGGTTGCGAAAGCCGTATCTTGGCCAATCGCCTGGCAGTAACGGTCACGGCAACGTTGGGCAACCAGCAATTTTCGCAAAGCGACATTCGTTTGTATCCAAATCCGGCAAGCCATTCTTTAAAGGTAAGCTATCCGACCAATGTCGATCAAATTGAAATTTACAACCTGCTCGGACAAATGTTTTTGCAGCAACAACAAAATAAAAATGATTTTACAGTTGACGTTTCCAACTTAAAAAGCGGTCATTATATGATTCGTTTGCAGGCTGGAAATGAAATCGTCACTACTAAATTTATCAAGAAATAATATTGACCAGCCAGCGTTTATTCTGTATGAAAAAAATCACGTTGCTCTTTTTCCTTTTAATGAATTCTGTTATTTTTTCACAGGAAATCGCCTTGCTCAAATACAACGGCGGCGGAGATTGGTATGCCAACCCGACTTCGCTGCCGAATTTGATCAAATTTTGCAACCAGAACATCCAGACCAAGATCCGGCTCAAGCCTGCAACGGTCGAACCTTTCGAGCCCGGATTTGTTTTCCTATCCGTATGTACACATGACCGGCCATGGCAACGTGGTTTTCAGTGATTCGGATGTGGCCAACCTCCGCTCCTACCTTGCGGCCGGCGGTTTCCTGCACATCGATGACAATTACGGCATGGACCAATATGTGCGCAAGGAAATCAAGAAAATCTTCCCGAATAGTGATTTGGTTGAAATCCCGGCCACGCATCCTATTTTCCAGAAACCGTATTCTTTTCCGGCGGGAATTCCCAAAATCCACGAACACGACGGCAAACGTCCGCAGGCTTTTGGAATTTTTGAGCAAGGCCGATTGGTGCTGCTCTATACCTACGAAACCGATTTGGGCGACGGCTGGGAAGATCCAGAAGTCAACAACGATCCGCTCGAGGTGCGTCAAAAAGCACTCAAGATGGGCGCCAATATCATGAGCTATATTTTCAGCAACTAGCCAAAAAGTTTAGTATCTTCGGCTAAAATTGTATCGGATGACTTCAAAAACTTTAGCCAACGGTATTTTGCGCGCCGTTGGAATCATTACGGGCATCTGCCTTTTGGGTTATTTTCTGTACCAGATCCAGGCGGTGATCGTTTACTTGGTCGTGGCCTTGATTACGACCTTGATCGGTTTGCCGATCCTCAACTTCTTCCAGCGCAAACTCAAATTCAACAATATTTTCGCTACGATTGCGACCGTCTTTATTTTTGTGCTGATCCTGGCCGGATTCATCATGATGTTCATCCCGCTGATTTCCTCGCAGGGCGAAAGCCTGTCCTTGCTGCAAACGACCAAGATTGAGCAAAACATCACCGAACTCCTCAGTAAAATCGGTATCTGGCTCGAAAGCCACAACATCGATTCGAAGAATTTGATGAAGGAAGCCAATATCGGTTCGAAGATCAATTTCTCGTTCATCCCCAATTTTCTCAATATTTTGCTGGGAACCATCGGCAGTTTTGGCGTCGGATTGGCCTCGGTGCTGTTCATCACCTTCTTTTTCCTCAAAGACCGTATGCTGTTCGTTCGCGGCGCCAAAAAGCTCATTCCCGATTCGCACGAAGAACAAATCCTGAATTCGCTCGACAAGATCAACCACTTGCTTACCCGGTATTTTGTGGGGCTGCTGTTGCAACTGCTCATTATTTTTGTGCTGTATTTGATCGTTTTGCTCATTTTCGGGATACAGAATGCACTGGTCATAGCGTTTTTATGTGCCGTCTTGAACATCATCCCTTACATCGGGCCGCTGATCGGTTCACTGCTCGCGGCAGTCCTGACGATGATCAGCAACCTGGGCAGCGATTTCCAGACCGAAATCTTACCGACAACCATTTACGTGATGATTGGTTTTTGGATCGTACAGGTCATTGACAACAATGTATCGTCGCCGATGATTTTCTCAAACAGCGTCAACTCGCATCCGCTCGAAATTTTCCTCGTGATCCTGATCGCCGGTTCGCTTTTCGGTATCTTGGGCATGATCATAGCCGTGCCGATGTATACGATCCTCAAGGTAATCGGCAAGGAATTTTTCCCTGAAAACCGAGTCGTCCAAATGTTAACCAAAGACCTCTGATTTTGGACAATTCATTGCTGCGGCCGGAGATACAGCAATTCATCCGCCAAAATACCGACGCCGATTTGCAAAAACTGGCGCTCCAGAAAAATCCGTTTCCAGACGCCAATTGGGTAGAAATCCTGAACCAGGTTGCGGCCCGTACCAAAGCCAAGGACAAACTGCCGAGTTGGTTTGCGGCCGAAAACATCATCTATCCGTCCAAGGTTTCGGTGGAGCAAACTTCTTCTGAAAAAACGGCACAGTATAAAGCGCAGCTCGTTTCCGGCCAGCGTCTCGTTGACCTGACCGGCGGTTTTGGCGTGGATGATTTTTATTTGGCGAAACGCGTCGCCCATGTCGTCCATTGTGAAATCAATCGGGAATTGTCGCAAATCGTCGCATACAATTTTGAACAGCTTCAAGTCGGCAATATCGAGTGTTTGGCGGGTGACAGCACCCAAATCCTTCAAGACAGTAGCCAGGGATTCGACTGGATTTACATCGATCCTTCGCGGCGCAACGATGCCAAGGGCAAAGTGTTCCTGCTCAAGGACTGTTTGCCCAATGTTCTGGAATTGCTGGGTTTGTATTTTCAGTTTTCGGAAAACATCTTGATCAAGACCGCGCCGATTCTTGACATTTCGGCCGGATTGTCCGAACTCCAAAAAGTAAAGGAAATTCATGTGGTGGCCGTTGACAATGAAGTCAAGGAGTTGCTGTGGCTGCTTTCAAAGGGTCATTCGGGAAGAATTGCGGTCAAAACCACCAACATCAACAGGGACAAAACCGAAACCTTTGGTTTTATGCTCGACGATGAGCCGCACGCGACTTTCGGCCTTCCGCAAAAATACCTGTACGAACCCAACGCCGCAATCATGAAATCGGGCGGATTCGACGCCATTTCGGAATCCTACAATTTGAATAAACTGCATCCGCATTCGCATTTGTATACTTCGGAAGATTTGATCGATTTTCCCGGCCGCCGATTCGAAATCAGGCACAACATCGGCTACGGCAAAGCCGAAATGAAAACCTTTTTGCAAAATGGCAAGGCCAACATCACGACGCGCAATTTCCCCGATTCGGTCGAAACCATCCGCAAGAAATGGAAAATCAAGGACGGCGGCAACGTGTATTGTTTTTTCACAACCGATACAAATAACAATAAAATAGCTTTAATTTGCAGCAAAATTTAATGCAATGAGATTCCTTACCTTTCTGGCCGTTTTGCTTTTCAGCGGCAGTATTTTTGCCCAAAAACCTTGTGATTTTTCCGTCAACGTGACCGATTCGATTGGCCAGTACAAAGTGACCAAGGATTACATTGTCTATGAAAAAGTCTTCGCCGGAAACTCCTCCTATATTTTCAATTCCATCGCCATTTCGGATGGTTTGCCCACGCTCAACGTACAATTTATCGAAAAGAGTTCCGATTTCATCAAGGCGAAATGCCTGGATGCGAATTCCAAGATTTTTCTGCAACTCGAAAACGGCAAGATCGTGACGTTGCTGCATGTAGCGCAGGAAAGCTGCGGGACAATGGTTCGCGATGAAAAAGGCATGTACAACAGGGTGCTGACCGGTTATTTCCTGTTCAAGAAAGACGATTCGGAATATCTTAAAAAATCACCGGTTTCATTGATGCGCATCAAATTTTCGACGGAAACGGTCGATTACATCATCAAGAACGCGATCAAGGCCGAACTCAACAACCAATTGTATACGCCGGCGAATTACTTTATGGATTATTTCCACTGCATCAACGAATCGAATTAATCGCAATTCCACTTGAAATTGGACACCTCGAAATTGCGCGCCGATTTCTTGAGGTTGTAGTGCCACCATTCGCTTTCGAAAATCCGGAAACCGAAACTGGTCATGGTGTTGCGCAAGAACTTGCGGTTGGCCTTGACTTCCTCGGATAGGTTGTCGTATGCGTGCGCCGCCTCCGGACCGAAGTGATCGAATGTGGTTCCCATGTCGAGTTCTACCCCATTTTCATCCACCAACGTAATGTCGACCGCACCGCCGCGGTTGTGGATCGAACCTTTTTTGGGGTCGGCCACATATTCGGGATTGGAAACGATGGCCCACATTTTTTTCTGGATGTCGAGTGGACGGTAGCAATCGAACAGTTTAATGCGATAGCCTTTCTTGATGAATTTCTGGTTGGCTTTGATGAGCGCCTTGACGGTCTTGAATCGCAGGTAGCAATCGGCGCAATCGTATACTTTTGATTTTAGGAAATTGTCGGCTGTGGCATATTTCATGTCGTAGACGAAATCGTTGCTGTAATCGCGCAGATTGACGAAAGTGGAATCGTCTACATCCTCTGGAAGATCATCGGTATTGAAATCGATCATTTGGCTTTGGCAGAAAGCGGAAAAAAGTAAAAAAAATAGAATGAAAGGATTTTTCATTGCGGTGGAAATTTTTTACAAAGTACCACAATTTTTGAAAACAAAAAAGCCTTCCAAAATGAAAGGCTTTTTGTGAACGCAGAAGGATTCGAACCTTCGACCGCCTGCTTAGAAGGCAGGTGCTCTATCCAGCTGAGCTATGCGTCCTAATTCTTTTATTTGCAGGATTACTTCGTGATCCTGAAGTGGGTTTGATGCTAATCAAATCCCGAAAGCCTGACGGCATTTTGTGCTTTTTTGATTAACACAAATGCTCGAATGAATTCGGCATTTGCTTTTAATCAAAAAATCCCTTTCGCTGCGCAAAGGGATTTGCTTGTCGGGGTGGCAGGATTCGAACCTGCGACCTCCTGGTCCCAAACCAGGCGCGATGACCGGGCTACGCTACACCCCGAAGAAGCGGAGAGACAGGGACTCGAACCCTGGCGACAGTTACCCGCCGACAGATTAGCAATCTGCTCCGTTACCACTCCGGCACCTCTCCGTTGCAAACAAGTTTAACCTTTTTTGCGGTTGCAAATGTAACTTTTCATTCCATACCGCACAACTAAATAATAATTTTTTTTGATGTTTTTTTTGGATTTATATTGAATGCGTTCATTGTCAGTTGAATGTATCAATTTTGAAAATACGACCATTTCAGAATTAAATCTAAAAGTCATTTAGAAATCATTCAAAATTGGTTAAATTCGCAGCCAAATAAACAACAACAAATACTATGAGCAAAAAAGTGGTTATCGTGTCGGCTGTGAGGACGCCAATCGGAAGCTTTATGGGTGCCTTGTCTACGGTTCCTGCCCCAAAATTGGGTGCAGCGGCCATCAAGGGCGCACTGGATAAAATCAACCTTGATCCCAAATTGGTGGATGAAGTGTTAATGGGCAATGTCGTTCAGGCTGGCGTGGGCCAGGCTCCTGCGCGTCAGGCGGCTATTTATGCCGGTTTGCCCGACAGCGTCATTACTACGACGGTCAACAAAGTATGTGCTTCGGGAATGAAAGCCGTGACACAAGGCGCACAAGCGATCATGCTCGGTGATGCCGAAATCGTCGTGGCAGGTGGCATGGAAAACATGAGTTTGATTCCGCATTATGTACAAATGAGAACCGGAATGAAATTCGGTGGCGTGAACATGATCGACGGCATGCAGAAAGACGGACTCAGCGATGCCTACGACAACAACGCCATGGGCGTTTGCGCCGATTTGTGCGCGACCGAATACAAGATTTCACGCGAAGACCAGGACAAATTTGCCATCAATTCCTACGAGCGTTCAGCCAAAGCTTGGGATGCCGGAAAATTCGACAATGAGGTCGTTCCAGTAGCCGTTCCGCAAAGAAAGGGCGACCCGATCATGGTAACCAAAGATGAGGAATATACTGCGGTAAAACTCGACAAAATCCCGGCGTTGAACCCGGCCTTTACCAAAGACGGAACCGTTACGGCGGCGAATGCTTCCACGATCAACGACGGAGCGGCGGCTTTGGTCCTCATGAGCGAGGAAAAAGCACAGTCACTCGGGTTGAAACCTTTGGCTTACATCAAATCATACGCCGATGCGGAACAAGAGCCGAAATGGTTCACGACTGCGCCGGCGAAAGCCTTGCCAAAAGCTTTGGATAAAGCAGGCATCACCAAAGACCAAGTCGATTTCTTCGAATTCAACGAGGCGTTTTCGGTGGTTGGTTTGGCCAATACGCAAATCCTTGGTTTGGATGGCAATAAAGTGAACGTCAATGGCGGTGCGGTTTCATTGGGCCATCCATTGGGTGCTTCGGGAGCGCGTATCCTCGTGACCCTGATCAACGTTTTGGAACAGAACAATGCCAAGATTGGTGCGGCTGCGATTTGCAATGGCGGCGGCGGTGCTTCGGCGGTTGTGATTGAAAGAGCTTAATTGTTCATAACGATAGGAAAAATGGGCTGATTGACGTTAGCCCATTTTTATTTATTTTTTAATTTTACACCAGAATCCCTAGCCCGGATAGACGCGGAAATCCTTTTGCCTTTTATGAGATTTCTCCCTGCGGTCGAAATGACACAACGCATTGAAGAACATCAATCGTAAATGACACGGCAAAAGATTGCAGCAGATAGCCGGAATGGCTCCTAAAAAAAATACATGTTCGGAATTTGCAACCTTGCCATCATCCCTTTGCGCGCTGAAGCCAGCGACCGCAGCGAAATCGTGTCGCAGGTTTTGTTTGGCGAACATTTCGAGGTTTTGGAGACGGCCAAACAATGGACGCGCATCAAGCTGCAATACGACGGTTACGAAGGCTGGATCGACACCAAACAATACCGCGTCATTTTGAAGGAACAATACAAACAACTCAGCGAGGATGCGATTGTGCTTAATTCGGATTTGATCGAATACATTACGGCACCGAATAATTTGCTGCTGCCGATACCGCTTGGCGCTTCACTTTCGTTCCTGAACCATCCGGAAATCAATGTCGATAATTTTGATTTCGAGGGCATGCGCATCAGCGGTGTCAAGCCCAAGTCGAATTTGATCAATACGGCATTTATGTATTTGAACGCACCCTATTTGTGGGGCGGAAAGACACCTTTTGGGATTGATTGCTCGGGGTTTACGCAGATGGTGTACAAGCTCAACGGCTATCATTTGCTGCGTGATGCGTCGCAACAGGCCACGCAGGGTGATGCGCTGAGTTTTATTGAGGAAAGCGAACCGGGTGATTTGGCGTTTTTCGACAATGAGGAAGGCCGTATCATTCACGTGGGCATCATCATGGATGACAATTACATCATCCATGGCAGCGGAAAAATCCGGATTGACCGTTTGGATCATTTGGGAATTTACAACGCCGAGCAAAACCGGCATACGCACAAATTGCGTGTAATCAAGAAAATCATATAGTTTCAAAAGTTTAGCCACGAATTCACGGATTATTTTAGCGAATGCAAAAATTTGTGAATTCGTGGCCATAAAAAAACCCGGCATTTGCCGGGTTTTATATTTTAGGATTTATTTTCCCAACTTGGCCTTCAAGGCTTTTCGTTTGTCGGTCATTTCAAGCGCACCGTAGATGTTGAGCAGGTTGTCGCCCACATCCGGGTCTTTCTTGAGGTCGTAGGCTTTCTCGAAATACGGGATTGACGAACGGAACATGTCGTCTCTCTGTTTCTTGAGCGCTTCGTATTTCTTGTTGTCTTTTTCGGAGTTGCCGAGCTTGTTCATCTCGTCTACGAGTTTTTGCTCGTCGCGCAGATAAAGCAAGGCCAAATTGAGGTTGGCGCCGTAATCGTCCGGTGCGATGGCAATCGCTCTTTTGTAGTAATCCTCTGCTGCCTTGGGATCTGCTTTGGCAGAAGCGACACCGAGGTTGAAGAACAACGAAGCGTCGTTCGGGTTTTTCTCTACGAGCTGTGTCGTGACTTTCTTATAATTGTCCATATCGCCTTGCTGCAAGTAGATTTCAGATTCGGCTACGAGCAAATCGGTATCGTTTGGATTGGCTGCTTTGGCTTCGGCAATGGCCGCTTTGGCTTCGTCGAATTTTTTTTGCTGCATGTAGATCAAGGCCACATAACGCGCGATTTCCCCTTTTTTGGAAGGCACTTTCTCGTCGCGTGGTGCAGAGGCCAATTTGAGGCGCACCTGGCTGTCGCGGTTTTTCTTGGCCTCATCGCCAGAGCCGTAAAACTCCTCTTGCCCCGAAACTTCATTCTTGGCGTAGTAATTCATTTTCTCGCCCGAGTAATTGATTTTCTTGAGTTCCTGGAAATTGGCGAGTGCCTTGCCGTAGTCTTCACCCCTCATGTAATAAATGGCTGCGAAGTAAAGATTTTCTGGTTCTGATTTGTCCATCTCATAGCTTTGATACAGCAAGTCGGCTGCACCCTTGTCATCTTTTGCATCGATTTTAGTCTGTGCGAGAGTGACAATATCAGTCTTGAGCTTTTTGAGTGCCGCTGTGGCGTCTTCGCTGTATTTCGATTTACCGGCCGCTTTCTCGATGGAAATGACATCTTGGTAGGCTTTTGCAGCTACGGAGATATTCTTGCCCGGTTCGATTTTTTTATCGGCCAGTTCCTTGGCAGCATTTCCTTTTACGAAATTATATTGGGCCTTTTCACTTTCGGAAGCGGCACCGATTGTAGCTTCCGCTTGCTTGAGCTGGTTGATGGCTTCCGCAGGATTTCCGCCTTTGAGCGCTTTTTCAGCCGCCTTGATTTGGTCTTTCTGTGCGAAACCGCTAACCGAAATCAGCAAAGCCGACGCAAGGATTACATATTTACTTTTCATTGTGGTTGTGTTTAATTAATTATTCTTCTGTTTCTTCATCGTTTTCGTCTTCGATGTCGTCATTTTCTTCGATGTCATCATCGTCGTAGTTGTCATTCGAAGCTTCGCTTTTTGGAACCGGGACGGCATTCGGCGAAATCACGTCTCCGTTTTCATCCAATTCCACATCGGCTACTTCTTCTTCCTTCATGACTTTGGTTACCGCTGCAATCGAGTCGTTCCCTTTGATGTTGATGAGTCGAACCCCTTGTGTGGCACGGCCCATGACACGTAAATCTTCTACGGCCATACGGATTGTGAGCCCGGATTTGTTGATGATCATCAAATCGTCGGCGTCGGTCACGTTGTTGATCGATACGAGTTTACCTGTTTTCTCGGTGATGTTGAGCGTCTTGACTCCTTTTCCACCGCGGTTGGTTACGCGGTATTCTTCGAGGCTTGAACGTTTGCCGTAACCGTTTTCGGCCACGACGAGGATTTCGCTGTTCATGTCGTTGACGGCCACCATTCCGATGACTTCGTCCTGTTCGTTGGCCAAGGTAATGCCTCGAACTCCTGAGGCAGTTCTTCCCATCGGACGGGTTTTGCTTTCTTCAAAACGAACAAGCTTTCCAGACTTCACGGCCACCAAAATCTGGCTTTGACCCGTGGTCAGTTTGGCTTCGAGCAATTCGTCGTCTTCACGGATCGTAATCGCCGCTACCCCATTGACACGCGGACGTGAATATTGCTCCAGCGAAGTTTTCTTCACCTGGCCTTGCTTGGTCACCATGATGACATAATGGCCGTTGATGTATTCGGTATTTTTAAGGTCTTGCGTACAAATGAATGCCTTGACTTTGTCGTCGTTCTCGATATTGATCAAGTTTTGGATCGCACGGCCTTTGCTTGTCTTGCTGCCTTCCGGAATCTCGTAAACGCGCATCCAGAAACATTTTCCTTTTTGCGTAAAGAACATCATGTACTGGTGGTTCGTCGCCACATACATGTGCTCGAGGAAATCGGCATCGCGCGTGCCGGCACTCTTCTGCCCTACACCACCACGGTTTTGCGTTTTGTATTCGGACAAAGGCGTACGCTTGATGTATCCCGCATGCGAAATGGTAATAACCACATTCTCATTGGCAATCAAGTCCTCGATGCTGACATCGCCGCCTGAATATTCAATTTGCGAGCGACGCTCATCGCCGTATCTTTCCTTGATTTCGACCAATTCGTCCTTGATCAATTGCATGCGCATTTCCTTGCTGGCCAATAACGCTTTCAAGTGTTCGATGAGTTTCATGATCTCCTCGTATTCCGCACGCAATTTATCCTGCTCCAGACCGGTGAGTTGACGCAGACGCATTTCAACGATCGCCCGCGATTGGATGTCGGACAAGCTGAAGCGCTCCATCAATTTCTCACGCGCCTCGTCGGTGTTCTTCGAGCCGCGGATGATTTGGATCACCTCGTCGATGTTGTCCGACGCAATGATGAGTCCTTCGAGGATGTGCGCGCGTTCTTCTGCCTTGCGCAATTCGTATTGGGCGCGACGAACGACCACTTCGTGACGGTGCTCGACGAAATAATGGATCAGGTCTTTCAAGTTGAGCAATTGCGGACGGCCGTTGACCAGCGCAATGTTGTTCACGCTGAACGACGACTGCAATTGGGTGTATTTATATAAGGTATTCAGGACGACATTCGGCACCGCGTCGCGTTTCAAGATGTAAACGATACGCATACCATTCCTGTCCGATTCGTCGCGGATGTTCGAAATACCCTCGATTTTTTTGTCATTGACCAAATCGGCGGTTTTCTTGATCATTTCCGCCTTGTTGACCTGGTACGGGATTTCGGTCACGATAATCGACTCGCGGCCTTCGACTTCCTCGAAGTTGACCTTGGCGCGCATGACAATTCGTCCGCGTCCGGTCTTGAATGCTTCGCGAACGCCTTCGTATCCGTAAATCACGCCGCCCGTCGGGAAATCCGGGGCCTTGACATGGTTCATGAGTTCGTCGATTTCGATATCGTTGTTGTCGATGTAAGCCAAAGTCCCGTCGACTACTTCATTCAAATTGTGCGGCGGCATGTTGGTCGCCATACCCACGGCAATTCCGGAAGCCCCGTTGATCAAGAGATTCGGGACACGCGTCGGCATTACTTTGGGTTCTTCGAGCGTGTCGTCGAAGTTGAGCTGGAAATCGACCGTCTCCTTGTCGATGTCTGCCATAATGTCCTCTGACATCTTACGCAAACGTGCCTCAGTGTAACGCATCGCCGCCGGGCTGTCACCGTCGATCGAGCCGAAGTTACCTTGTCCGTCGATCAACAGATAACGCAAACTCCAGTCCTGCGCCATACGCACCATCGCGTCATACACGGAAGAATCCCCGTGCGGGTGGTATTTACCGAGAACCTCTCCTACGATTCTCGCCGATTTTTTATGGGCGCGGTTTGAAAAAACCCCTAAATCATACATTCCGTAAAGTACCCTTCTGTGAACGGGCTTCAGGCCGTCGCGCACGTCAGGCAGTGCCCTTGACACAATAACTGACATCGAATAATCGATGTAAGCTGATTTCATTTCGTCCTCTATGTTAATAGGAATTAACTTTTCTCCGTCAGACATATTCTACTATTTGGTTTAAAAATTATTCTAATTAAAAAATCCCGCTAATATAACCTTTCCCGAAGATTCTGCGTATATAACTTAACAGAAATTTACGTGTATTTATTAACAAAAACGCTTCAGAATTCCGTTAATAAGTTAATAAATAATTAACGCTGAAATTGGACTTTTTTTTGTCACTTAGCCTGACATCGGATAATGTCGGGAATGGTTTTTGCAAAAGCGCGCCATTATTATTAAATTTACATTACCAATTATACTTATTATGGATGATAATTTTTCACCAAGAGTCAAAGATGTAATCACCTACAGCAAGGAAGAAGCCCTTCGTTTGGGCCATGACTTCATCGGGACAGAGCATCTGATGTTGGGGATTTTGAGGGATGGCAACGGGAAAGCAATTACAATTCTGAATAATTTATCGGTAGACCTGGAGCACCTTAGACGCAAAGTCGAAATCCTGAGCCCCGCCAATCCAAACGTCACCGCCAGCAACGAAAAGAAAAACCTCCACCTGACACGCCAGGCCGAACGTGCACTCAAAACCACCTTCCTCGAAGCCAAGGTTTTCCAGAGCACATCGATCAGCACCGCACATTTGCTGCTGTGCATTTTACGAAACGAGAACGACCCTACCACTAAACTGCTGAACAAACTCAAGATTGACTACGATTCAGCCAAAGAACAATATTTGAATATGACGCCAAACGAAGATAATTTCCTTGAAAACCTTCCTAAGAACGAATCTTTCAATGAAGATTCCGGACAGGATGACAGCCTCAAAGAAGGCACTTTTAATAATCCGGCCAACAAGTCGAACAAAAAATCGAAAACGCCGGTACTCGACAACTTCGGTCGCGATTTGACCGAACTGGCCGAAGAAGGCAAACTCGATCCGGTCGTAGGCCGTGAAAAAGAAATCGAACGCGTATCGCAAATTCTCAGCCGACGCAAGAAAAACAACCCGTTACTGATTGGTGAACCGGGTGTGGGTAAATCGGCCATCGCCGAAGGTCTCGCGCTTAGAATCATACAGAAAAAAGTATCGCGCATTTTGTTCAACAAACGCGTCGTGACCTTGGATTTGGCGAGTCTTGTCGCAGGAACCAAATACCGCGGGCAGTTCGAAGAACGTATGAAAGCCGTGATGAACGAACTCGAAAAGAACGACGACATCATCCTGTTCATTGACGAAATCCACACCATCGTTGGTGCGGGCGGCGCGACTGGATCGCTCGATGCCTCGAACATGTTCAAGCCGGCTTTGGCGCGTGGCGAAATCCAATGTATTGGTGCCACGACTTTGGACGAATACCGCCAGTACATCGAAAAGGACGGTGCGCTCGAAAGACGTTTCCAAAAGATTATTGTAGAGCCGACTTCGGTTGAGGAAACAATCACCATCTTGAACAACATCAAAAACAAATACGAAGACCACCACAACGTGACCTACACGCCAGAAGCGGTAGAAGCCTGTGTGAAATTGACCAACCGATACATGTCGGAACGTTTCCTTCCGGACAAGGCGATCGATGCGATGGACGAAGCCGGTTCACGCGTGCACATCACCAACATTGAAGTTCCGAAACAAATTTTGGATTTGGAAAGACAATTGGAAGAAGTACGTGAACTCAAGAACTCTGTCGTCAAGAAACAGAAATACGAAGAAGCGGCGAAACTGCGCGACGATGAAAAACGCATCGAAAAAGATTTGGCCATCGCCCAGGAACAATGGGAAGAAGATTCCAAATCGAACCGTATTCTCGTGACCGAGGACAACGTGGCCGATGTGGTTTCGATGATGACCGGAATTCCAGTCAATCGTATCGCACAAACCGAAAGCAATAAATTAGCAAACCTGCCCGAACTCATTGAAAACAAAGTCATCGGACAGAAAGATGCGGTCTTGAAAATCGCGCGTTCGATCCAAAGAAACCGCGCCGGTCTCAAAGATCCGAACCGTCCGATTGGGTCGTTTATTTTCCTGGGACAAACCGGTGTCGGAAAAACGCAATTGGCCAAAGTTTTGGCCAAGGAATTGTTCGATTCTGAAGATGCACTCATCCGCATCGATATGAGCGAATACATGGAAAAATTTGCGATTTCGAGATTGGTCGGAGCACCTCCGGGATATGTAGGTTATGAAGAAGGCGGACAATTGACCGAAAAAGTCAGAAGAAAACCGTATTGCGTCGTGCTTTTGGACGAGATTGAAAAAGCGCACCCTGACGTGTTCAACATGATGCTGCAGGTTTTGGACGACGGTTACCTGACCGATAGTTTGGGACGCAAAATCGATTTCAAGAATACGATCATCATCATGACCTCGAATGTCGGTGCACGCCAACTCAAGGATTTCGGTCAAGGGGTTGGATTCGGAACGGCTGCCAAAGTAGCCAATGCCGATGAACACTCGAAAGGCGTTATTGAAAATGCGCTCAAGAAAACATTCGCACCTGAATTCCTGAACCGTATCGACGACGTGATTGTGTTCAACGCACTCGAAAAAGCCGATATCGATTTGATCATCGAAATCGAACTCAAGAAATTATACGCAAGAATCCACGAATTGGGCTACAACCTCGTGTTGTCTGACAAAGCCAAGGCGTTCATCGCCGACAAAGGTTTCGACAAACAATTCGGTGCAAGGCCGCTCAAAAGGGCCATCCAGAAATACGTCGAGGACGCGCTCGCGGAAGAAATCATCACTTCCAAGATTGGTTCTGGAGACGAAATCTACATGGACCTCGAAGACGATACTTCGCAGGAACTCAGCGTAAAAGTCAAGAAAGCAGAAAAACCTACTAATTAAGTAGGTTTTTTTATTTTATTGAAAAAGAAGCCTTTGCTCTTGCAGCGAAGCGGTCTTACAGCGCAGTGGCCTTAATGTCTTTTTTAAGACATTGTTATATTTATGTTATCGCTGTTGAAGGTTGCCAAATTTGCTTTACTTTCGCGCCTTTTCAAGCACTTGTCATGTCAGTACACAAAGTCATCATCGGCAGCGAAGAATGGTTTACTTTTCCCGACTTGGGAATCCCGGCGATTAAGGCACGCATTGATTCGGGCGCCAAGACCTCTGCCCTGCACGCCATCAACATCGCGCCGTTCCAGAAGGAAGGCGAAAATTGGGTCAAATTTGACATCAACCCGATCCAGAACAACCTCAAGACCATCATCCATTGCGAAGCACCGCTCGTGGACAAACGCATTGTCAAGAGCTCGAGCGGTTTCCGCGAACAGCGCTATGTGATCCAAACCCATGTCGAAATCGGCGAATCGACCTGGCCGATAGAAATGACCCTGACCAACCGCGATTCGATGGGATTCCGCATGCTGTTGGGACGTGAAGCGATGAGCGGCCGTCTGCTCGTCGATCCCGAAAAGAAATACGTGCTCGGCAACCAACCCACAACCGATTACCTCAAGGAAATCTATAAAGATTCCGAGGAACGGCCTTCGGGTTTGCGTATCGGGCTTCTCGCGAGCAACCCAGAATTGTACAGCAACAAACGCATTATGGAAGCCGGCATGATCCGCGGGCACGAGATGGAATTCCTCAACATCAAGGAATGCTACATGAAACTCGATGCGAAATTGCCCGAGATCCATTACCGCGGTGGAAAAATCCTCAATAAATTCGACGCGATCATTCCAAGGATTCGGCCGAGCATGACTTTCTATGGATGCGCATTGACACGCCAATTTGAAGCCCTGCGCGTATTTTGCCTCAATTCCTCGAATGCGATTGCCCAGTCTCGTGACAAATTGTATTCGCTCCAATTGCTGCTCAACCACGGCATCGACATCCCGACGACTGGCTTTGCCAATTCCCCGCTCGACACCGACGATTTGATCAAAATGGTCGGTGGTTCGCCGCTTATCGTCAAATTGCTCAAAGGCACGCAAGGAAAAGGCGTCGTATTGGCCGAAACCAAAAAAGCGGCCGAATCGGTCATCAATGCATTCAAGAGCCTCAACGCCAATATTCTCGTACAGGAATTCATCAAGGAGGCCAACGGCAAAGACATCCGTTGCTTTGTGATTGATGGAAAAGTCGTGGCGGCCATCCAGCGCGAAGCCTTGCCCGGAGAATTCCGCGCGAACATCCATCTCGGCGGAAGTGCTTCGATCGTCAAGATTACCGAGGAGGAAAAGCGCATGGCCATCCGCGCCGCCAAAGCGATGAACCTCAAAGTGGCCGGTGTCGACATCATCCGTTCGTCCAAAGGGCCGTTGCTGCTCGAGGTCAACTCCTCACCGGGTCTCGAAGGAATCGAAGGGGCCACCAACAAAGATATTGCAGGTAAAATGATCAAGGCTATCGAGAAAAACCTTAAATTTAAGGTGACGAAATAACCACCGATGAAAATTGCGACTTACAATGTGAATGGCGTCAACGGACGCCTTCCTGTTTTGTTGCGCTGGCTGGCCGAGGAAAAACCCGATGTGGTTTGTCTGCAGGAACTCAAGGCGCCGCAGGAAAAATTCCCCGAACAAGCCCTACTCGATGCAGGCTACCATGCAATCTGGCACGGACAATTGAGCTGGAATGGCGTAGCGATCCTATCACGAAATTCCAATATCGAAGAAATCGGACGCGGTTTGCCCGGTGATCCGGAAGATTTGCAAAGCCGCTACCTCGAAGCGATGGTGGACGGGATTGTGGTTTGTTGTTTGTATCTTCCCAATGGCAATCCGACACCGGGGCCCAAATTCGATTATAAACTGAAATGGTTTGGACGTTTGCAGGCGCGTGCGCAGAAATTGCTCGAATTCAATGCGCCTGTGGTTTTGGTGGGCGATTTCAATGTGATGCCCACCGAACAAGACGTTTACAAACCCAAACGTTGGCTCAACGATGCCTTGTTCCGTTCCGAAGTGCGCCAGGCTTTTCACGAATTGGTCGCCCAAGGCTGGACGGATGCGATTCGCACTTTGTATCCCGACGAAACCATTTATACTTTTTGGGATTATTTCCGCAATGCCTACCAAAGGAATGCCGGTCTGCGCATCGACCATTTTTTGCTGAGCCCACAGCTCAAAAACCGACTCCAATCCGGCGGTGTGGACAAGCACGTACGCGGATGGGAGAAAACCAGTGACCATGCGCCCGTATGGATCGAATTAAAACCATAGCCCATGAATGCTTATTTTGATATTATCCTCCGTTCCGCCGCCGTTTATGTGTTCATGATTGCCGCTTTGCGCATTTTCGGAAAAAAAGAACTCTCGCAACTCAACACCGCCGACATCATCCTGATTCTGCTCATCAGCAACTCGGTGCAGAATGCCATGGTGGGGCCCGACACCAGCCTTTGGGGTGGATTGGCTGCGGCAACCGTACTCTTTGCACTCAATTTCGGCTTCAAGAAATTGATGCGCAAATCCAAATGGTTCGGCAACCTGATACAGGACAAGGCCCAGGTATTGATCCACAACGGCAAACTCGATTTCAAGCAATTGTCCGAACTGGACATTTCGAATGACGAACTCAAGGAAGCCATCCGTGAACACGGCGTCGAGCATTTTTCCGATGTCAAGCTGGCCATTTTGGAACCCGACGGCAACATCAGCATCATTTCAGGGGAAGCCCGGCTGCGGCAAACGCATTTCAAACGCAAACACAATAGAAAAAACCTGACGGCTTTATAATGAGGCTATTTTAAAATATCGGTTGTGGCTTTGGTGGAAAATGGCGCGGTGAAAAAGTCGTCGAGCACTTTAAAAAACAGATCGGTTTTTTCATAAGAGCCGAAATGCGTCGCGCCGGGCATGATGAAAAGATTGGCTTTCGGGATGTTTTGAAAGATTTTAATACTGTGTTCCAATTTGATGGCATCGCGGTCGCCGCTCATGACCAATACTGGCACTTTGATTTTTGCCAAAGCGGCATATTCGATATGGGGATGGTTTTTGAGCAGCAACAGCAGCCGTCTCTCATTGTCATTTTTTGCAGTAGCCAAAGTTTTGTCCACCCAACGCAAAAGTTCGGGAAAAACCGCTGTGGAATCAGGTTGCACATTCGCACCAAAAACCGCAAGACGCTTGACTTTTTTAGGATAATCGATGGCCAATTCCAATCCTATGATGCCGCCGTCGCTCTGCCCCCAGACGTAGCACGAATCGATTTTGAGGTAATCGAGCAGGGCATTAATGTCGGCCGTCATTTTTTCATAGGTCAGCGTATCGCCCGGATCTTGCGTTTTGCCATGCGCGCGGCTGTCCACGGCGATGACTTTGTATTTCGACTTGAAATGTTCGATGCGTCCCGTATGGCCTTTGATTGATCCGCCATTTCCGTGCAACAGCAGCAACGGCTTGCCTTCACCGTAAGTTTCATAGTACATCTTGATGCCGTTGACAGTGGCATAATGGCCGGCTTCGGGATTGTCGCCATATTTTATTTTCGGGGTTTGCGCTTGGGCGCCAATGGTAAATAACAACAAAAGGGAAAGCAACATTTTTTTCATGGTATCGTTTTTTGATTTATACAGTAGCCGACGTTGGCTTGGACTTGTTACAGGTTAAGAAAGATTCGGTAAAAAAACGGCCCGTACTTCAAAGCACAGGCCGTTTCTACCAATCATTAAATTTTTAAGAAAAGTCCGGTCCGGTGTTGACCCTGGGCTGGTCATCGGCAGAAGAATGGTTTTTATACGATTCGTATTTGCGGTTGCCGAACTGTTGGTGGTGTCGGCGTTCGTCGCGGTTTTCGGCTGTAATATCATTGCCGGAAGCGTCACGGTCCGTGGCCCCGATGTGGCTCACTTCTTCCGACCCGTCACGATGGTCCCGGTATTGGCTTTGCGAATCTTCCCGATCGCGTCTGCCGTTATTATTTGTTTCCATAATCTAAACTTTTGATTGACTTAAAATTACGAAAACCCCAAAAAGCATAAAACCGTTTTAGGGAAAGATTGGCATTTGCAGGTGTTAAACTTTTCAATATATTTACTAAAAACCAAACAGATGGCTATCGGAATTACCCCTTCTTACAGCGCGATGATGCCGCTGAATCACTTTACGGCCCAGCAATTCATGGCGCTGTCCGCAGAAATTGCCCGAAAACTCGGCTGGAAGATTGCCGCAATCGACCCAGAGGAAATCGTACTGCAAACCAATCACGGCCGTTTGGTGCACAATGCACAAATTTCGATTGGCATACAGGACCAAACGGTCCACCTGAATAGTGTTTCCATCGGGAATGAAATGTTCGATCTGGGACGCAACAGGAAGAATGTCGAAGCGTTTCAGGAAATGTATTACCAGATGTACCGCGATTATCCACTGGAAACACTGACCGAAAAATTCGAAACACTGCAGCCCGACCTTATCGAAGACGAACCGGTGGAAGCTGCCGGGAATTCGCAGTCCCTTTATTCGATTGATTTTATCGGCTTGTTCAAGCCTTCGCGATATTATACGGTCACTCCCGTCCTGATTTACATCAACACGTTGGTTTTCATCGTGATGGTGGCTTTTGGGGTTTCCGTCTTTGAACCTTCGGCAGAGGTATTGCTCCAATGGGGTGGCAATCTCAGGCAGAATACGGTAAACGGTCAATGGTGGCGGCTATTGACCAGTTGTTTTGTCCATTCGGGGCTGCTGCATTTGTGCATGAACATGTTTGCGTTAGCTTACATCGGTGCCTTGCTGGAACCCAAACTGGGCCGCGTGCGCTACCTGTCTGCGTATTTGTTGACGGGAATTTTTGCAAGCGCCGTAAGTTTTTGGCAACATTCCCAGACGGTCAGTGTCGGTGCTTCGGGAGCCATCTTTGGCATGTATGGGATTTTCCTGGCCTTGTTGACCACCAATTTTATCGAAAAAAAGGTACGCAACGTGGTGCTTCCGAGTATTTTGGTTTTCATTATTTACAACCTGCTGGTCGGAATGAAAGGCAATGTAGACAACGCAGCACACCTGGGCGGACTGATTTCGGGGATTGTGGCGGGTTATGGTTTTGTACCGGGGCTCATCCGAAAAGAGAAACCGTTGTTGCAATATGCCGCAATCGCCGTTCTGGCAACGGGTGTTTTTCTGACCACCTGGATTTTTTCCAAAACAGTTACCGTACAGAACGACTATGCCTTGTTCCAGCAAAAGGTCAGCGATTTTGCCGAAATGGAAAATCTTGCCGTCGAAGTCTACCGCCATTTTGACTATTCTACGCGGGAAGAACTGATGCATGAATTGAAAAACCGCAGCGATTACTACTGGAAGGAAAACCTCAAGCTTGTCGAAGAAATCGACGATTTGGATTTACCGGCCACAATCCACCAGCAAAACGACCTGGCCGGCGAATACTGCGAATTGTACATGGAGATGAACAAATTGCTTTACAAAGGGCTCAACGAAAACAATGTTGACCAATACGAAAGCCAGCTCCAGGATTACCGGCGTCAAATCGATGAAATCGCTAATGAAATTGAAAGAATCAGCCGGTTACCCCAATAAATCCTCCTCGATCACAAAGCTGTCGAGGAAAACCACCGTTTTTTCGATGTCGTAATGCAGGATGCGGTCTTCTTCGACCAATGGCACTTCTGCCCGGTACGTCTTGAGGAACGATTCGATAAAGTCGCTCGATTGCAACGGTCTCCTGAATTCGATGGCCTGCGAGGCATTCATGAGCTCAATGGCCAAAATGCGCTCGAGGTTGTCGATTACACGCAGCGCTTTCGTAGCCGCATTCGCCCCCATACTGACGTGGTCTTCCTGCCCGTTGCTCGAGACAATACTGTCGGCGCTGGCCGGCGTACACAATTGCTTGTTCTGGCTTGCGATGCTCGCCGCGGTGTATTGCGGAATCATGAAACCCGAGTTGAGCCCGGGGTTGTTGACCAAAAATGGCGGCAGATTGCGCAATCCCGAAATGAGCTGGTAAGTTCTTCTTTCGGAAATGCTGCCGAGTTCCGACAAGGCAATGGCCAGGAAATCGAGCGCCAACGCCAAAGGCTGGCCGTGGAAATTCCCACCCGAGATGACCTGGTCGTTATCGATGAATACATTCGGGTTGTCGGTCACCGAATTGATTTCGGTCTTGAAAACTTTCTTGACGTAATCGATGGCATCTTTCGAGGCACCATGCACCTGCGGGATGCAACGGAACGAATACGGATCCTGTACATGTTGTTTGGGCTGTTCGATGATTTGGCTGCCGTCGAGGAATTCGTTGACGCGGTTGGCCGTCACCACTTGTCCTTTGTGCGGACGGATCATGTGGATCAATTCATTGAACGGTTCCTTACGGCCATCAAATCCTTCCAGGGAAATGGTTCCGATCAAGTCGGCAAGCCACGAGAATTTGCAAGCCTTGATTAAGACATGCGCCCCATAAGCACTCATAAATTGGGTACCGTTGAGCAACGCCAGTCCTTCCTTGGACTGCAAGACGATCGGCTGCCATCCGAATTGGTCGAGCACTTCGTTGGCCTGGGATTTTTGTCCGTTGAAATTGACTTCTCCCATGCCGAGCAAAGGCAGCGACAAATGCGCCAACGGAGCCAAATCGCCCGAAGCACCGAGCGAACCTTGCTCATAAATGACCGGCAATACATCGTGGTTGTAGAAATCGATCAACCGTTCGACGGTAACCAACTGTACGCCCGAATAACCGTAACTCAAAGATTGAATTTTGAGCAGCAACATCATCTTGACGATGTCCTGCGGTACTTCATCCCCGGTTCCGCAAGCATGCGATTTGACCAGGTTTTCCTGAAGTTTGGATAAATTTTCGTTGGAGATTTTGATGTTGTACAAAGAACCGAATCCCGTATTGATGCCATAAATCGGATCGCTGTGCGACTGCATTTTCTGGTCGAGGTATTCGCGGCATTTGTCTATATTGATTTTGGCTTCTTCGGACAAGGCGAGTTTTTTGCCATGGCTGAGGATTTCCTGTAAATTTTCGAGGGAAAGTACATCCGAACTGATGTAATGCGTATTGTCCATTTTGTGTTTTGATTGTGGTCTCAAAATTCCGCAAACCATCGGTAAAAAGCAAGGTTTGTTAATAATATTTAAAATAATATTAACCATTTAAAATTCTCCCTACATTTGGCTTCCATTAGAACAAAATTCCTATTGAAGATGAGTAACTTCCTCAAAAATACCTGGCCTGTATGGTTGCTTTTTACGCTGTTTTCATTTGCGGCACCACCAGAGACAATAACATTTTCAGGAAAAATAACCAACAATACCGACGGCAAATTCAAGCTTTGGGGAGAATCTTTCGAAAAAGAAATCAAGCTCAAGTCCGATGGCAGTTTCAATGAAAAAATCACCATCAATTACAGCGGGACTTATTTCCTGACTACAGCCGAAAACCGCGCGGCGATCTACCTGACCCGTGGCACAAACCTGAGCATCAACGCCGACAACAAGGATTTTTACAAAACGCTCAAATTTACCGGCAAAGGCAGCATCGAGAACCAATACATCGCGAGCAAGAATGCGTATGTGAACCAAATCAACCAGGAAAAATTGTACAGCCTGGATGAGGCTGCTTTTTTGGCCGAGCTCAAGGCCATCAAGCAGGACATTCTTAAATTGCTCGACCACGGCAAATTTCCCGATGGAAAATTCAAGACCAGCGAGCTGCGCAACATCAATTACCTCGAGCAGATTTTTATCGTGAGTTATGCGAAAAACCACGCACATTTCCTCAAGCTTCCGAATTTTACGGTTTCCGATAGCTTCCCGAGACTCGACCCAAAATTGGACTACGACAACGAATCAGACTTCCTATTTTCGAACCCGTACAAGCAATTGGTCAACCTCAATTTCAACGATCTCGTGCAAAGACAACTCAAGCCCGAAGACCAGTTCGTCTGGAAAGTAGCGCTGCCCGAAATCAAGAAAGTCAAAAGTCAAAGCATCAAAAATGCCTTATTGTATGCCTTGTCGTTTGAAGTCAATGCCGCCAATCCCGATGCGAAAATGCTGTATGATGAACTCGTCGGCCTTTCCACAAACCCTCATTTTAAAAAAGAGATCACCGCGACTTACAACAAAATAGCAGCCCTGAACACGGGTTCGCTCTCCCCTGCTTTTGATTACGAAAACCACAAAGGCGGCAAAACCGCGCTCGAAAGCCTCAAGGGCAAATACGTCTACATCGATGTCTGGGCCACTTGGTGCGGGCCATGCATCCGCGAAATTCCGTCCCTGCAAAAACTGGAAAGCGATTACAAAGGAAAGAACATTGAATTTGTAAGCATTTCGATCGACGCCAAGAAGGATTATGAAAAATGGAAAAAAATGGTGACCGACCGTCAAATGGGCGGAATCCAGCTTATGGCCGACAATGACTGGAATTCCCAATTCATCGTGGATTATGCCATCGTGGCCATCCCAAGGTTCATCCTGATTGATCCAGATGGGAAAATCGTCTCTGCCGATGCGCCAAGACCTTCCGATCCGGCATTGGTAACGCTATTGGCCGGTTTGAAAATATAATGCAAAGCCTTCCAGACGGAGGGCTTTTTTTCAATCCAAATTGAATCATCTTTAAATTACACTCTGCTTTTATAGCAATACTTAATTTAATTGGCTGTACTTTTTGGATATTCCTAAAAATTTCACACAAGTGTTTTATTTTTAAAAAAAGTAATTACATTTGACCCAGATGAAACCGGAAAACCAAATAAACACTTCATTTTTGACCGCTGCTTCGGCGGTATTTTCCGTTGGCACCACTACAACAACTACCACAACCCCTTTGGGGTAAGCTTTTCACATATCACCCGTTAGCGTGTTTCTCGATTGAGAAAAGAAATCTTGTTGTCCTTAAAAACCCCAACCCAATGAATGTCATTAAATTCGGCGGAACTTCAGTCGCCAATGCCCAAAACATAGCCCTGGTTTGCACTATCGTGGCAAACAAATCACAAAAAGAACAATTGGCAGTAGTCGTTTCTGCGCTGGGCGGCGTAACCGATTTGCTGCTGCTCGCTTCACAGAAAGCCGCCGAGCAATCAACCGATTACAAAGAAACATTGGCCGAGATCGAAGAAAGACACCTCGCCATTGTACGCCAATTGATTCCGGCTACAGCACAAACCGCTTTGCTAAGCCGTCTCAAAAGATTGATCAACCACCTGGAAACCTTACTCGACGGTTGTTTCCTTTTGGGTGAACTATCCGACCGCACCGCCGATACCATTGCAGGATTCGGCGAGTTGCTTTCGTCGGCGGTCGTCACGGCGGCAATCCAGCGGCAAATCCCCGAAGCCGTTTACAAAGACAGCCGCGAACTGATCAAAACCGACAAACGTTTTGGAAAAGCCGCGGTCAATTTTGCCGTAACCGATGGGTTGGTCGAGGACTATTTCAGACAAAATCCGGCCCGCGTGACAATCCTGCCCGGCTTCATTGCCTCGTCGGCAGACGGCCACAGCACTACGCTCGGTCGTGGCGGTTCCGATTATACCGCAGCCATCCTCGCCGCCGCACTCCATAGCGATTGCCTCGAAATCTGGACCGATGTCAACGGAATGTACACCGCACATCCCAAACTCGTCAAACAAGCCCGACCGATTGAAAAAATCTCGTACCAGGAAGCGATGGAATTGTCGCATTTCGGGGCCAAGGTATTGTATCCGCCTACCATACAGCCGGTCTTGGACAAAAACATCCCGATTTGGATCAAGAACACATTCGAACCGGAAGCGGCCGGTACTTATATTACCCAAACCAGCAATGGGGCCGAAAACCCAATCAAAGGCATCAGCCACATCGGCGGAATCGCTTTGATTACGCTCGAGGGCTCGGGTTTGATTGGTGTTTCGGGTTCGTCCAAAAGACTGCTCGAGGTTTTGTCGAATGCGAACATCAACGTTATTTTCATCACCCAGGCTTCATCTGAACATTCCATTTGCGTGGGCATCCTGGACAACGAAGCCGATGAGGCCAAAATCAAGATCGACCGTGCCTTTCGAAACCGAAATCCTGCAACACAAAGTCGATCCCTGCATCGTCGAAAAGAATTTATGCATCGTTGCGCTCGTGGGCGAAAACATGAAAAACCACCAAGGGTTGAGCGGGCGCATGTTCAGCACTTTAGGCAAGAACAATGTCAATATCCGCGCGATTGCGCAAGGCGCTTCTGAACGCAACATCTCGGTGGTCATCGACGAAAACAACGTCAAGAAGGCGCTCAATACTTTGCACGAACGATTTTTCGAGGACAACACCAAACAGCTCAACCTTTTTGTGATGGGCGTTGGGAACGTGGGTGAAAAATTCATCGACCAAGTCAACCAGCAAAAGAAATTCCTCAAGGACCAACTCAAGATCAACCTGCGCGTCATCGCGATTTCCAATTCGAGGAAAATGCATTTTGATGAAGACGGGATTGCGCTCAAAGATTGGAAAGCACTACTCGACCATGGAGAAACCGCGCAGAAGGAGCAATTTATCGCCAAAACAAAAGCGCTCAATTACCGCAACAGCATCTTTGTGGACATCACTGCAAACGAAAGCGTTTCACAGACCTACGCCGATTTTCTTCGAAGACAATATTGCGGTGGTGACCTGCAACAAAATTGCCTGTTCGTCCGCATTCGACAACTACCAATCGCTCAAGAACCTGTCGCGCAAATACAACGCGCCTTTTTTATTCGAGACCAATGTGGGTGCGGGATTGCCTATTATAGACACCCTCAAGCATTTGATCGCATCTGGGGATAAAGTCCACAAAATCCAGGCAGTCTTATCGGGAAGCTTGAATTTTATTTTCAACAATTTCAACGAAAGCACTTCGTTTCTGGAAGTCGTAAAAGAAGCCGGCGTACAAGGTTTTACCGAACCCGACCCCAAAATCGATTTGAGCGGTGTCGATGTCGCGCGCAAAATTCTGATCCTGATTCGCGAAAGCGGCTACGAGATGGAAATCGAAGACATCGAAAACAAATGTTTCCTGCCCGATGAGTGCATGCAAACCACAAACAACCAAGATTTTTTCCAGTCGCTAGAAAAGCACGCCGCCCATTTTGAGAAATTGCTCGCCGAGGCCCATGCCGCCGACAGCCGCATCAAGTTTGTGGCGCAATTCGACGAGGGTA
This sequence comes from Flavobacterium sp., assembly GCF_047602195.1. GTDB lineage: Bacteria > Bacteroidota > Bacteroidia > Flavobacteriales > Flavobacteriaceae > Flavobacterium. Next base: position 2,467,155 of record NZ_JASGHW010000004.1, read on the forward strand.
AAGCCAGTGTGGGCTTGCAACTGATCCCGAAAGACCATCCATTTTACAATCTCGAAGGCAAAGACAACATTGTGTTGTTCTACACCGACCGTTATACCGACCAACCGTTGTTGATCAAAGGCGCAGGAGCCGGGGCCGCGGTTACGGCATCGGGCATTTTTGCCGATGTGATACGGATTGGAAACGTTTGATTTTGTACATTCAACCCAAACTTCAAGAACTTGAAAACGATACGATTTTTTTGCCCAGCCACCATCGCCAATCTTTCCTGCGGATTCGACGTGCTCGGATTGTGTCTCGACAAGGTAGGCGATGAAATGATCGTACACAAAACCAGCCAGCCCGGCGTACGCATCACCAAAATAACCGGTGCCGAATTGCCGATGGAAACCGAAAACAACGTTGCCGGTGTTGCCGCGCTGTCCTTGCTTCAGCAGTGGAAAACCGATTACGGGTTCGACATCGAAATCCACAAACGCATCAAGGCCGGTAGCGGCATCGGAAGTTCGGCGGCGAGTGCGGCGGGTGCCGTTTTTGGCATCAACGCCTTGTTGGGAAGTCCTTTCGAGGCGGCCGAATTGGTCAAATTTGCCATGCAGGGCGAAAAACTCGCCGGCGGAAGTGCCCATGCCGACAATGTCGCCCCTGCCCTTTTGGGCGGCATCACCTTGATCCGCAGTTACAATCCTTTGGACATCATCCGGATTGAAAGCCCGGTTGAATTGTATGCGGCCGTGATCCATCCCCAAATCGAGCTCAAGACTTCCGATTCGCGTTCAGTGCTCAAACAACAAGTCCCGCTCAAGAGCGCCATCATGCAATGGGGAAATGTGGGCGGACTCGTTGCGGGTTTGTACACGAGCGATTATGATTTGATCGGAAGGTCTTTGCAAGACCATATCGTCGAGCCTCTGCGCAGCGTCCTGATCCCCGGATTCCATGAAGTCAAAAATGCAGCCATCAGCAATGGGGCGCTCGGGGCCGGAATTTCGGGTGCGGGGCCTTCGGTTTTTGCTTTGTGCAAAGGAAAACAGTCGGCCGAAATTGCCGCAGCGGCGATGGGCGTCGTATTGGATCAGATGGACTTGCCGTATGAAACCCATGTTTCTGCCATCAACCCCAATGGAATAAAAATTTTAAGCCAAGAATAAATGAACTACTACAGCCTGAACCAGCATGCGCCAGACGTTTCTTTCCAACAGGCCGTCGTCAACGGATTGGCGCCCGACAACGGATTGTATTTCCCGAAAAATATTACGGCGCTTCCCTCCGATTTCTTTGAATCGATTGAACATTTAACCGATGTGGAAATTGCCTTTGAAGCCATCCGCCAATTTGTAGGCGATGAAATTCCACCAACCGAATTGCGCAGCATCATCGCAGAAACCTTGAGTTTTGATTTCCCATTGGTAAATGTGCAAGACGACATTTATTCGCTCGAGCTTTTCCACGGTCCGACCATGGCGTTCAAAGATGTCGGCGCCCGTTTCATGGCCCGTTGCCTGGCGTATTTCAACAGGAATAATCCGGAACAGAAAAACACCGTCCTGGTCGCCACTTCGGGAGATACGGGTGGCGCGGTGGCCAGTGGTTTTTTGGCTGTGGATGGTGTGGATGTCGTCATTTTGTATCCTTCGGGAAAAGTCAGTGACATCCAGGAAAGGCAACTCACCACATTGGGGCAAAACATCCGGGCGCTCGAAGTGGCAGGTACTTTTGACGATTGCCAGGCCATGGTCAAGAAGGCTTTTTTGGATGAAAACCTGCAGCACAAGAACCTGACTTCGGCCAATTCGATCAATATTGCCCGATGGCTGCCGCAGATGTTTTACTTTTTCTTCGCCTACAAAGCGTTGAAATCGCAAAATAAACCATTGGTCGTTTCGTGTCCGAGCGGCAATTTCGGGAACATCTGTGCCGGCATTATGGCCAAAAGACTGGGTTTGCCGATTGAACGATTTGTCGCTTCCACCAACGCCAATGACACGGTGCCGCGGTTTTTACGAAATGGACTTTTTGAACCAAAACCTTCCGTGGCAACGATTTCCAATGCGATGGATGTGGGCAATCCGAGCAATTTTGTCCGCATCGAAAGAAATGTATCAGCACGATTTAAAGGAATTTGAAAAAGATTTTTCTTCGTTTTCGTTTTCGGATGCAGAAACCCGATTGGCCATGAAAACGGTTTATCAAAATTCAGGATATGTTTGCGAACCGCATGGCGCCGTCGGCTATCTCGGTTTGAAAAAAGAAATGGAAAAACATCCCGGAGCCGTGGGTGTTTTTCTAGAAACCGCTCATCCGATCAAGTTTGATGAAATTGTAGAAAATACTTTGAACATTAGACTTCCGATTCCGATGCAGATTGAAAGTGTTTTGGGGAAAGAGAAGATCAAAACGCCAATCGGCACTTACGACGAACTGAAAGCATTTTTCAAATAATTTTTTAACCGCAAAGAGCGCCAAGTTCACGCAAAATTTATAAAGCTTTGCGCTTGTTTGCGGTTAAATTTTATAAAACCAATTCGGCAAACAGCCTTTCAAAAGTGCCATCCAAATCGCTGCACATCCCCGGATGCGGACGCGAGGTTTGGATCACCGAACTTCTTACCGCGGTCAACCAACGAAAACGTTCCGGCACATCGAATTGCGCAATCGGGCCACCGATTTTGAGGCCATTCGCAATTTTGACAAACGAATCGAGATTGAGCCGGATTTGGTCCATGTCGATATCAGGGGACAATGCGAGCAATCGCGCTTCGTTGATGGCAAAACGCACCTTGATTTGTTTCGCGCGTTTGCAAAACAAAATGATCCCGACATTCAGGAATTCCTCGCGCTCGACTTTAGGAACCACGCGGATGACGGCGTATTCGTATAATTGCTTATCGGACATCGTTGGCTTGTTTTAGGAAAATTTCGGAATGGTCGCGTCGGGTCGTGAGAAATTTAAAATAGATGTCTCGGATTTGTTCCGCCGTTTCATCGACATCTTCCCATTGCAGCCAATCCTGTGGAATCAGGTTGACGATGCCGCGCAAAACTTCATCGGTTAAAATGGCTTTGAATTCGGCGTCGACTTCCTTCAATTGTGAAGCCTGCGGCAAAAGCACATGGTCTTTGATCAACGTAAATGGTACTTTCGCATGGCCTTGCCAATCGGTAAACGAATGGTGGAAATACAAACAGGCGCCATGGTCGATGAGCCACAATTCCTTGTGCCAGATGAGCATGTTGGTGTTGCGGAACGTACGGTCGACGTTGGTGATGTAAGCGTCAAGCCACACGATTTGGGAAGCCAGTTTGGGATCGACTTCGGTCACGACCGGATCAAAATTGATCGCACCCGAAAGAAAGTGCAAGGCCAGGTTCAAGCCTTGGCTGCCTTGCAGTAAATCCTGGATTTCCTCATCACCTTCAGTCCTTCCGAACGCTTCATCGAGATTGGCGAATACGAGTTCGGGAACGGGCAAACCCAAAGCACGCGCAATTTCCCCGCCGATGAGTTCGGCAATCAAAGCCTTGACACCATGACCGGCACCGCGGAATTTGAGTACGTATTTGAAATCGTCGTCGGCTTCGGCAAGCGCAGGCAAAGAGCCGCCTTCGCGCAACGGCGTGATGTATCGGGTGACGTTGACCGTCCGTAAATTGAATTGCTTTTCCATAATCGATTACAAACTTAGTGAAAAGTGCCTGAGTTTAAAAGCACCTGGGGGCCTGAGCTATTTGAAACCGATTTCGTTGCGGTAGCCTTGGAGCGTGAGAAAAGCTTTCCCTAATAAATGGATGATGTCTGACGCAACAAATGATTCGTGGCCGGTATGCGGAAGCGCGATGTCGGCGGTCAGGCCGTGCAGGTAAACGCCGAGTTGGGCCGCATGGATCGGTTCGTAAGATTGCGCAAGCAGGCCAGTGATGATTCCCGTCAGCACATCGCCCGAGCCGGCAGTGGCCAAGGCGGGATTTCCGGTGGTGTTCTCATAAATATTGTCGCCATCGATGATTTGGGTCGGTGCCCCTTTCATGACGACAATTACTTGATGCTGCTTGGAAAATGCAACCGCTTTTTGCAGCATATCCTCATCGGAATCCCAGCCGTCGAGCAGCCTTTCGAGTTCTTTGTAATGCGGTGTCAGGATGGTTTGGGGCTGGAGCAGTTCGAGCCATTCGTCGTTTTCGGAGAGCATGTTGAGCCCGTCGGCGTCGATGACCAGCGGCACTGTATTATTTTTGAGGAATTTGCGGAAAGCCATTTGCGTTTCGTCGGCCTGACCCATTCCCGGGCCGATACCAATGGCTTTGGGTTCGATGGAAAAACTGATTTTACTGATGTACTTGTCTTCTTTGTCGGTAATCACCATCGCTTCGGGTATCGAAATCTGGAGAATGTCGTAGCCGCATTTGGGGATGAACGCCGTCGCGAGCCCGCAGCCTGAATGGAGCGCGGCTTTGGTTGACAGACAAATCGAACCCATTTTGCCGTAACTGCCCCCGATGATCAAGGCATGGCCTTGCGTGCCTTTGTGCGCTTTGGCACTGATGGGTTTGTAGATTTTTTGGATAAAGGATTTGGTGAGTTTCATTGATTAGAAAATGAGTCAATTAGATAATTAGAAAATGTGGATTGAAGTTACGGAATTTCTGATGAATTCAAGACGTGTTTTGAAAACGGTTGCCCTAGCCCGGATTGCAGCGGAAATCCTTTTGTAATGCAGCGCAGCGGAGTTGCAAAAGATTGCAGCGGAAAGCCGGACTCGAGCTCCAAATAAAAAATATTTGGGGCGAACAGGCGAAGCAAAAAGCTCCTTAAAAATCAAAAAAAAATCCACTTTTAAATTGCAAATAATTGCACTAACTTGCGGCTTCAAAAATACAAACTACAACACATGAAAAATACTGCCCTTACGCACATCCACGAAGGACTTGGCGCGAAAATGCTGCCGTTTGCCGGATACAATATGCCGATCACTTATGAAGGCGTGAATGCCGAACACGAAACCGTACGCAACGGCGTGGGTGTTTTTGATGTGTCGCACATGGGCGAATTCTTTTTGAGTGGACCGAAAGCACTCGACCTGATCCAGAAAGTGACTTCGAATGATGCGGCGACTTTAACGGTTGGACGGGCACAATATTCGTGTTTGCCCAATGCCGACGGTGGAATCGTAGACGATTTGATCGTGTATAAAATGGCCGAAGAAAAGTATTTACTGGTGGTCAATGCGTCGAATATCGAGAAGGATTGGAATTGGATTTCGAAGCACAATGATTTGGGCGTCGAGATGAAAAATGCCTCCGATGATTATTCGTTGCTGGCGATCCAAGGCCCGAAAGCCGTTGAGGCGATGCAGGCGTTGACCGACATCAACCTGTCCGAGATCAAATACTACCATTTTGAAGTGGGGAATTTTGCAGGCTTTGACGATGTGATCATTTCGGCTACGGGTTACACCGGTTCGGGCGGATTTGAGATTTATTGCAAGAATGACCAAGCCGAAGCCATTTGGAATAAGGCGTTTGAAGCCGGAAAATCATTTGGCATCCAGCCGATCGGTTTGGCGGCACGCGATACCTTGCGCTTGGAAATGGGATTCTGCTTGTATGGCAATGACATCAATGATACGACTTCGCCTTTGGAAGCCGGATTGGGTTGGATCACCAAATTCAACAAGGATTTTGTCAATTCGGAAAATTTGAAGAAACAGAAAGAAGAAGGCGTTACAAGAAAGCTCGTTGGATTTGAATTGATCGAGCGCGGGATTCCGAGACACGATTATGAAATTGTTGACAAAGACGGAAATGTAATTGGAATTGTGACTTCGGGAACGATGGCGCCGAGCCTGAACAAAGGAATCGGTTTGGGTTATGTGACAACGGAGCATTCGGCGGTGGATTCGGAGATTTTCATTCGAATCAGAAATAAGGACATTGCGGCCAAAGTCGTAAAGTTGCCTTTTTACAAAAAATAGTTGCAAAGTCACAAAGATTCAAAGCAACAAAGTTTTTGAAATCGTATAGAAAAATTATTTTTGCACCATAAAATTTAGACTTAGAAATGGGAAGAGCGTTTGAGTTCCGCAAAGGAAGAAAAATGAAACGTTGGTCTGCGATGGCCAAGGCGTTTACGAGAATCGGGAAAGACATCGTGATGGCCGTAAAAGAAGGCGGTCCGAATCCGGATGCCAATTCGCGTCTGCGTGCCGTGATGCAGAATGCCAAGGCGGCAAACATGCCAAAGGAAAACGTCGAGCGAGCGATCAAGAAAGCGACCGACAAAGATACAGCCAATTACAAGGAAGTGTTGTTTGAAGGGTATGCGCCGCACGGGATTGCCATCCTGATTGAAACGGCAACCGACAATAACAACAGGACCGTGGCCAATATCCGCAGTTATTTCAACAAATGCAACGGTACGATGGGCACGCAGGGTTCGGTGGAATTCATGTTTGACCATACCTGCAATTTCCGCATTCCTTCTACGGGAATCGACCCGGAAGAACTCGAACTCGAATTGATCGATTTCGGCGCTGAAGAAGTATTTGAGGACGAGGATGGTATCTTGATCTATGCGCCTTTCGGCAGCTTCGGGGCGATCCAGAAAGAACTCGAAAACCGCAAGATTGAAATCCTTTCCTCGGGCTTTGAAAGAATCCCGCAAGTGACCAAAGCACTCACCCCAGAGCAGGTCGCCGATGTCGAAAAATTGCTCGAGAAAATCGAGGAAGACGATGACGTTCAGAACGTTTACCATACAATGGAGGAGTAAATCCTACATTTTATCGATAATCAACCGGAAATATTTCAAAAAAATGTTTCCGGTTTGTTTTTTTTATATCTTCCCTGCGTCAAACACAAAACAAAGTCTATGAAAAAAATTACGCTTTCGGCAGTGATGCTGCTTTTGGCATCTGCAAATGCATTTGCTGCAAGGTATTACGTGGATAAAAATGCCACGGGTACCAATAACGGTCAGACCTGGACCAATGCTTTTACCACCATTGAAAGTGCCTTTGCCGCTTCGATTATTGGCGATGAGATTTGGGTCAGCAATGATGTATATCTGGTCAACGCCACTTTGAGCGTACCCAATGGGGTGAAACTCTATGGCGGTTTTGCCGGAACCGAAGCCCTTTTGTCCGAACGCGATTTGTCGGCAAACATTACCACGCTCAATGGCGATATCGGGACTACGGGCGTGCCCACCGACAACGTATCGGTCATCATGCGCTTGCTCAACTCGTCTTCTGGTACGCGCGTGGATGGATTCAAATTCATCAACGGCTACAACAATTCATCGGCACTCGATTCGGGCGGAAGCGCCATCACCTCGGACAACAGCAGTGCCACGGTAGAAAATTGCCAGTTCCTGATCAACCATGCCAAGATCCGCGGTGGTGCGGTGCATGTCAAGAACAGTGGCAGCCCGAAATTCCTGAACTGCGAATTCAGGAGCAATACGGTAAGCAATAACGTTCAGGCCAGTGGTGGCGCAATGTTTATCAATTCCGGAAACGTTACCTTGACCGATTGCAAGTTTATCGAAAATTCTTCGCTGCAAACCGGCGGTGGTATTTCGGCCTTTGGCGGCACGATCACGATGGACCGCACTTACATTTCCGGGAATTCGAGTGTGGACGAAGGCGGTGCGATCTACATCGGCGACAATGCTTCGTTCAACGCCACCAATGCGTTGATCGTGGGCAACAGCAGCGCGGCTACAACTGGCGCGACGATTTATATGAACACGACGTTCAATACGTTTACCCATTCTTTTGCGAACTGTACGATCGCGAGCAACAAGACGACGGCTTCCGGAACGACCAATGCCTGTCAGTTCAATACGGGTACAACAATCAGCAATTCCATTTTTTGGGACAATGTAGCGACGGCCCAGATTTATACGCTTTCGACAGTGGTCAATCCTGTAGTGAGGTATTGTACGGTACAAGGCGGTTATACCGGTGTAGCGGCAAACAATATTTTGTCATCAAATCCTACATTTGGTGCTGCGGGAACCGGTGCTTCTGCGCCATTCTCGCATGAAAGTTTCAATTACAGCATCCCTATTTCATCGACTGCAGCCAACAGTGGCAACAATGCCTATACCACAACTTCATTGGACATCGCCAAGAACGCCAGGATCAGCCAGACTACAGTAGATCGTGGTTGCTATGAAAGTGCAACTTTGGGCACTACCGCTTTTGCCGCATCAACGTTGGCCTTTTTCTACAACAACGAAACCAAGAGCATCGATTTCCAGAATGCAGAAATGGTAAAAGGCAAAAAACTTTCTGTTTATGATTTGTCTGGAAAGCTGGTTCATTCGGCTGTAATCAACGCCAATACGATCAAATTTGAAGCGACCGCAAACCAGGTTTACATCTTTAAAGTAGACGGATTTGACGCCGTGAAACAACTGGTCAAATAAGTTAAGACAAAACCTTCATAAAATAAAAACTCCGGAATTGCTTCCGGAGTTTTTTTATCGATAAGTCAGCCAATTATCTAATCGACTGATTGTCTCATTTTCTAATTACTTAATGAATTCAATCTTCTGTGCTTCCTCTACATTGACGCTGTCGAAGAAACCTTGCTCGTTCATCCATTCGTCGCTGAATACTTTGCTCATGTAACGCGAACCGTGATCCGGGAAAATCATGATGACGTTGCTGTTGGCGTCGAATTCGCCTTCCTCGGCGTATTGTTTGACCGCTTGCATCACCGCACCCGAAGTATAGCCCACGAACAAACCTTCTTTTTTGGCGATGTCGCGCGTGGCGTGTGCACTTTCCTCATCGGTGACCTTGATGAATTTGTCGATCAGGTCAAAATCGGTGGCCGATGGAATCAGGTTCTTGCCGAGCCCTTCAATACGGTATGGGTAAATCTCGTCGTTGTCGAATTCTTTGGTTTCGTGGTATTTTTTCAACACCGAACCAAAAGCGTCAACGCCCAGGATTTTGATATTTGGATTCTTTTCCTTCAAGTATTTTCCGGCACCTGAAATGGTTCCGCCGGTTCCGCTGCAAGCGATCAAATGCGTGATTTTTCCATTGGTTTGCTCCCAGATTTCCGGGCCAGTGGTTTTGTAATGCGCATCGATGTTGAGTTGGTTGAAATATTGGTTGATGTAGACCGACCCTTTGGTTTCCTCGTGCAACCTTTTGGCCACATTGTAGTACGAACGGTCGTCATCGGCTGAAACGTGCGCTGGGCAAACATATACTTTGGCGCCCATGCTGCGCAACATGTCAATTTTGTCTTTGGAAGATTTTGAGCTTACGGCAAGGATACAGTTGTATCCTTTGATGATGCTTACCATGGCCAGGCTGAACCCTGTGTTTCCGGAAGTAGTTTCAATAATCGTGTCCCCCGGTGTCAGAATGCCTCTTCTTTCGGCTTCTTCTATGATATAAAGTGCAATCCTGTCTTTGGTTGAATGTCCGGGATTAAAAGCTTCTACTTTCGCGTAGAAATTGCCTTCCAGGTTTTCGGTGACTTTGTTGAGCCTGATTAAGGGCGTGTTACCTATTAATTCCAAGACATTATTGTAGGCTTTTATTTCTTCTTTCATAAAAAAATAGTTAATCAAGGTAGGCTTCAGTTTTGGCTGACCTCAAATCCTTGCAAATTTAACAAAAAAAATCTAATTAGATTTTAATTTTTTCCAAATCTAATAAAAAACTAAACTCCCTGGCGACTTCCTTTAGCGCTTCAAACCTTCCGGAAGCCCCGCCATGTCCAGCATCCATGTTTGTATTGAGAAATAATAAATTTTTATCTGTTTTCATGACCCGCAATTTGGCGACCCATTTGGCGGGTTCCCAATACTGCACCTGCGAGTCGTGCAAACCAGTTGAAACATACATATTTGGGTACTCTTTTGGGGCGATATTGTCGTAAGGTGAATACGACTTCATGTAATCGTAATATTTTTTGTCATTCGGGTTGCCCCATTCGTCGTATTCTCCGGTGGTCAATGGAATGCTGTCGTCGAGCATCGTCGTGACTACATCCACGAACGGCACCTGCGCAATCACGCCATGGTACAATTCGGGCGCCATGTTGATGACCGCGCCCATAAGCAAACCACCGGCCGACCCGCCTTCGGCATACAGATGTTGTGGCGAGGTATAGCCCTGGGCAATCACATATTTGGAGCAATCGATGAAATCGGTGAACGTATTTTTCTTCTTGAGCAACTTGCCGTCTTCATACCATTGGCGTCCCAAATCCTCACCGCCACGAATGTGTGCGATCGCGAAAATAAACCCGCGGTCGAGCAAACTCAAACGTGCCGACGAAAAATATGGATCCATCGACATGCCGTATGATCCATAAGCATACAGCAATAACGGGTTTTTGCCGTCTTTTTGTATGTCTTTTTTATACACCATTGAAATCGGGACTTTCGTACCATCGGCGGCGGTCGCCCAAATGCGTTCTTCAGTGTAATTGTCCTTACTGAATTTACCGCCCAAAACCTGCTGTTCTTTCTTAATTTCCTTGGTCTTGTTCTTCATGTCAAAGTCGATCACCGAAGACGGCGTAGCCAATGATTGGTAGCTGTAACGCAAAATATCGGTATCAAAATCGACATTGCTCGTGGTGCAGGCCGTGTAGGTTTCGCTTTCGAATGGCAGGTAATACTCCCCTTTTCCATCCCAGGGTTTGATCCATATTTTATTGAGTCCATTCGAACGTTCTTCCACGACGAGGAAATTCTTGAAGATTTCGATGTCTTCGATCAAAACGTCCTTGCGGTGCGGAATCACTTCGGTCCAGTTCGTCGCTTCCGTTGCCTTTTCGGAAGTCTTCATGAGCTTGAAATTGGAAGCCTTGTCCTTGTTGGTCACAATATAGAAGCTGTCGCCGTAATGCGCGAAATGGTATTCGAGGCCGCGCGTGCGTTTCTGGAACACTTTGAATTCGCCGTCGGGTTCGTTGGCATTGAGGATTCTGAATTCGGTCGTGAGCGTACTCGTCGAACCGATTACGATGTATTTTTTCGATTTTTCCTTGCTGACCGAAACGTCGAAGGTGTCGTCCTTTTCAAAATAAATCAACACATCTGCTTGCGAATCGGCGCCCAGTTTGTGTTTGTACACTTTATCGGCACGCAAGGTCACCTTGTCCTTTCGGGTGTAAAAAATCGTTTGATTGTCGTTGGCCCAAACCGAACCACCGGTCACGTTTTCAATTTTATCCGAAAGAATTTCATTGGTCTTGAGGTTTTTGATTCCGATCGTGTAAATTCTTCTGCCCACAATATCCGTCGCAAAAGTCACAAATTGATTGTCCGGGCTCACACTCAACCCACCCAATTGGAAATACGAATGTCCTTGGGCCAATTCGTTGCAATCGAACATAATTTCTTCCTTGGCGGTAAGGCTGCCTTTTTTACGCGAATAAATCGGGTAATCCTTGCCTTTTTCGAATCGCGTGATGTAGTAATAACCATTGTATAAATAAGGAACCGATTCGTCGTCTTCCTTGATGCGCGCTTTCATCTCCTCAAACAATTCCTTTTGGAACGTTTTGGTATCGGCGGTCATCGATTCATAATAGGCGTTTTCCTGATTGAGGTAATCGATTACCTCTGGGTTTTCACGGTCGTTGAGCCAGAAGTAATTATCGGTTCGCTGGTCTCCGTGTTTTTCAAGTACGACTGGCTTTACAGCAGCAATCGGAAGGTTATGTGTTGGCATTGAGGTCGTTTTGTTTTGAGCAAGTGACAGGGCAAAAATAAAGCAATGGAAACCTACGAATATTATATTTTTCATTGATTTATTTATTGAATATCACCTTGCAATTTAATAATTTCGCCCAACAGAAATCATAAAAATTATCAACATGTTTGGAGACCTCATGGGCATGATGGGCAAACTCAAGGAAGCCCAACAAAAAGTAGAAGAAACCAAGAAGCGCCTCGACACGGTTCTCATTGACCAGCAGAGCAATGACGGTTTGTTGAAAGTCACTTTGACCGCCAACCGCAAGCTCAAAGCCATCACCATCGACGACGCTTTACTCGAAGACAAAGAGCAACTCGAAGACTACCTGCTCCTAGTTATGAACAACGCGATCGAACGCGCGACCGCCATCAACGACGCTGAATTGGCCGCTGCGGCAAAAGATGGACTTCCGAATATTCCGGGATTTTAGACCGCTTCGCTGAAAGAGAAAAGACCATTTCATTGAAAGACCGCTTCGCTGAAAGAAGAAAGACAAGTTTGTCCATCTTTCAGCGAAGCGGTCTTTGCTCTAGCAACGCAGTGGTCTTGCAGAGAAGCGGTCTAAAGAACCAACTTCTCAAGCGTTTCCAAAACATACGTATGCATCACTTCCTTGTAATCGAGGTGCGTCACGATACGCAATTTTCCGTGCCCCATCGAACTGATGAAAATGCTGCGTTCCTTTAATTTCTTGATGATCTCGTTTTCGTCAAACGGCTTCCTGACCGAGAAGATCAGGATGTTCGTCTCCACAGGTTCCACGCTTTCCACCCACTCCAATTTTTGAAGCGCAACAGCCAATTCTTTGGCCCTGCGGTGGTCTTCTGCCAAACGTGTGATGTGGTTTTCCAAGGCATAGATTCCGGCCGCGGCGAGATAACCCACCTGCCGCATCCCACCACCCAATATCTTTCTAACCCTCAGTGCTTTATGGATCGTTGCTTTATCCGATAGTAAAACAGAACCAATCGGTGCGCCCAAGCCTTTCGACAAGCAGACCGATACCGTATCGAACAACTTCCCGAATTCACTCGGATGCTGGTTCTTGGCCACCATCGCATTCCAGATGCGCGCGCCATCGAGGTGGTATTTCAAACCATGCTCGTCGCAAACGGCCTTGATTTTCTTGAGTTCATCCAAATCATAACACGCACCGCCGCCTTTGTTCGTCGTGTTCTCCACACAAACCAAAGAAGTCAATGGCGCATGGTAAAATTCAGGGTCGTTGATCGCGCCCCTGACCTGCTCTGCCGTGATCATGCCGCGGTCGCCGTCGAGTAAATTACACGACACCCCGCTGTTGAACGAAACGCCCCCGCCTTCATAATTGAACACATGTGCCCATTTGTCGGCAATCAACTGTTCACCGGGCTGCGTATGCAGTTTGATCGCCGTCTGGTTGGCCATCGTCCCCGACGGAAAAAACAACCCCGCTTCCATCCCAAAAAAATTGGCCAGTCGCATCTCGAGTTCGTTCACCGTCGGGTCTTGTTTGTACACATCATCGCCTACCTTGGCCCTGAACATGTATTGGAGCATTTCGGTGGTCGGTTTGGTCACCGTGTCGCTCACTAAATTTATTTCCATAATCTCAAAAGGATGTCTTATTTTTGTACGTGAATTTGATTTTCTAGGAGCAATTTCCTGCTGTCCGCTATATCTTTTGCTTCGTAAACTCCGCAAAAGGATGCCGCTTCCATCAGGGCTAGGACTCCAAACACTTCAACATTCAGCGTTCGTTAATCGATATCCAGCGTTCAAAATGCATTAAAAAATGTCGAATGTCGATTAACGAATGTCGAAGTTTAACAAACCATCAACATTCCTGCAAAAATATAAACTATTTATGACAAATACCGAACAAATCAAAGGTATTACAGAACGCCTCACCGCACTCAGAAAGTATCTCGACGTCGACGCCAAGCTCATCGAAATCGCCAACGAGGAAGAAAAAACCTTTGCACCAGACTTTTGGAACAACGCACGCGAGGCCGAGCTCATCGTCAAGAACCTGCGTTCCAAGAAAAGCTGGGTCGAAGATTACAACAAAGCCGTCGAACTCTCCGACGAACTGCAGCTCGCCTACGAATTCTTCAAGGAAGGCGAACTCACCGAAGACGAACTCGACGAGCAGTTCGACAAAACCAACTCGCACATCGAAAACATCGAATTCAAGAATATGCTGTCCGACGAGGGCGATTCACTGAGCGCCGTACTCCAAATCACGGCCGGCGCCGGCGGTACCGAAAGTTGCGACTGGGCCTCGATGCTCATGCGCATGTACCTGATGTGGGCCGAAAAGCAAGGCTACAAAGTCAAGGAACTCAACTTCCAGGAAGGCGACGTGGCCGGAATCAAGACCGTAACGCTCGAAATCGAAGGCGACTTTGCATTCGGTTGGCTCAAGGGTGAAAACGGCGTGCACCGCCTCGTGCGCATCTCGCCTTTCGACAGCAATGCCAAGAGACATACGTCGTTTGTTTCAGTTTACGTTTATCCATTGGTAGACGACACGATCGAAATCGAGATCAACCCCGCCGATATCGAGATCACGACCGCACGTTCAAGCGGCGCGGGCGGACAAAACGTCAACAAGGTCGAAACCAAGGTGCAGTTGTTGCACAAACCGACCGGCATCCAGATCCAATGCTCGGAAACGCGTTCGCAGCATGACAACCGACAACGCGCGATGCAGATGCTCAAGTCGCAATTGTACGAAATCGAACTCAAGAAACGGCTCGAACAACGCGCCGACATCGAAGCTGGCAAGATGAAAATCGAATGGGGGTCGCAAATCCGCAATTATGTGATGCAGCCGTATAAGCTCGTCAAGGACGTACGCACTTCTTATGAAACGAGCAACGTCGATGCAGTCATGAACGGCGAAATCGACGAATTCCTCAAAGCCTACCTGATGATGATGGGCCAGAAAGAGGAAGAATAAGCCGGCGTAAAATAATAGAGCCACGAATTCGCGAATTATTTGCTTTTAAATTCGTGAATTCGTGGCTTAGAAATTTGAAAGAATGCCTTAAGGACGGATGTTTCCCTCCATCGAATCGTCATACGTTTCCCCAACCATGGCGCCATATGCGCGTTTGGCCATCGCCACGAGCATGTTGTTTTTGGTGTCCCAATAATAACCTTCGGACGGGATGAATTGCAAGACCGTAATCCTCGGGTCGTCTTTGCCTTCGGTAAACCAGGTTTTCATCATGTCATCCCACAATTCGTCGATTTTGTTCTTGTCGGTTGAGATGACCGTCCTTCCGTAAAGCGTCATGAAGTCGGAATAGGTCGAGCCCTGGAACAGCAGTTGCGTTGCGGGATCTTGTTCGAGTTCCTTATTTTTGTAACTATCGTTCGCGCTCAGGAACCAAAAGTGGGCGTTGTCGTCGATTTTTTCGGGCGCCATCGGTCTCGAATGGAACGGTTTCCCGGTTTCGATTTTGGTGCAGAAAAAGCACGAGCCGCCTTTCTCCGCTAGCAGTTTGATTTTCTCGATGGCCTCTGCCCCTGCTACATTCTTGAAATTATCTTCTTTTTGCTGTTGGTTGATGCTGTCCATGATTTCAATTTTTAAATTTCATTGAAATTACAAATCCGAGAAACCAACGATTTATAAGATGCAAATCGATTGTTACAGCATTTCGAAAACTAGGGAAAACGCCGCCGATTTTGTTATATTTGAAATGATGAAGAAAATAACGCTTTTACTGCTGCTGTTCCTTACTGCCGCACCGGCGCAGGAGCTTAAAATCATGTCCTATAACCTCCGTGTCGATTTTGGCGGGGACGGCGAAAACAATTGGGAATTCCGGCGCGACTTTCTGGCCGGACAACTGGGTTTTTATGAGCCCGATTTCATCGGCACGCAGGAAGGAAAGGCACATCAATTACAATTCATCGATAGCCTGCTGACCGATTATACGTATTTTGGATTGAGCCGCGACAACTCGAAATCCGAAGGCGAATTCTGCGCGATTTTCTACAACCAGAAAAAATTCAAACTGTTGCAGGACGCAACCTTTTGGCTTTCAGAAACTCCTGATCAAAAGTCCAAGGGCTGGGATGCGGCTTACGAACGCATTTGCACTTACGGGTTGTTCGAGGATTTGAAAACCAAGAAACACTTCTATGTTTTCAATACGCACCTCGATCATATCGGTGAAATGGCAAGGGAAAATGGCGTGAAGCTCATCATCGAAAAGATCAATGCCATCAATACAAAAAAGCTCCCGGTCATTTTAACCGGTGATTTCAACAGCGAAACCAAAAGCGAAGCGTATCAAACCATTTCCAAAACAATGAATGATTCGAGAATCGTCTGTAAAACCAAACCATTTGGTCCTTCGGGGACTTTCAACGGATTCAAATTCCATGAACCGGTGAAGTTGCTGATCGATTATATTTTTGTGAGCAAAGGAATTGAAGTCGAAAAATATTCCGTTTTGAGCGATTCGAAAGACTGCAAATATCCATCGGACCATTTGCCTGTATTGACGCAAATCAAACTCCCATAAATGAAAAAGGTATTGCTATTTTTGTTGATTCCTACCGCATTATTGGCCCAGGAAATCACCCCAAAACCGGAAACCAGCAACGAACACAGTTGGGCAATCAAATTCAACCCGCTGCAAGCGGTCGATGTATTCGCTTTTCCGACCCTAACAATCGGTGTCGAGAAAAGAATCAACCGATGGTTCAGCCTCAATGCCGAGGCAGGTTACCAATGCTATAAAATAGAAGATGACCCAAAGATTGTAATCTACAAGCAACGTGGTTTCAAGGTGAATGTAGAGGCGCGCAGTTATGTTATTTCGATGTTGAACCCGAATGCAACCAAAAAAGCCAGCGGATTATTCGTCGGACTTCAACCTTTTTTGCGACGTAACCAATACACCGCAGATGATGCACGTTATTTGCCCGAGAATCACGAGATCAAGTTCGTGGATGTTTTTGGCGTGCGCAAAACGTCCTACGGATTGAACGTCAGCGTCGGTTACCAGAAAGCCACGCGTCACTTTATATTCGAGCCTTATTTTGCCGCCGGATACATGTACCGCGACATCAAAAACTCGGGAAGCGGGACTTACAATGACAACTCTGTTTACATTCAAGAATACGAGGAGTTCAATGTTTCCTATGACGATAGTGAAGAATCGGGCCACACGGGAAATTTAACTTTGGGAATCCGTTTCGGCTATATCTTTTAATTTTTTTTGACATGAAAACCTACATCGCCCTGTTGCGCGGCATCAACGTCAGCGGACAGAAAATCATCAAGATGGAATTGTTGCGCCAAGCCTTGGCAGAATTGGATTTTGACAACGTTTCGACCTACATCCAAAGCGGGAATATTTTATTCCAGAGTACGATTTTAGATCCGAAGAAACTCGAAAAGCAAATCCACGACCTGATCGAAAAACATTTCGGTTTTGATGTGGCAGTGCTGGTTGTCACGCCAGACGATTTGAAAGCCGTCGTCGCCAAGAATCCATACGCAGATGAAAACATCGAAGAACCGCAGCCGTATGTGGCTTTCCTTTCCGAAGTGCCCGCAATAGAAAATATAGCGGTTCTATCAGCGATGGATTTCCAAAACGACCGTTTCCAAATCATCGACAAGGCCATGTACCTGCATTACGCCGTCGGCGCCGGAACGACCAAACTGAGCAACGCCGTGATCGAAAAGAAGCTCAAGCTGACTTCGACCGCGCGCAATTGGAAAACGGTAAAAAAACTGATCGAACTTTCCGAAGCGATCGGAAAATAAAAAAAGCCGCTCTTGAAGCGGCTCTTGTATTTAAAGGAATAATTTCAAAAGGTAGTAAAACAACGCTGCAATGACCGCCGAAACCGGAATGGTCAGGATCCACGCCCAAAGCAAATTGATCGTCACGCCCCAGCGTACGGCCGAAATCCTTTTGGTAATCCCTACCCCGATGATACTCCCGGTAATCGTATGCGTGGTCGAAACCGGAACACCAAAATGCTCGGTCAAATATAAAGTCACTGCACCCGAAGTTTCCGCAGCAACCCCTTCCAATGGCGTTACCTTGGTGATTTTCGATCCCATTGTCTTGACGATTTTCCAACCGCCGCTCAAGGTCCCGAGTGCAATCACGATAAAACTCGCCAGCGGCACCCACCACCAGTGTGGATCTTCGACGAACATTCCGAAACGTTCCTTGGAATCGGCCGCCACATAAGCCGCGTCGCCCAAATCCATTTTGTAACAGATGACCGCCGCACCGATGATACCCATGACTTTCTGCGCGTCGTTTCCACCGTGGCCCAAACTGAACAAGGCCGAAGACACGAGCTGTAATTTCTTGAACCAACGGTCGGCTTTCGAAGGATTCGCCTTTCGGCAGATGTTGAGGATGAGAATCGTAATGAAATACGCGATGATTAAACCAATCAATGGCGCAAGGAAAATGAATAAAAAGGTCGGAACTACTTTGGCGTAATTGATCACATTTACCGTTTCCCCATCGATCACTTTCGACAACACTCCGGCATTGGCCAAGGCCGCGCCCATGAATCCGCCCAATAAAGTATGCGAGGAAGACGATGGAATCCCGAGTTTCCACGTCAATAAGTTCCAAATGATGGCCGCGATCAATCCCGCGAGAATCACCTCAAGCGTGATGAAATGCTCATCGACCGATTTGGCGATTGTATTCCCGATCTTGAATTCCCCGATGATGAACTTGGAAATGAAATAGGCCGCAAAGTTGAACATCGCCGCCCACAAAACCGCCTGAAACGGCGTCAATACTTTGGTCGCGACAATCGTGGCAATTGAGTTCGCCGCATCATGGAAACCATTGATGTAGTCAAAAATCAGCGCGAGGACAATGATTATAATAAGTAACGTAAAATCCATAGGTCGCTTGTTCGCTTATTACAATTAAGAATGTTTGACCGAAATCTGTTCCAAAACGTTGGATACACTTTTACATTTGTCGGATGCCGATTCGAGCGCCGACAGCACTTCTTTGTATTTGATGATGTTCTTGGCATCGGTCTCGTTTTCGAAGATATCGGCCACTGCCTTGTCGAAAACCGTATCGGCCTTGCTTTCGAGCTTGTTGATTTTCTTGCAGACGTCGGCAATTTTCTTGTGGTTGCCATCGAGGTCTTTGAGTTCCTTGATTGCGATTCCGATCAATTGGCAAGCCTCGAGGTTGATTTCTGTGAGTTTACGGATCGATTTGGTGATTTTTTCCACCTGGTACAAACGCATACGGCTCGCTGCACCGTGCATGTAATCGGCTACGTTATCGATGGCCTTGATCAGTGAGTGGATGTCTTCGCGGTCGAACGGCGTGATGAAATTACGGCTCAGTTCCAAGTGGGTCGAGTGTGTAATTTCTTCGATTTTGCCTTCCAGTTCTTCAATTTTCCTGAAATAATCTTCTCTTTCCGCCTTCGGTACGTTGATGGCTTCGTGGAGGGTTTCCGCCAAAAGGGTTAAATTTTTAGACGCTTCTTCAAAAAGTGGAAAAAATTTCTTGTCTTTTGGAACTAAAAACTGAAAGATGCTGTTTAAATTCATAGGGTCGTTTTTGATGGTGCAAATATAGGACTCCAATGTTAAGAGAACATTAAGTTATCATGTCTTGCAGATTAAACAATCGGTCGCGAAAAACACGGCTTTCTTTTTTATTTCAAACGTTTTCGTACTTTAGCGAACTCAAAAATACAAAACAAAAACGGTATTTTTGATTTTAATTCAGCGATCAAACCAGCAACAATTTTATGGACATCAACTTCAACAAAAACGAAGACCACAACAAGCTTTTACTTTCCGATCTCAAACAACGCTTTGCCAAAGTCAAGCTCGGCGGCGGCGAGAAACGCATCGCCAAATTGCACGCCGAAGGCAAGATGACCGCGCGCGAACGCATCGATTACCTGCTCGACGACAAAGCCAAGAGCATCGAGATCGGCGCTTTTGCCGGAGATGGCATGTATGCCGAACACGGCGGTTGTCCTTCGGGTGGTGTGGTTGTCAAAATCGGCTACATTCGCGGCAAGCAATGCATGGTCGTGGC
The DNA here is from genome assembly GCF_047602195.1 of Flavobacterium sp. Classification (GTDB taxonomy): domain Bacteria; phylum Bacteroidota; class Bacteroidia; order Flavobacteriales; family Flavobacteriaceae; genus Flavobacterium. Next base: position 2,486,956 of record NZ_JASGHW010000004.1, read on the forward strand.
CAACGATGCGACCGTAAAAGCCGGTGCCTGGTTCCCGATTACTGGAAAAAAGAACTTGCGTGCCCAGGAAATCGCGATGGAAAACCGACTTCCCATTATTTATCTCGTTGACAGCGCCGGTGTTTATCTGCCGATGCAGGACGAGATTTTCCCCGATAAGGAACATTTCGGTAGAATTTTCCGCAACAATGCCATCATGAGCAGCATGGGCATCACCCAAATTGCCGCCGTCATGGGGAGTTGCGTGGCCGGCGGCGCGTATTTGCCGATTATGTCAGATGAAGCGTTGATCGTAGACAAAACCGGAAGTATTTTCCTGGCCGGAAGTTATTTGGTCAAAGCGGCCATCGGCGAAACGATCGACAACGAAACGCTTGGCGGCGCAACCACGCATTGCGAAATCTCCGGCGTCACCGATTACAAAGCCAAGGACGACAAAGACGCGCTCGACACCATTAAAAATATCGTCGACAAAATCGGCGATTTCGACAAAGCCGGTTTCAATCGTGTCAAATCAGAAAAACCCAAACTCGACGAAAAGGAAATCTTCGGCATCCTGCCCAAAGCACGCACCGAGCAATACGACATGATGGACATCATTCACCGCCTCGTCGACAATTCCGAATTCGAACCGTATAAAGACGGCTACGGCCAAACGATCATCACGGGTTATGCCCGAATCGATGGCTGGGCGGTCGGCATTGTTGCCAATCAACGCAAGGTCGTTAAATCTAAAAAAGGTGAAATGCAATTCGGGGGCGTGATCTATTCGGATTCTGCTGATAAGGCCACGCGTTTCATCGCGAATTGCAACCAGAAGAAAATCCCGCTCGTTTTCCTTCAGGACGTGACCGGTTTCATGGTCGGCTCCAAATCGGAACACGGCGGCATCATCAAGGATGGAGCAAAAATGGTCAATGCCGTATCCAATTCGGTCGTACCGAAATTCACGGTTGTCGTTGGCAATTCCTACGGCGCCGGAAATTATGCGATGTGCGGCAAAGCCTACGATCCAAGGCTCATTTTTGCCTGGCCAAGCGCCGAACTCGCCGTCATGGGCGGAACGCAGGCCGCGAAAGTTTTGGCTCAAATCGAAGCCTCAGCCCTCAAAGCCAAAGGCGAAGAAATCAACGAAGAAAAAGAAAAAGAATTGTTCGATAAAATCAAGGCCCGTTACGACGCGCAGGTTTCGCCGTATTATGCGGCTTCACGCATCTGGACCGACGCCGTGATCGATCCGCTCGAAACGCGTACGTGGATTTCGATGGGCATCGAGGCGGCCAACCATGCGCCGATTGAGAAGAAATTCAATTTGGGTGTGATTCAGGTTTAGGTTTTTAGGAGCTGGTTCCGGCTTTGCGCTGCAATCTTTTTCAAGGATTTATTTCCCGTCGCAAGCTTCGGGCAATCCTTGAAAAAGGATTTTCGCTACAATCCGGGCTAGATTTCATCGATGCATTCACGATTATTTTAAAATACGCCAGCGCGCCACCTGGCTCCATCGCTAAAACAGTCCAGTGGACTGTTTATTAGCGCTCGGCCCTATCCGGGCTAGGGCTTTTCGGTTTGAATTACGTATGCCATGTAACCAAATCCGCAATCGGAATACTAATGTTTCAAAATTATTACAATGAAGAAAATTGCCCTCCTGTCATTAGTTCTGTTATTATTCCAAAACAATTACGCCCAGACTTTTACCCGCAAAGACTCGCTTTTCGGCGGATTGCGCCCGGAAAGAACCTGTTACAACGTCCTGCATTACGACCTCAATATCAAGATCGATCCCGAACAAAGATCGATCGTCGGTTACAACGACATCGCGTTCCAGGTCGTTGAAAACACCAACAAGATCCAAGTCGACCTGTTCGAAAACATGAAGGTCGACAGCATCGTCCTGAACCACCAAAAACTCCAATACAAACGCGAATTCAACGCGGTTTTCATCGCTTTCGATAAAACCTTGGAGAAAAATTCCCAACAACGAATCCGTTTTTACTATTCCGGAAATCCTTTGGTCGCCAAGCGTGCGCCTTGGGACGGCGGTTTTGTATTCAGCAAAGACCAGGCGGGCAAACCGTGGATTGGCGTGGCCGTACAAGGAACAGGAGCGAGTTTGTGGTATCCGGTCAAAGACACCCAGACCGACGAACCCGATAATGGCGCCACAATAAAGGTGGCCGTTCCCAATGGTTTGATGAATGTTTCCAACGGCAGGTTCAAAGGCAGCGAAGACCTCAGAAACGGTTACACGCGCTGGGATTGGGAAGTCAAAAGTCCGATCAACACTTACGACATCACGGTCAACATCGCCGATTATGTGCACCTGCACGACAACCACAAAGGCTTGGATTTGGATTATTATGTATTGCGGGCCAACGAAGAAAAAGCCAAAATCCATTTCGAAGAAGTCAAACCGATGATGGATTGCTTCCAAGCGAAATTCGGCACTTATCCTTTTGCCGAAGACGGCTACAAACTGGTCGAAACACCTTACCTCGGCATGGAACACCAAAGCGCGGTCGCCTACGGAAACGGCTATCAGAAAGGTTACCGTGGCACCGATTTGTCGGGTACCGGAAACGGCATGCTGTTCGATTTCATCACGATCCACGAAAGCGGACACGAATGGTTCGGCAACAGTATCACTTCGGCCGATGTGGCCGACATGTGGATCCATGAAGGGTTTACCTGTTACTCCGAATCGGTCTTTCTCGAATGCCAATACGGTGCAGAAAAAGCCAGGATCTACATCAACGGCTTGCGCAGGAATTTCGACAATGACATCCCGATCATCGGTCATTATGGTGTGGCCAACGAAGGCTCGGGCGATATGTATTACAAAGGCGCCTTGATGCTCAATACGATTCGTCACATCATCAACGATGACGCGAAATGGTGGAAATTGCTGCTCGATTATTCGAATGCCTACCGTCACCAAATCATCGATACCAAGACCGTGGTCGATTTCTTCAACGCCGAAAGCGGGATATATTTGACCCCGGTATTCAATCAATACCTGCGTTATGTAAAGGTTCCGGTTTTGGAATTGCGCACCAAAGGCAATAAACTCGAATACCGTTGGGTAACCGACGAACCCGATTTCGAGATGCCGGTCGAAATTGCAGTGCGCGGGGAAACCATCAGGCTCAAGGCAAACAATGACTGGCAAACCGCACCGGTAAAAGTCAAGAACAAAAAGGATGTCACCGTGGCCACCGACAAATTCCTAATCGACGTCAAATAAATCTTGCTTTATTTTTAACGCAAAAATTTCACGTATTTAATTAAATATCAGTAATTTAGACTGAATTTTAAAACTAAATTATCATGGATACAGTTAAAAATTGGAATAAATGGGCCAATAACCATACGTATTATCCGCTCGATATTTTACGTATAGCCTTGGGGATTTTTTTGGTACTCAAGGGCGCTTCCTTTATCACGAACAGCCAGTATTTAGACAACATTCTTTCACCGCTGAGCAATTTCCCGGGCGGCATGCTGACCTTCCATTACATCGCTGCGGCGCACATTATGGGTGGCATCATGATTGCGCTTGGATTGCTGACCCGCTGGGCCATCATTGCGCAATTGCCGATTTTGTTCGGGGCCGTGGTGATCAATTTCATCGGTGACCTTGATGTGAAAAACCTGGTCTTGGCCACGGTGACACTTGCCGTCTGCCTGTTTTTTATGTTTTATGGAAGCGGCAAACATTCAGCCGATTATTATTTTAAGATGCAGCAATAATAGCATTGACCCTTGAATAAAACGAAAACGCCGTATTCCTACGGCGTTTTTATTTGTTTTTTAGCGCTTCCTTGAGCGTTTCCTTGCGCATGATTTTCCCGGTTTCCGTTTCGCGGAATTTGGGAATGAAAAAAACCTCCTTGGGTTTTTCATATTTGTCGAGCAAATCGAATTTGAAATCGTAATCATTCGGTTGTTCGCCCTCGACTGCCAAAACCAATTTCTCACCGAGGTTTTCATCGGGGATACCGCCCACGAAATAGCGCGACGGGACATGTCCGGAAAGCTTTTCCTCTACCTGTTCGGGAATCAACTTGATGCCGCCGCTGTTGACCACATTGTCGTATCGGCCCAAGAAAACGAATTGGTTTTCATTGACCAATTTGACCAAATCGTTGGTCAGGATGATTTCGTTCGAAATGCGTGGTGCATGGATGACCAGACAATTGTTTTCGTCATACGACAACGTCACATTGGGCAAAACCGTAAACGCCTTCTCTCCTACTTTCTTGGCGGCGATGTGCGTGATGGTTTCGGTCATGCCATAGGTTTCGTAGACTTCGGTGGGCAATTTCTGCAATTCCTTGGTCAACGACTTGCTGATGCCGACCCCGCCGATGATCATTTTTTTGACTCTTTTGAGCGAACCGAGCGAATGCTGCGCCTGCAACGGAACCATCGCCACGAAATCGTAGCAAGTGTCGTTGTTCTGTGCAAACGGACTCGAACTAGGGGCGACAAAATCGGTGTCGAGCCCCAGGATGAAGGCGCGCACGAGCATCATTTTCCCTGCGATGTATTTGACGGGCAGACAATGCAGGGCTTTGTTTCCGGGATGCAGGTCAAAGAAATCTCCGGTGGCCAAAGCAGAATTGACCATCGCTTGTTTGTCGATGCGGATCGTTTTCGGTTTGCCCGTTGTTCCCGAAGTCGTCATTTCGATGTAAGGCAAATCGTCAAACCAATCGAGCAGGAAATGCCCGACAGGCTTCTCGAAATCGTCGCCTTCCTTGATAAAACTATAGGCTACACGGCACAGATCTTCCTTATCTAGGTGAAATCCGTTGAGTTTAAAACTACTGTGTACGTTATGGTAAGTTGGTGTCAGCGTCATGGTTTCCATAGGCAGTGGTATTGGTATTCGACAATCGATCGATTCTGGTATCGATCTTTCCGGTCAGTTTTTCGGCCCAATCGGACCAACCGTATTTCTTACTAAAGATAAACAAAAGAATCGGGAAAATGACCAAAACGGGCAAAAGAACATCAACACCCGCAGAAGGCTCCGAGACGTCTTTCAATATGGAATGCGTCTGGAAAACGGTCCAGTCGGAAGTGACCAATAAGGCGCCAAACAGATTGTTGGCCGCGTGAAAACCCAGGGCCAGTTCCATTCCTTCATCCATCAACGTCAAGATTCCTAGAAACAACCCTGTTCCGATATAATAAATCAGGATAATGTACCCCATTTTCGTAACTTCGGGATTCATCAAATGCAACGATCCAAAAATGACCGAAGTCAGCAGCAACGGAAACCATCTGTTGCCAACAAGTCCCAAACCTTGCATCAAATATCCCCTGAAAATGTATTCTTCTGACGAAGTTTGGATCGGGATCAGCAAAGTTCCGATGATCAATAAAATGAGAAAAGGTACCGGTTTAAAATTGACTACAAAATCTTCCGGAGCCGCCCAATAAGCAATCCCAGTCGTAACCACCGTAAAAAGTCCCCAAACCGTAAAAGCAAAGAAAACCCGGCTCCAATCGATTTTGTTTCTTGAGGTCGTCAGCGACACGATGCTTTGCCCGTGTAAATATTTGGCTGCGAAAAATGTGGCTCCGAGCGTTGCGATATACGAAATCAACAATAAAAATAAAGTGAGGTTGGGTTCGAGGATCGACATCATGTTCTCGGCTGTCAGGTTGAGCCCGTTTCCCTCATTCATGGATTGGACAAAAACGGCTATCCCGAACGGCGTCTGCCCCATCAAAGAAGCGATAAAGATGATGAGCAAGCCCAACAAATACTTTCCAAAATGGTTTCCGGGCTTGATGGCCTGTGCTATAAACATCGCAGTCGAGTTAAGATTAATTCTGCCTAATTTAGCGTATTTTTTAAAATATAAAGCCATTACTTTGCAAAAAATTTGATCGAAAAGTGATACAAGTCTTACACAATCCGCGTTGCAGCAAATCACGCGACTGCCTGCTTTTTCTAGAGGAAAGCGGCAAAGAATTCGAAGTCATTCATTACCTGACCGATACGCCTACCTATGAAGAACTCAAGGCGATTGTCAAGAAACTTGGCGTGAAACCGATAGCCATCGTTCGACAGAAAGAAGAATTGTGGAAAACCAAATACGCCGATAAAAAAATGACGCCTGCACAAGTCTTAAAAGTACTCGCCAAAAATCCGATCCTGATCGAACGCCCCATCGTCATCAATGGAGACAAGGCCATTATCGCACGTCCGCTCGAAAAAGCGGCTGCCATCATCTAAACGCCGCAACAAAACCCGCAACCGCCTCATTTAACAAACCTTTGTGATTTGACGCTTAAACCAACACTTACATTTGTGTTCTTAAGCCGGTTTAATTTTAATTTGTATGAAACAAGCATCGCTTCTCTTCTCCGCCCTTTTCCTATTCAACAGTCTGTTTTCGTTTGCACAGGACAGACCCGAGCCCAAAAAAATCAAGATCAGCGGAAAAGTCATCGAAAAAACCAGCAAGCAACCCTTGGAATATGCGACCATTACGCTGACCAATGTCAAGAATCCCAAAAACATCGCCGGCGGAATCACCAATGCCCAAGGCCAATTCGACATCGAGGCCAACGCCGGGATGTACAACATCAAGGTAGAATTCATCTCGTTCAAGGTATTGGAAATCAACAATAAATTATTGAAAGAAGACACCAATCTGGGCGACATTGCCCTGACCGAAGACGCGACACAGCTCGAAGACGTCACCATCCGCGCAGAAGCCACGACGGTCCAGATCAAGCTCGACAAAAAAGTCTACAGCGTCGGCCAGGATTTGATGGTCAAAGGCGGCACCGTGAGCGATGTGCTCGACAACATCCCATCGGTGACCGTCGATGCTGATGGCGTGGTGAGCCTGCGTGGCAATGACAATGTCAGGATCTTGATCGACGGACGGCCATCGAACGCCATCAATATTTCCGAAGCCCTGCGTTTGATTCCGGCCGATGCGATCGACAAGGTCGAAGTCGTGACCAACCCATCGGCGCGTTACGATTCTGAAGGCGGCGGCGGTTTGCTCAACATCATCCTCAAGAAAGGCAAAAACCAGGGCGTCAACGGAACGTTCATCGCCTCGGTCGGCGATCCGGAAAGCTATGGCCTATCGGGCAACATCAACTACAAGACCGACCAATTCAACCTGTTCACGACCACAGGTTACAACTACCGCAACAATCCCGGAAATTCCCTCAACGACACCGAATATTTGAATGCCGATGGTACGACACGCAAATACATCTATGAATCGCGTGAAAACGAGCGCCTGAGCAAAGGCTACAATTCGAATTTTGGAATGGATTGGTACCTTACCGAATCGGCGACCTGGTCGAATTCGATCAATTTGAGGAGAAACACCGGCGGCAACCCCGATCGCGTGAGCTACGACAATTACGACGCCTTCCACAATTACCAGTTTACAACCTACCGTTTCAACGACCAACAGAACGAAAGCACGAACGTCGAATACGCGACCAATTTCACCAAGAAATTCAAAAAAGACGGACACAAATTGACCATCGATGGTTCGTTTTCCAAAAACCGCGACGACGATTCTTCCGAAATCAACAACGGCGAAGAACTCACTTTCAACAAACAGGACCAAAACCGCAGCATCGTACAGGCCGATTATGTCTTGCCGATTGGTGAAAAAAGCCAATTCGAAGCGGGCTACAAAGGCGATTTCAACAAATTGGTCACCGATTTCGAAGTCGATACCTTAAATATCAATACCAATGCGTACGACGTCCACAAAGGCTATACGAATACGCTCGAATACAAAGAACAGATCAATGCGATTTACACGCAATTCGGTTCCAAAATCAACAAGTTTTCGTATTTGCTCGGGTTGCGTTATGAACATTCGGACATCGACATCAACCAATGGATCACGGGCGAATACAACAATAAAAAATACGGCAATTTCTTCCCAAGTGCTTTTTTGACTTATGAATTGTCCGACCAAAGCAATATTTCCCTGAGCTACAGCCGACGCATCTCGCGTCCGCGTGGCCGTCAGATCAACCCATTCTCGAATTATTCGAGCAACATCAACATCTTCCGTGGAAATCCCGACCTCGATCCTGCCCTGACCGATGCGGTCGATTTGGGCTACCTCAAACGCTGGGGCAACAAGCTTACGTTGAGTACTTCGGCCTATGTCAACAAAACTTCCGATTCGTTCCAATTCATCCGTCGCGATTCGGGCTTGCGCGTAGACGGCATTCCGGTCATCGAAAGCACGCCGGTCAACATCGCCACCGAAACGCGTTTTGGCTTCGAGTTCACACTCAATTATTCGCCGTTCAAATGGTGGAAACTCAACAGCAACTTCAATTTCTTCAGCAACCAGACCGATGGCGAGTACACCTATTTTAACCCGCTCAACAATTTGAATGAAACGATCGACCTCGACAATACGGCGACTTCGTGGTTTACGCGATTGACGTCAAAAGTAACTTTGCCGTACAAAATCGACTGGCAGACCAACGTGACCTACAATGGCCCGCAGAACACCGCCCAAGGCAAAAGCAGAGGCGTCGCGAGTGCCAACCTCGGATTCAGCAAGGATTTGTTCAAGGAAAAAGCGACTTTGGCTTTGAACGTCCAGGATTTGTTCAACTCGAGAAAAAGAATCAACGAAACCTACCTGCCCGGCGTTTCGAATTCGTACAGCGAAATGCAATGGCGCGAACGCCAGATCACGCTTTCGTTTACCTACCGCTTCAACAAGAAAAAAGGAGAAAAGGAAAAACAGCCGAAACGCTCCGACGACGGCTCAAACGACGATTTCCCAGGATAAAACAAAAAAAGGAAGCCAATCGGCTTCCTTTTTTCAATCGCATTAGTTCAATGCAGATTGTTGATCTTCGTGCTTTTTCTTTGCTCTTTTCTCTTTCCAAAGCTCGATACTTGCCCCGAACACCCAGTAAAATACGAAGTTGATCAGGAAAATCATCAGCCAGAAACCCATCGTCAAGATGGTGAGGAAAAGCAAAAAGCCCAAGTACTGTTGAAATTCAAACATGTTTTCCGGAATTTTTTTGAATTATACGCAAATGTAGTTTTTTATTTTTTGCACCGCAATAAAGTCCGTACGATTTTTATAAAATAGTTTTTATCCTTAAATTCGCGGTGGATTTTTAGGAGCTGTTTCCGGCTGTCCGCTGTATCTTTTCCTGGCTAAAGAAGCCAGCAAAAGGATGCCGCTTCCATCCGGGCTAAAATGCGACAATTAGATAATGAGAAAATTAGATAATTGTATCACGTCCTGCAAATCATTATCTCATTTTCTAATTGACTAATTTTCTAATTAATAAACCATGGAATACAGAATAGAAAAAGACACGATGGGCGAAGTTCAAGTCCCAGCCGACAAATACTGGGGCGCACAAACCGAACGCTCCCGCAACAACTTCAAGATCGGACCGTCGGCGTCGATGCCCAAAGAAATCATCGAAGGTTTTGCTTACTTGAAAAAAGCGGCCGCCTACGCGAATTGCGACCTCGGCGTATTGTCTACTGAAAAACGCGACGCAATCGCCGCCGTCTGCGACGAAATCCTCGCCGGTAAATTGGACGACCAATTCCCGCTTGTCATCTGGCAAACCGGTTCGGGCACGCAATCGAACATGAACGTCAACGAAGTCATCGCGAACCGCGCACAGGTTTTGGCAGGCTTTAAAATCGGTGAAGGCGAACAACTCGTCAAAGCCAATGACGACGTCAACAAATCGCAATCGTCGAACGACACCTACCCGACCGGCATGCACATCGCGGCCTACAAATCGGCGGTAGAAATCACGATTCCAGGTGTGGAGAAACTCAGAAACACACTCGACGCGAAAGCCAAACAATTCATGGACGTGGTCAAAATCGGGCGCACGCACTTGATGGACGCAACCCCATTGACACTCGGACAAGAACTTTCAGGTTACGTTGCCCAACTCGATTATGGCATCAAAGCTTTGAAAAATACATTGGCGCACCTGTCTGAACTGGCCCTCGGCGGAACAGCCGTAGGAACGGGCTTGAATACGCCTGCCGGTTACGACGTGAAAGTCGCCGAGTACATTGCCCAATTCACCGGTCATCCATTCAAGACCGCGCCGAACAAATTCGAGGCTTTGGCTTCGCATGACGCCATTGTAGAATCGCATGGGGCATTGAAGCAACTCGCGGTTTCGCTCAATAAAATCTCCAACGACATCCGTATGATGGCTTCTGGTCCGCGTTCGGGAATCGGCGAAATCTTTATTCCGGAGAATGAACCGGGATCATCGATCATGCCGGGCAAAGTCAACCCGACGCAATGTGAAGCATTGACGATGGTTTGTGCACAGGTCATGGGCAATGATGTAGCGATTGCGGTCGGCGGTATGCAAGGCCATTACGAACTCAATGTTTTCAAGCCGGTGATGGCAGCCAACTTCCTGCAATCGGCACGCTTGATTGGCGACGCCTGCGTTTCATTCGACGAGCATTGTGCGCAAGGCATCGAGCCGAACCACAAACGCATCAAGGAATTGGTCGACAACTCACTGATGCTCGTGACCGCGCTCAACACCAAAATCGGTTACTACAAAGCCGCCGAGATTGCGCAAACCGCACACAAAAATGGTACAACTCTGAAAGATGAAGCCGTTCGTTTGGGGTATGTTTCACCCGAAGATTTCGACGCCTGGGTCAAACCCGAAGACATGGTCGGAAGCTTGAAATAATCAATAATTGACAATTGATAATTAGGAAGGTGTTGATAAGTCAACACCTTTTTATTTTTGAGAGAAATCACACCGCTTTACTGGTCAGGTATTGCATAAGCGAAGTCGCCGCTGTAAAAGCAGGTTGGGCCATTGGGTCATTAAACAAAACTTGAATCGGCCCCTCGCCAAAATACAAACCGTCCGAAACCAGAAACGAGATCCTGGTATTGCCTTTTGGAGGGCGTGGTTTTCTGGGCTGGTTCCAAGGGCCAATCTTGTTGACGATGTGGGTACTTTCGCGGAAAAGATCAGAAGTCAGTGCATTGGAAGTTTCGTCTGTCGTTTCCCATACCAATATCCGTCCGGTGTAATTGATGTACCGCGCCGTTCCATCGGCAAAAGAAGCCAATACATCCAGTCCTTCGTCGAGGCCCACTTCGACGATAACCGCAAACAATTTTTTGGGTTCGAGTGTTTGTCCTTTGGCATGTAAAATATTGGCAGCAAGTACTTTTACACGTGTTTCTGCATTTTCATCATTGACGATTCGAATCAAATCTTCAGTGGCCGGATTTTCAGCAAACAAAATCATCCACGGATAATCGTTGCCTTGCGTGGGGTTTCTATACAATTCGATATTGTCGCAAAACAACAATTCATAGATCAAATTGGTCGAATCATTTTCTGGGGCTGGCGTGTTTTTTTTAAATCGGTCAAAAATTCCCATCGGTTTGGTATTGGATTTACTGTTTAATCAACTGGGTCCACGAAATGGATGTCCCGGATTGAACCTTGACAAAATAATTTCCGGATGCGAGCTTCGACCCATCGATGCTAAATTCTTTTTGGTTACAGATGGCCGATAAAACCAGTTGCCCAAAAATATTATAGAGGTCGACCGCGTCAACTTTTTCATTGGAATGAATGTAAAACACATCGGACACGGGATTCGGATAAACCGCCAAATCATTGATGGCAAAATCGACATCTTGCAACGTACAAGTAGCATCTACCGTAACGCCGGTGTAACCATACATCAGGATTTTGTCGTCGAGGTATTCATAATTGACCGCATCGGCGCAAATGTGCATGAGGCTCGGCAAATTCTGGAAAAAAAGGCCAGGATAAGGCGGCTCGTGTGCATTCGGGTCGTAAAAAGTGCCCGTACCCATGCAATTGATAAAAGCAAGATCCGGATTATTGCTGCAATCGGCCACGACGCGGGAATTGGCTACACTGAGATCAAGAGATGAAAACAAATTGTCGTTGCAATAAAGAAAGAAAATACTCCATTCGGGCAATGCAATGTTGCTCAAATCGAGGCTTGTGATTTGGTTGTGGTCGCATTCGAGCCAGGACAATGTGGGCGCATCCGACAAATCGATACCAAATAACAAATTCTCTGAACACCAGATGGTACTGATATTAGGTGAATTAGCTATGTTCAAATTCGTCAATACATTCCGGAAACAAAAAATAGTATTCAAATTGGGTTTGTTGCTCAAATCCAAGGTTGCCAATTGATTGTTGTTGCAATGAATGTTTTGCAGCGCATTGCAATTGGAAACATCGAGCGAAGTGAGCTGGTTGTTGCCGCAGCCCAAAAATTCCAAACCCGGCCCAACCGAAAGCGAGCTGATTTGGTTGTAATCGGCCAACAGCCACTTGAGTTGCAACAGCATCGAAACATCGAGGCTCGTCAGGTAATTGTTGTTGATGTTTAAATCGGTCAGGTTTGCAAAGGCCGCAATTCCGGTCAGGTCGGCAATCTCATCACCCGGAATCTCCAGTTTGCGCACGGGAAGCGCCTCGCTGACTTCAATTTCGCCGTTGTTATTTGTATCTACGACAAGGTATTGGTCGTTCGCATCGCGTGCCACGCCATCTGTCGGGCCCGAAGCCAAAAGCCTGGCCTTGAAATGGACATCCGGAATGTCGATGATCTGCGAATGGGCTGCCGGGATACAGAAAACCAACAGTAATAAAATGTAGTTTTTGGTCATAGTGGTTTTGTTTTGCAATGTAAATATATGAAAATCAATAAAAAAAGCCTCAAAACAATGAGGCTTTCGTCGCAAAAACTAAATGTATCAATTAACTACTCTTTGGTAAATTTTGCCTGGTGGCTTCCTTGGTCGGAATGGATGCGCAGGAAATATTGTCCTGCCGCCAAACCCGAAACGTCGATGGTCGCAGTTTGATTGGTTCCCATAATACTCATCGCCAGTTGCCCTGAAACGGTGTAAACTTTTACCGACGCAATCTGCACCTGGCTTTTGCTTTTGATGTTCAAGACCTCTTTGGCCGGATTGGGATAGATGATCAAATCCTTGGTTTCGGTTTGGAAACTGCCCACCTTCAAGCCCTCGCCTTCGGTAATGTTAATGAATTGGTCACCGCTAACATTGTCAAAACCTTCGGTCGCCCCGGACGGCCATTCGACCGAAATCGATTGGACCGTGGTCGCATCGCCGAGACCGAAATGCGCGCGCAAATCGTTCTGTCCACAATACTGGCTCTGCGCCGAAATCTCGCGCATCTGGGTCACCGTATTGCCATTGATGGTGGCCGTTACGCGCACTTTTGCTCCTATGGCCGATCGGTTCGAAAGCGGTCCCGATTAGGTTGATTGCAATCCAATGGTTGGCGTTTCCGTCGTTATGGTACAGAAAATCATTGGCATCGACGCCACCGAAAGTCGTAGTCGCCACGGCCAAATCCTGAAAGCCGTCGTTGTCGTAATCGCCAAAGGCGCAGCCGTACGACCAGGACAAATCGGTTGCAGGCGCACCATCGAGCACTTTGGTGAATGTCCCATTGCCGTTGTTGAGAAACAGGAAGTTGTTGAGCGGTTCGGCTACGCTGTTGAACGCATTGGTCACGAACAGATCGATATCACCGTCGTTGTCGATGTCGCTCCAGGCCGAACTGAACGAATGCGCATTGGTCATCGTCACCGGATCGCCCGTAATTTTGGTGAAATTGAAATTCCCGTCGTTGCGGAACAGGGCGTTGTCGGCGCCATCGTTGCACAGGTACACGTCGAGATCGCCGTCGTTGTCGTAATCGCCCCAACTGCTGCTCATCGTCCAACCGCCATTGTTGACGATATCCCCGGTCGTCAGGCGTACGAAAGTACCGTTGCCGTCGTTGCGGTAAATGTTTTCGTTGTTGCTCGTATTGCCTTCGTTGGTCACAAACAGGTCGAGGTCGCCATCGTTGTCCATATCGGTCCAGTTGACCGAGCGCGAAAGAAACGAATTGATGACCTGGTCACCGCTCGTGATCTTGGTAAAGGCATTGTTGCCGTCGTTGTGGTACAATTGATTTCTTCTCGTGGCCGTGGTGGCGCCGCTCCGCGTGACGTACAGATCGACTTTGCCGTCGTCGTCGTAATCGCCCCAGGAAGCCGTTTCGCTGTATCCGCCGGAGGCGATCATGGGTTGTGTGGTTTGCTGGGTGAAATTCCCGGCCCCGTCATTGAGGTAAAACATGTTGTCCTGCAAATACCAATTCACGACCACGGCATCAAGGTCACCGTCGTTGTCGCAATCGGCAAAAGTGGCGCCATCGCTGGGTTTGCCATCGTTCACGATTGGGTCTGCGGTTACCGCTGTAAAATTGGTCCCATCGGTATTGAGGTACAGCATGTTGTTCTGTCCGCCCGCTTTGCCGTTGGAAATAAAAAGATCCAGACGCCCATCGTTGTTGACATCGACCCAGTTGACACTGCGCGAATCTCCTGCGGTATTGACCACTGGCCCCGTGGTCACTTTGGTAAAGGTTTGGGCGAGCACCCCATTTGCGGACAGCATCATGGCTGAAACAGTAGCCAGCCGCAGCGTTTTATGGTAATTTTTTTTCATGTTGTTTTGATTTTACGATTAGCATACGGTTAAAATTAATCGGTTTTGCACTGCTATTTTTTGGCTGTCCATGGACAACAATTTACGGCACAATCAAAACCCAAAAAGACGGTTCAATGGATTTGATGTGGAGCAAACGGTTGTTCATGGGATTCAAACCAACGCCGACCGGTTGGCCTATGATGCATCAATAATATTGTCTATTTTTGGTACATGGGCAAACGACTATGCTATCACACCGCCTTTTGGGTATTGTATGTACTGTACAAAAGCTATTTGAATTTTGACTCCGGTTCATCGGGAGTTGAAGGGAAATCGGGCATGGTACTTTTCCTGACGATTGTCTTGGTGCAAACGGTTTTTTTGGTGGTGAAAATTCCGCTCGTTTATGCCTTGTTTGCCGTGACCAATCGTTTTCTGTCCAAACAATGGGCATTGCCCCAAACAATCGTTGCGGGCATTGGCCTGTTTGCCTTCGCGGTTTTGGGTTCGATCCTGATCAACCATTTTGTGGTGTACGGCTGGATTTTTCAGACCCAGATCGATTTATGGGAAAGCCTTACTTCGTTTCAAAGCATCGGCTATTGGTTTTTCATTTTGGCTTTTGTCAGCGGAATCGCGATTTCGATCAAATTGACGCGGTTGAGCATCCGGCAAAAGATCGAGGAACAGGAATTACTCAAAAAGAAACTGGAAATCGAACTGCAATTTTTGAAAGCCCAATCCAACCCGCATTTCCTGTTCAACACCTTGAACAACATTTACGGACTGGCGCGGAAAAACTCCGACCAAACCGCCGATGTCGTACTCAAATTGTCGAGCATGCTGCGTTACATGCTCTACGAAAATGCGCGCGATTCGATTGCCATAGAAAGTGAAATCAAGATCATCAACGACTACATCGAGCTTGAAAAACTCAGGTATACCAACCGGCTCAATGTGACTTTCAGCCATTCGATCGACAATTACAAAGAAAAGATAGCGCCTTTGCTGTTGCTGCCTTTTGTCGAAAATGCGTTCAAACATGGGGCGGGCGAATCGAGGTTCGAGAGTTTCATCGACATCAACCTGACGCTTCAGAACCAACAACTGGCCTATGAAATCAAGAATTCAAAGGAAGGCTCGGGCGATGACGAACGGACTGGTCCAAATGATCCCGATCAAGCCGAAGCCAAAATCGGGCTGGGCAACATCAAACGCCAACTCGAATTGCTCTATCCGAAACACCGGTTGGCGATCGACAACACGCCCACCGCATTCACCGTGAAACTCCATATCAATCTCAACGATGGAAAAATATAATTGCCTCATTGTCGAAGACGAACCGTTGGCAGCCGAAATCCTGAAGGATTACATCGGCCAGATTCCGTTCCTGAACCTGGTTTCGGTCTGCGAAGATGCCATTTATGCCTTGGATATTTTGCAGAAGGAAAAAATCGACCTGGTCTTTTTGGATCTTAATCTTCCCAAACTCAAAGGGTTTGATTTCATCAAGACACTCAAAAATCCGCCGCGCATCATCATCACGACGGCTTACCACGAATATGCGCTGCAAGGATATGAATTCAACGTGATCGATTATTTGATGAAACCGATTGCCTTCAACCGTTTTCTGGTCGCGGTCAACAAGTTGAAACCATCGACCGAAATGGTTGCACAACCTACCGCGATCACTAAAAGCGAAAGGGAATTTGCGTTTTTCAACGTCAGCAAAAAAAAGGTAAAAGTGTATTTTGATGAAATCTTGTACATCGAAAGCGTCAAGGAATATGTCAATGTGGTCACGGCGCAAAAGTCGATACAGGTCAAATTTCAGCTCGCCCAGATCGAGGAATTGCTTCCGAAAGACCAATTCCTGCGCATCCACCGCTCCTTTATGGTCGCCAAAAATAAAATCGAAGCCTTTTCGGCCACCGATGTCGAGATCAACAACAAACTCCTGCCCATCGGCCGAAGCTACAAGGAATTGGTGCTGTCGGTGATCGAGAAATAAATCAGTTGCCTATTTCTATACGGCCTTCGATCGGGTAAAATTTGCCATCGGGACGGTAGACCATACCCGATACCTTGCGCGTTTTAAAATCGGACAGCAAATTCACAAAAGTCTTGTCGGCTTCCTGCCAGGCCGTCATGATCGTATGCTTGTCCACGTGGATGGTTTTGGATTGCTCCTTGCCTTCGGTGCCTTTGCTTGGGTTTTTCCAATACAAGGTCGAATCGGTATAAATGGTCATGTGGATGGCGCCTGCTTTAAACTGGAGCGTCAATGGCTTGTTGTAAAAGCTTTTGGCATCGGTTTGCTGGCCAAAGATGATGATCGGCAACAGCATCAAATAAAGGAATGCGAATTTTTTCATGGCTGTGGATTTATTTGCAATTGCGTACAATTCTATTGAGCAGCGTTTTGAGCGTTTCGATTTCCTCGGGTGAAATTCCCCCAAGCGCCTTGCTCCTATTGGACCGGATAATCGGCTCCAAATCTGTTAGTATCTGCTCGCCCTTGGTTGTTACATTGAGACTGAATCTCCGGCGGTCTTCGGGATGAAAGTCGCGTGTCAGGATTTCCTTCTTGACCAATATTTCAATCATGCGTGTAATCGAGGCCAAATCCTTGAACACATTGGCCGCGATGATCTGCTGGGTGGCATCCGGGTTGTTCTTGATGGTCGTCAGCAAAAGCCATTGGTCGATCGTGATGTCGATGTTTTCCTTGTTGATGTTTTTCTGCGCCATCTGGCGGTATGACTTGATTGCTTTGTCGAGTGAATAGAAAACGATTTGTTCCAACTTTTCCATGATTGTTCCGTATATTGATGTAAAAATATTTGATATATCAATTAAATCCTAATTTTGTGGATAAAAAAGCCTTTCTCGTAGGAAAGGCTTTCGGTACAATACAATTAAAATTATTTTTTTAGGAACTGGGCATGACCTACCCCATCATCCGTCTGGACCTTGATGAAATAATTGCCACTTCGCAAACCGGAAACATCGATGCGCTCCAACTGATTCTTGAGGCCATTAGCCAAAACCAATTGTCCGAGGGCATTGTAAATCGAAACTGCGTGCATATTCCTGTTGGATTGGAGGTTCAAAACGTCGCCTGCCGGGTTAGGGTAAATCCTGAAACCATTGGCGGTTTCAAAATCAGAAGTCTTCAATAATGAAACTGTAGTCACTGCCGGTTCGGTCGCAATCGGGAAATTGAAATCGAAGAAAATCTTGGCCGCATTGCTGAACGTATCGCCCAATACCAAATCTGGATTGGTCTTGATCTTGAACGCCACATAACCATCGTTGTTGGCATCGTCGAATGGCAGGTTGATGTTCTCGAAAATGAATTCTACACGGGATCCGACGATTCGCGTCACGCAAGGATGGCTCGCGCCCAAAGACTGCAGCGACTCCAGTACAAACTTATCGGTATCGATGTTGTCGGCCACCACCACATTGATGGCGTTTGCGGTTCCCGTATTTTCAAAACGGATCATGTAATGCACATATTCCCCTACCCGCTCCGGCGCAATCGTGGCGCCTTCGAGACACACTTTGTCGTTCGGGTCGAGCGAGTTGACAACCACTTCGTTGAGGGCCATCGTATTGTTGTCCGGGTCTTCGTCATTGGCAGCCGTTATCGTGGCGCTGCTCGACAATAGGGTTCCGGCATCTACCGGCGGGACAGACATCGGGGTATGGACGTTGAGCACCACATCGATCGTGCGCGTTTGCAGCGGCAGCAAATCGCTGTAATTCCAGGTCAGTTGTCCAACGCTTTGGGCGTCTGGAATGACCGTGGCATTCGAAAAATCGGTCAGGGCATCGTCATAATTGAAAGTCGCGGTTCCCGAGGCCGATTGCGAACCATTGTTCTCCAAAATGATCCGGTATTGGGCCGGAATGCCTGGTCTCACTTCGGTAATCGGAAGGATCGAAACCGACACATCGTCGTGCGTCCCATTGGCCGTGAGGCAAACATTCTGCACATAAGTTGGGTCGTTGAAGATGCTGATAAAAGTAAATTCAGGATCGATCGTAAAATTTTCAGGCTGCAATACCGTTGGCGAAAACATTAATGTCGTGCTCACCACCGGTATGTGGTATTGTCCATTGGCATCGGTCAGATAGGTCCAAGAGATGCCATTGTCCATATCGTACAGATTGATTTTTACATTGGTCGCGACTTGGTCGGTTTCCGTGCAAGATCCGTCGGTACTCAGACGCGCCGTCCCGGAAATCATCGTGAAATTGCCATCGGGCACAAACGTACAATAGCTGTTGATGTTTACACTCGAATTTTGCATCTCCAACAAGTTCATCATGCTGGTTTCTTCCAGATCATCGATACAGATGGAATGCAGGTTCGGGAAATCGCTGAGGGTAAGCGACAGGTTCTGCTCCAAATCGTTGAAACCGTTCTTGAGGTTGATGTACGCCAGGTTATTGTTCCCGTAACAGGAAACGCCATACCCGGTCAAAAAGTAATAACACCTCGACAAATCGAGCACCGTAAGGTTGTTGTAATTGACATCAATTGAATAAAAACTACCGCCGATATCCAAATCGGAAATGTTGTTGTTGCTGCAATTGAAATGGCTTGGCCCTGCCGGGTCCCCATAAAAGTTGACCGCCAACGACGTCAGGTGGTTGCCGGCGCAGGTGAGTTTCCAGATGGTCTCGGCATCGGGCATGAGCAATGAAGTCAATTGATTGCTGTCGCAGATGACCGTCTCGAGCTGCATCGCGTTGCTGAAATCGAGCGAAGTGATGCTGTTGTCATTGCAATGGACGTTTCTCAAATTGGTCAAGGTCAAGGCCGGAAGTGTCGTACACGAAGTATAGGTCACGGTCAAACCGCTCATGTTGGTAAAATATTCGATCCCGGTCAGGTCGTTGATTGCCGCATTGTTATTGATGACAATACTGGTGACGGCAAGCGCCTCGGATTGTTCGATTTCGCCATTTCCATCGACATCGACGGTCATCGCGCTGCTGCCGTTGAAAGCACAGGCCGAAGGATTGCCCAGCAGCAAAGCCTTGAAATCAGGATCCGGAAAATTAATGATTTGCGCGCCCGCATTGGAAAGTACAAAACAGGCAATCAATAGGTAGCTTTTTTTCATAGGATTTGTTTTGAATTACGTAAATATAAAATTTTTAGGGATATTCTTAATTTTTTGTTAATAAAAAAGCCCTGACTCAGCAGGGCCTTTGGTTTTTTAAGAATTTGATGTTACTTTTTGATAAATTTCATCGATGAAGCGCCACGGTCCGTCCCTACTTTAATCAGGTAATTTCCGGTTGGCAGTGAAGAAACATCAATTTTTTGGGCTTGATTGGCATGGGCCACAACCATAACGGCCTGACCCAATGTATTGTAAACAACCAATGACTGCAACTGTATGTTTCCATTGGTTTGGATGTTCAATACATTGTCTGCGGGATTCGGATAAATTGAAAAATATTGGCCGATTTCAAAATCTCTGGCCGCCAATGCACTAATGGTCGTAACTGCCGCCTCGGTCACAACCGGATGGTTGTAATCAAAATAGATGCTCGCGGCATTACTGAACGTATCGCCGAGCACCAGCGTCGGTTTGGTTTTGATCTTGAACAACACGTAGCCATCATTGTTGACATCCTCGAACGGCAGGTTGATGTTCTCAAAAATGAATTCCACTTTATCGCCATTGATTCGCGCCACGTAATCATGGCTTCCGGCAAGCGGAACCAGCGAAGACACTTCAAATTTATTGCTGTCAATCAGATCGGCCACGACCACATTTTCGGCCACGGCGGTCCCCAGGTTTTCAAAACGGATCAGGTAATGCACATACTGTCCGGCCATATCCGGTCCAACCGTACTGCCTTCGAGACAGGTTTTGTCGTTGGGATCAAAGGCATTGACCACGGTTTGACGCAACGACGACACATTGTTGTTGGGGGTTTCGTCGTTGGCGGTCACCGCTGTAGCCGTATAGGAAAGCACGTCGCCCAAATTGACTGCCGGGACTTCCAATGGCGAATTGACATTCAACACCAAGTCGATTTCGCGGGTCTCAAAAGGCATCAGGTTGTCGAAATCCCAGGTGAGCAGGTTGGCGGTCTGTACCAATAGACTTTGGCTTGAGGATACAAAATCCAGAATCGCATCGTCAAAATCGAGCGTAACCGAACCCGATTCAATTGTATTGCCTTTGTTGATGTAAATGATTTTGTAATGGGCATCAAAACCCGGACGGGCTATTCCATCGGGCATGATGACAAGCTCCACATCGGGATGGCTTCCGGTTGGAACAAGACAGAAATCAAGCGAAACCGGGCTTGCCATGCTTGGAAAACTAACCGCCGTACTCGCTGGAGAAACGCTAAAATAAGACGGGTTTTCAACCGAAGGCGTGACCGTATAATTCCCGGCCTGCAAACTGTAAGTATAAGCCCCCGAATGGTTGGCGATAAAACTGCCCGAATCGGTATTCGAAGCAAACGTAAGCTTGAGGTTCGGAAAAGCAATGTCCCCCGAATCGCAACCATTGTTGTCCAGATCCAATCTGTTGTTGCCGGCCACGGTATAAAATTGGCCGCCGGGAACAAACGAGCAATAGCTGTTGACATGGCAGGTCGCCGTCAGGTTATACGTGACAATATTTTGCTGGATGCCCGCCACCTGCGCTTCATCCACACACACATAACGGATGTTGGACGATTGGTTGAACATAGTTATGGTTTCGTTCGCGCCGTTTTTGGCAAAGACCGTTTCGAGCATCGGACAACTTCCGGCAAGTAAACCGGTCATTTGGGTATTCTGGCTGATATCAATCGTGGAGACTTCATTGTGGGAAACGTTCAGGGTCTGCAAATTCGGCATGGCACTGACGTCGATGGCCGGCACATCGTTGTACGAAACATCGATGGTTTTCATCATGGTATTCTGGCTGATATTGAGATCGGTAATCAAATTGCGCGAACAGTTCAACGTCTGTAAATTGGGTACTACCGACAGATCGAGCGCCGTCAGGTTGTTCTCGGTGCAATTCAGCGATACCAGGTTGGGCACAGGCGACAGATCGAGCGCATCCAATTCGTTCCTGATCAGCGTCAGTGTCTTGAGGCTTGGTACCGGCGACAAATCGATGGCCGTGATGCCGGTAAAACTAAGGATCAGGGTTTCGAGACTCACAAGTCCCTGCAGGTTCACACTGGCAAAAGGCACATTGCCCCCACAGCACAGGTATTTGAGACTGGCTAATCCGTGCGGGTCGAGCGAAGTCATTTCGTTGCTGGTACAGTTCAGGTATTTGAGGTTGACCAACGGCTGCACATCGAGCGTGGCGATGCTGTTGTGGTGGCAGGTCAGGGAATCAAGCGTGACAATCGGGCTCAAATCGAGCGTTGTAATTTCGTTGTAGTTGCAATCGATCGACCGGATACTCGACAATCCCGTAAAATTCATCGTCGTGAACGTGTTGTAATTGGCAGTCAATTTTTCAAGGCCCGGAAGCAACGAAAGCGTCAAGGGCGCCGTGCCGTTGTTGTTCCATTTCAAAGTCTTGAGATTGTTGACGCCTGTAAAATTGATGTTGGCATTGGGCACCTGGTTGACATACAGATCGAGCAAACCGGTCAGTCCGGTCAGGTTGACCTGGGTCAGGGTGCTCATGCCTTCGATCTTGAGTTTCTGGATGCTCGACATCCCGCTCAAATCGAGCGTCGTGATCGGGTTGCCATAAAACCGGATCTCGCGCAAATTGACAAAACTCTGGATGCCTACAAAACTGTACACATTGGGGTCGAATCCCGGGGAAATCCAAAGAAAGCTGACCTGTGCCGCTTCGGATTCCTGAATTTCGCCATCATCATTGGCATCGATGGCCAGCGGGTTGCCTGCCAAATCTTTGGCCACATTGTAAAAAAACGAATTGGGATCGACGTTGCTCGAGTTGACCAGGACCATCTTGAAGACCGGATCCGGAATGTTGACGATCTGCGCCACCGAAAACTGGGCCAACAACGCCATCATAATGAGTAAGCAATTTCTTTTCATGGGTTTTGTTTTGGTTTGCTAAATGTAACTAAATATTTGATTCAACGGAAACTAAAAAAAGCCCCGCACATGGCAGGGCTAATTTTATTTCTTGATAAACTGTGTATTGGATTGGCCGCGGCTCGAATCAATCCGTAGGAAATAGCTTCCAACAGGCAATGCCGAAACATCGATCGGTTGCAGGGGTTGCGGATTCCATACGCTCATCACCAATTGGCCGAGGTAATTGTAAATCCGCAGCGATTGCAGCGCCGTTTGATTTTTCGATTGGATGTGAAGTGTGTTTCCAGCCGGATTCGGATAAATCGAAAACTGCTCCGAAAACTCAAAATCCTTTTTACCCAATGCGGCAATGAGGGTCACGGCGGGCTCGGTTACGATCGGGTGGTTGAAGTCGAAATAGATACTGGCCGTGTTGCTGAACGAATCTCCCAAAACCAAAGTATTTTTCGGCTTGATCTTGAACAGGACATAACCGTCATTGTGGGCGTCGTCAAAAGGAAGGTTGATGTTTTGGAACACGAACTCGACCTTGTTGCCATCGATCCTCGTAACATAAGGATGGCTGCCTTCGAGTGCCACCAACGATTCGATGTCGAACTTATCGGTATCGATCATGTCCTTGACAAAAATATTCTCGGCCGCGAAAGTGCCCGTATTTTCAAAACGGATCAGGTAATGCACATAACCGCCGATCATTTCCGGACTGATGACAGTGCCTTCGAGACAGTTTTTGTCGTTCGGGTCAAAAGAATTCACAACGCCTTGGGCCACCGTGGCTGAATTGTCGGCAGGCGTTTCATCGGTATTGGCAGACAGCGTTGCGGTGTAATTCAAAACATCCCCGCTGTTGAGCGACGGGGTTTCCACCGGGGAATTGAGGTTGACCCTGACCAAGATCGTCCGGCTTTCAAACGGGGCCAGATTGGCAAAATTCCAGTGCAATTGTCCGGTCGATTGCGAAGAAACGGCAGGCGTCGCGTCAACCAAGTCCATCACGGCATCGTCAAAAGAAAAGGCCAGCGAACCCGATTGCGTGGTCGTTCCCACGTTTCGGTAAACGATGTTGTAACGGGCATCAAAACCCGGACGTGCTACGTTCAGCGGCACAATAGACACCGATAAATCATCGTGCGAACCATTCGGTGTGATACAAAAATCCTGGATTACCGGCGTGGTCTGTGCCGCAAACGTAATGTTCAGGTTCGGTGGCGATACGGTAAAATAAGATGGATTTTGGATATTGGGCGTAATGGTATAAGTCTCGGCGGTAAACCACATGGTATAATTGCCGCTCTCGTTGGCTATAAAATGGTACGGAACATTCATGCTTGGATCGGCTGTAAACCTGAGGTGCGGATAGGCTTCATCAGAGGCATCGCAACCATTGCTGTTGGCATCGACGCGAACCGTTCCCTGCAGCGTAAAATGATTGCCTTGCGGTTCCACCGTGCAATAGGTATTGATTTCGGCGGTAGAGCCGCTCCATCCGGCCGATTCGACCAATTCGTCATACTCATAGCCCGCATCGCAACAGAGGTATTCAAGCAACGGAAAATCACCCGGATAAATCATGTAATTGTGAAAACCGTTCTTGATGTTCATCGACACCAGTGGGTTTCCTGTGAAATAGCAACTCGAGGAATCTTCACAATTGGAAATATCGATATGGGTCAACTGGTTGTCCGCGCAATTGATTTCCGAAAACCGGCCTTCGATCAAAAGGCTTGTCAACTGATTGCCACTGCATTGGAGCGAAAGATAGCCCGTTGCAGTTTCGGCTCCATGCGAATGCACTTCGAGGCTCGTCAGGTTGCTCCCGCTGACATCGAGCACTTCGAGAAAATTGACGCCGGTCAGGTTGATTCCGGTCAGGTGGTTGTTTGGGCAATACACCGTCCTCAAATCCGGGCAATTGCTAAAATCGAGCACGCCGCTCAAATTGGCCCCATCGGCGATCAAGTGTTTGAAATGCGTCAGCGTAGAAAAATTGATCGTCTGGATGTGTTGGTTGATCTGCATGTTGATCGATTCGAGGTTGGTGAAATACTCGATTCCACCAAGATCGTGGACGCCCTGCCCCCACATGAAAAGATCGAGTTCCTTGATGTTTTGGGCCTCGCTGACTTCGATTTCATTGTTGGCATTGGTATCGACAACGGTGGGCTGGCCATCCAGATTGTAAGCAATCAAATGGGTTTCGGACGAATACAACAACATGTCCTTGAAATTATAGTCCGTAAAATTGATGACCTGGCCGTAGCCCATCATGCCAACAAAAGCAACAACTAAGGTGTAGAGTTTTTTCATGTATTTGGTTTTTAGCGTCATAAATGTAAATAAAAAATAGCCTGCTTGAAATTTGCGTTAAAAAAAAAAGCCCCGCACAAGGCAAGGCTCTCCTTTATTTCTTGACAAATCGTGTATTCGAATTTCCGCGGTCGGTGGCAATTTTGATGAAATAATTTCCGGATTGCAAGGCAGAAACATCGATCGATTTCGCCTGTTGGGCGTTGATGACTTTCAAGACCAATTGTCCGAGCAGGTTGTAAATGGCAACCGACTGTATTGCTGTGCTGTTTTTCGATTGGATGTTGAGCATATTTCCGGCCGGATTCGGATAAATTGAAAATTGCTCCGAAAACGCAAAATCTCTTTTGCCCAATGCGGCAATCGTGGTCACGGCCGGTTCGGTCACAATCGGGTGGTTGTAATCGAAATAGATGCTCGCTGTATTGCTGAAGGTATCGCCCAAGACCAGCGACGGCTTGGTTTTGATCTTGAACAGCACATAGCCGTCATTGTGGGCATCGTCGAAAGGCAGGTTGATGTTTTCGAAGATGAACGCCACATTATTTCCCGAAATCCTCGTGGAATAATTATGGCTGCCGTCAAGCGGAACAAGCGATTCGACATCAAATTTATTGAGGTCGATCAGATCATTGACGACGATATTTTGGGCATTTGCCGTCCCGGTATTTTCAAAACGGATTTTGTAATGCACGTATTGACCAATCTTTTCGGGAGCGATGGTTGCCCCTTCCAAGCAGGTCTTGTCATTGGGATCGTACGAATTCAGTACCGAAAAACTGAGATTGAAGGTGTTATCGTTGGGTGTTTCATCGACATTTGCAACTACTGTCGCCTGGAGGTTTAAAATGTATCCGACGCCCACCGACGGCGTATCCATCGGTCCGTTCAATTTTAGCGTGACGAAAATTTCCCTTCTTTCAAACGGTTGCAAATTGGTGAAATCCCATGTCAAACTGCCTGTGCCTTGATTATTGTTGCTTGGGTTTGCGACAATAAAGTCGAGTGTCGGTTCATCAAAACCCAAAACAACCGTTCCAGATTGGGCGCTGGTGCCTTTGTTCTTGAATAGTATTTTGTAGGTGGATGTGAATCCTGGCTGGACGATATCGGTAGGCAAAATGACAATGTCGAGGTCGTTGTGCCCTCCGTTGGCGGTAATGCAGAAATCCTGGTTGACTGTACTCCCGGCGGCAGGGAAATCAACATTTAAAACCGATGGCGTCGCGATAAAATAGTCCGGATTTTCAAATTGCGGCGTAACGGTATGGCTTCCCGCCGTGACGGGCAACCTGTAATTTCCGGCCGTATTGGCCACAAATACGCCCGAATCTCCGTTGCTTGACACCGCAAACTTAAGGTCGCGGAAATTGATGTCCGAAGCATCGCATCCGTTGGCATTGCTGTCCAGTTTGGCATTGCCTTGTATGACATAGGAAGTTCCGCCCGGTACGAAAGTACAATAAGTGTTGGCGAAGCAGTTCGCGTAGCCGTATTCCGTGATCATGTTTTGCACCTCGTCCAACTGAAAATCATCAACGCATACATATTCCAAATTCGGATTTCCGGAAAACAGCAATCCGTTGCCTTCATCTGAGCCATTTTTGATGAACAGCGATGTCAACTGGTTGTCGCTGCAAACAATCATTTGCGCATGGATCGATACGTCCAAAGTAGTCAGCAGGTTGTTCTTACAGGTAAAGAAAGTCAACCCGGAAAGCTGATTTACGTCGATACTGGCAAGCTGATTGTTGTCGCACAGCAATTCCCACAAATCCAGGCCGCCAGAAAGGTCGATGCTCGAGAGCTGGTTGTCATTGCAACGCAAACTATTGAGCGTAGTGAGGCCACTCACGTCGAGCGACTGCAACTGGTTGAACTCACACCACAATTGCAGCAAATCTGTCAATCCGTGTACATTCAATGAAGTGAGCTGGTTGTTCAGACAGTGCAGGTAACCCAATCCGGTGGATTGCGAAACATCCAATGTGCTCAAATTGTTATGGGAACAATCCAAGTTAAAAAGGCTGGTGAATCCCGACAAATCCAGTACCGGAATCTGGTTATTGCTACAGTTCAACAATTGCAGGTGGGTCAGCGGACTCAAGGCCAATGACGCAATTTGGTTGTGCGAACAGTCGATTTGCGTAAGCGCATCGAGACCCGAAATGTCCAGCGCTGTCAATTGGTTGCTTTGACAGAACAATTGTTCGAGCTGTGTCAATCCGCCGACAGTAAGGCTGGTCAACTGGTTGTCGTAACAATCCAAATATTTAAGGTGGACCGCATTGGTGACATCCAGCGTGGTTATTTGATTTTGGCTACAGGTCAAACTTTCCAGATTATCGAGCCCAGTAATGTCCAAGGCCGTAAGTTGATTGTTGTAAAACCCAAGGAACTTGATATTGCTGAAATACGACAACCCTTCAACGGAAGTAACATTGCCATTGGGCATCGAGAACCAGACCAATTGCAAGGCTTCGGCTACTTCAATTTCTCCGTCGTTATTCGCGTCGATGGTCAGTGCATTGCCGTTGCCATCATAGGCCGATGCGTAACCCGAAGCGTTGGCATTCAAAAGCTGTGTCTTAAAATTGGGATCGGGGAAATTGATGACTTGTGCACCAACAGTAGAAAAAAAGAAAACGGCAAGAATGAGCAAGTAGTGTTTATTCATATTTTTTGCTTTTCCCGTAAATATACATAATAATTTAAGGAACAGGCGAGAATAAAAAAACCCCACATCACTGCGGGGTTTTTACTATCGATTGAGAACGATTATTTCTTCTCTTTCTTTTCCATTTTCGCTTTCAAGTCAGCAAGGATGTCGTTGTTGTCTCCCAAAGTTGCAGCCGGTGCATTGTTAGAAGATGACGTTACGTTCTCCTGAGCGTTTCTCACGTTTTTCTCCTCTTCTTCGCGGAAGATGGCCGTGTGAGAAGCTACTACTCTCTTGAACTCCTTGTTGAATTCGATTACTTTGAAATCAGCTACATCGCCTTTTTTCAATTTCTTGCCGTCTTCTTTTTCCAAGTGACGGGTCGGGATGAAAGCAACGATGTCGTCACCGAATTCTACGGTAGCGCCTTTGTCAACGATTTCAGAAATCGTTCCGTTGTGGATGGTTCCCACTGCGAACGAATCTTCGTATTGATCCCAAGGGTTTGGCGTAGTCTGTTTGTGACCCAAAGACAATTTGCGTCCTTCAACGTCCAATTCCAAAACGATCACATCCAATTTCTCACCTACGTTGATGAATTCAGATGGGTGCTTGATTTTCTTGGTCCAAGACAAATCTGAGATGTAGATGAGTCCGTCGATTCCTTCTTCCAATTCCACGAAAATACCAAAGTTGGTAAAGTTGCGGACGATTCCAGTGTGCTTAGAACCTACTGGGTATTTAGAAGTGATGTCGGTCCATGGATCTTGTGACAATTGCTTGATGCCCAAAGACATTTTGCGGTCTTCACGGTCCAAAGTCAAGATAACTGCCTCAACAGTGTCGCCTACTTTTACGAAATCCTGGGCCGAACGCAAGTGCGTAGACCAAGACATTTCAGAAACGTGGATCAAACCTTCAACACCTTCAGCCACTTCGATGAAAGCACCGTAATCAGCGATCACGACTACTTTACCTTTCACTTTGTCGCCAACCGCAAGGTTTTTGTCCAAAGCATCCCAAGGGTGTGCGTTGAGTTGTTTCAATCCGAGTTGGATTCTTGTTTTCTCATCATCGAAATCGAGGATTACCACGTTCAATTTCTGATCGAGTTCAAGAACTTCACTTGGGTGATTGATTCTTGACCAAGAAAGGTCAGTGATGTGGATGAGACCGTCAACACCTCCAAGGTCGATAAATACACCGTAAGAAGTGATGTTTTTCACCACACCTTCGAGTACTTGTCCTTTTTGCAATTGACCGATGATTTCTTTTTTCTGAACTTCGATATCCGCTTCGATAAGCGCTTTGTGAGAAACGACAACGTTTTTAAATTCGTGGTTAATCTTCACAACTTTGAATTCCATCATTTTGTTTACGTAAACATCGTAGTCACGGATTGGCTTCACATCGATTTGTGAACCTGGCAAGAACGCTTCGATTCCGAAAACGTCTACGATCATACCGCCTTTTGTACGACACTTCACGAAACCGTTAACGATTTCTCCAGTCTCATTGGCAGCGATCACGCGATCCCATGATTTGATGGTACGTGCTTTTCTGTGTGAAAGAACCAATTGACCTGTTTTGTCCTCGCGAACGTCAATGAGTACTTCAACTTTGTCGCCTACTTTCAAGTTCGGGTTGTAACGGAATTCGTTCAAAGAAATAACCCCTTCCGATTTGGCGTTGATGTCAACGATAGCGTCACGGTCTGTGATGCGAACTACAGTTCCTTCAACTACTTCTTCTTGGTCAGTGGCAATGAAGGTTTTTGAAACCATATCCTCGAATTCTTTGAGGTGTTTCTCGTCTACGGCGTCGATCCCTTCTTGGAAATTGTGCCAGTTAAAGTTGGTCAAAAAATCTTCTTGTGTTTTTAATAATTCAGACATGCTGATAAAATAATTTGTATTCTGTTCTTTTCTAATTTCTTACGCGGATCAAAAAACAGAAGTTGTTAGCTTTAAATTGTTTAGGCCCAATGGAAATACTTCTCCGCCAAAAGGTGCGCAAAAGTAAGACATCTATTTGAATCTACCAAACATTCCACCACTGAACATTAGGGTTTTAGAATATTAACATGTTTTATCAGAAATTATTCTTAAATTAGAAACCAAAATTTCTGGAAAAAGAATCCATTGGTGAACACAACGCTACAAATAATTCATCCGAATATTCCTAAAAAAGCGAGCCATTCGTGGCTTTTCGCGTGTTTGGCATTCTTTTTCACCTCGATGATTTACGCCCAATTGCCGGCTTTTACCCTCGATGTCACCCCAACCGACGAATCCTGCCCCGGAAACGGCGCGCTGACTTTTTCCGTCACAGGAACCGATCCAGGCGCGACGGTCACCTATCGCGTTTATTATTTGCCCAACACCACCACGCCCATCGCCGTACTGACCACGAACCAACTCAACGGATTGACCGCGGGCAACTACCGCGTGATCGCCACCCAGGTTTTGGGCACCGATTCCAATACACAGACCGTCGATGTAACCATTGTCAATACAGTCACACCATCGTTGTATACTATTTCTGGAACGGCGGTCACTTGCGGCAACAACGGCACGATGACCGTCAATACTTTTCAAGGGACTGCGGTTTCCTATGAAATTATTTCGGGGCCAGTCATTGCGCCACTGCAGACTTCCAATGTATTTACCGGATTGAGCGTCGGCGTTTATCAGGTGCGTGTCTTTGACAGTTGCGGCCAAGGCTGGGTAGTGACCCATACGCTGTTTGCCTCGACCGGCACCAACTTGTCGTGGACCGAATCCGATCAGGCCGAAGTGGTCAACTGCAATGAAATCACGATCACCAACACCTTGTCGCCCGAACTCAATTCGGCCATCAGTTTCCCGATTACGATTACCTACACGATCCATCCACCCGGTGGCGGCCCCGATATTGTCACTACGACCACCATGGCCAGCGGGGACATCTCGGGTCAGGAATTTGTCACGGTGATTCCGTACTACAGCAATTTGGTCTATACTTATAATGTAACGGTCACAGATGCCTGCGGCAATGGTTTCTATTTCGACAACATCCTGATCAACAAACCGCTCCTGGCCGAATTCCGGGCGCCGCCAGCCGAATGTGGCGAATATTTCATCGCCTTGGCCGTCGATCATTTCATGCCGCCTTTGACCGTAGAATTTCTGCAATCGCCGCCAGGTTTCGACCCGGCTACCTACAACACCAGCCATCCGGGGCCTTTCAGCACCAGCCCAATCAATTATGGC
The DNA here is from genome assembly GCF_047602195.1 of Flavobacterium sp. Lineage (GTDB taxonomy): Bacteria > Bacteroidota > Bacteroidia > Flavobacteriales > Flavobacteriaceae > Flavobacterium. Next base: position 2,517,796 of record NZ_JASGHW010000004.1, read on the forward strand.
GATTCCAACAACGGCGTGCCTTATGGCCATTATGAAGTCAAGATTACCGATGGCTGCGGACGTTCGAAAGATTGTGGATGCGACTTTAGAATATGTCGATCCCGAACTGGTCGTCGAGGTCACCCCGAACAGCGGCTGCGACTCGGACACGAGTACCGTGGTGGTGCGCGTGACCGGTTACGAATTGGATTATGTAGCCATTACCGCTGGGCCTGCTTCTTTTTCGACGTCATACCCTGTCGATTGGACCGCACAACTGGACCCCGATACCGGAACCATTGAAATGGAAGACATTCCCGCAGGAACTTACACCATCAACGCCACCGATACTTGCGGCAATGTGTACACCCAGGAATTCATCGTTCCCGGATTGACCACGCAACTGTCCTACATGATGTGGCCGGGTTGCGAGGAAGGCAAAGGGTCGCTGCGCATCCGCGGGGCCGACATCCAGTTGACCGCCGTTTCGATTACGGCCGCACCGAGCACGTTTGGGCAAACGCTTCCTTATGACGTTTCCTTCAACATCAGCCCCGATTTTCCCGACACCTTTTGCATGAATGGTTTCCCGCCGGGCGATTATACGTTTAAAGTATCGGACAGTTGCGGGCTGACCAACGAGGTCACCATCACCGTCGAAGGTTTTACCATCGATGAAAACGCCTATACGATCATCCCGCATTGCGGTTCTTTCGACATCGATTTTCATTTCAGGAGCAATACGACCTCGACGTTCTGGCTCCAGCGATTGGATCCGGTGACCGGCACCTGGGGGCATCCGCAGACCGGTGTTCCTTTCAATCCCGGCGATACGCCCGGACCGGCCAATTCGTATCAGTTGCTGTATGCCAATGGCACCAATTACAACATTTCCTATCTGGGCGATTTCAGGATCATCCACCGTTTCCAGAGTTTTGAGAACGGCAGCGTCGGATTGTTCAAGCTGTGTACCGACATCATACAGGAATTCACCTTTATCAATGGTTTGGCCATCGTCGACATCCAAAAAGCCACTTGTAATGGCGTCAATTCGGATGTTTCGGTTTCGGCCGTAGGCGTAGCCCCGTTGACCTACCAGATCACGAGCATGAACGGCCAGCCTTTTCTGGTCAACAACGGCACCAATCCTATTTTTGCCAATCTGCAACCCGCGGTCTATAACTTTCAGGTCAGGGACGATTGCGGCAACGTGACCAACACGCTCACCGATGTGGCCCTGCTTCCATCGCTGGTGCAGATCAACCAACCGGGTGACCTGGTCGAATGCGATGGCGACGACAACAATGCGATGGCCGAATTCAACCTTGGCGGACAAAACGCTGCGGTACTGGGCGGGGCAACCCCGGGCAATTTCACGATTACCTATCACCTTTCGGCGGCCGAGGCTACATCGGGCACGAATCCTTTGCCGGCACTTTACACGACAGGCTCCCGGGAAATATTCTGCCGCATGCAGTACAACAATGTAAGCACTTGTTTCGACATTACTTCTTTCCATGTCACCGTTAACGAATACCCAGAAGTCGACATGCAATTGTCGTATACGATTTGTGACGGACAGGAAGTCACCATCACCGCCGACCCTGGATTCGAATCCTATTTGTGGTCAACCGGTCAAACCACATCGTCCATCACGGTCGATCAACCCGGCATCTATACGCTTGAAGTGACGCAAACGACCAATGGGCTGACTTGTACGGCGACGTATTCGATTGAAGTTCTGCCTTCGCAACCGCCGTCGATCCACCATATCGAAACCACCGATTGGACCAATGACCAAAATACCATTTCGGTCATCCTGAACAACCCGGGAAGCGGCAGCTACAGCTATTCGCTTGACAACGAACATTTCCAACTGGGCCATACTTTTTATGGATTGGCGCCCGGACTGTATACCGTCTACATCAAGGACAACAATGGCTGCGACGGCATCCAGCAGCAGGTACACCTACTCTCCTATCCGAAATTCTTTACGCCCAATGCCGACGGTTACAATGATTTCTGGCAGGTCTATTACGCCAAGACCGAACCAAACCTCAAGGTGTATATTTTTGATCGCTACGGCAAATTGCTGACCGGATTTGGTTCGGAAAGCAAAGGCTGGGACGGCTATTACAACGGCAGGGAAATGCCTTCCACCGATTATTGGTTCCTCGTTATCCGACAAGACGGCGAGGAGCACCGCGGACATTTCGCGATGAAACGATAATTATTCAGCGAACACAGTAATAAAAAAGCCATCTATTTGATGGCTTTGTGTTTTAATGGGCAATATTTTCAACCGCTTTGGGGTCGTGTTTGTATTTAAAGACAAACGGAAATACAACGGCCAAGATCAAAGCATAGGCAGCGAAAATCGTCCAGACCGTCGACCAATCCGTTAGATTGTTTTCGGTATAACGCTGAACTACCCAGCCGCTTCCATAACTTCCGATCATCGCACCAACGCCATTGGTCAATAGCATGAATAATCCTTGCGCACTGGCACGAATGGATTCATCGGCTTCATTTTCGACAAACAAAGAACCTGAAATATTAAAGAAATCGAAGGCCATTCCATAAACAATCATCGACAAAATCAACAAATACAGCCCGCTTCCCGGATCGCCTATGGCAAACAAGCCAAAACGGATGATCCAGGCGACAATACTGATGATCATTACCTTTTTGATTCCGAAGCGTTTGAGGAAAAACGGAATGGTCAAAATAAATACGGTCTCGGAAATCTGTGAAATCGACACGAGAATATTGGGAAATTTAACCCCCAGCGTATCTTTAAATTCATCAATGTACTTGAAATGATCAATAAATGGAACGCCCCACTGGTTGGTAACCTGAAGCGCTGCCCCGAGCAACATCGCAAAAAGGAAAAAGATGACCATTTTTTTGCGTTTCAAAAGTACGAAAGCATCCAATCCCAAAGTAGAAATCAAACCTTTGCTATCGTTATGATACAGCGGCGGACACGGCGGCATCGTGAAGGCGTAAATCCCCAAGGCCAAAGCCGAAATACTGGCGACAACCAGTTGCGTGGCATCGATCGTCCAATGGTTCAAATCGACAAACCACATCGCGCAAATAAAACCGATGGTGCCCCAAACCCTGATATTCGGAAAATCTTTTTGGATATCCGATCCGTTCTTAACCAAAATATTATAGGAAACCGTGTTGTTCAAAGCAATGGTCGGCATGTAAAACATACTTACCAGAAGCATGACCCAAAAAAACGTATTCGGATCGGTGATCGTTGAAGCGGCATACAAAGAAATCGCGCCCAAAATGTGACAAGCACCCAAAACCCTTTCTGAATTGACCCACCTGTCAGCAATGATTCCTGTAAGTGTTGGCATAAACAGCGATGCGATTCCTAAAGTCGTATACACTAATCCGATCTGTTCGCCTTCAAAATGCAAATTGCTGTACAAATAGCCACCTAAAGAAGTCAAGTAGGAACCCCATATAAAAAACTGCAGGAAGTTCATCAGGGTGAGTCTGAATTTAATACTCATAAAAAGTTTGAATTGGTTTAAAAAATAATAGCCCGTAAATCTATTATTAAAAATGGAATAAACAAAAATTTACAACGTTTTCGAGCGCAGGTTCACCAGTTCGAGCACCTTGGCGAATTGCTGGTCGCGGTCGAGCTCCGAATTGTCGATCTCGAAGGCATCAGTTGCTTTGCGCAACGGGGAATCCTCACGGTGCGTATCGATATGGTCTCGCTCGACCACATTCTTGAGTACCGCTTCAAATGAAACGTCCTGCCCTTTCTCCTGTAGTTCGTCGAAACGGCGTTGCGCGCGCGTATGCGGGCTTGCGGTCATGAAAATCTTGAGCTCGGCATCGGGGAAAACCACCGTGCCGATGTCGCGCCCATCCATGACAATGCCTTTGCCCTTGCCCATCTGTTGTTGCTGTTCGACGAGTTTGGCGCGCACTTCGGAAACTTCCGCGATCTTGCTCACAAAACCAGAAACCTCGATTGTCCGGATTTCGCGTTCCACATTGGTTCCGTTAAGGTACATTTCGCCAAAACCCAATTCAGGATTGAAATGAAACTGTAGGTTGATGAACGGCAAACTGTTGACCAGACTTTCCTTATCGAAAAAATCCGCACCGATGTAACCGTTTTCCATCGCGAATAAAGTCACCGCACGGTACATCGCACCGGTATCGACATACACATAACCGAGGTGTTGGGCCAGTTGCTTGGCCAAAGTACTTTTGCCGGTCGATGAAAAACCGTCTATCGCAATGGTAATCTTTTTCAAAATGAAAGTTTTAATAGTCTTCGGCGAAATTGATGGTCAAGCCAAACAAACTCGTATTGGCCGCCAACGTATAGCGCGAATAGGAATAATCAAATTTGAGTCGGCCCACCTTGAGGCCAACGCCTACACAAAGTCCGGAGAAATGGCGTTGTTCGAGAATACGCAATTCTTCCGAACGCCTGAAATTGTAACCTAGGCGGAAATTGAATCCTTTCTTCGGGAAAATCTCGGCGCCCACGATCAAGTGACGCAGCGCATTGTTGAAAAAACCGACTTTCTCTGGGGTCGTTCCGCCATCGATGTTGTTTTCGGCACGCGCCGGATTCGAGAACGACACCTTCCATTGTTGCAAATTCTCGAGCGTGATGTGCCAACGGATCGGGACATTTTCCATTTCCTGCGAAATCCCGGCCATGATTTCAAACGGCAGTTTTTCGTTTTCGCTTTCGTATTTGGTGAACTGCATCCCGATGTTTCGGAGTACCAGCGCATAATTGATGTCGTTGTCCTCGTCCACATAAATACCACCCAGGTCGATCGCACCGCCAAACGAATGGTAACTTTCAAGCGTAGAGGAGATCAATTTCCCATTGGCCCCAAGGTGAAAATTCGTAAATGGGATGTTATAGGCATAACCGAATGAAAGTGCAATTTCGCTTCCGGTAAAACTAGACGTTTCAAAACCATCCTCGTCATAACCGTCGAAATTGCCATAGTTCACATAATTGACACCGACATGAAAAGTCTGTACATGACGGTCATAGGTATAGGCATAAGCAGCCGTACCATAAGTGACTTCACCGAAATAGCTGCCATAATTGAGCGACAAACGATTGTCCATTTCGGGATTGATCGAGGCCGGGTTGAAATGCGCCTGGTTGACGTCGTAATCGTAAATGGTCAGGACTTTCCCGCCCAGCGCCGCCTGTCGTGGTGAAGTGGTGAGATTCAAAAAGCGGTACACCGACTTTCCGCCAATCTGGCCGTATACAGCAGTTCCAATAAAAATAAAAAACAGATAAAGGAGTTTTCGAATCATGTTTACTTGCGGTTTGCTGTAAGGTATAACGCAATTGCGAAGATATTATTTTTAATAAAAAAACGGCTAATTATTTAGCCGTTTTTCAATTATAATCTGTTTGTGGTATTTATAACGTTTTTGCGTTCTTGACCTTTTCATTGGTCAGCGCATATTTGAGCACTTCGCTCATTTCCTTGACGTAATGAAAAGTCAATCCTTCGAGGTATTCGGCCTTGATTTCATCGACATCCTGCTTATTATCGGCACACATGATGATTTCCTTGATGTTGGCGCGTTTGGCCGCAAGAATCTTTTCTTTGATCCCGCCCACCGGCAATACTTTTCCGCGCAACGTAATTTCGCCTGTCATCGCCAAATGTTTCTTGACTTTCTTCTGCGTGAGCAACGAAACCAATGAAGTCAGCATCGCGATTCCGGCGCTTGGTCCGTCTTTTGGCGTTGCGCCTTCGGGAATGTGGATGTGGATGTTGTGCTTGTTGATGACCTCCGGATCGAGCCCGAGCCGTTCGGCGTTGGCCTTGATGTATTCGAGTGCAATTGTAGCGGATTCTTTCATCACCGTCCCTAAATTCCCGGTCATCGTCATCGCGCCTTTGCCTTTGGAAATCAGCGATTCGATAAATAAAATATCGCCGCCGACTGAGGTCCAGGCCAAACCTGTAACCACACCGGCCACATCATTGTTTTCCGATTTGTCGCGTTCCATTCTTGGTACGCCAAGGATTTTAACGATGTCCTCGTCGGTGATTTTCTTGTTGTAGTCTTCTTCCATCGCCACCGATTTGGCCGCGCTCCTGACTACTTGTGCAATCTTGGCTTCGAGTCCACGAACGCCAGATTCGCGCGTGTACCCTTCGACGATTTTCTCCAATTGCTTTTTACCAATCGTCAAATCTTTGGCCGTCAAGCCGTGTGCAGTCAATTGCTTCGGAAACAAATGCTGGCGCGCGATTTCTACTTTTTCCTCAATCGTATAACCTGACATTTTAATGACTTCCATCCGATCGCGCAAAGCCGGTTGAATCGCACCGAGGTTGTTCGAAGTGGCGATGAACATCACTTTCGACAAATCGTACCCCATTTCGAGGAAGTTGTCATAGAACGCGCTGTTCTGTTCCGGGTCGAGCACTTCGAGCAAAGCCGAAGACGGATCGCCCTGGTTGCTGTTCGACAATTTGTCGATTTCATCCAATACGAATACCGGATTCGAGGTTCCCGCTTTCTTGATGCTTTGGATGATGCGTCCCGGCATCGCACCAATATAGGTCTTGCGGTGTCCGCGGATTTCAGCCTCATCGCGCAAACCACCGAGAGAAATACGCACGTATTCGCGTCCCAAAGCTTCGGCTACCGATCTACCAATCGATGTTTTTCCGACGCCCGGAGGCCCGGTCAAACAAATAATGGGTGATTTCATATCGTTGCGCAATTTCAAAACCGCGAGGTGTTCAATCATTCTTTTCTTGACGTCCTCAAGTCCGAAATGGTCTTTGTCGAGGATTTTCTGCGCGCGTTTCAAATCGAAATTGTCTTTTCGAGAATTCATTCCAAGGCAATTCAAGGAACAATTCGAGGTAATTCCGTTGGATGCCAAAATCGGGCGCCTGTGGATTCATGCGTTGCATCTTGGACAATTCCTTGTCGAAATGTTTGGCTGTTTTTTCATCCCAATGCTTGGACTTGGCCTTGAGACGCATATCATCTATTTCCTGTTCGTGCGAAACACCGCCCAATTCTTCCTGGATGGTTTTCATTTGTTGGTGCAGGAAGTATTCGCGTTGCTGCTGGTCAAGATCGAAGCGCACTTTCGACTGGATGTCATTCTTGAGTTCGAGCTTCTGGAATTCAAGGTTCATGAATTTGAGCGTCTCGAGCGCGCGCTCCTTGAGTGCATTGATTGACAGCAAATCCTGTTTGTCTTTAACAGGCAAATTCATATTCGAGGAAACGAAATTGATCAGGAACGATTGGCTTTCGATGTTCTTGATCGCAAAAGTCGCCTCGGTTGGAATGTTCGGGCTTTCCTTGATGATCTGGATCGCGAGTTCCTTGATCGATTCGAGGATGGCGAGAAATTCCGTATCGTGTTTGCCGGGACGTTTTTCCTCTACTTCCTTGATGTTGGCCATCAGGTAAGGTCTTTCTGCCGTTACGGCATCGATGGCGAAACGTTTTTTTCCTTGCAGGATGACGGTGATGTTTCCGTCGGGCATTTTGAGCACACGAAGGATTCGGGCTACCGTACCAATATGATGGATATCGTTTTTCGTGGGATCCTCGTCTTCCTCATTCTTCTGTGCCACGACCCCGATGATTTTTCCGGCGGCATTGGCGTCGTTGATGAGTTTGATCGATTTGTCACGTCCGGCAGAAATCGGAATGACCACGCCAGGGAATAAAACGGTATTGCGTAAAGGTAATATGGGTAAGGATGCGGGTAACTCTTCGTTGAGCATTTCTTCTTCGTCCTCGGGCGTCAGTAGTGGTATTAAGTCGGCCTCTGAGTCGAATTCCTGTAGTGACAAATTGTCAAAACTAAAGATTTTTGATTGTGGCATAGCTTCAAATAAGGGGTCAAATTGACATGAAATTTGTAAATGATTAGACAAAGATAATCGAAGTGCGTAGGTTTGATGTTTAAAATCGACGTACTGCCAATTAATTCGTTGCAGAATAGAAAAGGTCAATTTCTGTGCCATACGTCGATGTTTCTGCGACCCGATTGCAATAAAAAAGCCTGCATTTGGTCGATGCAGGCTTGGTATTTTTGGTAAGATGTTCTTAGTTAATAATGTAGGATTCCAATTCCTGGACCGTTCCCGCATTGACCACTTTGATCGGGCCGATGTCTTTGGCAAACCAATACTCGCCATTGTACACATCGGTTCCGGCCGTGGTGACGCGTTTTACCTTGATGACATTGTTGTAAGTCGTTCCGTTGACGGTAGCCGATACATTCTTGGCTTCAATCGTAGAAACGATACTCATGTTCAGGCTGATGGGCGGAAAGCCGGTATAAGTGGTTGTTTGTACAAACGAATCGGTCCAGCTCGTTCCCACCGCTACATTGTCCTTTAACAGAATGACTTCGTTGCCCGTTGTCGTTCCAGGAAATGGCGTGACATGGGTAATCTGTTCGGTACGGATGTAATAATTGCCGGCGGCTTTGCGAATCCTTGTCGTAGCCGTATTGGGTTGGGTTGGCGTCGTGAACGTAAAATACGTAAATCCGTTGATGACATTCGTAGACACAATCGCAAACGGATCCTGGTCGACACCGCCGACACTCCAAACCCATTGGTTGCCGATGGTCGTTGGCCAATAATCGCTAATGATCGTACCCACCGCATCTACACGTACCGGGCCGACCCAACTGCTGTTATCGGTACCCGAACAATTCGCACGTACATAAAAGTCGTAAGCCGTATTGGCCAGGACGCCTGTAATGGTTTTGGTTGGCGAGGTGGTTGCGGTGATGGTTCCGGTTCCCAATGCAAATCCGGCATTGCCGTATTGTACCTGCCAGGAAACAGCACTTCCGCCCGAAGTCCAGGAAACCGTGATTTCGGTATTGGCGGCAGAACGTACTGCGGTTGGTGAAACGGGTGACGGACAACTTCCGATGCTTTCGCCTACGCTGATTGGGCCTACCCAACTGCTAAAGGATTGCGCACCGCAAACGGTCCTGATGTAAAATTCATAATTGTTGGTCGATACCAAACCGCTTACGGTTACTTCGGTATCGGTCGCTGTAATTTGTGTTCCAGAACCTACTGCAAAACCTTGCAATCCGTATTGGATTTGCCAAGCCGATGTACCCGGAGCGGCCACCCAACTCAGGTTGACGTTTGATCCGCCTACAAAATCGCTGGCCTCAAAAGAGACTGGACCAGAGCATGCGGTGGACGGTGGATTAAGCAGCGGAAGCAAAGCGGGATCTATCGGTTCATCGTCACACGATGTGAAAGACAAGCCGATAAAAATCAATGAAATCGCTAGAAAGAACTTGGATTTAATCATTGTGTTGTGGTGTTATCGATTTGGAAATTTTTAGTAAAACGTCCCAAATATAATTAATTCATCAATTGCTTCGTAAAAAAAAAATTACATTATTTTTATCAAAAGTGTAACATCGTCAGAAATGCACTGTCTATCGTTTTAAATCATCATCATCTGTTTGAGTTTAGCTAAACAAAATATCGAGGAATTAATTTCGCTCTGCAGGCAAAAAGATCAAAAAGCGCAGTTTGAGGTGTACAATCGCTATTGCAAGGCGATGTACAATGTGGCTTTTCGGATCGTAAAAGACGCCCATTATGCAGAAGATGTGATGCAGGAAGGTTTCCTCAAAGCCTTCACCAAAATCGATGATTACCGCCAGGAAGTGGCCTTTGGCGCCTGGCTCAAACGGATCATCATCAATTACAGCATTGATTTTTGCAAAAAGACCAATGCATTCAAGGCAGATGATTTTGAAAAGGTGATGTACAAAGTGGAAGACGGTTCTGCTGCAGAAGAACCAGAAACCGATTTCACCAACCTCAAGGCAGCCCAGGTCCTGCAGGCCATCGACAGCCTCAAGGACAGTTACCGAATGATCCTGACCTTGTTCTTCATCGAAGGCTACGATCAGGAAGAAATCACCGAAATCCTCAACATCAGCTACGCCAATTGCCGCACGACCATCAGCAGGGCCAAGGAAAGTTTGAGACAAAAATTACAAGAAAATACGCTACAGTTGAACTGAGCCAACTATAAAAAAGGAAAAATGGACATGAAAAATGACAAATTGGATGACTTATTTGAAAACCTGCAAGGGCAATGGGATATTCACGAGCCGGACGAAAACCATTACGACCGGTTTCTCGAAAAACAATCGCGCCGAAGAAAAGGGAAAAACTATTGGTATTCGTTATCGATAGCGGCCTCCATCCTATTGCTGGTCGGGTTCTTTACCTTCTTCAACGGAAATGCCAACAAGGCCCCGCAGCGGACAGACCTGCAATTTGCCTCGAAACAAACCCGCGAAACCGATTCGATCTTTACGGCGATGATCCGTTTCGAGCTCGAAAAGGTCAAACAAAAAAAGTCACCGATCAACGAGAAAATCGTTTCCGATGCTTTGATCCAAATGGAAGCACTCGACAAGGATTACGAAAAAATCAAACAGGAACTGATTAGAAATGGCGAAAGCAAACAAATTATCCATGCGATGATCCAGAACCTCAAAACCAGGATTGCATTCCTCGAGGATGTTTTGGAACACATCGAAAACACTGAAAAATTAAGTACCCATGAAAACACTATTTAATACGATATTGATTCTTTTCCTTTCGCCGATTGTATGGGCCAATGGAATCGAATTTCAGCGACACGTTAAACAGAAATCCGTCAAGAAAGCGTACATCGTGAATTCTGACGCGGGCATCGACATCAACAACTCCTACGGCAATGTCTATGTAACGACTTGGGCCGAAGACAAAATCGAACTCGACATCCTGATCAAGGTCAGCAGCGACAACGAAGATTGGGCGACCAAGAAACTCAACGACATCGACATCGACATCGAGGCGCTCAAAAGCCTGGTGACCGCCAAAACCGTTTTCTCGAACGGCGCCGGAAACACCAATACCAAAAACAGCAGCATCGAGGTCAACTACACGATCAAGATTCCCAAAAACGGCAGCGTCAAGATTTACAACAAATACGGCGACATCATTACCACCGATTTGTTCTCCACGGTCGATGTCAAATGCAAATACGGCAAGATCACGCTCGGAAAACTGAGCGGCAACGACAACAAGCTCGACATCGAATACTGCAGCAAATCTTCGGTGGATTATGTCAAGGCGGCGACGATTTCTGCCGATTATTCGGGGCTTACGATGAACGATTTTGGCAATGTGACGCTCAAGGCCGATTATACCGACATCCATTTCAAGGAAGGCAACAACCTCAAATTCGATTGCAATTACGGCAAACTCGTTTCGGGCAAACTCAACAACCTCGAAGGCAGCGGCGATTACCTGACGATCAACATCAACGAGATTTCGAACAACCTCAAGGTCAATACCAAATACAGCAAATTGACGGTCGATACGGTCAATTCGAGTGCGGGCAATATTTCGGTGGTTTCGGGTTACACGACCGTAGGCATCGGTTACAGCCCGGCCTATGCGTTCGATTTCGACATCAAGCTCAAGTACGCCAACCTCAAATACCCGAACGACCTCGAAGTAAGCTCGAAACAGGAAACCAATTTCACCAAATCCTACGAAGGCTACAACAAGAAAACCGGTGTCAATAAAGTCACGATCGTTTCCGATTACGGGAATGTAAACCTCAATAAAAAACTCTAATCAGCTTTCAATCATCCAAAAAATCAATTATCATGAAATCGAAGATTCACGAACTCCAAAAAAACAATTTTAAAATTGTGAGTAAAACCACTTTTTTAATCGGACTGTTTGCTTTTGCAACGGTCGCCTGCGCACAGAACAAAATCAAGGGCAATGGCAATGTGACCACCAAAACGGTAACCACTTCGGCTTACGACAAAGTCAGCGTAGCCGGTTTCTATGACGTCAACCTCGTCTCAGGAAAAGAAGGCAGCATCACCGTAGAAGGCGAATCGAACTTGATCGACCACATCACGATCGCCGTAGAAGGCGGCACACTCAAAATCGCCACCGAAAAAGGCAAAAGCCTCAGCACCAGCCACGGCAAAAGCATTATCGTTACTGTGCCTTTCGAAAGCCTCGAAGGGGTGAGCCTCGCGGGTTCGGGCGACGTAAGGACCAAAAGCCCAATCAAGGCAACCCATTTCCAGACCACACTGACCGGCTCGGGCGACATCAACCTCGATGTGGATGCCAAAAGTATCGAGGCCAATGTAACGGGTTCGGGCGATATGGTGCTCAAAGGTTCAGCCGATACCTTCAACTGCGAGCTGACCGGTTCGGGCGACCTTACCGCTTATGACCTCAAGAGCGGAAGTGTCAAAACTTCGGTGACCGGATCGGGCGACTGCAAAGTATTTTGCAGCAATGCGCTTGAAGCAAGGGTCAGCGGATCGGGCGATATCCAATACAAAGGCGATCCCAAAACCAAAGACACCAAGGTTTCCGGTTCGGGAAGCATTTCAAAAGCTTAGAAATACATTTTGCTTAAGTTAGGTAAAAGGCGCTTTACTTCGGTAAGGCGTCTTTTTTATTGACCCGGAGCAGCAGCAATACCCCGATGAGGAAAAACAACGCGAGGAATACAATCGCAAATCTCGGGCTTCCCGTGATCTGATCGATGATGCCATACACGCACATCCCGATGACAATCCCGATTTTTTCGGCGACATCGTAGAAACTGAAGAACGAGGCCGTGTCATCGGTTTCGGGCAGGAATTTCGAATAAGTCGAACGCGACAACGCCTGTACGCCACCCATCACGAGTCCGCACCAAGAAGCCATTACGTAAAAGTGAATCGGCTGTGTGATGAAATACGCGCAGATGCAAAACAAAATCCATGAAATATTGATCACAATCAAAACCGGAATGTTCCCGAATTTAGCCGATGCCCTTGACGTCAGCACCGCACCCAAAACCGCTACCAATTGAATCAACAAAATACAAACGATCAATCCTTTTTGGCTTTCTTCCTTGCTCGCCCACTCGATTTCGCCTTCGCCAAAATAAGTAGCCACGAGCATCACGGTCTGCACCGCCATACTGTAGACAAAAAAGCCTGATAAATATCGTTTCAAACGCAGGTTTTCCGATAACAATCCCCAGACTTTGCGCAATTCACGGAAACCGTTGAACAACACTTCCTTGGTGACTTTCTCGGCATTCTGGTTGCCTTTCGGCAGGTAATAATAGGTGTATTGGCTGAACACGATCCACCACACGCCCACCATGATAAATGAATAGCGCATGGCCATGACCGCATCGGCACCCGTTTCAGCACCCATAATCATGACAAGGTTGATGATCAATAAAATCACGCTGCCCACATAACCCAACGAATAACCGCGCGCACTGATTTTGTCCTGTTGTTCGGGAAAAGCAATATCGGGCAAATACGAATTGTAAAACACCAGACTGCCCCAAAACCCAATCAATCCAAGGAAATAAAACAGCAATCCCGGGTAAATATTTTCAATATTGAACCAATACAACCCGATACACGAAAACGCGCCGAGGTAACAAAAGAACCGCATGAAATTCTTCTTATTGCCCACGTAATCGGCAATACCGGAAAGGAAAGGCGAAATAAACGCCACCACTAAAAAAGCCGCCGCCGTCACAAAAGTGATCAGCGCCGTATCTTTGATTTCAGTCCCAAAAACAGGCAAATACGTCACATCCTGCGAAAATTGTGCTTTATAGAAAATCGGGAAAACCGCCGATGAAATCGTGAGCGGATAAACCGAATTCGCCCAATCGTAAAACGCCCAGGCGTTGAGTAGTTTCTTGCTTCCTTTTTCGAGAGGTACCATAGCTGTGTTTTGAGGTCACTAATTTATTTATTTTTTGCTTGGAAACGCATGTTTGAATGTTATTAAATAATCCTAATAAAAAAAGCCATTCCGTAAAGAATGACTTTGATCTTTATTTTTTGGGCGTTGCCTTTCACACCAGCCTGCGCACCTGCTGGCTCCTCGCTAAAACAGTCCTCCGGGCTGTTTCTTAACGCTCGGCCCTGGCCGGGCTTTCCGCGGTGCATGGCACCTTGCTGCAATCCCTAACGCGAACCCTCGAACGTCCGAAATTTTTATTTAAAAACGACACCAAATTTCTTCGCCTCAGCCTTCGCCTGCGGAATCAAACTCTTGATGTTCGCAATACGCGTCGCATCCGACGGGTGTGTGCTGAGCATTTCCGGTGGTGCCTGCCCGCCCGATTTGGACGACATCCTTTCCCAGAACAAAACCGCCTGGTCCGGATTGTAACCGGCAATCGCCATCAAGGTCAAACCGATCATATCGGCTTCGCTTTCGTGGCTTCGGCTAAACGGCAACATCACACCTACATTCGAACCGATACCGTAATATTGCTGCCACATTTGTTGCTTCTCTGCACTTTGTCCACCGGTCGCCACGGCTACTCCCACTGCGCCCAAAGCCTGCAATTGCGAGGCGCTCATACGCTGTGCGCCATGGTTGGCCAAGGCGTGTGAAACCTCGTGTCCCATTACCGTTGCCAATCCGGCGTCGTCCTTGGTGATCGGAAGGATTCCGGTATAGACCACAATTTTTCCGCCCGGCATACACCAAGCGTTGACGGCCTTGTCGTCGACCAATTTGTATTCCCATTGGTAGCCGTTCAGGTAACCCGCCTGTCCGTTGGCAGCGAGCCACTTTTCGGCTGCGGCCTTGATTTTCATGCCGACATTGGAAACACGATTTGCATCGGGCGTGCCGGTGATGACTTTGTTCTCTTTCAAGAATTGGTCGTACTGTTGGAAAGCCGACGGAAACAGTTGGTCGTTGGATACAAAATTCAACGTGCTTTTTCCGGTAAACGGGTTGGTAGAACAAGCAAAGGCCAAACCTACCAAAGCAATTCCTGACAATAAAATACGTTTTTTACTCATGCGCAAATATTTGTTTTCTTGGTATTCGTGAATCTGCGATTTCATTCGTTTCGATTTTAACATATTGGGCAAAATTACAATTAAATTATTCTGCCGTGATATGTAATTCGGTAAAATCTTTATCGATTATCAATGTTTTGCCGTCGAAAGCGACCGATTCGAACTCAGCGCGCTCATTGTCAATGTAAATGCGTTTGACCTTGAACGGCAACGCAAGCAGGTTGACCTTGTATTTGGCATACGGAACGGTATATTTTCCTTCCTTGAATTGCTGGATTACCAGATTGTTCTCGCTTCCCTTGAGTCGGAACGTCGACAAACTGTAACGGCCTTTGTTGTAATCGTAACCATCCTGTGCATCTTCGTACAGCATCGAGGTTTCCTTGCCCTGTTTGAAATAGACATCGAGCGTGATCTCGTCGAATTCGAGTTCGCCCACATATTGTTGTACGGGATATTTCGGAATGATTGCGCCTTCTTTGATGAATATCGGGATCTGGTCGTAATCGGTGCTGACCCACAGTTCCTTGCGCCCTGAAATCACATCGCCCGTCCAGTAGTTGTACCAATTGCCTGTCGGCAGATACATCCTTCTGCCCTGCGCATTCGGTTCGAGGATCGGGCACACCAAAATCTGGTTGCCGAAAATAAACTCATCGGTGCGGTAATGCGTCTGCGGATCTTCCTGGTCGAAATACACGAGCGGCTTGAGCATCGGCACGCCATCGGTGACGTATTCCCAGAACATCGTGTACAGGTACGGCAACAATTGGTAGCGCAGTTCTACAAATTTTCGGGTGATGTCGATCACGTCCACATCAAAAGACCAAGGTTCCTGGTCGCCGTGGTCGCCCGAGGAATGTGTCCTGCAGAACGGGTGGAATACACCAAGCTGGATCCAGCGCGCATACAGTTCACCCGAAGGCTGCTCGGCAAAACCGCCGATATCCGAACCGGTAAAACCCATGCCCGAAATCGACATGCGCTGCATCTGGATGTTGGCAATCCACAAATGTTCCCATGACGCGACGTTGTCGCCCGTCCAGGAAGACGTATATCGCTGTGCGCCGGAATAAGCCGAACGCGTGATGATAAACGGTCGTTTCGGATACGAAAACTGTTTAACGCCTTCATAGGTGGCGCGCGCCATTTGCGTGCCGTAAATATTGTGCGCTTTTCGGTGCGAACATGGGTTTCCATCGTAGTCGTGGCGCACATCCATCGGGAAGGTTTTACCCGGGACTTCCATCACGGCGGGTTCGTTCATGTCATTCCATACACCCTTGACGCCAATATCTGAAATGAGTTCCTTGAACAATCCGGCCCACCATTCGCGTACGGCGGGATTGGTATAATCGGGGAAATTGCATTCGCCGGGCCAGACTTTACCTTTCATGTACGGGCCATCGGCGCGTTTGCAGAAATAATCTTTTTCGAGTGCTTGTTGGTAGACCCAGTAATCTTTATCGATTTTGATTCCGGGATCGATGATGACCACGGTCTTGAATCCGTCCTCGGACAATTCGGCGACCATTTTCTTGGGATCGGGAAAATAATCCTTGTTCCAGGTAAAGCATCGGAAACCGTCCATATAATCGATGTCGAGGTAAATCGCATCGCATGGAATCCTAAGTTCCCGGAACTTACCCGTGATTTCCTTGACTTTTGCTTCAGGATAATAACTCCATTTGCATTGGTGATAGCCCAATGCCCACAACGGCGGCATTTCGGGTTTACCGGTTAAATGCGTGTAAGTCGTTACCACGTCGGCCATTTGCGGGCCGTAGATGAAGTAATAGTTCATTTCGCCACCCTCGGCCCAGAAACTCGTGACGCTTCTCCTTTCGTGGCAGAAATCAAAAAAAGTACGGAAGGTGTTGTCGAAGAAAATCCCATACGCCTCCTTATGGTGCAAACCGATGTAGAACGGAACGACTTTGTACAACGGTTCCTGGTCTTTGTGGAATGCATATTGGTCGGTGGCCCAATTCTCGAGCCGTTTGCCCTTGAGGTTCAGGTGCGACGCCTTGTCGCCGAGACCGTAATAACTTTCGCCATCGCGTGCGGCCTTGCTCATCTTGACGATATTGCCCCCAAATTGGTAGCTTTCCTCCCAATGGAACCCTTTTTCATCTTCTAAAATGACCTGGCCATTCAAATCGGTGATGACAATTTGCATATTGGCTTTGCCTACCTTACAAATTACTTTGCTCGTGGTAATGGTGTAAAAACTTTTGTCTTCATCTACTTCGAGCACATTGTAACCGTGTGATTGTGATTTGTCGATTGCATATGAAAAATCCTTGCTGAAATAGCCTTTGGTCGTGTATCGAAACCGGATGAGGCTATCGCGCAGTACGGTCAATTTAAGGATGACATTATTGTCAGTCTGGAAATAAACGGAGTCGCCGTCTTTGTTGAAAGTGATTATTTTGGAAGGGAAAAGATCGCCTTTGTATTCGAGTTCGGTGTTTGTAATCATAGTATTTGTGTGTAATGGAACTTACTTTCCGACGATTTCAAACATACAAAATTCGACCGTCACCCGAAACGAAATTGGTGGTTTTTCACGAAAACGATATCGTTAACAATGCTGCTTTATCTTTTGATCATACGCACAACTCGTGTCTGATTCCCTTGCTTGACAATAACATTATAGATTCCCGCAGGATAGTCTGCTCCAATCCTCATTTGATCCAATGCTGTCAATTCGACCGTAGCCGTCGTCATTTTCCTGCCGAACATATCATAGACCGACCATTCCAATTCCGCTTCACCGGGATCGTCAATCACGATCTGAAATCCATCCGTGAATGGATTGGGAAAAACACTAACCTTAAATTCAGGAATAATTTCTTGGCTGGTGTTTTTTTGTTGAACCCTTGCCGTTCCACCTGGTGACGTAACCGCACAACTGTCCCCAAAGGCGACCAATTTCCGGTGGTGAGCACCGCAACGCGAACACGATACAATGAACCTGCAGAGAATGCAGAAGCCGGAAGCGAATTGAAAATAAACCAGTTGTGGTTCGTATCGATTGTAGCCGAAACATTGTCGGAATCACGGGTGATCTGGAAACGATATTGCGTAGCGCCCGGCACACTTGTAGCTGCCACCGGAGTTGTTCCCAAAGAAACCGATGCGCCACAATTTATCAGAGAAGGCACAGTGGGAGACGATACCTCGCAAGGCGAACCGAAACCACCATAAGTACCGGTAGTCTTCACGGCAACCTCAATCCGGTAAGTCGTTCCATAGTTGTAACGGGCAAGCATTGGGAAGCTGAACCAATTCTGTGTGCGGTCGATTTGTTGTACAGCCAATGGCGAAAGCGGATCGGTCAGGTTGGTGATCCGAAAACGATATCCCGTTACGCCGGCGATGCTTGTGGTCGCAATAAGCGTGTTGATTTTTGTCAAGGTAATGCCGCACTGTGACGGCGCTATGCTTGCTGCTCCGCCTTCTTCCAAAATTGCGGGTGTAGACACCAAACAAGGTGCGCCCCAAGCGGTTTGCCAAACCCCGGCCCTTTGCAATTGGATTTCGACGGTATAAGTAGTTGCGTACTCATAGGAGGGAAATTGTGGAATCGTAAAATGCGGAACTGTTTTTTCAATGACCTGCACCTGTGAACCGTTGGTCAATCGAATCCGGTAGCCCGTAATTGGATGGCCTCCTATGGTTTGAATACCAATCAGCGAGCCAATTGAAGCCAGTGTTGCACCGCAGGAACCTGGCAATAAAGTGGTTACTACCGGCGGATCGGGCAAGTCGATATTTAGGTTGAAAGCTGCGATACAGTTGGGCGCCGGAAGATTGTCCACGACCAGATAATAAGTCACCCCGCTGGCCAGCATCGGTAAAAGTGTTCTTGTATTTCCTGTGGCCTCCTGGACAAACCCAACCACCATACTGCCTGCCGTAAACGGACAACCTTGGTACAGCACCATTCCAGTATTGGTATTGGTATTCGTAGTGGAATGCAATGTAATTTTATGCACGCCGTTTACAGTTGGCGTAAATATATAGGTTTTGTCTTCACCTGCATAATAGGCCGGATTCCCTCCAACTGCCTGCACGACTTGGGCTGTGACGGCGTTTTCTGATCCGCAGGTGGTTTGTTCGGCGGCGATGTAAGGTAGGCTTGGGATGATAACTGAGCCATTGTCGGAACCGCTGGGGCAAACGGGCACATTTCGATATCCGGGTCCATTATTGTTACTATAGCCTGAGAGGTTGACTGTACAATCTTGGCGGACCGCCAAACCATATAGCACACCTGGAACCAATCCCGTAATAATTTGTGGAGATGGTCCTGGCGGCAGAATATTGCCACAAGTACCTGGCCAAGCGCCTGTCCCAGCGGAGCAAGGTATTTCACCCCATTCAACAATGGAATTTCCAGCCCTAATCCAACTCACTCTTGCAGTAGTAGCGGTAAGACGTTCTATAATTGGCCTTGGTGTCATGCAACGGGTCGTTTCGGTTGGCGTAAATATAAATTCGCAATTGGGATAACTGGCTGAATTTAATCCACTATTGGTATCATTTGCCGTTCCCGGTACGGAATTAAACCATGACAATCCACCTGACCCAACAGCTTTAAGATTTTTTACATGTAATGGAAATGAATTATTGGGGCCTCTGAGTCCCACTTCGGTGGAATACCCGCCGGGCGATCCCCAGACTCTCGTTTTATAGTGCAGGCGTATTTTTCCATCAATTGCCAAACGAATTTGCATACTCATCTCATAATAGGAAGATGGAATTCCCGAATTATACGGTTGGAAATTTTTCCATTGAATGACAAATTCAGCAAGGCCGTCCCTGTTGCTCATCCCATAACTAATTTGTCCGAAATGCCCTCCGATATTGTACAAGCCATTGGCATGCATCCCCATTACTGAAATGGCTCCGATAAAACTTTCGTTGCTGCTCAACGGAAAAAACGTTGTAGACGAAGGAGCCGAACCGAAGGTGATGAAGCCATTCGAACTCACATACAGTCCGGTATACCCCGAAATTCCATCGTAAATAAACGGAAACGGTAGGGTTCCGTCTGGAAGATGAAAAACCTGGTTGTCAATCGACCCGCTACCGTTATTCGTGGCAGTGGCCAATATTGTTTCGTTGACCAGCGGTTCGTAGGTGGCTTGCGTAGCGGAAAAGGAATAGCTTCCCACTTGCGCCTTAGCATGCAAAACGGCAAAGGCGATGATGCACAAAGTGTAGATCTTTTTCATATCGTCTGGAATTTTATGTGAATGCCGAAATGTGGAAAGTAAAAAAGACTGTTCGCAACACAACAGCTTTACAAGATAGTGAATAACCGTAATTTATTTGCTAACACTTTAAATATTAACATCATATAGTCAAATAAGATGAAAATATACATTCACGCTCCAAAACTTAATTTTGCAAATAGATGGTGTTTAAACACAGAATCAGTCGTTTCAACCGAAATTTTGGTTTTGTATCGACTTAATAAGGTACGGAATGCCAGACTTGATAACTTTAGCAAACCCAATCTAAAAACATAAAGCCATGGAAACCAACAACACAGCAAAAGGATTTTGGATGATGATCGAAGAACCGATTGAAGAAACCCTTGAAACACAATCGACGCAGGAAAACAATTTTCCAAACACTGATACAGAAACATTTAAAGACTCCTACGATTTTTATCCCGATTCCGGATTTTAATCGATTCGATTACATTTTAAATACCACAATTCCCAAAGGCGGTAAAGTCAGCCCTGCCGAAAATTCACGCCCGTCCCAAGCTTTTTTGTCAATTTTTAGGGGCTTGGCATAGGTCACGCCACTTCCACCGTATTGCTTGTCATCGCTGTTGAAAATTTGGGTCAGTTTTCCTTTATGGGGCAGGCCGATGCGATAGTCTTCACGTACAACCGGCGTAAAATTACAAACCACCACTACATTTTCTTTGGGGTTCTCCCCTTTTCGGATAAACGAAATCACAGCATTCTGGTGGTCTGAATAATTGATCCATTCAAAACCTTCGGGACTGAACTGCTTTTCGTAAAAGGCGGGATGGCTTCGGTACAATTGGTTCAAATCGGTGATCAATTTTTGAACCCCGCTGTGGAAATCGTATTGCAGCAAATCCCAGTCGAGGCTGCCGGCGAAATTCCATTCGCGGCTTTGGCCAAATTCGGATCCCATGAACAACAATTTGGTTCCCGGATGCGCAAACATGTAGCCGTACAACAACCGCAGATTGGCAAAGCGTTGCCACTCGTCTCCCGGCATCCGTCCGGCTATAGAGGCTTTGCCGTGCACCACTTCATCGTGCGACAACGGCAGCATAAAATTTTCGCTGTAGGCATACGTCATTGAAAAAGTTAGGTCGTTCTGGTGGTACTTGCGGTAAATGGGTTCGCGCTTGAAGTATTGCAGCGTATCGTGCATCCAGCCCATCATCCATTTCATCCCGAAACCGAGGCCGCCCACATAGGTCGGTTTGGAAACCATCGGGAAAGAGGTGCTTTCCTCGGCAATGGTCTGCACACCCTCGAAGGTACTGTAAACCGCCTCGTTGAAATCTTTGAGGAAACTGATGGTATCGAGGTTTTCGCGTCCGCCGAATTCATTCGGTTCCCATTCGCCTTCGTTGCGTGAATAATCGAGGTACAGCATCGAGGCCACTGCATCGACACGCAAACCATCGGCATGGTAATGCTGGAGCCAGAAAAAGGCATTGCTGATCAGGAACGATCGCACTTCATTGCGGCCGTAATTGAAAACCAGGCTTTTCCAATCCGGATGATAGCCTTTGCGCCGGTCGGGATGTTCGTACACATTCGAGCCGTCGAAATACCCCAAACCGTGACCGTCTTCCGGGAAATGAGAAGGCACCCAATCGAGGATCACGCCAATCCCGGCCTGGTGCAGTTTATCGATGAGCACCATGAAATCCTGTGGCTTCCCGAATCGCGCCGTGGGCGCAAAATAGCCCACCAATTGGTAACCCCAGGAAGGATCGTATGGATATTCCATGATGGGCATGAATTCGACATGGGTAAACCCGGTTTGTTGGACATAAGCCACGAGTTCGTCGGCGAGTTCGAGGTAAGTCAGGAATTGACCTTCTTTGTTCAACTTCCAGGAACCCAAATGTACCTCATAGACCGAAAACGGTTGGTTCAGCGCATTGGTTTCCTTTCGCGATTTCATCCATTGGGTGTCTTTCCATTTGTAACCAAGTTCCCAGACGATTGATGCCGTTTGTGGCGGATGTTCGCAATACAAGGCAAACGGATCGGCTTTTTCGGTGACGATGTTCTTGTTGGTCGAATGGATTTTGTATTTGTAAATGGCCCCTTTCCCTACATCCGGCACAAAGCCTTCCCAGATTCCTGAGCTGTCCCAACGCGGGAAAAGTTGGTGCGTATTTTCGTTCCAATGGTTGAAATCCCCGATGACCGAAACGGTATGCGCTGCGGGCGCCCAGACTGCAAAGTAGGTTCCTTTGATGCCGTCGACTTCAATCAAATGCGCGCCGAGTTTTTCATACAGACGGAAATGCTTCCCTGCCTTGAACAGGTCGATGTCGAAATCGGTGAAAAGTGTGTGGGACTGAATGGCGTTCATGGTGTTGTTTGATGAGATTGGTTGTTGTTTCGGCTGGTCCTAGCCCCGATTAAGCCGGTATCCTTTTGTGTAGTTTACGCAACAAAAGATAAAGGCGAAAGCGGGAACAAGCTCCTAATCAAAAGTATCACTATTATCCGGTTTGACCAAAAGCTTGTATCCGGCAAACGAAACAACGGTGAAAACCAGTACAATGAACAGGCTCAACTGGTCACTGACTGCAAATCCGATGAACAAGATAAAGGTCACCACCAAAGCCAACCAAGTGGAGAACGGATAGGCAAAAGCCTTATACGGACGTGGCAAATCGGGTTCTTTGTAGCGCAAACGGATCAGTGAGGCAAAGGCAAATCCGGTAACGATGGTCATCATGAATACCGAAATGGCGAACAAGGTTTCGAATGAACTGATGCAAATCAGCACAAAGGCAAATGCGTAGCACAGCAACAAGGCGCGATAAGGCGTTCCGCCCCGGTTGACGGCCATGAACTGGCGCGCAAAAAAACCATCGCGGCTGAGCCCGAACATGATGCGCGAAGGAATCAACATGTAGGCATTGAGGATGCTGACCAAAGAAAAGATGGCCACGGCAGTCATGAACGTCCCACTCCAACTTCCAAAGGCGGCAGTGGCTGCCTCCGAAGCGGCCAAAGGTGATCTGGCGATGGCTTCAACCGGAAGAATGTAAAGTACGGCCGCATTGATTAGCACATACAGGACGCCGATCGTGGCTGCCCCCAACAGGTAAGATCTTGGGATGTTCCTGGCCGGGTCGCTGTCTTCTTCGGCGAAAAAAGAAACCGACATCCAACCGTCATAGGCACCGCTGATGAGTTGTACTGCCTTGAAGAAAGCGATGATACCGCCACCGGCGAGCATTTGTCCCGTCACTTGTACGGCATCGGCCGATAGGGGTTGGGCCAGAAAACAACCGACAATCAGCACGAGAAACAATACGATCTTGATGGCACTGGTGGTTTTCTGTACCGCACTTCCGGCCTTGATCCCGGGAAGGTGAATCGCCGTGAAAAAGGTCAGGAAGCCCAATGCAATTATTTTCTCATGCCCCGCAAATTGAGGAAAAACCAACAGGCAATATTCTCCCAAGACGATGCAGAAGTAGGCCGGCGCGATGGCATTGGTCAGGAAATCAAACCAACCGTTGAGGAATCCGGCATAATTTCCGAAGGCGCGTTTGATGTAATTGTAAGCGCCACCGGCCTTGGGCATCATGGTCGTGAGTTCGGCATAGGAACTGGCCGAAAGCACGATGTAAAATGCCATCAAAATCCAACAGCCCAAAATGAGTCCGGCATCGGGGGTCAAGGCGGCGATACTGCCCGGCGCGCGCAAAATGCCGACACCGATGGTGCTCCCGACCACAACTGCCAAACCAAAGGCCAAACCCAAAACTTTGCGTAGACTGTGGTGCGGAGTGTTTTCGTCCATTCGATCGAGCGTTTTGGAATGATTTAAGTTTTATTTATGATTCCCAATTTAACATAAAAAAGCATAAAATGGTAACTTGCCGTAAATTTTAGCGGAATGTCAAAAAAAGCCAAGAACCAAGCGCAATCCTTGAAAATTCCGAGGATAATCATCCTGACTGCTAAACTTATAGCGTTTATTTCGACCAAATGGATCGTGCGATTTGCCGCCCGCTTGTTCACTTCCCCGATCAAACACAAAATCCCGAAGCGCGAATTTGAAATGGACCGCCACAGCGTCCAGGAAAAATTGCATGTTCCCGAAATCGGCAAAGACATTGTCGTTTATCGTTTGGGCGACGGACCCAAAAAAATATTGCTCGTCCACGGATGGTCCGGGCGCGGTACACAACTCGTCAAATTTGCCGACGCACTGGTCGAAACGGGATTTTCGGTCGTGAGTTTCGATGCACCCGCACATGGAAAATCACCTGGAAAAACGACGCTGATGCCCGAATTTATTGCCTCGATTCTTGAAATCGAAAAACAATACGGCCCATTTGAAGCGGCAATCGGCCATTCTTTGGGCGGTATGTCTTTGCTCAATGCCATGCGTTTGGGATTGAAAGCCAAGCATTTGGTTATCATCGGCAGTGGCGACATCATCAAGGACATCTTTGATGATTTTGTCTTCAAGATGGAACTCCAACCTGAAATCAGCGACCTTATGCGCGACTATTTCGAACACAAATACAACAAGACGATGGCCGAGTTTTCCGCTTCACTTTCGGCTCAGGTGATTGACATCCCGGTGTTGGTGATCCACGACCATGATGATGCGGAAGTGCCTGTTTATTGTGCCATCAACATTCATAAAAACCTCAAAAATGGCCAACTGATGCTGACCAAAAAGCTCGGCCACCGCAAAATATTGGGCGATCCTGAAGTCATCCGGCAATCGCTCGAATTCATCAACGCTTAAAATTTTACCCATGGAATATCCAGTCAACAAATCAGAAGAACAATGGAAAGAAGAACTCGGATTGGAACGTTACCGCATCCTGCGTCAAAAAGGCACCGAATTCCCGCATTCCGGAAAATACAACCTAACCTTTGACAAGGGCACTTATATATGCGGTGCGTGCGGCGAGCCTTTGTTCGAAAAGCGATTCCAAATTCAATTCGAGTTGCGGCTGGCCGTCATTCGACGAATCGATTCCGGGCAAAGTAGAATACATCCGCGATACTTCGCACGGCATGATCCGCACCGAGATTTTGTGCGCGAATTGCGGCAGTCACCTCGGTCATGTGTTCGATGACGGACCGACCCAAACCGGTGTGCGCTACTGCGTCAACTCGCTTTCGATCGATCTAAAGGGGTAATTTAGAATCAGTCCGAGCGGTAATTTTGCTAATTTTAATCAAATGGATTTATTTATGGCAACTACCGACTGGGGCGCGGCACTGGAGCCGCTTATCGCCCAATACAAAAACAAGAAGCATCCGCTCGATTACCACAATGTATATCAATTGATGGTCATGGTCGTTTTGTCGGCGCAGGATTCGGACGCGCACATCAATAAGCTCGCCCCTGCCCTTTTCGAAAAATTCCCGAACCTCAAAACGTTGGCCAAAGCCGAGAAGGACGAGCTCGAACCCTTTGTCGGCAAAGTGCGTGGTTTCGATAAGAAAGCCGATTGGCTCATCGGGATTGCACGCGAGCTCAAGGACGACAAAAACATCCCGAGCACGATGAAGGATTTGACCGCACTCAAAGGCGTCGGCAGGAAATCGGCCAATGTCATCATGCGCGAAGCCGAAGTCCCGGCCGAAGGCATCATGGTCGATCTGCATGTGCTGCGCGTCGTGGACCGCCTGGGCATTTCACACGCCAAAACCGGTGACAAGATGGAAAAAGACATGATGGCTGTCATCCCGCGTGAACTCTGGGGTGAAACCGGAATGGCCATTTCATTTTTGGGTCGAGAAACCTGCCGCCCGACCAATCCCAAACACGAGCAGTGCGTCATGAAAACACATTGCGAATACTGCCGTATTCACGGATAGAAAAAAATATTTTGCGTACACGCGCTAGAAATCGCAGTATAGATTTGCTACTTTGACCATGCCGGCGTTTCCAGATTGTGCTTATATTTGGCCTAATTTTATGTACCGTCCTATCTTTTGCTTCGCCGGTTCGCCCTTTGGCCTCGATCCTCAATCACACCAATTTAATAGCAACTATGGTTCATATTCCCGAATATTCTTTGGTCATCCGTCCGCCACAGCACATCATTGATGATGTAGCGGCCTTAAAGAAAAGACTCAAGGAAGAAATCGGTTGGTTCGGGAGTGCCAATGCACAGGCACATGTTACCGTTTTTAATTTTGACGCCACGCCAGACGAACTGTTCCTCTGGAAAAAAAACATCCACCGGTTTTGTGAAGCCATCATTCCGGAAAAGGTCACCTTTGATCATTTTGACACCTTCCCGCCACGCACTTTTTTTATCGCTCCCAATGCTGTCTCTATGCGTTATTTGAACGAAATCATCACCAGGTTTGCACGCTTCATCCAAGAAAAACCACAAGCACATGCGCACATGTCGGTGGCCCGGAGCCTTAAAGACGGGCAATTGGAACAAGCCAAGCGTTTGTTTGGCAACAAACCGATTCATTTTGAGTTCCTTTGCGGTGGATTGACATTGCGCCAATTTGACAATGAAACCAAACAATATGCGCACATTGTCGAGCAATTCCCGTTTATTGGCCAGCCCCAACCGAATTTGTTTTCTTAAATCGTTTCTGAATTTCTACGATTCAAACTAAAATAAAGCCTTTCAAATCATTTCGACCTTTTGTTGGGCGTGCCGGCGCTTGAAGTTAGCTGCTAAGAATTAAATTTGGTTGCGCGCCGTCGGGCTGTCCGCTGTATCTTTTATTCGCTGCGCTCCATAAAAGGATGCCGCTTCCATCCCTCACGCGAACGGCAGCTCATCATTCAACATTCGTTGATCGGCATTCATCATGCCCCCCCGGAACAAAAACAAAAAACCCCTCATCGAAGATGAAGGGTTTCTTTAAGAAAGGCGGCGACCCGAGGGCGTAGCCCGAATCGCGCCGCACCTATAAAAAAATAAAGCCCAGCTAAAAAGCTGGGCTTCACAAAAGAAAGGCGGCGACATACTCTCCCACAGGATTGCAGTACCATCTGCGCAGGCGGGCTTAACTTCTCTGTTCGGGATGGGAAGAGGTGAGCCCCGCCGCAATAACCACCTTAGGCCGTTACGCGATCGGATTTCGATCACATTATATTGTTGACACACTGGGATAAAGAATATACTTTGGTTTTAGAAAGTTTGCCCCGGGCCTTGCGGCCCGGGTGCGCGTACATAAGCTTACGGGTTATTAGTACTACTCGGCTATGACATTACTGCCTTTACACCTGTAGCCTATCGACGTGGTCATCTCCCACGACCCTTAAAAGAAATCTCATCTTGTGGTGGGTTTCGCGCTTATATGCTTTCAGCGCTTATCCCTTCCCGACGTAGCTACTCTGCGGTGCCCCTGGCGGGACAACAGATACACCAGCGGTCGGTCCAATTCGGTCCTCTCGTACTAGAATCAGATCCACTCAAATTTCTAACGCCCGCAGTAGATAGAGACCGAACTGTCTCACGACGTTCTGAACCCAGCTCGCGTGCCACTTTAATGGGCGAACAGCCCAACCCTTGGGACCTTCTCCAGCCCCAGGATGTGACGAGCCGACATCGAGGTGCCAAACCCCCCCGTCGATATGAGCTCTTGGGGGAGATCAGCCTGTTATCCCCGGCGTACCTTTTATCCTTTGAGCGATGGCCCTTCCATGCGGAACCACCGGATCACTATGCTCTACTTTCGTACCTGATCGACCTGTATGTCTCTCAGTCAAGCTCCCTTATGCCATTGCACTCTACGCACGGTTACCAAGCGTGCTGAGGGAACCTTTAGAAGCCTCCGTTACTCTTTTGGAGGCGACCACCCCAGTCAAACTACCCACCAAGCAATGTCCCCCGCAGTACGGGGTTAGGCTTCAGATAAGCAAAGGGTGGTATTTCAACAATGACTAACCGACGCCTGGCGACGCCGGATCGAAGTCTCCCACCTATCCTACACATCACTTATCCAAAGTCAATACTAAGCTATAGTAAAGGTGCACAGGGTCTTTTCGTCCCACTGCGGGTAAACGGCATCTTCACCGTTACTACAATTTCACCGAGCTCATGGCTGAGACAGTGTCCAGATCGTTACACCATTCGTGCAGGTCGGAACTTACCCGACAAGGAATTTCGCTACCTTAGGACCGTTATAGTTACGGCCGCCGTTTACTGGGGCTTCAATTCAATGCTTCTCCGAAGATAACATCTCCTCTTAACCTTCCAGCACCGGGCAGGTGTCAGGCCCTATACTTCATCTTACGATTTTGCAGAGCCCTGTGTTTTTGATAAACAGTCGCCTGGACCTCTTCACTGCGGCCAGCTTGCGCTGGCGACCTTTCTCCCGAAGTTACAGGTCTATTTTGCCTAATTCCTTAGCCATGAATCTCTCGAGCACCTTAGGATTCTCTCCTCGACTACCTGTGTCGGTTTACGGTACGGGTTGTATCAATCTAAGTTTAGAGGTTTTTCTTGGAAGCCCTTAGGTACACTATCACTTTGTCCGAAGACTCCGTGTACTATCGCATTTCACCATTCCCTACGGATTTGCCTATAAGGAATATAGCTAGGTGCTTCAACGAACTATTCCGTCAGTTCGCGGTACTTTCATCACTCCGTCACCCCATCACAACTGATACAAGTACGGGAATATTAACCCGTTGGCCATCGACTTCCCCTTTCGGGTGCGCCTTAGGACCCGACTAACCCTCAGCTGATTAGCATAGCTGAGGAAACCTTAGTCTTTCGGTGTGCGGGTTTCTCGCCCGCATTATCGTTACTTATGCCTACATTTTCTTTTCCAGAAGGTCCAGCATGGCTCACGCCACACCTTCAGCCCCGCTGGAATGCTCCCCTACCACAGAATAAATTCTATCCATAGCTTCGGTACTACACTTATGCCCGATTATTATCCATGCTCGTCCGCTCGACTAGTGAGCTGTTACGCACTCTTTAAATGAATGGCTGCTTCCAAGCCAACATCCTAGCTGTCTGGGCAGACAAACCTCGTTCTTTCAACTTAGTGTAGATTTTGGGACCTTAGCTGATGGTCTGGGTTCTTTCCCTCTCGGACTTGGACCTTAGCACCCAAGCCCTCACTGCTGGTAATCATTATATAGCATTCGGAGTTTGTCAGGAATTGGTAGGCGGTGAAGCCCCCGCATCCAATCAGTAGCTCTACCTCTATATAACTGTATCCAGCGCTGCACCTAAATGCATTTCGGGGAGTACGAGCTATTTCCGAGTTTGATTGGCCTTTCACCCCTACCCACAGGTCATCCGAAGACTTTTCAACGTCAACCGGTTCGGACCTCCACTGTGTGTTACCACAGCTTCATCCTGCCCATGGGTAGATCACACGGTTTCGCGTCTAACACTACCGACTAAAGCGCCCTATTCAGACTCGCTTTCGCTACGGATCCACATCTTAAATGCTTATCCTTGCCGGCAACGTTAACTCGTAGGCTCATTATGCAAAAGGCACGCCGTCACCCCACGAAAGGGCTCCGACCGCTTGTAGGCGTATGGTTTCAGGATCTGTTTCACTCCGTTATTCACGGTTCTTTTCACCTTTCCCTCACGGTACTGGTTCACTATCGGTCTCTTGCGAGTATTTAGCCTTGGCGGATGGTCCCGCCGGATTCAGACAGGGTTTCACGTGCCCCGCCCTACTCAGGATACCACTATCCATAACATCGCTTACCCATACGGGGCTATCACCCTCTATGGCGAACCTTTCCAGGTCCTTCCGGTTCACTTTGCATGAAATATCGTGGTCCTACAACCCCAGACATGCCGTAACATTTCTGGTTTGGGCTAATCCGCTTTCGCTCGCCACTACTCACGGAATCACTTTTGTTTTCTTCTCCTGCGCCTACTTAGATGTTTCAGTTCAGCGCGTTCGCCCCCTATCGGGTAATGCATCTTCAATGCATTGGGTTGCCCCATTCGGAAATCCCCGGATCAACGCGTGTGTGCCGCTCCCCGAAGCTTATCGCAGCTTATCACGTCCTTCTTCGCCTGCAAGAGCCTAGGCATCCCCCATACGCCCTTATTTTGCTTATTGTACTTTTCGTTGATGGCATCACTGCCACAACTGTGTTCTTTCTACTTTTTGTATTTTCTTATCCCAATATGTCAATGAACTTCTGTCCGTTTGTTTAACCGTTTAGTCGTCGAACCGGTCAACCGATCAAACGATGCCCCGATTAAACAGGACCAGTGGAGAATATCGGAGTCGAACCGATGACCTCCTGCGTGCAAGGCAGGCGCTCTAGCCAGCTGAGCTAATCCCCCATTTCAGATTCCTTCGCAAGAATCCCAAACGATGGAACCCAACCTCCAGAATTTCCTTAACTTAAGTATCAGTAGTCCCGGGCAGACTCGAACTGCCGACCCCTACATTATCAGTGTAGTACTCTAACCAGCTGAGCTACGAGACTCTGTTTTACTTAAATTGTATTTTGAACCAACAGCGAGAGTAAGCAAAAAACGTCTTCATCCAGACAATCAAGGCGTCGTTTCTCTAGAAAGGAGGTGTTCCAGCCGCACCTTCCGGTACGGCTACCTTGTTACGACTTAGCCCTAGTTACCAGTTTTACCCTAGGCAGCTCCTTGCGGTCACCGACTTCAGGCACCCCCAGCTTCCATGGCTTGACGGGCGGTGTGTACAAGGCCCGGGAACGTATTCACCGGATCATGGCTGATATCCGATTACTAGCGATTCCAGCTTCACGGAGTCGAGTTGCAGACTCCGATCCGAACTGTGACCGGCTTTGTAGATTCGCTCCCCCTCGCGGGGTGGCTGCTCTCTGTACCGGCCATTGTAGCACGTGTGTAGCCCAGGGCGTAAGGGCCGTGATGATTTGACGTCATCCCCACCTTCCTCACAGTTTGCACTGGCAGTCTTGCTAGAGTTCCCGACTTGACTCGCTGGCAACTAGCAACAGGGGTTGCGCTCGTTATAGGACTTAACCTGACACCTCACGGCACGAGCTGACGACAACCATGCAGCACCTTGAAAGACGTCCGAAGAAGGGCATGTTTCCACGCCTGTCGTCTCTCATTTAAGCCCTGGTAAGGTTCCTCGCGTATCATCGAATTAAACCACATGCTCCACCGCTTGTGCGGGCCCCCGTCAATTCCTTTGAGTTTCAGGCTTGCGCCCGTACTCCCCAGGTGGGATACTTATCACTTTCGCTTAGCCACTGAAGTTGCCCCCAACAGCTAGTATCCATCGTTTACGGCGTGGACTACCAGGGTATCTAATCCTGTTCGCTACCCACGCTTTCGTCCATCAGCGTCAATCCACTGGTAGTAACCTGCCTTCGCAATTGGTATTCCATGTAATCTCTAAGCATTTCACCGCTACACTACATATTCTAGTTACTTCCCAGTAATTCAAGCCCTGCAGTATCAATGGCAATTTCCCGGTTGAGCCGGGAGATTTCACCACTGACTTACAGGGCCGCCTACGGACCCTTTAAACCCAATGATTCCGGATAACGCTTGGATCCTCCGTATTACCGCGGCTGCTGGCACGGAGTTAGCCGATCCTTATTCTTACGGTACCGTCAAGCCGGTTCACGAACCGGTGTTTCTTCCCGTACAAAAGCAGTTTACAATCCATAGGACCGTCATCCTGCACGCGGCATGGCTGGTTCAGGCTTGCGCCCATTGACCAATATTCCTCACTGCTGCCTCCCGTAGGAGTCTGGTCCGTGTCTCAGTACCAGTGTGGGGGATCTCCCTCTCAGGACCCCTACCCATCATCGTCTTGGTAAGCCGTTACCTTACCAACTAACTAATGGGACGCATGCCCATCTTGAACCGTTGTGACTTTAATAATAATATGATGCCATACTATAATACTATGGGGTATTAATCCAAATTTCTCTGGGCTATCCCCCTGTTCAAGGTAGGTTGCATACGCGTTACGCACCCGTGCGCCGGTCTCAATGGAGCAAGCTCCATCTACCCCTCGACTTGCATGTGTTAAGCCTGCCGCTAGCGTTCATCCTGAGCCAGGATCAAACTCTTCATCGTATATTTTTATATTATTTACGACGTGATTCCTTGACTTAGTCCGATATTCTAACGTATCTTTCTTACTCTCTTTATTTGTTTCAACATCTCTGTTGAAACGGCTGTCAATCCAATATGTCTATGAACGTGTCATTCTTTTTAATCTCGCCATCCTTTCGTTTGGCGGGTGCAAAAGTACAACCCTTTTTCGCATTTCCAAGTCTTTTCCGAAAAAAATTTCAAACTTTTTTCCTAAGCCCTGATTTACAGTAAAAAATGTGATTTTGCGATGCCTTTCGTAAAAAGCCGGACGGCAAAGATATAAACTCTTATCCTATCCTGCAAAACTTTTTTCTGCTTTTCAAAAATCCGATGAACGTGCTGCTTTATTGCGGGTGCAAAAGTAGTACGCTTTTTCGCATTTCCAAACTTTTGGAGAAACTTTTTTTTATTATTTTCTTCATTTTCCCTTAACACACTGGCAAGACGCAAGTTGTAAATCAAAGTTTTTTTGCCCGCCCCGCACGCGTGAGGG
This sequence comes from Flavobacterium sp., assembly GCF_047602195.1. Classification (GTDB taxonomy): domain Bacteria; phylum Bacteroidota; class Bacteroidia; order Flavobacteriales; family Flavobacteriaceae; genus Flavobacterium. Next base: position 2,550,493 of record NZ_JASGHW010000004.1, read on the forward strand.
ATGGAAGCGGCATCCTTTTGCGGCCGAAGCGCAGCGAAGGCTGTAAAAGATAAAGCGGACAGCCCGACGGCGCTTTTAAAAATGTCATTATATAATCACTAGGTTGATAGCGCCGGCACGCCCATAAATAAAAAATCCGCCACAGGGGACGGATTTATATTACTTATTATAGTATTACTTTTTAACTGCCTTCTTCTCCCAATATTCGGTGAGTTCATCGAAGTCGACCGGATTGGCAGCTTCTTGCTTAACTAGACGACCGCGATTAAAAGCACGGACCAATATGGTTTCGATGAGAAAGTCTTCGTTGTCTTCGTAAGGGGAATATTTCCTCTTGATATCGATATCGAATATCTTGCCGGTATTGTTGTACCAAAAGGCTTTCCAGCCGCTTTTGAGGTCCTTGATCAAGTCGAACGTGGTATGCCCGGTTTGGCGATAGACCAATTTGACGAGAATCTGGCCTTGTTTGCGCGAGAGTTTCTTGAGCCGGTCCTCGAATTCGTTCTCCATATAATTCTCGACAATCTTGAAATATTTCTTTTTCTCGCGGTTGGTCTTAAGGGCCGTCATTCCTTTATTGAGCGCGGTCAATCTATCGGCGGCGATTTTGGCATAGGGATATACTTTATAGACACGGTTTTGAAGCAGCAGCCAGGCTTTCTTTTCCTCGGCGGTCATTTTGTCTTTGGTGACGTAGATTTCTTCGAGCTCGATGGTTTCGACTATCGTATCAGATTCTTCTAAATTGTAAGTGATTTTTGTTGAATCACGTTCAACCTGGGCATTGGCGGCAAAGGAAAACAGGAAAACAAATAGAAGATATTTGATCATTTTCATACGTTGAAATTTATGGGTCAAAATTATACATTAAATACACAACTGTGGTGCCAAATTTTTAAATTAGCCAAAAAAACAAAAATGAGTACAAAAACAATACTGAAAAAATCCTCACTTGACTTTTTAGAACGATACCTCAATAATGCCTCTCCTACCGGATTCGAGGCAGAAGGCCAGAAAATCTGGATGGATTACCTCAAACCGTATGTAGATACTTTCATTACCGACACCTATGGATCGGCGGTTGCGGTGATTAATCCGGAAGCCAAATACAAAGTAGTCATTGAAGGCCACGCCGATGAAATTTCGTGGTATGTGAATTACATTACCGACAACGGTTTGATTTATGTCATCCGCAACGGTGGTTCCGATCACCAGATTGCTCCTTCCAAGCGCGTGAACATCCACACTAAAAATGGAATCGTCAAAGGCGTTTTCGGATGGCCGGCCATTCACACCAGAAGCCGTGGCAAGGAAGAAGCGGCAAGAATCGACAACATTTTTATTGACATCGGCTGCAGCAATAAGGAAGAAGTGGAAAAAATGGGCGTGCATGTGGGCTGCGTCATTACCTATCCTGATGATTTTATGGTCCTGAACGGGAATAAATTCGTATGCCGTGCGATAGACAACCGAATGGGTGGTTTTATGATCGCCGAGGTCGCGCGCTTGTTGCATGAGAACAAAAAGAAATTGCCGTTCGGGTTGTACATCACCAATTCGGTACAGGAAGAAGTTGGATTGCGCGGGGCAGAAATGATCACCAAAACGATCAAACCCAATGTGGCCATCGTGACCGATGTGTGCCACGACACGACCACGCCAATGATCGACAAGAAGATCGAAGGTGATCTACAGATGGGCAAAGGACCGGTCATTGCGTATGCGCCGGCAGTACAGAATAAATTGCGTGAATTGATTGTCGATACCGCCCAGGACAAAAAGATTCCGTTTCAACGGCATGCGTCTTCGCGCGTAACCGGAACCGATACCGATGCTTTTGCCTACAGCAATGGCGGAGTCGCCTCGGCTTTGATTTCACTGCCTTTGCGTTACATGCACACCACTGTTGAAATGGTACACCGTGACGATGTCGAAAATGTGATCAGGCTCATTTACGAAACGTTGTTGAACATCAAAAACGAAGATACTTTTTCTTATTTCAAATAAAATACAGACCAAACTGAAAATAAAAAAGCACCGTGATGAGCGGTGCTTTTTGTTGTAAACTAACTCTAATTAACTTATTTATGAAAAATAATTTAGTTTTCGGCAACAATTGAATTCTTGTTGATTTTGTCGAAATCCAGACACATCATTTGTGTCGGTACAGTTCCTTCAATGATTGCGTTATCTTCAGCGATGATGTCCTCGATGGTTCTCTCGAGATACAACGGTTGAATTTCGGCAGAAGCCTCACTGTCGATGATTTTATTGTCCTGAACGATAATTTCTTCTGTTGGAATTTCAAAGTAGAAGAAAATATAACCTTCATCGGTGATGATGCTTTCGGTTATTTTTTTGTCTTGCGCGATTACCTCTTCGATTGGTTTTTCAGCCGGCAATACAATTACCGTTTCCGGATTGAGTATTGTTTTGTCTTCCACTGGGGAAAATTTCCCGATTTCTGCAGGCGTTTGCTCTGTAAGTAAGTTCTCGAACTGTTGGGCTTTTACAGCAGCGACAGTTGAAAGATTGGCATCGACTCCTTTAACAAGAGTGGTTTCGGCCACAGCATGGTTGACGGTTGCCAACAATGCGATTCCTAAGGTGATTAACTTTTTCATGATGATTGATTTTGATGATTGATGATTTAAATGATTGTATTAATATTCTATGCAAATATATATCTTTTAAACAGTATCTTGTTTTGCATAGTACTTAATCTTAACTTATAATTAACATTTATGTTTTCGATTTGATTCTTAAAAATGGACTTATAAAAACCGAGGCACTGTGTTTACAGTGCCTCGGAAGATATTACTTCTTTAAAAGTTCCATTGCTTCTTTGGCATTAGACAAGGTGGCATACTTCAAAGCAGTGTAGCCTTTTTCATTTTTCTTGTCTTTGTTGGCGCCATTTTCCAAAAGAAATTTGATGATTTCAACATTGTTGTAACGTGCCGCTACCATCAATGGGGTCATGTCATTGGACATTTCATTGACGTCCGCTCCATATTCAACAAACTTTTTGACTACTTCAACCTCACCCTTGCTGATCGCAACACAAAGTGGTGTGCTTGAAAATTCAACTGTTGAGATTGTTTTTGGGAAACTTTCATTTGAAGCAAATGAAACATTAGAAAAAGCGATAAACGCCGCTCCGAGAATAATGATTGTTTTTTTCATGATGATTTAAATTTGATTTCCGTTGGCTACGCCGTCGGGTTGATGATTTTATAACATAGACGTCTGCCAGAAGCAAAACGTTACGAAAAATTCAAATTTTAACATATATTTAAACCACCTGTTCAAAGAACGCAAATTTTAAAACAAAAAAACCGCCCAACAGGCGGTTCTAATATAAAATGCAAAGTGCTTACTTACTCAGGAAAGCCAAAACATGCGCTTCAATCCGTTTGTCAATATCGGTAATATCGGCCTTTACGAAAGGTTCGCCAAGGATGTTTTCATACAATTCGATATAGCGCTCCGAAACAGATGCGATATATTCGTCGGTCATTTCAGGAATTTGCTGTCCTTCTTTCCCCTGAAAGTTATTGGCAATCAACCATTGACGGACAAACTCCTTTCGAAAGTTGTTTCTGCCCTTCGCCCCTATCCTGCCTTTCCTGATAGCCCTCTGCATAGAAATAACGAGAGGAATCCGGCGTATGGATCTCGTCGATCAAAACAATCTTTCCCTCTTTCGTTTTACCGAATTCGTATTTCGTATCCACCAATATAAGTCCACGTGCAGCGGCAATACTCGTCCCGCGTTGAAACAAAGCATGCGTGTAATGCTCGAGCACACGATAATCTTCTTCGGATACGATTCCTTTGGCTATGATATCTTCACGCGAAATATCTTCATCGTGTTCCCCGTTGTCCGCTTTGGTAGACGGCGTAATGATCGGTGATGGAAATGGGTCGTTTTCCTTCATCCCTTCCGGAAGCGATACACCGCACAATGTCCTTTTCCCCAACGCATATTCGCGTGCAGCGTGGCCGGAAAGATAGCCGCGGATGACCATCTCTACCTTAAATGGCTCGCACAGGTGTCCCACCGCAACATTCGGGTCTGGTGTGGCGATCAGCCAATTGGGAACAATATCATTGGTCAGCTCCATGAATCTGGTCGCAATCTGGTTCAGGATTTGTCCTTTGTACGGAATGCCTTTGGGCAGAACCACATCGAAAGCCGAAAGCCTGTCGGTGGCCACCATGACCAATAGTTCGTCGTTGATGTTGTATACTTCGCGTACTTTGCCCCGGTAAACCGATCGTTGTCCTGGAAAATTAAAATGCGTGGTGGTGATGGTGTTGCTCATGTTGTTGTGTTGTTTATTTCCCGAATGCATTTCGGAGGCACAAAAGTAATCGGTTTTACCTTAAAAACAAAAACCGCGAAACCAAATGATTCCGCAGCCTTTCAACTAAAATTAGAACGAATTATTCCTTGAGCACTTTGAATATTTTGGTATAGGCTTGGCTTTGGAGCGTCACGATGTAATTTCCCCTCGGATAGGAAAACGGTACTTCATTGAGTCCGGACTTGATTTCAATATCCTTCGATTCAATCAATTTACCGTCCATCGCGTTGACCATTACGGTATACCTGCCCGGATATTGTCCCTTGCAGGAAACTTGCAATCTGTCCTTTTGGACCGGATTGATCATTTGGAATTCCTGTGCTTGTGTTGCATTGAATTGGGATGCCGATAATGCTTGGGCCGCCATCACCGCCGCATGTGCATTGGCACGTCCATATCCCATATAATTATCAAACCCGACGGTATCTTCGGAAGGATTGCCTACCTGATCCTGTGCCGTATTTTGGATGATCGAACGCACTTCGGCAGGCGTCAGTTGCGGTGCTTCTGCCCAAACCAACGAAGCAATCGAAGCGACCAAAGGTGTGGCCATCGAAGTCCCGCTCCAGTACACCCCTCCCGCGAGATCATTGTTGTGCGCCAATTGGTAGATGTAACTCCCCGGGGCAGCAACGCTGATGTGGCTTCCGTAGTTGCTGCCGCTGGTCGGGCTCCAATCAAAAGGGACCGTGCGGTAGTCGTTGGCCGATGTCGAACCACAGGCGATAATATTGGTGTGCGTAAGCGAATAACCCGCCGGATAGTAAACAGTATTGTTGTTGAAATTCATCATACAGGCCGAAATGATCACATTGTGGTTGCCCGCATATGCCACAAAATCTTCCAGCACTTGCGCCTGTGGATTGAAGCCAATCGAAAAATTGATGATCTTCGCCCCTTTGTCCACCGCATAATACACCGCATTGGCCACCGATTCGTACGTCGCATTCAGATCATAATTGATCGATTTGAGTACCATGATCTTGCTGTTCCAATTGGCACCGGCAAACAGGTTGTTGTTATTGGAAACCGCACCGATGATGCCACAGACATTCATGCCATGCCCACGTTCGTCGGTGGTGTCGTTGTCGTTAAAAAACCAGTCCCATCCCGTCAAATCGTCAACGAGACCATTGCCGTCGTCGTCCAGCCCGTTTGCCGTTTCGCCCGGATTGGTCCATATCCGCGAGGCAAAATCGGGATGTCCCATTCTGGCGCCCCCATCCACCACGGCGATAATCATGTCCGGGTCACCGGTCTGGATGTCCCAGGCCAATTCCATATCCACATCGGCGTCCTCTACCACAGGACCGATTCCGGTTTGGGTCCCGGGATTGTACAATCCCCATTGCCTGATCGCAAAACGCGGATCATTGGGAATGATTGCCGATTCGGTCGAATTTCCACCCGCGCTACCGATGCAATTGGGCGTCGTATATTCAAAAATCCCCAATTGTTTGTACCTTGAAGCCAAGGCAACCGCATCGATAGGATTTTGAAACCCGATTACGAAAGTCCGTGTCTTGTCGGGTTGGCCGATTGGCCTCAAATCAGCAATCCCGATTTCCAGGTTCAGGTTGTCCAGAGATGCAATTCCAAAATTGCGCTTTTTGGGGTCAACATCTGCCTGTTCATACCCGGCTTCTGTTAATTTCACAATAAGGTCGCGCTCGGTATATCGCACAGTTTCCTGCGAAAAAATAGGGCTGGCCAAAGCCAAAAACAAAAAAGTAATGATTTTTCTCATATCGCTATAATTTACAGTTGCTGAATAAAAAGGGGCATCGAAATCTCGATGGATGTCTGGGGCTGCAAATGGCAATCAATGAAATTAAGCAAGGTAGGCTTTCCTGCTCAGTGTGATAAAGTTAAGAATAAATCCATTCGGACCGCAGAATACCGGCCAAACTTTGTTCGGATTAATGCGATGGAGCGTTCCGAAAAATGCGAATCAAAAAAAGCGTCACTGTTTCCAATGGCGCTTTATGGTTAAGGATTTGTTGGCGGATAGAGCTGCTGGAGCAAATCGACGCCTTTGGGTTCAATGCCCGATAAGGTTTCCAAATCCTGCTGTTCTTGTTCGTTATAGAAAACAATCGTGGCCTGTTGGCCCGAAAGGTCAATCCGGATGATTTTTTGCCTTGGGATTTTGTACGAATTCCCCGTTTCATTCTTAAAATAACGGTAGACGCCAAAGCCCAAAGCCACCATGACAATCGGAAAAGTAATCGAACCGTTCTTGAAAAACCGCATCACGGCAAAACCGATCAGCAGCAGAACAATGAAAAAGAAAAAGTCAAACCGGAAGCGTTTTAGCCGATTCTGACTGGCCGTTTTGGGCGATTTTTCTTTGAGGTCTTGGATTTCGGACCAGTTGCCCGAATTGGTAAGGAATAAATCATCACCCTTGATATTGACATATCCGTTGGCATATTTGAAATATTCCTTCATTTTTTAGTCCTGGTTTTCGATCTGTTTGTAGGCATCGATGACTTTCTTGACGAGTCGGTGGCGTACAATGTCTTTGTCGTCCAAATAAATGATGCCGATTCCGTCGATGTCCTTCAATACGAGCAGCGCTTCTTTCAATCCCGAAATCGTCCTGCGTGGCAAATCGACCTGCCCCGGATCGCCCGTAATCATGAATTTGGCATTCCGGCCCATACGTGTCAGGAACATTTTCATCTGCGAATGCGTCGTGTTCTGTGCCTCGTCCAAAATCACAAAGGCATTGTCGAGCGTACGGCCGCGCATAAAAGCCAATGGTGCAATCTGGATGATGCCTTTCAAGATATAATCTTCGAGAGATTGCGGTGGAATCATGTCGCGCAACGCATCATACAAGGGTTGCATGTACGGATCGAGTTTTTCCTTCATATCGCCTGGAAGAAATCCGAGGTTCTCGCCTGCTTCGACGGCCGGACGTGTCAAGATGATTCTTTTGACCTGTTTTTCCTTCAAAGCTTTGACCGCCATCGCCACACCGGTGTACGTTTTCCCGGTTCCGGCCGGACCAACAGCAAATACCATGTCGTTCTTCTCCATCTTGTCCACCAACAATTGCTGGTTTTGCGTCATCGCCTTGATGATTTTCCCGCCTACGCCGTGCACGAGGATCTTATCGTGATCGGGCATGCGCTGTTCATCCTGCGCGTTGCTTGAGATGACACGCTCGATCACATTATCGTCGATGCGCTGGTAACGCGTGAAATGTTGCATCAATCGGTTGAAGCGAACCTCGAATTCATCGAGTACTTCTTTTTCCCCGAATGCCTTGATGGTCGTACCGCGGGCAACAATTTTGAGTTTGGGATAGTATTTCTTAATCGTTTCAAGATGAGCATCCTGGGCGCCCCAAAAATCCTTAGGCGCGATATCTTCCAGTTCAATAATTCTCTCGTTCAAAAGCCTTCGATTTTAATTAGAAAATTTAGCCATTTAATTAGTAGCTTTGCATCCAAATGTAATGATTTTTCAAGACGAAGGTCTTTTTATTTATAAACAATTTTATGTCAATAATTACGCTTACGACCGACTACGGATTAAAGGACCATTTCGTTGGCGCGTTGAAAGGAAAAATCTTATCGGAATACCGCGAAGCCGTAATTATAGACGTCTCACACGACATCGACCCGTTCAATACCGCCGAGGCGAGTTACATCATCGGGGCATCCTACAACAGTTTCCCCAAAGGCAGCGTGCACTTGATCGGCGTCGATGCCGAATTGAATGCCGAAAACCAGCACATTGCCGTGCAATGGAACGACCATTATTTCCTCTGCGCCGACAATGGCATCCTGGGCATGCTGATGCAAAAAATCGTCCCGCAGAAAATGGTCGCGATCAACATCCATGACCGTTTGCACGAAGACGCGACCGACCTCGACGTTTTTGTCAAAGTCGCCTGCCACTTGGCCAAAGGCGGGTTGCTCAATGTCATCGGCAAGGAAATCACTTCAATCAAACAAGCCACCGAACTGCAACCGGTCATCGCCTCAAACAAAGCCTCGATCAAAGGCTATGTGGTGTATATCGATCATTTCGGCAACGTGGTCACGAATATTTCCAAAAAAATGTTCCTCGACATCGCCAAAGGCCGACCATATGAAATCGTGATGAACCCGAAAGCCAACCAGGTCGACCGCTCGAGTATCAAGACGATTTGGCCGCGTTATTCCGATGCGGCGATCTCGGACAAATATCCGATCAAATATTACGAAGGCACGAAACTCGCGATTTTCAATGAGGCGGGCTTTCTCGAAATCGCCATTTTCCGCAGCAACCCGAGCCACGGCAACGCCTCGACGCTTCTGGGATTGAATTACCGCGACCCGATCACCATCAATTTCACCACCGAAACCAACTAGACCATGTTCGTACGAATAGTAAAAATGAGCTTCCACGAAGAACACATTGCGGCTTTCCTCGAAAATTTCGAATTGATGAAGCTCAAAATACGAAACAGCCCCGGAAACCGTTTTCTGGAATTGTACCAGGACAAGAACGACAAATGCATTTTCTTTACCTACAGTTATTGGGAAACCGAGCAGGATTTGGAGAATTACCGCCAGTCGGAATTGTTCTACGACGTCTGGCAATTCACCAAAAAACTGTTCAACGACAAACCCGAAGCCTGGAGCGTCGATAAATTAGTAAGTTTGCAGTAGCCAGCCTACCAGGACGATTAAACACATCAACGATTAAACGATTAAACGATTAAACAAACAATGAAAGCAATACTTTTAAGGGAAATCAAGTCCTTTTTCGGGTCGCCGATTGGCTACCTTGTGGTTGCGATTTTCTTGCTGCTCAACGGATTGTTCCTTTGGGTTTTTGAAGGCGATTACAACATCCTCAACAGCGGTTTTGCCGATCTTGGTCCTTTTTTCACCATCGCTCCTTGGATCTTGATCTTCCTGATTCCGGCGGTCACCATGCGCAGTTTCTCCGATGAAAAGAAGCAAGGAACACTTGAATTATTGTTAACTAAACCACTGGGAATGTGGGAGATTGTAGGCGGTAAATTTTTTGGGTCGGTGCTGCTGATTGTCATTGCCATCCTCCCGACTTTCGTTTATGTCTATGTGATTGCTGGACTCGGTATGCCCGAAGGCAATATCGATATGGGCAGCACTATGGGATCGTATTTCGGCTTACTTTTTTTGATTGCAGCTTATACCGCAATCGGCGTTTTCACTTCGGCCCTTTCCGACAATCAAATCGTAGCTTTCATCCTTGCTGTATTTGGCTGCTTTTTCTTTTATTTCGCCTTCGAAGGTTTGGCGGGTTTGGTTCCTAAAATACAAAATCTTATTTCTTACTTGGGTATGGACAGCCATTTCAAAAGCATGGGCCGTGGCGTACTCGACACACGCGACATTTTGTACTTCGTCAGTCTTACCGTTTTGTTTCTTTCATTTACCGTTTTTAAACTCAAATCAATCAAGGCGTAATGAAAAGAAAATCAGACATTAAGAACTTATTAATTACAATTATAGTTTTAATTGTAATCAACATTGCTGGCAGCGCTATTTTCAAGCGTTTTGATTTGACGCACGACAAACGTTATACGCTTTCCGGCACCTCTTTGGGCATCATCAAGAAAGCCGGCGAACCCTTGATTGTCGATGTGTATCTCGACGGACAATTCCCCGGGGAATTCAAGAAACTGCAAACCGAAACCCAGCAATTGCTCGAGGAATTCAAGGCTTACAATTCGAGTATCGTTTTCAATTTCATCAATCCGCTGGACGACTCCGAAGGCAGCGAAACGGCCAAACGTGATTTGATCTATAAATTGTACCGACTGAACAACCCCGTCCCGTCGCCCAAAATCGAAGCCGAAATCAAGGCCAGCATCAACAAGGTCACCAACCTCGATGAGGCGATCGTCAACTCTTTTCAAGGAAACGGCATGACACCGGCCAGTGTGACCGTTGAGGACAAAGGCAAACAGTCCGAGGAAGTCATTTTTCCATGGGCGATTGCTACTTACGGTGCGCGCAGTGTCAAAATCCCGTTGCTCAAGAATTTCATGGGTGCGTCCACGGCAGAGAAAGTCAACGGTTCGGTACAGCATCTCGAATATGCTTTCGCCAATGCGTTCAACACGGTCATCAATGCCAAGGAAAAGAAAATCGCCGTGATCAAAGGCAATGGCGAAATGCCCGACCAATTGATGGCCGATTTCATCAAGAATGTCCGCGAGAATTATTACATCGGTACCTTTACGCTCGATTCGGTGGCCAAAAAGCCGAATGAAAGCCTCGAATACCTCAAGAAATACGACCTGGCCGTCATCGCCAAGCCGACCGAGAAATTCACCGACGAGGAAAAAGAAGTGCTCGACCAGTTCATCCTCAATGGCGGCAAGACGATTTGGCTCATCGACCAGGTCAACATGGAAATGGACAGCCTGTACAACGATGCCGGTGCTACCCTGGCCTATCCGAATGATTTGAACCTGAATGACCTGTTCTTCAAATACGGTGTACGCATCAACCCGAATCTCGTCAAGGATTTGATGGCCACGCCAATTGCACTGGCCACGGGAGAAAAAGGCAGCGCGGCGCAATACACCCAATATCCGTGGTTTTATTCGCCCTTGGTTTATCCGACATCCAAACACCCGATCGTGAGCAATCTCGACGGCATCAAGTTCGAATTCGCGAGCGGCATCGATGTGCTCAAGAACGACATCCGCAAAACGGTATTGCTGCAATCTTCGCCTTATTCGAAATTGATCGGTGCGCCGGTGCAGGTCAACCTCGACATGGTGACCGAACGCCCGGAACAATCTGAATTCACCGGTAAGGGCAATATCCCGGTGGCGGTTTTGCTCGAAGGCAAATTCCACTCGGTCTATGAAAACCGCGTCCTGCCGTTTGCCGACAAGTCGTACATTCCACAAGCCCGGAAAGAAAACAAAATGATCGTGATTTCGGATGGCGATGTCATCAAGAATGACCTCGACAAGAATTTCCAACCGATGGAACTCGGCTATGACAAATGGACCAATAAACTCTACGGCAACAAGGAATTCCTGATGAATTGCGTCAATTACCTGCTCGATGACAGCGGACTTATTAACATTCGCAACAAGCAAGTCAACCTACCGATTCTCGACAAGGAAAAAGTCTATGCGAATTACACGGTCTCGCAGTTCATAACTGTCGGACTTCCAATAGTGATTCTGGCGATTTTCGGATTGGTGTTCGTGCTGCTCCGCAAGCGCAAATACGCCCGATAATGTTAATAAAATTCTTTTTGATATTAGACTGATTCAAATATATTTGTAAAATGTAACTTGCCTAAAAATAGGGCGGTTTCGACCAAAAAATTAAATACAGACCAATGAAATTCATCGTATCGAGTTCGTACTTATTAAAACAACTTCAGGTTTTGGGAAGCGTGATCAACAGCAGCAACACCTTGCCTATCCTCGACAATTTCCTTTTTGAATTGGACAACAAAACGCTGACGGTTTCGGCTTCCGATTTGGAAACCACCATGTCGGCCACTTTGGAAATCGATTCGACCAGCAAAGGAAGCGTCGCCGTTCCTGCAAAACTCTTGCTCGAGATCCTGAAAACGTTCCCGGAACAACCGCTGACCTTTACGGTCGAGGAAAACAGTACGATCGAAATCAGTTCGAATTCGGGTAAATATGCGTTGGCCTATGCGCCGGGCGAAGAATTCCCGAAAGCAGTGAACCTCGACGATCCGTCTACCACTTTGGTCCCGGCCGATGTGTTGGCTACCGCGGTCAGCAAAACGATTTTCGCTGCCGGAAACGACGATTTGCGTCCGGTGATGTCTGGGGTATTTTTCCAGTTTTCGCCCGAAGGTTTGACTTTCGTTGCGACCGACGCGCACAAACTCGTGAAATATGCACGCACCGACGTCAAGGCTTCACAGGTTGCCGATTTCATCATGCCGAAGAAGCCGTTGACCATCCTCAAAAATATCCTCGGGGCTTCGGATGCCGAAGTCAAAATCGAATACAACGATTCGAACGCGACGTTCTCTTTTGACAATTACGTCTTGATGTGCCGCCTCATCGATGGAAAATATCCGAATTACGAAGCGGTCATCCCGAAAGAAAATCCGAACAAATTGATGATCGACCGTACACAGTTCCTGAGCTCGGTCCGTCGTGTGGCGATTTTCTTCGAACAAGACCACGCACCAGATCCGTCTCAAGATTGCGGGCGCCGAACTCAACATTTCTGCCGAAGACATCGATTACTCGAACAAGGCCGAGGAGCGTTTGACCTGTGATTACCAGGGCGACGACATGCAAATCGGGTTCAACTCGCGTTTCCTGACCGAGATGCTGACCAACCTGCAATCGGACATGATCATGCTCGAAATGTCACTGCCGAACCGCGCCGGAATCCTGACCCCGGTCGACGGACTCGAAGATGGAGAAACCGTCACGATGCTCGTGATGCCGGTCATGCTCAACAATTAAGCACCTAAACCAACCTAAATAATTACCGCTAAGCCGTGGCCTCTATTTGGAGCTGCGGTTTTTTTATTGGATTGACTTGCAGATAATAAACGCAAACCTGCACTTATCACTTTCGCAATCGCCCGCCTCGCATTCTGTTTACTTTCGTCAATGATAAAGTTTAACTAAAAATGGAAAGTGTATTGCAAGAAAATTACAATCAAAACATCGGAAAGAAACAAACTGCAGCAATCCTGCTGTATGCCGTTTCGATCCTGATCATTTTAAGCTGGGCTTATTTGTGTGCACCCGAGGAGTTCCTGCAAATGGGCTCCAAAGGCATCCCGAAAAACCGGCTCGAGGAATTGCCGAAATCTATTCGCTTTTTTTACACTGGTTTCCCCAATGTCAGCACATTGTTGTGTTATGTCATGCTGGCCTTCTCGGGATTCCTGACGTTGAAACACAAAAACAAGGCGATGCTTTTGATCAACATCAGCTCTTTTGGGCTGTTGATCTGGCTGCTGTTTTTGCTTTACTAACGGACCGAAAAAATAACGATGATTTCATCATTTAATTTATTAATATTTTTAAATTTGGTTCGCTGAGTTTATAAATAACCGTAAATTCAATAACTAACCCAAATGGAGTAACCGAAAATCCTTAAGAGTAGGAAAATTAACAAAAACTAACTTTAATTATGAAAAAAAATGTACTTGCAGGTTTAGTATGCCTCGCGGTTGGAATGACGGCTTCTGCCCAAAAATTAGACAAATTCGGCGCTGACCTCGGAAAGAAAAGCGTCATGGGAAAAGAAATCCGTGTTCCTTACACTGATATCCAAAGCTATTTCGGATACATCAAGCCCGGTGCTGCTCCTGACGAAGTAGTCGGTGGTAAGAAAATGTACTACGTATACGTTTGGATCCCGGTTGCCGCTCCAGAAATCGGCGTTCGTATGATTTCACCGGCACCAGACGGAATGAAACCAACCGACAAAGATTACGTAACGGCTGACTACACCGCCAATGCTACCGAGAACAAAAAATTCTTCGATACTTGGGTACAGCTCGAACGTGCCGAAGGCATCCTCAAACTCGAGGACGTTGCGGCCAAGGCCAAAACAGCCAAATGGACCAAAATCGATTCAAACGACGATTCATCAGAAATGCCGGCTCAGCCATCAGGCAGCAAATACAACTCTTTGATGCGCATCACTTCTGAGACGTCAAACCCTACCAAGTCACTCGTGATGGGCTTGTACAGAATCGCATTCACCACTTACAAGAGAGGTGAAGTAGAAGGAAGTTTCCTCGCACAAATCGCCGCACCGGTGAAATTGCCAGGAGTAGCGATCTCTGCAGACCCCACAACTTTGGCCGCAGGCGTTAAAAAATAACAAAACAATCTGACTAATTGGAAAAGCCGTTTCGAAAGGGACGGCTTTTTTTTAACCGCAAAGGTCAAAGTCTTTACGCAAAGACCGTAAGATTTAAACGTTTCCAATCAAGCTTTGCGGACTTTGGGCGTTGCCTTCGGCCCGGGCTGTCCGTCCCAACGCATCGGGACACGGCACCTTGCTCCCATCCTAACGCGAAACAACCATCGTTTAATAAAATACCCGGAAACCATGTTGGACACTGTCTATGTAGAATTGATCATAACCGCCTGTCAAATGGAGGCAGACAATATTTGGATGCAAGGCAAGCTAGAAATCCGGCTCAACAATGAAAGACCCTATGCCGACAGCGACGTCATTGATGAAAAACAGTTTTTAAAAAGCTTGGATCAAGAAGGTGAGTTTACCATTTTCTCGTGTTGTTGCGGCGTTCCCGAATGCAGTGGTTGGAAACAGGGCATCCAGGTTTCACATTCCGACGGGAATATCAAATGGACCAACCCCAACAATGGGGAAAGCTGGCAATTCAGCAAACAGAAAGTAGAAAATGATTTAAATGATCTTCGCGAAGAACTGAAAAACTACAAACGGTTTTTCGGCCAAAAAGGAATTCGCTATGTTGGCGTTGGATTCAACTGGTAACCAATCAGCAAACATTCAATACCAAAACCGGCTTTCAATCTCATCCGGGAATATAAATCAACTTCTTGTTCATGAATTCCTCAATCCCGAGCGCCGACAGCTCGCGTCCATACCCCGAACGCTTCGTCCCGCCAAACGGCAACTCGGGCCGTGAGGCCACATTCTGGTTGATGAACACCATCCCGGTATCGATTTGGCTGGCCACGCGAATCGCGCGCGTTTTGTCCTTGCTGAACACCGAGCCACCTAAACCAAAACTGGTATCGTTCGCCAATTTGATTGCCGCGGCTTCGTCCTTGACTTTGTAAAAAGAAACCACCGGCCCAAATATTTCTTCACTGTAAGCCGTCATTCCGGGCTTGATGTTCGTCAATACCGTAAATTCCATAAATGCACCTTCCCGTTCGATGCGCTTTCCGCCAACGACAACCTTGGCGCCTTGCTTGACCGTATCGGCGACTTGCCGGGCGACTTTCTGCGCGGCTTCTTCGCTGCTGAGTGGCCCAACCTTGGTTTCGGGATCCATCGGGTCGCCTACTTTCAAATCCTTAATCCTTGCAGTCAATTTCTTTAGGAATTCATCGGCGACTTTGGCCGTCGCAATCATGCGTTTCGATGACGTACAAGCCTGTCCCATATTGCCAAATCGACCGAGTACGGCTTTCTCCACCGCCAAATCCACATCGGCATCATCCAGAATAATAAACGCATCACTGCCACCCAACTCCAATACCGATTTCTTGAGGTTTTTCCCCGCGGCTTCTGCCATGCTCGAACCCGCAGCCTCGCTTCCGGTGAGTGACATTCCGGTAATTCTGGGGTCTTCTGCCAATTTGGCGATGCGTTTTCCGGCCACATACAAATTGGTAAAGATGCCCTCTGGCGCGCCCGCCTGCTTGAACAATTTTTCAATCATCGCGGCACATTGCGGCACATTCGACGCGTGCTTGAGCATCACGACATTGCCACCAACGATATTCGGCGCAGCCAATCGCGCGACCTGGTTGAACGGATAATTCCAGGGTTCTATGGCGAGAATAATCCCCGTCGGTGTATAACGCACAAAGGCTTTTCCGTCTTTGATCGGAATGGGTTGGTCTTTGAGAAATGCTGCTGCATTTTTCGCGTAATATTCATAAACCGAGGCGCACATTTCAATTTCGGCTTCGCTTTGTGCAATGAGTTTCCCCATTTCAAGCGTGATCAACCGCGCCAATTCGGTTTTGTTTTGGCGCATCAGGTCGGCTACCTTTTGGAGCAGCGCCGCCCGTGTTTTAATATCGGTATTTTTCCAGGATTGATAGGCTTTGTGTGCCTTGGCTATTTTCTTTTCGAGTGTTTCGTCTGAAATCTCATCGAAGGTTTTAACGACTGTATTATTGTAGGGATTCGTGGTTTGTATCGGCATAAATTTAAATTTATCTTAGTTGTCGTGCAGCGCCAGTATCGGGATTTGGATGTGGTGCGCAATCCTTTTGGTCAAGCTGTGGTGGAACAATTCCTCGAGGAAACTTTTCTTGTAATGCAGCATCGCGAGCATGTCGATTTTTTCATTCTCGGTAAAATGCAGGATGGTGTCCTTGACGTGTTCGCTTTCGATCACATGGAATTCGACATCGTCCTCGCTGAACACAAATTTCCAGTCCTGCATCGTGATTTCTTTGACATCCGAATGCGAGGTCTTGACGTACAGGCAATGCACCTGCGCATTGAATCCCTTGGCCATCTTGACGATTTTGTGCAACGCTTTGCGGTCTTTGTCCTTGAAACGCGAGGTAAAGGCGATGTTGGTGATCGAATGGTACTGGCAATGTTCGGGAATCGCCAAAACAAATACATCGGTTTCGGCGATGACATTGCCGGCGGTAGAACCGAGAAAGGTTTCCTTGAGCCCCGAAGCGCCTTTGGTGCCCATCACGACATAATCGATGTTTTCCTTTTTGCAGATCGCCTTGATGTTTCCGACCAAATCCCCCATCAGCAACTCATGCGACAATTTAATATGGTCAAGTTTGTGCTTTTGGGCAATGTCGCGCAATACGGGAATCTGGCCTTTGTAATTCTCGAACTGCCCTACCTCGACCACATCGTACAATTCAAGCAGGTAATTCGGAAAGCCTTCGTTGTCGATGATGGGCAAATCGTACACATGCAAGGTGATGATTTCGGCCTTGATGTTCTCGGCCAATTTGAGTGCGTAAATAAAAGCGTTATTGGATACTTCTGAAAAATCGGTGGGAAACAGGATCTTTTTCATAAGTGTGCGGATTTAGCTGTTGGTTGTATAAATTTACAAAATCGAGGGCTAAATATGGCTGCGGTTTATCATTTTATTAGGCTTTCGGCATGGTATGGGATTGCCAACTTTAGCGTACTTTTGCATAAAATTTTTGATCATGATCAATCAGGATGCTATCGTTGCACTCGCAACCCCTTCGGGTTCAGGCGCTATTGCCGTCATACGGATTTCGGGAACCGACGCCATCGGCATCGGCAATTCCGTCTTTAAATCGGTAAAGGGAAAAGACCTCACGAAGCAGAAATCGCACACTTTGCATTTGGGGCACATCACCGATGGCATCCTCACGCTCGACGAAGCGCTGGTGTCGGTTTTCAAAGGACCGAATTCGTACACAGGCGAGGACACGATTGAAATTTCCTGCCATGGCTCGACCTATATCCAGCAGCAAATCATCCAATTGTTGTTGCGCAAAGGTTGCCGTATGGCACAGCCCGGCGAATTTACGCTGCGCGCTTTCCTCAATGGCAAGCTCGATCTCTCACAAGCCGAAGCGGTCGCCGACCTGATTGCCTCCGACAATGAAGCCTCGCACCAGATTGCGATGAAACAGATGCGCGGCGGGTTCTCGAACGAGATTGCGCAATTGCGTCAAGAGCTTTTGAATTTCGCTTCGCTGATTGAACTCGAACTTGATTTTGCCGAAGAAGATGTGGAGTTTGCAGACCGCACGCAATTCCATGAACTGCTCAACCGCATCGAATTTGTCCTCAAACGCTTGATCGATTCGTTTGCCGTTGGAAATGTCATTAAAAATGGCATTCCGGTAGCGATTGTAGGCGAACCCAACGTCGGGAAATCGACTTTGCTCAATGCCTTGCTCAACGAGGAGCGCGCGATTGTCTCGGATATTGCCGGGACGACACGCGACACGATCGAAGATGAATTGGTCATCAACGGCATCGGCTTCCGGTTCATCGATACGGCCGGCATCCGTGAAACCGAAGATGTCGTGGAAAGCATCGGTATCCGCAAGACTTTTGAAAAAATGGAAATGGCACAGGTGGTTTTGTATTTAATTAATAATGAACAATTAATAATTAATAATGAGCTGGACGCGGTGAAAATTGAAATTGAGAAAATCAAAAATCAATTTCCGCTTAAGCCATTGATTGTAATCGGGAATAAAGCCGATAAGCTTTCGCAATCCCAAATTGAAACCGTCAAAACTGAAATTCCCCAGATTCTAATGATTTCTGCCAAGCAAAATATCGGCATCGAAAATCTTAAAAACCAACTTATTTCGTTTGTCGACACGGGTGCACTGCGCAACAACGAAACCATCGTGACCAATTCGCGACACTATGATTCGTTGATCAAGGCGCTCGAGGAAATCCAGAAAGTGCAGTATGGACTGCAGACCAACCTGTCTTCGGACCTGATGGCCATTGACATACGGGAAGCGTTGTACCATTTTGGCAGCATCACCGGAGAGGTCACCAATGATGAACTGTTGGGGAATATTTTTGCGAATTTCTGCATCGGAAAGTAAAGTTGGCCCGCAAATTTTAATGAAAATAAGCACAAAACAACGGCTTTAGTCGTGTCGTTAAAAACGCAAGGCAAATCTTTCTACACAATTGCCAAAGCACTAAATTCGTTGGGTTTCTTGAACCGAAGAAGCAAAAAGTTTCAACAAAATCAAGTCATCATCCTATTCAATTGGGCCATGAAGGGCTAACATGATTTATATCATATTTTAAAGAAGCCCGACGATCTAACTTTGTCAAAAATTATTTGACATGACCCGTTACACCTCAGCCGAAGAAGCGCTAAAAACCGTCCAATCCAACAGCCGAATTTATATCCAAGCCGCAGCGGCCGCACCCTCCGAACTCGTCAAAGCACTGAGCCGGCGCGGCTCCGAACTCAGGAATGTTGAGATCTGCCATTTGCATACCGAAGGCGAAGCGCCCTATGCCAACCCGGCATTGTCCTACGCGTTCCATGTCAATTCGTTTTTCTTAGGAAAAAATGTAAGACACACGTTGGCTGCGGGCAATGGTTCCTACACACCCGTGTTCTTGAGCGAATTGCCCAATCTCTTTAAAAAGGCTGCCATTGCGCTCGATACGGTGCTGATCCATGTCTCTACACCAGACGCGCACGGTTACTGCTCGTTGGGCGTATCGGTTGAGGCGACACTTGCCGCGATACGGCACGCCAAAACCGTGATCGCCCAAGTGAATCCGCAAATGCCGCGTACATTTGGTGACGGCATCATCCATGTTTCTGAAATCGATTACCTGGTCGATGTCGATGTGCCCATCTACAGTCACCAGCAGGAAGACATTTCCGAAACCGAAAATAAGATCGGCCAACACATTGCGTCGCTGATCGAGGACAAAAGCACCTTGCAGATGGGCATCGGTTCGATTCCGAATGCGGCATTGGCCAACCTCAAAACACACAAGGATTTGGGATTGCACACCGAAATGTTCTCCGACGGTGTCATCGACCTGATTGAAAAAGGCGTCATCAATTGCAGATACAAAGGCGTTTGCAAAGGACGTGCGCTGGCCACGTTCCTGATCGGCTCGCAAAGGCTGTACGACTTTGTGCACGACAACCCGTTTATCGAAATGCGTGAATCGTCGTTTGTTAATGATACGGCTGTCATTAGGCGCAATCCAAAGATGATCGCAATCAATTCGGCGATCGAGGTCGATCTGACCGGTCAGGTTTGCGCCGACTCGATTGGTGCCAAGATGTATTCTGGTGTCGGTGGACAAATGGATTTCATCCGTGGGGCTGCGCTCAGCGAAGGCGGAAAGGCCATCATCGCATTGCCATCGGTCACCAAGAAAGGCGAAAGTAGAATTGTTCCATTCCTCAAACAGGGAGCAGGCGTGGTCACGACACGTTCGCATGCGCAATACATCATCACCGAATACGGAATCGCCGACCTGTACGGAAAAAACCTCAAACAACGCGCCGAGGCATTGGTCAATATTGCGCACCCGAACCATCAGGAATCAATCGAGCGCAAGTATTATGAACTTTTGAATACACCTGAACGTCGGGTAGCTTATGTGTAATTAAATGCAATCTTATGAAAATCCATTCTTTTTTTGCCCTTCCGATGTTGTTGCTCGCGATACATTGCACCAGTGAATCCGAGGAAAATCAATTTTATAAAAATGAACAATTGGACGAGTACCGATTTGATCAAAACCAAATCCCCGAGGAAACTGCCGTTGAAGATTGGGAAACATTCTTAAAGGAATCCGAGGATTTGATTTTCTATTCGCGCAATAACCTCGAATCATTGCAATACCAAATCGACGAATGCAAGGGACCCGAAAAATTCGAATTGGGCAAGACCTACTCACGGTACAAGAAAGCAATCGATGAGCTCGAACACAAAAGGATGCAACGCGACGATGCCTTCAACGATGAGCTGCGGCAATACGATCCAATAAGCCACAAGCGCAACAAAGAATTCCAGAAGCAATTCAAGCGCGAAATCATCCGCATCAATGTGGGCTTGGGTTGCAGGTTCGAGGATGTAAAAACCGCTCCTTAAATTTAAAAAGCCTGACAATTATCATATTTCCTTAGATAAGGCCATCCTAATTTTACTTTGTCCCGAAACGTTCTTATTGTTTAATTTAAAATCGATAGCAATGGAATATCCCGGCAATAAAATCAACATCGTTCTGGTGGGACAAAATATCGAAAGCCAGCTCGTGTTCAACAACGCGCTTTCCAGTTTGGGAATGGATATTTCGCTACTGAAGAAAATTTTGCGGCAGTTGATTGGTATCGATCATCAATTCCACGCCGGAAACATGAACCGTGAAACCTATATGGTGTCGTTATGAAAAAAACAGTCCAACAACCGCCAAGCCATTACAAGAGTATCTCGATGCTTGCTGTTTTTTTAATCGCGGCTCTATTGTTGTTTCTGGACGCCAACACCAGCCTGTACATCAATAACGTCGTTGTTCATTTTATCATTTTCTTTTTGGCCGTGGCGCTTTTTCCAATTTTAATCGCATACCATTTTTTCGGACTTGGCGATCGCAATACGGTACTGGTTATCTTGTTTTCGGCATTGTGCGTGAGCTTTCTGACCGCTTTTTTGACCTGGAACGGCGATTGGAAAACGCAGACCATTTTGTACCGCAATCTCGAAAATCCTTCCCAAACCATCGAATACCAGATGCGCGGCGACCGGTTTTCATTTGGCTATAAACGACAAATCGTCGAGCGCGAAAAAATATTGCCATACCTCGATTTGGTCTCCATAGCCGATACTTCGAAAATAAATCCTCAACAATGGCGACGCACCGATTTGAATGTCAATGAAATGAAAATTACTGGAGATTACATCTATGCTCCTTAACCCAAAAACCTATAAATCACAATCAAATGAAAACCATCGCTCCACAAAAAACCAATGAACAACTGCAACAGGATGTTGAAGATGCCATCAAATGGGAGCCTGCTTTGCATGCGGCAGAAATTGGCGTCACCGTCAAAAGCGGAATAGTGACGCTGACGGGAACAGTCAACAAATACCAAAAGAAAATGCAGGCCGAAGAAGCGGCAAAAAATGTCGCGGGTGTTCTGGCGGTTGTCGAAAAAATCGAGATCCGTTATGCCAATTCAGATAGCAAAACTGATTTCGACATCGCCCAGGCAGTAATCAAGGCACTCGGCGAGAGTTGGAACATCCCTCCCGACCGATTGAAGGTAAAAGTAGAGAACGGCGATGTTTATCTATCGGGCACGTTGCCGTGGGATTACCAGCGCCAGGCAGCGAAACGGCTGGTGGAACATGTCGACGGCATCAAAGCGTTGGTCTGCTCGGTCAAGATCGAATCTGAAGTGGCCGAGGAAATTGAAAAGCAAAAAGTCATCGATGCGCTGTTCCGGCATGCGTCGATCAACCCGACCAACATCAGTGTAGAAGTATCGGGTAGTAACATTACGCTCAAAGGGACGGTAAGCACACTGTACCAAAAAGAAGAAGCAGCGAAGATAGCCTGGAAGACGCCGGGTGTCTCACAGGTGGACAACCAACTCAAAATCTACTATGATATTTATATGTAATCTGCCAAACCAATGAAAACAGCAAAATATTTATTGACGTTTACTTTCTTGCCTCTTTTGTTTCTCGCACGCGGATGCGCCAAAGACGCTGAAGAAACCTATGATGAAGACCAGGATTATTACGAAGTGCATTACGGCAAAAATGACAAAGTGACCAAAGAAATGGCGATCGAAAGCTGGGAGTCCTTTTTCAAACAATCGCAGGATTTGATCGACATCACCGAAACCAATCTTTCAAGCCTGGAGACTAAAATCGACGAAGCCGACGGTGACGAAAAGATTGAAATGCAGCAAGTGAGCAATGCAAGCAATTTGGCTTTGCTCAAACTCAAGGCGCGGCGTATCAAACGCAACAAGGAGTTTTCGGCCGAACTACAGACCTACAACCCCGATGACCCAACCGTTCAACAAAAGAACGAAGCATTCATGAAGCAGTTCAAACGCGACATGTTCGACCTCAACACAACGCTTGATAATTTACTCGAAAAATCCAGATCAGGTTATTATAAGTAGCAATATCATGAAAAAAAATGTGGGATCGAACGACCAATTTATCCGGTTTTTAATTGCTTTCATAGTACTTTCATTGTATTTGACCGACCTCATCAATTTTTGGTGGGCATTGGTGGCACTCGCCCTCTTGATGGCCACGGCGTTTTTCAATTTTTGTCCCTTGTATTTTCTGCTTGGGATCAATACCCGAAATAGAAAAAAACGGCTCTGAGATGAAATCCTTCGAGCAGATCATCCATTCAGACAAACCCGTACTGATCGACTTCTATCTCCCGGTTTGCGCACCTTGCGAAAAATTAGCAACTGTGCTCGACTCGGTTAAACAAAGTCTGGGCAACCGCATCAAAGTCGTCAAAGTCGATGTGGAGCGGAACAAAGCGCTGGCACATGCCTATAAAGTTCGGCTGGTGCCCACAGTAATGCTTTTCCAGAAAGGAAAGAAATTATGGCAACAGTCCGGGATGGTGTCTTCGGGTGAATTACTCGGGACAATTTTGCAAAAAAGCAATTGATTTACAATGGTTTGACAACATGACAATTGTCATTTTTTTCGCCAATACAAATCTTCAATTTTGTATCAGTTACAATATGAACTTTTACAAACGCTAGCATGAAAACAACCATCACAAATCCTATAAGAACCATCGTGGCGCACTACGATTCGCACGATCAGGCAGAAAATGCGATCATACGATTACAGCAAAACGGCCATGAAATGAACCGCTTTTCGATCGTAGCCACAGATTTGTATACCTCAGAGAAAGTTTTGGGTTATTATGATGCCTACGACCTCATGAAGAAATGGGCATTCATCGGCGGTTTCTACTCGGGCTTCTGGGGATTGTTGTTCGGGTTTTCGACCTATTCGATTCCCATAATCGGGCCGTCATTGATACAGGGCTGGATTGGTGCGATCATCGCCGGATTGGTGTTGGGGATAGTCGGTGCGGTCCTGAGCGCAATCTCCGCTGCGGTATATTTCCGATTCTCGAACAAGCGAAAAGTAAAATACCGGACCGATGTCAAGGCAGCCCATTATTTGTTGCTGGCCGACGAAAATATTGAAATAAATAACGCCCGTGAAATCCTGCAATTTCACATCCCAAAGCAAAAATATGCGGGCAAGGATTGGCGAACCGAACGGAAAGCGCCATGAAAGTCCGCAAGCATTCGGGTGAAATAGCCGATTTCAACACCAAAAAACTCAGGCAGTCGTTGCTCAAATCGGGCGCAGCCGAAAATGACGTTCAAACCATTATCGAAAAAATAGAGCGCCAACTCTACGACGGCATCCCTACGAAAAAAATTTACGGGATGGCGGCCCATTTGCTCAAAAAAGTATCGGCTTCGCATGCGGCACGATACAATCTGCGAACGGCGTTGCAATTGTTGGGGCCGGCGGGTTTCTTCTTTGAGAAATTCATCGCACGGATCTTCGGCCACGATGGGTATCGAACAAAAACCAATCTGATCCTCCAAGGCCAATGCGTCACCCATGAAGTAGATGTCGTTTTAGAAAAAGCAGGCGCAATTGAAATGGTCGAATGCAAGTTCCACAGCAGCCAGACGGCGCATTCTGATGTGAAAGTACCCTTGTACATCCTGTCGCGTTTCAATGACCTGAAGGAAAACACCCATCAAATATTTTCAAAGTCCGATCAGGTTGAAAAATGTTGGATCGTTACCAACAACCGATTTACCGCCGACGCCATCAAATTTGCGAATTGCTCTGGCCTCCAATTACTCGGCTGGGATTATCCGACGACGGGAAACATCAAGGCGAAGATCGACCAAACCGGGCTTTACCCGATTACTTGCCTGACCACGATGTCGCGCATGGAAAAAGAGCAATTGCTGATACTGGACATCCTATTGGTCAAAGAGCTGATTGAAAAACCCGAAGGGCTGCACCAAATCGGCATCAGCAAAAACCGACAAAAAAACATACTCACCGAAGCGGCTTCGCTTTGCAATATTTTTTAAGATGGAAGTACAATTCTTAGGCGGCGCGGGAACCGTAACGGGTTCGAAAACCCTCATCCAAAGCAATGGCGCAACGATGCTGATCGATTGCGGCCAGTTTCAAGGTGTCAAGGCATTGCGCGAACTCAATTGGAAAACTTTGCCTGTAGGGCCTTCTACGATCGATTATGTCTTGCTTACCCACGGTCATCTTGATCATTGTGGTTGGCTCCCGTGCCTGGTCGAGCAAGGATTTGCAGGCAAGATATTGTGTACCTCACCCACCAAGGCGATTGCCAGGCTCATCCTGCTCGACAGTGCAAAAATCCAAGAAGAAGAAGCTGCCAAAGCCAACGCCGGACATTACTCCAAACACCAGATGGCCAAACCGCTTTACACGGTAGCACAGGCCAAGCAAGTGTTTTCGTTATTCCATACGGTTCACTTCAATGAGCCGGTGATGATCAATCCGGAAATAAAAGTCATGTTTACCAATGCCGGACACATCCTCGGTGCGGCGAGCATCGAGCTCAAGCTGGAAAACAAAACGCTTGTCTTTTCGGGCGACATCGGACGCGACAACGATGTACTGATGTTTCCGCCATTTCGTCCCAAAAAAGCCAATTATCTGTTCCTGGAAAGCACTTACGGCAACCGGGTTCATCCCGACACCGATGTCAAGCTCGAGCTCGAAACCTACATCAACAACACGCTCAAGAATGGCGGAACGGTCATTATCCCGGGTTTTGCCGTCGAGCGTATTCAGTCGATCATGTACCTCCTTTGGCAACTGCGCAAAGAACAACGCATCCCGGATGTTCCGTACATCATCGATACGCCCATGGGCATCAGCGTTTTCGAAATTTTTAAGGCCAACCCGCAAGCGCATAAGTTGTCGCTTTCGGATTGCGCAGCCATGGAACAAACATTTACGATGATCGCTGATTTTGAGCAAACTGTCGAAACCATTTACGACCATCAACCCAAAGTCGTCATTGCCGCCAGTGGCATGGTGACAGGCGGACGGGTTCTCTCCTACCTCGAACATTATATCGAACGGCCTGAAACTACCGTCATTATCGTCGGCTACCAGGCCGAAGGCACACGTGGCAGGAAATTGCTGGAAGGTGCTGCTGAAATTAAAATCCATGGCCGGTTTTTCTCGGTCAAAGCCAATATACTTGAAATTCAAGGGCTTTCGGCACATGCAGATCAAAATGGATTGTTGCATTGGCTTTCCGAGCTACAAGACCCTCCGAAGAAAATATTCTTGGTACACGGTGAGAATGAACCTGCCGATGAGCTCCGCATCAAAATCAGGGAAAAGTACAACTACGCTTGCCAGGTGCCGCTCCATAACGAAATTGTCAATCTGTAAACTATCGAAAATGAAAACCATCGTCTTGTTAAGTTGTTTTATCATTACCCTTTTGGTTCTTTCGGCATGTGAAAGGCCAGAAAAAGACAGCATTTCGACATTATCGGAATCTGAACGCTCCAAACCGATTTCCGATTCGACGCGGCTCCAAACTATCGAGGATTGGCAAAAGTTCAGGAAAGATGCAGGCGAATCGCTCTTGAAGGCACAAGAAAAACTGAACCTGCTTGAAAACCAATGTACTGATGAAAAAAGCACCCAAAAAGTGCGGTTACGCCGGGTATTCAATTCCTGCGACTACAAACTCGAAAAACTCAAAAGCAAACTGTTTCGTCAGGGCATCAAATTCAGGAACAACATCGATCATTTCACGACAGAAGATCTATTGAAAAACGAATCATGGCGCACGGCGTTCAATGCCAAGTTGGTTGCCCTGCATTCGAGTCTCGACGAAGGTTTAGCCATCAATCCTTAATTTCAATCGCCATGTTTTTCATTTTATTGACCCTTTTGCCGCTTTCAATCATTATTGTTTTTGCGGTATTGCTCAGGAATATCGACCAATTATTTGAAAGACAGGCTACCCATTTGCTCGGGCAATCCCCAAAGCAAATGGACAAAATAGTTACGCACCGAAACCTTGCCCATCTGCCGGAACCCGTGCAAAACTATTTCAGGCATGTATTGAAGGAAGGACTGCCTTACATCAGTTGTGTTCGACTCAAGCACAGCGGAAAATTCAAGACTTCTGAACATGGCAAATGGATGGACATTACCGGCGAAGAATATTTTACTACTGCCGATCCCGGTTTGGTTTGGAAAGGCCACACCAAATGGTTTACCGCTTACGACGTTTTCATCTCGGGCCAAGGCAAATTGGACGTCTATTTTCTTTCGATGTTCCGGATCGTCAATGGCCATGGACTAAAATATTCCCAAGCCGAATTGTTGCGGTGGCTGGGCGAAAGCGTGTGGTTCCCTACCAATCTGCTGCCGACAGAATTCCTGCAATGGTCGGCCATTGACAGCCATTCGGCCAAACTCACCTATACCAGTAACAAATTCATCGTGTATTACATCGTGACGTTCAACGACATCGGCGAAATCACGCAACTCGAAACCAAGCGCTATATGGGCGATAAAAATCTGGAGACATGGATCGGGAAATTGTCGGGCTACGCCTCTTTTCACGGCGTTTTGATTCCTACGAAAATCGAGGCGGTCTGGCGAATGCGCGATCGGGATTTTCCGTATGCCCAATTTCAAATCACCGAATTGGAATATGACAAAAACCAATTGTTCTAAATGAAAAAAAAGACATAAGATTTCGAGAATTATTGGAACTGCAGCGTGTGCAAATTGAAATGATGAACGATATATTGGCCAAAGTCGGCGGCAATTCGTTTTCGCGAACATGATATTTGTCATAAGATTCGAGGACCATCACTCCTACTTTTGTTTAAAATAACAACCATGAAAAAAACACTGATCCAAAAATACAACGTTCCGGGACCGCGTTATACCAGCTACCCTACCGTTCCCTATTGGAATCCCGAATTCGATTACCCAACCTGGAAGAATACCTTTATTTTGGCCTATGATGAAAGTAAAAACGAAGGCATCAGCGTTTACATCCATTTGCCGTTTTGCGAAAGTATGTGTACGTTTTGCGGCTGCCACAAGCGCATCACCAAAAACCACGCGCTAGAACATCCTTATGTCCAATCGGTACTCAAGGAATGGCGGTTGTATTGCCAGCTTTTTGATGAAAAACCGATGATCCGCGAACTTCATCTGGGCGGCGGCACCCCTACTTTCTTTTCCCCAAAGAACCTCGAAGACCTCATCAACGGCATCTTCTCGCTGGCACGAAAAGGAATGGATTGCGACATGAGCTTTGAAGGCCATCCGAACAACACGACGCGTGAGCATCTTGAAAAGTTATACGATCTGGGCTTTCGCCGCGTGAGTTTTGGTGTTCAGGATTATTCCGACAGGGTGCAACAAGCCATCAACCGCATTCAGCCTTACAGCAATGTGGCCAAGGTGACGATGTGGGCCAAGGACATCGGCTACACATCGGTAAGCCACGACATCATTTTCGGGCTGCCGTTCCAACGCGTCGAGGATGTGGTCGACACCATCGAAAAAACCAAAACCCTGCTCCCGGACCGTATCGCGTTTTACAGCTACGCGCACGTGCCCTGGATCAAAGGAAACGGTCAGCGCGGTTTCAAGGAAGAAGACATCCCGAAAGACGATGAGAAAAAAATCCTGTACGAGATCGGCAAAAAACTGCTGCAGTTGCACGGGTATGAGGAAATCGGGATGGATCATTTTGCCTTGCAATCCGATGCGTTGTTCGGTGCGGCGGCTTCGGGCGAATTGCACCGCAATTTCATGGGATACAGCGCTTCCAAAACCAGAATGATGGTTGGGTTGGGTGTTTCGGCCATCGGCGACAGTTGGTACGGATTCGCGCAAAACGTCAAGGATCTCGACGACTACCAACAAATCCTCGAATGGAACCAATTGCCGCTGTTCAAAGGACACATCCTGACCACCGAGGATTTGATCATCCGCCAGCACATCCTCAATTTGATGTGCCGATTCGAAACGTCGTGGGAAAATCCCGAACTCTATTTCAGTGAAATCCCAGAAGTACTCTCGCAATTGCAGGAAATGAGCAACGATGGCTTATTGGTCATCAAAGATTCATGGCTCAAGGTGACTGCCGCGGGCAAGGGATTTGTGCGCAACATCTGCATGGCTTTCGATTTGCGGATGAAGCGTCATGCGCCGGGAACGCAATTGTTTTCAATGACTGTTTAACCAAAAGATCAAGACATGAATTTCTTTAAAAGACAAACCTGCTGGACCAATGCCGAAATGGTATGGCTCAAGCTGTGCATCGGTTCGGCCTACCTTTACATGGGCAGTTATTACCACGATTTTTTCAGCAATTATTACCTGATTATCGTATTGGTTTTTGCCATTAGTGTAATCCGTTCGTTGTTGTTGTGGTTCAAAAAAATGGAACAGGACAAACAAAAATAATCAATGGCAATTGGGTTCGGATTGTACCAATAAATTCAGGTTCGATGGCGAAAGATAAGCCACATCCAATCCCAATCCGCGGAGTATGAATAAAATCCCGATGCACACCATCGCATACGGGATAATTTTTTGGATGCTATTTCTGACCGGTAAGGTAATCAGTCGTTGGAAATAAACCACGGTGCTCATCAGCGGAGCCGTTCCCAATCCGAATAAAACCATATACGATACGGCCAAACCGGTTGTCGGCATCGCCAAAGCCCCGAACACCGCGGCATAGACCATTCCGCAAGGCAAGAATCCGTTGAGCAGACCGATCGTAAAGAGTGAGGTAAACGACGAATTTCGGAATTGCCGACCCAAAGCACTTTTGATTTCCGAAATGATCTTGAATATCGGTCTTGAAAAATTGTAACGCGCCAATCTTTTTTCAGGTACAATCGCAATCGCAATCATGGCAAATCCCGCGAATAGGCTTAGATGCTGCTGGAAACCTGCCAGGTAAAAGGCACGACCAACCAACGCAAACAGCAATCCGATAGCAGTGTACGCCAAAATCCTTCCGGCATGGTAGGATAAAATTTGCAGCGCCTTTTTCTCCGGATGGTTTCGCGCAACGGGAAGCATGAGCGCAATCGGCCCGCACATCCCGATGCAGTGCAGGCTGCTGACCAGTCCAAGTAACAATGCCGAGTAAAGCATCAGAGGTACAATTTGTGTTTGACGGCGTAGGTCTTATTTTCGTAAGTCCAGGTTAAAGTCATGTCCCAGTTGCCGCCTGCAAAATCACTTTTAGGTATGAGCACTGTGGAGCCGGATATTTTGAATGGGAGTTCAAAATCCAGTCGCTTTGCAGACGGACGATAAAGGGACACTTTGCCTTCGATTTCTTGGGGAAAGATCGCTTTCGGGAAAACAATCTTTACGCCCTCAGTGGTAGTCGAGATCGAAGGCTGTATTTTCAAATCCTGCGCATTCTGAAATTGGACCAATTCGTCGTCGAAATGCGCATCGTGCTTGTAATATTCTTCGACGACGAGTTCATTATCATATTTGGAATTGCTTTGCACCTTGACGATAAAATAGCCGATGAAGGCCATGAACAGCACAAATGCAATCACAATCGAAGTTCCCCAGTTTATTTTCATAACGTTTCAATTAAAACTCCTCGGGCTTAAGAAGTTGGTGGTGACGGTTTCGATGTGTGTGTGCCCATCGTAAACGCCGATCTTTAGTTTTGTCTTTTCGGTTTCGAGCAGGTATTGGTTGATTTCTATGAACATCGTTCCCTGCGCCATTCCTTGCCGGACGACCTTGAAATGCGGACGACCTACCAGGCTGATTGTGCCTTTTTGCTCGAGCAACTTGAAATGGACATCATTGAAATCATGCGATGATTTATTGACAATCTTGAACGTGTACACATTGCTGATGTTCGCTCCTTTGTGTTGGTAAAGTTGTCCGGGCAATCGCAAAATATCGGTTTCGACATCATTGCGCAGTAGCAATAATCCGCTCAGTATTCCGATCAAGATGACCAATACGGCCGTATAGCCTTTCATGCGCGTGGTAAAACGGAACGGCGCTTTCTTTTCGATTTCGTCTTCAGAGGCGTAACGGATCAGTCCTTTGGGCAACCCGACGCTTTTCATGATCGTATCGCATTCGTCGATGCAGGCCGTACAATTGGTGCATTCGAGCTGCGTACCATTTCTAATGTCAATGCCCATCGGGCAAACATGAACGCACTGCATACAATCGATGCAATCGCCTTTTCCGCTCGTGGACCGATCTTCCTTTTTGTTGAATTTGGCGCGGCCGAGTTCTTTTTCACCACGGACAAAATCGTAGGCGACATTGATCGATTTATCGTCGAGCAAAACACCCTGCAAACGTCCGTATGGACAGGCGATGATGCATACCTGTTCGCGAAACCACACGAATACAAAATAAAATACCCCGGTAAAAATCAAAAGCGCGATGAAATTACCGGATTGGTTGACCGGCCCTTCCTCCATCATCAGCCATAAGGCATCGCTCCCGATTACATAGGCCAGAAAAATATTGGCGATAAAAAACGAAATGACAAAGAACACGGTCCATTTAAGCAATCGCTTACCGATTTTCTCGGCATTCCATTGCTGCTTGTCCAATCTGATTTGCGCGCCACGGTCGCCATCAATCACGTATTCGATGCGTCGGAAAACCATTTCGAGGAATATCGTCTGCGGGCAAATCCATCCACAAAAAATCCGTCCGAAAACCACCGTAAACAGAATCACGAAAACCACCATCGTAATCATCGCGAGCACGAAAATGTAAAAATCCTGCGGCCAAAACGGAAATCCAAACAAGTTGAAACGGCGCTCGAGCACGTTGAACATCATGAACTGGTTGCCGCCCACTTTGACAAACGGATTCGCAATCAAGATGGCCAGCAAAAAATAACTGACGTATTTTCTATAATTGTAGAATTTACCGTTCGGTTTCTTAGGGAAAATGAATTTGCGCTTTCCTTCTTCGTCCAAAGTCCCTATGGTATCCCTAAACGCTTCATTCTTTTCCATCGTTTATTTTTTGGTTTCGTCCGTGGTGACTTTATTGGCATCGGGATTTACCCAAACATCGCCATCAGGCGCTTTGGGATCTTTCGGATTACTGCCTTGCAACGATAAGATGTAGCTCGCCACTTGCTGGATTTCGGTCGGCTTCAAAGTGGCATTCCACGCCACCATTCCTTTTCCGTCGCGTCCGCCGTTAGAAATCGTATGGAATAAATTCTTGATGCTGCCGCCAAAAATCCAATGATCGTCGGTCAGGTTCGGCCCGATCTGCCCGCCGCCGTCCGCACGATGGCACGCCGCACAATTGGCCGTAAAAATGGTCTTGCCTTTGGCTAAATCGGCTGCATCGGTCAATTGCGTTACCTTGGCTTCGCTCATTTGGTCCGGCGCGGTAAGCATGTATTTGGCCACATCTATTTTTGCTTGGGCCATTTCTTTGCGCAATTCGGTTTCCTGGTCATCGCCGCCCATCATTTCATACCGGACGAGATAAATCACCCCGAAAAGGATACCGCCGTAAAACAAATACAACCACCAAGGCGGCAATCGGTTGTCGAGTTCCTGAATGCCGTCATAATTGTGGTGCAGCATCACCAAATCGTTATTTTCGACCGGTTCGGAACGCGTGAGTTTTTGCATCAGGTTCTTGAACCATTGCTGTTCAGAAAGATGCAAAGGTTGATTTTCTTTTTCGTGGAAAGCCTGCTTTTCTTCCTCGGTCATCAAATGGTAGGTAATGTTGCCGGTCGCTTTGGCCAACATCTCGAACGCAATTAGGATGAACAGGAAAACGAACAATACCAAAATGATGATCGGGTATTTAACGAATGCCGGACGGTCGCCCGAATCGACAAAGTATTCAATCAATCCAAAAACCGTAAAGAAAATGACCGGTACACGAAGCCAGGCCGGGAAAAAATGTTTCATGTTTCAGTATTTTAAAATTATTTGGGTTCTTCGTTTAGCGGAATGCGGCTCAATTCGGCAATCTTTTCCTTGTTATAGGAAAACACCCAGATGCCGAGACCTACAAAAAACAGGAAGAAGATCAGCAACGACACGATCGGGTAAATCGCGACGCCCGAGATGGTTTCCATATTGTGTTTGATTTGTTCGAACATGACTTTATTTTTTAGCGGTTTCTTTGACTTTGATATCGGTGCCCAATCGTTGGATGTAGGCGATGAGCGCAACGATTTCGCGTTGGTTCATCGGTACAAACTTTTCCCCTTTTGCCTTTGCTTTTTTCTCACTGTCTTGATAACTTTTGACGAAATCGGGATCGGAATGCAGATTCTTTTCGATGCGCAGCGCTTGCTCGAACAAGGCCGCTTTGGCGTTTGCAATCTCCGTGTCAGAATATGGGACACCCAGTTTTTGCATGACGCGCATTTTATTTTCGATATCCGAAATATCCATTTCCTTATTATCGAATAGCCATTTGTAACCCGGCATGATGGAACCGGAAGAAGTCGATTGCGGATCCCACATGTGATTGAAATGCCAGTTGTCGTTGTACTTCTGCCCTACGCGAAGCAAATCGGGGCCGGTGCGTTTGGAGCCCCAAAGGAACGGGTGATCGTAGACGAACTCCCCCGCTTTCGATTGCGGGCCGTATCGCTCGACTTCGCTGCGGAACGGACGCACCATTTGCGAATGGCAACCCACACAACCTTCACGGATGTACAAATCGCGGCCTTCCAGTTCGAGCGGCGTATACGGTTTTACAGTTGAGATGGTCGGGATGTTCGATTTGACCATAATCGTCGGAACGATTTGGATGATACCGCCAATCAATATGGCAACCGTAGCCAGGATGGTGAGTTGGATGGGCTTTCTTTCGAGCCATGGGTGGAATTTTTCGCCTTTGACCCGTCCGCTCGCGATTTTTTCAAGTTCGGCGGCTTCGGCCAACTCATCGGTAATCGCGGCATTCGCTTTTACGGTCTTCACGATGTTGTATACCAAAATGAACATCCCGATGATGTACATCGTTCCGCCGATGGCACGCATCCAATACATCGGCATGATCTGCTGGACGGTTTCGAGGAAGTTGCCATAAGTTAAAGTACCGTCAGGATTGAATTGCTTCCACATCGAAGCCTGCGTAAATCCGGCCACATACATCGGCAGCGTATACATGATGATGCCCAGCGTCCCAATCCAAAAGTGGAAATTGGCGAGTTTGGTCGAGAACAATGGCCCTTTGGTCATTCTTGGGATGAGCCAATAAATCATCCCGAAAGCCAGAAATCCGTTCCAGGCCATTGCACCGACATGCACATGCGCAATAATCCAATCCGAAAAATGCGCGATGGCGTTTACGTTCTTGAGCGACAACATCGGCCCTTCGAACGTCGCCATGCCATACCCTGTAATGGCAACGACAAAGAACTTGAGTACGGGTTCTACGCGCACTTTATCCCATACGCCACGCAAGGTCAACAATCCATTGATCATACCGCCCCAAGATGGCGCGATGAGCATGATCGAGAATACTACCCCGAGATTTTGCGCCCAATTGGGCAAGGCCGAATACAGCAAATGGTGCGGGCCAGCCCAGATGTAGATGAAAATCAGCGACCAAAAGTGTACAATCGACAGGCGGTACGAATACACCGGACGGTTGGCGGCCTTGGGCACAAAATAGTACATCAACCCCAAAAACGGCGTGGTCAAGAAGAACGCCACCGCATTGTGCCCATACCACCATTGTACGAGCGCATCCTGCACGCCCGCATAAACCGAATAACTTTTGAGTGCCGAAACCGGAAGCTCGATGCTGTTGAAGATATGAAGCACCGCAACGGTTACGAACGTGGCAAGATAAAACCAGATCGCGACATACAAATGGCGTTCGCGTCGGCGCAAGATCGTGCCGATCATGTTGATCCCGAAAATGACCCAGACCAGCGCAATCGCAATATCGATTGGCCATTCGAGCTCGGCGTATTCCTTAGAAGAAGTATATCCAAGCGGTAAAGTAATAGCCGCTGCGACAATGATCAACTGCCAACCCCAAAAATGCAGGTTGCTCAGCAAATCACTGCACATCCTGGTCTTGAGCAAGCGCTGCATCGAATAATAGATCCCGGCAAACATCGCGTTGCCGACGAAGGCAAAAATCACGGCGTTGGTGTGCAACGGGCGCAACCTGCCGAAACTCAAAAAAGAGATGCCGTCGGTTAAGTTAGGAAACAAAAAAAGGAAGGCGAGCAGTAACCCCACGGCCATTCCGACCACGCCAAAAACAATCGTGGCATAGATGAATTTCTTTACAATTTTGTTGTCGTAGTAAAATTGTTGCAACTCCATAATTAAATCTGTTTTTTGGGTTTAGTGTTTAACTGTTTGTCGGGCGATTGTTTCAATTCGTCATCAAAAAGCATCCGTACCGATGGGGTGTAATCGTCGTCGTATTGTCCGGACTTCACGGCCTTGATGAAGGCGATGAAAAAACCGATGGCGACCGCAATGCTAACGGAAATCAAAAGATAGATGACACTCATATTGCTTGATTATGGACCAAAATTACATTGGCGGTTTGAGGCAAACCATGATATTTATCATGCTTTGGCATTTGCGCGGTTATTTTGAATTTGCGCGCATAATGATTGCTCATCAACGTGACAAAACTGATGATGGTAATCGTGCTGAGTGGCATGATGATCGCGGCTACGAGCGGAAGGAGGTTTCCGGACAATGCAAACGAAAGACCTATTGCATTGTACAGCAACGACAATGCGAAACTCAACTTAATCGTCAGCATTGCTTTTTTGGACAGCGCCAGAAAACGCTGGAGTGCCTGAAATTGCGTCGCGTCGAGAATGCCGTCGCAGGCAGGCGAAAACACGTTGACGTTTTCGGAGATTGCAATCCCGACATCGCTTTGTGCCAACGCACCGGCATCATTGAGTCCATCGCCTACCATCATCACGCAGCGGCCTTGTGATTGCAGTCTTTTGATGAATTCGAGTTTTTGTTCGGGTGTTTGGTTGAAGACCAGCTCGGTTCCAAACGGTAGTAATTTTTCGAGCAAGTGCTTCTCGCCTTCATTATCGCCCGAAAGTATCTTGATTTCGTAACGGGGGTGCAATCGGTGCAGCAATTCGGCGAGTCCTTCGCGGTATTGGCTTTGGAAGATGAACTTGCCCGAAACGTTGCCGTCGATGCTGACATAAACCGCGGTCTGTAATGCCGCCTCTGCGAATTCTCTCCCTACGAAACGCGCCGATCCGATGCGTATGGTGTGGCCTGCAATTTTTGCTTCAACCCCTAAGCCGGTCGTCTCCATAAATTCGGTGATCGCTATTGTTCCAGTTGCAGCAAGATGATTATAAAGCATGCGGCTCAGCGGGTGATTCGATCCGCGTACGATGTTCTTGATCCAATTTTTTTGCTCGTCCGATAACGGGCTACCCTCATAGGAAATCCGTGATTGTGCGTTGCAAGTAATTGTTCCCGTCTTGTCGAAAATAATGGTGTCGATTTTAGATAGTTGCTCGATTACCGGCGCGCTTTTCAGGTATAGTTTGGCTTTTCCCATGAGCCTGAGTACATTTCCCAATGTGAAAGGCGCGGTCAACGCCAACGCGCACGGACAGGCTACGATCAAAACCGCCGTAAAAACATTAAAAGCTTTATCCGCATCAAAGAAAATCCAATACCCAAAACCGCAAAAGGCCAGCAAAAGCAAAGCAGGCGTAAAATATTGGCTCACCACATCGGTCAAAGATGGTCTGGTGCGCTGTTTGCGTTTTTCAAAAACGGCATTACTCCACAATTGCGTCAGGTAACTTTGTGAAACCGATTGTACGGCTTCGATTTCAATTGCACTGCCATCCACCCTGCCACCGGCAAACACTTTATCGCCCGACTTTTTATGGACCGGAAGCGATTCACCTGTCACAAAACTGTAATCGATGGCCGCCATTTCGGACATTAGGATTCCATCTGCTGGTATAAGTTCGCGGTTGCGGATTAACAGCCGATCGCCTGGTTCGACTTTATAAATGGGAATACTTTGTTCGGTCTCCCGCAAAATCCGTGTAACCGCAATAGGAAAATAAGACTTAAAGTCGCGCTCGAAACTGAGAAAATTATAGGTCTTGGCTTGGAACATCTTTCCGAGCAACATAAAGAAAACCAAGCCCGTCATGCTGTCAAAGAAACCAGGGCCGTAATCCAATGCCATGTCGAACACACTGCGCACAAACATCACGATGATGCCCAGAGCTATGGGGATTTCGATGTTGAGCATTTTGGCTTTGATGCTTTTCCACGCCGCCACATAGTAACCGCTGGCCGAATACAAGAAACTGGGCAACGAAAGCGCAAAAATCAACGCCCTGAAAAAACCGCGGTATTGGTCGAGCCAATATTCCTTCATCTCGAAATATTCGGGAAAGGACAAAAGCATGATGTTTCCGAAACAAAAAAAAGCCACACCCAACTTGTAGGTCAATGTCCTGTCGTGCTGCTTTTTTTTCGCGTCAAAATGCTCCAACGAAATATAAGGCTCGTAACCGATGGCACACAAGAGTTCTACAATTTCCTTGAGGCTGGCGGCCGAAGAATTGAAAGTGATGCGTACTGTTTTTTCGTTAAAATTAACCTGCGATGCCGTGATTCCCTTGTGCAATTTGCGCAGGTTTTCCAAAATCCAAACGCACGAACTGCAATGGATGTGCGGGATGTTTAAATTAACGATTTGAATACCTCCTTCGTTGAATTGCAGCAACCGCGAGACGATTTCTTCGTTGGCAAGGAAATCGTATTTGTTTTGATCCTCCAGCGGACGCGCCCCAGGCGACAAGCCCAATTCGTAATAAGAATGCAAACCGTTGTCGCTGAAAATTTCAAAAACGGTCTTGCAACCGTTGCAGCAGAATACTTTGTCGCGAAACGAAATCGCTTGCGCCTTCGCCATATCCTGCCCACAATGAAAACAGGTGCTATTTTCCATAATTGCTCATTTACCTGGAGCAAATTTGCGGCAATAAATTTGTCAGAAATATGATATATATCATGTGAACTTGCTACATTTGTCCTGTCATAATCGTTTTGACAATGAGCAAGTGTGAGCAATGTATCGTTAGGGAATTCAGCTCCCTTAAAGCGTTGACCAAAGACGAGTTGGTAAAAATGGCCAACTGTAAAACGTCCAAGATTGTGCGCAAAGGCGAAGTGATTTTCAGTGAAGGCGAAAACATCAATGGGGTGTTTTGCGTCAAGGATGGTGTTTGCAAGATGACCAAACTCAGCTCCAATGGCCGCGACCAGATTGTGCATTTGGTCAAAAAAGGCGAATTGCTCGGACAGCGTTCGATGATCAGTGACGAACCGGCCAATCTTTCGGCCGTGGCGCTCGAAGACATGCAGGTCTGTTTCATCCCGAAAAATGAAATCTTGGGCTTCTTTAACGACAACAACCGCTTTTCGATGAACGTGATGAAAACCATTTGCGGCGATCTCAAGGAAGCCGACGACATCATGGTCAATATGGCACAAAAGACCGTCAAGGAACGACTTGCCTACACTTTGATTTACCTTGAAGACACCTTCGGCCTCAATCCCGACAAATCGTTGAAATTGCAATTGTCACGCGAAGAAATTGCGAGCATGATCGGTACGGCCACTGAAAGCTGTATCAGATTGTTGTCTGAATTCAACAAATCGGGACTGATTGAACTCAGCGGCAAAAAGATCATCATTACCGACAGGAACAAACTGGCACGCATGTGCGAATGACCTTCTCATCGTCAAGGCAAAAATGCAACGGTAATCGTCGGTTCCAAAATTACTTTTGAAAGAACAGAATTCGAGATCAGACAGGCTTTCTCGCTCATCTCAAGCACGCGCATTGCCTTCTCCTTTAACGCATGATCGAAAATCGCGAGTATGGGCAAAAGTTCGATTTGCGTAATTTGGAATTTTCCTTCTACCCTATCCAGCGTCCCGACCGCGTTGCATTCGAACCGGCTGAATTCGAGTTTTGAATTGTCGGCGATGGCCAGGAAAGTGGTCATGAAACAACTGTTGACCGAGGCGACAAACAAATGCTCGGGCGACCATTGCCCGGCGATGCCGTTCGGGAATTCAGGCGGTGTGACGACCTGAATGTGTGAATCGAGCACCTCGGACGTCAGGAAGCCTTTTCGACCCTCGATCCAATCTATTTTAACTTGATAAGAATGTGACATGATAAGTTGATGTTTATTTGGGTAATTCGGGCCATGTGGTCTTGTCGAGTATGACCTGCATGATTTCGGTTTTGGACAATACGCCCGATTGTCGCCAGAGCTGCTTGCCGTTTTGGAACAACATCATCGTGGGAACGCCCTTTATCCTGTAATGTGAAGCGACTTCTATGTTGCTATCCACATTGATCTTTATTACGGTGACGCGGTCGCCGAGCGCATCCTTGACTTCTTTCAAAATAGGACCGAACATTTGACAAGGCCCGCACCAATCGGCATAAAAGTCCACCAAAGTCGGCTTTTCGGAATTAATCAGCGTTTCAAACGGTATCTCCATATTGCTATTCATTAGGTTAAGCGCCCCACCGCGCAACTTAAATACGATTTGGCTTTGCACTTTAAGGTATTTTGTCCTTTTTCCGGGTAACCCAGATCGGTCAGTTTGGCTATTACTTCGTTGCGGTCGGCATCGCCTGTGACGATGACCAGATTTTTATCCAATTCTACGCGGACTTTTTGAACTTGGTCTATCAGCATCAGTGCTTTTTCGATACTGCTCGCGCATCCTTCACACTTGAGGTTTTCTACTGCTATTTGTAACATGATTGTTTTTTGGGTAAAATTAGGCCGCCGTTCAAAATCGTCATATGATAATTATCATAGTTTCTGAGACTTATCGGTCTTAATTTCGTGATACAAATTTGTCAATCATGAAAAAAATTCTTTTTCCAACCGATTTTTCCAAGAACTCGCTCAATGCATTTGTTTATGCGTTGCATCTGACCAAAAAAACAAATGCCGAAATCGTGACGCTACACGTCTACCCTATCATTGCGGGTACCTATGGCGATTATTACGATTTCATTTACGAAAATTACGACATCAATGAACTGGCACAATTCGAAAACTACAAAAGTGAAGTTCCCAAATTGCGTATGCTTGCTGAAAAAGAACAATGCCAAAGTGTTAGGGTTAGTCATATTTTGAAACAAGGAGACGCCGTAAACGAAATCCTGGATGTTGCCGAGAAAGAAAAAACCGACATGATCGTAATGGGCACCACAGGCGCTTCGGGAGTAAAAGAAGTTTTTTTAGGCACAGTCACCGAGAAAGTAATGAACCACGCCAAAACATTAGTCCTGGCCGTCCCCGAGAAAGCACGATACCAAAACGTCAAGAACCTTTTATTCTTGGCCGAACTCGATAAATTGCAGACGACAGCACTCAAACAAGTCGAACAACTGGCAGAACCTTTCAAAGCCCACATAGACGTTTTGCAAATCAAAGGCAAACACAACGATGAAGAAGAAAGCTTACTCAAAAAATGGAAAAAGCATTTCCTCAAATCCGATATTTATTTTTATATACTGGCCAGCGCATCGATCGAAGATACTGCCATCGATTTCGTACGACTCAACAAGATCGATATTGTGGCGATGCCCGTCCATGAAAAAAACTTTTTTGAACGATTGTTCCTTTTTAGCCTGTCGCGGCAGATGGCTTTTCATTCGCAGGTTCCTGTACTCGCAATCCACACTAAATAAAACTTCATGATGGAACATGTGCTCATTTTCCTGTTGCTGGCGTTGTTTTCGGAAATCCTCGGAACCGTGGGAGGCTTTGGATCGTCCCTGTTCTTTGTGCCGATTGCGGGCTATTTCATGGATTTCCATTCCGTGCTGGCATTGACCGCTTTGTTTCATTTGTCCAGCAACTTGATTAAAATTGGAATCTTCCGTAAAGGGTTTGACAAACAGCTTGTCCTGAAAGTGGGCATACCTGCCGTTGTATTTGTGGTTATAGGTGCCTATCTGACACGGTTTGTCGACACCGCATTGCTCGAAATCACCTTATCAATATTCCTGATTGTGCTCAGCCTGACGTTTCTTGTTTTTAAGCATTTCGAAATCAGGCCCAATACAACCAACGCGATTGGCGGCGGAATTTTTTCAGGATTGCTTGCGGGATTATTGGGTACGGGCGGTGCCATACGCGGCATGACGTTGGCCACGTACAATCTGGATAAGGCTACTTTCATAGCAACATCGGCCATCATCGATTTGGGAATTGATTCAGGCAGGAGCATTTCTTATTTTCTCAATGGTTATGTGGATCAGGAAGTGCTGCGCTTGATTCCGGCTTTGATTGTTGTCAGTCTTATCGGCACCTACACCGGAAAAAAAATACTGGATTATATTTCCGAACAGCAATTTCGAAAAATCGTCCTGTCCCTGATCCTGTTGACCGGATTATTGACGCTGTTAAAAAGTTTAGATTTAGATTTATTCCATATTACATTTTCCCATCATCTTTCCTAAAATAACGATTACATTTATTCGTTAATTAATTTGAACATTTAATACCTAATCCCATGAAACTGTTTGCCCTTCTCTTTGTTCTTGCGCTTCCGATACAATGGGAGCCCAGCTTTGAAAATGCCAAAAAAATCGCAAAGGAAAAGCACGAGCTGATTTTGCTCAATTTTTCAGGTTCGGACTGGTGCGGGCCTTGCATCCTGATGCGAAAGGAATACCTCGAAAGTGAAACGTTCACCCAAATGGCCAACGACAATCTGGTACTCGTCAATGCCGATTTTCCGCGCAAGAAAAAGAACATTGGCAATGCAGACTTGATCAAACGCAACGAAGCTTTGGCCGAACAGTACAATAAAGAAGGATCGTTTCCGCTGACCTTATTGCTCGACGCTGACGGTAAGGTCCTCAAATCCTGGCGCGGTAAACCAGAAACAAATGTAACCGAATGGACAGCCGAAATCCAATCCATCTGTGCCAAACACAAATAAGGTGAAAACTTTTTCCCAATCCCTCAAGTTGATGGGCAACAACTTTACGATTACGGTTGTCGCCGAAACTAACGCGGACGCCAATCAAAATATTGATCTTGCCGTTGCCGAAATCAGAAGGATTGAGCAATTGCTTACTACTTTCAAATCCGACAGCCAAACCAACGCAATCAATGACAACGCCGGGATCAAACCCGTTAAGGTAGATGTTGAAGTCTTTGATTTGATTGCGCGCAGTATCGCCATATCGAACATCACGCAAGGCGCATTCGACCTTTCCTATGGCAGCATCGACAAAACGCTATGGAACTTTGATCGGTCGATGAAGGCATTACCCGATGCCGAAACCGCGAAAAAAATGGTACACCTGATCAATTACAAAAATATCCTTCTCGATAAAGAAAACACTACTGTTTTTCTGAAAGAAAAAGGCATGCGCATCGGATTCGGTGGCATCGGCAAAGGCTATGCTGCAGAAATGGCGAAAAAAGTCTTGATCAAAAATGGTGTCGCAAGCGGCATCATTAATGCCAGTGGGGACCTCTCGGCTTGGGGACTGCAACCCAACGGCATGCAATGGACGATCGGCATCGCAAACCCAGATTTACCCCAGGCCGCATTTTCGTATTTGGAAATTTCCAATAAAGCGGTGGCGACTTCAGGCAATTATGAAAAATTCATCCAAATCAACGGCAAGAAGTACTCGCACACCATCGACCCAAAAACGGGCCTTCCCATCACGGGCATCAAAAGCGTGACAGTCATCAGTGAAAATGCCGAATTTGCCGATGCGATGGCCACCCCGATAGCGGTGATGGGCATCAATGCTGGGCTATTTTTAATCAATCAAATCCCTGACTTGCATTGCATCATCATTGATGATGAAAACAATATTTACACTTCAAAAAACATTAACCTAAAATGAAAAAGCCAAACATTCAACTTCTAATGCTGCTGGGCAGTCTGTCAATATTGGCATCCTGCACACCCGTCAAGGAATACCAGAAAGGAAAGCTCAACGATTCCGAAATGGTATTATCCAATAGAAAAATCCAGAAAACAGAAAACAGTTTCCAAACCTACCGCGAAGGTGCCTCGGGTGCCAATGGCGGAAAAACCGGCGGCGGCTGTGGCTGTAATTAACCCCTAACAAACCAGACAAATGAAAAGAATCATCCTCACAGGATTTGCTTTGCTGGGCATTTTGCGGCTGTCGGCCCAATCAACCCCGGCAGATTCGACAAACTACAAAAGCACCAAGCTCAAGATAGACGAAATCAACCTGGTTTCAAGCTATTACAAACAAGATGGCAATAATTCGGCCGTGACCGGCGGTATTGGTACCGAAGAACTCACCGATATTTCCAACACCATCGATGTAAAATTGCTCAAATACGGCAAGACGGGAATCAAGCACGGCTTCGACATAGAAGTCGGAATGGACCACTACACCTCCGCATCTTCGGACAGAATCGACCTCCAAGCCAATTCATCTGCATCTTCGGCAGACAACCGCTTCTTTCCGTCAATTACCTATACCCGGGAAAATGAGGAAAAAGGAAATACGTTGGGCATAGGGCTGTCTTCTTCAACAGAATTCGACTACCAATCGTTTGGCGGAAATGTGAGCTACTCCAAAAAGACGAAGGACAAGAACGGCGAGTTTACGGCGAAATTCCAGGCTTATCTCGACCAGGTAAAAATGATTTTGCCTGTGGAACTGCGAACGCCAACCTCACCTACGGGAACGGAATCGAGGAATACTTTTGCCGCTTCATTGAGCTATTCGCAAGTCATCAACCAGAACCTGCAAATCATGTTCCTCGCCGATGTGATTACGCAAAACGGATACCTGAGTTTGCCGTTCCACCGCGTATACTTCAATGATGGAACGGTACATCAGGAAAATTTGCCGGATTCGAGGTTGAAGATTCCATTGGCAGCAAGGGCAAGCTATTTCCTTGGTGACAATGTAATTATCCGGGCGTATTATCGCTATTATTCTGACGACTGGAAATTGACTGCACATACCTTAGATCTTGAGGTGCCGATCAAATTGTCTCCGTTCTTCTCCGTGAGCCCGTTCTATCGTTATTATACGCAAAGCGCCGTCAAATATTTTGAAGGATATGGCATGCATGACGGTTCGCAGGAATTTTATACGAGCAACTACGACTTATCGCGTTTCAACAGCAATTTTATGGGTATGGGCGTGAAATACTCACCGGTTAAAGGTGTGTTTGGTATCAGGCATTTTCATACGCTGGAAATGCGTTACGGACATTATGCAAAATCGACACAGATGTCAGCGGATATCTTAAGTATCAATTTAAAATACAAATAATCCAAAGGCCCAAGTTTTTTGGGCCTTTTTATTTGGACTGAAAATAAATTTAAATGCCGTCGATTTGTTGGCTTGAAATCCCGCCAAAAAAGTCTCCTCGAGTCAGACAAAAAAAGATTCTTAGTGAGGTTGAAGCATCGTTTAATTGGTTACAATCAAAAGGCTAAATTACATTTGTTTCAATTTTGCTTTCACTTCTCCCCTAACTTTTGCAAACACTTTATTATCACTTTCTGCATCGGGAAGTAACCGTTTGATGCGCATCTGACTTGATTTCCAAAGGCGGCAGCCTTCAATTCGCCAACTTCAAAGTATTGGATAAAATTCTAATTCCCAATGGTTTATTTTTGTACATTAGCGTTTGTACACGCCAAACCATTCGACTATGAGCACTTCCTTACCTGCGGTGAAATTGGACCTTATTTTACACCATCACAAAGAAATCATCAGCATCCATTTCGAGAAAAACCGCGATTTTATTCCGTTGGTCAAACATGAACTCCACGCCACTTGGAGCCCGACAAAATTATTCTGGTACCTGGATTATTCCGAAGCGAACAAAAAACGCATCATGG
This sequence comes from Flavobacterium sp., assembly GCF_047602195.1. Lineage (GTDB taxonomy): Bacteria > Bacteroidota > Bacteroidia > Flavobacteriales > Flavobacteriaceae > Flavobacterium. Next base: position 2,595,111 of record NZ_JASGHW010000004.1, read on the forward strand.
ATACGCTAACCGGTCATGCAGAAATCGATGCCGCCGCATTGGAACGCAAAGAATATGGCAACCGATACAACATGGCCAATATCGAACTTCCAGACCAAATCCGGGAACACATCAATCGGTTTAGAAAATGGCTCGAAACCAAACGCTACAGTGATGCTACCGTAATGACTTATTGTGGGCTTGTGGTTTTCTTTTGCAAGTACCTGCTTCGGAAAAATTGTACCGAATTGACCCCGATGATTGTTTCCCGATTCAATTACGAATTCATCGTGGAACCCAAAAAATCGATTGCCTACCAGAACCAGGCCATCAATGCCATCAAACAATATTTCGAATACCGAAACATTACCGTTGAATTTGGTGAAATTGAACGCCCCAAACGCGAGAAGAAGCTGCCCGTGGTCTTGAGCATGGAAGAAGTCAAAAGAATCATCGACTGTACCCACAATCTGCGACACAAAACCTTACTGAGCCTGATTTATTCTGGTGGTTTCCGGTTGAGCGAAGCGTTGCAACTCAAACTTTGTGATATTGACAGCAGCCGGATGCTGATCCATATCAAAAGCGCCAAAGGCCGAAAGGACCGGTATACTTTGCTTTCCCAAAAAGCACTGGCCATTATGCGGGAATATTACCGGGTCTATGCACCAAAAACCTATCTTTTTGAGAATGCGAATGGGCAATGCTACTCGCCCCGTTCGGTACAAAATGTTGTAAAACAGGCCGCCATCCGCGCCGGCATACAAAAAAGGATTACCCCGCACAGCCTGCGTCATAGTTTTGCCACCCATTTGCTTGAGAGTGGAACGGATTTGCGCTACATCCAAAATCTCTTGGGGCACAACAGCCCAAAAACGACAATGATTTATACCCACGTCAGCGATGTTGCCGTTCAAAAAATCCGTAATCCTTTTGACCTGATGGAACAAACCCATGAAAATACCCTGTCGCAGCATAATTTTTAGTATAATTGTACTAATAAATTAATGACATGAATCTTCGCTTATCCGTCTAGTTTGGGAAAATATGGGTTGGGTGTTTGCGGGGATAAGATAGTTGGCCGAAATTCCAAAAACGAAATCGTAACATGAATCAAGTTTCAAAAATATTTTCGCTCATAATATTGATTTTCATACTTATATCATGTGAGAGAGAATAATCTTCAATATAAAGAATTGACAAATCATAGTTGGAAATTAAGAGATGTCACAAATGATCAAAACAATCCGATTTCTGAGAAGACAACTTATAAAATAAATGGAGAAGTAATCACTCAAATGAATTCTCCGGAACTTAGTGAAACAATTAAATCTAAATATTTTTTGGATACAGTAAATCGAGAAATTACTATTGAATATCAAAATTCAAAATGGAAATATAAAATTGAAAAATTGACTACAGAAGAATTTAATATAAAAAATTCCGAGGGAAAAGTTATTAGAAATATTCCTTATTAGTCAAGGAACTTCGGCCAACCGCCGTTTCAAGCCATTGCCGAGATTTCGGTAAGTTGAACTTTCGTTTTTCACGAAGAAAGTTCTATCTTGGCAGAGAGAACTCAGTTCGCTTTGATCGGCAACGTCGTGAAGCGGCCTAACGTTAGCAGAAACCCTTGAGGAACCATCAATACAAAGAGCATATGAAATTCAAATTAATTTTACTTTTCCTTTTCCTTTTGTTCGCTAGTAACGTAAACTCCCAAAACGTAGAGTTTACTTATTTCGAAAGATATAAACAATGCTGCAAATAAATTAGTTTCGAAAGGTATTGATTCAATATGCGTTTATCAAAGGTGGAATGAAAAAAGTGATTCAAATCATTATTTTTATATTCTTTGGAAAGAAAATGGCAAATCGAAAATCCAAAGATTAACTTTCAACGAGTCTTCCAAAATCATAGAACTAGATGCATCAGAATTTTGGCAAACTTTAATAACGAATTTTGATGTTATAAAAACCGAAAAATATAAAGACTTCGAATTTATCCAAAATATAAACGGCAAGGAGCAAATTATACCATATGTAACTGAAAGAACAAACATTTTTGAATTTACAGTATACCTAAAAAATGAAACAATCAATTTTTCGCTTGATCAATTTGAACTTGAGGAATCTGATATTTATGAAGGGAAAAAAAATATCAATATTAATTTTAATTATAACAACAATCTTAAAGGAAAGCGCGTAATTGACGAACTGCAAAAGCTCACTTCTAAAATCTAATTATATCGGGCTTCTGCTAACAGCCTGTTTAAGAAATTGCGGGTTTTGTGGTAATTGAATATTCTTTTTCATAAATTCGTCTTGTCTCGCCGGAGAATACTCTGCTCCTATTTCCGCAACTTCTCAAACAGGCGAAACGTTGGCTGCAATATTAATGAACATAACACAATCCAAATGAAACATAAGTTGTTACTTCTAATCATATTTTTTTCAAGTTTATCTTTCGCCCAATCAAAAACTGAATCTAAGGAATGGATTGTTGAAAAATATAATGAGTTTAAACGGGTAAATGAATATAGTAACGAGTTTGATTTAAACTTTGAAAATGAATTCTTAATTATAAAAACTTACAAATCGTTATACAAAATTCAAATTAAGGATATTAAAAAAATTCAAATCAAAAAAGAACGTTGGGACAATGACGACAAAGAAGGCTGGTCTTCAGTTTACTTTTATTACGGTAAAAACGATAGTGTAGAAATAACTATGAGCAGTGAGTTCATTGAGTCGGGTTACAAAAAGAGAATGGAAAATGCTTTACTTCATTTAATCAAACTATATGGTGGAAATGCAACGATTAAAAAAGAAGCATTTTAAATCCATTATGAATAGGAATCAAATTTTGAGTCTTGACTCAAGCAATTTTGAAGATGAAAATTGGAAAATGGCAATCAAATATTTTGAGGATAGATTTAACCGAAGATATTTTGATCAACTTGATATTCTAATAAACCATAAAGATTTAAAGATTAAATACAACTGTGGCTTTTTGGTAACAACTATCGACTGTATTCTTATAGAAACTATTGAACAGTTTTATGAAGGAGAAGATGAAATCAAACTAAGTAACCAATCATTTTTTAATTTCTTTTCAAGAAACGAAAAGTTAAATCAGTTATTTGAAAATGCTAAAGATGCAGGAATTTTTTTAGGCATCATAAGAAGCGGGCTCGTTCACCAAGCAATGACCAAAAAAAGTTCACTAATAAATGTAAAAAAGAAAGATTTAGTGATTGAATGGATCGATGTCAAAAATAAAAAACAAGGTTTTGAAATTAATCGAACGAATTTCCATAATTGCGTTATTGAGGAATACAAAAAATATTTAGAAATTTTAAACTCAGGAAAAGAAATTGAATTACTAAATAGATTTAAACGCAAACTATTGTATATCGTTTCGTAACAATACTGCAGCCAACAGCCGTTTCAAGATATTGCCGAGATTTCAGTAGCCGGAAGTTTCAGTTTCACGAAGAAACATTATCTTCGGCAGAGAGAACTCAGTCCGCTTTGATCGGCAACATCGTGAAGCGGCATAACGTTAGCTGATATGCATAGAACCTGCTCTAAATTAAAATTTCAATAAACATGGGTGTTACAATACATTTTGACGGAAAACTTAAAAGCGAGAATGATTATAAAACGGTAGTAGAATTTGCTATAAAGTTTGCTGAACAAAATAAAATGGATTTTAATCTTTTTGAAGAAGCTGATAAATTATTGTTGAGAGTAAAAGATGAGCAAGATTGGGATTACCAAGGTTTTGTGCGAGGAATAAGAATTCAACCTCACGAAAATTCAGATCCTTTAAATTTAGAATTTGACAAAGACAATTATATCCAAGAATATTGTAAAACTCAATTTGCAGATACCGAAACCCATGTTAAGCTGATTAATTTTTTAAAATCTATCCAATCCAACTTTGAGCAACTACATGTTTATGATGAAGGAGAATATTGGGAAACTCAAAGCGAAGAAATTTTAGAGAATCATATTAAAACTTGTTTTCATCAGATAGAATTAGCGAAGCAAAATGATGAAACTTTAGATGGACCATTTAGAATCGCTGACGGAAGAATTGCTGACCTCATGCACACCAGCTAACAGCCTGTAAGCTAATTACGCTCGTTTTTGGTCTCAGGAAGTTGTTTCTTCACGAAGAAACTTTTATCTTGGCAGAGAAAACTCAATCCGCTTGCTTCGCGAATTCGCTTACAGGCGAAACGTTACTAGCAATATCTTAAAATCCGTACACATGAAAATATTTATCAGTTGGTCAGGAACTAAAAGCAATAAGATTGCTGAAGCGCTAAGAAATTGGCTTGAACAAGTCATCCAATCAACGGAGCCTTGGATCTCAACTTCAATTGATAAAGGAAGAAAATGGTCTCAAGAAATTTCCGATCGTCTCGAAGAATCAAAAATTGGAATTATCTGTTTGACTAGAGAAAACCTAAATGCTCCCTGGATATTATTTGAAGCTGGCGCAATTTCTAAAACATCTGATTCTTATGTTTGTACACTTTTAACCGATATTTCATCTCCAACCGAAGTTAGTGGTCCTTTATCTTCTTTTCAAGCAACAAAATTCAACAAGGCCGACATTTTTAAACTTTGCAAAACTATTAATTCAAAAATAAAAGACAGCAAGGGTGGCAAATCGTTAAATGAAAAATCACTGGAAGACATTTATGAAACTTTCTGGCCTAAACTAGAAAGAGAAGTTACTGAGATTTTATTAGAACACAATGACGAGCCAGAAACTCACATACGAAGCGAAAGAGAACTTATTGAAGAAACTCTTGAGGGAATTCGTTTTTTAAAAGAAAAATTTAATGATGTGTGGACAAATAAAGAAGTTCGAGAAATTATGGATCATTATGTCGAAAGATATATGAAGCAAAAATCATTATTAAATAGATATGAAATTGCAAGCGATCCTCACCTTTCCGAATTTGTTTCAAAAATGTCTCAAAATCCATTGGTAAAAAAATTGTTTGCAAACGAAAGCGATTTAAAAAAGTATATCGACGATAAATACGATTTACCATTCTAACAAGATACTGCTAGTAACAGCCTGTAAGCGAATTGCGCTGGTTTTTAGTTGCCGGAAGTTGTTTCTTCACGAAGAAACTTTTATCTTCGGCAGAGAAAACTCAATCCGCTTGGTAGCGAATTCGCTTACAGGCGACACGTTATATGACAGCGCTGAACTTCGTCGTCAAAATTGAAATTTGTCATCGGTTGTTTTTTGAATCTTGTTGCCAATTTTTAATTTCTTTGCGTAGAATCCAAACCGGGGTGTTTAGTGCCAACGAGCAAGTTAGCCTAAAATAGAACGTTCCTTCTGGATTGCAGAAATTCAAAACTAAAACTTTGTCGAATTACTTTTGTAGAGTTTCTTTGTCATTTTTTCCAGCAAGATTTGTCAACCAAAGGACATTTTTCCTAAAAATTAAAATTCCCAGGTTTAAAAAAATTGCATTGCGTGTAGATTTATTTTGGTGCGCCGCCATATAACAGCGCAACTAAGCGAGCGCTAGATTTTCAAGGCTATAACGTTCTATTTTCACGAAGAAACATTATATTCGTCAGAGAGAACTCAGTTCGCTTTTTCGCGCCCGCGTAGTTGCGCGAAACGTTATATGCAACCGTTTTTGGAACATTCGCAAAACGACATCAAAAAATATTTATATTTACCAACATAACCAATCAAACAAAACATCATGGAAGACTTGAAACTCAAGTTAGAGCAACTACATCAACGTGTGGATGCTCTAAAGGATCAAATCAATACTGAAGAAGCAACAAAGAATGCATTTGTAATGCCCTTCATTCAAATTTTGGGATATGACATTTTCAATCCAACTGAAGTAATTCCAGAGCATATTTGTGATATCGGAACTAAAAAAGGAGAAAAGATTGACTATGTAATTAAGAAAGACAACGAACCAATTTTTATCATTGAGTGTAAACATTGGAAACAAGATGCAGATGCACATAATTCACAACTCCATAGATATTATCACGTTTCTAAATCCAGATTTGGTATATTAACTAACGGCCATATATATAATTTTTATGCAGATTTGGAAAGACCAAACATAATGGATGAAAAACCTTTTTTTACTTTAAACTTATCCGACCTCAAAGATTCCAGCCTAAAAATTCTCGAAAATTTCACCAAAAATGGTTTTAGTCTAGAGAATATTTTAGATTCAGCAGAGGCTTTAAAGTATATTAAAGCCATAAGGAGTGAGTTTGAAAAAGAATTACAAGATCCATCTGATGAAATTGTAAAACTTTTAGTGAATCGGTTTTTTGATAAGCCATTGACAGCTCCAAGAATGGCTACTTTCAGAGAATATACAAAGAGAGCATTTTCAAATTCAATAAATGAATCTATAAGTTTTAGATTGAAAAATGCTCTAAACATTAATGAAAGTATTCCAGTTAGGGCTGCGGAAGTAGTTAGTCCAATTGATGAAAATGTTGAAACTCCAAAATTCATAACCACGCAAGAAGAAATTGAAGGATCACAAATCGTTAAAGCTATTTTGAGAGAAGTTGTACCGGCTTCAAGGATTGCATTTAGAGATACACAATCTTATTTTGGGGTACTACTAGATGATAATAACCGTAAACCTTTATGTAGACTACATTTTAATTTCTCCACAAAGTATATTGAGCTTTTTCACAATGGAAAAGATAACGGAGAAAGGAAACAATTAAATTCTCTTGATGACATTTACACTTTCAAGAATGAGCTACTTTCAACTGTAAAAAATTATCAGTAAACAACGGCAGCATATAACCGCCGTTAAGACGAAACGGCTGGTTTTGTGGTTATTGAACGTTTGTTCAAACCAAGAAAATATTATCTTAGCAGAGGGAACTCCGCTCCTATTTCCGCCGCTTCGCTTAGCGGCCTAACGTTACAAGAAAGCCTGACCGAGATTGCGCATAAAAAATTAAGAATCAGTAATCATGTTCGAAAATAATATTTGAATTTATATTTGTTTACATTTTACAATATCCTGGTGCTGCAATCAGATGGTTTTTCTCAAATAGAAAGAAGTCAATTAAAGAGCTTTTGAAAGATAATATCGATGTAAATGCAACAATAACTATACTTACGATAACACCAATCGTTTTCTTGATTCAATATTTCTTATTATCAGATTAAGCAAGAAAAGAGTTTTATTAGCACGCTTTTTCAAATAAATAAATAAATAAATAAATAAATAAAAATAAAAGAAGTCGAAAGTTTGTGTTGGCCTTCTTGTAACAGCGCATTTACTCAAAGCGCTCGTTTCCGGTAAGTTGAACTTTTAGATTTCACGAAGAAACAGTATCTTCGGCAGAGAAAACTTTTTCCGCTTGCGCCGCGTTTGCGCAAATGCGCGAAACGTTGTATGCAAGTTTATGAAACCGGAACAAAACATAATTAGTGAAGAAAAGTATATGGATTTTGTCCAAAGAACTTTTTTATTTCTAACCGAAGAATTTAATTATAGCGTTGGGAATAAAAAAGCAAATGGAAATATCTTTTATGATATTAATTTTGAAAAAGAAGATAGCGTAATATCAATTTCCTTAGAAACTTTACAGGATTATTTATTGGTAATACTATTCAAATTAGAAAATGGACAATTACCCAGATATGACGACAAAGCAAAAACTATCCATCTAAACAGATTTACAGAAACTGTTATCAAAAATAATCCAGATATAGATTTTTTAGAAAACAATTTGCATTTTAAAGAAATAAGTCCTTCAACTGAAATTGAAAAATTGATTTTAAAAAATGCGAAAGAATTGAGAATCTGTTTGAAATATTCTTAACGATTAAACCTGCATACAACAGCCGGTAAGACGAAATCGCTGAGAATCTGCTAGCTTGGCGCTTTGTTCTCACGAAGAAACACTATCTTGGCAGAGAGAACTCAGTTCGCTTTGTTAGCGACTTCGCTTACCGGCGACACGTTAGCTGTAATTTTTCTGGAACATATCGTAAAAATCGATACTATTGCAAAGCATTAACATTTTTTACATTTAATCTGTATTTCAAACACATTTTATTTATGGAAATTGACGAAGGAAATTTGACCGAGATTAGATACCATTTTTTTTCACTCAAATTTACACCACTCAAATCTGTGGAAGATAAATATAATAGCAATGACATAATGAGAAATGTCATTACTTATATATCAAACAAATTGCATGAAGAACGACAAGGTCATCTAATCGATAGACACGAAACAAAACAACATAGTCGCAGAGAGTTATTCATGAATAGAGCAGTTTTTATGCCGCTTGAAAAGAGAATAAGATGTTCAATGGCTCTCTTAAGAAGTGGTCGAGAACCCTTTTTAAAACCCAAAGAACAATTTAAGCTTATTCCTCTCTCAGAAGATACTATAGGCAGCATTGCAGAGGAAACTCACTTTTTCATCGATTACAGTAAAACACATGCTGTGATATGTTGTGAATATCATCATCATGGTCCTAGGATGTCAGATATAGAATATTATTTTAGAAATGTTGCACAGAAAGTGCTAAAACAAAGCAGAGCGACAGAAGTAGTTACTCATTTTGAAGCGCCAATCGATGAAACTTTGGCCAAACTCAAAAATGTATTAAATATTGAAATCAAAGTTCAACCAAGAAATTTATATCAACTAGATCCTGATATACAAAGCAAATATTTTTCTGGCATGAACAATATCGGGCAAGTTTTGAAGCCAAAATTTATTCGATTAGAAGCATACTATCAATCTCCAGGAAAAGGAGTAACAAGTAGAGAACTGAATGTAGAAGCTAATAAAATGTTTACAGAAATGCTAAATCGTTTTAGAGGTAGGTCGTTTAACATCGACGCATTTGATGCATTTCAGGTCAAGTACGAAGACAAAGAAGGAAACGAAGAATTATTCAATTTACTTACTGGTAAAAAAGAAATAGTATTGAATGTTGATTTGAAAAAAATTACAAGATCAAAAGATTGGTATGCACTTATTAAAGAAGGGTTCAATAATTTTATGGAAACACCATGATTTTAGATAAATATTTTCAAAAGCCTGTATTTTGGGACTACACGTTATGCTCTGCATTTTGTATTGTGTCAATATATCTCGTGCACTATGAAAAAATTTTACTCCCTTGTAAAGAAGATGCAATGGCAGTCACATCAGATGTTACAAATATTAGTCTTACTTTATCGGGTTTCATATTAACTTTGCTGACCGTTTTAATCACATTCAAAAGTGGTTCAAAAATTAAAAAAATAGAACCCGATAATGACGAAACTGTATTCAATTTATTTTTTGCTAGTGGTTATTATTTTGTAACCGTTAAGCATTTAAAGAATTGTATTAAATCACTAATATTTATTGCAGTCGTTGGTTTCATATGTAAACTTTTTTTACCTACGGAATACAAACCAAATGCATTTTACTTTAATGTTTTTGGCCTAGGAATTATACTTTTAACGATTTCACGATGTGTATTAATCTTAAGCAAAGTTCTAGATTTACAACAACAAGAACACGATAATGATAATCAAAACTACAGCTAACCCTCGCTAAGTCGCGATTGCGGGGATTTCGGTAGCCGGAAGTTGTTCATTCACGAAGAAAATTCTATCTTGGCGGAGAGAACTCAGTTCGCTTTGATCCACAACCGCGCTTAGCGAGCTAACGTTAGCGGCAATCTAGAAAATCACAGTAAATTATCACTTGAAATATGAGATTAATAATGTTCGGTTTTTTGACACTTATTTTTATTGGATGCAAAAAGGAATCTGTAAATATAAATGGTGTAACTACATCTATTCCGAAACTGCATGAGTTTGCTTTGAAAGGAGATTTAAATGCATATTCTGATTTGAGTCTAGCTTACTTGGATTCTCCGAATGATGTGAATTTCTGTCAAACCTCTAAAAATGTAGCTGAAAAATATAACTTCCCTGAAGCTTATCTAAATCTATATTACTGCCAAATTGATTATTACCATCGACCAGATCGTATGAATTTAGAGGATCTAAATGATAATGAAATTAAAAATGCGATGAATTATTTAGTTAAAGGAAGTAATTTAAAAAATAGAGAATGTTCTAAATTACTGGGAGAATATTATATCCAAGGAAAATATTTAAAGAAAAACACTCAACTTGGAAACAGTCTAATTCAGGATAACAAATAACGATCGCCGCTAACAGCGCAGTTAAGCAAGAGCTAGATTTCGGTAGGTTGAACATTCATTTTTCACGAAGAAAGTTCTATCTTGGCAGAGAGAACTCAGTTCGCTCTGACGCTCCTGCGTAACTGCGCGAAACGTTACCAGCAATATCAGAAACCTATGAGATATTCTATCTTTCTACTTTTTATAACTTTGTTTTCGTGTAATAAAAATAGTGATTTTATTAAAGTCAAATTAATTCCTTCAAAAATTGACAATTTAAAATCAATCAGTGACGTCGAAAATTTTGTCCGAAATTTAGATTCTAGTTTCTCGAAATTTGAGCTAAAGAATCTACAAGACTTTATGAGAAATGAATCCCAAGATAGTATTGGGAAAATAATTGCTGACTCATTGGGTATCAATAAAAATTTTTACAAGGCTGATTTTGACAACAATGGCTACACCGATTTACTCATAATTGGTGACAATCATACCTGCTGGGGTACAAATGGATCATGTGATTTCAGTTCTTTTGTGCTGATGAATTTTGAAAAAGATTCAATAAATGCAATCGATATAAAAAACAATCACCATTCTTTTATTGTGCCTAGAATAATATATGAAAATAAACAACCGTTTTTAGAAATCAACATTCCAGCAATATTGCATTGGCGAACAAAAAAAGAGAGACGCAAACCAAGAACTTAGTATTAAAATATAATTTCAATAGTTTTATTGAATACAATCAAAATATTTCCAATAGGAAAATCGAAAAGATAGAATATGCCACTATGGGCTGTTATGGAACTTGTCCAATTTTTGAATTAACTCTTATTCCAAATAAAGAGTCTATTTTTAAGGCAAATAATTTTAATTTCCATAATAACATTGAAAGTTATAGTGAAAATGGTGAAGGTAACTTTAAGACCCATCTAAAAAAGGAAACATTTAAGGAACTGTCAGATTTATTAAATTACATAGATTTTGAAAACTTAGAAGACAATTATAGCGTAGGATGGACAGATGACAGTGAATGTATTTTAAAAATAACTTATGATGGTGGTAAAATAAAAACCATCAGCGATTATGGAATGTCAGGAACTTACGGTTTAAAAAAAGTACATGACTATCTTCATAAAATTCGTTTTAATCAAAATTGGAAGTAGATACTGCTGGTAACCGCCGTTTTGCAGCAATTGCTGGGTTTTGTGGTTGCGGGACGTTTTTCCTCACGAAAAAACTTTATCTTCGGCAGAGAGAACTCGGTCCGCTTTGATCAGCAACTGCGCAAAGCGGCCTAACGTTATAAGCAAGCCATAAAACCAGTGCAAAAAAAGAACTTATCATTACGAAACAAAATATTATACCTTTTAGGTGTAGTGATATTCTTGGTTGGAACTTTTTTATTTATTTATTTTCTATTCTATTGATAAATTAAAGAACTATTCTGAACCTTATAAATTTTGCTTTATTTTTAGTCTAATTGGAATTCTATTAGGAAAAGCAATAAATTATCTAGTAGAGCACTTTTTTAAAAGAAAGCTTGATAAAAAGACAATTGATTCAAAAGTATCTCTATTCTTTGGAATATGGATGTTGACTATATCTTTTTCAGAAATAATCAATCGAAAAACTTCCGATTCTTTGTGTGATAATTTTATAATTGAAAATAAAGGAGAAACAATTGGTAAAGGCCATAGTTATTGGGTAAACATAACTCACAATAATGAAATTGAAAAGATATATACTTCATTTAATTTCTGGAAGTATATTCAACAAAGCCAGAGAATTCATGTTTGCACTTTCAAAGGAAATTTTGGATTTGATTATTTAACAATACCTAGCGATAACTAATTTGGCCAGCTTATAACCGCGCATTTACGAAGTGCGCTGGTTTTTAGTGAATTGAACTTTTGTTTTCACGAACAAAGTTTTATCTTGGCAGAGAAAACTTAATCCGCATTTCCGCGACTTCGCAAATGCGCCTAACGTTATATGACAGCGCTGAACTTCGTCGTCAAAATTGAAATTTGTCATCGGTTATTGTTTGAATCTTGTTGTCAATTTTTTAATTTCTTTGCGTAGAATCCAAACCGGGGTGTTTAGTGCCAACGAGCAAGTTAGTCTAAAATAGAACGTTCCTTCTGGATTGCAGAAATTCAAAACTAAAACTTTGTCGAATTACTTTTGTAGAGTTTCTTTGTCAATTCCTTTGTCGAGTTTCTCTGTCATTTTTTCCAGCAAGATTTGTCAACTAAAGGGCATTTTTCCTAAAAATTAAAATTCCCAGGTTTAAAAAAATTGCATTGCGTGTAGATTTATTTTGGTGCGCCGCCATATAACAGCGCAACTAAGCGAGCGCTAGATTTTCAAGGCTATAACGTTCTATTTTCACGAAGAAACACTATATTCGTCAGAGAGAACTCAGTTCGCTTTGTCGCGCCTGCGTAGTTGCGCGAAACGTTAGGCGAATCCCAAAAGAGAAAATGAATACACAAGAAAATATTTTAGAAAAAATATCTGATCTAAGAAGTAGAAATAAATTTTCTTCTTCAGCTTGGGAAGATCGTGGATTGAACCCTTCAGATAGTCAAATGTGCCTTGATCTTGAAAATAAATTCAATCTTTGTCTAGATAATCTAGCTAGCGAAATTCAGAATAACAATAATCCAAAACGACTGAAAAGCATCCTAAAAAGTGCACTTAGTAATTTTGACAGTTCAATCTATGACACAGAGGAAAGAGAATTTATTTGCGACTATTTTTTTGAAATTTCGAAAATTATAAGCGTAGATTTCAAGGACAATCTAAATACTTGGCTTTACGGGAAAATCTTAAACACTTTGTTCAAAGTAACCTCATTCTTAAAAGGCAAAGAAAAAATTATCGAAACTTTGTCTCAGAATTGTACGAAGTGTGACGCAAAATTGGAAACATATATTTTACAGAAACAAGAAGGAATTCCTGATCATTCTTGGAGAATTATTCAATGTAATAGCTGTAACGAATATAATTTGCTTTCAACTGGGCCAAATATAAAACAATTGAAATTCGGAAATTACAAAGAAATAGAACATTTGAACAAATCAGAATTTGATGAAGAACAAGCCCAAATAAGATTAAATCAAATAAAGTTCTTTAGAAAATAACTGCTAGGGAATCGCCTAACCGCCGTTTCATCGACATTGCCGAGTTTTCGGTAAGTTGAACGTTCGTTTTCACGAAGAAAGTTCTATCTTGGCAGAGAATACTCAGTCCGTTTTGCCGGCAACGTCGTGAAGCGGCCTAACGTTACCAGAAATGCTGAGAAACCGTTCGTAAAAACAAAAACATGAATAAAAATTCAACGTCAAAAAAAGAGATTGAAACTATTCATGTCGAGAAATTTTTGAGTCATTTCGAAAATCTAGAGATAGAAAAAAGTTTTGAGAAACCTGATTTTATTTTAAAACAGCAAAATGAGATTATTGGACTTGAACATCAAATCATCGTAAATTCAAAAGCAAGAGAGCGCGAAGGATATTTAAAAAATATATTTGTGCTAGCCCAAGAAGAATTACAAAATGAAAATCCTGAATTGCTTCCGTTTTTCGCAACATGCTATATTCATGAAAACTTTGATCATAGTTTATATCGCAAAAATGAATTAAAAGAAATTGTAAAAAATGTAATTCGAGAATGTATTGTAAATGCGAATACTTTAGAAAATCCAATAATTTATGATATAGATTGGAATCCAGACGACTTCTTCTTTATTTATCCGCAACTTGGTGCTTGGTGGCAGAAAAGAATATCGGACGAAGAAATTTTATCTTCAATCAGAAATAAAGAGGAAAAACTCCCGAGCTATAGAGAAAATGTAAATGGGCAAATTTGGCTTTTGTTAGTAATAAATGAAACTGGTGAAAGTTCGTACATAATGAAGAAAGAGCCTATTTCTAGTTTTGAAAGTAAGTTTGATAAAATATATGTTCTTGAATATATCTATAACAAGATTCATCAAATAAAGTAGAGCACTTCTGGTAACCGCCGCGAGGCAAATTGCTTTCGCTTTCAGTAAGTTGAACATTCATTTTTCACGTAGAATATTTTATCTTCGGCAGAGAAAACTCGGTTCGCTGGCTTCAAGAATTCGCCTAGCGGCCTAACGTTGTGCGACATTTCAGAAGACAATGGATTTAGAAAATCAAAATTTTATTTTACAAGTTATTATTTTAATAATTCAATTCTTCATTGTGCTTATTCCTTTTTTGGGAAGTAAAGCGTTGTATGATCGAAGAAAAAGGCCATTAAACCGCTTTTCTTTTCGAGGTTATATGTTATTGATTTTAGGTATTTTACTTATCATTTGTACATGTTTACAAATAAAAATAACAAACAAAATTTCTTTTCAAAATGAAGTCCAACTAAATAAAAAACTAGAAAGACGAGATTCGATTAATCAACGTGAAAATAAGAAGAATGATATTGCCACAAAAGAAGCGCTAGCCAAATATAATTTAGAAATTCAAGATTCATTAAATAACGCACAAATTAGAATTAGAAAAATAATCAAAGATTCGGCGAAAATAAATGTTATGAACGGAGATGACCCTGATTTTGGAATTTGTGATATTAAAAAAATTAAAGATACTCTAAGTTCAAAAAGTGTAGAAATAAAAATCTGTTCAAATGACGCTGCCAGTGAAAAAATTACATTTGCCATTGATGTCATAGTTGAAGTTTCTCCCGGAAAATATCAGTACATAGGTAAAAATGTTCTCAGTAATAAAAATATTTTTGTTGGAAAAAATAAATCAATGAGTCCGGAAATATTAATTCCAAATAAAATTACCAATCAACTTATATTATTTCATATGGTTGGCGAATACACCAAGTTTGGAACTAAGAAAAAATTCAATTTAGATCGACTTTATTGTTTTAACCAGTATGCCCCAACTAAACCATACGGATATTTATTTCCAGATAAGGAGGAACAAGTTAGAGAATTTATAAAAACGTCGCACAACCGCCGCTAAGACGAGATTGCCGCGTTTGTAGTGGTTTCACGTTATTTTCTCACGAAGAAATTCTATCTTAGCAGAAAGAACTCGGTCCGCTTGCATCGGCAACCTCGCTTAGCGGCCTAACGTTAGCGGCAATAGCCTACATCACATGAATAATAAAATATATCATAAGACGGAATTAAAATCAAATCAATTTATCACAGCCATTTTACGTAGCTGTATTATTTTAGTTCCTGGTATATTCTTATTTGCTCAGACTTACAGCAATAAACTTATAGCATATGTGATTTTTAGTGTATGCTTTTCAATGTCAATCTTCTTGATTCTAAGAACTCTCAAAACTTTTGAGATAGGCTCCGAATACTTTATCGTAAAAAGACCTTTTCTAAAATCAGAAATATTTAAAACTGATCTTATTCAAAAAATAGTATTCTATGAATTTGAAATGGCAAGAGGTATGCACTATGTTTTAAAAATTGTATCAGACAAAGGTGAAAATGAATTTGCTCTTACATATTTTGGTGAGGATTTAAAAAAGATAATTTCAGCTTTAAAAAGATCCAACATTGAATTCGAAAATTTAATTACAAGACGTGGCTAAAGCCGCTAACCGCCGTTTCATCGACATTGCCGAGATTTCGGTGAGTTGAACGTTCGTTTTTCACGAAGAAAGTTCTATCTTGGCAGAGAGAACTCAGCTCGCTTTGTCGGCAACGTCGTGAAGCGGCCTAACGTTATAGGACATTTTTAGAAACTATGAAGGAAAAAACAGTAAACATAATTTTATTAGCAACTCTTGGAATACTAATAACTATTGTAATTATATTTTCCACATATTATCTAATGACAGTAAAAGAAACAGATTTATCAAAAATTGATAATTGGTCTAAAATTTCTGATTTTTTTGGTGGAATTATCAATACAATAATATCTCTTTTTAGTCTCATAATACTGGCAATTATAACTTTAATAGTAGCAAATCAAGCTAATTCAGAAAATAAAAAAACTAATTTGCTCTTAAAGAGAATTGAAAGCTATGATCGATTATCTCAATTTGTACCAAAATTAATTTTAGCTGTACAAGAAATTAAGGTAGTTACAACACATATTTTACATAAATTAAAAAATAAAGACTCTGCTAATCTTGAAATAGAAATATTCGGACAACATTCAAGAGTAATGACTGAAATTTTCAGTTCCATTGCCACTTTTGAACTTCAGTATGGTCATCTCTACAAATATGATTTCAATTGTAATGATTTCGAAAACCTTGTAGATTTGTCTCAAAAAATCAATGAAAATTTCAATGCTATTAGAGAAAAGTTTATTCTAGGACAGACAGATTTTCCATTGATAGATGCTAAACAAATGACTGAATTTGTTATGCTTTTTAATAAGATTTTGAAAAATTTAAAAACCGAATTACGATAAAACGTCCTATAACCGCCGTTTTGCAGCAATTGCTGGGTTTTGTGGTTCCAGGACGTTTTTCTTCACGAAAAAACTTTATCTTCAGCAGAGAGAACTCGGTCCGCTTTGATCAGCAACTGCGCAAAGCGGCATAACGTTACCAGAGATTGATAGAAACTTTATCTTCAGATGTCATTATGGAAATTGATCTTTACAAAGCAATACCTATTGGAGTTTCATCAATAGCAATTATCATTTCAATTGCTACTATTTTCTTTACAAGGCAAAATTTAAAAAGACAATTACGATTAAGCAAACTCGAAGAAATTCTCGAAATACTTTTATTTTTAGAATCACATTATCAAGGTTTATTTATGCTCTTTAAAGATACTGAGCATAAAGTGGAGTTTCCAAAAAATCAACAAGAATCATCTAAATATTTGAATGATTTAACCAAGTATAAAGAAAGTTTTATAAAATTATTCGATTATCAAACATTAATAAATAAAGTTTCAAGACTAAATGTTTTAACGAAAGCATATTTGCCAAACAAAAAAAATTTAAAAAATAAATCGCTCACGATTGCGGACGTATATTTTGCAATGTTCAGTTACGTAAACTTCGATGGAAAATTGAGTAATAAACAAGCATATACAATAATTCCAAAGCCTCCAGAAATGAAATTTCTAATCGCTGAGATGGTAGACCAGATAATTTTTGAAATGAAGTTGGGGTATAAAAATATTGGTGACCGCGATTACTATAAATATTATAAAAACCATTTTCAAAAGGACTTATCTAATGCGACTTTGCTTGTAAAGAAAAAATTAGAACAAGAAAGGTCAACCTCTGGTAACAGCCTGTAACCTCCATCGCGGAGATTTCGGTAGCTTGAAATTGTTAGTTCACGAATAAAGTTTTATCTTGGCAGAGAGAACTCAGTTCGCTTTAATCCGCGACGGCGGTTACAGGCGAAACGTTAGCTGCAAATTGCGACGCTTTCCAAACTTAAATTTTGCAATCTTTGGCTAACGCAAAATTTGCCGTTTTAAAAGCTCGGCAACCTGCGAGCTAACCGCCGCTAAGCTAATTTGTTCGTTTTGTAGTTGCGGAAAGTTTTTTCTTCACGAAAAAACTCTATCTTCGGCTGAAGCAACTCGGTCCGCTGGCTTCACAAATTCGCTTTAGCGGCCTAACGTTGGCCGAAATTCCAAAAACGAAATCGTAACATGAATCAAGTTTCAAAAATATTTTCGCTCACAATATTGATTTTCACACTTATATCATGTGAGAAGAATAATTTTCAATATAAAGAATTGACAAATCATAGTTGGAAATTAAGAGATGTCACAAATGATCAAAACAATCCGATTTCTGAGAAGACAACTTATAAAATAAATGGAGAAGTAATCACTCAAATGAATTCTCCGGAACTTAGTGAAACAATTAAATCTAAATATTTTTTGGATACAGTAAATCGAGAAATTACTATTGAATATCAAAATTCAAAATGGAAATATAAAATTGAAAAATTGACTACAGAAGAATTTAATATAAAAAATTCTGAGGGAAAAGTTATTAGAAATATTCCTTATTAGTCAAGGAACTTCGGCCAACCGCCGCTACGACGAGATTGCGGGATTTTCGTAGCTTGAACGTTCCTTTTTCACGAAGAAAGTTTTATCTTCGGCAGAGACAACTCAGTCCGCTTTTCCGCAACCTCGCGTAGCGGCCTAACGTTGGTGGCAATTTCGGAAAATCGTACTAAACAAGAAACATATGAATCATAGTGTAAACATTAAAGTTGAGAAAGACTTTTCGTCATTCGTAAACCCTGAACTTCAACAACAAAAATTAGAAATTGGAACGAAAAATCTTGATGATTATAATTCTAGATTAGGATTAAACATCGAATTAAATTATAATTCTGATGATTACGAATTCAAAGTCATTGATAAATTCAGCTCTAAAGCTTTTAGTATTTGCAGCTCAATTAATAGTTACACTTTTTGGGCATTGCAACATAATAAAGATACGGCGACTTGGATAGAACCATTTTTATTTAGAATTTCCAATATCGCAAATAATATCAAACAGGAATATTATGCTTCAATTATGTTAAGTAGTAAGCCAGATGTTGAAGGTTTCATCTTTAAAAAAAATGAGTTTGTTAAGACTTATCAGAACTTTTGTCCATTAGGATTTTTATCAAATGAAAGTTGTGAATATATCAAGGCAAAACTGAATAATTTATGCAATGATCTTAATGCAATCGCATGAAACTGCCACCAACCGCCGCTAAGACGAAACGGCTGGTTTTGTTGGGCTTGAACGTTTGTTCAAACCAAGAAAATATTATCTTAGCAGAGGGAACTCTGCTACTATTTTCGCCGCTTCGCTTAGCGGCCTAACGTTGTGCGCAAGCACCAAAAACAGTAACGTCAAATTGAAATCAAATGACAGAAAAAGATCAATATAAAAAAGATTTATTTGAAGACTTGAAATATAGCTTGTCTAAATTCGACAGTCAGTCGCTAGCGATAAGTAGTGGTGCGTTAGGTTTGTCATTAACTTTTATCAAAGAAATTGTTCCCTTCGAGGAATCTGAGTGTATTATCTTTTTCTACTTCGCGTTAGCTTTTTTTATAATAACATTGACTTTAGGATTTATTGGCCATTATTTGAGTTTAAGGCAAATTTCTAAATCGATTGAAAAAGTTGACAGTGATAGGATTTCAGAAATAAAAGTTGATAAAGTAATCCCAATAATTAACTTAACAGTTGTTTTCTCGCTTACCTTTGGAATACTTTGTTTAGTAGCATATTGTGTAATCAATATCGAAAATAAAAGACAAGAAACACATGATAAAAATGCTCCTAAAATTACGGTAGAAAAGGAAATTGGAAATGGCGAAAAAATTTTAATTAAAGGTTCTCTAGATCAATTTAATTATAGTGATACGCTAAATAAGAAAACAACAATAAAAATTTTTAAAAATGGAAGACAAAAATAAATTCAGCAATGAAGAATTAAATGAAATTCTTAAACAAAAAACCAATCAAGATAATATATTCGAAAAAGCGATGTTTTTGAGACAACCACCAAGCACATTGACAAATCAAAACGCATCAAATATCAATAATCCCACAAATCAATCGTCCGAAACGGAGAATAAAAAAGGTGACAAGTAAGTGCCAGCGCACAACCGCCGTTAAGACGAGATTGCCGCGTTTGTAGTGGCTTCACGTTATTTTCTCACGAAGAAATTCTATCTTAGCAGATAGAACTCAGTCCGCTTTGCTCGGCAACCTCGCTTAGCGGCCTAACGTTATATGACAGCGCTGAACTTCGTCGTCAAAATTGAAATTTGTCATCGGTTGTTGTTTGAATCTTGTTGTCAATTTTTTAATCTTTGCGTAGAATCCAAGCCGGGGTGTTTAGTGCCAACGAGCAAGTTAGTCTAAAATAGAACGTTCCTTCTGGATTGCGGAAATTGAAAATTAAAACTTTGTAGAATTACTTTGTAGAGTTTCTTTGTCAATTCCTTTGTCGAGTTTCTCTGTCATTTTTTCCAGCAAGATTTGTCAACTAAAGGGCATTTTTCCTAAAAAATAAAATTCCCAGGTTTAAAAAAATTGCATTGCGTGTAGATTTATTTTGGTGCGCCGCCATATAACAGCCTGTAAGCGAACCGGCTGGTTCTTGGTAAATCGAAACACTTTTTTCCATAACTTCGTTTTCAATGTGCAGAGAGAACTCTGCTCCTATTTTCGCCGCTTCGCTTACAGGCGAAACGTTAGCTGCAATAGTTTTCAGAACGTTTCCAAAAACGAGAAAATATCGTGAAATTTAAAATCTCAAATTATGAGTTTAAGATTTAGAATTGGTCCCTTTACATTTGGTAAAAGTGGTACGCGTCTAAGTATTTGGAATGGCGGAACAGGATTTTCAATGCCAATTTCTAATCGCAAAAAGAATGGATCCTATGGAAAAGTAACCTTTGGAATTTTTAGCTATTTTTTTGGCAATAATCGGGAATCTAAAAATATTGAAAACCCAAAATATGGAAAGCCAACTCGTGACAATCCAAAATTTGAGAAATCTGGACACCCTGACTTTGTTCAAAAAGCAAGAAAGAATCATAAACAAGCATACGCAACATGGTCAACCGAAGATGATGAAAAGTTAGCAATGTTATTTCGTCAAGGTAAATCAATTAAAGAATTGAGTGAAATTTTTGAAAGAACAAAAGGCGCTATTCGTTCTCGCATTGAAAAGATATGCTAGGACAAAACTAAAGCAGCTAACCGCCGTTTCAAGACATTGCCGGGTTTTCGGTAGCCGGAAGTTGCGATTTCACGAAGAAACAGTATCTTCGGCAGAGAGAACTCAATCCGCTTTGATCGGCAACGTCGTGAAGCGGCCTAACGTTAGTGGCAATGCGTAAACGTTTTGTCAAAACCAGCAACATTAATCTTTAAAATTTAATCTTATGAATTCATTTGGTTTCGGTGAACTAGTTATTGTCTTGCTAATTATAATTGCTGTCAACATTGGAGTTTTCTTAATCATTAGAGAATTAATTTTGTGGTACTGGAAGATTAATAAAAGTATTCAGCTTCAAGAAGAAACAAATTCTTTATTGAGACAAATTTTAAATTCTCAAACCACAACCCAGCCAAATCAATTAAACGCAATAAGTGATAAAACTGAATTAAAGACTGATGAAAAATTAAGCTTGAATGACCTATATATGAAAAAGATCAATCAAAATAATTCAAAAAGCTAATGAAAAATCTTTTAACCCTACATGAAGCTGTGATATTGGTTTTAATAAAACAACCAAATAGAACTGCAACGTATGAAAAGATTGCTGAAGAAATAGAAAAACGAAATCTATTTCCGGAAAGAAAAGGTGGAATATTATTGAGTGAACAAATAAAACTTAGAACTTCAATTTCCTCAAGTAAATATAAACACATGTTTGAGAAGATTTCAAAAAATGAAATTAAGTTTATCTAAAACGCAAAGCCACTAACAGCGCAGTTATGCAAGAGCTGGTCTGTAGTGAGTTTGGCGCTTTTTCTTCACGAAAAAGCTCTATCTTAGCAGAGAGTACTCAGTCCGCTTTTTCCGCTCCTGCGTAACTGCGCGAAACGTTAGCGGCAACCCCGGAAAACTATACGTGATTATTTCAACGGCTAATATCATGAAAAACCATATAATCCAATTTATAATTTTAGCAACTATATTCAGTTTTACATCCTGTGGATTATTTGTAAAAAAAATAAACTTTACAAAAGAAGAGTTAGATTTTTTTAATGTATATAATACGAATGATGTTTTAGTTTTTCAAAATCTAACAACCAAAGAGAGAGATACTAGCGTTATCTATTCTAAAAGAATATATCACGAATACGATTGGTTAAGACACGACAATAAAGTTCATTGTGTGAATATCGATTATAAAAACAGTAAATACAAATATCCTGGCTATCAAGAAAAATCAGAGTCAATGTTTGGTTACTGCATTGGTGAAAATGATACAAAATATTGCATTAGTTTTACATATCTAAAATCAAATTTCAAGATTTTCAACGACACTGAGACTAAATCTACGGAAACCTTAACCGTGTCAAAGAAGAATTTCAATAATGTTTATGAATTGGTTTATAAAAGACCAAAATTCAATGGAGGAACAGATGATGACCCTGAAATACTATGTTGGGATAAAAAATACGGAATTATCAAGTACATTACTTTTAAAGGCGAAATTTGGGAAAGAGTTAATTGGGATTAATAGTTAATAAATTACTCTAATTAAATAAAAAATATGGGCAGCCGCTAACAGCGCAGTTAAGCAAGAGCTAGATTTCGGTAAGTTGTACATTCATTTTTCACGAAGAATGTTTTATCTTGGCAGAGAGAACTCAGTCCGCTCTGACGCTCCTGCGTAACTGCGCGAAACGTTAGGAGCCATTATTTAGAACACTATCAATCAAATGAAAAGGATATTAAAATTTCTATTCTTACTTTCCATTCTCAAAGTAAATTCTCAAAACAGTTTTGAAGGCATAATAAATTTCAAAGTTAAAATTGAGACTCATAAGGATAGTATCGAATTGAATAGAAAATTAATTGATAAATATGGAGAGGATATCTCAATGTATTATTTTAAAAATGCTTCCTTAAGCGTAAATTATTTAGACAACAATGGAAAAATATTATACTATTCAAAATTTTCTCCTACAACAGGAATTATGACAACAC
This sequence comes from Flavobacterium sp., assembly GCF_047602195.1. GTDB lineage: Bacteria > Bacteroidota > Bacteroidia > Flavobacteriales > Flavobacteriaceae > Flavobacterium. The sequence continues at coordinate 2,617,985 of NZ_JASGHW010000004.1, forward strand.
ACTTCAAAAATAAAGGGGTAGAAAATGTAAAAAAGTCTTCAACAATAGAATTAGCTTTTTTAGAAAAAAGAAAAATTGCTAATGAAAATATCATAGGAAAAGATTGTGAATGTTTTGAATACAAAACCGAGGATAGAAGTGCTTTAATATATAAGCTCACTTATTGCTTCAGTTCAAAAACTCCAAAAATTGATTACCGCAATTTTAAAGAATGTAAAGATTTCTTTATGAAGGAATATTACGAAACCTCTGAAAGACCATATCTAAAATATATTATTGAAAATAAGTTTATGAAAGTGACATGGGAAGCTCAAGACATTCAAACTAAAGAAATTGATCAATCTATTTACAATAACGGCTCCTAACCGCCGTTTCAAGCCATTGCGGAGATTTTGGTAGCCGGAAGCTGTGCTTTCACGAAGAAAGATTATCTTCGGCAGAGAGAACTCGGTCCGCTTTGATCCGCAACGTCGTGAAGCGGCCTAACGTTAGCTGCAACCACAGAAACTTCTTAGTAAATTTTGAATATATACCATGAATTGGTATATTTGATTCAAATTTTTAAATCATGGCAAAAAACACATCAATTCTACTTGGAGATTATTTTGACAATTTTATTAATGGTCAAGTTAAAACTGGAAAATATTCGTCCGCAAGCGAAGTTGTTCGCGCTGCGTTAAGAATGTTCGAAAAGGAGGAAACAAAAAAGTCAGAACTAATCAAAGAACTTATAAAAGGGGAAAAATCAGGTTTTGTGGAAAATTTCAATCGTGAAACTTTCTTGAACGATATGCATAAGAAATATTTGAACAAATGAATTACATCTTAACCAAAGAAGCTGAAAGTGATTTGGAAAAGATTTGGCTTTACACATTTGAAAATTGGTCAATCGAGCAGGCAGATAGGTATCTAAATTTGCTAATTGACGAATTTGATTATTTATGCTTAAAACCAGATTCGGGAATTGACTTTGGGAAAATTAGAAAAGACTATTGGCGCGCAAAAGTCAATTCACATTTTGTCTTTTATAAAATAAAGAAAACAAAAATAGAAATCATAAGAGTATTGCACGAGATGATGGATATTGAAAGTCATCTATAAAAGTGGCAGCAGCTAACAGCGCAACTGCGCCATTGATGGTTTTTAGGCAATTGAGCGTTGGTCAAAGCCAAGAAAGTTTTATCTTAGCAGAAAGCACTCTGCTCCTATTTCCGCAACGGCGCAGATTGCGCGAAACGTTATAAGTAATTTTATCAAGACGTGAAATTTACCAAAGAAATTGACGATTTAATTAATAAAATGACTGGTGAAAATATTCTACGTCATACATGTCAGCTATTAGTCAAAGATAAAAATGGAAAACTTCAACCACATGGCTCAGGAATCTTTATAGTCGTTGGCGATATACATTTTCTCGTAACCGCTTCTCATGTCACGAAAGATTGGTCGGATGAAAATCAACTTTACATCAGAATTAATGAAACTAATTATGTTTCCCTAGTTGGCGAGTTGAGAGAAACTGATTTGGAAAGAGATGATAAAATAGATTTGGCATATGTAAAAATTGACGAAAGAATTTTGCCGGATCTACAGAAGCCATATATATTTTTACCTATATCAAAAATTAGAAATCACAATCAACTTGTTGAAGGGACAAATTATTGCGTGATGGGCTATCCGGAAAAAAGTTTAGCAAACATAGATGATAAAATTGAGCCAGTCGCAAAAGCGTATTATGTCAACCCAAGTTCTCAAAAAGTTTATGATTACTATAAGTTTGATCCAAAACACTTTTATATGTTTGAAATGAAAGGTAAAGGTGAAAACATTAAAACAGGCGAAATTGAAAAAACAGGAACACACTTTTATGGTATCAGTGGCTGCGGAGTTTGGCTAATGATATTGGATGAAAGTGAAAATAAGTTGTCAATTGATTATCGATTAATTGGGATTATGACTGAATTCCGAAAAGGTAAATACTTATCTCTTATTGGAATCAAAATCAAATTAATTCTTGATGGAATAAAAACTATTGAAAAAATTGAATTGCGGGAAAAGAAAGTTTAATCCACAATAAAACTACTTATAACCGCCGTTTTGCAGCAATTGCTGGGTTTTGTGGTTGCGGGACGTTTTTCTTCACGAAAAAACTCTATCTTCGGCAGAGACAACTCGGTCCGCTTTGATCAGCAACTGCGCAAAGCGGCCTAACGTTATGGGCAACCTAGCTAATCGAAATCAGCCATAAACTAAAAACGTCTAATTCATAGAATCAAAATCATGAAGAAAATATTATACCTCTTGTGCATAATGATTGTGATTAGCTGTAAAAATAAACTAGAGCACGCCACAGAAAATTGGAAATTCATCGATATCAAAATTGATTCAAATTGTAAATTTTATATAATGCATTTCATTGAAGGCGATTACATGTTCAGAGTTTCAAGTTCTGGATCTTGTGAATCTTTAACTAGTAGCCTTTTTTTGAAAAAATACGATGAAGCGTTGAAAAATCATAAAAATGAAATAAGTATCAAATCAGGCAAGATGGTTTTTAATTCTTTTGAACAGGACACAAATTTTGCAAACAAACTCGCTGCAATAACAAATTTTCATTTTAAACGAAAAGTCAAAATTATTGAAAACTCAGACAGGATAATTTTACAACTTGATCCAGAATAGACTATGAATCGGCTGCCCATAACCGCCGTTAAGCGAACCGGCTGGTTTATTGGTGATTGAACGAGAAGTTTTCATAACTTCGTTTCCGTTAAGCAGAGAGAACTCTGCTTCTATTTCCGCCGCTTCGCTTAGCGGCCTAACGTTAGCAGCAATCGCATTAACGATATGGATCACATCACAAAAATCGAAAGAGAAAATTTCAATGGATATATTATTCATCCAGGAAGTGTTTGTGCTTTATGCGTAACTGACAATGACGTAATTTTAATTAATTCTAGAAGGAATAATAAATCATATCATCTAGAACTTCCAGGTGGTGTAATTGAAAAAAGCGAAAGCCCTTTACAAGCTCTCGAAAGAGAAATTAAGGAGGAAATAGGGTTCAGCGTGATTGAGAATGAATTTATCGGAAAATATACTACCTCGGCCGGAATAACTAACGAATTAGTATATATTTTTATTTGTAAAGTCGAGAAAACTAGTAAATCATCTAGTTCAGAATTCGAACCTATTTCAATGACACTCAAAACACTTATCAATGAAGTCTCTTTAAGAAACATAGAAGATTTCAGGGTGATAATCGCAGCAAATCATATGAAAGAAAAAATATCTAAAACCGAAGAAAAAAATGAAATTTACTCCAGATTGATTTCATTGTGGTCTGTTCAAGAATCTTTATTACAAACTTATAGATCTCTTTTTTTAACGACTCAATCGATTTTGTTCTCTATCGCAGTGTTCATTGCAACGACAAAAAAACCTTATTTTTCGATGCTACTTTTTCCAATTGGAATTTATTTACTATTCTTTGGATTTCGAATAACTAAAAAAAGAGGATTTGGTGTTTGGTATTGTATCCTACATTTACATAAACTAGACAAGAACCTAAATTTCAATACCAATTCACTAACTATTGATCTTCACAACTTTATGGAGCTTTCATACAAACAAAAAATTGAGTATTTTCAAAGTGACGAAGTTGGTAAAAGCATGTTAGATGATAAGACACGACGAGGCATGGACTACAGAATTACATATTTATTTATCTTGTTGTGGCTCTTACTTCTGATTTCTATAATATTTATAAATTATCTCCCAGAAATCATCTAACGACTGCTGCTAACAGCCGGTAAGCAAAATTGCCGGTTTTTGGTAGCCGGAAGTTGTGATTTCACGAAGAAATATTATCTTCGGCAGAGAGAACTCGGCTCGCTTTGGTCGGCAACTTCGCTTACCGGCGAAACGTTATATGACAGCGCTGAACTTCGTCGTAAAATCAAAATTCTTCTTTTAATCACTTTGAAATTCTTTGTCAATTTTTTAAAAATTCTTTGCGCTTAATCCAAGCCGGTACGTTTTGAACAATTAATCTAGCTTATCCAAAGTAGAACGATTTTCCTGGATTGCGCAAAATCAAACGTGAAGACTTTGTCGAAATACTTTGTCGAAATACTTTGTCGAAATACTTTGTCGAAATACTTTGTCGAAATACTTTGTCGAAATACTTTGTCGAAATACTTTGTCAATTTCTTTGTAGAGTTTCTTTGTCTTTTTTTTTAGCAAGTTCATCTAACTAAAGTGCGTTTATTCTAAAAAGCAAAATATTCATATTTTAAAAAATTGAATTGCGAGTAAATCAACTTTGGTGCGCCGCCATATAACAGCCTGTAAGCGAAACGGCGGGTTCTCGGTAAATCGAAACACTTTTTTCCATAACTTCGTCTGCAATGAGCAGAGAGAACTCTGCTCCCATTTTCGCCGCTTCGCTTACAGGCGAAACGTTACCTGCAAGCATAACAACCAAACGTCTAACAACAACTTAAATGGGACATATTACAAAAGTATATGGAAATATTGTTGGTGCAACTTGGAAAACCGAGGACTATCATAAACTTCAAAGACTGAATAAAACTATCATTTCAAATTTACCTTCAGACGATAATGTATTTCCATGGATTACGCGAAATATGTTTTTGGTTCCCGATCCTGAAAAAGATAAAATGTATCGAGAACAAATAATCGTTTTTGGAGCATCTTACAAATCGGTTGAAGACTATTGGAGTGAATGGCTGGATAAATTTGAAGACGTATTAAAGAAACTTTATTGGACGAGCGCCACCATACATTTGGAAACAGAGTTAATGGAAAAGTATACTTATGAATGGACAATAGAAATTCACCAAACAGAAAATTGGTTTTTGGAAATACCTAAACCTATTTCAAAATGGAAATTTGAAGGTGGACCAAGAACTTTTGTTTAAACAAGATGCCAGCAGGTAACCGCGCATTTGAGCAGTGCGCTGGTTTTCGGAAAGTTGAACTTTCATTTTCACGCATAAAGTTTTATCTTGGCAGAGAAAACTCAGTCCGCATTTTCGCGACTGCGCAAATGCGCCTAACGTTGAGCGCTATGGCAGAAAACCAGAAACCATGAGAACGATAATTTTACTAATATTCTTCACAATAGCTTCCAAAGCCCAAAATAATTCCGTCGTCATTAAACTAGAAGAAAATTGCTCTTTAGAATTGAAACGCGAAGTATTTAATCCAAAAGAGCATAAAATAGATTATGATGGTAAATATGTTATTGGAATTGATGGCGCTCCATTATTTGGCTCAGATGGAGAAATACCAAAATATAAACTCTCCAAAGCAATCCTGAAAATTGGTGACAAAACTTATAATCTTCAAATCGATAACATGTATAATCCTTGGCTTGGAGATGATGTGAATAAAAGATTTTTTAGAATTATACATGGAAGCCCAAATGATCATATTCTTAAAGGTCAATTTTCAGATGGTGCGGGAAGTTATGCGGCAGAATGGTTAATTGAATGGAATTCTAGTATCAGAGATATTTTGACAAAAGATGAAATTATAATTGGATCTTATTTTGAAAAGTAACCACAGCGCTCAACCGCCGTTTCAAGCGATTGCGGAGTTTTTCTTAGCCGGAAATTGCTAGTTCACGAAGAAATATTATCTTGGCAGAGACAACTCAGCTCGCTTTGATCCGCAACCGCGTGAAGCGGCCTAACGTTGGCCGAAATTCCAAAAACGAAATCGTAACATGAATCAAGTTTCAAAAATATTTTCGCTCACAATATTGATTTTCACACTTATATCATGTGAGAAGAATAATTTTCAATATAAAGAATTGACAAATCATAGTTGGAAATTAAGAGATGTCACAAATGATCAAAACAATCCGATTTCTGAGAAGACAACTTATAAAATAAATGGAGAAGTAATCACTCAAATGAATTCTCCGGAACTTAGTGAAACAATTAAATCTAAATATTTTTTGGATACAGTAAATCGAGAAATTACTATTGAATATCAAAATTCAAAATGGAAATATAAAATTGAAAAATTGACTACAGAAGAATTTAATATAAAAAATTCTGAGGGAAAAGTTATTAGAAATATTCCTTATTAGTCAAGGAACTTCGGCCAACCGCCGCTACGACGAGATTGCGGGATTTTCGTAGCTTGAACGTTCCATTTTCACGAAGAAAGTTTTATCTTCGGCAGAGACAACTCAGTCCGCTTTTCCGCAACCTCGCGTAGCGGCCTAACGTTAGCCGCAAAACCTGAAAATCAAACAAACATGAAAAAATCCGTATTACTTCTAATTTTAATTTTCTCAACATCTTTTTCAATTGGACAAACTAAGTCCGAAGATATAGTCAACAATTTTTTTAAAGAATATCCTAAAAACCCTTTCGAAAGCGATTGATGAAATGTATGCTACAAATCCTTGGACTTCGAGAATCAAAGATGGAATTGAACAAATAAAAAACGAGGTCGGCAAATATACGATTGACTATATTGGAAAATATTATGGCAATGAGTTAATTGCAAAGAAACAATTTTCCGAAAGCTTGATTCTTTACTCCTATTTGGTGAAATATGATAGGCAGCCAATGAGATTTATCTTTAAGTTATATAAGCCTAATGACAAATGGACTCTCTATGAGTTTTCAATTGATTCAAGTATAGATGAAGAAATTGAGCAGGCTGCCAAACTATATAATTTAGATTTGGATAAAAAAAATTAGTTCTGCGGCTAACAGCGCAACTAAGCAAGCGCTGGATTTTCCAAGCTACAACGTTCTACTTTCACGAAGAAACATTATATTCGTCAGAGAGAACTCAGTTCGCTCTTTCGCGCCTGCGTAGTTGCGCGAAACGTTGTAGGCAATTGCTGAAAATCCGTGTAAAAACGAAATCTTCAAAAAAGTAATATGAAAAAGTATTTGTCATATTTTGTCTTTTTAGCTTTCTTATGTAACTGCAAAAGCTATAGAAATGAATTTAAAGATTATGAAGGTGATTCTTTCGATCATGTCAAAAAGAAATTCCTGAATTTTTATAATGCTGAAGAATCGAAATATTCAGTGCTGGAGTTTGGTAATGGATTCTCGGGAGAAAAATATACAATTATAAATAATCGCGAGATAATTTACGATAGTATCTTAAATACAAATCCGAATTATGGTCACGCAAAATACATTCGAATAAATAACTTATATGACACTAAAATAACTGACAATTCAACTGGAAAAAAAATCATTGTAAAAAGGAATTTTGCACAAAAGTATAAATACATTTATGTCAATCGTAAGCGGGAATATTTAATATCTTCTGGATTAGTTTCAGATAGTATTAAAAATGGGAGAAAAGTAAAGAATAGAGATAAGCTTTTTATTATTACATATAGCAATTCATTATTGGGATTAATGTAAATGAACGCAACTGCCTACAACCGCGCATTTACTCAGTGCGCTGGTTCTCGGTAAATTGAACTTTCATTTTCACGAAGAAAGTTTTATCTTGGCAGAGAAAACTCAGTCCGCATTTCCGCGACTGCGCAAATGCGCCTAACGTTATATGACAGCGCTGAACTTCGTCGTAAAAATTAAAATTCTTCTTTTAATTGCTTTGAAATTCTTTGTGCATTTTTTAAATTTCTTTGCGATCAATCCAAGCCGGTGTGTTTTGTAATACTAAACTAGTTTATCGAAAATAGAATGTTTTGTCTTGGTTTGCGCAAAATCAAAAACGTAAAACTTTGTAGAATTTCTTTGTCTAATTCTTTGTCGAGCTTCTTTGCCTTTCTTCGCAACAAGTTTATCTAACTAAAGTGAATTTGTTTTAAAAGTCAAAACTATCAAAATTTAAAAAAATTGAATTGCGCATAAATCTAATTTTGTGCGCCGCCATATAACAGCGCATTTACTCAAAGCGCTCGTTTCCGGTAAATTGAACTTTTAGATTTCACGAAGAAACTGTATCTTCGGCAGAGAAAACTCTTTCCGCTTGCGCCGCGTTTGCGCAAATGCGCGAAACGTTATATGACAGCGCTGAACTTCGCCGTCAAAATTGAATTTTTTCATCGTTTGCTGCTTGAATATCTTTGTCTATTTTTAGTTTCTTTGCGCAGAATCCAAGCCGGAGTATTTAGTGCCAACGAGCAAGTTTATCCAAATAGAACGTTTTCTTCTGGACTGCGAAAATTAAAAACTAAAACCTTGTCGAATTACTTTGTCGTGCTTCTTCTCTATAGTTTGCCGAGTTTTTTTGTCATTTCTTTCCAGCAAGTTTTTTCAGTTCAAGGGCTTTTATCCTAAAATCACAAACTTTCTGTCTAAAAAAATGTATTGCGCGTAGATTTGCTTTGGTGCGCCGCCATATAACAACGCATTTACTCAAAGCGCTCGTTTTCGGTAAATTGAACTTCTAGAATTCACGAAGAAACACTATCTTAGGCAGAGAAAACTATTTCCGCTTGCGCCGCGTTTGCGCAAATGCGCGAAACGTTATGAGCCATTACTAAAGACAACAACCAAAAAATTAGACATGAATAAAACTGAGCCAATTTTAGTTATTATTGCAATCCTGTCATTCCTTTTAAGTTTTAGTTCAATTCCTGGACAAAATCTATTATTTGTTTTTGCATTTATGATACTCTCAATATTGTATTTCTGGTTAGGGTTCGCAATATTTAATAACATCGGTTTTCGAAAAATATTCAACAGGGAAAGTTATAGAAATATAAGCCAGTCTAAAATAATTGGTGCTGTTGGCGCTGGAGTTTCAATTTCACTTACAATGATTGGGATACTTTTTACAGCTATGTTTTGGCCGGGTTCAGGGGCGAATCTAATGCTCGGCTTAATTGGATTGGCTGTTGTATGTATAATTTCATTTATAAAGAACTCTAATCAAAAGTCAGAATATTATAGTAAGATTTTAAATCGGTCCATGATTTTTGGAATAATTGGAATTGTATTAATGTTTGTTCCATATACAATGCTAGCTGAAATTAAATATAGAAATGACCCAAAATATCGTGATGCATTAATCAATACGATTAAAGAACCGAATAATGAAGAATTTCATAAAAAATTTGTCGAGGAAAGTCAAAGAAGAGAACAAGGTCAATAGTGTAACGGCTCATAACCGCCGTTTCAAGCCATTGCGGAGTTTTAGGTAGCCGGAAATTGTTGTTTCACGAATAAAGTTTATCTTCGGCAGAGAGAACTCAGTCCGCTTTGATCCGCAACGTCGTGAAGCGGCCTAACGTTAGCTGTAACCCGTTCCGAGCGAGTACCAAAATTGAAAAATGAAGAAAATAATAATATTGATGGTCTTTGCAATTGCTTTTTATAGTTGCCACCAAACGACAAATAACAATGAGAAAAATTCAACACATAAAATGAACCATATTCAACTAATAGAAACAATTCTTTACGTAAACGACCAACAAGCAAGTGCCGACTTTTACACAAAACTTTTCAGACAAAAACCTGACTTGAATGTTCCTGGAATGACAGAATTCAAACTTGCCGAAAACTGCAAATTGGGATTAATGCCAAACAAAGGAATTGCGAAAATACTTTCGGACAAAACACCACATCCAGACCAAGGAAACGGAATACCAAGATGTGAATTATATTTTTATGTTGACAACATTGAACTCGAATTTGAAAACGCAACAAAAATTGGAGCAACACTAATAAGTGAAATTGAAGACCGAGATTGGGGCGACAAAGTTTGCTATTTTGCAGACATTGACGGACACATAATTGCATTTGCCGAAAAATTGAACAACAAATAAACTGAAAACAATTCGGGCTACAGCTAACACCGCATTTACGCGATCGCTGGCTTTTTTGTAGCCGGAAATTGTTAGTTCACGAAAAACGTTTTATATTCGGTGGAGAAAACTCGTTCCGCTTGGCCGCGACCGCGCAAATGCGAGAAACGTTATATGACAGCGCTGAACTTCGTCATCAAAATTGAAATTTCTCATCGGTTGCTACTTAAATCTCTTTGTCATTTTTTTAATTTCTTTGCGTAGAATCCAAGCCGGGGTGTTTAGTGCCTACAAGCAAGTTTACTTAAAATAGAACATTCCTTCTGGATTGTGTAAATTGAAAATTAAAACTTTGTCGAATTACTTTTGTAGAGTTTCTTTGTCAATTCCTTTGTCGAGTTTCTATGTCATTTTTTTCAGCAAGATTTGTCAACTAAAGGGCTTTTTTCCTAAAAATTAAAATTCCCAGGTTTAAAAAAATTGCATTGCGTGTAGATTTATTTTGGTGCGCCGCCATATAACAGCGCAACTAAGCGAGCGCTAGATTTTCAAGGCTATAACGTTCTATTTTCACGAAGAAACATTATATTCGTCAGAGAGAACGCAGTTCGCTTTTTCGCGCCCGCGTAGTTGCGCGAAACGTTACATGACAGCGCTGATTCAAACAAGCAACATTAGTCAAAACTGGAAATTCTCATTTTAATTTCTTTGTCGAATTTCTTTGCCTTTTTTTAAATTCTTTGCGTTTAACCAAGCCGGTGGGTTTTGTGCGCACAAGTAAATTTCTCCAAAGTAGAAACTTTCCATTTCCTGGATTGCGCAAAACTGGAATCGAAGATCTTTGGCGAAATACTTTGCGGAAAATCTTTGTCGAATCACTTTGTACCAAACTTTGTCTTTCCACAAGTTCATTCTTCAAATGAAATTAATTTTAAAGAAGTGTGACTGGAATACTAATTAGCATTTTTTTGTTTTGCGCATAATCTTTTAATCACTTTGAGGGCGCCGCCATGTAACAGCGCAACTAAGCAAGCGCTGGATTTTCCAGGCTACAACGTTCTACTTTCACGAAGAAACATTATATTCGTCAGAGAGAACGCAGTTCGCTTTTTCGCGCCCGCGTAGTTGCGCGAAACGTTATATGACAGCGCTGAACTTCGTCGTCAAAATTGAAATTTGTCATCGGTTGTTGTTTGAATCTTGTTGTCAATTTTTTAATTTCTTTGCGTAGAATCCAAGCCGGGGTGTTTAGTGCCAACGAGCAAGTTAGTCTAAAATAGAACGTTCCTTCTGGATTGCGGAAATTGAAAATTAAAACTTTGTAGAGCTTCTTTGTCAATTCCTTTGTAGAGTTTCTTTGTCATTTTTTCCAGCAAGATTTGTCAAATCAAGGGCATTTTTCTAAAAATTCAAAATCAACAGGTTTTAAAAAAACTGCATTACGCGTAAATCTATTTGGTGCGCCGCCATATAACAGCGCAACTAAGCAAGCGCTGGATTTTCCAGGCTACAACGTTTTACTTTCACGAAGAAACATTATATTCGTCAGAGAGAACGCAGTTCGCTTTTTCGCGCCTGCGTAGTTGCGCGAAACGTTACCGGCAAGCTTTAAACCCTACATTTCAAAATGAAATACATATTAATATTCATATCCGTTTTCTTTTTCTCGTGTAATGAAAAGACTAAAAAGCAATCAACAGAATTTAATGAAAAAGTTGTAGACTTTGCAATTGAAAATTCTAATGACAAGTTTATAGAACTTGAGGATTTATATGATTTGAAGTCAAAAGAAATTGTGAGCAAAGATGAAGATGAAAAGCTTATTCTAGTGCAAATATTGAAAAAGAAAGGCTTTACAATTACAAATTGGGGACGTGGAAATCATCCATTGGGACCAAGAATTGTTGTGTTGAATTTGAAAAAAGATAATTGTGAATGTGAAGTACAGAAAACATATTATTCTTCAGATGCTTTCCCAGGAGAAATTTATAAGACAACTGAAAAAATTAAATGCAAAAAAGCCAGCCGGTAACAGCGCAGTTAAGCAAGAGCTAGATTTCGGTAAGTTGAACGCTCGTCTTTCACGAAGAATGTTTTATCTTGGCAGAGAGAACTCAGTTCGCTCTGACGCTCCTGCGTAACTGCGCGAAACGTTAGCTGCAACCACCGAGAAACCGCAACGGAAGAAACTAAAAAATAGAAAGTATGCACGAAGGAATGTCTAGAGGAGACGAAGTTTATGACAACGGAACCAGTACAATAATTTTATTTTTATTAGTATGCATTTTCATTGTTTTAGCATTTGTTCGTTTACTAGTAAAAAAATCGCTCGGACACTATAAAATTGATGAAATTGAAAGTGCTGAACAAGAAGTTGAAAAACAATATACAATTGATGAAATAAAAACATTAATACAGAAAGAACTAATATTAGCTAATTCAGACGTAGATTTAAAAAATAGTGATTTACTTTTAGCGGATAAAGATTTAGACACACTGATAAAGTTGCACAAGAAACTTGAAAGGGATAGAAAAACGTCAGAAGAAATTAAAGACTTATTGAAATTAAGTGGCAGCAGCTAACCGCCGTTTTGCAGCAATTGCTGGGTTTTGTGGTTGCGGGACGTTTTTCCTCACGAAAAAACTTTATCTTCGGCAGAGAGAACTCGGTCCGCTTTGATCAGCAACTGCGCAAAGCGGCCTAACGTTATATGCCATTTCCTAGAAACTCAACATTCCATTGAAAATGAAACTAAAGCTTCCAATTACTATTTTTGTATTGCTTATGCTTACCTCATGCAATAAAAGCATTTATGGAATATATAATACTGAACATTCAAAAGATAGAAGTGCATTGTTTCAAATCAAATTGAATCCAAATTATACTGTTGAGAAAAATGAAATTCATACAATCAGAATTGATTCCAAAGGAACGTGGAAAAAAGAAAACGGAAAGGTAACTTGCTATTTTCAACCAACAGAGACCGGATTTTCAGCTGATACTCTGATTTTGAAAATTATTGGAAAGAAAATGTTTCTCGAAAAAAATGGAATAGTTTACAGCAAAAGTTTTTACTTAAAAAAAGTAAAATGAAACTATACAAAATCAATTAAAGAAACGGCATATAACCGCGCATTTACTCAGTGCGCTGGTTTTTAGGTAGCGGGACGTTTTTTCTTCACGAAAAAACTCTATCTTCGGCAGAGACAACTCAGACCGCTTTGCCGCGACTGCGCAAATGCGCCTAACGTTAGCTGCAAATTGCGACGCTTTCCAAACTTAAATTTTGCAATCTTTGGCTAACGCAAAATTTGCCGTTTTAAAAGCTCGGCAACCTGCGAGCTAACCGCCGCTAAGCTAATTTGTTCGTTTTGTAGTTGCGGAAAGTTTTTTCTTCACGAAAAAACTCTATCTTCGACTGAAGCAACTCGGTCCGCTGGCTTCACAAATTCGCTTTAGCGGCCTAACGTTAGCGGCAAGCAATTAGAAATAATCATGACATGATGAACTTTGGAATTAACAATTATAAAGATTTAATAGAATTTATATCATATATTATTACTAGTTTTTCACTAATTGGCATATGGATTACTTATGCCTGGTCAAAAAAGCAAATTCATTTTTCTACAATGAGTAAATGTATAAATGACTTTAGAGAATTTCTAAAATGCTATGGCGAAGCTGATGAAACACTTGCTTTCGAGTACATTGACTTGGTTAACGAAGAACTATTTTATTTAGAAAAAAATTATTTACCTGTTGATGTCGCAATTGAATGGATAGATGGAATGATAGATTGGTTGCCTTTTTACAATGCAAATGGAGATTTTATACAAAGTCAAAATTTATCTTTTTTAAAAAATGAACAATATGTAACAATCGTCTTAAACGGTTATCCGAGAATTTTAAAAGTAATACAACTCAATAAAACTATAGATTTTGAAAAGGTTAGGCTTGCATCGTTAACTTTAGAAAATAGAAAATTACAATTTGAGGAACGAAACAAACTTATTTTCGAGATTATATCAAATCTGAAATTAAGCTTTTGGAGAAAGAGATTTATAACAAGAAAGATTGCCAGCCGCTAACCGCCGTTTCATCGACATTGCCGAGATTTCGGTGAGTTGGGCGCTCGTTTTCACGAAGAAAGTTTTATCTTGGCAGAGAGTACTCAGCCCGCATTTTCGGCAACGTCGTGAAGCGGCCTAACGTTATATGCCATTTCAAAAACCGCAATATGAAAGAACAAAAACTCAAAGAATACTTCGAAAATTTAATAACTGCCGAAGAATTATTTAAAGATTTAGATGGCAGCCAAAAGCAAACGAGTTATGATGTAAGTTCTATTTATATTGAGCAAATTGAAGATGGAGAATTTGAAATAACGAAAACTCATTTGATTAAAATTTGTGATGATTTTATTGATGGGAATTTCTCAGCCATAGATGTTAACACTATAGCTTCTGCCCTATCTTTTTCTGAATTTTTCGTTTGGGGTGGAAATACAAAGGAACATGAATTAATTGCAGAAGTAATTTATGATTGGGATAACCCACAAATGGGGTTTGCTTTATCATTAGAAAATTTTAGACATTGGAGAGAATATTTGGAAACAGGATACACAAAATATTTAACCAAAGAGGAACTGAAAAAGAAATTAAGAGGAGTTAAAAAAAATGATCCCAGAAGAAGAAACGGCATATAACCGCCGTTTCAAGCCATTGCCGAGATTTCTTTAAATTGAACATTCGTTTTCACGAATAAACATTATCTTGGCAGAGAGAACTCAGTCCGCTTTGATCGGCAACGGCGTGAAGCGGCCTAACGTTACTGGCAATGCCTCAAAACCTATGGAAAAAATCAAATTTTATTTTTTAACCTTATTATTTGTAAGCGCGGCTTATGCTCAAAATGATTGCCCCGTAGAAATTTTCCTTGGAAAATGGGCTAATCCAGATTTTGGATTTGAATTACAATGCGGTAAGATGATTTTGTTAAACAAGAATGAAAATTGGGCTTATTCTAAAAATGAAAATGCGAGTTATTTCTTTATCAAACCGTATAAAATCAATGACAATAAAATTTTGATTTCGTGGGTAAAAAATTTTTCGGCTATAGATGCTTGGTCAAAAGGAAAATGGGAAAAAGTTCCATCAACACAATTCAGGATATTTAAATTTGAGCTCCTAGAAGATGGCTCTTTATCATTCTCAATGACAGAAAAAAAAGTCTCTGTGGAAGATTTACCACAAGCTGATTGGAGCACAATGAAAGTTGGTGATGAAGGAATTTTTGAAAAAACATTTATTCTTAAAAAGTTTAATAACTAGCACAGCCAGTAACAGCGCAACTAAGCAAGCGCTAGATTTTCCAGGCTACAACGTTCTACTTTCACGAAGAAACATTATATTCGTCAGAGAGAACTCAGTTCGCTTTTTCACGCCCGCGTAGTTGCGCGAAACGTTATGGGCAAGCTCCGAAAACATCATCATAAGAAACATGAAACAATATATTTCAATATTATTTATATCAATATTAATTTCCTGCCAAGGAAAAGTTGAAGATTTGTTACAAGATAAAACGTACGTGGAGACTTTACCACAAAAGATTGGTGGAAAATTAATATGTAATGTCCATTATTGGGATGATTTCCAACAAGCAGTACATGAAATAAAATATACTTATGTAGATAAAAACGGAATTAATTATAATCTTGGTTCAGGGAAATTTGAAAAGGGATGGAATAAAGAAGAACAACTAATTCAAATCAAAAAATGGACAATTTTACATACAGAAAATTCTAGAAATTCTGACAAACTTATAATTGGTGATATGAGTTCAAACGAATGGAACGATTTTATAATTTCCCCAGATATAATTGAAGAAATTCCAATCTGGAAAGAAAAAGATATAGATTCTAGCCCAAATAACTATGATTCTACAGCTAAAATCACAAAATTGAAAAACAACGGAGAATTTATTGTGACTTATAAATTCGCAATAAAGGATCGAACATTTAATTTTCAGAATGGCGAACGAAAACTTCATTATAAATTAAACTTTCAAACTGGCATTCCTAAACTAGTAAAAATAGGAACTTGAGCCAGCCCATAACCGCCGTTAACCGACAGTGCGGGATTTTTCTAAGTTGAAAATCAGGAATTCACGAAGAAAGTTTTATCTTGGCAGAGAGAACTCAGCCCGCTTTGCCGCACCGTCGGTTAGCGGCCTAACGTTGGGCGAACTCTCAAAACAACATCAATAAATCATGATTAGAATGAAATTTGTCGGCATCGCAATCTCAATTATTACTCTATCATGTAACAACAATCAGATAGAAAATAAAAGTGGAATTCAAAAATCACGAAATTTATTCTCAATCTCAGAAATTCAACTTGAAAATTCAACTCCAACTGTCGACATTCAGAAATTCACTTTGATTGAAAACTCTGAAAATGATTTAAAAAACGAAGCCAAAGAAATTCTAACAGTAAAGAGAAAATGGCCTTTAGCTATGCAATCTCAAAATCCAGCGGAATTTGATTCCATTCTAGCAAAAGATTTTACATTCAAAGGAATTGGAGAGTTCTTCAATCGAAAAGACTACATTGAAAACAGAGTCAAACCCGATGACTGGAAAATAACATTTGTAAAATATGAGAATGTTTGCCTTGAATTTATAAACGATAATCTTGCTATTCTGAGTTATAAAAACAGTATCAAAAATGTCAATTCGAAAACCAAAGAAATCGAATCTGAAATCATCTCCTGGGTTGATATTTATATAAAAGAAAACAACAATTGGAAAATTAAATCAGCCCATGCAATTGACTATCGCTTAGAAAAATGATTTTTAGATTAGCAAGAATTCGCCCAACCGCCGTTTTGCAGCAATTGCTGGGTTTTGTGGTTGCGGGACGTTTTTATTCACGAAAAAACTCTATCTTCGGCAGAGAGAACTCGGTTCGCTTTGATCAGCAACTGCGCAAAGCGGCCTAACGTTAGCTGCAAATTGCGACGCTTTCCAAACTTAAATTTTGCAATCTTTGGCTAACGCAAAATTTGCCGTTTTAAAAGCTCGGCAACCTGCGAGCTAACCGCCGCTAAGCTAATTTGTTCGTTTTGTAGTTGCGGAAAGTTTTTTCTTCACGGAAAAACTCTATCTTCGGCTGAAGCAACTCGGTCCGCTGGCTTCACAAATTCGCTTTAGCGGCCTAACGTTATAAGCAATGCCAAAGAACTAATCTGCTTCAAACATATTTTTCTATGCAAAATTTGAAAAACGATATAATACAATACTCAGCAACTTGCATTTGTTCAATATTAATTTTAATAGCTCTAAGTAATCAAACATATCTATCAAATCATGATTATACAATAAGAGTTACAGAATTTTCAATTATATGGTACGAATGCTTTATATTTCTTTCACCTTTATTAATAAAGATTGTATTAGACAGGGTAAGCCCTAAACATACTTTTTCAAAATTTTTCAAAATACATTTTTTAATTGCTGTCTTAAATGTACTGATTGTTGCTTACATACTTATTGATCAATCATCCGTATATTCAAAGGCAGAAAATTATGCCCTGAATAAATCCACACCAAGTTATCTTTTTCAAATTATCTTAAAACTTTGTGCTTATTTATCGATTATTCTGTTATTAGCTATTTTGATTTATAAAAGCATTGAAAGATATATTAAAAGGCACAGCTTATAACAGCGCAACTAAGCAAGCGCTGGATTTTTCAGGCAAGAAAGTTTGTTTCTCACGAAGAAACATTAAATTCGTCAGAGAGAACTCAGTTCGCTTTTTTGCGCCCGCGTAGTTGCGCGAAACGTTATATGACAGCGCTGAACTTCGTCGTCAAAATTGAAATTTGTCATCGGTTATTGTTTGAATCTTGTTGTCAATTTTTTAATTTCTTTGCGTAGAATCCAAATCGGGGTGTTTAGTGCCAACGAGCAAGTTAGTCTAAAATAGAACGTTCCTTCTGGATTGCAGAAATTCAAAACTAAAACTTTGTCGAATTACTTTTGTAGAGTTTCTTTGTCAATTCCTTTGTCGAGTTTCTCTGTCATTTTTTCCAGCAAGATTTGTCAACTAAAGGGCATTTTTCCTAAAAATTAAAATTCCCAGGTTTAAAAAAATTGCATTGCGTGTAGATTTATTTTGGTGCGCCGCCATATAACAGCGCAACTAAGCGACCGCTAGATTTTCAAGGCTATAACGTTCTATTTTCACGAAGAAACATTATATTCGTCAGAGAGAACTCAGTTCGCTTTTTCGCGCCCGCGTAGTTGCGCGAAACGTTGTAGGCAATTGCTGAAAATCCGTGTAAAAACGAAATCTTCAAAAAAGTAATATGAAAAAGTATTTGTCATATTTTGTCTTTTTAGCTTTCTTATGTAACTGCAAAAGCTATAGAAATGAATTTAAAGATTATGAAGGTGATTCTTTCGATCATGTCAAAAAGAAATTCCTGAATTTTTATAATGCTGAAGAATCGAAATATTCAGTGCTGGAGTTTGGTAATGGATTCTCGGGAGAAAAATATACAATTATAAATAATCGCGAGATAATTTACGATAGTATCTTAAATACAAATCCGAATTATGGTCACGCAAAATACATTCGAATAAATAACTTATATGACACTAAAATAACTGACAATTCAACTGGAAAAAAAATCATTGTAAAAAGGAATTTTGCACAAAAGTATAAATACATTTATGTCAATCGTAAGCGGGAATATTTAATATCTTCTGGATTAGTTTCAGATAGTATTAAAAATGGGAGAAAAGTAAAGAATAGAGATAAGCTTTTTATTATTACATATAGCAATTCATTATTGGGATTAATGTAAATGAACGCAACTGCCTACAACCGCCGTTAAGCGAACCGGCTGGTTCATTGGTGATTGAACGAGAAGTTTTCATAACTTCGCTCAGTTAAGCAGAGAGAACTCTGCTTCTATTTCCGCCGCTTCGCTTAGCGGCCTAACGTTACCTGCAATTTTTGAACACGCTTACAACAACTAACAACATGACAGAATGGTATAGAAGAAAAACCTGGACAGAAATCGACGAAGAAGAATTCTTTGCAAAACTTTCAAAAACCAGAAAAGATGGCCGAGCACAATATTTAAAAATACAAGCAATTGAGTTAGTCGAAACTGAAAATGAAAAATTATTAAAGGTTGCCGAATCCTTATTAAATAAAATGTTGACAGAATATCCTGATGACAGTTTTAATAAAAGTACAGCATTAAAAATATTAGGTGACATTTATAGTAAAATTGGAAACGAGAATATCGCCATTGAATATTATAAAAGAGCAATTGATTTTGAAAAAATTTACCCAAATGTAAAAACTCAAGCATATTTAAATTACGCAGAATTAATTGTCAAACTTAATTACACTTCACAATATGACCAACTGAAAAATATATTACTTGAAAGACAAAATACGATGGTTTTTCCGATTGAAAAGTTTAAAGTAAATTTTATTTTATCAGTAATGTATGAATTTCAAGGAATAAATAATTTAGCTCAAATTCATGCTGAATTGGCTGAGAAAAATGCTAGCGAGGAAACTTCTGGATTTACTTATCATAAGAAATTGGGAATTCTACAAGACAAAGAAACTTGGCTAAAAAAAGTATTTAATTATTAAAACTGCAGGTAACCCTCGCTAACCAAAATGGCTGGTTTTCTGTGGCTTGAACGTTTGTTCAAACCAAGAAAATATTATCTTAGCGGAGAGAATTCTGCTCCTATTTCCGCCACTTCGGTTAGCGAGCTAACGTTATGCGCAATTGAATTGAACATCCACCTAAAATTAAAAATATGCTGCAACCATTAACCCAATTTTTATGTGACACATGCCATGGTGTAATCGAAAATCCTGATCAAGGCTGGATTGAGTGGCTTTCAAAGTATGATGGTACTGTACCAAAAAGAAGAAGTACAAATTTTAGAATCTGTCATCATAAAATGTCTTGCCAAAAACTAGCAAAGCATCCTGATTGTGCTGATTTACCACTTCGTGAATTTGTTGGCGCAAAAGCTGCTGTTCACCTAGCAAGTTTATTAGATGTTGGAAGGTTTCATGAAAGGGATTATTCAGGCCCCGAAGTTACAGATTTCGCGGAATTCGCAGAACTAATGCGAAGATTAACTATACCATATTATGAAGAAGCGAGGCAATATTGGAATAGAGCAATGCATGATGGATATTTCTATGATCAAAATGAAATCTATCTTTATCTCCCAGATTCATTGATGAGTATGATTGAACATTATCAAACCGAAGATGAGGATTAGCTTCAAAAGCGCATAACCGCGCATTTAAGCAGCGCGCTGGTTTTCGGTAAGTTGAACTTTCATCTTCACGAAGAAAGTTCTATCTTCGGCAGAGAAAACTCAATCCGCATTGTCGCGGCTGCGTAAATGCGCATAACGTTATGCGACAGTTTAGAACTCCATCAGTAGGAATAACATTTTTCAAAAAATATGTGTATGAAAAATATAACCCTTGCGTTAGTCTTCATGATTACTTTCTCTGGTTTAAGTCAAAAATCTGAAAAATTGACTTTCAATGAACTTAAGAACGAAGTCATAGATTTTATGGTTGCGAATAAAAATATGCAACTTGAAATGGCTGAAAAATATAAATCTGGAGAATACAATACTTTTATTCTAACTGGATCAATAAATCAACAAAAAGAAGGAGATTTAAAAGATGGTCTTTACCAGTTTGCTCCATTAGCAAGCCATCAACAAGTATATTTTGTATTAGTAGAAAAAGACAATTTTGAAATACTTGATTTATCTACTAGAAAACAACTGGATGAAGCAATTATCAAAGTTTTAGATTTTTGTGAAAGAAAAAAGTTCTGTTATGAGATTTCAAGTTCATACACATCCGTTTTAATAAAGTTCTTTTATAACAGAAACAAGAATCCTTTAAATGGCTATGATGTAAATTGTGGCGATAAAAAGATAGGCTTACAAGATTTACCATAAACCGCCGCATAACCGCCGTTAGGCGCAGTGCGCTGGTTTTTGGTAAGTTGAACTTTCATTATTCACGAAGAAATATTATCTTGGCAGAGAGAACTCAGTTCGCTTGGCCGCGACTGCGCCTAGCGGCCTAACGTTAGCTGCAAATTGCGACGCTTTCCAAACTTAAATTTTGCAATCTTTGGCTAACGCAAAATTTGCCGTTTTAAAAGCTCGGCAACCTGCGAGCTAACCGCCGCTAAGCTAATTTGTTCGTTTTGTAGTTGCGGAAAGTTTTTTCTTCACGAAAAAACTCTATCTTCGGCTGAAGCAACTCGGTCCGCTGGCTTCACAAATTCGCTTTAGCGGCCTAACGTTAGCTGCAACCACCGAGAAACCGCAACGGAAGAAACTAAAAAATAGAAAGTATGCACGAAGGAATGTCTAGAGGAGACGAAGTTTATGACAACGGAACCAGTACAATAATTTTATTTTTATTAGTATGCATTTTCATTGTTTTAGCATTTGTTCGTTTACTAGTAAAAAAATCGCTCGGACACTATAAAATTGATGAAATTGAAAGTGCTGAACAAGAAGTTGAAAAACAATATACAATTGATGAAATAAAAACATTAATACAGAAAGAACTAATATTAGCTAATTCAGACGTAGATTTAAAAAATAGTGATTTACTTTTAGCGGATAAAGATTTAGACACACTGATAAAGTTGCACAAGAAACTTGAAAGGGATAGAAAAACGTCAGAAGAAATTAAAGACTTATTGAAATTAAGTGGCAGCAGCTAACCGCCGCTAAGCTAACCGGCTGGTTTTCAGTAGCGTCAGCGTTTTGTATTCACGAAGAAAATGTTATCTTCGGCAGAGCGAACTCAGTCCGCATGGCCGCGACTTCGCCTAGCGGCATAACGTTATATGACAGCGCTGAACTTCGTCGTCAAAATTGAAATTTGTCATCGGTTGTTGTTTGAATCTTGTTGTCAATTTTTTAATCTTTGCGTAGAATCCAAGCCGGGGTGTTTAGTGCCAACGAGCAAGTTAGTCTAAGATAGAACGTTCCTTCTGGATTGCGGAAATTCAAAACTAAAACTTTGTCGAATTACTTTGTAGAGTTTCTTTGTCAATTCCTTTGTCGAGTTTCTATGTCATTTTTTCCAGCAAGATTTGTCAACTAAAGGGCATTTTTCCTAAAAATTAAAATTCCCAGGTTTAAAAAAATTGCATTGCGTGTAGATTTATTTTGGTGCGCCGCCATATAACAGCGCAACTAAGCGAGCGCTACATTTTCCAGGCTATAACGTTCTATTTTCACGAAGAAACATTATATTCGTCAGAGAGAACGCAGTTCGCTTTTTCGCGCCCGCGTAGTTGCGCGAAACGTTAGCGGTAATTATTTCACCGTTTCAAAATTCAAATACAGTTATTAATGAAAATTCCGTCAACAATAAAAAAATCTGAACCTCCCAAAGACATTGTTTTACAATCAGAAGACAGCAATCCAATTTTAAGAATAACTCTTCAGGATAATACAAATCACGAATTAGAACCTTATATGAAAAGCATTTATTTTTCAGAAAGTGCTTATCAAGATTATTATACATTCAGAGCATTGTACTTAACTGGAAATCAATTTTTCATAATTAGTAAACTCGTAAAAACTGCTGGCGATTGCATAGAAAAACTATTGAAATTGTTTTTATTATCATATAATCCAAACATCGATGTAAAGAATTTTTCACATAGCCTAAATAAATTACGAGAAACTTGCGAAGGCATAGATAACTATTATCAAAATCCAATTCTTAAAACATTTTGTAATGAATACTCCCAAAAAATTAAAGGAGTGAATGGGCATCAAATATTTGGTTATTCAGACACTTCTGTTATAAATAGAATAGAAGTTGATTGGTTAAAAATTTTGAATCTATTGGACGAAACTTATTTAGAAACCCTAATCAGAATGAATAACTACGAAGGATTAAACTCATCTGATATTTTTGCTATCTACCTTAATCGTGGTACTGCCATCTCAAGATATAAAGAAATATTCAATGACGTAAGAAATATATTTTTTTCAAAAAATGAGTATATTGATGATTTTTATAGAAAGAACAAAAAAATTATTGAGAAGCATACAATTCCATTATAATAACTACCGCTAACAGCGGTTTCGCGCAATAGCTGGCAAGCATTGCGCCGGAATCCTAACGGATTCCTGAAACCTTGTCTTCTGCTTACTATTTTTTCTTAACTTGCCGCTACTGACGCGAAGCCGCGAAACGTTATGTGAGATTCCGAAAAACTTTACGTTGAAAATTGCGCTTGTTACCATTTTTTGGTAACTTGCCTAAAATTTATTCAGCCATGGGAAAGAACACATCAATATCGCTAGGAAATCATTTCGAAGATTTCATTGAAAATAGTATCAGTAATGGTCGATTCAATAACGCAAGCGAAGTAGTTCGGGCGGGTTTACGTCTGCTAGAAGATGAAGAAAATAAAATCGTTGCTTTACGAAATGCGCTTCAAGAAGGAATTGATAGCGGAATCGCCAAAGATTTTGATCCTAAAAAATTCCTGGAATCACTGAAAGCTAGAAAAAAGTAAAATGGCAAAATATCATTTTACAAACAGAGCGCTGAACGACTTAATTGATATTTGGGATTATACAGTTGAAGAATGGTCACAAAACCAGGCTGAGAAATATTACAATTTGATAATGGCTTCTTGCATGGATTTGGCAAATAATCCACAACTTGGGAAATCCTATAAAATTACTTCGATAGATATTCTTGGCTATAAATGTGGTGAACATATTATTTTCTACAGAGAAATTTCGAAAAATGAAATTGAGGTAGCTAGAGTTTTGCACGGAATGATGGATTTAAAAAGTAAAATCTAGGAACCTCACATAACCGCGCATTTACACAGTAGCTGGATTTTTATAGCCGAAAATTGTTAGTTCACGAAAAACATTTATCTTCGGCAGAGACAACTCAGTTCGCTTTGTCGCTACCGCGCAAATGCGCCTAACGTTGTAGGCAATTGCTGAAAATCCGTGTAAAAACGAAATCTTCAAAAAAGTAATATGAAAAAGTATTTGTCATATTTTGTCTTTTTAGCTTTCTTATGTAACTGCAAAAGCTATAGAAATGAATTTAAAGATTATGAAGGTGATTCTTTCGATCATGTCAAAAAGAAATTCCTGAATTTTTATAATGCTGAAGAATCGAAATATTCAGTGCTGGAGTTTGGTAATGGATTCTCGGGAGAAAAATATACAATTATAAATAATCGCGAGATAATTTACGATAGTATCTTAAATACAAATCCGAATTATGGTCACGCAAAATACATTCGAATAAATAACTTATATGACACTAAAATAACTGACAATTCAACTGGAAAAAAAATCATTGTAAAAAGGAATTTTGCACAAAAGTATAAATACATTTATGTCAATCGTAAGCGGGAATATTTAATATCTTCTGGATTAGTTTCAGATAGTATTAAAATGGGAGAAAAGTAAAGAATAGAGATAAGCTTTTTATTATTACATATAGCAATTCATTATTGGGATTAATGTAAATGAACGCAACTGCCTACAACCGCCGCTAAGCGAACCGGCTAGTTTTGTGGTTGTTGAGCGTTTGTCAAAACCAAGAAAATATTATCTTAGCAGAGGGAACTCTGCTCCCATTTCCGCCGCTTCGCTTAGCGGCCTAACGTTAAATGATAGTTTTGTTGACGAGATGTAATAACCAAAACGTTTTTCCGTTTCCAAGTAAAAGAGAAAAATGAACTTGAAACTTTGGAAAATTACATTTTATCTTTTAGGAATTTTTCCTTTGTTATTCAATATCTCGATCCTTTCCTTTTACTTTCAT
The DNA here is from genome assembly GCF_047602195.1 of Flavobacterium sp. Taxonomy (GTDB): domain Bacteria; phylum Bacteroidota; class Bacteroidia; order Flavobacteriales; family Flavobacteriaceae; genus Flavobacterium. Next base: position 2,642,680 of record NZ_JASGHW010000004.1, read on the forward strand.
ACAGCTACAATTTTAAACCACTTACCTATTCCTAGCTTAAATGATCCTAAAAACTTAGAAATTAATTCATTTTATTCTCCAATAGTTTTGATGACTTTTGTAGCAACTGGATATGCGCTTTGTGTTTGGGTTATTTGTTCAATAATTTACGTTATCAAAAATAGAAGAAGCAGTTTTGATAAACCATTTGTATTTGCTGGCCTATCTTTTTTAATTTCAATTGTGATTTTTTTCTCTGACATTCTATATTGGTATATGGATTAGAAAACGTCAAAACCATCATTTAACCGCCGTTTTGCAGCAATTGCTGGGTTTTGTGGACGTTTTTCGTTCACAAAAAAAACTCTATCTTCGGCAGAGAGAACTCGGTTTGCTTTGATCAGCAACTGCGCAAAGCGGCCTAACGTTATGCGCAACCCTAGAGAAAATTCGTCGATAACATGAAAAGACATTTAACTGTTTTACTTTCAATCTTAATATTTACTTCTTGTGGAAATTCGATTTCTGGAAACTTTTGGAAAGACTTTAAATCTAAAGAAATCAAAACTGAAAATTTTGATCATGGTCCATATGGAGGAACTAGCGAGATAATTTGGAAAAGTAATGAAAATTTTAAAAAGTCAGAGATAGTAAAATTCGCTGAAGAAAATAACTGGAAATTTGTTGGTGAAAAAAATAGCGCCGAGATACAGAAAGCAAATAATCTGTCTTCTCGAATTTTAAGTGACAAATTTGATTTAGATGAATATAAAAACTCTCGAATCTTGATTTTCAAAACTGATTTATTAACTATTCATGAAGATGAAAATTTATCAACGCAAGAGAATTGTTTTATAATTTTAAATAAAAATAAAATGATTCTTTATTATCGTTGGGGAGATTACTAAAACCGGGCGCGCATAACCGCCGTTTCAAGCCATTGCGGAGATTTTCATCACCGGAAATCCCTATTTCATGAAGAAAGATTATCTTCGGCAGAGAGAACTCAGTTCGCTTTGATCCGCAACGGCGTGAAGCGGCCTAACGTTGGCAGTAATGATAAAAACCTAATCGTACAAAATGGCTTCTAGCAACACAAAAATACGTCGATCAATAACAGAATTTAAAAATTTCCTAGACTACTATCAAACTGATTATGACAGTTTGTACCGATCAATCAAACCGGGCGAAGGTTGGAAAATTCCCTATTTCGAAAATGAGCTTTATGTGTTAGTTGAGAACATGCATGGCCAGCTATACGAAGGAATATATCCTAAACTCACCGAATCTCATCCCGCAACCGACACTGAAATAATAAGTTCGTTTAGGGGTTCATTTGATTATCTTGAACTAGCCGAAAAGTTGTTAATAAACCCTTTATTCGAGGCTCATAAAGATTCTATCATTGGTTTGGCGGAAACGCTTATTTATGACTTGTTTTTAAAAGCAAAAGAAAAACTTTCTGAAGTGATAGAATTAGCAACTAAAGATTTAGATGCTGAAAAACCCGAGCCTCTTACATTTGGTGATAAATTTGGAATTATTGTAGCAACTCAAACGGAATTTGATGCGGTCATTAATCTTTTGAAAGAAAAAAAAGACGAGGGTTATGATCCTCAAGATTCAAATGTTTATTATTCCGGTTATTTTGAGAAAGATGACAAACGTATTCCAATTGTTGTAACAAAAACTCATCACCAAGGATTACCAGCCGCGTCCACTACCACTACAAAATTAATACTTAAATATAGGCCAAAATTTATTTTTATGATTGGTCATCAAGCTGGCAATCCAGCTTTACAACGAACTCATAAACTTGGACATATCTTGATTTGTGACGAATGCGTTGACTATCAACAAACAGAAATCATTCAACGCAAAGGAGATGAAGAAGTGATAGAGGAAAAAGACAGAAAAATTTCAATCCTTATTGACTCATGGCTTAAAACGCGATTGAATTTGTTTTCACAGATTCAAGTTACTTTGAACGATATAAAATCAAAACATGCTAATAATGCCGCATTTCCAGACGAACTTAAAGCATATTCTGGCAAAACGGTTTCAGGAAGTGCATTATTACGGTCAGCTACACGATTTGAAGAAATCGCTCAAAAAAATCCTGGTTTAATTGGACTCGATATGGAAACCTATGGTTTTTACTATGCTTGTACTAACACCTTAACTGAAAATCAACCGAAATTTGCCTCCATAAAATCTATTTCCGACTATGCTGAACATGTCCCAAATTATTCACCAGAATGCAAAGCACCAATAGTGAGGCAAGAGTATGCATGTCATACGAGCGCAAATTTTTTACATGAGTTTTTATTAGATAATTTCTAGCATCACTACTGCCAACCGCTGTTTTGCAGCAATTGCTGGGTTTTGTGGTTGCGGGACGTTTTTCTTCACGAAAAAACTTTATCTTCGGCAGAGAGAACTCGGTTCGCTTTGATCAGCAACTGCGCAAAGCGGCCTAACGTTGGTGGCAATTTCCAAACAAATCGGGTAAATTCAATACAAATGAAGATTAAATATTATATAGCTTTTATTTTAATTCCAATATTGAGCTTTTCACAAAGCAAAAAAACCAATTATATAAATTCTCTAATCCTAAATGATAAACTTTCTGTTCTAAATCTTTTAGTATTCCAAGATGAAAACCAGTCAATTATTATAAAAGAGCAGGAGATTTATTTTGAGTTTGAAGCCAAGAAATTACGCGAACCTTCTCTTCTACAATATAATTGTATAGATGATCAAGGTAAATTGATATTTATTGGAAAGTATTCTACTGAAGATTATCCAACTAATAAACTTATTACTACCTATTTTGATTTGAATTCCCAAAAAACAAACTTTTTAAGCCGGTCCGAAATTGACACATTAAAAAATCATAGTGATGAATATTTAGGAGAATCAAAATATAATAAAATTAAAACCAACGGTAATTCTCAAATTGAGCGGATAAGAAATTTTTCATTTGATGGAGAAATCTTTGATGAGCGCCTTTTTGAATATGACAAAAATGGAAGAGTTGTTAAGTGCGTTTGGAAAAGAAAATGCAATTTTCAATCTGGAACTTGTGAAGACCAAGTAATCACATTTTTTAAATATGATGCAAAAAACAATTTGATTAAAAGCTATTTATTTGGGAATGTAACTCGAAATGACAAGTTAATTCAAAATAATTTTATATACTATAACGAACAAAATCAAATTTCAAAAATTACCGAAACAACTGTATATATGGGTGACGAAGGTCACAATAGCCAAATTTTAAAAGGTAAATTAAAGGGAGAATTCAAATTTTATGATCGTGATATAATTAATGAGTTTAAATATTCAAAAACTAATAACAGTCTTGAAATTAAAATTGTAAATTCAAACAAACAGTATTCAGTTACTGTAGAAGAAAATTTCAGTAATTTTAAAAGTTATCTTGTAAAAACCAATTGAAACTGCCACCAACCGCCGTTTTGCAGCAATTGCTGGGTTTTGTGGTTGCGGGACGTTTTTCTTCACGAAAAAACTCTATCTTCGGCAGAGACAACTCGGTCCGCTTTTATCAGCAACTGCGCAAAGCGGCCTAACGTTACCGGCAAGCTTTAAACCCTACATTTCAAAATGAAATACATATTAATATTCATATCCGTTTTCTTTTTCTCGTGTAATGAAAAGACTAAAAAGCAATCAACAGAATTTAATGAAAAAGTTGTAGACTTTGCAATTGAAAATTCTAATGACAAGTTTATAGAACTTGAGGATTTATATGATTTGAAGTCAAAAGAAATTGTGAGCAAAGATGAAGATGAAAAGCTTATTCTAGTGCAAATATTGAAAAAGAAAGGCTTTACAATTACAAATTGGGGACGTGGAAATCATCCATTGGGACCAAGAATTGTTGTGTTGAATTTGAAAAAAGATAATTGTGAATGTGAAGTACAGAAAACATATTATTCTTCAGATGCTTTCCCAGGAGAAATTTATAAGACAACTGAAAAAATTAAATGCAAAAAAGCCAGCCGGTAACAGCGCAGTTAAGCAAGAGCTAGATTTCGGTAAGTTGAACGCTCGTCTTTCACGAAGAATGTTTTATCTTGGCAGAGAGAACTCAGTTCGCTCTGACGCTCCTGCGTAACTGCGCGAAACGTTAGCGGCAACCTCACAACAAATTATTAAATATGACAACTAAAAAAGCAATTTTATCGTTTTTACTGATTGTGCTGATTTTTTCTTTAATAATTAGAGTTTTTGGAACTAATTCAGATTTGGCTAAAAACATAACTCGTGAGAAAATTGAAAGCATTGAACCAGGAATGTCATATGAAAAAGTTATTTCAATTTTAGGTAAACCTATCAAAGTGAGACAATCAAAAACGTTAACCGTTATGGAATATTCTCGACCAGTAAGTTTTTCGAAAAATTACCCGATGCTTTGGGTAAATCTAGATAGAAATAACAAAGTTGATCATGTTTACGCTAAAAGATATATTTGGTTTGGTTGTGACGATGAAGGAATTTATTTGAGAGAAAAAGAAAATAAGTCAATGGACAAAGAAAAGTTTGAGCTTTGTTTCAATTAAAGGCAGCCGCTAACACCGCATTTAAGCAAGAGCTGGTTTTTAGGTCGCCGGGCGTTTCTTTCTCACGAAGAAACATTATATTGCACAGAGAAAACGCAGTTCGCTTTTCCGCTCCTGCGTAAATGCGAGAAACGTTATACGGCATTTCCGAAAATCGCAATCAAAAGAGAATTTATAATGATAACAGAAAAATTTGCTTGCCCTTGTTGTGGTTATAAAACATTTCACGAAAAACCAGACGGTACTTATTCAATTTGTACAGTTTGTTATTGGGAAGATGATCCCTTTCAACTAGAAAATCCAGATTACATTAGTGGCGCAAATAGAGTTTCTTTACGTCAAGCTCAAATAAATTTTGAAAACTTTGGAGCGTGTGAAAAAGAAATGATTAAATATGTTCGTCAGCCTGGCGCTCATGAAGCAAGAAATAAAAATTGGAAATTAATAGATTAGTAAAATGGCCACTCAAATCTGTCCAAATTGCAAAGCCGACTCATTTACTTGGACAACCGATGAAGATGAAAACAACAATCTAGAAACAACTTGGGGTTGTTCATGCGGGTATTCTGCTAAAGAAGATGAATCACAACAAGGGAATTGTGATGATTGTAAAAAATTCTCTAAAATGAAACTCGAAGATGAGAATAAAATTTATTGGTGGTGCTGTAGCTGTAATAAAATTGAGATAATAAACGCCGTATAACCGCCGTTTCATCGACATTGCCGAGATTTCGGCAAGTTGAACGTTCGGTTTTCACGAAGAAAGTTCTATCTTGGCAGAGAGAACTCAGTCCGCATTTCCGGCAACGTCGTGAAGCGGCCTAACGTTACATGACAGCGCTGATCTAAACAAGCAACATTTGTCAAAACTGGAAACTTTCATTTAGTTTCTTTGTCGAATTTCTCTGCCATTTTTAATTTCTTTGCGCTGAACCAAGCCGGTGAATTTTGTGCACACAAGCAAGTTTCTTCAAAGTAGAAACTTTCCACTTCTTGGATTGCGCAAAACTGGGACCGAAAATCTTTGACGAAATGCTTGCGGAAAATCTTTGTCGAATTACTTTGTCCCAAACTTTGTCTTTTTATAACTTCATTCTTCAAATGAAATTAATTTTAAAGAAGTGTGACTGGAATACTAATTAGCATTTTTTTGTTTTGCGCATAATCTTTTAATCACTTTGAGGGCGCCGCCATGTAACAGCCTGTAAGCGAATTGCGCTGGTTTTTAGTTGCCGGAAGTTGTTTCTTCACGAAGAAACTTTTATCTTCGGCAGAGAAAACTCAATCCGCTTGGTAGCGAATTCGCTTACAGGCGACACGTTAGCTGCAAATTGCGACGCTTTCCAAACTTAAATTTTGCAATCTTTGGCTAACGCAAAATTTGCCGTTTTAAAAGCTCGGCAACCTGCAAGCTAACCGCCGCTAAGCTAATTTGTTCGTTTTGTAGTTGCGGAAAGTTTTTTCTTCACGAAAAAACTCTATCTTCGGCTGAAGCAACTCGGTCCGCTGGCTTCACAAATTCGCTTTAGCGGCCTAACGTTAGCGGTAATTATTAAGAATGAATCCGTATATTTATCAGGAATTAATACAATAAATTTAAATGAAAAAATGCTATATAGTAGTTTATGATGTTAGTGATGACGGAGATTACGACGAATTATATAAAAGCTTAAAATCGTATTCTGGTTGGGCCAAAATTACTGAATCATCTTGGGCTATAGTAACTGAAAAAAAGGCTTCAGACTTAAGAAATGAATTAGAAAAATTTATTGGAAGCACTGGACGTATATTTATCGTAAAATCAGGAGTTGAAGCAGCCTGGCGCAGAGCGAAAGCGAGTAATGAATGGTTTAAAAAAAACTTGTAATATGGCTCCAGGAGAACAGAATGAATCATATTCAGTAAGAAGAGGGAAATTCGATTCGCTAACTCTATACGAAGTTTCGGAGCAAGAATTAAACATCATAGAAGGAGGTTCGACAAATTCCATATTTTTAAATTTTGCAATCTTTCTTTTATCAATAGCTATATCCTTTTTTGTTACAATTTTTACTTTTGACTTTTTCCCAAAAGATCAAGAGCCAATGTTGGTAAAATTTATAGTCTTTTTAGTAGTGGCAATTTTAACCACTTTGGTTGGCCTAGTATGTTTTATACTTTGGATAAAATCAAACGACTCATTTACGGATACAATTAAGAAGATAAAAAATCGTCTTAAAGAAGAAAATTCTCAAAGGGTCGAAGACGACGAAAGCATTGATATTGTTGAATAACTACCGCTAACAGCGCAGTTAAGCAAGAGCTGGTTTTTCGTGGGTTGAACGTCCGTTTTTCACGAAGAAAGTCTTATCTTGGCAGAGAGTACTCAGTCCGCTTTTCCGCTCCTGCGTAACTGCGCGAAACGTTATATGACAGCGCTGAACTTCGTCATCAAAATTGAAATTTCTCATCGGTTGCTACTTAAATCTCTTTGTCATTTTTTTAATTTCTTTGCGTAGAATCCAAGCCGGGGTGTTTAGTGCCTACAAGCAAGTTTACTTAAAATAGAACATTCCTTCTGGATTGTGTAAATTGAAAATTAAAACTTTGTCGAATTACTTTTGTAGAGTTTCTTTGTCAATTCCTTTGTCGAGTTTCTATGTCATTTTTTTCAGCAAGATTTGTCAACTAAAGGGCTTTTTTCCTAAAAATTAAAATTCCCAGGTTTAAAAAAATTGCATTGCGTGTAGATTTATTTTGGTGCGCCGCCATATAACAGCGCAACTAAGCGAGCGCTAGATTTTCAAGGCTATAACGTTCTATTTTCACGAAGAAACATTATATTCGTCAGAGAGAACGCAGTTCGCTTTTTCGCGCCCGCGTAGTTGCGCGAAACGTTGGCTGAAATTTTTGAAAACTCTCGCATATGAAGAAACTATCATCTATACTTTTGTTTTTTTTAATCTTTGGATGTAGAGAGGAAACAGAAAAACAAGAAAATTTAAGTGATGGAATCACAAGCGAAGAGTATAGCGATATTTCTGAAAATTATGTATTCAAACCTTATGAAGACAATAAATCATATTGTACCAAAATTTTAATCAATAGTCTTAAAAAAAGCAAGGAACGTTTTCCTCCATTTTCTCCACTAATGCTTTTTGAAAGCACACAAATTTCTACTTTTGAAGATTTATTAGAAAGTTCAGAAAAAACCTCATATTGTTGTTGTCCAACTCCAAATTTAGAAATTTCGTTTTACAATAATAATTCCGAATTCGACAGCTATTTGGTAGACACAATAGAGTTCAAAAATAAAGTTAGAATTTTTGATAAAGGATATCAATTCTCATACTTAGTAAATAAGAAAAAATGGAAAGAATATTTAAAGGATAAAAAAATAAAAAATAGGCATTACCGAACATCTGACCTTGCCGCCGCAAGGAAAATCTATAATATCTGTCTTGAAAATAATCTAATAGTCAAAAATGCGCCAACGGTTTCTAAACATTGGATGAGTTATGATGGTGAATTTACATTCATAGTTGAAGAAAAAGGAAAAAAAATTGCAGAAGATTTCCATCTAGAATTAAAGAAAAAGTATTCCGAAAAGAATTTCAAAACTCAATTTATCTATCAAAAACATATTTATAACGAGGATAAGTCTAAGTATTATCAATCAAGAATTGAATTAATTATATTTTGCAATAAAGACTTTTATAATGCTTTTGATTTACAAGGGAAGAAATCTAAGTTTAGAAAAACTAAAGCTGATTTTTTTATTCTTGGCCCAAACAAAAAATTAGAGGCCTTACCTGATATCAAATAAAACTTCAGCCAACCGCGCATTTACGCAGTACGCTCGTTTTCGGTAAATTGAACTTTCATCTTCACGAAGAAAGTTTTATCTTCGGCAGAAACAACTCGTTCCGCTTGCGCCGCGACTGACGCAAATGCGCATAACGTTAGCTGCAAATTGCGACGCTTTCCAAACTTAAATTTTGCAATCTTTGGCTAACGCAAAATTTGCCGTTTTAAAAGCTCGGCAACCTGCGAGCTAACCGCCGCTAAGCTAATTTGTTCGTTTTGTTAGTTGCGGAAAGTTTTTTCTTCACGAAAAAACTCTATCTTCGGCTGAAGCAACTCGGTCCGCTGGCTTCACAAATTCGCTTTAGCGGCCTAACGTTATAGGCGATTTATAGAATCTCAATCAAAATAATGCTCGAAGAAAAAATCATATATGCTCCTAACAAACTTATCTTTGAAGACACAATAAAATTTGTGAATTCATTTTGTAGAATTTGGGGAAAGAAAAAATATATTTTCGACTTTAAAAACACCACTACTCTCGACACATTTTCTCTTCTATATGTTAGTTACAAGCTTGAAGTCTTTAAAAAAAATAATCCTACGTCAGAATTTCACGCCCGAAATATTAAGCATTTAACTTATCCGGCTCATATGGGCTTTTTCAAATCATTTGGAGCAAATTTTGGAAAAAATCCTGGCGAAGCAGCAGGATCGAGAACCTATAGTCCAATTAAGATTTTCAAAATTAGTGAGATAAAGCAGACCGCGCGAGATTCAGGAATACACTATGCTGAATATTTAGAACAACTCGCAGAAGAAATCAGTAATATATTGACTCAGAATAAAAGTGAAACGGTAACAGATATTTTGAAATACTCTATCCGTGAAATTCTTAGAAATATTGTAGAACATAGCGAGGGAGATGAATTTTCTTTTTGCGCTCAATACATTCCAAGCCTAGGAAAAGTTTATTTTGCCGTTTTGGACAAAGGAATCGGATTGAAAAAAGCTTTATCAAGTAACCCTAAACTCTCGCTCCTAGACGATATGGATGCAATACGGTGGGGGTTAAAGCCAGGTGTCTCAGGGAAAGTCTATCCAGGTCAAAAGCGAAAACCAAAGGGAGATTGGGCTAATTCGGGTTATGGGTTATATATGACAAGCAATATATGTAAACAAGGCTCAAGTACATTTTTTATCTGTTCAGGGGAATCAGGCTTATTGATTTCAAAAACTGGTGAACAGGAATTAAAATTAGAAATGGAAGGCACTGCTGTTTATTTAGGAATAGATATTCATAAGATTAAAGAATTGAAGGTAATGCTCAAAAAGTTTGGAGATAATGTCCCAAAAGATATATTTATTCAACCTTCTAAATCAAGTATGAATATAGCTAGTAAATCTAAAAATGCATAAACCGCCTATAACCGCCGTTTCATCGACATTGCCTAGATTTCGGTAGATTGAACGTTCGTTTTTTACGAAGAAAGTTTTATCTTGGCAGAGAGAACTCAGTCCGCTTTTCCGGCAACGTCGTGAAGCGGCCTAACGTTGGCAAACATGCGCGAAATCCGTCGTTGAAACAAAAAATCGTAAAATATGAAAATGCGTAAAATCTTAGCTGTCATTTTTCTTTTACTCTCATTTGCATCGTTTGCGCAAAGTGACACAATTGCAAAACGTAAAGCGATAAAAGAAGAAAAATCTGTTTCAATTTCAATGATCCAACTGATTGCTAATCCTGAAAAATATGATGGGAAACGCGTTACAATTAGTGGTTATATAATGACCGAGTTTGAGGGAACAGCAATCTTTTTTAGCCGCGAAGATTACGAACACGGTTTTACAAAAAATGGAATATGGCTAAATGTAGAATCCGATCGTGCTAACATTTACAATAAAGAATACGGAAGTTTAAGCGGAGTTTTCGATATCAAAATTAATGGGCACTTTGGAGCATATAGTGGAAGCTTAAAAGATGTACATTTTTATTTTAGAAAGTAAGTGCACGTCTGCCAACAGCGCATTTACTCAAAGCGCTCGTTTATGGTAGGTTGAACTTCTTGAATTCACGAAGAAACAGTATCTTCGGCAGAGAAAACTCTTTCCGCTGGCGCCGCGTTTGCGCAAATGCGCGACACGTTACATGACAGCGCTGATTCAAACAAGCAACATTAGTCAAAACTGGAAATTCTCATTTTAATTTCTTTGTCGAATTTCTTTGCCTTTTTTTAAATTCTTTGCGTTTAACCAAGCCGGTGGGTTTTGTGCGCACAAGTAAATTTCTCCAAAGTAGAAACTTTCCATTTCCTGGATTGCGCAAAACTGGAATCGAAGATCTTTGGCGAAATACTTTGCGGAAAATCTTTGTCGAATCACTTTGTACCAAACTTTGTCTTTCCACAAGTTCATTCTTCAAATGAAATTAATTTTAAAGAAGTGTGACTGGAATACTAATTAGCATTTTTTTGTTTTGCGCATAATCTTTTAATCACTTTGAGGGCGCCGCCATGTAACAGCGCAACTAAGCAAGCGCTGGATTTTCCAGGCTACAACGTTCTACTTTCACGAAGAAACATTATATTCGTCAGAGAGAACGCAGTTCGCTTTTTCGCGCCCGCGTAGTTGCGCGAAACGTTATATGACAGCGCTGAACTTCGCCGTCAAAATTGAATTTTTTCATCGTTTGCTGCTTGAATATCTTTGTCTATTTTTAGTTTCTTTGCGCAGAATCCAAGCCGGAGTATTTAGTGCCAACGAGCAAGTTTATCCAAATAGAACGTTTTCTTCTGGACTGCGAAAATTAAAAACTAAAACCTTGTCGAATTACTTTGTCGTGCTTCTTCTCTATAGTTTGCCGAGTTTTTTTGTCATTTCTTTCCAGCAAGTTTTTTCAGTTCAAGGGCTTTTATCCTAAAATCACAAACTTTCTGTCTAAAAAAATGTATTGCGCGTAGATTTGCTTTGGTGCGCCGCCATATAACAACGCATTTACTCAAAGCGCTCGTTTTCGGTAAATTGAACTTCTAGAATTCACGAAGAAACACTATCTTAGGCAGAGAAAACTATTTCCGCTTGCGCCGCGTTTGCGCAAATGCGCGAAACGTTACAAGACATTTAAGGTACGATGATGAAACTCATATCCATATTATTTACCATCCTTGGTTTTAGCTGTTATTCTCAAACTAAAGTTATCAAGACATTCATCACCAAAGATAGTTTGACTGAAATAACGATATTGGACAATAATAAGGCGAGATATATTAAGTACTCTCGTTTTTCTCCTATTATGGCAAGTCAGCGACAAATTAAATCGCAAACCAGATCAAGATGTCTTGGGAGTTTTATTTTAGATGATCAAGCTTACGGAAATTATGAAATAAAGAATGATTACTTACTGCTAAAATTTGTAGAACACAAATTAGATAGTTTAACCGTTGAATATCTACCTGTGCAGAATAATCAAAATCTAATTACAGTAACTTTCAGTGCAAAATATGAGATTTTTGACAATTTCCTTCCAGTGGATATTTATATCAAAGAAGAAGACAATGGTGTTGAATTAAATAATCTACGATCTGAAAATGGTGAAATAAAAATAGAACTTTCTGAACAAAGTTTACCAAAGACTTTCATAATCAATAATAGCCAACGAATTGTAATAGACAAATTTCAAAGTCAAAATATAATTTATTTGAAAAACTACTATAAAGAATTTTCAAGAGGTTACAGCAGCGAAAGAAAGTTCAAAATTTCAGAATTACTTTTGATAAAATAAACGTCTTGTAACAGCCTGTAACCGTAATCGCGGGGATTTCGGTAGCCGGAAATTGTTGATTCACGAAGAAAGTTTTATCTTGGCAGAGAGAACTCAGTTCGCTTTGATCCGCGACTACGGTTACAGGCGAAACGTTAGCGGACATGCTTGTTGAAACTCGGTTAAACCATGAAAAAAGAAACTAGAGAATTTCAAACATTTCATTTTTTGGAAGGACTAGAAATGTCAGAGAATAGAATATTCCTGCCACACTTTACTCTTTTGCATTTTAAAGATTGGAATGAGTTTATTTTAAAGGAAGCTACGGACACACAAAAGGAAATGCTTTCTAGCGCTCTAAACAGAGTAAATCCCGATTCAATTGTATTAAACTTCAAAGTGCAATCAGAAAACTATGAAACCGCGATTGAGCAATCAAGAGTTTTATGCGAAAGGTTTGAGCACTTAATGCATTTCATAATCGCTGACATAAATTTCTTTTATAGTGTAGGAACTAAAGACATTAGACGATTCCAAACTACAACAATTGTAACTCTGGACGAAAATGGGTTGGGATTTGGTAATAAGACACATACTTTTCACCAAAACTATAAAGTAAATAGCGAAGTAATAAATTATAAACCTTATGGCTACGATAAGCTATGGGCATTAATAGGACAACAAAATTTATCTCCACTAAATAAAAAAATTGTAGTCGCAATAGAATGGATTGGCAAAGCACTTTGGGAAAGAGATTACACCAAATCTTTTATTCAAATGATGATTGCATTTGAAGTATTATTGCAACATCAATCTAATGCGTTAGTATCATCATCAATAGCTAATCAAATTAGCGAATGGGGTGCATTCATTTTTTCTGAAAAAAAAGAAATTCGTCTAAAAACATATAAAAAAATCAAAGAACTTTATGCATTGAGATCGAAAGTCGTGCATTCTGGATTTAATGAGGTAAATGCTGATAATTTATTTGATGCTCTATCCCTCATAAAAAACATAATTGTAAACTTAGTTATCAATGAAGAATATCATGAAATAAGCACTGAATCGCTGAGTAATAAAATCATTGAAAAAAAATTTAACTAGAGCACGTCCGCTAACACCGCATTTAAGCAAGAGCTGGTTTTTAGGTGATTGGACGTTTATCAGAACCAAGAAAATTCTATCTTAGCAGAGAGAACTCTGCTCCCATTTCCGCTCCTGCGTAAATGCGAGAAACGTTGGTGGCAATATCTAAAACTAAATCGTATGAAAGCAACATCAATTTTGATATTTTGTTTTTTGTCTTTGTATAGTTTTGGACAAACTACGGTTGATAGAGAATTATTTGATCGAGCGGATAATCTTCGAACTGTTATATATGAAACTGATATTTCCTCTGATATAGAAAGCAATGATTCTATAAAATCTAATCAAGCGAAAAAAATTAAAACTCAAATTTTAATTTTGGCTTTAAAAAATTACCAGAAAATCATTGACAGTTTTCCAACTTCAAAATATGTAAACATTTCAATTTATAGAAAAGCAACAGCAAATGAAAGTTTAGGAAATGAAACTGAAGCAATAAATAACTATCTAAAATTTTACAATAGTGTTGGAGCTGCCGATATTGTTGGAGAAAATTATAATACATATTTGAAATATGATGTCGCCATTCGGTTAGCTGAAAATGCAATGAAAGACAAGAATTTTAAACTTGCTGTAAAATATTTAGATGAAAGTAAAACTTATAAATACAGCGCTTGTTTAAATGCAATTATTGATCGAGATAATTACAGAAAATCTCTATATCAAATATGCGATTCTGAATTGAACAAAAAGAAAAAGTAACGATACTGCCACCAACAGCGCAACTAAGCAAGCGCTAGATTTTCCAAGCTACAACGTTTTACTTTCACGAAGAAACATTATATTCGTCAGAGAGAACTCAGTCCGCTTTTTCGCGCCTGCGTAGTTGCGCGAAACGTTATGTGCAAGCTTATAGGAACATCGTCATGATACACAAGCAAAATCAAAAAAGAGAAGTTAATTATTTATTTAAAGCACCTGGCGGAACTTATGGAAAAGGTGCAAAGCAAACAACTGAAGACGATTTTGTAGAGTTGATGCCAAATGCACATATTCCATCAATTCCTCATACTCCTTCTGTAAGTATCTATCATAGAAAAACAAAATCGAGGTTCAACTATAATCAAACTTTAAATTTCTTTTTTATAGTTTGTTCTTTGTCAATAATTATTTTGAAATTTCTTATTGATGATTTATTTATTACTACTCATGAAAAAAATCTCGAGGATCTAATTTCAAAACTTTGCTTCGCTTTTATCGGCAGTTATATTTTTTACAATGTAGTAACTAAAACAACGGATAAGCTAAAGAAAAAAGAAGCTTATGCGGTGATATGCGCTTTAATCGATTCAGTAATACACAATGGAGAGAATGTCAAAAAATGGCTACGGGCGGGAGCGGGAAAAGATGCGCAATTTAGTTTTCGAAGGAATGAGCAAAGAAGATTTTAAATTGTTTTGTGCAGAAGTTAAAATAGATTTGATACCGAAAGAATATCAAGCGAGTGTCGGGAATATGATAGTATCTAACGGAGTAACTAAAATTAAGTTTTTTGTAGACAAGATATTTACCTACATGCCATTTTTAGAAAGTGAATTGCTTCATCAACTCAATAAAATTCAAAACTCAAAGTTTTCAGTCTTTATTATTGTAATTCCTTATAAGCAACATCGAAATTTGAAAGAATATAGCTTGGAAATTTTAGAGTTTTTCGAACTAATAAAGCAGCTCGAAATTTACAATAATAAGCTTAAAAAGAAATATTTGAAAAACGATTACGAGAAAAAGGAGTTGTAAGCCAGCACATAACCCTCGCTAAGTCGCGATTGCGGGGATTTTGGTAGCCGGAAGTTGTTCGTTCACGAAGAAAATTTTATCTTGGCAGAGAGAACTCAGTCCGCTTTGATCCGCAACCGCGCTTAGCGAGATAACGTTGGCAGAAATGCCGTGAACATTATCGTTAATTAGAAACTATGAAAAAATACTTTCTGCTTCTTCTCGTGATTTTCAGTTGCCAGCAATCAAGAAAAGAAACAACGGCGCAAGATGAGCCTAATGAGTCATATTCTGTAGAAGACAACCCGCCTATCGAAGAAGCCATATTCGTAAAAAATAGTTTGCATCGAAAATTTTTCGAAAGCGATAAAATTGACCATTACTATTTGGATATTTCCGAAGAAGATGCCAATGATATTTTAGCAATTGAAAATAAATCCGATAATCAAAAAATTTTAGCTTCTTTACTGATGTCAAGTTATCCAGAAAAAATACCTGACAATGACCTAGAATCTAATCTTAAAAAATTTAAATTCATAAAAACTGAGCTAAATCAAAAACGCAAAACTCAAGTTGAAAATATTTTCAGTGAGCAAGATTCAATACAAAATGTTTTCTCTGGTTGTATTCCGTATTACAGAGATATATTTATATTTAAAAAGAATGATTCAATAGTAGGGATTTCCAAAGTGTGTTTTGGTTGTGGAGTTTCACAATTTCGAGGAACTAAAATCAACACTGAGGGATTTGGTTTGCATAGTGAATTAGAAAAACTGGAAAAAATAATAAGAAACAAATAGCGCACTTCTGCCAACAGCGCAACTAAGCGAGCGCTGGATTTTCAAGGCTATAACGTTGTATTTTCACGAAGAAACATTATATTCGTCAGAGAGAACGCAGTTCGCTTTGTCGCGCCCGCGTAGTTGCGCGAAACGTTACCTGAAACCCTAAACGAGATCCCAATGAAAAAACGAATCACAGTATTTTTGATAGTTTTAGCTTCATTAATATTAATATGTTCTTACTGGGAAAATATAGCCTATAAATTAAATCAAATATTACCATCCGCAGGAAGTTATCCGTTTGCCGAACAATTTGAATTAAACTTTTCAAATGACAAGGCAATAAAAGCTGTTAAAAAATTTAAAGAAATCCATCCAGAGTATAAAGTTCCTAATATTACAATCAATAATCAGCGCATTGAAGAATTGAATGATGGTAAAAATGACCGTCATGACCATTGGTATCATATTTATTTTTACTACAAAGAAAAAAATGAGATTGTAAACGCTTATCTCCGCGGAGGTGAAAATTCTACAACTTTGGCAATTGTCAGTATCAATAAAGGTTTGGATATTGGGAATTGGAAAGATATTAATAGAGATTATATTCTTTTAGAAAACAAAGAAAAAATCAAGGAGTTTGAAATACGGATTGTAAATGAAATAAAACTTATTTTAAAAGAAAATAAACTATAGGCTTCAGGTAACAGCGCAACTAAGCAAGCGCTGGATTTTCCAGGCTATAACGTTCTATTTTCACGAAGAAACATTATATTCGTCAGAGAGAACTCAGTTCGCTTTTTCGCGCCTGCGTAGTTGCGCGAAACGTTATATGACAGCGCTGAACTTCGTCGTCAAAATTGAAATTTGTCATCGGTTATTGTTTGAATCTTGTTGTCAATTTTTTAATTTCTTTGCGTAGAATCCAAATCGGGGTGTTTAGTGCCAACGAGCAAGTTAGTCTAAAATAGAACGTTCCTTCTGGATTGCAGAAATTCAAAACTAAAACTTTGTCGAATTACTTTTGTAGAGTTTCTTTGTCAATTCCTTTGTCGAGTTTCTCTGTCATTTTTTCCAGCAAGATTTGTCAACTAAAGGGCATTTTTCCTAAAAATTAAAATTCCCAGGTTTAAAAAAATTGCATTGCGTGTAGATTTATTTTGGTGCGCCGCCATATAACAGCGCAACTAAGCGACCGCTAGATTTTCAAGGCTATAACGTTCTATTTTCACGAAGAAACATTATATTCGTCAGAGAGAACTCAGTTCGCTTTTTCGCGCCCGCGTAGTTGCGCGAAACGTTAGCCGCAAAACCTGAAAATCAAACAAACATGAAAAAATCCGTATTACTTCTAATTTTAATTTTCTCAACATCTTTTTCAATTGGACAAACTAAGTCCGAAGATATAGTCAACAATTTTTTTAAAGAATATCCTAAAAACCCTTCGAAAGCGATTGATGAAATGTATGCTACAAATCCTTGGACTTCGAGAATCAAAGATGGAATTGAACAAATAAAAAACGAGGTCGGCAAATATACGATTGACTATATTGGAAAATATTATGGCAATGAGTTAATTGCAAAGAAACAATTTTCCGAAAGCTTGATTCTTTACTCCTATTTGGTGAAATATGATAGGCAGCCAATGAGATTTATCTTTAAGTTATATAAGCCTAATGACAAATGGACTCTCTATGAGTTTTCAATTGATTCAAGTATAGATGAAGAAATTGAGCAGGCTGCCAAACTATATAATTTAGATTTGGATAAAAAAAATTAGTTCTGCGGCTAACAGCGCAACTAAGCAAGCGCTGGATTTTCCAAGCTACAACGTTCTACTTTCACGAAGAAACATTATATTCGTCAGAGAGAACTCAGTTCGCTCTTTCGCGCCTGCGTAGTTGCGCGAAACGTTATGCGAGATTTCACCCCAAAACTGGAAATACATTATGAATGATTATGATTTGACACAAGTTAAAATCGTCGAATTTGGCGAAAGGGTTTATCATAATGGTCTTCGACATAAATCAGGTAATGGAACCTTGTATGAAGATTTACTAATAAGTCTATTGAGAAAAGACATTCCTGAATTAAATTTTTATCGCGGTCAAATCAATGACGATAAAAAATCTTCATCACAATACGACATAATTATATGTAAATCAAATACGCCACAAATTGATTTTCTAATTGGAATAAATTCAAATGTAAATGTTGTTAAAACTTCTGACTGTTTGGGCGTAATTGAACTTAAAAAATATGCAACTCCGTCAATGATTGCTGAAAATGGACCTATTGATTTTGCTTGTAAAAAATTCAAAACCGAATATCCAGATTTAAAGTATTTCTTTATTTGCCTAAGATTTAAAGAGAGAAAGAAAAAAATTGAACATAATTGGGATGCGCTCAAAAATTTATTTTCTTCAGATCAAAAATTTTGTTTTTGGGGAAATGTATACGATGAAGATGATGAATGGAATTTTCCATGGATAAATAACCCAAAATTAATTAATAGAAATAGAAAATATCTTGGCGAATATGAAAGGTTAATTAAAGAAATAAGAAACCTCGCATAACCGCCGTTTTGCAGCAATTGCTGGGTTTTGTGGTTGCAGGACGTTTTTCCTCACGAAAAAACTTTATCTTGGCAGAGAGAACTCGGTTCGCTTTGATCAGCAACTGCGCAAAGCGGCCTAACGTTATAAGCAATGCCAAAGAACTAATCTGCTTCAAACATATTTTTCTATGCAAAATTTGAAAAACGATATAATACAATACTCAGCAACTTGCATTTGTTCAATATTAATTTTAATAGCTCTAAGTAATCAAACATATCTATCAAATCATGATTATACAATAAGAGTTACAGAATTTTCAATTATATGGTACGAATGCTTTATATTTCTTTCACCTTTATTAATAAAGATTGTATTAGACAGGGTAAGCCCTAAACATACTTTTTCAAAATTTTTCAAAATACATTTTTTAATTGCTGTCTTAAATGTACTGATTGTTGCTTACATACTTATTGATCAATCATCCGTATATTCAAAGGCAGAAAATTATGCCCTGAATAAATCCACACCAAGTTATCTTTTTCAAATTATCTTAAAACTTTGTGCTTATTTATCGATTATTCTGTTATTAGCTATTTTGATTTATAAAAGCATTGAAAGATATATTAAAAGGCACAGCTTATAACAGCGCAACTAAGCAAGCGCTGGATTTTTCAGGCAAGAAAGTTTGTTTCTCACGAAGAAACATTAAATTCGTCAGAGAGAACTCAGTTCGCTTTTTTGCGCCCGCGTAGTTGCGCGAAACGTTAGCCAACATTTATGGGAAGTAAATTGTCCAATCAATGAACAAAAAAATTTCATTCTCAATATTATTTTTTCTATCGTTATCTTGTTTTGCGCAGAAAGCTAATTTCTATGAGGAAAATAGCAATGTCAATTTGTTTGCATTTATCGGAAAGAAAATATCAGTTCAAGAATTTGATCCGAATGCAGGAAAAAAAGAAATTGTTGAAACAGATTCCATAACTGGCGAACAGTTTGTCCGTAAGTCTATAACTATGGATAATGCATTCAAATGCAAATATGTAGTTATAGAGAAAATATTTAACGACCTAAAAAATGATACGGTCGAATTCATAGCTTACGATCACTATGGAAGACCTGGTTTTGATAACTACGAAAATGTCATATTGTATATTTCTAAAACTAAAGACGGGAAAGGTTATTTTCACCAAAAATATCAATACGATCCATTATTTAAAAAGAAAGGAAAAACATTTGGATATTTTGATTTTAGAATGGAAGAAGACTTCGCAATAAATTCAAAATTAGAAACTTTCAAAATAGATTTGGGAGAAACGGGCGCAATTGACGTAACAAGTTATAATGAATATATGCGAAAGACTTATGTTCCTGAACCATTTTATAAAATTAAAAATAATGTAGCCAAGCCTGTTCTTGGAGCGAGTGTCAAAACTTTATTTGTTTCTAAAAGGCTTACTAGATTTAAAGACTTATTTCAAAATTAAACGTCGGCTAACCGCCGTTTCATCGACATTGCCGAGATTTCGGTGAGTTGAACGTTCGTTTTTCACGAAGAAAGTTCTATCTTGGCAGAGAGAACTCAGTCCGCTCTGATCGGCAACGTCGTGAAGCGGCCTAACGTTGTGTGCCATTCTAAAAGAACATCTATGAAATTAGCGATCTTTTCTACAATCTTCTTTATTCACTGTGTATGTATTGGCCAAAACATTGAAGTTTCAGTTAGAAATATATATGTCGATTCTACCGAAATAAAGAATTCTATCATTTCGTCCATTCAATGTGAAACGAACTCAATTGTCATTGATTCTGTTAGAAAAATAAAACTAATTTATGCGGAAGGAAAAGATAAGTTTGGAACTAAATACAAAATAGATGATTTTGACTATTTTGGTTATGACGATATGGTTCTAAAAAATACTTTTCCTGTAACGTTCATCACAAAAAAACGTATTAAAGAGCCATTAAATATTAGTGGTAAAGTTAGATACTTTACTCCAACTATTGAAAATGGTGGAATTAAAATAGTTGAAAATCCAAAACGAAATTGCAATTTCAATGTCTTAAAAAATAATTATGGCATCAAAGTAATTGTTTTAGCTGTCGACGATTTCATCTCAGTAATTGAAAACAAAAAACAATTTAATCGTGTTATTGACTCCATAACATCAAATAATAAATTAAACAAGAAGCTATTTAAAAAATGTATAAATCTGCTTGTATCAGATCATCAGAATTATAGTTGGAAAAGCGATCAATATTTTGCCATATATATTGAAGATCCAAATGATCAGATTGTTGGAATACATACATCTATCAATAATCAAATAGTTTATGATGGTGGTGGTATTTATCGATTTAGCTCGAGTAAACTTGTTACAAGGAGATTTCGTCAAAACATAGAAGCAAATCGGAGCCTTGTATTTGAGATTGAAAATCCAAACTCGATTAAAGATTATGATTTCATTTTAAGTAATATTTCATTTTAAAACATGAAGAACGGCACACAACAGCGCAGTTAAGCAAGAGCTGGATTTCGGTAAGTTGAGCGTTCGTTTTTCACGAAGAATGTTTTATCTTGGCTGAGAGAACTCAGTTCGCGCTGACGCTCCTGCGTAACTGCGCGAAACGTTGTAGGCAATTGCTGAAAATCCGTGTAAAAACGAAATCTTCAAAAAAGTAATATGAAAAAGTATTTGTCATATTTTGTCTTTTTAGCTTTCTTATGTAACTGCAAAAGCTATAGAAATGAATTTAAAGATTATGAAGGTGATTCTTTCGATCATGTCAAAAAGAAATTCCTGAATTTTTATAATGCTGAAGAATCGAAATATTCAGTGCTGGAGTTTGGTAATGGATTCTCGGGAGAAAAATATACAATTATAAATAATCGCGAGATAATTTACGATAGTATCTTAAATACAAATCCGAATTATGGTCACGCAAAATACATTCGAATAAATAACTTATATGACACTAAAATAACTGACAATTCAACTGGAAAAAAAATCATTGTAAAAAGGAATTTTGCACAAAAGTATAAATACATTTATGTCAATCGTAAGCGGGAATATTTAATATCTTCTGGATTAGTTTCAGATAGTATTAAAAATGGGAGAAAAGTAAAGAATAGAGATAAGCTTTTTATTATTACATATAGCAATTCATTATTGGGATTAATGTAAATGAACGCAACTGCCTACAACCGCGCATTTACTCAGTGCGCTGGTTCTCGGTAAATTGAACTTTCATTTTCACGAAGAAAGTTTTATCTTGGCAGAGAAAACTCAGTCCGCATTTCCGCGACTGCGCAAATGCGCCTAACGTTATATGCCATTTCAAAAACCGCAATATGAAAGAACAAAAACTCAAAGAATACTTCGAAAATTTAATAACTGCCGAAGAATTATTTAAAGATTTAGATGGCAGCCAAAAGCAAACGAGTTATGATGTAAGTTCTATTTATATTGAGCAAATTGAAGATGGAGAATTTGAAATAACGAAAACTCATTTGATTAAAATTTGTGATGATTTTATTGATGGGAATTTCTCAGCCATAGATGTTAACACTATAGCTTCTGCCCTATCTTTTTCTGAATTTTTCGTTTGGGGTGGAAATACAAAGGAACATGAATTAATTGCAGAAGTAATTTATGATTGGGATAACCCACAAATGGGGTTTGCTTTATCATTAGAAAATTTTAGACATTGGAGAGAATATTTGGAAACAGGATACACAAAATATTTAACCAAAGAGGAACTGAAAAAGAAATTAAGAGGAGTTAAAAAAAATGATCCCAGAAGAAGAAACGGCATATAACCGCCGTTTCATCGACATTGCCGAGATTTCGGTGAGTTGGGCGCTCGTTTTCACGAAGAAAGTTTTATCTTGGCAGAGAGTACTCAGCCCGCATTTTCGGCAACGTCGTGAAGCGGCCTAACGTTACCTGCAAGCTGCGAAGAAACAGCAAAAAACAGATTTATGAAAAAATATCTATTTCTTATTTTGATAATATTTCTTGTTGGTAAAATAAGATCTCAGGATTTGAAAGAATCAAATTATGAGTTAGTAATCGAGAATCCAAAAGTCTTTACGGAACACAAAAAAATTGTTAGAATTGATGCGATTCTAATCAATAAATCAAAAGACACTCTTCGCTATTTGAGTCGATCTTGCTCTTGGAGTAACTTTTATGAAGTTGATAGGAATAGAATGTTAATTGACTTGCCAGCATGCGACAAAGATGTTGAGACAATTGTCACTTTACCACCTGGAGAAAGTAACAGCGTGAAACTTGATGTTAACTTTCCCGAGGGAAAATCTATTTTAAATTTCAAAATTGGAATGCATATAGTTGATCCGAAATCTATAAAAAAAATTATATTTTTTAATCACACAGAAATTTCTCAAAAATATATAATTGTTTGGTCTAATAAATTGAAGATTAAATTATAACAGCCAGCAGGTAACCGCCGTTTCATCGACATTGCCGAGATTCCGGTAAGTTGAACGTTCGGTTTTTACGAAGAAAGTTCTATCTTGGCAGAGAGAACTCAGTCCGCATTTTCGGCAACGTCGTGAAGCGGCCTAACGTTGTGCGAAATATTTAGAACATGAATCGTTTAATCATCATAGGAAATGGATTTGATCTTGCACACGGAATAAAAACGAGTTTCAATGACTTCGTTTCTGATTATTTGTGCAATGTTGTCAATAGCCTACTTAATAGACAAAATTACAAAGACCCATTAATCGAAGTTAATATCCTTGAATACAATTGGTGGGCTTTTCGTAATCCAATGGGAAATCCCATAGACAAATCACAAATATTTGAAGCAATTGAAGCTATTATAAACTCTAATAATTATCAATTAAATTTCGTGTCGCTCTTATTTGAGCGAATTTATTCCAAATGTTCATCTCTATTGTGGGTTGACATTGAGATTGAATATTTCAATATTTTATTAGCTACAAAACATGAACACAATGATGATGACCAAGTTGAAGCAATAAAAAAAGTAAATGATCAGCTAGACTTTCTGAAGTCAAAACTTGTAGAATATTTAAAAAAGCAGCAATTAGAATTTGGCGGAGTAAAAAATAAACTGCCACTACTTGATTGTTTTTGTGAGGAAATTAAATCGCATGAAATTGTAACCATGGATATTGAAAATGATTTGCTTCCCGAGAAATTGTATTTTTTAAATTTCAATTATACCAATACAATAGAAAGCTATGTTAGTCTATGTCGCGAGAAAATCGAAACTGATTACAACTTTATCCACGGTGATTTACACGAAAATAATGGAAAACCAATTTTTGGATTTGGTGACGAATTGGATAAAAAATATTTGGAATTTGAGGATGAAAAAAACAATGAATTGTTTAAGCACATTAAATCATTTGAATATTTACGTACAAAAAATTTTTATTTGTTAACCAGATTCATTGAATCCAACGATTTCCAAGTACACATTTATGGACATTCATGCGGGGTATCAGATCGAACAATGTTAAGCCAAATTTTTGAACACAAAAATTGCAAGTCTGTAAAAATATTCTATCATCAGAAGTCAGAAGACGAAACTGATTTTACTGAAAAAACCTATGAGATTTCAAGACATTTTCGTGATAAAACAATGTTACGAAGAAAATTAGTGCCTTTCGCTTTATCTCAAAGTATGCCACAACCGGAAAATTTGAATCAATAATATTTCGCACAACAGCGCAACTAAGCAAGCGCTGGATTTTCCAGGCTACAACGTTCTACTTTCACGAAGAAACATTATATTCGTCAGAGAGAACGCAGTTCGCTTTTTCGCGCCCGCGTAGTTGCGCGAAACGTTGGCGGTAATTTTGCCTAACCTTTGCGTTATCTTTTTTAAATTCATATATTTACCTGAACATGAACGGAATAGCTGAAAACCGTATTACAAAGTAAGCATCAGAAAATCTCAACCATGGCAAAACAATTAAATAAAAATCTTCTTTCAGAAATTGAAAAAAAACACGGTAATATTATCGATATTCAAGCAAATCCTTCAATTATAAATGACATAATAAAGTTGCACGAGAAGAATAAAGGACAATTATCCGATGAACCAAAAGAACATAGTAAAAATCATAGTAAAGATTATGTTGATGGACCGTACACAAAAACAATTCAAACCCATGATAAATGGTGGCCATCCACTAAAACCAAAGGAGACTTAATAAAAACACCGTCAGATCTTGATAAACTAATCGAGAATAAAATAGAAAAATTTATAAATAAAAAAAACATGTAATCTTGACAAAACCTTTTAGATATGTTCTTTTAAAAATTGCATCGCGATGTAACATCAATTGCAGTTATTGTTATTGGTTTCGTGATAAAGAAGTATATCGAAAACCTAAATTAATGGAGCCATTAGTAATTGAGGCATTTTTAAAAAAATTAGAATTACATATTTTAAAATATAACCTAAAAGTGTTTAATATTATATTTCATGGAGGCGAACCTTTATTATTTGGTAAACAACGGTTATTTAATCTTTGCAATGATCTATTTGCATTGCAACATAGATGCGAATGTGAAATAAGACTGTCAATTACAACAAATGGAATTTTAATTGATGAAGATTACTGTACAATTATTAAACACTTTGATATTAATGTCACGATAAGTTTGGATGGTGACCAAAAAACAAATGATGAAAATAGAATAGACTTTCGAGGAAATGGAACTTATGCAAAAGTTATAGAAAAATTTCCTTTGTTAAATAAATATGAAATTCCTTTTAATATTTTAAGTGTTTGTAATCCTAAAGTTGATCCAAAAAGAGTTGTCCATCACTTTACCAAAGATCTAAAGATCGAAAATTTCGATTTATTATTTCCAGATATTACTCATGAAGATGTTTATGTTTCAATTGCTGATTATTACATCAAATTATTTGACATGTGGTATGCAGATGGAAAAAATAAAAGTTTTAATATTCGCATTTTTCATACAATAATTTCTGGACTTTTAGGATTTCCATCTCTTACGGAAGGTTTTGGCTTAGACCCAATTACCACAATTTCCATTAATACTGACGGGCAAATGGAACAACTTGATGTTATGAATATAATTCCATGTAAAAGCAGAAGTAAAACATCTATTTTAAATTCTGAGCTACAAGATTTTGTAAATGATAATGCATTCCAAGAAACTTACAATAACTCAACAAATCTTGCTTTGGAATGTTTAAAATGTGAATTTATAAACTCTTGTGGAGGTGGTTATTTACCACATAGATGGTCTGAAAAAAATTCTTTTAATAATGTTAGCGTTTATTGTAAAGACATAAAAAAAATATTTAGTTACATAGGTGAGCGAATTTCTCCAGAAATAATTATCAAAACTGAAACTGGAAATCTACAACTATCAAGTATTTAAAAACTACCGCCAACAGCGCAACTAAGCGAGCGCTAGATTTTCAAGGCTATAACGTTCTATTTTCACGAAGAAACATTATATTCGTCAGAGAGAACGCAGTTCGCTTTTTAGCGCCCGCGTAGTTGCGCGAAACGTTAGCGGCAATGCCCTGAAAAATACGATGAAATCAATCTTACTCATATCAATCTTTTTAATCTATTCAATTGGATATTGCCAAGAAGATATTTCATTCGAACCTATTGTATATGATAATCCGCAAGATTTAGTTTATTCTGATATAGAATTTGCCGAAATAAATTTAAGAATTCCTTTTACAGAAACTTCTTGGAATCATTACGACAATATTATTTGCCTTTCAAGAATATATCCAAAAAGAATGGATCACCAGTATTCTGGATTATCATTTAAAGTCACATTAGATGACATCGCCAAATGGAAGCTTTGGTTTAATGAGAATAAAAATAGTATAAGATATTTTATTGGTCCTGAAAATTTTCAATACTATAGAATTCCAATAATTGAATTAAAGAATAAAGAAATTCGAATCGCCAGTTGCTTTTATCCGCAAAATTAGGCAAAGCCGCTAACCGCCGTTTCAAGCCATTGCGGAGTTTTTCGTCACCGGAAATCTCTATTTCACGAAGAAACCTTATCTTGGCAGAGAGAACTCAGTCCGCTTTGATCCGCAACGGCGTGAAGCGGCCTAACGTTGGCTGCAATAACAGAAAACAAGATACAAATGAGACAAGTTCCAGAAATAGTTTTAGCGTTGGCAAATCTTATCTCCCTGGGGGAATCGAGCGGAACAGGATTTATGTATTGTTCTGATCGTTATCTTTATTTAGTTACGGCCAAACATGTATTATTTAATGACCAAGATAAATTAAGGACTACTGAAATAGAAATCTTAGCTCACACCACAGTTTTAGAAGACGAAAGTGTTTTAAGATTTCAAGTTGACATAAACAAATTAAAATATTCAAAGCACCATAATTCTGATGTAGCAGTCATACAAATAGGAAAGGTAGTTTATCATAAGGGTGAAAAGACCAAAATAAATTATTTATCTGGTGTAACACGAGTGGAAGATGGAAACTCCACTCCTATCTTAAGTTCAAAAAGAAATGTATGCAATTTTGAAGATGTAATGATATCAAACGATGTTTTTATTATTGGATATCCCACATCACTAGGTTTGAAATCTAGTCCTCAATTTGATTATACCAAGCCCTTACTAAGGAAAGGTATTGTCGCAAATGTTTACAAAGACCAGAAAACTATAATTTTAGATTGCCCTGTTTATCACGGAAACAGTGGAGGTCCTGTAATCCAATATACTGACGATATAGACGGAAAAAAATTATTCAAACTAATTGGTGTTATTTCGCAATATATTCCTTTCGTAAAAAAATGGAGAAACGATAGAGATGAATCAATCAGTATAGATTATTTAAATTCTGGATATTCTATAGCTGTTTCCGTAGACTATGTTATTGAGTTGATAGATTTATTAGAGAAACCAAAATAGTTACTGCAGCCAACAGCCTGTAAGCTAATTGCGCTCGTTTTTGGTTATAGGAAGTTGTTTCTTCACGAAGAAACTTTTATCTTCGGCAGAAAGAACTCAATCCGCTTGCTTCGCGAATTCGCTTACAGGCGAAACGTTATATGACAGCGCTGAACTTCGTCGTAAAAATTAAAATTCTTCTTTTAATTGCTTTGAAATTCTTTGTGCATTTTTTAAATTTCTTTGCGATCAATCCAAGCCGGTGTGTTTTGTAATACTAAACTAGTTTATCGAAAATAGAATGTTTTGTCTTGGTTTGCGCAAAATCAAAAACGTAAAACTTTGTAGAATTTCTTTGTCTAATTCTTTGTCGAGCTTCTTTGCCTTTCTTCGCAACAAGTTTATCTAACTAAAGTGAATTTGTTTTAAAAGTCAAAACTATCAAAATTTAAAAAAATTGAATTGCGCATAAATCTAATTTTGTGCGCCGCCATATAACAGCGCATTTACTCAAAGCGCTCGTTTCCGGTAAATTGAACTTTTAGATTTCACGAAGAAACTGTATCTTCGGCAGAGAAAACTCTTTCCGCTTGCGCCGCGTTTGCGCAAATGCGCGAAACGTTGTGTGCCATTTGAGAGAACATCGTCAATTAAAGATATTCCAACTAAAATTATCATCTTAAAATATGAACATGCAGCGTAAATTTATAAAAGTCATTTTGATTATTTCAATCGTAATCCTTGCTGTTCTATATTTCTATATGAAGTTTTCCCATGGATGGGGTTTTACTAATCCAATTTATATTAATATATTTTCAAGTGCTTTCCAATGCTCAATGGTTGGTGCAATATTTTCATCTTTTATTCTAAAAATTCCTAAAATTACTCGCATACTATTACCTGTAATGATTTTGGCTTGGGGCTATATATTTTACATTGAATTTGGTTCCGAAAAATTAAAGAAGTATCCACAAGATATAGCAGTAATCAAAGTCTCCGGAAATCAAAAAACGATAATAGTAAAAAAGCAAGATTCAAACACAAAAGAAATTTATTTAGATACAATTGTAGCAATAGATAAATTTATATTTAGAAAAATCATTGTCCAAACGGCACACAACAGCGCATTTGCTCAAAGCGCTCGTTTTCGGTAGGTTGAACTTTCTAGAATTCACGAAGAAACACTATCTTGGCAGAGAAAACTATTTCCGCTTTGCCGCGTTTGCGCAAATGCGCGAAACGTTGTGCGACAGTTGTTGAGAACCGCAATAATATTGAACCATGAAGAAATTTCTTTTTATATTTTTCGTTTCATTTCACACTTTATCTTTAGTTGCCCAATCTGACGAAGAAAAATATTTCAGAGCCGAATATGACACAATTGTTGAAAAAACTTTTGTTTTAGATTTTGAGAAAACTTTCGACAAAGAGCAAACTAAAAATCTCAACAAGTTAATTTCAGATTTCGAAAAAGAAACATCAATTGAAATAGCAATTATTACATTTGATACAAAATATGATTCAGACGAAGAGTTTCATAAGAATACTTTATTTGTCGCAAATTGGATTGGTGTTGGCAAAAAATATTTAGACAATGGAATTGTAATAGAAATTTCTAATACTTCTAGAAAAATTCGAATTGAAAATGGGAACGGAATTGAACTAATTCTCTCTGATCAAGAAACAAAAGAAATTATAGATAATGAATTTATTCCAAACTTCGAGAATAAAGAGTTCTATCGAGGAACTTTCAATGGAGTTTTAAAAATCATTGAGGTTTTGAGAGAGAAATTAAAACATAAATAGCAACCGTCGCACAACCGCCGTTTCAAGATATTGCCGAGTTTTCGGTAACGGGAAGTTTCCAATTCACGAAGAAACATTATCTTGGCAGAGAGAACTCAGTTCGCTTTTAATCGGCAACATCGTGAAGCGGCCTAACGTTACATGACAGCGCTGATTCAAACAAGCAACATTAGTCAAAACTGGAAATTCTCATTTTAATTTCTTTGTCGAATTTCTTTGCCTTTTTTTAAATTCTTTGCGTTTAACCAAGCCGGTGGGTTTTGTGCGCACAAGTAAATTTCTCCAAAGTAGAAACTTTCCATTTCCTGGATTGCGCAAAACTGGAATCGAAGATCTTTGGCGAAATATTTTGCGGAAAATCTTTGTCGAATCACTTTGTCCCAAACTTTGTCTTTCCACAAGTTCATTCTTCAAATGAAATTAATTTTAAAGAAGTGTGACTGGAATACTAATTAGCATTTTTTTGTTTTGCGCATAATCTTTTAATCACTTTGAGGGCGCCGCCATGTAACAGCCTGTAAGCGAATTGCGCTGGTTTTTAGTTGCCGGAAGTTGTTTCTTCACGAAGAAACTTTTATCTTCGGCAGAGAAAACTCAATCCGCTTGGTAGCGAATTCGCTTACAGGCGACACGTTAGCTGCAAATTGCGACGCTTTCCAAACTTAAATTTTGCAATCTTTGGCTAACGCAAAATTTGCCGTTTTAAAAGCTCGGCAACCTGCAAGCTAACCGCCGCTAAGCTAATTTGTTCGTTTTGTAGTTGCGGAAAGTTTTTTCTTCACGAAAAAACTCTATCTTCGGCTGAAGCAACTCGGTCCGCTGGCTTCACAAATTCGCTTTAGCGGCCTAACGTTAGCCGTAATTTTAAAAAACGATGGCAAATAAAATTTTTGATACGATTTTAAAAAGAAAGATAGAAGGTTTTGTTTCAACTTTTGTTGATGATAGTCAATCTATCTTTTATAATGAAAACCAATTATTTCATCCGGGTGAGTTTGGAAAATATCGTGAAAACTCAACCAAAGATTTATTATGCTTATTGTCGAGTTATAAAATCTCAGATGGCTTCATTATTACATCAAAAGACCGCAAAAGTTCACAATGTGACATAGTCATATATGACAATACAGATTTACCATTATTAGAAAACAATCTTACTCAATTTTTTACAATTGAAAGCGTTATTGCAATCGGTGAAGTTAAGTCTACTCTTACTCATACTAAATTCAAAAAAGCATTGTTAGAACTTGCCAATAATAAAATGCTTTCAGAAGATATAAACGGAATAATTAAACACAAGAAATTTGGAGAAGAATATGATGTTCCTATATCATTTTTAGTCTGCAAAAATGCATCGTTTGATATTGAGACGTTAGATTTCGAAAAAATTTATGAAGGTATTGATCGCAAATATTGGCATAACGCAATTTTATTTGTAGAACAAGGTATTATAAACTACAATTTTGAATTTAAAAATTTTCAAGAGCCAGGAAGAACTAAGTTTATCAATATAGGTGGTAATATAAATTCTGGAGCGAATATGGAATGTTCAATGATAACTTTTGACCAAGTCCAATATGAATGCAAACCATTATTTGTAAAAATTAATGTTGAGAAAAAATATCAGCATATTATGATGTTTCTTGCTGGTCTATCACAAGCTATTCAATATAAAACTCTTTATCAAACACATATATTAAATTATTCAAGTCTTAACCCTGCCAACATAACAATACAATAAGAACTACGGCTAACCGCCGTTTCAAGCCATTGCGGAGATTTTCGTCGCCGGAAATCTCTATTTCACGAAGAAATATTATCTTCGGCAGAGAGAACTCAGTTCGCTTTGATCCGCAACGGCGTGAAGCGGCCTAACGTTGTGAGCAATTTCAGGAGATCATCGATAAAATTAGAGTTTATGAATTTCATGGTAATTATTTTCTTTTTCATATTTGGTATTTTATCAATTGTTTTTTTCAAAAGAAAGACAAGCAAAATGTATCGAATGAATGAGATTGTAAACCAAGAAGAAGTCCCAGAAAAATCAAACCGAGAATTTTATGCTACTTTATTAGAAATTTTAGCCGCAATTTTGACAATTATATAAAACTTATGGAACTGACTTTTCTTGCATCAATAATTGGTCTTATAGTTTTTTCAGTGATTATGATTATTGGCTACAAATATGCTGATGGAAAATTCAAAGTTTCTGAACAGAAAAAAACAGGATATCTTGAGTGGGTTGACAAATATGGCAATAGATTAAAGAAAATAATCATTCGGGTTTCAATTATATATTTTGCCTTTATGATTTTT
The DNA here is from genome assembly GCF_047602195.1 of Flavobacterium sp. GTDB lineage: Bacteria > Bacteroidota > Bacteroidia > Flavobacteriales > Flavobacteriaceae > Flavobacterium. Next base: position 2,674,040 of record NZ_JASGHW010000004.1, read on the forward strand.
CAAATTATAACTTTAATCTAAATAGAAACTGCCCACAACACCGCATTTAAGCAAGAGCTGGTTTTAGGTCGCCGAGCGTTTCTTTCTCACGAAGAAACATTATATTGCGCAGAGAAAACGCAGTTCGCTTTTCCGCTCCTGCGTAAATGCGAGAAACGTTACCAGTAATTATTAAGACGATATGACTTCACAAGAACGTTCCCTGAACAAACTCATTTCGCTGAAAGATAATTTAGAAAAAATTGAATTTGAAAATATCAAGGAACTCATTAGAGAAACACTATTTGAAATGCCCTTAGCAACAGCAATTCTAGAAAAAAATAGTACAATTGAGCGCATACGAATTAATGGAAATCGAAAATTTTTCACAACACAATCGGAGTTATCATATATTTCTGACGAAGAAATAATCAAAACTTGTCTAAAAAATTATGGCAGAGCTAATAAGCCTTTTCAGTCTTTATTTTATGGAGCAACTGAAAGTTCAAAAATACAGGTTCCAAGAATAACAGCTTACAGAGAAACATCAAGGTTTTTTCGCGAGAGCAATTCAATTTTATTAGAAGGAGAACTTTTTACAAGAGGAACTTGGAAAAACAAAGAAGATTTAAAAATTGTTGAAATTGTATTTTGCGAAGAAGTTTTTAAGAGCAATCCGGATATACTAGAATATTACAAAATTCAATTTCAACAGCTTAATGAATACCCAGAAATTGCTTTAAAACAGTTACAATTTTTCAGCAATGAGTTTGCAAGAAAAATAAAATCCAACTTTGATTATAAAATCTCTGCTGCGTTTACTGATGTTGTTTTATACGAAAATCAAAATTCTTACGCCGGAATTATTTATCCTAGCGTACAAACTAATTATGAAGGAAATAATATTGTATTAAAACCAACTATTGTAGATCAACATCTAGAATTGAAAAGTGTTTCAACTCATAGATTTCATAGAAGTAGTAAAAAACAATTTCTAGTAAACTATTTCTATACTGAAGATTTAGGCTCCAATAAATCTAATTTTGTTTGGGATTTATCTCAATGCAATGAAGAATTGAAAATTCAGGAAAGCATAAATATGATACAATAACTACTGGTAACAGCGCAACTAAGCAAGCGCTGGATTTTACAGGCTATAACGTTCTATTTTCACGAAGAAACATTATATTCGTCAGAGAGAACTCAGTTCGCTTTTTCGCGCCTGCGTAGTTGCGCGAAACGTTATATGACAGCGCTGAACTTCGTCGTCAAAATTGAAATTTGTCATCGGTTGTTGTTTGAATCTTGTTGTCAATTTTTTAATTTCTTTGCGTAGAATCCAAGCCGGGGTGTTTAGTGCCAACGAGCAAGTTAGTCTAAAATAGAACGTTCCTTCTGGATTGCGGAAATTGAAAATTAAAACTTTGTAGAATTACTTTGTAGAGCTTCTTTGTCAATTCCTTTGTAGAGTTTCTCTGTCATTTTTCCAGCAAGTTTTGTCAACTAAAGGGCATTTTTCCTAAAAATTAAAATTCCCAGGTTTAAAAAAATTGCATTGCTTGTAGATTTATTTTGGTGCGCCGCCATATAACAGCGCAACTAAGCGAGCGCTAGATTTTCAAGGCTATAACGTTCTATTTTCACGAAGAAACATTATATTCGTCAGAGAGAACGCAGTTCGCTTTTTCGCGCCCGCGTAGTTGCGCGAAACGTTAGCTGCAAATTGCGACGCTTTCCAAACTTAAATTTTGCAATCTTTGGCTAACGCAAAATTTGCCGTTTTAAAAGCTCGGCAACCTGCGAGCTAACCGCCGCTAAGCTAATTTGTTCGTTTTGTAGTTGCGGAAAGTTTTTTCTTCACGAAAAAACTCTATCTTCGGCTGAAGCAACTCGGTCCGCTGGCTTCACAAATTCGCTTTAGCGGCCTAACGTTAGCCAACATGCTTAAAGAACACAATCAAAACAACATGAAACCAAGAGAAATTCATAGCGATATAGAAGATGTTGAGGATGTTTTGAGAAAAATTGAAGTATCATACAAGATAAAGTTTGGTAATTATATATTACTTTGCAGTAAATAATCGATGTTTCATTTGTTTTACTGCAATTAACTTCTTATATTTGTTGAACAAAATCACAGAAACCATGTTTAACAAAGAAGTAAAATCAGTTTTCGACCTACTCCAAGCCTTTCCGACGGAGCAATCATGTATTGAGCATTTGGAACAAATCCGTTGGGCTAACGGTGTTGTATCGCCTTTCGACAAAACGTCTAAGGTTTACAAAACCAAAGCGGGTTATCAGTGTAAAAATACAGGCAAGAACTTCAATGTCAAAACTAATACAATTTTCGATAATACCAAACTTCCTTTGCAAAAATGGTTCTTGGCGATTTTTATTGTGACTTCACACAAGAAAGGAATTTCTTCTTTGCAACTCGGCCGTGACCTTGACATTACCCAAAAATCTGCATGGTTCATGTTACAACGCGTTCGTAACTGTTTTGGTATTGAGAACGACAACCAATTGAATAATGAGGTTGAAGTTGACGAGACTTTTATCGGTGGTTCTAACGAAAACCGTCACTCAAGCAAAAAGGTTTCCGGTGGTCAAGGTGGTGCAAATCACGCAGCCGTGATGGGTATGGTTGAGCGTGATGGAAAATTGAATGCCATGACAATCGAAGACAGAACAAAAAAGACCTTGACGCGTGAAATCATTGCTGCAATCAACAAAACCGCTACCATCTACACAGATGAACACGTGGGTTACAAATCATTGAAGAAAGTTTACGATCACGGCGTTGTGAAACACAAAGCGCACGAATACGTTAACGGCCGCATACATACCAATACAATCGAGGGTTTTTGGTCATTGTTGAAACGCGGTATTTTCGGAATTTATCACTTCACATCAAAGAAACATTTGCAAATGTACGTCGATGAGTTCGTTTTCAGATACAACACCCGCGAAATTACGACCAACACTAGATTTAACCTGATGCTGTCGAACATGGAAAACCGTCTTACCTACGCAAAACTTATCGCATAATGAAAAACAGGAAAATAACCGTAAACGGGCAGGAATTGCCTGTCACGAAAATAGACAACGAGAAGTTTATAAAATTGTCGGACTTCAAGGGGTTTGTCGAGACGATGGGAATGCATATCGAGGCCGTCAAAGAATCTAAGCCAAATACAGAACCCGAATTGTCGGATTTTAACAAGAAGCTCCAAAAGGGGCTTAATTGGAACCCGAAAGAGCATAAGGAATAATCGCTATATTAGCGGCTGAAAAATATTGTGCATAATATTATCGCTTAACTCGAAAGTACCAAATTAGAAAACAAGCAGATAATGATTATAGTACGCCAAACGGCGTGGCTGTGTCATTGTTTGTTGGGTACTGGTACTACCTGAGTTAGCGTGATACAGTTCACGCTTTTTTAATTTAATACTAACTCAAAATGTACCAAAACATGAAAAAATCAATTCTTATTTTAATGCTGCTTTCGATTGCAGCGAACGCACAAGTTAAAACCGGATTAAAGGCCGGCGCCGCACTAACCAAACTTGGTTTCGAGAAAAACGCAAGCGGCAAATTCGAACCTTCCTATTATGCAGGTATTTTTGTAAGCTACAAATTCAATCGTATCGAGCCGGAATTCGACATAGTTTACACGCAAGCAGGTGATATTGGAATGAGCAACCTCAGAAAAACTTATGAGGAGCAAAACGTAAATTATAAACACGATTACGACATCAATATGGTCGTCGAATCACTTTCGCTGAAGTTCTACATCAATAATGGATTTTCAATCAAGGCAGGCGGTTATTATGGACAGATTTTATCCGTAAAACAGGAAATTTCAGGATACGGAACGAGGAACTACGATTTGACCGATTATTGGTATAAAAGCGACGCAGGCGTTTTATTAGGCATATCCTACAATGCAACGAAGAAATTTTCGGTTGACGCCCGATATATGTACGGATTGTCGGATATGAGCGGCGGCACTTACGCCGTGCAAAACAGGATGTTGAATTTCGGGGCATCGTATTCGTTCCTGTAAAATCGAACTGTATTATAAAAATAAACCCTGCCGATTAAAGCAGGGTTTTTTCATATATTTATGTCGCTAAACAAGAAAATATATGATTACAAAGATACCTAATGATTGGGTGCAAGACAATTCCCAATTCATAATTTTAGATGCAATTTTGACGTATTTACATGATCAAAATGAACCTGTTGAATTTTTTTCTGTAAGCAGTGGAATTTTACCCATATTAAAAGAACGCATTCCAATAGAAGAAAATATCGTAAAAGGCGCTCTCAGAAAATTATTCAAGGATGAATTTTTAGAAACTTCAGAAAAAGAAAGTGCATTTCAAGATTGGGGGATTGTCAAATATTATCAAATTTCCTTTGAGGGCGTTTTCTTTCTTCGGTCAGGTGGTTATGATGGGCAAGCGGATAGAATCCGTGCTGCAAAAAATGCAAGTGACGCGATTGCGATTGAACAACAGCGCCAAGCTCTTCTTTTGTTAGACATGAATATATTGATGGGCTTGGGGGCTGCGATTGGTGCTCTTTACGTGATTTTAGAAATTGTAAAATATGCAGTAGAGTTTTTCCAAAACCCAATAAACTGTTGGCGATGTTTTTAAAAATTTTCATAATATTGCATTTAAAGTTAAACGATAACGCACCCGCGCAATTCCGTAGGGAACAGGATGGGGAAACTCAAGACGCGAACGCTTATCGGCCTGTTTGATGCTGTTGGCAGATATTCGGCAGAACGCCCGTAAATCATCTTTAAACAGTTGTCTTTTCTCGCTGAATCCGAAAGCGAAAAAATGCGCTTACCGAACCCAAAAATTGATGAAAAAAGCGATAGGTAGAAAAAAAGCCGCCCAACTGCAAACTTGTATATAGTTACCTAAAGTTTTATGAAAATGAATTGGAGAATCTGAAAACATTTGGAGAAATATCAAACCATATCATTTCAAAAATAGAACTGGAAAATGACAATGGTTGTACATCTCAACAGGCTTTTTATAAATTAAGAAATGCTATAACTAAAGTAACTGGAATTCCGTCAAGTGAAATCTCACCTTCAACAGAATTAACCTCACTATTTCCAAAAGAGAGAAGAAAGATATTTACTTTAATAGAACGAGAACTATCTTTAGATCTAAAAGCTTTTCGAGTTCCAAACATAATCGCACTATTTATATTTACCGTGTTTATAGCATCATTTATCATGATATTTATCAATTGGAAATTTGGTTTGTTCGGAATAATCTTTTCAATTGCACTAACCAAATTTATAGGCATGACTACTACAAAGTTTTCAGAGAAAACTGTCGGTGAGCTTGCAAAAAGCATGATGTACGATAATTATGTTGAAGTTCGTAGAAATCCAAATCGCGTCAATAGAAGTGAAATAAAAAAGAATTTAGAGGAAATGTTCATAAAAGAATTAGGCTTGAGAAATGAATTTAATGAACTTCCTGACGAAACAATTATGGTGAACTGAAACCAGCACGTCGGCTAACCGCCGTTAGGCGCAGTGCGCTGGTTTTTGGTAAGTTGAACTTTCATTATTCACGAAGAAATATTATCTTGGCAGAGAGAACTCAGTTCGCTTGGCCGCGACTGCGCCTAGCGGCCTAACGTTAGTAGCCATTTTGACAACTATCCATTTCAAATGAAAATACGAAGCCTTATATTTAAAGTTACTGAACCAGAATTGAAAGTGGTTAAAAGTCTTTCTGTCTACATTTCCGAAAAGTATTCCGAAATAATTCTGGCACCACAATCGAAAGAATCTACAGCAGGTTATAGTTTTGAACAAGAAGAATGTGAAGTCATTGATTTGAAAAGTTCCGCAGAAATTATTGGCGAAGCTGTAAAACGTAATTTCAATAAATTTAATATTGCTGAAAATAAAAGTGTTTCCGGAAAAATGGCAGATTGGCCGGCTCTAAAAGCCAGCAAAGAGAAAACCAAAGTTGGATTTGAAAGAAACTATGTTCGCTTATATATTTCAGGTGTTAACGAATATAACTATAGTTTAAATATAGAAACAGTGTTTAATTATCCTTCGGGAATTGAACTGACTACGACGATTGCAGCTAAAAGCGAGAATGTAGATATGGGAAATAGAATTTTGAAAATATTTAACTCAGACATTTGTGAACGCAGAAAATAAAACGGCTACTAACAGCGCAGTTAAGCAAGAGCTGGATTTCGGTAAGTTGAACGTTCATTTTTCACGAAGAATGTTTTATCTTGGCAGAGAGAACTCAGTTCGCTCTGACGCTCCTGCGTAACTGCGCGAAACGTTAGTAGCAAGCTTTCCAAAATCCATAAGAAATGAAGTATGTAATTCTATTCCTGTTCGTTTTTTGCAAATCATTTTCTCAAAATGATAGTAATTTTGTGATTGAAGGAATCACATTAAATTGTGAAAAGAACAATTATGACTCAAGAGAAAGATATGTCAAGTTAAAGGCTAATAATGAAATTATTCAAGAAAACATAAAACAGAGATTTGGCGAGTTCAAAATAAAGAATTTAAAAAAAGGAGAATACACTTTTGAGTTTACAAATATTTTTGGGCAAATAATTACTAAAAATATTGTGGTTAATGAAAAGATAACAAAAGTTGAGTTGTGTACTGAAGAATTTGTTGACACAAACCAAAAAACCATTTTAGAAAATCTAACACAAAATGACACTTTAGAGATTTCAATTACATCTTCAGGTTGCTTTCACTTTGAAAAAGAGAAAATAAAATACTATTACAAGAGTCAAAAATTGATTGCTGAATATTTCAATAATCAAAAAAAAGAAAAAAGAATTACCCTAAATGAGCGTAAAAGAGAGCAACTAATTTTATTGGAGAAAAAAATTATTGCTATTAATAATAGTATGGGCGGTTGCACAAGTTCAACTCAATATGTCTTTATACTAAACGGAAAAGCAATACAAAATGTAGTTGACAGTAGTTGTGATTGGGATGGATATTACAAAATGAAAGAGGAAATTTTTGGCATAAAATGAAAGCCAGCTACTAACAACGGTTTCGCGCAATTGTTGGTTTCTATTTTTATGTGTTCACGAAAAACGTTTATCTTTAACAGAAAATAATCCGTCCGCTGGCTTCACAACTGTCGCAAAGCCGCGGCACGTTAGTGGCGATTACCAAAAACATCCAATAAATGGGAACTTCTATAAAATGCTTTACGTCAAAAAAGATTGAGTTACACGAACAGAATCTAAAATCTTTATTGGACAAAACCTTTAAAAATTCTTTATCAAAACTAAAGAAGATAGAAAGCTTTGAAAATAATTCTTGGCAAATGAATAACATTGAACAAGAAAATAAATATCCTGAATATGTTTCGTATGAAGGTTATGGCTTTTCCATTAATATTTATGAAAAAGTAATTTGTATTACATCTTATGATCGATTTTCCAGTCTATATCTGAAAGGTAATGAGTATGCAGATAATCTAAATGAGATTTTTACTGAAATTATAAATGAAATTGGTGACGTTTCAAAAATAATGTTCTTACAAGGAGGATATGGCGATGAAGAATTAGAGAATTTAGCATATTTAAAGAAATTCTCTTTCGAAGAAATTTCCAAAGTTCAAAATGAAAATCAAGGAAATCCAGCAAGAAAATTAACCGATTTGTTTGAGAATTCGTGGTATTTAAAGTAACCGCCACTAACCGCCGTTTTGCAGCAATTGCTGGTTTTTGTGGTTCCAGGACGTTTTTCTTCACGAAAAACTATTATCTTCGGCAGAGAGAACTCGGTCCGCTTTGATCAGCAACTACGCAAAGCGGCCTAACGTTAGCTGCAAATTGCGACGCTTTCCAAACTTAAATTTTGCAATCTTTGGCTAACGCAAAATTTGCCGTTTTAAAAGCTCGGCAACCTGCGAGCTAACCGCCGCTAAGCTAATTTGTTCGTTTTGTAGTTGCGGAAAGTTTTTTCTTCACGGAAAAACTCTATCTTCGGCTGAAGCAACTCGGTCCGCTGGCTTCACAAATTCGCTTTAGCGGCCTAACGTTATGCGGCATATCTGAAAAACATCATGAAAACGATAATCATCATACTATTTTTTACAAACATAATTTTTGCTCAACACAAATTTTCAATCGAAAATGGCTCTAAAATTTATAGTGCCGAAATTTTAATTGATACTTGCGATCAACAAAACTGTCAAGGATTAGGCGTAATTAAATTAATTGATAAAGTTTCTAAAAGGCTTGTTCAAGAGTTTACATCGGAAGATTTATATTTCTTTTTAGATGAGAGAAATAAGCCTACAGTAAATATTATCCAACTTTACGATGAACAAAGCCCATTAATTTTCGATGATTTTAATTTTGATGGTACAGAAGATTTAGCTATCCGCGATGGAAATCATAGCGGTTATGGCGGTCCGTCTTACAGTGTTTACGTATACAATATCACAAAAAAGGAGTTTGTCTATAGCTTGGAACTTTCCGAACTTGCTGATGCGCCAAATCTTGGAATGTTTGAAGTTGATCATGAGCGAAAGCGAATTAAAACTTTCTCAAAAAGTGGTTGTTGCTTTCATACAACTCTTGAGTACGAAGTTGTCCCGAGAAAAGGATTAGTAAACGTTTACGAACTGGAAGAAGACGCACAAGGAGGTGAGCATGTTATCGTAACTGAAAAAAAATTAATCAAAGGGAAATGGCAGGTAAAAAAAAAGAAACATAAATTGGACGACTATTACAAACAGTGATACGCCGCATAACCGCCGTTTCATCGACATTGCCGAGATTTCGGTGAATTGAATGTTCGTTTTTCACGAAGAAAGTTTTATCTTGGCAGAGAGAACTCAGTCCGCTCTGATCGGCAACGTCGTGAAGCGGCCTAACGTTATATGACAGCGCTGAACTTCGTCGTCAAAATTGAAATTTGTCATCGGTTGTTGTTTGAATCTTGTTGTCAATTTTTTAATCTTTGCGTAGAATCCAAGCCGGGGTGTTTAGTGCCAACGAGCAAGTTAGTCTAAGATAGAACGTTCCTTCTGGATTGCGGAAATTCAAAACTAAAACTTTGTCGAATTACTTTTGTAGAGTTTCTTTGTCAATTCCTTTGTCGAGTTTCTATGTCATTTTTTCCAGCAAGATTTGTCAACTAAAGGGCATTTTTCCTAAAAATTAAAATTCCCAGGTTTAAAAAAATTGCATTGCGTGTAGATTTATTTTGGTGCGCCGCCATATAACAGCGCAACTAAGCGAGCGCTACATTTTCCAGGCTATAACGTTCTATTTTCACGAAGAAACATTATATTCGTCAGAGAGAACGCAGTTCGCTTTTTCGCGCCCGCGTAGTTGCGCGAAACGTTAGCTGCAAATTGCGACGCTTTCCAAACTTAAATTTTGCAATCTTTGGCTAACGCAAAATTTGCCGTTTTAAAAGCTCGGCAACCTGCGAGCTAACCGCCGCTAAGCTAATTTGTTCGTTTTGTTAGTTGCGGAAAGTTTTTTCTTCACGAAAAAACTCTATCTTCGGCTGAAGCAACTCGGTCCGCTGGCTTCACAAATTCGCTTTAGCGGCCTAACGTTACAAGAAAGCCTGACCGAGATTGCGCATAAAAAATTAAGAATCAGTAATCATGTTCGAAATAATATTTGAATTTATATTTGTTTACATTTTACAATATCCTGGTGCTGCAATCAGATGGTTTTTCTCAAATAGAAAGAAGTCAATTAAAGAGCTTTTGAAAGATAATATCGATGTAAATGCAACAATAACTATACTTACGATAACACCAATCGTTTTCTTGATTCAATATTTCTTATTATCAGATTAAGCAAGAAAAGAGTTTTATTAGCACGCTTTTTCAAATAAATAAATAAATAAATAAATAAATAAATAAAAATAAAAGAAGTCGAAAGTTTGTGTTGGCCTTCTTGTAACAGCGCATTTACTCAAAGCGCTCGTTTCCGGTAAGTTGAACTTTTAGATTTCACGAAGAAACTGTATCTTCGGCAGAGAAAACTATTTCCGCTTGCGCCGCGTTTGCGCAAATGCGCGAAACGTTATGCGCAACCCTAGAGAAAATTCGTCGATAACATGAAAAGACATTTAACTGTTTTACTTTCAATCTTAATATTTACTTCTTGTGGAAATTCGATTTCTGGAAACTTTTGGAAAGACTTTAAATCTAAAGAAATCAAAACTGAAAATTTTGATCATGGTCCATATGGAGGAACTAGCGAGATAATTTGGAAAAGTAATGAAAATTTTAAAAAGTCAGAGATAGTAAAATTCGCTGAAGAAAATAACTGGAAATTTGTTGGTGAAAAAAATAGCGCCGAGATACAGAAAGCAAATAATCTGTCTTCTCGAATTTTAAGTGACAAATTTGATTTAGATGAATATAAAAACTCTCGAATCTTGATTTTCAAAACTGATTTATTAACTATTCATGAAGATGAAAATTTATCAACGCAAGAGAATTGTTTTATAATTTTAAATAAAAATAAAATGATTCTTTATTATCGTTGGGGAGATTACTAAAACCGGGCGCGCATAACCGCCGTTTCAAGCCATTGCGGAGATTTTCATCACCGGAAATCCCTATTTCACGAAGAAAGATTATCTTCGGCAGAGAGAACTCAGTTCGCTTTGATCCGCAACGGCGTGAAGCGGCCTAACGTTAGCTGCAAATTGCGACGCTTTCCAAACTTAAATTTTGCAATCTTTGGCTAACGCAAAATTTGCCGTTTTAAAAGCTCGGCAACCTGCGAGCTAACCGCCGCTAAGCTAATTTGTTCGTTTTGTAGTTGCGGAAAGTTTTTTCTTCACGAAAAAACTCTATCTTCGGCTGAAGCAACTCGGTCCGCTGGCTTCACAAATTCGCTTTAGCGGCCTAACGTTAGCGGAAAGGCATAACACCACAGAATACAAACAAAGACAGTTCAAGTATGGCAAAAAAATTTACTGATGAAGAAATATTAAATCATCTTAAAGGAAAAAACTTAACAAAATTTAGAAAAGCTTTAACCTTTATTGGTGATTATTCACTTTCAAAATATTCGCAGGTGTTACATAATGTTTTGAATCAAAAATATGAAGTTTTAGATGGAAGTTCTGAATCACAATATTTTGACATTTATGAACTTTGCATGACTTTGGGTTTCCTAAATTATAAAGATGCAACTTTAGATATTCAGAAAATTGCGAAATCGGGATGTTGGATAATTTGCATGGGAGCAGGTTGTGCATATATACGACTTAGTCGTTCCGATAAAACAGATTTTTCTACTGTCTTTGAATTGTTCGATTATCAAATTGACAGATTAAAAGATGAAAAATGGGGTTGTGCAACCTTTGAAGCTGCCCTATTTGCTGTCAATTTTGACAGAATGGTTCCTGATTTGGTGACGCAACAAAAATTCATTGATTATTGCTCAGACTATTTCGAAAATTTCAAATTACAAAAAGAAAGTTATGGTGAAAATGGCATTGCCTTGATAGCTTCTTGTTTAGCTGGTTTTGAAAATAACTTATCAAATGAAATTTTACAAAAAATACTCGATAGTGAATTAATGGACGGGCATTATGCAAAGCTATTTGCGAAAAAAGCATTAGAAAATAAATATAGTCATTACGATCCGTCTGCTTAACAATTCTAGAATTTCTTTCATTGCTATTTAAAATGGCAATAGCCCATCCGCTAACCGCCGCGAGGCAAATTGCTTTCGCTTTCAGTAAGTTGAACGTTCATTTTTCACGTAGAATGTTTTATCTTCGACAGAGAAAACTCGGTTCGCTGGCTTCAAGAATTCGCCTAGCGGCCTAACGTTATGCGAATTTCCAAAAATCCGTAGTAAATATGACACCAACAGACGTATTAAATATTTTTATTGAGCAGCACAGACTTTGTAGTCCATTAGATTTTGAAGCAGATCCTTATGTAGAATTAGATTTTGATTCAACAATTGAGGAATGGAGTGATGCAAATGATTTGCTTGGCTGGAGGAAACTTTATCCTTTTTTGAATGATTCTTTTCAAATTGATGTTAGTGAAGAAGATTGGAAAAATGCTTTAACGCCATCCTCGAAGAAAAAACTCAAAGATGTTTGCGAATTAATTTCCAAATATTCAAAACACAAAAATATTGAGCCGATAAAATTACTTGGAAGCGAATGTTTGTCCGCAGCAATATTCTTAACATTGAAAAAATATCTACAGAGACGAGACGTTGATGTTTCGGATTTAAAACCTTCAAGTCCAATTGAGCCTTATTTAGATAAATATTTTTCCGAAATGGTTGAGCAGATTACGATTGTGTCAAAAGGAAAGAAAGTATTTGAAAAATTTGAAGTTTCGAATACTGGCTTACTAAACATTTTCAAAAAATCAGAACTTCTAACAGGTGAAATTAGAACTTTCCGAGACGTTAGCTTGAAAATAGTTGCTGTAAGTCAAAACTAGAAATTCGCATAACCCTCGCTAAGTCGCGATTGCGGGGATTTTGGCAGCCGGGAGTTGTTCGTTCACGAAGAAAATTCTATCTTGGCAGAGAGAACTTCGTCCGCTTTGATCCTCAACCGCGCTTAGCGAGCTAACGTTGGCTGCAATTACTGACGTTTGTCGCACATACAGAACTTTTTACTAAATTTGAGCGATGAATCTTATAAATCAAAATATAAACAAGCTATCTCAACTTTGTAATCAACACAAGGTCGAGCATATGTATTTATTTGGTTCAGCTACTAATAGTACATTTTCTGATGAAAGTGATATTGATTTTTTGGTTAAATTCAAATCATCTGAAATCAAAGATTACTTTTCTAACTACCTGACGTTGAAAACTAATTTAGCAAACCTTTTAGGTAGAGAAGTAGATTTGGTTGAGGAGCAAGCTTTAAAAAATCCAATCTTAATTCGTTCAATAAATAAATCAAAGGAGCTTATTTATGGATGAGAGAATTTTGAAATGGCTTTACGATATTAAAATTGCGATAGGAGAAATTGAAGATTTCTTTGCTGACCGTGATAAATCTCTCAAGAGCTATAAAGACGACATAATCTTAAAAAGGGCCGTCGAGAGAAATCTCGAAATAATTGGAGAAGCAGTAAACAGAATAAAGCAAAGAGATGCAGAATTCATATCATTAATTACTGAAGCAAATTCAATTATCGGATTGCGAAATCATGTAATTCACTCATATGATAATGTTTCAGATGAAAATATTTGGTCAATCTTAAATGACCACTTACCTACTTTGAAAAAAGAAGTAGATGAATTAATCGGAGAATTGTAACTGCAGCCAACAGCGCAACTAAGCAAGCGCTGGATTTTTCAGGTTAGAAATTTTGTTTCTCACGAAGAAACATTAAATTCGTCAGAGAGAACTCAGTCCGCTTTTTCGCGCCCGCGTAGTTGCGCGAAACGTTGGCCAACATTGCCGGAGTAAACATTAACAATTCATAACAATGGGATTTTTTGGAATAAAATTAGAATCACCCGATCAACATGCAAAACCTATAAGTCTTGAGAAAGATTATGAGTTTATGTATGATAATTTTGTTATCTCAAACCAGCAAAATTTGTTCGTTTTGCTTCAAGAAAAAGATGGCGTCATTGATGCTTTGAATTTCGAATTTACCGTTTACAAATATGGATATCCAAATGATGAAGTTGGATTGCTTTCTAAAATTCCAGGAATAGAATACTATGAATTTTGTCAAGTTTTTAATTCAAAATGGGTCAAAGAATTAATGCTAAATAATAGAACCCATACTCGGCATAATGATAGCTTATTTATTAATGATAAACATTTTGTCATCCGTTTTAAAGATGTAACGTTAGAAGTAATCGCTAGAAAATACGATGAAGTTCAGCTAACAAGAAAAGATATTGATGATTTTATGAATAAAGAAATTGGCTATATAGCAAAATAAGCAACGTCGGCCAACAGCCGGTAAGCAAAATTGCCGAGTTTTCGGTAGCCGGAAGTTGTGGTTTCACGAAGAAACATTATCTTAGGTAGAGAGAACTCAGTTCGCTTGGTCGGCAACTTCGCTTACCGGCGAAACGTTATTTGCAATAGCCAGAGCTAACGTAACACAAAAACGATTATCTTTGATAGCATCAAATGATAGCATCGGAATGAAACCACCTTATGAGTTAAATCAAAATATTTTAGAGTTAATTACTTCGATATCTGAAATGATTGGGGAAGTGAATGCAAATTATCTCAATAAACAATCTCCTACCCTACGCAAACAGAATAAAATCAAAACGATTCATTCTTCGCTTCAAATTGAGGGAAATACATTAAGTGAGGAACAAATCACTGCGCTTATCGAGAATAAAAAAGTAATCGGTCCTGAGAAAGATATTGTTGAAGTTCTAAACGCGATTAAGGTTTATGGCAATCTTGAATCGTATAAATCATCATCCGAGAAAACCTTTTTGAAAGCGCACCAGGTTTTGATGCAGAATCTAATTGAAAATCCTGGAAAATATAGAAATAAGAATGTTGGGATTGTAAAAGGATCGCAGGTTGCACACGTTGCGCCACCATCAGAAAATGTGCCTTTTCTAATGAAAGATTTATTTGAATATTTGAAATCCAAAGAAATACATCTAATAAAAAGTTGCGTATTTCATTATGAGATGGAATTTATTCATCCGTTTATGGACGGAAATGGAAGAATGGGAAGATTGTGGCAAACAGTAATTCTAATGGAGAAATATCCGGTATTTGAATTTCTTCCTTTCGAAACCCTGATAAGTGAAAATCAGAGTGAATATTATAAAGTTTTGGCTTTGTGCGACAAGGCTGGAAATTCAACTCTTTTTATCGAATATATGCTTAAGGTTATTGCGGAATCTTTAAATGAACTTTTATCTTTCAATAATAGAACGATGAAAGAAATAGATAGGATTGAATATTTTTTAAGCCATTCATCTATAGAATTTTCAAGAAAAGATTATATGAATGTTTTTAAGGGCATTTCTACCGCTACTGCGTCTAGAGATTTGAAAAAAGCTGTCGAATTAAATCTTCTTTTCGAAAAGAAGGGAAAGATAACAAAACTATTTATAGAAAAGTGTAGCTACTGCAAATAACCGCCGTTTTGCAGCAATTGCTGGGTTTTGTGGTTGCGGGACGTTTTTCCTTCACGAAAAAACTCTATCTTCGGCAGAGAGAACTCGGTTCGCTTTGATCAGCAACTGCGCAAAGCGGCCTAACGTTATATGACAGCGCTGAACTTCGTCGTCAAAATTGAAATTTCTCATCGGTTGTTGTTTGAATCTTGTTGTCAATTTTTTAATTTCTTTGCGTAGAATCCAAGCAGGGGTGTTTAGTGCCAACGAGCAAGTTAGTCTAAAATAGAACGTTCCTTCTGGATTGCAGAAATTCAAAACTAAAACTTTGTCGAATTACTTTTGTAGAGTTTCTTTGTCAATTCCTTTGTCGAGTTTCTCTGTCATTTTTTCCAGCAAGATTTGTCAACTAAAGGGCATTTTTCCTAAAAATTAAAATTCCTAGGTTTAAAAAAATTGCATTGCGTGTAGATTTATTTTGGTGCGCCGCCATATAACAGCGCAACTAAGCGAGCGCTAGATTTTCAAGGCTATAACGTTCTATTTTCACGAAGAAACATTATATTCGTCAGAGAGAACGCAGTTCGCTTTTTCGCGCCCGCGTAGTTGCGCGAAACGTTAGTTGCAATTTAAAACATAGGTACCATGAAACTAAAAATCCAACTTTACATTTTGTCTCTATGGCTACTTTTCTTATTATTGCTTATAAATAAGATTGACATTCCTTATTGCTATGGAGAAAATTGCAGTTTTATCGGCTTTGAAAAACTGCTGTCTTTAAATGTTATCCCCGCCATCTGTCTAATTTTTGTAATTGCGGGCTTTATTTTTTATTACAAATTCAAATATATAATCAAAGGCGCAAAGTCTTTACCTGAACAAGTAGTGGAAATTGATAATTTAAATTGGGAACATTTAACTTTTTTAGTCACTTATGTTGTTCCTCTACTCACGTTCGATTTGGATTTCAATCTCGCAAAAGACAGAAATGGACTTATGCTTTTTTTGGTACTTGTAATAATCGGCATGATATACGTAAAAACTAATATGTTTTACAATAATCCCACATTGGCAATTTTAGGTTACCATATCTATAAAGTAACAACAAACAAGAAGAAAAATATTATTTTGATTTCGAAAGATAGCCTTAAAGAACAAGATTGGATTGAATATAAGTTTATTGGTGACAACATTTATTTTTCAAACAAAACATCTAAACAAACATGAATTTAGAAGAATTACGAGAATTTCTATCGGTCATAAATGGAGAAGACCCTACTGGAATAAAAATTCACTTGGTGGAACGTAGGGAAATAGAACAAAATGGCGAAATAGTCATTGAAGAAGATATTAGAGAAGCAGATATTAGCGAAGAATTAGCTGCCGAATTAAAGGAAGATTTTATTAACGTCATAAATGATAGATTTTTTAATGATGAAGAATTTGCAATGTCAAATATTTCAGCAGCAAACGAAGTTTCCAATAGCGCATTCTATTATGACTTGGATGAGCTTCCAGAAAAATTACACTTGCTAGGAGATTTTGATCCTTGGCACGATTACCCGAACTTCTCATTCAATAATAATGACATTGAAAATGTCAAAGCATTATTAGTAACAATTGGAAACCAAAACAGACACTTTACAATTTACAAACATGTCTACCCCGTTACCATAATCAGGCGAGATCGAGTAATTGGTTTGATTCCTGTTGGAAATCGCTTTGAAAAGCTAAATGAAAATATTTTACAGATAAACACAGCTATAGATTTTCTATATGTCAATGAAAATTTAATCGTGAATAGCCTAAAAACATTAACGAACAGTTATGGTTACAAAGAAATAGTAATTCGTAAAGCGGTTGAAAAAATTCAACTTATCCAAAATTTAAATTTAATTCAGAATATTCAGGAGTTAATTGATTTTGTAAGTAACGTAAAATATGCAAAGCGCATCCTAAAAATAAATCCTGAATCACCAGTATTACAATTGGCGAGAGAGCGAATTATTCAATTTGTTTTAGACACTGAAAGATTGCGTCGTCGCATACGAATTGATGAAGAAAACAATACAATTGTACTTGATACAGATGTTTCAAAAGTTCTAACAATAGGAATTTTAAATGATGACTTTCTAAAATCTCATTTGACAGATTTAGATTATGAAAGTGAAAAAAAATCAGAAATTCACGAGGAAGATTAAACTGCAACTAACAGCCTGTAAGCGAATTGCGCTCGTTTTTGGTTGTAGGAAGTTGTTTCTTCACGAAGAAATTTTTATCTTCGGCAGAAAGAACTCAATCCGCTTGCTTCGCGAATTCGCTTACAGGCGAGACGTTATATGCTAGCTTAAACATCCAGATAATGATTGAAATTTTAGAAAAAATAATTCCTTTTTTTGTATTCACATTTTTTACTTCATTTTTTGTTGTTGCAGTTCTTATTGGTGCAGCCAAATTGCATAACAAAACAATCCAAGAATTATGGAATTATAAATCATTTAAAATTTGTTTGCCTATACTTTTAATTTCCGGAATTAGTCTAGCGAGTTTGAAAACGATTATAGAAAAAGTTGCTCAAGCAGAAATAGCAAGCAAAATGAGTAAATCTCCGATGTTAATTATCAACAATCGTTCTGTTAGAAATGATTCAATAAAATACAAATTACAAAATATTGAATCATCATGGTTTGAGAGAAATACAGGTAAATCTGAAATACTTGTAACCCTCGATAATGAAAAAATACGATTAGTCAGAAGCTTTTCAAACAAGACAGTATATTGGATATATTATGAAAAATATAATACAACATCGGCAAACTGTATTGGGAAAATTAAAACAAAATTATTAGATAAATATTAGCCAGCATATAACCGCCGTTAGCCGCAATTGCTGGATTTTTCTGGCCGGAAAGTTCGGTTTTCACGAAGAAACATTATATTCGTCAGAGAGAACTCAGTCCGCTTTCTCGCAACTGCGGCTAGCGGCCTAACGTTGGCCGCAATATTCCGCGTACTGTTGTCGTTTAGAACTCAAACTTAAACCTATGATAAAAAAATATCTAATATTTGGGATTATTTTTATTCTAGTATTTCTTATTGCGGCGACTAATACAATTTTATTCAATGGGTTTTCAATAATGATTATTGTATTCTGCATACTAACGTTTACAGGATCACTAATAGTCGATTATTTCCGAAAAACTAATCTTTCGAAAAAGATTTGGATTTTTATTTCTCAGTTGTTTACTTGCTGTCCTTTGCGGAGTTCTAACTTGGAAACTCCAAGAAAAGATAAATCGAAACAAAGCGATAGAATTAATATCGAGAATTGACGAGTACAAATTAAAGTTTAATCACTTACCTAAAATCGAAAATTCAAATTTACCAATTTCAAGATTTGGTTTATATAGTGAGTCCTTTGCATATTTTCCAGATTCAATCAGTACAAATTATCATATACGTTACTTTTCTGGCTTTTGGGATTACAGTATTTACTTGTCACAAGAAAAGCGTTGGTATATTGATGATTAGAATACTGCGGCCAACCGCGCATTTACTCAGTGCGCTGGTTTTCGGTAAGTTGAACTTCCTTTTTCACGAAGAAAGTTTTATCTTGGCAGAGAAAACTCAGTTCGCATTTCCGCGACTGCGCAAATGCACCTAACGTTGTAGGCAATTAGAAATTCGCAAACCATCAGAGACTACTCTTATGAAACTTGTTTTTTACATATCTATTTTACTTATTCTCAGTTTTTGCTCGGGAAAGAAAAATGATTTGCCAAGATTGGAAGTTGAGAAACACGATTCGATTATAGCTATCGATTCCAAAATAATGCTAAGAAGTCAAGCGCCTTTATTAGCTGTAAATTTTATTGACGATACAACCACTATTTCAGATATAGAAGAGATGAGATACTTTTATAACATGAAAAATGTAGAACAAGATAGTGAATCAAAAATGGATTACGAAAAAATTAAAGTTATTATAGATACGTCATATGCATTTTCAAATCGTGGTTTTGTATACCGAGAAATCGCTGGTCCAACCGAAGAAGAAAAATCCGCACCCAAACCAAATATTTCTGAACCAGATTACGAGAAAAAATTATTCCCTAGATATTTTAAACAACTAGACTCGTTAAAACAGAAATATTTAAAATCTTATCCCGTTTTAATTTACAACAATTCTAAATCCGATTTGTATTTTGGAATGACTCCATTATTGATAATACAAGAAGCTTTGGATATTGATAATAAATGGAAACCTATCGAATTTACATATCAAATGCCTGGATGCGGTATAGCGGCTTCAATCGTAAATTATCGAGTTCAACCCAAACACTATTTAGCCACAGCTATAATCAAATATCGTGGTAATTTTAAAACCAAGGTTAGAGTCAATTTTTTGAAAGGTGATAAAGTTATTTACTCAAATGAGATTATTGGATATATAAATAGATCGCAATTTATAACCAAACCAGTTGAAGACATCGTTAATAGCATGTATTCACCTGACAATAAATGGAGGAAAATAGAATTAGGTTGGATGTTGCATAAACCCATCAAATACTAACTGCCTACAACAGCGCAGTTAAGCAAGAGCTGGTTTTTCGTGACTGGACGCTTTTTCTTCACAAAGAAACTCTATCTTAGCAGAGAGTACTCAGTCCGCTTTTCCGCTCCTGCGTAACTGCGCGAAACGTTACTAGCAATTACAAACAAACACCTCGGAAGTATCATGAAGAAATTAATCCTTACTCTAACATTTATATTTTTTTTAATCGGATCCACAAATGCGCAAAATCAAATTTCTGTAATCGGTACGAAATGTAGCCTGACTCCACCTGAAGGTTTTACAACTGCATCAAATTTTAGTGGCTTCCAAAATGTAAGTAATGGTGCTTCGATAATGGTCTCTGAATTACCATCGTCATATTTTGAGATGCGCGATGGCTTTACAGCAGAAGCTTTAAAAAGTAGAGGAATGATTTTAAAATCAAAAGAAAAAGTAAGCTTTAATGGGAAAGAAGCAACATATTTCAAAATTAGTCAAGCAGCTAACGGAATTACATACTTAAAGCAAATATTAATGTTTGGAGACGATTCTAAAACCATTATGATTAATGGCATTTATCCAGAATCAGCCAAAGAAATTGAAAATGAAATTAAAGCTTCGCTTTTTTCAACAACGTATAGTGAAACTCAAAATGACAATCCATTTGACGCGGTGAAATTTTCAATCGACACCAAAGAAACCGGGTATAAATTTGTAAAATATCTTTCCGGTTCATTACTCTACAGTGAAGATGGAAAATTGCCTACTGAAAAAGGGATTCTCATAGTCGGCCCGTCTGTTGGAAAGTTTCCTGATTCAAATCATAAGCAATACTCAATCGATAGATTAAAAAAACTTCCAAACGGTGAAAACACTAAAGTTAGAGAAATCAATTCAATAACCATAGATAACCTAAACGGCTATGAAATAATTGCAGATGGTAAAAATGAGAATTCGCAAGACGAGTTGGTTTATCAAGTGATGCTATACAATAAATCTGAATATTATTTGCTGGTTGGCCAAGCTTCAAACGATCAAAAGAAAAACTTGGAAGCGTTTAAAGCAATTGCTAAAACATTCAAATTAAAGTAACTGCTAGTAACAGCCTGTAACCGTAATCGCGAAGATTTCGGTAGCCGGAAATTGTTAGTTCACGAAGAAAGTTTTATCTTGGCAGATAGAACTCAGTTCGCTTTGATCCGCGACTACGGTTACAGGCGAAACGTTAGCGGACAGCATCAGAAAATTAATCGTAAAATAGCGTATGAAAAAAATAGGATTTTTATTATTTCCTTTTCTTTTTATCTCCTGTGATAATGAGGAAAAGACTAGCTCAAATCAAGCAAATGAAATTTTCGAATCTATTACTTGGAAAAAATGGAGATATTCAAAATATGTATACCAAGACAATGTTTTAGACACAATTATCATAGATACAATAAACAGGAATTTAGAAACTTTGAATTTTAACAGTAATAATACTGCTGTCTATTTTAATCCAAATTTTGGGACTCCAATTATAGGAATTTGGAGCGCAAATCATGAGGAAGATAGAATTTATACCAATTTGAAAAGGGAAACGGATTCTGGAATCGAATATTTCTTCCCAAAATCTAAAGTTATTTTATGGGAAACGCATTTAGAAATGGAATCCGATACAACCTTCACTTATGATGAGCATGGTAATGTTGAAACTAAGAGTTTCTCAAGATTTGATTTCAAACCATAGGGCAAATGCCGTCCGCTAACCGCCGTTTCAAGCCATTGCGGGGTTTTCGGTAGTCGGAAGTTGCGGTTTCACGAATAAAGTTTATCTTCGGCAGAGAGAACTCGGCCCGCTGTGATCCGCAACGGCGTGAAGCGGCCTAACGTTATAAGAAACCATAGAAACGATCGTAAAACGACATCACCTTAGAATGGAAAAACTACTAAAGAGTGAATCAACGAGAAAATTTTTATTCTTTATTTATATTGGTATAACTTCTTCTCTAAAAAACATGGAGGAAATTATTACTAGTGAAAATCCATTTTTAAAAAAAATACTTTTTACTCCGATTTTCTTAATACTTGGCATAATCAAAAATATTTGTATTACTGGAGCTTTATGTCTTTTTGGTTCGATTGTAATATCTGTTCTCTATTATAATCAAGATACCAGTGAAAAATCAAATTTTTATTTTAACAATTTTACCAAAATCATGATATTAGTTTCTATTATAGAGGTTATGCTTAACCAAATAAATCTTCATTTTGGAAATCTATTATATGATTAATGGCTTCTTATAACCGCCGTTAGGCGAAGTACGCTGGTTTTCAGTAGCGTCAGCGTTTTGTATTCACGAAGAAAATGTTATCTTCGGCAGAGCGAACTCAGTCCGCTTGGCCGCGACTTCGCCTAGCGGCCTAACGTTGTGAGCAATTCTAGAAAAACGAATATCATGGAGTACAAAGAATATCCTGGAGGATCTAAAACAAAAGTCAATAAAGCTGGAGATAAAATCAAAGTAGATATTTTCGATAACGATGCATCCAGAACAGTTGATATTTGGCGCGAAGCTCATAGAGCAGTCTTAAATACATTTCAAGCTATTTTGCGTACAAGAACAAGAAATAAAGAAATTGTTGTCGCGCAAAGGCATAAACGTAAAAATACTATACTTGATAAGCTAACGCGTTTTCCAGATATGGAACTATCGAGGATGGACGATGTTGCCGGCTGTAGAGTAATTTTTGGCACAATCGAAGAACTTTATCAATTTCGATCGGAACTTCATCAAGCACGCTTTCTTCACAGAAGAAAAAATGACGTTGACAAATATGATTACATAAAAAGACCTAAGAAAACTGGTTATCGTGGAATTCACGATGTTTATAGTTATAATGTTCGTTCCGAAATTGGAAAAGGTTTACAGGGTTTATTAATAGAGATTCAATACAGGACTTTAATTCAACATGCTTGGGCAACCACAGTTGAAATCATAGGAATTATTACTTCCAATCAACCCAAATTCGAAAGAGGCGACGAAAGATATGAGAAGATTATGGTACTTGCTAGCGAAATATTAGCTCGAGCTTTTGAAAATACAAAAGGACCACTTCCTGAAATCAAAAATCGCGAGTTAGTAAATCAATTTGTAGAACTCGATACAGAATTGCAATTTCTCAAAACTTTAAAAAGTCTAAATGCGACTCCGAATACTAAAATTTTAGATCATAAAAATTCAATCTTAATATTTAACGAAGAGCGGGATCTAGAAATTCGTTTATTTCGCGATGCGACAGACGCAATCAAAGAACTTTTTAAACTTGAAAAAGAAAATCCGAAACTAGATATTGTTTTGGTTAGAGCTGATACGAGTTCTGAAGTTCGAATGGCATTTAAAAATTATTTTACTGATGCTCAAGATTTCATTGATTATATTGAAAAGGGTTGTCATAGCTTAGTAAAACAGTAAGAACTGCTCACAACAGCCTTTTTACGCAAGAGCTGGTTTTTGGTAAGTTGAAACATTTTACAAACCAAGAAAGTTTTATCTTAGCAGAGAGAACTCTGCTCCTATTTCCGCTCCTGCGCAAATAGGCGAAACGTTAGCAGAAAGCCTTGAAAGATTGTCAAAAAAATTAACATTCGTGAGATTAGATATTTTGTAAATTTGAATTCAAATATTTTATCATGGATTTGCAAACTAGAAAAATAGAATTTGTACAAGAGTTTTTAAAGCTGCAAAGCGAGGAAGTAATTTCTCAGTTTGAAAATTTATTGAAAAAGAAATCAATAAAGGAGAAATCTGTGGAACCGATGTCAATTCAAGAACTGAATTCAAGAATTGATAAATCTGAAAATGATTTCAAAACTGGTAAATTCAAAACAAGCGCTCAACTTTTGGCGAAATACAAATGAAGCAGTTCGAAATTATTTGGTCTGATCAAGCAGAAATTGAATTAGATAAAATATTTGAATACTATTCTGAATTTGCAAGTTTACATGTTGCGAAAAATCTCATTCAAAAAATTATCGAAGAACCGAATAAGTTAATTTCTAATCCAGAAATAAGTCAGCGCGAAGATTTACTTTTAGATCGTGAGAATGAATATCGTTATCTTGTTTGTAAAAGTTACAAGATAATTTACTCTGTAGATTCGAAAGCAAAGCTTATAAAAATTGCAGATGTTTTTGACGCTAGACAAAATCCTTCTAAAATTAAACGAACAAAGTAACTTGGCCTTCTGCTAACAGCCTGTAACCGTAATCGCGGGGATTTCGGTAGCCGGAAATTGTTGATTCACGAAGAAAGTTTTATCTTGGCAGAGAGAACTCAGTTCGCTTTGATCCGCGACTACGGTTACAGGCGAAACGTTACTGGCAATATTAAACGAACGAAGTATGAAAATCACGTTTTTTATTATATCGTTTTCAATTACATTGTTTTGTTTTGGACAAAACAAAAGTCAAACCTATGAAGAAAATCTTTTAGACAAAGCATACACTATTGAAAATGTACTCGGCTATACAAGTTTAAATATTTTAATTAAAGAGAAAGATTCTATAAAATCTAATTTCGCTAAAGAAACAAAACGCCAAATTCTGTCAAACGCGGAAGAGTATTATGATAAACTAATTGATAGTTTTCCAAATTCAAAATTAATATATAAGGCAATCATTGGAAAAGCTTATATTAAGTATGAAATTGGAGAATATCAAAACGCCAAAAAGGAATTTCTAAAAATATATAACACTAGAGACAGTCTAAATTTTAGCTCAAATAATAGTGAAATGAGCGCAAGGTTTTGGGTAGCAATTCATCTTGCAGAGATAGCGGTGATGGATAAAGAATATAACGCTGCTCTTGTTTATCTAGAAAGTAGCAAAAATTATACGATCAGATATATGTGCCTTAACGGTTATTATCAAGATCAAGCAAAATATAAATATTTAATGGCGAAGTCATATATTGGATTGAATGATTACGAAAAAGCTTATTCTATATTAATTCCAAACTTATTTGAACCTGGTTGTCTTTCTGATGCTGGAATAATCGAATTGGCTATAGAATCATTACAAA
This sequence comes from Flavobacterium sp., assembly GCF_047602195.1. Taxonomy (GTDB): domain Bacteria; phylum Bacteroidota; class Bacteroidia; order Flavobacteriales; family Flavobacteriaceae; genus Flavobacterium. The sequence goes on from NZ_JASGHW010000004.1 coordinate 2,698,766, forward strand.
AAAAGCATAGTAAGTCAGAATTAAAATCTTTGTATGAAAAGGCGTTTAAAAATTATCAAGTAGAAATAGATGAATCTCGTAAGAAGCCAATTACTAGATTCTACATTCTGTTTTTAAACGAAAAAATTTACTTACCCTATTATGAAGATAAAAACACAGATAAGAAAGACCGGCAAGAAAGCATTGATAAAGTCCTAGCCAAATCTAAATTCTATCAAAAGCTAAATTCCTAACAATACTGCCAGTAACAGCGCATTTACTCAAAGCGCTCATTTCCGTTAGGTTGAACTTCTAGAATTCACGAAGAAACACTATCTTCGGCAGAGAAAACTCTTTCCGCTTGCGCCGCGTTTGCGCAAATGCGCGAAACGTTACCAGAAATGCTGAGAAACCGTTCGTAAAAACAAAAACATGAATAAAAATTCAACGTCAAAAAAAAAGATTGAAACTATTTATGTCGAGAAATTTTTGAGTCATTTCGAAAATCTAGAGATAGAAAAAAGTTTTGAGAAACCTGATTTTATTTTAAAACAGCAAAATGAGATTATTGGACTTGAACATCAAATCATCGTAAATTCAAAAGCAAGAGAGCGCGAAGGATATTTAAAAAATATATTTGTGCTAGCCCAAGAAGAATTACAAAATGAAAATCCTGAATTGCTTCCGTTTTTCGCAACATGCTATATTCATGAAAACTTTGATCATAGTTTATATCGCAAAAATGAATTAAAAGAAATTGTAAAAAATGTAATTCGAGAATGTATTGTAAATGCGAATACTTTAGAAAATCCAATAATTTATGATATAGATTGGAATCCAGACGACTTCTTCTTTATTTATCCGCAACTTGGTGCTTGGTGGCAGAAAAGAATATCGGACGAAGAAATTTTATCTTCAATCAGAAATAAAGAGGAAAAACTCCCGAGCTATAGAGAAAATGTAAATGGGCAAATTTGGCTTTTGTTAGTAATAAATGAAACTGGTGAAAGTTCGTACATAATGAGGAAAGAGCCTATTTCTAGTTTTGAAAGTAAGTTTGATAAAATATATGTTCTTGAATATATCTATAACAAGATTCATCAAATAAAGTAGAGCACTTCTGGTAACCGCCGCGAGGCAAATTGCTTTCGCTTTCAGTAAGTTGAACGTTCATTTTTCACGTAGAATGTTTTATCTTCGACAGAGAAAACTCGGTTCGCTGGCTTCAAGAATTCGCCTAGCGACCTAACGTTAGCTGCAAATTGCGACGCTTTCCAAACTTAAATTTTGCAATCTTTGGCTAACGCAAAATTTGCCGTTTTAAAAGCTCGGCAACCTGCGAGCTAACCGCCGCTAAGCTAATTTGTTCGTTTTGTAGTTGCGGAAAGTTTTTTCTTCACGAAAAAACTCTATCTTCGGCTGAAGCAACTCGGTCCGCTGGCTTCACAAATTCGCTTTAGCGGCATAACGTTAGTGGCGATTACAAAAAACATCCAATAAATGGGAACTTCTATAAAATGCTTTACGTCCAAAAAGATTGAGTTACACGAACAGAATCTAAAATCTTTATTGGACAAAACCTTTAAAAATTCTTTATCAAAACTAAAGAAGATAGAAAGCTTTGAAAATAATTCTTGGCAAATGAATAACATTGATCAAGAAATTAAACATCTTGGATATGTTTCGTATGAAGGTTATGGCTTTTCCATTAATATATATGAAAAAGTAATTTGTATTACATCTTATGATCGATTTTCCAGTCTATATCTGAAAGGTAATGAGTATGCAGATAACCTAAATGAGATTTTTACTGAAATTATAAATGAAATTGGTGACGTTTCAAAAATAATGTTCTTACAAGGAGGATATGGCGATGAAGAATTAGAGAATTTAGCATATTTAAAGAAATTCTCTTTCGAAGAAATTTCCAAAGTTCAAAATGAAAATCAAGGAAATCCGGCAAGAAAATTAACGGATTTGTTTGAGAATTCGTGGTATTTAAAGTAACCGCCACTAACCCTCGCTAGGTCGCGATTGCGGAGATTTGGGTAGCTGGAAGTTGTTCGTTCACGTAGAAAATTCTATCTTGGCAGAGAGAACGCAGTTCGCTTTGATCCGCAACCGTGCCTAGCGAGCTAACGTTAGTAGCCATTTAAAAACCGTATGCACTATATGAGAACTTTACCATTCATTTTCTTAATCGGTATTTTGTGTTCGTGCTCACAGTCGCATAAATTAAGATTAAATTGTTTAGGCGAACTAAGGTTCAGAAATTCTTACAATGATCAAGAATTTTCAAAATTTCAAAATGATTCATTGGAGCAAATTGGGCCGCAGTTAATTTCTGATAAGCACTCAAAAATAAAATCTGAGTTAGAAAGAATTGGATTAATAAAAAATGACCGTCTTAAATTCCAAAAAATAAAATGGGAAAGCTCAATGGTAGACAACGAAAAACTAACTGACAATTATGACTTATATAGAGTGTTTTACAATTCTTCTAAAGCTTGTCAAACATTGGAAGCCAAAGTTGGCAACTATGAATTCGGTTATCTTTTAAAAAATGAAAATCCTTTGGAATATTATGTAGTTGATTTAATTCCTGGAAATTTTAAAGAAATTATTCTTTTAGAAAAATCTTATGTTTTAAATGGAGATAACTATGAGTTACAAATTTTTGAAATAAGTCAATAAACGGCTACTAACAGCGCAACTAAGCAAGCGTTTGATTTTCCGGGCTACAACGTTCTACTTTCACGAAGAAACATTATATTCGTCAGAGAGAACTCAGTTCGCTTGACCGCGCCTGCGTAGTTGCGCGAAACGTTAGCTGCAAATTGCGACGCTTTCCAAACTTAAATTTTGCAATCTTTGGCTAACGCAAAATTTGCCGTTTTAAAAGCTCGGCAACCTGCGAGCTAACCGCCGCTAAGCTAATTTGTTCGTTTTGTAGTTGCGGAAAGTTTTTTCTTCACGAAAAAACTCTATCTTCGACTGAAGCAACTCGGTCCGCTGGCTTCACAAATTCGCTTTAGCGGCCTAACGTTAGCGGTAATTTACTGAGAAGTTTGTCGGTAAATTAGTAAATCTTCAAAATAAAAATTATAAAATAGTTTACATTGAGCTCAAACATGTAAACTAAATAGAGAAATAGTTTATATTTGTGATATAAATGTAAACTAAAAATATATGTTAGGTAAATATGTAAAACAAACTGAAGGTTATTCTGCATTTATTCCAGATAGTTTTCCTCCTAAAGAATTAACAGAATTCTCAACAGATATTATTACTAAAGCTGCATTAGCTGAAAGACTTATTGGAAAGCTTGATGGTATCACACATATATTACCTAACTCTGATTTCTTTTTAAATATGTATGTCATCAAAGATGCAACAAACTCTGCTCAGATTGAGGGTACAAGAGCCACGATGATGGATGCTCTAGAAATGAAAGCTGGAATTAATGTAAATGATACGGATGCAAATGACATCCTTTTTTATATAAAAGCTATGCACTATGGCATTGCAAGATTAAAGGACTTTCCTTTCTCTTTAAGATTTATAAAGGAGCTTCATAAAGAATTAATGATAGAAGCGCGTTCAACTCACTTTGCTGACCCTGGAGAATTTAGATCATCGCAAAACTGGATTGGTGGTGCAACTCTACAAACTGCTTTATATATACCACCGCCAGTGGATGCAATGAAAAAAGCTCTTGGTGATTTTGAAAAATATATTCATGACGATTCAGTTATGCCTGTTTTACAGGCTGGAATTCTACACGCACAATTTGAAACTATACATCCCTTTTTAGATGGTAATGGTAGAACTGGACGTCTTTTAATAACTTTATTTTTATATGAGCGAGCAATTTTAGAAAAGCCAGTTTTATTTCTAAGTAGTTTTTTTAAGAGAAATCAACAATTATATTACGATAAGTTAAACGCATATCACAACAATAAGGTTGATGAATGGCTACATTTTTTTCTAGATGGTGTAATCGAGACTGCACAACAAAGTATTGAAACATCTGCTAAGATTACTGCCTTGAGAGAAGAAGATATGAGGAAAATACAAGGACTTGGCAAAAGAGAAGCAACTAGTGGAGTAGAATTCTTGCAGTCTTTATACAAAAATCCTTTGATAACAATATCAATGGCTATAAATACAATGGGATTTACTCGGCCAGGCGCTACAAAGTTAATTGATAGATTCGTTGAATTAGACATACTTAAACCTATTGATGAAACTAATAAATATGGAAAAGTATATATCTATAAAAAGTACCTTGATTTGTTCAATGGGTAAACTACCGCTAACCGCCGCTAAGACGAAGCGGCTGGTTTTGTTGGGCTAGAACGTTTTTCCTTCACAAAAAAACTCTATCTTCAGCAGAGAGAACTCGGTCCGCTTCGATCGACAACCTCGCTTAGCGGCCTAACGTTAGCGGTCAGCTTAAAAAAGCAGAAATTAAAATCGGTTTTTTTGCAACATTTTCCCGTCATCTTCGTCAAGTCTTAAATCAATCAATCAATCATGAATCAGTTAATCAAAAAAATCTTGTATTTCCCAATTACAAAAATTATTCTGGCAATAACTATTTGTTTTTCAATTTTTGTAGGAGCCCAAAATTTTATTTTAAAACCATTATTCTACAGGTTAATTCAAGACAAAGATATTGCCGACCCATTCATCCATATTATTTCATTTTTTACTTTATTACTTAGCTATTATTTACTGTTTCGTTTTTATGATAAAAGAGAAATAAAGGAGCTTTCTGCAAAGTATTTAGCAAAAGAAATGTTTGGGGGTTTTGCATTAGGATTTTTAACCATCTCATTGTCGATCTTTATTCTCTATTTATTAGGATATTATCAATTCATCGAAATATCGACCGCCAATTATCCCATAAGATTATTTACAACATTAGTAGTTGCGGCATTAATCGAAGATCTTTTTCATAGAGGATTAATTTTACGTGAATTAGAAAAATGGCTTGGCACTCACATTGCCTTAGTAATTATTATGTTAATTGAAACATCACACGTTTTCAATCCCAATGCCAACCTATTTAGCCTTTTCTTTGATTTGTGCTGGGGGTTTACCCTGTCTATGCTTTTCATTTATACAAAAAGAATTTGGTTGCCTTTTTTCTTTCATCTTGGCTGGAATTTTGCCCAACCCTTTTATGGGTCGAATCTAACAGGATTAAATAACATGGGAACTATTATTAAATCAAGGTTTGAAGGTCCGATAATATTTACTGGTGGCGCCATCGGCATTGAGGGTTCTTTCCTAACGGTTCTTTTTATATTATCAATCGGTATATTCTTATACAATCGCGCCAATGAAGAAGGTAAGATAATTAAAAGGAAAACTAAACAAACTGAATTATAATGTTGCGTTGATTAAACATTTCTATCAAAAGATAATGCTTAATTATGCTTATTGAAACAGAATATTACTAAAAGTTAAATCAGAAATTACAAAATCAATTAGCGAACTGACTTATTGAATAACGGAATAGGAAAATAAAGCCGAACCGCTAACAGCGCAACGAAGAACACGCTGGTTTTCGGTAGATTGGACGTTCTGTTTTTACGAAGAAAGTCTTATCTTGGCAGAGAGAACTCGGTCCGCTTTAATCAGCAACTGCACAAAGCGGCCTAACGTCGAGCGACATTTCAGAAACACATTGTAAACATGATAAGAATTATAGTTGACGAATTGGGCACGGGACATCAGGATTGTTGGCTAAAAATTGATAGTGTTCCAATTATATCAAGTGTATTTGACAGCTATTTTCTATTTGATTTCTTGGAACTCGAAAATGATGTGACGGGAATGTCAGCATATGAAATTACAAAAATCGAAATCAAAGAATTAATCTCTTATTGGAAGAACAAGATTGAAACTTGTAATCGTAATGAAAAAATCTTTTTTGGCTTACGATATTTCTGATGAATATATTGGCGGCTTAATGCTGAAGAAAAATAAGTTAGGTTTTGAAACTTCATTCGTTTTCAGCAGAGACGTTTCTGGATTTGAAATAACTAAGAGTAACTTGGACAAACTTATTGAAGAAGGAAATATAAATTTCACCGATGACACAAAGGGAATAATCTTAGGAAAAGAAGCTATTGTTGAAGGTTTGAATAGAAGCTTAAAAAGGTTAAACCAATAAACGTCGCTCAACCGCCGTTTCAAGCCATTTCCGAGATTTCGGTAAGTTGAACTTTCGTTTCTCACGAAGAAAGTTCTATCTTGGCACAGAGAACTCAGTCCGCTTTGATCGGCAACGGCGTGAAGCGGCCTAACGTTAGCAGCAATAATCAAAAACTCTTTCGTAAATGAGAACAATACAGATTTTTATCCTACTTATTGCTATTTTAGATATTCCTCAAAAGAACGCTGAGAAGACATTTATTGGTTATGAAAAAATCTGTTGGCAAAAAAATGAGAAAGACACTTGTGAAAATTACTTAAATGAAATACCTAGCCAAAAATGGTATCATGAAAATATCTTAAAAATTAGAAATGACAGCGTGTTTTTAGATAAAAATCCCATAAGTAAAGTTGGCAAAAAAACTTATTATTCAGCCTCGGATGGTGGATTCTATTATTATAGTGGTGTAATAAAAAGGACAAATTCATAAGTAAAAATTGAGTTGACTGAATTATATTGCGATTATTGTGCTGAAGAAGTGAGCCATGATAGTAAACCAATAAAAAAAAGAAAACTACTTTCTCATACAGGTAAAAATTCAAATGCCGACAAATCGCACCATTTCATTGCTTGCAGATTAAAAAAAGAGCTTGGACCTAAAGTATCTATGCGATAATGAAAGCAATTGAGAAAGACTTCCCATTCGAATTCATCGATAACATTGCAGAAGTAGAAAGCTATCGTAAAGAGATTAACCGCCCCATTTATCACATACATAAATGGTGGGCGAAACGTTTGGGATCTGTATTTCGCTCAATTGTGATGGGTACTGTTGAGAATGAATGGCCCGATTTTTATAATTCAACATTCGAAAATCCCGAAAAAATTGTCTTAGATCCTTTCATGGGCTCAGGAACAACACTAGGTGAATCACTAAAGCTCGGTTACAAAGTTATTGGCTGCGACATAAATCCTGTTAGCACTTTCTTAGTTACTCAAGCTTTAACAAAAGTAGGTTTAGATGAATTAAAAAATGAATTTAAGTCTATCGAAACCGATGTTTCACAGGAGATAAAAAAATTCTACAAAACACTAAATGACGGTTTTGAATGTGATGTCCTATATTATTTTTGGGTAAAGGAAGTCGAAGTTAATGATGAAAAGATACTATTGCACAGCTCGTATATCTTTAGTAAAAATGCATATCCGAATAAAAAACCGCATGCGCAAGTTGTCTGCCCAAATTGTGGAGATATTTTTAAATGTAGATATGATTCAATAAGTGAATTATGCCGTCTATGCAAAAAAACTTTTAATCCTCAAGAGGGGCGAGTTAAAGGAAGCTTGGTTTATGACAAAAATGGTGAATCACATAAGATAAAAGATATAATAAATAAAACCGCTAATCCGCCTAAGCACAAACTCTTTGCAATACTTGCGCTAAATCAAAAAGGTGAAAAAATATATCTTAAACCTTCGCAATATGATTTAGCATTATACGCCCAGGCAGAAAAAAGATTTAAAGAAATTGAAAATGAACTTCCTTTGCCCAACATGCAAGTCCGAAAAGGTCACAATACCGATCAAGCTAGAGGATATAACTATTTGAATTGGCGAGATTTTTTTAACACAAGACAACTGTTATGTTTGGGTATGTTATATAAAAGAATATTACAAATCCAAGATAAAAAAGTAAGAGAACAATTTATTACTTTGTTCAGCAGCACGCTTGAATTTAATAATCTGTTCTGCTCTTTTAAAGGAGAAGGCACTGGCGCAGTGCGACATCTGTTTTCAAATCATATTTTGAAACCAGAAAGAATTCCACTAGAAAATAACCCATGGGGAACTACAAAAAGTAGCGGAGCCTTTTCTACTCTTTTCAAAAGCAAATTGATAAAGGCCAAAGAATATTTAGATCATCCCTTTGACTTAAAAGTCCATTACTTAAATGAAAAAAGAATTACAGACAAAGTCGTTTGTAGTAATTCATTGAACATCAAAATAGCGAATGATTGGGAAACCTTTTATAATTGCGATGCTTTAGTTTTAAATGGAAATAGCGCACAACTCCCAATCCCTGACAATTCGGTTGATGCAATTGTCACGGATCCACCATACTTTGACTTCATCCATTATAGTGAATTAAGTGATTTCTTTTATGCCTGGCTTAATATCGGCCTACGAAAAGAATATAAATATTTTAATAAGGAAAACTCTGCTGATATAAATGAAGTACAAGATAAAGATTCGATATCATTTGCATTAAAAATTGGATTAATTTTTCGTGAATGTTACAGGGTTGTCAAAAAGGATGGATTACTTACTTTTAGTTTTCATCATTCGAAAATAGAAGGATGGATTGCTATTTATGAAGCAATCGTTCTAGCTAATTTTGTAATTGTCGCTTCTCACCCAGTAAAGGCCGAAATGGATGTTGCCTCTCCAAAGCAGGCTGCGAAAAATCCAATAAACATTGACGCGATATTAGTTTGCAAAAAAACAGATATAAGTAATGACTACCTTGAAACGGATATTAAAAACGTTTTAAAATTAATTTTTGATTCTTGTGATAAGTATATTGCGAGATTTGAAAATATAAATCGGAGATTGAGTTCTGCAGATAAATTTGTTATTGTATGCTCTCAAACGTTAGTTTATTCCTCAAAATATTCTTTAGATATAGGTCAAACTCGCGAATTGATGATTAATGCTTCAAAACTGTTCGAAACAATCGGGATAGAATGTTAGTGCGACATATAACAGCGCAACTAAGCAAGCGCTAGATTTTTCAGATCATAACGTTCTATTTCACGAAGAAACATTATATTCGTCAGAGAGAACTCAATTCGCTTACAGGCGAAACGTTAGTCGCAACCACCAAACTGTGCGTAGAAATAATGTCGCAAATATTTGAGAAAATTGTCGGAGTTATAGGTTGGCTGCAAATTGTAGCTTCACCTCTATTGTTTGGCGTTTTGATTGGTTCAATTGTATATTTTCCAAACCCAAATTCAACAAAAATGTATCTCGCGGTTGGAATCGTTATTTTGGGGCTAATTATAGGAATCTTACTCGCGAATAGAATTTGGAAAACTAAAGGAACGATGGCCTTTCTTTCAAGAATTGATGCAACTCCCGATATTGATGAAGCATTTAAGAAAGAAATTGAAAATAAACAGCAATCAGAGAAAGAAGAATAGCTTTGTCAGTGGCAGCGACTAACCGCGCATTTGCGAAGTGCGCTGGTTTTTAGCGGATTGAACTTTCATTTTCACGAACAAAGTTTTATCTTGGCAGAGAAAACTCGGTTCGCTTTCTCAGCGACTTCTCTTACCGGCCTAACGTTAGCAAACATTACAAAACATTATTGCAGACATTATGAAAAAAATATACTTTGCATCAGCGATAATTTTTACACTTACGATTAAAGCACAAACTATCGTTACTTCCAACGTAACGTGGCCTTTGGGAATGGAACTCTCGGGAAATACAATGTTTGTTGCCGAAAATTCGATTGATCGGATTTCCAAACTTGATCTGTCACAAACTAACCCCATTCCTGAACCTTATATCACAGGTCTTTACCGACCTGATTATATGTATCTTGATGGAACTATTTTATATTTTACGGAATTTTACGGAAATAAAATTTCAAAGGTTGATATTATGCAACAGTCGCCCACAGTGACAGTGATTTTATCAGATTTGAACAATCCAAAAGGAATATTCCTGCACGGGGATTTTCTTTATTATAGTGAGATGAATAAGATTTCAAAAATCGACATAACGCAACCAAATCCGATTCCGATCGTTCTCGTAAATAATTTAACGGGCCCTATAAGTATAGTACGACATGAAAATTATTTATTCTATTCTCAATTTTTTTTAGGTAGGATATCAAAAATTGATTTTACTGACTCCAATCCGGTTCCAATAATTGTAAAAAATGGACTTCTTGGCGTTAATGGCGACATGGCGGTTAGAAATAACATTTTATATTTTGCCGAACAAGATATTTCAACTATTTCGACTTTAGATCTCACACAAATTGATCCGCCGCTCACAACTTTCGATACAGGCATCAAAGCATCTGGGTTTTACTTTCACCAAGATAAGTTATATGTTTCTGATTTTATGGCTAATAAAATATACGAATATTCCGTTCCTCTTTCAGTTCAGCAAAATGAAAAAAACAAAATCGGTTTTTATCCAAATCCCGTTAGGCGTAGTGCGCTGGTTTTATTGGGCAAGAACGTTTGTTCGAACCAAGAAAATTTTATCATCGCAGAGAGAACTCTGCTCCTATTTCCGTTCCTGCGCAAATGCGCATAACGTTATACCCTATTTTATGAGCCAAATTAAACTTTTGTTTTTGATACTTCTTACCAGTACCGTTTTTGCACAAACAAATCTGCAAAAAAAGGTCTATCCCAAGACCTATCAGGAGGCAATAGAAAAAGTAATTAAAATTTCAGATGAGCAGACTAAAAATTTATTGAGAGATTGTCCTAAATATAATGTTGGGGAATTTGATTATATAATCCACGATAACAACCTAATCGATTATACAGACAGTCAGTTTTTAACATCATGCGCAAAAAGCACAGGAGTGAAATTTGTGCACTATGAAGATGTAACCAATGTTATATTAGCTGGAGTTTGGGACCAACTTAATAGTGATTTAGAATTAATAGACTTTGAAAAGGTAGAGCCTGAAAATTATTTTAATTCCATTTTGACAATAATAAATAAAGGTGAAGGCAATAGATTGGGTTATTTATCTTCTCTGCCATACTGGGTTTATCATGCCGATTATTATTATCAAAACAATAATGACAGTATTAGGAATGCCAAAATATTAAATGCTGCTAAAAAAATGGTGCTTGAAAAAAATCAAACTTCTTATTTGGGATTACGATATATATCCCAATTTGACCCAGATTTAGAAGAAAAAACAAATTTAATTCAATCGTACTACGAAAATGAAAATGATTTTTTTAAGATTCCATCTTATCACTACATCTATAGCCAAAAAAAGTTAACAAAAGAGAATGACGATGTAATTGGAATCAATTACGTTTTCAAAAAAATTTCATATAAAGATTTCTCATTAAAGTGTTATGAGATTATCTATAACAAAACATTTAATACATCAAACGATTATGAAACCTTTTTAGAATATTGCAACAACAATTACTTAGCAAAGTGGAAGTTTTTAAAAACGCTTTCTTCAGAAGATTACAAAATTTTAATTAATGAGCCACGAAAGCTATTAGAAATATTGATTCTGACGCAAAAATATTTTTACAGAAATAGCAGTTACGATCAGTTAATTCAGGGTTCTAGAGGTAGCAGTGGCGACTTAATCAACTATATAGAAAGTCAACAGAAAATTGATCATACATATCCCTACAGCCAGAGATTATTAGGAAAATTTGATTATAGAGATAATGAAGATTCAAACAGAGAAGTAAATGCTTTAAAAATCGTTGTCAATCAGTTGAGTATGGAAGAAATATTTGATATACTCAATCCCAATTCAATTAAAATTTATAATCAGACACTCAAAACAGAAGATTTCCTGGAACACAAATACCTGATAAGTTTTATCTTGGCTTCACAATACAAAAGATTTCTGAATTATCCCGATAAAAAAAGAGTCTTTGAAAATTACTATTATTATTGGACTAATGAGCATGTTTCCTGGCCATTCGAATATTTTGTAACCGATATGTTAATTCAAATTGATCGTAAAAAAGCAAATGAAATTTTTAAAAAAGAATTTCAGAAAAATCCAACAAAAGGTTCATTTACACGACAAGGGATATTAAGCTCAATTATAGAGTACGACTTTAGCAATAATTCAAAATTTGTAGAAGATTGGTATTGGACAGTTCAGGATAAAGATTTCAATTACAGTCCTGCCGAACATAAATTGATTTTGGAACTCTTGAAAGATAAAAATAATGATACATTAAGTCTTTACAATAAAATTACAAATGACATTAGATATAGAGAATAAAAACTGTGTATAACGCCGTTTCAGCCATTGCTGGGTTTTGTGTTTGCAGGACGTTTTTCTTCAAAAAAAACGCAATTGGCAGAGAGAACTCTTTTCACCCCTACGCAAATCCACTTACAGGCGAAACGTTAGCCACCATTAATACCGCGAAAAACTAAAAATGAAGTTTAAATTTTCACCATCAATTCCAGAATCAGTTTGGCCAAAGTCAACATTACTTTCAGACAATACACCAAGCGAATTCACAGAATCTGTCTATATGATTGATGCAGATTCTGAATATCCCGTGGCATATGAAATAAAATATGAGTATGATTTCAATCCTTTCAAAGAAGGGCTAATTGTTGGCGATATTCTTGCCGTTGGAATACAAAACCATTTTTATCTTTTCGATTTAAAAACTCAGAAAAATATTTTAAGCCAAGAAATCGAAGGCTATTTTTGTAAAATCTATTTCGATGAAGACAAATTTTTCGTCACCGGCGCTTCAGGAGTTTATGCGATTAGTAAAGAAGGTAAACTTTTATGGGAAAATAACCGTTTAGGAGTTGATGGCGTACTAATAGGCGAGATCAATGAAAATGCCTTATTTTTAAATGCACAAATTGATCCTCCTGATGGCTGGAAAGGCTTTCGATTAAACAAGAAGAATGGATTAGAATTTTAACGTCGGGCAAACCGCCGCAAAACAACATTAAAAAACCAATCCATAAAAACACAAAAACATGACATTGAAATTTCCAAATATTACTGCCGTCCTCATTTCAATATTGTGTCTTTCATGCAAACCCAATACAGCCGAAAATGATATCAGCATAGAAATAATTACCAAAGAACTCATTTCCAAGCCAACCTCCAAAAACACGGATCAATTTTACATTACAGCAATTCTCGATATTGCGGACAGTTTGCCCGTGAATAAAATCGATGTTAAAATTTCAAATTCAAGCAGCAAGACCTATGTGCTGTATTTGTATAAAAATTTTGACAAAGTTGAATCCAAAAGAAAGAACATCAAATCTGTGGTCTATCACAACAATGACATTCTAGCGCCCTATTTTTTTGGTGGTGCCGTGGGCTGGACCATGCAAGCCTATGTTTCCAGGAAATGGTTAAACGAAAGAACAACCGATTCGTTAACCAATGAAGTCAACGAAATCTACCGAAAGAAAAAGGTGGATTTTGGACAATTGGAATTTCAACGGGAAACAACTTATGTGGTCATCCATCCAAACGAATCCCGGTATTTTACATTTTACAGGACATTCCCTTATTTTCTCGAGGATGATTTTGAAGGACGCTATAAATATGATTTCAAAGAAAATGAGAACTATTTTTTTCAAGTAACCCTCGAAAATCAAAAAAAGGAATTGATCAAAAATCTTGACGAGAACCAATTGAAAGAAATCAACGAAAATGGATACACTATTTTCGACCAAAAAATCCAGTCCAATAAAATTCCGATTCATCTGATCAAGTAAGCGTCATACTGACAACCAAGCCATTTAAAAAACTGCGCCATGAAAAACTTTGCCATTGCTCTCCTTTCCCTTTCGATCTTTATTGGTTGCAAAAACCAGCAAGAAAAACCTATTCCGATTGCTGCAGAAGTGACAGACAAAGAAATCTATGAGATTGTAAATTTAGTAATCGCCGAACACGAACAAGCCATAAAACACGATATGCGCGAAGGTGTTCCGTCGCCGTACCAGTATTTTTTGGACAGAAGCCTTGATCCCTTTTTCAACAAATCGGATAGTCTAAAGCTATTTTCGGGTGATTCTATTTTCTCCAAGCACGATTTGGATTTTGTTGGCAGGCAAATCCAAGAGAGAAAAAATTTCAGGTACGATAAAGATGAAATTAAAAGCAAAACCTTAAAAGTCATTTCGATCGATACGATCCGACACCTGATCGAGGAACGAAAAAGAACGGGAAAAGGATTTTATGAATTGTATACCAAAAAATTGGGGAAAGGATGGTATTACAGCATCGGGATACCGTTATTTTCGAAAGATAAAAAGACTGTTTTTATCAATTTTGACACCTTCGGCGCAGGAAGTTCGGTCATCTACAGGAAAATAAACAACCGTTGGCAATTTTACTGTCACGTATCCAGTTGGGCCGCTTAACGCATTGTAACCGCCGCAAAACCAATGGTGTGTTTGCATAAAAACCTTTATCTTCGTCAAAGACTACCGCCCGTCCAGTGGCCAAATGTCAGGAGAACGCTTGTAAACATTGCGATAATGAAACAGCTTGCATTGGCAATCTTATGGGTATGCACCCTAACATTTGTCAGGGCAAATACGAAAAACGGGACGACCATTGCGCCCCAAGGACATCCTACGATTTTGTAGCAGACGGTAAATCACGGTACAAAGGAATTGAACGTACCTGCGACTGGGATGGGTTCGATTTTCTGAAAAAAATATATTTGGGCAGTAGGTAATTTTCATAACAACCCCTTTGCGCAAAGGTTAGTTTTTGAAATGTTTGAATATCTTATTTCGCGAAAAAACATTATCTTAGGCAAAAAGAACAGGATTGCTTCGATGGGCATCCATCTGTGCGAAATGTTAGTGGATTGTGATCTAATTGCCCATAAAAAATACTGCCGGGATAAAGCAACTGTGTCCTTGCTGTTTTTGTAGCAACTGGACGTTTGTTCAATTCCACAAGATTCTTGTATTGACAATGCAAACCTGCCCTTGCTTTCGCAACGGCGCAGATGACACGAAACATTGAAACGGTTGGTCAAAATTAAAGGTCATGACAAACGAAGAAATTATATATTACGAAAACCTTAAGGGCAATCCATCTCTTAACATTTATCTTTTTGATAAGCTATTTTCCGTTATAAACGGAATTACTGTGGCAAAACCGAACATCAGTTTACAACTTATCGATGGCATCCCAATGGCATACAATACTTTTACGGACACCGATACTTTCAGCAGTTTATTTCCAGAAGGATTGAGTGCGCCTTCTTTTGAGAATAATTTTCAAGATCTTAGCAGTGAAAATTCCATAGAAAATAATGCTACACAATATGCTTTAAGCAGTCCTTTTAAAGAAAACAGTATTTTCCATCCGAATTATGACAAAAGCAAAAAAGAGGAGGAAGAAAACCGGAAAAAAGAAAAACTTATAAAAATTCAATTAATAAAAGACATCAACAGTGATGAATTAAATGCCGCAAGTGAAGATAATTTTAAATTCGGATGGTGGAGCACAGATTATGAGGGGAAGAAAAAAGTGCCATCTGATCAATACCATCTATACAGGTCTAACTTAGAAAAAACAGTGTATTTCCAGATAGAGGTTAATCCTAAAATTCCTTCAGGAACCAGCATAAGATTCCAGCTTTACGATTTCGATGGAATGTTTAACTTCGATGATAAGACTTTTGCAGAAAATGAAATTATCAAAACTGCTGTTGTCAGAACGGTCAATAAAGAGAAACGAATTACAATAGAATTGTTTTTAAGCCCCAATTGGGGTAGTGATATTGCCATAGAAAAAGGACTCTTTGCAAATGGAAGTATTGAACTCTATTGGCAATGGGAATTTAAAAATGTGATTTGGTCGTCTAAGCAAATACAACTTAACGTCTATCCATCATTGATCAAACTTCATATCAAGCCCGTCTTGCAGGATGAAAAATTCAATTTGCCAGAATTTTATTCTCGCCTAGGTGATCTAATCTTATTCGCTATCGAGCGATTGCCAAATGGCGAAATTAAAAAATTTGTATCTATTGCCATCCGAAATACGACCACTTATAAATCAATTGAAGATGTCAACAAGTTTCTCAAAGAAGTTTATACCGAACGAATTAATTTAGATACCAATGAAATCGAGGCAGCGGGCTATGAGGTGACTGAACTCAACAATTACTTCAAAATTAAAAACAACGCGACAAGCATATTTATCGAAGAAGAAAAGATAACGGTCCCGGTTGAAAAAGGAACCAAACTGGCCGTATACAATAGCCTAAACAAAGGAATTGCTTTAGCAAAAAATGCTGCAAAAGGATATGGCCATTATCAGGTAATCAAAGAAACTATAAATATGTTTCCGGAATTAAGCTACAATAGCCAGTTTAACATGCCATCGCTTTCTACATTTGTAGGGTTAATTCGTGGCGCCGAAGTTATAGCCTTTGCCTTGATGGTTACCGAATGGGTGATAAAGGACCAAATGAAAGAAGACGAGGAAACAATAAATCAATTTTTATCTATTGATTGGCAAAATGCAAAGAAGAAAGGCTTGGACAATGCCTTAAATTTCATCCAAAAAAGTAACTGGGCAAGGGAAAATGGCTTTACAAGTATCCTTATTGCGCAGGAAAATTTAGATTCTTTATTAAAAGGGGAATACAATGCGTTGGAAGAATTAATTCGGGCAAGTTTTGTAAGCGAAAATCCGAAAATCTATGTCGTATTTACATACCGGGTAACAAATGAAAAATTAGATACCTATACTGATGTCGTAGATTGTATATACCTAAATTACGATTCATGAAAAATACTTTTTTGATTGCCTTTATCCTGCTTTCATCTGCCAGTTGTGGAAAAAAAGAATACTTTAAAGAAGTAATCTCGCAAAAAGAGGTTACGCTTTCCTTGCACGAAGAAGATAATGAGAAATACCTGACGCTTAATATTCCAGTTGAGTTTGAATTAAATTTTAATTCCTCAAAACTGATTAGCGCAATTCCATATTACAAAATCGATGGGAAACACTTAATGATAGGTACCGACTATCTGATGTATAACAAGGTTAACAACAAACTTCTTTGGGGCTTTGATAGCTTTGCCCCTTACAGCTACCCCAAAAGAATCTATTTTATGACGCGAAAAAGAAAGATTTCCGAACAGCAAGCCCTGACGCTGATAAAAAAATACAACCCTAATGCATCGCTTTCGTCACTTCAGAGAAGGCATCACGATACAATTGATTTGATTCCTTATCAAAAATTTAGAAAAGACCATCCTGAATTTTTACAAGAAATGAGGAAAACCCCCGATTCACTAATAATGAATATGTGGTTCGGAGGCAATGACAAAAGGGTAATTAAACAGAAAATAAATTGGTAACTTTCGATTGCATCTGTGGCTCTTACACGGCTTCGTACAACGGCATATAGCCCAAAACACAAAAATGACACTACCGTTTATTTGCATTAAAAAAATACCAAAACATAAAGGCTAAAAAAATCAACTCTTTTTGCAACCTGATTTCAACTCATTGGTCTAATAAGTCATATGGGTAAGGAAAATAATCTTTCTGCTGATCAAGCGATAGTTGCTGGAATTTTGAGTGGAAACACACAGGATTTCGCCGTTATTGTGAAAAACACAGAACGATTGGTCACCCATATCGTACGGAAAATGACGGTCGGCCAGGACGACCAGAAAGACCTCGTACAGAACATTTACCTCAAGGTTTTCCAAAATTTGCCGTCCTTCCAATACCAGTCAAAATTATCAACCTGGATTGCCCAGATCGCTTACCATACCACCGTAAGTTATCTGCAAAAAAAGAAAATCCCGATACTGGACATTGCGGAAAATTCCGAAAGCCGATCGGCCCAGTCCGAAGACATCGAACTCGAGATTTTCAGAAAAGAAATGCTGGCGGTATTGGACATCGAATTGCACAAGCTTCCGCCTTTGTACAAGACTTTGTTGACGCTTTACCATTTGGAAGAACTGTCCAACAAGGAAATAGCCGAAATCACCAAACTGCCCGAAGGCACCATCAAAAGCTACTTGTACCGGGCTAGGAAAATACTAAAGGACAACATCAACCGTCATTACAACATTAGCCACCATGAAAAATAACCATTTGACCGACGAAACGTTGCAGGCATTCCTGCTCAATGAAATACAGGACGATGCCGCTGCCATTCACATGGCCGAGTGCGCGGTTTGTTCCGCCAGGCTCAAGAACTACCAGTACCTGATCGAACGGATCGATCAGATGGCACCCGAATCATTTCCTTTTGATGTGACCACCGTCGTGATGCACCAAATTGAACTACAGCAGCGGCGAAAAAACAGCCAACAGGACTTGATTTTTTGGGGTGTCATGGGCATTGCTGCCGCAATCATTGTATTATTAGGGCTTCCTTTTATAGCGCCAGTCGCCAGTATTTTTTATACCAAGTCCTTGCTGGTCAATTCATTCATCCTGGGAACAGCGCTCTGTGTAACGGTTTTCTTTGTGGCCGATTTGTACAAGCGATACGATAATAAAGAAAAAGCACTATTTGACAATCATTTGCAACCGATGCCCTGACCACCGGTCTAATTAAGTATAATCAAACTAAAAAAAACGATGAAAAAAATAGCAATAATTGCCGTAACCCTTCTAGCGATTGCCGACGGCCTAGCACAAACCAAAGACTACCAAACGGAAAATGCTGTCAATACCATTGCCGAAGCAACCACAGAACCGATAATCGGCCCCGTATTCCCTATTTTATTCATGGCCTTTCTGGTGTTCATGCTCGTCTCCGGCATCAAATATTTCCTGGAATTTCGCTTGAGAAACAAAATGATCGACAAGGGCATGTCCGAACAAATGCTCACGCACTTATCCAATAAAAACGAGGACAAAGTGGATGACGCGATCAAATTGGCCCTCCTGTTTAGCGGCCTGGGAATAGGTTTGTCCCTCACCTATCTGGCCGGCCCCATCAGCATGCTCTCCTTGGCCATCATGGCATCGAGTATCGGCCTGAGTTATTTTGCGTACTTCTGCTATCTGCGTCAAAAAAAATAATCCCGAACCCTTTATTTCCCGGCCATTTTTAAAACCCACGCGCTGGGACTGGAATACTATTGTCAAATCCCATCATATCAATCAATTATTTTCACTAAAACATGACAACATTTAAAACATTAGCAGCATCCGTAGGTTTATTGCTTTGCATTAATCTTACTTGGGCACAATCGATCGAGACACAGATTGATGCCATTTTCAATCAGACTTATCCGGCAGATTCACCCGGTGCGGCAGTCCTGATCGCCAAAGACGACCGGATTGTGTACCGCAAGTCATTCGGGATGGCGAACCTCGAACTCAAAGTACCGATGAAACCCGAAAATGTATTGCGCCTGGCGTCCATCACCAAGCAATTTACCAGCGTGGCCATCCTGCTGTTGATGGAACAAGGCAAACTCAGCCTTCAAGATCCATTGTCCAAATACATAGCCGATTATCCGCGCGGAAATGACATTACGATCCATCATTTGCTCAACCATACTTCGGGCATCACGAGTTTTACCAACCTGCCGGACTTCGGGAGCAAAAAGCGCAACGACATGAGCCCGGAAGAAATCATCGACAGCTTCAAAAACCTGCCGTTGGAATTCGAACCCGGCCAGCGGTATGCCTACAGCAACTCAGGATATGTACTCTTGGGATACCTCATCGAAAAAATAGCGGGCATGCCCTATGCAGACTTCATACAACAGTTTATTTTCGACCCATTGGGCATGAAGAACTCCCAATATGATCAGCATGACAAACTCATCCCCAACCGCGTCAACGGTTATCAACCGGGCGATTCGGGCTTCCAAAATCCGGAGTACATCAGCATGGGCACTGTGTATGCTGCCGGCGCTTTGCTGTCTACCGTCGATGACCTGTTCTTGTGGAGCAAGGCCATCCACCACAATACGCTGATCTCAGAAAAGAGCAAGCAACTCGCCTTTACCAATCATTCCTTAAAAAATGGAAAACACACCAACTACGGCTATGGCTGGGCCATCAACGAACTGGCCGGTGCCACGTCGATCGAACATACGGGAGGCATCGACGGTTTCACCACCTCGGGCATTTATGTCCCCGATAGCAATCTGTACGCGATCGTATTGACCAACCTTGATGACGGCATCGGTCCCGAAATGAACAACCTGAAGGCGGTATCCCTGATCATGGGCAAACCCATTGCAGACAAACCTTCGGTAACGCTGACCGACAAGCAGCTCAAACGATGGGTCGGCGCTTACCAATTTGAAGATACTGTGCGCTTCATCACCTTAGCGGATGGCGCTTTGTACAGTACGCGTGAAGGCGGTCGTCCGTTCAGGCTCTTGCCCGTATCGGAAAATGAATTTAAGTTTGAGGACAGTTTTACGACCTACGAATTCACTTTAAAAAACGGCAAGAAGCAGGCGGTTTACGTCAATCGGATCAACAAAAGCATCGGCAATCAAACCGATAAAAAGCTTCCGTCGGAAAGAAAAGCCATGGTACTGTCCAAAGAAATGCTGGTCAAATATGTGGGGGTTTATGAACTCCAGCCTTCGTTTCAGATAACGATTGACTATCAGGACGACCGCCTGTTGGCCAAGGCGACCGGGCAACCATCCGTGGGGCTTTTCGCCGAAACCGACAACCGCTTTTTCATCAAGGAGATCAATGCCCAAATCGTTTTTGATTTCGAAACCGACGGTACCGTAAAAAGCCTGCGTTTTATACAGGGAAGCCAGCAGATGGAAGGAAGGAAAATAAGATAGCCAAGATTATTTCAACGAAGCAACAGGTAACGGCAGCAGCATTCACAACCGGTCCTTGTACATCGCCAGGACTTCATCGCGCTTTTCGCTTGCTTCGCTTTTTAAGATGTCTATGAGCTTTACCAGTTTCCCGGCATCGACTTTTATTTGGGATACATTCAGGTTTACATCTTGGGCACCAACGCTCCGATTGAGAGAAGTTGCCCAACTGTAAACCTTTTTTCTCGATTTTAATTTTTCAGCGCCAACAATTGAAATGAACTTTTGTTTTTGAATTTCAATTTCATAAGCACTTTCAATCAGCTCCCATTCGATTAAGCCTAATTTTGTTGTCCTATCCCAGATGCCGTTTCGGTTGATGATGATTTGTACCCTTCTGTCCAGGAAATGAAACAGACTTACCATATAACCGAGTCCGAAAAAACACAGTGGAAACCAAAGTTTCCAGCTATTGTCGCCTTCGATAAAAATGAACCAAGCGCAAGGAATTACGAATAGGGAACTCAATAGAAATAACCTTAAAGACTTGATGGGGGATTTATAAAATTTGATTTCTGTCATTCTTTATTCTTGATAGGCAGGATTGCGATGCCATTACTGCTCGTTTGGTTTTTTACACCGCATTCAAAAGTAAATAAATTAACCCAAAACTTCAATCGGGAATTCCTGCAACCGTAATTTATTGGTTTTGGATAAGCCGACTTATTTTTTCTCAAAGAAATTTTTATCTTGGCAGAAAAAACATAATCCGCCTGCCGCGTTGTCAAACGCAACGACAAGGCCCACAGTGTCACACGAAATCCGGTATGAAAATAAAAACAGCCTTCTTACTTTTAATGATCGCGCTTGTTTCGTGTACAGACAAGACCGAAAATCCCATCGATTTTGATCGGTTTGTAATCTCAAAAGGACAAATCGGTGAAATAAAAATAGGAATGTCCATAACAGAGGCCGACAAATTACTCACGGCATTGGGTAAAAAAGAAACCCTGGCCTACGATTATGGCTTTGACGGCGGCGGAAAAGCCTATGTTTATTCCGTGGCCAACCAGCCCATAATGGCGCTGATCCCAAAAGCAGATTCGGACAACATTCTATCGATCATTGCATTGAGCAAAAGATTGAAAACCAGCAATGGCCTGCGTCCGGAATCCCAAGTATCTGCCCTATTGCAAAAATACCCACAGATGCGCATCAATCGAGACGATATGATGGATTGGGAATACATGCACGATTCAACCAATGGTTGGACCTTTGTCTTTTTAACCGACGAAGAAAACAGGGTCGGACCATATGACGACAGCGAGCAACCGGCCCAACCGATCCGGAAAGAGGCCAAAATAGATTGGATTGAAATAAAATGAAACCCGTTGCATTGCGCGACCCGAAACACCATCCCAATTTTAAGCTATGTTTATATTTCGACGATTATTCAAAAAACCAGATACCGAGTGCCCAAGATGCCTGGGCAAAGGAACCGTTGATGCAGATGACATCAAGCGGTTGGGCAAAGAACTCGGTTGGCTGCCGGGCCAGTGCGCATTCTGTAACGGCAGCGGAAAGGTCTTCCAAGATACCGTTGCTGCGGTTCCGGCAGACTTGGCCTATTTAACGACAAGCCTATCGAAAATCGAACGGTCGAGAATTTTGAATGGCGACAAAAAGGCTTTGGAAAGGGCCCGGATTTATGCCGAGAATTTGGCCGAAATTACCAATCGGGTGGCCAAGCAATACTATGTTGGCGGGCTTGACCTGGAAACCATATCGGATTTGCATTTCGCAAGATTTTACCCTAATGAACCATCCCAACAGGAAAAAGAGGAATTCTTGGAATTTGCAGCCAAAATTATAGCATTTTACAAGGACCAGTACGAATAAACCGGACAGTTTGACCCAAGCGATCTGATGGGGCCAGCGTCCCGCCAAACGCCACAGAAATGACCAAAAGATTTGCCCACCATAACCGAATCATATAAATTAGCTCCAGTAAATCAAATCAGCATTGGAAAAGCACGGCAAAACAATCAAAATTTTTCTTATTGACGGAGACCCAAACGGAAGGATGAGTTGCGAATTATCCAATTGGACGGGCAAAGCATACAAAATTCCCAGGATAAAAGTCAAGGACTGCAGCGACCGAACCGACCTCAATTCTACAGGGGTCTATCTGCTGTTCGGAAAAGACGACGAAGGAAAAGACCAAGTCTATATCGGCGAGGCCGAATCGGTTTTGAAACGGCTCAACCAACAATTGTCGCAGAAAGATTTTTGGCACGAAACCATCGCCTTCATCAGCAAGGATGAGAATTTGAACAAAGCCCACATCAAGTACATCGAGAACCGGTTGCACGACATTGCCGTATCTTCCAACAGGTACAAGATCGAAAATTCCGCCACTCCTACCCAATCGGCTATTTCTGAATCGGACCGCTCTGAAATGGAAGAATACATCGAGAACCTCAGGATGTTGGTCAATACGCTCGGACATAAGGTATTTGATGACAAAAGGGAAACCAGCAACCACAAGAAAAGCCAAATTTTCGCCATCAATGCCGCGCGTGGCGCCAATGCCAAAGGCGAGCCTACCTCCGATGGGTTTCTGGTCCTGAAAGGCTCCATCGCTGCCAATTCGGTGACGCCGTCCCTATCGCCCTCGCTGGCCAAACTGAGGGAAAACTTGATCGAGAAAAATATCCTGCGCCATTTGGATGACCATTTCGTATTCTCTGAAGATTATATTTTCACGAGCCCTTCCCTGGCCGCAGCGACCGTCATGGGAAGAAACGCAAACGGCTTGGAAGAATGGAAATTGAAAACCGGGGAAACCTTAAAAAGTTTTGAAAGCAGCAACGGCGATACCGCATAAGACCTTGTCGGCTTTTTTTGAATCTGCCTATTGGGGAAGCTTCGGCGTCCTTCATATGCTTTAAAATTTGAAATTTTAAAAATAATCCTGAAAAAAAATGATGATTTGAAAAACTTTATCGTAATATTGCAATATAAAAATACATCCAAATGGGCGCCACCAAAACCGAACATTTCACAACCACGCAAAACCAAATTGCCGTTTTGGCCAAAGCACTTGGCCATCCGGCCAGGGTTGCCATCATCGAGTACCTGATGGGCATTGACACTTGCATCTGCGGCGATATTGTAAACGTATTGCCGCTGGCCCAGCCGACGGTTTCCCAACATTTGAAAGAACTCAAGAATGCCGGGTTGATCAAAGGAAACATCGAGGGAAATGCAATCTGTTACTGCATCGATGAAAACACTCTAGAGATATTGCAAAGTTATTTTGCACTGGTGTCGGCCAATCTCGGAAAAAAGAAAAACAACTGTTGCTGATCAAAAAACAAAAAATCATGAAACTATCTGAAATCAAGTCAATCCTGCAAACCGTCGAAGCGGTACATTTTAAATTGGAAAACCATTCTCTGGTCCCGGAACATTTCCATGTGACCGAAATCGGGATCATTTCCAAACATTTCATCGACTGCGGCGGAACAGTCCGACAAGAAAAAGTGGCCAATTTCCAACTTTGGGATGCCAATGATTATGAACACCGGCTCAAACCGGGCAAACTTCAAAACATCATCGCCCTATCCGAGAAGGTTTTGGGAATGGACGATATGGAAATCGAAGTAGAATACCAAACAGAAACCATCGGGAAATATGATCTGGGATTCGACGGACAGCATTTTGTACTTCTTTCCAAAAAAACAGCCTGTCTTGCAAAAGAAAGCTGCGGCAGTCCCAAACAAACACGCCAATCTTCCGGTAGGCAAATGACCTGTTGCCCAACGGAAGCCAATTGCTGTTAACCATGGAAATAAAAACGATCACAGAAATAGACTACGCAGCGGTCTCCCGAATTTACCAGGAAGGAATCACAACCGGGATGGCTACTTTCGAGACACAGGTTCCAAATTGGACCGACTGGGATAAAAGCCATTTGCAGAATTGCCGTTTCGCGGCATACGAAAATGGCGAGATGCTCGGATGGTGCGCGCTGACCGCCGTTTCCAACAGGTGTATTTATGCGGGTGTCGCCGAGGTGAGCATTTATGTCGCACAAAAGGCCCGCGGAAAAGGAATCGGGTTCGCACTGCTGAACCATACCATCCAGGAAAGCGAAAAACAAAATTACTGGACCTTGCAATCCGGGATTTTCGAAGAAAACACCAGCAGCATCAAATTGCATGAGAAGTGCGGTTTTCGCACCGTAGGCTTGCGTGAGCGGATTGGAAAAATCAACGGACTCTGGAAAAACAATGTGGTGATGGAGCGCCGCAGCAAAATCGTAGGCAATGAGTAATCGCGAGTACTTCTTCAAATACAGAAAACCCGTTGTCATCATTTCGGCCACAATGGTCTTGCAACTTATATTTGGCTGGGACCCGAAATTCTTTATCATCAACCTGATTTGGTTATTGTTTTAATTATGAAAAAAATTCTTGTCCTGTGTACGGGAAATAGCTGTCGAAGCCAAATCGCCGAAGCCTATCTTCGCCATTTCTCAAAAAATAAAATGTTGGTTTACAGTGCGGGCCTGGAAACGCATGGTGTAAATCCCAAAGCGATTGCGGTCATGAAAGAAGACGGGATCGATATCTCGCACCACACTTCAAACCCGATCGACCAATACCGCGGCATCGATTTCGATTTTGTGCTTACCGTTTGCGACCATGCCAAAGAGCATTGCCCATTTTTTCCGACCCAAGCCAAAAAGTTCCACCACAATTTTGCCGATCCGGCCAAAGCCCAAGGCACACAAGAGGAAATACTCCAGGAATTCAGGAACGTTCGCGATGCGATCAAGAATTATTGCGAATCGTTTATGGCACAAAACAGCTAAAAGCGATTCCCAACCGCAACATTTGACTGTTTTTGTAATTTGGCAGATTTTACTATCTTCGGCAGAAACCCTGTCAATCCAATGAGCAACACGCAACTGTTAAAAATCGCCATCGTGCTCCTGGCCCTTTCGGCCTACGCCTATCGGTGGTATTCCCGGAGGAAAAAGTCCAATACAGAAAATGAGGCCGATGCCGACCAAGAAACCCCTACCTTTTTCTTCAGCCTCAACGACGGCAACCAGACCGAGGTCATTGTTGCCCCAAAATATGATCCGGAATGGTTCAAGGCGCTCGACGAGAAATATTCCTGGGACCGATTCGACGAATACGACAACCGCTTTTGGGAATACATGTACCAGCTTTTCGACACACTTCCCGATTTGGCCGAAACAGAGAACAGGATTGATTTTTTCAACAACCTGAACCGGCCGCAGAAGGTTTTTTATTCCCTGCTGGTTTTTAACGGCGATACCGACAATGGCGGCGTTGCCCAATTTTTCTTCAACAGGCCGGAGTTCGTGTTTGCGGTTTTGGAGACTTTCGACGAATTGAAATTGCCCCAATTGAAAGCCGATTACGAAAAATGCCTCAACGAGTTTTTGGGCACTTCCGAGAGTTACCTCAAGCGAAAGCAAATCTTCAATGATCAAAATCTGGATTGGGAAAAACGCTGGAAGGCATTTGTCAAGGGCTATGACGAAATCAAGTCGGCTGCGATCCTGGAAGACTATTATTACACCACCGAATTCCGAAAAGATTATTATAAAAACTTTGTGGATTATGCAGACAGGCATATGGATTATTTCGTAAAAAAATAAATTGCCATGATCTATTTTCCCCTATTGCAGCGGCAGGCAGAATTTGAATTCGGTTATGGCTTGTACCATTTGTTTTTTTCGGGCGGATTTTCGATCGATAATTTAGACTCACTCGACATCCATCTTTTCAACGCCCAAACAAAAGAGACGATGACCCTGAGCGAAAAATCTTTCAAGTCACGTGAAATGATCGCCGGTCAAAAAGCAATCTGCTGCTTCGCGTTTCAAATCAATGATTGGGGCCGCTACCAGATTCAAATCGGCAATCCTGAAATCTTGGTGCTCAAGAATTCCCCTGCAACTCCGCTCTCCCTGCTCAAGATGTTTTCCACCAAGCCCGAAATCGACCCAAAAGGCATCAACGTCATCATTAAATAAAAGGGTGCCCGGAGCAGCCGCATCGAAAAGCCCGGGTAAAAATATAGTTGTTATACGTTAGTTTTTTAGAAAGAAATTCCTATCTTGGCAAGACAGAGGTCCCGCCCCAATCCAAGACTTTATTTATCGACACCGCAAATCCCAATGCATCCGGAAAGATGAAAAACCGGTATGCTTGTACGAAATGCTGTGTAGGCATAAAAGTCAACCGGCCGAAGTAATTGATGCATCTAATTACAAATTGATTTTATGATCTCGACCAATAATGCAACCCTTGCTTCAGAAAATGGCCCGTTTGGTGATTCCGATGCGGCCAATGTAGATTTTACCGTACTCAAAAAAGGATTGATCAATTTTGCCGATGAGGACCACAACAATTCGATTGATGATCCATTTCAGATTACCCCGACGACAAGGGTTATCTTTGGGAAAAAGGGCGCCGGAAAAACGCTGTATCTCAAGTTAATCCAGGACTACTGCAGGCAAAACAACGGAGACAAGACCGGGGCGATCTATGTTACGCAGATCGACAACATGCCGCCCGATTCGAGGATCATCATCAAAGTGACCAATTGGTTGGACGAACACAAGGACATGGCCAATGAAACCTGGAGGAAAATCTGGTACCGTGCCATATTGAGGACCATCTACTGCCATGTATTCAACAACAAGGAGTTTGACAAATACATCACCAAAAAAAACCTCAAGGTCTCTTATGTCAAAAAATATGAGCGAATCATACCCTCAAACTCCGTCCCCATCAGCATCTTCAGGCAACTCGAGAATATACTGACGCGATTCAATAGCCTACGCGATTTGAACGCCTTTCTCGAACTGGAAGAATGGGCCGATTTCGAGGCGGAAATCGGGGAACTGCTGAGCGACCTTCCGCCCTTGTATTTCTTTATTGACGCAATCGACGACGATTACCAAAATGCCCCGCACCATTGGCTGCGCTGCCAATTTGGGTTGTTCAACTGCATCTTCAGGATGCTCCGAAGCCAAACCATCGGGACGAGGCTCCACGTAGTGGTTTGCCTCAGGGAATTTGTCTATTCCTATATCCTGCAGACTACTCATGGAAGCAGGTACCTGGGCGAGTCGAGGATCAAACTGCTGAAATGGGACAAGAAAACACTGGCCATCTTTTTTGAAAAAAAAATCGCGCAGCTCGACGACCGGTTTTTCTTGAATCCGGACAAAGAAAAAAAGATCAAGAATTTTGTCGGGACCAAAGAAATTTTCAACCTCAGGCACGAGCAATACGAGGACATCTATCAGTATATTTTCCGACATACCATGCTGATGCCCAGGGACATCATCAACATCGGCAACCTTTATTGCGACAAATTATTGAACAGAGGCAATAACAACGATCTGCAGTTGCTGCTCAAGGAATCGGTCCATGAAGTCGCCAAACAGATTGCATCCGAACAGTTGATGTCGGCCGCACTTTTGATCAATACCCGATGGATTTACAAAGGCGCCATCGAACAGGACAACATCGATTCCTATACCAGTCCCGACATTTTGGCCATCACCAAGGAAAACCTGAAGAACCTGATCAAGTCGATCAACACCGATCGGTTCACGCTCGAAGAATTGAACGAGAAGAACGATGCGGGTACCCAATTCGGATTCAACAAAGCCGACGCGCCGTTTACCGCGCTCTACCACAGCGGATTGCTGGGTTACGTTTCCCAAGACCAGGACGGCAAAAAAATAGTATCCTCGTTTTCGGGTTTGCGGTCGTCCGAATTTAATCTGCCCATGACCGCATCAGAATATGTGTTCCATTCCTGCCTGATTGATTTGCTGCAGATAAAACCCGTGGGCGAACCCGTAGTATTCACTTAATAACTGTATCATGCACGAAATGAATTTCAAGAACTGGAAAGAATTTAAATCTGGGTTGAAGGACCGCGTCGAAGGCAGCCACGCCGGAATCAATCTGAACAATTTCTTATTTCGCGGGCAAGCGGACTCCAAATGGCATTTGTGGTCCTCGTTTGACCGGATTGAAAAAAACAAGGCCAAGTACAATATCCTGATCAATAATTTTAAAAAAATCTGCAACTATTACAACCACAATGAAGAACTCTTCAAAAATGACGATAAGGTCATTGCGGCCTATGCCCAGCATTACGGCTTACCGACCCGATTATTGGATTGGACATCAAGCCCCTATTTTGCAGCTTTCTTTGCATTCTCTACGGCAAAAACCATCAAGACCAATGCAACCAAATGCACCATCTGGGGAATCAACAAGGAGTCGGAATCATTGAAGATGAAAAGCGGAATCGAATTTATTTCGTTGCCCTCCAATAAGTTCAATTACCGAATGAAAAACCAAATCGGTCATTTTACCTTATCCAATCATACCGAAGATTCGTTGGACGATTTTGATTCTGCCTTGATAAAATCAACAAAGATAGATGACTTGTTGTGGAAACTCAACCTGCCTGTTTCTGAGATGGATGCCGTGCTGGCCGATTTAGAGTTTATGGGAATCAATTACAGCACAGTATATCCTGACATACAAGGCTATATCGAGGAGTCGATTTTCAAGTCCGACATCATCAAATAAATAACCGATATGACCATTGCAGCACAAATAGAAGGCTATATAATGGCCCAGCCCGAACCCAAACGCAGCGACATGCGAACGTTGCACACCGCCATCCTTCAAGCCATGCCCGGCTGTCCATTGTGGTTCCTGGACGGGAAGAACGACGAAGGCAAAACGGTTTCGAACCCCAACATTGGATACGGGTTGCAAAACCTGCCCTCCGCCGGAGGAAAAACCCGGGAATTTTACCAAATCGGCATGAGTGCCAACCAAATTGGGATTTCGGTCTACATTCTTGGTATCGCAGACAAGCAATTCCTGGCCCAAGCCTACGCGCATAAGATCGGTAAGGCCAGCGTGAGCGGGTATTGCATCAAGTTCAAGTCGCTCGAGCACATCGACCTTGCGGTATTGCTTGAAGCGATACGGTACGGTGCCCGGCAAACATCCGTGTAAATGCACTTTGCTGTGATAAGCCAAAGGACGTTAAACCAAAAATTCGCTTCTTTTCGCCTTGATTTTCAACAAATTGACATACTGCTTTATAGAAAATCGTATCTTTAGGCAAACAGAACGCCATTCCACCTGAATGGCGACCCCAGCACTTGCGGCGGTTCAACACAGGCACGCAAGCCTGCACCTATTCGAGTAACCAAAAAAACAGATCATATGGCATACGATTTCAAACTCAGGAGCGTGGTCACCGACAAGGGAAAAACGGCCCATTACGCAAAACTTTCGAACACAACCGAAGCGGAATTCTTTATCGGCTACAAAACCTATTACAAGGAACAGGACGGCTATGGCCTGTACAATTCGTCGCAATTGACCAACCTGGTCTACAACAGCGATGATTATGCAGCCGAATTTGGTTTCTTTGCCCATTTCATCGCCCCGACGGCAAAAGCCGAAAGCCATGGGTCATTCATTTGCCTCAACACCTACGATCGCGCCTATTTTACATTTGGGTTCATGCAGTTTGCCGCCCATGTGCCGAATGGGGATTTTGTCAAGTTCCTCAGAAAATTGTTGACGCTCCACAACGCCAAAGACTATTTCCCAAGGCTCAAGCTGATCGACAACCGCATCTTTTATGTTTCCGATACCGGAACGCAGACCCAATTGGAGTCGGACGGCAGCACCAAGCCTTTGATGGAATACCTCAATCCGGGCCTACGCGATGTGGAACACCAGGAGCTCATCTGCTCGGCACGCATGATACACTGGGCGACCCATGACATCGAACACCGGAAAATACAGGCCAGCGATTCCATCAACCTGTACAAGAACAACCTCGTAAAATACCACAACCGGCTCGGGCTTGACGGTTATCCCGCCAAAGTCTGCCTGATGGTGTGCGACATTCTGCACCAAGGAAGGGGCAAATTTGACCGGATTGCCAATGCACTCGACACCAATGGCAACCATGAAAAAGCCTTCACCAACCTGTGTTCCATCGGCGAGGTCAATTATGCCGACCGGATCAGTTCGCTCAAAAAAAGCATCAAGGCATTGGAGACCAATGGCATTTTCAATAAAAAATACCAGGCCGCTACCCATTCGTTTGTTTGATGCAATGCAGCCAGCATGGAATGGCAGCCGATACATTGACGGGATTTATTTCGCAAATAAAGTTTATCTTAGGCCAATTAACCGATAATTTTATGATGCGATTCCAAATGATGTGTTTGCTGATGATCGGCTGTTGTATTGGTGGCTGTGCCTCCAGGTTATCGAAACGGAGCGTAAAATTCAATCCTTATCAAAAGGGCGATACGCTCGTTTTCAGGTCAAACTCGGGTGATCGGGATACGATTTTCATCACTTCGGTCGAAAAAGTCATGATGCCGGGTCCTCCGTTGGCCGTATTCCCTATACGCACACAGATCCTTCAGGTAATGGCCCGAAAAACGGATTCCAATTTTCAACGCTACCTGGAAAATCCACTCTTGGAAATCGATAACACAATGGTCGATTTTTATCTCTGGACCAGAGGAGGGACCTTTTACAATGGGAGCTTTTTCGACCTGGCGGCTCTTCAAAAAATGCCGCGGTCAACCCAAACCATAGGCGGAAAAACCTATGAGGACATCATCGCGATCAAATCCCCCAACACCGAATACCAATCGAGAAGCAACTTTATAGAAACGCTGTACTGGAGCATTTCCAGCGGCTTTGTCAAATATGAATTGCGCAACGGAAAGGTCTGGGAATTGCAGGCAACCGGTGGCCAATAAACAAGTTCCGCGGTTATTGCAAGCAGGCGAAAAGGCCGCAAAACGAAACAAATCCTTAAAGAACATACGATTTTCGATCATGTCCATCAGAAGCAAAAGCACCTACGAAACCCTCTTGTACGACTTCCTAAAAGACATTTGGGTGGTATGTCCGCATTGCGGCCAGCAAGCATTGGTCAAGTGCGACCAGAAAACATTTGCCCATATCGATGAGGATGCCATCCGGTTGATTTGTACGGCCTGCGGGCACAGCAAGCGATTGTCAGAAATTCCACAGCAACACCAATGGGTTTCACGTGTACTGGTCATGGGCGGCGCCATCGATCCGTATTTCCACCAGCGGCTTTGGCTCATCCAACCCGTTGGCGGGAATGTGCTTTGGGCCTACAATCCTGCCCATCTCGACTTTTTGGAACAACACGTACAGGCACAACTGCGCGAAAGAAATACGGAGCACATGCGCAACAAAAGCCTCGGCAGCCGATTGCCCAAATGGATGACCTCGGCCAAAAACCGCGAATCGGTACTCAAAGCCATCGGGCAGCTTCGGGAAAAATAAAACCTTCGATCGATGCACAGGCGGTTTCGATTTCAAATTGCCAGAGGCGACACATGACCGGAATCCATTTCCTGTTGAAAATAACATTTCGGCAACCACTATCGATTTAGGTTTAGACGGATTGCCTTACATTTAAGTTTTAAATGCGTATCTTGCGGTTCAAACCACTGCCATGAATCCATCCAAACTGTTCCATGATTTCTTCGAAAGCGAAAAAGCCGGCGGTTTGGTCCTGGTTTTCGTTACCGCCGTTTCGCTGGTCTTGGCGAATTCTCCTTGGCATGCGGGTTATGCCTCGCTATGGCATCTCGAACTGGCGGGACATCATTTGGCACATTGGATCAACGATGGGCTGATGACCATTTTCTTCCTCTTGATCGGGCTCGAGCTCGAAAGGGAAATTTACCAAGGCGAATTGTCCGACCTCAAAAAAGCGGCGCTGCCTATTTTCGGTGCGATGGGCGGAATGCTTGTCCCTGCCGGTATTTTCCTGTTGCTCAATTGTGGTACGCCCACCCAATCGGGTGCTGGAATCCCGATGGCCACCGACATTGCTTTTGCCATCGGTATCCTGTCGCTGCTTGGCAACCGCATCCCGCTTTCGCTCAAGGTTTTCCTGACGGCTTTGGCTGTAATCGACGATTTGGGTGCCATTTTGGTCATCGCGGTTTGTTACACGTCTTCGTTGTCTTTCCTGAATCTGTCGATTGCCTTGTTGATTTTTGGATTGTTGCTCATGCTGAACCGGCTTAAAATCAACAAGCTTCTCCCCTATCTGGTTGGCGGTGTGGCGATGTGGTATTTTATGCTGCAATCGGGTGTGCATGCAACGATCACCGGCATCTTACTCGCCTTTGCGATTCCGTTCGGCGACGGCAACGAAGACTCCATTTCTTACCGGTTGCAACATTTCTTGCACCGGCCGGTTGCGTTTGTCATATTGCCTTTGTTCGCGATGGCCAATACCAACATCGCTTTCGGGAGCAGCGAATTCAGCCTGGATAGCAGGAACAGCCTCGGAATTGTACTCGGGCTTGTCATAGGAAAACCTTTGGGCATTGTACTGTTTTCTTACATCGGTACGTATCTGCGCTGGTGTGCGCTGCCCGGGGATTTGAAATGGAAAAACATTTTAGGCGCTGCCATGCTGGGCGGCATCGGGTTTACCATGTCGATATTCATCACGCTGTTGGCTTTCGACGGTGAATCTGTCGTGACCGAATCGAAAATTGCCATTTTGGTCGCTTCGGTGGTTTCGGGTGTGCTTGGTTTTGTATATTTACGCCTGACGACCAAAAAAGCAGCCTGATTAAGTATGTTCCATTTTTAGCCTGAATTTCCAAATGCGCCATCCAAACGAGCCTTTGCTGTCGCGGACAAAAGATCAACAACGATGAAAAATTGGTTTTCCTTTTTATCCAAAGACGAACTCTGCGGACAATGGTCTACCGACGATGGCAGCGGTTTTAGCATGATCATGGGTTCGGCGATCCATTTCAAACCGGACGGGACGGGAACCTATCAAAGCTGGGGCGGTAATGAAGACGACGATACCGGTTATGATTTTTCGGGCGAATTCACCTGGAAACGAACCGGTAAAAAAGAAATCGAAATCACCAAAATCCCCGATGGCAAACCCGAAACAGTGCGTTATAAATTGACCAAATGGCACAATCTTACAGAATTGAGCAACAGCGAAAGCCACCCAATCGGCCATACAACAATCGAAGGTTTCTGGGATTTTTACCAAACCCTGTTCAAATAAAAATCTTTCAAATGATAAAATACCTGCCCTATTGTGTGCTGCTCTTGCTCTTTTGTGCGTGCGATCAGCCCTATCGCAAAATCAATGATCGTGAAATGGAAGAACTGGCGGTACAAGATACGCTGGTCAGCAATGCCAAATGGATGGTGCTGCAGGCTGGCGAGTCGCCACAGGATAAGTTTCCGCAATTGCTGGTCAAAACGCTGCAGTCGGACAAATGTTACCTTTTCAACTACGATTGCGAATTGGAAAACAGCCTAACGATCCGCCATTATACCTTGGAACTGATCCTGGGTCCGGAAGAAAAACGGCGCAAGAACGGCATCTGGATGTACGCTGAATTTTACACCGAAGGGACTTTTCCATTCCAAAACAAAGGAACCCGGTTTGCCGTAGATTCCATGCCGAAAAGTTGGAACAAAAAAAATCCGACGCGGGAAGGTATGTATTATTTCGAGGGCAACGAGTTGAAATTGTTTTCCGAACAATCCGACAAGAAATTCAATGAAGCGCGGAAATCGGGCTTCTATTTCATTCCGAACAACGGCAAATTGTTTGACCGGATTTACCTGAATGGATTGGATTAACCGCCAAAAACGATTTCGTTACCAACCAATAGCAATTGCACTGCATGGCAAAACCAACCGACCCCAAGACCAAAATCGGAATGCTGCTGACACTGGCATTGCTGGTGCTACCGGGCGTCATCTATTATCACGCTGAAAGTTTTGCCCACGCCGATGACGGTTGCGGCTGCAGTTCGCTTTGTTCGGTATACTATCCGGAACTCGGTGCACGGCTGGTTGGTTATGTGTTGATGTTGCTTGCTTCGATCATCTTCGTTGCAAGCCTTTGGAAGTTCCAGCAGATTTCCAGATTTTGGATGATTCCAGCCTTGCTGGTCTTGGGCATCGCTTTCTATGGCAACAGTTACCGCATTTACAACAAGGGCGGTTGTGGTTTTTACAAGCTGTACAAAGCCGAATTTTTCTTCTTTGAAACCGAATTGGGGAATTTTGCCAAGGTCGATTCGCCCGAGAACATGACCCTTGAGCGCCTGGCCGCCGGAAAATGCAAAGGCCAATTTTTAGGCTATGCCATCGACGGAAATGCATTGACCTTGTTCCGAATCGGTGCGCCGCCGGTAAAAGTGCCGACCGCGTTCTTGCTTTGGAAAATCCGCACGAATGTAATCTTCAATGACTTTTCCTATTCGATGGGCTGCTTCCGCAATTACGAAGCCGAAAAAGTACCCGGGCATTACGAATTCATCGGCGGCAAAGGCATGACCGAACAGGATTTCCTGGCCGAATTTGTACTGACCGAAAAAAACTTGACCGATGCCAAGCTCCAAAACAAAAGAATCATCACACAGCCCGACGGTACGACGCGATTTTTATTCGAAGCCGAACCCGATAACCGAAAATAATCTTATTTTTATCGTCCAACGCAAAAGCCATGAAAAATTCACAAGCCCTCGCCAGCCGTTTCCGTGAAGTCATCCTCAACGGAACCTGGATCGCCAACACCAATTTCAAGCACCAACTCACCGGTACCGATTGGCAAACCGCCAATACCAAAATCGATTCGCTCAATACGATTGCCGTTTTGGCGCAACACATCCACTATTACATTGCCGGCATCAACAACGTTTTCAAGGGCGGAACGCTCGACATCAGCGACAAATTCAGTTTCGACTTCCCACCGATCGAGTCGCAGCCGCAATGGGAATCGTTTCTCGAGAAATTCTGGGGCGATGCTTCGGCGTTCGCGGACCTGGTCGAACAAATGCCCGATGAACAATTGTCGCAACCCTTTGTCGACCCTAAGTATGGCACTTACCTGCGCAACATCGACGGGATGATCGAACACAGCTATTACCATCTGGGACAGGTCGTTTTGATCAAGAAGATGTTGGAGGGAAAAAACCAATAACAATCGCAGGCCATGGAACCGACCCTAAAATTGGAACATCATCCCATTTCATTTTTTGACCGCACCAAGTATTACCTGTTGCTGTATGTGGGCTTCCTTTCGTTTGCCGGCCTGTTCCAATTGATCAATGGCCAATCCCGGTACTTTTGGGTTTTCCTTGTTGTTTTCACTTTGTGTGCGGGCTTTTATTTGGTTCCCAAAGTCTATCGGGCACGCTATTTCCTGCTTGATTTTTATGCGGACTCTAATCGGGTATGGATGACTTATTTGCACTATTCACAGGAACACAAACTAGAATGCAGTCTGGATGCGCTCAAGATCGAATTGAGGGACATTTCCTCCAGATTCAATTTCAATTGCGAACTAATCCTTGAAATCGAAGGCAAAAAATTTTACCTGAACAACGATTTCGACTGGGGCAAAGCCGACCTGAAAAAATTGCTCGATTACTTGGGATTCCATACGGATTTGCAGTTATCTGTCGAAGAAAAAGCAACGCTGGAAAGATTCGAGCAGCAACTGAAGAAAACCCCATTCTAGCCCTTCCGAACTGCACAAAGACAGTCCGAAACAGGTCATTTTAAACCACTTGCGTGACAAATTTGCCGTTGGTTCGGCAAAAAATGTTAACTTGGCACGACACCAACAATGTCCCTACATGAAAAAAGTGTTCGTTTTCATTCTATCCTTGTTGCTCGGTTTCCCCTGTCTTGCACAGAAACGCGTCGTGATCGCCGATGACATCAGGCATTTCTGGAACGCCTACGACCAAATCGTACAAACAACCGACAGCCTGGAACAACTCCGGCTCATCGACCAACTCTACATTTCCAAAGGCAGTCCCGGACTCAAAAGCATCATGGAAGCGCGAAGGTATACGCGCGAAGGTTATGTGCACGCGATCAACCAATACCCCAAATTCTGGCACTCGATCCGCAACAATACGCTCAAAGCCGATGAATATGCGGCCAACATCGAGAAAGCCATCCAAAAATTACGACGGCTCTACCCGGGTTTGAAACCGGCCAATATCTATTTTACGATCGGGGTTTTGCGCACTGGCGGCACCACACTCAAGAACGATGTGCTCATAGGCAGCGAGGTCGCGATGGCCGACCACAATACCGAAACACAGGAACTCGATGCCCAATACGCCCACCTGCGCGAATATTTTGCATCCGACCCGATCAACAGCCTCGATTTCCTCAACGTCCACGAATACATCCATACCCAGCAGAAAACAACGATCGGCAACAGCCTGCTCGCGCAATGCCTCATTGAAGGCGTGGCCGAATACGTGGCCGAAAAGGCGCTCGAGGTCAAATCGCCGAACCCTCAGATCGCTTATGGAAAAATGAACGACGCCAAGCTCCAATCGGCTTTTGCCAGGGAGATGTTCAGTTCCGATTTCGGGCTGTGGCTTTGGGGCGCCGAACCCGACCAGTTCGGGATGCGCGACCTGGGCTATTACATCGGGTATGCGATCAGCGAGAAATACTACAACAAATCCACCGACAAGATCGCCGCCGTCAGGGAAATGATCCAGCTCGATTACAACAACGAAAATGCGCTGTTCAAATTCGTGGATGATTCGGGTTATTTTGGCCGACCGATCAAAAGTTTCAGGGACGAATTCGAGAACAACCGCCCGAAAGTGGTCCGCATCGAGCCGTTCGAAAACAAAAGCCAGAACGTGAACCCGAGCACCAAGACCATCACGCTGCATTTTTCCAAACCGATGAACCCGCACTCGAGGGGATTTGATTTTGGTCCGATGGGCGCCGATTTTGTGCTGCGCGTACAAAAAATCAACGGCTATTCGGCCGACCGTAAATCGTTCAGTTTTGACGTGAACCTGGCTCCGGGCAAGCACTACCAATCGGTAGCGAGCGAACGTTTCAAGGACGAAAACGGCTATTCGTTGCAGCCTTTCTTGATCGATTTCAAAACCAGTCCCTAATTTTATCTTCGGTTAACCAATCCAATACCATGAACATTTTCCGACGGATAAAAGACATTTTCGAAAGGCGAAAAGCACTCAGGGAAATCTACGACGACATCAACACGCTCGACGAGGTGCTGCTCGAAAAAAGACTTGAGATTTTCAGCGAGATGATCACGCCGCGACTGGCCGAAATCGGGCTCAGGAATTGGGATGGCAAATACTTTTGGTTTAGCGATTTCAACCAAGACGGCATCAAGCATGTCGTGCATTACGAAACGTTCAAGTACTTTGGCGGGTCATTTTCGTTTGGCAATTGCTATGATTTCGTCCCGACGATCTCGTCCAAAAAATTGGTCTACCACCGAACCGACAAATCCACGAAAATCATCTATTACAAAAAGTTTCCGGGCTGGCAGCAAAGCGACGACAACGACAGCATTCGCAACATTGACAAAATCAGCACGGTCAATGAAGAAAAATTACGCAAAAGCATCCAGGAGGTATTCGACCGCAACCTTCCCCAATTAAAACAGTGGTTCGATCAAAACCAAACACTCGAACAGAACATTTCAAACATCCTGTCCGAAAAGGACGTCGAAGAAAAAAAAGAAAAAAAGCGCCAAATCTACCGCGTCATTTCGCTCAATTACATCCTGGCATTTTTGTATGCGAAAAAGAGCGATTTTGGATCGGCGCAAACCTACATCGAGAAACATTACGACCGGAAAATATTGAATGAGCAGAACCGGAAAATCGAATTTGATCTGGTCAATGAAAAAATACAATCCTTGAAAAATGCGACGACCCAAAAAAGATCTTAAACCCTTCAAAAAACAAGAACAATCCATTTACCGGATTTTGGTGGGATCGCTGTGTTTTGGGATCGCCAATTGGTTGTTTTGGCACCAGCAATTCCTCGAGCGCGATTACCGATACATGCTTGTTTTTGTGGCCCTGCCGATTGGAATCGGGATTGTTTTGCTGAAAAAATACTTCAAATCGTATGTCGCCTATTACCTGGACACGAAAAGTAAACTGGAAAAAACCGGGGTGGTTTTGTTCCTGTTGGTCGGCGGCGCGATGATTTCGTTTGGTTCGTTGGGCACATTGGCCGATATCCTTTTCAAATCGGCTTTCAGTTGGACGGCCGATCCGCAAACCACGACGAACAAATACCCGATAACCCGATTCGTAGCGGGCCTCAGCCACGGACTCAACTCAATCAACCGGTTTTCCCGGATCGATTACCTCGAAAATGGCAAAGAGCAAAGCATCAACAGCGAAAACCCAACGGTCAATAATCGTTTGAAGGATTTGCCGGCAACAGCCATCAGAAGCAAAACTTTGGTACTGGAAACGCGTGCGGGGTTTTGGGGAATCAAACGTGTCGAAAATTTTCAAATCGAATGATAAAAAAAATGGGACTGACTGCAATCGGAATTGCACTCGTTTATCTGCTCGCCAGCCTGTTTTTCCTCAACGGGCAATTGACCTATTGGACTTCGTTCAACGAATCGACGATTGTCGCTTCGAAGGAGAAAAAAATGTTCGTGAGCGAGCAATTATATGTCGCCACACAGGGCGATTCGTTGAAAGATTGGCGCGATAAATTCGACGTCTGGACCAACAAACGCTATGAAATCAAATACTATGGCCTCCTTTTTTATTGGACTTTTCGAAGACGAAAAGTGGCGTTACCTGAATATTGAAGCCAAAAAGAATTATATCAAACATTAGCGTTCGGCCTATTTACGCAAAAGTTTGCAATCGAGCAACGGCGAATTTGTGGACTATATGGAAAATTTTTCGGGCGCTTATGAACCCTGCTGTACCCGGATTCCGTGCGAGGTCGGCGACACGATCACCATTGCGTTCATGGAAAGGAAAAACAATACGGTCATCGGCCAATTCCAAACCGTTATCGAATAAAAAACCGCCAAGCGCAAACTTGACGGTTGTTGGTTGTTACTGAAAATCCGTTTAACACTGTACGGTCACGCGCAGGAACGTCGCAGGAATCGAGGTCTTGTCCTGGCTCCCGCTTTGGTTCTGGCTCTTGAAAAGCGTTTCCAATTCGCGTTTGAGCTCATTTTCCTTACCGTCTTTCTGTGCGGCTTCGAACGCGTTCATCGTTGGGCCGTAATAATTTTGGAATTTGGCGAGGAATTCTTCCGGCGAAAAATCGGCGCGGAACGTAAACGTATCCCTTTCGAACGAAATGTTTTCCTTGGCGATGCCCGCCTTGCCGAAACGTTCGACCACGTGTTCCTCCACGCCCCACAACATCGGGCTGATGAAACCTTCGGGCGGTGGCGGCGTGTATGCCGAACTGATTTTGAGGATTTGCGCCACCAGGGTCGGATCGCCCGGAATCCAGTTGCCCATGACAATCTTACCGCCTTTTTTGGTCACGCGCACCATTTCGCTCGCAACCTCGAAAGGTTTGGGTGCGAACATCGCCCCGAAAATGGTCACGACCTGGTCAAAACTGTGGTCCTTCAAATCCTGCAGGTCGCAGGCGTCGCCTTCCTGGAATTTGCAGTTGGACAATCCTTCTTTTTGGGCGCGCTGGTTTCCGGCCTGAACGAGGTTCGACGCGATATCGACGCCTAAAACGGTGGCCCCGAGACGCGCTTCGGGAAGTGCGGTCGTTCCGTCGCCACAACCCAGATCAAGGACGTGCATTCCTTTGTTTACCCCAATTTTGTTGACCAATGCTTCTCCGCTTTCGCGCATGGTCTGTGCGAGCTGCGTAAAATCGCCTTTCTCCCATAATGCTTTGTTTGCATTCATACTGTTCAATTTTGATTAATGATTCATTTTTTGATTGGGACAAATGTATCGCGATCCTTGGCTATCGGTGTTGCTTAAACGTCCAAAAGATTGCCTCAAAAGTTCAATTGCTTTTTCTTTGGTCTTCTTCTTCTTCTTTTTTATTTTTTTGGAACCTTTCGATATCGGCCTTGGCCTTGTTGCCATACTTGCGGGCATAGGCCGCCCCGATCACAATCATCAATAAGAATAAAAAATACTGGGTCATCATTGAATCACTGCTTGTTGCTTGACGGCCGCAGGCGGTGTCCCGAAACGCTGTCGGAACGCACGGCTAAAATGCGAAGTGCTTTCGAAACCGCTCTCGAAGGCCGCATCGCTGACCGTTTTGCCGAGGTTCGTGATCAGGTGCATCGCGTGGTTGAGCCGCTTTTCGAGCAGCCATTTTCCGGGTGAGGTTTGGTAGCAATTCTCGAAATCGCGCTTGAAGGCCGACAGGCTGCGTGCACTGAGCCGGGCGAATTCTTCGAGTTTGAGGTTGAAGCAAAAATTCTGGTCCATGACCTGTTGGATGGAAACGGCGCGGGGTTCGTGCAACAACGAGCCAAAATAAGCGCGCAGCTCCGCATTGGCCGGATTGTCTGCCAAGGTCAGCAGCAGTTCCTTGAACTTGATTTCGAGCAGAGCCTCATCGGGTTCGCCCTTGCTGCCAAAATATGACA
The DNA here is from genome assembly GCF_047602195.1 of Flavobacterium sp. Classification (GTDB taxonomy): domain Bacteria; phylum Bacteroidota; class Bacteroidia; order Flavobacteriales; family Flavobacteriaceae; genus Flavobacterium. The sequence goes on from NZ_JASGHW010000004.1 coordinate 2,740,029, forward strand.
ACATCGAATGAAAAAATGCCTGGATCATCGCGTTGTCTTCCACAGGGATCACGGGGGCGAATGGCTTTCCAATCTTTTCCGTGGCTTTGACTTTTCCCTGCAAGGTTTCACGGATAAATTCGTCGGGCATGAAGAAAAAGATAAAGCAGCGCGTGGTTTCGAAAAACTGTTCAGAGATGAAAGCACCTTTGCGTACGAACGCACAATCGCCGGCCTTGAGGTCATAGGAGCCGTTGGCCGTATGCCAGATTTTACGCCCTTCGACAATGTAGGCGAAGTAATTGTTGTGGCTCCACGCGTCTTTGAACTTGTCGTCGAGCAGGCAACTGAACTGCGTAATGAGCGATTCGCCGCTGCGCAATTGGCGGTAAAAATCAGGATTGCCTTTGATGACTTCGTATACGTTGAACATCTTATTAAAAGTAAACAGTTGGTTATTTGCGCTTTACCCAACCCAAAGATATTAAATTGTCGTCGGGGAGAAAAAAGGCATACCCACTTTTTTAGCGAATTTTAAGAACGCGATGAAACTTAATTTAGTATCTTCGGTATTGGAAGCCAAACCTTTAACAATGAAAAACATCTTCGAGTCGGCCACAAGAACGGAATTGGTAGCCCGTATCGGTTCGCTAAACGAACAAAACCACGCGCAATGGGGCAAGATGAATGCGTTCCAGATGCTCAAGCATTGCACGATGTGCGAGGACATGATGCAGGGAAAATTGCCGCTCAAACGGGTATTTATCGGACGGTTGATCGGCAAAATGATCCTCAATAAAGCGATTCGGGATGAACGTCCGTTTGGCAAGAATTCACCGACGAGCCCGGTTTTGAAAACAACCGGTGCCTCGGGCGATTTCGATGAGCAACGCCAGGAATGGATCAACCGCATCGACCAGTACGCCGAACTCAAGGAAGTCCATTTCGTGCATCCGTTCTTTGGCCCTATGACCGAAAGGCAGATCGGAATCTTTGCCTACAAGCATGCCGATCATCATTTGCGGCAATTTGGTGTTTGAGGTGCCAAGGCCGCCCGTTCGATAATCAAATCCAATCACAAACAGTAACCCCAAATAATTGACAATACGATTCAGAAAAAAGTAGGATTAACATTAAAATATAGAGTCATGAAAATTATTAAGGAAGGTTTTTTTAAGGCGCTGACGGTCTTTTTTTGCTGTGTAATTATCGCGCTGGTCATCGGATTCATCTTTGATGCTGTACAGCTTGCCGCCACCATAGGGTTTGGCCTGGGCTTGGTTTGGATGGGCGTCGCTTACTTTAACCAAAAGGATTCTTAACCCAATTTTCATCGGCTTTGTATTTAAATGAGCCTTAACCCTGGCTTTTAATCTTCTGTTTTATGCCTTCACTTAGCTGTATTGGCTTACGGATATTGATTTTTTTGAAAAAAAATTTGCGTAGCCAAATAACTACATATATATTTGTAGTCAAATAACTACGCAATGAACTTAAGACGAGATGTTTTCCAGGCGATTGCCGATCCTACCCGAAGGGCGATTCTTTTACTGGTTTCCTCCCAATCGATGACTGCCGGTGCGATTGCCTCTAATTTTGATACGGCCAGACCGACCGTATCCAAGCACCTGCAAATCCTGACCGAATGCGAATTGCTCGAGCAGCAACAAAACGGACGCGAAATCTACTACCACCTGAACCCGCATAAAATGAAAGCGATTGCCGATTTCATCGAGCCATTCCGCGCCATGTGGGATGACCGATTCAACAAACTCGAAGACCTCATGAAAAACTATCAGCCCAAAAAATAACGATGGAAAGAAAGACTAAAATCCACGCCGAAGAAGGCCAACAGCAAATCACGATCACACGCGAATTTGATCTGCCGCTCGAATTGTTGTTCAAGGGCTACACCTTACCGGAACTTGTTTCGCAATGGATGGGAACCAATGTTCTCAAGCTCGACAACCACAAACACGGAAGTTACCGTTTCGAGACGAGCAATCCGCAAGGAATTGTCGTTTTGCAAATGAGCGGCGAAATCCATGAATTCCTCCCGAACCAAAAAATCACGCGCACCTTTGAAATGGAAAACACCCCTTTCGAACCGCAACTCGAATTTCTCGAATTCGAATCGTTGGACGGGCATACGAGCAAACTTACGATGCACATCATCTACCGTTCGATAGCGCTCCGGGACCAACAGCTACAGTTGCCGTTTGCGCAAGGCATCAATATGGCCCACGACCGTTTGCAGGAAATTGTCCAATCCCTAAAACCCTAAAAACATGAGCAAAAGAAATAAAATCATCTATTGGATCGCCACGCTTTGGCTGTCATTGGGGATGCTGTCAAGTGCCTGCGTCCAATTGTTCCAGGTCAAGGAAGAAGTGGCCAATATGGCGCGGCTCGGTTATCCGGCTTATTTCCTGATCCTGCTCGGCATCTGGAAAATCCTGGGTGTGATTGCCTTGCTAATCCCGAAATTCCCATTGCTCAAGGAATGGGCCTATGCCGGTTTCTTCTTTGCCATGTCGGGCGCAGCTTTCTCGCACTTGGTCAAGGCCGACCCGTTCAATGAAACTTTTCCGTCGATTTTACTGTTGACGCTAACGATTGTCTCCTGGTACCTAAGACCAGCCGATAGAAAAATTACAACCATTCATCATGAATCCTAAAGTCGATTTTTTCTTCGATCAGGCCGGACAATGGCAGGCGGCGGTAGCACAATTGCGTGACATCGTCCTCGGCATCGGGCTCACCGAAGAATTGAAATGGGGCTGCCCGTGTTATACGATCAATGGAAACAACCTCGTATTGATCCATCATTTCAAGGAATACTGCGCGCTGTTGTTTTTCAAAGGGGCATTGTTGCAGGATACCGACGGGATTTTGGTGCAGCAAACCAAAAATGTGCAGGCTGCGCGTCAAATCCGTTTCACCCAAACCAACCAGATTCTGGAACAGCAAAAAATCATCAAAACCTATATCTATCAAGCCATCGAAGTCGAGAAGGCAGGACTCAAAGTGGCGCTTAAAACCACAGAGGATTTTACAGTAACAGCAGAATTTCAACAAAAGTTAAATGACAATCCCAACCTCAAAAAGGCATTCGAAGCGTTGACGCCAGGCAGGCAAAGGAATTATCTTTTGTATTTTTCCTCGGCCAAGCAAGCCAAAACACGTATGGCCCGGATCGAAAAATGCCTCCCGCAAATCCTCGACGGAAAAGGATTGAATGATACACACGCTTAAAAATGAACCGAAATATGATGGACAACCCAAAAAAGCAATTATCCGACGACCACCGCAACGCGTTGCTGGGCGAACTCAAAGCGCGTTTCGAAAAGAACATGGACCGACACAAAGGGCTCAACTGGGCCAAAGTGCAAGCCAAACTCGAAGCCAATCCCGATAAACTATGGTCGCTCGATGCGATGGAAGAAACCGGAGGCGAACCCGATGTCATCGGTTACGATACAAAAAACGGTGAATATATTTTTGTCGATTGTGCGGCCGAAAGCCCGAAAGGCCGTCGAAGCATTTGCTATGACCAGCAGGCGCTAGAATCGCGGAAAGAACACAAACCCAACGGCAGTGCCATCGGAATGGCGCAAAGCATGGGCGTCACGATTCTCAATGAAGAAGAATACCGTAACCTGCAAACACTAGGAAATTTTGATCTAAAGACCTCAAGTTGGGTGCTGACGCCAGCCGAAACAAGGAAATTGGGCGGGGCATTGTTCTGCGACCGGCGCTACAATCAGGTATTCCTATACCACAACGGCGCAGAATCCTATTATGCCGCACGCGGATTTCGCGCGTCGCTTAAGGTGTAAATTTAATTGGAAGTGGCATTTTTGCTTTCCCAGATGGCCATCATCTCATTGGCCTTGTTGTCTTGGCTGACCGATTTGAGCGATTGAGCATACCTGAAAAAGTACTCTGCTTCAAGGTCGGTGGTCAAGGCAAACAACTGGTCGTACCATTTGGCTGCCATCACGAGATCGCCGTCGAAGTAACGGCCATTCCCTACTCTTTTGAGCATATCGATCGATTTGTATCCTTTGTCGAGCACCCTTTCATAAGTACCCAAAATGTCGATGTTGACCGACTTGACTTTTTCGACCGTCCTTGCGATTTCAATTTTAGCAGGGCTGACCTCGGGCATTACGATTTGTACTTTGGCCTGTTCGGGCTTGAGCGAAATGGCAACCGCCTTGATTTTTGCTTTCCCGTATTTTGGTGTCACGACACGTGTATTGTTTTCCCCGAGATTGGTGGTGCTGATCAAGCTTTCGCTCGATACTTCATAAGTAGTGATTGAGCTTCCGAATGGCATGTTGATGCGTTCTTCCACATGATAGGCGATGATGGCCATGTCGCTGTTCGACATCATATCGGACATCAATTGTGTATTTCCCATTTTCGCACCGGCACGATCACCGCGCTGAGCCAAAACACTGACAGAAAAAACACTGGCTATCGCAACAAAAAGTAGTGTATAATTTTTCATAATAACTCAGGTAAAGGGATTATTATCAACTTTTAAAAACCTCTGTAAAGGTAGTTCGAGTGGTTTTTTTTTGATTGATTTTCCCCGTACGTAACACCAAAAGTCGTTGAAATGCACTTTTTAACGCGTTGCTCGTATTTCGTCGGAAAAATCTAGCAAATCATCGTGACGACATTAATAATAAAATCACAATCAATTGATTACTAATATTTTGAATAGATTTTAAAAATACACTAAAAAACGTGTTTATAAAAGAAATCTTACTTTTACCTTCACAAACTGTGAATTAAACCCTTCCCCGACTGGAAAAAAGCAATGGGAATTACGATTGCCGTATTCGCTTATTTTGTCGGCCTTTGGATGGGCATCATTTTGGGCTTGGACGGCACCCTGTGGAATTAATTTTTTTTATATGCAAGAGGAAATGCTGGCGGTCGCAATACAAAATCACCAGCCCTAGCGGTCCACATCGACAAACAGACGATGGGCAAAGCCGATGCCTTTTCCGATTCAAACGAAAATACGACCCGGGAAATTTTCAACAACAAATCCTATGAGCACTACAAATAACCCGACCGTTTTATTCGGCTTCGATCAGACGCGCCAAAACAACCTGGCATGCCTTTACTTTTGACCGAAACACCAGATAGATGATCAGCGAAGTGGTGACAATAAGTCCCGCTAAAGCCTTCCAAATAATGGGATCGGTCGGGCCCAAGGCCAAGAGAACCACCATCGCAGTATTCAAAACCAACACGGTTTTCAACAACAACGACATCCCTTGAGGCATTCGGAATTGTACCTCAATCGAGGTCAGCTTTTCGCCCCGTACCATCGTACCGACAATTTCCGGCCGGAGCTGGTTGCGCGGGGCATAATCAAAAGTAGGCCAAATGCGGAAACCCGAAGCGGTGACTTTTCCCTCAAAAAGTTTGGATATATTGGAATCGGTTTGGAAACTTTCGGTCGCGGCATCGAGTCGCCTGCAGATTTCTTCCGCATCGAGTTGGCTCCGGAAGGTTCTTTTTGCCATACCCGCCAGCACCTTTATTCGAATTTGAAAAAGAAATAATACACGGCCGCCCATTCTTTCGGGACGCCTTTCGCATAACCGATCGTGCTTCGGCTGCTGTTCTCGACCGTCCCGTCGTCTTTGATGTAGCCGATGGTGGAACGCGACCTGTTCTCGACCGTCCCGTCACTTTTCACATACCCCAGCGTCGAACGCGAGCTGTTTTCGATCGTGCCATCCGATTTGATGTAGCCCATGGTCGAGCGGCTTCGGTTCTCGATCGTACCGTCATTTTTGATGTAACCCAAGGTCGACCGGCTGCTGCTTTCAATCGTCCCGTCGGGTTTGATGTAACCGAGCGTGGAACGGCTTGGGGATTCAATCGTTTGGGCTTGCAGGGAAGCAAAACCGATCAACAGGAGAAGAAGTAGTATTTTTTTCATGGCCAACAATTGATGTATTCCAACAAAACTAGTCAATTTATGGAAACCGCAAGACTTGGTTCGCATCTTTTGGCCCGTCAAAAACGAGCTTGAGCGGAAACGGGCGCGATGGCTGCTGGGTCGGATACCAATTGCGGTGGCTGTCGACGATGATCAGTAAACCATAGTCGTCACCCATGGCGGAAAATTTTTCGGTGGGCTGTTGGCGGGTAAAAAACGAAAGTCCATATTTTGTTTTGATTTGCTTGCAGACGCCGGCCACGTCATCGGTCACCAAACCCATTTCGCTGACGTACAAAATAGAAGAACCACCAAATGGCGCATCCGATGCATTGCTGACCGCGAAACGGCAGATGAACTCGAGGATGTTGCCGTTGTTGTCATGGAAGTAAAATGATTTCGCCGCCCAATTGGCAAAATCGGCTATGGTTTCGGTATCGGAAACGGGAATAATGTCGGTTCTTTGGCTTAGCCAGGCCAAGGCTTGGTCGAGTTGGTTGTGCGGAATGTCAAACGCCAGATGGTAAACCGGATGGCTGTTGTCCGATCGGTGGAAAGTGATTTTGGTGCTTCCGGCAAAAAACGACAAACGATTGTCGCCCTTCCAAAATTGGCCCACATCCAATACTTTTTTATAAAACCGTTCGGTCGCTTTGAGATCGTCCGAGCACAGCTCAATTTCTTTGATTTTCATGTGTTCTTTATTTCGTTGTTGATGATGGACAAATGGAGATTGGCGTCTGTTCAAAAAATGAAACGGGTTCAACAAAGATAAGAAATGATTGGCCTGCTGATTTTTAATGAAAATATAAGATTTCGGTATGTATTTCTTGGTTACTTTTGTCCCAGACCCAAGGCGCAGCCGACACGAGCTTTAGCGAACTGGCAAAGCAATCGTTTGGGCGCTTCAAAAAAAAAAACAGATGGCACGCCACAAAACCGAAAACGACTTACCAAAAACCAAAATCACCGCCACTTCACTCGGAAAGGCATTACAGATTTTCCGCTATTCGGGAAACCACAAATGGAAATTCCTGCTCGGTTTGCTGTTCCTGCTGCTCACGAGTGCCACCGCACTGGCCTTCCCCAAATTCATGGGGATGCTTGTCGATTGTGTCAAGGAAAAAGACGGCGAACAGGCCAATACGATCGCGCTCGGGCTTATGGGGATTTTGCTGTTGCAGTCGGCGTTTTCATTTTTCCGCATCTCGTTGTTCGTCAATTTCACCGAACACACGCTGGCCAACATCCGCATTGCGGTCTACAGCAACCTCATCAAGTTGCCGATGGTCTATTTCTCGCAGAAACGCGTGGGCGAACTCAACTCCCGCATCAGCACCGATATCACCCAAATCCAGGACACGCTGACCACCACGATCGCCGAATTCCTACGGCAGTTCATCTTGATCATCGGCAGTTTCATCTTGCTGGCCAACCTCAACATCAAACTGACGCTGATGATGCTTTCGGTGGTTCCCGTAGTGGCCATCGCCGCGGTATTTTTTGGCAGGTTCATCCGCAAATATTCCAAGATTGTACAAGACCAGGTAGCCGAAAGCCAGGGCATCGTCGTCGAATCGATGCAGGCCATCACGATTGTCAAAGCGTTTGCCAACGAATGGTACGAAATCTTGCGCTACCAAAAGAAAATAAGCGATGTGGTCAAAGTCGCCATCAAGGGCGGCAACTACCGTGGGATTTTCGCCTCGTTCATCATCGTTTGTCTTTTTGGGACAATCGTCGCCGTGGTTTGGTATGGCGTTACGCTGAGCATCGCCGGAGAAATCACCGTGGGCGAATTGTTCACGTTCATCCTGTATTCGACTTATGTCGGCGCCTCATCGGGCGGTATCGCCGAATTGTACACGCAGATCCAAAAGGCACTCGGCGCCACCGAACGCGTGTTTGAACTGCTCGACGAAACACCCGAAAAGATCAGCTCGGTCGAGAATACCCGCACCCAAAAATTAAAGGGCACCGTGACGTTCCAAAATGTCGCGTTCAGTTATCCGTCGCGCAAAGAAGTACAAGTGCTTTCGGATGTAAGTTTTACGGCCAACTTCGGGCAAAAAATCGCGATTGTCGGTCCGAGCGGCGTCGGGAAATCGACGATTGCCTCGTTGCTGTTGCGCTTCTACGACCTCGATGGCGGACAAATCCTGATCGACGGAACAAGCATCTACGATTACGAGCTTGAAAACCTGCGCGGCAACATGAGCATCGTGCCGCAGGACGTGATCCTTTTTGGCGGAACCATCCGTGAAAACATCGCCTATGGCAAGCCCGACGCAACCGACAAAGAAATTTTGCTGGCCGCCAAACAAGCCAACGCGTTGAATTTTATCGAAGGATTCCCTGAACAATTCGAAACCGTCGTGGGCGAACGCGGCATCAAGCTCTCGGGCGGGCAAAGACAACGCATCGCCATCGCGCGCGCGTTGCTCAAAAACCCGAGCATCCTGATTCTCGACGAGGCCACCTCATCGCTCGACAGCGAGAGCGAAAAGCTCGTGCAGGAAGCCTTGGAAGTGCTGATGGAAGGCCGTACGAGCATCATCATCGCGCACCGGTTGTCAACCATCCGCAATGCCGACCAGATTTTGGTACTCGACAAGGGCCGCATCACCGAACAGGGCACGCACCGGGAATTGCTTGCGATTGAAAACGGGACGTACAAAAATTTGAGTAATTTGCAGTTTTCGGATCATTAATTTGTGACAAACCTCAACTTTTGGGATATGGGATTTTTTGGAATCAAAATGGAATCGCCAAACGAAAATGCAAAACCGGTTCGACTTGAAAAAGAATACGAATTCATGCACGAGGGTTTTATCCTTTCGAGCCAACGCAAATTGTATCTTTTGCTCAAAGAAAACAATGCAACGATTGAAGCATTGCGTTTCGATTTCAAAATTTACCAGTTCGGTTACCCCAATGACGAAGTTGGGTTGCCCTCTAAAACGCCAGGAGTTGCCTTGTATGCTTTCTCTGAAGTGTTCAATTCGAATTGGATCAAAAGGTTAAAAAAAAACAACCGCAGCCATTCTTCGCATTCAGATGATTTGTACCGTGATGACAAACATTACATCATCCGATTCAAAGAGGTGACGCTCGAGGTGATTGCCCCGAAATTTCAAATTGTACAACTGACCCGAAAAGAGATTGACGACTTTTTGGACCGTGAAATTGGTTTCTTGACCGTTACGCCCAGATCATAACTGATTCAGATGAATATTCCCGCAGCTTACCATTGGTTTGCCAAACTCAAACAACTCCAATTCATCCCATGGTCGATTGATGCCACCATTGAAACCAATCCGAATACCTTTATCGACAATCGTTTCCAAATGGAATGTCCTGGCCGTGAAGTGTTGACCTTTGCCGCCAGACAGGACCAGGATACCTTTGCGGGTTTTGAGGTTGTCAATGGGGAAATTACCGAAAAAGTATTGGTTTTCCATCCGTCGTTCCAGACCAATACCAAGGATTGGAACATTGTCGAAAATGAATACAGTGATTTCTTCGACTTCATGCAAAGACGCGCATTGCCCGATATGAAAGATTGGATTCCAGACGATGATGTAGCCGATTATCTCCAATAAAAAAAGCTGCCCGAAAGCAGCCTTTTGTTTTATCGTTTGAGCGAAAAGTGCGCCTTGAATTCCTTCTTGATTTGCTGGTCCGTGTATTCGACTACAAACCAATAATCGGTCGATGGCAGCATTGCGCCGTTATACGTCCCGTCCCATCCTTGCCCCGACGGACTGATCTGCTTGATCAATTTGCCGTAACGGTCGAAAATGCTGATTTTTGAGCCTTGCTGTCCAGCCAACGCATCGATGTTCCAGAAGTCGTTGTAACCGTCACCGTTCGGGGTGAAGAATTTCGGATAATCGATTAGCGTAAAAGCCTGTGTGATGTCGGTACAATCGTCCTGGTCGCGTACGTGCAGCGTGTGCTCGCCCATGTTGAGGTTCGCAAAGACATTCGAGGTCTGGAACGCACCGTTGTCGATCTGGTATTCATAATTGCCCGAACCCAAAACCGTCACCACAATCACCGGATTTTGTGCGAACGCTTCGGTTCCTTCGATCAACGCGATTTCGGCCACTTCGGTTTCGGTAACCACAGCCGTGGCCGCATACGAAATACAACCCGTCGCCGCATTCGTCGCATAGACAGTATAAACACCCGCCTGATCGGCCTCATAGGTATTGTCGACCGCACCCGGAATCACATAAGTGTCGTGCGTCCAGACGAAATCGTAGGCCGCATTGTTGAGCCCGGCATTCAGCACATAGGTGCGAACGGCAATTCCGCTGGTCGGGTTGCGGCAAATCACACCATCGGATAGCGATACTATTGGCAATGGATTGACGGTAATGGTCACCACAATCGGTGTACCGGTGCAAAATGCGGTGGATGGCGTAATGGTGTAACGCACCGTCCCAACCGAATTTCCGGTCGCGGTCAAGTTTTGGATGATGCTGTCCCCGCTTCCATCGCTTGCCCCGGTCACATTGGTCTGCACAGCAGTCCAGGTAAACGTGGTCTCTGCGACGGCACTGCTCAAGCTGATGGCTGTGGCTTCTTCTGAGCAGATGGTTTGCGCAGCAGGATTGGCCACTGCGATTGGCGTTGCATTGATGGTTACATTCGTGGTCGTCGGTACCGCCGCGCAACCGCCCGAAGCCGGGATGGTATAAGTCACCATATAATTTCCTGGCGTACTCAGCGATGGATTGATGGCCCCGCTCGTCGCGTTCAAACTCAAGCCAGCCGGAGCCGAAAAGATACCGCCGAGATATGCCGAAGTACCATTCAACGAAACAGGCTGTAAAGCCGTAAGCGAGGTACAAAATGCGCCGCTGTAGCTGATGGTCGCCGTAGGCGCTTTGGTAATGGTCACATTGGCCAACACAGGAATCGCAGGGCAACCGCCCGAAGCCGGAATCAAATAGGTCACGGTATAATTACCAGCCGTGCTCAACGATGGATTGATGGCTCCGGTTGTGGCATTCAAGCTGAGTCCTGCCGCAGCCGAAAAGGCACCGCCCGTATATGGTCCGGTTCCGGTCAAAGTGACCGCTTGGGCACTGTTTAGTGTCGTACAATAAGGGCTTGCAGCATAGTTGATGGTCGCCGTGGCCAAGGCATTCACGGTGATTGTTCCGCCCAATACAACCGAGGAACAGCCACCCGTAGTCGTGACCGTATAAGGGAAAACGCCTGCTGCGGTCGGTGTTCCACTGATGGTGAAAATACCGCCAGCAAAGTTACCGCTCACGCCCGTCGGCAAACCGGAAGCAGTTGCACCGGTCGCTCCATTGGTCGCTAGGTAAGTGATGGCCGAAATTGGCGTATTGATGCACAGGATTTGTGCGGTCGTCGCCGATGCAGAAGTCAAAGCGAGGGCTACATTTGGATTCACAGAAACGCTTCCGACGAGCGAAGCCGAAACGCAAATGCCAGTTGCCGTGACGGTATAATTGAATTCACCGCTGACCGTAGGTGAACCGCTGACCGTTAAAATACCCGCAGCAAAAACTGCCGTCAACCCGTTGGGCAATCCAATCACGGTGGCATTGGTCGCATTGGTCGTCACATACGTTATCGGTACGATCGGGGTCCCGATACACAACACCTGGTGGTCTGTTCCGACCGCCGAAGTCAGTGCGATTGTCACATCCGGATTCACGGTAAGAGTTCCGTTTAGGATTACCGAATTACACCCGCCGACGGTGGTGACCGTGTAAGGAAAAATACCCGATACGGTTGGTGTTCCGCTGATGGTAAAGGTTCCGGCGGAAAAACTTCCCGTGACGCCAGTCGGCAAACCTACGACAGTTGCATTGGCTACGCCATTGGCCGTCGCATAGGTTATCGGTACGATCGCGGTGTTGATGCAAAGTGTCTGGTTGGTGGTCGCAGCCGAAGAAGTCAGCGTCATCGTTACATTCGGATTCACGGTAATCGTTCCGTTCAATGTCACCGATGAACAGTCCCCAGCAGTCGTCACCGCATAATTGAATATTCCCGAAACGGTTGCCGTTCCACTAATGGTAAACACACCGGCGGTAAAACTACCGGTCACGCCTGTCGGCAATCCCGAAACGGTCACGTTGGTCGCGCCGTTGGCCGTCGTATATTTGATTGGCGCAATCGCGGTATTGATGCAAAGTGTTTGGTTGGTCGTCGCCGAAGCCGATGTCAACACCATTGTCACATCCGGATTCACGGTGATGGTTCCATTCAAGGTTACCGAAGCACAGCCGCCTGTCGTAGTCGCTGTGTAATTGAACGTTCCGGCTACCGTTGGCGTTCCACTGATCGTGAGCACACCGGCGGTAAAATTCGCCGTAACGCCGCTTGGCAAACCCGAAACCGTTACATTGGCCACGCCATTAGTGGTCGTGTAGATGATCGGTGCAATCGGTGTATTGATGCACAGGTTTTGGCTGGTGGTAGCCGCAGCCGAGGTCAACACCATCGTTACATCAGGATTCACGATGATCGACCCGCTCAGCGTAGGCGATGAACAGCCGCTTCCTGTGGCGGTCACCGTAAAGATGAAAATGCCATCGACGGTTGGCGCGCCCGTAATCGAAAATACGCCCGCGGTAAATGTTCCGCTCACGCCTGCCGGCAATCCCGACACCGTGGCATTGGTGGCGCCGCTTCCAATCATATAGGAAATAGGTACAATCGCGTTGTTGATGCAAACGCCTTGGGTTTCGGTACCCGGTGCCGATATTTGCACCAGGCTCGCGCCCGGGTTGACCGTAATGGTTCCGTTGAGCGTCACCGAAGAACAGCCGCCTACTGTGGTTACCGTATAATTGAAAGTACCATCCACCGTTGGTGTCCCGCTGATCGTAAAGACTCCGGCAGCAAAACTTCCGGTCACACCCGCAGGCAGTCCAGAAACGGTAACATTGGTCACTCCATTTGTTGTTGTATAATCAATCGGTGCAATGGCCGTGCTGATGCAAAGTGTCTGGTTATCCGTCCCGATGCCCGAAGTTAAGTTCATCGTGACATTTGGGGTTACGGTTATCGTTCCGTTAAGCGCAACAGAAGAACAGCCGCCGACCGTAGTCACCGTATAGTTGAAGATGCCGTCAACCGAAGGCGTTCCATTGATTGTAAACACACCGGCAGCAAAACTTCCCGTCACACCGGTCGGCAGTCCGGAAACCGTCACATTGGTGGCGCCATTGGTCGTGGCATAAGTAATCGGTGTCATCGCGCTGCCGATGCAAAGCGTTGGGTTGTCAGTGCCCGCCGCCGAAGACAAAGTCATCGTCACATCAGGATTCACGGTTATCGTTCCGTTCAGGGTAACCGACGAACATCCGCCAACGGTAGTCACTGTATAATTAAAGATACCGTCTACCGTTGGTGATCCGCTGATCGTAAAGATTCCCGCGGAAAAACTTCCGGTCACCCCCGTTGGCAGTCCAGAAACCGTCACATTGGTGGCACCGTTGGTGGTCGTATAAGCAATGGCCGCAATGGCGGTGTTGATGCAAAGCGTTGGGTTGTCGGTACCCAAGGCCGATGACAATACCATCGTGACTGCCGGGCTGACTGTGATTGTCCCGTTCAAGGTAACCGGGGTACATCCACCGCTGGTCGTCACTGCATAATTGAAAATACCATCCACCGTTGGCGATCCGCTGATTGTAAAGATACCGGCGGCAAAATTTCCGGTCACACCCGCAGGCAGTCCCGTAACGGTTACATTGGTGACCCCATTGGCCGTATTGTAAGTGATCGGTACAAGGGCAGCATTGATGCACAGCGTTTGGTTGGTCGTTGCTGGTGCGGAGCTTAGTGTCATCGCACCATTGGCATCTATCGTGATCGTGCCGTTCAAAGTAACCGAAGAACAACCTCCGACAGTAGTCAGTGCATAATTGAAAATACCATCAACCGTAGGCGTACCGTTGATCGTAAAGATTCCCGCCGCAAAACTTCCGGTCACGCCGGTAGGCAATCCAGATACCGTTACATTGGTGACGCCATTGGCCGTACCGTAAGTGATGGTCGTGATGGCCGTACCGGTACAGACGGTCTGGTTGTTGGTGCCTGCTGCCGAAGTCAGGGTCATCGTTACCTCTGGAGTCACTGTGAGTGTACCATTGAGTGAAGCAGAAGAACAACCGCCCGTGGTCGTTACGGTATAATTGAAAGTCCCGTCGACTGTTGGTGTTCCGCTGATGGCAAATACACCGGCGGAAAAACTGCCGGTGACACCGGTTGGCAATCCAGACACCGTAGCGCCCGTTCCTCCGTTGGCTATCGAATAGGCAATCGGTATAATGGCGGTATGGATACAAAGCACTTGGTTGTCGGTGGCTATACCAGAAGTCAAGGCCAACGTAGCATTGGCATCGATTGTAATCGTACCGGTCAAGGAAGGCGAAGAACAGCCGCTTCCCGTGGCCGTAACCGTAAAATTAAATGTTCCTGTCGCGGTCGGTGTTCCTGAAATCGTCAACACACCCGCGGTATAAACCGCCGCAACACCCGCCGGGAGTCCAATGGCAGTGGCTCCGCTGGCCGTTCCGCCCACACTGTAAGTAATCGGTGTGATGGCCGTGCTGACACAAAGGGTTTGGACTTCGGTTCCAATGGCTGAAGTTTGTGTGAGGCTTGCATCCGAATTGATCGTGAGGGTTCCCGATTCACTATCGACGGCACAACCGCCCACCGTGGTGATGGTGTAATTGAAAGTACCCGAAACCGTTGGCGTACCCGAAATGGTCGCCACACCTGCAGCATACACCACATTCACGCCTGCCGGCAATCCTGTCGCCGAGACATTCGATGCATTGGTCGTCGCATACGTAATGGTTGCAATCGGATCGTTGATGCACACGGTTTGGTTGGCCGTTGCCGCAGCGGAAGTCAGTGCAATCGTTGCATTGGCACCCACGATGATGGTTCCGCTCAACGAAGCCGAGGCACAACCGCCGGTCGTGGTCACGGTATAATTGAAAGTCCCTGAAGCCGTTGGTGTCCCGCTGATCGTAAACACGCCCGCAACCGCACTTCCGCTAACCCCGGTTGGCAATCCCAATACGGTTGTCCCGGTCGCCCCGTTGCCATAAGCATAAGTAATATTGGCAATGGCCGTGCTCCCGCAGACCGTCTGGTTGGTCGTCGCAGCGGCCGAAGTCAATGTCAAAGTAACATCGGGGTTCACGGTAATCGTACCGTTTTCGGTATCGGAGGCACAACCGCCGGTCGTGGTGACCGAATAATTGAAAGTCCCTGAAACAGTCGGTGTACCGCTGATGGTAAAAATACCCGCGGCAAAACTACCGGTCACGCCCGTAGGCAAGCCAGAGGCCGTCGCACCGGTTGCCCCATTGGCTGCCGCATAAGTGATATTGGCGATTGGTGTATTGACGCAAAGCGTTTGATTGGTCGTCGCTGCGGCCGAGGTCAACGTCAGTGTGGCCGCACCGAAAATCGTAATGGTCCCGGTTTCGCTGTCGGATCCGCAACCGCCCGTGGTGGTCACAGTATAGTTGAAGGTACCCGAAGCGGTGGCCGTTCCCGAAATAGTAAAGACGCCAGCCGCAAAACTTCCGGTAATACCGGCCGGTAACCCCGTTACGGTTGCTCCGGTCGCGCCATTGGCTACGGCATAGGTAATGGCATTGATGGCCGTATTGATACAGATGTTTTGGTTCGTCGTACCGGCTGCCGAAGTCAATGCAATGGTCGCCGCCTGATTGACGGTAATGGTTCCGTTGAGCGAAGCCACGCCACAACCACCTGAAGTGGTCACCGTATAATTAAACGTACCTGTCGCAGTTGGCGTTCCCGAAATGGTCAATACGCCGGCCACAAAATTAGCCGTTACGCCGGTTGGCAATCCAGAGGCCGAAGCTCCAGTGCCGCTTCCGGCGACATTATAAGTGATGGCCGTAATGGGTGCGTTACTGCAAACGGTTTGGTTGGTCGTTGCAGCGGCGGAGGTCAATGTAATGGTAGCTACCGAGTTGACGGTAACCATACTCGACAACACCAACGGCACATTGCATCCCGGCACACTGACCGAAACTACATTGATTGTCGTATTGGCCGACACACCGTTGACCGTCACCGTCGCGGTTCCGGCTGCACTGAGCACCGTGGTCGTCGCTCCGGTGCCATTGATATTGTATCCTACGGTTGCATTGGGTGTTCCCGTAATGGTAAAGACCGCATTGCCACCGATACAGACCGGCGAATTGTTGCTGATATTGCTGACCACAGGCGCACTCGCGGCCGTTAGGGTCACGGTCCCTGAAGTCGAGGTACAACCCGGGTAATTCGTCCTGATGTTGGTGTAATTCCCTGCATTCAACCCGTTGATCACGGCTACACCGGCGGCATTGCTCGTAACCGACACCGACGTTGGCGTACCGTCATCGAGATAGGTGACGGTATAATTCGTATTGGGATCGAGTCCGGAAATGGTGATGCTTCCGTTTGTGGCACCACAAGTCGTCGGGTTGGTTCCGGCAAAGGTCGGACAAACAATTGAACAATCGGTGGAACCAGCGCCAGGGCTTCCGGCATTGGTTTGCGTCATCGTGATGTATCCCGGCGCACCGTCAAAATTGGTAATCAGTACCATATAAATCTGCCCGACCTGAGCACCGGGAATCGTGGCCGTTTCAATTGCATCGATGCTAAAACTACAATCAATTACATTTCCCGAACAATCGTGATCGCCCACGCAATCGCCCAACGTAAAATCGGCACAGGCGGCAGCCGAATTGGCAAAAGGTCCCCAAATGGCATAGTCCACATCGAGTCCGGTGCCTGTTCCGTTTGGCCCTGTGGTTTGTTCAATTTCGAGGTTGATGTTTCCGGCAACGCCCACTTCCAGATAATACCAGGCCGGGTTTGGTGCGGTGATCAAACACGTATTGTTGGTCACAACGGTCGGCGCATCAGGCACGCATCCGCCATCGCTGCTGTTCGGAAATTCCAACGGACCGGCATCGGCACAAAAAGCATCGGCACCGGCACAAACCGAATTCGAAGGCGCCGAAGTAGGCGTACCGCCCGGGACATTGCTGCAGACGATATTGGCTGCCCAACCGCCATACTGCAAGCTTCCGTCGGATACAAACACCACGGTCAAACAACCTGAAGCATGGGACGAGGCAATTACATCGCAGCTCGGCAGGTTAACGTCGTCATACACCCCAATTACTGCCCCACCCGTTCCAGAACCGTTGTAAATCGTCATGTAATCGAAAGGCGAACCTTCGACATCAAAATTGGTAAAATTGAGCTGGATGTACGTTCCCGGCGTTGAAGGGCAAAACGTGATCTGATAAGTTTCCATCGCACCGTAGTTGCCGGCTGCACCACCCGAATCATAAAAGGTTCCCGAGCAGGTAGAAAAAGTTCCGTTCTGCATCGGATACACTTGTGCTTTCGCGGCAAACGAGACCAAAAAGGCCAGAAGCAGGATAATTTTTCTCATACGCTACTGTAAAGGTTCGATGATGATGAGGTAGTCGGAATGGTCGATGCGGAATACCTCGCGCTGTTTGGAAGCCATCGGGAGGTTGTATTTGAGCGGATTGAACGTCGCGGCATGGTAAACCTGGTCGCGCGTCATCGTAGGGTTGTATTTGT
Source organism: Flavobacterium sp. (assembly GCF_047602195.1). Lineage (GTDB taxonomy): Bacteria > Bacteroidota > Bacteroidia > Flavobacteriales > Flavobacteriaceae > Flavobacterium. The sequence continues at coordinate 2,757,631 of NZ_JASGHW010000004.1, forward strand.
TTTGCAAGGCTACGCTAGAGAGCAGCTTGAACTTTTTACCCGCCAATTCGGGTTTGTGGAGCACCGCTACCCTGCCCAGGAAATTTTGAATGAGTTGCAGCCGGGGTGAATTGTCCTTGAGCACCAATGCATCGGCCTGGTTGCCAAAAACTTCGCGTACAAAGGATTCAATTTGTGCTTTGGTATAAGGCGGGCCTTCGGTTTCAGGAACCTGGAAAGCCGAGGCAATAAACAACAGGATGAGTAGCGCCGTATGGGTAAAAGTCCTTTTCATAAGCGTGCAAAATTTGGGTTAAACCGCTAAAAAACCAATGGATCCATTAACGATAAAATGCATCTAAAATCCGTTCAATTTCAAACCCTCTTTAAAAAAAGTAAGTTTTTTCATGTGGTTTTTATAGAAATTTGGCACAATATAAAATAATTTCTGTTACAATTAAACATAATGAGGTAATCTTGCTAACAATCAGGGTGAATAACCAAAAAATTAACGAATTAACAGGAAAAGATAGGCCAAATTTCAGAAAACAGAAGAAAGACCACTTCACTGAAAGAAAAGAAAAACCTGCCCGGAACTCGAACAGGTTTTCATACTTCTAAATCTTTCAGCGAAGCAATCTTGCCTCTTACAGTGAAACGGTTTTTAGCTTCGCTCAATTCGGCTAAAGCCTCGGGACTTCTTAATTCTTGCCTTTTCTTCGGTCGCGTTCGGTTTTGATCAAAGTGAGTTCGCGGCTGGTCTGTCCGGCCACAGAAGTGTTTTCTTCGGCCCTTCTGATCAAATACGGCATTACGTCGCGCACGGGCCCGAACGGCAGGTATTTCGCCACATTGTAGCCGTTGGCCGCAAGATTGTAGCTGATGTTGTCGCTCATGCCATACAACTGTCCGAACCAAATGCGGTCGTCGTTCTTGGCGATGTTGCGCTGCTGCAACAATTCCATCAATTGATAAGAACTTTCTTCGTTGTGCGTCCCGGCAAAGATCGCCATCTGGTCGAGGTGATCCATCATGTACACCACCGCGGCATCATAATTTTCGTCGGTGGCCTGTTTGGAGGCGCAGATCGGGGTTGGGTAGCCTTTCTCCTCGGCACGCTTGTTCTCCTTCTCCATATAGGCGCCGCGAACAAGCTTCATCCCGATATAAAAACCTTCGGACTTGGCTTGCTCGTGCAACCTTTTGAGATAGTCCAGTCGGTCGTGGCGGTACATCTGCAAGGTATTGAACACAATCGCTTTTTGTTTGTTGTATTTACGCATCATGTCGGCCACGAGGTCATCGGCGGCGTCCTGCATCCAGCTTTCCTCCCCGTCGATGAGCAATGCCACGTCCTTATCGTGTGCGGCTTTGCAGACGGTATCGAAACGCTCGACCACTCGGTCCCATTCCTTTTGTTCCTCGGCGGTAAGGGTTTGGCCCTCCCCTAATTTTTCGTACAGGTAGAATCTTCCGAAACCCGTCGGCTTGAAAACCGCAAACGGAATCGCCTTGCGTTGTTCGGCGAAATCGATCGTCTTGAGCGTCATCTCGAGCGCCGAATCGAACTGCTGTTCTTCTTCCTTGCCTTCGACCGAATAATCGAGTACCGAGGAAACACCCTTGGTAAACATCTTATCGACCACCGGAAGACAGTCATTTTCATTGACCCCGCCGCAGAAATGGTCAAATACCGTTGCGCGGATCAACCCTTCGACCGGCAAATGCGCCTTGATCGCAAAGTTGGTTACCGCAGTGCCGATGCGTACGAGCGGCTCGCTGTCGATTAATTTGAACAGAAAATAAGCGCGGTCGAGTTCGGTGTCGCTCTTGAGCGCAAATGCGTTTTGTGTATTGTTGAAGATTTTTTCCATGTAGTTTTTAATGATAATGCAAAGATAGGCAGTGTGGATTACGAATCCATGGGTTTTAAAAAATATTAAGGAAAAATCTTTGGGAAAAAATTCGCGCATTCGTGGCCACAAAAAAATATTAATGCGTTATTTTGCCTGACTAAATTTGAAGCGATGCAATCCATTCCGGCCAACGGCTACCCGATTCATTTCGGTGAAAACGGTTACGAATTTTTGAACCACCTCCTTTCAGCGCATAAATATTCTTCGATATTCGTTGTGGCCGACACCCATTCGAATGAATTTTGCGTCCCCAAATTCCTGCCGTATCTCGCCACCGAAATCCCGATCGAGATCGTCGAATTCGAATCGGGCGAAGGGTCGAAGAACATCGATACCTGTGTCCAGATCTGGAACATCCTGACCGAACTCGGGGCCGACAGAAAGAGTTTAATCATCAACGTGGGCGGCGGCGTGGTCACCGACTTGGGCGGATTTGTCGCCTCGACGTTCAAGCGCGGCATCGATTTCATCCATGTCCCGACAACCTTGCTCGCGATGGTCGACGCTTCGGTGGGCGGTAAAAACGGCGTCGATCTGGGCCACCTCAAGAACCAGATCGGTGTGATCAATGTCCCGCAGATGGTGCTCATCGACACGACTTATCTCGAAACGCTGCCGCAAAATGAAATGCGTTCGGGGCTGGCCGAGATGCTCAAACACGGGCTCATCTTCGACAAGCCGTACTGGGAGCAATTCCTCGATTTGGCTTCGGTAGATTTTGCCGATTTCGATGCGCTCATTTTCCGCTCGATTGAAATCAAGAACGAAATCGTGATGCAGGACCCGACCGAAAACGGCATCCGCAAGGCACTCAATTTTGGACACACCCTGGGCCACGCCATCGAGAGCCATTTCCTCGAAAGTGAAAACAAAACGACGCTTTTACACGGCGAGGCGATTGCCGCGGGGATGATTTTGGAAAGCTATCTTTCGATGCAAAAACAACTGCTGACCCGCGAAGAATATGCACAGATCAAGTATGTGATTACCGATATTTTCGGCCAGATCGATTTCGAATCGGAAGACATCGAACCGATCCTCGAGCTGCTCATCCACGACAAGAAAAACGAGTACGGCAACATCCAATTTGCATTGATTGACGGAATCGGTAAAATTAAGATCAACCAACATACTGACAATGAATTGATTATAGAGGCATTTTTGGATTATAAATCTTAATATTTTTTTAATAAAAAAGTATTGTTATTCACTTATTTTATTTTTTACATTTGCCCTTAATGAACAGAACGCAAAACAGCCACAACGCCACAGCCGCACAGGACAAAAGCAGTAAAACCTTCTTTCGGTTGCTGCGCGACATTTTTGCCGCCAAAATGGCTGTCCCGTTTGACACTTTTACTGTTCACCAAGAGAAACTTCCGATCATTTATGCCAACATCCGGGTTTGAGAAACGGAATTAATGTATTGACGCACCAAACAATATTTTAATTTCAACTCCTAAACCTGATCCGTAAATGAATACCAAGTATTACGACCTCATCAACCAAACCTATTATTTCCCTCAGGAAGAATTCACCCTGAACAAGGACAACCTTGAATTCCACAAAATCGACCTCATGAAACTGGTCGAGCAATATGGCACACCGCTCAAATTCACATACCTTCCGCAGATTTCCAACAACATCAAGCGCGCCAAGAACTGGTTCCGTAATGCGATGGAAAAAAACAAGTACGAAGGCAAATATTACTATTGCTATTGTACCAAGAGTTCGCATTTTTCCTATGTGATGAATGAGGCGTTCAAGAACAACATCCACATCGAGACGTCTTCGGCTTTCGACATCAATATTGTGGAAAACCTCTTGGCCGCGGGGAAAATCAATAAAAGTACCTATGTGATCTGCAACGGTTTCAAGCGCGACCAATACATCGAAAACATTGCACGCCTGATCAACAACGGGCACAAGAATACAATTCCGATCATCGACAACTACGAGGAACTCGATTTGCTGCAGGCCGAAATCAAAGGCAAATTCAAGATCGGAATCAGAATCGCGGCCGAGGAAGAACCGAAATTCGAATTCTATACCTCGCGTCTCGGGATCGGATACAAGAATATCGTGGCGTTTTACAGAAAACAGATCCAGGAAAACCCGAACCTCGAGCTCAAGATGCTGCACTTTTTCATCAACACCGGCATCAACGATACAGCCTATTACTGGAACGAACTCGTGAAATGTATCAAGGTGTACATCGCCTTGAAAAGAGAATGTCCTACTTTGGACGGACTCAACATCGGTGGCGGTTTCCCAATCAAAAATTCATTGGCTTTCGAATACGACTACCAATACATGATCGACGAGATCCTGAACCAGATCAAGATTGCCTGCGACGAGGAAGAAGTCGAAGTACCGAACATCTTTACCGAATTCGGTTCGTTTACCGTAGGCGAATCGGGCGGTGCGATCTACCAGGTGTTGTACCAGAAACAACAGAACGACCGTGAGGCGTGGAACATGATCGACTCGTCTTTCATCACGACCCTACCCGACAGTTGGGCGATCAACAAACGTTTTGTGATGCTGGCCGTAAACCGTTGGAACGACACTTACGAGCGTGTCCTTTTGGGTGGATTGACCTGCGACAGCGACGATTATTACAATTCCGAGCAGAACATCAACGCGATTTACCTGCCCAAATACAACAAGGAAAAACCATTGTACATCGGGTTTTTCAACACGGGCGCCTATCAGGAAACCATCGGCGGTTACGGCGGATTGCACCACTGCTTGATCCCGCAGCCGAAACACATCCTGATCGACCGCGACGAAAACGGGATTTTGGCCACCGAAGTCTTTTCGGAAGCACAAACCTCAGACGACGTGCTCAAGATTTTGGGCTACGGCAAATAATAGTTAATAAATTTCGGTTGGCGTTTTCAAAAAAATAGTTTTCCTTTGAGGAGCCAACCAGACCCAACACATAAATAAACAACAACAAAAATGAGTAAAGGACCAATTAGCCAGTTTATTGAAAAACACTACCTGCACTTCAATGCGGCAGCGTTGGTGGATGCAGCCAAAGGCTATGAAACCCATTTGCTGGAAAACGGCAAAATGTTGGTTTCGCTTGCCGGCGCAATGAGTACGGCCGAACTGGGCAAATCGTTGGCCGAAATGATCCGTCAGGATAAAGTGCACATCATTTCGTGTACCGGCGCCAACTTGGAAGAAGACATTATGAACCTGGTGGCGCACAACTCTTACAAAAGGGTTCCCAATTACCGCGACCTGAGTCCACAGGAAGAATGGGATTTATTGGAAAACCACTACAACCGCGTGACAGATACCTGTATTCCCGAAGAAGAAGCCTTCCGCAGGTTGCAATCGCATTTGTACGACATCTGGAACAACGCCGACTCTAAAGGCGAGCGTTATTTTCCGCACGAATTCATGTACCAGATGATCAATTCTGGCGTTTTGAAACAATATTACGAGATCGACCCGAAAGATTCCTGGATGGTCGCCGCAGCCGAAAAAAACCTGCCGATCGTGGTTCCGGGCTGGGAAGATTCAACGATGGGCAACATCTTCGCTTCGTATTGCATCAAAGGCGAATTCAAGCCGACGACGATGAAAAGCGGCATCGAATACATGATGTGGCTGGCCGACTGGTACACCAAAAACTGCGAAGGAAAAGGCATCGGATTTTTCCAGATCGGCGGTGGTATCGCAGGGGATTTCCCGATTTGCGTCGTACCGATGTTGTACCAGGACATGGAAATGCACGATGTGCCGTTCTGGAGTTACTTTTGCCAGATTTCCGATTCGACGACGAGTTACGGATCTTATTCCGGAGCCGTCCCGAACGAAAAAATCACTTGGGGAAAACTCGACATCACGACACCGAAGTTTATTGTTGAATCGGATGCCACGATTGTCGCACCGCTAATTTTTGCTTACCTACTAGATTTATAATACACTTATGAGAAGAATTATTGTTGACTATTCCAAATTAACCAACGAAATCCTCAACCTTTTGGTGGAGCGGTTTCCCGATGGCTATGACGACTCGAACATCATCCGCTTCAGAAATGCGCAAAACGAATTGGTTGAAGCCGTTGAAGTAAGAACCGAAGACACGATCTATCTGGTAAAAGTAAGCACCAAACTCGCAAGCCGTCTCGAGAATTTCGAAGACGAAGACGACGATATCGTAGACGATGTGGTCGCACCGATCGACAACATCAAAGGCATGGACATCGATGACGAGGATGCCATTGATGATGACGAAGAAGAAGTCGACGTGACCAAAGATCCGGGCGGATCTGACGAAGACGACGAGGACGATGAGGATGAAGACGATTTCGATTCGGACAACAATGAAGAAGACGACGAAGACGACGAAGACGACAGATAATAAAAAAGGAACCCCAACAGGTTCCTTTTTTAATGCTTGACAATACTGATGTTGGCAAAATCACCACCCGAGGTATCGGCCACATAAAAACCGATTTTTCCTGAAACAGCATTCGTCACTTTCTGAACGACCAAACTCGGTTGTGCATTTCCGTTGATGTAAGTAGAAACAGTTCCATCTTTCACCACAATCTTTACTTTTACCCATGAATTGGGATCCGGACTCGGCACAATGGCACTTTCGTATTTGCCTGGGAATTGTTCGCGCAATTTGCGCCAGGTAAAATCGGGAAAGGAAACATATTGGATCGAGCGTTGCCTCAAAATTTCATCTTCAGATTGAAATTGAAATGGTCGCAAATAAATCGCGTCATACGTCAAATCGTCTTTGGCATGAAACGCAATCCCGACAAAACTGTGTTGCTTGAGGTTTTCGCCACGTACGTCAAATTCGATAATGCCCTCGGAGAATTCAACGTCTTTGAGCCAAGCCACTCCCTCGCCTTCCTTTTTATCCAGGCGGATGCCCGAGCGGTCATCGATCGGGGTCAATTCCCTGTTGTACACCTCTATCCCATTCCTTTCCCACAGTTCGTGCAGGTTGAGGACTCGCTGTTGGGCGGCCAATGAACCAGTCATGCAGGCTACGGCCGCCAGTAAAATGCAAAATGTCTTCATGATTCCGTTTTACTCCATTAGTCCTTTCGGTTCCCAAAAAGTAACAGTGGCATTGGCCATAAAAACCGTATCTTAGCCCATATGAAACCCGAAGAAAATTACCTCGAATACAACAAAAAGCTCTGGAACGACAAGGTTGATTTCCATCTCGAGTCTGAATTCTATGACCTGCCCGGATTTTTATCGGGGCAAACTTCCCTAAAGCCGATCGAACTCGAGTTGCTCGACAGAGTCAAAGGCAAGAAAATCCTGCACCTGCAATGCCATTTCGGGCAGGACAGCATTTCGCTTTCGCGCATGGGCGCAGAAGTTACGGGCGTCGATTTATCCGACAAGGCCATCGAGGCCGGACGCAAAATCGCCGCCGATTTGCCAACCGACACCCGATTCCTCTGCTGCGACATTTATGATTTGCCGAACCAACTCGACGAAAAATTCGATCTTGTCTTTACGAGTTATGGTACGATCGGCTGGCTTCCTGACCTGGACCGATGGGCCAAAGTGATTGCCCATTTTCTTAAACCGGGCGGGCAATTGGTATTTGTCGAATTCCATCCGTTTATTTGGATGTTTGACTCCAATTACCACTCGATCGAATACGATTATTTCAATACGGGCGCAATCGTTGAAATGACCGAAGGCACCTATGCCGACAAAAACGCGCCGATCAAAAACCAATCGGTTTGCTGGAACCATCCGACCAGCGAAGTGCTCAACAGCCTGATCCAAAATGGGCTTTCGATCGATCGATTCGACGAATACGATTATTCACCCTACCCTTGTTTCAGCGGAATGACAGAACCCGAACCTGGAAAATTCATCATCAAAAGCCTCGGCAACAAAATCCCGATGGTATTTTCGCTTGTTGCCACCAAAAAATAACCCAATTGAAAATCAGTTCCTTTCCGCCTTTCGCCAACAAGGATTCCGAAATCCTGATCCTCGGAACGATGCCCGGCGCGATGTCATTGGCCAAGCAGGAATATTATGCGCACAAACAAAACCACTTCTGGAAAATCATGTACGCCCTGTTTTCGGGCCAGCCAATCGATGAAAATTTTTCGGATAGGGTCGCCTTGCTCCAAAAGAACAATATTGCCATATGGGATGTACTCAAACATTGCGAACGCGAAGGAAGCCTTGATTCGAACATCAAGAACCATTTCGAGAATGATATTCCGGGTTTGTTGCAGGCGCATCCCAAAATCAAAAAGATTCTGTTCAACGGGCAACAGGCACATAAATTCTTTCTCAAGATATTTGGGCAAATTGAAGGGATAGCCTACCATGTATTGCCCTCGACGAGTCCGGCGCATACGATGAAATTCGAAAAAAAATGGGAAGCTTGGGCCGCAGCGTTGCGGTAATTCATCCCGGGATCCGTCGCACGAATAAATTGTTTTCCTCATCCAATGCGAGAACAACAACCGCTATCGGCTTGTCATTGCCGAATTGCATGGCTGCCTTGATGCCTTTGCTCCAATCGTGTAACAGTTCTTGCGGATTCGTGTTGGCCATATGATCCATAAACGCTTTGGCCAAGGGGCTTTCGTTGGGAATGAATTTCCCGTCGAAATACCACATGTCCGGCATTGGATCCTCGTATTCCCCGATTAAGGCATCCTTCCAAAAGAGTTGACATTGCTCCATATCTGTTGCAAATTACAGGTACCGTTCTTCAAAAACCTGCTGGTGGTGGTTCTGGTGCCCGATGATCACAAACCCCAAGGCACGTACCGACATCGGGTTGTTCGAGGCCGTCCCGATGCGTTGGAGCGTTTCTGCATCAAAAGATTTGAACAACGACAAGGTCGATTGGCGCACCACGGCCACTTCGGTCAATAAATCCTGGATGCTGCGCCTGCCCCCGTTGGCTTCCCGGGCATAGTCGTCTTCCTCGAAACTGGCCAACGGCGTTTGGTCCTTGCGCGCAAAACGCAAGGCGCGGTAGCTGAAAATGCGTTCGGCATCGATCAGGTGCTGCAGGATGTCCTTGATGGTCCATTTGCCCTCGGCGTAGCGGTAATCGAATTTGTCCATCGGGATTTCGCGTACGAAGTGGATGAGCCGGTGCACCGAGATTTCGAGCTCCTCGATCAAATCGACCTCGCCGGCCTTGGTGATGTAGTTTTGGTAGTATGACGCATATTCGTTGGTGCCTACTTCGCTTGTTTTCATTATTGCTTGATGATTTTTTGTTGGTATTTGATTTCCCCTGAAAATGCCTGAAGGATGTACATTCCGCTGGTCCAGTTTTCAACATTGATGGTATTCGATTCCGGTTGCGGTTGTTCGATTATTTTCTTCCCGGATGCATCCATAATGACCACACGGTCGATCGCCAGGTTTGCCAGATACTTGATTTCCAATACCGATTGGACGGGATTGGGAATAATCTGCAAGGCATCCGAAGCAAAAGCAACGGCAGACAGTGATTCAGGCGACAATTTCACGACCCAGTAATCCTGGATGCCATTGTTTTCGGTGACATCACCATCTGAGGCATAAGTCCATCCAAATGCCACATAACCGCCATCGGTCGTCTGGCAGGCAGAATAGCCTACCTCGGGTCCTTGGCCGCCCAACGTTTTTTGCCATTGCAAAATACCGGCCGCATCGATTTTCCAAACCCAATATTCGAGGTCGCCCGGATGGTTGCTGGTCACATCGCCATCGTTTGAAGAAGTGTAGCCGGCCAGGATATAACCGCCATCGGCGGTTTGCTGGATGCTGTTGGCCCTGTCCGTACTGGTTCCACCATAGGTTTTCTTCCATTGGGTCGTGCCGTCGGCATTGAGTTTGACAACCCAGGCATCGGTCGCACCATGATTCCCGATGACATCGAGGTTGGTGGAATCGGTGTCGCCACATACGATGTAACCGCCATCGGCTGTCTGTGTAATATCGGATGACCAATCGAAACCGGATCCGCCCAAAAGCCTTTGCCACTCAGACACCCCCGCACTGTTGAGCTTCACGATAAAATAATCATTCCCATTGTTCGAGCTAATCCCGGTATAAATATAACCGCCGTCAGCCGTTGGTTTGATCCTATAGCCATTGTCATTTCCGCCCCCGCCAAGTGTTCTTTGCCATGCGATCGCACCTGTGCTGTTTAGTTTCAATATCCAAGCGTCAGTGGCCCCATGGTTTCCTGACACGTCCCCATTGTTTGAATAGGTCGTACCGGCAATGATGTAACCACCATCGTCGGTTGGGCTGATGGATTCTGCCTGATCCGCTGAAGATCCGCCATAGGTATTCTGCCATTGGATGGTCCCGAGGCCGTCTATTTTCACCACCCACAGATCGTAGCTCCCTTTGTTGACGGTTGTAATGTCGCCATCGGTCGAATTCGTAAAACCAGCGAGGATGTAACCGCCATCGGAGGTCTGTTCGATACTGAGTATCAAATCGTAGCCCGAGCCACCATACGTTTTCTCCCACTCCAATGCGCCCGAATAATCCAACTTCACGACCCAACAGTCGGTACCGCCATGGTGAAAGGAAACGTCGCCATCGGTGGATACGGTCGAACCAATCATGATATAGCCGCCATCTGCGGCCTGCCTGATTTTATATCCGTATTCATAGTCCGATCCGCCGAATGACTTTTGCCATTCGATTGCCGGGGCTTGGGCAAATAAGGAAAGCTGAAGCAACAGGACTGGAAACAACAGTAATTTTTTTCCCATTGTAGTTGGTGGTTTGGTGTTTGACCAAATGTACTAAATTATGCCGAATTCCTGCTCGCATTGGTGTTACCAAACAGCGATCGCGTCACAATCTTTTCGTAAATCCCCAACAGGTTTTCATTGGGTTGGCCCGAAGCGCGGATTTCGTTGATGCGCTGCAAGGCATATTGCTGGATGACCAAAAGCGGCACGACTATTTTTTCACGCGTCGCGATCGAAGCCTTGCCGTCGGGATAGTTTTCCATGAGCTCTTTGTGGTGGGCGATCTTGAGCAGCAAACGGTGCGTTTGGTTGAATTCATCGAATATGGTTTGCCAGAATTCCCCAAATTCTGGGTCGTTTTTCATGTAAGCCGTCAGCGGAAAAAAACACTTGGCCAGTGACATCATGCTGTTTTCGAGCAAAGTCCTGAAAAACAAAGAAGTATTGTACAAATCCACGAGCGATTCCCAAAGCCCGCTTTGCTCAAAATGCCGCAACGCAGAACCCACGCCGAAAAAACCCGGGACATTCTGTTTGATCTGGCTCCACGAACCCACAAACGGTATCGCGCGCAAATCGGCCAAATCGAGCTGGTCGGTCTTGCCGCGTTTGGAAGGACGGCTGCCGATGTTGGTTTTCGAATAATAATGCAACGTACTCATCTTCTCGAGGTACGGAATGAATTTGGGGTGCTGCTTGAAGTCGGAATATTTGCGGTAGCCGATCTGGGAAAGTTCATCGAGGATTTGTTTTTCCTGGACCGAAAGCCGGTTTTTGTTCGTATCGTACAAATGATTGCTGACACCCGCGCTGAGCAAATTTTCGAGGTTGAACCGACACGAATCGGCCGTCCCGAAATTCGAACTGATCGTCTGCCCCTGGATCGTCAACTGGATTTCATGGTTTTCGATTTCGGGCCCGAGCGAAGCGTAAAACTTGTTTGTTTTTCCGCCGCCCCGTGCCGGAGGTCCGCCGCGTCCGTCGAAAAACAACACTTCGACGCCATATTTGCGGGACATGGCCGTGATGTTTTCCTTGGCCTTGTAGATGCTCCAATTCGCCATCAGGTAACCGCCGTCCTTGGTACCGTCAGAAAAACCGAGCATGACCGTTTGTCGGTTGCCGCGGTTTTGGAGGTGTTGGGCATATTCGGGATTCGTATACATCTTCTCCATGACCAGGTGCGCATGCTGCAGGTCGGTGATGATTTCAAAAAGCGGCACCACATCGACTTGGGGCTTTTGCCAATCGCACATCCGGATTAGCGCAAAAGTCTCCATAATGTTCACGGCACTTTCGCAATTGCTGATGATGTAGCGATTGGAACCCTGCTCGCCGTTCTGGCTTTGGATGGTTTTGATCGCATAGACCGATTCGAGCGTGGATTTTGTATCGCCTTCAAAATCGGCAGGATCCAGTCGGGTCGAAATTTTGGAAGCCGCCGCCACCCGCTCCGTAGCATCCAAATCGAGGTAATTTTTTGGAAACAAATCCGGACGCTTTTGGTACAGGTCTGCGATGACCGTATCGTGTATCTTGCTGTTCTGGCGCATGTCGAGCGAGGCAAAATAAAACCCGAACAGGTTGAGTTTGTTGATCAGATCGTCTACTTCTTCCAGATACAAGGATTGGTGCTGCTGGACAACGATTTGCTTGATTTGCTCGAGCTTATTCCGGAAATCGGCCACGCTGATCTGGATTCCTTCTTCGGCATAATAAGCCGAACGGTAGATTGCGATTTCAATTTCGGCAACCAGCTCATCGACTTTGGAAAAAGTCAACTTGCGCTTGAGGTCACGGATGTCGCGGTAATAGCATTTGAGGATGCAACTGCGCAACCGTTCGGCCACCTTGAGCGAGATTTCCGTCGTGACAAACGGGTTGCCGTCGCGGTCGCCACCAGGCCAGAAACCCAGGTTGAAAATCGGGTTGGTGATGGTTTCGCTGGGAAAGATATTGCGCTGGATGTATTGGATCATTTCACCAGCGGTCTGGTAAAAGACATTCTCGAGGTACCAAGTCAGGCTCACGGCCTCGTCATAAGGCGTCGGTTTTTCCTTTTTGATAAACGGCGTCTTGCCCAATTGGGAAAGCAATTCCTTGATTTTGGCCAGGTCGTCTTTGCGCAGCGCCTCGGTCAAATCGGTGATGATGCCCAGTACCGAGCCCGGATAAAATTGCGTCGGGTGCGCCGTCAAAACCGTCCGCATACGAAAAGTTTCAAGGATTTCCTTGAGTTTGCCTTTCTTGTCGTTGGATTCGGCGGTTTCTTTCATGTCGCGCAACGAGCCGTGTCCTTCGAGGTTGTTGATGATCGGGAAAGCGGCGTCTTCAATGGCGTCAAACAGTACGATCTGTCTTTCGACGTATTGGATGAAACGAAACAGGATGTCGATGCGGCGTTCTTCGGAACAATTGTCGAGGTACTTTTTGGAAAAGGCATCGACGATCTGGCCCGGCGTTTCCTCATTTTGGAAACCGCGTTCGCAGACTTCGGAAAAAAGCGGCAACAGCACCCCGGTATTTTCGATCGAGTCGAAAGGCAAGGTCAGGAAAACGCTGTTGTAGACTTGGTACTTGGACAAGACGTTCTGGTTGAAACGTTCGATTTTGGGAAGCGTATACATGATGGCGAAATTTCCATCAAGATAATAAAAAAACCCCAAGCTTTCACTTGGGGTCTTCGTTATAATTATCGTAATTTTTACATGTTCTTGAAGATGGTGTGCATCAGTCGCTTTTTGTCGTTGATGCTTTCCTCGAGCGAGATCATCGTTTCGGTACGGTAAACCCCTTCGATGTCGTCGATCATGAAAATCACGTCTTTGGCGTGCTTGGTGTCTTTGGCGCGGATCTTACAGAAGATGTTGAATTTACCGGTGGTCACGTGTGCCACGGTCACGAATGGAATTTCGTTGATGCGCTCCAGTACAAATTTCGTTTGGGAAGTGTTGTTGAGGAAAACGCCGACATAAGCGATAAAAGAATAGCCGAGTTTTTCGTAATCCAACGTCAGTGAAGAACCCATGATGATTCCGGCATCTTCCATTTTCTTAACCCTTACATGGACGGTTCCGGCAGAAATCAATAATTTCTTTGCGATGTCTGTGAATGGAACCCTGGTATTATCAATCAACATGTCTAAGATCTGGTGATCGACTTCATCTAAACGAAACTTGCTCATAAAATGTGTTTATTTTTTGTGTTTGTTGTTTTGTTACGCAAAAGAAGGATAAAAATTCGGCAATTAATGTTAAAACGTTAATTTTTTATAATTCCATTAAGAACTTTAACGTTTTTTCCTAAATAAAAGTCGGCTTTTCGATTTAATTGAGGATAATTGTCATTATCATCAGAATATTCAGCTTCTTTTGCATCCACTTCCACATGACCGAAATATCCGTCCAAATCGCCGACCTGTACTATGCTGGCGTTGAATTGGATTTCATTTTCGATGCATTCTTCGGTGAAATGAGCGGCAAAATTCGTAATAATTATGTTACTATCATAATTTATCTTGACGTTTTTATAAACAAAATCAAAAAAACATATCTTATTTTGAGGAATATTTAAATAATCTTGCAATCCATTGCTAACTATAACGTTTTCGTTGAGGAATTCAAATCCAGAAAGTAAGGCGATAAAAATATACTTTCGGGTAACGTCTCGCGCATAATCGTTGGGAAAATGACCGGCTTCGAACAACACCGTCGGCACATTGAGCTGCTGAAAGCTGTCGCCCACGCAATTGATGTTGAACGAATCGTCAAAACGACCCACCTGTCCCGGGATGTGTTTTTGTAACTCCTCATTCATCGCCGCTATGATATCGATGGCCTTGGCCCGCGCATGGTGGATGTGGCGTTCTTCGTTGAAGGCCGGTGCGAGAAAAGAGACCGTAGCCGGTTTCCCACTGTCCCCGACGCCGTAAATCGTGCGCTGGTCGTGCATGTTGTAGCAACAATCGGGTTGGAAATCTTCGAAAACCTGGCGCAGGATTTGGCTTTCGGGCTGTGTGCGGTTGAAGGCGTCGCGGTTCAAATCGATGCCGTTGGCGTTCTCGCGCGTCCAAACTTTCGAACCGTCGGGATTGAGCATCGGCAGGATGCAAAACGTAAAATCGGCCAGCAGGTTTTGGGCAATCTCCGCGTCGCCGTGCAGCAGGTGCAGCAAATCCATCACCGCCTTGGTCGTCGTACTTTCGTTGCCGTGCATCTGCGACCACATCAGGATGCGGATTTTTCCATTTCCAATCTGGTACGCATAAATCGGGCGCCCTTGCACCGATTGACCGAGCACTTTCAATTGGTTGGCCGTATTCCATTGCAGCAGCAACGGTTCGATGTGTTCCAGATTAATATACCTGCCCGACAATCGGGAAAGCTGGTGCTGGTGGAATATTGATTCGAAATCCATGAGGTAAATTTTGCTACACAAAAATAGTCATTTTACCAACGCCTTAAAAACAAGAAACCTCCGGTGGGTTGACCGAAGGTTTCTGAACCAATAAAACAAACACAAAAATATCGTCAAGTTCTGTCTTGCGTTTGTATCTACGTGTATTTTGGAAATTTGGTTTTAGGATTGCAGCATTTTTTCGATGTCGAAATCATTTTGCGGGTATTTTCCCGATACTCCGCTAAAATGGGCCATGAGTGCTTTCAAATCGGCTGTAATATTTCCGGTCGGATAAAAATAGCCGCCTACATTGACTTCTTTTTTTCCATAATCAAAAGCCACCGGAATGATCGGAACGCCCGCCTTGAGCGCGATGTAATAGAATCCGGTCTTGAGTTCGGCTACTTTCTTGCGCGTGCCTTCGGGAGCAATGGCCATTCGGAACACGCTGCGTTTGTGGAAAATCTCGGCAATCGAATCGACCTTGTTCTGGCCACCGGATCGATCAAGCGGCGCACCGCCCATCCATCGGAAATACCCCCCGAACGGAAACCGGAACAGCTCGGCCTTGGCCACATAATGCATTTCGAGGTTGATGATCCCGCGTGCAAACAACCCGATATAGAAGTCGTGCCAGCTCGTATGCGGCATCACCATGATGACACATTTTTTAATTTCCGGATCGAAGGCGCCCTTGATTTTCCAGCCCATGAGCCTGAAAAAAATCCACTCGTAGATTCGCTTTTTCATTTCGAAAATATTTTGTGCTAAAATAAGGTTATTCGCTTATTTTTGGTGAAAATTCTGCGAATGTTCAAAAAGTGGCTCAGTTATTTTATCCCGGTCAACATCTACCAAAAGAAATCGGCTTTGAGCAAAAATCTTGAAGTGACGTGGAACAACGGCGAACTCGTGCTCGATTCGCAGAACACCAATTATTCGTACGGCAGCCTGCAACGCATATTGCGCAAGGGCCTCAAAACAATCGGTTTTGCCGAAGTGGCACTCAAGGAAAACATCCTGATCCTTGGCGTGGCCGGCGGCAGTGTCATCAAAACACTCGTCAACGAAATCCATTGCAAGGGAAAAATCACCGGGGTCGAGATCGATCCCGAAGTCATTAAGATGGCCAACCAATACTTTGCGCTCGACCAGATTCCTAACCTTGAAATCGTGATCGACGACGCGTTTGAATTCGTGCTCAAGACCAAGGAAAAATACGACCTGATCATTGTCGATATTTTCCAGGATACGACCATGCCCAATTTCCTGTTCGAGAAATTCTTCGTGAACCGCATCGGGTTCCTGCTGCGCGACAAGGGCGTTTTGCTGTTCAATACCATGATCCTCAACACCGAGCAGGAAAAACGCAACCAGAAGTACATCGGCAAGTTCGACCCCGATGCATTCGAACTGACCCGGATTCCGCGGATCGAGGCACATAACGAATTGATTCTGGTGCGCAAAATCGGCACGGCTTAAAAAAGAAAAGCCCGCAGATGCAGGCCATTCCAACTAACTAAAATTATTTTATTGGTGCATCAACACCGCATCGACGACATGGATAACGCCGTTCGATTGATTCACATCGGCGATCGTAACGACTGACCTGCCTCCTTTTTCATCGGTTAAGACGAGTTTGTCGCCGTCCATCCACGCGGTCAGTTTTCCGCCCTGAACCGTTGTCAATACCGCTTTTCCGTTTCCGGCCTTGATGGCCTTTGCGATGTCCGAAGCATTCATTTTTCCGGCGACCACATGGTAGGTCAAAACGCTTTGCAACTTCTTTTTGTTTTCGGGTTTGAGTAAGGTTTCCACCGTTCCCTTGGGCAATTTTTCGAAAGCGGCATTGGTCGGCGCAAATACCGTGAAGGGTCCTTTTCCCGATAAAGTCTCGACCAAATCCGCCGCCTTAACGGCCGCCACCAATGTGGTGTGGTCTTTCGAATTGACGGCATTTTC
Source organism: Flavobacterium sp. (assembly GCF_047602195.1). Classification (GTDB taxonomy): domain Bacteria; phylum Bacteroidota; class Bacteroidia; order Flavobacteriales; family Flavobacteriaceae; genus Flavobacterium. The sequence continues at coordinate 2,774,621 of NZ_JASGHW010000004.1, forward strand.
GATGATGTTTTTGCTGGCATACATCGGCGCACCGCCAACGGTTATCGGTTTTTGTGCGAGAGCAGCAGTTCCAAATGTCAATGCCAAAACCATAAAAGTGGCAGATAATAATTTGTGGGTTTTCATAAAGATTGATTTTAAAAGTTATATCGGCATCTACGCCCAAAGTTGGAACAGTGGTTTTTGAAATATTCGTTTTAACATAATTTTAAACTATCCAAAGTAGATCAAAACAGGTCAATGCATTGGTTTTATTACCTTTGCGTTCAAAATTTTGAAAATAATTGGGGATTGGGATTTTGTCTCGATTATAAATTCTAATTTTGGGCACTGATTTTGAAAGCCCGAAAATCCAAATTGCATTTGATGAAAAAATACCTTTCCGCATTCGTATTAGTCTTCCTTTTTTCCTTCAACACCAGGGAAAACAAAACCGCCAAGGCAGGAATCAAGATGCAGGAATTCGTCATCAGCATCTCCAAATACACCCGCGGCATCAAACCCGATTTTATCATCGTTCCGCAAAACGGCGCCGAATTGGCATTCAACAAACTCAACCCCGATGCGGGCATGAATACGGCTTATATGAATGCCGTGGACGGTTTTGGGATCGAGGAATTGTTCTTCAACGAAAAATCGAAAGTGGACAGCTACCGATTAAAAATGCTGCAGAAATTACAGCCGCAAAAGAAAATCCTCGTCTCGGAATTCATCACCAAAAGCGAGGTGACCGAAGACATCGTCGCCAAAAACAAAAAAGCCGGTTTCCTGTGTTTCCCGCGTACCGAAAAGAACGAAGATTACAAGGACATCCCTGCGATTACCGATGAAAATGCCAATGACATCACCCGACTTTCCGATGCGAAGAATTATTTGTACCTGATCAATTCATCGAATTACAAACAGCGGTTCTATTACCTCAAAGACATCGCCAAGACCAATTTCGATGTCATCATCATCGATTTGTTTTTCCACACCAAACCGTTTACCCCCGAAGAAATCAAACAATTGCAGACCAAGGCCAACGGCGGCAAACGCCTGGTATTGGCGTATGTAAGCATCGGATCGGCAGAGAATTTCCGCTACTACTGGGACGGCAACTGGATTTTGGGCGACCCGGTTTGGCTCAAGAAAAAATACGCGGGCTACAACGACGAATTCTACGTCGAATACTGGAACCCGGAATGGCAGAAGATCATGTACGGCAACAACAATTCCTACTTCAAGAAAATCCTCGATGCCGGATTCGACGGGGCTTACCTCGACAATGTCGAAGCCTACTATTTCCTGTACAACAAATAACAGCCCGTGCCTGAATTGTTCGGAAATTGTCAAAAAAAGTTTTATTTTTACCAGAGCAAAATCTTCCCAGATGGATTGCGTTATATCCTAAAAAAATGTTGAACGAGAAAAGGACACATATCGTCAAGCGCGGCAGCGGTTGGGCCGTCAAGAAAGAAGGCACGCACCGGGCCACCCGCATTTACGAGTCCATCGAACTCGCGATCCAATATGCGCAAAAAGAAATCGAAGCCGGAAGCGACCTGATCATCCACAAAACCGATGGCTCCATCGACCAATGGCTCGTAGCAAAAAGATAACACATTTCGACAAGAATGTTTTCATCAACTGCCCTTTCGATGAAGATTATCTTCCTTTGCTCAAGGTCATCCTGTATGTCATTTCCAAAATTGGACTCACGCCGCGCATCGCTTCCGAACGCAACGATTCGGGTGAGGTCCGCCTCAGTAAAATCAAGGAATTGATCCAGGAATCCAAATACAGCATCCACGATTTGAGCCGCGCCAAGTCATCTTCGGGCAACGAATACTTCCGATTGAACATGCCCTTCGAACTCGGCATCGACTACGGCTGCAAGCAATACCATTCGAAAAAAATCTACCGGACGAAGAAATTCCTGATCTTTGAAGGCGAAAAAGACAGCATGCGCCACGCCTTGTCCGATATGGCCGGAACCGACTGCCGTTCGCATAAAAACGACGCCGAAATGATTGTCACCGAAATCAGGAATTGGCTCTCTGGCGACATCGAAGATTTACTGCCACCATCGGTACTTTGGGACGATTACATGATTTTCTACACCGATTTCTACGCGCATTACCGCAAGAAAAAATTCCAGCACGAAGAAATCAACCGATTGCCGTTGCCTGAATTCCTGCGGTATTTGAAAAAGAATATTGCCTAGAGCATTTGACGCGCTTTTTCCAAATCTTCGGGCGTATCGATGCCGATGCCCACATGCGAAGTCTCGACCATCCTGATGCGTTTGCCGAATTCGAGGTAGCGCAACTGCTCCAATTTTTCGGAAGCTTCAAGCGATTTCATAGGCAGTCGGTAGAAATCGAGCAATGCCTTTTTGCGGAACGCGTAAATCCCGATATGGCGGAAATAGCGTACGCCCACATTTTTCTCCCTCGGGTACGGGATCACCGAACGTGAAAAATACAACGCAAATCCATTTTGGTCCACCACCACTTTTACGATATTGGGATTGTTGATTTCGTCTTCGGCCGTGATTTCCACCATCAGCGAAGCCAAATCGACCTTGTGGTCAAAATCATTGCGGAACACCTCGATCACTTTGGCCAGCGGTTCGGCATTGATAAAAGGCTCATCTCCTTGTACGTTAATCACGATATCAACATCCAAATTTTCCACCGCCTCGGCAATGCGATCGCTGCCTGATTCGTGTTCCTTGACGCTCATGATCGCTTTTCCGCCATTCGAAATGATCTCGTCGTAAATCAGGATCGAATCGGTCACGACAAACACGTCGTCGAACAAACCAGTATTGACCGCCGATTCATAGGTTCTGCGGATGACGGTTTTGCCACAAAGGTCTTGCATGAGTTTGGCCGGAAAGCGTGTAGATGCGTAGCGCGCGGGAATGACTGCGATGATTTTCATTTTTGGAGTAACTGAGTGCCTGAGTAGCTGAGTGCCTGAGCTGCCAATCAGGGTGGTTAATGGGTTGCTAAGTTAACGAGAATTTTTATTTTTAGAAGCTTTATCCTGCTGTTCGCTTTATCTTTTGCTCCGTCCCGAAGCGTCGGGACGGAGCAAAAGGATGCCGCTGCCATCAGGGCTAGGGCTTTGGAATTTCCATTCACTTCAAGGTCAAAACCAGCAAGCCCGCTATAATCAACACGCCGCCAAGAGCCGTTTTCCAGGTGAATTCCTCGTGTAAAATAAACAGCGAAAGCAATACCGTCACCACAATGCTGCCTTTGTCAATCAGCGCCACCTGTCCCACCTCGCCGATCTTGACCGCACGGAAATAAAAGATCCAAGACAAACCCGCCGTGATACCCGAAATAGAAAGGATCAAAATATCGTTCCACGAAAGGTTCTTGAAATCCTTGGCCGAATGGAACAGGAACGCATTGGCCGCCACGACCAGCACCACCGATACGGTGCGCACGGCCAAGCCGGTATCGCTGCTCACGTTCTTCAAACCCATTTTGGCGATGACCGAAGTGAGTCCGGCGAAGAACATCGAAATGAGCGCGAGTACGATCCAGTTTTTCATGACGCTGAAATTTAAACCTAAAGTTATTCGATTGGTTTTCTTTCAACTTACAATTAAACTTGAAAAGATTCGAAAATTAAGTCCTCAAAATTTTCTCCATCGCCTTGCCCTTGGCCAGTTCATCGATGAGTTTGTCGAGGTAACGCACCTGTTGGATCAGTTTGTCCTCGATGTCTTCTACGCGATACCCGCAAATCAGACCCGTGATTTTGGAAACATTGGGATTGATTTGTGGTGCCTGCCCAAAAAAAGTTTCGAAATCGGTTTTGCGGTCGATTTGCTGTTGCAGCGATTGTTCGTCATAACCCGTCAGCCAAAAAATGATTTGGTCGACTTCGGTCTTGGTGCGCCCTTTTTTCTCCGCCTTTTGAATGTACAAGGGGTAAACACTCGAGAAAAGCATTTTGTAGATTCGCTCTTGATTGTGCATCGTGTTGGTTTTGCTTGAATTCCCAAATGTAAAGATTTTGCCCGTCGGGTGGATTGCGCCTCATCGTTTTAACAACCGCAAAGTCGCCGATCCATTTTCGGTTGCTACCCGGAGCAGGTAAATCCCCGAAGCCAGATTTCCGATATTGCCATGGGCCGTATTATCGAAATGGGCCACCGATTGGCCAAACAGATTATAGACCTCCATCTTTAAAATAGGAACTTCTGAGACCATCTCGAAAAAGTCTTGCACCGGATTGGCCACCAGGCCCGCTATCGGTTTTGCCCCATCAGAAATCCCCAAACTGCAAACCCCATCGATGACCGTATCAAAATAAGCCACAATCTCGGGAACCGTACTGTTGGACGGCGGATAATAGCAATGCGGTGACAGGTTGTGGCATCCGCTGTAGAAATTGGTCACATTTTGCTGCGGCAACAAACTTTGAGGAATTTCAAACAAATACGGCTGGAACGCGTCGCCGGCCAAGCCATGCAAATACAGCGCATCGCCGCAGCGGTACATTTGGTAATAATGCGCAATGACGCTTTGGAACCAATACACCCAGGTCTGCCCAAAATCATCAGAATACAATAAATTGGAAATGTAATAGCCGTTGAACAGGTAAATGCGTCCGTCGAGCACTTGGATTTGGTTGATGCTTTCGGCCTTGCCATTCAAGGTTTCAGGCACGGTAAACGATTCGGGCAGGATCGGTTGCCAATCGGCGCCGGCATTGACCGTTTCATAGAGTTGCGTCGGGTGTCCGATGTAGCGGCTGCCGACCAATACATACCAATGCTGGTTGTCGATAAAATCGAAATCGCGGATGTAATAATCGGGCTCGTCTGGCTGGGTAAAGTCGTAGAGCAGCGACAGGTTGTTTTGGCTCTCGAGGTAAAGCTTGTGGCGTCCGGCCACGATGTGTGTATTTCCCAAGGCGTAATCGGTCGAATCGTTGACCGCCCATTGGCGTTGCGGATAAACTTCGATGCCCCAAAGCAACAGCAATACATAAAAAAATGGTTTCATATTTAAAATTAACCATTTGATTATTAGCCAAATACTAAAAAATGACAACTGAAGCGTCTGGAAGGATAACTGTCACGTTTCCAAAAAGGATTCCTCCTTGAACCCAATCAAATACAACTTCTCTTTCGCGCGTGTCACGGCCGTATACAGCCACCGGATGTAATCGCGGTCGATACCGTCGGGCAGATACGGCTGCTCTACAAAAACCGTATCCCATTGCCCGCCCTGCGATTTGTGGCAGGTAATCGCATAGGAGAATTTGACCTGCAGCGCATTGAAGTATTCGTTCTCCTTGACATTTTGGAAACGCTTGTATTTGTTGGGCTCGTCTTGGTAATCGAGCATGACTTCTTCGTACAATCGATTGGATTCTTCGTAGCTCAACGAAGGCGATTCGCTCGTGATCGTGTCGAGCAACAACACGGTTTCAAATGGCCGCTGGTCCGGATAATCGACCATGCGGATCTTGACCTTGGCGAATTTGAATCCGTACAGTTCGAGAATGCCGAACATTTCCAACACCTCAACAATGTCTCCATTGGCAATAAAACTGGCCGTGTCGTTGTCCTTGAGCCAGAAATAATTGTTCTTGACGACCATCAGGAAATCGCCAGTCGAGAGTTCGCTTTCCTTGTCGAGAATCCTGCTGCGGATTTGCTGGTTGTAGGCATTGGCGCGTTTGTTCGAACGCACGATAAAGGCCGTGTCCTCGATGCTGTAATTGCTGTAGGCCGTGTTGATCGCGTCCTGGATGTCGTAACCGTCAGTTAAACGCACAATATCTTTAAATCCGGAAAGGTCGAACTGGAACGAATCGATGAATTCTTGCTTCAGGATTTGGCGCATTTCGGTGGCGTTGTATAAAATGCCCGAGCCTTCTTCCTGTCGCATGACCTCGTCGAGCTCGATGTGGTCGACCGATTTGTAATAGTGCATTTCGAGCGTATCGGTGTCGAGCGCCGGGCTGATGTCAAGGTTGACGGGCGGCAACTGCGCGGTATCGCCGAGCAAAATCATTTTGCAGTTCGTTCCCGAATACACATACGAAATCAAATCGTCTAGTAACGAACCATTCGCATACATTTTCGAATCGGAATCGCGGTCGGAAATCATCGAGGCTTCGTCTACTATAAATAGGGTGTTCTTGTGTTTGTTTTGCTGCAACGTAAACGAAACGCCGCCGCCACTTTTCTTCGGGAAATAAATTTTCTTGTGGATCGTGAATGCCGGTTTCTGCGAATAGTTGGCAATCACTTTGGCCGCGCGTCCAGTTGGGGCAAGCAATACCGATTTGCATTGGATGTCAGGCAGGCTTTGGACGATCGTCGAGATGACGGTGGTTTTTCCGGTTCCGGCGTAACCTTTTAGCACAAAGATCTGGTCGCTCGTCGGGCTGGTGATGAATTGTGCGATTTTCTGGAAAAAAACATCCTGTTTCAGCGTGGGCGAAAAGGGGAAACGGCCTAAAAGGATGCGGTAGAAATCTTGGAAAATCATGGGGACAAATATAGTGGAATTTTGGGGTCGGGAAACGGGTTTTGGAAACGATTCGTCGACAATAGCCCCGATAGCAGCGGCTATCCTTTTTTATTTTCCTTTTTGGAAATAAAAAAGATAGAGCGGATAGCGGGACAAGTAGTGAACCGAAGACAAATGTTTTGCTCCTAAAAAAAATCCATCCCCAACCAAAAAATTTGTAAGTTTGCGGGCATATGCTGGTACACAACCCGAACATCACCGAGAAAGTCTACAAAAAACTGTCGATCATGGTTTCGCCAGACGGTCTGTCTTTTTGCACCACCGATACGCTGAACCACCGCGTGCTGGGTTTCCGTGAGGTTCGTTTTGATACCTCAAACAACACGCCAATCGAGGAATTGTATGGCAATGCGTTGCGCGGCCATTATGAGTTGGCCGAGAAATACGACGAAGTTTTGCTCGTGCACAACAACAACCTGTCGACTTTTGTGCCGGTAGCCTTGTTCGATGAGCATTTCCTTGGCAGCTATTTGCAGTACAATACCAAGGTGTTCGAATCGGATTTTTTTGCGTACGATTCGATGTCGGTATTTCATATGAACGCGGTGTACATTCCGTATGTGAACATCAACAATTTCTTCGTGGACCAATACAGCGAGTTCGATTACAAGCATGCCAACACGGTTTTAGTGTGGAAATTGCTCGAGGCGTCTAAGAATGTCGATGAGAAAAAAATGTTCGTCCATTTTGGCGCGGGCCGTTTTGAGATTATCGTGGTGCAGAACCAAAACCTGTTGTTGTTCAACTCGTTTGAATACCGTACGCCCGAGGATTTCATCTACTATCTGTTGTTTACGGCCGAGCAACTCAATCTGAATCCCGAATACTTCAAGCTCGAATTGCTGGGCGACATCGATGAGGCGAGCCCATTTTTTGAAATCGCTTACCGCTACATCCGCAACGTATCGCTGTTTGACGTTTCCAACACCCAACAGCACAATTCGTTTACCGAGGCCGAGAACCGCAAACATTTCATCCTGTTCCATTCATGAGGATCATTTCCGGAAAATACAAAGGCCGGCGCATTTCCCCACCCAAAAACCTTCCCGTCCGCCCGACGACCGACATGAGCAAGGAGGCGTTGTTCAACGTACTCAACAACCATTTCAATTTTTCGGGTCTCAAGGTACTCGATCTTTTTGCGGGTACGGGCAACATCAGTTTTGAATTCGGGTCGCGCGGCAGTGATAATATTACAAGTGTCGACGCCGATTTCGGTTGTATCAAATTCATCAAACAGATTGCATCGGAATTCGATTTCGATATCGCCGTGATCAAAAGCGATGTTTTTAAATTCCTTGAAAAAAACACCGCGACCTACGATTTGATTTTTGCCGATCCGCCTTATGGATTGGACCAGCAAACCTTTGAGAAAATCGTACAACTCGTTTTCGAACGCGGTCTGCTCGATCCCGACGGCATGATGGTCATCGAACATTCGAAATACACGAAGATGGAGCATTTGGAACATTTCTCGTTCCAGAAAAGTTATGGCGGTTCGTTCTTTAGCTTTTTTGAATTCGAACCAACCGAAGATGCCGAGGAAGACAGCGAGGAAGAATAATTTTTCCTACCGCAAAGAATTGACAAAAATAAAGCTTTGCGAAAAACTTAGCGTGCTTGGCGGTCAATCGTCATTTCAAATAGGCTTTTTTGATCAGGTCCAATTTCGGATAGGTTCGGTAAAACAATTCCCGGTTCACATACAGGTTCTCGTCGCTCATGGTCTGTTCGCCATAACCCGAATACAGTTTTTCGACCACCTCCATTCCTTTGGTGATTTTGCCCAAAGCCGGAAATCCCTTGACGTTTTCGAAATCGAGTGTATCCAAAACCGGGTTGTCCTTGAGGTTGATGAACAATTCGAGGTCTCGCGTGTCTTTGCCGAAACGCGCAAAACTGACCGTTCCTTTTTCGTTTTGCAGCTTGACCGGCTCATCGGGAACGACAACGGTGCGCCACTGGTTCATGACAATGGTATCAGTATTGCCGAACTGCGCGACAAAATCGGGAACGACACGGTAAAAGATGGCATTGTCGTAATAGCCGTGTTTGACGAGTTGGTACAGGCGGTCGGCGGCCTTGGGTGAAAACTCCCTTCGGATTTCCATCTCGAAATCGCCGCGCGTGGTTTCAAAAATGGCGGTAAAAGTTTCGGGGGCTTGTTCGGTGGTCCATTCTTTTTCAAATGTTGGCTTTTTACAGCCCATTAAAATCAAAACCGATGCAATTAAAAAATACTTTTTCATAACGCTTTTTTAGAATTGTTCGTCTTGTTGCGGATGGAAATCGGGCTGGGTAAAATCGCCTTCACTTTTGGAAATGACAATCGTCGCGACGCTGTTGCCAATCAGATTGGTTATGGCGCGCGCCTCGCTCATGAACTTATCGACGCCGAGCAAAAACGCCAACCCTTCGACGGGAATTTTATGGATGGCCGTCAAGGTCGAGGCCAAGACGATGAATCCGCTTCCGGTGACGCCCGCCGCACCTTTCGAAGTGATCATCAATATACCGATGATACTCGTGATTTCCCAAAAACCCAAATGCACGTCATACAACTGCGCTAGGAAAATGACCGCCATCGACAGATAAATCGAAGTGCCGTCGAGGTTGAACGAATAACCGGTCGGAATGACCAATCCGACAACCGGTTTGCTACAGCCCATTTTCTCAAGTTTGACCATGATGGATGGCAGCGCCGCTTCGGAGGAAGAAGTCCCCAAAACGATGAGCAATTCTTCTCTTATATATTTAAGGAGTTGGAGGATGCCGATTTTGTAATACCGTAAAATGCTTCCAAGCACAATGAAAATGAACAACGCCATCGTCACATAAACGGTCAGCATCAATTTGCCCAAAGGAATCAAGGTGGCCAATCCGAATTTGCCGATCGTAAAAGCCATCCCACCGAACGCGCCGATCGGGGCCAGGTACATGACGTATTTTAATCCGAGAAACACCACTTTGGAAATGCGGCTTAAAATATTCACGGCTTGCTCGCGGTGTTTGGTGTAATTCAAGAGTATACCGATGAGGATCGCGGTGAGTAAAATCTGCAAGGTCGGATTGGCCAGAAAAAATTCGAACCAACTGAACTGGGAAGCCTTGGTGTATTTTGCAGGATCTTGCAACGCCAATCCCGATTTGTCGATTTTGCCGGGTTGCAAAAGATAAGCCACCGCAATACCGATGGCCAACGCCAAGGTTGTCACGGTTTCAAAATACAACAATGATTTCACGCCGATGCGGCCCACTTTTTTCAAATCGCCCATACCCGAAATGCCGAGCACGATGGTCAGGAAAATGATGGGTGCGATGAACAATTTGATGATGTCGACAAAGGTCTTGCCGACGATTTCCATCTTCACGCCCGTCTCAGGAAAGTAATGCCCGAGCCAAACACCGAACACAATCGCGGTTAAAACCCAGAAGGTCAAATTGGTCAAAACGCGGTAATGCCAACTGCGCTTGGGTTTGGAGATGTCATTTGGAAAATGCATGGTGCAAGGTAGGAAAGATTTCCGTAAGCCGATTTTAAAATCAACAAATCTGAAATCTAAAATCTGAAATAAAAAAGCAGACCTGTAAGCCGGATTCTGTATCTTGTCTTTTGATCAACAAAACCCTTATCATTTATCTAGGCCGGCAATTGCCCACCGGCTCGATCTTTCTACCCTCCGGCAACGGGCGGGAAACCCTTCCCCGACTGATCGGGAGCCGGTATACTTGAAATTTCACCACATAGAGTTTACCTGGTTTCACTACAGCCGAACTGTACTTGCTTTCTGTTGCACTGGTCCTAACCGGAATTGCTTCCGGCCGACGGATGTTATCCGCTATGCTTCCCTATGGTGTCCGGACTTTCCTCTCCCGATTGCTCGGCAGCGATAAGGCGGTCTGCGCGGCAAAAGTACAACTTCAAATGCAAAAATTATAACTTTCTGTACAAATGATATAATTCGTCCGCGCTTTTATGGGCTAATTTTATGCTTATCAAACATCACCCGAGGCGCCGCCGAACTGTTGGAGCGCAGCGGAAAAAAAAATGCAGCATCATGGAACGTCAAATGTATCATTACGCCACGGTTTCCAAAGCCTTGGAGGAGTTGGCTAGCAAAGGTTTTAATACCGATTTCAACCTCGACGAAAAACGCATCGTCGAGCATCCGGACGATTTCGAAATCGTTCACATTTATAGGTACGAAGGGGAAAGCGACCCGGGCGATGAAGCAACTGTTTACGGCATCAAATCGAAATCGGGCGAAAAGGGCGTTTTCGTTGCGGGCGATTTGTCGGTAGGCGAAATCAGCGCGACCAAAGTACTCAACGATTTGAGCATCAAAGGAAGGGAAAATTAATCCTTCCTTTTCTTATACAATTAGGTCAATGAACCGTTTGCAGCAAAAATTGGAAAGAATTGGCAGCGACCCGAAAAGTACCGCGCAATCGGTCGGACTTCGATACGCTGCCCATTCGGCAAACGGGATTTTCCGCCTAAGAAAAAAAGAGGGTTTTGAATATGTGGATCATGATGCAAAAAAAATCACCGATAAGACCACGCTGGAAAGAATCAAAAAACTCGTCATTCCGCCCGCCTGGGAAAACGTCTGGATTTCGCCTTACGAAAATGGACACCTGCAAGTGACCGGTACCGATGCCAAAGGCCGCAAGCAATACCGTTACCATCCGAACTGGAACCAAATCAGGAACCAATCCAAATTTTACCGACTCAGGAGATTCGCGCAAGCGTTGCCCAAAATCCGGAAACAGGTCGAAAAAGATTTGAAGCGAAAAGGTTTGCCTTATGAAAAAGTCGTTGCGCTGGTGGTCGAACTCATTGAGATGACCAACATCCGGATTGGAAGCGACGCCTACAAAAAATTATACGGTTCTTTCGGATTGACGACACTGCGCGACAAACACGTTTCCTTTGACAAATCGATCGCGCGTTTTGAATTCGTCGGCAAGAAAGGCATCCAACACAAAATCAGCTTGAACAGCCGGAAATTGGTCAACCTGGTCAGGCGGTGCAAAGAAATTCCGGGCCAGGAATTGTTCCAATATTATGATGATGACGGAAAGCGCCATGCGATTGGTTCAGGCGACGTCAACCATTACCTCAAGGCCATCACGCAAGAAGATTTTACCGCGAAAGATTTCAGGTGCTGGGCCGGAACGGTGAACGCGCTGCAGCAATTCCAGGAATCCGAAAAACCAACGACGGCAACCGAAACCAAACACAAAATCATCGAAGTGCTCGATCAGGTCGCTTCGAAATTGGGAAACACAAGAACCGTATGCCGTAAATATTACGTACATCCTACCGTAATTGCCGCCTATGAGCGGGGAACGATTTGGAATTATGAGCCAAACGGCAACAATGGCCGGCTGAATCCGCAAGAAAAAGCACTCGTGCGTCTGCTGCAGACCGAACTGATTGCCAAAGCCCTCGGCTAATGTTAAGAGAAAGCTAAATAATGCTTAATCAAAAAAAAAACAATACTTTTACGTCATACCACAAATGCCAGAAAATACATGCTTAGAATTTATCCCAACGAAATCTTTCGAGAAATCGAAGTAGATTACCCGTTAAAGTACCGCTACGCGGTTTCGAACCGCGGCCGTCTCATCAGTTATTCTGAAAAACACGAAGACGGTCATGAACTCCACGGAAAGATTGACGGTTACAAAGTCTTCCGTTGCAAAATCAAGGATGCCGAAGGAAATGCGCTCCAAAAACAGTACTTCGTTTACAAATTGGTCGCCGAACTGTTCATCCCGAAAACTTCCGAAGACCAGAAACACGTGTTGCACCTCGACTTCACACGCGACAATGACCACATCGACAATTTGAAATGGGCGACTTACGAAGAAAAAATCGCACACAACAAGAAAAGTCCGCATGTGATCAGGGCCAAGCAAAAACTGCTCGAGCACAACATCAAGTCGGACGGACGCAAACTGACCGTGACCAAAGTCATCCACCTCAAGAAATTGTTGGCCGATCCGAACCGCAAGACACGAATGAAAATTCTCGCCAAGCAATTCGGCATCAGCGAAATGCAATTGTTCCGGATCAAGAGCGGCGAAAACTGGGGCCACATCAAAATCTAGCGGGGAAAACCTACCGTTAATAAACGACCGATTTTGTTCAAAACATTTCGGCCAAATTAACACATCCCACAAGCAACCAAGCAACAAATCGTTTATATTTGCTGTTCTAGATTTTCTATGGAACAATTCGTCGTATCAGCCCGTAAATACCGTCCGCAGACCTTCAAGGATGTTGTAGGCCAACAGGCCATTACCAACACTTTGCTCAATGCGATTGAAACCAACCACCTCGCTTCTGCCCTGTTGTTTACCGGGCCGCGCGGTGTGGGCAAGACGACCTGTGCCCGAATCCTGGCGCGCAAAATCAACCAGCCGGGTTATGACGATCCAAATGAGGATTTTACATTCAATGTATTCGAACTCGATGCGGCTTCGAACAACTCGGTCGACGACATCAGAAACCTGATCGACCAGGTCCGGATTCCGCCACAGACGGGACAATTCAAAGTATACATCATCGACGAGGTGCACATGTTGTCGCAGGCCGCTTTCAACGCCTTTCTCAAGACTTTGGAAGAACCGCCCAAGCACGCCATTTTTATTTTGGCGACGACCGAAAAACACAAAATCATCCCGACGATCTTGTCGCGTTGCCAGATTTTCGATTTCAAACGCATCACGGTAAAGGATGCCAAGGAACATTTGGCCGAAGTGGCCAAAAGCCAGGGTGTGCAGTTCGAAGACGATGCCTTGCACATCATTGCGCAAAAAGCCGACGGCGCGATGCGCGATGCGTTGTCGATTTTTGACCGTGTCGTATCCTATTGCGGCAACAACCTGACCCGCCAGGCCGTGACCGAAAACCTGAATGTACTCGACTACGAAACCTACATCAATGTCACCGATTTGATTCTGGAAAACAAGATTCCGGATTTGCTCATGCTGTTCAACGAAATCCTGTCGAAAGGATTTGATGCGCACCATTTTGTGTCGGGGTTGGCGTCTCATTTCAGGGATTTGCTCGTTTCGAAAACGCCAGCGACCTTGACCTTGCTCGAGGCAGGTGAACAGGCGCAGAAAATGTATGCGGCCCAATCGCAAAAAGCTTCACAGGATTTTTTGCTCAAGGGAATCGACATTGCGAACGATTGCGATTTGAAATACAAGGTCAGCCAGAACCAGCGTCTGCTCGTTGAACTTTGCCTGATGCAATTGGCCTCCATTACTTACGATGGAGAAAAAAAAAAGTTGACGGATTTATAATCCCCGCCAAATATTTCTACGGTCGCGTCAAGGAACTCGAAGTAGAATCTCCCGAAATTGTACAGGCACCCGTACCGGTTGCTGCGACCGAAACAACAGTGGACGGTTCAGCAATGCAAACTCCACCGGCAACAAACCTGCAAGCTGTTGGCAATCCAACGGAAAATAATTTGCCCCCAAGCCCACAGCCATCCAACAATGTGGAAGCTGCTGCACCTACCCGAGCCACAACCGAACTGGGCGAAGCCAAAGTTTCTGCTTTTTCGTTGTCGAGCATCAAGGCCAAACGCGAATTGCAGGAAGCCAACAAATCGTTTGTCAAGAAGGTCGAACATTTGCCGACCGAGCCTTTCACCCAAACCGAAATGCTCGAGCAATGGTACAAATACGCACAGCGCTTGGGAGACAAAGGGCAAAAGATTATGGAATCGCTATTGCTCATCAGCGACCCGAAACTCGAAGGCACAAAAATCATCCACGAATTGCCCAATGAAGGCTCGAAAGATTGATTTCGAAAGCGAAAAAATTGAACTCCAGGGATATTTGCGCGGCAAGCTCCACAACCACGACATCACGATCCAGGTGATTGTCAATGAAAGCGTCGAGAATAAATTTGCGTTTACGACCCAGGACAAGTACAACCGCCTCAACCAGATCAACCCCACTTTGGAAGTATTGAAGAAAACTTTTGATCTCGATATTTGATTTCAACAGTTTTTAACCGCAAAGATGCAAAGGCTGCGCAAAGAAAAGATGGCTTGAAACTTTATGTGCTTTGCGGTAAATCAAATTTTACCGTAATACAAAGCCTTGATGATTCCGTCTGCCAAACCTATTTTCGGCACATAAATCTGTCGTGCCCCGCTCCACTTCATCGCATTGAGGTAGACACGCAGCGCCGGGATGATTACGTCAGCACGGTCGGGGTTGAGGCCGAGTTCATAGACACGCTGTTCATAAGACATCGCACTGAGCATCGTATACTGTGAATTGATGTAGATATAAGAGAGTGGTTTTTCCTGTAGTTTCCCCGACATCTTGAACACCTTGTTGATGTTTCCACCCGATCCGATCAACGTGACCGGTTCATAATCTTCGGTATTGGTCTTGATCCATTTTTCGATTTCCTGCCACACGATGTCGTTGACCATTTCGTTGATGAGACGGACAGTTCCTACTTTAAATGACTTGGATGCAATCATCTTGCCACCCGAGAACAACGAAAATTCGGTACTGCCGCCACCGACATCTACATACAAATAGGTCTGTTCGGTGCGCACCAGGTGGTGCAGGTCGGTTGAGGCGATGATGGCCGCCTCGGTTTTGCCATCGATGATTTCGATTTCGATTCCCGATTCCTGGCGTACGATGTCGACAACTTCCCTTCCGTTGTAAGCCTCGCGCATCGCAGAGGTCGCACAAGCCTTGTACTGCTCGACCTTGTGCACTTTCATCAAAAGGCTGTAGGCTTTCATCGCGTCGATCATGCGCTGGATGTTCTCATCCGAAATTTCACCGACGGTAAAGGCATCCTGTCCCAAACGGATCGGCACACGAACCAGTGAACTTTTGCTGAATTGCGTTTCTTTTCCGACTTCTTCTATAATGTTGGCCACCAGCAACCGCATCGCGTTGGAACCGATGTCGATCGCTGCATATTTCTTAATGTTGATCATTGTAATGTGTCAATGAGAAAATTAGCAAATTAGAAAATTGGTTTCGCGGATAAAAGAATTTCTATTTTCCAGTCGCACCCCAAATTATCTCATTTTCTAATTATCTAATGGTCTAATTATGATTTTCTAATTTTCTAATTCTTTTACCGTTTCGGCCACGACATCGAGACGATTTCGGTAATAATTAAAGGTTTCCAGTTGCGCGCGGAAAATAGGGTTTTGTCCGCGTACCCGGTACTTGTTGTCGAGTTTCTCCGAATGGAAACGCGCCTTGACATTTCCTTTCCAACCGATATCGAAGACATCGATGAGTTCATTCTTGATGTCCTTGTCGTAAATCGGACAGGTCACTTCTACCCTGCCGTCGAGGTTCCGCGTCATAAAATCGGCCGAAGAAATATAAACATCCGGTTCATTATTGTTGCAGAAAATATAGATGCGCGCGTGCTCGAGGTAGTTGTCGACGATGCTGATCGCCTCGATATTTTCACTCATGCCCGGTATGCCCGGAATCAGCGAACAGATGCCGCGCACCTGCAAACGGATCTTGACCCCGGCACGGCTCGCGTCGTACAATTTGTCGATGATGTCGAAATCGGACAGGCTGTTCATCTTGAGCTTCATGTAGGCCGGACGCCCGAGATTGGCGTTCATGATTTCGCGGTCGATGAGTTTATAGAATTTGCTTCGCGTGTAATGCGGCGAAACGATCAAATGCTTGTAGCGGTGGATGCGGAAGTTGACATCGAAGAAATCAAAAATCTTGTCGATGTCCTTGAGTATCTGCTGGTGTGCCGTGAATAAAGTCACATCGGTGTAGACGCGTGCGGTCGCCTCGTTGAAATTCCCGGTAGAGATAAATCCATAACGGCGCAATTTGCCGCCTTCCTCGATGCGGTCGATCACACATATTTTACTGTGTACTTTGAGTCCCTTGATTCCGAAAATAAGGTTGATGCCTTCGGTTTGCATCTGCTCGGCATACGAGATGTTGCTGGCCTCGTCGAACCTGGCCTGCAACTCGATCTGCACGGTGACTTTCTTGCCGTTCTTGGCCGCATTGATCAATGAACTGATGATCTGCGAGTTCTTGGCCAGACGGTATAAAGTGATCTTGATGGCCGTGACTTTCGGGTCGAGCGCGGCTTCCCTTAAGAACTTGATTAGGTACGAAAATGACTGGTACGGTGCGTTGACGAGGTAATCTTTCTTGGCGATTTTATCGAGGATACTGCCGTCGAGGCTGAGCCCGCGGATCGGCAACGGTTCGTTCCAATGGTACAAAAGGTCAAATCTTCCGAGGTTCGGGAAGTTCATGTAATCGCGTCGGTTGTGGTAGCGTCCGCCCGGAATGATGCTGTCGGTAGAGTCGATGCCCATCTTGGACAGGAAGAATTTGAGCGTATCCTTGCCGATGGATTGGTCGTACACAAAACGCACGGGTTCGCCTACGAGACGGTCGCGTACGCCGGTCGAGATCTTTTCCATGAGCGATTTGCTTTGATCGGAATCGATGTCGAGCTGCGCATCACGCGTGATCTTGATCATATGCGCCTTGACGCTTTCGTAGTCGAAAATGTTGAAGATGCTGCTCAGGTTGTAACGGATCACATCGTCGAGGAACATGATGTATTGCTTGTCGTCGTTCGATGGCAACACCACAAAACGGTTGATCGTCTTGGGCAATTCAATCAGCGCATAACGCACTTCCTGCTTGACCTTGACCAGGTTGAGCAACGATTTTTCCTGCTTGGGCTTCATGACCAATTTGACAGCCAGATAACCCGAAGTATCTTTCAATAACGGGAATTCGGCGAGATCGTTCAAGATGATGGTCACGAGCGCCGGGCTGACTTTCTGGATGAAAAAATCCTTGATGAACGTTTCCTGTTCGGGCGAGAGTTCCTTTTCATTGACCATGAAAATATTCTCCTGCTGGAGCTTCTTTTCGATGATGCTCAGGATGCGCAAACTTTCGGATTGTTGTTGGATGACGGTATCGGTGATTTCCTTGAGCAACTGTTTGGCGCTCACACCGCCGAGTTCCTTTTCACCCGATTTACCGGACAAACTCAAGCGACGAATCGCGGCAAAACGCACACGGAAGAACTCATCGAGGTTGTTGGAAAAAATCCCTAAAAAACGGAGCCGGTCGAGCAACGGCACAGCGTCGTCTCCGGCTTCTTGTAATACTCTTGCGTTAAAGGCCAACCAGCTTTTTTCGCGGTCAATATATCTGTTTTCTGACACTTAGGTTTGTTTTGATTCTTTGAGATGTTTGGGAAACAGCGCCTTTTCGGTTTTGCCCTTGGCCAGCGTCTCCCAGTTTTCGGTATCGAATTTAATCGAAACGAAGCCCGAAGTAGGCACATTGTCGATGTAAATGTCCCCAAATTTATTAACAAAATTCGTAATGGCCTCATTGTGCCCGAAAAGAATAACATTATCATAATGGTTGCTGCACGATTTCACTATATTTTCGAGCTCGCGCTCGTCAAAGGTGTACAGTTCTTCCTTAAATATAATGTTCTCTACGGGGTAGGAAATATTCTGGGCAAAAATCATCGCCGTTTCGGAGGCACGCGAGGCAGTACTGCTCCAGATCAGGAAGGCTTTGGGTAAATATTTCTGGCAATTCATCGATACCAGGTGGGCGTCGTGGATGCCCCTGGTGTCCAGCGGACGATCGATGTCCCTGAGTGGTGCTTCCCAACTCGATTTGGCGTGTCTGATTAAGATTAGATTTTTCATTATTAGTAGCTTAGGTGTGTTGTTAAAAAAAGTGGTGTGTTTTATTACTTGTAATTTACAAAATTAATTTTGGATGAAAACGTTAAAAGATTACAAAAAAGCCCAAAGCTTCTGGGCTTTAATAATTGTAATTTTTTTCGGGCTATTTTAATGTTAAAAATGCCGTTCATCCGATAAAAATATATTCACATCTGGTTTTATTTTTTTTAACACATTCCTTTTTTTGAATATCGATTTTTGAGTCGTAACTGCAACATTCGTTTAAATGTTATCAACAAATACTTGTTTATTAATTATTGTAAGATTATAAATACAATATATGTTAATTAACGTATTTTATCTAAGTTTTTTGCATTTTATCGATGTTTTTCTTGGTCAGTAATTTTTAAAAATATAGTTTTGGTTTGGTTAATAGCGAAAAAATGATGCAAAACCAAAAAATATTGTGTGTCATTCGTCGATTTTTTAACTGAAAACTGAACGTGAAAAAAGGCCATTTTCAGGAAAATTTGGGTAAAAAGAATGTTAATTTTTGGAAAAAAATGACACTTGAACGAGTTTTCCGGTTGTTGGTGGAAAAAATGATAGTAAAATGGTTTATGTAAGTAATTTAGCCCAAAATAATTTCTTGGCGTCCGTGTGTCCCAAAAAGTTATTTCAAAAAAATACATCAGAGAATATTAATGAATCAAAATTATTAATGTCATGAAAAATTACGCCCCAAACGAATTTATTAACCAATCCAACAATGTTCTATTGTTACAAAATCCCCTAATTTTAATGATGAGAAAACTACTACTACTGCTGGTATTTATGCTTTTTGCCGTAAATACTTCAGCACAGGATTCCAGAAATTCCGGTTCGGGAGTGATGGAAATCAAAGCGTTCATCGCCTCCCTAAGGGCGAATGAGACGGCCTCCAGGAATTCGAATTCGAATGCCTATTCGCCAGCGCAAAGCGTGGAAGACTTGGTCTACAAGCTCCAGCCATCGCAGTACCTCAAAAACGGTATGGTGAAAACCTATGGCGAAAAACCGAGACATCTGTTCCTCGACAAGCAGTCGTTGAACGGATTAAACAATCCGGCGTTGCTCAAAAACAACATCGACATTGTTACGATCAGAATTAATAGTGCTAATGATTTGATTGGAACTATTGATTTATCCTTGTTCTCAAGTTTCAAAAGCTTAAAGTATGTACACATCGTTTCGGCGGTGCCTGCGACTTCTTCGCAGTTGTCCAATTTGGTCAGCAACGCTGAGGAGCGCCTGTCTGTATTTTATTCAATCGAGAATGGTGAGAGAAATCAATAATCATTGATATAAAAGAAAAGAGAATCATTATGAAGAATCTATACTTTACCCCGAAAAATACACTGAAGTTTATAGTTGCGATGGCTTTCTTAGTTGGAGGCTTGTTCTCGGCTGAAGCTCAGGTTAGAAAAAACTTTACCCAAAGAACGTCTTCTTACACGCCTACGAAGAAGATCTACAACATCAAAGGTAACTTCACGATGTTGGGTAACACTTGCCTTACACCGCAAAACTATGGTGACAATACGAACAACAACGGCCAGTACATGACCTATGTGGACACCGATGGCGATCCGAACACATTCAACTCATCGGCTTCGACTTTGGTATTGTCTACAGAGAACGGTGCGGTGCCGGCTTGTTCAAACATCATTTACGCTGGTTTGTACTGGACTGGAAAGTCTTCGGCCAACACGACGTTCAACGTGACCAAATCGGTTCCTAATGGAACGGCTCCGGTCAACACGAACTCGACTGTGGGTCACAACCAGAATATTGCGAACACAAACTACTCGCTTTCGATCAGTAGAAACAACCCGTCGAACACGAACCGTAACCCGATTTATACTTTCTCTGGGAACGGAAACACTTATGTGTTCAATTTCTACAATTCAGGTGCGGCGCAACGCGTGACGCTTTCGGTCAATGGCGGCGGCGCGGTCAACGTTCCGGTTACCGTTAATGGTGCAGGAACCGTTGCAACCTTGAACACTCCTTACCAAATCACCGACGGAAACGTTGTTTTGACCATCAAGGCATTGAACAGAAATGCCGCTACCAACTTGAGTACAGGCGACACGCAATCTTCTTCTACAGCAGATGTGAATGTTACCGGTACTATTCCTGTTTTTAGCAACTTGACTAAGACCTACGATAAGAGAGTGATCTCTTTGAAAGGTCCGGCTTCTGCCAGCTATACGCAATTTACTGCTGCAACTGCCGACATCTACTATCCATCAGGTACAGATGACGACATCTACACGGCTTATACTGAAATTACAGACTATGTAAGAACCAACGGAATCGGTCAATACTGGGCTGCCGATATGGCACTCCTCAAAGGAAATGTTGGTGGAACCGGATATGCCGGTGGTTGGGGTATCATCGTTGTTTATGAAAACAGCAAGATGAAATACCGCGACGTCACTATTTTTGACGGTTATGCTTATGTGAACTCTGGAAACAGTTCAGCACTCGATTTGCCTGTAGCTGGTTTCAACTCGGTTCAGGTAGGTAATGTTGGAATGACCTTGGGTATTATGGCCTCTGAAGGTGACGTTGCCTTTACAGGTGACTTCTTCCGCGTCAGAAAATTGAACACGGCCAACTACCAGACTTTGGATCACGGTGGTTCGACTGCAACCAACTTCTTCAACTCGGCCATCAACGCGCCGGGTGCAAGAAACCCACAATTGCAGAACAACACGGCGATCGACATCATCATGACGGATGTTCCGAACCCGGGCAACTCGGTAATCGGTAACAACCAAACTTCTACGAACTTCCAATACGGAACCGATGGCGATACCTATTCGATCTTCGCGATTGCGATGGCGGTAGACGCTTACATCCCGGATACCGAAGGAAACATTTCTGCGGTAACGATCAACGGTCAACCGGCTGGTCCTGGCCCGTACACGGCTTTGCCTGGACAAGACCTCGAATACAAAATCCAGATCAGAAACAGAGGTACCGAAGCGATCAACAACTTCAAGATCACTGTTCCTGTTCCTTACAATACTACTTATGTGGCTGGTAGCGCTTCTAGAAACGTTTACCAATTGCCATTGCCAACCCCGAACAACTTGACTTTTGAACCGACTATCGGTGCCAACGGATCATTGGTTTGGGATTATGGTACATTGCCATTGCCAATCGGTGGAAACCCAGAGACTTTGTTGGCCGACATGACCTTCAAGTTCAAGGTGACAACCGATTGTACATTGCTCAAGAACACCAACTGTAACAACGTTGTATCGGTCAACGGATCCATGACTGGAACCGGTGCCACTACCGGAATTACATTGGGCAACAAATCCCTGATCCAAGGTTACACCGTAAGTGGATCTTGTACCGGTGTCGAAATCGCTGCGCCATTGCAAGTGAGCGTCAACGCCCAGGATTTCGTAAACCAGAACTGTCAGTCGGTTCCGCCGATTACAGCTTTCTTTATCTGTAATTCAGGTACGACTATTCCAATTACTGAAGTGACCGGTGCATTCCCTCCGGGATCAACTTTCTGGAGCGCTTATCCAGTAGTGAGCGGACAAACCGTTCAGTACACGATCAACAACCCATTCCCATCTACACTTGGAACTTCGACTTACTATGCGATTCCACCGGGTGTTTTGAATGGTTGTTTCTTCCAGTTCACCATTACGGTAACCACTGTGACTTCACAGCCTACCGCTGCTAATGTATCGTATTGCCAAAACGCGGCTGCGTCTCCTTTGACGGCTACGCCAAGTGTTCCTGGTTACACCTTATATTATTATACTTCCGAAAACGGTTCGGCACAGACTTCAATTACACCGTCTACTGCCAACGTAGGTTCTACCACTTACTGGGTGGCTGAGGCACAGTCTTCGACTTGTATCGGTCCTAAAAAACAAATCATCGTAACGGTTTACCCGGCTCCGACCATTACAGGTCCGGCTCCGCAAACCGTACAAGGTTGTAACCCAAGCGCGATTCCAGGAAACCTGCCTTACGCTACTGTGGCTACGCCGATTACTTTGGCCCAATTGCAGGCTGCCGGCGGTAACATTCCTAACGCTGCTGCGATCGGAACGTATACTTTGACTTACATCGATGTGGCTTCAGGTACAAACCCAATTGTAATCACACGTACATTTAGTGTGACCAACATTTGTGGAACGGCTGTAGTAGCTTCTCAACAAATCACGATTCAGGATACGGCTGGTCCGGTGATCCCTACTTTGGCTAACGTTACAGGTCAGTGTTCGGCTACGGCTGTGGCTCCGACTGCAACCGATGCTTGTGCAGGAACCATCACGGCTACCACTACTGATCCACTCACTTACAACACCCAAGGTACTTTTGTAATCACTTGGTCTTTCAACGACGGAAACGGCAACATCACTACGGCTACGCAAAACGTAATCGTGGACGATACGGCTGCTCCGGTTGTTCCGACTTTGGCTGATGTAACCGGACAATGTTCGGCTACGGCTACGCCACCGACTACGACCGATGCTTGTGCCGGTACTTTGACTGGTACGACTACCGATCCGTTGACTTACAATACGCAAGGAACTTTCGTGATCCACTGGACATTCAACGATGGAAATGGCAACACGATTAATGTGAACCAAAACGTAATCGTTGACGACACGACTGCTCCGATTGTTCCTACTTTGGCTGATGTAACTGGACAATGTTCGGCTACGGCTACGCCTCCTACAACGACTGATGCTTGTGCCGGTACTTTGATCGGTACGACTACAGATCCGTTGACGTATACGACTCAAGGTACGCACGTGATCCACTGGACTTTTACAGATGGAAACGGTCAATCGATCAATGTGAACCAAAATGTCATCATCGATGATACGACTGCTCCGGTAATCCCAACTTTGGCTGACATTACAGCGCAATGTTCGGCTACTGTGGTTCCACCGACTACGACTGACAACTGTGCAGGCACTTTGACTGCTACGACTACTGATCCGTTGACCTACAACACCCAGGGAACATTCGTGATCCACTGGACGTTCAACGACGGAAACGGTCAATCGATCAACGTGAACCAAAACGTGATCATCAACAACAACGTACCGCCTTCAGTACCAGTATTGGCTGATGTGGTGGGTCAATGTTCGGCTACGGCTACGCCTCCGACTTCTACCAATAGCTGTACAGGTGTTACCATCGTGGCTACGACTAATGATCCGTTGACTTACACGCAACAAGGAACTTATGTGATCCACTGGTCTTTCAACGACGGAAACGGAAACATCGTTACGGCGAACCAAAACGTAATCGTTGACGATACGACTGCTCCGGTGGTTCCTAACTTGGCCAACGTGACCGGACAATGTTCGGCTACCGCTACGCCTCCAACGACTACCGACAACTGTGCGGGTACTTTGACTGGAACGACTACCGATCCACTCACGTACAACACACAAGGTACTTTCGTGATCACTTGGACATTCAACGACGGAAACGGAAACACTTCAACAGCTACGCAAACGGTAATTGTTGACGATACGACTGCTCCGGTTGTACCGCAATTGGCTAACGTAACCGGACAATGTTCGGCTACCGTAACACCACCGACTACGACTGACAACTGTGCGGGAACTTTGACGGCTACTACTAGCGATCCACTCACGTACAACACACAAGGTACTTTCGTAGTGACTTGGACTTTCAACGACGGAAACGGCAACACTTCAACAGCTACACAAACTGTAATTGTTGACGATACGACTGCTCCGGTTGTTCCTACTTTGGCTAACGTGACTGGTGAGTGTTCGGCTACTGCTGTTCCACCGACAACGACTGACAATTGTGCGGGAACGATCACGGCTACGACCAACGATCCGTTGACTTATACTACACAAGGTACATTTACCATCACTTGGACATTCAACGATGGTAACGGAAATACTTCAACCGCAACTCAGACTGTAATCGTGGATGACGTAACTGCTCCGGTTGTTCCTACATTGGCTGATATCACGGCGCAATGTTCGGCTACTGCGGTTCCACCAACGACTACGGACAACTGTGCCGGTACTTTGACTGCGACTACTGCTGACCCGCTCACTTACAACACCCAAGGAACATTCGTGATCCACTGGACGTTCAACGACGGTAACGGTAACTCGATCAACGTGAACCAAAACGTAATCATTGACAACACTACGGCTCCGGTAATCCCTACTTTGGCTGATGTGGTTGGACAGTGTTCGGCTACGGCTACACCGCCAACTTCAACCAATAGCTGTACAGGCGCTACAATCGTGGCTACGACCAATGATCCGTTGACTTATACGACACAAGGTACTTTCGTGATCACCTGGACTTTCGACGACGGTAACGGAAACGTAGTGACTGCTACGCAAAATGTAATCGTGGACGATACGACTGCTCCGGTAATCCCACAATTGGCTAACGTAACTGGTGAGTGTTCGGCTACGGCTACTCCACCGACTACGACTGACAACTGTGCTGGAACCATCACGGCTACTACCAACGATCCGTTGACTTACAATACACAAGGTACATTTACCATTACTTGGACATTCAACGACGGAAATGGCAACATCGTAACTGCTGAGCAAAACGTAATCGTTGATGACGTGACTGCTCCTGTAGTTCCACAATTGGCTACGGTAACCGGACAATGTTCGGCTACGGTAACACCGCCTTCGACAACTGATGGTTGTATCCCTACGCCAATTGTAGGTACGACTAATGATCCGTTGACTTATACTGAACAAGGTACTTATACCGTAACCTGGACTTTCAACGACGGAAACGGCAACACTTCAACAGCTACGCAAACCGTAATTGTTGACGACACTGTTGCTCCGGTAATCCCTACTTTGGCTGACATCACGGCTGAGTGTACTGCTACGGCTACACCTCCAACGACTACAGACAACTGTGCGGGAACATTGACTGCAACGACTAATGACCCGTTGACTTACAATACACAAGGAACGCACGTAATCGTGTGGACATTCAACGATGGTAACGGTAACTCGATTAACGTCAACCAGAATGTCATCATCGACGACGTAACGGCTCCTGTTGTTCCTACTTTGGCTGACGTAACCGGACAATGTAACGCTTGCGCTACGCCTCCGACAACGACTGACAATTGCGGTGGTACCATCACTGGTACAACTACCAACGAATTGTGCTACGACCAACAAGGTACTTTCGTGATCGTTTGGACCTTCAACGACGGAAATGGAAACATTTCGACTGCGAACCAAAACGTGATCATCGACAACACAGTACCGCCGGTAATCCCAACTTTGGCTGATGTAACTGGCGAGTGTTCGGCTTGTGCCGTAGCGCCGACTACAACCAATAGCTGTACAGGTCAGGTAATTACTGCGACTACCAACGATCCATTGTGCTACACTGTACAAGGCTCTTACGTAATCACTTGGTCATTCGATGACGGAAACGGAAACATTGTTACCGCTACGCAAAACGTAATCGTAGACGACGTAACGGCTCCTGTTCTTCCAGTATTGGCTGATGTAACTGGTGAGTGTTCTGCAACTGCAACGCCGCCATCTACTACAGACAACTGTATCCAGACACCAATCGTAGGTACAACCAACGATCCGTTGACTTACACTGAACAAGGTTCTTATGTCATCACTTGGACTTTCGACGACGGAAACGGCAACATCACGACTGCGACTCAAAACGTAATCGTAGACGACGTAACCGCTCCGGTATTGCCTACTTTGGCCGATGTAACTGGCGAATGTTCGGCTTGTGCGGTTGCTCCGACAACGCAAGACAACTGTGGTGGTGTAATCACTGCTACAACTACCGACGAATTGTGCTACACAACTCAAGGAACGCACGTCATCACTTGGACATTCGATGACGGAAACGGTAACATCACTACAGCTACACAAAACGTAATCGTAGACGACGTAACTGCTCCGGTTCTTCCAGTATTGGCTGATGTAACTGGTGAGTGTTCTGCAACTGTAACGCCGCCATCGACTACAGACAACTGTATCCAGACACCAATCGTAGGTACAACCAACGATCCGTTGACTTATACTGAGCAAGGTTCTTATGTCATCACCTGGACATTCGATGACGGAAACGGTAACATCACTACGGCCACACAAAACGTAATCGTAGACGACGTAACTGCTCCTGTTGTTCCTACTTTGGCTGACGTAACCGGACAATGTAACGCTTGCGCTACGCCTCCGACAACGACTGACAATTGTGGTGGTACCATCACTGGTACAACTACCAACGAATTGTGCTACGACCAACAAGGTACTTTCGTGATCGTTTGGACATTCGATGATGGAAACGGAAACGTAATCACCGTGAACCAAAACGTGATTATCGACAACACCGTACCGCCAACGATCCCGACTTTGGCTGATGTAACTGGCGAATGTTCGGCTTGTGCCGTAGCGCCGACTACAACCAATAGCTGTACAGGTCAGGTAATTACTGCCACTACGAACGATCCATTGTGCTACACTGAACAAGGTTCTTATGTGATCACTTGGTCATTCGACGACGGTAACGGAAACATCGTTACTGCTACGCAAAACGTAATCGTTGACGACGTGACTGCTCCTGCAATCCCAACTTTGGCCGATGTAACTGGCGAATGTTCGGCTTGTGCGGTTGCTCCGACAACGCAAGACAACTGTGGTGGTGTAATCACTGCTACAACCACTGACGAATTGTGCTACGATGTTCAAGGTACACACGTGATCACTTGGACATTCGATGACGGAAACGGAAACATCACTACAGCTACACAAAACGTAATCGTAGATGACGTGACTGCTCCATCCATCCCAACTTTGGCTGACGTAACCGGTGAGTGTTCGGCTTGTGCCGTGGCTCCGGTAACCCAGGACAACTGTGGTGGTGTCATCACTGGTACAACTACTGACGAATTGTGCTACACTACACAAGGAACACACGTCATCACTTGGACATTCGACGATGGAAACGGAAACGTGACCACTGCGACCCAAAACGTAATCGTGAACGACGTAACTGCTCCAGTAGCACCTGTATTGGCTGATGTAACCGGACAATGTAACGCTTGCGCTACGCCTCCGACAACGACTGACAATTGCGGTGGAACCATCACTGGTACTACTACCGATGCATTGTGCTACGACCAGCAAGGTACTTTCGTGATCACTTGGACATTCGACGATGGAAACGGAAACGTAACCACCGCAACCCAAAACGTGGTCATCGACAACACTACGCCACCGGTAATCCCGGTATTGGCTGACGTGACCGGCGAATGTTCGGCTTGTGCTGTGGCTCCTGTGTTCACCAACATCTGTACTGGTGCAACCATCACGGCTACGACTACTGATCCTATTTGCTACGATCAACAAGGTACTTATGTGATTACCTGGACATTCGATGACGGAAACGGAAACGTAGTTACTGCTCCGCAAAACGTAATCGTCGACGACGTAACCGCTCCGGTTATCCCTACTTTGGCTGATGTAACTGGCGAGTGTTCGGCTTGTGCCGTAGCTCCGGTAGCTACTGACAACTGTGGTGGCCAAATCACGGCTACGACTAACGATCCATTGTGCTACACTGAACAAGGTTCTTATGTCATCACTTGGTCATTCGATGACGGTAACGGAAACGTAGTGACTGCTACGCAAAACGTAATCGTGGACGACGTAACAGCACCAATCATCCCATTGTTGGCTAACATCACTGGTGAATGTTCGGCTACTGTTCCAGTACCATCGACTACAGACAACTGTAACCAAAACGAAATCGTGGGTACAACCAACGATCCGTTGAACTATACTGAACAAGGTACTTATGTAGTGACTTGGACATTCGATGACGGAAACGGAAACGTAGTGACTGCTACGCAAAACGTAATCGTTGACGACGTAACTGCTCCGGTAGTTCCGACTTTGGCTAACGTAACTGGTGAGTGTTCGGCTTGTGCCGTGGCTCCGACTACCACTGACAATTGTGGTGGAACGATCACTGCTACGACTACCGATCCATTGTGCTACACTGTACAAGGTACGTATGTAATTACTTGGACGTTCGATGACGGAAACGGAAACGTATCAACTGCTACACAAACTGTAATCGTAGACGACGTGACTGCTCCGGTAATCCCAGCTTTGGCTGATCTGACTGGTGAGTGTTCGGTAACGGCTACGCCACCAAGTATCGCAGACAACTGTGCGGGTTCAATCACTGCAACCACTGTAGATCCATTGTTCTATGACATCCAAGGAACCTATGTAATCCACTGGGAATTCAACGACGGAAACGGTAACATCACAATGGTGAACCAAAACGTAATCGTTGACGATGTAACTGCTCCGGTAGTTCCGACTTTGGCTAACGTAACTGGTGAGTGTTCAGCTACTGCTGTTCCACCGACTACAACTGACAACTGTGCGGGTACATTGACAGCTACCACCAGCGATCCATTGGTATACACTACACAAGGTACGTTCATCATCACTTGGACATTCAATGATGGAAACGGAAACACTTCAACGGCTACACAAACCGTAATCGTTGACGACGTGACTGCTCCGGTAGTTCCTGTATTGGCTGATGTAAACGGATCATGTTCAGTAACACTGACTGCACCGACAACCACCGACAACTGTAATCCTAATGTAATCACCGGTACTACACCGCAAACTACATTCGGTCCTGGTACTTATGTGGTGACTTGGACATTCGATGACGGAAACGGCAACATCTCTACCGCCAACCAAAATGTGGTGGTACTCGATGGAAACCAAGCCCTTAACGAAACCGGTTACCTGAAATGTTTCAACGATATCTCATTGAGCATTGACCTTTCAACAAAATTGGGTACCTTGCCTGCAGGAGGAACATGGACAGATTTGAGCAACACCGGACATTTTGATCCAACAACTGGTATCTTTGATCCAAACGGCGAAATGCAAGCGGGTCACTACAACTTCCAGTATGTGGTAAATGATGGTGCTTGTACATTGACGCTCAATGTTGATGTAGAAATCGATGACGATTGTATCGTAGAACCAATAGAATCTTGCGAACCGATTGTTCACAATGCCTTCTCACCAAACGGTGATGGCACCAACGAATGGTTCCAAATTGATAACTTCGGTGATCTGGAGTGTGTACCTACAAACACTGTAGAGATTTACAACCGTTGGGGTATCTTGATTTTCGAAACGAATCAGTATGACAACAATACTAGAGTATTTAGAGGACAATCTGAAGGAAGAGCCAACGTGGGCGGAGACGATCTCCCTACCGGAACTTACTTCTACATCATCCACTACAAATACAACAACAGTAATACTGAAGTGCCGAACTATGTTGATGGCCACAAAGAAGGATACTTATACTTATCAAAATAACAACTCAAATCTATAACATCCCGGGATGTCACAATCCCGGGATTAAAAACTAAGACTAATGAAAACAAGAATACTAATTTTCGTCTTGATGTTGACTGGAGCTGTCGGTTTTGCGCAACAGGATTCGCAGTACACGCAGTACATGTACAACACAATTAATATCAACCCGGCTTATGCGGGGTCGAGAGGAGCAATGAGTATATTTGGTCTATACCGTACCCAATGGGTCGGACTCGATGGAGCACCAACTACGGCCACTGCTTCGATGAACACGCCGATCAACAACAGTAACCTTGGGGTTGGACTCTCCTTTGTCACCGACAAAATTGGGCCTACAACCGAGAACACGATTTCAGCCGACGTTTCCTACACCGTCCCTGTAAGCGAAAGTTCGAAGTTGTCCTTCGGTATCAAGGGAACCGGAAACTTTTTCAAGTTCGACAACAACGGCTTGAATCCAGTAGACCGTACCGACAGTGCGTTGCAAAACACCAGCGACTTTACGCCGAACATCGGTGCAGGGGTTTACCTCCACTCCGACAAGTACTATGTGGGTCTTTCGGTGCCGAACTTCATCCAGAACAAAAACGAGTACGACGCCAACAACATTGCGATCTATACCGAGAAAATGAACTATTACCTCATTGCCGGTTATGTTTTCGATCTGAACCCGAACCTCAAATTCAAGCCAGCCATCTTGGCCAAGGCGGTTGAGGGCGCGCCATTGCAAATGGACGGATCGGCGAGCTTCATGTTGTATGACAAACTCGTTCTCGGTGCCGCTTACCGTTGGGATGCTGCCTGGTCTGCCCTGGCTGGTTTCCAGGTAACCGACGCTTTGTACATCGGTTATGGTTACGACCACGAAACCACCAATTTGAGAAACTACAACAATGGTTCGCATGAAATCTTCCTGCGTTTCGAGTTGTTCAACAACTATAACAAAATCATTTCTCCAAGATTCTTCTAAAACCAAACACCATGAAAAATAAAGTATTAATTTTTATATCGTTTTTGAGTCTCTTGGCAGCAAATGCTTATGCACAAGATGTACAAGACGCCACGAAAGCGCCCAATTCGATCAATAAAGCCGAAAAGCAATACGCCAAGTACGCCTACATCGATGCGACGAAAACCTACGAGCGGATTGCCAACAAAGGCTACAGATCTGCCGATATGTTCAAGAAAATCGGTAACTCTTATTATTTCAATTCCGATTACGAGAACGCAAACAAATGGTACGACCAACTCTTTGCGATGGGCGGTGAAATCGAAGCGGAATATTACTACCGTTATGCCAACACGCTCAAAGCCGTAGGCCAAAGTGCCAAGGCAGACCAGATGATGGCGGAATTCTCAAAAAAGTCCAGTGACGATCTTCGTGCTAAAATCCTCAAGGATAAGCAGAATTACATGGATGAGATCAAAGCCAACTCTGGCCGATACAAAATCGAAGATGCGGGTATCAACTCTAAGTACGATGACTATGGCGCAGCCATGAAAGGAACGCAGGTCGTTTTCGCCTCGTCGAGAGACACCGGAAACTTCGCGCAAAAGAAACACAAATGGACCAACTCCTACTTCACCGGATTGTATGTGGCTGATGTAGATACGGCCGGAATGGGTTCGAATGCGAAAAAACTTTCCAAGAAAATCGACTCGAAATTCCACGAAGCCAGTGCCATCTTTACCAAAGACGGCAAGACGATGTACTTCACCAGAAACAACTTCAACAATGGCAAGAAAGGAAAAGATGGCAACCGTGTGACCTTGCTCAAATTGTACAAAGCGACTTTCGTAGAAAAAGACAGCGCCTGGACCAATGTAACCGAGGTTTCTTTCAACAGCGACAACTACAGCGTGGCACACCCATCGCTGAGCCCGGATGAAAAGACTTTGTATTTCGCTTCGGACATGCCGGGCGGTTACGGCCAATCGGATTTGTGGAAAGTGGACATCAACGGCGAAAGCTTCGGCACACCGGTGAACCTCGGAACCACCATCAACACCGAAGGCAAGGAATCGTTCCCTTACATCACCGATGAAAAAGAATTGTATTTCGCCACCGACGGACATCCGGGTGTGGGTGGTCTCGATATCTTCATGTCGAAAGTAAAAGACGATGGCACTTATGGCGCACCGATCAACGTCGGGACACCGGCCAACTCGCCACAGGACGATTTCGCTTACCTAATCGATACCAAAACCAGAAAAGGCTTCTTGTCTTCGAACCGTACAGGCGGACAAGGATACGACGACATCTACAAATTCCTCGAGACCAGGAAACTCGTTTGCGAGCAAGTGCTTTCGGGTATCGTAACCGATTTGGATACCGGTGAAGTTTTGCCGGGTGCGAAAGTAACCTTGATGGACGACAAGTTCAACAAACTCAAAGAAGTGATCGCCGATGACAAAGGTTTCTACGACATGGGCTTGGTGGAATGCGGTAAAGTATACTGGGTTCGCGGAGAGAAAGAAAACTACGAGACCAAGGAGCAAAAGGTTACCATCTCTAAAGTGGATGGCAAAACCGACTTGCCGATCCAGTTGGAGAAAAAAGTCAAGCCAGTATCTGTGGGCGACGACTTGGCGAAAGCTTTCGGCATCAAGATCATCTACTTCGATTTGGACAAATGGAACATCCGTCCGGATGCGGCACTCGAACTCGAGAAAATCCTCGACGTGATGAAGCAATATCCAAACATGGCCATCGACGTCCGTTCACACACCGACTGCCGTGCCTCGCACAAGTACAACGAGAAATTGTCTGACAGAAGGGCAAAATCTACAATGGAATGGTTGGTTAAAAATGGCGTAAGCGCCGACCGTCTGACCGGAAAAGGTTACGGAGAAACCCAACTGCTCAACAAGTGCGCCGATGGTGTAAAATGTTCAGAAGAAGAACACCAGGCCAACAGACGTAGTGAATTCATCATTACCCGTTTGTAAGCTCAAAAACAAAATAAGATTAACTCCAGAAAGCATCCTTCGGGATGCTTTTTTTATGGACAAAATTTCGCCAAAAAAGATGCCAATAAAGACATCTTGTTTATTACAACCGTTTTTTGCAACGGGTTTGCGGTAAATTATGTATCGGATTTAAAAAAAGATTATTTTTGAGTCCACTCCGCAATTGCGTTTTTTGTACGATTTAAAAATTAAAATGATGGTATCGATTTGGAAAGTCTGGCTAACCACTGTATTGGCATCACCAGTCCTATTTTGGGTGCCAACGGCATTTCAGGAAAGCGAAGAAATAGCTGAATTCCTGTCATTTTTGCCCATACTACTTCCTTCTGTGCTGTTTGGTTTCCTCTTTTCCATACCTACAATGGGCTTGTTTTATTTGCTCAATCAAAAGCTTCATGATAAAAACAGCAAGCCGTTGATCGCTAAAGTAGTTTTGAGCTTGGTGATGATTGTTGGGATTCTAACTACATTTAACCTGGTTGGCGGATCATTTTCCAAAATCGACAAAATTGTTTCACTGCCTACTGCCTATCTGTTTTGTGCACTAACGCCATTGTGGTTTTCTAGCGTACATACCGAAAAGAATACCGATGATCAATGTCCTGAAAAAATCGCTTAATTCTAGACATGACAGGATTCATTTTAATCCTCTTTGGCGCAATTTAGCTGATCTGGCCCAACATTTTCCGGAGAGGAATATGGCTCAAAACCTCCATTGCAGTCCGTACAATGTCGCCAGAACATTATAAAACCTATAGGCGAAATTGGGCTGTATTCTCATCGCACTTGGATTACTTTTATTGGCAATCGAGAACAAACTATTTTAAATAAGGGAATACAATAAAAATTAGCGACAATTCAAAATAAAGAAAAGCATCCCGAAAGATGCTTTTTCCATTTGATACATGACCAATAATATATATCAAACTGGGTAATGTTTTAAAAAATCTTTTTCATGAGCAGGAATTTCCCATTGTTGTCAAAGTCGAGCGCGAGCAGGTTTTCCCTGGTCATTCCCGCGGCATCGGTCGATGCAAACAGGCTCGTCATGCTCCAGGCTTTTGCCTCGGGATTGTAGGACATTTTAATTTCGGAAGGTTTGTAGCCATAGCCTACGGGAATCGTATTGCGTATCTTGTCGTGGGCAAACAGGATCATGTCGTTGATTTTCTGGATGCCAAATTCCTTGAACGCCTGCGTCTTGCAAATCACGCTGATCAACACCTTGTTATTGGAAAACTGGCATGGAAATTCCGAGACGAGCATGCGTCCGTCCTGGGTCTTGAAATCGCTTTCAAGCAGCAATTTGTTCTTGATGGCGGCCTCTTGTGCATGACCGAGCGCAAAGCCAAAGAGCAGCAGTAAAAATAGTTTCTTCATTGTAGGTTCGGTTTAATAAAAGAAGCTTGGGAACGCAATGTTACAAAAAAAAGTATGCCGTTGAACGGAACACCTTCAGTTTTAATGTTAATTTCCAGATAGTTATAAACAGAACAATTGCTGTTGTTGGTAAAAACCGGCAGCATTTCTTAGGATTGCAGAAACACGCTGTAGCAAATTCCCCAGACAAAAATGAAGAACAGTCCCGGATAAAGCACCGTTTTCAAATGGCTTTTCAACTCTTTTTTGACCAAGGCAAGATAGAGCATGTACAGTACGAAAAGAATCGCCATGGCAATCGGCATGAAAAGTCTCATGATTATAAAGTTTAAGGTTATCATAAATATCGGAATTTTTAAGATACAATCCTCGATTGGCAAACAAAATTTTGGGCGCAGCACATTGCGGGGGGTGGCGTTAGGGATTCCTTCGGCAGTCGCTTCGCTCGTGTGAAGCAAAGTGCGCGCACTGCGGAAAGCCCGGGTCAGGGCCGAGCGTAAAAAAACAGTCCAGTGGACTGTTTTAGCGAGGAGCCAACTGGTGCGTAGGCCGGTGTGAAAGGCAACGCCCAAAAAATACAAAATGCCCAAAAAAATAAACTCCCGGAAGAACTTCCGGGAGCTATTTAGATCACTCAAAGAGTAAATCCATGTGGTGTTTGTAGAGATTATCCGCTTCCAGTAGCAGTTGTTTCTTCAACCTGCGGATCTGCTTGTATGTTGTATTTTGTTACTCAAACTTGTATGGTGTAAAGGTACGGCGGCGGTTTCAAAAATGCTTTTCATTTAACAAAACAATAATTATAACATTCGCACTTACAGTTTATTGGCAAGAAAAAACCACCCCAATTGGAGTGGCTTCGTCGTCAAAACAAAATGTAATTAAGATTAACTCAACTTACTTCTTTATAAAAATATTGGTGTAGTATTTATTGCCGTTGGCGGGATTGGTCTTGACCGAAACGCCGAAATGCGTGTATTCGCCCTCGATGTTTTTCTTGTGGCCGTCGCTCTCGAGCCAGGCGTGCAAAACGGCCTCGGGCGTTGCATAATTGTAGGCGACATTTTCGCTGACTTTGGTAGCGCCCAAAACATCGACCAGGTTTTGCGAACGTTCATCGAAATTGTCGTGGTTGATCGCATTCATCGCAATCATGTACTCGGTGTGTTCTTCTGACTTGTACGAAATGTGGTTGATGGTCTGCAGAGGATGCTTCCCGATGCTTTCACGATACTGGTTGATTTGCTCCATCAGTTCCAGCTCATCGGCGTTGTAGTTGTAATTCTGGACGATTTCGGTTTGCGGAACATTGGTAATTGAATCCTCGGGCTTATCGCTCGAGCAAGAAGCCAGCGCCAATACGAAAACGAATGGCAGCGTGGCCTTTAAAAAAGGATTTCTCATAGGGATTGAGATTTAGGCTTAAAGTAGATTGTGGGGCAAACTCCTCTAAATATTTTAATATGTCGTTTTTAACTCATCTCAATATTAAAAGAAATACGTCTAAAAGTAAAATAAAATCGACAAAATGCATTGTATTTTTAAATACTAAAATATTTTCTTACATTTTTATTTGACAACGTTTTTTTTCGTGATTTCGTATATAACCCAAATAAAAAAGCCACTGATCAAGTGGCTTTTAAGTCAAAACAAAACATATTAAATTAAACTCAATTCTTTAATTTATATTTTTATTTCTTCATGAAAATATTCGTGTAATACGTATTCCCGTTGTCAGGATTGGTACGGATCGAGGCGCCGAAGTGTGTAAAATCGCCCTCGATGTTCGCCTTGTGTCCCGGGCTTTGCAACCAAGCGTGCAAAACTGCTTCTGGGGTTGAGTAATTGTAAGCCACATTTTCGTTTACCTTCACGGCACCAAGCACTGCGATGATGTTTTGCGAACGCTGCTGGAAACCGTCATGGTTCACTTGATTGGTAGCAATCATGTACTCGTTGTGCTCCTCTGATTTGTAAGAGATGTGGTTGATGAGTTGCAACGGGTTTTTCCCGATGCTTTCACGGTAGGTGTTGATGCGATCGAGCAGTTCGAGCTCCTGGTCGTTATAGGTGTAGTTTTGAACCAGCGTTTGGTCAACGGCTGGAGCCAAGTCTTCTGATGAGTCTGATGAACAAGATACTAATGTAAGTACCAATACCAATGGCATGATTGCTCTAAGTAAAGTTGTTTTCATAGTAGTAGGGTTAAGTCTAAAGTAGATTGTGGGGCAAACTCCTTTATTGATTATTTTTATGA
Source organism: Flavobacterium sp. (assembly GCF_047602195.1). Classification (GTDB taxonomy): domain Bacteria; phylum Bacteroidota; class Bacteroidia; order Flavobacteriales; family Flavobacteriaceae; genus Flavobacterium. The sequence continues at coordinate 2,810,967 of NZ_JASGHW010000004.1, forward strand.
AATGTTTTTGTTTAAGTAGATTGTGGGGCAAACTTCTTTAACAATTGTATTTATAAGAACGTTGTTGCTTTTTGTTGAGACAATATTAACACAATTATCGTTTAAGTGTCAAATAAAATCGATGAAATACATCTTTTTTATATTTTATAAAGTAATTTTCTTACTTTTTAATTGCTTTTAGGTACAAATAATACGGCATAAAAAAAGACCGCCCAAGCGATCTTATGATTGAAAAATGACATTTCAAATGCCTTTATGGCGACAGCCGTTCAATCTTCCAGGAATAATCCTGCTGCATCTGGTAACGGATGCGATCGTGCAAACGGTTCGGTCGTCCTTGCCAGAATTCCACCTCGACCGGTTTGACCAGGAAACCGCCCCAATGCGCCGGACGCGGGATCTCTTTGCCTTCAAAATCTTTTTCCAGTTGTTTGAGTTTGTCTTTCGAGAACCGCGCGCGAGGCGATGACTTCACTCTGGTCGGAAACAATCGCGCCGAGCTTGCTGCCATCGGGACGCGATTCAAAATAACCATCCGAAATATTTTCGGGCGCTTTCTCGGCCACGCCTTTAATAATGACCTGACGCTCGAGCGAATGCCAAAAAAACGACAAACACACCTTCGGATTGGCCGCTATGGCCCTGCCCTTTTCTGAATGATAATTGGTGTAAAAGACAAAGCCCTCGAAAGAATACTGCTTCAATAAAACCACACGCGCTTTAGGGAAACCGTCCAAACCAAAGGTAGAAACGGTCATCGCGTTTACTTCGTCCTCGCCGCCGAAATCTTCCACCTCATGGAACCATTTCTTGAACAGCGCAATCGGGTCTTCGGGAATTGTAGTCTCGAGCAATTCGCTCTTTTCATACGATTTCCGGTAATTGCTTAAATCACTCATATAAATAGGTCTTGAAAAACAAAGTTAGGAAGTTCCCGAATCGGGTCGCGTTAAAATTCAAAAGTTTTGCCGTCATCGGCCAAATGGACATTTGGGAAAATGGTCTTCGCTTCTGCCTCAAACAGACCGATGTCGCCATAACGCGTCGAATAGTGCCCGAGTATCAATTGTTTGACATTGGCCTGATGCGCAATGGCCGCGGCTTGTTTGGCCGTACTGTGCATTGTCTTTTCGGCCAAAGCCGCTTCCGATTCAAGAAAAGTGGATTCGTGGTACAGCACATCGACCCCATTGATGATCGGCAGCAACGCTTCATGGTAAACGGTATCCGAACAAAACGCATAACTTTTGGGCGCATCGGGCTCCAATGTCAATCGGTGGTTCTCGATAAAAGTACCATCATCGAGCGTCACATCTTTTCCATTCTTGACATTCTGGTATTCGTAGACCGGAATTTGGAGTCGCTTGACAGCTTCTACATTGAGCTTCTTCTCGCCTACTTTTTCCTCGAACAGATAACCGTTGGTATAAATGCGGTGCCTGAGCGGAATCGTACGCACCAGCACCTTGTCGGTTTCATAAACCACCTCGCTCCGTTCCGATTCAAGTTCGTGGAAAAACAAACCGTAATTCGTCCAGGAGTTCGACAAACGCAATTGCAGCGTGATGATTTCCTTGATGCCTTTCGGACCGTATATGTGCAAATCGTTGGTACGGCTCAATAACATGAAGGTCGAAACCAATCCGATGAGGCCATACAGATGGTCGCCGTGCAAATGCGAAATAAAAATATGGTCGATCTTCGAAAACTTGACTTTGCTCTTGCGCAACTGCACCTGCGTCGCTTCGCCGCAATCGATCAGGAAAGTTTCATTCTTGATCTCCAAAACCTGTGCGGTAGGATTGGTAAGGGTTCGCGGTGTGGCGGCATAACAACCGAGTATGGTGAGCTTCATTAAATGAAATAATTAATAGTTAATAATTAATAATGAATGCAATTGTTTATTCATTATTAATTATTAATTGACTAAAATCCGAGGTCGCGTTCGATTTCCTCCATTTCGATGATGTCGTGCGCTTCGAGTATGGTCGGAACCAGGACCAGTTTGTCGGATACTTTGTTGAAATCTACATTGGCGGCAACGACAAACGACTTTTTGGCCTTGCGGTGCGTCTTGGACAACGGCAGCAAAGCGTTGATGTCCTTGACGGACAAGGCTTCGTAGGCCAGCAAATCGATGATGATGTTGTGCTTCTCGAAAGTCTTGTATTCGTGCGTGACCTTCATGACAAACACCGTCAAGTCGCCTTGGGTGTCTTTGATCGTGGTGGTATGTCCTTTGGTTTCTACTTTCATGGGTCAATGGTCAATTAGATAATTAGTCTATTAGAAAATTAGACAATTATAATAAGCGAATTTAAACATTTCGAACGCCAGATACAAGCATCATAGCGTTCATTTTCTCATTATCTAATTATCTAATTTTCTAATAGACTAATTATCTAATTCACTAATTCTGTATTTTAGAAGCCAACAAATAAATGACCGCCATCCGGATCGCCACACCATTTTCTACCTGGTTCAGGATCACCGATTGCTGCGAATCGGCCACATCCGAGGTAATCTCGACCCCGCGGTTGATCGGGCCCGGGTGCATGATGACGATTTCCTTGTCCAAAGAATCGAGCAACGCCTTATCGACGCCGTATTGTTGGGCATATTCGCGTGTCGATGGGAAATAATTCACATCCATACGTTCGTTCTGCACACGCAGCATGTTGGCCACATCGCACCATTCGAGTGCTTTTCTGAGGTTTGGTTCGACCGTGACGCCCAGCGATTCGATGTATTTCGGGATCAGCGTTTTCGGCCCGCAGACCTTGACTTCGGCGCCCTGCATCTGCAAAGCATAGATGTTCGAAAGTGCCACGCGCGAATGCAGGATGTCACCGACAATGACTACTTTCTTGCCGCCTACTTCACCCAGTTTTTCGCGGATCGAATACGAATCGAGCAAAGCTTGAGTCGGGTGTTCGTGCGCGCCGTCGCCTGCATTGACGATACTCGCCTTGACGTTTTGCGACAGGAAATAAGCCGCACCGGGATTGGCATGGCGCATCACGACCATATCGACTTTCATCGACAGGATGTTGTTGACCGTATCGATCAGCGTTTCGCCTTTCTTGACCGAAGACTGCGCCGCCGAGAAACTGATCACATCGGCCGAGAGGCGTTTCTGTGCGAGCTCGAAGGACAATTTGGTACGCGTGCTGTTCTCAAAAAAGATGTTGGCGATTGTAATGTCGCGCAGTGAAGGTACTTTCTTGATCGGACGGTTGATGACTTCCTTGAAATGGTCGGCCGTCTCGAAAATCAGGTCGATGTCGTTCTTGTTGATGTATTTGATTCCCAGTAGGTGATTGACGCTTAGTTCTTTCATATTTTTTGATCTTCAGATCTTCAGATTTTCGGGTTTCCGGATTCGAATCTTCTGAAAATCTGATGATCCGATAATCCGACAATCCAATTTCAATTCGTAATTAAATACACGCCATCTTCTCCATCCTGTTCCTTCCAAGCCACTTTTACTTTTTCGTTGTTGATCGAATCGACCTGGCGGCCGCGGTAATCGGGCTGGATCGGTAAATGTCGGCTGAAACGTCGGTCGATCAAAACCAGCAGTTCAATTTCGGATGGTCTGCCGAAAGACTGAATCGCGGTCAAAGCCGATCGGATGCTGCGGCCGGTAAACAAAACGTCATCGATAAAAATGACTTTCTTGTTTTCGACCAGGAAATTGATTTGGGTCCTGTTGGCTTCCAATGGCTTGTCGGTACGCCTGAAATCGTCCCTGAAAAAAGTAATGTCGAGGTAACCCAGCGCAATATCTTTTACCTTGTATTCCTGCTCGAGCAGGTCCTTGAGGCGTTCGGCCAAAAAAGTCCCGCGCGGTTGGATCCCGATCAAAACCGTATCCGAAAAATCAAGGTGTTTTTCTATTAACTGGCAGGCCAAACGGTGCAAGATGATATTGACTTCTTTGAAAGTGAGCAATACTTTTTGACTCATGGGAAGTGTTGTGTTTGGGATGTAAAAATACGCAAAAAGACTTAGCCTCAAAACATAAATTCTTCTTTATTTTTCCTTAAAGATTGTGGCGGGTTAAGTCGTATGTTAAATATAATCCCTAAATTAGTCGCTCAAATCCCCAAATAAACTTATGAAAACGACAGACCCAACAACCAAGAACATTTTCCTGACCGACGACGATCCGGATGATTGCCTGTTGTTTTCCGAAGCGCTCCAGGAAATATTCGGTCCTGAACATGCCAAACTGACCATCACCAACGACGGCGTGAAACTCATGCAGACGCTCGAGGAGAAAGTACCGCCGGCACCCGAGGTGATTTTCCTCGACCTCAATATGCCGCGCAAGAATGGGTTCGAATGCCTCGATGAAATCCGCAGGGACCCGAAATTGAAAAACATCCCGGTGGTGATTTTTTCGACTTCCTCGAACAACGACATCGTCAACCGCACCTATCAGCAAGGCGCCAATTATTACATCTGTAAACCCCAATCGTATACTTTACTCAAGAGAACCATCCAAACCGTATTGTCATTCGACCTGAGCCAGCTCGCCCAGCAACCCCTGCGCGAAAAATTCGTCATCAACGTAGCCTGATTGCAATGTATGAAGAATGACAGGCTGACACAAATCAAGATCACTTTCATCCTTGCGGCAGTCCTGTTGCTTTCGCTTTCGGTCTATTCGTATGTCAGGATTAAGAACCTGATGCAGTCCTCGGCCTGGGTCAACCATACGGCCAACGTCAAGTTCGAGCTCGAAAGTTTCTTTTCGACGACCAAAGACCTCGAATCGGCCATGCGCGGTTTCCTGCTAACGAAGGATTCCTTGCATTACCGGGAGTTCAACACTTATCTGGACCGCGTAGACGACCATTACCGCAGCTTGCGGCTCATCACCAAAGACAATTATTCGCAACGCGCCAACCTGCACAAACTCGAAAAGATCGCCACCGAACGCATCGACAACATGAAAAGCGTGCTGTCTATCGGCGAAATGAATTTTGTGGTCGTGCAACGAAGACCCGAATTCCGTGAAACCCGTGCGCAATTGCGCCGACAGATCGACAAGATGATGGATGAGGAAGACATGCTGTTGCGCATCCGAAAAAAGTCACTGATCAAGGAAAGTTCGCTCACCCCGATGTTTGCCGCCTTGCTGACCGTCTGTTCCATTCTCGTGTTGATTGCTTCGTATTACCAGATCAACAAGGAACTCAAGACTTCCAATTTGCTGCGCGAGGACCTCGAGGACAAAAACGAGTCGCTCGAAAAGATGAACCAGGAGCTCGAATCCTTCACTTACATTTCGAGCCACGACTTGCAGGAACCGCTGCGCAAAATCCAGACGTTCATTTCGATCCTGATCGAGAAAGAATCCGATCATTTGTCCGAAACCGCGCACAATTACCTCAAACGATCGCAGGACAGCGCGCACCGGATGCAGAATTTGATCCGCGACCTGCTCGCCTATTCGCGACTCAGCGCCGAGGTGTTCCCGACCGAAACGGTCAATCTCCAAACACTTGTGACCGAAATCAGCCATGATTTTGAGGAGGAAATCGAGGGCAAAAAAGTCGAGATCGAAGTGACCGGCCATCCCGAAATCAAGATCATCGTCTCACAATTCCGCCAATTGCTGATCAACCTCATTTCGAATTCGATCAAGTTTTCGCAACCCGATTTGGCGCCGCACATCACAATCGACAGCCAAATCGTCAAGGGCAATCGGGTCAAAATAGAAGGCATCAATCCCGAAACAACCTACGCCCAGGTGACATTTTCAGATAACGGGATTGGTTTTGAACCCCAGTACAACGACCGAATCTTCAAGGTATTCCAACGGCTGCACATCGACCAGCAATACAAAGGCACCGGCATCGGGCTGGCCATCGTCAAGAAAATTGTCGACAACCACCAGGGTTTGATCACGGCAAATGGCGAAATCAACAAAGGAGCTACTTTTACCATTTACCTGCCGGCCTGAGCTTCCTCCCGAATTCTGTAAGATAATCGGAAAATGCTATAAGCCGTTTTTGTGGTTTTATTCGGAATTTTATCCCAAGCCCTCGGGGCATCAGATCAACCACAAAAATTAGAAGCCATGCAAAACAAAATTGTAAACACATTCGCGCTGCTATTGATGGCGCTGACTTTTACCTCTTGTGATGTAGTCGAAGCGATTTTCAAGGCCGGTATGGGTGTCGGTATTTTTATCGTCATTGCCGTCATCGCGCTCATCGTGTTCCTCATCAGTAAATTGGGCGGAAGCAAATAATAAAATTTAGGTTTGGTAAGAAATCCCATAGTGCCAAAAGGTGGTATGGGATTTCTTTTTGCCCTTTGTAGATTGTACAAAATTTTTATTTTTGGGACACCAACCAAACTTTTATGACCACCGTTAAACCTTCCAAAGAATTTACCGCCAAGGCGTACCAGGCCGTATTGGCCATCGTCTTGTTCATCCTCGTTTACCTATCGCTGCTGTTGCTGGCCTTTGGGATGTTGGCGGCATGCGGTTATTTCGCTTTCAAGATTATTGCAATAAAACCTTCGTTCATTACCCTGATCCTGGGCGTCGGATTGTTTGCCGTGGGGGTGTTCATTGTCGTTTTCATGCTCAAATTCCTTTTCAAGAAAAACAGGGCCGATTATTCGAACCTGACCGAAATCGATACCGAACAGGAACCCGAACTCCATCAGATGATTACCGACCTGGTCGAGCAAACCCAAACCAAATTCCCGAAAAGGGTCTATGTTTCGCCCGAAGTCAATGCCTCGGTGTTTTACGAATCGAGTTTCTGGAGCATGTTTTTGCCGGTCAGGAAAAACCTCCACATCGGATTGGGGCTTGTCAACACGACTACGGTAAGCGAACTCAAAGGCATCCTTGCGCATGAATTCGGGCACTTTTCGCAACGTTTGATGAAAGTGGGCAGTTATGTCTACAATGTCAACAAAGTCATCCACGACATCCTTTACGACAATGCCGAATACGAACAATCGATGTATCAATGGGCCAACCACAGTGGGTATTTTGCCTTGTTTACCCAAATTGCCGTCGGATTCAACAAAGGCGTACAAGGAATTTTGCGGATGATGTACAATTTTGTCAACGTCAAACACTTGGCCTTGTCGCGCCAGATGGAATTTCATGCCGATGCCATTGCAACCCATATTGTCGGTTCCGAACCCATGATCCGTTCGATGCGCCGCATGAACCTGGCTTCTGAATCCTACGATCAGGTCATCGCCTTTTACAACAACAATTTCAGCGAGGCTTACACCACCCACAATATTTTTCCGCAGCAAACCGCGGCCCTGCACTTCATCGCCAGCAACAATAAAATTCCGCTCGTCGATGGTTTGCCAGAGGTAACACCCGATTTTTCGGAGCGGTTCAACAAATCGAAATTGGTTTTTGGCAACCAATGGAATTCACACCCTTCGGAAGACGAAAGGATTGCCGCTTACCAACAGCTCAACGTCTCCACGCAGAATCCCGACAACCGTCCGGCCAATGTGCTTTTCCGAAATCTCGAAGCCTTGCAAAAGCGGGTCACCGGTAAGCTGTTTGTTGGGGTTGCCTATCCAAAAGAGCGCTTCATTGCCGATGTGGATGCTTTTTCGGCCTACCTGATCGAGGACCACCAGGCCAATAAATTGCCCGATCTTTTCAATTCCTATTACGCCAACTACAATCCACCGAAATTCGACCTGGAGGCCCAAATTCAAAAGAGTACCGAGGTACCGGCGCTTGATAGCCTTTTCAACAACGACAAGATTGAAATGATATTTGTGTTCAAGGCCATGGAAAATGACGCCGAAACGCTGCGGATGATTGCCAACGGAAGTTACGACATCAAGACATTCGATTATGACGGGACGCGCTACAAAGCCAGCGACGCACAACTGGTTTACGAGAAGCTGTTGCGCCAGATTGAGCTAAACCGCGAAGCGATTCTTGCCAACGACGATGCCATTTTCAGCTATTTCTACCACAGGGCCAAAATGGCCAACCAAGAACAACGTTTGATGGAACGCTACAAGGACTTTTTTAGGGCCGAAGACCAGTACAATCCGCGGTTGGAACTGTACCAGCAAATGATCCATGATTTTTCATTTGCCTACGAAACACTTCAATCGGAAACCATACTGCTCAAAATGCGAAACTTCAAACAAACGGAGGCCACATTCAAAGCCGAATTCCAAAACTTGTTGTCCGATCCGTTTTATTCCGAAACGATCACCGATGATGCCATCCGCAAAACCTGTGAAAAATATATCGACGACCCATCGATCTATTTTTTCAAAGACCAATACAACTCGGAAGCCATCGAACTCAAAAACCAGGCGGTACATTATTTCATCCTGATCTTGGGCCGCACCTATTTCCTCAAGAAGAAGGCGCTGCTCGATTTCGAGGCTTCGATTGGCTGATAAAAAAACCCGACTCCAAATGGTCGGGTTTTCTTTTAGGCATACATTTTCTTTCTGAGTTCCTGTATCTTCTCATCGTCGAGGTAATCGTCGAAGGTCATGTAACGGTCGATGACGCCTTTCGGGGTCAATTCCACAATACGATTACCGACCGTTTGTGCAAATTCGTGGTCATGCGTGGTCAAAATCAACGAGCCTTTGAAATTCTTGAGCGAATTGTTGAAAGCCGTAATCGATTCGAGGTCGAGGTGGTTCGTCGGTTCATCGAGCATCAACACGTTGGCGCGCTCCATCATCATGCGCGAAATCATGCAACGCACTTTCTCGCCTCCCGATAAAACGCGGGCCGTTTTCAAGGCTTCTTCGCCTGAGAAAATCATTTTGCCCAAGAATCCGCGGATGTTGACTTCTTCGCGCTCTTCTTCGGTTTTGGCCCATTGGCGCAACCAATCGACAAGCGTCAAATCGTTGTCGAAATATTCGTGGTTTTCTGCCGGCAGATAGGCTTGGTTCGTGGTTACGCCCCAATCAAATTTGCCCGCATCGGCCGTTTGTTTGCCGTTGAGGATTTCATAAAAGGCAGTCGTGGCACGCGAATCTTTCGAGAACAATACAATCTTATCGCCTTTGGCCATGTTCAAATCGACATTGGTGAACAAGGTCTCGCCTTCGATCGAGGCGGCCAATCCGACCACGTTCAAAATCTGGTCGCCGGCTTCGCGTTCCTGGTCAAAAATAATCGCCGGATAACGACGCGACGACGGCTTGATGTCGGCGATGTTAAGTTTCTCGATCATCTTCTTACGCGAGGTTGCCTGTTTCGACTTGGCTACGTTGGCCGAGAAACGACGGATGAATTCCTCGAGTTCGGCTTTCTTTTCCTCGGCTTTCTTGTTCTGCTGCGCGCGTTGTTTGGCCGCCAATTGGCTCGATTCGTACCAGAACGTATAGTTTCCGGAATAGTGGTTGATTTTTCCAAAATCGATGTCGGAAATGTGCGTACACACCGAATCCAGGAAGTGGCGGTCGTGCGATACGACAATCACCGTATTTTCGTAATTGGCCAGGAAATTCTCAAGCCAGGTAATGGTTTCAAGGTCAAGGTCGTTCGTAGGTTCGTCCATGATGAGTACATCTGGATTCCCAAAAAGTGCCTGCGCCAGGAGCACGCGGACTTTGAGTTTCGACTCGAGGTCGCCCATGAGCGTATAATGCGCGTCGGGACCGATACCGAGGTTCGACAACATCGTCGCGGCATCCGATTCGGCGTTCCATCCGTTCATCTCCTCGAACTGCACCTGCAATTCCCCGATGCGGTCGGCGTTCTTGTCGTTGTAATCGAGATAGAGTTCGTCCATCTCTTTCTTGACGGCGTACAACACCTTGTTCCCCATCATGACCGTTTCCAAAACCGTGTGCTCGTCGAACATGTTGTGGTTCTGGTTGAGCACCGACATGCGTTTGCCGGGTTCGAGGAAAACGTGCCCGGATGTCGCGTCGATGTCGCCCGCGAGGATTTTGAGGAAAGTGGATTTTCCGGCACCATTGGCCCCGATGACACCATAGATGTTGCCGTCGGAGAAAGTTGTGTTGACTTCGTCGAACAAAACTCTTTTACCAAACTGGACCGATAAATTATTTACAGTTAACATGATGTGTTTGATTTAAATTGCGGCGCAAAAATATAAAAAAAATTGGCATATTTCAGCCTTGAATACCAATAAAATAAGCCTTCTTTATTTAACTATGCCTTAACAAAAATTATGAAACCAACTGGATATTTTTGTTTACAAGCTTTTGATATATGCATATACACAAAGTCCTTCACTATCTGATGTTTTCATCTGCCGCGCTCAGCCTGTTCTGTTCCTGCAACAAAGGCTTCAAAGGCGACAACTACACAGCCTATTTTGGCGGCGAGGTGACCAATCCTACGAGCCCGTATGTGCTGTTTTGTAGGAATTCCGAAGTGATCGACAGCATCAAGCTCGACGCCAACAACCGTTTCTTCATCAAGTTCGATTCGCTCACACCGGGCATGTACACGTTCAAGAACGAGCCCGAATACCAATACGTCTATTTCGACAAGAACGACAGCATCATGGTGCACATCAATGCGCGTGACTTTGACAATTCGATCGTATTCTGCGGACGCGGCGACCAAAAGAACAATTTCCTGATGGAACTCTACCTCAAGAATGAGGATGACCGCAGCAAGATCTTTGATATTTTCGATTATGATGTCGATAAGTTTGTCCAAAATATCGACTCCTCGTATCAATCGCGCGAAAAATTCTACCTCGCCAAAAAAGAGGAACTCAAATGGGACGAGAATTTCGATGCCTACGCCAAGGCCACGCTCGATTTCCACCATTATTCCAAGAAAGAGATTTATCCACAGGTGCACAAGATCAGGACGGGTGAAGATGTGGTCGAGAAATTGCCTAAGGAATATTACGATTTCCGCAAATCGATTGATTTCAACAATGCCAAACTTTCAGGTTATTCGCCCTTCGTTTCTTACCTGACGCACATGCTCAACAACGAGGCCGCGATCAACTACCACAACCACTTTACCGAAGTCGACCTCGCACTCAAGACCAACATCAACAAACTCAACATCGCCGATACGCTGATCAAAAATGAAAAGGTCAAGAACATCATCCTGAACAGCATCGCCTTCACTTACCTGCTCGAGGACCAGAACATGGTCAACAACAAGAAGTTTTTCGAGACCTACCACAAATACTCGACCGACAAAAGCAAGAAAAACGAAATCCTCAAAATCGGCCACGCGATCCAGCAACTCACCGTGGGCAATGCCTTACCTGAGGTCGAATTGGTCGATGCCAACGGAAATACGGTTTCCTCCAACACCATCGCCACCCAAAAAACCGTGCTGTTTTTCTGGAGCGAAAACCTGGTGTCACACCTGATGGCCGTCCACAAAAAAGTACTCGATTTCAAGGCCAAGCATCCCGATTACCAATTCGTTGCGATCAACCTCGACAAAGACCAGCAAAAATGGGTCAACACCTTGGGCAAATACAAATTCGGTGGCATCGTCGAATTGCGCTGCAAGGATTTCGAAGACATCAAGGCCAAATGGGCCATCACGAAGGTACACCGCACGATCATCCTCGACAGCAACGGCAAAATCAAAAATGCGTTTACCAATATCTTCAACCTCAATTTCGAAGACGACCTCAAAAACGCACCGATTGTCAAGAAGCAAGAACACCAACACGCCTTGGCCTCGCGATAATTCAATGTTTACTTTTTTTCAGTTTACAGTATAAAAAAAGCGGCTTCATATTGAAACCGCTTTTTTAATTGTCAATTGTTAATTATCAATTTATTTATTTCCTTTCTCGAAATCGGCCAAGAACTGCGCCAAGCCAATATCGGTAAGCGGATGCTTGAGCAAACCAAGGATCGCACTCAATGGCCCGGTCATCACGTCGGCACCGATTTTCGCACAGTTTACGATGTGCATCGTATGGCGTACCGAAGCGGCCAGGATTCCGGTCTCATAACCGTAGTTGTCATAAATCTCGCGGATTTCCTGGATCAGGTTCAAACCATCGGTAGAAACATCATCCAAACGACCGATAAAAGGCGAAACATAAGTCGCACCCGCTTTCGCAGCCAATAAAGCCTGACCCGCCGAGAACACCAAAGTCACATTGGTCTTGATGCCTTTCTCCGAAAAATATTTACAGGCTTTTACGCCATCTTTGGTCATCGGGATTTTCACAACGATCTGTTCGTACAGTTCGGCCAGCTCCTCGCCTTCCTTGATCATGCCTTCGAAATCGACCGCAATTACTTCGGCACTCACATCGCCATCCACAATATTGCAGATGTCAACGTAATGCTTCAAAATGTTGTTTCTTCCGGTGATGCCTTCCTTGGCCATCAATGACGGGTTCGTGGTCACGCCATCGAGAACGCCCAGCGCCTGTGCTTCCTTGATGTCGTTCAAATTGGCCGTGTCAATAAAAAATTTCATGGTTTTGTATTTAAATGTTGTGTATTTTTTTTGGGCGTTGCCTTCGGCCGGGCTATCGGCTGCACGCGGTGCTTGCCTCACACGAGCGAAGCGACTGCCGAAGGAATCCCTAACGCAATCGTGAACGCGCCGCGAAATTACAATTAAAATCCAGTTCCCGAAAGTTTTAACTTTGAATCTTTGCAACTTTGGAACTTGCACCACGCACTTATTTTTTAACCCACTTGAAAGATTCCTCAAAACCGGCTATTACAATACCATACAAACCAACCGGCAAATCACTTACATCAACCTTAAAAACTTCCTGTTCGATTGATATGCTTCTGACCAAAACACCCAAACTGTTGTAAATCGCCATTTCATTTTTGAGTGCCGAAGCAGGAACCACAAAATGCAGCACATCCGTTGCGGGATTCGGGAAAATTTTCCAATGGGTCGTTTCTTTTTTGGGTACTCCCAATTTCCAGCAGCTTTTATCGAGCAAATCGTCATACAGGCCCACATTCCATTGCAGCAACTGATCGTAAACGACAAGTTTGGCGGCATTTCGAATCGCCGCCGCCTGCGGGGCAGGAATCCATCCGTCGAAAGTGATCAAACTCGGATCGCTCCTGAAAATCACGGCGTAAAAACAACAGGCCGCGGCATAACTTCCGGCCAAGGTAGGATGGCTTTCATCGGGCTCAAACAATTCGATCGATGGGTAATTTTGCCGGATGTACCGCCATACTGCGCCAACCGGCCCCATTGATGATTTCAACGAATCGGCAAAAAATTGGTAATGCGTCTCGATGTCGCTGTCCATCTGAAAATAATCGCGTACAATTACTTCGGGCGGATCGCAATACGGCTCGCCACACACGTGCGTACCGCCATTTTTTCGGCCCCAAGTCGCAAAGAACATGGTCTGTACACACGGATTGTGCAGTTTGATGATGCTGTCCAACGCCCTGCTGCTGGGCAAGCCGTTCATAAAATAACCGGGATAGGCCATCGCGAGGCTTTGGTCCTGCAAAACAATGTTGTCCCAATTGCCGACCGCGATTTTTTCGAGCGACACGGCATTGGTCAAATGCTGACCCAAATAATAGCCGCCCGGGGCATGCATATCAAACAGCAGATTTTTCCCTGTCGATTCGGCCGCATAGGCAATCATTTGCGGAAGGTTATTGGCATAGGTATAACTGTTCCCCAGGAACAATACCTTTTTGGTTTCCTGTGCCGATGCACCGATAAGGCAAAGCAACAGCAGCGCAAGTGTAATTTTTTTTCTGATGATCATCCTGATGCAAGTTTAAGTTATTGACAGGATGCAGTTTTGGGCAAAAGGTTGACTGATTTGCTACAGAAAACCGAAAATCGGTAACGAATTACAATTTGTAGTGGTTCATCAGCATCTTTTCGTACATCTTATCGGGCAAAATGCGTTTGAGCACGATCGAGAATTTCGACAGGAAAGGCCCCACCTTGTAATGCCCATTGGGCTTGGCCGTTTGGATGATGCCATAAATCGCCTCGCCCATCTTGATCGGGTTGTCGCCACCGCCCACTTGTGAATTGATGACCTCAATGGTTTTACCGTACGAACTGTAAGCCGAAGCCGTAGAAACCGGAACATGGTAACGGTGGTCGGCGATATTGGTCGCAAATTCGCCCGGTGCCACATTGGTGATCTCGATACCAAACGGCTTGACTTCCATACGCAATGCCTCGGTGACGAGTTCGAGCGCGCCTTTCGAGGCCGAATAGACCGCGCGGTACGGCAATCCCATATAACCGGCAATCGAAGTGATGTTGATGATGAGCCCCGATTGTTGTGCGCGCATCTGTGGCAAGGCAGCTTTGATGACTTCGATCGGGCCAAAGAGATTGGTTTCGAAATTATTGCGGATTTCGTCGGTTGGGATTTCCTCGAGCGGACCGAGTATGCCCACACCGGCGTTGTTGATCACGACATCAAGACGTCCCGAAATACGAATGACTTCGGCGATGGCGTGACGGATGCTTTCAGGGTCCCGAACTTCGAGCTTGAGCAACGGAAAAACAGAATTGGTGATGCGCTCGGGATTTCTGCTCGTGCCGTACACGACAAAACCTTTGTGGTGCAGGTAATCGCCTATGGCTTTGCCGATGCCCGAGGAGGCGCCGGTGATGAGGATGACTTTCATTTTTTAATGTGACAATATGACAATGAGAAAATTAGAAAATTAGATAATGAGATGATTAGAAAATGAGATGATTATTGAAACGTCAAAAATAAGAATCAACGTTTCTCCAACATTATCTCATTTTCTCATTGACTCATTTTCTAATTACTTCACAACGCGTTCGTAATAATAAAATTCCTGCAATCCCTGTGCGCCTTTCTTGTCCGCACGGATGATGTAATAGCGGTTGCCGATGGGCTTGATTTCGTAGTCCCAATCCGGGTTCGGGTTCGGATTTTTGCTTTTGTCGTATTTGTTCAAATCGCCGCACAGTTTGCGTGCCGGCGGAACGGCCACTTTCTCATCGAAACCTTGGCCGACGACCATAAACTTGAGGTTGTACTGGCCACAAGGTGCGGGCTTGATCGTGCTGTTCTCGGAAGAAACCAAAGGATCCGAACGGTAGGCTTCGAGTTCTTTCTGGAATGCGGCGTATTTGGCCTTGACATCGTCCTGGGCGAAAGCCGCTGTTGTGAAAAGCAATGCGATTAATAAGGTTTTCAATTTCATGGTTGGTTTTTTTTAGGTTGAACGTTAATTGGTGTTTGATTTGGTTTTGAACTTCGGGGTTCGACGTTCGTTGTTCTGCGGTTCGACATTCGAAAAAAGATTGAATGACGAATGTCCATCAACGAATTTTGAACGGTCGGCCCTAGCCCGGATAGCAGTGGAAATCCTTTTTGGATTACGCGGAGTGCAACGAAGCGAAATCTTCAATGCAGCGCAGCGGAATTGCAAAAAGATTGCAACGAATAGCCGGAATTAGCTCCTGATAAAAATAAAAAATCTTCCCGAAGGAAGACCACAAATTTAAAAAAAAGTGGCAAGCGATCTACATCGCACCGCTACAACCGCATACCTTTGCTGTGTTCCCACCCTGGAGGATTCTGCAGGAGCTGGTCGTGTAGGACTTGCCGTTGCAAATATACAATCTTTTTGTATTTTCGCAAGGGCGAACCCGCAGAATCGTTCGCTTTAAATACAAATACCATTAAAAAATCGCCATGAAATCGCCTAACTTCTTATCCCTCATTTCGTTAAGTATATTGCTTGTTGCCGGCGGCTGCCAGGACAAAGACAAAAAATATTTCAGTTTCGACAAATCGACCGTAGACGAACAATACAAACCCGATGAAACGGCGGGCATTTTGGTGCTCAATCCCGAAGGAAAAACAGTGGACAGCGTCGTGTATTACCTCAATGATGTGAAATTTGTTTCCAAAAAACAGCTCGACAAATTGTCTATCGATCTGAAGGGCAAAAAACTCGGCTACCAGAACATCAAGGCGCTGGTGTATTTCGACGGCAATACGACTCCCGAAGAAGTTTCCGATGGCCGTATCGAAGTGATTTCGCCCGTACAGCCTAAGTTTTACAAATACACCGTGGTCAATACCTATCCGCACGACGAGAAAGCGTTTACCGAAGGCTTGGAATTTTTCCGCGATACCTTGATTGAAAGTACCGGCCAGAAAGGCGGTTCGTATTTCCGAAAGTTCGATTACAAGACGGGCTTTGCGTACAAGCAGGTCAATTTGGATCCGCAGTATTTTGGGGAGGGAATTACGGTCATCAACGACAAGATTTTCCAGTTGACCTGGCAAGAAAACACGGGCTTCATCTACAACGCCAACACGATGAAACAGGAAAAGACATTCCAGTATGACCGCAAGATCGAAGGTTGGGGAATGACCAATGACGGCAAGAACATTTACCATTCGGATGGTACCGAAACGATCTGGACGATGGACCCGAATACCCATAAATTGACCGACTACATCAAGGTCTACACCGGCAGCGACAAAGTAAAAGCCATCAACGAACTCGAATGGATCGATGGTAAAATCTACGGCAACATCTGGCAGAAAGATGTGATCGCGATTATCGACCCTGCTACGGGTTCTGTCGTGGGCGCGATCGATTTGTCGGCGCTGCGCAAAGAAGTCAAAAGCAAAAATGCCGAGGTGCTCAACGGCATCGCCTACAACCCGAAGACCAAGACCATTTTCGTGACCGGAAAGTATTGGGACAAGATGTTTGAGATCAGGGTTTCTGAGTAGTGGATTGTTTCTTTGGCGCTTCCGATCAAACAGTTAAACGATTAAACAATTTAACGATTAAACGATTAAACAATTCAACGGTTAAACGATTAAACATTTTTCACCAAATTATATAAGACAATCAGCAATATTTGTAATAGTTTCAGGTTTTCGGCGTTCTATATTTGCCCATAACCTCAAATTCGGAAAAATGAAAAAGATGCTGACCTACTGCTTGTTCTTGTTTGTATTATTTGGCTGCGATTCCTCGGATCAAAAAGAAGACTACACTACGCCTACCACGCCCAAACTGGCCAAACAAATCCTCAACGAACACTACGGTCCCGATGACCAACAAGTGATGGACATTTACCTGCCCAAGGGCCGCAATGCGTTATTGACCAAAGTTTTTGTGGTTGTACACGGCGGTGGCTGGTATTCGGGCGACAAGGCCGACCTCAATTTTATCGTGGTTTACCTCAAGACGAAATTCCCCGAAGCGGCAATTATCAATTTAAATTACCGACTCGGGACCTTGTCCAGCATTGGCTATCCAAAACAAGTCCAGGACATCCAGGCGGCCATCCAATACATGAATGACCGCACGCAGGAATACGACGTTTCGCGTCAATATGCCATGATTGGATTCAGTGCCGGCGCGCATTTGTCGATGCTTTACGCCTACCGTCACGACAGCGCGCATCAGGTCAAAGCGGTTTGCAGTATGGTAGGTCCGAGCGATTTCAGCGATCCGTCGTATGCCGAAAAAAGGGATTTGTTCGATACCGGCCTGCCTTACTTTGTGGGCGATTATCCCAACTACGAATCGAACCCGCTCCTCTACAATGAAATCAGCCCGGCCACTTACATCAATTTGTTTACCCCCAAGACCTTGTTGATTTATGGCTCGAAGGACAATCTGGTACCGGCCACGCAAGGCGAAATCCTGCACAACAAGCTCAGCCAATTTCTGGTGTACAACGAATTTTACCAGCTCGACATGGGCCATACCGATTGCACCGAACAACAAATGGACGAGATTAAAGATCGAATGACGAATTTCTTTAACTTAGCGTTCTAAAAAAATTCAGATGAAATCGAAGATTCACGAACACCAAAAAACAAACATTAAACTTGTGAGTAAAAAATATTTTTTATTGTTGTTGGCTGTCGTGCTGTGGAATTGTTCTTCGGACGACAGCAAAAATGAAACGGTTGTGCTTCCGGCACAAACCTTATCCAACGTACATTACGGACCCGATGACCAGCAAATCATCGACATCTATCTTCCCGAAGGCCGCAATGCCTTTACGACCAAAGTACTCATTATGGTACATGGTGGCGCCTGGATTGGCGGCTCGAAAGACGACATGACCGCGGGCATCGCCTTTGCACGTTTGCAATTTCCCGACTTTGCGATTGTCAACGTCGAATACCGGTTGGCCACTGCCGAGAGTCCGGCCTATCCCAAGCAAATCAACGACATCCAATCGGTGATCGAACATTTGGTCGACCACAGCGGCGATTATGCGATTTCAAAAAATTATGCTTTCCTGGGCATCAGCGCAGGCGCACATTTGTCGATGCTGTATGCCTATAATTTCGACCCGGAGCACCGCGTCAAAGCGGTTTGCAGCATTGTCGGCCCAACCGATTTCAACGATCCGGCCTACGTGGGCACCGAACTCGAAACGACTTATTTCCCCTATCTCGCCGGCCCAGACCCAAGCGCGGAAACCGTTACCGAAGTCAGCCCGATTTCACATGTGGATGCCAACGATCCACCGACGATCCAATTCTTGGGAAATCTCGATCCGCTGGTTCCGCCTTCGCAGGGAACACGACTGGAATCGGCATTGAACACTGCCGGAATCGCCAACCAACGTTTTACTTATGAAGCCGCGCATGGCAATTTTACGTTTGCCCAGAGCCAGGACATCAATTCGAAATTGGCACTTTTCCTGGCTGCACATTTTTAAACCGCTAACGCTTATAGAAGCAAGACCGCTGCGCTGCAAGAACCAAGACGAATAAAAAAATAAAGAGTCAGGTAAAAAATGATTTTCCTGACTCTTTTCTTGTCTTGTAGCGAAGCGGTCTTGGCTCTTGCAGCGCAGCGGTCTATTTCTTCTTTTTCCCTGCCGGTGCGAGTCCGGGTTGCGGCGCCGTCTTGATGGCCACATATTTATCGGTAGCGGCATCATAGCCCATGCGGTTTTCCTGTGTCCTGTTCTTGAGCACGAGATCGCCTTCTGGGGTAACCGTCAATGCAAAACCTTCATTGCGCATCTTTTCGCTGGTTTGTGAGGCGTTTTTCCCCTTATCCAAATAAAGGATTTCGGTGATTTTGGTAGCGGTCTGTACATTGCTATAAATCTGGGCTTTGGTTTCAAGGTTCCAGATTTGCGATACCGTACGCGTGGCGTCTTCTTTTTTGTCCGGGATCTCGGTCAGCGATTTTTCGATCCAAGTGATGTTGTACAGTTTCACGCCTTTGGCCGTAAAAGGTGTAATGGTCAGATTTTCCGGCAGGTTCTTGATTTTTGGATCGGCCGCCTTCGGATCGAAAGCATAACGTTCCAATGAAACCGTATCGACTTTCTTACCCACACCGACGAGCAGGTACAAACGATAGGCGTCCTTGCCTTTCATCAATTCTGCGGTCATGTTCGGCCCTTTGCCGATGACTGTTTTGCTGACCTTGGCCGCACCTTTGGCCGGTTTCTTTGATTTTTGGGCGAATGCCGTCGAAACCATCATCAGGGCGACGAGCAATAAAGCTATTTTCTTCATAGGAGGTTGTTTTTCAAAGTTTCCGAATTTACAAAAAAAAGCATCCGATAAACAAGCTCGGTCGTTTTTAACAGCGAGATTTTTTAAACGCTACCAACCCAATGCCCCGAAATGCTATCTTTGGTATCATGAGCCAAACGAAAATCCATATCCCCAAGCCGTGCCACGAGAACTGGAGCGAAATGACACCCGACGCACAAGGCCGGTTTTGTCAATCCTGCCAGAAAACGGTGATCGATTTTACCGGGTTATCCGACCGGGCGATTTTTGAAAAAATTAATTCCGGCGATCATTTGTGTGGACGGTTCTTGGCTTCTCAACTCGATCGCGAATTGATCGTCCCTAAACAGAAATCTACGATATGGACGGCCGGAGTTGCCGGTATTTTAGGTTTTTTGACACTTGGAAACCAAAAAATATTGGCACAAGAGAAACCAGCGACCCTACAAACCGACCGTCAAAACTTTTCTGCAAAATTGGGTGAAGTTGCGACCGATTCTGATACCGAAAGGATAATTTCGGGAACGGTTTCCGAAAGCAAGCTTGCCATGCCGTCAACCAATGTGGTCAACAAACGCACGCTAGACAGTACGCTTACCGATTTCGATGGACTATTCAAGATTAAGGCTAAGACTGGAGACCAGATCGAATTTTCGTTTATCGGTTACCACAACTGCATCATTACCGTTAGCGACACCACAACCGTTTTGAATATCGAAATGGATTCCCGTGTCGAATTTTTATCCGGAGATGTTTACACTGGTGGAATCGAACCCAAAAAGCGCACCTTTTTCGGACGAATGTTCCAAAGCATCAATCGTTTTTTCACCCTTAAATGGCGTTCGTAATGCATCCGGTCAAAATACACATTCCCCAACCCTGTCACGAAAACTGGAGCAACATGACGCCAGAAGCCCAAGGCCGTTTTTGTCTTGCCTGCCAAAAAACGGTTTACGATTTCACCCAATTATCCGACCGCACGATTGCCGAAAAAATCAGTTCGGGCGAAAATCTATGCGGCCGTTTCAGCCCTACGCAACTCGATCGCGAATTGGTGGTCCACAGAAAAAAATCGACGATCTGGACCGCCGGAATCGCAGGAATTCTGGGGATTTTCAATTCCGGAAATGACCCGCTCTACGCGCAGGAACAAACGCAAACCATCCAAACAGACAGCCTCGCATCGTTTGTGCGAAAAAAACAAGCCGTCGCCGCAAGGGCAAATTCTTGAGGCGTGTCTATTGGAAAATCAGGCGTCTGTTCCAATAAAAAAACCGGACTGTTTCCAATCCGGTTTCTTTCTTCTATAATAAGCAAAATTACTTCACTTCTTCGTAATCGACGTCCTGGACGTTGTCGCCCTGCGCCTCGCCTTGCGGCTGTGCATCGGCTTGCGGTTGGCCTTGTTCGCCTTGTTGGTACATCGCTTCGGTAGCGGTTTTCCAGGCAGCGTTGACTTTGTCGAGTCCGGTTTGGATGGCAGTCAAATCCTGCGACTGGTGTGCCGATTTGAGTTCTTCCAAAGCACTTTCGATACCCGATTTGTGGTCGGCCGACAATTTATCACCCAACTCTTTCAACTGGCTTTCCGTCTGGAAAATCATGCTGTCGGCTTCGTTGAGCTTGTCGATTTTTTCTTTGGCGATTCTGTCGGCGTCGGCGTTGGCCTCGGCGTCTTTCTTCATTCTTTCGATTTCTTCCGCGGTCAAGCCAGATGAAGCCTCGATACGGATGTCGTGCGATTTTCCGGTTCCTTTATCGGTAGCCGAAACTTTGATGATCCCGTTGGCATCGATGTCGAAAGTCACTTCGATTTGCGGAACGCCACGCGGGGCCGGTGGAATACCATCGAGGTGGAAACGTCCGATCGTTTTGTTGTCGGAAGCCAAAGTACGCTCGCCTTGCAACACGTGGATTTCAACCGATGGTTGAGAATCGGCTGCCGTTGAGAATACTTGCGACTTTTTGGTCGGGATGGTTGTATTTGACTCGATCAATTTGGTCATTACGCCACCCATGGTTTCGATACCGAGCGACAATGGCGTTACGTCGAGCAACAATACATCTTTTACATCTCCGCTCAAAACACCGCCCTGGATCGCAGCGCCAATGGCTACTACTTCATCCGGGTTCACCCCTTTTGACGGTTTTTTGCCGAAGAATTTCTCTACTTCTTCCTGGATTCTTGGGATACGGGTTGAACCTCCAACGAGGATGATTTCATCGATGTCCGATTTAGACAAACCGGCATCTTTCAACGCTTTCGCAACCGGTTCCATTGAACGCTTCACGAGTGAATCAGCCAATTGCTCGAATTTCGCACGCGACAATTTCTTCACCAAGTGCTTTGGTCCTGTAGCCGTAGCGGTTACGTATGGCAAGTTGATTTCGGTTTCTGCACCCGATGACAATTCGATTTTCGCTTTCTCGGCCGCTTCTTTGAGACGTTGCAAAGACATCGGATCCTGACGCAGGTCGATTCCTTCTTCTGCCTTGAATTCGTCGGCGAGCCAGTCGATGATCACCTGGTCGAAATCGTCTCCACCCAAGTGTGTGTCACCATTGGTTGACAATACTTCGAAAACACCGTCGCCCAATTCGAGGATCGAGATATCGAAAGTACCACCACCCAAATCGTAAACCGCGATTTTTTGGTCGTGTCCTTTTTTATCGAGTCCGTATGCCAAAGCCGCAGCCGTTGGTTCGTTGATGATACGCATGACTTTCAAACCTGCGATTTCACCGGCTTCTTTGGTAGCCTGGCGTTGCGCGTCGTTGAAGTAAGCCGGAACGGTGATGACCGCTTCAGAAACGGTAGTCCCGAGGTAATCTTCGGCCGTTTTTTTCATTTTCTGCAACGTCATCGCAGACAATTCCTGCGAGGTATACATTCTGCCGTCGATGTCAACGCGTGGCGTATTGTTGTCACCTTTGACGACTTTGTATGGTACGCGGGTCGCTTCCTCTTTTGCTTCCTCGTAAGTATGACCTACGAAACGCTTGATCGAAGCGATCGTTTTGGTAGGATTGGTCACTGCCTGGCGTTTGGCAGGATCACCTACTTTAATTTCGCCACCTTCGACAAAACCGATGACCGATGGCGTTGTTCTTTTTCCTTCTGAGTTAGGGATTACTACTGCCTCCGAGCCTTCCATTACGGCTACGCAAGAGTTGGTGGTTCCTAAGTCAATTCCAATTATTTTACCCATTTTATTTATTAATTTATATTGTTGTTGAATTGTTTTTTAAACTTTCGTCGGGCGTTAGTCAATTGTTGTGCCATGCGCCGAAAATGTTAAAATTGTCAGTTTAGGCGGATTAAAAGTATGACAAGATGACATTTTTGACTTTATGAATACTCGGCAATTAGGTAAAAAATTGTTGAAAACTAGGCAATTAACCAGTACATCCAAATGAGTTTTGAACTATATTTGAATCAACCAAATGCCACAGGTTACAAACAAATACCACAGAAATCGCCAGGAAATAATCCGGAGCAGGCCGAAAATCCCTTAAAGAGTAAGCACAAACAAACATTTCTGACATGGATATTTTTTCTTTACCGATTGTAGAAGTCGGGCTGTCGATCATCATCAGTTGGGCGCTGTTTGCCATCTTCTGCAGCATGATCCACGAAACGCTCGTCCAGATCAAAAGCGAACGCGGACGGTTTTTCAAGAAGTACATTCTCCAGCAATTGTACGACAACCCGAACAAAATCAACTGGGGCTCGATGCTCTACACCAACAGCGCCGTTGATTTATTGAGCCGTGAACACAACAAACCCGCTTCGGAAATCACGCCCAAGATTTTCTCCGAAGCCCTCATCGAAGTCGTCGCCAATGCCCACTTGGTACAGAGTTCCAAGAACGGCGACCCGAATTACCAACCGACATTCAACAACCCATTGCTCAGCGATTTCGAGTATGGAACCAAAATCCTGCTGCCCAGCAGTGTGATTGATTTTCTCAAAAGTGCGCTGACCAAGGCAAGGATCAAGGCCACTACCGATGGACTGCTCAATGAAGACCTCGTTTACAAACAGCTCATCGAGGACATCAGCGACTGGTATGCCCAACTCTGCACACGCACTTCCATCTGGTATGGCAAGGCGACCAAGATGCGGTTGTTTTTTCTCGGTTTGATCATTAGTGTAGCGCTCAACATCAACAGTGTCACGCTTTTCAAGTACTACAACGACAACCCTACTGCGCGCAAAGCCGTCATCGCCTATTACCAAAAAAACAAGGTGGCGCTCGAGCAATTGGCCAATAAATACGACCACAAAATCAAGATGTCGGTTATCGATATGCCAACCGATACGTCGTCAGCCGCCAGGATCAAGACCGAACAATTGCAACAACAATTGGCCAAGGATTCAACCAAGCTCGATTCGGTCAAAGCCGACATCAAAGCCTTTCAGTTCAGCATCGATAGCCTGACCAAAGCCAATAAGATTCCGATTGGATGGAATTATGAAAAGAAAAAACAGTACTTCCCAAAGACGTGCAGCGACACCCTAAAGCTCAACGAAATATTGCTCAAAAATAAAAAAGTGAAGTACCGGGGAGATAGCCTCACTTCCCTGGTTATACGCAAATACCGTGATTCCATCCTGCTGATCTTATTAGAAAAGGAAAAATCAAAACCGGAGAAGACCAAATCAACCGTGCTGCTTCGGTTCAACGATACAGTCAAAAGAACCGGGAAGCAAAGATTCGAATTGACCGCCTGTGATAGTGTCCGACTTTCCGATTCAACCCTTGTAAAGGATTGCAAATATTATTGCTATTTAGAAAAGAAGGCCGATTCGATCAACGAATCCCTGATCGCAGCCGAGAAAAAAGCGCAAAAGGACAAGGAAGCGCGCCAAACAATTCAAACCACCACGATGGAAAGAGTCTGGGATTTTGTCCTGCTGTGCCTCGGATTCATTGCCAGTGCGTTTGCCGCGAGCGTCGGTGCGCCGTTCTGGTTCGACCTCCTCAAAAAAGCCAACCCGATTAAAAGCAAAACGACATGAAAGACCTGTATAAAAACGTCCACAGCCATATTTTTACGATGGACAACGCACCCGAGAATTTTCTCAACCTCTACATGCCCAAACCGATTTCAAATGCTTTGGATACCGCCACCAACACCCAGGCCGGCGCTTGGATGATACAGAAACTCATTCAAAGTTTTGGCGACCAGGGCAAACGCTACGCGGGATTCCTGCGCATCGGCAAAAGCAAAAGCCAACTCAACGTGTTCGAGGAGTTGCTCGACCGCTACACCGACAAATCGATGGAAATGATCGCGCTCACGCTCAACATGGATTACATCGGCGCGGGCAAGACCAAATCGGGTTTCGAAGGCCAGATCCAACAAGTCATCGACATCAAGCGACAATATCCCGACCGCATGCAAATCTTTCTCGGCATCGACCCACGCTGGAAAAACACCGGGAGCGAACTGCGCAAAACCGTCGAAAGCTATTTCGAGACGCGCATCGAATCGGGCGGCCGCAGCATCTATCCGTTTGCCGGGCTCAAGATTTACCCGAGCACCGGTTTTTATGCCTTCGATTATCGTTTAAAGGAAACCTTCGAATGGGCCGCGGCCAACGGCGTCCCGGTCATGTCGCATTGCTATTACCTCGGCGGGATTTTCAATTACAGCAAGGCGGTCATCGAACAAAACCTCGTTTCTTTCGACCCTTACGCCAACGCTTTTTATGCCGGCCCCAAATTCATCACCGAAAAGAACTTCAAGAAATGGATCGTGGGCGGACAGGAAACGGCCAATTGCAAAAATTCGTGTTCCTATTTCCTCGAACCGTACAGCTACCGAACGATGCTCGACAAATTGCCCAACCTAAAAGTCTGTTTCGCCCATTTCGGCGGCGTCGACCAGATCCGCGCCTCGATCATCCCGGCCAAAAATCCACAGCAATCAATACCGTACGGCGTGGCGAAAAAGAATTGGTTTACGCAAATCCAGGAAATCATCGCGCACTATCCGGGCGCCTACACCGACATTTCGTATGATGTGGCCGAAGGGGCTGTCGAAAAGGACAATTTCTTGTACAACATGTTCTACCTCGAAGCCAACAAACCGTACGGCAACAAAGTCCTGTACGGCACCGATTTCTTCATGACCGAAATCGAGACCGAGGAACAAAATACCTACAACCGTTTCAAGACGTTCGCGAGCGCGGTTCCGCTCACGGGCCACGGCAACGTGAGTATGTGGGACCAGATCGCCAAGATCAATACGAACCAGTATTTGAACAGTAAATATTATTAGAAGCTAATTCCCGCTGTTCGCTTTATCTTTTGCGGCCTGCGCTGCGCTGCGGCCGCAAAAGGATGCCGCTTCCATCAGGGCTAGGGCTTGCGGGACTTAAACAAAACTTCCTTGTTGAAGACGATGACCGAAAGTAAAATCAACGAATACGACACCACTTCCAACTGCTCGACCGGTTCGCGGAAATAAAACACCGCGAGCAAAAAGTGGATCATCGGATTGATGTACATCAAAATCCCGACCGTCGCCGAGTTCATGCCTTTGAGGGCATACAAATTCAAGAACAACGGAATAATCGTAAACAAGATCACGATGAAATTCATCATGACCCAAAACACCGATTCGGCGGGAACAACGCCTGAATAAGTCGGGAAAAATGGCAAGATCACAACCGACGCGATCACCATCTGAACGGTCAAGATTACAAATCGGTCGAACTGGTTGTTCTTGCGTTGTGAAATCAAATAAATGGCAAACGTGAGCGCAATCACTAGGCTAAATATTAAATCGCGCAGGCTTTCAAAACCCAGCAACGCGCAACTGATGAAGCTCAATCCAACCGCAAACCATTGCCATTTGCCGAGTTGTTCCTTCAGGATGAAATACGCCAGAATCGTCGTCAGGATCGGACAAATCAAATAGGCAAACGACGCCGATTTGAGGCTGACATGGTTGATAGCATAGATGAACAGAAACCAATTGACGATCAGTAAAAATCCACCGAGAATCGTCAATCCGAGCATCTTGACTTTCTGCTTGCGGTCGAAATTTTTAAAAACGGTCAGGTCATTCTGCAATGCCTTCTTTCGGAAAACCAGGTTGATCAACAGCAGCAAGGTCGCCGCATAAAACACACGGTAAAACAAAATGTCAAGCGACGGATAATCGTGTAGCGGCTTGAGCGCGAGGCTGAAAAAACCCCAGATGGTAAAGGCGCCGATGGCTGCCAGGAAGTATTTTTTGGTTTGCATGGATTGATGATTGGCTGCAAAGATAGGCAGTTGGTCTTCAATCTCGGTTTATTGTTGCGGTGGTTTTAACAGTTTTCGGGAAAGAATAAAAATGAGGATTTGATTGATGGTGAAAGTGTAATAGCCCCATTTGATTTGGTTGAAGTGGTCGAGCGTTCCATCTCCAAAAAGAAATGCTATTGAACAAATCAAAGCAATTAAATTGAATTTTATCAGTTTATAACGAACTTGTTTTCTGTTTGTAAATGAATAAATGAATTGAAGTAAAGTCAATGGAAGAACAAAAAAGAAACAAATATTTTTCAAATGAAGACAAACTATTCCAATAGTATCTTCTTTTTTAATTTCCTTAAAATAGTCGCCTGTTATATCTTGCAACATACTGATTTCAATCTGTACGATTTCAAAAGCACTTTCAGAGTCAATGTCATCAATACATTCATAAATTCTATCAAATAATGGTTCATCAATCGCCTGATTGATTTCTATATCTTGAGAGGAAATCGTATCCGCAGCGACGTACAAGCTGTCATTAATTACTTCTTCGGTTATTGGCGCTTCTTCTGCCGGAAGTTCACGCATCTTTTTCATCCGCATTCCATCGCAATGGTCATAAAACGGCGCAAACAACAACAAAAATCCCAACAAACCCAACAAACGTAAACTCCGAACCGATACCATAACCCAAATGTTAAAAATGACTTAACGCCGCCAACCAATAGTCGTTCCAAAAATGACCAAATCATTATCTTTTGAATAATTATTAGTTATTGAATTGAATTTTAGCACATTCCTATTTTTTAACGGCGCGAAATGCGATAACTGCTAACATTCTGCTATATTTGTGTTCAAATCTGCTTTGTTATGGAAGAATGTATATCGGTGTTTGACATGCTCAAAATAGGCGTCGGCCCCTCGAGTTCGCACACGCTAGGACCGTGGCGCGCCGCCGAACGTTTCTTGGCCGAATTGCGTCAGGAAAACCTACTGTCCAAAGTCGAACGCGTCAAGGTCGATCTCTATGGTTCGCTTTCGCTGACCGGAAAAGGACACGCCACCGATCTCGCCGTGATGCTCGGCCTGAGCGGCCAAGACCCCGAATACATCCCAATCGACAGCATTTCCACCATCATCAAGGACATCGAAAACAACAACGAAATCCGCCTCGGCAACGAAATCAAGATCCCGTTCTCGTTCCTGATGGACATCGTTTTCAACAAAAACTTCCTGCCGTTCCATGCCAATGGTTTGACCTTTACGGCCTACACCAATGACGACCAGGAATATGCCTCGACATTCTACTCGATCGGCGGCGGCTTTGTCGTCAAGGAAGACCGACCGAACGCCAAGAAAAAGGAAGCGATCAAATGCGCGTTTCCGTATCCGATACAGAATGCCGAAGAATTGTTGCAATACACGATTCAGCAAAACAAAAAAATTTCCGAAATCGTCTACGAGAACGAACAATCGATGCGTTCCGAAGCAGAAATCGACCGCGAACTGATGCGCATCTGGCATACCATGCTCGAATGCATGTACATCGGCTGCCATACCGAAGGTACGCTTCCGGGCGGACTCAACGTGCGCCGACGCGCCTTCGACATGCACCAGAACCTCATCGGGCTCGCCAATTATTCGAATCCGCAGGAATGGCTTGAAACCATTCGCAAAACCGAGGTCAAGTTCCGGCAAATCCTCAAATGGGTGTCGTGCTTTGCGTTGGCCGTCAACGAAGTCAACGCCGCTTTGGGCCGTGTCGTCACTGCGCCAACCAATGGCAGCTCGGGCGTAATTCCGGCGGTCTTGATGTATTATTGCGTGATCGAAAACCACCAGGCCGGCGAAAAAGAAATCAAGCAATTCCTGATGGTGGCCGGCGAAATCGGCAGCATCTTCAAGAAAGGCTCGACCATCTCGGCGGCGATGGGCGGATGCCAGGCAGAAATCGGGGTTTCCTCGGCGATGGCCGCGGGCGCACTGTGCGAAGTCATGGGCGGCACGCCAGAACAGGTTTTGATGGCCGCTGAAATTGCGATGGAACACCACCTCGGCATGACCTGCGACCCGATCGGCGGATTGGTACAGATTCCATGTATCGAACGCAATACGATGGGCGCGATCAAGGCCATCAACGCAGCAGAACTCGCACTCGAAACCGATGCCAAGAACGCCAAAGTTCCACTCGATAAAGTCATCAACACCATGTGGCAAACGGCCAAGGACATGAACTCGAAGTACAAGGAAACTTCGGAGGGCGGTCTTGCGGTCGCGGTCAATATGGCCGACTGTTAATCTAATCAATGATGCGCTGGTTATTTTTCTTCTTTTTGGCGATCGGTACCTGCCACGCCCAGCTTGACATCAATCACCTGACCGGCGATTTGTACACCTATACGACTTACCATGATTTGGGCGGCGACCATCCCTATCCGGCCAATGGCACTTACCTGGTCACCGATGAAGGCGTCGTGCTCATCGATTCGCCTTGGGATAAAACACAATGCCAACCACTGCTCGACTCGATCCAGAAGCGCCACGGCAAAAAAGTAGTTTTGTGCTTGGCCACGCATTTCCACGCCGACCGTACGGGCAGTTTCGATTACCTCAAATCAATCGGCATCAAGACCTATTCTTCCAAACACACCCTCCAGTTGTGCAAGAAGAACAACGAGCAACAAGCACAATTTACGTTTGAAAAAGATACGGTATTTACCATCGGCGGCTATAAAATCCAAACGTTTTATCCCGGAGCCGGCCACAGCAGGGACAACATTGTCGTCTGGTTTGGCAAAGACCGCGTCTTGCACGGCGGCTGTTTTGTCAAAAGTACCGAAAGCCCCGACCTGGGCAATCTGTCGGATGCCGATGTGAAGGCCTGGCCACAATCGGTACAAAAAACCCTGGCCCAATTTCCCGACGCCCGATTTGTAATTCCCGGACACCAAGGCTGGCAAAGCAACCAAGGCTTGCAACACACCTTGCAATTGCTTTCTGAATACAAAAAACGATAAGACTCAAGCCATCGGCAGGCTCAGCCAAAAACGGCTGCCCAATCCCAAATTGCTTTCCACGCCAATCGTTCCGCCTTGGGCTTCGATAAACTCGCGACTGATGGCCAATCCCAATCCGGTTCCCGATTTATGCTGTCCCGGCACCTTGAAATAACGGTCAAAAATACGCGGCTGGTATTTGAGGTCGATGCCCTGCCCTTGATCGGATACACTGATCGAAACCACATCGGCTGAAACTTCGGCAGCCAATTCCACTACACTGTTTTCGGGCGCATACCTGATGGCATTGGTCAGGAAATTAATAATTACCCAGGATGTTTTGTCCTTGTCTGCACGGATTTCCGGCAAAGTAATTTTAGGCTCAAAAACCAAGGCAATGCCCTTTTGTTCGGCCTGCGCACGCACAGCATCGAGCGCCAAAGCGACGACTTCTTCCACCGAACATTTGCCGATGGCCAGTTGGATGTTTCCCGTTTCGAGTTGCGACATTTCCAATAGCTCACCTGTTATTTTGAGCAACCGCTGGCTGTCTTCCCGGATGCTGTCTACCAATTGTTTTTGCTCGAGGTTGAGTTCACCGGTCTGTTTGTTTTCCAAAAGGTTCACGCCCAGTTTGATCGAAGAAATCGGCGTCTTGAGTTCGTGCGAGACCGTAGCGATGAAATTGGTCTTCGCAAAATCGAGTTCCTTGAAAACCGTAATGTTGCGCAGGATGATGAAACGCCCCATCGGTATCGGTGTTTCCTCACCGGTCGGGATGATCTGGATCGGCACGTTTTCATGTTCGAAATAACTTTCCTTTCCATCCGCATAAATTTTGAGCGGTTGCTTCTGCGGCTGCCCTACAATCAAGGTCTGCAGCAAATCGTTGGGAACTTCGGCCGCCTCCTTGCCTACCACTTCCTTCTTTTTGAGACCGAATATTTTGAGCGCTTCCTCATTGGCCGATAGGATTTTGCCATCCCAATTGATGCCGATCACCGGATCATGCATGTTGCCCAGCAAGGCATCGATGCGTTTTTTCTCGACCAAAAGTTGGTTCAGGCTGCTGTTGCTGTATTCCTGAAGCTTTTCGGCCATGGTATTGAACGAACGCGCGAGGTCGTCAAATTCGCTGTAGCCTGAAAAATGGACGCGCTCGGTGTAATTGCGGTCGGCAATCTGCCGGATACTGTCGGTGAGCTTGCGGATCGGGTTGGCGATGTGGCTCGGCAGGTTCACCAACAAATTGAACCCGATCAGAAAACACAAAGTCCCGGCCACGCCGATCCAGATGTTGGCCGTGTCGGCGGTCTTTTCCGCCAAATCCGCCTTGTTTTTGATGGCGTCCATATTGAGCTTGAGGATCTCGAAAATATCCTGCCGGATGTCCTTGCGCAGTTGTTCATCCGAAGGATTCTGCCTGAGCCGCATAAAATTCTGTTGTACGCGTTGGGTCACCTGGGCCTCGCCATCTTCGGTGATGTTGCCCAATTGTTTGCGGAGATTTTGCTCGAAAGTAACGGCCGGCTGGGTTGTTCCGGGCTGCATGCGCTCGAGTTCGGCGAGCATGTTGCGCGAATATTCGAGTGTCTGGTAATTGGCCTTGAGGATGTTCTGCGTATCGCGTTTGATCGCAAAAACATAATAGCCGCTCATCCCAATCAGCAACAATATCAAGGCGAGCAGCAATCCCACGGCGAGACTGAGTTTGGTTTTGGTTTTCATGACAAAATGACTAAATCGACATTCGACTGCGAAAGGCTACCGAGCAATTTCTTGAAGATTGTCGTATTCAAAATTACTTTAATTAATGTAAAATGCGGCTTGCCGATGCAAACTGTCGTGATGTTTTTTTTCGAGGCCGTATCCAATATCGATTGGGCGACGTTGCGGTCTCTAACTCGGATCACTTCGGCACCCAATTCTACGGCGAGCTTGAAATTGTTGATTAGGTGGCGCTGGCTGTCGAGCGGAATGCGGTCCGGGCTTTCTTTTGGCGTTTCCACATACAGTACAAACCATTCGGCACTGTTGTAATAATTGGCCAAACGTGCGGTTTTCCGGATGACATTTTTGGCGGTCTTGTCGTTGCTCGAAATACAGGCCAACAAGCGTTCGTGGCGCAAACCCGCCGTATTCGGAATTTCGGTTTCTACCTTGCGCAACACCTGCCCGGCCACTTCCTTGAGCGCGAGTTCGCGCAATTGCAGGATTTGATTCGATTTGAAGAAGTTGTCGAGCGCCTGCTGAATTTTATCCGGCCGGTAGATCTTGCCTTCCTTGAGCCGTGCAATGAGTTCGTCCGACGTCAGGTCGATGTTGACGACCTCATCGGCCAACCGCAATACGCGATCGGGAATGCGTTCGCGCACATCGATTCCCGTGATGCGCCGTACATCCTCGTTCAGGCTTTCGATGTGCTGGATGTTGACCGCCGAAATCACATTGATGCCCGACTCCAAAATCTCGAGTACATCCTGCCAACGCTTTTGGTTCTTGCTGCCTTCGATATTGGTGTGCGCCAATTCGTCGACAATGACGACCTCGGGGCGCAGGTTCAGGATCGCCTGCAAATCCATCTCGTCCAAATCCTTGCCTTTGTAAAACAGCCGGCGACGCGGAACCACAGGAATGCCTTCGAGCAAAGCATGGGTTTCCGGCCGATGGTGTGTCTCGATGTAACCGATCTTGACATCGATGCCGCCGCGCAACAACGCGTGGGCTTCCTGCAACATTCTATAGGTTTTACCCACACCGGCGCTCATCCCGATGTAGATCTTGAATTTGCCGCGGCGCGAGCGTTGGATCAATTCGAGGAAATGTTCTGCATGATTCATCTTGTCCATAATTTAAACCGATAAAACCCGGAAGCGAAAAAAAAATCCGCTCCCGAGCTTGCAAAAAAAAATAGTGAACTCTTTTACAGCCTGAAGCTTACCGCAACGGTCAGCCTGTTTTCTGACTTGCGCAGGTCAGGACGCCAGTTGTCGGTTGGGGTGTCTATCCATCCGTCGGGGCTGGTCGTTCCGCCCGGTCCTGCGAAATAAGGGATGTTGCTCGAACGGAAACCGTATTCCAATCGGAACGTCACAAAATCGTTGGGCATGATGTCGAAAGTAGCCGTGCCCTGAAAAATGCTAAGGTCTTTGCCGGCGGCCAAGGCATCATTAAAATCGTTGTCGGTCACCGGCGAAGGTGAAAAGGCCAGGTACGCTCCCGGATTGGTCACATAATCGCCACGTAAAGTGAGCGCCAATTTGTTGCGGTTGAACCACAAACGGTTGGCCAACGAGGTACCGAGCATGTAATTGTCCTTCGCCTCGACACCATCACCCGACTGGAAACCGTAATGGTTGTTCAAGCTGAACGCGGCCTGCGAAATCCCATTGGCATCCTTGTTCTTGAAATAACGGTAGACCACGCTGTTGTCATGATGGAAACGGGAAGTTTCGGTATTGCGCGAGTCTTTCCCATTGAGGTAAAAATTCGCTACGAGCTGCAGGTTTTCGTTCGGACGCCAATAGCTCGACGACCCGATACCGAGGCTGCGGTTCCAACTGTTGTAGCTTTGCCAGCCGTTGAGCAACCAGAGTTCGGTCTTGAAATGTTTGGTCGGGAAAAACTGCACACGCGCGCCCTGGAAATAGAAAGGCGTAAAATCGCACGGCATCGAACGTTGGTACGACCAGTTTTCGCCGATGACATAACTTTCCAATCCGATGTAACTCATAAAGATACCGGCTTCCACATTCAATCCATACGCCACATCAAAGTGGTAACCGGCCGCTGCTTCGCGGATGTACTTGAGGTTGTTGGCGCTGGTGTTGCGTCCGTGGCCGACGGTGCCGTCGAGGTCCTGCACGATCGATCCCATCTGGCCATATTGCAGCCAAAGACGACCGATGACATTCTTGTAATTGGTTTCCAGACCGATGCTTGCCATATTGATCGTAAACTCATTGCTTCGGCCGATCGACGAGGAAATCGTATGCGTATTGTCTTTCGGATGGTGGAAACTGTAATTGTAATAAGCATCGACATAAGTAACGGCCGTCACGATGGTTTCTCCATTTTTGTCCTTGAGTTGCAAGGGAAATTCGGTCTGACGGTTCTGGCCATTGATCCAGGAAAGGTCCATGCCCTCGAAGGGAATTTTGGCCGTCGAAGTCGAATCGGTTTGTGACCAAAGTTTGATACTGCATAAAAATAGCAATGCGGAAATTTTAAAAATTTTCATTCGTGTTTATTTAATTATTGAAGTTGTTTGAGTTCGATGTTGAGCGCCAGCACATTCACGGTGGGAACGCCGGCCAATGTTGGACGATTGAGGTGTTTTTCGACCAATTCGCGTACGGTAGCCTCAGCGAGATGGTTTTGATTGGCCACGCGTTTGACCTGTACCAATGCAGCTTGGTAGGAAATATCCGGGTCGAGCCCACTGCCCGAAGCCGTTACGATATCGGCTGGGATGTCCGATTTTTTGAGGTATGGATGTGCAATCAAAAACGTGTCGATGCGTTGTTGCACCTCGGCCAAATATTCGGGATTCGAAGGCCCTTTGTTGCTGCCCGCACTGCCTGCCGCATTGTAATCGACCGCAGAGGGTCGGCCCCAAAAGAAACCGGTCTGGTCGAATTTCTGTCCGATCAGTTTGTACCCGACGACTTTTCCGTTGTACGAAACCGTTTCGCCCTTGCCTTGGTTGGGGACAAATTGGGCAATTCCATAAATGACCATCGGATAAAAAATCGCGCACAAAAGCAGCAATACGAAGGTCAGTCTTACGATTTGAAAGGTATGTTTCATGTCTTTATTATTGAAGTTGTTATACAAAAAATGCCACGACCCAATCGATGAGCTTGATGCCCACAAACGGCACCAGAATGCCACCCAACCCATAAATGAGCAGGTTGCGTTTGAGGATGGCGCTCGCCCCGATCGGTTTATAGGCCACGCCTTTCAAGGCCAGTGGGATGAGCATCGGAATAATGATCGCGTTGAAAATCACCGCCGACAGGATAGCACTCTCGGGCGAATGCAGCCCCATGATGTTCAATCCTTGCAAAGCCGGAATGGCCGTGATGAAAAGTGCCGGAACAATAGCGAAATATTTGGCCACATCGTTGGCAATCGAAAACGTCGTCAGCGTGCCGCGCGTCATGAGCAACTGTTTGCCGATTTCGACAATCTCGATGAGCTTGGTCGGGTCGTTGTCGAGATCGACCATATTGCCCGCTTCCTTGGCCGCCTGCGTACCGGAATTCATCGCCACACCCACATCGGCCTGGGCCAAGGCTGGCGCATCATTGGTACCGTCGCCCATCATGGCTACGAGTTTGCCTTGTTGCTGTTCGGCCTTGATGTAGTTCATCTTGTCTTCGGGTTTGGCCTCGGCTATGAAATCATCGACACCCGATTTTTGGGCGATGTATTGCGCCGTAAGCGGATTGTCGCCCGTAACCATGACGGTCTTGACGCCCATTTTGCGCAAACGTTCAAAACGTTCCTTCATGCCGGGCTTGATGATGTCCTGCAACTCGATCACCCCTTGGACTTTCCCATTGCGCAACACGACCAGCGGCGTTCCACCATTCGAGGAGATTTGCATTACTTGTTCGGCAGTTTGGGCAGGAAAATCATTTCCCGATTGGGTTGCAATATTGCGTGCCGCGTCCTGCGCGCCTTTGCGGATGTCGGTTCCATCGACGAGAATGACACCCGAAGTACGGGTTTCGGCAGTAAAACGAATCGTTTGTGCAATTTGTGAAGCCAATGCGGAAGGTTCAATTTTCACATCTTTGCCCATGGCCGAAGCCAGTTCTACAATCGATTTGCCTTCGGGCGTGTCATCTGCGAGCGAACTCAACACGGCATATTCGACAAAATCGTGGAAAGTGACGCCGGGCGCCGGGAAAAAATTGGTCGCCTTTCTATTTCCGATTGTAATCGTTCCGGTCTTGTCGAGCAACAGCACATCGATATCGCCTGCCGTTTCGACCGCCTTACCCGATTTGGTAATCACGTTGGCTCGCAGCGCGCGGTCCATTCCGGCAATCCCAATGGCCGACAGCAGTCCGCCGATGGTCGTCGGAATCAAACACACAAACAGCGAAATAAAAGCCGCAATCGTAATCGGGGTTTGCGCATAATCGGCGAAAGGTTTCAACGTGACGCAGACGATGATGAAGATCAGCGTAAAGGCCGCCAACAAAATCGTCAGTGCGATTTCATTCGGGGTTTTCTGGCGCGACGCCCCTTCGACGAGCGCAATCATCTTGTCGAGAAAGCTTTCACCTGGTTCGGAAGTGACTACGACCTTGATCTTATCCGAAAGTACTTTCGTGCCGCCGGTCACGCTGCTCTTGTCGCCTCCGGCTTCACGGATGACCGGGGCACTTTCTCCGGTAATGGCGCTTTCGTCTATGGTGGCCAAGCCTTCGATGATTTCACCGTCGGTGGCGATGATGTCGCCGGCTTCGCAGAGGAAAACGTCGCCTTTGCGAAGCGAAGAAGAACTGACGGACTTTTCTTCCCCATTGTCCAACAACTGGCGCGCCGGGGTTTCTTCACGCGTTTTGCGCAAACTGTCGGCCTGTGCCTTGCCGCGCGCTTCGGCTATGGCTTCGGCGAAATTGGCAAACAACAAAGTCGCGAGTAAAATCAGGAAAATGGTAAAGTTATAGGTAAAACTTCCTTGGCCTTCAAATCCCAACAGGATCGAAATACAGACCACAAGCATTACCGCCGTTCCGATTTCAACGGTAAACATTACCGGGTTGCGGAACATCGTTTTGGGATTGAGCTTGACAAAGGATTGTTTGATGGCTTCATTGAGTTGTTTTTGGTCAAACAATGAAGCAGAGGATTGCGGTGTCATACGATTTATTTTAAGGTAAAATATTCAGCGAGCGGTCCCAGTGCCAAAGCAGGAAAGAAAGACAGGGCGGCAATAATGCCGATCACGGCAAAAATCATGATGCCAAAAACCGAAGTGTCCGTCTTCAAGGTTCCCGCGCTTTCGGGGATGTATTTCTTGGAAGCAAGCAAACCGGCGATGGCTACCGGCCCGATGATCGGAAGGAAACGCGCCAGCAGCAGGACAATGCCTGTGGTGACGTTCCAAAACGGATTGTTATCCGCAAGCCCCTCATAACCCGATCCATTGTTGGCTGCGCTCGAGGTAAACTCATACAGCATTTCCGAAAAACCGTGGTTGCCCGGGTTGTTGAGCCAACCGCCACCGCTACCATCGAACCAGTTGCCCATCGGCAAAGCATTGGCCGAGCAATAGGCTGCCAAAGCCGTTCCTGCCAAAATCAACAATGGATGCAGGATCGCGATCATTGCCGCGATCTTGACTTCGCGCGCCTCGATTTTCTTGCCCAGGAATTCGGGCGTTCTTCCCACCATCAACCCGGAGATAAAAACCGCCAGGATGATGAAGATGTAGAAATTGAGAAAACCGACGCCACAGCCGCCATAAAACGCGTTGACCATCATCGCCAAGAGTTGCATCGTACCCGAAATCGGCATCATCGAATCGTGCATGCCGTTGACCGAACCGGTAGAAATTACTGTGGTAGCGATACTCCAAAAGCCCGTCATCGGTGCACCGAAACGCACTTCCTTACCTTCCATCGCACCGGTTTGTGCGATTCCCAATTTATCGATGGCCGGATTGCCGTTCATTTCTGTCATCACGGTCGGAACGGCCAGTAACAGAAAACCGATCGTCATCACCCCGAAAATCATATAAGCGAATTTGCGGCGCTGCAGGTAAAAACCGAGCGCAAAAATCATCGCAAACGGGACAATGAGCTGTGCCCAAAGTTCAACCGCGTTGGTCAAATAATTCGGGTTCTCAAGCGGATGCGCCGAATTGGCTCCAAAGAAACCACCGCCGTTGGTGCCCAAATGCTTGATGGCCACGAAAGCCGCAGCGGGTCCGCGCGACACTTCGACCGAATCCCCTTGTAAAGTGGTGATGGAATCTTTGCCTTCGAACGTCATCGGCGTGCCGTTGAACGCGAGAATCGTTGCAATGATGATGCTTAACGGCAGTAAAATGCGGGTGCAACTTTTGACCAAATAATTATAGAAATTCCCAAGTGCGGTGGTCGTGCCTTCTTTCATCGCCCGAAAAACCACTGCTGCCACGGCGATTCCGGTCGCAGCCGAGACAAATTGCAGGAACATGAGCATCATCTGGGCGAAATAGGACAAACCGGTTTCTCCCGAATAATGCTGCAGGTT
Source organism: Flavobacterium sp. (assembly GCF_047602195.1). Taxonomy (GTDB): domain Bacteria; phylum Bacteroidota; class Bacteroidia; order Flavobacteriales; family Flavobacteriaceae; genus Flavobacterium. The sequence continues at coordinate 2,848,950 of NZ_JASGHW010000004.1, forward strand.
GCAATTCACCACAAATGAGATCGCCGTATTAAAAGCCAGATCGGACGACATCGAAGGATTGGCATCCGGATTCAGCGGCAAATGCCCTTGGAAAAGCAGCACGAAAAAACACAATACAAACCAAGACAGGTTGATGCCGAGCATCGCGCGAAGGTGCTGTTTCCAGTTCATTTCGCGTTGGGCATGTATGCCTGAAAGTTTGAAAATCATTTTCTCGATCGGGTTAAAAACCGGATCGAGAAAAGTGCGCGAACCTGAAAATGTCGCGGCTATAAATTTCCCGAAAGGAACGGCCAGCAAGACAGCCGATAAAAATATCAGGACGATGCCTGTGAGTTCAGTTAACATAAATCAAGGATTTAGAATTCTTCGGGTTTGACCAATACATAAATCAAATACCCGAAAACCAGCAGTGAAACAATAAACAAAGTGCCCATGGTTACATTTTTTCAAAAAAACGGATCGATTGAAAACAAACCCCAAACAACACCACGCCCAGCGAAAACAATAGCACAGTCATCTTTTACAGTTTAAGCATTGGTAGCATTGATTTCCTTGATGTACTCGGCCCTGAGCGAAGTCGGCAGCAGGTCGGCGATGCGGCAATTGCGCAATTCGAGGAAGGTGGTCACCGAAAACAAATAAGTGTTCGAAATGATGGCTTTGGTTTGTGTGTTCCCCTGCACATACAAACGCTCGGCGACGGCGAGGCATTTCTTGGCGCGCGCCACGTGCCCGGTCTTGATGAAATTCTTGGTGATTTCGGCAAAGCGGTAAGCCTGTCCGTACACATTGTTGATTTGATTTCTCATGGTTTCAGATTTTATTTGGCGCCCATTTGCCAAAGTCCGTTCCCAAAAAACCAATATTTCAAAAGCCATTGATTGGCAAGCGATTAAAAAAGAATGACCGCTGTGCCAAAACAAAAAAGCCTATCAAAATGATAGGCTGTTATCAAAATGGCAGTATTGTAGTGTTATTTATCGAGCCCGTAATCCTCGATCTTTCGGTACAAGGTCGCGATGCCGATTTCAAGCAAACGCGCCGCCTCGGCCTTGTTGTTTTTGGTGTAATTGAGCACCTTTTGGATCTGCAGTCTTTCGGCGCCTGCCATCGAGAAGGCCGACACCATTTTGCTCTTTGCAGCCGATGCATAGGCGATTTCCGACGGCAGCAACCCAACGGTCAACGTATCCTCTGCGGCCAAAATCACCGAACGTTCGATGATGTTCTTGAGTTCGCGGATGTTGCCCGGCCACGGATATTGTTGCAAGGCTTGCAGGAATTCATCGGCAATCCGGAGTTTCTTGCGGTTGATTTTTTCGGAGAACTGCGTCACATAATAATCGGCCAGCAGCGGAATATCTTTGGCGCGTTCGCGCAACGGCGGAATCTGGATCTCGAAAATGTTGAGCCGGTAATACAAATCCAAACGGAAACGGCCCGCTTCGCTTTCGGCCTTGAGGTCGCGGTTGGTCGCGGCTATCAAACGGAAATCCGATTTCTTGGCCACCGTATCGCCCACGCGGATGAACTCGTTGGTTTCGAGTACGCGCAGCAATTTGGCCTGCAACTCGAGCGGCATCTCGCCGATTTCGTCCAGGAACAACGTACCGCCATCGGCTTCTTCTATAAAACCTTTCTTGTCCTTGGCCGCACCAGTAAATGCGCCCTGCTTGTATCCGAAAAGTTCGCTTTCGAGCAAATCCTTTCCAAAAGCACTGCAATTGAGCGCGACAAACGATTTGTTGGTTCTCGGGCTGCCGTTGTGGATCGCACGCGCAAAAACCTCCTTCCCTGTTCCGGTTTCGCCCAAAAGTAAAACGGTTGAAGCAGTTACTGAAACCCGTCTGGCCAAATCGATGGCACTTTCGATGGGTTTGGATTTGCCGATAATCGTATCGAACGAATGCCGGTCGCCGAGCTGTTTCTGCAATGAATCAACCTGCTGCCGCAAGCCCGATTGCTCGACGGCCTTGTACAACAGCGGAATGATGCGGTCGTTGTCATCGCCCTTGACGATGTAATCGAAAGCGCCATTTTTCATCGCCTGGATGCCGTCTGGGATGTTGCCGAACGCGGTGAGCAGTAAAATTTCGAGCGCCGGAAAAGCCGATTTGACTTTCTGGACGAATTCGACGCCGTTGCCATCGGGCAGTTTGACATCGCACAGCACCACGTCGAAATGCTGGTGGCTGATTTTTTGGAAGCCGGTTTTGAGGTCGCCCGCTTCGGTCACGTCGAAACCTTCGCCTTTGATGATGCGTGCCAGAAGGCCACGCAGTTTTTCTTCGTCGTCAATGATAAGGATGGAAGCCATGGCGCAAAATTAGGAAAATTTGGAATGTCAAATGAACACGCTCTTAAATTCAAGGTCTGCGGCGCGTATCGATGCAATAGGTAATTTTCCAACCGGCTTTGTCCTTGAACAATTGAAACGAATTGACGCCGCTGTGGCTCAGTTTGCCATTGATGTAAAATTCGTAAGGCGTCCAAACGTGCGCGAGGCTGCCGTCGATTTGGATCTTCCACGACAAAAGCTTTTCCTCGAATGACATGTCTTTCGGGATCGAAGCGATGGATTTGGAAAACTGCGACACCGATTCGACCGACAGTTTGGCGCCTTCCTTCTTCTCGCCCACCGAATGCAGCACCATTTCTTTGGCAAAAACCGATTGCATTTTAACTGTGTCGCGCTGGTGAAAGCCTTCAAAAAATGTTTCGATGGCTTTTTTCACTTCGGCTTCCTGCGCCAAAATGCCATGCGAAATCAATACGAAAAGAATCAGAATTGCTTTTTTCATAAGCTGAATTTATTTTCGAAAGTTAGTATAAAAAACGCCTGCCGTGTTACCGCTTCCAAAAGCATTTCTTACTTTTACACTTCCAAAAACAAAACAACACTATGTCTGTCGCAAAAAAAGATTACAAGAAGGTAACGACCCGATCACTGATCGAGATGAAAGCCAATGGCGAGAAAATCTCGATGCTCACGGCCTATGATTTCACGATGGCCAAAATTGTCGATACTGCCGGCGTCGATGTCATTCTCGTGGGCGATTCGGCCTCGAACGTCATGGCCGGTCACGAAACGACATTGCCGATTACCTTAGACCAGATGATTTACCACGCCTCGTCGGTGATACGCGCCGTAGACCGCGCATTGGTCGTCGTCGATTTGCCATTCGGGAGCTACCAATCCGATCCCAAGGAGGCTTTGCGTTCGTCGATCCGGATCATGAAAGAAAGCGGCGGACATGCGGTCAAACTCGAAGGCGGCAGCGAAATCAAGGATTCCATCAAGAAAATCCTGAATGCAGGAATCCCGGTCATGGGCCATTTGGGCTTGACCCCGCAATCGATCTATAAATTCGGGACGTATACGGTTCGTGCCAAGGAAGAAGCCGAAGCCGAAAAACTCGTCGAAGATGCCAAATTACTCGAAAGACTCGGTTGTTTTGCGGTCGTGCTCGAAAAAATCCCGGCCAAGCTCGCCGAAAAAGTCGCACAAAGCATTTCGATTCCGGTCATCGGCATCGGTGCGGGCGGTGGCGTAGACGGCCAGGTTTTGGTCATCCACGACATGCTCGGCATGAACAATGAATTCAGTCCGCGTTTCCTGAGAAGGTACCTCAATTTATACGATGACATGACCAATGCCATTGGGAAATATGTGGATGATGTGAAGTCGAAGGATTTTCCGAATGAGAAGGAACAGTATTAGATTATCAAATCGTCGGATTTTCGGACTATCAGATTTGAATTAATTTTTCAAAAAAATATTTGCCATATAATAATTTTACATGCCATATTATGCACCGATTCAAAGACCTTGAAGTTTGGAAACAAAGTCGTTTTCTATGCTCTGAAATTTACACCATAACACTTAATTTTCCTGAACAAGAAAAATTTGGCCTTAACAATCAATTGCGAAGATCTTCAGTTTCAATTCCATCAAATATTGCCGAAGGTTCTGCCCGGAATTCAAATAAAGATTTTTGTCGATTTCTTGATATCGCTTTGGGTTCTGCTTACGAAGTTGAAACGCAACTATTAATTGCATCTGATCTAAAATTTATACCCCAGGAAGAAGTCGAGCCTGTAGTTAACAAGCTAAATACGGTTGTAAAATGATTACTCGTTTTAAAACTACTCTTAAACAATCTGAAAATCTATAGCCGCAGGCGTTTCTGAAAATCTGATAATCCTTGAAAACACTCTCCGACAAATACAACCTCCAAATCCTCCACGAAGACAACCACATCATCGTCGTCAACAAACGCGTGGGCGATATTGTCCAGGGCGACAAAACCGGCGACAAGACTTTGGGCGAGGTCGTCAAGGAATACATCAAGGACAAATACAACAAGCCCGGCGAGGTGTTTCTTGGTGTCGTGCACCGGCTCGATCGGCCGACCACCGGAATCGTGGTTTTTGCACGCACATCGAAAGCCCTGACGCGGCTCAACGAATTGTTCAAGAACCGCGAAACCCAAAAAACGTATTGGGCCGTCGTCAAGAATAAACCCGCGAAAGATTCGGATACGCTCGTACATTACCTCAAGAAAAACGAGAAAAACAATACGTCCAAGGCGCATCTCAAGGAAGTGCCCGACAGCAAAATGGCCAAACTCGATTACCAAATCATCGCCACTTTGCAAAATTATTACGCGCTCGAAATCGACCTGCATACCGGACGCCACCACCAAATCCGTTCGCAATTGTCGGCCATCGGCTCACCCATCAAGGGCGATCTCAAATACGGTTTCGACCGTTCGAATCCCGACGGCGGCATCCACCTGCACGCGAGAAAATTGCACTTCATCCACCCCGTTTCCAAAGAAGCGCTTACCATTGTAGCACCTGTCCCAGACGAGAAAATCTGGCAGACCGTCGAAATGGAAATCCGCTAATTCCTACTTCGGATTATATAACAATTCACGGTTCAAAACGTTATACATTGATATCAAAAATTCAATGCTATGAACAAGATATTTGCAACCTTCTGCGGATTGGTCTGCCTGGGCGTGAGCGCGCAGGAACACTATTCCGGAATCAATACCTCGCAACGAACGGGCATCATCAACGCAGGCGTCAACCCAGCCGAACTGGTCAACATCGAATCGCCGTATGACCTCCACATTTTTTCGGTCAGCGCCAAGGCATCGAACAACGAACTCGGTTTCAGCGACCTGATCGGCAGCGGCAGTTTCACCGATAAACTGTTTGCCGGAAGCGGCTCGATTGATTTGCGTATGGATGGCGAAATCACCGGACCCGGTGTGGCCATCAAACGCGACAAATGGGCATTTGCGCTGACCTCGAAAGCCTATGCGCGATTGGATTTGGTTGATGTCGATTCTGATCTCGGGGACGCGCTGACCAAAAGTGCACTCGATTCGTTCCTAACCGGTTCCACTTACATCAACAATAACAACAACCAAAGGATGAACGGCACGAGCTGGGGCGAAATCGCGTTCTCGGCTGCGACGGTTGTGTTTGAGGACAGCGACCACAAACTCAGTGGCGGTGCTTCGGTCAAATTGTTGTTTCCGGGTTCGTATGCCAATTTCGGGGCCGACAGTTTTACGGGAAAAATCACCAATGAATTCGGTGAGTTGACACTGACCGAGGCGCGGGCCAATCTCAACATCGCCTATTCGGGAAACCTCGGGGAAGATTTCAGCGAATTCAGCGATTATACCCGTTCGCTGTACGGAAAACCCAATGGCGCCGCGGTCGACCTCGGGATCAATTACCGTTTGAAAGATCGTGACGGTGAACATTACCGGTTAAGTGTCGGTGCAGCCATCCGCAACATCGGCGGCATGACGTTCAAGTCCTCGAACAATGCGGCCACCAATTATGTCTTGAATATTCAGGGCACCGACAGTTTGAACATGAACCAGTTCCAGGATGCCAAAAGCATGAAGGAAGTCGAGGCGGTTTTGCTCGCGAGCGGTTTCCTCGACAAAACGGCCAACGAAAAGCAATCGTTCAAAGTCAAGTTGCCCACCGTTATTTCGGCCTATGCCGATGTCAAGATCGTTCCGTCGTTTTATGTGACGGCCTTTACCCAGATCAAGGCGCGCAAGGACGACGAAAATACCCAAATCGCGGGGCAGAACATCATCTCTTTGACCCCGAGATACACCGTCAAAAATTATGAACTCTGGATGCCGTTTGCCCAAAGCGAATTCTCGGGATTCTCTACCGGATTGGGATTCAGGGCCTATGGTTTCTTCATCGGTTCCGGTTCGCTGATTACCGCCTTGTTCGATTCGAAACAGGCCGATGCGTATATCGGATACAGTTTTCAATTGGATTAATAATTTGCTACATTTGGGTGATTAAAAACGGAAAATGGATTTTAAGACCGATATCAATTACCGCAGACAAACGCTGATCAAACTGCTCGATGCGATCCAATCGCGCGAAGGCGAAATCATCAAGGCGCTGCAGGAAGATTTCGGTAAATCGGCTTTCGAAACGGTATTGACCGAAACCTATCAGGTCGTCGCCGAACTCAAGCGTGCGATCAAAAACATCCACCGTTGGGCCAAGCCCAAGCGCGTTTTTCCATCGCTTTTGAATTTCCCGACCAGCGATTACCTGTATGCAGAACCTTATGGCAGCGTACTGGTCATCGCACCTTGGAATTATCCATTTCAACTGGCGATGGCACCGCTCGTGGCCGCTGTGGCTGCCGGAAATTCGGTAACACTCAAACCTTCGGAACTGACCCCAAAAACAAGCGAACTGGTGGCCGAAATCGTACGGTTGGTGTTCGACCCAAACCATGTGGAAGTCTACCAAGGCGGTGCCGAAGTCACCCAAAAATTGCTCTCCCGCCGCTGGGATTATATTTTCTTCACCGGAAGTGTGGCCGTGGGCAAGATCATTGCCAAGGCCGCGGCCGAAAACCTGACACCGGTGACGCTCGAACTCGGAGGCAAAAATCCTTGCATTGTTGATTCATCGGCGAATATTGCGCTGGCGGCCAAACGCATCGTCTGGGGAAAATTCCTCAACGCGGGCCAAACCTGCATCGCACCCGATTATATCTTGGTACAGAACAAGGTCAAACCCAAACTGCTCGACCATCTGAAACAGGAAATCACCAAAGCCTATGGCGAAAACCCTCAAATGTCAGCCGATTTCGCGCGCATCATCAACGCCAAAAACTGGAGCCGCCTGGCCGACAAAATCGACTCGGACAAGGTATATTTCGGTGGGCAAATCAATGCCGAGACGAATTACATTGCCCCCACCATCATCGACGAACCGGCGCTCGAGAGTGCCATCATGCAGGACGAAATCTTTGGTCCGTTGCTGCCTGTGATTTCGTATGAAAACGAGCAGGAAATCGAAACGATCATTTCGAAATATGAAAAACCGCTTTCGCTCTATGTCTTCAGCGACGACAAGCCTTTTGCCAAACGCATGGTCCGCGATTTCTCGTTTGGCGGCGGATGCATCAACGACACGGTGGTGTATTTCGGCAATGCGCGCCTGCCTTTTGGTGGCGTCGGACATTCGGGCATGGGCGCGTACCACGGCAAACGCAGTTTTGATACTTTTTCGCATTTCAAACCCATTGTCAAAAAGGCCAATTGGCTTGACATTCCGTTACGCTATGCGCCTTATGGCGACAAATTGAAAACCTTACGCCGCATTTTAAAATGGCTCTAAACCTAAACCATAACCTATGAAAACCGTACAGAACAGAATTGAAGAAATCCGCAGAAATGGCTATCCGTCCGATTTCGGGGTCATTTTTAACCACACTTTTGAAACCTATAAAAAAGTGGCGGCGATGGCCGGGCTATCGCTGCTGATTTTCAGCTTTTTGCTTTGCATCGTTTTTTTGACGGTTATTTTGACCTCGGTCGATTGGCAGAACCAAATGGGAAACAGGCGACAATTTGAACAAATCGACATTACGCAATTCAGTACGGTGGGACTGATCGGTTACATGACGGTCATGATTTTGTTTACCGCGCTGACCGTTCCGCTCATTGCCGGCATCATCAAGATGTGCTACAATGCCGAAAAGAATGAAGAAATTTCCATCGCGAATGCTTTTTCGTATTTCAGCGGAAATCATTTTGTCAATCTTTTCATCGCCGGGTTTGTCTTGGGAACGTTCAATACGTTAGTCAGCGTGGGGTTTGAATTTTTGCACCTGGGCTGGGTCGGCGGACTCATCGGGGGCATTGTAGGCGTGTTGACCATTTTGGCCGTCCCGTTGGTCATCTTCGGAAACCTGCGCCCGATCGAAGCCATCACCGCGAGCATCACGGTGGTTTCAAGACAGTTTTTCGTGATTTTACTATTGCTGATCGTGTGTTACATCATTGCATTTTGTGGCCTTCTGGCCTGTTGCGTCGGTTTTTTCTTTACGCTTCCTTTGGTGTATGTGTTGCAGTACAGCCTCTATGTCCATTCGGTCGGTTTTGAAGAAAACAACGATATTGAAGACAACTATTGATCAATCAATAAAAAACTTGTTAACAACCCGGTATTTTTTGTAAACCTTTTGTTGCACGGAAGGTATTGGTTTTCCTATTTTTAACAGGTCCGTTTAATTGATCGCCATGCCCTCACGCCACAGAGTTGTTTTTGCCCTGGTATTCTTGTTCGCTTTCCAGCAGCAGTTGCAGGCACATTCCATTTCGCTGCACATTCCAGACAATACGATATTCGATTTAAAACTGCTCATCCTGATCACGCTGGTGTTGCTGGCGATTGTATTGTTGTACATCACATTGAACAAGAATTCAAAGTACAGCAAGGATTTCGACAAATTCCTGTTCACCAACGAAATCGTCAACAAAGGGAATTCGCTTACGATTGCGACCAACAAGAAGGGCGAAGTGACCTTTTGCAGCGAAACCATCCTGTCGATTTTGGGCTATACCACCGACGAAGCCATGGGACTCGGCTTTTGGTACCTGACCGAAGACCCGGAATTCATTGGCGAAGCCTATCATGAAAACTATGTAGACGAACGGTTGCACATCCGAAAGCTCAAATGCCGCAATGGGGAATACAAATACATCCAGTGGAAAGATAAAAAGTACAACGACGACCTGGTCATCGGGATCGGCCAGGATGTGACGAGCCAAATCCTGATGCAGGACCAGTACCGAAATTTGGTGCAATCGGCCAACGACGTCATTTTCGAAACCAACACGCGCGGCCAGTTTACGTTTGTCAACGATTTTGCCGAAAAGACGCTCGGTTACGACCAATCGGAGGTCATCCACAGGCATTTTTCGGAATTCATCCGTGAAGATTATGTAGAGAAGGTCGTCGAGTTTTTTGCCGACATCGATTTCAACAACACCAACCACAAGACGATCGAATTCCCGGCCATCAAGAAAGACGGCGCCGAATTCTGGCTCTCGCAAAAAGTCAATTCGCGCAAAGACAGCGCCGGGGAAATCATTGGCTATTCGGCCATTGCGCGCGACATCACCGTGCTCAAGAACATCGAAAATGAACGCAGCCAACGCCAGGAAAAAACACAGAAATACAACGAAACGCTCAAAAGTTTCACCGCCAAGAGTTATTCGAGCCAGGAAAACCTCGACAGCATCCTGCGCAGCATTTTGGAAATGACCACCAAAACATTGGGCGTGGACCGCGCGAGTTATTGGACGTATTCGCCCGACAAGATCCGCTGCCAGAATTTGTACGAACGCCACAAAGACAAATTCGAAAAGGGTTTTGTGCTGCGGCGCGAGGATTACCCGGTTTATTTCTCAACGATTGAAAGCGAACAGCAAATCATCGCCCCCGATGTGCATTCGAATGAAATGACCCAGGAACTGTGCTCGGATTATCTTCCCAAAAACAAGATTTTCTCATTGCTCGACACGCCGGTTTTCATCAATGGCGAACTCAACGGCATCATCAGCTTCGAGTCCATCAACGAGCCCAAGGAATGGGACAATGAAGACATTACATTCGCGCGGTCGATTTCGGATTTGATCGTGATCGCGATTGAATCACAGATGCGTCTCGACGCCGAAAAAACATTGGCCTACAAAAGCGAACTGCTTTCGGCCATGGCTTCGTGCACCGAAAAATTCCTCAACAGCAAGACCAAGGACGACATCTTCAAGGAAACCTTCCCGATCATGGCCGAGGTGACCAACGCCGACCACATGTATTATTACGAGAACGATCCGCAAACCAACCTCATTGGCCAAAAATACAAATGGGGCAAGGATAGCCTCGTGTTGCAGATCACGCCGTTGCAGCAATTTACGCATGAAAAACTGATCGAAGTGGTCGAAAAAGTCACCGACAAGAAACCGTTTACGACCATTACGCGCAAACTCGGCGATACGTTTTTCAGGAAATTGCTGACCGACAACGACATCCAATCGATCCTGATCCTGCCGATATTCATCAAGGAAGAATTCACCGGTTTTATCGGTCTAGACGACTGTGCCAAGGAACGCAACTGGACCGAAGACGAGGTCAAGATCCTGCAAACGCTGGCCGGAAATTTTTCCGCCTCGATCGAGCGCATCAACAACGAACAGGCGATCTATGAAAGCGAGGAAAAATTCCGGTTGCTGGCCAATAATATTCCGGGGACGGTGTATCTGTCGAAATACGACGAGCGCTCGACCAAGATTTACCTCAATGATGAAATCGAAAAACTGACCGGTTATCCCAAATCGGATTTCCTGGAGAACAAGATTTCGTTCATCGATTTGATCCATCCCAAAGACAAGGAACGTTCGCTGCAGGAAGACAAGGAAGCCATCGAAAACAACAAGCCGATTCATTCCGTCTACCGAATTATACACAAGAGCGGCCATATCGTTTGGGTCGAGGAATTCGGTGAACCGATTTTCAAGGACGGGGCGATTGCGTTTGTCGAAGGAATTTTCATCGACATCACCGAGCGCAAGCTCAACGAAACCGCGGTCAAGGAAAAGGAAATCGCCGAGGCAGCCAACAAGGCCAAATCGGAATTTTTGGCCAACATGAGCCACGAGATCCGTACGCCGCTCAACGGCATCATCGGTTTTACCGACCTGCTCATGAACACCAAACTCGAGGATTTCCAGAAACAATACATGCATACAGTCAACCAATCGGCGAATTTGCTCATGGAGGTCATCAGCAACATCCTCGATTTTTCGAAAATTGAATCGGGAAAATTGGAGCTCGACATCGAAAAATGCAATATCTTTGAGTTGGCCGGCCAAGTGATGGAACTCGTGACCTACGAATCCAAAAACAAAAAGCTGGACATGGCGCTCGAGATTGCGCCCGACGTTCCTAAATTGATCTGGGCCGATTACATCCGACTCAAGCAAATCCTGATCAACCTGCTCAGCAATGCCGTCAAGTTCACCGAAAAAGGCAAAATTGCGTTCAGCATCCGCCCGATTTCGAATACGAAAAACGGTACCGTGCTGCGTTTTTCGGTCAAGGACACCGGCATCGGCATCCAGAAAGCGAACCAGGAAAAAATATTCGACGCCTTTTCTCAGGAAGATACCTCGACGACGAAAAAATTTGGCGGCACCGGATTGGGGTTGTCGATTTCGAACCAGTTGCTTGGGCTCATGGACAGCCGATTGCAGCTCGAGAGTGCGTTTGGGCAAGGCAGTGAGTTTTATTTCGATGTGGCGTTCAGGACGAGTTCGGAGGAAAATTTTGGCGAATCCTGCGAAATTAAAACGACGGAAAAACGTTTGAATGGACAGCGCAACGAAAATGAAAACGCCATCAAGGTGCTCGTGGCCGAAGACAATAAAATCAACATGTTGCTCGCCAAAACGCTGATCAAGCAGATCATCCCGAATTGTGCGATCGTCGAAGCCTACGACGGCAAAGAAGCGCTCGAGAAATTCGGGGCCGAACAACCCGAGATCGTGTTCATGGACATCCAGATGCCGGTCATGAATGGTTATGAAGCCGCTTCGGAAATCAGGAAAATACAAACCGGTCATGTGCCGATTATTGCCTTGACGGCCGGTACGGTCATCGGGGAACGCGAAAAATGCCTCGAGGCCGGTATGGACGATTACGCCTCCAAACCGATTGTCAAGGACACGCTCGAAAAAATCATTGCAAACTGGATCAAAGTCTAACTTAAAAATACACAACTATGAAATGGTCAGGCAGAAGAGAAAGCGGCAACGTCGATGACCGCCGCTCGATTTCAGGAGGAAAAATCGCGATTGGCGGTGGCGCCATCGGGTTAATCATTTTGGTCATCAATATGTTCATGGGCGGCGATTCGTCCCAACTGCTCGAGCAGGTGCAACAGCAGGTACAGCAAGGCCAAACCGAATCGGTACCGCTTTCGGCAGCAGATGAAGAAATGGGAAGATTTGTCAAGGTCGTTTTGGCCGATACCGAAGACGCCTGGCACCAAATCTTCCAGGAAAACGGGATGACGTATGAAGAACCGCAATTGGTCTTGTTCCGCAATTCGGTCGAAACAGCTTGTGGCGGCGCCAGCTCGGCCTCGGGGCCATTCTACTGCCCGGGCGACCGCAAAGTCTACATGGATTTGGCATTTTTCGAAGAACTCAAGACGCGTTTCGGGGCGCAGGGCGGCGATTTTGCGATTGCCTATGTGATTGCGCATGAAGTCGGGCACCACGTGCAAACCTTGCTCGGCACCTCGGCCAAAATGCGCGAACAGCAGCGCGACCTGAGCGAGGCCGATGCAAACAAATTGTCCGTAGCCTTGGAATTGCAGGCCGATTTCTACGCCGGACTCTGGGCGCATTACGGCGAAAAGAAGAACCATTTCCTTGAGGCAGGCGACATCGAGGAAGCACTCAGCGCGGCACATGCCGTCGGCGACGATGCGATCCAGAAGAAAATGCAGGGCCAGGTATATCCCGACTCGTTTACGCATGGCACCTCGGAGCAACGCATGTACTGGTTCAAACGCGGCTTTGAATCGGGTGATTTTAGACAAGGAAACACTTTTAGGGAATTGGGATTGAGTTTATGAAATACAGTATCATACTGGCGGGCTTGCTCGCCTTTTCGAACGGATTTTCACAACAGGCACAAAATGACAAACCTGAGCGCGAGGCTTTCACGCTCAAGGTCGAACGCAACGCCAAGCAATTCTATGCACAGCAGGTAGAACGTTCGCCTTATTTTGCGATGGAGAAAACCTTGCAGTTGTATCCGTACGAAAAAGTTTTGGTGGAGGTCGAAATCAAGGCCGATACGATCCATTCGATGAAGACCGTCGAGAAGAATTTGAATCCGGAGCGTACTTTCGAGATCGAGTTCTGCCAAACCGTCAAGGAACACACCGCCAGGCCGACACAACTTTGGATCAAGAATCCGTTTGGCAAAAAACTCAAATACACGGTGCTGTACCATTCGATCGAAGACCGCGAATGGCGGACGGTTTCGAAGACCGCACGCAAAAACTGGAGCAGCAACGAGGTTTGGCCTACGGAAGTGGTAAGTTCGTTAGTGCTCAAGGATTGGGAATTGGAGTAAAGTTCGCAACGAATTCACGAATCTATTACCAATCTGCTGTGTAATAGCTTTCTGATCATTTGAGGTTCTATTTTTTAGCCAATAATCCGAAATAAAATTCGTGAATTCGCGGCCAAAAAATTTAATCTTCTTCCTCGTCGATCATGTGGCTGCTCGAATACCCGCGCCATTTTTCGATCAGGTCTTTCATGTCCTGCGGCAGTTCGGTATCGAAACGCATCATTTTGTTGGTGACCGGATGCACGAATCCCAAAGTCTTAGCATGCAACGCCTGACGCGCCATGATCTTGAAGCAGTTGTCGATGAATTGTTTGTATTTGGTAAAGGTTGTTCCCTTTAGGATCAAGTCGCCGCCATAACGCGCATCGTTGAACAATGGATGCCCGATCGATTTCATGTGCGCGCGGATTTGGTGTGTACGGCCAGTTTCGAGAATGCACGAAATCAAGGTCACATATCCGAAACGTTCCAATACTTTGTAATGCGTCACGGCCGGTTTTCCTTTGTCGGGATCGTCATAAACGGCCATCTGCATGCGGTCTTTCATGTGGCGCCCGATGTAGCCGCCGATCGTCCCCTCGTCTTCCTTCAAATTCCCCCAAACCATCGCGACGTATTCGCGTTCGGAGGTTTTCTTTTCGAACTGCAACGCCAGATGCGTCAGCGCCTGTTCGGTCTTGGCGATGACCAAAAGTCCGGTGGTGTCTTTGTCGATGCGGTGCACCAACCCGGGACGGTCACTCGAATTCATCGGCAGGTTTTCAAAATGATACGCCAAGGCGTTGACCAACGTTCCGGTGTAATTGCCATGGCCCGGATGCACGACGAGCCCGGCGGGTTTGTTGATGAGCAACAAAACATCGTCCTCGTAAACAATGTCAAGCGGAATGTTCTCAGGATCGACACGGTTTTCAAACGGCGGATGCGCCAAAAGAATTCTGACCACATCAAAAGGCTTGACTTTATAATTCGATTTTACCGGAAGATCATTGACGTAAATATCGCCGTTTTCTGCTGCTTTTTGGATTTTGTTGCGCGTCACGTTCGGCATAATCTGCATCAGGAATTTATCGATGCGCAACAGCGCCTGCCCTTTCGGGACTTCGTACTTGAAATGCTCAAACAATTCGTCCTCGAGCAGTTCCTGGTTTTCAATCTCGTCGTTCATTTCGTTATTCATCTTCGGACGGGGTTGCAGTTTCTGGCTTGGCAGCCGGTACAGAGTCGACTTCTTCCTCAAAGCCCACTTTCCCGTCGCCGAGGATCAAATCGATTTTGGACGATTTAAACACTTTGTCTCCCGGATTGAGTTTCTTTCCGTTGAGGCTCATGCCCAAAACCATGTCTTTGCCCAAGTACGGTTTGTACGTGATTTTGCCTTCCTCGAGTCCGAGTGATTTCAAGGTTGGGACGGCCTGGCGGTAGGTTTTCTCGATTAGGTTCGGGATGCGAACGGTCGTAAACCCGGAAGAATTGATCTTGATGTAAATCTTGCGGTCTTCCTTGACCTTCGCCCCTGCCGGCGGATCCTGCTCCACGACCGAATGTTTTGGATAATCCTTTTTATAATCGACGCTGTCGAGCAATACGTAATCGAGGTCGAGTTCGTCGAGCTTGTCCTCGACTTGCTGTTCGCTGAGCTTGCGCAAATCAGGCACCGTAATCTCGTGCCCGTGATCGGTCGTATAAGTCAGCCAGTGCATGAACAAATAGCCAAACACCAGTACACTCGCGATGGCGATGGCCATCTGGATGAAAAAAGTCTTGCTCGTCAGATATTGCTTTAAACTCATGGAATAGGATTTTAACTGGGTTCCGTCGTGCGGCAAAGATATAAATTGTAAAGGTTTTTCGTTCGATTTTTATGGTTTTCTACAGCCAAATATAATTTGCGTTCGCCCTTTTCGTTTCAACAAAAAATGATATTTTTGTTTGGGAGCTTGATCCCGCTGTGCGCTGTATCTTTTCCCTGCTAAAGGAGCAGGAAAAAGGATGCCGCTGCCATCGGGGCTAGGACTTCCCACAAACTTCGACGTTCGGCGTTCGTTGATCGACATTCGAAATTCACTTTTGAATGTTGAACCGAAGATCAACGAATGTCGAATGTTGAGCCAAAAACCCTGAACCCAATACACTAAACCCAAAAAAATGAAAAATATTGCCATCATCATGGGCGGCTATTCCTCCGAATACCAAATCTCGCTTAAAAGCGGCAACGTCGTGTATCAATTTCTCGACAAGAGCAAATACAACGGTTACCGCATCCACATCTTCAAGGAAAAATGGGTGTACGTAGACGACAACGACAACGAGTTCCCGATCGACCGCAATGATTTTTCTGTCAACGTCAACGGCAACAAAATTACGTTCGACGCCGTGTTCAACGCCATCCACGGTACACCGGGCGAAGACGGACTCATGCAGGCGTATTTCGAATTGCTGCACATTCCGCAGTCTTCGTGCGACTATTACCAGGCCGCACTCACATTCAACAAACGCGATTTGCTTTCGGTATTGAAACCTTACGGCATCAAAACAGCGACCTCCTATTACCTGAATCTTGGCGATAAAATAGATACAAACGACATCATCAACAAAGTCGGTTTGCCGTGTTTTGTCAAGCCCAACAAATCGGGTTCGAGCTTCGGGATTTCGAAGGTCAAGACCGCCGAAGAATTACCCACCGCGATCGAAACGGCCTATAAGGAAGATTCCGAGATCATCATTGAAAGTTTCCTCGACGGCACCGAAGTTTCGGTCGGCGTGATCAATTACCAGGGCAAGATCACCGTTTTGCCGATGACCGAAATTGTTTCCGAGAACGACTTCTTTGATTACGAAGCCAAATACCTCGGTAAATCACAGGAAATCACCCCGGCGCGCATTTCGGACGAACTTACCGCCAAAGTCGCCGCCACGGCCAAGAAAGCCTACGAAGTCTTGAAGATGAAAGGTTTCTCACGCAGCGAATTCATCATTGTCAATGACGAACCGCACATGCTCGAAATGAATACAATCCCCGGGCTCACGACCGAAAGTTTGATTCCGCAACAGGCCAAGGCCGCCGGAATTTCGTTAACCGATTTATTCACGAACGCTATCGAATTATCCCTAAAATAACTCTTTCGCCCGATTGCTAAGTTCCAAAAAATTCTCAGGCACTCAGCTACTCAGGCACTCAGGTACTAAAAAAATATGAAAGAAATCTTCGAGTGGGAACGCGTCCTGATTAATGAATTGCCATTCGAGTTCCTGCTCGAGGTCATCTTTCGCTCGTCGGTGATGTTTGTCGTGTTGTTGCTTACGCTAAGGCTCACGGGCAAACGCGGCGTCAAGCAATTGTCGGTTTTTGAAACCGTGCTGATCATCGCTTTGGGTTCGGCGGCGGGCGACCCGATGTTTTACGAAGACGTCGGCTTGATTCCGGCCATTACGGTTTTCACGGTGATTATTCTGCTGTACCGGTTCGTCACCTATCTCGTGGGCAAAAGCAAGAAATTCGAGGCATTCATCGAAGGCAAGACCGAATGTCTGGTGACCGACGGCAAATTCGCCATCCACAACTTCAAGAAGGAAAGCCTCGCGCAGGATGAGTTTTTTACCGAACTGCGGCTCAAATCGGTTGAACATTTGGGACAGGTCAAAAACGCCTATCTTGAGACTTCGGGCGAAGTGAGCGTGTTCTTTTACCCGGACGAAGAAGTTCGATATGGACTTCCGATTACGCCGCAACTGTTCCTGCAAAAAAACAAGATGATTCCGTCGGATGGGATGTACGCCTGTACATTTTGCGGCCACACCGAACCACAGAAAACCGGAACCGCCCAGTGTCCGCATTGCCGTAAATCTGAATGGGTCGAAGCCATAAAAACCTTACGCATCACCTGATTTTCCCTTTTTATTGCTAATTTTGATTTCCACTTTTGACAGACAACCGATGAGAAAAGCGATTTTTCCGGGTTCTTTCGACCCGATCACCAACGGCCATTACGACATCATCAAACGTGCGATCCCGTTATTCGACGAAATCGTGATTGCCATCGGTGTCAACGCCGACAAGAAATACATGTTCCCGTTGGAAGAACGCAAGCGGTTCATCGAGGAAGCCTTTGCCGAATTCCCGAGTGTTTCGGTCGTGACCTACGAAGGCTTAACGATTGATTTGTGCCATAGACTACAGGCAAAATTCATCCTGCGTGGTCTTCGCAATCCAGCCGATTTCGAATTCGAAAAAGCCATCGCGCACACGAACCGTTTGCTGTCTAAAATCGAAACCGTGTTTTTATTGACTGCGGCCAAGACCTCTTACATCAGTTCGAGCATTGTGCGCGATGTAATCCGCAACGGCGGCGATTATACGGTTTTGGTACCGGATTCGGTGCGATTGAAGCAATAGTGATCAATCACAATTAAATATACAGTTTTTCTATAATGCAGTAATGCTAAAAAAAGATATCTTGCTTCTAGGGAAGGGGGCAATGAAGTTATATCCCAACAAAATAAAAATGATACTTGGATACAGAAAATCTGCCGAAATTGTTAAAGTTTATTTCAACGATAAAAAAACTTCCGCTTACCGCATAACATCCATTGCTTAACATGCACATCAAATCATCATTCATCATATTAATCACTTCTTTTATGACAGCTCAAAACCAGCCTGATTTTCGTACCGTTTACGAAAAAGGAAACGGCAACCAGACGGCGACGTATCAAGAAACGATCGCCTATTTCAAGCTACTCGACCAACAGTTCGAAACCATTTCGATGAAGGAAATGGGCCCGACCGATTCGGGCGAACCGCTGCACATGGTCACGTTCAGCCCCGATAAAAATTTCGATTTCGACAAAATACGCCAAAAGAAAGCCATCTTATTGCTCAACAACGGCATCCATCCCGGCGAACCCGATGGCATCGATGCGACGATGATGCTGTTCCGCGATCTGGCTTTGGGTAAAATAACTGTTCCCAAAAATCTGGTGATTGTCAACATTCCGGTGTACAACATCGGTGGGATGCTCAACCGCAATTCGCATTCACGCGCGAACCAGAACGGACCGGAAGTGTACGGTTTTCGCGGCAATGCACGCAATTTTGACCTGAACCGCGATTTCGTCAAATCGGATGCACGCAACTCGAGGAGCTTTGCGCAGATTTTCCACGAGGTCGACCCCGATGTGTTCATCGACAATCATGTGAGCAATGGCGCCGATTACCAATACGTGTTTACCTATATCGCTACGCACCACCAGAAAATGGGCGGCGAACTTGGAACGTTTTGGGAAAAGGAAATGATTCCGGCGTTGCTGGCCGACCTCAAAAAGAAAAACATCGAATCAGTCCCGTACGTCAACATCCACGATGAAAAACCCGACAACGGCTTTGAGCAATTCATGGATTATCCGCGGTATTCGACCGGATTCGCGTCGATGTTCAATACCGTAGGCTCGATGCCAGAAACGCACATGCTCAAGGATTATGCGTCGCGTGTCAAGGTGACTTACCAATACATGCTGACGACCATCAATTACATGGAACAAAACTTCGGTAAGATCAAGCAATTGCGCCAAGCCAATCTGGCCAATTATGCGCCCGGCAAAAAATACACGCTGCAATGGGAACTCGACAAGACCAAGGCCACCGATTTGCCATTCCTGGGATACGAAGGCGGTTACAAGCCAAGTGACATTTCGGGTAAGCCACGTTTGTTTTACGATACAAAAAAACCGTTCAATAAAACGGTTTCCTATTACCAAACCTACCAACCGTCCTTGGAAGTGACCATTCCCGAGGCGTATGTCATCCCAAAATCGTGGTGGCCCGTCATCGATTTGCTCAAAATCAATCAAATCGAGATGACCGCTTTGGAAAAAGACACCGAGATGGAAGTCGAAAGCTACCGCATCGGCGATTTCAAGACGTCGAAATACGCTTATGAAGGCCATTATCCGCACAGTGCCGTGAAGCTCCTTCCGAAGAAGCAAAAAATGGTTTTCCACTCTGGCGATTTCGTGGTCAAAACCCAGCAGCCAGGCGTCAAATATTTGCTTGAAACGCTTGAACCGCAGGGCAATGATTCGTTTTTTGCGTGGAATTTCTTCGATTCGGTGTTGCAGCAAAAAGAACATTATTCGGCTTATGTGTTTGAGGATCTGGCCAAGGAACTACTCGATAAAAACCCAAAACTGAAAGCCGAATTCGACCAGAAAAAAGCATCCGATAAAGCCTTTGCCGATTCGGGCCAGGCGCAATTGGATTGGATTTACACGCATTCCGACTACTATGAGAAGTCGCACATGGAATATCCGGTGTATCGGGTTTTGAGATAAAAAAGTTTGGCCACGAATACACGAATTTTTAATTAAAGATTTGATTTAAAATTCGTGTATTCGTGGCTATAAAAACTACTCGTATTGCTTTTCGGGTTCAAAAAGCAACTTGATGTTTTCGTAAGAATTTGTGAGCGCCTGCTGGATTTCATCGGGTTTGAGCCATGCCACTTTCTCGATTCCTTCGTCTTCCTGCGGATGGAGTTGACCCGCGAAAGTAGTGTGCATTTCAAACCAATGCGTGATCTTGAGCTTGTATCGCCCGTTGCGCTTGAAGATGTGATAGGTTTTTTGCAGCTTGCGGCCAAGCGTCAATTTGGAAACGCCGGTTTCTTCCTCGACTTCGCGCAGGGCCGTGTTTTCGATCTCCTCCCCTTTTTCGATGCCTCCTTTGGGCAAATCCCATTTGCCGTTGCGGAAAATGAACAACACCTCGCCATGTTTGTTATAGACAAGCCCGCCGCCGGCCTTTTGCACCGGAATTTTCTCCTTGAGTTTTTTGAGGATTTCCTTTTCGTCGGGATAATACAGATAAGCCTTGGAAATTTTGCCTGAAAACATCTTTACAATAAGCTGTTCGATGTCAATACTTTCCAACAAGAACATCTGGAAATCGGTCTCTTTAACAATCTCATTTGTCAAAAAAAGTGGTTTGTCGTTCACAAAAACTTTATACATTTGTAACTATGATTTTTAATAAAGATACAGCCGAAAAGACAGCCGAATTGCTTTTGCAAATAAATGCAATTAAATTGAATCCGAAAAATCCTTTTACATGGGCTTCGGGTTGGAAATCGCCTATTTATTGTGACAACCGATTGACACTGTCGTTTCCTTTGATCCGGAATTACATCCGAGACGAATTTTCCAAGCACATCGAGAAGCAATTCGGGAAACCCGATGTCATTGCCGGCGTGGCCACAGGCGCGATCGGAATTGGCGTATTGGTCGCCGAAAGCATGGGATTGCCATTCGTTTATGTGCGCCCCGAACCCAAAAAACACGGCCGCAAAAATCAGGTGGAAGGTTTCCTCCAGAAAGGCCAGAATGTCGTGGTGGTAGAAGATTTGATCAGCACCGGAAACAGCAGCCTCATGGCCGTGGAAGCCTTGCGCGAAGCGGGCGCCAACGTCAAAGGCATGGCGGCGATTTTTACGTACGGATTCGATGTGGCCGAGGAAAACTTCAAGAAAGCACACCTCGATTTGTACACGCTCAGCAATTACCAAAATTTACTCAACCTTGCGGTAGCCAAAAAATACATCACCGAGGAAGAACAAGCCACTTTGAGCGAATGGAGTTTGCATCCGGACACTTGGGGCGTCGAGGTCTAATCTTACAGTCATAAAATCAATAATCTTACAATCCAAATATGAATTTAGAATCTCCGAAAGTCAGCGTCGGCCAATCCGCACAATATTTATTCGACCAATTGTCGGATGTCAAGAACTTCGAAAAATTAATGCCTGACACGATTGCGAAATTCGAGGTGACAGGAGACGAATCGTTTATTTTCGGACTCAAAGGCATGCCCGAAATCAAACTCAAAATGAAAGAGAAATCGGCTCCAAACAAACTCGTCCTGGGTGCGGCCAGCGACAAATTGCCGTTTACATTGGAAGCCAAAATCGATTCGCTAGCCGACAACAAATCGGATGTTCAGTTGTTTTTCGAGGGCGAATTCAATGCAATGATGGCGATGATGGTCAAAGGCCCGATCTCAAAGTTCATCGAGACTTTGGCCGGAAACATGAGTAAATTATAGGCTTTAAGCTACGATAAATAGAACCTTTCCGTTAACCGGGAAGGTTTTTTTATGCGCAATAGTCTTGGCTCTAGCAGTGAAACGGTCTTACAGCGCAGCGGTCTTGGTTCTCAAAACAACATTTTGATTTCCTTAATTCCGTAAGTTTCAAAAGAATCATCTTCAAGTTTTAACCGGATTTTCCCATCGGCTTCCACTCCATCGATAATGGCCATGAACTTTTCACCTGCTGGCTTTTCAAACGGCGTCGGAATGCCAATCCTGAATAGATTCGAAATATAATTTCCCCATAGCTTTTTGGAAGAAATTTGCGGAATGTTGCGCTCAATTGCTTCGGCGATTTCAACCAACAATCCCTCTTTATCAAACACTTTTTCGGATACCAAAGCCAGCGATGAAGCTTGCGGCAAATGGTCGAAATTGGTTTGATTGACATTGAGCCCGAGTCCGATAATCGATTGTATCCCGCCCGTTTTGATGCTGTTTTCGATCAAAATCCCGCCAACTTTCTTATTTCCTGACATTATGTCGTTTGGCCATTTGACGCTGGGTTTTGGAATGACATGCTTTTGCAGCACTTCGATGACCGACAAAGCCACGATGACGTTGAGTCGAAAAATCGCATGGACATCAACCAACACCTCCTTGACCAACATACTCATAATTAGATTCTTACCCGCTTCTGAGTTCCAGACGGCGCCCATTTGGCCTTTGCCTTTGGTCTGGTTTTCAGCGCTTACAACTGTAAAATTTTCAACGTTTTCCTGTTGTGACAGACTTTTGAGGAAATCATTCGTGGAATCAATGGCATCAAGTTTGACTAACCGCATCGGAATTTTTTGTGTGACAGAATTTAATCTTGTGTTAAGGTTCAAATTTAAAGACAAAAAATGGTAACTTTGCACACTTATACGAAAACATTAATGGCGAAAAAGACAATAAATAATGATGTTTTACTGGCTAACATCATCAAAGGGATTGAAGAAGTAAAAGGCAACGATATAGACATTTTGGATTTACGCGAAATAGACAACGCAGCCTGCGACTATTTCATCATCTGCAACGGTAATTCCAATACCCAGGTTAATGCGATCGTCAACTCGGTCCAAAAAACCGTATCCAAAGAATTAAAGGACAAACCATGGCACGTGGAAGGCACGGACAATGCCGAATGGGTGCTCATGGACTATGTCAACATCGTCGTGCATGTTTTCCAGAAACACATCCGCGAATACTACAATATCGAAAGCCTTTGGGGTGACGCCAAAATCACGACCATCCAAACCAAATACTAAAGAAAAACAGACAATGGATAATAAACCTAGTCCAAACAGATTTAAAATAAGTCCGTGGCTTATTTACGGCGCTATTTTCCTCATATTCGCATTGATTTTCGTCAGTGGCGGCGGCTCGGGATTCCAGGATCCAGCCAAAACAACCTCGTCCAAGTTCAACACGTTTTTGGATCATGGCGACGTGGCAAGAGTGGTGGTCTACAATAAATCCGAAGCCGAAGTCTACCTGACCAAAGCGGCCTTGTCCAAGCCCGAGCACAAGGATGTGTCCAAAGACATGTTCGAACGTCCGAACACCAAAGGCCCGCACTATGTGTTCGACATCGGGAACGATGAAATTTTCCAGAAAAAAATGGAAGATGCCGTAGCCCAGAAAAAATTGCAGGATTTCAGCTTCCAGCAAAAAAGCAACTGGTCCGATTTCTTCAACCTGTTCTCGATCATCATCATTGTCGGACTGTGGATTTATATCATGCGCAAGATGAGCAGCGGCGGTGGTGGCGGTGGCGGCCAGATTTTCAACATCGGGAAATCGAAAGCCAAATTGTTCGACGAAAAAACTGACATCAAGACGACTTTCAAGGACGTAGCCGGACTCGAAGGCGCCAAGGAAGAAATCCAGGAAATCGTAGAATTCCTCAAAAATCCAGAAAAATACACCAGTATCGGGGGTAAAATCCCGAAAGGCGCTTTGCTCGTAGGGCCTCCGGGAACCGGAAAAACCTTGCTGGCCAAAGCCGTAGCCGGTGAAGCACGCGTCCCGTTTTTCTCGTTGTCGGGTTCCGATTTCGTCGAAATGTTTGTCGGTGTGGGTGCCTCGCGTGTCCGTGACTTGTTCAAACAGGCGAAAGAAAAATCCCCGGCAATCATCTTCATCGACGAGATTGACGCGGTCGGTAGGGCGCGTGGAAAAAATAATATTTCGGGCGGAAACGACGAACGCGAAAACACCTTGAACCAATTGCTTACGGAAATGGATGGTTTCGGAACCAATTCGAATGTCATCGTTTTGGCCGCGACCAACCGTGCAGATGTACTCGACAAAGCGCTCATGCGTGCCGGACGTTTCGACCGCCAGATTTTTGTGGACCTGCCGGACATCCGCGAAAGAAAAGAAATCTTCGAGGTGCATTTGGCGCCGCTCAAAAAAGAAGAAGCGCTCGATACCGATTTCCTGGCCAAACAAACCCCAGGATTTTCAGGAGCCGACATCGCCAACGTCTGTAACGAAGCAGCCTTGATTGCAGCGCGTAAAGACAAAAAAGCAGTCGACAAACAGGATTTCCTCGATGCCGTAGACCGTATCGTCGGTGGACTCGAAAAGAAAAATAAAATAGTTACCCCTGAAGAAAAGAAAGCCATCGCGATCCACGAAGCCGGACACGCTACCGTGAGTTGGATGCTCGAACATGCTGCGCCATTGGTCAAAGTAACCATTGTGCCGCGCGGGCAAAGTCTCGGTGCCGCCTGGTATTTGCCTGAAGAACGTTTGATTGTTCGTCCAGACCAAATGCTCGACGAAATGTGCGCCACCATGGGCGGACGTGCTGCCGAAAAAGTAACGTTCAATCGCATCTCGACCGGCGCCTTGAGCGACCTCGAGAAAGTGACCAAACAGGCCCGTGCGATGGTGACCATTTACGGACTCAACGACAAGCTCGGCAACGTGACCTATTATGATTCGACGGGGCAAAATGAATACAATTTTTCGAAACCGTATTCGGAACAAACCGCCGAATTGATCGACAAGGAAATCTCGGCCTTGATCGAGAGCCAGTACCAAAGGGCCATCCAGATTCTTGAGGAAAACAAGGACAAATTGAACCAATTGGCCGACATCCTGATTGAGAAAGAAGTGATTTTCAAGGACGACCTCGAAGCCATTTTTGGCAAGCGTACTTTCGACAGCAACCTGCAGGAAGAAACGGCTTTGTAAGAAAATAATTGAACTTTAAAAAAAATCTTATTTCAAATGTTTTTGAAATAAGATTTTTTTATCTTTGAATGTTTTCAAGAGGGAAAACCTAAACACTGATCTAATTTTTATGAGTCTTTTCAGGAAATTTTTTGGCACAGGCAACGATTCTTCCGACGAGGAAAAAGAGAGCGAATTCAACAACCTGCAAGCCAATCTTTCAGCTCCTGCTGATGAAAAGTTCACCTTCAATTTCAAGAAAAACGGTGGCAAATTCCTGTATTGCGAAAACCTCGACGAGGTCAAGGAACAGTTTGAGAACATCCTCGAAGAAAACGACTGGTTTGAGAGTGAAGCGATTTGTTTCGAACCGAAATTGTACCATCTGCTCGATGAGAACAAGCTCGAATACAAGAACGTTTCAAACCCCAAATTCTTACTGGCCAGTTGCGAAAACCTCATAGCCGATGAAGGCTCGATCCTGTTTTCCTCTAACCAGATCAAACAAAACAAACCCAACGATTTACCGGTCAACATTGTCATCATCGCCACGACGAGCCAGATTCTCGAAAGCAAAAGCGACGGACTCCGCGTGATCAAGAAAAAATACGACAAGGACTACCCTACCAATATCACTACCATCAAATATTTCGAAAAAGCCAAAGAGGAAGATTTCCTGCAATACGGAAGCTCTGCCAAAAACCTCTACCTGCTGCTTTTAGAAGACCTTTAAGATGAACGAAACGCTCACGAGAACGCTGTCGGGTATCGTCTACATTGCGATACTGGTTACAGCCACTTTATTTTTGCCGAGTTTTTTGTTGCTGTTTGGAATTTTCCTGCTCATCACCGTGGCCGAGTTTTGTGAATTGGTGCACATCAAACGGTTCCTCCCGATCGGTATTGCCATCGCCGCCTATCTGCTGTTGACCTTTACGCCTTTGAACCGCAATATGCAATGGCTTTTACTCGCGGCAACCCTGTTTGTTTCATTCAAATGTATGGTGTTTCTTTTTGCCAAAAACCAACGCCCGCTCGATGTACTTTCCAAATACGTCTACCTGATCGGGTACATCATTCTCCCGATTGTACTGATCACCAAGATTCCGCTCATCACTACCGATTACACCCCAAAAATCATCATTTCGATTTTCATCCTGATTTGGGCCAACGACACTTTTGCCTTTGTAATCGGCAAATCGTTCGGGAAACACAAACTATTTGAACGCATTTCTCCCAAAAAAACGATTGAAGGTTTTCTCGGAGGTCTTATCTTTGCACTTATTTTTAGCGTGCTCATCGCCCAATATTTCGTTTTGGAACCCACTGTACTGTGGATCGGGATTTCGCTTGTCGTGAGTATTTTCGGGACAATCGGCGATTTGATCGAATCCAAATTCAAACGGCTTGCAGGCGTCAAGGACAGCGGAAAAATCATGCCCGGCCATGGAGGCATACTCGATCGGCTGGATAGTATTATATTTGTAGCACCATTTGTTTTTTTGTTATACCAAATCCTGTATTATGTTTCATAAAGAAGGCGCAAAAATTATCCTGATTTCGACGACACTGACCGTAGTGTTGCTATTGGTTATCGATCATTTCATCACTTTGCCTTGGCTTCGGATGGGGACCATGCTCGTCGTTTTGTTCTTTCTGGTCATGATTTTGCAATTTTTCAGAAATCCAAAAAGGGCGGTCGACATCAGCGACAACCACATCATCGCGCCGGTCGACGGAAAAGTCGTGGTCATCGAAGAAGTCTACGAAGCCGAATATTTCAAGGACCAACGCCTACAGGTTTCGATCTTTATGTCGCCGATCAACGTACACGTGACGCGCTATCCGGTCAACGGAAGGATCAATTTCAGCAAATACCACCCGGGCAAATACCTCGTGGCCTGGCATCCGAAAGCGAGCACCGAAAACGAAAGAACCACGGTTGTGGTCGAAAATAGGATTTTTGGTGAAATCCTGTACCGCCAGATTGCGGGCGCCTTGGCCAAACGCATCGTCAATTATGCCGAGGCTGGGATGCAGGTCGTCCAAGGGACAGATGCCGGATTTATTAAATTTGGTTCGAGGGTGGATTTATTTTTACCTTTAGGCACCGAAATCAACGTCCAATTAAACCAGAAGGCAGTTGGCGGGAAAACAATCATTGCCACTAAATCCTAATGTCCGAAAAAGATCTAGATACCCGTTTTAAGGAAGCGGTCGAAATCGCCGATACCATGTCGCAATCCGATCTGCCACAGGATGTGCAGTTGCGTTTGTATGCCTATTACAAACAGGCGACTTCTGGAAGCCCGACTGCCAATTTCAGCGCCAATTTCGACCTCAGGAATGCCTTCAAGACCAATGCCTGGATGCAAATCAGCCATCTCTCGATCGATGAGGCCAAAGAATTGTACATCGAGGCGATCCTTTCCCTACAAAAAAAATAACATTATGAAGACGATCAAACTTTTGCTGCCGTGTTTTTTGGTTACCGCGGCCTTGCTTTCGTGCAACAAAAAGAAACTGACCGAGGTGGTCGAGGTTCCGTTGCCTGCCGCAGAAGAAAAAGTAACCCTCGGGCAACCCGATGACGTCAAAGCCGACGAAGGGACGTTTGCCATGGCCAAGCTGCCATATGCCTATGATGCATTGGCCCCGAACCTCGATGCGCTTACGATGGAGATCCATTATTCGAAACATTACCTCACTTATACCAACAACCTCAATCGCCTCATTGCCGGAACCGAGCAGGAAAAACTGCCCATCGAGGAACTGATCGCCAAGCTCGACATGAGCAACGCCGATTTGCGCAACAATGCCGGCGGTTATTACAACCACACCCTCTTTTTTGAAGGCATGGCACCCAAAGCCGGTGGCGCCCCCAAGGATACCTTGGCCGTAGCCATCAACCGCGATTTTGGTTCGTTCGACAATTTCAAGACGGCTTTTTCTGATGCGGCTTCAAAGCAGTTCGGCTCGGGTTGGGCTTGGCTCATCACTGACCGTGCCGGAAAACTGCAAGTCATCTCGACCCCGAACCAAGACAATCCGCTGATGCCGCAGATGCCCATCAAAGGCACACCGATTTTGGGCCTGGATGTTTGGGAACACGCTTATTACCTCAATTTCCGGTACAAACGCAAAAATTACATCGACAACTTTTTCAATGCCATCAACTGGACCAAGGTCAATGAGCGTTACGAAGACGCGATGCGAAGAAAATATTAAACCACCGCCCTATTTTAGGGCTTTTTTTTTGAAAAAATAATTCTGTTAAAAATTTGATTTTCCTATTAATTAGAAGTTTCTTGCGCCATCAAACAAAAACATCAAACACGTGAGAACAATTTTAAGAATTTCAACAGTTTTACTATCAAGCCTTTTGCTTGTCCATTGCTCCTCATCGGATGACGGTGGTGGCGAGCCTGTAGTTCCGACCGTTACTCCTGCGGCCGTAAATACGGTTTCGGCTGAGAATGTCAACGGGCTTTCGGTTACGCTCAACGGAAACATCACCAATGCCGGAACCGGAATGTATGATTATGGCTTTTGCATCGGGACCGACATCAATCCAACCCTAGAAAATGCCCGTGTGGTAAGCAACAACGGCAGCCATACCGGGGCTTTTTCGCAAACACTGAACATGTACGAGCCCAACAGGCTTTATCATGTGCGCGCTTACGCAAGGACTTCCAATTTTGTCGGTTCCCAGGTCGTTTATGGAAATGACATTACTTTTTCGACAACCTATCCAATCGAGAACCTGACGACCAAAAACATCATCACCAACAGGGCACTTTTCAGGATCAATGTGCTTAATGTGCCTGAAAACGTAACCGAGATCGGGGTTTGTTATGGAACCATCCAGAATCCTACATTGGCCAATAGCGAAGAATTGAATTTCTCACTGTCGGCAGGTTATCAAGAAAATACCAACATCATCCAGATCGATCCGCTGACGCCCAACACGGTGTACTATGCCCGCCCTTATTATGAAATCAACAACAATCAGGTGTATTATGGCGCAGAATCCAGCTTCCGTACGGCGGGTTATTTTGGACCAGCAGGCGGATACGTTGCTTTCGACAAAGGTGAATCGACCGATGGATGGCGTTATCTTGAAGTAAATCCTACCTCACTCATGTACAGTGGAAATTACGTACAATGGGGTTGCTACGGCACACTGGTTTCCAACACCTATCCCGAAATGGGAACCGGGCTGACCAATACCACCACAATCGTATCGGGTTGTGGCGCGGCCAATTGCGCGGCACGACTCTGCTATAATTTTGTAAAAAACAGTTACACGGATTGGTTTTTGGGATCCAGGGATGAAATGGTCACTGTATTGCAAAGCCTCCGGGGAATCAACATCAACCTGGACAGTTGCTGGACTTCCACAGAAACCACGGCCTATCAAGGCTACACCATCTATACGGTCAGCAATACCGCGCAATACCATACCTCAGACAAAGACGGCGGCACTTATGTTTTCCCGATCAGGAGGTACTAAACATTAAAGCATAAAAAAATCCCGAATAGTATTCGGGATTTTTTTTTATTTCAAACTCGCCAAGCTCTGCTCAATCGTCGCGATCTTCGCAAGCGCATCGGCTTCTTTCTTGCGTTCCATCTCGAGGACTTTCTCGGGTGCGCCGTTGACGAATTTCTCATTCGACAGTTTGGCCTGCACCGATTTAAGGAAACCTTGCGTGTAATTCAATTCTTCGGTCAGTTTCGCGATTTCCTGGTCGACATCGATCGCCCCGGTAATCGGGATGAAATATTCGTTCGATTTGACACGGAACGACAAGGCGCCGTCGACTTTCTCCGAAACGTATTCCAACGCGGTAATGTTGCCGAGTTTCATGATGACTGGATCGAAATAGGTCGACAATTGATCCTTGTTGACCGCTTTCAAATCGATGGCATCCTTAAATGGGATGTTTTTCTCTTTGCGGATCGTACGGATTCCGGAAATGACTTCAGCCGCATGATCAAAAGCAGCAATCAATTTCATCGGGCGCTCGAAATTTGAGAAATCTTCATTCATATCGAATGATGAGACCTCCAATTCTTTTCTTTCCGGCCATGACGATACAATTAAAGCTTCGTCCTCGCTTCTTTGGGCAATGTGCTGCCAGATTTCCTCGGTCAGGAACGGCATGAACGGATGCAACAATTTGAGGTTGCTTTCGAGCATTTCTATCGCTTTGGCGAATGTGGCACTGTCGATCGGTTGCTGGTAGGCCGGCTTGATCATTTCGAGGAACCACGAACAGAAGTCGTCCCAGACCAATTTGTAGATGGCCATGAGCGCATCGGAAATGCGGTACTTTTCGAAATGGTCTTCGATTTCGGCCAACGTCTGTTGCAACTTGGCTTCGTACCATTCGATCGCCACTTTGGACGATTCGGGTTGCGCGATATCGGCGACTTCCCAACCCTTGATGAGTCGGAAGGCATTCCAGATTTTATTCGTGAATCCTTTGCCTTGCGCGCACAATTCTTCGTCGAACAAGATGTCGTTTCCGGCAGAAGCACTGAGCAACAACCCGACGCGAACGCCATCGGCTCCAAATTTATCGATCAAATCCAATGGATCAGGTGAATTCCCAAGTGATTTTGACATTTTACGACGTTGCTTGTCGCGGACCAATCCGGTCAGATATACATTGGTAAACGGTTTGGCATCGGCGTATTCATAACCCGCGATGATCATTCGCGCAACCCAGAAAAACAAAATATCGGGTCCGGTCACGAGGTCGTTGGTCGGATAATAATATTTGAAATCCTTGCTTTCCGGATCCATGATGCCCCCGAAAACGGCCATCGGCCACAACCAGGAGGAGAACCACGTATCGAGTGCATCGGCATCTTGTCTCAAGGTTTCGGCGGTGATGTCCGGATTTTTGGCTTTGGCGAGTTCGAGTGCTTCGGCTGGCGTTTCCGCTACGACAAAATCCTCTTTGCCGTCGCCATAATAATAGGCCGGAATCTGCTGGCCCCACCACAATTGGCGCGAGATGTTCCAGTCGCGGATGTTCTCCAACCAATGGCGGTACGTATTTTCGAATTTCTTCGGATACAATTTGATTTCGTCGCTTTCCAAAACCGCTTTGATCGCCGGTTTGACCAAATCGTCCATCTTGAGGAACCATTGGTCGGACAGACGCGGTTCGATGACGGCCTTGGTCCTTTCGGAAGTACCTACTTTGTTCAAATGCGTTTCGGTTTTGACCAGATTGCCGAGCGATTCGAGTTCCTTGGCGATTTCGTCGCGCACTATGAAACGGTCTTTGCCTTGGTAATGCAGACCGTACGAATTGAGCGTCGCGTCTTCGTTGAAGATATCGATGATCTCGAGGTGGTGTTTTTCGCCCAATGCCTTATCGTTGACATCATGCGCAGGGGTTACTTTGAGGCAGCCCGTTCCGAATTCGATATCGACATATTCGTCCTCGATGATCGGAATCACGCGGTTGGCAATCGGCACGATGGCTTTTTTGCCTTTGAGGCGCGTGTATCTTTCATCGTTCGGATTGATGCAAATCGCGGTATCGCCCAGAATCGTTTCTGGACGCGTGGTCGCTATCGTTACGTATTCATCGCTGCCTTCTATTTGATAACGCAGATAAAACAATTTGCCTTGTTGTTCTTCGTAAATCACTTCTTCGTCGGACAAAGTCGTCTTGGCTTCCGGATCCCAATTGACCATGCGGTAGCCGCGGTAAATGAGTCCTTTGTTGTACAAATCGACAAACGAGCGAATAACCGAAGCTGACATATCGGGATCCATCGTGAATTTGGTGCGTTCCCAATCGCACGACGCACCCAATTTCTTGAGTTGGTCGAGGATTACACCGCCGTATTTGTCGGTCCATTCCCAGGCGTGCTTGAGGAATTCTTCGCGTGTGAGGTCGTTTTTGTTGATGCCTTCGGCTTTGAGTTTGGCTACAACCTTGGCTTCAGTGGCAATCGACGCGTGGTCGGTTCCGGGCACCCAACAGGCATTGAACCCTTTGAGGCGCGCGCGACGGATCAAAACATCTTGGATTGTATTGTTGAGCATGTGCCCCATGTGCAAGACGCCAGTCACATTGGGCGGCGGAATTACGATGGTGTAAGGCGTGCGCGAATCAGGTTCTGAATGGAAATAGTTGTTTTTCATCCAGTAGTCGTACCATTTTTGTTCTATGGCTTTGGAGTCGAATTGTGCGGGAATGCTCATTTATTGTTGAATCGTTTATTTGTTGAATCGTTTAATTGTACTTCAAAATTCGAAATTCGTTAATCGACATTCGACATTTTTTTGAATGATGAATCTTGATCAACGAACATTGAACGTCGAAGTTTCGGGACCCCCCTAGCCCCGATTGCAGCGGAAATCCTTTTTTGAGATTTCTCCCGTTGGTCGAAATGACAAACGGGATAAAAAAAGATTGCAGCGGAAAGCGGGAACCAGCTCCTTGAAAACATACAAAAACCGTTTGGCATGTGCTTTGCAAGGCGCGGACTGCAAAAGTAAAGAATTACGGGCTGATAAAAAATTAAGAGTTAATAATTTGCACATTGATTCAAACAATGTATTTTTACTTACCAAAAATTAAAATTTACCCAAATGAAATCAAAACTATTATGGCTGTTTGCAGCGGTAACCTTTAGTGTGGGTGCGATGGCACAACAGGGGCCCAAGATTGAGTTCCTGGCCAAAGACAACACGATCGATTACGGCAAGGTCTCTAAAGACACCGACAACGGCATCCGTTCTTTTGAATTTAAAAACACAGGCGACGCGCCTTTGATCATCACCAACGTACAATCGACTTGCGGCTGTACGGTACCCTCGAAACCCAAGGAACCGATTGCGCCTGGGAAAACCGGAAAGATTGAGGTGAAGTACAACATGAATCCGGGACCGATCCGCAAAACGATTACCGTAGAATCGAATGCGGTGAATGTGGAAGGCGGCCGCGTCGCGATCAAGATCAAGGGGGAAGTCATCGCCAAAGATGATGTGAACATCCTTGAAAAGAAAAAAGGCGTTCCGACGAGCGACTATTAAAACACCAGAAAGGGCTTCGAATGAGGCCCTTTTTTTATAATGTATTTTGGAGCTGGAATTTGAATTTCATCGGGATGCCGCTGCGTTCCACTTCGAGGTAAATCCATTTGCCGTCCTCAGATTTGAGGATTTCGTTGATTTTCTGTAACGTATACCGGTAACCGGCCGTGCCGTTGATGCTCACGATGACATCGCCTTTTTGGATTCCACACGCATCGGCCGGCGAATCTTTGCGCACATTGCTGATGGAATAGATCGGCTTGAGCGAAAACTTGTACTTGAAATTGTCTTTCTTGTTTCCGCCGATATCGAACGAATCTTCCTTATGAACGGTTTGCAGCGTCACGGTTTCCTGCACCCATTGCATGCCGTCGTTCTGCAATTCGAGGCCGCTCATGTTGTAATGGAAGTCCGAGTAGAAGTGTCCGCCTTTTTTGAGGTATACTTTGTGGTGTTCATAATCCATGACCACGCCGAATCGTTTGAAAATTTCTCCTCCTATCGATCCCACCCTTCCTTTGACCATGTTGACACTTTTGATCGAAGTCGAATCCGGGAACGCGATGATGGGCTTGTCGAACGAAAATTGATCGATGCGCAGGTTGTCGATGCGTGCGCGTTTGCCAAAAATATCCCCGCTAAACCCCTTGCCGAGGTAATCCTCGAAATTCTTTTCAGGGACTTGGAACAGTTTGTTGTTTTCGAACAGCCAAAGCGCATCGCTGTTGCCCAGGTCGAGCAGTAATTTGGCCGGTGCGGTTTGGTGGCCAACGGTGACATCGGCTACCAAATAGGGTTTTCCTTTTTCGACGGTGATCGGGAATTCGGTGTATTTTGTATGGAGTTTGCTGCGAACCTTCGCATTGTCCTGGTAGACGATGATCTTGCGCTTGTCGTAGTTGATTTCCACCAGGTTGTCCTTGAAAAAATGATAGCCAATGATACCATTGACCGGGATGCCTACGTGGGACGAAAAATTGAAACTTTGGTCCATGACGATGTACAGGTCATGCTGTTTGTCGGTGATCCCATTGATCGAAAGCACATTATTGGACGAACGCAAACCTTCTATCGCTTCATCGCTACCCAAACCTTTGAGTTTGATTTTTTCGACATTAAAAAAACGCACTTCGCTTTTATCGTCAAGACTGAGCAAAATGGTTTCCTCGACACCGGTATCGAGCAGGAAAATCAATTCAACCCCATTGACGGTAACCGGGATAAAAATAAGGTTGTTGATGAACTGGAAAGGGATGACGACTTTGTCTTTATGGGTTTCAAACTGGAAGCCTTTCTGTGCCTTTGCGCCAACAGACCAAAGAAAGAAAAACAATAAAAGCAGTTTGTAACGCATGCAAAAGGTTTGGTTTAAAAATAAGAAAAAAATCTGCCAAACAGATGATGCAATATAAAGCAAAAGAGTTGGCTTGCAGCTAAAAAATTTGCAAATTTGCGTTTCAAAACCCGAGGCATTTGATATTAAGAGGAGAATGTCCAGTGGACATTCGGTAAATCAATCATCGCCGCGAAATAAATTAAAATAACACATCATGCCAAAAGTTTCGAACAAAGGAAAACAGATGCCCGAATCGCCAATCAGAAAATTGGTGCCGTATTCGGAAATTGCCAAAAAGAAAGGACACAAAGTATACCACCTCAATATCGGCCAGCCCGACATCAAGACGCCCGATGTGGCGCTCAACGCGATCAAGAACAACCACATCAAGGTTTTGGAATACAGCCACTCTGCCGGATTCGAAAGCTACCGCACCAAATTATCCGATTATTACAAAACACACGGCCTGCCGGTTGACGTAGCCGACATCATCATTACCACCGGCGGTTCAGAAGCCCTGCTTTTTGCGATGGGCT
Source organism: Flavobacterium sp. (assembly GCF_047602195.1). Taxonomy (GTDB): domain Bacteria; phylum Bacteroidota; class Bacteroidia; order Flavobacteriales; family Flavobacteriaceae; genus Flavobacterium. Next base: position 2,883,698 of record NZ_JASGHW010000004.1, read on the forward strand.
CGACAATGGATCAAGGCGATGAAATCATCATCCCCGAACCTTTTTATGCCAATTACAATGGATTTTCGACGGCTTCAGGTGTCAATGTGGTTCCGGTCATTTCGACAATCGACACGGGATTTGCGTTGCCTCCGATTGCCGATTTCGAAAAACTGATCACACCAAAAACCAAAGCCATCTTGATCTGTAACCCAGGCAATCCGACCGGTTATTTGTATTCGAAAGAAGAAATCATGCAACTGGCCGATATCGTCAAAAAACACGACCTGTTCCTGATTGCCGACGAAGTGTACCGCGAATTCATCTACGATGCCAGCGAATCGCATTTCTCGGTCATGAACGTTCCGGGTCTCGAAGACCACGCCATCATGATCGATTCGGTTTCGAAGCGTTACAGCATGTGCGGGGCGCGTATCGGTTGCATCGTTTCGAAAAACAAGGAAGTGATGGCCGCGGCTATGAAATTTGCGCAGGCGCGTTTGAGTCCGCCTACGTTCGCACAGATTGCCAGCGAAGCCGCACTCGACACCCCAAAAAGTTACTTCGACGAAGTCATCACCGAATACAAGGACCGTCGCGATACGCTCATTGCCGAGCTCCAAAAAATCGAAGGCGTCAAAGTGGCCACCCCGAAAGGCGCATTCTATTGCATCGCGCAATTGCCGATCGACAACGCCGATGATTTCGCGCAGTGGTTGCTCGAATCGTATGCCCTCGAAAATGAAACCGTTATGGTCGCTCCGGCTGCGGGCTTCTATTCGACCCCGGGCGTCGGCCTCAATGAAGTGCGTATCGCTTATGTACTCAAGAAAGAAGATTTGATCCGTTCGGTTCAGATTTTGAAAGAGGCGTTGAAGGCTTATAATAACAAGTAATTTTTGGCCAGACAATTGCTTCGCCAGTTCGCTGGCGCTCGTTCCGGCTATCCGTTTTATCTTTAAAAAAACGCGCCCTTTTTTGGGGCGCATTTTTTTTAAAGGATGCCGCGGGCTGGAGTATGTGCCCAATTTAAGCCCAATCTTCCTATGCCAACGCGCCGCCTGCTCCTTCGCTAACCCCAGGCTGAAAAGCCGAACTGAGCGAAGCTAAATAGTTCACTGGACAATTTTTTAACACTCGGCCCTCTCTGGGCTAGGCAACCGATTTTCAGATGGGAGTCGCATTAATATCGAAAAAAAACAACAAAAAAGGCTGCCCGAATGGACAGCCTTTTCTTATTTCAATCTATTATCGCTTGAGCGAGAAGTGCGCCTTAAATTCGGTCATGTTGCCGTTCTCGTCGCTGTAATGCACCTTGAACCAATAATCGGTCGAAGGCAACGGATAGCCGTTCATCATCCCGTTCCAGCCTGCACCTTGTGGGCTGATTTCCTTGAGGAGTTTTCCGTAACGGTCAAAGATTTCAATCTTAGCCAATGGTTGGTCGCTCAAATCAGAAATGTTCCAGGTATCGTTGTAACCATCGTTGTTCGGCGTGAAGAACTTCGGATAATCGATGATCCTGATTTCGGTCGACAACTCACCGCAACCGACTTTATCCCTTACGGTAATCGTATGATAGCCCGAGGAAAGGTTGTGGAACTGGTTGCTGTCTTGCCATTGGCCGTTGTCCAATTGGTACTCGTAGTTTCCTACCGGCAATACGGCTACGCTGACCGACTGGTCTTCGGCAAAATACAACGAGGCAGAAGCCTTCACGACCTGTGGCGGGAATGAAGTGATAATCGTCGTCGAACCGGTGTTGTAGCATCCGGTCAGGTTGTTGGTCACGGCCACAGTATAAGTTCCCGGCGCTTCGGCCAAATAACTGCTTCCGGTAGCGGTAAGAATAGGACCACTCACATCAGACCATTGGAACGTATGGTTGGCCGCATTCAATCCGGTTGTCAACAAGTAATTCGATCCCGGCAATGGGTTGCCTGATTGGTCCACACAAATGAAACCTTGTGGCAAGGTAATGACCGGCAACGGATTCACACGGATGGTTCCCGTAGCCGTAGCCACACCGCAACCTCCTGTAGTGGTCACGGTATAGGTGAATGTTCCCGATTCTGTTGGCGTACCCGAGATGGTCAATACACCACCCGAGAAACTTTGGCTGATTCCGATCGGCAATGTACCTGCCACCACAGAAGCGCCAGTAGCACCGTTTCCAACCGCATAGGTAATGTTCACCAATGCTTGCTGAACCACACAAACCTGTTGCGCATCGGTTCCTGCAGCCGAAGTTCTGGTAACGGTTACATTAGGCGTAACCTGAATAATACCGTTCAACGAGGCGGTCGAACAACCGCCAACGGTCGTCACGGTATAGTTGTAAGTTCCCGCAATTGCCGAAGATCCGGTAATCGTAAAGATGCCTCCCGCATAACTTCCTGTGATTCCAGCAGGCAATCCAGTTACGGTTGCCCCGGTCGCGCCATTTCCAGGCGTGTAGGTAATCGGACTGATGGCCGCATTCATACAAACAATCTGGTTTGTTGTGCTGGCCGATGATGTCAATACCAAAGTGACATTCGGTTTCACGACAATTACACCGGTAAGCGTTGCACTCGAACAGCCGCCCGTAGTCGTTACCGCGTAGTTGAATGTTCCCGACGCTGTTGGTGTACCGCTAACGGTAAACACACCGCCCGCAAAAGTTCCGGTTACCCCTGCCGGCAATCCGCCAGAAGTAATAGATGCTCCCGTCGCGCCATTTCCTATGGCATAAGTCGTAGCCACAATCGGGGTATTGACACAAACATTCTGGTTGGCAGTTGCTGCGGCAGAAGTGAGTGTCAATGTTGCATTCGGTCTTACGATAATGGTTCCATTCAATGCAGCCGAAGAACAGCCGCCGGCCGTAGTTATGGTGTAATTGAATGTACCCACTGCCGTTGGTGTACCGCTAATGGTATAAACGCCTGTTGTTGCATTGTAGTTTCCTGAAACGCCGGCCGGCAATCCGGTTACGGTTGCACCGGTCGCTCCAGCATTGGCAATCGCATAGGTAATATTGGCAATCGCTGTATTGATACAAACGGATTGGTTGGTTGTTGCCGGTGCCGATGTCAAGGTCAAGGTCACATTTGGCGTTACGGTGATGGTTCCGCTCAGCGATGCCGTAGCACAGCCTCCAGAGGTCGTCACGGTGTAATTGAATATTCCAGCACCCGACGGCGTTCCACTGATGGTAAATACCCCAGCAGCAAAAGTTCCGGTTACCCCTGCAGGCAATCCGGTAGCCGATGCTCCCGTTGCGCCATTGGCAACAGTGTACACAATGCTCACGATTGGCGTGTTGATACAAACCGTTTGCGATGATGTAGCCAGTGGCGAAGTCAAGGCAATAGTCGCATTCGGGTTGACGGTAATCGTCCCGTTGATCGATGCTGATCCACAACCACCCGATGTGGTAACCGTGTAATTGAACACCCCAGATGCAGAAGGCGATCCGCTTAAGGTATAGACACCCGCAACGAACGTTCCGGTCACACCAGCCGGCAATCCGGTAGTAGTTGCACCTGTAGCGTTATTGGCAATCGTGTAAACGATATTGGTGATTGGCGTATTGATACAAACCGTCTGTGCAGCCGTAGCCGGTGCCGATGTGAGCGCAATGGTCACATCTGGGTTGATGGTAATCGTTCCCGATTCGCTGTTTGAAAGAACAACCACCGGTAGTCGTCACGGTGTAGTTGAATGTTCCGGTCGATGCCGTAGCCCCACTGATCGTGAATACGCCAGCGGCATAGGTTCCAGTAATTCCGGCTGGCAAACCGGTAACGGTTGCTCCGGTTCCGCCATTTGAAATCGTATAAACAATATTGGCAATCGCTGCGTTGATACAAACCGTTTGGCTTGCAGTAGCGGCAGCCGAGGTCAGCGCAATGGTCGCATTTGGATTTACCGTAATCGTTCCGCTCAAGGATGCCGATCCACAACCACCAGCGGTAGTCACGGTGTAATTAAATGTTCCGGCTGCACTTGGCGAGCCCGAGATGGTGAATACTCCCGCCGCAAAAACACCTGTTACTCCCGCTGGCAATCCGGTTACGGTGGCTCCTGTTGCCCCATTTCCAACGGTATAAACGATATTGGTGATCGGTGTATTGATACAAAGTGTTTGTGCCTCGGTACCCGCAGCCGAGGTCTGTACGATGGTGACATCCGGGTTTACGATAATCGTTCCCGATGCAGAATCGGTCGAACAACCGCCTGTGGTCACCAAATTGTAATTAAACGTTCCAACGGCCGATGGCGAACCACTCAGGGTATAAACACCCCCGACAAAAGCCCCGGTTACCCCGGCAGGCAATCCGGTGGCATTGACCCCGGTTGCGCCATTGGTTGTCGTATAAACGATATTGGTAATCGGCGTGTTGATACAAATCGTTTGGTTGTCGGTTCCAACCGCCGAAGTCAAGGCAATCGTTACATCTGGATTCACGATAATGGTTCCGCTTAAAGAGGCCGTTCCGCAACCGCCGGTAGTAGAAACCGTATAGCTGAATGTTCCGGATGCAGTTGGCGTACCGCTAATGGTGAATACACCACCCGTATAAGCTCCTGTTACGCCGGCCGGCAAACCAAGTACTGTTGCCCCCGTTCCCCCATTGGCAATCGCATAGGTAATAGTCGCAATCGGGGTATTGATACAAACGGTTTGCGCTTCGGTTCCCGTTGCTGAGGTTTGTGTAATTGTGGCGGCCGGGTTCACGGTAATCGTGCCGGTTTTGCTGTCCACACCACAACCACCCGTAGTGGTCACGGTATAATTGAAAATGCCATCCACAGTAGGTGCGCCTGAAATCGTAAACACACCCGCAGCAAATGTTCCGGTCACCCCTGTCGGTAATCCGGTTACGGTTACTCCGGTGGCCGCGTTGGCCGTAGTGTACACAATATTAACTATCGCGTCATTGATACAAACCGTTTGGTTCGCAGTCGCTGCAGCCGAAGTCAAGGAGATGGTCACATCTGGATTGACGGTGATCGATCCGCTCAAGGATGCTGTGGCACAGCCTCCCGAAGTGGTTACGGTGTAATTGAAAATTCCTGTCGATGCTGTAGCCCCACTAATAGTGAAGACACCACCTGCATAAGTTCCGGTGATTCCGGTAGGCAAGCCGGTAACGGTTGCCCCGGTCGCTCCATTTCCGACTGTGTATTCGATATTGGTAATCGGCGCGCTGATACAAACCGTCTGTGCATCGGTTCCGGCAGCAGAAGTCAAAGCAATGGTGACATTCGGGTTCACTGTAATGGTTCCCGTGATCGTTGCGCTCGAGCATCCGCCGGTAGTCACCAACGAATAATTGAAGGTTCCGGCTGTCGATGGCGATCCACTCAAAGTATACACGCCTCCAACAAATGCCCCAGTAACTCCCGTAGGCAATCCGGTAGGGGTTACACCCGTTGCGCCATTGGCCGTAGTGTAGACAATATTGGCAATCGCGGTATTGATACAAACCGTCTGGTTGGCTGTTGCCGCCGGTGAAGTCAGTACGATGGTTACATTTGGATTGACAATGATGGTTCCGGTTATGGTCGCGGTAGAACAACCTCCTACGGTAGTCAATGAATAATTGTAAGTTCCCGCAGAGGATGGCGAACCACTTAAGGTGTATACGCCAGTCGCGCCTACAAAGTTTCCGGTTACACCTGGTGGCAGTCCGGTCGCATTGACTCCTGTGACACCATTAGCCGTTCCATAAACGATATTGGTAATTGGGGTATTGATACAAACGGTTTGGTTGTCTGTTCCTACAGCCGATGTAAGGACAATCGTTACATTCGGACTTACAATGATGCTGCCCGAAAGTGATGCCGAAGAACAGCCGCCTGTTGTCGTGACCGTATAATTATAAGTACCTGCCGTTGGCGGAGTACCACTGATCGTAAATACAGTTCCGGCAAATGTTCCCGTGACACCGGTTGGCAAACCGAGCACGGTGGCGCCCGTTGCCCCATTTCCAACTGTATATCGGATTGGCGTAATGGCCGTATTCATACAAACCGTCTGCGCATCGGTTCCAATGGCCGATGTCAGTGCGATGGTTACCACAGGATTGACAATGATCGTTCCGGTTGCGGTATCTGTACCACAGCCGCCTGTTGTAGTCACGGTGTAATTGAATGTTCCGGTTGCAGAAGGCGATCCTGAAATGGTCAAGGTACCTGCAGCAAAATTTTGCGTCAATCCGGCAGGCAATCCCGTAACGGTTGCCCCCGTACCTCCATTGGCTACGACATAAGTAATATTGGTGATCGGTGCATTGATACATACCGTTTGGTTGTTGGTTCCAACAGCCGAAGACAACGACACATCAACGATATCATTGACCGTAATCGTCGTAGTGGCCGTACAAGTATCCGGCCCCGAAACAATCGAAACGGTATAGGTGTAAACGCCAGGTGTGGTTGGTGTTCCCGAAACGGTGAAGATTCCTCCGGCAAACGCTCCGGTGGTTCCAGGTGGCAAAGTACCCGAAGTGACCGAGCCACTGGTGGCACCCGATGTCGTATAAGTTATCGGCGTTAAAGCAGTATTGGCACACAAGGTAGCGGCATTGGCCGAAGCCGTAACCGTACACGTACAAAGCACAATTTCAACCGAAGTCTGCGTAGAATAAGCCGGACAAGGTGGATTGGCCGGTATCGAATAGGTCACGATGTATTGCGCCGGATCACTGCCGGCTGGCGTAACCGCTCCCGTGACAGGATCCAAGATAAGCGTCGAACCTGCAGGAACGGATTGGGCCGAATAAGAGCCGCCTGGCGTAAGTGAGGCCAGTGTAGGCGCTTCCGGCGTGCCGATATTGTTGCAATACGGTGAATTCTGGTACGTGAAAGTTCCGGAAGGTCCACCCACATTCAGCACAAATGGCCTGATGTTGAAACAACCCGTGGTGACCAAATCTTCAATCCTTACATAAATGGTTTTAGGGAATGGCCCATTGGTCACATAGTTCGTCAATTGGGCTGGCGGAATGTTACCCGGCGCATCATTTTGTGCGTCGATTTCATTCTCATAGTATTTGATCCAGTAATCGGTAGGGTTAGGAATGGCCGAAGTCATTGCCGGTGTCTGGTTGATGTTTACCGTATAGGGTCCAGGAAGATTCGAGCAGATATCGATGTTTACCGGATTGGCTACCGGCAATGGTGGCGCTACATCGACAAAGATGTTTTCGCGCACTTCCGAGATACCGCAATTGGTATATTTTACAATGGCCGTGTAAGTGGTTGGTCCAGTCGGACAAATTCTGAGTGGGTTTTCGTTGATGGCACCCACCGGTCCTCCGCCTTGCTCCCATCTGATTTCTGTTGGGATGGCCGGAATATTTTTAGGATAGAAACGCCATGCTTCGTTGTTGGCAGCCCATATACCGGTATTTCTTCCCGGCGGTACGGCAGCCAATGTTCCGGCTTGGTTTTGCACACCGATGAGTCCGCTACCGCTGTTCCATCCGGTACAAGAAGTCCTTTTGTTTACAAATACCTCGACGATATTGGTCGTTTCATGGATGACAATCTGGCTGGTTTGCAAGCCTACCCCGTTGTTGCAAGAAAACTGTGGCAATTCGTTAAAGTTGGCTACAAATACACGGTTTGGTGCCGCATTGGGTCCCGTATCCAAGACATAATAGTTTACGTTCTGGATGGCCGGGTTGGTGATTGGCGGTTGTGCCATGTTGGTATCCTGGTACACCCCGTAAATGGCATTCTTGATTGGGAAAGCCGTGTTCGGGATGGTAGCGGTAAACGGCCAGTTGCAATACAAAAGCCCGCATCCACCGGCAGTGTAAGGTGGCCCGACAAGGTCAAACGTAATCACCCCGTTCGATCCTACCCTCACCTGGTTGTAACAAACATCGTAAAAACTGAAATTGAACGGCAGGGTAACGATATTAGACCAAACGTCGTCACAAGGCACGTTGATCTGTGTACCGCCCGTAAATGGGAAACTCGGGCAATACGGAATCGATTGTACCACATAGTCATTCGTACGGCCTACGTTGGAGAAATGCGCCAGCAATTCGGAACATTCCCCTGCATTACAAATCGGCTGCGGCACATCGATCGTTACTTCGGCAAGCGGCAAAGCACAGGTAGCCGTATTCACCGTAACGGTAACACTTCCCGAAAGGGGCTGCGTACAGAAAGGCGGGAATCCCGAGGTAGCACTGTTCAAGCTGAATGTGGTCGTTTGCGCGATGTAAGGAATATTGTAAGTACCCGTTCCATCAGGCCCAATGACCACTGTCGCCACAGCCGGCACCGGTGCTCCCGGAGGTCCACCTGGATTGTTGGCTACGGTATTGAAACTGATTGTTGCACCCGGCGTCCCTGTAAAAGTGATGGTCGCGGCGCCTCCAGCCAGGATGGTCGTGTTTCCACTGATGGTAGCCGTAGGTTGTCCTACCGTAACCACCGCGGTACCGCTTGCCGGTTGCGTACAAACGGGCGCAGAACCAGTCGATACCGACACGAGTTCATAAGTAAAAGTTCCCGCCACCGAAGTGTTTACCGGAACCGAAACACTATTGCCCGAAGTGGTCGTAACCGTTTGGCCCGAGCCATTGAGCGTGTAATTGAATGTATAAGGAGCGGTTGATCCAGCACCTGTAAAAGTAATAAAAATACCCGGAGCGCCTACACATACATTGGTGGTCCCCATGATGGTGGCTGTTGGCACCGGAAGCACTGTAATGGCAGCGGTTTGAGAACCTGCCGGATTAACATCTTCACATGGCGGCCCACTGCTATAGGTCGTTTTGATCAATTCATAAGTAAAAGTACCGGTCGTGTTTGTCGGTACCAACACCGCCGCACTGTTCGAGGAACCTGAAGATACAATTTGTGTTGGTCCTCCGTTGATACTGTACCAAAAAAAGTACGGGGCTGTTCCGCCAGACCCCGTGAATGTGATGAATGTACCCACCGCATCTTTACATACTGTCGCCGTCCCCGAAATGGTTCCAGTCGGCAAAGGCTTGACCACTACGGCGGCGCTGCCTGTCTGGTTTTGTGTAAAGGTCGGAGAAGTCCCATAGGACACGCTCGTCAAGGCATAAGTAAATGTTCCTGCCACAGCGGTCGGAACCGGAACCGTTACCGTGTTGCTTGCTGCTGTAGTAGTTACTGGCGTTTGCGCAACGGTATTCAACGTGTAATTAAAAGTATAAGGCGGCGTTCCATTGGCTCCCGTAAAGGTAATCACCGGGCTTGCACCACCTACGCAAACGCTGGCCGGAGCCGCAGCGATGGTCGCCGTCGGTAAAGCCACTAGCGAAAAATCGTCTACCGCAAAATCGTTTCCAGTTGCGCTGGTGTTGTTGTTCCAAAGTCCGATTTGCACACAGGCCGCCGAAGCCGTAAACGTATAGCTTACTTGTTGCCATCCGGCCGCCGGCAGTGGTGCCGCCGTATTGCCGACGGTCAGTACCGGGGCGGTCGCGTTGTTGCTCACCAAAAGAATGTTGGCCTGCGTTGCCGGATTGGTCACCGCGTTGGAAAGCGATCTTACCCAGTAAGTGAACTGGTAATTGTTTCCGACGGTCAATCCGCAAACATTACCACCTGCCGCATTCCCGGTCTGCCAAAACAAAGGTTGGCCCACCGCAGAAGCATTCCCATCAACCATCAACATCGCCCCAGTCCCGGTGCTGTGGTCACCCACGGCCAGGTATGAAGTGTTGAATTGCGCTGGGTTGTTGGTCAGGGCAAAATTACCCTGGACGGTGCTTCCCGAAAAGGGGGCCACAAGTTGGACGTATCCAGCCCCACTGACGTTGAATCCGACCCCGTTTCCACCGGTCTCGAAATTTCCATTTGTCAATAAGTTTTGGGCTGAAAGGATAGGTACCGAGGCTAGAGCCAGTACGGCAAATAGTAATATTCTTTTCATTTTATAGTTTTTTTTGGCAGCGAAATTTACAAAATTATTAATAAAGATTTATCGCAATTTTTAAATTAATTTAATATTTAACACCTATATCGACTTTGATTTTAATTATTTATCTTTGTTCCTCAAAAAATACGCTATTTCAAATAATTTTTCATTAATGATTACTCACGAAGAATTTCAGGACGAAACTGGAAACGACCACTTCTCATCAAACGCAAACAATCCCCTCAGACCCGATGCTTTTGATATTCCTGACGACAAAAAAATCGAACTCATCAAAAAAGACGTCGAAAGCATCCTCCAGACCCTCGGAATGGACTTGACCGACGACAGCATCAAAGGCACGCCGAACCGCGTCGCCAAAATGTTCGTCAAGGAGCTTTTCGGCGGACTGAACCCCAATAAACGTCCGAATCCGTCGACGTTTGCCAACAATTACAAATACGGCGAGATGCTCGTCGAGAAAAACATCACCGTCTACTCGACCTGTGAACACCATTTGCTGCCGATCATCGGACGTGCGCATGTGGGCTACATTTCGAATGGTCGCGTTATAGGACTTTCCAAGATGAACCGCATCGTCGATTATTATGCCAAGAGACCGCAGGTTCAGGAGCGTTTGACGATGCAAATCGTACAGGAATTGCAACGCGCATTGGGTACCGATGACGTGGCCTGCGTAATCGACGCCAAGCACTTGTGCGTGAATTCACGCGGGATACGTGACATTGAAAGCAGCACGGTAACGAGTGAGTTTGGCGGGAAGTTTAAAGATGAAAATGTTCGCAAGGAATTTTTGAACTACATTAAGCTCGATACGAAGTTTTAAAAAGTTTAATCGTTTATTTGTTTAATCGTTCAACCGAAAGTCATGTATGTTTTTTCATTTGAAAAGTTAGATGTATGGCAAAATGCCAAATCTCTCATTTTGATTGTATACAAGTTGACCAATGATTTTCCTACAAATGAAACTTACGGAATTACTTCTCAAATCAAACGGAGTTCCAGTTCAATTGCCACTAACATAGCAGAAGGCACATCCAGAAATACAAAAAAAGATAAGGCGCATTTTCTTACCGTATCTTATTCTTCAGCGATGGAAACTTTAAATGATTATTGCAAAAGATTTAAACTATCTTTCCGAAGAAAATTATTTGATGTGTAGGGAACAAATCGAAAAAATCTGCAATCAGATCAACAATCTCAAAAAATACTATCTTACACAAACCGATTAACCGATTAACCGATTAAACATAAAAAAATGCCACTGTACAAAACCAACCAGCTCAAAGTTTACAATTCCCTATCCGGGAAGAAGGAAGATTTCACGCCCATCCACGAGGGAAACATCGGGATGTATGTGTGCGGCCCGACGGTGTACAGCAATGTGCATTTGGGCAATGTGCGCACCTTCATGTCGTTTGACATGATCTATCGCTATCTGACCCATTTGGGCTATAAGGTTCGCTATGTGCGAAACATCACCGATGTAGGCCATATCGTGGACGACGTAGACGACGGCGAGGACAAAATCGCCAAGAAAGCGCGTCTCGAGCAGTTAGAGCCGATGGAAATCGTGCAACGCTACACGGTGGATTTCCACGACATCCTGAACAAACTCAACTTCCTGCCGCCGAGCATCGAGCCGACCGCGACGGGACACATCATCGAACAGATCGAAATCGTCAAGAAAATCATCGCCAACGGACTCGCCTATGAGTCGAATGGCTCGGTGTATTTTGACGTCGTGAAATACAACGAAACCAAGCATTATGGGGTTTTGAGCGGTAGAAATATCGAAGAAATGCTCACCAATACGCGCGATACCGACGGACAATCGGACAAGAAAAACCCACAGGATTTCGCGTTGTGGAAAAAAGCCGAACCCGAGCACATCATGCGTTGGCCATCGCCTTGGAGCGACGGTTTTCCGGGTTGGCACCTCGAATGTACTGCGATGAGCACCAAATATTTAGGACAGCACTTCGACATCCACGGCGGCGGAATGGACCTCAAATTCCCACACCACGAATGCGAGATTGCACAGAACGAGGCTTGCACCGGAAACACGCCGGTCAATTATTGGCTGCACACGAACATGCTCACGCTCAACGGCAAGAAAATGTCGAAGTCGACCGGGAACAACATTTTGCCGGGCGAGATTTTCACAGGTGAGAGTCCGTTTTTGAGCAAGGCGTTTTCGGCCAATGTGGCGCGTTTCTTTATGATGCAGGCGCATTACAGTTCGATTCTCGATTTTTCGGATGACGCGATCGTGGCAGCCGAGAAAGGCTACAACCGACTCATGGATGCGATGGATGGAATCGGCGAAATTGTACCCGGAAATACCTCCACGATTGACATTGCCAAATGGAAACAGTCTTGCTACGACGCGATGAACGACGATTTCAACAGTCCGATTTTCGTCGCGCAATTGTTCGAAGGGGTCAAGTTCATCAACTTGTTGAAAATCGGTACCGAAACATTGACCGCAGCCGATTTGGAAAGCTTTTCCAAAACGATGCACGTCTTCTTGTTCGATGTCATGGGACTCAAGGACGAAAAAGCCGTGGCCGACAACAACGACAAACTCGAAGGCTTGGTCAACATGCTGATCGGGATGCGCAATGAGGCGCGTGCGAACAAGGATTTTGCGATGTCAGACCAGATCCGCGACCAGTTGACCGCGCTCGGCATCAATCTCAAGGACGGCAAAGAAGGAACCACATTCACTTATTAAAGTGTTGCGGAACATCCTCATAGCGCCCTTTGTTTTCCTGATCAAGTTTTACAAAGTCGTTATTTCGCCTTTGCTGCCGTCGGCCTGTAGGTATGAGCCGACCTGTTCGACTTATGCCCTTGACGCCTTGAAAATCCATGGATTGTTTTATGGAAGCTGGCTCGCGTTCAAACGCATCCTAAGCTGCAACCCTTGGGGTGGAAAAGGATATGATCCAGTACCTCCAAAAAGTTGTACGCACAAACATTAACGAATTTTAAGATTCGCATAAAATTTATATCTTTATTTTTACGACAACTAAGTTTCCAAAGTAAATGACACATTTTTTAGCTTTCGTCTGGAATCCGACCGAAGGGATCGATCTGGGCTTTTTCCAAATCCGCTATTACAGCCTGATGTTTGTGGTCGCGTTCGGTTTGGGTTGGTACATCATGAAGAAAATTTTTGAACGCGAGGGCGAATCGCTCGAGAAGCTCGATTCGCTGTTCATCTGGACGGTGCTCGCCACCTTGCTCGGCGCGCGCCTCGGGCACGTTTTCTTTTACGATTGGGAATATTACCGCAACCATTTGTCCGAAATCCTGCTGCCATTCAAATTCACGCCTTCGTTTGAATTTACCGGCTTCCAGGGCTTGGCGAGCCACGGGGCGGCGATTGCCATTATTGTCGCGATGTACTATTTCAGCAAGAAAGTAATGAAACGCCCGATGCTTTGGGTACTCGACCGCGTCGTGATTCCGGTGGCCAGCGGTGCGATTTTCGTGCGTCTGGGGAATTTTTTCAATTCAGAAATTGTGGGCCACAAAACCGATTCTGCGTTCGGCGTCCAGTTTGTACGCGATGGAATCAGTGCACGCGATGCCGTACAAAAAACGGGCTTGCCCAAAGTCAACGATGCTTATCATGCCATCACCAATGATCCTAAATTCGCTACGCTTTTAGAGCAGATCCCCGCAAAACATCCGGCGCAATTGTACGAAGCCGTATGCTACGTTTTTGTGTTTGCGATCCTGTTTTTCCTGTATTGGAGAACCAATGTCCGTGAACGCTTGGGGTATCTTTTCGGGCTGTTCCTGGTATTGCTTTGGACGGTGCGTTTTGTCGTCGAATACGTCAAGGAAAGCCAGGGCGGATTTGAGGAATCGCTGGGATTGTTTTCGACCGGGCAATGGCTCAGCATCCCGTTTATCCTGATCGGGTTGTATTTTATGTGGAATGCGGAAAAGCCGATAGCCGGAATTGACAATTGACAAATGCCCTTAACAATAATAAAATCCTGATGCATCCCATCAGGATTTTTTATTTCACAATCTCACCGTTGGCACTCCATTTAATGTCCTCCGAAAAAAGCCAACATGGTTTCCAGCGCATTTTCAGCATGCATCCGTTTGCCATTTTCAAGTGATTCCTGTGCCATGATTGATGCCCGCTTGCGCATATTCGTTTCGTAGTCTGCAATGGCTTCCTGTATTGTCGGATGCGCTTCCGAAGTCAAGCATTCACTCAATTCCAGCGCATCGAGCATGGCCATATTGACTCCTTCTCCGGCGAATGGCGGCATGATGTGTGCAGCATCACCAAGTAAGGTCAAATTGGGCAAGGCTTCCCAATACTGATTCAAGGGCATGCAATAAATGGGGCGTGGGATAAAAGGTGTTGTGGCACTTTCGAACAGCTCATGCCAGACATTGCTCCACTCTGGATAGGCTTTCTTGAACCAATCCAACATTTGGGATTTATCTGAAAAATCCAAACCACTATCCGCAGCCCAGTTTTCATTTGTTTTGAAACTCGCATAAAAGCCGATTTCCTTGTTGGCCTTCTGCCCCATCAGTATATCTTTTTCGTTTCCGAAAGCCATTATTTTTCCGCCACGCAACATGGCGTGGATTTGAGGCGCTGTTTTTTGGGCATCGTATATATTGCCCTCAAGCATCATAATGTCCGAATAAAAAGGCTTGACATCGGTAACATACGAACGGATTTTGGAATTGGCTCCGTCGGCGGCGATGACCACATCTGCATATTCGGACTGCCCGCCCTTAAAATGCAACAGCCAACCTTCGCCATGCTTTTCCATGGAAATGAAATGGCTGTCCCAAACCACCGTTTCGGGTTCGAGTGATTCGAGCAATATTTTGCGCAAGACACCGCGGTCAATTTCGGGCCGGAAATGTTCATGCCCGAAATTCTTATCAGGTTTGTCATTGTGATCACTCAGGAAAATTTGGGCTTGCTCGTTCATGATGAGCATGCGATCGGCACCTGGCATGAAATTGTTTTTGAATGCTTCGAGCAGGCCGGCTTTGGTCATTGCCGCCAAACCCGAATCTTCGTGCAGGTCAAGTGGAGAACCTTGCACACGTGCTTCTTTGTTCAAATCTCTTTCGTAGACTTTTACGTTTGTCTTTTTTAATTGAAGCAGACGCGCCAAAGTAAGCCCGCCAGGACCACCGCCTACAATGGCGATTTTTTTATTTTCTATCAACATAACTTTATCGTTTATGCTGCAAAATTAGTTGGCGTCATAGACCAGAAATTGTAAAACGGTCATTTTGATTTTTAAACAATTCTTTGGGTGAAACGCCTGAAAGTTTTTTGATTTCCTTGATGAAATGGGATTGGTCGGTGAAATTGAGTTGCGGAAAAAGTTGGCCGTATTTGATGTGCGCAAGCGAAGCCTGAAAACGCAGGATTCCGCAATAAGTCTTCAATGAAATACCCAATTGTTGGTTAAAATAGCGGTTGATTTGACGCTCACTCCAGCAGATTTTTTGAGAAAGCTCTTTGATGCCGATTTCCCCATCGGTGGCAAAAATATGCGCAAACAATTGTCGTTTGCGTCCGTCAATTTCCCATGACAATATTGATTCGAGTATTTTTGTGGCCTTTTCGCAAAATGCATCAAAATCATTTAAATCGGAAGCCTCAAATCCCAAAAAATCGTTGGGAAGTTCTTTTCCAGAATTGACCAGTTCGGCAGTTGATTGATGTAAAATAGACTCCAACGCCAACGGATTAAAGCTGATGGCAAAAAAAGTATCGATAAACCCTTTGGGCATCGGCTTGGGTTTTGTTTCCAAGCCCATCAACATGATTTGAAAGCTGTTGGTTGTGGTTTTGCAAAACAGCAGGTCAATCTTTCCGTTTGGAATGATAACGCCGTCACTAAAGCCGGAAAGGTTCTCCAGAGACGAAAAACAATAGACAAAATCGGAAAGCGGCGCATCCGGTTTGACCAGTTTGTATTGAAGGGCTTGGCTCATTTTTAGTGGATTGCATGCTCAAACAACCCAAAGGTAATATTTTTAACCGAATGCCTAGCCCCGATTCCTTTGGCAGTCGCTTCGCTCGTGTGCAGCGGCATCCTTTTGTGGAGTTTACGAAACAAAAGATAAAGCGGAAAGCGGGAACAAGCTCCTAAAAATAAAAAAGCCCGTCATAAAAACGGGCTTTCATTTATATTGAAACAGGATTAAGCGTTCGCTCTGGCGTGCTCCTCCTCGATTCTCTTGTGTTCTGCATCTGGAATGGTGTCGCACAATACCGGTGTTGCGATGAACAACGACGAGTACGTTCCGATCACAATACCAATCAACATCGCGAAGATGAATCCACGGATCGATTCGCCACCGAAAATGAACATAATCAACAATACCAAGATCATCGTGAGCGAGGTATTGATGGTTCTAGACATGGTCGAGTTGACCGACTGGTTCACGATCTGGTTGAAGTTACCTCTGGCCTTACCGCCAAGGTATTCACGCACCCTGTCGAATACAATTACCGTATCGTTCATCGAGTAACCGATAACAGTCAGGATTGCCGCGATGAAGTGCTGGTCGATTTCCATACCGAATGGCATGTATTTCCACAACAATGAGTAAGCTCCCAAAACGAAGATTACGTCGTGTGCCACCGCTGCGATCGCACCGAGTGAATACTGCCACTTGCGGAACGAAATCATCAGGTAAAGGAATACAATGGCCATCGCCCCGAGAACCGCCCAGTAAGAGTTCGTCTTGATGTCGTCGGCTACGGTCGGCGTTACTTTGTAAGCGTTGAGTACACCCACTTTCTTGCCGTCGTAAATATTTACGAAGTTCTCATAGCTCATGTCCTTGAAGTGCTTTTTGAGCGCGTTGTACAACAAACGGTTGGCTTCGTGGTCAATCGCTTCGCTATGGTCTTCTACTTTGTACTTGGTCGTAATTTTCAATTGGTTGTCGGCACCGAATACTTTGGCTTCGGCCGAACCGAAAACCTGCTCGAGTTCGTGACGAATCTCATCGGCCTGAACCGGTTGCTCAAAACGCACCTGGAAAGTTCTTCCTCCTTTGAAATCTACGCCTTCGTTGAGTCCGTTGGTAGCGAGTGAAACAATACTCACGATAACCACGATACTAGAGAAAATATAAGTGTATTTCTTGGCACCCAAGAAGTCGTAATGGAAGTTCGTAAAGAAGTTCTTAGAGAAATTGGTCACGAAAGTCAATTTGTTGCCTTTGTTGAGGCTCCAATCCAACAAGATTCTGGTGATGAAAATCGAAGTAAACAACGAAGTCGCGATACCGATCAAGAGCGTCAAGGCGAAACCTTGGATCGGTCCAGTACCGAAGATGAACAACACCGCACCGGTCAATACGTGGGTTACGTTGGCATCAACGATTGAACGCATCGCCCCTTTCCAACCGAATGACGCCTTGATGGCCTCCTCGATGGTTTTTCCGGCGCGCAATTCTTCCTTGGCACGTTCGTAGATGATGATGTTCGCATCGACGGCCGTACCCATAGTGAGAACGATACCCGCGATACCCGGCAAGGTCAATACGAAACCGAAGCTTGCCATCACACCAAAGATGAACAACAAGTTGACGATAACCGCCACGTTGGCGAACCAACCTGCTTTACCATAATATACGAGCATCCACAATGCCACGATGAGCAATCCGATGAGTGCCGAAGTCGTACCGTTGTCGATCGCTTCCTGACCCAATGATGGCCCTACCACTTCTGATTGTACGATTTCTGCTGCAGCAGGCAATTTACCCGCGCGCAAAACGTTCGCTAAATCTTTGGTTTCTGCTACGTCGAACACGCCTGAGATTTCAGATCTTCCGCCCGAAATCGGTCCACTTGAAACACCCGGAGCCGAGTAAACGATATCGTCGAGTACAATCGCGATGTTGCTTTTTTGGGTGTAGGCTTTTCCGGTCAATTCTTCCCAAGCTCTCGCGCCCGCTCCGTTCATCTGCATGGTTACGGATGGCTTGCCCAATTGGTCAAATGAATCTTTGGCATCGGTTACCACACCACCGCCCATCGCTGCGCGGTTGTCTTTGTTTCCTTTGAGCGCGTAGAATTCTACGGTCTCGGTTTCTTTTTTGGTCTTTTCATCTACAACCGTTTTAGGTTTGCCCCAAACGAATTTGGCAAAACGCTGGTCAGGCCCCAAAAGATTTCTGATGTCCTGGCGCTTCATCCAACTGTTGATCTTGGCCGTGTCTTTTGTATTGACCACCCCGAGAACTGGTCCGCCACCCGGTGCCACGAATTTGTCGAGCAATGGGTTGTTGCCTTTTTTGGCATCGGTTGCGGTAGAATCTTTGGTTTTATCGGTCAACAGGTTGCTGATCGAGTCGGTAGCCGAAGTAGTCGTTTCTTTAACCTCTACATTTTTCTCGGTAGCCTTGAGCGCGTTGTTGGCAGCCATCAAGAAGTTGCCTACCTCGTCAATTTTATACGTTTCCCAGAATTCGAGCTGGGCAGTACTTTGCAATAATTTTTTGATACGGTCTACGTCCTTGGCACCGGGAAGTTCCACGAGGATTCTTCCCGAAGTTCCAATCTTTTGGATGTTCGGCTGGGTTACGCCGAATTTGTCGATACGCTTTCTGAGTACCTCAAAAGCCGAATCAACCGATTCGTCCACTTTTTTGCGGATGACTTTCTCGGCCTGCGCGTTGGTCATCTTGACATCGATACCGCCTTCGCCTTGCAGGTTTCTGTTGGCGAAAATATCAGGGGAGGCTAATTGTACGGTTCCGTTCAAAGCCCTTTCAAATTCCTTGAAAAATACATCGAGGTAATTTTCATTTCCTTTTCTGTTTTTGGTCGCTTCGTCCAAAGCCTGGTTGAAGACTGGATTTTTGGATTCGTTCGCCAGTCCTTTTAAAATGTCTTTAACCGAGATTTGAAGCTGGACGTTGATACCCCCTTCAAGGTCAAGACCTTTGTTGATTTTTTTGTCTTTTACTTCGTTGTAAGTAAAATCAGCAACCCAAAGATTCAATACTTTCTCTTTCCCAATGGAATCCAGGTATTTGACTTCTTTCTCGGAATCACCTTTCGCAAACGCCTTGGCATCACTTTCCACATTGTGCGCCACGAACGTAAAAGAAAGCTGGTAAATACTTACCAATGCAAATAAAATTGCAAAAAATTTAACTAGTCCTCTATTCTGCATTATTACTAATAATTAATTAATTTTTGTTTGTTCAATGCTATTTTGTTGCAAAAAATGTGATGAATTTTTAAAAACGTTGCATATTTTCAAAAAGCGGACACATCCCCATTTTTTTAAAACGAGCAAATATATAATATACGTGATGATTAACCAATTTTTATTTCGATTAATCGTGAACCCAGATAAACTTTTTTCAATTGGCCAGCAAAATAATCTTTTTGCCCAATTTGAAATATTTTCCTTATTCCGTAGCACTGCTATGCAACGCGTAAAATATTCCAAATAAAACAAAAATCTTTATTTCCTGTCGCAATCAAAAAAGTTGATCTGGATTCAAAAAAAAGGCCGCCTTTTCGCAGCCTTCTTTTTATTATGATGAAAAGCTTTTATGCCAGGACCGATTTGAGGTCGGCATTCATGTTGCGCACCGCATCGGCAGATTTCGCAAACAAGCCTTTTTCTTTGTCATCGAGTTGGATGTCGAGGATTTGCTCCACACCGTTTTTACCGATGATGCACGGTACGCCGATGCAGATGTCGCTCTGTCCGTATTCGCCTTCAAGGAAGACCGAACAAGCAATCATTTTCTTCTGGTCATTCAGGATAGAATCGACCAAGTAAGCCACCGAAGCACCCGGTGCATACCAAGCCGAAGTACCGAGCAATCCAGTCAAGGTCGCTCCGCCTACCATCGTATCGGCCGCTACCTTATCGAGCGCGTCCTGCGACAGGAATTCAGAAACCGGAATACCGTTGTAAGCCGCCAATCTTGTGAGCGGAATCATCGTCGTATCGCCGTGGCCACCGATCACCATAGCCGAAACATCGTTGGCCGGTTTGTCCAAGGCTTTTGACAAATAATATTTGAAACGCGAGCTGTCGAGCGCGCCACCCATTCCGATGATGCGGTTTTTCGGCAAGCCGGTTGCTTTCAAGGTCAGGTAAGTCATCGTGTCCATTGGGTTGGAAACCACAACAATAATCGTGTTCGGAGAATACTTGAGCACATTGTCCGCCACCGATTTTACAATCCCCGCGTTAATGCCGATCAATTCCTCACGCGTCATTCCTGGCTTTCTAGGAATCCCCGAAGTAATTACGACCACGTCGCTGTCGGCCGTCTTCGAATAATCGTTGGTCACGCCGGTCACATTGGTGTTCCATCCGGTGCTGGTCTTGCATTGCGAGATGTCCATCGCTTTTCCTTCTGCAAATCCTTCCTTGATGTCGAGCAACACCACTTCGCTGGCAATTCCTCTGTAAGCGATCACGTCAGCGCAGGTTGCCCCTACGTTCCCTGCTCCTACTATTGTAACTTTCATTTTGATATATATTAAGTTGGTAAAACAATTATAATTCGTATTGAATGGACAGATTTGAGTTTGCAAATTTACCAAAAGCAAACGAAGCCTGCGCGAAAAAATGCCCAAATTGATAACGCCCTGATACTTCTCCGATCACATTGGTGCGCGTCTTGTAAATCTGCTCGAGTTGGTCGTTGACGTATTGTTTGATCGGCGCAATAAAGAATGGTGTCCCCGAGGTGCCGCCGACTTCATATTTGATGTCGCTCGTGTTGGCAATGAGCGCCCCCATGACCTCCACGTTTTGCCATTTTTTGGACCCGTTGAGCTGAAATTGATACGTATCGACAAAACCCGTGATCTCGTTGAGCCCGAATTGGCCATACTGCTCGGTCTGCGCATTGAGGAAACCAAAACTGATTTCTTCATTCGAATAACCCGCAAAGGCAGAAAAGTGAAGGTTCTTGGCCTCGAGACTTTTGAAATATTGGCTCAGGTTGTGCTTGATCCCGCCACCATAAACCCGATAATAGCCCCGTTTGAGCTTGACCTTATAGGAATACTTCCCGATGATTTCCGTCCCGTACCACATTCCGAGTGATGCTTGGATGTACGGATAAACGACGGTAGACATGTCAATACCTTCGGGGGTTTTGAGACGCACTTGCTGCGCATCTTCGCCTTCGCCGAGTTCACCCACGAGGTAAATCTGCTCGTCGTTTCCGAGTGCGGTCTGCACCGTCGCCGATTCCCGTCCGTCCTCGATGCGGAAAAACGCCAGATCGTCATTGGTCACGGTAAATTCGCGGTTTTTCTTGGGAACAAAAAAAGCGTTGGTGTGTATACTGACGTTTACATCCCAAAGCTTTTTTTTCTGCGGGGTCGCAACCCAGCTTGAAGAAGCCTGATATACGGCCGCATCGGTTGCCGGTGTGATGAAGGTATCGGCGTACCACAAGGCGTCCTGGAGGAAATTGCTCACATCCAAAAACGTCTGAAAATCTTGTGATACGGCTTTGTTACCCGTCAAGAGGCAAGACCCGAGCGCCAGTATGGTCAGGAAACGCTTATGCATCTATGTTCGCATAAACGGCATTCTTTTCAATAAATTCACGTCTTGGCGGAACCTCGTCGCCCATCAGCATCGAGAAGATGCGGTCGGCTTCGGCTAGACTGTCGATGTTGACCTGGCGCAAAGTCCTTGCGTTTGGATCCATCGTGGTTTCCCAGAGTTGCTCGGCGTTCATCTCACCGAGACCTTTGTATCGTTGGATGTTCGCGCTGCCGCCCATTCTTTCGTTGGCCGCATCGCGCTGGTCATCGTTCCAGGCGTATTCTTTCTTGTTTCCTTTTTTGACAAGGTACAATGGTGGTGCTGCAATATATACGTGTCCTTCCTCGATGAGTTCTTTCATGAAACGGAAGAAGAAGGTCAGGATCAAAGTGGCGATGTGGCTACCGTCGACGTCGGCATCACACATGATGATGACTTTGTGGTAACGCAATTTTTCGAGGTTGAGCGCTTTGGAATCTTCAGCGGTTCCAACCGTCACGCCCAAAGCGGTAAAGATATTTCTAATCTCCTCGTTTTCGAATACTTTATGGTGCATCGCTTTCTCGACGTTGAGAATTTTACCACGCAATGGCAAAATCGCCTGGAAGTTACGGTCGCGGCCTTGCTTGGCCGTTCCACCCGCCGAGTCACCCTCGACCAAGTAAACCTCACATCTTGCCGGGTCTTGTTCTGAACAGTCAGACAATTTCCCTGGCAATCCGCCGCCGCCCATGACGGTTTTTCTTTGCACCATTTCGCGTGCTTTTTTCGCCGCATGACGCGCCTGTGCCGCCAAGATGACTTTTTGGACAATCGTCCTGGCGTCGTTCGGGTTTTCCTCGAGATAATTCTCGAGCATTTCACCCACCGCTTGCGAAACCGGCGAAACGACTTCGCGGTTACCGAGTTTGGTTTTGGTTTGTCCCTCGAATTGCGGCTCGGCTACTTTTACCGAAATAATCGCCGTCAATCCTTCGCGAAAATCGTCGCCCGTGATCTCGAACTTGAGCTTGTCGAGCAAGCCCGAAGCATCGGCGTATTTCTTGAGCGTACGCGTGAGTCCGGCACGGAAACCTTGCAAATGCGTTCCGCCTTCGTGCGTGTTGATGTTGTTGACGTACGAGAAAATATTTTCGGAATAGCTGGTATTGTAGATCAAAGCGACCTCGACCGGGATTTCTCCCTTTTCGTTTTCCATGCTGATGACGCTCGCGATCAATGGTTCGCGGTTGCCATCGAGGTAACGGATGTATTCCTTGAGACCTTCGTTAGAGAAAAACGTTTCTGAACGCGGGTTGCCATCTTCCATCGTTTCACGCATGTCGGTGAACGTGATTGTGATTCCTTTGTTCAGGAAGGACAGTTCGCGCATACGCGCAGAAAGCGTATCGTAAGAGAATTCTAAAGTCTGTGTAAAGATTTTATGGTCTGGGTAAAATGTTTGGCGTGTACCGCGTTTTTCGGTTTCGCCAACGGTTTTCACCGGATACATCGCCTTTCCTCTTTCGTATTCCTGTTCGTAGATTTTGCCTTCGCGGAATACGGTCGACTTCATCCTTTCGGACAAAGCGTTCACAACCGAAACCCCTACCCCGTGCAAACCACCGGAAACTTTATACGAGTCTTTGTCGAATTTACCCCCTGCACCGATTTTGGTCATGACGACCTCGAGTGCGGAAACCCCTTCTTTTTTATGCATGTCGACCGGAATACCACGGCCGTTGTCTTCTACGGTTACTGAGCCATCTTCGTTGATCGTGACACCGATGGTATCGCACCATCCGCCCATCGCCTCGTCGATCGAGTTGTCAACTACTTCATAAACCAAGTGGTGCAAACCTCGCACACCTACATCTCCAATATACATGGAAGGACGCATCCTTACGTGCTCCATTCCTTCTAACGCCTGAATACTGTCTGCCGAATAATTGTTTTTCTTGATTTCTTCGCTCATAAAATTTATTCTAAAAAATGTATTTTTTGTCTAACAGGCAAATATATAAAAACGAAGGTGATATTGACCGGAAATTGCCCTGTCAACCTAGGAAGTTATTAACATTTTATCGACTAAAATGCGTGCAATTCGGCGCCGGTTCCTGCCCCATTTGCAAAGTGGATTTTGCCGAAATCGAACGACACCCCATCGGCGATATCGCTGGCCATCAGCATGGCCCCGTCGGCGTCGAGGTAATCGAGCAGCGGCGCGATTTGTACGAGGCCCGAAATACCAACAGTCGATTCGGTCATGCAGCCCGCCATCAAAAGCAAACCCTTGGATTTGGCGTTGTCGATCATGCGCAGCGCCGGTGTGATACCGCCGCATTTCATCAATTTGATGTTGATGCCGTGAAACAGTCCATTGCAGGTTTCGACATCGGCTTCGCGTTGGCAACTTTCATCGGCGATGATTGGCAAAACCGAATGGGCGCGTACTTTTTTCATGCCTTCGAAATCATCCGCTTTCAATGGCTGTTCGATGAATTCGACTTTTAAATCCTGAAGCGTTTGGGCATATTCGATGGTTTGCTCGGCGGTCCAGGCACAATTGGCGTCGATCCTGAAAACCGCATCGCTTACTTCACGCAACTTTCGCACAATTTCAAGATCGTGCGCAGCGCCCAATTTGATTTTGTAAATAGGCCAGGGTTTCTCGAGGATTTTCTGCTGCATGACTGCGACGGAATCGATCGCAATCGTATAGGAAGTCAATGGCACCAATGCATCGGCATCGGAGAAATAACTGCGCACGGTTCGCTTTTGGCTGCGTGCATAAAAATCCCAATAGGCCATATCGATCGCACACAGGGCAAAATAATCTTCGGATAAATGTGGTGCGAGAATTGGCCAAAATTCCGTTGGATGCATGGGCGACAAGTTTTCAATCAAATGTCGAACTTTTGAAAAACTTTGCGTCAATCTTTCCACGGTAGAATGGTAATACGGATTGACCGTCGCTTCGCCGTATCCAAAAAATTCCCCGTCCCCGATTTGGACCACGACGGTTTTCTGTACCACGACCGTATACCGCGAAATCGTAAACGGATGCGCGAGCGGCAATTCGAAAAAACGGTAAGCGAACTGTAAGGCCATAAAAAAATAAAACGCCGGCTTTGCACAACCGGCGTCTCAAAAATACAAACAATATATAACAAACCTAATAACTCCTAAATTGTAATGCCCGTTTTGGCGATATCTGTATCGGCCTTGACGTGCGCTGCGTTGGCCCTTCCGCTCGGATCCTGGTTCTCCTGCCACTTGGGGATCCATTTGCGCACCGTTTGCGCGGCGCTGAGCTGTGGGTAATGCTTGTGGAAAATATCGCGATAGAAATACGCCTCTTTGGTCGTGGGCGTGTTGTACGGGAATCTTTCCGCGGCGGTTTCCAGTTGTCCGTCGGTGACTTTGGATGCGCAATATTCAATCAAGGTATCGATCCAACTGTAACCCACGCCATCGGAAAACTGTTCCTTCTGACGCCACAATACTTCATCCGGCAGGTACGGTTGCTCTGGTGTATCGAACGCCTTTCTCAGGATGTATTTTTCAACCCCGTCGTACGTTTTGGGCTGCTTCTCGACGGCCTTGATCGTCATGGCCATATCGAGGAATGCCTTGTCGAGGAACGGAACACGCGCTTCGAGTCCGTGTGCCATCGTCGATTTGTCGGCGCGCAATAGATCGGCCGTGAACAATTTCTGGACACGCTCGATGGTTTCTTTTTGGAAGTCCTCAGTTGAAGGCGCATTTCGAAAGTATAAATACCCACCAAAAATCTCGTCTGCGCCCTCGCCTGATAAAACTACTTTTATGCCTTTGTCGGTAATGGCCTTGGAAAGGAAATACATCGGTGTACTGGCCCTGACGGAAGTCACGTCGTAGGTTTCCAAATGCCAAATCAATTTTTCGAGGATCTCAATCCCCTGTTCGATCGTAAAATGAACCTCGTGGTGCTCGGTTCCTAAAAAAGCGGCAACTTTACGGGCAGCGACGGCATCGGGGGCGCTCTTATCTAACCCAATAGAGAACGAATGCAGTGTCTTGCCTTCGGCAGCCAGTAAACGTGCCGCTATGGATGACGTCAAGGATGAGTCGAGTCCCCCCGAAAGCAACACGCCAATCGGCACGTCACTCATGAGGCGTTTGCGTGTCGCTTCGGTCAAGGTTTCTCTTATCAAACTCAAATTTAAATCTTGTACCGCCGAAGTATGGTCCTCATATTCCGGTCGGTAATATTTGACAAATCCCGTTTTCGGGGTGTAGAAATGTCCTGGGGGAAATGTCGCAAAGGTCTTGCACTGGTCGGCAATCGGCTTCATTTCCGAAGCGAAATAAATGCGACCGCGTTCGTCGAGTCCATAATACAAAGGTTTGACTCCCATCGGGTCGCGCCCGGCGATGAAATCGTCCCCATCGACCACGACGAAAGCAAAATCGCCGTCGAGTTTGTCGAGGAAGTCATAGCCGAATTCCTCATACAGGTGCACGATCACTTCCGAATCCGATTTGGTACGGAAAGTATGGTGCTTCAAAACCGTTTCGCGCAATTGCTGGTGGTTGTAGATTTCGCCGTTGTGGACCATGTAAGCGGTCTTGGTTCCTTTGATCGGCTGTCGGCCGGAATGCAGGTCGATGATCGATAAGCGTTCGTGGCTTAAAATATGTCCGTTTGCTGTAAGATGAAGGTCACTTTCATCAGGACCTCGGTGCGACATTCTTTTCGAGAGTGTCTTGACCAGTTCTTCGTCTTTTCCTTTTCCAATGATGGCTAATATTCCACACATACGCTTTGTCTTAAATTCTATTATTTCGATAAAGCAAAGATGTATTTATGATTATAATTATAAAACCAAAATACAGATATAAGTTTCAATTTAAAACCTACACCTGTATTTTTAGACAATTATATAAAGCTTCTGTGCCAAATCAAATGGCCGCACTTACAATCTTTAAATTTTATGGTTCCTGGACCTTGATTTTGGAAGACAGGTACGCCGGCATTTGGGCTACGACCGCCTTGAGTTTTTTCCTGTTTTGCGCCTTGCTTTTTGGGTCCTTGAGGTAATAATTGTAGTTGTCGAACAAATAATACATCAGCACGCGATTGTAATCGTCCAGGCCATTGTCGGCAATCATCCGGAGCAGGCTTGATTCCATCGCTTTGGCTTGGGCACTTTCCGACAACGCGCGCCCGATCCTGCGGATACTCCCGAAATAATGGTTCTCGGCAGGATTACCGACCCGCAGGGAAATGCCAAAAATCAAATCCGGCACATTGATGTCGAGCACTTCCAGTTCCTTGATGTAAGTCTGCCGGGCGCCATAAGCATAACTGCCGTCGCTCATGCGGTCGAAACGGTCGTTCATGATGTCGAGGTGCGCGCGCAGGAAAACTTCCCATTGGGTAGCCTCGGCAGAAAGCATGGCAATACTGAGCGCATGCAGCCGCGGGCCGTCGTCCTGGCTGCACCCCCCAATCACCCGACGGTTGCGTTTCATATGCAGTGCCAGTTCGGGAGAAACGTAACGGGCTACATACCATTCGAATTCATCATCGGTGGGTTTATTGTCCTTGGCTTCATCGATTGCCTGCTGCAGCAACTGGTCAAACGACGGATCGTGCATTTTGAGGAAATCGATTTTGGCCATTCGCGTGGAATCCCATTTTTGCAGGGCGTTATAGTAAATATCGTAAGCCACTTCCCTTTCCTTGTGGATTTTCTCTTGGGCCTCCTCGGTCATGTTGTTGTCAATGCGGTAACTTTTATAATCGAATTGCGGTTTATGGGTCGTCTGGTGCACATAATTCAGGAAATCGCCAATCTTATCTCGGACCGTATCGGCCAAAAAGAGCCTTCTCGTATCGGAAGCGGTTTTAAGAAAAAACTGCGCAGTGGTATCGACCAGGCAGTCCGAATATTGCACCATGCGCGCATACGACTGGGGCAAAGGCTTGCTTTCGAAATCGGTAAGGAAATAGAAGGCCGAAAGCGTCTCATCGCTCAAATCTACATTCGAATAATGCTCCAAAACCCATTTGCCTTTGAGATTGGCCTTGATTTGATCGGCTTCCTCACCTTTTCTCAAGTCCATCTCGCGACCGTAATCGTCCCCAAACGACAGTGAACTGAGTACAATGAATCGGGTGTTCTCGTAATCGGTATATTCGGAACGGGTCACCAACAGGTTTTGCTCGGTGACCGCCTTTTTATATTTCCGGACAAAATCCTTGAATGAAATCCCGCGTTCCATATCGGCACGCGCTTGCTTTATCTTTTCATCCTGGAGTTCGACATAATGGACTTTGGCCTGCGGCACGGCATAATACACTTTGTTCGCCTTGCAAACCTTGAACTTGAGGTTCAGCGAATCGACAATGTGCTTGAGTTTCCCAACGGAATGATCCGAATAAATCAACCCGTTTTCATGGACCGTAAATTCCTGCGCCCAGCTACCGGCTCCCGCCAGCAAACCGAGAAAAATAAGAAGTCTTTTCACGTTAAATTGGTTATAAAGCTATAACTCAACAGAGTGCGGAAATAGTGTATACGGTTGGGTGAATCTCAAAAGAAAATCCGACTTCATGGCCCAATAATTTCTGCCCAAGCGGTGATTGGGGCGACACGGCGATCACGGTTTTTCCTTCGATATTTATTTTGGGCAATGCCGCACAGATAAAAAGCAACATCCCATTGGCTTCCACCAAACTGCCCAACGCGATTTTCTGGTGCATTGCCATTGGGTCGATTTTGTCGAGAATGGCTTTCTGTCCGTAAATTTCCGTGAGCTTGTGGTTGAGCTTTTCCTGTTCGAGATGCATCATCGACAAGGCCGTTTCGTGCTTATCGCCCGCCGAACCTTTGGCGTCGTTTTGGGCATCTTCGGTCAGGGCCGAAATCATGTCACGGAACGCATCGATCCGGTCCTGGACCAACTGCTGGTAACGCGCGTAAACCTGTTGTTTGAAAGCCATTGAAGGAATGTGACAATTAGTCAATTAGATAATTAGCCAATTGATACGCTGTGCTCATTTTCTCATTATCTAATTGACTAATTAAAAATCGAATTTATAACTCGCGCCGATCATGCCCTGGAATCCCTGCGTCGGATAGTTGAGCCATCTTTCATAAGTCTGGTTGGCGATGTTGTTCAAGCGCAGCCAAATCGAGAGCCTTTCGCTGTATTTGTAGCCCACGTGCATGTTCGCATCGAAATAACTGTTGAGCGTCTTGATATTGGCCAACAATGGCGCGTTGTTCCTGGATTCGAAATCCTTGCGCTCGCCTACGAAAAACAAATTGGCACCTGCATACCATTTCGGTGTGATCGTCAAATCGAGGTTGGCGCCGAATTCGATCTCGGGCAAATTCCACGCTTCTTCTTCGAATTTCGTCGTGTATTTGTGGAAGGAACCATTGATCCCGAACGAAATGTTCTTGCTGAAATCGGCCTTGAGTTCGCCAAAGAACGTCAGCGTACGCACATTGTCATACACAATCCCGAATGAATTGCCATAATCGTACATTTCCTGTTCAAGGATCGTTTCGTCGTAAGAATTGTGGCGGAACAAAATCTTGTTGCGTTCGGCTACCAAGGAACCGCGTACGTTGTAACTGATGTAGTTCGACAGTTTTCCTTTGAGTCCCGCAAAACCATCCAATTGGCGGTCGGTCGGTTTGATGCCTTCAAACGCACTCGGGTTGGTTCCGAGCAACGACGGCGACAAAAACGGGTTGGTCGTCGTGAGATCGCGCCACGAATTCTGTTGCAGTCCGCCATCGGCTCCGAGGTAAAATACCATCAGGTCGCCCACGACTTTGAGTGAAGCCGTTACGTTCGGATAAAAGAACAATTTGTTGTCGCTGTATTCCATATCGGCGCTGTAAAACACCGAGGCCCCGATGTCGAAAGACCAGTCGTCGCGCGTCATCGCATAACTCGGGTGCACGCCGAAATTGGCAAACGCATACTTGAGCGCCGAAGTACTGCCGAATGCCTTTCCTACTTCACCACCATTGTAATCGGCGATAAACTCGGCTTTCAAGACATTCTGGTCCAGATCGACCTGGATCGCCGGCTTCAAAAAGAAGCGGTTTTCCGACGCATCATAGGCATCCCAAAAACGGTTATACTTGAGTTCGACGCCGCTGAACATGCTTTCGTTGAACGTCAGTTTTCCGCCCACATAACCGTTGTAATAGGTTTGCCAATCGTCGATTCTCCCAATCACGAAATCGCGTTGCTCGGGCGTGAGTGTCGGTGGCATCCCATAATCGGAAGGCACGCCATACCAGTAGTTTCTTTTGTATTCGAAACCCGCATCGGCATTCCAGGCGAACTCGCGTTGCTTGCTGCCGTAGGTCAAATCGATCGAAGTGCGCAAAAACTTATCATCGACTTCGACATCCTTGATGCCGCCGTTCGAAGACAAATGCTTGACCATCGCGGCCACATAATCGTTGTCGCCCACATCGTGTGTGACATACAATTCGGCGAAAGCCGTCGCGTAATTTCCGAAACCGGATGTGAAATAATTGCGGTAAAGCGTTTCCTGTTTCGTTTTATCGACGCCAGCCGCCCGGCCTTTCGACGGCGTAAACGTCGAGGCTACCGGAAACGAAAAGATGTCGTATTTGATGTTCTCTTTCTTCGAGGTTTCTTCGTCGTCGAGCACCGGCGTTTCCTTGACCTTGAACGCATCGGAAATCGTCGGCGTGTACGGTTTGACGACATTGACGACTTCGGTTCCGATGTTTTCGTCTTTTTTCTGCGCCGTGACCAAAGTGATCCCGCCGATTAAAAAGAGCGCTGCAATTTTATATTGGATGTTGAATTTCATACTTTTTTGTTTAGAGACAAGAGCCTAGAGCCAGAAGCCAAGACTTACGTCGCTTATTATTTATCTGATTATTCCAAATCTTGGTTCTTGATTCTTGGTTCTATAATCTAATTCTGGATCGATGAATTCGTTTGCGATTCGGCGGCCTTGATCGTGTTGAGCTGCGTTTGCGCTTCCTGCACGACTTCGGGATAAGCCGCAAAATTCTTGATGACGCTTTCCAGAATGTAGGTCGCCTGGAAACTGTCCTTTAAGCCATAAAAATTCTTGGCCATGATGACCAGACCTTTGGCCCCGAAATATTTGTAACCCGAATAATCCTTGGTCAATTTTTGAACCGTCGTGTTCGACGCCTCGAATTTGCCGTCCTTGTTTTTGAAATAAGCGTCATAATACAGGGCTTCTGCGGCGAGTTCGCCCTTGGCAATGGTGAGCAATTTGGCATAAGCCGTCCTGGCCTTGGCTTCGTCATTCGAATTCCAGGCCGAACGCGCCACGATGATCTGCGCATCCGATTTGACCTTGTCGTCCATTTTCGGATTCGCCAAAACCTTGTCGGCATAAATCACCGCGTTCGGGTAATCTTTCTGCTCGTAATAGGTTTTCATCAAATTGGCCTGTGCAAAAGTGACGTTTTGAGGGTAATCGGCGGCGGTTTCGAGTTGCTTGAGCACGGCGATTGTCTTGGTATCGTCGCTGCCTTTGAGGTAAATCTCGGCCAGACGCGCAAGCGATTGTTCGGTGAATTCATTGCGCGGCCTCGACACCACAAACTCGTAATGCGGCACCGCACGTTCCTTGAGGTTGTCGTTGTAATAGGATTGTGCCAGATAGAAATTTGCCTTGAGGGCATGGATGCCGTTCGGGAATTTGGCCACATAACCGCTCAGGGTCGAAATCGCCTGTTTGATGTTGTTTTGCATGTATTGTTTTTCGGCGGCTTCGTAAGTGTCGTTGTCGAGATCGGCATCCGAAACCTCTACGAAATCGAGCGTTTTGACCCAAGTCGCATATTCATCGACTTTGCCGTTGTCGACATAAATGAGACGTGCCGTGGCCACCGCTTCGACCGCTTCGGGACTTTTCGGATACTCGGCTGCGATTTTCTTGAATTTGCCCAACGCCTGTGCGTCGTTCTCCGAATTGTAGTAAATCAAACCTTGACGCAGGATCGCTTTTGCGGAATAAGAACCGCCTTTGTATTCGGCAATCAATTGGTCGTAGGTGCGGATCGCTTGGTCGTTTTTCTTTTCGGTCACATAGGTATTTCCGAGTTCGAACAACGCATCGTCGCGGTATTGCGATTTCGGAAACGCCGAGATGAATTTGGTCAAATCTTCAATCTTTTTGTCGTTTCTGGCCACAAATCCGTAGCTGATGCCTTTTTGGAACGCCGCATAATCGGCATCGATACCACGCATCTCGATCGCCTTGTTGTAGGCATCCATCGCGGGCCAATACTTCGCCGATACGAAACGGCTGTCCCCGAGACGCAAATAGGCATCGTTGAGACGCACCTTGTCGTCCTTGACCGCATCGATGTGGCTTTGGAAAAAGTTGCCGGCCTGGTCGTATTCCTTGAGTTTGAAATACGCATAAGCGATATTGTAGTTGATGTTTTTGTTTTCTGGCGTCGACTTCGATTCAGGCGAAGAAGCGAATTGTTTGAAGCTGAGCAGGGCTTCGTTGAAATTGTCGAGTACGTATTCGGTTTCGCCTTTCCAGAACGTGGCACGCGCGGTGAATTTCGGGTTTCTCGGTTCGCCCAGAGATTTCTTGAACATCGCGAGCGCTTCCTGGTAGCTGCCGTCGGTGTACAATTCGAGTCCGCGGTAGAACGTGACCTTTTGATACGCTTCCTTGTTGGCGAAACTCTTGTTCTTTTCGAGCAGGTCGAGCGCGCCTTTGTAGTTTTTCGACGTGATGTAGGAATTGATGAGCAAAGTTTCGACTTCAATCTTGCTCGGTGAATTCGGGTATTTGGCCAAGAAACCAGCCAGTACGTCCGGCACCGGTTGGTACGAGTTGCCGATTTCGTAGCTCAATTTGGCGTAATTGAGATTGGCATCTTCCTGGATTTTCGCATCGAAATCCATTTCCGAGGCATTCTTGAACGCATTCAAAGCCTGTTGCTTGCGGTCGGTTTTGAGGTAACTTTCCCCCAAATGGTAGTAGGCATTCTGTGCGACAGAATCGTTGCCGCCGATGATTTTATTGAACTGCGTGATCGCATTTTCATAATCGCCCTGTTTGTAATAGGCATAACCGAGTTGGTAGTAATCGGTGTTGTTCCACTTGCCTTTCTTGCCGCGGTATTCTTTGAGATACGGGATTGCCTTGTCGTATTGCTTGAGGTTGAAATAGCTCTCGCCGATGATCTTGTTGAGTTCCGATTTTTCGAGAGCCGACGATTTGGCCATCGCCTTCTCGCCCGACTTGATCGCCTGGTCGAATTTGCCGAGCTTGAAATTCATGTCGGCTTCGAAATACGACAATTTTTCCTTGTATTTTTCCTCTCCCGACACTTCGTCGAAATACTTCGTCGCCTCTTTGTAATCGTCGGCTTCATAAGACATGAATCCGAGGTAATACTTGGCCTGCGAGCCATATTCCTTCGAATTCAAGACCTTGTTGAAATAAGGCGTCGCCTCTTTTTTCTTGCCGGCGTTGAAAAACGCATAGCCTTTCTGGAAGTTGAATTTGTCCTGTTCTTCGTAGCTCAACGTGCCTTCGTCCACCTTGTCAAACCATTCCAAAGCCTGCGGGTATTTGCCTTGTTCGAAATAATAGTGCGCCACTTCGATGAACGCTTGGTTTTGTTTGGGGCTCGTCGGATAATCGCGGACGAAATTTTCCATCAGTTCATCTGCACCGGCCTGGTTGAGGCGAATGCCGCAATTGGCGCTGTAATAGGCACAATCGGCCTTGACGTCGGGACTGACATTTTGTGTTTTGACTTTATCAAAGATGATTTGCGCCGATTGGTATTGGCTTTCTTTGTATAAATTGACGGCCCGGTTGAAATCCTCGAGTTCATGGGTATAAATAGCCGATTTCTGTGCCGAAACCGAAGCCGTTTTTACCAGTAAAAAAAAGAGGAAAAGCCAGTGTAGTTTTCGCATTTCTGTAGATTTAATAATTTCAAAAATATCTTTTCTCGTTTCTATAACGAACCTTTTTAGCGTTTTATTATGAACATTTTTTTTAACAAATGGCTCTTGATAACCTTTTAAAATTTATTTTGAAACCGCGCGTTATCTTAGTATTTTTACCGCAGTTTTAAACGCAATCTTACCATGTCGCAACCTGTGCTTTCTTTAAAAAATGTTTCCATTTACCAGGACAAAAAAGTCATTTTATCGAATGTCAACCTCGAGGTAAACCACGGTGAATTCATTTACATCATTGGAAAAACAGGCACCGGGAAAAGTAGTTTCCTCAAGACGCTTTACGCCGATTTGCCGCTGACCGAAGGCGAAGGACACATCGTGGAATTCGACCTGGCCAAACTCAAGGAAAGCCAGATTCCGTTCCTGAGAAGAAAAATCGGGATCGTGTTCCAGGATTTCAAGTTGCTGCCCGACCGAAGCGTCAAGGACAACATGGAATTCGTGCTCAAAGCCACCGGCTGGAAAAACCAGGCCGACATGGACAACAAGATCGACGAGGTGCTCGAACGCGTCGGTTTGCATTCGATTGCTTCCAAAATGCCGCACCAACTCTCGGGCGGCGAACAACAACGCGTAGCCATTGCGCGCGCCCTGCTCAACGATCCGGAATTTATTTTAGCAGATGAACCGACCGGAAACCTCGATCCGCAAACAAGCGTGGAAGTCCTGAACGTATTGCGCAAGATCAACGAGAACGGCAAGACGGTCATCATGGCCACGCACGATTACGCTTCGCTCATGAAATTCCCGGCCAAAACGCTCAAATGCGAGGACCACAAGATTTTTGAGGTCGTACAAAGAACCGTTTAATCGATTCGGATTCCTTTTATTTTTCGAGAACTCCATTGGCTGATGAGCATCAGTACGAATGGAAAAGTGACGATGTGGAAACGGTCGCCTTCATTGCACGATATGCCCGAAAGTAACATGATGTAGATTACAAAAAAAGCGGTGACCAATAATGGTTTTTCTGTCGATTTAAACCTCAGTAAAAGCAGTACGGACAGCAAAAAACCAACGATAGACAAAAGCCTATTCTGCCACTCAGAAATCGTGTATCCCAGTGTTTTAATCGTGCCATGGTTTACTTTTCCTTGAAGATTCTCCAAAATAGCGATCTTGACGCTTCCCGTGCTGGCATTTTCCCCTAAATTATAAAAATAGGCCCTGAAAAAGTGCGCGGTGTTGTACTGCAATTGGTCGGTAAAATCCCGCGAGGCGATGACTTTTTGCTCGGGATTGGGCAGGCTGTAGATGTAATCGGCGCGTTGTTTCCAGACGGTTTCAAATGTTTGGTTCGTGCGCAAACTTTCGGCCTTGGCGCCCAGATAATCGTAGTAAGTGACCGCATCGATGTAGCCCAAAGTGAAATTTCCGAATTGGTATTTGACCCCGGCGCATTGCACCAAAACCAAAAAATAACTGCCGTAAAGCAGCCACGCAAATCTGGAGCCGTAATTGAAAACAAGCTGCTTGACAAAATAAACCGTCAATAAGATGGCCAGGAATTTTGAGCCAGGCTTGATCAACATACTCAATACCAAAAGCGACAAGGCAAAAGCCAAATATTTGAACACTTCCGTTCGTTGGTATTTGAACAGGAAATAAACGGCCGACAGTATCAAAAACAAGTAAATGATTTCGGTGCACAATTCAAAAACCAACGCATTGATTCCGACCAAAAAAATGCTGGCTAACGTGAAAACAAAAGCAAATTTCGGCTTCAGGAAAAACCGCAATATTTCAAACAAAACCAAGATCGAACCCAGCCAGCAAACCCAATTAAGCCCATAAGAAAACAGGTAAACCGATGCATTGCCGCCACCGAATAAATAAGGAATTCCAGTCAGGGCTGCCATCAACATCGGACGGTAATTGTGGCCGCGGTGGTAAACGTATAAATTTTCAGCCGATTGCTGGTAACTCAACGCGTCGTGCGAAATATACGTCTGAAGGTGCAGTTGCAGCAAATGATCGAAAACCGAAATCCAAACCAGCCCAATGCCCAAGAGCAGCAAATGAAACTGGTATTTTCTAAAGGAATTCCCGAGGTTTGGCATGCCACAAAAATAGCATAATATTCGGATGAAACCGCTTATTTGTCCTTGCGTTTGTAGACGTGCGGATTTTCCTTGATGCCTTTCTTGAACAATTTGCGCAGGTTCATGCGCAAGGCCGTATCGACCTGCAACAAGGCGTCGGTCATCGTATTTCCGGGACGTGCGCGAAACGAAGTCACATGGAACGAATCGTCCTCGAGCAACGGCGTTTCCGAAAAATAATAATTCGACACGCAGCAACGTTCGCCTTCGAAATCAATCGGCGATACCGAATGCAGCGAATTGTTGTGCGTGGCCATTACGGCCAAACGATTGAATTTACTGGTGATTGTAATTGGCTTGCCTTCGAGTCCATCGGGCCAGAGTTCGAGATTGCCGCCATTTTCAAGTTTCCAATCGGGCGTCACATAAAACAGCAGGTTGAGCACGCGCCAGAAATTGCGGTCCTTGTCGTGCGAATTGTCGAGGTGCGGATGCAGGTAATGTCCATTACCCATCATCGAAATGCCCCCGGCATAAAGGTTTTCATCGGGAATCAAATGTTCGATCTGGCAGATTTCGGAAACGATCCGGACGACTTCGGGCGCCTGGAACGCATAGACCATTTCTTTCGAGCAACGGATGGTATTGGTCCATCTGCACGGCAATGTACTTGCGTTCGCGAATGGTGTTCTTGAGTTTCATCTCGGATGGATCGGGAAACAACGCAAAGATTTCACGCGTGATTTCCTCGGGCAAAACATCATCCAAAAAGAAATAACCGATGCCCGATTGGCTTTCGGCATATTGCCGCTTCAATGTCTCTTTGTGGGCCGATAGCGAACTTACGATCAGCTTTGAAAGTTTTTGTCTGTTCAATTCCATTACCCGAGTATTATTTTTGCAAGGATTTCCGCGTTTTTATGGTCGTTCATTTCTGTTTCGAGCACCCGCTTCCGCTGCTCATAATCATTAAACGCCAAATTCTTCAAAATATTGACCTTGTTGATAATTTCTTCGTTGGAATTGGCAAATTCGCACAATTGGCTCACGTTTTCATCGTCCATGATGTTTTGGTTGATGAGACAAAAACGGCTGTAATACAGCGAATTCATCAACTTGAGCTTGGTTCCCGATCTTTGGTACGAAAAAATCAGGTTGATGTGCGCCTGCTCGAGCAATTGTTTCAAATGTTCAAAATTCTCGATGGAAACATAGGAAATGTTCGCCGCCTCACCGATCAGATTATTGAAATGATCTTCATTGCTGTTCGAGGCGATGACCAATTTTACATCGGGAATTTTCTTGAAAATATCGATCAGGTTTTCGGCCACGCGGATGTTGTCGGACATGCGCAAATCGCCGTGGTAAATCGCGTACTTCCCAACTCCATCGAGCTTCGAAACGGTTGGATTGCCATGGAAAACGGGCACATACACCGAATTGCCGAATTGCGCATTGATGTATTCGTTCTCGAATTTCGACAAGGCCGCCACTTTTTCGAACCGCCCGATGATTTTCTCATACCGCTTGAACTTGATGGCTTCGGCCCAATACACGAACTTCTTGTGCCAACGCGTCTCGCTTTTCGAAATTCCGCCGAAATAATCCTGCTCGATGTTGTGCAGCCGCAGCAATTTCTTCCTGTCGGTCAAAAAGCCACGGTAAACGAGATAGGTCGTTTTCAAGCCTTTGAAAAGGATCGGCGCGTCGACGGCCTGCAGGTTTTTCAAAAGCGTCTTGTCGTCGCGCGATTGCACCGAGAACGGCAGCCACGAAAAAAAACTGAACGGATGTTTCGAATTCTTGTAGTAATAAACCCGCGCGGCGAGTTGTTCCAATTCGGTTTCGCGTGTCGGGATTTCTTCGACGAAACAATGCAGATGCACCGCAATGCCCAAATCCTTGAGCGGTTTGAGCTTGTAAAAAACCTCGATGATTCCGCCATAAATCGGGGGAAAAGGATTGTCGAAACTGACAATATGTAGCGTTCGGTTTTGCATGGCGTCGCACAAAAATAACACATTAAAATCGGCAATCGCAACTTTTGCCTATATTTGGTTTAAAATTCGGACATGCCATTTTTCTCCGTCGTCATCCCGCTTTACAACAAGGAACGCTTCATTTCGCAGACGCTCCAAAGTGTATTGGCGCAGACTTTCGACGATTTCGAGATCATCATCGTCAACGACGGCTCGACCGATGCGAGTGAGCAAAAAGTCAACGCTTTCGACGATCCGCGCATCCGGTATTACCTGCGCGAAAACAAGGGCGTCGCCGCGGCGCGCAATTTCGGAATCACTTTATCGAATGCCGATTACATCGCTTTTCTCGATTCGGACGATTACTGGTATCCCGATTTTTTGCAGACCATGCACCGCAACATCGGCCGATATGCGCCCGGACACAAGGTTTTCAGTTCTGCAATCGAAATCGAAACTGCCAAAAACGTGTTTCCCGCCGACTATTCGATCGAACAGACCGGCTATTGCGAAGTGGTCGATTTCTTCGATGCGAGTTCAAAAGAAGCCGTCATTTGGACCTCGGCGGCCGTGTTCCACAAAAGTGTTTTCGAGCAATCGGGTGTTTTTGATACGAATGTTAAATTTGCAGAGGACACCGATTTGTGGATCCGCGTCGGACTCGATTTTAAAGTGGTGTTCGATTGGAAAATCCTGGCGCGTTATGTCTACGACGGCAAAAGCGTCTCGCGCGGCCAGCAGTATTTCTTTGAGGAAAGCAGTTTCGCCAAATACGCCGAAGCCGAAAAAACGAACCCGAAGCTCAAGAAATTTCTCGACCTGAACCGTTTTTCGGTCGCGATCAAAAGCAAGCTCGCGGGCGACAAAAAGAACTTCAGGAAATGCTACGACGCGATCGATTTCAAGAACCTTAACGTCAAAAAACGCATTTTACTGCATTTGACGCGTTTCCAATTGCAGGTGCTGGTCAAAATCAAGACGTTACTGGCCGAGAACGGTTTAGGAAGTTCTGTTTTTAAATGATTGAAAATCTTCAAATTCGCGCAGGTAATCACTTTCGTCATAGTCATCCGATGCAATCACGAGACAGACCGAGCCCGAAGAAAAATTGCGCATCTCGCGCCAAATCCCGTTCGGAATGTACAAGCCTTGGTTGGGTTTGTTGAGCGTGACCACCTTCTCATTTTTCCCATCTTTGAGCGTAATCTCAAAACTACCGCTGAGCGCAATCAACACGCGTTGCTGCAGTTTGTGGGCATTGCCGTAGCGTTCGGCCGTGCTGGGCACATCGTACAGGTAATACACGCGTTTGATTTCGAAAGGAAGGGTTGGTCCTTCGACGACCGAAAGGTTGCCTTTGGCGTCGTGGATTTTGGGAATGTCGATCAGTCGGATGTCGTTGAGGCTGGTCATGGTTGGGTTAGGATTTGCTGCCATTGCCGGGAAATGTTTTCCACGGACAAATGCGCCACGCTGGTTGCTGCATTTTGTTTGCAAATATCATATAAATTGGAATCAGTCGCAAGTTTGTGTATGGCTTGGGCCAGTACATGCGCATCGTGGTTGGGCACGAGCAATCCGTTTTGGCCATTCTGGATGATTTCTTTCGGGCCAGACTGGCAGTCGACCGAAACCACCGGGACGCCGAGTGCGAGCGATTCGATCAGCATCATCGGGAAACCTTCATGCCGACTCGTGAGCAGCGTAAATTTGGCTTGACCGACCACAGCGTACGGATTGTTTTGAAACGGGATCAACTGAATATGTTGCGCCAAATTCCATTTGGCAATTTCGGTTTTGATGAAATCTGAATCCGGTCCATCGCCCATGATCAACAGTTTAAAGCCACTTTCATAAATCTTGGAAAGCGAAAACGCTTCGAGCATGAGGCTGAAATTTTTGACTTTCTCGTCTAGTCGCCCGAAATAGAGCACATAATTTCCAAATTCGTTGGGTTTGTTTTCCGCCTTTAATTTGGAAAAATCGATAGAATTGTAAATCGTGACGGTATTGCGAAGTTTATATTTTCGGTGGATTTCAGCTTCGATCGCTTGGGAAACGCAGACGATTTTCTCGGCGTCGCTGTAAAGGATTTTGGCCAGCATCGGCGAAGACGGAAAATATTCATCGAGCTTGAAACTGTGCACGAGGCAAATGCGTTTGCGGTTTCCATAAATGCGTTGGGCAAACCATTCGCGGATAAAATTGTTGCGCGAGCGGTTGTCGATTACTACATCGATTTGGTGTTGCTCTAAATATTTTTTGAGTAAAATTCCTTTGTTGATTTTGCGTTGGAACGCGTTGTCATTGGAACAAATCTCGCCCAGATTGTACAAACTTCCTGCGTAATCATAATCGACCGCATCCTCAATAATGAGGTGGTGGATTTCATGTCCCAAATCGGTCAACAGGAAGCTCAAACCCGCCGCAAACCGCTCTGCCCCGCCCTTGCCGAGCGAATGGGAAATGAGTGCTATTTTGCTTTTGGGCTGCTCCATTATTGCGCAATTGTAAATATATTTGTCAAATATAACGATATATGAACATTTTACTTATAGGCGAATACAGCAGGCTGCACAATTCTTTGAAGGAAGGTTTGCAAGCCCTTGGCCACCAGGTGGTGCTGTTCGGATTCAACGACGGATTTAAGGATTATCCGGTGGATTTTGCGCTCTATAAGCAATGGGATTCGGGGATTTTGAAGAAAATCAAGCTCGGGTTTTTGAAATTGACGGGCTTCGATTTGAGTTCGTATTGGACTTACAGACAATTCCTTCGGTACAAAAAGGAACTACAAGGTTTCGATGTCGTGCAGCTCATCAACGAAAATAGTTTTTATTGCGACCCGAAACACGAGCGTAAAATTCTCGATTTTATCTTCAAAAACAACCCAAAGACGTTCCTTTTGTCGTGCGGAGACGATTACAGCAATGTAACGTACAATTTTGCGCATCCCGAGCAAAAATCGGTGGTACAGCCTTATTTGATGGGCAAAATCAAGGACAAGGCATTCATCAATGTGCTCAAATTCCGTTTACCCGGGTTCAAGCAACTGCACGATTTCATTTACCGCAATATTGCCGGTGTGATTGCGACCGATTTCGATTATGTCCCGGCCTTAAAGGGAAATCAGAAATTTTTGGGATTGGTCCCGAATCCGGTCAATGTGACGAAATTCGATTTTGAAAGTTTGCCTTTGGATAAAATTGTCCTTTTCCTCGGCATCAACACCGAGAATTATTACAAGAAAGGTTCGGATTATTTTGAACAAGCGCTTGAAATCATCCGTCAAAAATATCCTGAAAAGGTCGAAATCATTGTTGCCCGAAGCGTTCCATACGCACAATACATTCAATTGTATAATCGCGCCCATATTGTGCTCGACCAGGTTTTTTCGCTTGACCAGGGTTACAATGCGTTGGAAGCGATGGCGCGTGGCAAAGTCGTTTTTACGGGCGCCGGCGAAGATTTTACCGCGCATTACGGATTGACCCAGCGTGTCAACATCCATGTCGTCCCCGATGTCGATTCGATTGTGGAATCGCTGTCGGAACTCAT
The DNA here is from genome assembly GCF_047602195.1 of Flavobacterium sp. Taxonomy (GTDB): domain Bacteria; phylum Bacteroidota; class Bacteroidia; order Flavobacteriales; family Flavobacteriaceae; genus Flavobacterium. Next base: position 2,924,742 of record NZ_JASGHW010000004.1, read on the forward strand.
TGAGAATCCAGCGGAAATCACCGCCATCGGCAAACGCGCCCGACAATTCATCGAAAACGAACACGATTACATCCAAATCGCCCAGCAATACCTCAATACATGGCGATAACGGAAAAGAAATACCTAGCGTTATTGCTTGCGATTCCTTTGGCCGCTTCGGTTTATTATGCTTTACAGATGCCGGTTTCTTATGACGAGGCGTGGACTTTCCTGAATTTCACCCGGAAAGGTTTTGTCGCTTCGGCCTCGCACTATCCCGCGCCGAACAACCATGTCCTGCATTCGTTGGTTACGAATCTGACGTACCATTTGCCCGGACTTTCCAATTTGTTCAAGATGCGGATTTCGGTGTTGTGCGTGAATTTGGTTTCGATGGTTTTGCTCTATCGCTTTGTGCGGCAAACATTTCGATTATAAACTGGCGCTCGTGGTGGTGGCCATCTCGTCGGTGCTGTTCCTGAATTTGTATTACAGTTATATGTCGCGCGGTTATTCGCTCGTGACTTTATTTTTCATTTTGGCTTTGCAGGCTTCATTCGATACAATCAAGTTGGAAAACAACCGCAAACACTGGGTGTTTTTTGGGATCGCTTCGGTGTTGGGTTTTTATGCGATGCCGTCGTTTTTGTATCCGTTTGTGACGCTCAATGTGCTTATTTTGTATTTCCGGCGTGCGAACCTTTGGCCGCAATTGGCAACCGGATTTTCTGTGGTTCTGGTCGTTTCCTTGTTGTATTTGCCGATTGTTGCAAACGATGGTATCGGTGCTGTTCGGATTCTATTGTGTTTCCCTATTAACCTTAGCAATACGTAACTGAACGAAGTAACACGACACA